>NZ_SWBP01000001.1 GCF_005116455.1 Pedobacter cryophilus
TTTATTCCTCTTAGAATCGCTCCTTAAGGTTTTCCTTCCCGTTTGACCGGGGTGCAAAGATGTAACTTATTTTTGTTACTTCCTAATCTTTTTTTGCTTTTTATTTCAAGTCGAAAATTATCTTTTTTCCTATCCTTATTAAGCTTCTCTCTCTTTTCAATCCCCCGCCTTCCTTGCGATTGCGGAGTGCAAAGGTGTAACTTTTTTATTTATCTCGCAACTATTATTATCTCCTTTTTATTACTCCTTACATAACTCCCTGTCAATCTGATTGAAAAAGTTTACTTTTCCTGATTTTTGTGCTAAAAAGTACATAGAAACTGATGGTTAATGTGTGATTTATGCAATCGCTCTAATTATTGATAACTATTGATTTACTGTTTTATTATTGTTCTACTTTATAAGAAAGCTAATTTTTACACCTAATTGGCTATATAATTTAGTATTACGTTATATAGGGGAGACATTAATAGTAGTACAGGCCTTGAAGATTAAACTGGATAGCAGTGAAAAACCCGCATACCGCTTTTGGGCGGGAGAGGATTTGTAACGAATAGCCAGACTGTACTTATATATGTACTGTATTTGCTTTCTAAAAAATCTTCTCTCAATATTGATTGGTCGATAATAAAACTAAAGTACAAGCTTCTTGAACTTCAATTCCATTTTGTACTGCAAGGGATTCAAGCTCGGCATTTTCTGTACCTGGATTGAATATGATTCTTTTGGGATTGGTTTGTAAAATGTAATTGTAGTATTCTTTTTGATTTTGAGGGCCGAGATATAATGTAATTGTATCTATATGCTTATATATATGTATAGGCTTTTCTATAGGTTGACCTGCGACCTCTCCGGATTTTATGCCTACATTTATAATTTGATGACCATAAGTTACTAAACGGTTTGCTGCCAAATAGGCATATCTTGTTGGATTTGTGGTTGCGCCTAAGATTAATGTCTTTTTCATTCTGTTAATTTTTGAATTGAAACTTATACGATTAGTTTGTAAACAGCATTTGCACAGGACTGACCATCTATGGCAGCCGATATGATGCCTCCGGCGTAGCCTGCCCCTTCTGCACATGGAAATAGCCCTTTTACTTGTGGATGTTGCAATGTTTCTTTATCACGAGGGATTCTGATTGGGGATGAAGTCCTAGATTCTACACCAACCAAAACAGCTTCGTTTGTGTAATAACCATTATTACCAAATCTTGAAGGCATTTTCTTCCCAAAATTAGGTAAAGCGAGTTGCAATCTTTTTGAAATGAAAGGAGGTAATACCTCATAAAGGTTTGTTGAGGTTAAGCCTGGTAAGTAAGAATTCTCAGGCAAATCAAATGATATCTTTTGATTTACAAAATCGACCATTCTTTGTGCCGGAGCTTTTAATGCTCCTCCACCTGCTAGATAAGCTTTCTTTTCTATCTCGGCCTGAAAGTTTAATAATGCAAATGGATCAGCATTATAATTACCTGAAACATCATTTAAATTGACTTGGACCACTGTACCCGAATTAGCATAAGGATTATTCCTCTTAGAAGGACTCCATCCGTTAACAACAATTTCTTCTTGATTTGTTGAACATGGCGCAATTATCCCGCCTGGACACATACAAAATGAAAAAACGCCACGATCTTGAACTTGTTCTACCAAGCTATAATATGATGGTGGTAAATTTGGATGTCGAGTTGGACAATGGTATTGGGCTTGGTCTATAATATATTGTGGGTGTTCTATTCTTACGCCCAAAGCAAATGGCTTGGCTTCTAATAAAATATTTTTTTTATTTAAAAGCTCATAAATATCTCGGGCAGAATGACCAGTTGCTAAAATTAATGCTGATGCTTCTAAAACGCCGCTGTTTGTTACTATTGATTGAAATTTTTGATCGTTGATATTTATATCAATAAGTTTGGTATTGAAATGAACTTCGCCACCGGCATTTAAAATAGTTTCTCTTATTGAGGTAATAATTTGAGGTAATTTATTGGTGCCAATATGAGGGCGGGCATCAACTAAAATATCTTGAGTTGCTCCATGATCAACAAATATTTGAAGCATTTTATTGACATCGCCTCTTTTATCTGACCGAGTATAAAGCTTTCCATCAGAGTAAGTTCCTGCACCGCCTTCGCCAAAGCAATAATTAGATTCGGTATTAAGTATCCCTTCTTTATTTATAGCCGCTAAATCTCTTCTTCTTTCCTTTACTGCTTTACCACGTTCTATAATAATCGGCTTTAAGCCTAATTCTATTAATCTTAATGCAGCAAATAACCCAGCTGGACCAGCTCCCACTATTATTACTGGCTTTGCTTTGCTAACATCAGGATATTTTATGCTGTGAATTTCTATCAATGGATTTTCTCCTATATATAGGACTGCCTTTAAACGATAAACCGGGTTTTTCCCTCTGGCGTCAATAGATCTTTTTCTGATGATGAAATGATTTAGTTGAACTGACGTTATTTTTTCTGCTAAAAGAATTGTGGTTCTGATCTTTTCCAGATCTGTAATATCATCAGGACTGATGACAATTTCTATTTCTTTGACCATGCTAATTTGTCGGGTATTTATCCCAAATTGTAACAAAGGTATGAAAATTGAACTCTAAGTCTTATATTCAAAAAAAATAGAAAATGAAAATGAAAAAATTATTATTTGGCATGATTGCCTTTTTTGCGGTAGCTTCTTTAAGCTCATGTGGATACAATAGTTCAATCAAATTAGATGAAAAAGTAAAAGCCCAGTGGGGAGAAGTAGAAAATCAATATCAAAGAAGAGCAGATTTGATTGATAATTTAGTTGCAACTGTAAAAGGTGCTGCAAATTTTGAAAAAGAAACTTTAACTCAGGTTATTGAAGCCAGAGCAAAAGCAACATCCATACAGGTTGACCCTAATAAACTTACGCCAGAAACTCTTCAAAAATTTCAGTCTTCACAAGGTGAGTTAAGTCAGGCTTTAGGTAGATTAATGATTGTTTCTGAAAGATACCCTGAATTAAAGGCCAACCAAAACTTTTTAGAATTACAAGCGCAAATAGAAGGAACTGAAAACAGAATTGCTGTTGCCAGAAGAGATTTTAACATGGCAGTGCAAGAATATAACACCAATATTAGAACTTTCCCTAATAATTTATTTGCTGGAATGTTTGGATTTGCTCAAAAAGGAAGCTTTGCTGCTGAAGCTGGAGCTAACAAGGCGCCTAAGGTAGAATTCTAAGCATTGATTTTCAGTGGATTATTTTTGACACGGATTACACAGATTAAGAGGATTTCACAGATTGATTTAGATTGAGGTTTGAATGCTGATTTTTTGGATTTGACAGGGATTTCACGAATAGCCTTAATGTGTTTATAATAAAATGGTTAATAAATTCCTTGAGCTTTAAATAGTTCAAGGAATTAACATTAATAAAATATGAGTTTATTAAGCGATAAAGAACAAGAAAAGATTAAGCATTCTATTGAATGGGCAGAAAAAGCTACTTCTGGTGAGGTGCGGGTTTGCATAGAAAAAAAATGCAGTAAAGATGCTTACGAAAGAGCTATTGAATGTTTTTTTGATTTAAAAATGCAAGAAACCAAGCAAAGAAACGGAGTGCTTGTTTATGTGGCTTTAGAAGATCATAAGTTTGCTATTATTGGAGACAGCGGAATTAATGAAGTAATACCTGATGGATTTTGGGATACCACTAAAAATTTGATGTTAGAAAAGTTTAAACACCAAGAAGTTGCTGAAGGAATTAGTTTAGGAATTATTGAAGCTGGAAAACAGCTTAAAAAATATTTCCCTTATAACAGCGATGACATCAATGAATTACCAGATGATATCACTTTTTTACACTGATGCTAGCTAAATAAATACATGAAGAATACTTTTTTAATTATAGTAATAAGCCTTTTTAGTTTTTTTGGCTATTCCCAAAACTTTCCAGCAAAACCCAATCAATTAGTAAACGATTATACCAAAACTTTAAGTGCCGATCAAGTTGCTAGTTTAGAACAAAAATTGGTTGCTTTTAGCGACTCTACTTCTATACAGGTTGCTGTTGTAATGATCCAATCTTTAGATGGATATGATATTAATGATTACGGATACCAATTAGGTAGAGCTTGGGGAATTGGCGGCAAAGAAAAAAACACAGGCGTTTTAGTGCTTGCTTCTATTGGTGATAGAAAAGTAACCATTCAAACTGGTTACGGAATGGAAGGCGTTTTACCGGATGCCATTACCAAAAGAATTATAGAAAACGAAATTAAGCCAAATTTTAAAGCCGGTGATTATTACGCCGGAATGGATGCCGCAACTAATGCCATTATTAGTTACACAAAAGGCGAATATAAAAACGACAGTCCGCGAAAAAGTGGCAAAAAAGGTTTCCCAGCAGGTTTAATTGTTTTAATTGTTGTTGGTGTTTTATTATTGATTAGCCGAGGTGGTAAAGGTGGCGGTGGTAGAAGTGTGATTGGTAGCCGAGGCGGTGCTGATATTGTTTGGTGGTCTTTACTATCCGGACTGGGCGGAAGAGGATCTGGCGGTGGCGGAGGTTTTGGAGGCGGCTCATCTGGTGGTGGAGGTTTTGGCGGCTTTGGCGGCGGAAGCTTTGGCGGTGGCGGATCTAGCGGAAGTTGGTAACCCCTAAATCCCCTGAAAGGGGACTTGCATTATTACCTATATAAATTAAAGAATTTTATTAAAAAATCCTGCTTCTAATTGAGGTAGGATTTTTTACTTTTAAGGCATGAGCATTTTAAAATGGAGAACCGTTTCTTCTGAATACCTTGTTAAAAAACCTTGGGCTACCTTACGTGTAGACGAATGTGAATTACCTGATGGCCGCTTAGCCAAAGAATATTATGTTTTAGAATACCCAAATTGGGTAAACGTGGTAGCCATCACCAAGGATGAAAAAGTGATTATGGTAAAACAGTATCGCCATAGCGGAGGTTTTGTTTCTATTGAAATTCCGGGTGGCGTAATTGATGGGGACGAATACCCAATTGATGCCGCTAAAAGAGAATTACTAGAAGAAACCGGTTATTTGTTTGAAGATTTTGAACTGGTTTCTACCATTTACCCCAATCCTGCCACTTCAAATAATGTTACTTATTGCTATTTGGCAAAAGGTGGCATTAAAGTTCAAGAGCAAAATTTAGATGAACATGAAGATATTGATGTAGAGTTTTATTCTATTGAAGAGGTAAAACACATGCTGCTAAAAAACGAAATTCCGCAAGCTTTACATGTAACGGGTTTGCTTTATGCTTTTTTAAAAATGGGAGTTTTGAGGTAAGCTAAAAGAGTCTGAAGACCGCGGACCGCAGTTTGGGTGGAAAGCTTAGAGTGGGTAAAAGCTTAGCGTTAAATATTTGTAAAGCAAGTTTCTGTTTTCATAGCTTCCGATAGTCTGGTTTTACGCTGTATTTTTTTGGGCTCTAACCCTTTCGACTCCGCTCAGGATGACCAAAAAAGATGCCGCTTCAACCCAGTTTATTTTACGTGGGCTTTTGCAAAGAATTTAAAGCTCTACTGAAAGACATGTAGGGATAATCCTCGGATTATCCGTTTGTGAAAAGATGATGATAAAGGACAACCCGAGGGTTATCCCTACGTATCTCAAAAAAATTGTAGGTCTTAAGATTGAATTAAATATGAAAGAGGTTGAGATACCCTCTTAACTACAGACAAAAATGTAGGGATAATCCTCGGATTATCCGTTTGTGAAAAGGTTAATTTATGATTATACAGGATAACCCGAGGGTTATCCCTACGTATTCCAAAAATAAATTAACGAACATGTTTAGTTGGGAAATAGCAGCACAAGCCCAAGTAAAATAAACGGGATGGCAGCAAATACCGTAGCGCAGCGGAGTATTGCGAACAGCCCGACTGGCTTTGCCGAAGAACTACTACAGTACCTTTTCAAAAAATCATCACACAAAAAAATCCCGTTAAGTTAGACCTAACGGGATTTTTGCTCAGAAAATTTATGTTAGCTCATTTTAAGCTTTTTCTGAATATCGTGAACGTAAGCCTTAAACTTTTTGTCGGTGTCAATTAAATCTTCTACGGTTTGGCAAGCGTAAATAACGGTGGAGTGATCTCTGCCGCCAAAGAAAGCGCCAATTGATTTAAGAGACGTTTTAGTATGGCTTTTTGCCAAGTACATAGAAATTTGACGAGCTTGAACAATTTCTCTTTTACGAGTTTTAGATTTTACCATTTCTACTGGCACTTCAAAATACTCGCAAACTAATTTCTGGATGTATTCCATAGAAATCTCTTTGCTTGTGTTTTTGATAAAGTTCTTTAACATTTGCTTAGCTAACGCTAAATCTATCTCTTTCTTATTTAAAGTAGATTGTGCCAATAAAGAAACCATTGCACCTTCTAACTCTCTTACGTTATTATCAATATTGTTGGCAACGTATTCTATTACATCATTTGGTAATTCTATACCGTCTTGATACATTTTCTTTTTCAAAATTGCCATTCTGGTTTCAATATCCGGAACAGAAAGATCAGCAGAAAGTCCCCATTTAAATCTAGACAACAATCTTTCTTCTAAACCGGCCAAATCTTTTGGTGGTTTATCTGAAGTGATGATTAATTGCTTACCTGATTGGTGCAGGTGATTAAAAATATGGAAGAAAATATCTTGAGTTTTGTCTTTTCCGGCAAAGTTGTGTACATCATCCATAATGATGATATCCATGGCTTGGTAGAAATTCACAAAATCATTAATGGTATTGTTTTTTAAAGAATCTACAAACTGTTGGCAAAACTTTTCGCAAGAAACATAGATGACCAATTTATCTGGCATGTTTCTTTTTACTTCGTTTCCAATGGCTTGTGCCAAGTGGGTTTTACCTAAACCAACACCTCCGTAAATCATCAATGGATTAAAAGAAGTTCCACCTGGTTTTGCGGCAACGGCATAACCTGCAGAGCGAGCTAAACGGTTACAATCTCCTTCAATGAAGTTTTCGAAAGTGTAATTTGGATTGAGCTGTGGATCTACTTGTAATTTTTTAAGACCTGGTATTACAAACGGATTTTTGATGTCCTTATTGAGTGCAACTGGCATTGGGATAGACTGTGTCTTTCCTTCGGCACCGTTACCGCTTGATGGTAAATTTGTAGTGTAAGGCTTTTGAGAGGAAGATTTTTCTACAACAATATTGTATTCTAACCTTGCCGAATCTCCTAATTGTTTCTTGATGGTTTTTCTTAAAAGACCGACGTAATGTTCTTCAAGCCACTCATAAAAGAATAAACTTGGCACTTGTATGGTTAAAATGCTTTCCTCAAGCCTTAGTGGAATAATAGGTTCAAACCAAGTTTTAAAACTTTGGGTTGGTATATTATCCTTTATGATTTGAAGACAGTTCTCCCAAACATTGTTGCAAGTTTTTTCCATATAATTTTCTAATCTGTTGTATTCTAATGCGATGGAAGATGTCTAGGGGCGACTACTTCCGAGCATCGAAGATTCAAAAAAAAAACGGTTAAAAAAACTAAAATTTGAAATTATTTTCAATCACCTCTATTGAAGAGTTATAGGTTATTTTTTTACTGCTATTTCTTGAAAAAGCAAAGTCGATGCGGCCTAAATTTAATCCCGCAAAACCTACCTGATTGACTAAAGTTTCCCTTCCTGCCTTATTTTTTACAATTTCTGGTGAATTTAAGAAGGTATGTGTATGCCCGCCAATAATTAAATCTGTATGATAAGTGCTTTGCGCCAGAACCAAATCAGAAACTTTATCCTCTTTGTATTTGAAGCCTAAATGCGAAAGACAAATTACTAAATCACACTTCTGATCTAGCTTTAAAAATTTCTCCATTTCTAAAGCTTTTTTAATAGGATCGAGATATTTTGTGTTGCCATATTGTTGAGGATTTACTAAACCTGTTAACTCTATTCCTAAACCATAAACTCCAATTTTGAGTCCCTCCTTTTTAAAAATTTGGTACGATTTAGATTTCCCTTCCATAGCAGTATCGGTAAAATCATAATTGGCATTTAAAATTGGAAACTTTGCATGTGGCAATTGCTTTACAAAACCTTCTACTCCGTTATCAAAATCATGATTTCCCATAATTGAGGCATCATAACCCATCATACTCATCATCTTAATTTCTAATTCGCCGCCATAGAAGTTAAAATATGGTGTTCCTTGAAAAATATCTCCAGCATCTAAAAGCAAAACATTTCTTTCTTCGGCTCTTATTTTACTAATTAAGGCCGCTCTTGATGCTATGCCGCCTTTACCAGCATTTCTAGATCCATCCATCGGGAAAGGATCAATTCTGCTGTGCACATCATTGGTATGCAAAATGGTAAGGTTAACAAAATCATCTTTTGCAAAAACACTATCGGCTTTAAAGCCTAAACCTAATAATGCGGCACCGGTAAGGGTGTTTCTTAAGAAGTTTCTTCTACTATTTGATTTTAATTCTTCCATCGTTCACAGGGTTTAAGGTTTTTCCAGCTTTTTTTAATTTCTCTAAGTATTGAAGAATGGCATCTCGCAATTTAAAATCTAAATTTTCTCGCTCAATTAATCGGGTAAAAATGGCGCCACCGTCTCCTCCGTTCGCCATATAATCTGATGTAAGTACGGTATATGTTTTACTAGCATCAAAGGGAATTCCGTTTATAGTAATATCAATAGCTTTTTTATTGCTGATGGTAAATCTTGCTCCCGAAATTGGATCTCCTCCACCTTCGGCGATATAATCAAAGAAACGTTGAATGTCTTCTCCTTTAAATTTTACAGTTACCAAAGCATTCTCAAAAGGCATTAATTCAAAAATTTTATACCTGTAGATTTCTCCTTTTGGCAAGGGAATTCTTAAACCGCCGTAATTGGTGTAAGCAAAATCAAAAGCTATTCCTTTGTCTTTGGCGCTATCATACATGGCATCGGCAAAGAAATTATTTAAAGGCCCTTCTGGCTGTGCTTTTTGAATTTCCATTTCAGAAATGGCCACTACATCATTCATTAAAGAATCTAATTTGATTCTGTAAGGCTTGTAGAAGGCTAACATTGCCGAATCTTTTGGCAAGTTTTCTGTAATTGGAATGAGTTTTTTCTCGGTTTTTACGAGTTGTAGTTTGGGGCTACAAGCACCTAAAGCAACTAGGCCTAAAAAGGCTAAATTGCGTAAACTATTTTTTATCATATTGTTTGAATGAATTCCACTTATTATAACGTTATTTTTTTTTCACGAATGAACACGAATCTTAAATATCAGCTTAATCGCTTTTAAATACAAACGCAATTGAAACTAATACTCTGCAAAACGCTTTTTACTGTAACTCTATTTTTTTGCCACGAATACACGAATTAACACGAATGCTTATTTGGCTTTGAACATTTTTAATATTCTCCAAAAACACTTCTAAGTGTATCGGCAATTTCTCCTAAAGTTGCGTATTCTTCAACAGCTGCTAAAATAAAAGGCATTAAGTTTTCATTACCTTTTGCGGCTTCTTTAAGCTGGGCTAACTTTAAACTTACTGCATCGTTATTTCTCTCGGCTTTAAGCTGATTAATTTTATCTATTTGAGTTTGTCTGATGCTATCATCTACTCTAAATACATCAGGATTTACTTTTTCTTCTGATTGATATTTATTTACACCCACAATAATTTGTCGGCCCGCTTCAATATCCATTTGATATTGATAAGCAGCATCGGCAATTTCTTGCTGAATATATCCTTGCTCAATTGCATTTACAGAGCCTCCCATCAAATCTATTTTATCAATGTATTGGTATGCTGCGGCTTCCATTTCGTCTGTTAAAGACTCTACAAAAAATGAACCTGCCAAAGGATCTACCGTTTGGGTCACACCGCTTTCAAAAGCAATGAGTTGTTGCGTTCTTAAAGCAATTGATGCCGCTTCTTCTGTTGGTAAAGAAAGTGCTTCGTCAAAACCATTGGTGTGCAAAGATTGCGTTCCGCCTAGTACAGCAGCCATTGCCTGGTTGGTTACTCTTACAATATTATTAATAGGCTGCTGAGCTGTTAAAGTAGAACCACCTGTTTGCGTATGAAACCTTAATTGTTGTGCTCTTTCATCTGTTGCACCCAAATCTTTAGTGATGTTTGCCCACATTCTTCGGGCTGCTCTAAACTTGGCAATCTCTTCAAAGAAATTGTTATGGCAGTTGAAGAAAAAAGATAATCGCTTTGCAAAAACATTAATATCTAAGCCTTTCTCTAAAGCGGCTTTTAAATAAGTTTTTCCGTTGGCTAGTGTAAAAGCTAATTCTTGTACCGCTGTTGAGCCGGCTTCTCTAATATGATAACCAGAAATAGAAATGGTATTCCATTTTGGAACTTCTTTACTACAATATTCAAAAACATCGGTAATTAACCGCATGGATGGTTTTGGAGGGTAAATATAGGTTCCTCTTGCTGCGTATTCTTTTAAAATATCATTTTGGATAGTTCCTGAAATCTTTTTTAAATCTGCTCCTTGCTTTTTTGCTAACGCAATGTACATGGCCAAAAGCGTTGATGCGGTGGCGTTAATAGTCATAGAAGTTGTGATTTTTTCTAATTCTATTCCGCTAAAAAGCATTTCCATGTCTTTTAAAGAATCTATGGCCACACCTACTTTTCCTACTTCCCCTTCAGACATGGCATGAGTACTATCATAGCCAATTTGTGTAGGTAAATCAAAAGCTACTGATAGCCCGGTTGTACCTTGTTGTAATAAATAATGGTAACGTTTGTTAGATTCTTGGGCAGTTGAAAAACCTGCGTACTGGCGCATTGTCCACAATCTCCCTCTATACATGTCCTTTTGAATTCCACGAGTGAACGGAAATTCGGCAGGCAACTCTTGCATAGGATTACAAGTGCTGTAAACTTCTTTAATTTCTATACCCGATGAGGTGAATACTTTTTGTGTTGACATGTATAATTTTATAATTCCTGAATATCTCTTTTTAGGACCAACAACGCTAAATCGAAAGGGTTTTCTTCTACCTCACTCAATCGGTTAAAAATAACTTTACTCAAATCAACCGCCGAAGCTTCGGGATGTAAATTGGCAATAGATTGATTTACTAAATTAATGGTATCTTCTTTTACTCTTTTAATGATGTTCCAAGCATCATTACTGATGTACAATTGCTGAGAAATATTGTGCTGATATTCGGCTCTTATTTCTGTTAAAATCAGATTTTGCATTTCTCTTGCATCCATACCAGATACATGCAGCCTTACCAATAAATTAGCAGGGTTAATACGTTCTACAAAAAGGGTCATCCTTTCATAAGCCTGTAATTTTAATGGCAATATATCTTTTACCACTATGGTTTTATATTCTAACTCTTTAAGGTTGTAATAAGTATCAAACTGATTCTTTATTAAAAAGTAAGCGGCAAAGAAAACGAACAAACCTGATAGTGTGTATTTTAAAACATCAAAAAAGAAAATACTAATGTCCATGTTGCTATTGTAAGTTATTGGTAAAAAAGGTGAATAAAAAACAAAAATCTACATTTTGCCTTATATTTGTGTAATTAATTTATTGATTTATGAGCACAGCAGTAGAAACAGCAGCACCCGTAAGTTTAACCGAAGGTGCAAAAAAAGAAGTTAAAAAATTAATGTCGCAGCAAGAACTGGGAAGTGAGTTTGGTTTACGTTTAGGTGTAGAAGGAGGTGGTTGCTCTGGAATGAGTTATGTTTTAGGTTTTGACCAGATCAAAGAAGGCGACAGCGAGTATGAAATTGAGGGCATTCGTGTTTTTATGAACAAAGCACATGGATTATATTTGGTGGGAATGCAAGTAGATTACCAACAAGGTTTAAACGCTAGAGGTTTTATTTTTAATAACCCTAATGCCGAAAAAACTTGTGGTTGCGGAACCAGTTTTTCAGTTTAATTCTTTTTAGTTTTTTATTAATATAAATGCCAGCTTTGAGAGAAGGCTGGCATTTTTTATTTATAAGCTTATTTCCAGAAATATTCTACGTAACCCTTGCTCCCACATAAAGAAAATCAATACCATTTATTTAATTAATGTTTTGGGCGTTCCCCTGAAAAAGGGTCGGGCTTTTTCGCTAAATCTTTTGGCAAAAAGGCCAAAAGGATGCCGCTTCAATCCCTTACGCAGAACTTATATGAGTTTGTAACTCATTTAGTTTTGGATTAATTGCAATGACCAAAATTAAATAAACCCAATTGAAGCGGAAGCTCCCCGCTCTTTTTGCTGGGACTACAACGGAAAGTGGATAAGCGAAACCTAAGAACACAGGAATTTGCTTTTCAAATTATTTTCATCTGTAACAATGCTTATGAATGTGCTGTCTAAACACTAATAATTTGTATTTTTAGCTAAAGCTGTTAAATAAATGGATAACATAGAAAATGTAAAAGTTGCGCTTCAATCTATTAAAAGTAATAAGTTGAGGACTTTTTTAACAGCCCTAATTATTGCTATTGGCTTGATGGCTTTGGTGGGGATTTTAACTTCTATTGATGCCATTAAAGGATCGTTAAACAACACTTTTGCGAGTATGGGCGCCAATTCTTTTACCATTAGAAACCGGGGTACCGGAATTAGAATTGGTGGAAATGGCAGCAGACCTAAGCGCTGGCCTGTAATTACTTACCGTGAGGCGATGGATTTTAAAGAACGTTTTACGGTTCCTTCCACCATTTCTGTAAATACTTTTGCCTCATTTGCAGCAACTGTAAAATTTAAAAATGAAAAAACTAACCCAAATATTTCTGTTTTAGGTGCTGATGCTGGTTATGTTTTTACCGGAGGATATAAAATTACTGAGGGCAGGAATTTCTCGGCTAGTGAAGAGGAGTTTGGGGCAAGCGTAGTTATTATTGGCGATGAACTTAAACAGAAGTTTTTTAAAAATGAAAGTGCTTTAGATAAAACGATTACCATTGGAAGTAATAAATTTAGAGTAATTGGGGTGTTTGCTCCCAAAGGATCGAGTGTTGGTTTTGGAGGTGATAAAGTATGCGTGATTCCGGTTTTTAAAGGCCGACAAATTATGACGAATCCGAACCCAACTTATACCATTTCTGTAATGGTGAATGACCCTACAAAAATGGATTATGCTGTAGGTGAGGCAACTGCCTTGATGAGAAATATCAGAACATTAAGCATTCAGCAAGAAAGTAACTTTGAAACTACAAAAAGTGATGCCATTGCCGAAACACTAATTAGCAATTTAAAATTTGTACAAATTGCGGGTATTGCTATTGGTTTAATTACTTTAATTGGAGCTGCCATTGCGTTAATGAATATCATGATGGTTTCTGTAACGGAAAGAACCAGAGAAATTGGCATCAGAAAAGCGATTGGCGCCAACCCAACTTTAATTAGAAAACAGTTTTTATATGAGGCCATTGTAATTTGCTTAATTGGCGGTGGTTTTGGAATATTTTTAGGCATTGTAATGGGTAATTTATTAGCCATTGCTATGGGCGCTTCATTCTTAATTCCGTGGGGTTGGATATTGCTAGGCTTGTTGGCTTGTGTAACTACAGGTTTAGCTTCGGGAATTATACCGGCTTCTAAAGCTTCAAAATTAGACCCTGTTGAAGCTTTGAGGTATGAGTAGAAGCCTCATCCTAAGTCCTTCTCCAAAGGAGAAGGACTTTGACTTGCGTATTTTTTTTTTCAAACTGGCAACTTATAAACTGACACATCAGAGCTGATCAAAACTGGTAAAGAAAATACTCATTTCATGACTGGCAACTGATAACTGGTAACCGAGAAACTACTTCAACATTTCGTTTTGCAAACTCGATTCTTCTAACAAAATTTTGGTGTGGGGTAAAAATAAAGATTGGTGCAAAGCATCAGCATGTTTGGGGTGATGCATATCTGAGCCTATAAAATCAACCATCATATTATCTACCAATTCTTCTGCTACTTTTTGTGTTTGTTTACCGTAGTAGCCACTTAAAGAAATAGTGTTGAGTTGAAAAAAGCATCCATACTCTCTTATTTTGTAGAAATTTTCTATTGAACCGTATAAATAGGGATAGCGTTCTGGGTGGGCTAAAATTGGTTTGTATCCTTTATCATTTAGTTTTTGAATAACTTCTTTAAGATTATTAGGAAAGTTGATGTACGAAAGCTCAAAAAGCAAATAGTTATTCCCCATGGTAAGGAGATTTCCTTTTTCGATTTTACTTTCAAAAGTTTCATCAAAATAATATTCGGCGGCAGCTTCAATAGGAATTTCAATTCCCTGCTTTTGCAACTCTAGCTGTAATTCTCCTAATGCTTTGTTAATAGTTTCTGGCGTATTGCGGTAATAATCTGCCATGATATGAGGTGTGGCAATTAATTTATTAAACCCTAAATCAATTAATCTTTTCACCAACATTACAGATTCTCTAACCGTTGGTGCGCCATCATCAATACCGGGAAGGATATGCGAGTGCATATCTATCCCAATACTTTTAAAATCAAATTCTGGTTTTTTACTCTTCTTTTTGAATAGATTAAACATTACCTGTTTTGATATTGCTCTTCATAATAATGCTGATAATTACCAGAAGTTACATTATTTAGCCATTTTTCGTTTTCTAAATACCAATCAACTGTTTTTTCTAAGCCTTCTTCAAATTGCAAGCTTGGCTCCCAACCTAAATCGGTTTTTAATTTAGTAGCGTCTATGGCGTAACGTAAATCATGTCCGGCTCTATCAGTTACGTAGGTAATTAATTTTTCAGATTCTCCTTCTGCCCTACCTAATTTTTTATCCATTACCTTACATAACGTTCTAATGAGATCAATATTAGTCCATTCATTATGGCCGCCAATATTATAAGTTGTACCGGTTTTAGCTTTATGAAAAATTACATCAATTGCTCTGGCATGATCTTCTACCCAAAGCCAATCTCTAATATTTTCGCCTTTACCATAAATTGGGATGGCTTTATTTTGCTTGATGTTATGGATAGAAAGCGGAATCAATTTTTCGGGAAAGTGATATGATCCATAATTGTTTGAGCAATTAGAAATCACACAGTCCATTCCGTAAGTATCAAAATAAGCTCTAACAAAATGATCTGAACTTGCTTTTGAAGCCGAATATGGCGAGTGAGGATCGTAAGCTGTGGTTTCGGTAAACATTTCTGATCCTTCACCTAAACTTCCGTAAACTTCATCAGTAGAAACATGATAAAAGCGTTTTTTATCATAACTGCCTTTCCAAGAAGTTTTAGCAGCATTCAATAAATTCACAGTCCCAACAACGTTGGTCATCACAAATTCTATAGGATTAGAAATTGATCTGTCTACATGAGATTCTGCTGCCAAATGTATCACTGCTTCAAATTGTTCTGCTTCAAATAAATCATGTATAAAAGCAGCATCAACTATATCTCCTTTTACAAACTTGTAATTAGGTGCTTGCTCAACATCTAATAAATTTTCTAAGTTACCTGCATAAGTCAACTTGTCTAAATTTACAATTTGGTAGTTTGGATAAGTAGATACAAATCTTCTTACCACATGTGACCCTATAAATCCGGCTCCACCGGTGATGAGTATTTTCATTGTTTTGAGTATCGAGTAGAAAGTATCAAGAATCAAGATTGCATATCTCTTGATTCTTGATACTCAAATCTTGTATCTTTCTAAAAAGGATTATTTTTAATGTATTTTTCCCACTCCCAAGCAGATTTCATCATGTCATCTACATTTAACTCGGCTTTCCAACCTAATTCTTCTGTTGATTTGGTTACATCGCCATAAACTTTCTCCACGTCGCCTCCTCTCCTTGGGCCAATGCTATAATTTAGTTTTTCGCCGGTTGATTTTTCAAAAGCATTAATTACTTCTAAAACTGTTGTTCCTTTACCGGTACCAATATTAAAAACTTCAAAATTAGCTTTAGATTTCCCTTGCTCCATTCTTTTGATTGCAGCAACGTGGGCTTTAGCTAAATCTACCACATGAATGTAATCTCTTACACAGCTTCCGTCTGTGGTATCATAATCATCACCAAAAACAGTGATTTTTTCTCTTTTACCTATAGCCGTTTGTGTAATAAATGGTACTAAGTTTTGAGGAACTCCAATTGGTAATTCGCCAATTAAAGCAGTTTCATGTGCGCCAACTGGATTAAAATATCTTAGAGCAACTATGTTATAATTTTTATTTATAGCTGCAGTTTCACTCAAAATCTCTTCGGCAATTTGCTTGGTATTTCCGTAAGGAGATTCTGCTTTTTTGATTGGAGCTTGCTCTGTGACAGGCAAAACATCTGGCTGACCATAAACTGTACAACTTGAAGAAAAAACAAAATTTATAGGCTTCTCTTTGTATGCAAATAATAGATTTATTAGAGAATAAAAGTTGTTTCTATAATATTCTAAGGGTTTTTGTACCGATTCGCCAACAGCTTTAAATGCTGCAAAATGAATAATTCCTGATATATCTGGTTGAGATTGAATGAAAGCCTTAGTTTTAGCTTCATCGCATAAATCAAACTCATAAAATTCTGGTCGGTAATTGATTATTTTTTCAATTTGATCTAGAATTTTTACTGATGAATTAGAAAGATCATCAACAATTACAGGAATATAACCTGCTTTATATAATTCAACAACTGTATGTGAACCTATAAAACCGGTACCACCCGTAACTAAAATTTTGTTTGCCATTATTTATCTATTGTAGTTGGTAAAGTCTTTGTGATCTATTTTTTCTAATGCTTCTTTAGATAAAGTTTTAAAATAATCATAAGTGATTTTTAAACCTTCGGCTCTATTTACTTTAGGCTCCCATTTTAAAATCTCTCTTGCTTTAGTAATTTCCGGACGTCTTTGTTTTGGATCATCCTGAGGAAGTGGCTTGTAAATCACTTTTTGATTAGTGCCCGTTAATTTGATAATTTCTTCTGCAAACTGACTGATAGTGATTTCATCTGGATTACCCACATTTACTGGTGATGAATAATCAGACAATAATAATCTGTAAATTCCTTCTACTAAATCATCTACATAGCAAAAAGAACGAGTTTGAGAACCATCACCAAAAACAGTTAAATCTTCTCCACGTAATGCCTGACCAATAAATGCTGGCAAAACTCTACCATCATTTAATCTCATTCTTGGACCATAAGTATTAAAAATTCTTACAATTCTTGTTTCTACTCCGTGGAAAGTATGATAAGCCATGGTGATGGCTTCTTGGAAACGTTTGGCTTCATCATAAACACCTCTTGGACCAACCGGATTTACATTTCCCCAGTATTCTTCTGGTTGAGGATTAACTGCTGGATCGCCATAAACTTCTGAAGTAGATGCGATGATAATTCTAGCGCTTTTCACTCGGGCTAAACCCAAAAGATTATGAATACCCAATGACCCTACTTTTAAAGTTTGGATGGGAATTTTTAAATAATCTATAGGGCTTGCTGGTGAAGCAAAATGTAATATATAATCTAATTTACCGGGTACATGAACAAATTTAGATACATCATGATGATAAAATTCGAAATTTTCTAGCTTAAAAAGATGTTCTATGTTGGTAAGATCTCCGGTAATCAAGTTGTCCATACCAATTACATGGTATCCTTCTTTAATAAATCTATCACAAAGATGTGAACCTAAAAATCCTGCAGCTCCTGTAATTAATACTCTTTTCTTCATTATTTATTTTCTCTTTTAAGATTCAACTGTAGCTCTACCAATACTGTTGTAATAGTAACCCAAATCAATCATTTTATGTAAATCGTATAGATTTCTACCATCAAAAATCACTTTAGATTTTAGGTTTTTCTCCATCAAATCAAAATCTGGATTTCTGAATAATTGCCATTCTGTAGCAATAATTAATGCGTCAGCATCTTTTAAAGCATCATAAGGATTTTCAACAAAAGATAATACATCACCTTTCATTTTCTTCACATTCTCCATAGCCTCTGGGTCATAAGCAACAACCTCAGCTCCTGCTTTAGTTAACTCATCAATAATATACAAAGCTGGCGCTTCTCTAATATCATCAGTTTCTGGTTTAAATGCTAAACCCCATAAAGCAAATTTCTTTCCAGATAGATCACCATTATAATATTTGATCATCTTCTCTACGATTTTTAATTTTTGGGTTTGATTTACATCCATTACGGCATCCAAAATCTTAAAGCTATAATCATATTCTTTTGATGACATAGCTAAAGCCTGCACATCTTTAGGAAAACAACTTCCGCCGTAACCAATACCTGGGAATAAAAATCTTTTTCCGATACGGGCATCAGAACCAATTCCTTTTCTTACCATATCAACATCTGCACCCACCAATTCGCAAAGGTTAGCTACTTCATTCATAAAGGTTATTTTTGTTGCTAAAAAAGAATTTGCGGCATATTTGGTTAACTCTGAAGAACGCTCATCCATAAAAATAACAGGATTTCCTGATCTTACATAAGGACCGTATAATTCTTCCATCAATTTCCTTGCTTTTTCACTGCTTGACCCTACCACCACTCTATCTGGCTTCATAAAATCTTCTACGGCAACGCCTTCTCTTAAAAACTCTGGATTAGAAACAACATCCACATCTATAAGCGTGTTTTCTTTAAAAACGGCTTTTACTTTATCAGCAGTACCAACAGGAACTGTAGATTTAGTAACAATCACTTTGTAATCTGTAATAAGATTCGCAATATCTTTTGCGGCACCTAAAACATAGCTTAAATCTGCTTTTCCATCGCCTCCGGGAGGAGTTGGCAAAGCTAAAAATATAATAACAGCATCTTTTATGGCATCAGCAAGGTTTGTTGTAAAATTTAACCTTCCTTGCTCTATATTTCTATGAAATAAAATATCTAAACCTGGTTCATAAATGGGTAAAATCCCACTTTTCATTTTATTAATCTTATCTTCAACAATATCCACACAGATGACATTGTTTCCAGTTTCTGCTAAACATGTGCCGGTTACTAAGCCTACGTAACCAGTTCCTATAACTGCTATCTTCATATTTTTTATTAGTCGATGTTATCTATTTTATTTAAACTTGACGAAGTTAATCATTCAATTTTTTAAATGTGTTTACAATTTACTTCTTTGGAATAAAATTTTATAACTTTTTAGTGTGGATTTTTTCTTTTTTCAACAAAAAAGCTGAAAAATGGATTTCTGGGCGTAAAAATTGGAAAAATAAATTTAATCCCGACCTCACTAAAAAAAGAATTTGGTTTCATTTTGCTTCTTTGGGAGAGTTTGAACAAGGCAAACCATTATTGCAAGCTATTAAAAATCAATTCCCTGAGAAAGAAGTTTTGATTACTTTCTTTTCTCCTTCTGGTTATGAAGTGAGAAAGAATTCTCCTTTAGGGGATATGATTTTGTACCTACCATTAGACACTCCAAAAAATGCGAAAGATTTTATAGAAATATTTAGACCTGAAATGGCCATTTTTAATAAATATGAATACTGGTATTGTTTCTTTAAAGCTTTAAATCATCATCAAATTCCGCTTTACATTACCTCGTCAATATTTAGACCCCATCAAATTTTCTTTAAATGGTATGGAGGCTTTAATAGAAAGATACTAAGCTATGTCACTTATTTTTATGTTCAAAATGAAGAATCAGGAAAATTATTAGAAGGCATTGGATTAAAAAATTATACCCTTAGCGGAGACACCAGATTTGATAGCGTTCTAGATCTAGCAAAAAACAGAAAAGATTTTCCTTTGATCGAGAAATTTAAAGGCTCAAACAAATTATTAATAGCTGGAAGCACTTGGCCTCAGGATGAAGAATTATTGGTTAAATACATTAAAGCATCTCATCACAATTGGAAATTTGTATTTGCACCACATGAAATTTCTGAAGCAAAATTAATAGACCTAGAAAAAATGATAGGAGGAGATTCTATTCGTTATTCGGTACTTAAAGAAAGAGATCCTTTAATCAAAATATCAGAAAAAGTTTTAATTATTAATAATATAGGAATGCTTTCTTCTTTATACCATTATGGTGAAATAGCTTATATAGGGGGTGGATTTGGGTCAGGAATTCACAACACTTTAGAAGCAGCAGCTTGGGGTTTACCTATAATATTTGGCCCTAAATACCATAAATTTCAAGAAGCGAAAGATTTGATAAAAAAAAATGCCGGCTTTAGTATTACTGATTTTGAACAGTTAAGTTCTGTTTTAGAGCAATTAGTTAATGATACAGTTTACTTAACCCAATGTGGAAATAGTGCTAAAAATTATGTAGAGAGAAATACTGGAGCCACAGCAACTATTATGAACTCCATTTTTAATCCCTAAATTTTAATCCGCTCATCAAATACAAAGGGATCAATACTGTTGATACTTATTTTATTAAAATCTTTGTGAGCAGGATTAATGAGGTAATTGTATTCTTGCTGAATAATAGACGAAGGAACTTTTAATACCGCAGATTTTTCTGATTGAATCCATTTATCTCCTAAACTTTGTGTTAAAGGCATTTGATGAAATAATTTCCAATCAAAAGGTAATTCATCTAAATTAAATTCACTTATAGAAACCTCCTTTGGAATTTGAATGGTCAATACTCGAAAAGATTGATTTAAGCCTAATAAATTACGGTGAACCACATTCTCTAAACAAGCTAAAGATTGAGAAGAAGAAGTATAAATCATCTCTACTTCATTAGAATTCCACCTAGATGCTCTTCCTGATGCCCTTAAACTGTCTGCGTATTTTGCGATGGTAATTCTAAAAACAAACATTTTTTAGGCTAAATCACCGTATTCTATTCGAATGAGTTCTTCTTCAATGAGTGAAATACCCGTAATGGTATCCATTAAAGAAAAAGGGATTTGATTACCCAAACCATACGCAGAAGTATTTAACCAAGCATGAAAAGCTTGAGCTGAACCAAAAATTTCCATCCCTTTCTCATATAAAGCAAAAGATTTTAGCAATTTTTCACTTAGAGAAGCATCTAGGGTTAAATCTTGAGTAAAATAATTTTGTATTGTTTTTACAGTTGTTTTAAATGTGTCTTGAAACTCTTGGTAGGAAAAACCTGAAACATTAATAAAATCTAAAGCAGCCTTTGCATTTAAACCAGTTTTAGAGCTTGATAATAGCGCTATTGGATTAGCATACATTTTGTGATATGGCGCAATAATATCTGAAACTATTTGACTAGTAGATTCATTTATTGGATAAGCTTTATTTTTCATAGCTTAAAATTTATCAGATTAATTAATAATCAAATATAGAAAATTTTCTCTTATACAAAGAAAATTTTCTTAAATTAATTTTACGCTTATTTATTTAAAATAATATCTTCTAAAGCGTCTATCCAAGCAGGGTCATCATTTAAGCTCTCTACTAATTGCACTCTTTCTCCTCCAAGCGCCTCAAATTCTTCTGCATATTCTTCAGAAACTTCAATGGTGGTTTCTAAACAATCAGAAACAAAAGCTGGGCAAAAAACTAATAACTTCTTCACACCTTTTGCAGCTAAGTCTTTTAAAACCTCACTGGTATAGGGCTGCACCCAAGGATCGTTTCCTAATCTAGATTGATAGCAAATGGTATATTTATCTTCTGTAAGTTGAAGCTCTTCTGCAATCAATTGTGCTGTGCGGTTACATTGGGCGGTGTAACAAAATTTATTATTTTCTGTAATGGTTTTACAGCAATCTTTCACCTGCAAACAATGAACACCAGAAACATCTACTTTTCTCATTTGTCTTTGTGGCAAACCATGAAAACTAAAAAGAATATGATCCCAACCTTCGTTTAAATATTTTTGTCCGTGAGCTGCAAAAACTTTAATCATCCCAGGATGATCGTAAAAACTATTGATGAAACTAATATCAGGAATAGCCTGCCAAGTTCTTACAATTTCCATCACTCTATCATGAACAGAACCTGTTGATGCTGAAGCATATTGAGGAAACAATGGAACTACTTTAATGCTATCAACTTTAGCCTGTTTTAATCTTTCTAAAGCATCAGGAATTGATGGCGATTGATAACGCATAGCCAGCTCCACATGATAATCATCACCTAATTTTTCTTTAATTAATTGATGTACTCGTTTACCGTAGATTAATAACGGAGAGCCTTCTGGTGTCCATAATTTTTTATAGATTTTAGCTGATTTTGGACCACGAAAAGGAACAATTATTCCTTTTACTAAAATAGTACGGAGAATAGGGTTGATATCTATCACCCTACCATCCATTAAAAATTCATCTAAATATTTTCTTACATCGGCAGTTGAAGGACTGTCTGGTGTGCCTAAGTTTACTATTAAAATACCTTTTTTACCCATTTTATATTTCTAAATTCTTTTCTTTTTGTTGCCAAAGTTTCCACCAAGGAGTAACAGGAGAGTCATGATGCTCATAGTGATAACCAAAAAAATAACAACTAAAGAATGCCCAAATATGATTTTTTGATTGTGATTTTGATTGATGCTTATTCTGGTGTTCGCCTTTATGAGGCAAATAAGTCCCAAAATAAAACAACTGTAATGTGCTTAATAGTGAGGGAATCACCCAAAACATCAGTAAATTTTGTTCGATAATCCAAATCTTTAACACGTTATAAATAATGGCCATTGCAACAATTTGCCACCAAGTAATATATTGCTTGATAAAGCTAAAATACCATATAAAAAAGTTCCCTTGATGATAATCTGGATCTTCTTTAGTATGTACAAATTGATGGTGCTTGTGATGTTTTGTATTCAAATTACCAAATGGAAACAAGGCATATAAAGCGGTGGAAACTTGTCCAATTAATGAATTTAATTTTTGATTATGAGGCGCTACTGTTCCATGCATCGCATCATGAGCTGTGATAAACAACCCTGTATATAGGTGCATTTGAATCAGCGTAAGCAAATAAATTAATGGATTTGAAAAACTAAGATGAGTTGACATAAACAAGACAATGCATCCTAACCATAAAAAAATGATTATAAAAGCCATGTATATGCCTGTAGCTGATTTCAATTTAAAGAATTAATAAGTTTCTAATACTCCTTTTACTTGCTCCATCAACCACATTGGTGTTGAAGTAGCGCCACAAATTCCTATCTTATCTTCTGGATTAAACATTATTTTCTCTAAATCATCTGGCTTACTGATGAAATAGGTGGCTGGATTATTTTTGCGACAAACTTCGTAAAGTACTTTTCCGTTGGAAGATTTTTTACCTGAAACAAATACAATTTTATCAAAATGCTTCACAAAAGCTGGCAAATCTTTATCTCTGTTGGAGACTTGGCGACAAATGGTATCATTTGCTTTCACATCATATCCTCTTTCAATCAATTGATTTTTGATCTCGTAAAATTTATCAGTTGATTTTGTGGTTTGGCTATATAAAGTGAATGAAGAAGGTAAATCTACATTATCTAACTCGGCAATGTCTTGAAAAACCAAAGCCTCATTATTGGTTTGCCCTTGTAAACCTATCACCTCTGCATGCCCATGTTTACCAAAAATAAGCACCTTTTCTTTGGCATCATGCGTTGTCTTAATTCTGTTTTGAAGCTTTAAAACCACAGGACATGAAGCGTCTATCAACATGATGTTGTTTTCTAAAGCTGTTCTATAGGTTTCAGGAGCTTCCCCATGAGCTCTGATTAAGACTTTTTCATTGTGAAGATTTTTTAAATCCTCGTTTTCAATAATTCTTAGTCCTTTAAGTTTTAAGCGTTCTACTTCTTCATCATTATGAACAATATCTCCTAGACAATATAAATAACCATCTTCGGCTAAAATCTCTTCGGCCATATCGATTGCGTAAACAACTCCAAAACAAAAGCCGGAATCCGAATCAATGGTTACTTTGAGATTGTATTTCATGTGTTTATTTTTCATGCAAAAATATGAAAAGTTAAGTCAGACAACGGTAAGATTCAAAATTATAAAAAACAGTGTTTGACTGATTAACAACACACCAGCTACTTTGTTAGTTTTTCTGAAATCAATTTCATAATACGCTCTTAAAAAGAAGAAAGACACAATATACCATGCTACAAAATTTTGTAAAGGTATGATACTGTCTTGCCAGCTCCAGTAATCAAATTTTATGGCTACTGGCTCAATTAAAACATCCATCATCACTAAAATAAAAGCTCCAATTAATGATTTTAGATTACGCTGATGTTTAAAGTATTTTTTTAATACTGCTCCTACACAAAACACGATGATAAACCAATTTACACCAATTAATAATGGCACATCTGCCACTTTGAAACCTAAAGTTTGACCATAAGTATAGTTCCCAAAAATTGCCCCAGTAGCAACTCCAATAATTTCTACGGTAATACCAGCCAAAATAATAGCCACAGTACACATCCAAAAATTCTTATTATATTCTTTTTGATTTGCAATTAAGATTCCCGCCATTAAAAGCAAATGAAATGGCACAAACGATAAAAAGAAATCATGGTAGTTTGGCAATAAAAAACCAATAAGCCCAACCAAATGAAATATGATAATAAATATTTTAGAAAGACCAGATTTGTCTAAATATCTCATGTATGAATAGTTCTGCCTTTCCAAATTAACGACTTATTTAAAGATTTTTTGATGGATAACACCGCAATGATTAATAAGTTTATCATTTGAAAGACGTGAAAAAATAGATTTGTAAGTACATTTTGGCCCGAAAGATAAGAAATCATAATTCGGCTAAAGATAATTAAGGTGACTGCAAAATAGAAAAGCTCAAAATTTAAAAAAATCAATATCATAATGGGACCAAACACAACCATCAATAAATAGATCATCAATCCAATAATGTTTCCGCCAAAGCCCGCTAACAAGTTTTTACTAAACCCATCTAAACCTTCTTTGTATCCTTTATACATTCGGCAATAAATAAAACCATTAGCCAATAAAGCTTCTCCGTTAAGCTTATTTTGCTTTACCTTTTTCATGATCTCCACATCTTCTACCACCATATTTTTAACCAATTGATGCCATTGAAATTTAAGATAATTCACCTTATCAAATAACATAAACTGCCCACTTGCAGCCGAAAATGAGGGCATTTTACTCAGTTTCACCAACCTTAAAGGCAATAAATTAAGTAGTAAATAATGCATTAAAGGTATAATTGCTTTTTCGCCGGCTGTTTCAGTAATTTGATTGGTAAACAAACTGAGTAAAGAAAGCTTACCAATTTGCATTCTGTAAATGGCGTTGTTAATCAATCCATCTTTCACTTGCTCATCAGCATCTAAAAACAATAAATACTTTCCTTTTGCCTGGTTTGCTAATTGATAGCAAGCGTAATTTTTACCCAACCATCCCTTTTTTAAAGGTTGCCCTTTAATTACTTTAAAACGCGTATCACTTTTTGAAAATTCTTCGCAAACAGTAAAAGTATGGTCTTCAGATTGATCATCTAAAACTATCACTTCAATATTTTGATAATCTTGAACTTTTAAAGAATCTAATAAAGTTAAAATATCCTCTGCCTCGTTTCTGGCGGGGATAAGAACAGACACCAAATCATTATAAAATTTAGGAGAACGGGTAAGTTTAGGATTAGATATAAAATTAAATAAGGTGACTGTAAACCTTAAAATCAAAAAAGAAAATATGATGTAAAAAAAATAAATCATCATTATACTTTGGTATCAGTTTGTTGCTTTAAAGAACCTTCATAATGCTTATTGTAAGCACTTTTTATCACCTGTAAACTGGTATATTCTTGTGCTTCCCAATTTTCTAAATAAATAGTTATTGATGGTTTTCTATGGTCAAAATAATCTGTAACCATGGCAGCAAAAATGTATTGAAATTGTTTTTTAGAAGCTGCTACAATTTTACTCAATCCTTTTTCAAAATTAACGGCAGAAACATGAGAAGAGTGCAATTCGCCTTGAGGAAAAATTAAAACTAAATTTTTAGGATCGTCTAATAGCTCTCCTGCATATTCTAATGATTGAATTAAACTCTTGGCATTTCTTTGAATTCCAAATGCACCTAAATATTTTAGGAATTTTACTTTTTGGGCGGTTTCTTCTAAAACCATCACATGAAATTTCTTTTTAAAATAGATTTTATTAAGGTGAAAAATTAAAAAACCGTCCCACCAGCTAAAATGATTTGCCAATAATAAAATCGCTTTATCATCTGAAAAAGGTTCTTCATTAAACTTAAATGAATGAAAATCTTTCCTGATAATTTTAGAAATATACCATGAAAAAAAACTGAAAATGATTTTATTAGATTTTGGTTTAATCATGCTTTTTATTCCAAAGGCTAATTTACAGTTTTGATGGTATCATTTCCGAAACAATTTTAGCCGATAATAAAGCCAATGGAATTCCACCACCGGGATGCACACTCCCTCCAACAAAATATAAGTTCCCAATTTTTTTAGAGAAATTTGCATGCCTCAAAAATGCTGAAAATTGATCATTAGAGCTTGTTCCATATAAAGAACCCTGATAGGAAGAAGTTTTTGATTCTATTAAAACCGGGTCTAAAACGGTTTCATTTTCTATTAAACTTTCTAAGTCTATTTTTAATCTTTGATTGATTTTTTTTATAATATTTTGCCTCGCTTCTAACTTAAAAGCTTCCCAGTTTTGCCCTACATTATTGGGTACATTTATCATGGTAAACCAATTTTCACATCCTTTTGGTGCATCATCTTCTTTATGCTTTGAGCTAATGTTGATATAAACCGTTGGATCGTCAAAAAGGGTTTTGGTTTTAAAAATATGATTAAATTCCTTTTGATAATTTTGAGTGAAAAAAATATTGTGTAAGCCTAATTCTGAAAATTCTTTTTTGATTCCCCAATAAAATATCAATGCCGAACTTGACCTTTCTTGCTTTAAAATCTTTTGAGGTTGAGTTTCATCTTTCAACAATTTCTTATAGGTAAAATAAACATCCATATTTGAAATTACCAAATCACTTTCTTGTAGTTCTCCATTAACTCTTATACCTACTGCCTTTTTATTTTTGACAACAATTTCATCTACCAAATTTTGATATTGAAATTTCACCCCTAAATCTTCGGCTAACTTTACCAACGATTGTGTAATATCAAACATTCCTTTATCCGGAAAATAAGCGCCAAAATGCTGTTCTAAATGCGGAATTACATTTAAAGTTGCTGGTGCTTGATAAGGGTTGGAGCCATTATAAGTGGCAAATCGGTTAGCGTATTGAACCATCTTTTCATCGGTAAAAAAAGACTCATTTGCTTTTGCCATAGTTCTAAAAGCATCAATTTCAAAAAACCTTAAAAAAGATTTAAAAGTTTGACGATTAAAAAATGTAGCCAAACGATGTAAAGATTTTTCTAAAAAAACCCGATGGGTGATATCGTAAATACGCTCACTCTTGTTTAAAAAGCTTTTAATTTCTTGTGAAGAAGATTTAGTTTTTTTTGCAATCTCTGCTCCAAACTGGTTAACATCTGAAGATGCTTTAAGCATAGTTCCATCATCCCAAAAATAACGGCAAACTTCTTCTAGCTTTTGATATTTAAAGAACTCTGTTGGATTTTTACCTGCTAATTCAAAAAGTTCATCAACATATTGGGGCATGGTAAATAAGCTAGGTCCTGCATCAAACCTATAATTTCCTTGTTCAAATTCAGATAATTTTCCTCCGGGATAACTATTAGCTTCAAAAACCTGCACCTCATAACCTTTAACGGCTAATCTAATTGCTGAACCTATTCCAGCTATTCCGGCTCCTATTATTATGGCTTTTGGCATTCATACAATAATACAAGAAACCGCCCTATTTTGTTCACTAATTAATCTGTTGTTTGCGTTTAAACTTTTTATACTTTAGTTTCGTAAAAGTTAAAAATTAGAATTAATAAATTCCTATGAATTTTATATACTACAATTTAAATAAAATCCGATTTTTACAAAAAAGCTATAGCCTTAAATTTTTATTTATTGCCTTTTTAGGAATTCACATTCCCCTTATTGGAGTTATCATTTTTATTTTAAATAGCCCCAATCAATCCTTTTCTAAAGGAACTATTATTAGTTTAACCCTTATTCTTACCCTTATAGCGGCATTAGCCACTTTAGCTATTTTAAAAAATTTACTCGCCCCTTTAATCATCTCAAAAAAATCTTTAGAAGATTATCTTACTAAAAAGCAATTACCAAATCTTCCTTTAAATTATTTAGACGAGGCTGGGATATTAATGAGTTTAATTCAAAAAACAGTAAATTCTTTAGATTTACACATCAAAGAAAAACAAGAAATCACCACTTTGGTATCTCACAATTTAAGAACCCCTTTAAATCAAATTAAAGGATTGTGTGAATTAACTAAAATTGATGCCGCAAACTCAACTGAATATATTAATCAAATAAACTCAATAGCCAATTTACAACTTCAAGGACTCACTGAACTATTAGACCAATTGATGCATAATAATTTAGAAGCTTCCACAAGGGTTGAAGCCTATGAAATTGGCAATTTAATTGACATAGAATTAAACAATGCTCAGCTCCAATTCAAGAAAAAGAATCTTACACTTGTTTATAAAAAATCAAACCGGTCACTATTAACCACCGCAAATGAGAAAAAAATTAGTCTGGTGTTTCAAAATTTAATTTCTAATGCCATAAAATTCTCTTTTAATGGTGGCAAAATTTATGTCGAAACAAAGAGTAAAGATCAAAAATTAGAAATATTGGTAAGGGATGAGGGAATGGGTTTTTCTGAAAATTATAAACCAAATCTATTTAAAGATGCCAGAAACTTAGGACGATTAGGGACAGAAAACGAGCCTTCAGTTGGCTTAGGCTTACATCTTTCTAAAAGAACTGTTGAACAATTGGGAGGCCTGTTGGTGGGCCATAGTGATGGTGAAAATAAAGGCGCTACCTTTTCTATCATCATTTAAACCATCATTTTAACTGATTTAATAAATTGAATATTTTTTGTCTCATGGCTGTTGTACTTCCTTTGTAATTGTTGATAATAATTGAAAAACAAACTGGAGATTGCCCATCTACTTTTGAATATCCAGCGTAAGCTAAAACATCGGCTATGGTTCCGCTTTTCATTTTTAGGTTATTATTTAAAGGTAAACTCTCTAAATAAGTAGGGTACCAAGGTTGTTTTTGAGCAAAAGAAAGCACTTTTGCCATGGTTAAAGTAGTTACTCTATCCGCCGGAGATAAACCGCTTCCATCTCCAATATTTAAGGTCTCCTGGTCAATTCCTTTATCTTCCCAAAACTTCCGCAGCACTTTAATACCATCTACAGTAGAAGCACTTTTGCCAAACTTGCTCCCCAAAGTTCTAAGCAATTGTTCTCCATATAAATTGATACTTTTTTGGTTAAACCAATAAATAATTTCTTTTAAAGGAGGAGAGATAATAGTGGTTAACAGCGACTTTTTATCTCCATTTTTTTGACCTAAAATTCTTGAAGTGGTAAAATCTAACACCTTAATATTACTTTTTTGCAGAAACGCTAGAACATCGTAAGCCATTGCCAAAGCCGGATCTGGTAGAGAAAGGCCAATCTTTTTCTTCAAATCTATTCCGTAAGTTCCTCTTAAGTAAATGGTAGAAGTATAAGGTGCCGAATAAGCATATACATCATCTCCCGAACCTATTCCGCCTGCTGTAAGCTCATTTTTAATATCTAAAAAAGGATAAACTTCTCCGTTTGAGATTTTTACTGCCGAGCCAATAGTTTTACCCGGAGAAAAAATAAGCTCAAGCTGATTTTCTCCCCAGCTTAAAGCGGATGTACCAGCGCCGTAATAATTTCCAATATCTTGCCAAATCCAACCAATGGGTAATGATTGTGTATCCCAAGCGCTATCATCGGCAATAATTTTTCCGTTAACAGATTGTATTCCGGCTTTTTGCAAAGCAAACAAAACTTGGTTAAGTACAGATTCTTTGGTGCTTGTTTTCCACCTCGCACTCCCTAATGTAGGGTCGCCGCTTCCGCTGATGATGATATCTCCGTTTAAAATTCCATTTTCTATGGCTCCCGAATAAAAAATCTCTGTTTTGTAAGTAAAATCTTCTCCTAATAAGGCTAAGGCTGTTGCCGATGTAATTGTTTTAAGCGTAGATGCTGGTGCTAATCCAGTATTTTGATTTCCGCCAAAAATTAGCTCTCCATTGCCTGAATTTAAAACGGTGAAAGATGCAGAGCCATATTTTAACTGCTCATCTGCAGAGAATTTATTAAAAGCTACTTGTAATTTTGAAGAAAGTGTTTGGGCTTGCGCCGATGCAAAAGTGAAGAATATAAATAGAGATATGAGTAGTGTTAATTTTTTCATTGCTGCAAAATAAGGATAAGAGACAATAGAACGAATTTTAGAGCGCAAAAATTGGATAGATAATAAAGGATAACCCGAGGGTCATGCCTACGTATGCTGAAAATTAATTCCAAATTCGAAGACAGGATAGGTTTTGTAGGGATAATCCTCGGATTATCCGTTTAGAACAAGAAGGACAACCCGAGGGTTATCCTTACGTATTTCAAAAATAAAAACAAACTTTGGGGCTTTTAAAGATAAATTCGATATCTGCTGGATGATTAGTTTCAATACCCAAGCATTATCTAATTAAAATCTCTGAATTTATCACATCATAAATGTGTGATAATGGTTGATGAAAAAATAATATAAAACACTTAGTGTAATGGAAAATTTCATTACACTAAGTAAAAATCTATGTTAAAGGAGCTCCAACAGGAAGCTCGCATTTATGTCCTGGTTGGCCATGTGCCGGGTTTAACTTTACAGATCCAGCAGCAGCAGATGGTTGCTGCATTTCTACTTTTGGCTGCGGTAATTCTACCGATTTAGGCTGTGAAGCGCCTCCATTTGCTGGAAATGGAGCACCTTCTGGTAAAGCACAATCATGAAACGGTTGTCCGTGTGGAGGATTATTTGTAGGTTTTTGTCCAGCCTGAGTTCCCTCTATAATATTTGTTGGTAAAGGATTTTTTGTAGGATCGCTAACTGTTTCAGTTTTGTTAGCATTAGATTGGCAAGCCGTTATTGCAAATGCTAAAGAGAAGATAACCAATAATTTTTTCATTAGAATATTTATTTCGTTGATGAATTAAACACGTTTATATTTTAATAGTAAATTACACTATAATTATTTAAAGTATGGGTGTTTAAAATGTAATATTAATGATTGGTATTCACAACCTGATCAAAAGAGCAGGATGGGTTTTGTAGGGATAATCCTCGGATTATCCGTTTATGAAAAGTTAATCAATTTATAATTATACAGGATAACCCGAGGGTTATCCCTACATATTGCGTAGAAACGCTATACTAAACGTTACCAACAGAATTAAAACATTAAACTATGCTTTTAACCAACACTTTTTCATAAGCTTTTCTAGCACTTCCTCTAAAATATACATCGCCACAATAAGTATAACCCGCTTTTTCAAAGCTTTTCATCATCGCTAAATTATCGAAATTAGTATCAGCTTTTACACTATAAATGTTATGACCGAGAGCAAAATCTTCAATAAATCTCATCATTTCTTTGGCCAAACCTTTGCCCAAATAATCCTCGGCAATAGCTACCCGATGAAACACCACAAAATCATCATTTGTTAGCCATTTACCCTCAATATTTGCATAAGCGGGTTCATCATTTATAAAAACTGCACAATAACCTATCACTTTTTCATTACCGGTTAATACAAAACCAGCCTCTTTCTCCATATCGTTTTTTATCACTTCTGGGTTGGGATAACCATCTTGCCATTGATTACTGCCGTCTTCTTTTCTGCGTTGTATGGCCTTTTGTAATATCTCCCAAATTTGAGGGATTTCATTTAGAGTTGCTTTTCTAAATTTAATATTCATGATAATATATTGTAGGGATAATCCTCGGATTATCCGTTTGTGAAAAGGTTTAATTCTTAAAATTTGAAGGATAACCCGAGGGTTATCTCTACATTTTTTGCAATAGCCAACAACTCGGTTAAGTGTTCCTTTTTCAGGATCACTTAAATGTTTCTGGACTTCGTCCGTTATAAATTACCTTATCGCTTCGAATGCCGGATACAGTCCTCAGTTTTCATGTTTAGGTTTAAGTGATCCTTCGGAACACTTAAATCAGAATGGGGAAAATTAGACAATTTACTTGTTTTTTAAAGCTATTACTATTAATGAATTGATATCACTATGACCTGCCCAGGCCTTATAACAAGTATCTCTTTCTTGTGTAGAAAAATATTGAGCTGCAAATAAAATTGCTGATTGAACATATTCAGAATTCTCAGATTGATAATGAGTTTTTAATATTCTTCTAAAAGCAGAATTCCCATGTTTTCCTAATATAATAGCACAAATACCCCTTAATGTATTGTTCACATTCGATTTCAAGTCTTTTATTGCAAGGTTTAAAATCTCTGGACTGGCGTCATTAAGGTATAATATTAATGAATAGACCCATTTCTTTTGATAGTCAAATATCAAATTAGGTTTACTCAATAATCCTTCAATATCTATAACTGATACTTTATCATTAACTATCATTTTTCTTAAATAACCAAAATAAGTTTGAGCTAAACTTGGCTCATCAGCAAAGTTTTTCAGAACAGATGATAAGGCGTAATCTGAATTGAAAGTTGCAAAGACAGACAAACAATATTTTTCGATTTTAAATCTGCTTGAGGGTTCTTTATTTGAGTCATAAAGCTTTTTAGTTGCCTCTAATTTTAAGTCTTCTTGATCGTATTCGTCATCATATTCAAAACCGGTCTCTAAATCCCAAAGTATACTAGCTGAACCATATTCTACATCAAATTCTATTGTTCTCTCTAAAATTTCTTTCTTAGCTTCTTCAAACAATTTATCTAATTCAGATTCCTCGTTTAGTAATTCATTTACTTCAAAAATTTTTGTTTTACTTTCATTGAGAGTTAGTCCATCAATTCGCAGCCAATTACCTAATCTAACTTTATGAATTCTTGCATCATTTAAATTTTCAAAGAAAATATACATATCATCAACATATCTAGCGAATTCTAATCCCTCAACCGAATGAAGAGCATCAATACCACAAAGAGAAAAATTACCAAGTAAGTCCGAAGGGAATACTCCTTGTATAATACCATGGGAATCATTTTCACTTAACATTAACATAAATCTTTCTAAGAAACTAACTGCATTTCTATCTGCACCAGATGAATATAAAAGATTTCCTATGTTATGTTGATAAATTTTATCAAAATATGAGGCAATGTCCGCTTTAAGCACATATGAATATTTCCCGCAAATACATAATTCCTGTATTCTATTTTTAAAATTATCAAAACTTTCACTGGATTTTTCAAACATATACCCATCTTCATCATTTTCCAGTAGAACATTACTAAAAACTTGAGTTCTATCTATCTGCGTCTCTGCATAAGTTGAAATAGTATCAACAATTAATTGGTAAGCTAATCTATCAATCGGTTCTAAAATCGAACCTTTTCTACTAAATCCATTAGGCTTAATTACATTCATAGAAATCGGTAATCTGGCAGAATAATTTCCGCTTAACAGCTTGGTTTTAAGTTGTTCAAATAGCTCTTGAGATGCTTTCTCAAATATTATAGAATAATGTGGCGCAAAAATAAAATCACTTGAAATATCTTTCTTTATCCGTTTTATACTTAAATCAAGATTGAAAATATCTAATATTTCTTTGTTAATTCCTATTCCTTTCATAATTGTATCATATTAAAAATTAGTCTTATTATATCACATTATTTTAATTTAAACGATATAAAACTAGTTAAAAACCAATCAAATAGTAGCAAAAGCCTAAATTAAATAAACGGGATGGAAGCATTTGTTTGAGCTCTTTTTTATGCTTTTTTGGAAGCATAAAAAAAGCGAGTGCGTACAGCCCGACTAGCGGAACCTATAAATGACGAACCTTGCTTTTCTAAAAAAATCTAAATAAATTCGGAATAATAAGGCTTCGACTCCGCTCAGCCTGACAATTGGCAAAACAAAAAAGCCTCCCGAAAAATCAGGAGGCTTTACATTGTATTTAGGGGTTTGAATTATCCAATTAATTTTTGACTCAGCAAATATTCGGCAATTTGCACTGCATTGGTAGCTGCGCCTTTACGTAAATTATCTGCCACACACCACATATTTAAAGTATTTGCCTGAGACTCGTCTCTGCGGATACGGCCTACAAAAACTTCGTCTTTTTCATGAGCATCTTTTGGCATGGGGTAAATTGCATTTGCAGGATCGTCTAATACAATTACGCCGCTGGTTGCTGCTAAAAGTTCACGTACTTTGGTTAAATCAAAATCGTTTTCAAATTGGATGTTTAATGCCTCAGAGTGGCCGCCCATTACAGGAATTCTAACGGTAGTTGCGGTTACTGCAATGCTATCGTCGCCCATAATTTTTTTGGTCTCTAAAATCATTTTCATCTCTTCTTTGGTGTATCCATTATCTAAGAAAATATCAATTTGAGGAATCACGTTTAAATCTATTGGGTAAGCATAGGCCATTGGGCCGTCTGTAATGCCTTTACGCTCGTTCATTAACTGGTCAACCGCTTTTACGCCAGTTCCAGTTACAGATTGATAGGTAGAAACCACTACTCTTTTAATTTTATAAGCATCATGCAAAGGTTTTAAAGCCACTACCATTTGTATGGTAGAGCAATTTGGGTTTGCAATAATTTTATCATCGGCGGTTAAAACGTTGGCATTCACCTCTGGTACTACTAATTTTTTGCTTGGGTCCATTCTCCATGCCGAAGAATTATCTATTACGGTTGTACCCACGGCAGCAAATTTTGGAGCTTGTTCTTTAGAGGTGTCTCCACCCGCAGAAAACAAAGCTACATCTGGTTTCATGGCTATGGCCTCATCAACAGTTACCACCTTGTACTTTTTTCCCTTGAATTCAATTTCCTTACCCTTGCTCTTTTCAGATGCGACTGGAATTAATTCTGTAACCGGGAAATTGCGCTCTGCTAATACCTTTAACATTACCGTACCTACTAGGCCGGTTGCGCCTACAACTGCAACTTTCATGTTTAAAATTTAATTTTTAAATAATTAATTATTAATATATTGGGTATAATTTTGTTGCGCAAATATGGGAAAGTTTTTACTGTTTTTAAGTCTATTTATAACTAAAATAGCGTTTTCACAAGTTAATGACACTTTTAACGATGGTGATTTTTCTCAAAACCCAGTTTGGACAGCCGATTTAAGCACCAACTACACTGTTATTAACCAACAATTACGTTCAAATTCTACCACAGCTAGTAGTAATTTTTATTTATCTACGCCTAATACCAAAGCTTTAAATTGTACTTGGGAGTTTGATGTTAACCTTCAATTTTCAACCTCTGGTGCTAACTATGTTGATGTTTATTTAATAAGTAATACCGCAGATTTAAAAAGCACTAATATTAACGGATATTTTTTAAGAATGGGAAATACGGCCGACGAGGTGGCTTTGTATAAAAGATCAGGAGCTGTTGCCACTAGTGTAAAAATTATTGATGGGATAGATGGTGCGGTTGGTTCAGCAAACAACAACTTTAAATTTAGAATTACTAGAACCAGCGCTGCGGTTTTTAATTTAGAAAGAGACGATACAGGAACTGGTACTTCATTTATCTCAGAAGGCACAGTTACCGATAATACTTTTACTACTACCGTATCTTTTGGCTTTTTGGTACAGCAATCTACCACTACTTTTCATCAAAAGCATTTCTTTGATAATGTACTTATTAAAGATATTATAGTAGATACCACGCCCCCAACATTAAATACTTTGGTAGTAAACAGCGGTACTCAAATTACTTTAAATTTTAATGAGGCTGTTGATGCTGCAGATGCTGCTATTTTAAATCATTACGTATTAAATTCAGGAAATATTCAGCCATCAAACGTTACTGTAAATGGCGCAAATGTGGTTTTAACTTTTGCAAACGAGTTTAACACCGGCAGTTTAAATTTAACTGTTAACACCATTAAAGATTTAACCGGAAATGCAATTACAGCTCCAATTATTAGAAATTTCAATTACCGAAGACCTTATACAGCCCAGTTTAATGATATTGTGATTAATGAAATTTTTGCCGATCCTAGTCCGCAAATAGATTTGCCTACCGTAGAATTTGTAGAAATTTGGAATAAAAGCACCGAGGATATTTCTTTAGCTGGTTTTAAATTTAGCGACCCAACGGCTACTTATACTTTTGGTAACGATAGCATAAAAGCAAACCAGTATTTAATTTTATGTGCCCGGGCAGATACCGCAGAATATAAAAGATTTGGAAAAGTGATTGGTTTATCACCGTGGCCTTCATTAAATAATTCCAGTGACCAACTCTCCCTAGTGAATCAAAATGGCACACTAATTTACAGCATCAATTACAGCGATACCTTTTATAAAGATGCTACAAAAAAAACAGGTGGTTATACCTTAGAATTGATAGATCCCTTATCAGGATGTAAGCCTTCGCAAAATTATGCGGCCAGTAATGATGTTTCTGGCGGAACACCCGGCAGGCAAAATTCTATTTATTTAAGCAATAGAACTACCGTTCCTTTACAATTATTAAGCGTGGTTTTAAAGGATAGTTTAACCGTTAGCTTAACTTTTAACAGAGGTTTAGATAGCTTACAGGCAGCTTTACCCTCACATTACAGCATTAACAACGGTGTGGGCGTTCCTCAATTTTCAAATCCAATTGCACCCTCTTTTGCTACGGTAGAATTAAAATATAATCAGGCTTTAAGCCGAAATCAAACCTACACCGTTACCGTAAGCGGAGTAACAGATTGTGGCGCTAATACTTTAAACAACCAAACTTTAAGCTTTATTTACCCGGGTTTAATTTTAAATAACGATGTGTTAATAAACGAGATTTTATTTAACCCCAAAACAGGTGGGGTAGATTTTGTAGAAGTTTATAACAATTCTAACAAAACGCTAGATTTTAAAGATTTATTTATAGCTACTGCTGATGATCAAAATATAGTAAATAGTGTGAGGCCTGTAAGTGCAACTACCCTATTGTTTCAACCGCAAAGTTATTGGGTTATTACCGCCAATCCGGATACGGTAAAGTCTCAATATTCAACCACAAATCCTACAAATTTCATCAAAATAGCAAGTATGCCTTCTTATAATGATGATAGTGGAAGAGCAGTGATTTTAAATAAAGACAATGCCCGCATAGATCAACTAAATTATACCAGTGAAATGCAATTTGGCTTATTAAGAGATTTAAATGGCGTTTCTTTAGAACGCAGCAGCTTTTCAAAACCCACCAATGAAACGGGTAATTTTAGATCGGCAGCGGCAAGTGTGGGTTACGCTACTCCGGCATATAAAAACTCTCAATTTTTAGAAGACCTTACCGCCAACGAAGAAATTTCTTTGGCATCGGCAACTTTTTCGCCAGATAATGATGGCTTTGAAGATGTATTGCGCATACTTTATAAATTTAATATGGCGGATAGAGCTGCCAATGTTACCATTTATAATGACCAAGGCCGATTGATTAGAAAACTTATTAAAAACGAAACTACAGCTGCACAAGGCGAATGGATTTGGGACGGCTTAGACGACAACAACTCAAAAGTAAAAATAGGTATTTACGTTATATACGCAGAACTTTTTGACCTTAACGGAAACGTTAAAAAGTATAAAAAAACTGCTGTAGCTGCATCAAGGTTTAATTAAGGATTGGGCGCTTTTACAGGCTTTACGCTATATCTTTTTATTTTCATCCTTCGACTCCGCTAAGGATGAAAATAAAAAGGATGCCGCTTCAATCCTTAGCGCAAAGCTCATCAAATACATCAAAATCCTTACACCTAAAACCTTTTACCTTTAGCCTTTTAAAACTACCTTTACCTTTTATAAATTTTTTAAATCATGGCAGAAACGATATTAGTAATTGGTTCTAACGGCCAAATTGGAACCGAATTAGTTACTGAACTCAGAAGAATTCATAATGTAAATCAAGTTGTGGCTTGTGATATCAGAAGACCAGATTATGACACTAAAAATGCCGGACCATTTGAGTTTGTAAACGTTTTAGATAAGGACAACCTTAAAGTCATTTTCAAAAAATATAAGCCTACACAAGTATATTTATTAGCGGCATTATTATCAGCCACTGGCGAGCAAAATCCAAAATTAGCTTGGGATTTAAACATGAACGGTTTGTTAAATGTACTAGATTTTGCTATTGATTTTGGGACTAAAAAAGTTTACTGGCCAAGTTCTATCGCTGTTTTTGGGCCAAATTCGCCAAAGCAACAAACCCCGCAATTTTGCACTATGGACCCCAACACCGTTTATGGCATTAGTAAATTAGCCGGCGAACGATGGTGCGAATATTATTTTCAAAAATATGGTTTAGATGTGAGGAGCATCAGATATCCAGGGTTAATTAGCTGGAAAGCAATGCCAGGCGGCGGAACTACAGATTATGCCATTCATATTTTTCATGAAGCCTTAAAAAAAGCGAGCTACTCGTCTTTTCTTTCGGCAGAAACAGAATTGCCTATGATGTACATTACGGATGCTATTCGTGGAACCATTCAGTTAATGGATGCTCCGGCTGAACAGATTCAAATTCGCTCGAGCTATAATTTTGCAGGTGTTAGCTTTAATCCCGAAGATTTAGCATCTGAAATAAGAAAACACATTCCTGATTTTAAATTGGGCTATACTCAAAACGACCCTCGACAAAAAATTGCAGATAGCTGGCCAAAATCTATCAATGATGATTATGCTAAAAAAGACTGGAATTGGAACCCAGAATTTAACTTGGAAAAATTAACTTTGGAGATGCTTACTAATTTGAAGAAAAGTTAGAAAGACACAAGATTTGAGTATCAAGTATCAAGACCTAAAAACCGACTTCAATGATTGTTATTTTGATTCTACATACTTGTTACTCGATACCAAACTTAAAAACTCACATAATATAATAGGTATCAAGATTAAAACGTAAACGCATCTTGATACTAAATACTTGATACTATAAAAATAAATAATGGGAAGAGCATTTGAATTCCGTAAAGAGAGAAAATTTAAGCGTTGGACCAAAATGGCGGTTCAATTTACCCGTATAGGTAAAGATATTGTGATGGCGGTTAAAGAAAACGGTCCACATCCAGAAACAAATTCTAAATTAAAAACTGCCATTTTAAATGCAAAGGCAGTAAATATGCCAAAAGACCGAGTAGAAGCTGCTATAAAAAGAGCATCTGACAAAGACATGGCTGGTTATGAGGAATTTGTTTACGAAGGTTATGCCCCACACGGAGTAGCAATTTTAGTGGAAACCACCACAGATAATACCAACCGTACCGTTGCAAATGTGAGAAGTTATTTCACAAAAACTAATGGCTCTTTAGGCAAAACCGGATCTTTAGATTTCATCTTTAAAAGAGTTTCTACTTTTAGATTTGCCCCAGGTGAGCATGATTTAGACGAACTAGAATTTGAATTAATTGATGCTGGTTTAGAAGAAATTTTTGTAGAAGAAAATGAAGAAGGCGAAGAAGTTGCGGTAATTCATGCAAGGTTCGAGGATTTTGGAAACATGCAAAAAGCATTGGAAGAAAAAGGAATTGAGTTAAAACAAGCAAAATTAGAGCGTATTCCTTTATCTTATGCTACAGTAACAGAAGAACAAGCTGCTGACGTAACTAAATTATTAGATAAACTGGAAGATGATGAAGATGTGCAGGCGGTTTATCATAATATGGCGGAATAGAAAGTTTTATGGTTTGATTATTTTAATATAATGCCTAAATTGTTTATAAATTCAAAACAATGAGCGATAAAGATCTATTAGTTGTGATTTCTGAAATGTTGAGGAAGCAAGACCAACATTCTGAATTGTTAAATAAACAATCAGAAATATTAGTTAAGCAAACAGAAATGATTAATCTTCAAACCCAATCATTAGAGAAAATTGGTTCTTCTTTAAATAACTTTATTGATATTTCGGTGAATCAGTTTGAGCAGCAGCAAAAATTTAACGAAAAATTTTTAGAGAAAATTGATGTATTTGGAAAAGCAATAGACAAAACAGCTGATTTAGAAGAACGATTAAAAAAATTAGAAACGGCTGTTTTTAAATCATAACAAATGGGAATAGTAAGCACTAGAAGGAAAGATCAGGAATTAAAAGTTGTTTTTAACGATGATAGTTTAGTTTTAGATATGGATGGAAAAGAAACCGCTATTCCCCTGCTTTGGTACCAAACATTATTAAACGCATCTGAGGAAGACAAAGCCAATTGGCATTTAAGTGATGATGGCACAAAACTGATTTGGAAAAATCTGAATGTAGAGATTTTGATATGATGAGTTTTGAAGAGTTTTTTTTCAAGAAAAAAATTGATTTAATTGCCTTAGCGGCTACCAAACCTGATTTGTTTTTAGAGTTTAAAGAGCATTATGCCTTAATGGGCGAAAAAAGCTTTGATCACACTAAAAAATATTGGTTTAATCAGTTGAGGTTGAGTCATAAACTTTCTGAGGAAGATGAGGTTCAATTAAAAGCAGCACTTTTTCCTGCAAAAGAAGTCATTGCTAACAAACAAGAGCAAACTGAAATTACTACGGTAACTAAAGCTCCAGGTTTTAAACCAAGATTTAAAGCTCCAACTACCTCCTCTCATCCTCCTGTAGAAAAAGCGTTAGAAGAACCATTTGAAACTACAGAAATACCGGTTACCGTTACCGGTTTTAAACCTCGTTTTAAAGCAACATCTACTCTGGTTAAACAAGAAGAACCTGAAACTTTAAAGGCAGAAGAGGAAATTAAAGATCAACCTAAAATACCAGTTACTGGCTTTAAACCTCGTTTTAAAGCAGCTTATGCTCCAGTTAAACAAGAAGAACCTGAGCTAACAATTTCTGTGGAAGAAATAAAAGAGGAAACAGTTAAGCCAATTGGTTTTAAGCCGCGTTTTAAAGCCGGAAGTACGCCTTCCAAACAGGAAGACAAAGAAAATTAAATTATTCGGGTAATATAATCTTATAAACTGTGGCTGATTTAAATTCTTGATTTGCTGCTAAAAATGTGGAAGGAAATTGAGGCTGATTTGGAGAATCTGGATGGTGCTGAGTTTCAAAACAAAAACCTGTTCTGGCTTTATAAATTTTACCCATTTTCCCTTTATCTAAGTCATTCAAAAAATTACCAGTATAAAACTGCATAGCAGGTTCAGTAGTATACACTTCTAAGGTAATTGCTGTTAAATCGCCTTTTGCTGTAGCTGCAAAAGTAAAGTCGTTTTCGTTTTTATTGAGTACAAAAGAATGATCATAACCGTTACCCATCAAAAGTTGATCGTTTTCAATATTTATATCTTGCCCTATTGGCTTTGGCTTTCTAAAATCAAAAGCACCATCTGCAACTTTTAATAATTTACCAGTTGGGATACAAGTTTCATCAATTTCAACAAATTCATCTGCATCAATTTTTACTTGATGATTCAATATATCACCATTCCCTGCACCGTTTAAATTAAAATAAGCATGGTTGGTTAAATTAATGACTGTATTTTGATCAGAAATGGCCGAATAATCCATCCTTAACTCATTTTCATTAGTTAAAGTAAAAGTAATTTGGCAAGCCAAGTTACCAGGAAAGCCACCTTCTCTATCGCTATTGGTCACTTTTAAGGTGATGGTATTTCTTTCTACTTCAAGGATGTCCCAAATTTTATTGTGAAAACCAGAACTTCCTCCATGTAAAGAATTCTTCCCATTATTAGCTTCTAATTGATGGGTAATGCCGTCTAAAATAAACTGAGCATCATTAATTCTATTGGCAAAAGGACCAACAGTAACGCCATGATAGCGCTCAGTAGCGTTTAAATAACCTTCTAAATTATCAAAGCCTAAAACGATATCGGTATTGCCTTTATCAGGAACGAAAAAATGAGTAATTCTTGCTCCATAGTTACATATACCCACTTTTAAACCATTGTTATTCTCTAAAAAATGTAATTGAACAGATTGGGATTGAATAATTTTAGAAAATCCTTCCTTTAATTTTTGGAGCGCTAGCATGATTAATAATTTTAGATAGGTCTAAAATAGAAATAAGATTTAAACCGAGTATAAATTCTCTTTAAAAAGGGAGTCTATTGAGTATCATAATTCATGCTTTTAACATTTACAAAAGGTCTTTATACAGCCTCAGAAGCCAATCTTAATAAATCATAAAAATTATTTTCATTTCAATGTTAATTTAATATTAAATTTTAATTACATTTATATTAACCAAATATAATCATCATGAAAAGACTATATACCACCCTCGCCCTTTGTGTTTGTTTTACCTTCGCGGTAAATGCACAAGAAGTAACTCGCTATTACTTAAATAACAACGTACCCACTCAATCTAAAGATAGCGCAACCTACTACATCAAATTTAACGCTGCCGAAAACGGTCTGCTAAATTTTGAACGTTTTTGTATGGATAACCAACTTAAAGAAAAAGGAACTGTACAAAGTATGCTTACTTTAATTAGAGAAGGAGAAATTACCACATTTTACACCAATGGCAATAAAAAAGATGTAATTAGCTACTCAGAAGGTTTGCCAAATGGCATGCAAACTCACTATTTTTCTAATGGAAAAGTGAACTATAAAATTTTAAATCACTCAGCAGGTTACGGTTATACTCTTCAAAAAGAAAGCACTTCTAAATATTTATTTTGCGCTAATGAAAATGATGAAATCACCTTACAAGACGGAAATGGCTATTTTAAAGCTTATGATGATCATTTAAAAATAACACAAGAAGGAAATGTAAAAAACACAGTTGCCGATGGCATTTGGCAAGGTTATGAAGCCAATAAGCTTGTATTTACTGAAGTTTACAAAAACGGTATCTTAATTAAAGGTGAAAATTACGCTGCTGAAGGCAAAATTTATGCTTATCAACAACGCAGTAAAAGACCAGAACCAAAAGGAGGTATCAATAACTTTTACAACCATATATCTGCATCAATGCAGGATATGAATTTTAATAATGAAAAATTAACCATGAAATTTATTGTTGATGTTACTGGCAACCTACAAAACATAGTAGTAGTAAATTCATCAAACAAAAAAGTGAATGATTTTGCTGTTAATGCACTTAAAAATGCACCAAAATGGAATCCTGCTTTAGAGCAAGGAAAACCCGTTGAAAGAGCTTATTTTATGCCTATCAGCATCAAATATTAAATAGATTATCTTTTTTATTTATAGCCTTCATCAAACTTATTTGATGAAGGCTATTTTTTTAAATCCTTTTTAAAAGAAAAAAACCCGCTGCAATTTGCAAACGGGTTTTACAATCAACCTAAACCTATTTTTAATTTTTTGATTTCGAGAATATCCAGGGGAGTAACTCTGGCTCTGCAAAAGCAGCATCCCAACTGTTATGATTTGCATTTGGATATAAATTAAGCTTATAATCAGCACCTAATCTTTTAAGTTCATTGGCTATATTAATGGTAAAATCTGGCTTTACCACATCGTCTTTTAAACCATGAAACAACCATAAAGGAAGTTTATTGGCGTATTTTTTCACGTTTGATACATTACTTCCACCACAAATTGCAAATGCGGCAGCAAAGGTATTTCTTTCTCTTCTTAACAACTCATAGGTTCCCATTCCGCCCATGGAAAGGCCTCCAACATAAAAACGATTGTGATCTAAATAGGATAAATCTTCCAGCTCCTTTAAATAAGACCGCAAAAGTCTCATGGCTTGGGTAGGCTTTCCTCCTTTAAGAAATTCGAAATTTCTTTTTCCTTTTTCGTCTGTAGTAATTTTCACATTAGCCCAGTAACTATCATCACTACATTGAGGAAAAACGACAACCGCTGGATATTTAGCTCTAAAAGCTGGATCTAAAAACATCTTAGAACCATGTATCAGTTGCTTTTCATTATCATTACCAGACTCGCCTCTGCCATGCAAAAAAAGCATTAATGGATATTTTTTTGTATGATCAAAATTCTCTGGATACAAAATTCTGACCGGCAAAGTATCTCCTTTTGAAACAAATATGGTTTTCACAAAAGCACTTTTATCTTGCGCTTTAATGCTGATAAAACATAAACAAAAGGCAATTAATACACTAAATCTTTTCATTTTTATTACTTAACTAATTTGAACGATGCTTCTTTAACGTTTGCGACACTATTTCCCACAAAAACCTTAAAATCACCTGGTTCTGAAACAAATTCTAAATTTGAATTATAAAACTTCAAGTGTTCCTCCGTCAGTTTAAAAGTTACCTCTTTGGTTTCTCCTGCTTTTAAAGCTATTTTTTGAAAACCTTTTAATTCTTTTACTGGTCTGGTGATAGAGCCTACTAAATCTCTAATGTAAAGTTGCACCACTTCTTCACCATCTCTATTTCCTGCATTCTTCACTTTTACCGTAACGCTGATGCTTCCGTTTGCGCCTAAAGTCGTCTGATTTAAAACTGGAGCAGAAATTTCAAATGTGGTATAACTTAACCCAAAACCAAATGGATAAAGGGGATCGTTACTTACATCTAAATAATTGGATTTAAATTTAGTGAACCATTTACCTTCTTCTAACGGGCGGCCTGTGTTTTTATGGTTATAATATAAAGGTACTTGACCTACGTTTTGAGGGAAAGTTGCACTCAGTTTTCCAGATGGATTAACATCGCCAAACAAAACATCAGCAATAGCATGACCGGTTTCTGTTCCGCCAAACCAAACATTTAAAATAGCAGGCACATTTTTGCTTTCATAAGTAAGATCTAATGGGCGACCATTAAACACCAAAAGAACCACTGGTTTACCCGTTTTCAATAAAGCTGCTAATAATCTTTTTTGAATAGCTGGAATTTGAATATCAGATCTGCTTGAGCTCTCACCACTCATTTCAGAGCTTTCTCCTAAAGCTGCAACAACTATATCGGCTTTTAATGCGGCATCAACAGCTTCTTGAATGATGGTTTCCTCGGCTCTATTATCCCTTATCATATCTCTACCAAACATGGTGGCTCGTTTCTGATATTCAATATCTTCTAATAAATTAGAACCTAAGGCATAAATTATTTGAGCTTTATTACCTACAGCTTCTTCCAAACCTTGCTTTACTGAAATGGCTTTACTTAGGTCTGTAGAAACACTCCACGTACCGGGCATATTCACTTTACTATCTGCTAGAGGCCCTACTAAAGCTATTTTTGCCGTCTTTTTTAATGGCAATAAATTATTTTCATTTCTAAGAAGCACAAAGCTTTTGGTTGCCGCTTCTCTAGATGCTGCTATATTTTCTTTGGTAAATATTTTAGTTCTGGCTCTTTCATCATTGCAATATTTAAAAGGATCTTCAAATAGACCCAACTTATATTTTGCTTCTAATACATATCTGCAAGCTCTATCAATTTCTTCTTTACTTACCTTGTTTTCATTCAACGATTTTTTTAGCGTAGTCAAAAAACCTTCGCCCACCATGTCCATATCTACTCCGGCATTTAATGATAATGCAGAAACCTGTTGTAAATTTCCAAAACCATGATCCACCATTTCGTTAATTCCAGTATAATCTGTGACTACAAAGCCTTTAAATTGCCATTGATTTCTTAGTAAATCTGTTACCAACCACTTATTAGCAGTAGCTGGTACCCCATCAATTTCGTTAAAAGAAGTCATTACACTGCCTGCTCCGGCGTCAATTGCAGCTTTATATGGCGCTAAATACTCGTTATACATTCTCACCTTACTCATATCTACCGTATTATAATCTCTGCCACCTTCGCCAGCACCATACAAAGCAAAATGCTTTACACAGGCCATAATGGTATTTATTTTAGTTAAATCATCACCTTGATAACCTTTAACCATTGCTCTTGCAATTTCAGATCCTAAGAAAGGATCTTCTCCGCTACCTTCAGAAAAACGTCCCCATCTTGGGTCACGAGAGATATCTACCATGGGAGAAAATGTCCAATTAATTCCATCAGCGGCAGCTTCTTCTGCTGCTATTTGCGCCGTTTTCTTGATTAATTCCATATCCCAAGTTGCTGACATGGCAAGCGGGATTGGAAAGGTTGTTTTATAACCATGAATAACATCTAGACCAAAAATTAGAGGAATTTTTAAACGAGAATAGTTTACCGCTAAATCTTGTGCTTTTCTTACTCGCTCTGGTGTAGTTAAACTAAAAAAACCGCCAACTTCGCCTCTTTTTACCTTATTTTCCAAATCTGAATTTCCGGTAGAACCCGTAATGGCTTCTCCGCCAGTGAGTAAATTAAGCTGACCAATTTTTTCTTCAACTGTCATTTTAGACATTAAGTCTGCAATGAAAATATCCATTTTTGAAGTAGATGCTATAGCTGTTTTACTAGCTATCTGTTTTTGTTGCACACATGCTGTAACAGCGGTTAATACACCAAAAGTTAAAATATATTTAAGTAGTTTCATAATCTCTGTAATTATTTATTGTTGAATAAGATAAGGAGTAATGGTTTTTGTCCATATATCATATCCTTTTTGATTCATGTGTAAATTATCTTTGATAAAAATATCACTCATAGGCTTCCCATTTTCTTGCAACATCAAGTGGTAAACATCTATAAAAGACACGTTGGTTTGTGTCTGTAAATATGTTTTGATGAGCTCGTTTGCATAAAGCATTTGAGGCATAAACTTTTCTCTACTCAAACTTGGTTTAATAGAAATAAAACTGATGGCCACATTTGGCATTTTCTTACGAATGAGGCTGAATAGTAGCTTAAACCTATCAAAAGTAACATCAGGCGTAGCACCTTCTGCAATATCATTTTCGCCACTATAAATTACAATTTGGCGAGGCTGATAAGGGAAAATAATATCATCAGCATAATAAATGGCATTTGCTAAATTAGAACCTCCAAAACCCCTGTTAATTGCCTGATACTTTTGGTAAGTCTTTTCCAAATCTTTCCACATGGTAAAAGAAGAACTGCCAACAAATAAAATTCCGTTTTTTACAGGCATTCGTACACTATCGGCTTTTTTAAAAGCTTCAATTTCTTGATAAAAAGGTGGCCTTTGCTGTGCAAAAGCTAGGGTTGAGCACAAAAAAGCAATTAAAAACAATAAGTTTTTCAATCTCATATTATTCTACTTTTAAAGGTCTTGTGATGGCAGAAATTCCGTTTTCATTAAATGCTTCAATACTAAAATAATAGCCTTGCCCTTTGGTTAGACTTTTCATCATCAACTCGTTGGTATCATAGACCAACCAAGAACTATATAACTTATCAGGCGCAATACCCCATTTAATATTATAACCCTGGGCGTTGAGTTGTTTATCCCAAGTGAGTTTGGCATCCCTTTGATCATCCTGACGATCTACTTTAAAGTTTTTAACTGTTGAAACTGTTTTGCCATGCCCTTTTCCAAAAACTCTAAACCCAGAAATAGCCAAATTTGTGGTAGGTACTTTTTGATTGAGGTATCTGATATATCTTAACTCTACCGGATTTTCTAATTCTAAATAATCATTTGGAGTATCTTTAAAACTATTTTTCTTATTGGCCACTACAAACCAATTTTTACCATCTAATGAGCCTTCTATGCTATAGCGATGATATAAATTTGGCATTCGGCCATATAAGTTTGATTTATAATCATGATAATTAATTTGAATGGCATAAACAGCAGATGGTTTCTCTAAATCTATTTGCAACAATTGTTTATCATCATTCTTTTGGGCTAACCAAAAAGATTTTACGTTCTCGTCATTTACATGATTGGCAGTAAACTCTCCTACTGTTGATGATGCAGTAACTGGTTTTTTATAAGATAGCAGCATCCAACCTGCAAAATCACCTTTTTTATTAGGTAAAGAAGCAGCATAATGCGGATAATCTCCAAAAGAGGTATTGGTATACATTAAACCATCTTTATCAAAACCAGCGGGAAACATGGCTATTCTTCTTTCCCAATTTACATTTACAGAAACTGCCATAGAGGCGAAATGCCAAAACTCATTTCCAGGACCTAAAACCGTACTTCCATGTCCTGCTCCATTCATAAAACCACCTGGTTTATAAGAAACAGGGTTATTTGGTGCATAAGTGTAAGGTCCAAGCGGATGGTCACTGGTGTAAACGCCATCGCCATAAACATTAAACTCTGTACCGGGAGCGGCATATTGCAAATAATATTTCCCGTTATGCTTAGTTAGCCAGGGACCTTCCATATAACCTTCCATGGTTGACGTATGATTTTCGCCAAAACGTTCCCAACCGTGGTTTGCTTCGTCTAAATTAAATAGCTCTTTAGTTTGCTCTGATGGCGTAAATCTTTTGTTCTTATTTAACTCTTTTGCCCTTATAGGATATAAATTAGACGAGCCCCAAAAAATATAAGCTTTATCATCATCATCAATAAAAAGCGCTGGATCTTGTATATCACTAATGATGGATGGAGTAGCTTTCCAATCTCCTTTTTTAGGATTATCGGTATATAAAATACTCATAGAACCAGATGGATCTCCGGTTACATACAAAACAGAATCTTTATAATTATGAGCTGCCGGTGCATTAGAGCCTTGGAAATACCATTTTTCTGGCGTAATAAAATCCCAATTGGTTAAATCTGTTGAATGCCAATAACCCATAGAACGGGTCACAAACATATAATATTCTCCTCTAAATTGAACCACCGCAGGATCTGCTCCAGAACGATAGGATATATCATTATTAGAGTTATAAATCATGTAGGTATAATCTAAATTAATTGGATTACAATACGTTTGTTGCGCTACTGATAAGCTGCTATTTAAAAACAACAGACTTATAAAAAGAAGTTTAATTTTTTTACCCTTCATCTTTATTTTTTTAAATAAGGGCTCTCAAAATCTAACTTCTTTAATCCCTTTTGCACATCTTCATCACTCATAAAAAGTTTCCATAATAAGCCAGATCGGTAGTTTTCCATCATCACCACAATTGGGCCTTGGTCTATGCCTAAATATCTTTTAGGATACCAGTTATCTGTTTCGCTAAAAGCATCATAAAAACCATATTTACCCCACATTTTGTCTTTTTTATTTTCGTACCAATAACGCATGGCGGCAATAGATTCTTTAGGAGTATAAACGATAGATGAAAGTGCAGCAGTTGGTGCAATTACCCCTAAATCATTTTTCTCACTTGGTGCATGCCCAGCATAACCTTTTACAGAATAACTAGCCGTTAAACCCCAACTATTAGCGCCATAACCTTTAAAATTATTGGGATTATCAACACACCATTGATAATTAATTAATGCCTGATTTTTAGTTTCCATACCAAAATCACCATAATTATCTTTTAAACCATTAGGATCTAAACCTAAAAAAGAGTAATGCGACCAAAACATGGGGCCACCATGTTTAGCATCTCCCTGATGGAAGAATTGCAGATTAATGTTTTTATAATTTCTTGGTGATTTAATTTTCCCATTCATTGCCCAACCTTCATCATAAACTTGTTTAGAAATGCCGTGAGTAGGCGAAGAAGCACCCAAAACGTACATAATTAAACACTCATTAAAACCCTTTACAGGGAAATTCATTTGCCATTGATTTTTTGGGCTCCAATGCCAATACAAAACATTTTGACCGTTTCTATACCAATTAAAATCAATTCCTTTCCATAAATTATCGGCTAAAGCCGATAATTGCTTTTCTTGTTGATTACCGTTTTTAAAGTATTGCTTCACGCAGATTAAACCCTGAGCAATAAATGAAGTTTCTACCAAATCGCCACCATCATCTTTGGCTGAAAAAGGTTTTACTTTGCCTGTTTCGCCAATCATCCAATGCGGCCAAGCGCCATGAAAACGTTCGGCAGTTTTTAAATAATTAAGAATTTTATTTAGTCGGGCAACGCCTTCTTTTTTAGAAACGTAACCACGATCTATAGCACTTATAATGGCCATAATACCAAAACCTGTGGCTCCGGTGGCTACGGTATTTTTATCGTTTTGTGGATAGATATTGTCTTCATGAAAACGTTCTCTTCCAGCACCAGAAACGGGTTCGGCACCATCCCAAAAATATTGAAAAGTATGGTATTGTACGGTATCTAAGAGTTGTTCATCAGTTAGTTTTGTTGATTTTTCATTCAGTTTTTGTGTACTTCCGCAAGCAGAAATAAATAATACACAAAGAATATATAGGTTACGGCTTATCATTTTCTAAATTTTTGGGCTTTGAAAGCCAAGTTTTGTTAATCCGGTTTTTACTTCAGGACAACTCATAAATAAATTCCAAATTAAACCCGTTCTGTAGTTTTCTATCATTACAATTTGCGGACCTTGATCTATAGCTAAATAAGAGCTTGCAAACCACGGATCATTTAAAGAAAAAGCATCTTTAAAACCATACTCGCCCCACATTTTATCGCCAAGCTTATAATAAAAAAACCTGATGGCCCTTAGAGATTCTTCTGGAGTAAAAGGAATGGAAGAAATAGCTGCCGTTGGCGCTATATAACCTCTATCATTATTTGGAGAACTAGCCGTATACCCACCGTTTATATCGCTAGCCGTAAGCCCCCAACTTTCAGTTGAATAGCCAGAATAGCCTTGCGGATTTGCTACGCAATAATTATAATTGATTTTGCTGTGTGCTTTAGCTTGAGTTTCATAATTAGCATAAGCATCAGTTAAACCAGTTGGGTTTAAAGCCATTAAAGAATAATGCTCAAAGAAAAGTGGGCCACCATTTGCCGGACCAAGCGGTAAGTTTACGCCATAAAAGCTGTTGCCATTTTTTATAGATCCATTACCTGCCCAACCGTTATCATAAACAGATTTTGGAATGCTGTAATTAGTTGAAGAAGCTGCTAAAACATAAACCATTAAAGATTCGTTCCATCCTTTTACTTGAAGATTAATATCCCAAGTAAACTCTGGACTCCAATGCCAAAGCAATCTTTCCTCATTATTCTTCCTAAACCAACTCCATTCTACATTTTGGTAAAGTTGATTGATATCATTTCTTAAAGTTACCTCGGCAGCATCAGTACCATTAAAATACTGGCGGGCAACTAATAAACCTTCCATTAAAAAGGAAGTTTCCACCAAATCTGCACCGTTATCTTTTGCGCTAAATGGTTGTACTTTCCCTGTGTTTCCGTTTATCCAGTGAGGAAAAGCACCATGAAATTTATCGGCAGTTTTTAAGAACGAAACTATTTTTTGTGTTCGAAGCAGTCCATCAGCTTTACTTATAAAATTTCTACTTACGGCAGTAACTATGCTCATGATCCCAAAACCTGTTCCTCCGGTAGTCACAATATCTGCAGAGGTGTTTCTTTCTCTAGCCATTCCACTGTTTGGATGCCCAAAATCCCAAAAATATTTAAAGGTTTGTTTTTGTATCAGCGTAAGCAAATCTTCATCTGAAATTCTTGGAAACTTATCTGCATCATCAAACCCTGTTTGCAAATTGATGGTTAAAGGATTGATAATTCTCCCTCCTGATTCTGTAGCAAGTGTTGTAGGAATAATAAGCTGATAATTTGTAAAAGAAGTTAATGGATTTGATGGGCTTATCTCTACAGCTTTATTTTGATTTGATAAGCTGGAAGTAACCGTCAAATTTATCCCGTTTTCAATTTTGAGAATGATATTATTTACTTCACTCGCTTTAATAGCTTCTGAAAAAGTAATGATGATTTTAGGATTTAAATTTAATCCTTTATAAGAAAGTGTGCCATTATAAGCGCCATTTACGGTAAAAGAAATGGTGGCATCTTTTGGGCTTTGTTGTTCTGACTCATCTTTCTTACATCCTAATAGGGATAGCAAAAAAATTATAGCAAAAAAAACAGTTCTAAGATAAGTGCTTAACATACCAAAAGGGAGATTTTAATTAAAAAAAAGCTCTGGCTATAAAGCCAGAGCTTTGTAATTATTTACCTGCTTTACCTAAGTTAAATAAAGCTTTGATATGTGCATCTGGCAATACCTTATTGAATATTCTGATTTCATCTATGTTTCCTGTCATAGCGGCATAAGAAACATCGGCATTCACAGTCTTGCCTGGTATAGTATTGTAATTTCCTCCAATAATTACCTCGCTTGGCTCATAAGATTTAAACAAGTTATTTCCTGTTCCACGCCCTGGATAATTACCAATTCTTACCCCATCGCCATAGATGTGAAAAAACCCAGTTGTTCCATCATAAGTTAGCACCAAGTTTACCCATACATTACTACCTATTGCAGGAGAAACATTAACTGCACCAAATGCATTTACATTATCTTGTCTCCCTCCTCCTACTGTAGCAAAAGTTGGGTTTATTCTTAAATAATTGGTTACCGATGCTGGATTGTTATTGGTATTTAAATTAAAATCTAGATTTCCGTTTAACATCCCTGGTCTGGCTAACTGCATTAACATGGTTCTTTTAGATCCATTATTTAAGATTTGCACCCAGGTACTTACTGTAAAACTTTTGAAAGCATCAGTTTTAAAAGCGTTAAGTTGAGTTGCGTAATACAAGAACCCAGCGTTTAAGCTTAAAGCTTGTCCTTTTACCCCACCGGGGATAAAAGATGCTCCTGAAGTGGTAGTTGGCGCAGTACCAGTTTTAGTTTCATTATTTGTACCATCAAAAGACCAATAAGCGACCAAGTTATCTGGATAAATTTCGTCTGAACTGCTATAGCCATCAATTTTACCTTCGTATTGTGCCGAAGAAACAGCGGGTAAATTATTTGGATTACCATCTTTTTTACATGATGATAGGGCTGCTAATGTAACAACTGCGATCATCAAACTACTGATGTTAAATATTTTCTTTTTCATCATGATATTAATTATAACCAAAATTTTGAGTTAATACACCTTTACTTAAATCTATTTGAGTTTGAGGAATAGGCAATATTTCATGTTTACCTACAACAAATGTTTTTCCTTGTGCTTGCAAAACATCGGCAGCAATTCCCCATCTTACAATATCAAAGAAACGCTCATGCTCCATACCTAGTTCTACTCTTCTCTCCTGTCTGATTGCGTTACTCAATACTAATTGATCTGTAGTTACTACATTAGGTAAGATTGCATTGTTACCCCCTCTTGCTCTTGCTCTCACACTGTTTAAAGCCGATAAAGCACTGGTTGTATTTGCTACACCACCTAATTCATTAGCAGCTTCTGCGTACATTAAAACTACATCAGCATAACGTAATAATCTAACGTTCATCCACCAGGCAGAGCGGCTATTGATAGCTGTTTGTTTGGCTCTTGGAGTACTCACTTTGTTGTTATACCTTGGATTTGGTAAACCAGCTGGTACAGCCTCTCCATATAAAGAAGTGCCACCAGAGTATAAAATGGTACGGGCTTTTCTTGGGTCGCCAGTTTCATACGCCGCTTCTAAAGCTGTACTAGGCACATTAAATCCCCATCCTAAATTCCAATCGCCAGAGCCTCTTACACCTTGAACTTGTGCATATTGAGAACCAAACTGTTCTGGCACTGCTGCTGTAGCTGTAGCTTGAACTTCAAAAATAGATTCTTTTGAATTTTCTCCTGCTTCGTCAAAAACTTTAGAATAAGGCACTGATAAATCATACTGACCAGAAGTCATCACGAGATTAGCGGTTGCCATTGCCTGCGCCCATTTTCTTTGTGTCAAATAAACTTTAGCTAATAAGCCGTTAGCTGCACCAACTGTGATTCTTCCAATAAATTTAGGATCATAACTTGGTGCCAAATTAGCCGCCGCAAATTGTAGATCTTTCTCTATAAAAGCATAAACTTGGGCAGGTGTACTTTGTGGGATATTTGCTGCGCCTGCTGAAGAAGTGGTAATAGAATCAATAATTGGAACACGACCATATAAACGCACCATCATAAAATAGGCATAGCCTCTTAAAAACTTAGCTTGTGCTTCTGCATCAATCTTCAGATTTGCAGCAGTATTAGGATTTGGGTCGTTTTTTATCCTATCTAAAATATAATTACAATCTGCTATTAAAGAAATGTGCCCGCTCCATAACGCATTTACTAAACCGTTCGCTGGTGTAATGTTAAAATTGTCTAATTGTAAGGCATCTGCACCATCAGAAGGAGTACTTCCTTTATCAGCATCATCACTTCTAATACTTACCGCAGCTATAAAAGGCATTACAGTAGCGTTATAGTTTCTTAAACTAGAATATGCTGCATTTATAAATTGATCATACGGACCAGAACCTCCTGGATAAGGATAATTATCTTGGTTGTACTCTCCTTGTGCCTGGCGATCTAAAAAATCTTTATCACAGGCCACAAAAGTTGTCGCAATCATTAATATGAGCAACGCAAAATGCCTTTTTTTGAATTTTAAAATATTTTTCATTTTCTATTCTGTTAATGATTAAAAAGTTACGTTAACGCCTACAGTATAAATTGCTGGTATTGGATAAATTCCGTTATCAGCACCTGCACCTAAAATATTGCTGATTGGTGCTTCTGGAGTATAACCAGTGGTTTTGCTCCAAGTTTTAATATTTTGGCCACTCATGTAAAGTCTAAAAGTCTTAAGACCTAGCGCCGTAAGTGGCTGTTTACCAAAAGTGTAACCTAATTGTGCGGTTCTTAAACGGAAGTAATCACCTGGCTCTAGAAAATAATTACTAAAGAAATAATTGTTCCCTCTGGAGTTATCTAAAATTGGCTCTATATTACTACTACCTGGTGTGGTATAAGCATTTAAACGATTGCTTTCATAGTTTAAAACTGCAAAGTTTGAAGTTCTTCTTTGCGTATAAACCAAATTACCAGCTACTCCTTGTCCTTCAAGTAAAACGTCAAATTGCTTGTATCCAAAAGAGACGTTAATACCATAATTGAAGTTAGGAAAAGGAGAACCTAAGTTTGTTCTATCTGCTGTAGTAATTACACCGTCTCCATTCACATCTTCGTAAGCAATGTCTCCGGGTAGTGAATTACTAAACGCTGGCATTTTGTCTAAATCTGCTGTAGATTGATAAATTCCCACTTGCTTATATCCATAAAAATAACCTATAGATTCACCAGATCTGGTTCTGTTAGCCCCATTATTACCTAACAATTCAAAATTGAAGTTATTACCTATAGATTCTACTTTGTTTTTGTTGTAACTCATATTTGGGCTTATGTTGTACGTAAAATCGCTTCCAATTTTATCATTCCAACTTAAGGCAATTTCAATTCCTTTATTGCTAATGGTTCCTAAATTAGTTCTGTAAGGTAAAGGTTGATTTGGCAAAATAACTGATGTAATAATATCTTTGGTTGTTCTATCATATAACGCAATATCAGCACTCAATCTGTAATCAAAAGCTTTAGCTTCTAAACCAATATCAAAACCTCTTATCACTTCCCAACGCAAATTAGGATCGGGAAAATATGCTGGAGAAACTGATGGATAAACGTTATCCCCAAAAACTCCTACATCTGATATTTGTAAACCTGGTAAATAAAGATTTTCTCCAAAACCATTGGCATTTCCTAATGTACCCCAAGAAGTTCTAAGCTTTAAGAAATCAATTTTTTTAACATTTTTGAAAAAAGATTCTTCACTCACAACCCAACCTAAGCCTATACTCCCAAAAGTTCCCCATCTGTTGGCTGGAGCAAATTTGGAAATACCATCTCGTCTGACAGATGCATTAGCTAAATATTTGTTGTTAAATGCATAATTAACCCTTCCAAAGTAAGAAAGTTGAGCAGATTCTGATCCATTGCCTCCTACAGCTGCCGCTGGATTTGAATTATTAATGATGTTTAAATACCAATAATCAGGATTATTTGGAATGTTTAATGTAGTATCTCTTCTAGATCCTTCTAAGTTTGAGCTACCCGTGTATATAGAACTAAATCCTGCTAAAGCAGTTATTTTATGTTTTTTATTAAAGGTAGAATCATAAGTAATGGTATGATCTTGTTGATATTTTCTAAATTCTGCTTGATTTTGATTTACAGAAGTTTTAACATTTCTATCAAAAGTTGTTTCGGTTGGGTTTGTACCTTCTCCTAAATTTATGAATGAGAAAGGTAAAGCGTTGTAACCTCTTGAGCCATTAAAACTTAAATCGGTATAGAATGACGATCTGGCTTTAAACTGTTTTAAGAAAGTTACTTCGGCAAATATATTTCCAACTGCTCGGTAACCTTTATTAACAGAAGTTTTATCATTTCTATTTAATGTTGCTATTGGGTTTCCAACTTGTGCTCTTTGAAAAGACGGCATACTGTAATAAGTATTAGCATCTAACTGTACTGGAACAATTGGAGCTGCCCATAAGGCATTGTTTAGCGAAACATCCGCAGGATCACTGATGTAATGTGACCCTACTATATCCGCACCTACTCTAATCTTACTGTTTACTCTAATTTCTTGGTTTAAACGAAGATTATAGCGCTGGAAATTACTATTCTTAACCACACCTTCTTGGTTATTATACCCTAAACTTACTAAAGTGGTTGTTTTTTCGGTACTATTAGAAATACTTAAGCTACTGTTGGTAATGGCCGCAGTTTTTAAAACTAAATCTTGCCAATCTGTATTTGCAGTATAATTTGTAAAATCAAAGGGTGCCGCATTTAAATTGGATAGCTGTGCCGCATATAATCTTTTAAATCCCGAAGCATCTACTACATCAATTTGATTAGGGACCGTTTGAATACCTGCTGAACTTTGAAAAGAAACCCTAGTCTCTCCCTTTACTGCTCTTTTGGTAGTCACAACAATTACACCGTTACCTCCTTGCACACCAAAAATTGCGGTAGAAGATGGATCTTTCAAAACCTCAATACTTTCAATATCATTTTGGTTTACATAATCTATATTGGTTTGGATAACTCCATCTACCACATAAATTGGATTAGAAGAACCGGTACTATTTACCCCTCTGATACGAACAGTTGGGGCGGCGCCTGGTGTTCCACTATTTACAATAGTTAAACCTGCTACTTTACCTTGTAAAGAAGAAATTGGGTTAATATTTGGAGATTTCTCAATATCTCCTCCTTTAACAGAGGTGATAGAGCCCGTTAAATCTCTTTTCCTTTGCGTTCCGTAACCTATAACTACCACTTGTTCTAATTGCTGGGCAGAAGCAGATAGTTTAACATCAATACTTTCTCGTCCGTTAACAGGAATTTCTTGGGTAACAAATCCTAGGTAGGTAAATACCAATAAACCATTTGCTGGTACATTAATAACATAATTACCATTCACATCTGTTTGTGTGGCAACTGTAGAACCTTTAAGGCTTACGCTTACTCCTATTAGTGTTTCACTGCTCACAGCATCAGAAACCTTACCAGTCACTTTGATGTTCTGCGCAAAAACTGTAAAATAAGAGAAAAGACATAGTAATACTAGTAGAGCTTTTCGTTTCATATTTAATTGATTTTTTAAAATTGGTACGGTAAAGATGGATGGTTTTTACATCGAATAAAAAAAAAAACGCCTCTACATCACTACATCATCATCAAAAAAGATGATCATCAACTCTTGTTAAAATGTTTAATTACGAATCAAAAAGACAGTTTTAAGTAATTCAAATGCAATTTAGCACTACATCAAACTGAAATAAAACCAGTTAATAAATTATGATGAAATTATACACTATGTGTAGTAATGAAGTAGTGCTACAACTCTATTAAAAACTCCACAAGATTTTTATCATGAGAAATATCTAATTTCTTTCTTAGCCTATACCTTCTTATTTCTACACCTCTAAGGCTGATGTTAAGAAGTGAGGCCATTTCTTTACTGCTCATATTCATTCTTAAGTAGGCACAAAGTTTTAAATCATTAGGAACCAAATCTGGATGACCGGCTTTTAATTTCTTAAAGAAGTTTTCGTGAGTTTCGTTAAAACTGCTTTCAAACAAATTCCAATCACGCTCATCATTCATGCCTTCGTCTATAATTTTTTGAATGCGCTTGAGCTGATCTTCTGTTAATTTTTTACCTTGAGCATCTTTAAGGTTAACAATCTCGTCTTTAATTTTTTGCAACAACTCGTTTTTGTAAACAATATTCATGGCTGAGTTAGTGACTTCTCTACTTTTACTCTCTAACTCGGCTTGTAATTTCTCGGTCTTTAGCTTAATCAGTTTTTGCTCATTAATGGCTGATTCTTCTTTTAAATGATCATCTCTTTCTTGTTGTAATTGATATTGTATTTTTTCTTGATGTTTCTGTAATTTCTTGAAATACCATTCTCTAATGATGTAAACAGCAATTGAGAACAACATCAAATACACCATAATTGCCCAAACCGTAGCATAAAATGGCGGTGAAACCTCAAAACTAAAGGTGCTTATTTCAGAAACTTCGGTATCATTTACTTTTGCTCTTACCTTAAATTCATAATCTCCGTAAGGCAAATTGGTAAAATCTTTTTGTGGAATAGTTGACCATGACGACCAACTTTTTGAATAGCCTTTTAAATAATATTGATAAACAATTTTACCTTGCCTGTAATAAGGCAAACCATAGTTAATTCTTAAACTGTTTTGGTTATAATCTATCTTAACATCTTTGCTTAACAAACCGCTTTCTGTTATTGTAAAATTATTAGCGGCAATGTTTTCAATTTTACCTATAAATACGGCAGGTATTTTTTGCTTCACTAGCTTTAGTTTTTTGTTAAAAAGCACAAAACCATCATCAACACTAATAAGGTATAAATCTTCGCTTATTTTAGAGATGTTTTCATAATCCTGAACCATTCTGCCGTTTAAAATGCTGAATAAATTGGCATTCACTTTTATTTTACCTGCTAGTGTAAAATCAACCAAAGAAACTTTTCCATGCTCTATAAACCAATAATTTTTTTCATCAGCTTTTATTACCTTATTAGAAGTATTAAATGACCCTAAACCCTTGTTTAGTTCTTCGTACTTTTTAAATCTATCGCTAATATCATCGTAAACATAAAATCCAGAATCGGATGAGAATATAATTTTCCCGTCTAAATTAAAAACGTTAATGCCATAGTTAGATGGCAATCCGGCTTTATCATCATAACTTTTAATTGGCCCTTTTATAGCTGTTAGATCTTTATTAAGGTTGATTTTAAATAAGCCTTTATATGCATGACTTACCCAAATATTACCTTTTGCGTCTTGCTCCACATATCTGGATGGCGCTGTAAAACCATTAATTTTATGGGAAAAAGTAAAGGCTCCGTTAGCTAATTTATTATAAATAACCAAGCCATTATAAGTTCCTTGGATTAACTTGTTGGGCTGTAAATTCATTTTTTTGAGAATCCAGCCTCCGTTTACAGAAGATATTTTCTCAATAGTTGCACCTTTTACTTTAAAAGTTCCATTGTTATGACCGCAAAAAAGCACTCCATCAATCACAGATAAATCCCACACCTGCCCTTGCGAACCCGGAATCAATTTAAAATCAAAAAATTGTGTTTTATTAGTTGCATCCCAGCCACTATAAAATAAACCCTGATTAGTGCCTAAATAAATTTTATCTCCATAAATAATACTGGAATATACCGTACCAAAAGCACCTGTTTTATCAAAAAAGAAAGACAAAGGCGAATTTAACTCAATTCGGTCTATTCCATTATCTAAACCAGCCCATAAATTTTGGGCATTATCTGCAAATAAACTTAAAACGGTATTGTTTTGTAATCCGCTAGACTTATTAATTCTTTGGATGATATTACCCGCTTTATCAATAATAATTACTCCGTTTAAGATGGTTCCAAAAGCAAAGTATTTATCATATAACGCTACGCCATTGTTTAATTGATAGGTTTTTAAAAACTGGTTAGCTGGTATTTCCCAAGGTATGATCTTATTATCTTTAAATAAGTACAAGCCATTATTAGAAGTCCCTATTACAAAGCTGTTTAGATCAAATGGTAGTATGCTTAGTACGCTGGTATTGCTAATAATTTCACTTCCTTTTATAAATTGAAGCTGATTCCCCTTTAACTCAAACAAGCCTTTTCTAATTACTTCTACAAAGAACCTATTGTTAGCTTTCATTAAAAAAAGATACGGCCCTTGCTCTATTATCTTTATTTTACCATTTTGATAGATAAATATGGCACCAAAAGATTGAAAAATTATTCGGTCTCCGTCTGCATATATCTTCCATATTTCATCATTTAGTTTATAGTTTTTAGGAATTAGGTGCGTAAGCGAATGGTATTTTAAAACTGCTCTAGCATCATAAGACCAATAACCCATTTCGCCAAAGCCGCCAGTGTATATTTTACCTTTTAAATCTGCAGCTACAGATCGCACAATTAAATGATGTGGTATTTTATGCAATTGCCAAGCATTTCCGTTAAAAGAAAGTAACCCTTCTGAATTACCAAAATACATGATTTGGTTTTCATCTACCGTAACCGACCAGTTTTGGTTGCCTGCTAAATGAGAAGATTTGGTATAATTTTGAACGTAAGGCACTCCAATACTTTGAAAATAATCCCCAAAAGCAGAGGAATTGAATATTAAAAATCCAAAAACAAACAATGTTATTGATTTACGCATTTATTAAGCCTAGTTACCAAAAGCAACAAATTAACAATTTATTAGCCTAATTAAAATTAACAAAGCTTAATTTTGAAATACATTAACAAACGCCCCGTTTTAAAGGTGTGTTTTTAAAATATTTTAATTTATGGGTAATTTTCAGTTTAAAGCTTTTACAATAAAAACTATACTGTTCTTTAATTTTTTACTCCTTACTAGTATACAAATACAAGCTCAAAGTTTGGTAATGGGCTCTTACAATTTAAGATTTGATGATCTTAACGATAAAAAAAATGCATGGAGAGATAGATCTGTAGCCATAAAAGCGCTTATTCGTTTTCATAATTTTGATATCATTGGTACACAAGAAGCTTTTGATTCCCAATTGCAAGATTTAGTAACTGCATTGCCACAATACAGCGTTTACGGAAAAGGCCGAGATGATGGAACAAAAAAAGGAGAACACTCTGCCATTCTTTATAAAAAAGATCGTTTTACACTTTTAAATCAAGGTGATTTTTGGTTATCAGCTACTCCAAACCAACCCTCTTTAGGCTGGGATGCTACTTGTTGCAACAGACTTTGTACTTGGGTTTATTTAAAAGATAAGAAAACGAAAAAATCATTCTATGTATTTAATGCTCACTATGATCATATTGGAAAGCAAGCCCGCATTGAAAGCAGTAAACTAATATTAACAAAAGTGACAGAAATTGCAGGAAATAAACCTGTTATTTTTACCGGAGATTTAAATGGCGACCATAACAGCGAGCCTTATCAAATTATTAAGAACAGCTCTGTTTTTGAAGATAGCTTTAAGCTGGTTGATTATCCTTATGCTACCACTAATTCTTATAACGGTTTTGGGGCAAACTTAATTGGGAATGCCATTATAGATCATGTTTTTGTAAGTAAACACTTTGAGGTAAAAAGATGGGGAGTTTTAACCGATAGCTATAACGGGAGATATCCATCAGATCATTTTCCTATTTTATCTGAAGTTCTTTTGAAGAAGTAAGTTGGAGTTGAAATTTTATAACCACAGAGCATACAGAGAGTTTCGCATAGAAAGCATAGAAATTAAAAATTCTAAATCTGTGAAATCCTTATAATCCGTGTTAAAAATTCATGGCATTAGTGAAATTCATAGCAAAAAAATTATAACCACAGAGAGCACAAAGTACACAGAGAAAACACAAAGCTTGAGAAAGAGTAACAATAAAAATCTGTGAAATCCCTTTTAATCTGTGTTAGAAATTCGTGACAAAAAATTATAATTCTATCTTTTTAAAGTTCGTTTTCTAAAACCACCCAAACATTTTTAGCTAATATTTGATGTCCTTCTGCGGTTGGGTGTATGCCATCATTTTGATTCAATTTTGGTACACCGCCCACGCCTTCCAGTAAAAAATCAACGTAAACCATTTTGTTCTTATTCGCTAATTTTTTAAACATTGCTTTAAAGTCTGTAGCATACTTTTCACCCATGTTTGGAGGCAATTGCATGCCTTCCATTACCAGTTTTGCATCAGGGTATTTCTCTTTTACTTTATCTATAATAGCTTGTAAATTGGCGGTAGTTTCTTCAATTGCAATTCCTCTTAAGCCATCATTTGCACCCAATTCTAAAACAAAAATGCTTACTGGCTGCTTTAAAAGCCAATCTATTCTACTTTTTCCTGCGGCAGATGTTTCGCCACTTAAGCCGCCATTAATTACTTTATAAGGAAGTTTTAAAGAATCTATTTTTTGCTGAATTAAAGCAGGATAAGCTTCTGTTGGGTCTAAACCATAACCTGCGGTAAGGCTAGTTCCAAAAAAAAGGATGTTCTTTTTGGTTGCCACCGATGCGGTTTCATTTGATTTTGCTTCTGCTTGTTTTTCCTCATTTTTTGGAGAAGTTTGGTTGGTACAAGCGGCAATTAAAACCATTAAAAATAAAAAGCTTACAAAAATAGGACGTAACATATACAGGAGTTATAAATCTAAAATAGCGATATCTTGTTAAACATATCAATAACGTTAAACAATGCGTTATTTTATCAGCAAATTGCATTAATATTTTAATAAAAATCACCTTCATGCATAAAAATCCTATTCTCGATATTCAAAACATTAACAAAATATACAAAAGTGCTGGCAAATCGCTTACCGTTTTACATCAAATAAATTTCTCTATTTCAAAAGGTTCAACCGTAGCCATTACAGGTCCATCCGGAAGTGGGAAAACTACTTTATTAGGTTTGTGTGCTGGTTTAGATCAACCAACATCTGGCGAAATTATACTCAACAGCCATCCATTAAGTGGTCGATCTGAGGATGAATTAGCTGCTATTCGTAACCAAAATATAGGCTTTATCTTTCAAAATTTTCAGTTAATGCCCACGCTTACTGCTTTAGAAAATGTAATGGTCCCCATGGAATTAAGAGGCGAAAAAAATATCAGAAATTACGCCTTAGATTTATTAGACAAAGTAGGATTAGCAGATAGAGCAGATCATTATCCTGTGCAACTATCTGGTGGCGAGCAGCAAAGAGTTTCTTTAGCCCGAGCTTTTTCTAATAAACCCGCCATTTTATTTGCCGATGAGCCTACCGGAAATTTAGATGGCGAAACCAGTGATAAAATTGAAAAATTACTTTTTGAACTCAACACCCAAGCTGGCACTACCTTAGTTATAGTGACTCACGATATGGAATTGGCGGCCAAGACAGGCAGAATCATCAGGTTAAAAAGCGGAGAAATTTTATCTGATGAAGTTCAATCATCTGCAAAAGCAAGTCTATTAAATTCTTAGCCCATACTTTGTTTATGCCCCAAGAAAATCAATTGTTAAAGCAAAGTTCTGTATCATTTGGCTGGTTAGTAAAAATGGCTTGGCGAGATAGCCGAAAAAACCGTTCTCGCTTATTTCTCTTTATTTCTTCTATCATTTTAGGAATTGCGGCTTTGGTTGCGGTGTATTCTTTTAGAGATAATTTAACCCGAGATATTGATGACCAGGCTAAGATTTTGGCTGGTGCCGATTTAACTTTAGAGAGCAGAAAACCTGCCGATCAGAAAATGATTGACACCATGGGGATAGAACAATCTGCCGAAAGGAATTTTGCTTCTATGCTTTATTTTGTAAAAAGCGAAGCCAGCAGATTGGTTCAAATTAGAGCTTTAGAAGGCAATTATCCCTATTATGGAAACATAGAAACTACACCAACACAAGCAGCTAAAGATTTTAAAAAAGGCAGAAAAGCTTTAGTAGATAAAACCTTAATGCTTCAATTTAATGCTAAAGTTGGAGATTCTATAAAAGTAGGCGCACTCAAATTTAAGATTGAAGGCATCTTAGATAAAGCCCCAAATCAAACTGGAATTTCGGCTTCTGTGGCTCCCATCGTTTACATTCCGCTACAATATTTACCACAAACAGGTTTAACTAAAATTGGCAGTCGTATTCAGTATAAATACTATATCAAATACAGTGATAAAACCAATGTAGATAAATTGGTAAAAGATTTGCAGCCGGTTTTTGAGAAACAAAACCTCGACTATGAGACCGTTTCCTCTAAAAAAGAAAATACTGGTCGTTCTTTTAGAGATGTAAACCGCTTTTTAGCTTTAGCAGGTTTTATTGCTTTGCTATTGGGTTGCATTGGCGTAGGTAGCGCCATTCATGTTTACATTGGCGAAAAATTAAGTGCCATTGCAACGTTGCGGTGCTTGGGTTTAAAAGCCAAACAAGCTTTCTTTATTTATCTCATTCAAATTGTTTTTATAGGATTGATAGGTGCCATTGCCGGTTCGGCTTTGGGTACCTTAATACAATTTGCATTGCCCGCCGTATTAAAAGATTTTATTCCGGTACAAATTACCATGCAAATATCATGGATGGCCATATTACAGGGAGTAACACTCGGCATTATTATTTCTGTACTTTTTGCTTTACCCTCCTTATTGTCAGTTCGCCGAATTTCGCCGTTAAACGCCTTAAGAGCTTCTTTTGAAAGCCATAAAGAGACCGCAGACCCATTAAAATGGTTGGTTTATTTCTTCATTTTACTATTTGTTTTTGTATTTACCTACTTGCAAATGAGCGGCTGGTTAGAAGCTTTGGTTTTTACCGGAAGTGTGGTTTTTGCTTTCTTATTACTCTTTGGAGTATCCAAATTATTGATGTGGTTGGTAAAAAAAATCATTCCAAATTCTTTAAGTTATTTATGGCGACAAGGTTTTGCTAATTTATATCGCCCTAATAATCAAACCTTAATGCTTACGGTTTCCATTGGTTTATCAACGGCTTTTATTTGTACCCTATTTTTTGTTCAGGGAATTTTAATCAATCGGGTCACTTTATCATCGGGTGAAAACCAACCCAATATGGTTTTATTTGATATCCAAAACAGTCAAAAAGACGCCATTGCAAATTTAGCCCGAAGCTATTCTTTACCGGTAATGAATCAAGTGCCTATTGTAACGGTTAGAATTGAAGAAATTAACGGAAAAACTGCGGCCGATTTGGCTAAAGCTGATAGTTTATCATCGGCTAAGCCAAATAATAGAGAAACCAAAAGAGAAAATCAAAATGAGCCTTCTCAAAGAGCTTTTAGTGGCGAGTTGAGGGTAACTTTTCAAGATAGCTTAACCGATGCCGAAACGTTGGTAAAAGGTAAATGGATTGGAGAAGTAAAAGCCCCAGAAAATATTGTTTACGTTTCTTTAGAGGAGAATTACGCCAATAGAATTAAAGTAGATGTTGGCGATAAAATCACTTTTAACGTACAGGGAATGATGATTCCTACCATAGTTGGGAGTTTAAGAGAAGTAAACTGGAGCCGTATGCAAACCAACTTTAGGGTAGTTTTTCCAAAAGGAGTTTTAGAAGATGCCCCGCAGTTTAATGTATTGATGACAAAAGTCCCAAACAGCCAAATCTCGGCTAAATTTCAAGGCGCAGTGGTAAGAAGTTTCCCTAACGTATCTGTTATAGATTTAGACCTGATTCTTAAAGTTTTAGACGAATTACTCACCAAAATAGGATTTGTAATAAGATTTATGGCCGCTTTTAGCATGGCAACCGGTTGGATAGTTTTAATATCTGCCGTAATTACCAGTAAAAGTCAGCGATTAAGAGAAAGCGTTTTATTACGCACACTGGGCGCCAGCAGAAAACAAATATTAACCATTACCGCTTTAGAATACCTGTTTTTAGGTGCTTTAGCAGCCGGAGCCGGAATGATTTTAGCCCTTGGTGGAAGTTGGGCTTTAGCAGTATTTAGTTTCGAAAGCTCTTTTGCACCTCCGATTTTACCCATATTTATTTTGTTTATTTCTGTAGTGGCTTTGGTAGTATTTACCGGTGTTTTTAGTAGCCGCAAAGTATTAAATCAACCACCATTGGAGGTTTTAAGAAGAGACAGCTAACAGTATCAGGACACAAGTATCAAGTAGCAAGATTACTGCCGTCAGCGGACTGTCGGACTGTCTAGACTAGAAAAAAGAAAAAGTATCGAGACTCAAGTAGCGAGTAGCAAGATTACTGCCGATTGCGGACAGCGGACTCCCGACTTCAAACTACGAACTCAAAACTTTAGGCTTAACTGGCTGCGGTATTTTTACATAATAACCCGTTCCATCATAAGGGCGAATTCTTGGGTGGGTTTTACAAGCCGCACAGCAAGCACCATTCAATTCCCAACCGCAAGCATCGCATTGCGTAAAATGCTTATTGCATTCGGGATTGGCACAATTAATCATTTTAGTGGTGGTAGTACCGCAATTGCCACAGGCAGAAATTACAACAGGGTTTACCGTATTTACATCAACCGACAGTCGGTTATCAAAAACATAACATTTGCCTTCAAAATCCTTTCCTCCGGCTTCTTTTCCGTATTTAATAATGCCTCCATGTAGCTGGTAAACATCTTTAAACCCTTCTTTTAACAACAAGGCCGAAGCTTTTTCGCATTTAATGCCACCAGTACAATAAGTCAGCACTTTTTTGTCTTTGTATTGCGCCAAATCATTAATCATTGACGGAAAATCTCTAAAATTATCAATGTCTAAAGTCACCGCATTTTTAAATTTCCCCATGTTATGCTCATAATTAGACCGTACATCTAAAATAATCACATCATCACGGTCAATCATTTCGGCAAACTCCGCAGGCTCTAAATGCTTACCAGTTTCTTTGGTAGGGTCTATATATGAAGGGTCTTTTAAGCCCGAATAAACAATTTCTGACTTATAACGACAATGAATTTTAATAAACGAAGGCTTATCCACCTCATCAATTTTAAACTCAGTGGCGTTAAATCTGCCATCCGCATAAATATAATCCATGTAAGCCTTGCAAGCTTCGGTAGTACCAGAAACGGTTCCGTTTATTCCCTCATCGGCAATAATAATCCGGCCGGTTAAACCTAAAGATTTACAAAATTTTAAATGTGCTGCGGTGTACTGCTCCCCATCCTTGATGTGGCTATAGCAGTAATATAGAAGTGTTTGAAAAGTTCTCATATTTCATTGATACTGCTGTAAACAGTGTTAAATGAGCTGCAAATATAGAAAAATTTATTTTTTGAAAAGCAAGGCTTGTGGTTCTTGGGTTAAGGTAGTCTGGCTGTCCTTACAAGTCCTCATTCGTACCTCATTCCGGGCTTTTCATCCCATCCAGTTTATTTTACTTGGGCTTTTGCAAGTAATTTGGGGTTCGCTTTATGGGAATGCAAACCGAGGAAAAAGAATACGTAGGGATAATCCTCGGGTTATCCTTTAAAACATTGATTTTGCCTTTCATAAACGGATAATCCGAGGATTATCCCTACAACCGAAATCCTAAAAATCAATAAATCAAGTATTTTTAATCTTAAATTTGATCTAAAATTATACAAACTTAGATTTAAGAGTTGTTAATTTCCAATTCTATATTTTATTTTAAAAAAATGAAGAAAAACCTATTCCTATTGATCAGCTTATCCATTTTACTGGGCTCTTGGGCAGTTCCTCAAAAAGAAAAATATGATTTACTCATTCTAAACGCCAAAATAATTGACGTTGAAAAGGGAACGGTTTCAACCAGTAGTTTCATTGCTATTACAAAAGATACCATTCGTTTAGTTGGCGATATGACTAAACTAAAAGGAATAAAAGCCATAGAAACCTTAGATGCTAAAAACAAGTTTGTGATGCCTGCTTTATGGGATAATCATGTCCATTTTAGAGGCGGTGAAGCTTTAATACAAGAGAATAAAAACTTGCTTCCTTTATTTTTAGCTTTTGGTATAACAACTGTAAGAGAAGCCGGTGGAGACATCACTCCGCAGGTAATGCAATGGCGTAATCAAATAAAAGCTGGAGAATTAGTTGGACCAACTATTTTTACATCAGGACCAAAATTAGATGGAAGCAAACCATCTTGGGCGGGTTCTATTAAAGTAGAAAACGAAAAAGATATAGAAAAAGCACTCGACTCGCTACAATCTATAGGAGTAGATTTTGTAAAAATGTATGATGGAAATTTAAGCAAAGAAGCATTTTATGGCATTATCAAAGCGGCAGAAAAACGAGGATTAAAAACTACTGGCCACATGCCTTTATCAGCTGATATTTTAGAGGGAATAAATTATGGTTTAGACGGTACAGAGCATTTATACTACATTTTAAAAGCAAGTTCTCCAAAAGCAGATAGTTTAACAAAATTAAATTTAGGTTATGGTATGATGGGGACTTTGGTAGAAACTTTTGACGCTGAACTGGCGCAAAAAGTTTATCAAAAAATGGCGCAAAAAAACGTATTTGTTACTCCTACTATTTACATTGGGCAGGTTTTAGCCAATATTTTAAAAACAGATCACAGCAAAGATGCCTTATTGCCTTACATAGGCAATGGAATTATTAAAAGTTACCAAGGCAGAATTGATGGAGCAAAAAGAGCCAGCGCTAATGGCGGATTCTTACAAACTAAAACAGAAAAGATTTTCTCAGAAATGGTAAAACCCATGTATAAAGCTGGCGTAAATATTTTGGCCGGCTCTGATTGTGGCTCAAATAACTCTTTCGTTTATCCTGGAGAATCTTTGCATCAAGAATTAATACATTTAGTACGAGTAGGTTTAACTCCACAAGAAGCGTTAAAAACATCTATTATTAATGGCCCTAAATTTTTTAACAAAGGAAAAATTTATGGTAGTGTGAGCAAAGGAAAAATTAGCGATCTACTTATTTTAGATCAAAATCCCTTAGTTGCGATTCAAAATATTAAAACTATAAATGGGGTAGTTTTAAGAGGAAAAGTATATCCTAAAAGTGTATTAAATAAAATGATGGAAGCAGTAAAAAAATAAATACTAAGCCAAAATAAAAAGTTTTGTTATAATCTGTCCGCTCAGCGTCACAAAGAATTCAATAATAAAAAGTGTTTCTAATTCGCTTAGCATTTCAAATTCGCAATTATATTACTGTTTTTAGAATATGGAAGCGTTAGAAAACAAGAAGAATGAAGTACTAGCGTCTCTACGGATCCATAATTTATTTTCAAAATACGTAGGGATAATCCTCGAGTTATCCTGTAAAATCATCATTAATTGAACTTTTCAAAAACGGATAATCTATAACCTCGGTCTGTGTCCCCACAGACCGAAATCAATAAAACAATAAAAATCCAGTATTTTTAAATATGGATATTTTTAAACAACAACGAAACTCTACCATATTGCTTAATGAAGTATATTTTTGGACGGACACTATAAAAGACTGGAAAAATATTTTAATAGATGATGACATCAAATTAATCATCATCAACTCTTTAAAAGAGTTAGTTAATAGGGATAAAATGTAGTCTATGCTTTTGTAATCATGCCAAATCATATCCATTTAATTTGGGAGATGAAATCTTTAAATGGAAAGGAAATGCCTCATGCTAGTTTCAATAAATTTACAGCACATCAATTCCAGAAAAAACTTAGGTTAAACAATATGGAAATGTTGGAGCAATTTAAAGTTGATGATTTAGAGAGAAAATATAGATTTTGGCAGAGAGATCCATTGGCCGTATTAATTGATTCCCCCGAAAAAGCATTCCAAAAAATAGATTATATTCATTACAATCCTTTACAAGAAAAATGGAAATTAGTAGAAGAAGCAGAAAATTATCATTGGTCGTCAGCCAAATTTCATGAAACTGGGGAAGATAACTTTGGTTTTTTAACCCCTATTTCAAATGTATTTTAGTTTCGGTCTGTGAGGACACAGACCGAGGATATACTTTTTTACTCCCCAGAACATATCATCAATTTATTTGATAGAAATCATCAAACCACCAAGCCAAATTTTGTAATTTTAGTGAAGAATCAATGACTCCCTAATCGTAAAAATAAAATGGAAGTAAAAGAAAGAGAATGGATTACTGTTGATACGACTATCAACTCACCAATTGAAAAGGTTTGGGACTTATGGACAAGTCCAGAACATATTATTCACTGGAACAATGCCTCTGATGATTGGCATACCCCAAAAGCAGAAAATGATTTAAAGGTGGGTGGAAAATTTGTTTTTAAGATGGAAGCTAAAAACGGCTCTTTTGGTTTTGAATTTGAAGGCGTTTACACAGAAGTAAAACCCAACGAACTGATAGCCTACAAAATGGGTGATGGCAGAAATGCAAAAATCAAGTTCACAAGCGATGCCGATAAAACCAAAATAATAGAAACATTTGAAGCCGAAGACATCAACACCATTGATTTACAGCGTAACGGCTGGCAAGCTATTTTAAATAATTTTAAAAAATATGTAGAAGCCAATTAGCTCACTATTTAGATTAATCCAGATGACCAATCATAAAATAACACCCTGTTTATGGTTTGACGGCCAAGCCGAAGAAGCTGCAAATTTTTACACTTCTATTTTCAAAGATTCAAAAATAGGAACCATCAGTCGTTACGGAAAAGAAGGCTTTGAAATTCATGGGCAAAAAGAAGGGACAGTACTTACTGTAGAATTTCAAATTAACGGACAACCTTTTACAGCTTTAAACGGTGGACCAGTTTTTAAATTTAATGAAGCTGTTTCTTTTCAAGTGTTTTGTGATACGCAAGAAGAAATTGATTCATATTGGAGTAAACTCACCGCCGATGGAGGAGAAGAAAGTCAATGTGGCTGGCTTAAAGATAAGTTTGGTGTTTCTTGGCAAGTATCGCCTAACATTATTTCAGAATTAATGAGCGACCCCTCAAAATCAGAAAGAGTGATGAAGGTACTTCTTCTAATGAAAAAAATCGACATAGAAATACTAATACTGGCGTAATCACATTCATAAATTTAATTTATTTAAACCTATAAGAACAAAGAACATGACAAACAAAGAAAATTCACTCAACTGGTTTGAAATCTCGGTAACAGATATTAATAGGGCAAAAACATTTTACGAAGCAGTTTTTGGAATTAAAATGGACCAAATGGAAATGATGGATGCTCAAATGGCTTTCTTTCCTATGGAAGAAGGAAACGGAAAAGCATCTGGAGCATTAGTACAAAGTACAATGCATAAACCCAGTGCCGAAGGTGCAATTATCTATTTAAACGCAAACCCCGATTTGTCTGACGCACTTTCTAAAATTGAGCCCGCAGGCGGAAAAATTACCATGCCTAAAACTCCAATTGGCGAGTTTGGCTTCATGGCTTTTTTTATGGATACCGAAGGGAATTCTGTAGCACTTCATTCAAACAATTAAACCATTAATCTCCGCTAAACATCATTTACAAGCAGATTCAAGATTTTAACAAATTCTTGAATCTGCATTTTTTAAACAGCTATTTGAAATGATTTCGACATTTTTAACCCCGCCCTTTTAAAACAAAAAAAAGGCACCCTTTCGAGCGCCTTCTTCCCTATTTTCTAATTAAAGAAAATTACATTTTGAGACCTATTTCTCTCAATCGCTCGTCTAAATAGTCGCCAGCGGTAATATCAGTATATCCTTTTGGATGCTCGGCATCAACACAAGAAGGTAAACAAGTTAAATCCATATTAGATTTTGGGTGTAGAAAAAATGGAACCGAAAAACGGGAATTTTTCATCATCTCTCTTGGCGGATTTACCACTCTATGTGTGGTAGAACGCAATTTATTATTGGTTAAACGTTGCAACATATCGCCTACATTTACCACAATATCTTCCCCTTGTGCTTTAATAGCAAACCATTCGCCTTCGCGGGTGAGCACTTCTAAACCATCGGCACTTGCACCAATTAACAAAGTAATCAAATTAATATCTTCATGTGCACCGGCTCTAACTGCATCTGCAGGTAAAGCATCTGGGTTTTCTATCGGGAAATAATGAATACCTCTTAAAATTGAGTTTCCATTATGTACTTTATCTTCAAAATAGTTTGCCGGTAAGCCTAAATAAACAGAAATAGCATTTAAAATATGCTTTCCTGCTGATTCTAGTTTCTGGTAAGTTTCTTTAGTAACTTCGTTAAAACCAGGATATTCTTCTATTAAAACATTGTCTGGGTATTCTTCTTTAATTGAATCTCCATCTTCTACGTATTGGCCAGTTTGCCAAAACTCTTTTAAATCTGGTGTTTTAGAGTCTTTTGCCTTTTCGCGACCTTTAGAAGTGTAACCTCTTTGACCAGCCAATTCCACCTTTTCATATTTTAATTTAGCCGCTTCTGGCAAAGTGAAAAAGTTTTGAACTTCTTGATATAGTTTTTTAATCAAATCTTGACTTAAACCATGATTGGTGATGGTTACAAAACCCGTATCATTAAATGCTGAACCAATATCATCAGAAAATTTCTTTTTTTGTTCTGAAGAACCGTTTAAGTAATCGTTTAAATCTAAGCGAGGAATATTTACATGACCCATCTTTATCTCAATTTTATTAAGTTCAAAAATATGTGGATTATGTGGAAAACTGAAATTTTTAGAACTTTTATTTTAATTTATTAATGATTACCAATAAGTTACGTTATCCACATTTTATAAAAATAAAAATCACTACCGCTTTTACTAAAGTGAAATTTTAAATTTTATTAAAATCAAATTTTTAAAAAACAGATTAACAAGGGATTACGATTAATAAAAGGATTTGTCTCAAATAATTTTACATTTTTTTTGGTAATTTAATTTTAAAGTCTACTTTTGCAATCCCAATCAGAAACAAAATTTATTTTTGAAGAACCAAAAAAAAGGGAGATTAGCTCAGCTGGTTCAGAGCACCTGCCTTACAAGCAGGGGGTCACTGGTTCGAACCCAGTATCTCCCACATTGAAAATCAAGCACTTACAATAAAATGTAAGTGCTTTTTTTATGCAGTTTACACATTGGTTTACACAAAACTAAAACTGTGTAAACCATCAAAAAGCAGATACCATACCCAATAAGCCATTTTTAGCAACTTTAGCATTATTAAACAAAAGTTGATACTCGTATTGCATAAAACAATTATAACGGCTGTACGGCTTTGCAAATCCTTCAGAAAGCATCATTTCATTTATACATGAGCCATCATCTAAAAATGCATAAGCCAATGTTCTGCCATAAGTATCAAATTGATTTTTAGCTTGTAGAATTAGGCTAATGTTTGCACCTACTGGAGCCAGTTCTTTTAACTTGTTAAAAGATAATAGACCTAACTCAATTAATAACTGCCCTGCTAAATGGGTTTCCCTTTCATCTTGAATTAGCTTTCTACATCTTTTTATTTCTGGAGCATCTATACCTATTAGTCTTATTTCTTCTTCTTCTTTATTGAAGAGATTAGAGACTATAAAGCCATCACCGTCTACAACTTTGACTACATTAAGATGTGTTCTTAAAATAGTATTTCCTTTTGCATGATATTGCATCATTTTACATCATTTAACTAATTGAATAATAATTACTTATGATTTATTTTTAAATATAAAAAAATAAAGGCATTTATTATGGCAAGACAAACAGGCCCGTTAAAATATTCGGGCACATTAGGAGACATCAGACACTTTAAAATTAAAGGACTGAAAGGTGATTTTGCAGGTTTAAGAGGCGGACCCTCTGGTGACCAAGTAAAAACAGGACCAGAGTTTAAAAGAACTCGTGAAAACATGAATGAATTTGGAGGATGCGCAGCAGCCGGAAAATCAGTTCGTATTGGTTTATCACAATTGATGAAACAAATGAGCGACCCACAATTAACCGGTAGGTTAACTGGCATCATGAAAAAAATAAATCTGGAAGATCAATCCGAAGCTAGGGGTTACAGAGCAATTTTGATTTCAACACAAAGCCAATATTTAAAAGGTATAGGTTTTAATAGAAACGTCAATTTTGATAGCATTTTCTTTGCACCCTTTACACTTACTTCGACACCAGGAAGAGATGGTTCAACTTTAGAGGTTGAAGCTTTTAATCCATTAAGTTTTGTGAATGCGCCAGCTGGAGCAACACATTTTAGATTGATCAATGCTATTTCTGTGGTTTCTGATTTTGCTTATAATTCACAATCTGGAGCTTATGAGCCAATTGATTCAACATTAAACGAAATTTCTAATATTTCTTATTCTAGTTATATGGATTTATCTACAGATGTTGCAACTACTACTTCTGTTATAAGTGCGTTGCCAGGATCACCTACCCTTTCGGCAGATGTGAGTGTTTTAGGCTCAATTGGTATTGAGTTTTATCAAAAAGTAGGAGTAAATTATTACCTCTTCAATTCTGGTAATGCTTTAAAAATTCAGGATATATTTTAATACTGATAGATTTAGAATGCTGAAAGCCTCGCAATTGCGGGGCTTTTCTTTTGCATTCAAATTTATATAGAGGTGCCTTAGGTGTTACTATTGATGCAATTGAGTATTAAATGAGGTGCTAACCTCATCATTTTTATTTTTTTATATACCAATAGAAAACCGCCCTTTTAGCTTCTTGGATTAATTTTAAATTATTTAAGTAGCGTTCTTCAATATCCTCTAATTTTTTAAGCGTGTTTACAGATTCTTCAAACATTGGAGAATTTGACATGGTGGTTATTTTAGCTTTTGTTACCACTGCTTTTAAGTCATTTATTGTAATGAAATAAATAACCGAACCTTTGAGATATGGATGAAAGGATTTTGCCCTCCATAAGCCGTAAACAAGCCAATAATTTAAATCCATTTCTGTTTCATCGTTTGAAATTAAAACAAAGCAATTTGGGCAGCTTGTTTTTAAGGGTTTACCACTATTTAAGCCTTTATTAAGGATAAAAAAATGAGGTTTAGCATAGGTTTTCCCTATCTGGTGCGTTAAAATCTGTAGTTGTTGCATATCATCAGCGATTAAGTTTTGCTCGCTGCGCTGCGCACATTTTTAAAAGAAAGAAGAAAAAAAACCGAAAAAAAAAAGAAAAAAGAAAGCCGATTTTAAGGTGGCGAAGGGTTAAAAAATAAAAGGAAACGGAATAAATGAAGGGAAGAGGGTCATGGCTTGTGTTTATGCCGTAGTCTTTTGTTTTTTAAATAGCGTGGGGTTGTGTAAGCCACCTATATTTGCTTATTTTTTTATTTTTAGTGTAGTAATAAAAAAATAAATAATTATGGAAAATCCATTTGAAACTATACTAATTAGGTTAGACCGAATTGAAAATTTGATTAGGGAATTAATAGGAGAGCGAACAGATATTGATATAAATGTAGATAATGATATTGTATTGGATGTAAAACAAGCATCTAAATACATTCATTTATCTGTATCAAGGGTTTATAAGTTTACTTCTGAAAAAGAGATACCACATTATAAAAAAGGTAAACGCTTATATTTTAAGAAAACAGAATTGAGGGATTGGCTGATGACAACTAAAATTAAAACAAGGGCTGACATAGAAAAAGAAGCTATCAATTATATCATTAGAAATCCGAGGCGTTATTAATGCACAAATACCCGGGGGAATACACACAAAATTTATGAGTATGCCTTTAAAAAGACGAGGTATGGATAAAGCAAATTTGCGATGCTTTGATTGAAGCAAATGAAATGGAAAGTTAAAAAATCAGATTGCTTTTTGCAGCGTTGGCAAGGTTGCAAAGTTTGCAATGTGCAAAGGTAAAAGCAATTATTTTTTAAGTGTATAGGGTTTTGCGTAGTGAGAAGTTGAGCTATTTTGCTGAGGGTTGCTGTTGTGTTTGAAATAAATGGAAGCGTAATGTATTGGAGGATGGCGGAATTTATGTAGCGCCGGAAAGGAATGTAGCTGAAATGTTTGATAATACAAAAGGCAAAAGGGCATAACATCTAAATACTTATAAATTTTGTAGCCTATAAAAGGGTGGGTGGGGGATTTGTGGCATGAGTGGCTATTTAACATAATGTTATTATAAGACAAGGCATCGCCCGTAGCTTTAGCGTAGCCTTTAGGTTGTATTATAATGCCACATTATGTTATATAGCTTTGGTTTGTTGTTTTTGGCATAAGTTGCGAAGCGGGGTAAAGGGCAACGGCTTTTTGTAATGTGCATTTGGATGGCTTTAAGCAACCGCAAGTATGAGGATTGATTAGTGCCATAGTGTTGTTGGCTTTACAAAAAGTATGACAAAAACAGCAAAAGAAGGATTGGATTTATAAAGGTTAATAAAGACCTTAAGGAACATCGAACGGTAGATTTTTTAAGTTGATGGAGGGGTTTTTTAAGATAAAAAAAACTCGTGGAACATGCCGTTATTAAAGACATGGCTTTACCACACAGCTTATCTTTTGCTGTATAAGTTATGATTAGCTGTTAATATCATAATACTATGAGAATCAAAGTCCCCATCATCAGTAACAACGGCAAATTGGTTTTTCTCCATAAGTTTCATAAAGTATAAATCATTAAAATCAACTTCTCTGTTTAAGTGATTTAATAAACTCATTGGCTCTAATTCAATAAAATCATCATTTACATATTCATACATAAATGAGTATGCCTTTATATCGTCAAGAAGAATTTTTAGTTGTTTGTTATAGTCTGAGAATTTATTATTTCTATAATCCTTTTTAAAATTACCTTGACCTGGCTGACAATTTAGAAAGGATGGCATGGCAACAACCCGTAAATAAGTATTTATTATCTCGGATAATAACATACTTGTCATTACTATCTTAGGAATATTTTTTACCCTCTTTATGGCTTTTGAATCAGAAATAGAGTTTAGTTGTACAACACCTTCAAAAAAATCTATATAAGGAATAAATCTTTTTTCCTTATCATTTTTATGATTGTATTTTAAAAATGCAATCCAAACATTTGAATCAAAAAAATAATGAGAGAATGATTCAGGATAATTATCCGAAAGCTTTACTATTTGAGCCATAGATTAATCAAATAATGCAAGTATTGCATTATCTATAATAACAGCTTTTTCTGGGTTTTGAGCTAAAACTATTGAATCTTGTATTTTCTCATACCAAACAGATGATTGGTCAATATTTTCGATAACGATATTCGCTGAAGCTATTGAAGGATATTTAGTATATAACTGCCCAATTGATGCATTACAAAAACCAGAAGTTAGATTTGAAATACTGTGAAAGTCTAAAACAATTGAAGATCCGGCGTTTAAGTAAGAAGAAGCTACTTCAAATATTTGATTACCAAACTTTTGAATTATAGCATTGGAAGTACCAATTATGTCAACAATATTTATTCTGACTTGGCTCATAGTTTAAAGATACAAAAAGGGTTGCAAATGTACAACATTTAGTTTAAATAACGAAAAGTTAAGTGAATTGTTGCACCTGTACGAAAGTTATTGAGATTATGAAAATTAATAGATTTGTTTTGTAAAGACCAAAAACAGCCATCTGAAACAATGCTTAACTCCCCAGCATTTTTAAAGCAATACAGCATAATTTTTTTTAGACCATTACCGCCTTTTATTGCATCAGGTTTGGTACTACCACCTTTTACAGCCCAACTTATTGCATCTGCCCCCGATTTAATTTCATTCAAGGTATGTTGAGCAATTTTTTTAAGAAAACCGTCACCATAATCTGTTAAAGTGAATTTAAGTACACCAGAAGCGGGAAAATGTTGACCACAACAAATTATTGGGGATTTAGTATTAGCGTGAATACCTACATTGTCAAAAATTTCAAAGTAGCTTGACTTAATCCTGTCTTTTGAATCTTTATCGATTTTATCAAGCCCCCTTTGCTTTAAGAAAATATTTTCAATATAATCTGCAAAACTATCTACATTGTCAGGGTTGAACGCTTTTATTGGAATGACAGTCTCTCTATCATCTACAGGTTTAAAATGTTCTTTATTGTGTACGACATGATATGCAAATCCATTCCGAGATAAGACATTCAAATCGCCTTTAAGAATAGAATAATCAATGAAAAATTTAAGGTTGTTTTTTTTTTTAAGATTGTGACAATATAATAGTAACTCTGATGATAAATTAGCATCAAACCATTCTAATTGTGCAAAATCAATGGTAAACCAACAGTTAGAAAATTGTTTTGCAAATTGATAGAAATCAAATAACTGCTGAACGCCTTTTGGGTCAGTTTGAATCCTGCCTTTAAATGAAAATTTTGACATTTAACTTAATTTGATACAGAAACCATATACCCCATAAAACCAATTAGTCCTAAAATCCCAATTATAGCCCACCAACTGAACGGTCTTGTGTGATTGGGTGAAAACATTAAAGACAGCATACAGCTAAACGAATACCGAAGGTTTCGTTCAATTCTTTGAAAAGGTGTATGTCTGCTCTCTTTTTGCATTACTACAAAACCTGTTTTATTAAACTCATAATGTATTCTAAGTTTTTATTATCAGATAATGAAAGCTCATAATCGCCATTACCCCAGTGACCTTTATCATTAACATCTCTTGTTAATTTTTTTGGATCATCTAAATTACCTTTCTTTTGGTTAATCCAAATTTTAATACCCTTTTTTAATAAAGTAATATCAGCAATGTTATTTCTGCCTTTTTTAAAAGCTATGTATTCCTTTTTAGGGATTAATTCTAAGTCGTTGTCTAAATTGATAATTGCAGTTTTAAATTCTTCATATAGTTCAATACTTTCATCACTACCTCTAGCAAGCAAATCTTCTTCTTGATATACTTTGATTTCTCTAGATACTTTAGCAATCTCTGATGAAGGATTTGTAGTTTGTAACGGTTTTATGCTGGGTGCTGACAATGATTTTTTTAATGGATTAATATAAATCAAATCATTTTCAAATTGTTTTATTTCCCAAAGTTCAATAGAAAGGTCTTTAAAATTGGTTGACTGCTTTTGAAAATCTGTAAACGATGGAGAAACAAATATCACTCTTGTTTGGCTCCAATCTACTTCTTCTCTCTTTAAATGTTGGTTTAAGTTCTCATTATACTCTACAATAAAATCTGCCTTATATTCAAGCATTAAGTTAAGATAAGAAACACCTTGGTCAACTACACTATAGTTTCTATCTCTTTTATACTCTATAATAGTAAATGATTTAGAATCTGTATCAAATGCTAAAGTATCAATACGATTACTTTTGATAGTAAATTCCGATTTTACAAAAGTTAAACCAGTCAAACTATCCAGATTTTTTTCAAATAAACTTTGAATATCTTTTTCAAGTCTGAAAGGAATTTCTTTTAATACGGTAATATGACTACTGCTTCTTTTGTATAAAATCATTTTTAATATCTACTAATTAACCATTAAAATTCTCCATTTGTAATATCATAATATTTTACAAAATATGCATATAACTTTTACCAGCAATAAAGACTATGCACTGCTGCAAAAAGACACAAGGATTGAAAGAAATGGCATTAACTAAAATAACAGATGTAAAACTGTTGTAGATATGCGGTTTTCCAAAAATTATTTAAATGGTTTACTTTAGACACGAATGTACTTTTAACTTTTCAAAATGGCTATTAAATCTTTTATTGGTTTTAAATCATTGTATAAAATAGTGTAATCAAGAATAGGATTTACTTTATCCCATTTACCAACTGAAGCGTTTTTTATATCTTCTTTTGTAGCATAACCATAAATTATAGCAACATTACCTTTTTCATAAAAATTCAAACCAACATAATAATCGGACTGATGCCCATTGTCAAAATATTGTTTAACAACTAAGAGCCTTTTATGAAAATCTTTAGTGCCAACCTTTAAGTCTATTGTAATATCATTTATAACAAAATCTGTGTTGTCAATATTTTCAGTGCCTGGATAAATATTGTAATCTACCACCACTTTGATGCCGTTATTGTTTAAAAAATATTTAAAAACTTCTTCGCCTAATTTACCCCAAGCAATTTTTTCTAATCTCGCTTTTCTATTATAATTAAACCTATCATATGTTTCATCAACGACCTTTATAGCAAAATCTCTTGCTTTTAATTTGAGTGATTCATCTACAACTAATTCAACTGAAGCTGACATATAACTATTTTACATTTTGATAGTGATTTTGCCATTATTAAGCCCTTCAACAATAGTTTTAGCACAGGTATTGTATGTTGCTAATGCATCCCCTTTTGACGGTAAATCTTTTATCTTAATTAAACTTTTTTTTACTTCCTCTGAGACTCCACTTAGGTTATCAATAGGCACAATTATGACATTTGGTTCATTCCTCAATAGATACCACTCTTTATCATTTCCTTTATTTTTATCCAAATAATCAATATCAGCTTGAGTCATTTTAGGAAAAAGGTAATAGAATGTTTTATTTGGAAAAAAATACTTAGTTAAATACATTTCACCTACTGCGATATGACCAGCACGTTGAGAACCATCTGTGAAATTTCTTTTCATGCGAGCAGCATATTTTATTATATAATTGGATTTTATTATTGTAGAACGCTTTATCGCAAATGTGCCCCAACTACCCTTATATTTTTGTTTAAAAGAAACATCATAAATCTGTTTCATTTTTAATAAATAAGCGTCAATATATTTTTTTAATTCATTAGGCTTTAGCCTTAAATCAAGAAGATCTTTTATAACTTGCAAATCATCAACAATAAGATAAATCCCTTTTTCAGTTATACTTGCATTATATGCCATACCATATAAATCGGGTTGAATTATAGATAAGCCTTTTCTTAAATAATAAACACCTATATATCCTTCCTTAACTGCACCTAATGCATGATGAAATCTTTGATATTGTGCATTGCCCGAAGAACCTCTGTTTAAAGCATCAGTACCTTCTAAACCAATAAAAGGAATCCATTTATCATCTTCTTTATAAAACCAACCTGCATCACAAGATCCATATGAAACAGAATTCGATTTAAATGTTAGACCTCCATCTGTTACTAACTTTTGGTCATCATTACTACCTTCAGGGAAAATTCTTATCCTGCAACCATTTCTTACATAACCAACTGCTTGAATTATTTCTCGCTTTATTAGTTCATCACTCGATTGTGCCATATTATATAATATTTAGTACTTTGAGTTTATCTAAAATCATCTCAAATGACAAATAACCAACAAAATTTGAAATGTCAGAATTTGTAGAAATTGAATTACCTACAACCTCTTTATAGAAGGATTGAAATTCATCATTTGAAAGATTAGCAATTAGATAAAGTTTAACATACGTCTTTAACCAGTCTTTATATAAAGACTGATGTTTAACATCAATTAAATCGCTTTTTAATTTAGGATTTGTGTATTTTAAATAACATTTGTTATCAATATTTAATAAACCGAATGAATTGTTTGAGGCATTGAGTTTTGAAGGATGTATTTCAATACCCCAATTAAATAGTTTTGATGCTAAATACTTATTTAATTGTTTCTCCATAATAGTTGTGCTCGTTTTAGCTTCGCCAACAATCAAATCATCAGAAAAAATATTATTAGCTATAGTTTTATTTTTGTTGAATCTCAGCATTGCTAACTCAATAATATTTAAACCATTAAAATGAACACCATAGCTAGACAACACCTTTAGAACTGCTGGAATACCATAACCACCAAAATCTGGAGAGCCCAAGGTATGAGATAGTGGTATTTGGTTTTCACAAATAAAACCTTTATTGACAAAATAACTGTTAGCCAAATATTCCATAAATGGTTCTAATCCATTACCTTTCTTAGATATTTCAACTCGCATCACTATGTATTGAGTTGGATTTGAAATAGTACTAATCTTTTCAAAGAGAAATTCTTGTAATTCAATATCAGAATTGAACTCTATAGGAATTATTACTTTATAATCATCACTAAATAAAAAAGGGAATGCCTGATTTAAACTATATGGTGTATGTTTTAAGTTGGTATTATCAAAAAGTCCTGTAACAAAATTATAATGCATTGCATTATAAAACACTTTTAGTAAACCTTTAGGTGTAAATGGCATTAAAGGATTGTCTAAATAACCTGAGCCAGTAATTGAACAAAAAATAAATGCCTGATAAGGGCTTAACTTGCACCCTTTGCCTAATTCAGTGTCTATTACTTCGCTTTTGAAATTATTTTTAAAAATATTAATGATATTTTCTTTACTTAGTTCCATACTTTACACTTCTTCGAATTTTTCAACAAGTTTTTTTAAGGTTAAACCTTTAAGGCCTGTAAAATTATAGCCATTGAAGAGCTTATCAATAACGGTACAAACGAAAACATCAAATATTACAGCTGTAGAGTCTTTTTTTAATTCTTTTAGATTCATTTTTACTTCACTAATTAGTGATAAATAGTCAATTGGTAAATCATTTTGATTTATAGCAATGTTTGACTTAATGAATGTTACATAAAGGTCGTTTTTAGGTGAGAATTTGGCCCAGTTTTGGTTATAAGTACTACCAACAGTTTCATATATCTTAATGTCAAAAAGACAAAAGCCAGCTTCTTTAATTAACTCTAAAATCGAATACCAAATATCAATATTTTTGTTTTGGAAGCATAAAGTGAATTTGCTTTCACTTTTAAGAACTCTATAACTGTTTTCTATAAATATCTTTATAGAAGCAAGAAAGTCTGAAGAATCCTTTTCTTGTTTAGGATTTATAATCACCTCGTTTTTATTCTCATAAACCAAATCCAACCAACTATTCCATATAAAAGATAACTCTGAATATTGTATAACATCACCATAAGGCGGGTCGGTTATTATGTAATCGACTGTATTATCTCTAAACTCATTTAGACTTAAAGAAGATTTATTTAAAATTTCAGGTTTAAGGATTACGGGTTTATTTTTTTCTTTCCATCTTTCTTTAATAGTGGTTTTAGCGATAGCTACATTTTTAGCTCTATCCAAATACCTCCAAACAACGTTTTCTTGAATATTATCGTCTGGAATCCAATAATTGTTAACACCTAATGGCCTTACATTAGTGCCTTTTAAAACGCTCACGTGTAAAACAGTGTTGGTAAAAGCTATTAGAAATAAATTTTTGTAATTATATTTTGATTCTTTAAGGTGGTTATGTAAAGCAGATAGAGCTGATAGATTACGTGATGAATAAAAATCACTTACTTTTGAATAACCTTTGTAGCTAAACCTATCTTTATAAAACTCTTTTGGAAATTCATTTAAGGGTACATTCCCTTTTAAACCAAACTTTTTGGTTAAAATTGCAGTGTCAATTTTGCTTTTAATTCTTTCTTTAAAGCTTACATCTGTTAAAATACAATTATGATCTTCTGGATATTTTGTACCTGAGTACCAGTATAGTATATAATGATTTTCGTTAAATAGTAAATCGTTGCTTTTACCAACTGCATATAATGGTAAAACATTTTCCCTCAGAAATTGCTCAACACAAAGTAGTTCTTTGTTGTATAATTTAATATTAAAATCAATATTGCTAACTAATTCATTTGATAAAAAACAAGCAAATGGATTTAAATCGTATCCTACAGCCTTACGATTATTAAGTAATGATTCTAAAGCCACTGTCCCCGAGCCAATAAAAGGGTCTAATACTAAATCACCTTGTTTACTGTAATCAAGTATAGATTTTTCTATAAGATACCAAGGTTTACGAGACCAATACTTATGCAATTTAGAAACTCTGTCATATTTTTTATTTCTTTTGATAGAATCGACAAAAACTATGTCATCTATAAAATTTGTGAGTTTTTTTGTTTCCATCTAATTACACTTTTTTGAGTATTAAACAATAGTGGTGTAAAATATTGCTTGTCCAAGAAAAAGGGTAACCATATGGTGCTAATCCTATCTTATCTTGAATCCATATCTTTTCGTCTCTTAATTCATATAAAGAGCTTAGTTCTTTTGCCAAATCCCAAGCTAAAGGATAAAATTTACCATCTTTTTTAACATTTTTAATAATTATTACTATGTGAGCACCCTTGCGTAAAATATTATACAATTTAACATAAACCTCTGCACAAGATTTTATAAACTCGTCATAATCATCAATATTACCTAAATCAAGATTATGTTCAGAATACTTTGTATCTAACTGCTTTTTATCTCTAACTTTTTTAAATTCTCCTGTACTCCTATTCAAAATATCCCAGTATGGAGGAGAGCTGATTGAAAAGTCTATCATAGGGAAACCAAAAGTGTCTATTAATTTTGCATCTCCATTAACTATATTCTTTTCAAACCTTTCTTCTCTTCTAATTGCTATACTATGATATTTCGGATTTAATTCTGTACCATATGCTACTCTGCCTGTTCGTTTACAAGCCTCTGCTGTACTTCCTATCCCCATAAATGGATCTAAAACATTATCTCCTTTTTTTGTGAAAAAAGAAATGAAATCTGAAATCATTGTTGGAGAATATGTTGCAGGATGCGTTTCTGAATTAGGGTCGAGTGCTTTCTCTTGTTTTATATCTTCTTTTAAAGCATTAAAAATAAACCAACTACAAGTAAATTTTATCCATTCTTTCCCAGTTAGGTCATTAATATTATTTTTTAGATTATAAGCACCATTCTCAGGCTCTATCAATATTGAATTAGCTTTATCTAAATCACCTTTTGGATGATATAATGCAACTTTTCCCCAATTTTCAATAAACTTTGATGGAATTTTTAGCTTTACTCTATTTTGATAGAAATCATCTAAAATATCTTTAGCCTTTTTATTAGCTGATTTGTCTGTTACTGGTTCTACTAACCTATTAGGTTTATGGTAAAAAAATATTTGCATTAATTAGATCGATTTACTTTTATTATTTATTAATTCTTTTTCCGCAATTTTTAAAGCTTGTAATGCCTGTTCTTCATTTTCTACCAATTCACTTACTTGGTCTGCTAACCATAAGGCAATCAATTTTTCTGGGTTGATATTGAATAAATGAGCAAGAGCCAAAACGTGTTCACGTTTTGCGGTTTTTTCTCCTCTTTCAATTTTACTTACAAGAGCTGTATCAACATCTAATTCAGCCGCAATGTGCCGCAGTAACATTTCTTTTTGTTCTCTTGTACTTCTAATTAAATCACCGAATTTATTCATTACTGACGTTTGTTTAAAATTGATTTGTTAATTATTGACGAATGTATAACAAACAAAATATAAACGAACAAAAACATGTGAAGACTTTTCAACATTAAATAAATTTCTGATAATATCCAGTTTTTACCAATGTTAAAATACTAGGTACTGAGGCTCTTAAAAAGCAATCTACAGTACGAGCTGATAAATCAAATGATTTCCCTATTTCTACCGCCTCTTTTCTTTGGAAAATAGTTGTTGGGAGGGCGTCAAAAAATCTCTGTTTATTATCTGGAATTTTGTAATCGGTTTTCTTTTCGTCACCTGAAAGGTTGTTAAAAATTAATAAGCTGTGTTGTAGGTAAACATCTGAAAGAACTAAAGCATTTTCAAAATCTTGTTCTTCGCATTGCAAATTGTTTGATGTATCCGCATTTTCAAATCTACGTAACGCAGTAAATATCATACAAAAGCGGAATGCGATTAATCCTAATCTAAAAACTACACTTATAGCATCTTCTCCAGTAAATAATGCGACATTATTTAATTTTCCTTCAAATGATTGGTTTAGTTTACTCCATTGTGTTTGGCTTAATGTCATTTGAATTGGGTACTGAATAAGTACGTCATGGATTTGAAGAATTGTTGTGGATGCTTCGTCAAATAGTTGGTTCAAAGTTTTTTTATGTGAAACTGGTGCTGGATTTCTCCATACAATTTCTGACTTAAAAGCATAGAATATGAATCTGCTAAATAAGCCATCTTCTGCTGATGCTATTAAACGACCTACTTGATTAGGTGTGCCAGATAAAGCAACTGCTATACATGGACTTGGGATTTCTATTAATAGGTTATCTGTTTTGCGAGACACTGATATTTTTTCATGATGGAAACCTCCACGAAGGATAGGTGAGTAATTACCCCAATCTTGTTTGTTTGCACCACTAACAGTGTCGGCTTCAGTTTCACAAATGATACCTTTACCATCATTATCTCTTAAGAGTTCTAAAATTTTAGCTTGACTTGAATCGCCAGGGATGAAAAGCAATTTAAAAGGCGGTATTTCTGGTTTTTCTGGTGCTTCGCCTTCTCCTTTGTAATTTCGTTTTAAGAGTTCATAATGTGTTTTTTGTTTATCGTACTCTTTTAAAGCATACTTGCTTTCTTCTAATAGTCTTTCATGAATTTTATCTCCTAATCTTTTAGCATTTTTTAATACTCCCTTGCCGCTTGCGGCAGGCGCAACCACAAAAGAGAATAGATGTGTAAAGACTGTTTCTTGATGATAAATTCCTGTAACATTTGGTAAGCATCCGCTTAAAACCACTAAGGCACTGGTTAAAAAAACATCTCTCTTACGTTCATCGTCATTGAAATTATCAGATGTAATTTTAAGAATATCAGGTAGTGTTTCGTAAACTGATTGTGGGATAATTGGGGTGTCTTTTAAATAGTCTTTAGTTAATGTATTATCGTCATCACTTTGCAGATTTGCAGACTTTGCAGACTTTGTATCAGATGCAAACTCTTGAGCGTTATTTTGATAAACGTTTTTAATGGATGCTTCTATTTCTGAAATTGGTAAATCGTAACGTGATTTAATTAATTCAAAAGTATCATTTACAGGAATGCCTTTACGGTTGCAGTTGCAAGTTAACAGATGTATAAAGTTGTTGCGATTGCCTTCTGTATAAGTACTTTTTCTTTCCGTAAATACTATCGCTTCATTGAATGTTTTAGACCAATCTGTTGGAACTGGTTCTTCCCTTTTGGAGAAAGGTATTTCTTCTTCTTGGGAAAGATTTATTTCATAAACTGATGCACTTGAATTAATAAAAATTTCAGGGTCGTGAGAGAAAAAGCAAAGGCGTGAAACGTCTTTACCGGATTGGTCTATAGTTGTTTCAAGAGCTATTTCGTAATAATTGCAAAGCTGTATGTAAGCATCGTGATGTTGCTCTAAATTGGCATTGGTTTTTGCAATTACTTTAATACCTAAACCACTTGGACTAATGAAAGCGCAATAGGTGTATGGTGCTAATGCTGCTTTATTTTTTACAGTTTCCACGTTTATAGCCATTAAATCATCAATATCTAAAATGATGTATTGACTGTAAGTTGTTATGAGTTTTGCTTTTCGCCCATTTAAAAATGAACCTGAGGTGGTAAAAGCTGGAAGGCTTTTCTTTAATTTATCTGCCTCTACGGTTTTTCCTTTTTTAAGTTTTAAACGGATATTTTCTATTTGGTTTTTGAAGGTGTCGTTTTGTATTTGATTGAATATATGTTCGAAGCTTTCCTCTGTCTGATGGTCTACTAAGTTTTTAAAAATTGATATATTTTCCATATTAGCAGATTTTAAAAGTTAATTACTGAATGATAATTTTTAGCTAAAAGAGTTCTTACATCTTTCATTTGGTAGTAGATTTTATTGCCTACCATAGAAAAAGGAATGATGTTTTGATCTCTCCAGGTTTGCGCTGTTCTTTTACTGATGTTCATCATTTGGATAAACTGCTGGTTATCTAAAAAGACGTCTTCAATTCCTTGGCTCATTTTCAATTGAAGTTCGATATTGTTTAACTTGCCTATAATTTCCTGATAGGCGTTTTCGGTTAAAAAGTAATTCTTATCCATTATTTATGCCCCCCCACTTTACGTTTAGCTATAAAAGCTTCTGCTTCTTCATTGATTTCCTGGGCTGTTTTTTTACGGCCTAGTTTAATCCAGTTTATTAGTTCGTCTTTAGAGAAGTACAAACGTTTGCCTTGTTTGGAAACTGGTATAGCGGAACGCTGTACCAAACCGTAAATGGTGGGCACCGATAACTTAATGAGTTCGGCTGCTTGTTGGATGTTTAAGATTTGGTCTTCTTGTGGTGTAGACTTTTCTTGATTAAGCAAAATTTGCTCGATGTTGTTTAGCTTTTCGTGAAGCTGAAGGACCGCTTGTGGAAGCTGGTCGAATGATGGTTTTTCCATTGTCTGAATATTTTTTAATGTTTATTCAGCAATGGTCGTTGTTTGTTAATACCAATAACTACCTGCTATTACCAAAGGTAATTAAGGTAATAAGCCTGCTAGTTTTAGCAGTTTGTTTTCCCAGTTATTTAAGTAATCTTTATTGAATTTTGAGAAGGTGCTACCATCTTTTCCGAGGTTTAAACCGCTAATTTCATTATTTAATACTTCACTGAGAATTTGTCTTTTTATAGAAGGTTTTATTTTACCTTTTTTTTGAAGTGTTAAAATCCAATTACAAATTATCCCTTTACCACCTCTTATAGGTCCGATATAATTTAAACTTTCATCTATTAAAGGTGTGTCTAATTTTGATAAAGCCAAAATGTAAAATAACCAATCTTGGGTTATGAATAAATCGGAGAAAGATGGAGGTGACGACGATTCACTTGATGATACTTCGTTAGTTTTTGAGACACCTAGATTATTTTTTAATTTTTGACAATAATCAATAGCCCATTTAAATGCAGGATTGTTGGTATATTGAAATTCGTTATCGCATAACGTAATTATAGAATTAATCCAATTGTTTATTGTCTGTTTTTCATCAAGAGGTACTTCCTTATTATTACGATTAGTAAACTTGATTGTTTTCTTAAGATCAAAAAGAGAATCTTCTAAATCATTCTCTAATTCTTTTTGCGTTAAGTTTATTTTTATATGGTTCGAAATACTATTAAAAGAAATATAATAACGTTTATTGAAAGTTATAATATCAAATTTTGAATATTCCCTATCTGTTTGGGATATTTTTGATATTTCATCTTTTATTAATGCTAAGAACTTGTAACAAGGAATAAATTCTTGATGATAAATCATCCTTTCTAAATCAGGAACTTTTCCATCTGGATAATTATCACAACGAAAAACAATGTCTTTTTCATATTGAAAGATTGGTTCTTTTAATGGGATATCAATTTCAAGTCTCTCATAAAAATCAAAACAGTCTTTAATTTTTTCATCTCTAATTGATTTATCAAAAATCTCCTTCTCCTTAAATAGATAACTCTCAAAATCTTCCTGAAGAAGCTGTAATTTCTTTAAAGAAAAATTAGATGTTATTTTTTCAGTAATAGTATAAATTTCTAATGCTGTCAAAACTGAGTGACGGATTTCATTGAAAAAATCAATTTGTGACAAAGATTCTTTCTTCTTATTTGTTTTTTGCTTTTTAAAAGGCTTATCTATATCATTAGAGGGACTAATATTATCCTTAAAATCTAAATTAATTGTATTCACCTGGTTAACATTTTGTTTTCTAGATACTAGAAATTCCAATTTTCTTTTTGTAGAATAGTAAAATCTGTCAGCACCGGAATTTTCAATGATAGAAATTAGAACTGAGAAATCACTATCATTTAAATTAGTATATCTGTCATATAATGAATCAACGTTTTGATAATCATGAACACAATTATTAAAAAATAATATTTCATCTTCTAGATATTCTATTTCATTTCCCTCTATATTTTCTATAAAATATTCTAATCTTGATTGATAAAAGAAAATATAATCTTTGGAAGATTCAGTTAGGTAAGCTTTTAGGTCTGTTTTTCTTAGATTTGATTTACTATTCATTAGATTATTTAATGCAAACCACCAAAATAAACAATAAACAGATAAAAACAATTACAACAAATTTTCCATCGCTTCATCTATTATACTATTCTCAAAGCTTTTTAAATAGGTTTGAGTAATAGCTTCTGTTTGATGACCCATAGATTCTGATATAATTGCGGTAGATACGCCGCTTTTCTTTAATACAGTTGCAAAGGTGTGACGGGCAACGTAACTAGTAAGAGGGATTCCAATTTCTGCCATTTTACCAATTTCTTTTAAATCTTGATTTACCCTGGTTAATACTTTGTGTATTCTATTGTGTTGCTGTGTAGGCGTAATATGAGTTTGCTTATTTAGTATTGAAAAGATATAATCATCCTTTGGAGGATTATTGGAAATACGCCAAAATTCAATGATTTTTAAAGCTGGTGCCGGTAGTTTAAAATTTAGTTCTGTACCTGTTTTTGCTCTTTTATAATAGATGCGCCCATCAATTAAATTAACCCATTTTAAGTGCGCTACATCAACGAAGTTGATACCTTGACCATAGTAACTAAATAAGAAATATTGTTGCGCCTCGAACTCGCTAGAGCCTTGTTTAAATACTAAAGCTTCTATTTTTTTTAGTTCTTCTTTGGTGATTGCTCTCTTTTGAGTTTTGGTATTGTAGCGTTCTGTTATTTTAAATTTATGAAATGGATAATTGTCTCTCTTTGCGTAGTTCTCTTCAATTGCAGCATTAAATAAAGCTCTAAGAGTTCGCATTCTTACTGATATTCCAGTATCACTTAATCCATCAGCTTTTAGAGATGTTTCGAATTTTAATAGAAAATTATAATCAATTTGAGAGAAAGTAATATCCTTATTATCTAAGAATTTTTTAAGCTTATTTCGGGTATCGTTGTAAACCTTAGAATTGCCAATTTGCTTTGCATCTTTTAGCTGCTGTATTTTTTGCTCAAAGAAATTAAAAACTGTTATTTTACTAATTGGCTTACTTGCTTTGTTTATAAGGACATCAGGCGTAAAATCTTTATCCTCACTTTTTAAGTTCATCAAAGCATCATTATACTCAGCTACTTTTTTAGAAATGATCTTATCAATAATGCTTTTGTGCGGATGACTTTTCTTTGGTAGGTTGTCTTTTTCATTCCAGTCTTTCGAATGACAAGAAATGCCTAATGAAATATATTTGCGAACTCTGTTTTTAGTTACCCTTAACATGATGGGATGTTCTCCATTTGAAAGGGTTTTAGACTTAAAAAGTATAGCCTTAATTGTTGTATATTCTGTTGCCATAGTTAGAGTGGTTTACACATTGGTTTACACAAACCTTACTTAACAAAGATAAGAAAACAGATAACATTACACAATAAAACAACATAAATAACTGATATTTAGTTAATTATATTAATAAAAAGAGATAACAAAAAGTAACGATTTAGCACAAAACAGTGCCTTACAAGCAGGGGGTCACTGGTTCGAACCCAGTATCTCCCACAAAAAGCCGACAATAGTCGGCTTTTTTATTGCTTATGTTTTTTGTCTACATTCTATTTTCTCAATCCTTAAACAAGTATTATATCGGCTCTACTTCTGATTTAGAAGATAGATTAAGAAAACATAATTCTAATCATAAAGGTTTTACGGGAACACACTCTGATTGGATAATAAAATATAGCGAAACCTTTGAAACAAAAATTCAAGCGCTCAAAAGAGAAAAACAAATCAAAAACTGGAAAAGTAGGATTATGATTGAAAAGCTATTTGATTAGCTCAACAGCTTCATAGCATCCCGATTTTTCAATCGGGAGGGTCACTGGTTCGACCCCAGTATCTCCCACAAAAAGCCGACATTAGTCGGCTTTTTTTATTACCTATGTTTTTCGTCTACATTTTATTTTCTTCATCTTTAAATAAGTATTACATCGGATCTACTTCTAACTTAGAGGAAAGATTAAGAAAACATAATTCTAATCATAAAGGATTTACTGGAGCAAACTCTGATTGGGTATTAAGATACAGCGAAACCTTTGAAACAAAAATTCAAGCACTGAAAAGAGAAAAACAAATCAAAAACTGGAAAAGTAGGATTATGATTGAGAAACTGTTTAATTAGATCAGCTGGTTTAGGGCATCCCGATTTTTCAATCGGGAGGGGTCACTGGTTCGAACCCAGTATCTCCCACCAAAAGCCGACATTAGTCGGCTTTTTTTATTACCTATGTTTTTCGTCTACATTTTATTTTCTTCATCTTTAAATAAGTATTACATCGGATCTACTTCTAACTTAGAGGAAAGATTAAGAAAACATAATTCTAATCATAAAGGATTTACTGGAGCAAACTCTGATTGGGTATTAAGATACAGCGAAACCTTTGAAACAAAAATTCAAGCACTGAAAAGAGAAAAAAAAATCAAAAACTGGAAAAGTAGGATTATGATTGAGAAACTGTTTAATTAGATCAGCTGGTTTAGGGCATCCCGATTTTTCAATCGGGAGGGTCACTGGTTCGAACCCAGTATCTCCCACAAAAAGCCGACAATAGTCGGCTTTTTTATTACCTATGTTTTTTGTCTACATCTTAATTCTCCACTCTTTAAGCATGGGTCTTCCTAATAAAGCATTGGCTTCATCATCATTTTTAAACTGCTCTTTTTTAGGATTCCATTGCAAAGGTCTTTTTAGCTCATATGCTATGTTGCCAATATTACAAACCGAAGCCGTACGATGACCAACTTCAACATCACAAATAGGTTGAGTACGTTTGCGCATCGCATTTAAGAAATCCTTATAGTGATTTTCGCTTTTGTAAACATGCTTTTCAGCTTCTCCAATTTTTCTATCCTTAACAGAAACCGGAGTAGTTTCTAATTTACCTCTGGCAATTCGTAACTCGCCTTCTGTACCTGTAAATAAAACCGCATTATTCCACTCCCAATTTTCGTGAGTCATGGTAATACCGTTCTCATATTTATAAGTTAAAAACGGATGTTCTTTGCCGTCAGGAGCAAATATTTCTACAGGTCCGCTGTTATCCATATCTAAAGCCCATTGCGCAATATCAAACATGTGAGCGCCCCAATCTGTCACCAAACCACCACCAAATTCTTTGTATAAACGCCATCTGGGGTAAATATCCTGAGTAATTGGCGGTGCTAAAATAGCATTAAATGGCACTGCTTCATTCGGGCCCAACCATGCTTTCCAATCTAAGCCTTGCGGAACGGGTTCTTCGGGTAGGTTATACGCTATTGGCGGTGGCCCCACATTTACTTTGATGCTTTTAATTTCACCGATGTAGCCATTTCTTATCAGTTCTACTGCCTGTCGAAACTCTGGCCAAGAGCGTTGCATATTTCCAGTCTGAAAAACACGATTATGTTTTCTAGTTGCGTTTACCATCGCTCTACCTTCTTTTACAGTAAGTGATAAAGGTTTTTCGCAAAAAATATCTTTTCCGGCTTCAGCCGCTCTCACTGCCATAGCTGCATGCCAATGATCTGGTGATGCAATTACTACTGCATCTACATCTTTTCTGGCTAATAATTCTCTAAAATCATTATAAACAGGAATATCAGCGTAAGCACCTAATTGTGGGTTTTTAGTATGCGCTTCTTTAATTCTATTGAGCAATAACTGCGCTTTATCTTTATAAACTTCACTTATTGCATTAATTCTAACCTCGTTGGTGCTTAAAAAAGAATTACTTAAACCGCGGGCTTGCTTCCCACAACCTATAAATCCTAATGAAATAATATCACTTGGTGCGGTATAAAAAGAACCATCGGGCCTTTTGCCTCCTAAAACAAATCGTGGAACAATCATTATTCCTGCTAATGCAGTAGCCGTATTTTTAATAAAATCTCTACGACTGTTAGGTATGGAGTTTTCTTCTTTCATTAAGTTTGGTATTAAAACTGGTTAGGTTTGATGCTGTAATTTATAAAAACATCGCTCATTTTTAAAATAAATTAAGGATTCTTTAAAAACAGAATCCACTACGCTTTTAACATCAATAAACATTTTTTAAAAATATTTCACTTTAATTATGGAATTGGTACAATAATTTCATCTTGATTAAAACAAAAGATAAAAAATTATGAAACGTATTATATTAACTACCCTAATTGCCTTAACCACCTTAGCTGGTTTTACTCAAAACATAGATACCCGTAAAAAAATTGAAGTCAACGGAAATGCCGAAATTGAAGTTACTCCAGATGAAATTTACGTTGGTATATCTTTAAAAGAGTACCTTAAAGACACCAGAAAGAAAATTACCATTGAAGAATTAGAAAGACAATTACAAACTGCAACTATTAAAGCAGGCATTGCATCAGAAGATTTTATGATTAACAATGTAAGTGGCTATACCAATTATTGGGAAAAGAAAAAAGACCCCCAGTTTTTGGCCTCAAAACAATACACTATCAAAGTAAAAGACCTCAACAAGCTGAATGATATTTTTGCATCAGTAGATCCAAAAGGCGTTGCTTATACTAATATTGAGCGTTATGCTTATTCTAAACAAGAAGAATTAAAAAAGGATTTAAAAATTAAAGCTTTAAAAGACGCAAAAACTAAGGCCACTTACCTTACCGAAGCTATTGGCGAAAAACTAGGTGGAGCTTTAGAAATATCTGAAACAGGAAGCGAAAGCTACCCACAACCTTATTACCGCAATACCATGGCCATGAAAACAGAAATGGCAGATGCGGCAATGCCCGAAATTGATTTCAAAAAAATAAAATTGACTGCATTAGTAAGAGCAGTTTTTGAGATTAAATAATTAGAATTTTAAAATCCCTAAAAAGCTTCCATAAGGAGGCTTTTTTTATGCCCTTTAAACCTTAGATTTGAATATGGCAAGCATCCCCGAAAGAAATGATGTTCCTTCTAAAAAAAAGATCTTCTATCCAATACAAGATCCGTTAAAACAATACTTATTAAAGTATGATAGGGAAATGAAAATCCCGGTTCAATATTCAGACATGCTACGGTTTAATCTTTCTACTCCCCTTTTAGATAAAAATGGGAAAGACACGCTTTGGCAAACTGTTTATTATGACGAGTCGGAGATGACTGAACTTTACTCGGGTTTAAAGTTTATTTACGCTTTAATGCAGGCTTCTGGAAGGTTAGAAGTAATGGACCATCTTTCGGTTTCCCGAATAGATTATTGCTCTTTTGGTAATTCTAAACCATTTAGGGTACGTATCATCAACCGCCTAAACGATAATTACGATCATTTTTATGTGAAACGAGCAGATGCTTCTCGGGTTTACGGTTTAGAACTGGAGCATATTTTATCGCCTAACCGAATCAATTATTTAACCGATGATGATACTTTAATAGAAGAGCATATTCCGGGTTTGCCAGGCGATGTTTTTGTAAATGAGTATACCAATGATAATGTAAAATTTAATCAAACCCGTATCAGCAAAGAGTTTGTAAAATTTAATGAGCGTTGTTTTGTACGCCTTTTGGGCGATATGCGCTCTTACAATTTTGTGGTAGATATTACGCCTGATATTGAAGGCAACCAGTACCGCATTAGAGCCATAGATTTTGACCAACAATCTTATGAAGGCAAGCTGCGTTTATACATGCCTCAGTATTTTAAAGAAAACAATAAATTGGTTTTATTAGGAATAGAAACCATTAATGAAAAATCTGCTAAACAATACCAGCAAGAAGAAAGAAGTATTATTAGTCACCGCATTAAATTGGGGCGCTACCGCTTAAAAGATTTGTTTCATGCTTCTTTAACAGATGAGCTAGCACCAATAGAAAAAACGCTGGCTTTAGGCAAAGAACTTGCAGCTTACCATAAAAACAGTCATTTCCTTAACATTACCCACATGGGAAAAATGGTAAACGCCCATATTTATGCCTGCATGGACAAAAAAGGGTAATCAATTTTATGCTTTTGGGAAGAGGTTTTAGGTTCCATTGTAGCATAATACTTAAAACTTAAAAACCTAATACTTACCACTCCGCTACTGATTAGGTACGCAAATTGTAGTGCTAAAATTATGGAAAGCACTCAAACAGATACCCGTTTAAAATACGTTGCAAAAATCAGCAAATTGTTAGATAGTCAATTTGAAATTGGCGGTTTCAAATTTGGGATTGATCCTATTTTAAACTTTATTCCTTTTGCCGGGGATGGCGCTACTACTTTGGTTTCTCTTGCTTTGGTTTACACCATGAATAAGCATGGAGCCAGCAACAAAATTGTGGTAAAAATGTTGGGTAATGTTTTGATAGATTTCATTTTAGGTGCTATTCCTTTATTAGGATGGATTTTCGATTTCTACTTTAAAGCCAACGATAGAAACTTAAAACTATTAAATGAGCATTATTCAGAAGGTAAACATACCGGCAGTGCCAAAGGATTATTAACCGGAATTCTTATTGCTTTTATTGTGGTGATGATAATTGCTTTTTGGGCCATTTGGAGTATTAGTTCTTGGTTGTTTGGATTGGTGTTTTAAAACCAAAATAAATAAAATTTTAACCACGGAGGACGCGGAGATCACAGAGCTAATTGATTGAAATCTATAAAAAGCGCTATTTTGAGGATTTGAAGCCTATGAATTCCTTTATTGATTGATCTGGATTAAAACTTTAAAAATTGACCTAAAACAAGTGAAATTTTACTTTTACTATCATTTAATATGATAAAAAATAAAATTTCACTATCATTGAACATAAAACCTAAATCTTGAGTTTGCCGCCAAAAGCAACTAAAAATAGTTAGAAATTAAGATCGCTTAATGTTATGAATAAAAAGAAAGTTTGTTTAATCCTATTTTTTGGTCTTTTATCGTGTACGTTAACGGTAGTTAAAGGGCAGCATTTAAGTTTAAATACAGCGGAACTAAAAAAATTAACTAGCTTAATTAAATCTGATAAAAGCGCCCAAAAAGAATTCCTTTTATTAGAAAAACAAGCAAAAATTGCGCTTCAACAAAAACCTTTACCCATAGAAATCATCATATCTGAAGGGCATTTAGCAAATGATCCTAAAAAAATTAAAACCTTAAAATCTCTTGCCGATTTAAAGAAAATTTACGCTTTAGCTTACACTTATAAGTTAACCAATAGTGAAGAATATTTAACCAAATGCATTCAATACATTTTGGCATGGGCTAAAACAAATAAAGCAATAGCCAACCCCATAAACAACTCCAAATTAGACCCATTATTTGAGGCTTATGATTTAATTAAGGAAGAAATTAAACCATCAGACAAAAAAATAATTGACCATTGGTTTACACAAATTGCAGCTATTGAAATTGCAACAGAACGACTAACACCTTTCAATAAAATATCTTACAATAACTGGAATTCACATAAGATTAAAATTGTGGCAAATATTGCTTACCTACTAAACGATAAAAAATACCAGCTATTTGTAGATACCAGTTTAAAAAAACAAATAGCTATGAATTTGTATGCAGACGGTTCTGGTGCTGATTTTAAAGAACGTGATGCCCTGCATTATCACTATTATACTTTAGAGCCTCTATTAACAACTGCTATTACAATTAAGAGGGCCACAGGCTTTAATTATTATTCTTTCATTTCAACTTCTGGTTCTTCTATTGAAAAATCTGTCGCTTTTTTAGCTCCTTATGCTACTGGCGAAAAAACACATGCTGAGTTTGTAAATAGCCAAGTTCCGTTTGATAGAAAAAGAGCTCAAAGTAAAGAATCTGATTATATTATAGGAGCTAACTTTAATCCTAAAAAGGCAATGGATGTTTTTATATCCGCAGCATATTTTAACCCCAAATACTTAAGTATTGTAAATAAGTTAGCCGAAAAACCTGGCTCCTACGCTAATTGGCAATGTGTTTTAAATGCGGTTAAAAACTAATTCTTATCTCTAATACAAAAACCCAATAAATAAAATGATTGTTATGAAATTAAAAAAAGTACTCTTTACCCTATTTTTGGCGGCTTTTGCTTTCACTACGCAGGCACAAAGTTTTAGAGTAGAAAACAGTTTACCCATTACCCAATTAACAGATACTACAAATTTCTCGCTCTTAAATTCTCGTTTAGGAAGCCGCTTTACTTTTTCATTATTAAATGAGAAACAAAGTATCCAAACTGGGAGCTTAGGTTTTGATATGGATGAGCAAACTGGCTTATTAATTAGTTTAGAAGTTCAGAAAAAAACATATTGTTTTAGAACCACTCCCCTTCCAAGAAACACGAAATATTTTAACAACCAACAATTAAGGTTTGGGCCCTCTTCTATGGAATTAAGTGGTCAAACTGATGAAGGCATGGATGTCCGCTTTACTTTAATTTCTTCTTTCACCAAATCAAAAACATTAGAAGACAGTTCGGCAATTAAGGTTCAAATTTTTCCGGGATATTATTTTTTAGTAAACATTAGCAATAACAGCAATGTAAAACAAGAAGGTAAACTTAAAATAGCATTGGCTAAAACTCCTGTAAAAAGTTTCAATTTTATGAGTTTAGAACCTATGAAACCTGATAATAATGAACAACAGGTTTACTTTAGGGATAATGCAAATTTAAATGGGAAAACGATATTAGCCGCTGCTAAAACCAAAGCCAACGGAACATTTAATGACCATGGTTTTGGTGGCTTGGTTTATAACTTTAATATCAACCCAAAGGATAAAAAAGAGTTTTCTCAAATTTACACCACTTATAACGACAGTACGGTTATTCCAGATAAGCGGGTGAATCAATCTCTTAGATTTTATTATACAAAATACTGGAAAAACGTAGAGGAAGTATTAAAATATGCACAAGAAAATTTTGATAAAAACATAGCTTTAACTCAAGATTTTGAAGATACTTTAATGAAAAGTGGCCTTACGCCAAAAGAAAAGTGGGTGTTGGCCTTAGCCTTTCATACCGATTTAGCAAACACCTATTTTTTGTTGGATGAAAATAACCAACCAAGGTTTTATGTTTCTGAAGGTCGGTTTAAACATTTAAGTACAGTTGATGTAGCTCATGAAACCGAAGTAAATGCAATTTTTTCTCCATGGCGATTGAAACTTCAATTGGCACAGTGGACAAATTATATTGCCCGAGCGGAAGTTACCGTACCTGCAAACGCAATTCAAAACAAGCCTGCTTACCAGCAAGGAATGACTTCTGCTGAATATGGCCCTTATCTTTATCATGATGTTGGCGATTTACCTTTTGTAAGCGAAACTGCAAATTATAACTACGGTCCTCATATGGCGGTGGAAGAAAACACCTCTTTTGTATTGTTGCTTTACTGGTACTGGAAAATAAGCAACGATGATGAATTTGTAAAATCGATGTTAGGAACGGTAGATGAATTATTACAATCTGTAATTAATAGAGATACAAATGAAAATGGCATTGCTGATATGGCTTATGGATGGACCACTTATGATGCCAACGAAGCCCTTAAATTATCTCCTGATAATACCTTTTTAGGTGCAAAGCAATTTGGCGCTTATGTTGTAGCTGCCGAAATGTTAAGAGCATTAGCAAATAAAGATAAAACTAAAGTAATTGATGCCACCAAAGCAGGTGTGGTAGATGGTGAAGGCGCTGGATTCAAAAAATTAGGCACCGAGGTAAACAATGAGAAATTAAGAAACAAACAAGCCGATAAATATGAAACCGAGGCTAAAACTATTCTTGCAACTTTAGAAAAAGCGCAACTTAAATATGGTTTTATCCCTGTGAGTTTAGATGAAAAATTCCCTAAATGGAATCAGCGTTCGGTAGTGATTGGCGAAGGTTTATTTTTACCCGGCTTAGCAGGATCAAAAGCCCCTTTATTGAAACAACTAGCAACAGTGTTAAAGAAAGATTATGCCGCTACTTATGCTAAAAGCATGACAGATTATGGCATAAAACTAACTACTGATGAAGGCACCACTTGGTTTAGCAAAACCATTGTTGCTGATGTGGTGGCTTCTCAGTGGTATGGAATTAATCATACTTCTGCAGGATATATTTATGAGTGGAATAAGAACAGTCCGTATGCTTATAATGATGGTTTACTGAAAGAAAATGACGTTTGGATTGGCTATTGGTACCCAAGAGGAATTTCGGCACTTGGATATTGGATGTTAAAAAATGCTGAGAAAAAATAAGCTTCGGCTGATTACTGATTTCAAAAAAGCTGAGTAGAATTGAAAAATCATTCTGTTTGTTATCACTAGAGTTTGATTGGTTTAGCAGCGTTAACGATTGAAGCGGCATCCTTTATCCCCTTTTCGGGGATAAAGATATAGCGGAAAGCGTGTTAAAACGCACAAATTATTATCTAAAGATGATTTGACACCTTCCTATTTAACCATCATCATCTGATACCTCTTTTTTAAAAGGTTTTTCATAAAAAGATTAACATCCCATAAGGAACTGACTGGCTCTTGTGTAAATGGCAACTGCTGCATGTATGGAAAAGGGCCAAATTCACAAGTGATGGTTACTGCATCAGATTTTTTCTCCATATGATTTTGGATAATTGCATCCCACCAAACTAAATGAAAATCTAAAGCTTCTTTCCATTCTGGTGCTTCGGGATTATTTACTTGTGGGCCACCCGGGTAGCCTACTCGGCAATGAAAATGATCTGTCCGTTGGATTGCTTTATTTATAATTTCTTGCTGATCTTGTAAGTAAGATTCGGCCACACAACACCAATGAGAAAAATCGGCAGTGAGCCTTAAATTTGGAAATTTATCTATATAAATCTCTGTAGAGGAAGTGCAAAAACTGAATTTCCCGCGGTGTGTTTCATGCACAATGGCTACTCCTGTTTCCTTACTAATTCGCTCTGCAACTTCAATAAGCTGGCTGTTTTGAGCTTTAGTAAAAAAATCTTTACCGGTTTGCGCATTAATAAATATAGGTTCTGCGGCTGCTAAAGCATATAATCTGGTTTCATATTGCTGTAAATGATCTATAAAATTGGCTGTTGTGGTCTCAAAATGTTGCCCAATCCATTCTAATTCATAAGTTTTTAACAGCGTGAACATTTCTTCTCTTTCATCAGCATCTGCAGATAAATTAGCTTCAATTCCGTTATAACCGGCTGCCTTCACTTGCCGTAAAAAATCAGTCCAGGTTAAATGTCTGTTTCCCCATCTTGGTGCATAAAATTTAATTTCCATTTTTGTTTAATTAGGGTTTATATATTGCATTTGATAATGTTTTGGGGTGAGCCCTGTCATTCTTTTAAACATACGGTTAAAATAAGAAGGGTTATTAAACCCAGATGCAAAAGCAATTTCAGAAATATTCAAATCGCCTTTAAGCAATAATTTAGCAGCATTTCCTAATCGAATATCATTCATAAAATCTTTAAATGTTTTACCTGTTTTCTTCTTAAAATACCTGCAAAACGCAGCTGTATTCATGTTGCAACGGGCTGCAATATCCTTTACACTTAAATCATTCATGTAATTATCTAATACATAATCATAAACGGCATCAATCTTTTCAATATCATTACTTTTATATTGATGCGCATAACCAATACTACATAAAAAGCTATACTGTTTTTGCGCTGCAATGGTGAGCAAAATATCGGTTAAACCTATAATTTTCTGACTTTCATCCATCATCAAAAAATTCGTCAATTTCTTTTGCAGTGATACATTGGTTTGTCCGGTGATGAAAATTCCTCGGGTAGCATCCTGAATTAAATCTAAAACCGGTTTCATTGGTGGGATTTTTAAAAATTCATTTCCGGCAAAATCCTGATTAAATCTAATGATGATGGCCTCGGCACCATTACTTTCTAAACTTTGGTAATAGGTACTACTATTTCTCCAGTAATGAGGTAATCTAGAGCCTAAAAGGATAATCTCGCCGGGTTTAAACTCAGAAATATGATCTCCTATAAATTTTGTGCCCTCGCTTTTCAAAATGAAGGTTAATTCTAACTCTTCATGAAAATGCCATGGATTAGAGAAATATTTAACCGCCTCTCTTCTTGCATCTATATGAAATTTGCTGTAAGCAGGTACTTTAAGGTGAAGCGGTTTCATAGCACAATAATTAGAAAATATATTCTAAATATAACCATTAAGGCAAAATTTGTACTATAAATAGCCAATTAGGAGTTAAAACCTCGCTCATTTTTGCTTTAGCTTCGTTAAACCCAATAACCTAAGCGAATGGGAATGATGATTTCATTCTCTGGAATAAAATTATGAAGATATCTTACGGATGGAAAATTTGCATCCTACTTTTTTTTAGTACCACCATCAATTATTTAGACAGGCATGTGCTGAGTATTCTAGCGCCTGAGTTACAAAACTTATACAACTGGAGCGAGGTAGAGTACAGTTATATTGTTACTGCATTTCAAGTATCTTATGGTTTGGGCGTGGTATTTACTGGGAAACTGTTAGATAAATTTGGGACTAAATGGATATTTGCCATTGCTGTTACTTTATGGAGTGCGGCTGGTATGGCTCATGCTTTTGGCCGAAGTGCCTTAAGTTTTAGTGTAGCCAGGTTTGGTTTAGGAGTAGGCGAATCTGTGAATTTTCCGGCTAGTGTAAAAACAGTGGCCGAATTATTTCCTGCCTCGCAACGGGCATTTGCTACTGGTTTTTTCAATTCGGGTTCTAATATTGGGGCAATTATCGCTCCGCTGCTTATCCCTTTTATCGCTTTCAATTATGGCTGGCAATGGGCTTTTATTTTAACTGGAGCTTTAGGTTTTATTTGGGTGATATTTTGGCTACTTATTTACAAAAAACCTACGCCAGAAGTGGCCATTTCTACCCCTGCCATTACTTTAAAAAAGAGTTGGAAACAGGTGGTTTTTAAAAAAGAAACACTTACCATTTGTTTGGTAAGATTTATATCTGACCCAACTTGGTGGTTTTTACTTTACTGGCTTCCAAAATTTTTAAATGAAACTAAAGCAGTAAGTACATCATCATTAGGCTGGCCTTTAATTGTGGTGTATTTAATGGCTGATGCCGGAAGTATTGCCGGTGGCACTTACTCGTCTTACCTTATTAAAAAAGGAAAAGGGATTTATCCATCAAGAAAATTAGCATTGTTGGTTTGCGCTATTCTTGCCCTTCTTCTTTCCGCGGTTGGTTTTACAGATCAACTTTGGACTGCCGTTATTCTTATTGGTTTGGGTGCGGCGGCCCATTGCGGTTGGACAGCTAATATTTTTGCCCTAATTACAGACATCTTCCCTAAAGAAGAAGTAGGCACCGTAATGGGTGTAGCCACTTTATCAGCGGTAAGCGGAGGAATAGTTTTATCACTCCTCACCGGAAGAATATTAGAATTTACCGGCGGCTACAGTAGCATTTTTATAATGGTTGGCTGTACTTACATCATCGGTTACTTTATACTCACTCGCTTAATTCCAGAAATAAAAACAACTCAAGCATAAAAAACATGGATTACAAAAAATTAAACCTTTTAGACAAAATCAAATTTGATAGGGATGGCTATTTGCTTGTAAAAGCAATGTTGAATAAAGATGAAGTGAGCAAGCTGCATGAAATTGCAATAAATGACAAAGTAATTAGCGATAAATCTTATGATCGTGGGGATGCAAATGGCTTAAGAACTAAATTGGCTTTATGGTATTCTTTAGGTGATGATGCTTATAGTTTATTAGCCAGAAGCGAGCGAATTGTAAATGGAGTGAATTTATTATTAGAGGGAGAATCGGCTCATTTTCATTCTAAATTGATGCAAAAAGAACCCAAAGTTGGTGGTGCTTGGGAATGGCACCAAGATTATGGTTATTGGTATAGAGACGGATTTTTGTTTCCTCAAATGCTAAGCGTACTTACGGCCTTAACTCCTTCTACTAAAGAAAACGGCTGTTTACAAGTCATTAAAGGTTCTCATTTAATGGGCCGAATAGACCACGGATTTAGTGGCGAACAGGTTGGCGCTAGTCAAGAAAGAGTGGATGAAGCTATTAAAAGATCTGAATTATTGTATGTAGAAATGGAAGCTGGCGACACCTTGTTTTTTCATAGCAATACCCTACACCGTTCTGATGCTAATAACAGCGATGCTCCTAGATGGTCTTTAATATCAGCATATAACTTAATTACTAATAAGCCTTATAAAGGCGATAATACCTCTTCTACCACGCCTATTGAAGTAGTTAAAGATGATGTCTTGCTACAATCATCAAGCGAAGGCATTAAAGAAGATGCTAATTTCTTATTAAAAAAACCAGATAAAATAATTATTTGAAATGAAAGGCTAAGAAGTTCTGTTACAGTATTTACTAAATTTTAAGATTTTTTTTATCAGTTAGTTTAATACTTTTACACCGTTAATATTACGATACTGATGAAGAAAAATATTCTAACAGGTGTAAAAGAAATAGCTAGAAGAGCAAACGTTTCTATAGGCACTGTTGACAGAGTAATTCATAACAGAACTGGCGTTTCTGAAACCACTAAAAGCAACATTTTAGCGATTATGAAAGAACTGGATTACCAGCCTAACATACTAGCAAGAAGACTTGCATCAAAAAAGTTGCTCAAATTTGCGACTTTGATTCCCTCCATGTCTAAAGAAACTGAATTTTGGAAAGCGCCATTAAAAGGAATTGAACAAGCAGAATCGGAGATTAAACAATACGGCATTGAAATTGAAAAATACTTTTATGATCAAAATGATAAAAATTCTTTTGTAACGCAAAGTAAAAAGATATTGGAAACCGAAATTGATGGTTTATTGGTAGCGCCTATTTTTATTGAAGAATCTTTAGAGTTTGCTAAGTCTTGTAATCAATTAAAAATACCTCAAGTTTTTATTAACTCAGATATTCCTAATGAATCTAGGCTTTCTTACATCGGGCCTGATTTGTTTCAAAGTGGTTATTTAAGTGCCCGATTAACAAATTATGCGCTTCCAGAAAGCAGTAAAATTCTCATTATTAATATCTCTAAAGGAATTGACGCTTATCATCACCTTTTAGAAAAGGAAGAAGGATTTAGAGCTTATTTTAAAAATAATAAGAAAAATAACGAGATTATAAAAATAGACATCAAACAAACTGATTATGATTCTATTGCCATTAGAATTAGCGAAACACTTGCATTAAACCCTGATATAAAGGCGCTTTTTGTAACCAATTCCAGGGTGTTTTCTGTCGCACAATATTTAGAAAAATCTGGAATAAAAGATATTCTGTTGGTTGGTTATGACTTTTTAGAAAACAGTATCGAATATTTAGAAAAGGATATCATCGCTTTTCTTATTTGTCAGAAACCACAAGAGCAGGCTTATAAAGGCATCATGTCGCTTTATCAAAAACTGGTATTAAATACTGAGGTAGAAAACACCTATTATATGCCAATTGACATTATTACCAAAGAGAACTATAAATTTTATCGCAATTAACAATAGGTCATTGCTATTATAAAATCAAAAAACGGGATGACCTAAATATTAAGTCATCCCGTTTTTTATACCTAAAAATTTATTGGTTAGTCAATTTCTTGTACCTCAATAGTGCTTCTAAATAGTAATAATCTGCATAAACAATAGGCGTATTTACTTCAGAGTTTGCAGGTTTGTGCCCTACAGAATGCTTTAAAATAAAATTGTTATTCTCTTTTAATTTAGCAGTATATGCTGATGAAGATAAGCTTGCTAACATTTGCTCGGCAGTAGCAAAATAGGTGTCTTTATTTTTTTTGCTGTAAGTACTCATTTCTAAAAATGCCGAAGCAAATATGGCTGCCGCCGAAGCATCACGCTCTTCATTTGGAAGATTTGGTGCATCAAAATCCCAATAAGGAATTTTATCTTTTGGAAGATTTGGATGATTAATAATAAATTTCGCTATCCCTTCGGCTTGTTTTAAGTATTTTTTCTTTTTGGTTTCTCGGTACATTACGGTGTAACCGTACATGGCCCATGCTTGCCCTCTAGCCCAAGCTGATGAATCTGCCGCACCTTGATGGGTTTTCTTTCTAAAAACCTTTGTGCCCGGCTGGTAACAAACCACATGATAACTACTAAAATCATCCCTAAAATGATGCTTTAAAGTATTATCTGCATGGGTGATGGCAATTTTTCTTAAAGATTTATCTTTAGATTCTTTTGCAGCCCAAAATAAGAACTCTAGGTTCATCATGTTATCTATAATCACCGGATATTCGCAATCTTCATGTTTATCCCAAGATTTTATTAAACCATATTGAGGATTAAAACGGGTGGCTAAAGATTTTGCTCCGGTAAGCATAGGCTCTATATAATCTTTATTTTGCGTGAGGCGATAACCGTTTCCAAAAGGACAGTAAAGCATAAAACCCAAATCATGTGTGGTTTTATTAAACTTTTCCTTTTCTACCGCTTTTGTCCATTTATCAGCCGCTGTTTTCCATTTAGCCTCACCCGTAAATTCATAAATGTACCAAAGCGACCCGCCAAAAAAACCGCTGCACCACCATGCCGAATTTCTATTATCAGGATCTCCATTTTTTTTAGTGGATTGAGGAAACTTAGTAATATCAGGATGTGAGGCTAACATTCCTTCATATTGTTGTGCTGCAAATGTGAATTCCTTTTTCACATCTATCAAAGGTTTATTTTGACTAAAAACGCTCTGAAATAGAAACATGAGTAGAAATGGAATAATAATAATTTTCTTCATGATATGCTTTTGTTTTTTGGGTTTATTGATTTTTAATTATTTTAAATTCTTTCGGTATTTCGTTTAAAAATTTGTTCTTTTCGGTTTTTGAACTATAATTGAAAATTGTGTAAAACCGTCTTTTTTTTGAGTTCTCGTAGCTCAAAAGAATACTTAGATTTTCGAATTCTGATGGTCTATTTTCTCCTATTCTAGTTCTTTTATCACCCGTTGTCTCTTCAAACTCTTTATATTCAGCTTTTAATGTTAAAGTTTCAGCGGATTTAATGGGTTGAAGTCTATTTATTTTTTCAATTTTCATAAAATCCTGTCCGATCGAATAAAAATCCAATTCGGGATAAAAAGCTGTTAGATCCGAGTTGTTTCTTAATACAATTTTGAATTTCCATTTCAATTCAAAAATTCTAATAGCAGTTCGATCATCAACAAAACCGTCAGAAAAATCATTATTATTGCTTAACCACATTGGACTACTTATTCCTCCATCTGAAATAACTTCTATCGTTATTTCTGGTCTACTAAAATATTTTGATTTAAAATATGGTACTAGAGCTATTATAACAGTTACTATAATTCCAATAATCCACTCCATATGATTCCGTTTTGTCAATTCAGAATTAGCTAAATCTTTTTTGGCTTTTGCTAATACTGCGACACTAAAATGCAAATTTTATTGCTCACTTAATTTATAATATAACTCATTGTTGAGCCAGCAAAATTATCTTTAGGCAATACTAACAACCTCTTATCTTCTCGCTTCATTATTTTTGAAGAAATACTAATGTTTACTTCTTTTAATTTTTGAGTTGGATCTGCCAAGTGAATTTCGGGATTTTTAGTGTCTATATTTTTTACCATCACCATACAAGGTTGATCTACCTTAATAGTAATATCTTCATCACTTAAAACACCAGCTTCATAAAACACCACCTGCAAAATATTTAAAGCCTCATTTTTTACGGCTTGTAGGGTTTTAGAATTCGCTAAAATTTTTATCTCCTGCTGCTTGTCAATCTGCATCTCTTGTTGGCTAATTCCTGGCCTAACAATGTAAGCATAAGTTGCATCAGCAGGATCTACCCCATGGTTAAACCACATTTTAAATACCTTTCCTTCTATTGCTTCTTTAGAACGATTAGCATTTATCTTCGCCCAACTTCCTTTTTGTTTTTGATTGGTGATTTGCAGCTGAGCCGAATCTGGAAAATAATAACCTATGCTATCATGCCATATCCAGCTGGGGTTGTTCATACTTTTTTTTGATTTCACCCTGCTGAGTTTTTCATCGGCGTAAGCCAAAACTTTACCTTTTAGCCAACTTTGATTAATAGTGGTTACTATATTTTGTGTAGCAAAACTGTTAATGCCTGCGCCTAAACACACTACTTGTTTATCAAAGAAAAACCAAGCTTTTTTAGCCGTTACTTCATTATAATTAAAATCGTAAACCGAAGCGCCATATAAGCTATCTGATACTCCGCCTGTGAAATAACCTACTCCTCTTTCTCCCCATTCAATGGTAAAAGGCTGATCTTCCTGATAATCTCGACTGGTGATTCCTGGTATTTTATCCCATTCCCAAATGGGCATGATATTAAAATATTCGGCTCCACTACGTTGAATATTGGTAGATCCATCAGGTAAAAATTTACCTAAAAGGTTTTCATTGTTCCCTACTTCGGCCCTTACCGTACGTTTTGAAACCGAACGAACATTGAATGAATATGTTGGCCGAGTGTGTAAGGTATAATCGGCTTTCCAAAAGTGGGTATGGCTGGGTAATATTTTGTAAGAAGGCGCTTTTATTTGGTTGATACGATCTTGAGCCTCATTAATTAGCCCTGTGTTTTCTGGACTCGCCTTTTTAGCCAATCCCAATAAGGAGTTATTTACTGATGATTCGGTTATGCTTTTTTTGTCTAAAATATCATTTCTGGATATTCCTCTGCCCTCGGTATTAAAATCAATATATCTCCCTCTAATTGTTTTTAAATAAGAATTGATTAAGTAGTTATTCAGGATTTTTAATTTATCAGCGGAAAGCGCAAAAATAGTTCCTTGCACCCACGAAGCTACTTTATACTCGCCTTTTAAAAACACCTCGCCATAGCTGGCTATTTGCAATTGCGGACCATGTTGTAAGTAAGAATAATCATACTGTAACCCTTGTTTGCTAGTAAAGGAAATAGGATAAAAAGCCTGCTCTAGCGCTGTAGCCATTAATGTTTTATCTTTTGTGATACATGCCCGGTACAGCATGTGGGTTGCAATATCTACTTTATTGGCTCCAATAGATTTATAAACATTGCCCTGTTGCATTCTTTGCAGTAAAGAATCTTGTAAAAAAACGGGGAAATTAATTTTGTTGTGATTCAATAAAATCAATATTTCGCCCAAGGCGGTGGGGACGGCAATATCATTTTGAAACCAATTACTACTGCTTGGGTTTTGGGCATACCAATACCTTAATCCACTAATAATCCCTGCTAAAACTTCTTGCTGGTTAAAGTATTTATTCTCCTTAATTACATAAGCTAAAGTGAGATAATTAAGGCGCTTTAAATGCAAAAGTGGTGGCCAGGCGGTCTCAATTGTTGACGAATAATTAATATCTGCATAACTTCCTTCTTTTTGTAGCCGAGGCCAATCCGCAGCTATTGAGCTGGTTAAAAGATCATTTTTAACCTCGGCTTTTAAATGATCATCAATTTTAGATTGGATAATTTGGAACTCATCTTGCCCATATAATTTGCAAAAAGCAATCATAAAAACCCCTATTAGGGTGAAGATCTTGATTATCGCTTTTCTCATCAAATTCAAACTTATTTCTTAACTAATTTTGGGGCAGCAGACATTTGAAAAGTTAAAGTACCACCATCCATCATTTCTTTATGAGTAATGTATAAACGATTTAAGATTTTGCCATTTAGGGCTACACTTTTAACATATACATTTTTTTGGGACTGATTTTTCACATCAATAACAAATTGCTTTCCGTTTTCTAAATTGATTTTCGCGTTCATCACAGAAGGACTTCCAATATCGTATCTGTCTGAAGATGGCGCTACAGGATAAAACCCTAATGAACTCATGATGTACCAAGCACTCATTTGTCCACAATCATCATTACCTCCTAATCCGTCGGGACCATTATGATATTGTTTTTCCATAATCATTCTTACTGTTTTTTGCGTTTTCCAAGGTTGAGATGTCCAGTTATAAAGATAGGCTACATGGTGTGCAGGTTCATTTCCATGCACATAATTGCCAATAATTCCTTCTCTGGTGATGTCTTCTGTGTGTGCAAAAAACTCGTCGGGTAAATCCATAGTAAAAAGAGAATCTAAATGAGGAATAAATTTCTTTTCGCCTCCCATAGTTTTAATCAGTTCAGCCGGATTGTGCGGAACATAAAGACTGTAATTCCAAGTATTACCTTCTATAAATCCCTGACCTTCGGTTTCTAAAACATCAAAGTTTTTTCTAAAAGTGCCATCTGCTAAACGTGGTCTCATAAAACCAATAGAAGCATCATAAACATTTTTCCAATGTGTGGAGCGTTTTAAAAACTCATTATAAACACTGGTTCGCCCAAGTTTTTGTGCCAGCTGAGCAATACACCAATCATCATAAGCATACTCCAAAGTATTAGAAACTGAGGTTCTGTTATTTTCTGATGGGATATAACCTTTGTCTATATAATCGCCAATTCCTTCGTAATTACGTTGGTTGGCGGTAATAATACAGGCATCTAAAGCTTTGTTTGCATCGCCAGTAAAAACACCTTTGATAATGGCATCTGTAACCACAGATACGCTATGGTAACCACTCATGCACCAATTATCATTGGCAGAATTAGACCAAACAGGCAACATAGGCAATGGGCTTTGATCAAAATGAGCCAGCATTGATTTTACCATGTCATCATTTCGCTTGGGCTGAATAATATTGAATAATGGATGTAAAGCCCTATAGGTATCCCACAAAGAAAAGGTGGTATAATTGATAAAATCTTTTGCAGTATGGGTGTTTTGATCTAGTCCTCGGTATTCTTTATTAACGTCCATATAAATGGTTGGACTTAAAAAAGCATGATACATAGCGGTGTAAAAATTAACTGCATCTTCTCTTTTTTCTGTTTTTACAACCACTTTATTTAGCTCATTATTCCATTGCTCCTGACCTTGTTTTTTAACTTCCTCAAAATCCCATCCCGGTATTTCTGCTTTCAAATTCATTAAAGCATTGGTGGTACTTACCGGCGAAATGGCAAATTTTATCTTGATTTTTTCATCATCCTGTGTGTCAAAATCAAAATGCATTCTGAGTTGCTTACCAGCTAATTGAGGGAAGTTTTTGGTTTGATCAAACTTGCTCCAAAAACCTTTGTACACTTCTTTTTTAGTAAAATCTTTGGCTCCGTATGATTTAAACGATTTAGAAAAAGACATAGCGAAATAAACCGTACGGGTTTTAGCCCATCCGGTAGTTTGCCTGTAGCCGGTAATGAGCGAATCATTTTCTACCCTTATAAATGTCCATACATTCTTGTTATCATAGTTATAAATTCCATGCATTAAATCAAGTATAATGTGCGAATCTTTTGATTTTTGAAAAGTGTATTGATGAAAACCTACACGAGTGGTGGTGGTTAATTCGGCCAGAATATTATGATCTTCTAGCTTTACTTTGTAATAATTAGCTTCGGCAACTTCTGTTTGATGTGAGTACTTAGAGCGATAACCATCTTCGGGATTTTTTGCCGTACCCGGATTAAGTTGCACTTTCCCAACCGTAGGCATGATTAAAAAATCACCTAAATCTGAATGCCCTGTGCCGCTGTAATGGGTATGACTAAAACCTACAATGGTGGGATCATCATATTGATAACCTGCGCAATATTTATAAGCATCCTTATTATACTTTCCATCTACTTCGTAAGATAAAGTATCGGTATCTGGACTTAATTGAACTGAACCGAATGGAACAGTAGCACCCGGAAAGGTATGTCCCATTTTTTGGGTCCCAATCATGGGATTTACAAATTGCACTAAATTATCTTTTTGTTGAGCAGCACAATTTATTGTGGCGCCTACCAGCATGGTACTGATTAAAAAATATTTTTTAAACATATAGCTCATTGAATTTATATACTGAAAATCTTTATCCTTACCTTTTTTAGGCGCCACTTTTAAGTGCTTAATTAACGGTAATACCTGTTGATTTATAATCATAAAGTAGTTTAGTTTGCCCCACTTGGTCAAATGTAACTTTCTTTAATTGTGCTCCATGTACATCATCCATTACAATAGGCAGCCTGTAATCCTTTTTCTCTACTTTTAATTTGATATTAGAAAAATTGATGTCTTTTGCATGTCTTACATAAATACCCCAAGCTGGTATTTCTTTAAACATAGAAAACTCGGGGTAGTTAGCTGGCAATTCTGGTATGCTATCTAATTTATCTAAGGCAACGTAAGCAAACATTTTATTTCCACCACCGGGATAAGTCACTTCAAAATTGGAAAAAGTAACGTCTTTAATGTATTGCCCTGGTAAACCAGCAATTACAATTGGCGAAACATTTCGCGGCATATCTTCAATTGGGCCTTCATAATCATAACCAGCATCGGCTTTGCCAAAAGGAACATCGGCAATTACATTTTTAATAGAAATTCTTTGCATGCTAGATTTTTTTCCAACTACTCTTTCTCCTAATCTTAAGAAAATAACGTTTCCTGTGTTTGTACTTTTTAAACCGTCAACTAAAATATCTTCTAAAAAACCGCCATCAACACTTTGTAAAGCAATAGCAGAACGATATGTATTGTAAACAGTGTTGTTAATGATTTTGATATTTCTGAAACCACCTTTACCGGCTGTTCCTAATTTTATACCGTTTGCACTGGTACGCACAATGTTGTTTTCTATAAGGATGTTGTTGCAATAAAATTTCTCATCATGAGATTTAAGACAAATTCCATCATCAGCCGCGTCAATATTATTGTTGGTGATGACTACATTATCACAATCAACAATATCAATCCCGTCGCTATTCCAAAAAGCAACATTATCAACCGTAATGCCATCAATTACCATGTTTTTACAACGATCATAAGTTTGCATCCAACAAGCAGAATTTTTTAGAATAATATCTTTGATAGTGATATTGGTAACCGTATGAAAATAAATAATCATTGGCCTGATAGATTCTCTGGTACGGTCATATTTCAAGCCATCTTCTATCATTCCGGTATGCACATATTGGATACTATTATTAGCCAATGCTCTTCCTTGTCCATCAATCATTCCTTTACCGGTAATACCCACGCTATCTACATTTCTTGCATGTATTAAGGCGGTATTGCCAATTCTATCGTAATCAAAAGGATTAGTAGAACCTAAAAGAACGGCACCTTCTTCTAACTGAAGCGTAACATTAGATTTAAGATGAATAGATCCGGTTAAATATCTTCCCACATAAAAAACCAAGCGACCGCCACCATTTTTACTAATATAATCTATACCAAATTGAATGGATCTGGTGTTCATGGTAGATCCGTCTGACTTAATATTAAACATAGAAGCCTTATAATCTTTTGCAAATACAGCTACCGACTGTAAAAAGATGACCATAATTAATACTACTTTTTTGAGGTGTATCATATTGTTGTTTTTAATAATTTATAAAATTGTTACGGGACCTACCAGCCCCATTGATTGAATTGGTTGTGCTTTTCTGACGTTATTTGTCCAGTATTGTGCGGTTTGATTGTCTTTTAAAGTTTTCATGTAATTCCCCATTACCGTAACCACTTTAATTTCTAAAGCATTGGCTCCCTTTTGCAGGAAACCTTCTACTTCATAAGCCCTGCGACCATACCACTTTGTCCCTATATTTTTTCCGTTAATGATGAGTTCAGTAATGCCGTAAACTTTGCCTAAATCAAGGTATTTTATTGCTTTAATATTATCAATTTGTAGGCTGCTACGATAAATGACAGTACCCGAAAAATCTACATAAACCGGATGATCTTTTAAATCTGCCAATACATCCATTTCTACATTTTTAACAGAACCGTCACTGTGTTTAAACTCTACCTTCCAATTAGGCTTTATAATTTTTGAAGTAGAATTTGGCTCAGGAATTGATTTCCATGCTTCGCCTCGCCTATCATTATTAAAGACGATAATTTTTGAGTCTGCAGGCCCTAAATCAATTTTTAGATTGTTGTTCTTCAGTTCTAATTTAGTACGCTTTCCGGTAACGGCATCCCAAAGCCAAGCTTGTTTTCTTCCTATTATTTTAATAGCAAAAGTGGCATCTAAATTATAGTTATGCTTGTTGCTAGCATTATTAAACATAAATATTTCTACATCCTTTGTTTGATAGCGCACCTGCGTAATAAAGGTTTCTGGCGATTTAATGCTTATGTAAGGCGTAATATTGTATTTAACCTGAACGCTTTTATACCATTCCTTAAAATTGCTTTCTGGTTTGTTTAAAAAGATAAAACGATCTGGGAATTGCTTCATTTTCGAAACCCATTCTCTTACTTCTTCATCTTTACTTTGATGATTATTCCATCCTAATGACTTTTCTGGATAAGCTTCTAAACAGAAAATACGTCCACCATTTTGTACAAAATCATATAATTTTTTTGCCGAAGCTGGATTAATACTTCTCACCTCTATTAAAAATAGGGTGTGGTATTTTCTTGAACCGTAACTTAAAAATCCATTTTTCATTTCAGATTCCATTATGACTGGCTCCGAAATGTAATCACAAGCATTTCCATTTTGATGGATAGATTCCCAAACTAAATTTTGATAAGCGGGCGTCACTCTTGAAGGGAAAGGTTCCATTTGAGCACCAAAATCTCCCCACATATCACCAATTGGCGCTAGTAAAGCAATATCTGCAAACATGCTGGCCTGTTGCAATAAAGCAGATTGTCTGGCTCTATAATCGGTATAATGATTAAAGTAAGGCCACATATTATTCTGCTCATTAAAATACCCTCCATAGGTAATCCAACCTGGGAAAGCGGCATTTTTTGGAGAATAATTAAAGCCATGAAAAATAGGATGCGTAATTCCAGAAATAGTACTTTGATCGCCTGCAATTTTAAAAATTTCAAGCGACTCGTTAAAAACCATATCTGTATTGGTTAATTCCTCAGAACTGATCAGTTTTTTATCTTTTAAATGCGCCGCCGAAGAAACATATTTGTTAATCATGGTGTTTCCTCTGCCTAAATGCCAAGGATACTTGGTGAAATCTGCCTCACTAATATCTTCGCCAACGCCATATTTTAACCAAGTTTCTCCTTCAGGAATATCTATATCAAAACTTCCTTCTAGTAAAAAATGACCTCTGCCATAAGCTTGCGCTCTAGATTTAATTTTATTTTCTTTACACCATTGCACATAATTTTGGGTGAACCTTTCTTCAAATAACTCTGCTTTGGTAAATTCAAAATCATACCTTATTCTCACCAAACTCTCCTGCATTTGAGGGTTCATTTTTACGTGATAATTAAGATCTACCGTATTGCCCATCCTACCTGTTTTGAAAAGAATAAATGGCAAATAAGGATAAAGATCATAGCCTCTCCTCTTTTTAAATTCGGCCATCATATCACTCGTCCAATTTGCGCCTTCCATTTCTAAACTATCTACAAAAAAAGAACGAATAGATGGAGCAAGTGGGCCAATTTTTTCTTGTATAGAATTGGTAATTCTATTTAAATATTTTTTAACCGCAGCACCATTAAAATGATTTAAAACAGGACCTCTGCCACCTGGAGCGCCTTGTATCACTTTCATAAAACCATCAATTTTAACTAGTGCATAAACCGCATATTTACCTTTCGGGATGGTTAGTTTAATAACGTCATTTTTAACTTGACCGGTAAGGTTAATGGCTTCTTCTATATTGTTTAAGGGATCTGGAACCAATTTTACTTCCAAAATCTCCATTGTTCGTCCACTGTACGGACTTAAAGTCGCCGGGTCTGCCTCTTTAAACAAGTCAAATAATGAAATTTCTGTATTCATTGGGCCTTCAAATTTTTTCACCCCAATTACCACCACCTGAGCTCGTTCTTCGCCTTCCAAAAATTCGGCACCAAAAGGGAAACCTGTTCCGGCCAAAAGGTCACAAGTCATTCCTAAAGATTTCGCTTCTGCTAATGTAAACCTCAATTGCTCAATCCATTCGTCGCTTAGCCATTCCAAAGAAGCTATGCCCATGTCATCTGTATTTGATGGAAAGGAAATTGGGTTAATTTCTACACCTCCAATACCAGCATCTTTCAATAACCTGAGCTCTCTGGCCAGTTCAGTTTTTTCTATTTTATTGCCATTCCACCACCAACGCACAAAAGGGCGGTAATTTGCCGATGGATCTTTAAATAGTTTGTATAAATTATCTGTGGAATTGTCACCAAGGGTATCTAAAATTTCTTTTGAAAAAGAATTGGTGCTCAGCATTAAAACGCCAGCTGCCGAAAGTATGGAGCCTTGTAGCAAGAAATTTCTTCTCTTCATAATTTTTTATAATTGGTGATGAGTTCAAATTAAGAACTGACTTTATATTATTATTTATTTTTTGGGCGTTTTAACACGCTTTTCGCTGTATCTTTTTTTGTCACCCTGAGCGGAGTTGAAGGGCTCGCAAAAAAAGCCTGCCCGACCGTTCAGGCGGGGATGCCGCTTCAATCGTTAACGCAGCCTATTCAACCCATTAAGATTGGTAACGATGTTGTAAAAAATCTTTCATCCAAAGGTTCAATCGCCATTGTTCCTTAACTAAAGAAATTTCTCTGTTTCCTTTAGCCATGTAAGGTGGCGGACCAAATTCTGGTGTGAAAGAAAAATAATCTCTGTTATGTTGCTTCGCTAAGGCCACACATTTATCCCAAATTATTAAATGCTGTTGCAAAGCTTCTGCATATTCGGCATTTGCCGGATCCCAAACCTGCGGTCCCTCTGTATGCCCTACTCTTGCATGAATATGGCGGGTATGGTTTATGGCTTCATTTACTGCTTTTTGTTGATCCTCCAAGTAACTTTCAGACACACAAAACCAATGAGAAACATCAAAAGTTAATTGCACATTTTCATTCTTTTCAAGAACAGGTCCTACTATATGTGCCGCATAAGACCATTTATTACGATGCGTTTCCTGATAAATTGGTGTGCTGTATTCTTCTTGAATTTTATCACAAAGCTGCAAACATCCTTTTATTTCATCATCATTAAAAAACTCTCTTCCGGTTTGTGCACTTATAAATAATGGAGCTTTTTTTGAATTTCTAATCTCCATTAATTGAATCAAATCTTTTTCCAATGCTGCAAGGTAATCCTGATATCTATTGTATGGTTGCAAAACTGCCATTACTATGCAAAAATCTAAATCGTAGTGATGAAGAAGATCTAAAACTTCCTGAACATCACATTTTTCGCCGAAAGGGAACCACTCTATACCTGCATAGCCAGCTTCTTTTACTGAACTTAAAAACTCATCCCAAGGAATAGATTCAGAACCCCAACGCGGACAAAAGAATTTAATTTGAAACATTTGCGGGGATTTTATGAATGATAAATTAAAGGGTTTTGTTCATCATCATTCAGCAAATCACCAACTGTTAAGGTCTTTAAATATTTTTCGGGCAAAATATTAGGTTCGCCATTAAAAACATTTCCATCTGGCATATAAGCACAAGTCATGGCTCTTCTATGTCCGCTGGTCATATTTGCGCCAGCGCCATGTATGGTTAAGCCGTTGTGAAAAGAACAACTTCCGGCTTTCATAGCTGCTGGCACCGAAACCACTTGAGCAAATTGAGGATAAGCTTCAAAAATACCATCCATGTTTTTACCAATGCCTTTATTTACAAACGTGGTTTCTTTAAAAGATGCCGGGATAAAATAAAGACAACCGTTTTCTAAAGTTGCATCATCTAATGCCACCCAAATTGATAGTGCTCTTCTGTCTGAAAAAGACCAAAAAGGAGTATCTAAATGCCACGACGTTGGATTTGCCCAAGGGCGTTTAAATAAAGCCTGATCATGCCAAATTCTAATACCTTCAGCACCCGAAAGTTGAGCTGCCATTTTACCAATCCGCTCATCTAGCATAATCTCTTTCACCTTATCATTGGTTTGCCAAAGATTAAGCAACTGATCAAAAACCTTAGAGAAATAATCTGAATCCTCGTTTATACCGTCATCCATACCAACTTGCACATCTTTACCGGGCATTTTAAGGCCTTTTCTCTCTTTAACGGCTTCTGTCACAGCAATACGCCATTTTTCTACTTCTTCAGGCGTAAGAAAATCTTCAATAACAACAAAACCATTAGTTTGGAAATGTTGTATCTGATCTTGAGTTAATTCACATTTCATGATATAAAAAATTAGTGATTAATAAATTCCTAAAAGAAACAGCCCGGTTTGAAGCTGCAACCTTAATGGGTAACAATTAGCAAAACCTAAAAATTATGTCTAATAAATACGGACACTGCTTTTTTCATCTAAAAACAATATGGCGTTTGGATGCTCTCTTAACTTAGTAGAAGGAAATTTAGCACTGATTTCTTCCTTTAAAGTATGATAAATTGCATCAGCTTTTTTATCACTTGGCACTGTACAAAAAGCATAAGGAGCACTCATTAAAGCGGGAATAGTGAGTGTTAAAGCATGGGTAGGTACTTCTTCAATACTGTTGAAACAACCATCATTAACTTGCTGCATTCTACATTTCTCATCCATATCCACCACTTTTACCAAAAGTGGATCGTTAAAATCAGCCACATGCGGATCATTAAATGCCAAATGGGTATTTTCTCCTATTCCAAGACATACAATATCTGTTTTGTATTGCTCCAATAACGCAGCATAACGCAAACATTCCTCCTCAGGATTTTCTAAATTCCCGTTAAGGTAATTAGCGGTATTAAATGGAACTTTCCCAAATAAGTATTCTTTCAAAAAATTACCAAAACCCTGTGGCGCATCAGCACCTAAATTGATGTACTCATCCATGTGAAAAGCATTCACTCTAGTCCATTCTACATCTTTTTTAATTAAAGATGCAAAAAACTCATTTTGTGACGGAGCAGCGCCAAATATGACATTAACAAATGGCTGTGTTTTTAACAATTCATTTATTTTTTCGCTTACCGCCACAGCAACAGACTCCCCCATAAGGGTTCTGTTTTCAAAAATCCTCACCTTAAGCTTGTCTTTTATTAATTCTATCATTTGAAATTATTTTATTTACCTATTTTTTAGAAATCGGATGCATTGTAAACTACTTTCCCATTAATTATGGTGGTTTGTATATTAATATTGTCGTCAAAAATTACAATATCTGCATCCTTACCTGCCACCAAAGATCCTTTAGTATCGGCAACACCCATAATGGTGGCCGGTGTTTTAGAAATCATTCTAATAGCTTCAATTAAAGGAACATCAGCCATTTTAATCATGGTTCTTACCAACCTATCGGTAGTAGCTACACTACCAGCAAATGAAGAACGATCTGGCATAATGGCCACTCCGTTTTCTACAAAAACTTTTGTGCCGGTATCTATATTTCCAAGAATACTATCGCCTTCAGGCATCCCTGCTGCTCGCATTGCATCAGTAATTAGCGCAATATGATCTGCCCCTTTTATTTTATAGGCTAATTTTAAAAGTGGCGGCGGCATGTGAATTCCATCTCCAATGACTTCAATATCCATGGAATCAATTAAATACGCAGCTTCAATTACGCCCGCATAACGGTAAGTATTACGCCTGGTTACGCCCGACATTGCCGAGTAAAAATGCGTAGCTAAGGTGTAACCTACTTCAAAAGCTTCTACCACTTCTTCATAAATAGCATCTGTATGAGCTATTGCGGCTAGTACTCCTTTAGATTTTAAATATCTGCCAAACTCAATAGCGCCTTCTAATTCAGGAGCGGCGCTCCAACGTTTAATATCATTTGAGTAGGCTAAAACTTCTTTATATTCTTCTATATCTGGATTTCTGATGTAGCGAGGATCTTGAGCGCCACTTTGAGCAAGTGCAAAATAAGGGCCTTCTAAATGCATCCCTAAAAACTGGGCACCCATGGTGTTTTGCTTATTGGCTTCTGCATAAACATCCAATGATTTTAACAAATCAGCTTTGCTACAGGTGAGTGTTGTGGGAAACATGGAAGTTGTACCATATTTAGCATGTGTTTCGGCAATCTTTAAAAATGCATTTACAGTGCCATCCATAAAATCATGTCCACCGCCGCCATGTATATGAATGTCAATAAATCCGGGAGAAACATATTTACCCTCGGCATCAATGATCTCGGCATCTGTTGCATAAATATCCCCTTCACTTACCGCTTCAATGGATGTGCCTTTAATGAGTAAAGTTCCACCATCAATAATGCGATATGGAGTAATGATACGGCCGTTAATTATTTTTATTCTTTTCATATTTATCGTTAAAGGTGATTTGCACCTCCAAATTCTATCGCTCCAAAAAATTCGGGTAAATGAAAATCAGGAGATGGAGCTTTAATCATGTTCCAGGCAAAAAAATGTGGCTCGGGCAAATCATCTCCGCATTTAAAAAAGTTGCCATATCCATTTTGGCCTGCAAAAGATTCGAAATTGTTAAACTGAAAAACTTCTATGGGAATAACAAGCGTAATTTGCCATTCAAAATTTGTAGGACTATTTGCCGGTGCAGATTTAATGATGATACTTCTCTGAATTTTGTTGATGATTTCTTCAGATAAGTTTTTCCTATTTGATCTTCCATTACCATAAGCCATTAAACAAACACCTAAGCAGTTTAGCTCTATATTGTAGTATTCTTTTTCTGAGGCAAATGCAACAAAAAATTCTACGCAATTGTCTTTATGTACCTGATCATTGGTTTGATGCATAGCAACTTTAATCACATCATCGCACACATAATATTTTAAGAAAAGGGCATTCCCAGAATGTGCAATGGCAAATCTGGTTTGAGATTTACTTGTAAATTCTGGCCAAGGTTGATGATTGATGTAATTTTTTGGAAATGTATCCATCAACGCCGCTACCTCTTCAATATCAGAATGAACATCAATAGAATCTGTAAATGGGAGAAATAAATTTTTCATCTGATAATAAAAAGATCTTTCGTTATTATTTTAAAACTTATAGTTATTTACTCATCATAAATTTAGCCACAGGCTTTTTACCCCGCCTTAGCGACCAATAGCTTATTTTATGACCATAAAAAGCATAAAACATGAGATATAAATAACAAGGAAATAAAATCCAATAAGCACTTCGCACATTATAAATATCTGCTACATAACCGTATAAAAGAGGGAAAAGTGCACTTCCGCACAAAGCCATAATGAGTGCTGATGAACCTACTTTGGTAAATCGACCTAAGTTATTTAATGCCAATGGCCATATTCCAGCCCATACTAATGAATTAGCTAATCCTAATAATACCACAAACCATATAGAAATATCTGCAGTATGACCCAAAATAGTACGTGTGCCGAAAGCGTAAATAATAAGCAGCGTAAATATTGCCCCCAGAGAGGTACAAATTCTTAAAACATTTACTTGAGAAATATATTTAGGAATGAGAATAATACCCAATACATAACCCACTATGGTACTAAATAAGGTGTAAGACGGAAAAACCTTGGCTTCCATAATTTGTATACCCATAGAATTTGCATAACCAATAATGGTATCAATAGCAATAACTTGTGTGCCTACATGGAAAAAAATAGCCAATACACCCAAAATCAAATATGGAAACTGAAATAGGTTTTTCTTATCTGCATTTAAAGTAAGTAATTCCGGACTTTCTTGTTCGGTATCAATTTCGGGTAGCGGAGAATAGCGTATAAAAATTCCAAAACCAATAAGGGCAACACCAAGAATAGCATAAGGCACAATTACCCTTCTTATTAATTCATCTAAGACCTCGTTTTTTTGAATTTCGCCCATAAAGGGTAATTGCTGAAGCAATTCATTATCTGTTACTTTAAATATGACTGATGCAAATAATAAAGGCGCTAATATTCCTGCTCCTTTGTTGCATATCCCCATCATACTGATACGCTGAACAGCTCTTTCTTTATGACCAAGAATGGTGATGTAAGGGTTTGCTGCCGTTTGCAGAATGGCTAGTCCGGATCCTATAGTAAATAACCCGATCAGAAAAATTTCATAAGTTCTACTTAATGCAGCAGGAATAAAAATGAGCACCCCAATGGCCATTAACCAAAGCCCATACATAATTCCCTTTTTAAAGCCTACAGCCTTAAGCAAATAAGACGAAGGAACCGACATTAGAAAATAAGATATATAAAAGGCGAATGCTACTAAATAAGACTGAAAATTGGTAAGCTCACAGGCGATTTTAAAATAAGGTATTAAAATAGCGTTTACCCAAGTAATAAATCCGAAAACAAAAAACAAAGACCCTAAAATAAGCATAGAAATAGTAGTTTCTCTCCCGCTTAGCGTTCCCACTTGCACTTGCACTATACTTTTCTTGGTTTTTATCGACATACTTATAAGGATAAATATTTTATAAAAGATGAAAATTAAAATTCGTTAGATTACCTAAATTTTGTAAACAAGCCACATTTAATTTGCCTATTGTTTATTTATCAAATCAATTTTCGGATTAATTATTAAGTTTTGGCTGTTCGTTAACGTACACGAATATAGGAAAGATTTTTTATTACCAAAATTGTTTTTCATTTAATTTGCTTGGCTCTGTGTGTAAATAAATAAACTTGATAAGATTTAGCTCATTATTTTAAACCCTTTTAAGCTTTCTTGATTTTATAAAACAAAATCAAGAAATTCTTTAAACAAAAAAAGCGTCCCAAATGGAACGCTATTAAATAAAGTTAGAGAAGAATTAAATACTAATCTATAAAATCAAACCCGGTAAAAGGCACTAAACATGCTGGCACTTTAATGCCGTTTTCTGTTTGGTTATTCTCTAAAATAGAAGCCAATATTCTTGGCAAAGCTAAAGCACTACCATTTAAAGTATGTGGCAATTGTGTTTTACCTTCTTTACCTTTAAATCTCAATTTTAAGCGATTACTTTGGAAAGTCTCAAAGTTAGAAACAGAAGAAACCTCTAACCAACGCTCCTGAGCTGCACTATAAACTTCCATATCATAAGTTAATGCAGAAGTAAAGCCCATATCGCCACCACATAATCTTAGTACACGATATTGTAAACCTAATTTTTGTAATAAACTTTGTACATGCAAACTCATTTGCTCTAAAATCTCGTAAGATTGATCAGGATGAACAATTTGTACAATTTCTACTTTATCAAACTGATGCAAGCGGTTTAAGCCACGTACATGTGCCCCGTAAGAACCAGCTTCTCTTCTAAAACATGGCGTGTAACCGCAATTTTTTATGGGCAATTCCTCTTCTTTTAAAATTACATCTCGATATAAATTAGTTACCGGAACTTCGGCTGTTGGTATTAAATATAAATTATCAATCCCTACATGATACATTTGCCCTTCTTTATCTGGCAATTGGCCGGTACCAAAACCAGAAGCTTCGTTTACCAAAAGAGGCACCATCATTTCATCATAACCCGCTTTTTCTGCCTCAGCTAAAAAGAAATTAATTAAGGCTCTTTGCATTTTTGCGCCTTTACCTTTATAAACAGGAAAACCTGCTCCGGCAATTTTTACGCCCAATTCAAAATCTATGATATTGTATTTAGCGGCTAATTCCCAATGCGGTAAAGCACTAGAAGGTAAATTTGGTTTTTCACCATTTTGCAATACAACCTCGTTTTCTTCGGGAGTTTTTCCTAAAGGAACGCTAGCATGTGGAAGATTTGGTAATTGCACCAGTTTTTGATACAATTCAAGCTCAATTGCAGCTAAATTTTCCTGCAATTGTTTAACATCTTCTTTAGATTGTGATGTTTGTGATTTAAGCTGTTCTGCTTCGTCTTTTTTACCGTTACGCATTAATTCGCCAATCTGTTTAGCAGCGGAATTGCCTTTTGCTAAAAGATCATCAGCTTGTGATTGAGTACTTTTTCTTTGATCGTCTAATAAAATAATTTCATCTACCAATTCTAATTGATTGAAATTCTTTACACTTAATCGCTCTAAAACCTGCTCTTTATTTTCGCGGATATAATTAACTTGCAGCATCTTTTTAATTTTTTACAAATATAGTATTGCGTATGGAGTATTTGTGTAGGGAGAATTGATAAATGTTAAAAATAGAAGATAAATGTAAAATATGAACGGCAAACTATACCTTGTACCCACACCTATTGGCAATTTAGAAGACATCACTTTAAGAGCATTAAGAGTGCTAAAAGAAGTGGATTTAATTTTAGCTGAAGATACCCGAACATCAGCCCCACTATTAAAGCATTTTAATATTGATCAGAAAGTTTTTGCGCATCACCAACATAATGAGCATAAGGCTGTTGCCGAGATTGTTCGCTTTTTAAAAGAAGGACAAAATATTGCACTCATTTCTGATGCCGGCACTCCAGCTATTTCTGACCCCGGTTTTTTATTGGTTAGGGAGGTTTTAAAAAATGATTTACCTGTAGAATGTTTACCAGGTGCTACAGCATTTGTTCCGGCCTTAGTCAACTCTGGTTTACCTAATGATCGTTTTACTTTTGAAGGTTTTTTACCAGTTAAAAAAGGCCGTCAAACCCGTTTAAAAGAATTAATTTATGAACCAAGAACGATGATATTTTATGAATCCCCACATCGCTTATTAAAATTTTTGGAAGAATTAATAGAATATTTTGGTGCAGACCGACAAGCTTCTATTTCTAGAGAGCTCACTAAAATGTTTGAAGAAAACGTAAGGGGAACTTTGGAAGAGATGAAAACTCATTTTGAAGAGAACATTTTAAAAGGCGAATTTGTAATTGTGGTTGCTGGTAGCACCGAATCTGCACCTAAAAAAGACGATAAATATTATAAAAAATGAAGCGACAAATTTGGTTAGCCCTGTTTTCGGCAGCTTTACTTTGGTTGGCATGGCCACCTATACCATTTACCTCTCCTATCCTACTCTTCGCTTTTTTACCTTTGATGATTGCTTTGCAAGAAATTGAAGAATCTGACCGAAAAAAGAAAGGAAGAATTGTTTTTTTAACTGCCGGATTAACTTTTCTAGTTTGGAATACCGCTTCTATTTATTGGGTTTTCAACTCTTTAAATGCGGTAATGCCCACTTTTATTGCTGCTTTACTTTCGTTGATTCCTTTTGGCTTAGGCGCTTTTTTAATGACCCTTAGTTTTTGGTTGTATCGCAAAATCAGTAAAAAAACTAAGCCGCTTATTGCTGATATCTGCCTGATTGGTTTTTGGATAAGTTACGAATTCCTACACCAAAGCTGGGATTTAAAATTCCCTTGGATGACTTTAGGGAACGGATTTGCTACCACACCACAACTCATTCAATGGTATGAATATACTGGCGTTTATGGCGGTAGTTTTTGGATTTTATTAAGTAATATTTTACTGTTTAGAATTTGGGTAGTTTTAAGAGCCGAAGGCGGAAGGCAAAAGGCAAAAGGTTATTTAATTGCTTTTATTGTTTGGATTTTTGCACCCATCAGTTTATCTATTTTAGTATACGCCACTTATGAAGAAGAAGTTAATCCTTCTAATGTAGTGGTGGTGCAACCTAATATTGATCCTTATGGCAAACATTTTATTTTAACTCCAGCTCAGCAAACTCAAAAATTGATTGATTTGAGTAAAAATAAGGCTCAAGTAAATACTGAGTTTTTTATATGGCCAGAAACTGCTCTTACCGGAATGACGGAGGAAGATGATTTTAGAAATACCGATAACTTTAAATCTGTTCAGGTTTTTTTAGATAGTTTTAAAAATGCCACAGTAATTAGTGGTGCCGAAACGTATTTGATTTATGATTACCAAAAAACTTCTACAGCCAGATTTAGCAAAGAAAACAACTTTTGGTGGGATAGTTTTAATACTGCTGTAGCGATAGAAAACACCCCGAAATTGCAGTTTTATCATAAATCTAAACTAGTACCGGGAGTAGAAAAAATGCCATTCCCAGAAGTTTTATCAGTGATAAGCCCTTTATTTGAAAAATTTGGAGGAACACCTGGTGGTTACGGTTCACAAAAAGAGCCTTCTAATCTTTATGCATCAAGCGGAATTGGAGTAGTACCAGCTATTTGCTATGAATCTATTTGGGGCGAATGGATTGCAAAATCTGTACAAAAAGAAGCTCAATTTATCACCATTATTACTAATGATGGTTGGTGGGGAAATACATCAGGTAAAGATCAACATTTAGATTATGCCAGCTTAAGAGCGATAGAAAACCGCCGTTGGGTGGCCAGATCTGCCAATACTGGGATTTCTGCTTTTATTAACCAAAGAGGAGAAATTGTACAACAAACAAAATGGTGGGAAGCCGCAGTAATTAAACAAGATATTAACTTAAATTCTAACCTTACTTTTTACACCACTCACCCAGATTGGATTGTTTATCCTTTTTTATTAGTTGGTAGTATTGGGGTGTTGTTTTTAGTGTTTTTAAGGTTTAGAGGAAGAAAGACGGGATAAAGATTTTTTTTTGCCACGAATTGTACAGATTAACACTAATGCTTTGTGGCTAACTTTTTAACACGGATTTCACGAATTCTTTGCGGCTACCTTTTGAATGATATGATTTTTTCGCCACTCATTTCACGAATAAACACGAAAGCTTTGTCACTGATTTTTTAACATGGATTTTGCGGATTAACATGAATGCAAATCATTTTTTGTCATTCAGATTTGTGAAAATTCGTGAAATTCTTGGCTAACTTTTAATTTTCCTTTTTTGCCACGAATTGCACAGATTAACACTAATGCTTTGTGACTATTTCTTAGCTGGTCAGACTTGTAGAATTCCTAGAATTTGTGTTTAACCAAGCTTCCTTAACAACACTTCAAACCGCTCTCTCCATTCTAGCGTGAGTTCCTCTAAATTCACTAAACGCTGTAATTCGGCTTTATTTTTATTATCGTGGTAACGAATTTGGTTTACATGCATAACAGAAATTTTCTCGGGATGAGAAGATAAATGAATTAACTTATCAGTCTTTTTTACTACGCCTTCTTTAATGGTTCTAAAGTAAAAACCTGTAAAACCAGTTTGCTGGCAAAGGGCTGGAAAAGGTTTGAAATTATATCTTATTCCAATCATATAACATGGCCCGCGAGGTTCTGAAACTTCTACAATGGCTTCTCCTAATTGATACCGATCTCCAATAAAAACATTTTCTTCTAAAGCGCTCTCGCCTTCTAAAGTTAAATTTTCTCCAAAGGCAGCAAATTCTAAATCAAAACCTAATTCGCTTTTCCAATGAGAAAATCTATCAGAATTGTAACAACAAATGGCCTTATCATTTCCGCCATGATGTTTTTTATCTACTACAATGTCTCCTTCAAAACCTGTTAGGGTTAAAAATATTACTTCTTGTTGAACAGGTTCTTTGCAATAAGCAGTTTTTGCAGATTGATGATCGGCTTTTAATTCTTCGGCTTTGCTTTTGATGTTGATAGACTGTATGGAAATGTTTTTATTCATATTCTAATTTTACTGTTTTAGGCTTTTGCGTTAACGATTGAAGCGGCATCTTTTTTGGCTTTTTCTGCCAAAAAAATATAGCGGAAAGCGTGTATAAACGCCCCAAACCATTTCGGCTTTAAACATTTAAAATATAAAACTAAAGAAAAACAACATCAAATACTGTAAAATCAAAATTCCATCGAGATAGAAAAAATAATAATATTCGTTCTTTTCCCATTTAGATTTAAAAATTAACCATCCTGTTAAAAAAGTAGTTGCGGTAAGTGCAAAAAAATTAGAATTAAAACCTTGATTTCTAAAAACAAAAAGCAAAACCAAATAGCTCACAAGCATAATTTGACAAAATATATAAGCTCCCTTTTCACCAAAAACAGTAGGGATGGTTTTTAAATCATAAGCTTTATCTTGAAAAATATCTCGGATATCAAAAGGGATGGTAATTGCCGCAACTAATAAAAATCTTTTAGCTGTGAGGATGATGATATCTGGCAAAGAAACCTCCTGATTTTGAAGCTCAAAAATGGGTAAAACCACCGAACTTAAAGACCAAACTAAAGCAATTAGAATTAGTTTTAAGCCTGGGATATTCCTCAATCCAAATTTTCGATCTCCGGCAGAAAACAATGGCAAAGCATAACCCAAAGAAAGAATTCCTAATAAAATAATTAGAATTTTAGATGGAGTGGAGACTAATAAAAAAAGAAAAAACAGAAGTATTGCTGCCATAATGGCGATACTCACATTAAGTTTAAAATGAGTAAAAATCCATCTTACCCGCCTAAATTTGGATAGTTGAGGTTGTTTTGGCTTAGCTATTAAAATGCTAATATTATAGATAAAAATGGTTGCGCAAAAAAGGAAGGTTAATATAATATAAGAAGGTTGAGCACCTATTAAATGATAGGTGACCAAACCTTGGGCTACCGCCCCAAAAGCAATAAATATATTGGTGAATAAGAGAAAATCTAAAGATTGCCTGAGGTATCTCATTTATCCAACCATTAAATTAGGTTTAGCCTTTGCGCAATTCAAAAATGGTAATTTCGGGCATAATACCTACCCTACCTGGGTAACCAATAAAACCGTAACCCACGTTTACATATAATTGCTGTTTACCTTCTTGATATAAGCCATTCCACTCATTATATATGTATTGAACAGGACTCCATTTTAAATATTCAGTTTCTACGCCAAATTGCGAACCGTGAGTATGCCCAGCAAAAGAAGCATCAATTTGAGGATATTTCTCTAAAACTTCTGCTCGCCAATGAGAGGGATCATGAGATAAAAGTAATTTTACAGCCAAATCATCGGTGTTTTTTATGGCTTCCTCCATTTTCCCGAACTTAGGGAAACGACCGGCTCCCCAGTTTTCTATTCCTAAAATTCCTATTTCTTGTCCGTTTACTTTTAATCTTTTATGCTCATTCATCAATAAATTCCAACCCATTAATTGATGCACTTTTTTGATAGCTTCTAAATTATCTAATCTTGCTTTTTCGGTTGGCCATTTTTCATACAAACCGTAATCGTGGTTTCCTAAAGAAGAATAAACGCCCAAAGGAGCTTTCACTTTTGAAAAAACATCTTGATAATCTCTCATTTCAGATGCCTTTCCGTTTACTAAATCGCCGGTAAAGAAAATGAAATCTGGTTTTTCTTTCAAGAGCATATCTACGCCACCAGCAACTGCTTTTTGATTATAAAAACTCCCGGAATGGATATCAGAAAGTTGCCCCAATTTAATACCGTCAAACTCTTTAGGAAGGTTTGGAAAATACAGCGTTTGTCTTTTAACATGATAATCATAAGCACCAGAAACAATTCCCCAGGTTAAAGTCCCAAAAGGAATAGCAGCAACGCCCATTCCTGCTTTAACTAAAAATTCTGACCGAGAAATTTGAGTTGATGTTTCCTGTTTAGGTTGAGGTTCCTTTTTAAACTTATTCTTAAGCCAAATAATGCTTCTTCTAATATCGTCTATAAAAAGAATGGGGATGAAAGATAATTTGGTGACAAACGTGATAAAAAAGCCGACCAATAAAACTGCCCTTATCCCTAATTGAATATTAAAGAAAATACTAATAAATACGCCTGCAATTAACAAAAGACTGAATCCCCACCAAATAGCAGTAAAATTATTCTTCTTTTTTTTGCTCCAACTTGGATAAATATTGAGAATAGCCTTATAAATGTATAAATCAAAAATTAGCAGTAAAATGCTGACAAATATTAATGGAATAACTCTACCCATGTTTTAAAAATAAATATTAATAAACGGCTGCAAATTAATACTTATCATCAAAACCGTCCTCATCATCATCGGCAAATTCTGAACTAAATAGGCTATTAAACATATCTTTAAATTCAAAACCCTTTTCTAGATAACCTTTGCTCACCATAGAAAACTCGGCTAAACCATGTAAAACAAACTCCATTAACAACAATTGCTGATTCGCACTTATTTTTGGATGAAAAAGTTTTACTACCTCTTTTAATCCAGGAACGGTATTTAAAAGCTTTTTATATTCCTGATCAGAAATATCATCTAATAAATTTAAACTATTTCCATTAGCAAACCAGTTGATGACTTCGGTATAAGGATTGGCAGTTTTTGCTTTTTTAGTCTTTTCTGGATCGGGGAAATAGGTTTGCAATAAAGTTTTAATCGCTTTTCCAATTAAAATATTGGCCACTTTTGCCGGCCCTTCTAATTCACCTTCATAAACTAATTCTATTTTACCGGTAATAGCAGGAATTACCCCTAAAAAATCGCTGATACGAACAACGGTAGAGCTATCGCCGTTAATTAACATTCTACGCTCGGCATGTGAAATTAAATTCTCATAAGCAGAAATGGTTAAACGAGCCGAAACTCCAGATTTTTTATCAATATATTCTGAATTACGGGCTTCAAAAGCAATTTGCTCAATCAAATCTTTTACCAAACCATCTGCCTCAATTGCTTTTTGATCTGGTGTGATAGAAGCTTCTTGCTGCGTAATTTTTCTTGAAATGGCTATAGATTTTGGATAATGCGTTAAAATCTGGCTTTCAATTCTGTCTTTTAAAGGGGTTACAATAGAACCACGGTTGGTATAATCTTCTGGGTTTGCAGTAAATACAAACTGTACATCTAAAGGTAATCTTAGTTTAAATCCTCTAATTTGGATGTCTCTTTCCTGCAAAATATTAAACAAAGCAACCTGTATTCTGGCTTGTAAATCGGGTAATTCATTAATCACAAAAATACTACGGTGTGCTCTCGGAATCAATCCAAAATGAATCACTCTTTCATCAGAATAATTCAGTTTTTGTGTAGCTGCTTTTATAGGATCTACATCACCAATTAAATCGGCAACGGTTACATCTGGTGTGGCTAACTTTTCGGTATATCTTTCAGATCGGTGCCACCAAGCTATCTGAGTTTCCTCTCCATGAATCTCGATGGTATTTTTTCCAGCCCAGCTAATTGGGTTTAATGGATCATCAAACAACTCGGTTCCGGCTATATAAGGTATATATTCATCTAATAAATTCACCATTAACCTGGCAATACGGGTTTTAGCCTGCCCTCTTAAACCCAATAACAAGATATTGTGCCTGCTTAATATAGCTGTTTGTAAATCTGGCATTACGGTATCTTCAAAACCAATAATTCCTTCAAAACCTAAGTCTTTTTGTTTTAACCTGGTAATCAAATTTTGTCTCAACTCGTCTTTAATTGAGCGACTTTGATAACCTGATTTTTTTAAATCTCCTAATGTTTTTATGTGCAATAAATCTTTCATGTATCTATTTCTGTAGTATTTTTTTAATTAATAAGCCAAAAAGGCGTCTTCAAATTTTCAAATCTTTAACGAACCGTTTTTCTTCTGTTTTTAATGTAGTCTTCAAATATATATTCGCCCAATCCTTTTAAAGAACTGTAGAATGCTCTCCCTCCATTTACCTCTGTAAATTTCCTTACAAATTGCTGTAAATATGGGTCTTGGGCAATCATAAAAGTAGTAATAGGTATATTTAATCTTTTACATTGCGCAGCCATAGTGAGCGTTTTGTTCACCACCTTTTTATCTAAACCAATACTGTTTTTATAATACTTTAAACCTTCTTTTAAGCAAGTTGGTTTACCATCAGTAATCATAAAAATTTGTTTGTTGTGAGTTTTTCGCCTCCTTAAAATGTCAGCTGCCAATTCTAATCCCGCATAAGTGTTGGTATGGTAAGGCCCAACTTGTAAATAAGGTAAATCTTTAATTGTAATAGGCCAAGCATCGTTACCAAAAACTACAATATCTAAAGTATCTTTTGGGTATTTTGTTCTAATCAACTCGGCCAAAGCCATGGCTACCTTTTTGGCTGGTGTAATTCTGTCTTCACCATAAAGAATCATCGAGTGCGAAATATCAATCATCAAAACGGTTGATGTTAGCGTTTTATAATCCCTTTCTTCTACCTCCAAATCACGCTCTGTCATCATAAAATCGCCAATTCCATGGTTAATTTGCGCATTTTGAATAGAAGCCGTCATATCTATCTGATCAGAACTATCTCCAAACTGATATTCCCTTCTATCAGCATTTTTTTCTTCTCCCGTACCAGATTGTGGCGCATTATGATTCCCTTTTCCAGATTTTTTTAGCTTCCCAAAAATTTCTTCCAAAGCAGATTGTCTAATAGTTTGTTCGGCTTTAGCAGTAATTTTAAAACCACCATCGGGCTCATTATCGCTTAAATAACCTTTATTTTTTAAATCCTCAATAAAATCGCCCATCCCATACTCCTTACTGGTAATGTTATGCTGCTTATCCAGCTCATTCATCCAGTCTAAAGCCTCATTGGCATCTCCTGCGGTATAATTTAGCAGCTCCAAAAAAAGCTTAAAAAGATCCTCAAACCCTCCTTTAGGAAGATTGCTGGGTATATATTGTGAAAAAGCGTAACCTCTCATGTTTGCTCTGTTATACTCTGTTAACGATTTTCTAAAGTTAAAAGTTTGAATTTGGCTAAACTCTTTCTTAAGGTTATATTGCTGTCATATTATTTTAACGTTTGAGGATAAAAGATAGAAGGTTTAAAGCGCATTCAAATGTAATTTAAAGTCAATTAATTTAGTTTAATTAGGGCGTTTAAACACGCTTTACGCTGTATCTTTTTAGCAAAAAAGCTAAAAAGGATGCCGCTTCAATCGTTAACGCACCTTGCAAAATCAAAAAAAACAAAATAAAAATATGAAAAAATTAATCCTGTTTTTCGCCATGTTAATGAGCAGCTATATTGGTTTTGCTCAAGAAAATGAAATCAAAAACTTATTAGAACAACAACGCTCAGGCTGGAATAAAGGCGATATGGAAGCGTACATGCAAGGTTATTGGAAATCTGATTCCTTACTTTTTGTTGCTAGAAGTGGCCCCGACTATGGATGGCAAAAAACACTAGAATCTTATAAGAAATTTTATCCTGACAAGGCTTCTATGGGATTTTTAACTTTTGATATTAAAGAAATCAAGATGATTGATAAAACCCATGCCTTTGTTTTAGGTGCTTGGAACATAAAGAAAGAAAAAGATGAAGCGAAAGGCTTTTTCACTTTAATAGTTCAAAAATTTGAATCTGGCTGGAAAGTTATTGTTGATCACTCCAGTTAACTAACGGAAACAGGTTGAAATATATTCATCAGCGTATCTAAAGTAATTGGCTTGATCATATATTTTGAAATTCCCGAAATTCCTTCTGCTCTCTCAACATCTCTTGGGTTTACAGATGAGCTAATCATGTAAATAGTTACTTTTTTAGCCGGATTTGAATGAAGTTTAGTAAACTCTTCAACAAATTGCCATCCATCCATTACAGGCATATTAATGTCTAAAAGAATAATTTCGGGCAACAAATCTGGCGTATTAATAATAGGCTTTAAATAATTTAGAGCCTCTTGCCCATTACCAAAAACCATTAAATTTTCACAAAGTTGTTTTAATTGAATTAATTTTCTTACTCCATAAACATAAATATCATCATCATCTATGATACAAGCAATCTCAATTTTTTTTTTCATTCTAGACTAAGAAAAATAAGCACAAATTTTTTAAATCGTCCCCAACAACATTAATTATTTAAATGTAAGGCAAATTTTTGTCAAAAAAAAAGCCTCAGTTTACACTGAAGCTTTCTTTAAAATTTTTTGAAATTTATTTTGGAGTTACCACACTATCAATAACATGTATCACACCATTTTTTTGGTTAACATCAGCAATAGTTACATAAGCAGTACCACCGTTTTCATCTGTTAACTTTACTTTTCCTGCATCTACAGAAGCCATTAATTTACCGCCAGAAACTGTAGTGAAAGTTGCAGTTCCTTTTCCTTTTTTAATAGCTGCCATTACATCACTTGCACTGTATTTACCAGAAATTACATGGTAAGTTAAAATTTTAGTTAAAGTTGCTTTGTTTTCTGGCTTAACCAAAGTACCTACTGTACCTGCTGGTAATTTATCAAACGCTGCGTTTGTTGGCGCAAACACAGTGAACGGGCCTTCACTAGCTAAAGTTTCTACTAAACCTGCTGCCTTTACTGCGGCAACTAAAGTGGTATGATCTTTAGAATTTACTGCGTTTTCTACAATATTTTTAGTTGGGTACATTGCTGCTCCGCCTACCATTGGATTTTTTTGAGCGAATGTTTCTGGTGCAAATGCTATAGCTACTAAGGCAAATGCTGCTACAATAATTTTTTTCATTTTTATTTTTTTCTTTGTTTGGGGAAATTAACGAAGAAAAAAAACTGCTGGATTTTTGGATTTGAAAAAAATATTAGATAACCAAAAACTTGAATTTTCTAAATCACTTTTCTCTTCCTAATCATTTTTGAGAAATACTTTGGGAAAAACCTTTTAATAAATACGCCATACTTTTCCTTTCCTCCTATTAAAACTTCTTCTTTTTTAGCGTCAACAGCTTCTAAAATTTTAGTAGCACATTCACTGGCACTTATTCCGTTTTCTTGGTTAGTATCCATCATTCCGTATTTACCACCATTTGCAGTTACAGAATTGATGCTCACATTAGTTTTTACAAAGCCCGGGCAAATGATACTTACAGTAATTCCTTTATCATAAACCTCGCATCTTAACGAATCAAAATAACCATGTAAAGCATGTTTAGATGCCGAATAGGTACTTCTATATTGTGTGCCAAACTTACCTACCAAAGAACTCAAAACAACCAAATGCCCATTTCCCTGGTCTATCATTTTTGGGAGCAATGCCTTACTCAAATTTACAGTCCCCCAAAAATTAGTATCCATAATTTTTTCTTCTACCGTAGATTCTGTCTCTACAGCTTCAGATCGCTGACTAATTCCACCTGCATTAATTAAAATATCTATCCTACCGTAAATTTTAAAAGCTTCATCAGCTTTGCTAAAAAGAAATGGCTTTTGCTCTAAATCCAAAGGTAAAACGTGAATATCTAAAAGATTTTTTTTGCATCCTTGTTTTACTTTGTATAAGCTCTCAGCTTTGCGAGAAGAAATAATGAGCTTTGCCCCTTGCTGGTTTAACTCATAAACTAAAGCTTCGCCAATACCAGATGAAGCTCCGGTAATCCAAACAATTTTATTCTTAAAATTCATTTTCGGTAATAAATAATTCTGAAGCTATTAAATCGGCATAGAGTTTACCTTCTTGGGTTAAAATCAGTTTTTCATCGGCGTAAGCCAACCAATTTTTAGAGAGGTATTCATCGGCAGCAGCCAATAATTTGTCTTTTATTTGAGAGTCAAAATCATGATTAACCTTTCTCAAATCTATTCCCCACATGGTTCTTAAACTGGTCATAATGTATTCATTAAATCTATCGTTTAAGCTTAGCGTCTCCATTTCAAAAGGGATTTTTTTGGTTGCTAATTCTGCTAAATACTTGGCATTATTGGCAATATTCCATTGCCGGCTTTCGCCATTAAAAGAATGCGCCGAAGGACCAATTCCTAAATAATGAACCCCTTTCCAATAGTTTGTATTGTGTTTTGAAAATTGATTAGGCTTAGCAAAATTGGAGATCTCATAATGTTGAAACCCATTGGCCGCCAATTCGGCCATTAATATTTGAAACTGAGCTGCACTTTGGGCATCATCTAAAGGCTTCTGTTTTTCTGTATTTATAAAATTAGCCAATGCCGTTTTTGGCTCCACCGTCATACTGTAAGATGAAATGTGCGGAATTTGAAACTGAATGGCTTTTTGAATATTCTGTTCCCATTTTTGGTCGGTTAGCAAAGGATAGCCGTAAATTAAATCGATAGTGATGTTCTCAAAACCAAAATCTTGCGCCCTTTTTATGGCACTTTCTGCTTCGTTAGCCTGATGAGCCCTATTCATCCACTTTAAATCTTCATCAAAAAAAGATTGTACGCCAATGCTAAAACGGTTGATGCTGGTGTTTCTAAACTCTCGTAATTTTTGAAGATTTAAATCATCGGGATTTGCTTCTAAAGTAACCTCAGGCATTTTAGACAAATCATATTGAGTTTGAATGGCTTCGATAATCCTAGAAACCTCATCTCCAGTTAATAAAGAAGGCGTTCCTCCACCAAAATAAACCGTTTCTATAGTTTGACTGCCCAAATAATTTTGCTGTAACCCAATTTCTTTGATGATAGATTGAAGCATTTCATCTTTATATTTTAATGAAGTGCTAAAATGAAAATCGCAATAATGACAAGCCTGCTTGCAAAAAGGGATGTGAATATAAATACCTGCCATTTTACGAAAGTACGTAAATCTGGTAAATGCTTAAATAAATGGCAATTCTTAGATGTATAAGCTTCGTCATTTTTTTCTTCGATGATATAAAGCTAATTTTAGGCTTGATTTGGCAAAAGGTAAGGATGAGAATTGCTTTTACGGCATTATTTGTTTTTTTTACAAGTATTTGTTTTGCGCAAAATCAAAAGATAATTCTTCAAATTTCGGGTTTACCTAAACCCTTAAATAAAACTACTTTTCAAAATTTTACAGATTCATTATCAGCCTTTAAGGCGATAAAAAAAGAAATTTCGGCTTTACAATTTGTTGGCTATTTTAATGCAGATGTTGCCTCTTTAAAATGGAATAAAGACACTTTAAATGCTGAAATTATTACCGGAGATTTAACTAAAGGCATTTATTTTAAAAATGGAAATATTAGTCAAGATGTAATTATTGCGGCTGATTTAAAAGATAAATTGGAGAAAAGAAGAGCTTTACCCTTACAAACTTTAACTAAGATTTACGAAAACCTTTTAAGCCATTATGAAAACAATGGTTATCCCTTTGCCGAAGTTTGGCTAGATAGTTTAAAAGTAGAATCAGATGCCATCTCTGCAAAAATATTTAGCAACCCTAATCAAAAAATAATTATTGATACGCTAAGATTAGTGGGAAATGCTAAAATAAATCAGGGCTTTTTAACTTCTTATTTGGGGCTTAAAAAAAATCAAAACTATAACGAAGAAAAAATCAGACTATTAGATAAAAAGCTGCGTGATTTAGCTTTTGTAAGTATCCCTAAGCCTTCGGAAGTTGTTTTTGCTGGAGAAAAAGCTAAAATTAATATCTTCTTAGAAAAGCAAAATGCAAATCAGTTTGACGGAATAATTGGTTTTTTACCCAATTCAAACAACGGAAAATTACAACTTACCGGAGATTTTAAACTGAGTTTACAAAATGCTTTAAAAAGTGGCGAATCTTTCGATTTTAATTATCGAGGCTTACCCTCACAATCGCAAGAATTAGCTATCAAACTAAAATACCCGTATTTATTTAGGAGTCAAATTGGTTTTGATTTTGATTTTCAACTTTTTAAAAGAGATACCAGTTTTTTAAATCTTACTTCAAAAATTGCATTTAGTTATCACTTTAATACTTATCAAAAACTAAGTTTTTTTTTAGAGAATTTTAACGGAAATCAAGTCGCTAATCAACTTAATACTCCATCAGGAATACCCACATTTGCCAATATTAAATCTACTTTTTATGGCCTTTTAGGAAATTATATAAAGTTAGATGATAAAATAACGCCTTTAAAAGGCTTCGATTTTATTTTGCAGACCGGCGTAGGAAACAGAAAAATTAGCCCGACAGAAAATTTTAATCCTAATGATTACTTTGGGGCAAAAGCACCTGTTCAAATCAAAATAACAACAGATTTAAAAAACTATATTAAAATGAGCAATCGCTCTTCGTTTTATTTACGCACCCTAGCTTCTTACCTCAGCGGAAGCAATTTATTTGAAAATGAAGGCTTTAGAATTGGTGGCTTTAAAACTTTAAGAGGTTTTGATGAGCAATCTTTAAATGTGAGCAGCTTTATTGTTCAAACTTTGGAGTTTAGGTATATTATTGAAAAAAACTCTTACTTAAGCGCATTCTATGATCAAGGTTTTATCAAAAAAGACTTTATTAATCAGCAATCTAAAGATCATCCATTAGGTTTTGGTTTAGGAATTAATTTTCAAACCAAAGTGGGTATTGCATCTTTAAATTACGCATTGGGAAAACAAAAAAATATTCCTGTAGATTTGCAGAAGGGGAAAATCCATTTTGGGATCATCAGTTACTTTTAATTCATGAGATTTTTATTTTTTGTATCATTCTTGTTTTGTTTTGCTTTAACGGGCTTTGCAGATGTACAAAAAGATTCTACACTTTTAAAAAGAGACAGCTTCCAAACCTCAACCATTAGAAATAGATTCCTTCCAGACTCTGCAACATTGGCTAGAAAAACATTTTTAAGAGATTCTTTAACCTATCAATACCTAAAACCAGACCCCAACAGACCCAATCCGTTTATAGAAGATCTGCTGAAAAAAGTAATTATTACCGATCCTTATTTACTGACCCCAGCAAAATCTGTAAAAATTAAAAAAAGCAATTTTGGTACTGGTGAATATATCGGTAAAATGCCCATTTGGTTCTTTTTAGTTATTGTTTTACTATTTGTATTCTTTGGTATTGTAAAAATTGCATTTAAAAAACAGGTAGATCTAATTTTTAAAGCTTTTTATGATAACAGAACCCTGCATCAGATTAACAAAGAAGATAACATATTCATGTCATGGCAGTTTCTTTTTCTTTACCTCATTTTTTCATTTACAGTAGGCCTATTTACCTGTTTAATACTGTATAAAACCAAAGCTTCCAGTACAGCGACAGATTTTTATACTTTTTTATTGGTTTCTTTCTCTGTATTTATATTTTTTGGGTTGAAAATTTTGATGGTTAGATTTTTAGGCATCGTATTTCAAGTTCAAAAGTTAGTTAGAGAGTATACCAATATTATTTACCTCACTTATTTTAATTTATTATTTGTTTTATTACCGATAACATTTTGCTTAAGTCTTATAAATTTAGAACATCAATACACTGTTTTTTGGTTATTTACCGCTTTTTTACTGATCATTATTGCGATTCAGTTTACCAGAATTACAATTAATATTTTATTAAACTACAGGTTATCAAAATTTTATTTAATTCTTTATCTTTGCGCTCTTGAAATTTGTCCGATTTTGATATTTGCGAGAACAATTAATATCAGTTTATAGTGCTTATGGAAATTAATTTGGAAGATCGAAAAACGAAAGTTAAAAGTATACTGGTTACGCTACCTGCACCAGAGAGTGAGAAATCTCCTTATTATGATATAGCGGCTACACTAAATTTGAAAATCGATTTTAGATCATTTATTCATGTTGAAGGTGTGCCAGCAAAGGAAATTAGAAAAGAAAAAGTTAATCTTGCTGATTTTAACGCTGTAATTTTAACAAGCAGAAATGCCGCTGATCACTATTTTAGAGTATGCGAAGAGATGCGATTTGAGGTTCCGGCAGAAATGAAATATTTTTGTATTTCAGAATCTATTGCATTATATCTTCAAAAGTATATTCAATACAGAAAAAGAAAAATATTTTTTGGCAAACAAACACCAAAAGATTTAGCCGAGGTATTAAAAAAACACACCACAGAAAAATTCTTATACCCTTGTTCAGATGTGGCCGCAGAGGCAACTGAAACTTTTTTAAGAACTCAGGGAATAGATTTTACCCCTGCAGTTTTGTTTAAAACGGTGGTATCAGACTTGTCTGATTTGGCAGAAGTATTTTATGATATTATAGTTTTCTTTAGTCCATCAAGTGTGCAATCATTGCTTATAAATTTCCCCAATTTTAAACAAAACAACACACGCATAGCGGCATTTGGAAAAACTACACAACAAGCAATTTTAGATGCTGGTTTAATCTTAGATATCCCCGCTCCTACACCAGAAGCGCCATCTATGACCATGGCCATTGAACAATATATTAAGTCTGTTAGATAATTTGGATTACAAATTGTCTACTAGTAAAGCAGCTAAAATTTTAGCTGCTTTTTTTTTGAAACTTTATCAATATGATAACGTATTACGATAAAAATTATATTAATAAAAATACCTATTAAAAGGTATTGCAACTATAACATTAGGAGTTTACATTTAGAAATATTCTTTTTGTTTTATAAATATTGGTGCTAAAATTATTTTTTTTTACTTGGAAGTGTTGAATTTCTGTATATTAGAAACGTTTTTGCACAATTAAAACACAATAAAACTTGAAATGCACATGAGAAATTTATACATATCGTCTTTGATACTGGTCTCTTTTGCCCTATTTAGTTGCGGAAAAGGCGACGGTAGAGGAGAGCTAATAGGTACCAGAGCAAAGACTGTTAAACAAGAATTACCCTACGGAATGGTTTACATACCGGCTGGAACTTTTGTTATGGGTCAGGTAGATCAAGATGTGACCATCTCGCAATTCCCTCAAAACAAGCAAGTTACTATCTCGGCATTTTACATGGATGAGACTGAAATTTCAAACAGCGAATACAAACAATTTGTAAACTGGGTGAGAGATTCAATTGCTTATTATCAAGTTGGCAAACCAGCAAAATATACTTTAAAATCTAAAGGTGGTAAGTCTAGCGGTTACATCAACTGGAAAGCAATGCAAGCCGGTAAAGGAATTTGGGCTGATAAAACTTTAGGCCCTAAGCTTGAAAAAGCCATGTATTATGATGGAAATGAAAAATTTTTTAACAAAAAAGAATTAAAAGTAGAGCAGCTTAAATATGATTATGCTTGGATAGACTTTAAAAAAGCAGCAAACTACAGAGCAGCAAGAAATCCTAACCTTAATAAAAACGGTTTATCTATTACCAGAGATAGTTTTATTGTAAAAGAAGAAACTTTTATTTATCCAGATACTTTAGTTTGGATTTCTGATTTTACGTACGCACAAAATGACCCAATGGCAAAAGGATATTTCTCACATCCTTCTTTCTCAAATTACCCTGTTGTAGGAGTAAATTGGGAACAGGCAAAAGCTTTTTCAGTATGGAGATCTAGATTAAATGAATCTTACAAAAATTCTAAAAAATTACCTGCTCGTTTAGATTATGATTTACCAACTGAGGCGGAATATGAATATGCTGCCAGAGGCGGAAGAGTAGGCACAAGTTATCCTTGGGGTGGACCATACATAAGAAATGCTAAAGGTTGTTTATTGGCAAACTTTAAGCCAGGAAGAGGAAACTACATTGATGATGGAGGCGCCTTTACCGTTTATGTAAAATCATATTTCCCTAATGATTATGGTTTATATAATATGGCAGGTAATGTTTCTGAATGGACCAGTTCTATTTATAATGATGCTGCATCTGCTTATGTAAGCACCATGAATCCATCATTTAATAAAGCCATTCAAAAAGGAGATCCTGATTATAACAAAAGAAGAGTTGTTAAAGGTGGCTCTTGGAAAGATATAGGTTATTTCTTGCAGAATTCAGCAAAATCTTACGAATACCCAGATTCAGCAAGATCATCAATTGGTTTTAGATGTGTTACTCCTTTCTTAGGACGAGACATCAAAGATAAACCAGGCAAAATGAAACCTTAATTTTTAAATTCAAATATTCTCAATCCAAAACTTAAAAAAACGTCTAAAAAAATGGCTCAAAAAAAGAAATTTAAATTTTCCCTTGATGCAGTTATATCTTGGGGAGCTACAGTAGTAATTGTAGGTGCAATGGCAAAAATCCTTCATTGGCCAGGTGGCGAATTAATTATTGGAGTTGGATTAGCTACTGAAGCAGTTTTATTTTTCATCATGGGATTTGTTCCTCCTCATAAAGATCCTCAATGGGATAAAGTATATCCTCAATTATCAGAAGATTTTGCCGGCGCTTCTATTGACACTACTAAAGCTGTTAAATTAAATGAATTAGAGATTAAAGGTTCTGCTGGTGGTGGTCTTCCTGATTTAAAAATAGGTGATGATGTAGTTGCAAAAATCAAAGAAGGTTTAGACAATTTCAGTAATAAGGTTGCTTCCATATCAAATTCAGCAGATGCCTCTATAGCAACCAAAGAATTCTCTGACAATTTAAAAACTGCATCTTCTAAAGCAGTGAATTTGAGTTCAGCTTTTGATCAAGCTACTGCTGGAGTTTCTGAAATTGCTGGTGCTGCTCAAAGTTCTAAAGAATATCATCACCAAATAAACACTTTAGGTAAGAGTATTTCTGCTTTAAATGCAGTTTATGAGTTAGAATTACAAGATTCTAGTGCTCACCTAAAATCAATGAATAAGTTTTACCAGAACTTATCACAAACCATGTCTAATTTTAATGAATCAATGGACGATTCTAAGCAATTTAAAGAAGAAGTTGCAAAACTTTCTAAGAATTTGTCCAGCCTAAATGCAGTTTATGGCAATATGCTATCTGCTATGAATCAGCCTAGAGCTTAATCTTTTGTTCATTAATTTAAATACGCTTTTAAAAAAATAAGATATGGCAGGCGGTAAGGAAACCCCAAGGCAGAAGATGATTGGTATTATGTACTTGGTGTTAATGGCAATGTTAGCATTAAACGTAAGTAATACTGTATTAGATGCCTTTAAAACAGTAAGAGATGGTTTAGAAAAGAGTAATGACAACATGAATGATCGTTTAAAATTCATCATGACATTATTCCAAAACTATTATAATAACGCTCCTAAAAAAGCAGAAGTAAATTTTAATAAAGCCAAAGAAGCTAAAAAAATAGGTGACGGTCTTGTTGAGGAAATAGAAAAGCTAAAGAAAGAACTCATCACCATGACAGATGGCCTTGATGATTTAGGCGATTTAAAGAAAAGAGATGATTTAGGTATTTCACACAAAGAACTTGTTGAAAAGAAAAAAGCAGATGTTTTACAGAAAAAAATTGAAGACGCTGCTTTAAAACTGGGTAAGTTAGTTGGCCAAACACCAAAGGCAATTGGGTTAGAATTATCTTGGCCGAAGATAAATCCAAGCACCAAAGGAAAACAAACTTGGGCTGATTATAATTTTGGGGAAGGCAAACCTCTAACATCTACCATTACTTTACTTTCTAAGTTTCAAAACGATGTAAAGAATGCCGAAGCTTACGTAATTAACAAACTATACCAAGAAACTACTGGTGGTGGAGTTGTAGATTCATATAAAGCAGTAGCAGTAGCTAAAAGTAGCTATATTTTAGCCGGACAAACTTATGAGGCTGATGTTTTTTTAACAGCTTCAAGTTCAAGTATTCCAATTACAGCATCAGTAAATGGTTCTTCTTTACCTTCTGAAAACGGTGTTGCTACCTACAAATCAGGCGGAACGAAAGAAGGTGTTTACAAATGGACGGGTACTGTTTCTTTTAAAGATCCAACTTCAGGAGAAATTAAATCTTTTACTACAGATCCTATAGAGTATCAAGTTGCCAGACCATCAGCTGTGGTTTCTCCAGATAAAATGAATGTATTTTACATGGGAGTGAATAACCCTGTTTCTGTTTCTGCGCCTGGTATTGCTAAAGAAAAATTAAAAGTAAGTGTAAGCGGGGGTTCAATTAGCGGCTCAAACGGTAATTATGTTGTAAAGGTGAGTAGCGGAACTGAAGCTACTGTTACAGTTTCAGCAGAGATTGAACCAGGTAAATCTCAAGTTTTGGGAGCTACAAAATTTAGGATCAAAAAAGTTCCTAATCCTATTGCCACGTTTGCAGGTAAAGCATCAGGACAAATTTCATCTGCTTCGGCAAGAGGAACCAATTTATTGGAGGCTGAATTAAAAGATTTTGACTTTGATTTAAAATTTAGAGTAATTAAATTTAATTTATTTATCACAAGACCAAGACAAGATCCATTGTTTTATCAATCAAATGATGGTAATTTTTCTGGAAGTATAAAGCAAAACATCGCAAGCTTAAACCCGGGTGATGTAATCAACTTCCAGAGTATTGTAGTTGCAGGAGAAGATGGTACAACCAGAACACTTGAAAGTCCAGTTAGTATATCAATAGGGAGATAACATGAAAAAAATTAGCATCACATCACTACTTTTCTTTTTGACCATTCAATTATTTGCTCAAAAAGAATCAGACAAGCCTAAGACTATGCCTATTTACTCTATTTTTCAGAAATCAGAAGCTGAAAAAGCACTTAGGGAAAAAGATTTGGGTAAATCTGTGCAAAACTGTGCTCCTGCATTACCAAATGTTAAGAGTGATGATGTAATTTTCGCAAAGAGAGTCTCTAGAGATATTTACTTTGCTGATCCTGCAAACAGATACCTTGTTCCTGTTGATACAAATAGAAATTTTTTAACTGTATTATTAAGAGGGATTTCTACAGCTAATGTAGAAGCTTACCAATCTTGGAACCCAAGTACTGGAAGAGTAGAGGAATTAATTGACTATAACACGTTATTAACAAAGTCTGATGCATCTGCAGGATTAGGATTTGCTTTACAATTCTCAGATCAAGAATTATTAGCTAAATGTGGGTTAAGATTGGTTGAAGATTGGTACTTTGATACTAATCGTTCTGAACTTAAATCTTTTATAGTTGCTATAGGATTTATTGTTCCTGGGGCTGCGGCAGCTTCGGCAAATGTTCCAAAACTTAAAGATCCAAATGTTAAATTAGGAGAAACTGGTGATGGAATGGTTGGTTTATTTTATGTCAACTACCCTACCATCAGAAATTACATCTGCAAATTCAATGTATATCATCCTAATGAAAAAATTAGATACAGTTTTGATGATGTTTTTCAACTTCGCTATTTTTCAAGTTTAATTATTGAGGAGTCTAACCCAGATGGTTATAAGTTGGCTAACAGACCAGATCTTAAATCTGGTTTAGACAAATTATTAGAAGCAGATAGAATTAAGAAATCTTTGATTCAATATGAGCAGGATATGTGGCAACACTAAATCTAAAATTTAAATTTATACCAAAAGCCCTTTCTATTTAGAGAGGGCTTTTCTGTTGGAAGAAGTTTAAAATGGCCTTTGCTTGCTTGGTGTTTACCACTTTTAACAATTCTGTTTCTTCTGCCTCTTTTATTTTTTTAACCGATTTAAAATGCTTCAATAAATTATCGGCTGAAGTTTTACCAATCCCTTCTATTAATTCTAGCTCGGTTTTTAATGTCCCTTGATCTCTTTTTTTGCGGTGAAAGGTAATTCCAAATCTATGGGCTTCATCTCTCAACTGTTGAATAATTTTTAACGTTTCAGATTTTTTATCTAAATACAATGGGTATTGGTCTCCAGGATAATACAACTCCTCTAATCTTTTTGCAATACCAATTACAGTAAGCTGATTAAAAATTTCTAACTTTTTTAAACTCTTTACAGCTGATGATAGCTGCCCTTTACCACCGTCAATAATTACCAATTGAGGCAGAGGTTCTCCTTCCTCTAATAAGCGCTTATATCTTCTATAAACAGCTTCTTCCATGGTGGCAAAATCATTAGGCCCTTCTACCGTTTTTACGTTAAAATGCCGATAATCTTTTTTAGAAGGTTTTGCATCCTTAAAAACCACAATAGCCGAAACCGGATAATCACCTTGAAAATTTGAGTTATCAAAACATTCTATATGCCTTGGCAATTCAATTAATCGCAAATCCTTTTGCATCTGCGTAAGCAAACGATCTGTTCTAAACTCGGGATTCAATTTTTCATATTGATCTATCCTGTCTTTCCTAAAGAAATGAACATTTTTTTGTGAAAGTTCTAATAGCTTTTTCTTTTCTCCCTGCTTTGGTACGGTGAACTTCACGTTTGCATCATCCAATTCTAAATCAAATGGAACTATGATTTCTTTAGATTGGCTTTGAAATCTTGTCCTAAATTCTGAAATCGCAATAGACAGTAATTCTTCATCAGATTCATCTAACTTTTTCTTTATTTCTAAAGTTTGAGTTTGGATAATGGTGCCATGCATCACTTTTAGGTAATTTACAAAGCCTATTTTCTCGTCAGATGCAATGCTAAAAACATCTACTTCGGTTATGGATGAATTTACTATGGTAGATTTGCTCTGATACTTTTCTAAAAGCTCATATTTTCTTTGTAAACGATGTGCCGCTTCAAAATTAAGCAAAGCAGATTCTTGGTTAATCTCCTCTTTTAAAGCCTTTAAAACAGTATAAATTTTTCCGCTTAAAATATCTTTAATCTCTTCTATAAAAACATTGTAATCATTTTCGCTTTGTAAAGCCTCACAAGGGCCTTTGCAATTTCCTATCTGATATTCTAAACAAACCTTAAATTTTTTTGCCCTAATATTTTCAGGCGTAAGCTGCAAATTACAAGTCCGGAGTTGGTAGGTATCTTTAATTAATCCTAAAATAGAATGCATCATCCCTACCGAAGGATAAGGTCCTAAATATTTAGAACCATCTTTCACTAATCTTCTGGTGTATTGTATTCTTGGGAATTTCTCATTTTTGATGACTATCCAAGGATAAGTTTTATCATCCTTAAGCATCACGTTATACCGTGGCTGATGCTTTTTGATTAAGCTATTTTCTAAAAGCCAAGCGTCAATCTCGGTATCAACAATAGTGAAAGTTATTTTATTGATTTTACTGACTAAAACTCTGGTTTTTGCATTTACCTTATAGTTATCCCCATTAAAATATGAATTAACCCTGTTTTTTAAATCTTTTGCTTTCCCTATATAAATCAATTCTTCATGCACATCATAGTATTGATATACACCCGGTTTATGAGGGATATTTTTAATTGCAGATTTATAATCGAACATAAGATTGGCAAAATTAAAAAAACCACCATAAGGTGGTTCTCCTAAATTAAAATGATGTTTTTAGAATCCTAACCTATCATCTAAAGTAGATGATTTCCCACTTTCTTGATTTTGATATTGGTTACAATCTAATGTAATGGTATTGCCTCCTTTAGGTGGCGTAAAATCTCCTTTTTTAATCCCTAAAGAATTATCAGCATATACTTTTTTTAAGAATAGCGCAAATATTGGCAAAGCGGTATTGGCTCCTTCTCCTAAATTGGTACTTCTAAAATGTATGGCTCTGTCTTCACAGCCTGTCCAAACACCTCCAACAAGCTGTGGAGTAATTCCCATAAACCAGCCATCAGAATTATCATTAGTTGTTCCTGTTTTTCCTCCAATTGGGTTGTTTAAGCCATATTTATATCGCATTCTCACACCAGTTCCTTCTTCTACTACACCTTTTAACATATAAGTCATTACGTATGCTGTTTGTTCACTCAATGCCTGCACCACTTTGGGTTTACGTTCATAAAGCACATTTCCATTTTTATCTTCTATTCTGGTTAAATAAATAGGTTCTGTCCAAACGCCATGGTTTACAAAAGTACCGTAAGCACCAACCATGTCATAAACAGAAGCTTCAAAAGAACCTAATGCAATAGAAGGATAAGGAGGCACCGGCGTAGTAATCCCCATTCTTTTAATCAAAGTAGAAACTGCTGTTGGCCCTACTTGCTGCATCACCCATGCCGTAATATAGTTTTGAGAATTTGCCAATGCTTTGCGCAGAGGAAGATAACCGGGAATAGAATTGAACCCTCTTGGCGTCCATGGTTCTCCAAAACCAGTAACGGTATATGGCACATTATTTACTTGGTAACAAGGAGAATAGCCATTATCTATACCCACAGCATAAGTAAAAGGTTTTGCTGTTGAGCCCACTTGTCTGGTTCCCATTTTCACCTGATCATACTTAAAATGCTCATAATCTATTCCTCCTACCCAAGCTCTTACCTCTCCATTTGAAGGGTCCATCGCCATCATAGAATTTCTTAAAAACATTTTATAGTATTTTATGGAATCCATGGGAGTCATGGTGGTATCAATATTTCCTCTCCAACTAAAAATCTCCATTTTTACCGGAGTATTAAATTCCTCTTTTATCTCACTTTCTGTTTTTCCACTTTCTTTAAGATTGATATATCTATCAGACCTTCGCATGCCTTGAGTAAGTAACGCTTCATTTCCTTTAAAAGGATTCATCCCTTTCCAATGCTTATTAAATTGCTGCTGAAGATCTTTCATATAAGTTCTTTGAGCTTCTTCTGCATATTTCTGCATTTTAGAATTTATAGTGGTATAAACTCTTAATCCGTCTCTATCTAAATCATAAGGAGTGCCATCAGCTTTTGAAATAGATAAATCTTGAAAAGTTTTTTGAATATCTTGTTTCAAGATCGTTCTAAAATAGGTTGCAAGTCCTTCGTTATGATTGGTTGGTCTAAATTGTAGCGCTAAATCGGTTGTTTTTGCTGATTGATATTCTTCTTCGGTAATAAACTCTTCATCAACCATTTTACTCAAAATAAGATTTCTTCTGGCCAAAGACCTATCGGGATTCCTAGTTGGAGAGTAAAGCGTAACGCCTTTTAAAATACCTACTAAAGTTGCTGCTTGAGCAGGCGATAATTTACCTGGTGTTGTACTAAAATAAGTTCTGGCTGCTGCTTTTATTCCAAATGAGTTATTTCCAAAATCTACGGTATTTAAGTACATCGTAATAATTTCTTCTTTGGTGTAATTACGCTCTAATTTAATAGCCACAATTAATTCCTTCAATTTTTGTGGAATTCTTTTCCAAGCAGATTTTGCCCTGCCCTCTTCAGAAAATAGATTTAATGCCAATTGCTGTGTAATGGTACTTGCACCTTGTTTTTTACCTATCAGGTTATAAAAAACGATAGAAAAAGTTCTTTTAAAATCTATTCCAGAATGATCTTTAAACCTTACATCTTCTGTGGCAATTAAAGCGTTGATTACGTTTGGAGAAATATCTTGATACCTGATATTAGACCTGTTTTGCACAAAATAATTCCCCAACTCTACTTTATCTACGGTATAAATTACTGATGCTTGGTTACTTTTAGGGTTTTCAAGATCCCGAAATGAAGGAAGGTCTCCAAATAATCCAAAACCGGTTACCGTAATTATTAATGCTATAAATATTACAAACCCAATAACTAGCTTCCAAAAGGATTTATTAAATGATGAGATTTCGTTTTTATGAAGAGTTTCTTTGTTTTGCATTATTTTTTTTCTGAAATAGATTTGACATATTGTTCTATGGCTTCTCTGGTGGTAAGTAAATTTAAATTGGTTTCAGAAACAACAAATTTGATATACTTTGCGGCTTGCCCTTCCATAATTTTAGGCAAATTCTCGTCTAATTCGCTTGCTATTTTATCAGCATCAGCTTTAGCGTAAAAATCACCACTAACGATAATAAATTTATCTGTTTGCCCTACAACTCTAATTACCAAATTAACCTTTGAAGGGTCAAATTTAGAATAAAAATATTGAGATAGCCGAGAAAAAGGTTGTGCAACATTCACCTTTGGATCTGTTATATCAATAACTATAAAATGTCTTTGTCTGGTATTGGCATTAAAAATTATTCCTTTAGGCTTCTCGGGCACAAATACAACAGCTTCTTTTTTTTCTGGAACTATTTCAACTGATTTATTTGTAACTGCTAAAACTGGTTTATCGTCTAATTCCTTTTTAGCTTCTTTTTTTTCTGAAACCAATTCAACTGGTTTATTGGCAACTGCTAAAACTGGTTTATCATTTACCTCCTTTATAGTTTCTACTTTAGGTGGCGCAACCGTTGAAGGTTGCGGCTGCTCTACTTTAGGAATATTCAAAATCTCCTGATTTTTTGCCAACTGCTCATTTCCATCATAAGCCAAAAGAGCCGTTGGTCTTTGATCAAAAACACTTCTATTGCTTGTTATAAATGCTATTTGTTGTTTTACTAACGGGGTAACTTCTGTATTCTCAGGATATTTAATTACGATATCATTTAAACTGGCTAAAAATGGAGGTAATTTTTGTGTATTACCTAAAGCCAATGCCTTTAAATAAGCAAACTGAGGTTCTAATTTTCTAAAAGAGCCCAAACTATCTTGCAATAACGTAATTTGTTGCAATACCTGATTGTACTTTTTTTGCTGATAAAGCTCATATAAACTAGTGTAATACAGTTTAACTTTCTCATCCGATAGCTCTTCATCTTTACCAAAATTGGGATCTGAAATTGTTTTGGCAAAAACCGAATTAGGATATTTTTGGAGCAATTGAGTTTTAAAATTTTCAGAACGATTTTTATCAGTACTTTCTAACAACCTGTAGAGTTGATAATAAATGCTTGCTGCATTGGTATCATTAGGATAATTGATAATTAAAGCTTCTAAAGCCTCCGCAGCTTCAAAATTATCTTTCAAAACATCTTTGTAAAAAATTGCGATTTCATAAAGTGCGGTAGATATTTTAGAATTTGCACTTTGCTTTGCTCCTGGGCTATAGGGTAATGTCTTCAAAAAATCAGCTTTTAGCGAATCCATGTTTACAGAAATTGTAGCTGCGGTATTTGCTAAGCCGTTATTTATCGGATTCTTAGCAACATCATTAGCTAAACTATTGGTGCTTATTCGCCAATTATCTGCTAATTTCCTATTGCCCCATCTTTTCTTAAATTCATTTAATCCCTGACTTAAAGCCGCAGCATTATAAAAATAAAAATTCCCGCCAGACTGATTAGGATTTAAAACAGGCGTATTATTATCTATCGAAGCAGTATTTGAAGGAGTTGGTTGCGCTACTAAAGCATCTTGTTTTTCTTTAAACAATTGATCAACTTTTTCATCAATCTCTTTATCAGACAAATTAGCCAATTGCAATAAATTCTTTTGAGTTTCTATAATCGTAAGTCTATCTGCCAAATATTTTAAGTTATTGGCTTTTATAGCGATATTCTTATAATCCGGATAATTCTTAGGAAGATATTGTAGAGTGCTATCGTAATAAAGTTGGGCTTGGGTATAATTTTTTAACGAATCAAAATTAAGCTGAGCCAGTTTCAAAAAACTTAATCCTTTTTGTTTAACCGTACCCGGCACCGTATGTGCTGATGTTTGAAAATATTCTGTTGCTTTATCAAATTGTCTTATTTCACTGTGAGCTATTGCTATTTGATAATAAATTTGTTCTTTAAACTCTCTGTTTTTATCTTCTTTTAAAAGCTTTTTTAAAGTTGCAATCTTGTTAAATTGCTTTCCGTCGGCATTTTCATTAATTCTTATGCTTGCTAAATTGGCATTAAAAGACATTTCAAATGAAGCATTACTTTTTGCAATTTTTAAGTAGTTTTTGTAGGCTTCATCAGGTTCGTTATTTAACTCTTGTAATTGCGCAAGAATATATCTCCATCTTATTTTGTTATAGCTATTACGAGTTAGATTAACCGCTTTTTCTAAATGAAGTATTGCTTCTTTAATATCATTTTTATTTAAAGCCAATTGAGCCTGAGCGGCTTCCACCTCATCTTTAAAATATTTATAATCTAGCTGAACCGCTAATTTAAGTACAGAATCTGCCTCTACAGCGTTATTTAAAGCAAAATCGCTTTTAACCTGCCCTAAATATGCGGCTAATTTATTCTTTTTCTCTTTCGGAAAAGTTGATCCTACATAACTGTAATACTCAACTGCATTATAAAAATCACCTTTTAGATACTCGGCTTTAGCCAATAGTAAATAAGAATCATCTAACCAATTACTTTCATATTTATCTATTGCAATGGTATTCGCTTTTTTTATAACTTCATTTAAATTTCCCGTTTCATTTGCCGAAGATTCTTCATTAGGAATTGGAAATATCGCTAAAATCAGATTAAAATCATCTTCTAAAGATTTCTTAATAGTCTGTTCACTTTCCTTTAGAAGTTCATTGGCATTAAAATATATGTTATAGTGAGCCGTTACATTTTTCATGAAACGAACTTTTGGTCCTTCTTTCTTAGCGGAACAACTCCACATCATGAAGCAAATTAAAGAGCTAAAAAAAATAGTACACTGTTTATAAGGAAACTTCAAGATGGTGTTTTTAAATAATCGAAATTAATACGAACAAAAATATTTTATATTGCCGATATTTTGGAAATAAAGATATTAATTAAGCCATGATTTTTTAATAAGAATGAGTAAAAGAAAAAAACTCATAGACAGGTTAAAAGAAAAATACAAATTAGTAATTCTTAATGATGATACTTTTGAAGAGAAAGCATCATTTAATGCATCGCTATGGTATTTAATTATTGGGACAACTGCATTTGCAATTATTCTGATATTTTTAACCATCACCACTATTAGGTACACGCCTCTTAGAGAATATTTATCTGGAGTGACGGATGAAGGCTCAAAAAAAAATATTATTGAGGCCTATACCAAGATAGATTCGTTAGAACAGCTTTCAAAAGCAAATGAGGTTTATCTAGCCAACTTAAAAAACATTATCAATGGCGAAGTAAGTAATGTAAAACTAGAAAAGCCCAAAGATTTATCTAAAGCCTCTGATAGCATTAGGCTTAATCAAAAACTATCAAGCGAAGAAAAAGAATTAAGAGAACTCATAGAAGCCGAAGGGAAATTTGATTTAAATGCAGAAAATGAGCCTTTAAAAACAGGAATTGCTTCTTATGCTTTTTTTAATCCATTAAGAGGTAAAATAAACAACGTTTTTAATTCTCAAAAGCAACATTACGGAGTAGATATTACCTCCCGAAAGAATGAAAACATTAAAGCTACTTTAGATGGCACTGTTGTTTTTTCTAATTTCACCTCAGAAACCGGATACGTTATTGCCATTCAGCATGGTAATAATCTGCTTTCGTTTTACAAGCATTGTTCCGTTTTATTAAAAAAAGTTGGTAGCTTCGTTAGTGCAGGTGAAGTAATTGCAGTAGTTGGAGATACAGGAGAATTTTCAACCGGACCACACCTCCATTTTGAATTATGGTTTAATGGAATACCTGTTAACCCACAAAATTATATGACCTTTTAAAACTTTAGTCATGTTCAAAAAAAAGAAAGAAGCTTCTTTACAAGGAGAGCAAAAAGCTGGCTCCATTAACATTATTGGTGTTGGAACAGAAATAAATGGTGATTTAAGCACCAAAGGAGATGTTAGAATAGACGGAAAAATCATTGGCGATGTAAGCTCAAAAGCAAAAGTAGTAATTGGAACTACCGGAGAAGTAATTGGCAATATATACTCTGAAAGTGCCGAAATATCTGGTTCTGTTAACGGAAATCTTAATATTACTGAAATCTTATTTTTAAAAGCCACCGCCAATGTAAAAGGAAATGTGGCTTCTAATAAATTTGTGGTAGAAAACGGAGCAAACCTAACCGGCCATTGCGAAACAGGAATAACCCAAACGAAATCTATCATCATTAATAATTTAGATGGAAGAGAAGAAATTGCCTCAAAAAGAGAAGCCAGCGCTTAATAGCTACATTAAATATTCTGGATTAGGCTTTCAAATGATTGGTGTTATTGGCGCATTTACATTTGCAGGGTATAAGTTGGACGAATCCCAACAAACCAAAACACCCATATATACTGGTATTTTGAGCTTAATAGGTGTACTCGCTTCTTTATATATTGTTTTAAAAGGATTAAAATCAAACTAAATTGAGCTTACAAAAATTTGCAATTTACTTTATCATATTAATTACCTCTACCGCCCTTGGTTTTTACTTATTAGATCATTTTAGCGCAACAACCATTCTTATCCCACACTTTTGGCTTGTATTTACTTTTATGGCAGCCATTACTTTAATCATTTATTTTCTCTCTGTTTTAGGAATTAAAAAAGGAGGTGAGTATCAATCTTTCATCTTACTTGGAGGTATTGTAATAAGATTATTGGCAAGCATGGCTTTTGTATTGATATACCTGCTTAAAGTTAAAGTAAACGGCATTTTATTCATCGGTAATTTTTTTTCTATTTATTTCTTATTTACTGTCTTTGAAATTTATTGTTTGTTACGTAACTTGCGCCACCAAATTAAAAAGTAAAAAACACGTAATAAATGTATTTTAGCCACATTTTAAATTTTAAAAATTCCTCTCAAAGAGCAGTAATCGCTCTTTTTCTTACATTTTTATCATTTAATTCTTTTGCAAAGCAAGAAAATGAGGCTCCTGCAAATGAGGTAAAAAAAGAAGAAGTAGCTGTTTCACATGAAGCTAAAGCAGAAGAAAAATTTGATCCTACTGTTACTATTTTGGAACATATTGGTGATTCTCATAGCTGGCACTTGTGGGGACATACCACAATCCCTTTACCAGTTATTCTTTACACTCCTTCTGGATTAGAGATTTTTTCATCATCAAATCTGATGGATGCCCATCATGAATCTACTCCATACAGAGGGGAATATTACACTTATTTTAACGAAGAAGAACATATTAAAATTTTAGGTGCAGATGGTAAAATTGATGAGGAATTATCATCAAAGCTTTATGATTTTTCTATCACCAAAAATGTAGCTGCATTATTTGTTGCCGTAATACTAATACTAGTTGTATTTATAAGTGTAGCAGGTTCTTACAAAAAACGAGTTGGAAAAGCTCCTAAAGGTTTACAATCTTGGATTGAGCCTCTTATCATTTTTATTCGTGATGATATTGCCAGACCAAACATTGGCTATAAATTTGAGAAATTTATGCCTTTATTATTAACCATTTTCTTTTTTATATGGTTTAATAACTTGTTAGGATTGATTCCTATATTTCCAGGAAGTGCAAACGTAACAGGAAACATAGCGGTAACCATGGTATTATCTGCAATTGTATTAATTGTAGTGAATGTTAATGGTAACAAATACTATTGGTCTCATATTTTTAAACCAAACGTTCCTTTTTGGTTATTACCAATTATGTGGGTAGTGGAGATTATAGGTGTTTTCTCTAAGCCATTTGCATTGATGATTCGTTTATTTGCGAACATTACAGCAGGTCACATTATTGTTTTGAGCTTAATCTCCTTAATTTTTATTTTCAAAACTATTGCTATAGCACCAGTTTCAGTTGCATTCGTTTTATTTATGGATGTTTTGGAACTGTTGGTCGCATTTTTACAAGCTTTTATTTTTACTATGCTTACTGCTTTATTTATAGGTACAGCAGTAGAAGAGCATCATCATTAATTAGAAACATTTTGTTTAATAATCATATATAAATTTAAAGTTATGGTAGGTTCAATCGCTGCAATTGGTGCAGGTTTAGCAGTTATCGGTGCTGGTATCGGTATCGGACAAATTGGTGGTAAAGCAATGGAAGGTATTGCTCGTCAGCCAGAAGCTGCATCAAAAATTCAAACTGCAATGATCATTGCTGCTGCACTTGTAGAAGGTGTTGCATTATTCGCAGTGGTAGTAGCACTTTTAGGAAATAATCCTGCTTAAGGATTTCCTCACAAAATCAAGAATTTAGCGATTGGCTAAATTCTTGATTTTAACAAAGACTATTTATTAAAATTTATATTAATAAAAATGGATTTAGTAACCCCAAGTATAGGTTTAGTTTTTTGGACATTAGTATCCTTCTTAATTTTGTTAGTTTTATTAAAAAAACTAGCTTGGAAACCAATGTTAGGTGCCATTCATGAGCGTGAGCGTTCTATTGAAGATGCATTAAACAAAGCAGAATTGGCTAGAGAAGAAATGTCTCGTTTATCTAACGAAAACGAAATATTAATGAAACAAGCCAGAATAGAGCGTGATGAGATTTTAAAAGAAGCTAAAGAATTAAAAGATCAAATTTTAGTTGAAGCTAAAAATCAAGCTCAAATAGAAGGTGCAAAACTGATTGAAAAAGCAAAAATTGAAATCAACAATCAAAAGGTTGCTGCTTTAGACGAAGTGAAAAATCAAGTGGCTTCTCTTTCTATTGAAATTGCAGAAAAAGTATTGCGTAAACAATTTGATGATCAAAAAACGCAAAATACTTTGGTGAGTGATTTGCTAAAAGACGTTAAGTTAAACTAAGTTATTAAGTGATAAGTTTTAAGTAATAAGTTATAGGTGTAAAGGGTGATACTTTTTATACTTAAAACCTAAAACTTACAACTAATTAACTCAAAGATATGTCAGAAATAAAAGTAGCTTCAAGATACGCTAAATCATTAATTGATCTTGCTTTAGAACAAAAAGCGTTAGAGGAAATTAAAGGTGATATGGAGCTTTTTGTGAATACATTAAAAGCGAGTTCTGAATTACAGGCTGTAGTAAAGAATCCGATTATTCCTTATGATAAGAAAAATTCAATCATAAAGGCATTATTTGCAGATAAGGTTCACAAAGTAACTTCGGCTTTTTTAAAGATTGTAATTGACAAAGGCAGAGCCGATATTATTTTTGGAACTGCTAAAGAATTTTTAAATCAGTATTACGAATTTAAAAATATTGTAACTGCTAAAGTGGTATCTGCGGCACCTTTAAATGAAGAAGCTAAAGCTGAAATCATCAATAAAGTAAAAGCTGTTACCGGTGGTGAGGTTGTTTTAATTGCAAGTGTTGATGCTGATTTAATAGGTGGATTTATTTTAACTGTTGGAGATAAGCAGTTTGATAGCAGCATAGCCAGTAGCTTAAGCAGATTAAAAAAGGAATTTGCCGAAAAGGTGATTGCTTAGTTTATAAACCTGATAGAAATCCCTGCCTGACGGTAGGCAGGGATACCGGCATTGTGGCTAAAGCCTGTGCAGTATGAATGGATAGCAGGACTGCATTTACAAAAGAATTACAGAAACAGAGTTTTTCAAAAAATAAAAATCTTAAATAAAAACAAAGATGGTAGAGGTAAGACCAGATGAAGTTTCGGCGATTTTACGTCAGCAATTATCGGGCTTCAAGTCTGAAACTGAATTAGAAGAAGTAGGTACTGTGCTCCAAGTGGGTGACGGTATTGCTCGTGTTTATGGTTTAACCAAAGTACAAGCTGGAGAGCTGGTTGAGTTTGAATCAGGCTTACAAGGCATTGTATTAAACTTGGAAGAGGATAATGTGGGCGTGGTTTTGTTGGGTCAATCTGACGAGATTAAGGAAGGTGATACCATTAAACGTACAAAACGTATTGCATCTATTAACGTAGGTGAAGGTATGTTGGGTCGTGTGGTAAACACTTTAGGTGCTCCAATTGATGGTAAAGGACCAATAACTGGACAAACTTATGAAATGCCTTTAGAGCGTAAAGCTCCGGGTGTTATTTACCGTCAGCCAGTAACAGAGCCATTACAAACAGGTATTAAAGCTATTGATGCGATGATTCCTATTGGTAGAGGACAACGTGAGTTGGTTATTGGTGATCGTCAGACTGGTAAATCAGCAGTTTGTATTGATACCATTATCAACCAAAAAGAATTTTACGATGCCGGACAACCTGTATTTTGTATATATGTAGCTATTGGCCAAAAAGCAAGTACTGTAGCTAACGTAGTTAAAGCGTTAGATGAAAAAGGCGCAATGGCTTACACATGTGTAGTTGCTGCAACTGCTGCTGACCCTGCTCCTATGCAGTTTTACGCTCCGTTTGCTGGTGCTGCAATTGGTGAGTTTTTCCGTGATACAGGAAGACCAGCTTTAATTATTTATGATGATTTATCTAAACAAGCGGTAGCTTACCGTGAGGTTTCATTATTATTAAAACGCCCTCCAGGTCGTGAGGCTTATCCAGGAGACGTTTTCTATTTACACAGTCGTTTACTAGAAAGAGCAGCAAAAATCAATCAAAATGATTCTATTGCTCAACAAATGAATGATTTGCCAGAGTCTATTAGATCAATAGTAAAAGGTGGTGGTTCTTTAACTGCTTTACCAATTATTGAAACTCAGGCTGGCGACGTTTCTGCCTATATCCCAACCAACGTAATTTCTATTACTGATGGTCAGATATTCTTAGAATCTAATTTATTTAACGCAGGTGTTCGTCCGGCTATTAACGTAGGTATTTCGGTATCTCGTGTGGGTGGTAATGCTCAAATTAAATCAATGAAGAAAGTAGCTGGAACACTTAAATTAGACCAAGCACAATACCGTGAATTAGAGGCTTTCTCTAAATTTGGTTCTGATTTAGATGCTTCCACTAAACTAGTTTTAGATAAAGGTGCTAGAAACGTTGAAATTTTAAAGCAAGGTCAATTCTCTCCGGTATCAGTTGAAAAGCAAGTTGCCATCATCTATGCAGGTGTTAAAAACTTAATGAGAAACGTACCAGTAAATAAGGTAAGAGAATTTGAAGCAGAATATACTACACAATTAGAGCAACGTCATCCAGAAGTTTTAGCAGCCCTAAAAGCTGGTAAATTTGATGATAGCTTAACCAGTGTTTTAGAAACTGTAGCAAAAGAAATTTCAGGAAAATACTAATTAAGTAGCAAGATATTAGTATCAAGTATCAAGAGACCACATGTGGTCTCGATACTTGATACTCTCTACTAGATACTAAACAAGAATGGCAAATTTAAAAGAAGTAAGAATCAGAATCAAATCGGTAAGCTCTACACAGCAGATTACCAAGGCGATGAAAATGGTTTCGGCTGCTAAATTAAAAAGAGCAACTAATGCCATAATTCAGCTACGTCCTTATGCTAATAAACTAAAAGAGATTTTAAGTAATCTTTCTGCAAGTTTAGAAGATGGAGTTTCTGTTTATACTCAAGAGCGTGAAGTAAAAAACGTGTTATTGGTTGTAGTTACTTCTAATCGTGGATTGGCTGGTGCATTTAATACCAATGTGATTAAAACAACCAATCTTTTAATAGCCGAAAAATATAGTTCTTTTCACAAAAGCGGAAATTTACATATTGTAGCCATAGGTAAAAAAGCGCAAGATTATTACGAAAAACGTAAATACAATACCATTGGAAACAATAATGAAGTATTTGCAGCTCTTAATTTTGAGAATGTTTCTTTAATTACCGATGCCATAATGGATGGTTTTGTAAGTGGCAAATATGATAAAGTAGAGGTTGTTTATAATCAGTTTAAAAATGCAGCAATGCAAATTTTAACTGTTGAGCAATTGTTACCTGTACCTAAAGTTGAGAAAAAAGAACAAGTATCTGCCAACCAAGTTGATTATATTTTAGAACCTTCACAAGAGGAAATTGTAGAACAACTGATTCCAAAAAATATTAAATTACAGTTATACAAAGCAGTTTTAGATTCTCATGCATCAGAGCATGGCGCTAGAATGACGGCTATGGATAAAGCGACTGATAACGCTGGAGATTTATTAAAGAAATTAAAATTAGCTTATAACCAAGCTCGTCAGGCAGCCATTACAACCGAACTTTCTGAGATTGTAAGTGGAGCAGCAGCTTTGTCTAACGGATAATTACCAAGAATAAAGCTTAAAACTAAAACCTCTATCAAATTTGATAGAGGTTTTTTTATGAATAATAATATTTAAAATCCTAAATTATTATGTTTATTTTAGAATTTAATCCTAAATTATTATGTTTATTTTAGAATTGAATCCTAAATTATCATATATTTGAGATGTGATTAAGAGATTACAAATAAATTATGCTTTACAAAGAATGTTTAAAAACAAAGCTTTTCTTGTTTTTGGACCAAGACAAACTGGCAAAACCACTTTTGTAGAAACGCTATTAAAAGAAATTAATAAACGTACTTTAACATTAAATGGTGATGATGCTGATGTTAGAGACCTTCTTGCTAAACCTAATGCAACACAAATAGCCCAATTATTGAATGGGTATGAAGTTTTGTTTATTGACGAAGCACAAAGAATTAATGAGATTGGTTTATTGTTAAAAATAATTGTAGATAGATTCAGAAACGTACAAGTAATTGCAACAGGTTCATCAGCTTTTGAATTATCAGGTAAAGTGAATGAATCTTTAACTGGTAGAAAATATGAAATGATGCTATTGCCTTTTTCATACGCAGAGCTAGTTAGCCATACTGACTATCTAACAGAAGAAAGATTATTAGAACAAAGATTGATTTACGGTTCTTATCCAGAAATTATAAATAAACCTACTGATGCAGAGGAACACCTTAAACTTTTAGCAGATAGCTATTTGTATAAAGACTTATTTGCCTTAGAGCAAGTGAGTAAACCCGCTTTATTCAAAAAAATAGTAAAAGCTTTAGCCCTACAGGTAGGAAGTGAAGTTAATTTCTCTGAGTTAGCACAATTAGTAAAAGCCGACCAGAAAACAATTGAGAAGTACATCAATTTATTAGAAAAAGCTTTTGTGGTTTTCTCCTTAACTGCTTTTGCTGGAAACGTTAGAAATGAAATTAAGAAGAATAGGAAAATTTATTTTTATGATAATGGAATTATAAACGCTATAACCCGAAATTTCAACAGTTTAAACAACAGAAACGATGTTGGTGCGCTTTGGGAAAACTACATGATAAGCGAAAGAATTAAATTCTTAGCTCAAAATCAATTAGAAGCAAAAACTTATTTTTGGCGAACTACGCAACAGCAGGAAATAGATTATATTGAACAAACAGGCGATGCTATTTTAGCAGTTGAATTTAAATGGAGAGAAAATCAAAAAGTCAGAATACCTACAACTTTTACAAAAGCTTATCCTCAAACAAAAACGTTAATCTTGTCAAATAAAGATAGAGTTTCCTTTCTTTTAACTCCAGCCCCCTTAAAGTAAAAATGCCCTATTTCTAATAGAAACAAGGCATTGGGGGTTATTCATTAATTGTTAAGGTTAATTATTTTTGCAATAGAATTACTGTAGGGCTCGTGTTAGAAAAAGAAAGTACTGAATTATTGAGCTTAAGCTGTGTGATTTGTAAAATATCGCAACAAGTCTGATTAATAAATTTAGTTTCAACTTTAAGTTCATCAGTTGCTGTGTTAGCTAATTTAATAGCAAACTCATCAGTAACGCTGGTAGAAATTAAAATATATTTATCTGATTTAGTTGTGCTATCTACGTTAAAATCAATATTTCTTTTAAATCTGCTGCTGTAAATTTTTAAATCATTAAGGCTATACTTTGCTACTGTTCCAAAAAATAAATCAGTTTGTTTATCCTTATCAATAAATTTTAACTTAAAAAATTGGGTGGGTGTGGCGCATAAAACAGTAGGACAAACTGAATCTGAATTATCATTTTCTTGATTACAAGCTAAAAGTAAAAAGGCGAGAAAACTGATGTATAATTTGATGCTCATAAAATGATTATGCTGTTATTACGCCAGAGTTTTAATAAATGATACAAGATTTTGATTTTATCAGAAGATTTTGCGATTTGATAACAAGTATTTGAACAATAGTATTATTTTTGCAGCACATAAAAACAAAAAAATCTTATGGTAAATGCAAATAACCCTTCTCATTACAAATTGATCATCGGCGGACTTTTCGTAACGTTATTCGGTATTTATGTTAAACAATTTATAGAGCATTCTACAATAGTAGATTTAATTGGATGGGCTTTAACTTTTATAGGTGCTTTTATTAGCATAGCTGGAGTTTTAAGAGTTTTAAAAGACTAATACACAAAAATATAAAAGGCATAATTTAAATATTATGCCTTTTTCTTCTCTACTAAACCTAGTAACTCCTTATTTTTTGCGATTTGATTTAGTGCTTCTTCATGCGCTATCCAAAAAATTTCTTCCGCTTTTTTTACATCAAAAATACTGGTTTCACCTAAAGATTTAGGCTCTATCAAAACATCTATTAATTTCCGCTTTTCATCCATATCATGATTAATAGATAATAAAGCTGCCCTTTCTATCACATGTTTCATGTTTCGGAATTTATCTAAAAGAGGTAAATGATTACAAGACGACCCAATAATAACGTCGCATGTATTTTGAAGAGGCTGTATGGGGAAATTATTGAGTACCCCGCCATCTACATAAAATTTGCCTTCAATCATAATAGGATTAAAAACACCGGGAATGCAACTAGAAGCTAATACTTTTCTGATTAAATCTCCTTCGGAAAAGTAAACCAGTTTACCTTCGTTAAAATCTGTTGCGGTAACCGTCAACGGAATTTTTAAACCCGAAAAAGAATCATGAGGTAAATAGGCTTTAAACAATGGATAAGCCGTTTCTAAATTTAGTAAAGCAGGTGATCTAAATGCCGGACGAATGAATTTAAGAAGTTTAGTTCCGATAAAAATCTTTAATGCTTCATAAGGTGGGATGTCGTTTGCAAATAAAGCTCCTGCTATTGCACCGGCACTTGTTCCGGTAATCATTGCTATTTTAACTCCCTTATCTTGTAAAGCTTTTAAAACACCTAAATGAGCAATTCCTCTTATCCCTCCTCCACTCAATACAATTCCTATTTTCATTTTTCTAGATTTTAGATGGCGATGTATTCTATTAGACCTTTATGATTCCATTAAATAATTAGGTTTATTCCTTTGGTTTATTTGAAGGCCTATATTTTGCCTGATTCAATATTTTTTGCTCATCTCTTTCCAACATCAAATCCTTTAAGGTCATCTCTGGATTATTCTCCACAAACTTTTTTACAATTTGCCACCCAATATACAAACCTAATTTTGGCGCCGAATCATTTTGATTACCTAAGCCAGGCGTAAATGGTGCCTCGGCTAAATATTTTTGAGTTTTGAAATAATCTGTATCAAACAATAAATCTTGCTCTAAAAAATAAGCCCAAGCATCCGATTCAAAATCATTTGCCCATTTCATTTGCTTTTCAGAATACCCAATAAGCGTACTATCGGAAACATCTGGCAATACTTTACTCATAAAATAAAGTACTTTTCCGTTATAAATCATTTTAGCTAAAAGACTCTTGTCTTGATCTATAGTCGGAAAAAGATCTTCTCTGGCAATTACTTCTACCACTCGTGGTGTAATGTTTTCTGGAGTAAATCTTCTACTTATATATCTTGGAACACTTTCTACCAAAGCCGGATAAAATTTAGATTTAGAACCTAAAAACATATCTAATCCAATACCTATATAATCAGACCCTATTGGTGTTTGAACTTGAAAACCAGATATATAAGCAATTATTTTTGGCTCTTTCCAATCTGGGTACTCATATTTTATATGTTTAAAAGCATCTTCTAACTGCGGCCTTTGTTTCTCTAAATTAGGATAAACAGAATCTGTTTCTTTTTGCAAATCCTGAAAAGGTTTCCCAGTTAAAATTTGCTCAACCATGGTGTAGTATTGTTGATCTTTGGTTGAGCCCACACTTAATATTTTCTCAAAATAATCATCGTAAAATACCCCATACTTTTTTTTAAGTTCAGGAAGTTTTACAGCTAGTTCGTTGGGTTTAATTTTAGCAAATTCTTGGTCGAATCTTTGTATAGATAAGTTTACTTTAACATGGCTTACATCAACTCTTTTATCTTGATTACAGCCAAAAGCCAGAAATGATATCAGAAAAAAAAGAGTAATTTTGAATCGATTTGAAATAGAATTGAACACAGAAAAACATTTAAATGATAAGTAAAGTTATAAAACTTTCACGAGCCGTTAATTGTAGAAAATTAAAAAATTAAACATTACAATAAAATCAAACACTAATTAAATAGATTTATTATCATGAAAAAAATACTAACTAGTACATTTTTAATTTTAACTACCTTTTTTGTCTTTGCGCAAGAAGAAACTCCATCTCAATTTAGACTAGGCTTAACCGCTCATCCAACTTTTGCTTGGATAAAATCAGATATCCAAGGCATAAAGTCTAACGGATTAAGAGCTGGGTTTTCTTATGGTGTTTTAGGGGATTTTTATTTTGCCGAAAATTATGCTTTTAGTACCGCTTTAAAGTTAACCACCATTAACGGACAAACAGAAAGTGAATTAGTAGCCAATGCTGGTGAACAACAAACGTATAAACTACAATATATAGAAATACCTTTAAAACTTAAGCTGAGTACTAATGAAAGCAATGGCCTAAAGTTTTTTGGTGAATTTGGATTAGGTAATGGCTTTAATGTAAGAGCAAAACAAGATATTAAATCAGCAAATAATTCAACTATAGAATCTGATAAAGATATTTATTCAGAGACCGCCTTTTATAGAGCTTCTTTAGTAATTGGGGCAGGCGCTGAGTTTAAAGTGGGTGAAAAAACTTCTATTGTTGGTGGTTTATCTTTAGATAATGGCTTTACTGATATCAAATCAGGAAGTGGAACTCTAAAAAGCTCTTATTTGGGTTTAAATTTAGCCGTGTTTTTTTAATAGCCAATCAATCCTTAAATATTCATGAAAATAGCTTTAGCACAACTAAATTACCATATTGGTAATTTTGAAGCCAATACACAAAAAATCATCAAAACTTTAGAAGAACAAAAAGCTAAAGGAGTAGATTTAGTGGTTTTTGCCGAATTATGTATTTGTGGCTATCCGCCAAGAGATTTTTTAGAATATCCTGAGTTTATTGATCATTGCGAAGCTGAGGCACAAAAAGTTGCCGCTGCAAGTGTAGGCATAGCCTGTATTATTGGTTTGCCCAAATTAAACCCCGTTTTAGAAGGCAAAGATCTTTACAATGTTGCTTACTTTATTGAGGATGGTAAGGTGAAACAAACTGTAAAAAAAGCTTTGCTCCCTACTTATGATGTTTTTGATGAATACAGGTATTTTGAACCTGCCCATGAATTTAAATGTGTAGATTTTAAAGGCTATAAAATTGCCTTAACCGTTTGTGAAGACCTTTGGAATTTAGGTGATAATCCCTTGTACAAAACTTGCCCCATGGATGAGCTCATCAAAGAAGAACCAGATTTGATGATCAATATTGCGGCTTCTCCTTTTGCTTATAATCATGATGAAGAGCGTATTTTTGTACTCTCTCAAAATTGCCATAAATACAACTTGCCTCTTTTTTATGTAAACCACGTAGGCGCCCAAACCGAATTAATTTTTGATGGCGGATCCTTAGTTTTTGATAAAGCCGGAGACATTGTACATGAATTTAAATACTTTGAAGAAGATGTCCAGGTTTTTGATGTAGAGCAAATTAAGAGATCTATTGTTTTAAATAAAGAACAAGTTAGACAAACCCATACAGAACAAGTTTATCAGGCTTTAATTTTAGGGATTAAAGATTATTTTGAGAAATCTGGTTTCACAAAAGCAACTTTGGGCTTGTCTGGCGGCATTGATTCGGCAGTTGTTTGCGCATTAGCTTGTGAAGCTTTGGGCGCAGAAAACGTGATGGCGGTACTAATGCCTTCTAAATATTCATCAGATCATTCTATTAAAGATGCCGAAGACTTGGTGAAAAACTTAGGCTGTAAAAGCACTATAATTTCTATTGAAGAAGTTGCTGATGCATTTGAGCATACGCTAAAACCTGAGTTTAAAGATTTGCCAGCAAATGTAACTGAAGAAAATATTCAGGCCCGTTCTAGAGGAGTGATATTAATGGCGATGTCTAACAAGTTTGGCTATATTTTATTGAATACTTCTAATAAAAGTGAATCGGCGGTAGGTTATGGAACACTTTATGGCGATATGTGTGGAGCTATCTCTGTAATTGGCGACTGTTATAAAACCCAAGTTTACCAGCTAGCAGAATATATTAACAGACAAAAAGAAATTATACCGGTAAACAGCATTGTAAAACCACCATCTGCAGAATTACGTCCCGGGCAAAAAGATTCTGATTCTTTACCTGATTACGATATTTTAGATAAAATTCTTTTTGAATACATTGAGTTAAAGAAAAGCTTAAAAGATATTGTTTCTTTAGGTTATGATGAAGCTTTGGTAAAAAGGATTTTAAAAATGGTGAATCAAGCTGAGTTTAAACGTTACCAAACTCCACCTACCTTAAGAGTTTCTCCAAAAGCTTTTGGCATGGGCCGAAGAATGCCTATAGTAGGGAAATATTTAAGTTGATTTTTTAATTTCCACAGTGTTTCCAAAAAAATGCTGTGGAAATTAAATTCAAAGTCATCTCCTAAATTAATTAGACTCATTTTTTATTAACTTAATTAATATTACATTAGATTTTTAATCTTTAATGAAAATCTAATGAGCAAAAAGAAATTGATATTAAAGGTTTCAGGATTCATATTTATCCTGCTCAACTTAAATTCTAACATTTCTTACAGTCAATTAAACAAAATTGATGTTGGTTTAAGGTTTCAAAAAACCATTGATCTTTATTACGAAAACGGCATTACCGGTCAATATCACTTTTCTAAAAGAATAGTTTTTGGAGCATCTTATATCACCAGTCGTTTAGGTTCTGGCATAAACTCTAACGCCATTAAGCAAGATAATTTTACCATTTCAGGCGCTTATCTGTTTCGGCCAAATAAAAAATTACAGCCCTTTGCCCGCTTAAACACAGGTTATTTTACTGCCGATTACGAATCGCCTATTTTTAATAATTTGCAAAATAATTCTGCAATATTCGCTCTTGATGCAGGTTTACTTTATTCGTTTAAAAACCCTTTAAAATTGAATATTTCTTTAGGATATAACGCCATTACTGGCGACGGAAAACAAGGTGCAGGCACTCTATATCCAGTTTATTTGCAAACAAGCATCTTATGGAACTTAAAAAAATCTAACTCAAAATGAAAAAGCAACTCGTACCATTTATAGCCATATTTTTCATTGCCTCCTGCAGCAAGGATCCTAAAATAGATGATACCATGTTAGATAGCGGGTTATATTTCGACCAATCTATCTACAATCCGGAAAAATACTTAGTCTCTAGCTCTAATCCTAGCCCAACTCCTACCGAAGCATTAAAACCAATAATTATTGCCATACATGGTTATGGAGCTACCACCTTTGAATGGGACGAATTTAGAAATTGGAAAGGGCTTAGAACAGATTTTTCTATATCACAAGTACTTTTAGGTGGACATGGCAGAGATTACCAAACTTTTAAAAATTCTACCTGGCAAGATTGGCGCCAACCTATTATTAATGAGTTTGAAAAACTGGAAAGTCAGGGTTATAAAAACATCAGTTTTGCAGGTTCATCTACAGCTTGTACCTTAATATTAAAAATGCTTGCTGATCATTATTTTGATGATCATATTAAACCCAAACATATTTTTCTAATCGACCCCATTATAGTTCCCGGTAATAAAACCTTATCATTAGTTGGGGTATTAGGACCAATGATTGGCTACACAACGGTTGAAAACTCTGCTGGCGAAGAGAAATATTATTTTCATTACCGCCCTTATGAAACGCTCCAGCAACTCCGAGATGTTATAAATGTGGTACGTAAAGATTTAGAAAAAGGAATTGTTTTGCCTGTAGGTTGTACTTTAAATGTGTTGAAATCAGAAAAAGACGATGTGGCCGACCCTGTAAGTGCTGTGCTAATTTATAAAGGCACAAAAGCCAGCAATGGAACCTCTATAAATGTAAAATTAGTTGCCTCTGATTTACACGTTTTTACCAGATTGAGTGCTAGAAATCCCACGCCAACTGCAAATGATTTCATCAACCAAACCAATGCTTTTAATGAGATTGCTAATTTGCTTACTCAGTAAAAATTAAATATTACAGGTTTGTTAGTTTGAAGATAATGGGTTAGTTTTTTTGATACAACTTAGCACTCAATTCCACTTCTTTTTTACTTCCTGTAAGGAAATAATAACCTAATGCGTTACTATCATAATATTTGATCTGCAGATTTTGGTTATTCAACTCTACATATCCATTGTACGTGTCTTGAAAATAAAGTGCGTATTTTTTTGAAGAATAAATAGCTTTTAAAGTCTTCATCTTATAGATCTTCTGTTTTAACTTTCTGTTTTTATGCTTAAAAAAGTCTTCATTTTTTGTAGTAGATAAACTAAAAGAATGACAAGAATCGGAGAGAGAAACACTTTGATTAATGGTATAAAGTTGCTCTTTTGTGGTTTGAAATTTAATTTTAAAATCAAGCTTATTAATGATTACTAAAAGAGAATCTGTTTGCATAAAAATATCATCTAAGTTTTGAGTAATCCTCACATCAACTGAAGTATCAGCTTTTTGCTCCTCTTGTATCTCTGGCGCAGCTTTCTTATAGAAATTCACTTTTATTATGTTTGCTTTAATTACCTGAAGCTTAATTAAGCCATTATCTGAAAAAACTTTCAGCGTTTGATTTTCAAACTCCTTATGATCATAAATATCTAAAGAATCTAATATTTGGGCTTCGCCAAAAAAAGGGAATAAGAATAGTAAAAAGATGTAACAGCATTTCATAATCAAAAGATTGCTCCAAAGAAAAAAGGCCTTTTGGGCCTCTTTAATCAAATTTATTTATTCGTTATTAAACTTATATCCTACTCCTCTTACGGTTTGTAAAAAATCAGGTCTATCGGGGTTTTTTTCGATTTTTTTCCTCAACCTCACAATATGCATGTCTAAAGTACGAGTGTTTACATCTGAATTATAACCCCAAACTTCCATCATTAAATTATCTCTGCTAATTACTTTATTCATGTTTTTTAAGAAATAAAGTAATATGCGGTTTTCTAATATGGTTAATTCAATTTTTTTATTCCCTTTAATTAAAGAATGGGTATTGGGGTGGTGTTCCATATCGCCAAACTTAATCTCTATTTTATCATGTACCACATATTTCACCTTACTTTCTAGCATGGCTACTAAAACATCCATATTAAAAGGTTTGGTTACATAGTCAGAAACTCCAAAATTAAAGGCATCAATCTTATCAGGATCTTGAGATTTTGCTGTCATCATGATGATCACATTTTCAAAGCCCTTCTCCCTCACTTCAGCACATACTTCGGAGCCTTCTTTATCTGGCAACATCCAATCTAATAAAACAATATCCGGCTTTTCGGTTAAAATTAAATCTACGGCATCATTTCCATTGCCTGTTTCTAAAACCTTATAACCTTCTTTTTCTAAGCGATGAGTCACTAAAAATCTTAAGTTTTCATCATCTTCTACAATTGCAATTTTAGTTTCCTTTTGCATATTTAAATATCGTAAGGGAGCATTACATCAAACTGTGAGCCTTTTCCGGGCTTACTTTTTACTGTAATATTTCCATTCATAAAATTAACCAGTTCTTTACAAAATGCCAAACCTAAACCAACGCTGCCCTGCTGGTTATATCTGTTTTGTATCCTATAAAATTTCTTAAAAATATTTTCTAACTCACTATCTTCAATTCCAATTCCTTGATCTTTGAAAGAAAACATTAAGCCCTTCTTGATTCTATAAATAGAAATTTCTAACTTTTTTTGACCTGGCATGGCGTATTTGTAAGCATTCTCCATTAAATTATGGTAAATACTACTTAGTAAAACCGGATCGGTAAAAAAGTGGGTAACATCTTCAATGTTTAATTCAATTTCATAATCTGGATATTTTAACTGAAAAGCATCAATCATATTATGAGAGAAAACTTCTAAATTTATTTCCTGAGATTTTATTTTAATTGCCTTATTCTCAATTTGAGTGAAAGATAATAGTTTATTCATCAGATCGTTCAACTTATCAGCTTCTTCGTCTAAAATTTTTCCATACCTCAACCGTTCTTTTTCACTTAGCTCTTTAGCATTTAAAATATTATTACCCGCAATTTTTATTACCGATACTGGCGTTTTAAACTCGTGAGTAAAATTATTAATGAAATCATATTGAAGGCTAAACATTTTCTCATTCACATTCAAATTTCTATAAATAAGAAAAGTAATGAAAGCCAAAACCAAATAAATCACAAAAACTCCTATGGCTATAGGCAAAAACCTATGATTAACTTCTTTATCCAAAAATCCTTTTTCACTGGCAAAGTAAATTTTATAATCAGCGAAAGCACCAGGCAAAGTAATATCTGTGGTCACTAAATCTGGTCGTTCTAAAATTGGATCATAAGAAAGTGGTCTGATACTTATAAATTGATATAATTCTGGATGAATATTTTTGATTTGCAGCTTAAACGGATTCAGTTCAAAAGAAAAAATATCTTGCTCAAAAAGCGGCGAAGGAGCTCTGTCTTTCAACATCAAATCCTGATAAATTTTAATGTCTTCCCTCCTGGGGATATTCATATAATTTATTTTGTTGGATGCGATACTATAAAAAATCTTAAATATCTGATCATTAGTAAATGCTTTGGTAGTATCGGCGGTTTCTACATAGCTAGCAAATTTTAACCCTATTTTATTGAATTCATCGCCACTGCTGAGTGATAAAGTACCCGGTTTATTATTCTTAAATATTAAAGTAGAATCTTTAGGGATATTCTGGCCAAACTGATACAAGCTTTTAACGCCTAAAGAAAGTCTTCCAATCCTTAAACCATCTTCAATTGGGCGGTTACTTATTTGTGTATCAAAAAATTGAATTTTTTCTACAAAAGGATAATTTTTAAAAATGGTATCTACATATTTTGCCGCAGATAGAGAATCTAAAAATCCTTGATAAAAAGATATTTCTGGAATTTTATTCTGAAAAAGGCTATTATAAGGTGCTATGGTTTGTTCATGCACTTCTATTTTTAAAGAAGCAAATTCATTTTCAATGTATTTTTTGGTAAAATTATAACCCAAAAATAAGGCTATTACTAAAGAAATAGAGATCAATACCATAAATGATATGATCAGCATGAAGTTTTTTCTGTAGCTATTTTTTTTTGCGTCCATTTAATATTGATCTGGATGCAAATATTTATCTAAAAAGAGTTCTAGTTTTTTATAAAATGCCAGCCTATTTGCAGGATCTCTAAAATAATGACTCTCGTTATCGTTTAAAATATATTCTACCTTAATATTTTTCTTCTTTAATTCTTTCACAAACTGGTTAGTCTCATTAACGTTAACCCTATCGTCTTTCCCTCCTTGTGCAACTAAAAGTGGGGTTTGAATCCTGTCTATCTGAAAAATTGGCGATGCATATTTAAGATAATCAGCATCAAGTTTTGGGTTTCCAATAATTTCATTTAGCATTTGCTGATAAGGCTTGTAATAAGCCGGAAAACCTTTTATGTAGGTAAATAAATTGATAAAACCAGAGTAAGATGCCGCACATTGGTATAAATCTGGATGATATATAGCTTGATTTAAAGCTGCATATCCGCCAAAACTATAACCATAAATTGCTATTTTTTCTGGATCTGCAATCTTTTCACTAATTAACCAATTTACACCATCGGTAATATCATCCTGAATTTTTTTACCCCATTGTTTATGCCCAGCAGTTTGAAAATCTTTCCCGTAACCTGTAGAACCACGAAAGTTCATCTGAAAAACAGCATATCCTCTATTGGCTAAAAATTGGACTTCTGGCGAATAGCCCCAAACATTTCTGGTTGCTGGCCCTTGGTGCGGAATAACCACGCAGGGTAAGTTTTCACCTTTTTTATTCAACGGAATAGTTAAATAACCATGTATAATCAATCCGTCTCTGCTTTTATAGCTTACAGGCTTCATTTCACACATTTGGTCGGCCTTAATTTCTGGATTTAAATCAGCTAACTTAATCAGTTTCTTATCTTGATATAAATAATACGCTCCAGGATCTTTGTCAGTATAGGTTTTAATCAAGAAACTTTTTTCTTTTTGATCTCTATCTATAATTTTCACCTCTTGATTTGGGAGTTGTGAGCGTACATCATCATACATCTCTTTTACTTGATTATCTAAAAAGAAAATTTCTCTTTTAGAAATTTCATAAGTAAGATAGGACAGCTTATTAGATGACTTTGAATAAATTACGTCAAGTATATCCGCTTCTGGGTTTTCATAAATTACTTTTATCTCTTTCCCGGTAGAGCAGTCAAAATCTACCAAAGCCAATTTATCTCTGTTTATATTTGATAAAGCGTAGATGTGATTTTTTTGATTAGTAAAGCCTAAAGGTTTTAGGGTGTTTTTAAAATTGTTACTAATTACAGGTTTAAATTCCCCGTTATTATGTTCTCTGTAATATAAGGTTTCATTAACCCCGTCACTTCCTACTGCCAATCTAACGTTTCCTTCTTTATCAGAAATCCACTCTACAATACTTCCCGGGTTTTTAATGATCATTGTTTTTTGCCCGGTATTGATATCCAATTTGTAAACGTCAAAATTCTCTGGATTACGCTCGTTCATCGCTATCAAAATATATTGATCATCATTTTTCATTTGATCAATAATTTCAACTCTGGTATCTGTAGCGGTTTCTATAAGGCTGGTTTTGGTTCCATCTTTATTTACCGAGAAAAGCTGATAGTGTTGCAAACCATCCTTATCTTTCATGTAAAAAAGCTTCTCGTTCCCTGCCCAAAAATAATTTTTAACAGACTTATCTATATAAGCGGTAATTTGGGTAACCTCATTACGTTCTAATGATTGAACAAAAATATTGAGTTTGCCTTTATAGGGTTGTAAATAAGACAAATACTTGCCGTCTGGAGAAATATGAAAAGAAGATTTTTGAGGATCGTTAAAAAAAACCTCTGCCTTTATTTTTTCTGTTTTAGTGTTTGAACTGCAGCTTAACAGCATCACACTTAAACAGATATAAAAGTATTTTTTTAACAAATCTAACATCAGGTTAAGCTTTTTTATTTAATCGTAGATTTTTAAACTAAGGTAATATAATGTCCAAATTAACTAAATCTGAATAACAAGGCTATATAAAATGAGTAACATTTAAAATACAAGTATTAAACAAGTAGAAAGCAAATAATTACTGCTTCTAAGTTTATTTTTTTAATTTTAATATCATGCTTCAACTAAAAAAATCTCTCTTTTTAATTATTATATTTTCGATAAGTTTTTCGGTTTTTGCTCAAAATTTAAATGATCCCTTATTAGCTGAGCAATTCTTTAGAAATGGCGAATATGAAAAAGCGTTAACTATTTATGCCAAATTGTATCAAGCTAAAAATGGGTCGAACCAATATTATAACGATTATCTAAACACACTGCTCAAGCTTAAACAATATGATGAGGCCGAAAAAATTATCAATAAAAAAATAAGGGAAAACCCAAATTTCAAATTAGACCTAGGGCAGCTTTACCTAGAAAAAGGTGATTTAGCAGCCGCCAATAAAATATTTGACAGCGTGATTCAAAATATGCCCGCAGATCAGTTTGAGATTACAGAAATTGCCAATTCCTTTTATACCTCTGCTAATTATGATTATGCCATTAAAACCTTTTTAAACGGCAGAAAACTATTAAAAAATGAAGACTTTTTCATTTACGAACTAGTTAATTTATACCGATTTAAAAGAATTAAAGATGGCTTGGTCTTTGAACTTTTAAAACTTATTGAAAGCCGCCCAGAAATGCTTCAAATGGCAAAAACCAGCGTCAGCCGAACTTTTGAAACAGATGCTGATTATGACAATCTCAAATCTCAATTATTAAAGAAAATTCAGAAAGACCCTCAAAATGTAAACTATATTGATTTTTTAGCCTGGCAATACATCCAACAAAAGCAATTTGATTTGGCTTTAATTCAAATGATAGCTTTAGATAAAAGAATGAACGATGTTGGTGGTAGAGTATTTAATTTAGGGAGTTTATTATTAGAGAACAAAGCTTATGATGCCGCCAATAAAGCTTTTGAATATCTAGTGAGTAAGGGAGAAAGTTCTCCTTATTATATCCCAGCTAAGGTTTCTCTATTGAAAAATAAAAATCAACAAATTTTAGAAGGTTTGTACACCACCAAAGATTTAGAATCCTTGGTTTCTTCTTATGAAAGCTTACTCGCTGAATTTGGTAAAAACAACCAAACTATTTTTGCGATTAGGCAATTAGCCAATATTAAAGCATACTATTTAAATAAGTTGGTAGAAGCTCAAGATTTATTGGAACAAGTACTCACATTTAATGGCACAAAACCACAAACCCTAGCAGAAGTAAAACTAGATTTAGCCGATATTTATGTTCTCAACAATGACAGATGGGAAGCAACGTTACTTTACGGACAGGTAGAAAAATCTTTTAGTAACGAGCCTTTAGGGCAAGAAGCTAAATTTAAAAATGCCCGACTTTCTTTTTATAATTCTGATTTTAGTTGGGCAAAAGCTCAATTAGATGTATTAAAAGCATCTACTTCTCAATTAATTGCAAATGATGCCTTAGATTTGAGCTTGCTTTTGCAAGATAATTTAGCTTTTGATAGCACTGGTAATGCGCTTAAGTTGTATGCTAAAGCAGAGCTCTTGTTGTTTAAAAATCAAAACGAAGCCTCGCTTGCCGTTTTAGACAGCATAAACACTCTTTTCCCTCAAAATGATTTAGCTGATGATGTTTTAATGACCAAATCAAAAATTTACAGAAAGCAAAATGATTTTAAAAAAGCGGCCAATGTGTTAAAAGAAATTATAGAAAAATACAATTACAGCATTTGGGCTGATGATGCCTTATTCACTTTAGCTACAATAGAAGAAGAAAAACTGAATGATAAAGCCAATGCTCAAAAACATTATGAACTATTGCTCACCAACTTTCCAGGAAGTTTATATGTAATAGAAGCCAGAAAAAGATTTAGAAATTTACGAGGAGATAGTTTATAATAAAATCCCTATGATTAACTTCGCCGCATGATTATTTATAACGTCACCATCATTTTAGAAGAAAATATTCACGATGAATATTTAACATTTATGCAGCAAATTCACATGCCAGCAGTGATGGCCACAGGAAAGTTTACTTCCTGTGTTTTGTTAAAATTAACAGAACCTGTAAACGAGGGCATTACTTATTGCGCCCAATATATTACAGATGAAATAGAAAAATTAAACGATTACCGCGAAAACTATTCCCCTAAACTTCAAGAAGATTTTAAACAAAAATTTGAAACTGGCTATGTAGCCTTTAGAAGTGTTTTAGAATCTTTATAACCCAACACCATGAATATTATTGAAACCCCAATAAAAGATCTTTTAATTATAGAACCAAAAATATGGAAAGACGATAGAGGTTATTTTTTTGAAAGCTACAACAAAAAAGCATTTAAAGATGCTGGTATAGATGCTGAATTTGTTCAAGACAATCAATCTTTTTCTCAAAAAGGCGCTTTAAGAGGTTTACATGCACAAGCAAATCCTTATGCTCAGGGTAAATTGGTTAGAGTAATTCAAGGAAAAGTTTTAGATATTGCTGTAGATATTAGAAAAAACTCTCCAACTTATGGTGAACATTTTAGTTTGGAATTAAGTAGTGAGAATTTTAAAATGTTTTGGGTTCCGCCAGGCTTTTTACATGGCTTTTCTACCTTAGAAGACAATACCATTTTTAGCTATAAATGCACCAATCTTTACCAAAGAGATGCTGAAATTGGCGTAATGTGGAATGATAAAGACCTCAACATTGATTGGAAAGTTGATAGTAAGGACGCCCTTCTTTCTTGCAAAGATATTGCCCTTCAAAATTTTAAGGATCTAAAAAGCCCTTTTTAATATCCCTGCTACATGTCAGCTCAACAAGAAACTTTACGCCTAAACAAAGCCATTAGTGATACTGGTTTTTGCTCTAGAAGAGAGGCCGATAGAGTGATTGAAGAAGGTAGAGTAACTATTAATGGCAAAGAGGCGGTTTTAGGAGACCGTGTAACCAGTCAAGATGATGTAAGAGTAGATGGCCGTAGAATAAAATTTAAAAATCAAGACGACTCTATTTACATTGCATTTAATAAACCACGAGGCATTACTTGCACTACAGAAACAAATGTGCAAGGCAACATTATTGATTATATCAGGCATCCTAAACGTATTTTCCCTATTGGCCGCTTAGATAAACCATCCGAAGGTTTAATATTTTTAACCAGCGATGGAAACATCGTGAATAAAATACTTAGAGCCGGCAACCAACACGAGAAAGAATATATAGTAACCGTAAACAAACCCATTACCCCAGAATTTTTAAAGAAAATGGGGAATGGCGTACCGGTTTTAGATACCATTACCGCCAAATGTTTCATCAAAAAAGAAAGTGATTTTGTTTTTAAAATTATTCTTACCCAAGGCCTAAATCGCCAAATTAGGAGAATGTGCGAATATTTAAATTACGAAGTAACCAAATTAAAACGCGTTCGCATCATGAACATTTCCCTACAAAATATCCCAGTAGGTAAATGGAGAAACCTCACTAAAGAAGAGTTAGCAGAGATCATGAGAATGGTGGAAAGCTCTAGCAAAACCGAAGAAGCTTCTACCAATTATTCAAAACCCACAAAAAAGAAATTTTAATTTTTTGAAGCGCAATGCCTCTGCTACTATTAAACCGCTAATCCTGCTTTGCGCTACAAATCCTCGCCCAATAAAAATTGGGCTGCGGGTTTTCCGCTTCAATCAGGGCTATTTAAGAAAAGACGTTGCAACAAACCTAGTTTTACATTAAAATTATAAAAGCAATTATATTCTATTTACTTGAACTTCCTTTTTCTTTATAAAAACCATCTTAAACAGAATAACCAATTTTTCAACCAAAAAACCAACAATCAATCCGCCAACGGCACAAGCTAATGCTTTTGCAAGCCAAGCAATTACGGGTATTTCTGCTAAAGCAACTTCTAAATTATGCAATAAATGAGTGGTAAAAGGAATGCCATGTGCTATAATTTCGGCACCTACCCAAAGCATAGCAGCAGTACCCACGTAGCTTAACAGACTTAAAAAATGCGGCATAAATTTAACCACGCCTCGTCCAATTTTTTGCGTAGCTGGATGGTATTTATCCTGCGCAAGGTGTACTCCAATATCATCAGCCTTAACAATAAAACCAACAAAACCATAAACTGCAACAGTAATAAATACAGCAACAGCAAGCATCACAATAATTTGGTTTACCACCGATTGTTCGGTGACTTGGCTGTAAGCAATAGCCATAATTTCGGCAGATAAAATAATATCAGTTCGCACAGCACCTTTTACCCTTGCTTTTTCTAATTCTTCGGGTGTAATTATTTCTAAATCTGCTACCTCTGGTTTAACTTCAGCATGTTTGCTAAACATAGAATGTACCTTTTCATAACCTTCAAAACACAAATAAGCACCTCCAAGCATTAAAATAGGCGTGATGGCCCACGGCGCAAAGTATCCCAACAATAAAGCAGCTGGACTTAAAATTAAAACTTTATTGATTAAAGATTTTTTGGCTATTTGAAAAATAATGGAAAGCTCTCGCGAAGGGTCGAGACCAACCACATATTTTGGTGTAACCGCCGTATCGTCAATTACAATACCTGATACTTTCCCTGTGGTTTTAGCAACTTGAGCAGGTATGTCATCCAAACTTGCAGCACTTGCTTTTACCAAAGCAGAAATATCATCTAATAATGCAAAAAATCCTGAAGCCATATTTTAAATTTCGTTAATAATTTTTCATAAATATAAGTGAGGTAATTTTAGTGAATTTTACTTACTAAATGTGTTAATCAGCGTAAAAAAATGATATTTTTACTTTACTCTTTTTACAAATTATTAAGTGCAAAAGCTTAATTGTTGATAATAATAGTAAATTAGATTAAAATTAATTGTCAAACTACATTATTTAAATCGACAGAAGCTTAACCACAAATTCTTATCTACATTTAAATTTCGCTTGATGAAAAAATCCTTCTTCTTTTTATTAGTATGTTTCCTGATTAAACAATCAGTTTTGGCACAATCACCAGAGGCGTTAAAAATTAGAAAATACGGCAGTGAAAATGCCATAAAAATTATTAGCGAGTTCTCAGAGTTTTTATCCATACCAAACGTGGCCTCAGACCCTATTGGTCAGCAAAAGACTGCTTCATTTATTATGGAAATGATGCAAAAACGCGGAATACAAAACACACAGCTATTAAATGCTACTACACCAAATGTTCCTCCAGCGGTGTATGGGGAAGTAATAGTTCCGGGTGCAAAACAAACCCTTATTTTTTATGCCCATTATGATGGTCAGCCAGTTAATCCTACCCAATGGGCGGCTGGGCTTGAACCATTTAACCCCAAATTATTTACAAATGCGCTAACTAAAAATGGAATTGATATTCCTTTTCCAAAAGACGGTAACTACCAAGATGATTGGAGGATATATGCCCGTGGCGCTTCTGATGACAAGGATGGGGTAGTTGCCATTTTAAATGCATACGATGCAATCAAGAAAAACGGACTAACGCCAAACTATAACCTTAAATTTTTCTTTGAGGGCGAAGAAGAAGCTGGTTCTCCACACCTAAATGAAATATTAGAAAAACACAAATCATTACTCCAATCAAACCTTTGGATTATCTGCGATGGACCTGTTCATCAATCTGGTAAAAAGCAAATTGTATTTGGTGTGCGGGGCGATACTCATCTTGATCTTACGGTTTTTGCCTCGAAAAGACCATTACATAGCGGTCATTACGGCAATTGGGCTCCAAACCCCGGTTTGATGCTGGCAAAATTATTATCATCTATGAAAGATGAAAAAGGAAAAGTAACTATTAAAGGATTTTATGATGATGTAACTCCATTGTCTCCATCTGAAAGAAAAGCTTTAGATGAAGTACCCTCTGTTGATGAACAAATGAAACTAGAATTGGGAATAAATGACGTCGAAATGCAGGGATTAAACCTATTTGAGTCTGTCAACCTACCTTCATTAAATATTAATGGTATGCAAAGCGGTAATGTTGGTAAAATGGTTTCTAATCAAATACCCACCAATGCAACTGCTGTTCTTGATTTGAGATTGGTTTTAGGTAATGATTGGGAGAGGCAACAACAAAAAGTTATCGATCATATAAAAACACAAGGCTTTTATGTAACGGACAAAGAGCCGACTGATGAAGAAAGAAGTAAATATGCTAAAATTATAAAAGTGATTCGAGAAGATGGCGTTAATGCGCAACGTACATCTATGGATTTACCGATTATACAAAAAGTGATTACCGCAGTAAAATTGACCACTAATGATCAGGTTGTATTGCAGCCAACAAATGGAGGTACGCTTCCTCTTTTTTTATTTGAGAAATATCTGAAGGCTATAACTGTTACGGTACCGATAGCCAACCACGATAATAACCAACATGCTGAAAATGAAAATATCCGGATTGGTAATTTATTTGATGGCATTGTTACCATAGGCGCAGTGATGATGATGAGATAATGGACTAATAAATGGAGAATTAGCTTTATATCCATATTTTAAAATTTAAGCGCATCGGTCTTTTTCATTAATTATGTTAAAAAAGTTTTTCTGAAATTTACATTTTCTAAAGAAATTAATGAAATATCAGGATTTCTAATATTCATCTAAAATCCCTACTTTCATATATTAAACCCTTTCCAAAATCAATTGAATTATGAAAAGAACCCTACTTTTTTTAGCTGCATTTTTGATGCTGCAAACCTCCTTTGCGCAAAAGAAATCTAAATTAACAAATACACTTAAATCTAATTTTCAGTTTGATAGTGTTTTATATGCCAATTTAAAATACCGTGATATAGGTCCGTTTAGAGGTGGCAGAAGTGCTGCGGTAACTGGCGATTTAAAACAGAAAAATTTATTCTACATGGGAGCTGCCGGTGGTGGAGTTTGGAAAACCCAAGATGGTGGCAATAATTGGAAAAACATATCAGACAAATATTTTGGCAGCAGCATTGGTTCTGTAGCCATTGCCCCTTCAGACAATAGCATTTTATATGTTGGTGAAGGAGAAAATACCATGCGAGGAAACGTAAGTGAGGGGCTTGGTGGCATTTGGAAAAGTGAGGATGGCGGAAGAAGCTGGATAAATAGAGGATTAAAAGACACCCGACATATTACAAGAATTATTATTCATCCTAAAAACCCGGATATAGTTTGGGTAGCCGCTGTTGGGCATTTATTTGGCCCAAATGAAGAAAGAGGTGTTTATAAAACTACAGATGGCGGTAAAAATTGGAAAAGGGTTTTGTTCGCTAATAATTTAGCCGGAGCGGTTGATTTAGTAATGGAGCCAGAAAATCCAAAAGTTTTATATGCTACCACTTGGAGAGTGATTAGAACTCCTCACAGTATGGAAAGTGGCGGTGAAGGAAGCGGTTTATGGAAAAGTATTGATGGTGGCGATTCTTGGAAAAACATTTCTCGTAATAAAGGTTTGCCTACCGATACCTTGGGTATTTTAGGCGTTGCGGTAAGCCCATCTAATCCAGATCGTATTTATACCATCATTGAGTCTAAAACTGGTGGGCTTTTTCGTTCTGATGATGCTGGCGAAAGCTTTACTAAAGTGAATAGCGAAAATGAGATTCGCCAAAGAGCTTGGTATTATAGCAAAGTTTTTGTAGATCCTAAAAATGAAAATACTGTTTACGTCTTAAATGTCGACTTTTTACGTTCTCGGGATGGAGGTAAAACCTTTCAAGAAATTAGCACTCCTCACGGAGATCATCACGATTTATGGATTGATCCTGAAGATGGAAATAGAATGATTATTGGTGATGACGGTGGCGGGCAAATAAGTTTTGATGGTGGTGCAAATTGGAGTACTTATCAAAATCAGCCTACTGCGCAAATTTATCGCGTAAGCACAGATAATCATTTTCCTTACCGCATTTTAGGTGCGCAACAAGACAATTCTACCATCAGAATTATGTCTAGAACTTACGGTGGTGCAATTACCGAAAATGATTGGGAATCTACAGCAGGGTCAGAATCTGGTTATGTAGTTGCCGATCCTTTAAATCCTGATGTAGTTTACGGTGGTAATTATGGTGGTTATTTATCTCGTTTAGACCATAAAACGGGCGAAAATAGAGCTGTTTCTGTTTGGCCAGACAATCCGATGGGTGCTGGTGCTGATGTTTTAAAATATCGTTTCCAATGGAATTTCCCTATTTTCTTTTCTCCAAACAATCCAAAAGCTTTATATGCTGCCGGAAATATCCTTTTTAAAACCTTAAATGAAGGTCAAAGTTGGGAAGCGATTAGCCCTGATTTAACAAGAAATGACAAGAAACGTCAAGGACCAAGTGGTGGAATTATTACTAAAGATAATACCAGTGTAGAATATTACGGAACTATTTTTACTGCAACAGAATCACCTTATGAAGCCGATTTATTATGGGTTGGAAGTGATGACGGATTACTTCACGTAAGTAAAGATGGTGGTAAAAACTGGGAGAATGTAACGCCTAAAGGAATGCCAGAGTGGATGATGTTTAATAGTATAGATGCGCATCCATTTAAAAAAGGAGCTGCTTACGTAGTTGGAACAAGGTATAAATCTGATGACTATCATCCATACATTTATAAAACCGAAGACTATGGAAAATCTTGGAAGCTCATTACGAATGGAATTCCTGCCAATCATTTTGCTAGAGTGGTAAGGGCAGATCAAAAACGCCCCGGATTGTTATATGCCGGAACAGAATTTGGAATGTACATTTCTTACAATGATGGAGAAGATTGGAAACCTTTTCAATTGAATTTACCTATGGTTCCTATTACAGATCTTACCATTAAAGAAAATGATTTGATTGTGGCTACACAAGGAAGAGCTTTTTGGGTGTTAGATGATTTAAGCTTGGTGCAACAATTAAATACAGGTTTAACTGGTAAAAATTTACATGTTTTTAATCCAGGAGAAACTTACCGAAGAGACGGTTTTGTAAGAAACATGCCTAATGCAGGAAAAAATCCAGCCAATGGTGTGGTTATTAATTATTATTTAAAGAATGTTACCGACTCTTCAAAGGTATTTGTTAGCCTTTACGACCCAAATAATAAGTTAATCAGAACTTACAGCACCAAAGGGAAAGCTGATGAAAAGATTGAAGTAAAAGCAGGAATGAATCAGTTTGTTTGGAACTTGACTTACCCAGCTGTAGAAAAAATTGATGGAATGATTTTATGGAATGGAAATATAACTGGACAAAAAGCTACCCCCGGAAACTATAAAGCCATTATTAAAAATGGAACAGATTCTTCTGCCGTAAATTTTGTAGTAAAACCTGATCCTAACTATAAATTATCTATAGAAGAATATCAGCAACAATTTGCTTTCTTAACTATGGTGAAAGATAAATTCTCTGAAACTCAAAAAAGCATAAAAGATATTAGAAACATAAGATCGCAGCTGAATAGTTTTACTGAAAAAAGTAAAGATTTACCTAAAGAAATAAAGGATAAAGCAACTGAAATCAATAAAAAAATAACAACTATTGAAGAAACACTGTATCAAACAAAAGCTAAAAGTGGGCAGGATGTATTGAATTATCCAATTAGATTGAATGATAAACTATCTGGTGTATTTGATGTAGCTAGCTCTGGCTATGCCGCACCAAGCAAACAAGTTAAAGAAGTTTATACTGAGTTAGCTAAGCAAATTGACGCTGAATTAGTAAAGTTAAAAGCCGTAAAAGAAACTGATTTAAAAGAGTTTAATGATTTGGTAAGAGCGAAAGCTGTACCGGTAATTGTAGTGAATTAAGAAACCATCAATTAAAAAAAAAAACGGATGAAATTGAAATTCATCCGGTTTTTTTATGCTATTTAATTAAGTTGTACAGCTCATCTAATTTAGGAGAGAGTACAATTTCTATTCGTCGGTTTTTACTTCTGGCTTCTGGCGTATTCCCTAATGCTATAGGTTGGAATTGCCCTTTACCGGTTGCGGTTAATCTTTCGGGAGTAGTTTTTTGTAATTCGGTTAAATATCTAACTACAGAAGTAGCTCTTAAAACACTTAAATCCCAATTATCTTTGATTTGACCTAAATTTCCTACTTTTTGATTATCAGTATGACCTTCTACTGCAATATTAATTTCTGGCTGAGTATTTAAAACTTTAGCTAATTCTTGCAAAGCCAATTTCCCTTTATCATCAATCACAATAGAACCTGTATCAAACAATAGTTTATCAGATAAGGAAACATAAACTTTTCCGTTTTTAATTTCTACCGTTAGGCCACTTTCCTGAAAACCTAATAATGCTTTTTGCAATTTCTCTTTTAAAGCATTTGTAGCTTCATCTCTTTTTCTAAGAATTTCTTCAACCTCCTTTAATCTTGCTTCGCGTTTCTTTAAATCATCTGAAAGCGAATTTAAATCTCCAGAGAGTTTGTTAATTTCTGACGAAGAATTACTCCTTAGCGCTGCATAGTTTGCGTTAAGCGCTTCTAATTGACCATTTAAATCGGCTATTTTACTATTTAGCTTAGCCGTATCAGCTTGTAAGGCTGCTTGTGTTTCTTCTAAAGATTGTATGTTTACTTTTGCGGCATCCCAACCAATACTTAATGAATCTTTTTGTGATAATAAAGCTTCGTATTTTTTCTTAGACAAAACAACACAAGAACTAAGTCCCAATAATAAAAATAGTGTGGCTAACAACCCTGATTTCTTCATATTTAATTTGATTTTATAAAATGGCGTGTGATAAAAATACGTTTAGTGGATAAATTAATTTTAAACCTTTTAGAACAGCTGCTACAGCGTTTGGGCCCATAAGCTCTTCATCTGTAAAAGAATGAGTAACAGTAAAACTTTTTAATTTCAAAATTTCAATATAAGGATGTTCTGCATCATATCCTTTAGGAGTAGTCTTCAATGTTTGCTCTTTATCAAATCCCCCAAAAAAATCTTTAAATTCTTTATCATCAATAACTTTAAGCAAATCACCTGTATTATAATCTATCTCTTGCCTGATGGCTTTTAAATGCTCTGCTTGCGGCAGCCAATAACCACCTGCTACAAAACTTGCACCCGGCTGAATATGAATATAGTAACCTGCACCATCATTTCCTTTTCCTCTGGCAGAAATACCTATTCCAAAGTTATTTTTATAGGGAGATTTATCTTTGCTAAATCTAACATCCCTGTAAATCCGCATCACACATTGCTTTGCAGTAATTTCTTTGGGAATAGAGCCATCTGTTTTGATGAGCTCGGCAATAATTACATTAGCAAAATCATCAACATTCTTTTTAGCATCATCATAACGAGATTTATTCTCTTGAAACCAAACCCTATCATTATGCGCAATCAGATCGTTTACAAATGCTAAAGTTTCCTTTTTAATCATGATCGTAATGCGCTACATACTTTACTTTCGGCGAAAGCCAATACAATAAAATTACCCGAGAATATCTAAAATTTATAGGGGCTGTTATAAAACTAGCCAGTAGAATAGTGATAATATAAACCCAAGGAGACTCCAATTCATTTGTGACCATATATGTTGCAATTCCAACAGTTACTGCTAAAGCTACATTTAAGGTATAACCTACATACATGGCTGCATAAAAGTATCCTGGTTCAATTTCATATCGCATGCCACACTTCGGACAAACATCAAACATCTTCTGCGATTTGAATCCGTACATTGATGTTTTAAACAAATCTCCTCTTCTGCATCGTGGACATTTTGCATGCAACATTGCAGTTAATTTTGGTGTTTTTGGCATATACAAATATAAAAAATCCCGCCTCATTGGGCAGGATTAGATTTGTTAAATTTCACTTAGTTTAAATGAATTTTATTCTCTTTTATGTTAATGGCAACGTTCTTTTTCCTGTATTTTTTATACCATAAAAAGCCTATGGCAGCCATGGCTAAATAAGGAACTGCTAGTAAATACATAATCCCGCTGTTTAAACCACTACCCGTTGTACCACCACTTTTTAAGTTAGATTCTACTGTAGCGGTACACATGGCGCATTGCGCTTGAGCGTTTGTGCTCAATAATGCTGGACTAATCAAAATAAACAAAATCACTACTATTTTTAATACTCTCATGAATTGAAATATTTAAAAATTAAAAATTGTAATATGGAGAAATCATTAAATAAACAATCACTCCGGTGGTGGTCACATAAAGCCAGATTGGGAAACTCCATCTCACCAATTTTCTATGCTTCTCTACTTGCATTTGTAACCCTTTATGAAAACTCAATAAAATTAAAGGCAAAACACCCGCAGCCAAAATGATATGACTAATTAAGATAACGTAATAAACGTACCTTAAATTACCCGCATTTATGATCTCTACAGCACTTAATACACCATTATGATCTGAATCTCCAAACTTTGTTTCAGGAGCGAAATAATGGAAAACGATGTAGGAAACTAAAAAGCCAGATGATAAAACAAAAGTGAGGATATTGGTTCTTTTGTGGTTTTTAATATCTTTTCTTTTAATAAAATAAAGAGAGACTAATAGTAAAACACTACATGCACCATTAATAATTGCATTTAAAGTCGGCAAGAAATAAACAAAATTTGGAGTAGGAATAGTTACCGGAATAAGTTTTCTATTTAAGATTACCACCACCAAAAAAACAAAAATAGAAACGCCACTTATTAACCTGAATATTGTTTTATCACTCATATTTACTAAACACTAATTATTTAAATCAGTTTCAAAATTCTGCTTTAATTTTCCTTAATTCTTCTGTGATTAAAACTTTAATCTCGTCACTTAATCTTTTCACTTCATCTCTTGAAGTTCCAATATAATATCCTCTAATTCTGTGATCGGCATCTAACAAAATAAATTGATCGCTAAAAACAAAATCATCACCATTATTATTTGGCTTCAACACATTTACAAAGAAATCTTTTTTAGCTAATGGATAAACTATTGAGGTATCCGCAACTACAAAATCCCATTTATTAGGCTTTGCGCCGATGGTTTGGGCATAACTTTTTAAAACGTCTTTAGTATCAAAAAAAGGATCTACAGAAATAGATAAAAACCTAATCATTGAATTTGTTTCGTATTCACTGTTTAAGCTTTTAAGCTGCTCATTCATTGCCTTCGCAGGATCGTTATTTCTACTGTAAAAGAAATTCACTATCAACAACTGCTTTTTGATATCAGCTAAATCTAAAGAATCTCCATTACCAGTTAAAAATTTAACATCAGCTATTTGGTGATAAATGGTATCGGGTATTTTTTTACCTCTTTTGGTTTTAAAGGTAGCCGCAACTTCTTTAGGGCCGTAAATAGGTAATGGTTTATACCTGTTTTTACCTTTAGCCTGAAGTAAATAATATAAAAATCCTGGTACCGCTAATATGGTTACCAGGATTAAAATTTTTAAAATAGGAAATTTACGATTACTCATATATTCATATGGCTATTCATATAATCTCCTTCTGTAAGCATCAAAATAATAAAGTAAATGATGAAGATGAAAGAAACGAGAATACCAACAATGAGGGCGTATTTTTCGAATTTAAGGTGCATAAAAAATGCAACTATATAATATGCTTTTACTAAAGTTAAAGCAACATAAAGAAAGTTTTTAATCCCATGTGGCAATACTGTATCTGGTATTGCTAATGCGATAATAAATTCTACAACCGTAATGGCTAAAAGAATGAAAAAAACTTTCCATATTCTACTTTTAGACATGGTTTCATGCTCTCCGGCATGTTCTAGGTTTGTATTTTCAGAAGACATTGCTTATGTATTTAAAATAAATTATACTAAATAAAAGAAGGTAAAAACAAATACCCAAACCAAATCAACAAAGTGCCAGTAAAGACCTACTTTTTCTACCATTAAATAATGACCACGTCTTTCAAAAACGCCTACCATTGTCATAATTAAAATAATGATATTAATGATTACCCCAGAGAAAACGTGGAAACCATGAAAACCCGTGATGGTAAAAAATAAATTAGAGAATTGCTGGGCACTCACTCCATCGGCGCCTAGTTCTTTAATTGTTTCTGCATTAGGAATAGTTCCCCACCAAAATCCTTCGTGGTGTAAATGAGACCATTCTAAAGCTTGGCAACCTAAAAACATGAATCCGCCAATAATAGTAGCAACCATCCACCAAACTACTTCTTTTTTAGAATTACGGTGACCAGCTTCAACTGCTAAAACCATGGTAACCGAACTCATAATTAAGATAAAAGTCATAATCCCTACGAATACTAAGGGAGCTCCTGAATCTGTAATGCCGGGAATTGATTGAAAAACCAAATCTGGATCTGGCCAAGTAAATTTACTGAAACGTTGTGCTCCATAATAAATTAAGAATGCAGAAAAGGTAAATGCATCTGATAAAAGAAAAAACCACATCATCAGTTTACCGTACTCTACAGAGAATGGAGATCTTCCTCCGCTCCAAGGAGTGGTTTTAACTTCGTCTAATTTTGCTATCGTGTCCATCAAATATTATAGGTTGTAAATTTTAAGTAAAATTTTTACTGGCTCAAAAGTAAGAAAACGTACAAATAAATCCATAAAATATCTACAAAATGCCAAAATATTGAGGCAATTTCCATTCTAAAGAGATTTGTAACGTTAGGCAATTTTTTATAACTACTAGCTAAAGCGGTTAGAATGATGATTAAACCCGCAATTATGTGTAAAATATGGGTTAAAGTGAATACATAAACAAAACTGATGGAGGCATTAGAATTTATAAAAAATATGCCCAAATCGGTCCAAACCGCCCATCCATAAATTTGCATTCCAATAAAAACTAGTCCTAAAACTAGGGTAATCCATAAACCTAGCTTCTGCCCTTCAAACTTTAGTCTTTTGGTTTGCAAATAAGACCAATGTAAAGTAAAGCTGCTGATGATGATAATTACAGTACTATAAATAAAAGCTTTTGGCAAAGGCACATTTAAAGATTTGCCAGCTCCATCTCCAGAATACACAATAAATCCGCTGGTTAGGCCTGCAAAAAAGATAATAGAAGATATCATAAATAACCACATGATAAACTTCTTAGGCTGCAAATTATACCTATCTACTTCGTTATTCATACTTTGCATATTTCTATTTTAAATTAAAAAGTAAAACTAATTGTACAATTGGTAAATAAATAAAACTACCAAACATGAGTCTTCTTGCAGATTTAACATCTAGTTTTCTAACCAAGGTTAATGCTTGGTAACAAAAAATTAATCCACAAATTACAGATACCACCGCTATCGTATAGCCTCCAAAACCATAAAAAGTGGGTAATAAACTCACCGGTATCAAAATAATAGTGGATATGAAAGTGATGATGGCACTAATTTTATCTCTTTTGGTGGTAGGCAATAATCTAAATCCTGCTTTCTTGTAATCATCATCTAATACCCATGCTATGGCCCAAAAATGAGGGAATTGCCATACAAACTGTATCCCAAATAAAATTAATGCAATATGATCTATTTTACCATGTGCGGCAACATAACCAATTAAAGGAGGCAAGGCACCAGGAATAGCTCCAACAAAAACTGCAATAGGTGTTTTCCTTTTTAAAGGAGTGTAAATAAATGCATAAAATAATATAGAAAAAACAGATAATATGCCTGTTAGATAATTTAAACTCCCTAATAAGTAGGTGCCAAAAATACCCATCAATAAACTCAATACTAAAGCCTGCCCATTGTTCATCCTACCAGAAGGTAAAGGTCTATCGGCTGTTCTAGTCATAAGTTTATCTAGATCTTTCTCTATGATCTCATTAAATCCGTTGGCAGCTGAAGTCACCAAAAAACCACCAATAATTAATTTTAGCCAGTTTATCCAATTTATGTCTCCATCAGTTCCAATAAGAAATGAAATAGAAGCAGAGAAAACCACTAACAATGTCAACCTTAGTTTGACTAAATTTTTAAAATCTTTTAAAAACACCCCCACTACTTCTTATTTAATAAAATCTTGTTTATTCTTAAAAATTAACAGCAAATAAAATTGTGCTCCAAAAAGTACTGTAGCAAATAAAACATGTGTAGCTTGTGCCCATGGCGCCAAAGCAAAATTACTTAAGGCTAAACCTGTAACAATTTGTAAGGCAATTAGCAATCCTACAAAATAGGCTGTATTCATCACCTCTTTCTGAATTACTTTGCGCCTCAGTAGAAAATACAACAATGTATTTAGCAATACTACAAGCAAGGCAATATCTCTGTGGTAAACAAAAATTCTTCCTACTTCGTCTAACCACTCTTCTCTTTTAAGCTCTGGAAAAAAATCCTGTACAGCATCTACAGCTTCTCTAACTTCTGTTCCGATAGTGATTTGAACAATTGAAATGATTACCGTTAACAACGACACAAATTTAACCAACCAGCCTGCTTTCTTAGTCAGTAAAGATTCATTTCTAAGAGACTTTATATCATGATAAGTGTAAATAGAAACCGCAAGAATAAGAATGGCAACCAGCATGTGTATAGTGATAATCCAAGCAACTAAATTGGTAGAAACCACAATAGAACCTAACCAAGCTTGAAATACAACTAAAAGTATATTAGCCAAACTTATCCAAAAAACCCTTCCTCTTGCTTTTCTAATGCCCCAGGCATAAAAACACGTTAACACTAAAAATATCCCAGTAAGCGCACCAATTAATCTGTTAATGTATTCCGTATAGGTTTTAACAGGATTAAATTCTTCTGGAACTTTAATACTTTCATCATTTCTGATTTTAAAAGCTAAATCTTTGTAGCCTGCTTTGTCTAATAGCTTGGCAAAACGTTCATTCTTAGCTAATCTTTCGGTAACATATTTCTCTTGATAATCTTTGGGTAATTGAGAAATATCTGTTGGTGGAATATATTGATCGAAACATTTAGGCCAATCTGGGCATCCCATACCAGAACCTGAACTTCTCACTATCCCTCCTGCAAGAATAAGTAAGAAGAGCGATAGGATAGAAATAAAATTAATTCTTAAAAATCGCTTTTCAGCTTTAGAATACATTTTGCTAAGATAAAAATTGGGGTATCTGTAATTAAATACTAGATACCCCAATAGATTTACAACACCAATAAAGAGGTTACTTTACTTCTTCTGTATTGTTGATATTATTATGTTCAGTATCCCATTTACTTTGGATTCTTTCTGCCTCTTCATTTCCTTCGAAATCATGTGCAAGATTAGAACTCATTGTTTGAGAGTGAGGTGTAGTTTGCATAATAAAGTCTGTTTCATGACCTGGTTTGCTGTAATCATAAGGCCAACGATAAACTGTTGGTATTTCACCTGGCCAGTTACCATGTAAATGTTCTACCGGGGTAGTCCATTCTAAAGTTGTTGACTCCCAAGGATTTTGTGTTGCTTTCTTACCAAAGAATATAGAGTAAAAGAAATTATACAAAAATGCTGCCTGCGCAACCGCTCCTAATATAGCAGCCCAAGTGATAAATTTATTAACTGATAACCACTCAGCCATAGATTCAAATTCAGTGAAAGCGTAGTATCTACGAGGTACTCCGTCTAATCCCATAAAGTGCATTGGGAAAAACACCAAATAAGCAGAAATGAAGGTTAACCAAAAATGCAAATAACCTAATTTAGCATTCATCATTCTACCAAACATTTTAGGGAACCAATGATAGATTCCTGAAAGCATACCAAATATTGCAGCAGAACCCATTACCAAGTGAAAGTGAGCTACTACAAAATAAGTATCATGTAAATTGATGTCTAAAGCTGCGTTACCTAAGAAAATACCGGTTAAACCGCCAGAGATAAAGAAAGAAACCAAACCAATAGCAAAAAGCATAGCTGGTGTAAATCTTATATTCCCTCTCCAAAGTGTAGCTAAATAATTAAAGGTTTTTACCGCAGATGGAACCGCGATAATTAATGTGGTAATCATAAATACGCCTCCTAAGAAAGGATTCATACCTGTTACAAACATATGGTGACCCCATACAATAAATGATAGTACTGTAATCCCAATTAATGAATAAACCATGGCGTGGTAACCAAAAATAGGTTTACGTGAATTAGTGGCAATTACTTCTGATGTGATTCCTAAAGCCGGCATCAAAACGATATAAACCTCTGGGTGACCCAAGAACCAGAATAAATGTTGCCATAAAACCGGACTTCCACCTTCATTTGGTAATACTTGTCCTTGAATAACGATATCTGAAAGGTAAAATGAAGTTCCAAAACTACGATCGAAAATTAATAGTACTACTGCCGCAACCAAAACCGGGAAAGACAAGATACCTACGATAGCTGTTAAAAAGAATGCCCAAATAGTTAATGGCATTTTCCATAAATCCATACCTTTAGTACGCATGTTTAATACGGTAGAAACATAATTGATACCACCCATTAAAGATGATGCAACAAATAATACCATAGATATTAACCACATCGTCATTCCTAAACCTGAACCTGGCATAGCTTGTGGCAATGCCGAAAGTGGCGGATAAATAGTCCAGCCGGCTCCCGCAGGTTGAGTTTCGATAAAGAAAGTAGATAACATAATCACACTGGCAGTAAAAAAGAACCAGTAAGAAAGCATGTTCATAAAAGGAGAAGCCATATCTCTTGCTCCTAACTGTAATGGTATTAAAAGGTTAGAGAAAGTTCCACTTAAACCTGCTGTTAATACAAAGAAAACCATAATAGTTCCATGTATAGTAACAAGTGAAAGGTAAAAGTTAGAGTCTAATCTTCCTTCTGGTGCAAATTTCCCTAATAATACTTCTAATAATGGAAAACTTTCATCTGGGTAAGCGAGTTGAATTCTGAAAAGTATAGATATTCCCATGGCTATTACACCCATGATGATACCTGTAATCAGAAATTGCTTGGCAATCATCTTATGATCTTGACTAAAAACATATTTAGTTAAGAAGGTTTCTTTGTGATGAGCATGTGAATGATCATCATGATGGGATGCGGCTGGGTTATGAATTGCAATTGTTGACATAATCTCCTTCAGTTTTTCTTAATTGTTTAATGCAATTTTATTGTTTTCGCTTTTGATGTCTTCTTTCATCGCTAACTGATATACTTTTTTCATTTCTTCAGTAACAATTGGCTTTTGATCTTTTAACCAAGCCGCATATTCTTTTTCTGAAACTACTCTAACAGCAAACTTCATGTTGTAATGAGAACCACCACAAATTTTAGCACAATATAACTGATAACTAAATTTAGGATCGTTTGTTTTTTCTCTCATTTCTGCCGTAGTAATTTTTGGAGTAAATTGAAAGTAAGTAGCCATACCTGGTACACAGTTCATTTGGACTCTAAAATGGGGCATGTAAAAACTATGTAAAACATCTTGAGAACCTAATGTAAATCTTACCGATTTATTAACAGGAAGTACAATTTCCGTCACCTTTAAATCATCGTAATTTTTACTATCAGCTAAGTCTAAGCCTAAATTGTTTAAGCCATTTAAACTTCCAACTAACTTATAGTTCTTTTTTCCATTTTGGTTATCCTTACCACCGTATCTAACATCCCAAGCAAATTGGTGCGCAGTTACATCTACTTGAATTGCAGCTTGCATATCACCTTTTGATATGTTAGTAATGCCTCTCCAAGTGAAAAAACCCATCAATACCAAAATAGTTAAAGCAATAGCAGGAATAATAGTCCAGTACTTTTCTAAAGTATTGTTGTGGGCTAAGTAGTAGGCTTTTTTCTTAGTGCTGTGTTTGTATTTGTATGCAAAAAGAAATAAAAGAATGTGTGTTATTACAAATACAATTGTTGTAATAATTAAGGTAATATTAAACATAGAGTCAATTTTTTCTCCATGTTCTGAGGCTGCATCTGGTAAAATTTGAGCTCCTTGTACAGTATAAGACCAATATGAACCATATAAACCTGCAATTAAAGCAACAACAAAAATATATCCGTTCACTTTATCCCAAGAAATACCTTCTTTTTTTCCTTGTATCTTGCGGGTTAATTCGTAAACCTGTAATACTTTACCAATAATTCCGATAAATACACAAGCAAGAAGAAACAATAGCAAGTAATAACCTACCATTTTTCCTAGACCTTCATTTTTATCCACCACATCTGCTGCTCCAGCTACTTGAGCCATCGCTTGATGAAGTGAAAGTCCTAATACCATTAAAAATGATAATAATAATTTCGGGTTGAAATATTTTTTTATATCCATTTTATTAATCGAATCTTATTAATGCTTAAATGTGATGATTTATACTTTCTTCTAAAAATGGGTGATTTTTTGGCGCTAGCGAAACTTTACTTAAACTAGTTAACATAGAAAAAGCAAACAAGCCAACAAATCCTAAAGCTGTACCAATTTCAATAATTCCAAATCCAGATTCTTCACCTAATGTACCTGGCATAATCATCATATAATAATCTAACCAGTGACCGCAAACTAGTATGATACATATTGCAAGTAACACATTTGCTTTTCTTTTAGCATCTCTTGTCATTAAAATTAAAAGAGGGGCTAAAAAGTTAACGACTAGATTTAACCAGAAGTATGGTAAAAATTTTGGTTCCCATCTCTTATAGAAATACACTGTTTCTTCAGGAATGTTTGCGTAATAAATCAAAAGGAATTGAGAAAACCAGATGTACGTCCAAAAAATAGAGAAAGCAAAAACAAACTTTCCTAAATCATGTAAGTGACTTTCGTTTAACCAGCCTAAATAACCAGCCTTTCTTAGAAGAATAACAGTGATAGCAATAGTTGCCATCCCAGAAACCCACATGGCAGCAAAATTATACCATCCAAACATGGTAGAGAACCAATGTGCCTCTAAAGACATGATCACATCAAATGCCCAAATTGGGGTAGTGAATCCAAAAATCACTAAAAATATAGCGGAATTTTTAATACTTCTCTTGTAAGATGATAAACCACCTATCAAATCTTCGTTAGTAGATAGTTTAGTAATTAAAACTGCGAAAAAACTGTAACTCGCTAAAAATATAACCAATCTTGTAATAAAGAAAGGCACATTAAGATAAGCAGATTTACCAGCAATTAAAGCATCATAATTTGGACTATTAGGATCTGACAATCCTTCTTCAGCCCAATGGTGATAAAGATTATGAGTAAGCAATCCTGTGGTTACAACAGCGATAAGAATTAAACTAGCAAAAGGTAACACTCTGGCAAATGCCTGAGGAACTCTAAGTAAACCTGCCGACCAACCAGCTTGTGCCACAAACTGAACCGCAAGAAAAAATAAACCTGCCGCACAAACACAGGTAAAATAATAACTCATTAATAATAAGTTAAGAAATGTACGCTCTGCATGGCCTGAAATAAAACCATAAGCAATTGCAGCAATACCAACAAGAATAGCAACTATACTTAGTGTTTTTACTTTGCCACTAAAGTCAAATTGTTCTGAAAAATTATATGTCTGAAGATGAGCTCCCATTATTTTAATCTATTATTGTCCTTTTTGTAATTCGTGAACGTACATTACTACTTTCCATCTTTCTTCTGGAGATAGTTGAGAAGCGTATGATCCCATTAAATTTAAACCGTATTGCATTGTATGATAAATTTTACCGTCGGTTAAATCTTTCATTGCTCCACCTCTTGATGACATACCAGATGCGTAAGCGGGAGGTGCAGGATATTTACCTAATTCAACAATTTTACCATTACCGGCACCTTTTTCTCCATGACATGGAGCGCACATAGCAATATATAGTTGTTGACCTTCTAATAAGTTTTTCTTATTTACAACTAAAGGATTAACCATATTATTACTTGCCTCTAAATAACCTTCTGGTGTATCTGCAAACTGATCATAGCGAGTAAAACCTACCGGAGTTGTATTATTTGGCGGCAATTGTGCTGTTTTACCATCTGCAAAATTCTTATTCTTTTGATCTGGGTTAAAAGCTATAGGATAGTACATATTAGGTGCGTATTCTAATCCTCTACTTCTCTTATCCTGACAAGAACTTAGTATAGCAGCTACTGCTATTCCTACAAAAATTAAACTAAATATATTTGCCTTATTCATAACTAACATACTTTCTATCGTTGTGTTTAATTTCTATAGCTCCAGCCTCTTTTAATAAACTGTCAATTTTATCTGCATCAAAACCTTTGTTAGCTTCAATTGCAATTACAAATCTATCAGCCGAAGCTCTTAATTCCATTACTCTGGGTGCTCTGCCTGGGAAAAAGTGGTTTTTAAAAAAGAACGCACCAACCATTCCAAAAGCACAAAATAAAACAGTAAGCTCAAAAGTAATTGGAATAAAATCTGGTAAAGCAAAATTTGGTTTACCACCAATATTCATTGGCCAATCAACAGCCATGGTAAAGTACATTAAACTTAATGCTGTTATTGTTCCTGTGATACCACAGCAAAATGCAACAATTGGAAGTCTGCTTCTCTTTACTCCTAATTTATCTTCAATTCCGTGAATAGGCATTGGGGTAAAAACATCATAAATACTGATGTTATTTTTTTGAAGTTGATCAATCCCATGCATCATATCATCAGGATCTTCAAAAAGGCCTAAAATATATTTGATATTACTCATTTTTAAATTTTTTCGTATTCTGCTTGTTCAACACTATCATATTTCTCTAAAGACTCTACATAGTATTCTGCCTCATGAGCTTTCACTTTTCCTTCTGCCATTAATTTTTTCTTAGCTTGTTCTGAAGAAGATTTTACTAGTAACCTCACTTCGGCCATAGCTACTGAAGGTAATACTCTTATAAACAATAAGAACAAAGTAAAGAACACACCTATTGAACCAATAAAGATTGAAATATCTACCCATGTAGGATAAAACATAGCCCAACTTGATGGCAAATAATCTCGGTGTAAAGAAGTTACAATAATTACGAAACGCTCAAACCACATCCCAATATTTACGACGATAGATAATATCCAAGATAATGGAATATTAGTTCTCACTTTCTTAAACCAGAATAACTGTGGGGTAATAACGTTACAAGTCATCATAATCCAATATGCCCAAGCGTAAGGACCAGAAACTCTATTTAAGAAAGCATATTGTTCATACTCAGCACCTGAATACCATGCAATAAATAATTCAGTTAAATAAGCCACCCCAACAATTGAACCTGTTAATACAATGATTTTGTTCATTGATTCAATATGGAACATGGTGATGTAATTCTCTAATCCTAATACTTTTCTAGTGACTAATAAAAGTGTTTGCACCATTGCAAAACCAGAGAAAATTGCTCCAGCAACAAAGTAAGGAGGGAAAATTGTAGTATGCCATCCGGGGATAACCGATGTTGCAAAGTCCATAGATACAATAGTATGTACAGAAAGTACCAAAGGTGTAGAAACACCTGCTAAAACAAGAGATACTATCTCAAATCTTTGCCAAGTTTTTACTGATCCATTCCATCCAAAAGACATGATAGAATAAATTTTTCTTCTTAAGCCTGTCGCTCTATCTCTAATAGTTGCAATGTCAGGCAATAAACCAACATACCAGAACACTAATGAAACCGAGAAATAGGTGGAGATTGCAAAAACGTCCCATACTAATGGAGAGTTAAAGTTAACCCATAATGATCCAAACTGATTTGGAAGTGGTAAAGGCCAATAAGCTAACCAAGGACGACCCATGTGAGAAACTACATAAGTAGCCGCACATATTACCGCAAAAATGGTCATTGCTTCTGCTGATCGGTTAATAGAATTACGCCAGTTTTGACGGAAGAGTAATAGTACAGCTGAGATTAATGTTCCCGCATGACCAATACCTACCCACCATACGAAACCTGTAATATCCCAAGCCCAACCTACAGTTTTATTTAATCCCCATGATCCGATACCGTACCAGAAAGTATAACTTACTGCAAACAACCAAAGACCCGCTCCTGCTGCTGCAACAATAAAACCTATCCACCAAGCTCTATTTGGCTTGTTTTCTACAGGCATCAATACTTCTTCTGTAATTCTAGAATAAGTAATGTTTTTACCTGTAATTAACGGTTCTCTTAATATTGATTCGTGATGAGATGCCATATCTTAATTTATATCTTTTAAATATTAAGCTTCTTGTAATCCAGTGTTGGTAATTTTTGTCATATAACCTACACCTGGCTGTACATTTATTTCTTCCAATACATAGTAGGTTCTTTCATTTTTCAAAGCTTTTGAAACCTCTGAATTAGGATCATTAGCATCTCCAAATACAATAGCATTGGCCGGACAAGTTTGTTGACAAGCAACTTTAACGTCTCCATCTACTAAAGGTCTTTTCTCAATCTTAGCTTTTAATTTACCAGCTTGAATTCTTTGAATACACATAGAGCATTTTTCCATCACCCCACGAGAACGTGTAGTAACATCAGGATTTAATACTAATTGTGTGAATTCATTATTTAGGTAATTATCAAAACGAGAATCATTCCAGTAGTTAAACCAGTTGAAACGACGCACTTTGTATGGACAGTTATTTGCACAATATCTTGTACCTACACAACGGTTATAAGCCATGTGGTTTAAACCTTCTGTAGAGTGAACAGTTGCTAAAACCGGACAAACAGTTTCACAAGGTGCATGTTCGCAATGTTGACACATCATTGGCTGATGAACAACAGATACGTTTTCCATTCTACCTTCTATATGATCAATTTCTTTCTCTTCAGTAATTTGCTTGCCTTCTTCGTTGAAAGTGTAGTAACGATCTATACGAATCCAGTGCATATCTCTTCTGCGACGAACTTCATCTTTACCTACAACCGGAACATTATTTTCGGTATTACAAGCAACAATACAAGCGCCACAACCGGTACAAGCATTTAAATCAATTGCCATTACCCAATTATGCCCTGGTTGCTCGTACTTATTCCATAAATCGTAAGTCTCGTGTTTAGCACCATGATTTCCACTTCCATGTGCTGCATCTTCTTTGTACTGCGCAAAAGTGGCTTCACGAATAATGTTTCTTCCTTCAAAAGAATGGTGAGTTTGTGTTTGAGCCAATTCCTCAATTGCACCAGTTTTAGAGATAGTTACATTATTTGCAAATTGAAACGTACCATTACTCATCGCTAAAAATGGATAAGCATTTTGACCTACGCCATCTGCAACTTTACCGGCTTTAGTTCTTCCGTAACCTAAAGCTACAGAAACAGTACCTTGTGCTTGACCAGGTTGAAAAAGAACTGGTAAATCAATCTGATACTCTCCACCTTTTAAGGTCACTACATCATATTGAGCAAGACCTAAACTCTCTGCATACTTAGGATTTAAGGCTGCGTAATTGTCCCAAGTTACTTTAGATACTGGATCTGGAGTTTCTTGTAATAATGGATTATTAGCTTGCTGACCAGATCCTATTGCTACAGATTGGTAAACATGTAATTCAACATCTTTAGCAACAGATTTGCTTTGCGCCGAAACAAAAGAAGCGGCAGCAGCTACATTTCCTGCAAAAACAGTTGCTCCAACAGCTTTGGCTGGCAAAACAACAAATCCGCTTTGTAAAATCTCATCCCATTTCTTACCTGCCGCTAAAAGAACTGATTTTTCCCAGTTGTTTCTTACGTAAGTGTAATAATCCGAAACAGGATTATTAGACCATATCAATAAGCTTTGCTCTGCCTGACGGGTGTTGTAAATAGGATTAATAGTTGGCTGTACCAATGAATAGTAACCTTCTACTGCATTTGCATCTCCCCAAGATTCTAAGAAATTATGGTTTGGAGCAATTAATTGACATAAACTAGCTGTTTCATCTTCTCTATCAGAGAATGAAATGGTTAGCGAAACTTTTTTCAAAGCTTCAGCAAATTCTTTGGTATTTGGAAGGCTGTAAACAGGATTAGCGTCTAAAAACATTACTGCTCCAACTTTACCCGCTTTCATATCAGCTAATAAAACGCTAAAATCTGCTTCTTTACCAGTAAATTGATAAGATGGATTGTCTAAATCTATTGTAGTACCGTAACTTCCTAATGCACTGTTAATAGCATTAACAATAGTTTGGGTAGCTACATCATTTGAACCAGCTACTACTAATGCAGCTCCTTTTGCGTTCAACAGTTCTTTTGCTGCTAATTTAATGGCGCTATCAGCAACTTTATTTTCTCCTAAAGAAGAATTACCTAAGCTTGATCCTGTTACGGCTGCATATAATGCGAGCAACGCTGGACCTTCTTCTGATAATTTAATAGCAATTCTAGAATCGGCATTGGTACCTGTCATACTCATTCCAGCTTCAAACTGAATATGTCTCGACATTCTTTTCTCGTTAAGAGAAGCCATACCACGGTTACTTACATATTGCTTGGTAAACTGAACCGGAGAAATCCATGATCCTAAAAAGTCTGCACCAAAACTTACAATAACATTTGCTTTATCAAAACGATATTGAGGCAATACTGCTTTACCAAAACTAGCTTCATTAGCTGTTATAATACCTGCATAAGAAACAGGATCAATAGTAATATGCTTTGTTGAAGGAAACTGGGTAGTAAAATCTGCAATTACTGCTTTAGAAGAAGGACTATTAATAGTTGAACTTACAATAGCAATGGTTTTACCTGATGCCTGAATCTTGTTTAGTTCTCCTTTTACGTGTTGATCTATATCTTCCCAAGATTGTTCTGCTCCTTTAAACCAAGGGCCTTTCAATTTAGAAATATCATAAAGATCTAATACTGTAGCCTGAGCTTGAGCACTTAATCCACCTTTATTAATAATACAGTTTGGATTTCCCTCCACTTTAATAGGGCGACCTTCTCTGGTTTTCACCAAGATACTTCCGCCTTTATAACTTGAGGCATAATAATTTGGAATACCTGGAGTAATCTCTTCTGGCTTAATTAAATAAGGAATAGATTTTTGAACCGGCGCAACATTACATGCTGCTAAACTCACCGCCCCTAAACCAAAGCCCATTGCCTTTAAGAAATCTCTACGAGGTGTAGCGGCTTTTAAGCCAGAACCTTCCAATAATTCTTCAATAGGAAGAGATTCAGCAAATTCGTTTTTATTCTTTTCTACGAACTCAGGAGTTTTATTAATCTCCTCTAAACCTTTCCAATATTTTTTTGTGCTTTCCATTTAAGCTATATAAAACTGTAATTGTTTATGCTAATTAATTAATAATGACACTTACCACACTCTAAACCACCCAACACTGCCGCTGTCACTTTTTCACCTTTTTTAATCTTATCATGAGCTGCAATTACTTTATCGTAATAAGCATTATCTTGATATTTAACTTCAGTTTCTTTATGACAGTTGATACACCATTTCATTGTTAATGGAGAGTATTGATAAACTTCTTCCATAGTTTGAATAGGTCCGTGACATTTCTGACAATCAATACCTGCAACTTTAACGTGTTGTGAGTGGTTAAAATAAGCTAAGTCTGGAAGGTTATGAATTCTTACCCACTCAATAGGTCTTGGGTTTTCACCATACTTTTGAGTTTCTGGATTATAATCTAAAGCCGAGTAGATTTTGTTGATTTCTGGAGAAATTTCGCCATCATACTTTTCTGTTGCTTGAACGTATTTATGACAGTTCATACAAACGTTAAGTGATGGAATAGATGCATTCTTAGATTTCCATGCACCAGAGTGACAGTATTGACACTGTATTTGATTGGTTCCGGCATGTAACTGGTGAGAAAACTTAATAGGTTGTACGGGCTGATAGCCAGTTTGAATACCTGTATTCCATAAACCCATCCATCCAAAAGAAGCTAAAGTAATAACACCTGCTAAAACTACAAAAAACACAAACTTCTTATTTTTTGCTAATTTCTTAACTACGGCAAATCTGTCTTTTGTTTCACCTTCTAATTCTTCCTCTTCTTCAAGCAATACTTTGCTATCTGTTTTTAATAACAGTCGCTCTAAAGTTCCAATTACTCGGTTTAAAACCAAAATAACCAAGAAAGCAATAATAACAACGGCAATTAAACCAATTAACATAAAGTCACTGATTCCGCCACTTTCAGTAGAAGCTGCTGCACCTGCATCAGTTGCTGCTGGAGCTGCTGCTTTCTTATCGCCCTCTACTTGGATGTAAGCTAAAATGTTTTTTACATCATCATCAGAGAACTGAGGAAATACGGACATGGCTGCCTTGTTGTATTCTTCATAAATGGCTACCGCTCGTTTATCCCCCGCAGCAATCATTGCCGGAGAATTTTTAATCCATTTAATTAGATACGCTTCATCGTTATACTTTTGGTTAACGCCAGCTAATGCCGGACCCAATACTCTTTTATTGAGCGCATGGCATGAAACACAATTGGCGGTCCATAAAGCTTCTCCAGCTGTCGCGTCTCCGGTTGGAGCTGCGGCACCGGCTGCTGCTGGTGTTGCTGTTTTTGAAGTATCTGCAGGAACTGCTTGACCAAATATTACCCCAACCGAACTTAAAGTAATGGCCGAAACCACCGTTAGGGATCTAATTAATCTTCTAAAATCAGATGAGAAGTTTCTCATATTGAGTTTGTTATACACTAAATTTGATTATTAAGATTTAAAAAAAGGCTCGATTAATTGTTTAACCTCACATTTTCGAACCACAAAAGTATAATTAATTACGTTTTGCCTGACAATTTGATGACTTGTTTTACTAATTTAAAATCATTCTAAACAAGGTTAAAAAACTCACTTCCTATTAAAAAATAAAGCTTTTAATAGAAATAGCACAAATCACACTTTTGTTTTGGATTTTATAATTTGATTTAAATTATTTATTGTCTTAAAATCCAAGCGAAAATAAGTGGGCAAACTATGGTAGCATCAGACTCTACAATAAATTTTGGAGTATGGATATCTAACTTTCCCCAAGTGATTTTCTCGTTAGGAACTGCTCCAGAATAAGAACCATAAGAAGTGGTCGAATCTGAAATTTGGCAGAAATAACTCCAGAAAGGAATATTTTCCATTTCCATATCCTGATAAAGCATTGGAACTACACAAATAGGAAAATCTCCGGCAATACCACCACCAATTTGGAAAAAGCCTAAACCTTTACCCTCAGAGTTTTTCGGATACCAATCTGCCAACCAGGTCATGTATTCGATCCCACTTTTCATGGTGCTGGCTTTTAATTGACCTTTAATCACATAAGACGCAAAAATATTACCCATGGTAGAATCTTCCCATCCTGGAACTACAATTGGCAAGTTTTTTTCGGCGGCAGCCAACATCCATGAATTTTTTGGATCAATTTCATAGTATTGTTCTAAAACCCCACTTAAAAGCATTTTATACATGTATTCATGAGGGAAATAACGTTCGCCAGCGGCTTCGGCATCCATCCAAATCTTTTGAATATGCTTTTGCAACCTTCTAAAAGCCTCTTCCTCAGGGATACAAGTATCGGTTACCCTGTTATAATGATTCTCTAATAAATCCCATTCATCTTGTGGGCTTAAGTCTCTATAATTTGGCACTCTTTTGTAATGAGAGTGTGCTACCAAATTCATAATATCTTCTTCTAAATTGGCACCTGTACAAGAAATAATAGCCACTTTATCTTGTCTAATCATTTCTGCTAAAGAAATACCAAGCTCGGCGGTACTCATTGCTCCTGCTAAGGTGATCATCATTTTTCCACCTTCTGCTAAATGAGTTTCATAACCTTTAGCCGCATCCATTAATGCCGCAGCATTAAAATGCAAATAGTTTTTTTCTATAAATTGTGAAATTGGACCTCTTGATTCGCTCATTTGAATTGTTTTTGCTTGCAAAAATAGAATTTTGGTTTACATTCTGGTGAATGTTATTTTAAGCCATTCAACATTAATACCCTATATAAAGTTAAAATTGCAGTGACTATGGAGCATTATTGGATAAAAATTATAGATAATTAACCCTTACGTTAAATTATTAATTGTTTATGCATTGATAATTTATATTTTTGACACAGTAAAAAATACTTAAAAAATAGTGAGGAAACCTAAAGTTTTAATTACAGGAGCAAGCAGAGGTTTAGGATTAGCAATTGCAAACGCTTTAAATGATGATTACTGCCTAATTTTACATGCTACAAAAACAGAAAATATCACTCACCTAAAAGAAGGCAATTACATTTTAGCCGCCGATTTTTCTAAACCTGAAGAAGTTACCGCTTTTTGTAAAGAACTTAAAGCACAACATGGTGATGATTTATATGCAGTAATTAACAACGCAGGTATCAATGTAAGTAAACCTTTATCTTTTCAGCCCGAGCGGGAAATTGATAATGCGATACAAATTAATCTAAAAACCCCAATTCAAATATCTAAAACAGCATTCAAAATTTTTTCGGTTAAACAAAAAGGAGTAATTATTAATATGAGTTCTTTAGTTGCCGATACTGGGAATGCGTACCAAACTGTTTATTCGGCAACAAAAGCAGGTATTGCAGCATTCACAAAATCATTAGCTAAGGAAGCTGGCGCACTTTTCGAAAATAATCAAATTAGGGCAATCAGTGTTTCGCCAGGTTTTATAGAAACAGAAATGACGGCAGTAATCCCTCAAATAGAGCAAGATAAATTGGTTGCAAATATTCCATTGAAAAGAGCTGGCAAAGCCGATGAAATTGCACAAGTTTTAGCTTTTTTAATTTCAGACAAAGCATCATTTATCAACGGAAGTACTATCAATATAAACGGAGGAGTACTTTAATGGAAGTAAATTTAGTAGGTACTGCCCCTAACAAAGTTTTAATTCACGGACCAAGTAAATTATTGGTAAATGAATACAATTGGCATGATCCTAATCATGGTATTGTTGCAAGTTATACGCCTACAGCTTTTGATGTAAAAGACCACTTTGGTGTTTTTAGAGGGGTAGATATGATAGAATCTTTTGCCCAGGCAACCTCAGGTTCTTGTGCAGAGTTTTTAACTCGATTGAAACGAGGTGATGATACTTCAAAAACTCATAGTGATTTTATACCTACTTTCATTAGTGTAGGTGGAGTTAATTTTCACTCTTACCTTTTAGAAGGCGACACATTTATCAGCATGGGTAAAATTATGTTTTTTAAATTTAGGCAAATTGTTATTGATGGAAGGGTTTATAAAGTGCCAGCAGGTTTAGATTTAAATGCACACTTTAAAGACTTTACTACAGAGAAATTAAATAATTACGAAATAGATGATAGCTTTACTTTAGTTGCTGAGTTATTTGGCATTACTGGTAGAGCCATTAAAAGAAAATAAATATAGAATACAACATGGAAAGAAAAGAAATTATTGATGGATTGGTAGAAATTCTACAAACGGTTAGAACAATCGATCAAGAAAAGTTAAAAGATATAAAAGAGGAGACTGATTTTATTGCTGATTTAAAAACTCCATCTACAGAGATGATTAATATTGCAGCTAAAGCCGAGCAAAAATTTGATTTAGAATTTGATGATGATGATATTGATGATTTAGGATCTAAGGTTAGAGATTTTGTAGATTTAATTATCAAAACAAAAGCTAACAGTTAAAAATGAATATGAAAGGCAGAAAGGTTGCAGTTGTGGGCATGGGAGGTGTTTTCCCAGATTGTAAAGATCTTTTAGATTTTGAACAAAAACTATTTAGCAACCAAAGCCTGATTAGAAGCTGGGATAAACCTTTAAGCTACGGAAAGCAAGTACGTTCATCAGTTGCAGGTTATATTACCGAAGCAGAGGTGAATTTAGAGCCTGTAACGTCTAGTTTGGTAGAAGGTTATCCAGAATCTTATATTGATTTATTGAACAGAATTCCAGATAGAAACTTGGCTACCGCAGACATAGGGAGTATTTGGGCAATGTTAAGCTCAATAGACGCTATAAAAATGGCTGGATGGAATAACTCCGAAGTTGAGTCTGAACAAACAGGCGTAGTAGTTGGTTCTGGGAGTTGTGGTAACGAGATACAACGTATTGCATGGCACAACTTTTTTGAACTTGGCAAAAAAACACGTACAGTAGGTGCTCATACTGTAGATAGGGGAATGGTTTACCGTGAAGCAGCCAATGTATCCTGTCTAATTAAGAATAGAGGAGTATGTGAAGCGATGGGCTCTGCTTGTGCAACTGGTCTTGGTAATATTGGATATGCTTACCGTTTAATAAGTTTCGGTTTGCAAGATCGTATTGTTGCCGGAGGCTCAGAAGGCACCGCATTAGAAACTTTTTTAGGTTTTGATGGTATGCAGGTTTTGAGTCGTGGGTTTGAACCGCACCAAAGTTCAAGACCATTCGATAAAGATAGAAATGGGTTCGTTTGCTCTTTTGGAACTGGTATAGTTTGTTTAGAAGCTTATGATATAGCCAAAGCTAGAGGTGCAAATATTTTAGGAGTAATAGATTCGTACTTTAATAATTCAGATGGTGATGGTGATATGTTTGCTCCATCATTTTCTGGACAAAAAAGACTTTGGAAAGGTCTTTTGAATGATACTTCTCTTCGCACTGATGTAGTAAAGGTTCATGGAACTTCTACACCAACAGGCGATGCTGTTGAATTACTAAGCGTAGTAGATACTTTAGGCGATAAAGGCTTTCAAATAGCAGCTCCAAAATCACAATTTGGGCACATGTTAGGCGCAGCTGGTGCGGTTGAATTTATAACAGCGATACTCATGCTTAAAAGGCAAGAGGTTCTTCCTTGTTTAAATTCTGATAACTTAAATCCAGAGTTAGAAACTTTTCAAACTGTAGATAGTTGGAGTGGACCAAAAGAACCGTTGCTTTATTATAGAGATTTATTAAAGCAAGAAGTTTTTTCTAAAGAAATAAATAGTGTTGCCTGTTTAAATTATGGCTTTGGCGGAACCAATAGCGCCATGTTAGTATCAAAAGATAATTAATGATTGATAATAAAAATAAAGTAGCCGTTGTTTTTGGCGTAAGAAACGAAAGTTCTATCGCTTTTCAAATCGCTTTAAAACTACATTTATCAGGATGTAGAGTAGCTGTTAGTTATACAAAAGAAACCAAAGATGAGGTTTTAGCTATTTTAAAGGCACATGAGATAGAAAGTATTACCCAAGAAGTTGATGTAAGAAACGAGCAAGAAATTGCAGACTTTTTAAATGCTGTTTATAATACTTGGGGTCCAATTAACTACTTATTGCATGGCGTTGCATTTGGAAATCAAAATGTAATATGCAATAGTTTTTATGGTTCTGATGAAGCTGCGCCAAGTTATATTGATATTCCTTTTGAGGATTTGATGGATTCTTTTAATATCAGTGCGTATTCATTATTGAGAATTTGTAGAGTTGCAGAGCCACTTTTAACCGAGAAAGCATCTATTTTAACCCTAACTTATAACGCATCTCAACGGGTTTTTCCAGATTACGCAGGAATGTCTATAAATAAAGCAGCTTTAGAGAATATCATGAAATTTCTATCTCATTATTTTAGAAAGTCAAAAGTAAGAGTAAATGCAATTTCTGCGGGATTAGTGATGACCACTTCTTCTGGAGGTATAAGTGGTGTAAGAAAGCTAAGGAAAATTGGTAAAGTAACAGCGCCACTAGGAAATGTAACTGCCCAAGATGTTGCAGACACTGCCATTTATTATTTCTCTGATTTATCTACAAAAGTAAGTGGTAATATTCATTTTACTGATGGTGGTTTTAATATTATGGGTATTGTAATAGATGAAGAATAATATAGAACAATCATTAATAAATCTTATTCCTAAACAAGGTTTTTCATTAGGAAACGATTTAGTTTTTCTCCCTGATTTTGAACTTTCATTTAATCCGCTATTTCAACAAAAAGTTTATACCAAGCGTGAGATTGAATATTGTAAACTTTTTAATCCCTCAATTTTAAGATATGCCTCTACTTGGGCGGCAAAAGAAGCTACTTATAAAGCTATAAAGCAAATATATAGTGAAGCATTACCTTTTAAAAAAATCGAAATTTTAAGAGAAAAAATTTCTGGAAGACCTAGTGTTCACTTACCTGAAAATCTCATCCATCTAAATATAAGTTTAACAATAAGCCATGATGGAGATTACGTTTGGGCGGGTGCCTTAGTTAAAAATGTTTGCTAATGATAGACTATTATTTTGACCATCCGCTAGCAAAAATTCATTATTACAGATTTGGGGTTGGAGATAAACCCATGCTTTGCTTTCACGGTTATGGTATGCATGGTAAACAGTTTAAAGTTTTAGAAGAGCAATTAGGTCACAAATATACTTTTTATGGTTTTGATTTATTCTTTCATAAAGAAACCGTTTTAAAGCATCCAAATCTCGAATTTATAAAAAAGGGAATCAGCAAAAAAGAGTTAAGTGATTTATTTTTAGATTTTTGTAACAATCACCAAATTACTACTTTCTCAGTATTGTCATATTCTATGGGTTCGCATTATGCGGCAACCTTAGTAGAAGAAGTTCCAGAGCGTATCAACGAATTTATTACAGCAGCACCTTCTACATTGCAACCGGGTTGGTTAGTTACATTTCTCAGCACAAAAAAAGTTGGTAACAAATTATTAGAAAGGCTAGCTCTTAGTGATAAAGGAATGTTAAATCTTTTGAAGCTTATTAAAAAAGTTAAAATAGTTGATGATAAAACCTTTCACATTCTTCACAAAGAAATAGAAACATACGAGCTTCGTTTTGCATTTTACGCAAGTACTACCTTTTTAAAACAACTCGAATTAAATAGCTCTAAATTTATCACCAACTTAAATACCCATCAAATTAAAAGTTTCTTCATTTTTGGGGCTAGAGACAAAAATTATCCAGAAAAGATTGGCTACAAATTCATTCCAAAAATCAAAAATGCCACACAATTGGTTTTAGATGAAAATCATGAAATGATTAATGTTAACTTTTCAAGTCAATTAACTAAGTTATTAAATGATTATTAAAGCCAAATTACTTCCAAAATCAGTTTATTTTGCTTGTGCAAAGTTTTTAAATTGGTTTTTAAAGAGACGATTTAACAAGTTAATAATTCATGATGTTCCCATACAATCTGATTGTTCTTATTTATTAATGTGTAACCATCTAGGTTTTTGGGACGGCTTTTGGGCATTATTTCTAAGCTACAACGCAATTCATAAAAAGCAAAATTTAACTGGTTTTAATATTATGATTTTGAAAAAGCAACTTCAGAAAAACCCTTGGTTAAGATATTTTGGCTGCTTTTCTATAGCTCCACACTCAAAATCATCATCAGAAAGTTTAGCCTATGCTGCAGAAATATTAAGTACACCTGGCAATGTATTAATCATGTTTCCACAAGGTAATTTAGAGTCTCAACATGTTAGATACATAGAAGTTAAGGATGGCATTAATAATATTTTATCAATGGTTAAAGGAAAATGTCAGTTAATTTGGAGTAGCAACTTAACAGAATACTTTGAAAGTCTAAAGCCATCTGTTAATTTCCAAATGTTAGACTGTGGCAATAATGACCAATTTGATTTTGAGGTATTAAAATCAAAAATTAATAGCCACCATCAACAAGCTATTCAAAAACAGTTTAGGTTTACAAAAGAACAATAATAGAAGTGGTTTTAGTTCGATAATTATTATTTATTTAAGAGTTAATTAGCATAGTTTTTGTACTTAAAAAGAGCATTAACTTTAGCAGTCTACCGTGTAAACACATCTGTTTTTAAAGCAAATCCAGAATAAATTTGATAAAATTTATTGCTGCTATTAAGAATAGTTGTAGTCTCTGACTTTCTTTAATTTCTATATCCCATCCTTCCTTTTAGTCTAGAGAATATCATCCATAAAGTACAAGCATTAACTTTAATAGCAATAGGGAGATTTGGTATTGTGAGAACACAGACCGAGGTATTAAAACACTTACATCACTTCGTCTTTACTATTTTATTAATCAAACTATCTTCTGCCGAAGCTTTCATTTTTACCACATCGTCCATTATTGGATTTGGAATTGTTGCAGATAAAATATATTGCTTTACTTTCCACTGGTCGCCTTGTTTAATCAATACGCCAGAACCTCTACAAATTTTCATTTGGGTGTTTAGCAATTCATCAAACCAAGCTATATTTCCTGTGCTATCAAAATTGATATGCCTTTCTAAAGCAGTGAAATTCCAAGCTCTTCCTCTTTCAAAAATAGGCTTAGCCCAAACCATAAACTCTTCTTTATCCCAGCGTTCGGTAGCATCTGTTCCAGTGAAAATAGCATCATCGGTATAAAAACTAAAATACAGATCAAAGTTAGCATCGGCAGCAGCCTGATTAAAAGAATCTAACATGATGTTAATCTCTGGCTTTTCTTTTTCGGCATTAAATGTAAATTGGCTTGTTTGATTTTCTTGTGGATTGCAAGAGTAAATTAGGATAGCTATTAAGCTGATGATATTAATTTTGAGGTATCTCATGAAACTATTTTATTAACAAAAGATTTAAACTATAAATTTATGATTCAAGAACTTGGATTAAATAATTTGCTCTTCAAAAACTCAACTCGTATTTTCATAAATGGTTTCTCTATACAATAATGAAGTATTAGGGAAAAAAAACCACAAAATATCAAAGAAAATAAAAAAGTAAGATTACTGTTTTTAATTATTCCAAACTCAAAAAGTATGGTTTGCATAGACAGAAAAACTGCCATGTGAATAAGATATATACTATAAGAAAGTTGTGCTATTTTAGAAAGCAGTTTAGACTTCCATTGATACAACATACTATTGGGCATAATAGCGCCTAATACCAGCAAACCGAAAGCTAGACATATTGTAGGAAAACCAAAAATGGTATTCACAAAATTATATTGGTACCTGCTAGGAAAGTAAGCAATAATAACAATCAATATCCCTACAACAATAATTGTATTTGCGTAATTAGAAAGTTTTAAGAAAAGAGAAGGCAGGTAATTATAAAATGCTGCTATTACAACTCCAATCAATAAACCATCTAGTCTACAATAAGTAGGAAAGTAAATTGTACTTAGCCAGATTGCCTTATTAGCTATTCCATTAATTGCTGAGAGATAGATATACTTATAACAAAACATCCTAATTAAAAAACCGCCTAAAAACAAAATAATTAACAGCAGATAAGCTTTTTTAAGCTTACCTACTTTTAAAAAAAACAATAAGGTAAAAGGTAGTATCAGGTAAAATTGTTCTTCTACACAAAGCGACCAAACTTGGCTAAAGGAACCAGTATTGGCAAAATCGGCATTAAAGTTTTGCGTAAAGGTTAAAAATTTCCAAAGTGGAGGAAGTTGTTGTCTGGCACCAAAATCATTACTAAAGAAAGAGAATAGAAAATAAATAGCCACAACAAAATAATAGACTGGTATAATTCTGAAAAATCTTTTGATGAAAAATTCTCTCATTGAAAAAGCACCTTCCTTTTTGATTTGGACAAACAGTTGAGAGGATATTAAAAACCCACTAAGCACAAAAAATAAATCAACACCTATCCAGCCAAACTCAAAAACTTTAGGAAACCAAGCTGGGTGTTGAAACCATCCTGAATAATGAAAAAGTAATACCATAATAATAGCAAAAGCTCTTAAGTTATCTAGACCATAAAATTTTAAGGGATTTGATATCTCTGCCATCTTTTTGATGAATAATAAAATTTGAAATTACATCTTACAGATTTATTATTTCATTTTAGGAGTAAATATTTTGTCATTCAGTTTTTTAAAAGCTGAATTCGACAAATAAATGAGGTTAATTTGGTTTTTTTAATAGTTTAATATTTGATTACTGTTTGTTTTTAAATAATATTTACTTAAAGAAGTTTTCAGTTTTTGAAGGAGTTCTATCATCCTTATTGGCTTCGTTATCAATAAATTAAGTGTTTCTCTTTTATAATTGATAACTCAATGGAGTTTAAATTCATAAAATTCCATCTATATTCTATTTCCTTTTATGTCCCAATCTATAAAATTATAGTTGTGTGTAAAGGGTAAGTTTGGAGTGGCAATTCTGCCTTTTTGGTCGGGCATCCTTATTTCCATTTCGGAGATGAAGATATAGCGGATAGCCCCAAAAGGATGGGTTTGATACGTATTAAAACGCCCAAATTATTTTGTTTTTATTATTGAGCTTAGGTTTTAATAACCCAATCTACTTAAACCATCCTTCGCTTTATTTTCTATACTGCTTTCATATTCATGATTTTTCATCGCAATAGCTTGCTTGTAAAAATTGGCTGCTTTGCCTTTATCTTGCTTTTGCTCATAAATTAAGCCTATGTTTAAAGCAGAATTAGCAGCAAAATAATAGCTGCTTGACTTACCAGCATAAATAGTTTTTTGATAATTAATTAAAGCATCATTGCTTCTCCCTAACTCGTCATAAATTCTCCCTAATCGATAATAGAATTCTATTTGATCTCTTGGGAGTTTAAAATTAGCTATTGTTTTATCTTTCAAATAATTTAAAGCTTTACTGTGATAACCACCGTCAAAAGCAAAACGAGCTCTTAATAAGTCCAAATTTGGCGGATTGTCATTCGCTTCCTTTAACGCTTGTTTATCTTTTTCATCAAAAACATTTCCTTGTGTTTTTACCTGCCTTAAAAACGTTTGGTATCTAGGTAAATCATTTCTTAGATAATAATAGTAAGCCAGCTTCAAATAAGCATCTTTCACATAATTTATTCCGCTATATTCCTTTAAATACTTTGCAAAATAAACATAAGCGTCAGAATCGTTCCTGTTTAATTTTGCACTACCCAACAAGTAGTTTATTCTGGGAAAATTGATATAGGTCTTCTCTAATGACGTTACTTTACTTAAATAACGAATAGCATCATCATTATGGGTGTTTTTATAAGCAACATAACCTTGCAAGTAGCTTTTTAACAAACTATCATCACCAAAACCATTGGTAAGATTAATGATTTTTTGGTAATTGGCTCGGTTATGCAATAGTTCTGTCTCTATGTAACACAAAAAAAATATCACTTCCTCCTTGTAAAAACTGTAGGAGCTATTGGATAGGGATGTGGAAAGAAGATCTAACTTTTTTATCCCCTGGTTTACATCTCCTCTAAAACCAAAAGACTGCAAAATTCCTTTTATATTTGGTGGGATGGCTCCTAAAATAACATTTACCAAGCCCGAGCTTTTTTTATTTGGCAAAAAACCAGGAAACTTAGCCTCATTTTCTTTTAACAGATTATCAGCTTTTCTAATATCTAAACCCGATGAAAGATAATCTTGATATCTACTTTTTAGCATTCCCCATTGTAAATTAATCTCGGCCTGTGCAAAAAGATAATAAGGAGAAGATCTGTCTTGCTTCTCTAGTGCTGATAACCTACTTGATTTTAAATTTTTTAAGTTGTTATACTCAGCCAGATTCTCAGATATTAACAGTGAAAAGAAATCAACGTAATTATCTAAAAGAATTGTAATGCCATTATTGGGATGTACTTGCTTTTCTTGTTTAATAAGAAATTTAGCATCATTAATTCTTAAATCAAAAATTGCTTGATAAGCCTTCACGCAATTATTGTTGAAATCAAAATTTGCTTTTGTATTTACCGTAAAACCAAGAAAAATAATTAGAAATAAACTTAACCTTTTTAACATTTTAACATTTTAAATTAAGAGCTTCAGCAATTTATGTACAGCGCCAAGGCTTTTAAGTTTTTAAATTTTTAATAACCATTCAAACTATTTTTCACCAATTAACTTATATAGCAAAAATTTAGTCGAAACATGGTAAGTGCTACAAAGGTGTAAAAAATTAATAAAAGCCCTTAGCAAATCACAAGCCAATTAATTTTGACAAACTAAATCAGAGAGATATTATGAAACAACATCACCATGTTTTTCAAATATTGATATGTATCTTTGCCCCAAATATGAAAAAAATCATCATCACCTTAATGTTAATTACTTCAACATTAAGCGCTTTTTCCCAAAAAAAACTTATAAAAAAACTATTCTCTAGTGATACTACAAGGCATAATAGTTTTTTACCTGTTCCTCTTTTTGGTTACAGCCAAGAGGCCGGCTTTGAATTTGGTGCAGTAGGGATTTACTCTTTTTATATAGACAAAGCCGATACCATTATTAGAGCGTCACAAGTATACGGTGTGGCCTATACCAGTACAAAAGGCGTTACTCAGATTTCTGCTAGAGGTGATATTTGGTCTAAAAAAAATAAATGGCACCATATCTATGAGGCAAGATTTTCTAATACTCCTTTTAATTTTTATGGCCTTGGCAACCAAACTTTAAGAGCTGATGAAGATTTGATTACTCAAAAAAGGTATCGTTTTAATACTGAAATAGAGCGCCAATTAACTAAATCTTATTATCCGGGCTTGGGTGTAGAATTTGAATCTTTAAACTTTAAAGACCGTGAGGCAGGTGGCATTTTTGATACCGAAAGTCAGGCGCCTTTGTTTGATAAAGACGGTGGCAGATTTTTATTATTGAAATTAACCCAATTACTTGATACCAGAAATAGCAACACCTACACCACAAAAGGCTTTTACACCAGGTTAAGATATGGATATGCCCCCAATTTATTTGGCGGCAACAACTTTACAGGAAACCTTTTTACGGCCGATGCTCGTTATTTTTATACGCCAACCAAAAAATTAACCATTGGTAGTCAATTATTTTACGAAACCATAAGCAGTAAAAATGAAATTCCGTTTTACCTATTGCGCCAATTAGGGAACGACCAAATTATGCGTGGTTACTATTTAGGGCGTTACCGCGATAGAAATTATTTGGCTTTACAGGCAGAGTTAAGATTAAGGTTGATAGATAGATTAGGTTTGGTTGCTTTTGGAGGAACTGGTTCTACTTATGGAAAGGATGCAAACGTCACACAAAACCTTAAACCCAATTACGGTATTGGCACCAGAATATTTTTTGATCTAGATAAAAGTTTAGCCTTAAGATTAGATTATGGATGGGGAGAAAAACCCACAGGCGAAAAAAGAATTTCAGGCTTATATATTTCCTTAGGCGAATCTTTTTAGTAACATTTTAATGGTAAAGACCTTAAAAACGAAACATTTTTTAAGGTCTTTTCTTTTTTCACTAATTTGAACTTTTAATTATCTTTTGTAAAAGATATCAAACCAATTTTATGAAAAAATTTCTCCTGCTTTTTCTATTCCCTGCAACATTATTTGCTCAAAAATTTACAAAAACAGAAATAAAGCGCTATCAGGCCCAAGCCAAACAAGTCGAAATTATTAGAGACCAATATGGCATTCCTCATGTTTACGGAAAAACCGATGCAGATGCTGTTTTTGGTTTGCTTTACGCTCAATGTGAAGATGATTTTAAAAGAGTAGAAATGAACTATGTGGAGAAATTAGGTCGTTTATCAGAAATTAAAGGAGAAAAAGAAATTTATAACGACTTACTTATCAGGTTATTAATTGACTCTACCGAAGCCATTTCAGATTACCAAAATGCTGAACCCTGGATGAAAAAATTATTAGATGCTTACGCCGATGGAATAAATTATTACCTCTACAAAAACCCAAATGTAAAACCAGCCCTACTCACTAAATTTAAACCCTGGTACCCATATTTATGGACAGATGGAAGTATTGGCGCCATTAGTACCGCAGATATTACTGTAAATGAATTAAGAAATTTTTACTCGGGAGAACAAAAAATTGGCACTTTGGTTCCTAAAATCTTAGATCATCAAACGGGTTCAAACGGGTTTGCCATTGCACCACAAAACACCTTATCTGGCAATGCCATTTTATACATTAACCCGCATACCACTTTTTATTTCAGACCAGAAGTACAAGTCACTAGCGAGGAAGGCTTAAACGCTTATGGAGCGGTAACTTGGGGACAGTTTTTTATTTATCAGGGCTTTAATGAAAACTGTGGGTGGATGCATACCTCCAATAATGTGGACGTGGCGGATAGTTATATTGAAAAAATAAGTAGAAAAGACGGAAAACTTGTTTACGAATATGATGGAAAATTACTTCCTGTTACACAAAAAAAGATCAGTATCAAATACAAAAACGGAAACCAAACAGCAGAAAAAAACATTGATGCTTATTTTACACAACATGGCCCAATAATGGCCGAAAGAGATGGTAAATGGGTGAGTTTAAAATCGTTTAACCGATCAGCAAAAAGCTTAGAACAAAGCTGGGTGCGCACCAAAGCCAAAGGTTTGGATGACTACATCAAAGCCATGGATTTAAAGGCAAATACCTCTAATAACACCGTTTTTGCAGATAGCAAAGGAAATATTGCTTATTGGCATGGCAACCATATTCCGGTAAGAGATACTAAATTTAATTGGTCTAAACCGGTTGATGGATCTACATCGGCGACAGCCTACAAAGGCTTACATAGCGTAGAAGAAGGCGTACATATCTATAATCCAAAAAATGGCTGGTTACAAAATTGCAACTCTACTCCTTTTACAGTAGCCGGAATTTACAGCCCTAAAAAAGAAAATTACCCAGCTTATATGGCTCCTGATGGCGATAACTTTAGAGGTTTAAATGCGGTAAAAGTACTCAGCAAAGAACATCAGTTTACTATAGATAAAACTATTGAAACCGGTTACGACCGCTACCTATCAGCTTTTGACTTATTAATTCCTGCCTTATTAAATGCTTATCAGGCTAAAGCCGATGCCTATCCCAACTTAAAAGAACCTATTGCTGTTTTAAAGAAATGGGATTATCGTTCTTCGGCATCTTCTGTTGCCACTACTTTAGCCATAGAGTGGGCACAAAAGTTAAGCCCCGATATTCAGAAAGTTTATGTTGACCAAGGCGAGGCCGATCAGGTAGAAAAAACCACTGCTTTTGTAAAAACCGCTACCCCCGAAAAATTATTGGGCACCTTAAATACTATTCTGAAAGATTTAGAAAGCAAATTTGGAAAATGGGAAATGCCTTGGGGCGATGTCAACCGCTTTCAAAGGTTAACCGGCAATATTGATGAAGTTTATGATGACCAAAAAGAAAGTATTCCGGTAGGTTTTGCTTCTGCCCTTTGGGGACAGTTACCTTCTTTTAATAGCAGAGTGATGCCCGGTACCAACAAACGCTATGGAGTAAGCGGAAACAGTTTTGTATGTGCCGTAGAATTTGGACCCAAAATTAAAGCAAAATCTTTACTGGCTGGCGGTGTAAGCGGAAATGCAAACTCTCCTCATTTTTATGATCAAGCAAAAGCTTATACCGAAGGAAAGTTTAAAGATGTGCTATTTTATAAAGAGGAAATACTGAAGAACGTAAAGAAAAGGTATCATCCGGGGGAATGATTTTTTAGCTTTTTCCAAAATTTCTTGCAAAAGACGCACTTATATGATTATATTTGTTTTATTAAGACCTTAAAGATAAAAGGATTGGGGTGTCCCCGGTCGAGCTAAAGCCAAACCTTGTGTTTGGCTTTCGTTTTTTATGGAAATGTTTTAAGTCCATACTTTTTTCCATTTTTCGAGTAGAATTTATCTGCAAAGTTTTCAAATGCAGGATTAGCCCTTTTAGGCTCTAATATATACCTAGCTGTTGGATAAGCCAACAAATCTGCTAATTGTAACCCATTAATATTTTCTTTTTTATCTCTGAATGTAATTTTAAGTTGCAGATATTTTAATCGCTCTGGAGAAACATAACCTGTGCCTCTGGCAATTAAGCGCTGAAAATGTTCTCCTAATTTCTTGTCTTCTTTAGGGCCTCGTTTCTCTATCACAATCTCCAGTTCTTTATTTGGATCTGGTTGTTCATCTAAATAAAATACTGCTCTTTCAATAATAAAAGACAATGAAAGCTCATAAACATCATTTGATAATTTTCCGTATTGTTTAATGTACTTTTCTTTGCCAATAGCCGATGCTATAACGGTATAATTCTGATTAATTATAGACTGATTTAATTGATGATAAAATTGCTGTTTTAACTCTAAATCAAATAAAATCTGAAACTCCTTTTCACACTTCCTAATGTCACGAGAATGAAAAATCACTTCTTTGTTACCCCAAAAATTAGCTTTTATTTCATTAAAGTCTTCCCTCACTTTTTGGTAATGATCTTGATGAATCACTATGCCACATAATAAAAATATAGGAAAATTTAGGTCTAAAGTAACTAAGCCATGATCTCCACTTTCATCAATGAACAAAAAATATTTATTTATAATTTGGGACATACTAAATAAAAATACAACTAATATCTAGATTTTAAGTTCGTCCAAAAGGTATCTCAAATTTGAATTTCATCATTTAAAAAAATAAAATATTTCAACGCGACATTTATTGAGCCGATCTTACTTTTTTCTGTTCGGTAATATCCCAGGAAATCCCTAATAAATAAAGTGGGTTTCCTGATTCATCTTTAATGGTTATTTTTCTGGTATGAAGCCAATGTTTACCCGTTTTGGTTTCTAGTACCTCTTCTGGGATGTCAAGAATTCCACCTTTATTGATCACGTCTTTGTCTTTAGCGGTAAAAAAATCAGCTTGTTCTTTCGGAAAAAGATCGTAGTCATTTTTTCCAATTAAATCTTCTTTTTTATATCCTAGTAATTCTTCCCCTGCTTTATTGAGACGAACAAAGCGCAATTCTTTTGCATCTTTTACAAAAATCATATTCGGGATGTTTTCAAGAATAGAATCGAGAAAAATATTACCCTGTTTTGTTTCCTCAGATTTTTGCTTTAGTGCTATTTCTATTATTTTTTGTTCGGTAATGTTGCGGGCAATGGCATAAATTTTTCCCGTAGCTGGATCTGGAGTGGAGTTCCAATCAAGCCATAAATAACCACCGTCTTTTTTCCGAAACCTATTCATAAAATTAACAGTAACAGCTCCGCTTTTTAGTTTCTCAATTTCCTGCAGGGTAGAATCCAAATCATCAGGATGTACAAAATTAAAAAACTGTTTTTCAAGCAATTCTTTTTCCGAATAGCCCAACACCTTTTCAAAGTTGGGATTAAGAATTTCAAAATAGCCCTGTACATTGGCAATGCAAGAAAGGTCATAACTGTTATTAAAAAAGTGCTGGTATTCTTTTAATTTTTCTTTCGCTTTCTTAGTTTCTGTAATATCTTCTATAATGGCAGTAAAAAAATCTTCATTATTAGATTTCCAGGTCTCTACACTCAATTCAATTGGAAATTCAATTCCGCCTTTTTTAAGGCCACTCATTTCAATATCTCCTTTACCAATAATTCGGGCTTCTTTAGTTTTAAGAAAATGATCAAATCCTACTTTATCTTTTTCAAGGTATTGTTGAGGTATTATAAGAGATATGGGCTTTCCAATAGCTTCGTCTAAAGAATAACCAAACATTTTTTCGGCTGCTGTATTCCAATAAATTATTTCCCCTTCTTTATCAGCCGAAATAATAGAATCGTTGGCAGATTCTACAATAGCATGAAACTTTTCTTCGCTAGAAGACAGCTCAGCAGTTCTGGCTTTGATACGTTCTTCCAGTACTTCATTTAATTTTTTTAAATCCTCCTCGGTTTTCTCCCTTTCCTCAATTTCTAATGAAAGCGAAACTATACCTGCAATGGAGGTGGCAAAAGCCTGTTCTTCATAAGTCCATATTCTTTTTGGCCCTACGTGTTCATGACAAACAATCCCCACTATTTTTCCTTTAAACTTAACTGGAATGTTCATAATGGATGTTATTCCATAATGCTTCAAATAATCTTTGGTTAATTCAGCCGTACGTGGATCATCCTCTGCATTATTTGCATCAATGATATGATCAAACTCCAATTCCGAAAAATATCTTGGATAATCCGTTCTGGCAATGGAAACACCAAGGCCATAATCAGATTTACTCAATAAATAAGTGTTTTCAGAGGTCAAAGAAATCCGGTCAGTATCAAACATTTTGATGCTCACTCGCTCTACTTTAATTGATTTACTATCCGTTTCAATTATTTTTTTTAGCTTTTCCTTAATCGGCAAACTATTTATTAAATTATTTAACCTCAATAATCCGGTTTGGCGTTCAATGATGGTAACAATCCTATATTTTTCCTCTTCCTCTTCTTTTCTACGTTCGGTAACATCCATCAATGCCCCAATCATTCTAATGGGTTGCCTTTGTGGGTTGTAAATAATAAATCCCCTGTCAATTACATTGGCATATCCTTTATTTAAAGTATTAAAACGGTATTCTTGATTCCATAACTGATCATACCGGCTAAAAACACTTTCACGCATTGCATTAACACCCGCAACTTCATCAGGGTGAATATTTTTGTTCCACCATTCTAAATCGGGGCCTGTGGGCCCACCAAACAACTTTTCAAATTGTTCATTCCGCCAAATTCTACCGGTCTCCAAATTCCAGTCGTAAATAGAATCTTGTGTTGCCGCAAGTACATAATTAAAACGGCTTTGATTTTCTTGGAGAGATTCTTTTAACCGTTTAAGATCAGTAATATCAGTAGCAATTCCACCTATGGCGTAAATCTTACCCTCTGCATCTCGTAAAGGGAATTTCACAATAATGTAAGTATGTAAACCGTCATCATGCGGAATGTTTTCTTCATAAGTAAGCGGTTTTTCTGTTTTAGCTATTAACTTATCTTTTGCTATAAAAGACTCGGCAAATTCTTTTGGAAATATCTCATAATCAGTTAAATTAATTACTTTTTCTCTGCTTACTTTATACAGCTTTTCAAATTCTTTGTTGATAAATAAATATTTTCCGTTTAGAAATTTGGCAAAAATAACAGCCGTAGTATTATCCATAATATCCTGAAATCTCTTTTTAGAAATATCCAGGTTATTAAACAAAATCATGTTCTCATAAGAAACGGCGGCTTGTGTAGCTAAAATTTTTAATGCCACCACTTTTTCGGCAGTAAAAACACCCGTGAAAAGACTATTTTCAAGATAAATAATCCCAATCATCTTTTTTTCTTTAAGAATAGGGATGCAGGCAATTGATTTTGGATGTGCTGTTAAAATGTACTTATCTAACCCAAACATTTTATCCTTAGAAACATCATCAATTACAACTTTCTCATTTGTTTTTTTAACATATTCAATAATATTGTTGGGAAGGAAACTATTATCGGGACCTTTTAACTTAGCATACGTTTTTATTTCAATTCCTTTGTTTACTACTGCTTCTGCGGTAATAGACAATTGATTTTCAAGCTCAAGCAATAAATAACCTTTATCCGCTCCAGACGCTTGCATAGCAATTTGCATTAATATTTCAGAAAGTTTTCCCGGCAACAGCTGTTCTGAAATGGCAAGGGAAGCCTTAAGGATGGCATCCAAGTCGAGCTGTTTAAGCGGAAATCCTTCTGTTGAAGTGAGTCTTGATTGCATATTTATCATTTTCTCTAAGCGTAAACTTTTCTTTTCCTTTTTTCTTCAGTTATATATCCACAAGAATTACAATCAATAGGTATGATGTTTTTTATATCACAATAATAACCTACTGAAAATAAGATATTTATATTCCTACTAATTAATTTTCTAATTATTTATTTTATTTGTGCGAGTTAATAAAAATACCATACAACTACTTTTAATTAGTTGACGACAGTCAAAATGGGGCTTGATTCTGATCATCTGTAGATAAATTTATCAGTTAAATTTAATTACTTGTAAATCATCTATTTATAGGCAAAACGATCTTTATCATGCGCTGTTTTGACCGCCATCAATACTATAAATTTGAATGTCTCCTAAATTTGAAAATTTCAGAAAGTTAATTCTTAAACTTTTGGAATTTCAGAACTAGGAGCCATGGTTGAAGTAAAAAAAGAAGGGATTATTTTAGAAAAAACATCATTAGGTTTTGAGAATGACGGAGTATTTAATCCGGCGGTAATTAAAGAAGGAAACACGGTACATCTATTTTACAGGGCGGTAAGAGTTGGCAATTACTCAACCGTTGGCTATTGCCGTTTAGAAGGCCCTTTAAAAGTTGTGGAACGTTATGATAAACCGGTTTTGTTTCCTCAATTTGACTATGAAATTCAAGGCGTAGAAGACCCCAGAATTGTAAAAATTGATGACACTTATTACATGTCATACTGCACCCATGATGATTTAAACGCCATAGGTGCACTTGCCACCTCTAAAGATTTAAAAGAATGGACAAAACACGGCATCATCACCCCTTTATTAACTTATGACGAATTTAAAACCCTTACCGAGGTAAATATTGGGTTAAACGAAAAATACTACCGTTATTATTCAGACTATAAGCTTCGTGGATTTTTAGATAAGAAACTTTATTTATGGGATAAAAACATTGTTTTTTTTCCGAGAAGAATAAATAACCAACTCGTTTACCTGCACAGAATACGTCCCGGAATTCAAATTGTTAAAATTAATTCCTTACAAGATTTAACCAAAACCTTTTGGGAAACTTATATGCTTAATTTTAAAGACAATATTGTGCTCGACCCTAAATATCAACATGAAGCAAGTTACCTTGGCGGGGGCGCTCCTCCCATAGAAACCAAAGAAGGTTGGGTAATGATTTACCATGGGGTGGAAGATGCCCCTAAAGGATATATTTACAATGCTTGCGCTGCACTTCTGGATTTAGATCACCCCCAAAAAGAAATTTCGAGATTAAAAGTCGCTTTGTTTAAACCTGAAAATAACTATGAACAAGAAGGTGTGGTAAGCAATGTGGTTTTCCCCACCGGCACTGCCATGTTTGATGAACGCTTATACATTTACTACGGTGCAGCCGATGCAAAAATAGCCGTTGCTTCTTTAAATTTTAATGAGCTGTTAACCGAGTTGATCAATTCTAAAAGCTGATGGTTTTAGAGGATGTTTTGGAAATTAGGTAGAAAAGCAATATCACTGGTCTTTAAGAGAAAACTAAAATAAGGGAATGGCTTATTTTAGAAAATCAAGAAAAACTAAAATAAGAACATTTCTTATTTTAGAAAATTGCAAAAATCTAAAATAAGAATGCTCCTTATTTTAGATAATTGGTAAAAACTAAAATAAGGAGTACATTTGATTTAGATTTTTCTAAAAAAATGAAAACATTTAAATCAGGAGTCTATATCAACCAGGGTTATTATAAAAGCTTTCAGCCTGAAAATATCAATCAGACTTGGAAACTTGATGATATAGAAATCATTAATTTATTAAGTCAAGCAGATAGACAATTAGGCAGGCTGGATATGTATTCTGAATACATTCCAAATATTGATCTATTTATTAGTATGCATATTGCTAAAGAAGCTACACAATCCAGTAAAATTGAAGGTACGCAAACCAATGTAGAAGAAGCGTTCTTAGAAAAAGAAGAAGTTGCAAAAGAAAAACGTGATGACTGGGAGGAGGTGCAAAATTATATCTTGGCAATGAATAAGGCTATTACCTTGTTAAATGATTTACCTTTTTCATCAAGATTAATTAGAGATACCCATAAAATTCTATTGCAAGGAGTTAGAGGCGATCATAAGCAGCCGGGAGAATTCAGAAAAAGCCAAAATTGGATTGGAGGAGCAACAATCAATGACGCCATATTTATTCCGCCAGTACATACCAGTATTGCAGAATTGATGTCTGATATAGAGAAATTTGCAAATGATGAACTCAACCAATTTCCCGACTTATTAAAGATTGCTTTAATTCATTATCAATTTGAGACTATACATCCTTTTTTAGATGGCAATGGAAGAGTTGGACGATTAATGATCACACTGTATTTAGTGAGTAAAGGAATTTTAAAAAAGCCCATTCTTTACCTCTCTGATTTTTTTGAACGTAACAGAGGTTTGTATTATGATAATTTAATGAATGTGAGAACTAAAAATGATTTAAGCCAATGGTTTAAGTTTTTTTTAGTGGGTGTAATAGAAACCGCAAAAAACAGTATTACAACATTTGACGGAATATTGAAATTACAAAAACAGGTAGAAATCAAAATTCAAACTTTAGGATCAAGAGCTGTAAATGCGCAAAAATTGATTTTATATTTATACCAAAGACCGGTTATTGAAGTACAAAAAGCCGCTGAAGTAATAGGTTCATCCCCCACCACAGCTTATAAGCTATTAGCCGATTTCGAAAAATTAGGTATTTTAAGCGAAGTAACCGGCTCACAAAGAGGTAAATTATATACGTTTAAAGATTATTTGGAGTTGTTTAAATAAGCCTTGGTTCGTGTCCCCACGAAACATTGCGATGTTTTAGCATTAAGAATAGCTGATCTCATTTTAGGTGTCCCCCGCTGGCGGGGGTTGGGGGTGGTAAACCTATTTCAGGATAAGACACACTTTTCAATATCAATGTACATTTCTCATTTCCTCTAATTTACCTTCACATAACTTTATGGTAATTTGCAAAAACGCACCCACCTTTTTTAATAAAATCTCCGCCTCTTCTGCTGAAACTATAAACCCATCTCTATATCTGGCTTCCGAATAGCTTTTTTGCAACAAATCAAATAATCGCTTTTCTTCAAGGCTATTTTGTGGAAATACAGTTAAAAGCTCCTCGGTAAAACAAAGGCATAATTTTAATAGCCTTCCCAAATGATGAATATCAGAACGATAAGCTAAAAACACTCGAATCAATGCTGCGCAAGCCTGCTCTACACTTTGATGCAATAAGAAAACAGCATTTGCCTCGTAATTAACTTTTAATAAAGCGGCCGCACCTTCTAAAAAACCTTTAGCCATTTCTAAACGATTATAAAAACACTTTTCTGTTTGTTCAAAAAGTTCAGCAGGATTGAAATAGGGTAATTGATTGGTGATACCCATCCCATCAGCAGCATACAGAATTGTCCCAAAATTTAATACCCTGGTAAAAAATTTGTGCTGCGCTATTATTTTCTCTGCTATGGTATCAGAACCATGCGAAAGCAAAGTAATTTCCCCCTCGGTAAAATGAGTAGTCACAAAATCTTGCGCTTCATGTTCAAAGCGGGTTCTGCCTTTGGTCACCATGAGTAAAAAGTAATGGTGATCACTTGCTAATTGTTGTTCATTAAAACAAAGGTAGCTTTCTTGATGCCTCAAGCGATAAGCAAAACAAATGATCCAAACAGGTTGATACCGATGGATCATTTGAGTTAACATAGGTTTTAACGGAGAAAACGTAGCGTTTGAAAATCCAAAATAAGGCGACCTGCTATTCATCGAGTTTTCCATTAGGCATCCCCTCCTTTCGCATTCATTTCATCCTCAGCAACATCCAGTAAGGTGGTGAGGTAATAAAAATCAATTAAATAGTCCTCAAAATCTACCGGGAGCCCCCCAATATTATAATGTAAAAAATCAAGCATCATTTTTCTCAAATTTCTATTCAGCCGCTTGGCTGGGGTACTCTCTACAAAAGCTTGAAAAGCCTTAAATAATTTTTCATTGACTGGCCCTTTAGCATGCTCCCTATTCTTTTTATTTAAATAGCTCAAACATTGCTGTTCATCTTTAGCTTTTGTGGCCTCATCTTCATTTCCTAATAAAAATGCCACCTCAATCATCTTTTCTAAGTATTCATAAGCCACCAGAAAATCGGCATCCTCTGTAGCGCTTGTAAAACTGGTTTGAGTTAAGGCATACTCGGCCCACTCTGCTAAAACATTTTGCCACTGCGCTAATGACTGAAATTGGAAACAAGCCTTAATAGCCAGGTAAGGGTTTTCAAGCTCCGCCAAGCTCAATTTTTTCACTTTACCTGTATGACTGTAAAATACCTTATACAGGTTCTTTAATTCTTCTCGCTCCAAAATAATTTGCTCCCGACTGCCTAACTGAAAATGATCAATTTGCAATTCCCCTTCTTCCACTTCCCGGCTTTTTAACAATAAATAAAGGGCTTCCAGTAAGCGGAGCATATCTTTTTGAATCCTAACAACACAACCCGGCTCCCCACGGTAAGTCCAACTAAAATTAGAAACAGTTGCTTTAAGCAGTTCCCATAAGTCTTTTTTAAAATTTTCCGACGATTGCGCATCAAATAATTGAATCAACACCTCTTGGGGTTGCTCCATTTCTGCTGCACTTAATAAACTGGTTTCGCATCTTAACTCTTCATTTTCCATCACTGTTATTTTTATACCTACAAATGAAGCGCAGCAAATAGGCGTACCCAACCAATTTCAATTGTATTTTACAATCAAACAGTTGTTTTGTACATTTACCTTAAAGCAATACATTTACACCATGAGCGAAACTTTACACATCGGCAGAAAAATTAGTCGTATCCGCGAACTGCGAGGTATGAAGCAAGAAGCATTAGCGGTAGAATTGGGCATTAGCCAACAAGCAGTTTCTAAACTAGAGCAAAGTGAAAAAGTGGAAGAGGAAGTGTTGGATAAGATTGCGAAGGCTTTAGGAGTGACTGCGGAGGCTATGAAAAATTTTAGTGATGAAGCCGCTTTAAATTATTTTAACACTTTTAATGATAGTAGCACTGGGGCTTTTAATAACTTCAATTGCACCTTCAATCCAATCGATAAAATAATTCAACTATATGAAGAAAAAACAGCTTTATTAGAAAGGCTATTGGCTATTGAAAGAGAAAAAGTAGAACTTTTGAAGGGGAAATAATAAACTCATGATTTATCAGACATTTATCGGACATATAGTACATTTATCAGACATTCTATTCTGAATTATACTGCCCATATAATTACGATGGACTAAAGCATTCAATAACATCTCTCTTAAAGCTGCAACGGAGTATTCCCCCTTTCTCAACTCGCTGAATACCTTCAAAAACAACTAAAGCCTAGGTTCGTGTCCTCACGAACCTATATTTATCTTTATCCTGCTTAGTATAAGAACCGAAAACTTGACATCTTAATTTTTCAATAAAAACCTTATAAATAAAGAAAGCGAGGTTTTATCCCCGCTTTAAATGTTTTCACAACGGAATAATCCTTATTGTGATTTGCTTTCAATTCAAATTTAGAAATTATTTTCATTAAAAAATATTTAATGAAAATTTTAAAATATTTTTTCTTTTTAGTTTTATTTTCAGGACCTTACAAGAAATAAATACCTCCATTTCACCAAACTATTTAAAACACATTTAAAAATACCTCAAAAACATTATGCTTATGAAAACAATTTTAGGGCTTGATTTAGGGACCAACAGTATTGGTTGGGCTTTAATCGAGCAAGATTTCGATAACAAAAAAGGAAATATTATAGGAATGGGTAGCCGTATTATACCTATGACACAAGATATCAAAGATGAATTTGGAAAAGGGAACTCTATTTCACAAACTGCAGACAGAACAAATTTTAGAGGTATTCGACGTATTCGGGAGCGCTACCTTTTAAGGAGAGAAAGATTACATCGTGTAATAAATGTTCTGGGATTTTTACCAAAGCATTATGCCAATCAAATTGATTTCGAAAAGCGCTTAGGAAAGTTTATTGATGAAACAGAACCAAAACTGGCTTATGATGAGAAGAACTTCATCTTCAAGAAATCTTTTGAAGAAATGCTAACCGACTTTAAACAACATCAACCTCAAATATTAGTCAATGAAAAAGGAGAAGATAAATTAATTCCTTACGACTGGACAATTTACTACCTAAGAAAGAAGGCTTTAACTGAGAAAATAGAGAAGAACGAGTTGGCTTGGTTAATTCTAAATTTTAATCAAAAGCGAGGATATTATCAACTACGTGGAGAGGAAGAAGAGGAAAATCCGAACAAGTTAATTGAGTTTCATTCACTCAAAATTAGTGATGTAATTGCTGATGATACACTAAAAGGTAAATCAGAAATTTGGTATTCTTTAATTTTAGAAAATGGATGGATATACAGACGTTCTAGTAAAACCCCTTTGTTCGATTGGAAAGATAAAGTGCGTGACTTTATAGTCACAACTGACCTGAATGATGACGGATCTGTTAAAACCGATAAAGAAGGTAGTGAAAAGAGAAGTTTTAGAGCTCCAAGTGAAGACGATTGGACTTTACTAAAAAAGAAAACAGAACAAGAAATTATCCACTCTAAAAAGACTGTCGGCACTTACATTTACGAAGCGCTACTACAAAATCCTAAACAAAAAATTAAAGGAAAATTAGTTAGAACTATTGAGCGCAAATTTTATAAAGAAGAATTAAAGGCCATACTAAAAGCACAACAAGTATTTCATCCAGAATTGAATGATATGGATTTATATATTGAATGTGTGAGAGAATTATATCGTAATAATGAAGCTCATCAAACCTCATTAGGCAAAAAAGATATTGTTCATTTGTTAACAGATGATATTATTTTTTATCAGCGGCCACTACGAAGTCAAAAGTCATCTATCAGCAGCTGCACTTTAGAGTTTAGGAAGTATAAAGACGAAAATGGAGTAGAACAAACTAATAATCTCAAAGCAATTCCAAAATCACACCCACTTTATCAGGAGTTTCGCTTATGGCAGTGGATTTACAACTTAGGCATTTATACAAAAGAAAATGATATAAATGTAAGTACTAAACTTTTAGAAAACATTGAGGATTACGAGAATCTTTTCAATTTTTTATTTAGTAAAAAGGAAATCAAACAAGATATTTTACTTAAGTTTTTATTGGAACAAAAAGGATATAAAAGCAAACTATTATCCGCAGAAGTGGCAAAGTACCGTTGGAATTTTGTTCCTGATAAGATTTACCCATGTAATGAAACAGGATCACAAATACGCTATAGATTATCTAAAATAGAGAATATTTCTGATGATTTTTTGACCTCTGAAATGGAACAAAAGCTATGGCATATCATCTATTCGGTAACTGATAAAATTGATTATGAAAAAGCCTTAAATACTTTTGCCCAAAAACACAATTTAGATGTTAATTCCTTTGTAGATAACTTCAAAAAGTTTCCCCCATTCAAAAGTGAATATGGTTCTTTTTCTGAAAAGGCTATTAAAAAACTTTTACCATTAATTCGAATAGGTAAACATTGGGACTGGAATACTATAGACCATAAAAGTCAGGAAAGAATTAGTAAAATAATTACTGGAGAATTTGATGAAAGTATAAAAGATAGAGTAAGAGAGAAATCAATTAATTTAACAACTGAAGATCATTTTCAAGGCTTACAACTTTGGTTGGCACAGTATATTGTTTATGGACGTCACTCGGAAGCTGTGAATTTAGGTAAATGGAATACTGTCAGCGACTTAGAAACCTATCTTAAAGAATTTAAGCAGCATTCCTTAAGAAATCCGATTGTAGAGCAAGTAATTACCGAAACACTTCGAGTAGTGAAAGATATTTGGAAGAAATACGGAGCTGGTGCAAAAGATTTCTTTAAAGAAATACACGTAGAGCTTGGCCGTGAAATGAAAAATACCGCTGATGGCAGAAAGCAACTTACTAATCAGATAACAGAAAATGAAAACACTAATTTAAGGATAAAGGCTTTACTTACAGAACTACTAAATGATAGCAATGTTGAAAATGTGCGCCCATTCTCTCCAATGCAGCAAGAAATTTTGAAGATTTATGAAGATGGTGTACTCAACTCAAATATAGAAATTGATGATGAATATTTAAAGATTAGTAAAACTGCTCAACCATCAAGTTCAGAATTAAAACGTTATAAACTATGGTTAGAACAAAAATACCGTTCACCTTACACTGGAGAAATTATCCCATTAAATAAATTGTTTACACCAGAGTATGAAATTGAACATATCATTCCTCAATCAAGATATTTTGATGATAGTTTCAGTAATAAGGTCATTTGTGAGTCGGCTGTCAATAAACTAAAAGATAAGCAGCTAGGCCTTGAGTTTATTAAAAATCATCACGGTGAGATTGTGCCTACTGGCTTTGGTAGGCAAGTAACTGTCTTTGGTGAAGATGAATATGAAACATTTGTAAAAGAAAACTATAGTAAAAACAGAGGGAAGAAAAATAAGCTAATGTTGGAAGAAATTCCAGATAAAATGATTGAACGACAGCTAAATGATACACGTTACATTAGTAAATTCATCTCTGCCCTTTTATCAAATCTCGTACGTGAAGAAAGCAACGATGATGGCGTAAATTCGAAGAATGTATTACCAGGAAATGGAAAAATCACTACAGAACTTAAAAGAGATTGGGGCTTAAATGATGTATGGAATGATTTGATCTTGCCACGTTTCGAAAGAATGAATAAATTAACAGACTCTACAGCTTTTACAGCATGGAATGCAAATCATCAAAAATTTCTCCCTACAATACCCTTAGAATTTTCAAAGGGTTTTCAAAAGAAAAGAATCGATCATAGACATCATGCTATGGATGCTTTAGTAATTGCCTGTGCGTCTAGAGATCATATTAATTTATTAAATAACCAATCGGCAAAATCACAAACAAAACGATACGATTTACAACACAAACTTAGGCGGAAAGAACCTTATTTCAACCAGAAAGAACAAAAGCAAAAAGAAGCCTTTAAAGAGTTTTTTAAACCTTGGGACAGTTTCACGGTTGATGCTCGAAATAGCTTAGAAAATATAATAGTAAGTTTTAAACAAAATCTTCGTGTTATTAATAAAACAACAAATAGCTATGAGAGTTACAAAGACGAAAACAACAATTTAAGAATTGGTAAAGATGGAAAGTTTAAGAAAGATTTAGTACCACAAACTAATGGGGACAGTTGGGCAATTCGTAAGTCTATGCATAAAGATACAGTTTCGGGACTTGTTAAATTGGATAGAGTTAAAATACCTAATGGTAAGATTTTAACCGCGACAAGAAAAAGAATTGACACCTCCTTCAATTTTAAAACCATTGAATCTATTACAGATACTGGAATTCAAAAAATCTTAAAGAATTATCTTATCAGCAAAGGAAATGATCCAGAATTAGCTTTTTCTCCGGAAGGTATTGAAGATATGAATAAAAATATCAGAAAATATAACGACAATAAAAATCATCAACCTATTTATAAAGCCAGAGTTTTTGAATTAGGCAGCAAATTTCCATTAGGTCAAACTGGCAATAAAAAATACAAATTTGTAGAAGCAGCCAAGGGTACAAATCTCTTTTTTGCAATTTACCAAGATGAAAAAGGTAAAAGAAGTTATGAGACTATTCCTCTAAATATTGTTATTGAAAGGCAAAAACAAGGCTTAAACTCTGTTCCTTTAGAAAATAATAAAAGTGAAAAACTATTATTTCATCTTTCGCCAAATGATTTGGTTTATGTGCCAAACCATGAGTTATTATTTGAAGATAATGAAGTTAGCATAAATAATTCCCTAAAGGGCGAAAGAGAGAATATATACAAAATGGTAAGTTCCTCTGGTGTTCAATGCTTTTTTGTTAAGCAAGAATTAGCTACAACTATTGTAAATAAAGTTGAATATTCAGCATTAAATAAGATGGAAAGAAGTCTTCATGGAGTTATGATAAAGGACAGTTGTGTGAAGTTGAATATTGACAGACTAGGAAGTATTTCTATAGTTATATGATCAAACGAACCCTTTATTTTAGCAACCCCTCCTATTTAAATTTAAAAGACCAACAATTACAAATAGACTTACCTCATTTAAAAAGTTTAGGAGAAAAAGAGAGTAAAAAGCACATCCCTATAGAAGATATAGGGATTGTGATTTTAGACCATCAACAAATTACCATTACCCATGCTTGTATGGCGGCACTGTTGGCTAATAATGTGGCTTTAATTACCTGTAACCATACACATCATCCGGTAGGCTTATTATTACCCATGGATGGGCATCATACCCAAAGCGAAAGATATAAATACCAGATTGAAGCAACACAACCTTTAAAAAAGCAACTTTGGCAACAAACTATTCAAGCTAAAATATTAAACCAAGCGGCGGTATTATTTGAAAGAGGCATTGCTTGCGATAATATGATCCATTGGGCAAAGGCGGTAAAAAGTGGCGACCCGGATAATTACGAAGGCAGGGCAGCAGCTTATTATTGGAAAAACGTTTTCCCTAAAAAGATCGACTTTTTTAGAGGGAGAGAGGGCGACCCACCCAATAATTTACTCAATTATGGTTATGCCATATTAAGAGCTATTGTGGCTCGAGGTATAGTTTCTTCTGGCTTAATACCCACTTTAGGCATTCATCATAAAAATAAATACAATGCCTATTGCTTGGCAGATGATGTGATGGAACCTTATCGCCCATTTGTAGACCAAATTGTTTTAAAAATTATTGATAAGGGTGAAAACTTTTTAGACCTATCTCCTGCTATAAAAAGTCAGTTATTAAACATTGCCAGTGTAGATGTAAGTTTTGAAAGAGGAACCAGCCCTTTAATGGTAGGCGTACAATATACCACCGCCTCTTTAGCTAAATGTTATGAAGGCGGTATAAGAAAAATTAACTACCCCATATTGAAAGACTTTGAAGCAAAAAAAGCAAAACTTTATAAAAACGAAGATCATATTAGCTTAGCTGCCGAAGAGGAGATGAAATTGAATAAGCAAAATGCTGATGATGATGAGCCATTGCCATTTTAAACATGCGCCTTAATGAATATAGAATTTTGTGGGTATTAGTATTTTTCGACCTCCCAACAGAAACCAAAAAAGAACGAAGCACTGCAAGTAAGTTTCGTAAAGAAATTATGCGTGATGGTTTTGCGATGTTTCAGTTTTCTATTTATTTAAGACATTGCAGCAGCCGTGAAAATGCAGATGTGCACATTAAAAGAGTCAAAAGATTATTACCATCCAAAGGCCATATAGGCATCATGACAATTACGGATAAACAATTTGGGATGATGGAATTATTTTATGGAAAAGAAGAAAAAAGTTTGCCTGATACTCCTCAACAGCTAGAATTATTTTAAAATATTAGCACTATAGCCTGAAAATTTCATTAGAATAAAAATCGAAGAGCATAAAACCCTTCGATTTTTTAAATTCTAATTTTAAATACAACAAACTGATTAACAGCAAAATAAGACCACCTATGTTGTTGTAAATATCAGTTCTTCAAAGAATGAAAGCAAATCACAACGAGTTTCTCCGATTTGTAAAAGGCATTTTCGTTGTTGTAAATATCAGTTCTTCAAAGAATGAAAGCAAATCACAACGATAAGCTTTCGGTTAATAATGTGGCGCAGTTGTTGTAAATATCAGTTCTTCAAAGAATGAAAGCAAATCACAACGGATTTTATATTCTATGTAAGCAAATTGTTGTTGTTGTAAATATCAGTTCTTCAAAGAATGAAAGCAAATCACAACCAGTATCAGTGAATCTTTTTGCCATTTGTGTTGTTGTAAATATCAGTTCTTCAAAGAATGAAAGCAAATCACAACTCTAGTCAATAATTAATAGTCAATTAACAAGTTGTTGTAAATATCAGTTCTTCAAAGAATGAAAGCAAATCACAACGCCCTCGCATTTGGAGCGGTAAACCTTATAGTTGTTGTAAATATCAGTTCTTCAAAGAATGAAAGCAAATCACAACGTGAATGATGTTTTGGTTGTAACACTAAATGTTGTTGTAAATATCAGTTCTTCAAAGAATGAAAGCAAATCACAACATCAAAAAGGCTATCATTTAGGCAATATTGTTGTTGTAAATATCAGTTCTTCAAAGAATGAAAGCAAATCACAACGACAAAAACTCTTTCCATTAAACCTAATTTGTTGTTGTAAATATCAGTTCTTCAAAGAATGAAAGCAAATCACAACATGTTTTCATGTTTTGGATTTCTTAATTCTGTTGTTGTAAATATCAGTTCTTCAAAGAATGAAAGCAAATCACAACAACAGATGGAATCAAAACTTTAAGCGGAAAGTTGTTGTAAATATCAGTTCTTCAAAGAATGAAAGCAAATCACAACTATTGGAAGTTCTGTTCCTTATATCTTAGAGTTGTTGTAAATATCAGTTCTTCAAAGAATGAAAGCAAATCACAACAACTATACAGTAGTAAGTAGAAGACCCGTGTTGTTGTAAATATCAGTTCTTCAAAGAATGAAAGCAAATCACAACAAATTATCACAAATAATGTAAAAGGCATATGTTGTTGTAAATATCAGTTCTTCAAAGAATGAAAGCAAATCACAACAAAGTAATGTATTGAGTATTACTGTTGCGTGTTGTTGTAAATATCAGTTCTTCAAAGAATGAAAGCAAATCACAACAGCAAACGAGCCGAATGAGGCAATAATTAAGTTGTTGTAAATATCAGTTCTTCAAAGAATGAAAGCAAATCACAACATCGATATATGCTAAAGTTACAGCTGATGGTTGTTGTAAATATCAGTTCTTCAAAGAATGAAAGCAAATCACAACAGCTTTAAGCTCTAATATTGTTTTTACTGAGTTGTTGTAAATATCAGTTCTTCAAAGAATGAAAGCAAATCACAACACACATGGTTTGCAAAATGCTCGGTTGAACGTTGTTGTAAATATCAGTTCTTCAAAGAATGAAAGCAAATCACAACATAGCTCAAACAACTGATTTAAAGCGTGTTGTTGTTGTAAATATCAGTTCTTCAAAGAATGAAAGCAAATCACAACCCTCTTGCGGATATTGCGGATTGCTATCGGGTTGTTGTAAATATCAGTTCTTCAAAGAATGAAAGCAAATCACAACATAGCGGAAATTGGGGGGTAGGGGTTACTAGTTGTTGTAAATATCAGTTCTTCAAAGAATGAAAGCAAATCACAACACCAGGTGGTGATGTGATTTGCTTTCAATCCAACGTTGTTGTAAATATCAGTTCTTCAAAGAATGAAAGCAAATCACAACAAACAACTCAGCTTCAAGATACCTTTATTAGTTGTTGTAAATATCAGTTCTTCAAAGAATGAAAGCAAATCACAACCTTAGCGCAAAGAGGCATCGCATTAGTGGCGTTGTTGTAAATATCAGTTCTTCAAAGAATGAAAGCAAATCACAACGGGTTATACCATTTTTCAACCGGAACAATAGTTGTTGTAAATATCAGTTCTTCAAAGAATGAAAGCAAATCACAACGATAAATGGCACTATTCGAGACAGGTAATCGTTGTTGTAAATATCAGTTCTTCAAAGAATGAAAGCAAATCACAACCATGTTCTGTAAATCCAATTGTACTTCCTTGTTGTTGTAAATATCAGTTCTTCAAAGAATGAAAGCAAATCACAACCCGGTGTTAACAAGGTGTCCAATTTACCGAGTTGTTGTAAATATCAGTTCTTCAAAGAATGAAAGCAAATCACAACATCTTGAGTCCCAGTAATAATAAACTTTCTGTTGTTGTAAATATCAGTTCTTCAAAGAATGAAAGCAAATCACAACAAGGGCAACCAGACAGTAGGCATTTTAAATGTTGTTGTAAATATCAGTTCTTCAAAGAATGAAAGCAAATCACAACTATAAACATGGTTTTTTAAGTTATGGTAGAGTTGTTGTAAATATCAGTTCTTCAAAGAATGAAAGCAAATCACAACATTAAATGATTCAGGAAAAAATAATAGTGAGTTGTTGTAAATATCAGTTCTTCAAAGAATGAAAGCAAATCACAACAATAGCATCTAATTTATGTCTTTCAGAAGGTTGTTGTAAATATCAGTTCTTCAAAGAATGAAAGCAAATCACAACACCCGCCCCAGGTGTTACCTGTCAAACATAGTTGTTGTAAATATCAGTTCTTCAAAGAATGAAAGCAAATCACAACATTTAAAAGACAATGATTTATAATTACAAGGTTGTTGTAAATATCAGTTCTTCAAAGAATGAAAGCAAATCACAACATGGGAGACAAAGAAGTTTCTTTTTTTATCGTTGTTGTAAATATCAGTTCTTCAAAGAATGAAAGCAAATCACAACACTGGCCAATGGCTTTGTTTTAGTTCCTGCGTTGTTGTAAATATCAGTTCTTCAAAGAATGAAAGCAAATCACAACATAAATTAGGCATTATTTTAGCACTCATTGTTGTTGTAAATATCAGTTCTTCAAAGAATGAAAGCAAATCACAACTACAAGCTTACTTGCATGGCTTTGGTTGTAGTTGTTGTAAATATCAGTTCTTCAAAGAATGAAAGCAAATCACAACAATGAAGATTCTTACTTAATTTGTCAGGATGTTGTTGTAAATATCAGTTCTTCAAAGAATGAAAGCAAATCACAACACTATTGAAGATATTGAAATGACTTGGTCTGTTGTTGTAAATATCAGTTCTTCAAAGAATGAAAGCAAATCACAACGAACGGACGCTAACTTTCTGCTTATTTGAGTTGTTGTAAATATCAGTTCTTCAAAGAATGAAAGCAAATCACAACAAAGCAATGTATTAACTATTACTGTTGCGTGTTGTTGTAAATATCAGTTCTTCAAAGAATGAAAGCAAATCACAACATGTCATGTATTACGGTGGCGAAGCTCTTTGTTGTTGTAAATATCAGTTCTTCAAAGAATGAAAGCAAATCACAACTAATGTATAAATAGTCTTTCTTCCAAAGTGGTTGTTGTAAATATCAGTTCTTCAAAGAATGAAAGCAAATCACAACATATATCTTAGCTTATCTATTCTTTGATAAGTTGTTGTAAATATCAGTTCTTCAAAGAATGAAAGCAAATCACAACTTAAATCATCTTCAATAATGTGCAAGCCTAGTTGTTGTAAATATCAGTTCTTCAAAGAATGAAAGCAAATCACAACTGGGTATGAGCAGGAATAATATTAAACGCTGTTGTTGTAAATATCAGTTCTTCAAAGAATGAAAGCAAATCACAACTTGATTCTAGAACTCTTTCTTTTATTTTTGTTGTTGTAAATATCAGTTCTTCAAAGAATGAAAGCAAATCACAACACATTGCCAGCGTTATTATTTTTAAAGTATGTTGTTGTAAATATCAGTTCTTCAAAGAATGAAAGCAAATCACAACGATGATTTACAAGGTTCTCAACTTTGCCGTGTTGTTGTAAATATCAGTTCTTCAAAGAATGAAAGCAAATCACAACGGTGTGTATCACACAAACTTCTAAAATACCGTTGTTGTAAATATCAGTTCTTCAAAGAATGAAAGCAAATCACAACAAATGAATTATGCACTAAAATTGAATGCTCGTTGTTGTAAATATCAGTTCTTCAAAGAATGAAAGCAAATCACAACGGCGCCACATATTGATAACCCATATCTGCTGTTGTTGTAAATATCAGTTCTTCAAAGAATGAAAGCAAATCACAACCAGAATCAACCGCATACTTATATCAAGAAAGTTGTTGTAAATCTCAGATTCTCAAAGAATGAAACGGAGCTTGCGGAGTTCTTGAATACCTTAAAAAAACAATGAAAACTAATGAAAAAAGCAAATCACAACTAGGCATAATTATACTGAAGCCATGGTTCGTGTCCCCACAAACTGATCTTAAATTTCAATAAAAATGCTGTTTCGTGAGGACACGAAACAAGGCCTAATATAACCAACCACCATACTACAACTATAGGATAAACGTAGGATGAAGCCGAGAACACTAAGGGATAACGAAGAGACAAGACCAGTAGCACACCTGATCAACGAATGGATAGAAATAAAAATAGTAATATTTTTAAAAATAAGCTAAATTTAGTTTATCAAACACATTAAAATATGGCTACAAGTAAAAATCCCTTACTCAAAGGTTTTAGCGGGCAAATTGGTAAAACCATTGTGGTAAAGCAATATCCCGGAGACCGCACCATTATTACTGCTTACCCAGACATGAGCAAAGTAAAACCTACTGCCGCACAATTGGCAGCCAAAAGTAAATTTGCTGATGCGGTGGCTTATGCGCAAAACATTAAAGCCAAGCCCGAATTAAAGATGCTGGCAGAAAAACGCCTAATAGACCGTACTGGAACACTATACCACGCTTTAATTAAAGAATTTATGCAGCATAAAACGTAGAACGAAATAAATAATCTTAATCAATTTGTTGGGTTCAACGAAATCATAAATTGGCACATCTTCAAATCAGCAAATTTTCAAATCTTCAAATCCCCCATCTTCAAATCAAAAGAATTTATGCAAAAATTGAAAGAGTAACAAACACCATCTCTTCGGGAAGGGATATAGTCTTGTTCTGGACTCCTTTTGCCATCCTACGTTGGCCAACGTAGGATCACCGAACAAGGTCAAAAGGAAACCAAAAGGGATACCGAAAGATGATCGTTTTTTTATCCCTTTTTAAAATAAACCCTTCAAAAACATAAAGCTTATAAATACGGCATAAAGTCCTCTATAGGTAAAAGAAAAAGCCTTGCTTTTTCTTAAAAACAAGGCTTTTCTATACTCAAACACACTATTTTAAGTATCTATTCTTAATGTTTAGCACCCAGTTTCATAACCGTCTAAGATTAGGTTGCAAATTTTTCTGATATGAACTTCATCATTCACAAAATTAAAGCTATCCCGAAAACTTATATTTCCCATCTCTACCAATATGGATGGAACTAAAGCATCGGATAAAACAGCTAATGACTGCTCTTTTAAAGAATCTCTAACCGTAATGCCCTTTATATTCTTCAAGGATTTTAAAACCTGATTTCCAAACATTTTAGATTCTTTTAGTTTGTCACCTGCCTTGGCTTCAACACTTACATAAACTTCTATCCCATTAAAAACATTTGGATATTTTGAAGCCCTTTCTATTGGCATTGAATTAAAATGTAATGAAATAAATGCATCTCCATCAATACCTCTGTTTCTTCTTTCATATAGCCCTAAATATTCATCTTTCGTTCTAGTCAACACCACTCTAATTCCTCTTTTCTCTGCTTCTTCTTTTAAAATAAAAGCAGCATTAAGCGTCATGTCTTTTTCTAAAATACCTGTAACACTTTTGGTAGCACCATCTTTTCCTCCATGACCTGGATCAATTACCAATGTTCTTTGATTTTTAATGACAGGCATTTGTGAAGCAAAGTTTATTGTATTAATTCTTGAAATTTGTTTGGTTTCTACAACGGCTATTAATTCTCTTTTAAGATTGCTCTCCGGCATATTCGCCTGTTTAGCGCTTACCGTACTTTCAAACCTTAAATCTGTTTTCTTAATGGTCTCTTTCGGTTGTTGATGAGCAGCAATACTTAAAGAATTAGCTGGAGACTGCATATAAACGAAAACTTCCTTTTGATTGATGAAAGCCATGCAGCAAATAATCACCAATGGCAAAGCGGTTAAATAAATGAGTTTTTTCATGTAATTGCTTGGTTTTTTAAACAGCATATGCATCCTTTTTTTTAAAGGCAACTTGCTGAAATGGTTAATAAATAAATGAGAAGAAGGTTGTGCTAAATTCAGAATTAAACTGGCATAGGTTCTTTTATCAAAAGTCAATACACTTTTGGCATCAACTTCATATTCGTGATTGGCATCAATAGAATTTAAATAAGCATACGCAAATGGATTAAACCAAAGTACACATTTACATAATTGGGCAATTAGTTTATCCATAAAATGAAAGGCCTTTATATGAATTTTTTCGTGATGGATAACTTGCTCCTTTACTTTCTCAGGAAGGCTTTGATCAATAAAAAGATAATGACAAAAAGAAGAGTTTTTAAAGCTACAATTGGGTGAAACTGAAACGTACTTTAGCTGGTCTTTATAAACATAGTTTCTACTTTTCCATAATATGTGTCCTATGCCTATAAATAGTTTGGTCAATAAAATAGCAAAGACCAAAACATAAAGGGCCATCAATATCGCTTCTAAAGAGATCTGATTCAGCACAGTATGTTCCCCATCAATATACTCAGGGTCCATGGCATTTCCCCGGCTATTACTTATAGCAATTTCGCCTGCACTTTGCTGTAAAGTGGTTAAGGGAGAAACTACTTCTCTTTTTACGGTAACGCTTAACAGCGGAATAATAAAGCTTAAAACCAATGTCCCAATTAAATACCATCTATTAAAACTAAAGAAGGTAAACCTAGAGAGTATAAAATGATAGAAAAAATAAAATACTGCTGTACAAGCCGACACTTTTGCGAAGTATAAAAACAGTTCCATAAGCTTAAGAATTTTGGTTGATTATTTTTTTGATCTCCTCTAAATCACTTTCTGATAATTGCTCTTCTTTTACCATAAAAGAAAGCAGGCTTGAAGCAGAATTATCAAAATAGTTAGCGAAAAACTTTTTAAATGATTGCTTTCCGTAAGTGTCTTTATCTATAGCAGGGAAATATTCATACGTTTTTCCATAGGCTTTGTAAGACAAATAACCTTTTTTCTCTAATATTCTTACAATAGAGGAAATGGTATTATAGGGAGGTTTAGGCTCTTCGTCAATTTCTTCAATTACATCTTTCACAAATGCCTTTTGCAGCTTCCAAAATATCTGCATAATGCGTTCTTCTGCTTTGGTTAATTCTTCCATAACCAAATGTAAAACTTATAATTCAGTTTTACAACTTATTTTTCAGTTATATAACTGATTAATCAATTATATAACTTACCCAACCGTGAAAATCAAAAATATGATTTTTGATTTTCACGGTTATTTGATTAAAACCTCACTCTAAAATCTTCTTTAGCTTGCCCTTTTTTGAAAAATACTAAGCCTATCCAAAAAAGATCAATGCTTACACTCACTTGTGGATGCGCTTTAATTTGCTCCCAGGCTTCTTTCATTCCGGCACTCCAGTAAATGTCATCAAAAATCATTACTGAGCGATCATGAACTTTTGGCAAGCACCATTCAAAATAATCTAATGTAGCTTGTTTGCGGTGGTTTCCATCTACAAAAACAAAGTCTAATTGCGCTAAATTTTGAATAATTGGAGGTAATGTGTCATCAAAATTGCCAACAATCACATCAATATCATTTAGCTTAAGCTGATCTAAATTTTCTTTAGCAATTGCGGCTGTTTGGGGGCAGCCCTCTAAGGTATAAATCTTTGCATCGGCAACAGCCTTACCAAAATAGCCAGTGGTAATGCCTAAACAAGTGCCTAATTCTATGATGTTGTTTGGTTGAAACTCTTTAGCTAAACGATAAAGCAATTGCGCTAATTTTTTAGGTTTTAAAGCATTTTTAGCTAAGGTTTTTATTTGCTTTTGTTTTTGATTATTTACATGTGAACCAGCACCTAAATCGGTAATGGTGATGCTTCGCTCATCTTTAAGTAACCTTTTACGTAAATCTTCTATGTTTTTGTAGGAAGATTTATCTTTAAAATCGTAAATTACTTCATCTATTAATTTATATACAAAAGGTGAATGCACACCATGGCGAGTTTTAGCACTGATGATGTGTTTGATATAATTGATGAACAAAGTACTGTTTAACATGGTTGCGAAAATACGCTTTAAGGATCAAAGAGTAAAGAACAAGGAATAAAGATTCTAAAAGCGTCTAAAAACAAAAAAGATGAACGAGAAAGAAATAGCGTCTCTAATAAAATTGTTGGATGATCCTGATCCACAAATTTTTGAGCACATAGAAGATAAGCTTTTATCTTATGGCAATCAGGTAATTACTTACTTAGAAAGCGCATGGGAAAAATCTTTTGATGCCATTTTACAGGAACGATTAGAAAATTTGGTACATAAAATTCAATATAATAATGCAAAAGAAGATTTAGCATTATGGTATCAAAGTGGTGGTTTTGATTTGTTAAGAGGTATTTTAATTATTAACCGCTACCAATATCCTGATTTAAATGAAGAAAAAATTATTAACCAGATAGAGGCCATTAAAAGGGATATTTGGCTTCAAATGATGTACGAGGCTAGTCCGGTAGAAAAAGTAAAGCTCATTAACCATATTTTTTATAACGTTTATGGTTTTTCTGGGAATACAGCTAACCACCAAGACCCTCAAAACTCTTACCTGAGCCAGGTATTGGAAAGCAAAAAAGGGAATCAAATTTCATTAGCTATCATTTATTCTATTATTGCTCAAAAGCTAGATATCCCAATTTATGGGGTAAACCTGCCGCAACATTTTATTTTAGCTTACACAGATGAGTTAGAAAAAACCGACGAAGAAAATGGAATCCTATTTTATATTAATGTATTTAACAAAGGCTACATTTTTGGAAAAAGAGATATAGACCAATTTTTACGTCAGCTAAAAATAGAACCCGAACAGCTTTTTTATCAGCCTTGCTCTAATACTGATATTTTAAAAAGAGTATTGAGAAATTTAATAAGTTCTTACGAAAAAGCCGGAGCAGAAGAAAAAGTAAGTGAGCTACAAAAACTTTTAACGGTATTAGAAGACTAAGAATTAATTACTCTTAAACCCAAAATACGCCATAGATTTCAGCCAAGATAGAGGCCTAGTTTAGTCTATTTAAAAAGATTTATCTTTTAAACTCCGTGTCCTCTGAATCTCTGTGGTTCTAAAAAAACACTTGGTTAAGGTTCTATAAAACAACCGCTAAAATCCTTTAGCTATGATGAAAAAATCTAAACCACAAAGCTCACGGAGGTCACAGATCGAAATGGTGGCAATAAAAAAGATAAACGCACTTCATTAGACATCTTTATTGCTTCATTCAGGCTAAAACAATACATCAAAAAAAAATCAATCCGTATTAAATACAGATTGATTTTTTTATGGATTAATCATTCGCTAAAATTATTCAAACAACTTAGCATCAGCCATCCAATTTTTCAATCGGTCTATCCATTGGTCTGAAGTGGTTTTGTTGTTTAACCCAAAACCATGTCCACCCGCAGGATACAAATGCAATTCGCATTTTACGCCCACCTGCTTAAAAGCTCTAGCCAAAAACAAGCTATTTTCTGATGGTACGGTTTTATCATCATTAGCATGAGCTAAAAATGTAGGCGGGGTATTGGCAGTAATCTGTAATTCGTTAGAGTATAATTTCACTTGCTCTTCAGTTGGATTTAAGCCTATCAAATTATTTCTAGATCCTTTATGTGCAAATTCTCCAAAAGAAATTACCGGATATAACAGCACCATAAAATCAGGTCTTAAACTGGTGTTTTCTGTATTAGCAATTTTTGCTTCGTTAAAATGAGTGCCTAAAGTTGATGCCAAATGCCCACCAGCAGAAAAACCCATAATCCCTATTTTAGCAGGATTAACTTTATACTTTAAAGCATTTTCTCTCACCATTTTTATAGCTTGTTGCGCATCCTGCAAAGGCCCTATGCTTTTATCAACCATAATTAAATCAGATGGTAAACGATATTTTAACACAAAAGCAGTCACGCCCATTTTATTAAATACTTCCGCAACATCATATCCCTCATGTTTAATGGCTAAAATAGAATATCCACCACCGGGGCAAATAATTACGGCCGCCCCATTAGGTTGAGCTGGGTAGTAAGCAATAAGTTGTGGCTTTATAACTTTACCTACTCTAATTTTACCATCGGCAGCTGTATCTGCTTTTTCTACATAATCAGCAGCCTGTTTAGCATTAGGCACACCATTAGGATACAAATTAATGACCTCTGTTTTTTGCGCTTTTACCGAAACAAATGCCAGCATTAAACTAAAAATTAAAGTATACTTTTTCATATTGTTAATTATTTCCACCAAACTCCATTAAATAAGCTTTTAAAAACTCGCCTAAATCACCATCTAAAACTGCTTGCGCATTAGAGGTTTCATAATCTGTTCTTAAATCTTTCACCAATTTATAGGGATGTAAAACGTAATTTCTTATTTGAGAGCCCCACTCAATCTTCTTCTTATTTCCCTCAATGGCATTACTAATTTCCATCTTTTTACGCAGTTCAATCTCATAAAGCTGAGATTTTAATAAGCGCATTGCATTTTCTTTATTTTGCAACTGAGAACGCGATTCTTGGTTTTTAATAATAATTCCCGAAGGCTTGTGATGTAACCTTACCGCCGTTTCTACCTTATTTACATTTTGCCCACCAGCACCACCAGATCTAAAAGTTTCAAACTCCACCTCAGCCGGGTTAATGTCAATTTCTATCGTATCATCTACCAAAGGGTAAACATAAACCGATGCAAAAGAAGTATGACGCTTAGCATTAGCATCAAACGGAGAAATACGCACTAATCGGTGCACCCCATTTTCACCCTTTAAATAGCCATAAGAAAAATCACCATCAATTTGAATAGTTACCGTTTTAATACCGGCCACATCTCCCTCCTGGTAATCCTGCTCAGTTACTTTATAGCCATTTTTTTGTGCCCACATGGTGTACATCCGCAATAACATACCAGCCCAATCGCAACTTTCTGTACCGCCTGCACCTGCCGTAATTTGGACTACCGCACTTAACTGATCTTCATCTGCCGAAAGCATGTTTTTAAACTCCAAATCTTCCATTTTTGCCAAAGCGCTTTCATACTGCTCCTTCATCTCCTCTTCCGTAGCATCTCCGGCTTGTAGAAATTCCAGCATCACCGCAGCATCTTCTACAGCAGCAACTACCTGTTCAAACCCATCTGTCCAGGTTTTTTTCAATTTAATGGCGTGTAAAACCTTTTCGGCTTCTTTTGGCTTGTCCCAAAATTCGGGACTCATGGTAATGGCTTCCTCTCTGGTTAAAGCTTCTAATTTAGCATCAACGTCAAAGATGCCTCCTCAGAGACGTTACCCTGTCTCTCAAATCCTGCAATTGTTCTTTAGTCATGCGGCAAATATAATAGAAATGTAGGCAGCAATAAATAATTTATGGTTCATTCATTTTAATAGGGAAAAGCAAGGTTCTAAGCATCCTTTAAAGTCAGTCTTGCTATTTGTTCATACTGCGCTCCTTACCCTCAAAACCAGCCCCAGCCTTAAACTCTTGGCCGGTATCCACTGCTATCAAGTTTATTTAACTCGGGCATTTACAATCTTACAAAGCCAGCTCTCATAAATGTCCACAAAACGAAGTTGGGCTTTACCCTGAATGTCGTTAGATGTCACCCTGAGGTTTAATATATTTCATATAAATCAATATAAAATGACGTTCACCTTCGATATTAATCAAATCGATCAAGCCTAAGCAGAAAACCTCCGTTAGCTTTTTTTCCGCCTTGGCTATTGCGGCAAAGATGAAGAAGTGATAGCACTAACTTTAATAGCAATAGGCGCAGCGGGGAGTTTTTGGGTACTTTTTTCGGAAAATTGCGAAGCACTCTTGAATGCCTTTTTGATTAAATAAATACTAATGAAAAAAAGTGCCTAGCTTGGCCGGTAATGAGGCCGGAAAGCCTTAAGGGTAAGGGCCTTGAATTTTTTATTATTTAGAAAGAACGTCAATGGTAGCGGAGTCGAAGGGTCTACACATGTAGCAAGGGCTTCCACTCCGCTCTGCCTGACAAATATCAGATAGTCATATAATTTAGCATTAAATGTAAATCGACAAAGAATATTATCTTGAGTGTTGTTTTGATGTCACCCTGAGCGGAGTCGAAGGGTAATTCCAAATTCCTACTCAACCAAAAAATCCTCAACTTTCGAAGAGGATTTTTTAGGATAGGATATTTAAATTTCTTTGAACAAGTTTTTAAATCTTATAAAGCGTTAGCGCTTCCAGTGCCGCTCACCAATAATTTTTTAGCGTAAACTCTAGTGTTAGCACTTACTTTAACAGTGTAAACACCAGCGGCTAAGTAACCAAAAGAGAAATGTAATTTTTGTTGCCCTTGAGAAACATTAAAATCTTGAGACTTAACAACCTGACCCCACATATCAACTAAAGCAACTTTAGCACCGTTATCATCAATTAAGTTTAAAACTAAGTCAGTATAATCAACCGCTGGATTAGGGAAAACATCCATTTTTACTAATTCTAAATTTGGGAAAGCTGGAGATAATAAAGCTTCAATACCTTTAAAAGATGGTTGCTCAAAACCTTGAGTAACGTAATCAGCATTGTTTTCAGTTAATGTATTGGTTACATAAGCTTGACCAATAGTGAATTGAATGTTTTCTCCAAAAACTGAAGTAGCTTCTCCACTTCCTGAATTAAAACCTTGTTGAGATATTTCTTGGCTGTAAGATGTTAATCCTAAAACTGCTATGATGATGGTTAAAATGATTGACTTGTTCATGTTTAGTATTAGGCAAGTTCTAAGCCAGCCAAAATAAACCACCCCTAATTCCCCAATTTGAGGCTCAAAAACAATGTTTTTTGCATAAAAATCAGTCTCATTTAATAAATAGATTATTTCAAAAATGGCCTTCAAACCTTTTAAAACACCTTTTATACCTAAAGTGAGGCGCTAATAAAGAAAAAATGATAAGATATAGCTGTAGGCGATTTGACAAAAGGCATTAGAAATTATATTGGGGAATAAAAGCCTTATTTGGGGAAATTATATTGAATATATGTAGAAATAAATTCTCTTTATGGAACCCAATAAACCTACATATTCTCATTTTCAGCAGCTCATAGAGAGTTAGCCGCCTTTATACGGATATCATTTTAAATAGATTCAAGAAAATAAAAAATATTTCAATATTAACACAACCCATAATCGGTAATTAAATACCCGATAATACATTAAATACTTAACAAAAACAATGCTTTAATATATATTTACCCAAATAGGGTAATTATCTCTACATTATAAGTAATAATAAAGTTGAGATCACTATTTATAAATTTTTCTTAAAACAAAAAAAGTCCCTTGAGAAAAATCTCAAGGGACTTAGGTATTTAAAAAAGATCTATCTACTTAACTAATGATATTAACTGCCAATCAGTACCATCAGATTGTATGGTCATGATTTCATCACTTTTCGCTTTACTTTGACTAGCGCCTGTTCTATCTAAATAATTACTGATGTTCCAATCATTACTTGCAATGTTCTTGATGATGTAAATTCTACCAGTACAACTGCTTGCAGTAGGCAATGTTATGGTTCTTGCAGAGCTTCCCTTACAAATTACCGTATAGTGTGCTTCATTTAAAGTGAGGTTGGCTGTTGTTGAAACAATAGACATTGAAACAGAACCAGTTACTTGTAAAGTAGAATTAGCTATTGTACCATTATTATTAATACCTATCCTCACATTATCATTTAACCCATTACCCTGCATTCTCATCATTTCCACATTACCTGCTGGGCTATAATTATATTTAGAAAACACTATAGGCTCATCACCATCATCACCAACAACAAACTCTAATCTACCGCTATTAGCAGTTCCTGCACTTCCTATTTCAAAGAAATCGGTGCCAGCCGCACTTCCTTTTAACCTAAAATTACCATCAGTTGTAGTAAAGAACATTGGCTTATAAAAATTAGCAGCACTAGCAGCAAATTGTAAAGCAGAGGTAGTTCCATCTCCGTTAATGTAAGCTAATGGTTGATCATTATTGGTATAATCTGGATAAGTTTGAGTTAATCCCAATGTTTGTCTTCTTCCAAACTGCATCATAGTCCAGTCATTAGACTTAATATTCATAGCTATATCATTGGTATTTCCCAGAAAAGAAGCTGCTGTTGCGTTTGAGTTCCCTGTAGTTAACCAGTTAGAAGAAGCGGCTTCCGTAGCTGGCGCCCAATTTGTACCATTATATTTTAATACTTGGCCGTTTGTTGCAGACATTGCATTTAATTTAGCTGCCGTTATAACTCCATCAGCAAGATCTGCTGTCGCAATGGCTCCATCAGCAATTTTTGCTGAAGTAATCGCATTATCTGCTAAATCAACTGTAGCAACCGCACCAGTTGCAAGTTTTGCTGTAGTAATAGAATTGTCGGCAATATCAGCAGTTGCAATGGTACCATCAGCAATTTTTGCTGAAGTAACTGCATTATTGGCCAAGGTTGGCAAAGCAGCAGTACCTGATAAATCACCAGCTAATTGAACAATTCCTTTTGCAGAGGCGCTAGCATCAGTAGCAGCACTTGCATTTGCAGGCACCCAACCTCCACCATTCCAAGTAAGAACCTGATTATTAGTTGCTCCAGTTTGAGCTAATTTATTTGGATTGATGGTAGCGTAACCAATAGCATTATCTGTTACCGATGCACTTGCTAGTTTTGCAGCAGAAATTACACCATCTTGGATTTTAGCTCCTGTTACCGTAGCATCAGCTAATTTTGCAGTTTGAATCGTTCCATCAGCAATTTGATATCCTTCTACCGCTCCTGTTACTAATTGCATTTGATTAAGTGAACCACTTATATCTCCACCGCCAGTACCAATTGCACCAGTCAAATTAACTGCAACTACATTACTATTGAGGGTAATTAATGAGCCAGCAGTATAAGTAGTTCCTGCTGCTGTTGTAGCAGGCGCCCAAGTTGTACCATTCCAAGTTAATACCTGATTGCTTGTCGCTCCTGATTGAGCTATTTTTGCCAAAGTGACGTTACCATCTACTATTTTTGCGGTGGTAATAGAATTACTTGCTAAATCACCTGAAACTATCGTTCCGTCGGCAATCTTTGCTGAAGTAATTGCATTATTAATTATGGTTGGCAAAGCAGCAGTACCTGACAAATCACCAGCTAATTGAATTTTACCTTTAACAGAACTACTTGCATCTGCTAATGTAGCCCCATCTGCTCCCGCAGGACCAGTAGCTCCCGTTGCTCCGGCAGGACCAGTTAATCCTATTGGACCTTGTGAACCTGTTGCTCCAGCTGCACCTGTTAAGCCTTGTATTCCTTGAGCGCCTGTTGATCCAATTGCTCCGGTTAAACCCTGTGGACCTGTTGCTCCAGTTAAACCTATATCTCCTTTTGCGCCTGTTGCACCCGTTAATCCTATATCACCTTTCGCTCCTGTTGCTCCTGCAGCTCCGGTCAATCCTATATCACCTTTGGCTCCCGTTGCACCTGCAGCGCCAGTTAATCCTTGAGTTCCTGTTGCTCCGGTTAATCCTATATCGCCTTTAGCACCTGTTGCTCCAGCAGCGCCAGTTAATCCTATATCACCTTTGGCTCCGGTTGCTCCAACAGCACCCGTTAATCCTTGAATTCCTTGTGGACCTGTTGCTCCAGTTAATCCTATATCGCCTTTAGCACCTGTTGATCCGGCAGCTCCGGTCAATCCTATATCACCTTTGGCTCCTGCAGCGCCAGTTAATCCTTGAGTTCCTGTTGCTCCGGTTAATCCTATATCGCCTTTAGCACCTGTTGCTCCAGCTAATCCTTGTGGACCTGTTGCTCCAGTTAATCCTATATCGCCTTTAGCACCTGTTGATCCAGCAGCTCCGGTCAATCCTATATCACCTTTGGCTCCCGTTGCACCCGTTAATCCTATATCACCTTTAGCACCTGTTGATCCAGCAGCTCCGGTCAATCCTATATCACCTTTGGCTCCCGTTGCACCTGCAGCGCCAGTTAATCCTTGAGTTCCTGTTGCTCCGGTTAATCCTATATCGCCTTTAGCACCTGTTGCTCCAACTAATCCTTGTGGACCTGTTGCTCCTGTTAAACCTATATCCCCTTTGGCACCTGTTGCTCCGGTAGCTCCGGTTAATCCTATATCACCTTTGGCTCCCGTTGCTCCGGTAGCTCCGGTTAATCCTATATCACCTTTGGCTCCCGTTGCTCCAGCTAATCCTTGTGGACCTGTTGCTCCAGTTAATCCTATATCGCCTTTAGCACCTGTTGATCCAGCAGCTCCGGTCAATCCTATATCACCTTTGGCTCCCGTTGCACCTGCAGCGCCAGTTAATCCTTGAGTTCCTGTTGCTCCGGTTAATCCTATATCGCCTTTGGCTCCTGTTGATCCAGCAGCTCCAGTCAATCCTATATCACCTTTTGCTCCTGTTGCTCCAACTAATCCTTGTGGACCTGTTGCTCCTGTTAATCCTATATCGCCTTTTGCTCCAGCAGCACCCGTTAATCCTTGAGCTCCTTGTGGACCTGTTGCGCCAACAGCTCCAGTTAAACCCTGTATTCCCTGAGAACCTGTTAAACCAGTTGCTCCCGCATCACCTTTGTCGCCTTTTGCTCCATCTACTCCGTTTGTTCCTGCATCACCCTTTGCTCCGGCTGCTCCAACAGCGCCATTTAATCCTTGTATTCCCTGAGAACCTGTTAAACCAGTTGCTCCCGTATCGCCTTTGTCGCCTTTTGATCCATCAACTCCGTTTGTTCCTGCATCACCCTTTGCTCCGGCTGCACCAACAGCTCCGGTTAATCCTTGTATTCCCTGAGAACCTGTCAAGCCAGTCGCTCCTGTATCACCCTTATCGCCTTTAGCTCCAGTTAAACCTGTTACTCCAACATCGCCTTTATCTCCTTTTACTCCATCTACTCCGTTTGCACCAGTTGCTCCTATTAATCCTTGGATTCCTTGTGGTCCTGTTGAACCAACATCACCTTTATCTCCTTTGACTCCGTCAACACCATTTGTTCCGTTCGTTCCTGCTGTTCCGGTATCGCCTTTTGCCCCAGTTAATCCTTGTGGACCTGTTGCTCCTGTTAATCCTATATCGCCTTTAGCACCAGATGCTCCAGCAGCACCTGTTAATCCTTGTGGACCTGTTACTCCAGCATCTCCTTTGTCTCCTTTTGCTCCATCTACTCCGTTAGTTCCTGCTGTTCCAGTATCGCCTTTTGCTCCAGTTAAACCTTGAATTCCTTGTGGACCTGCAGCTCCTGTTGCTCCTGTATCACCTTTTGCTCCAGCATCTCCTTGAGGCCCTTTATCGCCGTCTGAACCTTTTAAACCTTTATCGCCGGCTAAACCTTTGTCGCCATCTGCTCCTTTTGAACCAGCTAATCCTACTGGTCCTTGATCACCAATTACTCCTTTGTCGCCTGTTAATCCCTTGTCTCCTGTTAAGCCTTTATCACCCGCTATTCCTTTTGATCCTGTATCGCCAGTTAAACCTTTGTCGCCTACTATTCCTTTATCGCCATCTGCTCCTTTTGAGCCAGTTGCTCCAGCTAATCCTATCGGACCTTGATCGCCTATTAAACCTTTATCCCCTGTTAAGCCTTTATCACCATCTGCTCCCTTTGATCCTGCATCGCCGGTTAATCCTTTATCACCCGCTATTCCTTTGTCGCCGTCTGCTCCTTTTGATCCTGCATCGCCAGTTAATCCTTTATCACCTGAAATTCCTTTATCGCCATCTGCGCCTTTTGTTCCTGCATCTCCAGTTAATCCTTTGTCGCCTGAAATTCCTTTGTCGCCGTCTGCTCCTTTTGAACCGGTTGCTCCGGCTAATCCTATTGGACCTTGATCGCCTACTAAACCTTTATCTCCTGAAATTCCTTTATCGCCATCTGCTCCTTTTGAACCGGTTGCTCCAGCTAATCCTATTGGACCTTGATCGCCTACTAAACCTTTATCTCCTGAAATTCCTTTGTCACCATCTGCTCCTTTTAAACCTGCATCGCCGGTTAAACCTTTGTCGCCATCTACGCCTTTTGAACCAGCTAATCCTACTGGACCTTGATCACCAATTACTCCCTTGTCGCCTGTTAAACCTTTATCACCTGTTAAGCCTTTATCGCCATCTGCGCCTTTTGAACCGGTTGCTCCAGCTAGTCCTATCGGACCTTGATCGCCAATTAATCCTTTATCACCTGCTATTCCTTTATCGCCATCTGCGCCTTTTGTTCCAGCATCGCCGGTTAAACCTTTGTCGCCTGTAATTCCTTTGTCACCATCTGCTCCCTTTGATCCTGCATCTCCAGTTAAGCCTTTGTCGCCTGTAATTCCTTTTTCGCCATCTGCTCCTTTTGAACCGGTTGCTCCAGTTAATCCTTTGTCACCTGCTATTCCTTTTTCGCCATCTGCGCCTTTTGAACCGGTTGCTCCAGCTAGTCCTATCGGACCTTGATCGCCAACTAAACCTTTGTCGCCTGAAATTCCTTTGTCTCCATCTGCTCCTTTTGAACCAGCATCGCCAGTTAAACCTTTGTCTCCTGAAACTCCTTTATCACCATCTGCTCCTTTTGAACCGGTTGCTCCAGCTAGTCCTATCGGACCTTGATCGCCAACTAAACCTTTGTCGCCTGAAATTCCTTTATCGCCATCTGCTCCTTTTGAACCAGCATCGCCAGTTAAACCTTTGTCACCTGTTAAGCCTTTATCGCCATCTGCGCCTTTTGAACCAGCATCGCCAGTTAAACCTTTGTCACCTGCTATTCCTTTTTCGCCATCTGCGCCTTTTGAACCAGTTGCTCCAGCTTGTCCTATCGGACCTTGATCGCCTACTAAACCTTTGTCGCCTGCTATTCCTTTATCGCCATCTGCTCCTTTTGATCCTGCATCGCCAGTTAATCCTTTGTCTCCTACTAATCCTTTATCGCCATCTGCTCCTTTTGATCCTGCATCGCCAGTTAATCCTTTGTCGCCTGAAATTCCTTTGTCTCCATCTGCTCCTTTTGAACCAGCATCGCCAGTTAAACCTTTGTCACCTGTTAAGCCTTTATCGCCATCTGCGCCTTTTGAACCAGCATCGCCAGTTAAACCTTTGTCACCTGCTATTCCTTTTTCGCCATCTGCGCCTTTTGAACCAGTTGCTCCAGCTTGTCCTATCGGACCTTGATCGCCTACTAAACCTTTGTCGCCTGCTATTCCTTTATCGCCATCTGCTCCTTTTGAACCAGTTGCTCCAGCTAGTCCTATCGGACCTTGATCGCCAATTAAGCCTTTGTCGCCTGAAATTCCTTTGTCGCCATCTGCTCCTTTTGATCCTGCATCACCAGTTAAACCTTTGTCTCCTACTAATCCTTTATCGCCATCGGCGCCTTTTGATCCTGCATCGCCAACTAAACCTTTGTCGCCTGTAATTCCTTTGTCACCATCTGCTCCCTTTGATCCTGCATCTCCAGTTAAGCCTTTGTCACCTGCTATTCCTTTTTCGCCATCTGCGCCTTTTGAACCAGTTGCTCCAGCTAATCCTACTGGACCTTGATCGCCAATTAATCCTTTGTCGCCGTCTGCTCCTTTTGTTCCAGCATCGCCAACTAAACCTTTGTCGCCTACTAATCCTTTATCGCCATCTGCTCCTTTTGATCCTGCATCGCCAGTTAATCCTTTGTCGCCTACTAATCCTTTATCGCCATCTGCTCCTTTTGATCCTGCATCGCCAGTTAATCCTTTGTCGCCTGAAATTCCTTTGTCTCCATCTGCTCCTTTTGAACCAGCATCGCCAGTTAAACCTTTGTCACCTGTTAAGCCTTTATCGCCATCTGCGCCTTTTGAACCAGCATCGCCAGTTAAACCTTTGTCACCTGCTATTCCTTTTTCGCCATCTGCGCCTTTTGAACCAGTTGCTCCAGCTTGTCCTATCGGACCTTGATCGCCTACTAAACCTTTGTCGCCATCCGCCCCTTTTGAACCAGTTGCTCCAGCTAATCCTACTGGGCCTTGATCACCAATTACTCCCTTGTCGCCTGTTAAACCTTTATCACCTGTTAAGCCTTTTGATCCTGCATCACCAGTTAAACCTTTATCGCCATCTGCGCCTTTTGATCCTGCATCGCCAGTTAATCCTTTGTCGCCTGAAATTCCTTTGTCTCCATCTGCTCCTTTTGAACCAGCATCGCCAGTTAAACCTTTGTCACCTGTTAAGCCTTTATCGCCATCTGCGCCTTTTGAACCAGCATCGCCAGTTAAACCTTTGTCACCTGCTATTCCTTTTTCGCCATCTGCTCCTTTTGAACCAGTTGCTCCAGCTTGTCCTATCGGACCTTGATCGCCTACTAAACCTTTGTCGCCTGCTATTCCTTTATCGCCATCTGCTCCTTTTGATCCTGCATCGCCAGTTAATCCTTTGTCTCCTACTAATCCTTTATCGCCATCTGCTCCTTTTGAACCAGTTGCTCCAGCTAGTCCTATCGGACCTTGATCGCCAATTAAGCCTTTGTCGCCTGAAATTCCTTTGTCGCCATCTGCTCCTTTTGATCCTGCATCACCAGTTAAACCTTTGTCTCCTACTAATCCTTTTTCGCCATCTGCTCCTTTTGAACCAGCATCGCCAACTAAACCTTTGTCGCCTGTAATTCCTTTGTCACCATCTGCTCCCTTTGATCCTGCATCTCCAGTTAAGCCTTTGTCACCTGCTATTCCTTTTTCGCCATCTGCGCCTTTTGAACCAGTTGCTCCAGCTAATCCTACTGGACCTTGATCGCCAATTAATCCTTTGTCGCCGTCTGCTCCTTTTGTTCCAGCATCGCCAACTAAACCTTTGTCGCCTACTAATCCTTTATCGCCATCTGCTCCTTTTGATCCTGCATCGCCTGTTAAGCCTTTGTCTCCTACTAATCCTTTATCGCCATCTGCTCCTTTTGATCCTGCATCGCCAGTTAATCCTTTGTCGCCTACTAATCCTTTATCGCCATCTGCTCCTTTTGATCCTGCATCGCCAGTTAATCCTTTGTCTCCTACTAATCCTTTATCGCCATCTGCTCCTTTTGATCCTGCATCGCCAGTTAATCCTTTGTCGCCTACTAATCCTTTATCGCCATCTGCGCCTTTTGAACCAGCATCGCCAGTTAAACCTTTGTCACCTGCTATTCCTTTTTCGCCATCTGCGCCTTTTGAACCAGTTGCTCCAGCTTGTCCTATCGGACCTTGATCGCCTACTAAACCTTTGTCGCCTGAAATTCCTTTGTCTCCATCTGCGCCTTTTGAACCAGCATCGCCAACTAAACCTTTGTCGCCTGCTATTCCTTTATCTCCAGTTAAACCCTTTTCGCCATCTGCGCCTTTTGAACCAGTTGCTCCAGCTAATCCTACTGGACCTTGATCGCCAATTAATCCTTTGTCGCCGTCTGCTCCTTTTGTTCCAGCATCGCCAACTAAACCTTTGTCGCCTACTAATCCTTTATCGCCATCTGCTCCTTTTGATCCTGCATCGCCAGTTAATCCTTTGTCTCCTACTAATCCTTTATCGCCATCTGCTCCTTTTGAACCAGTTGCACCAGCTAATCCTATAGGACCTTGGTCGCCAATTAAACCTTTATCTCCTGTTAAGCCTTTCTCACCATCTGCTCCTTTTGAACCTGAATCGCCAGTTAAACCCTTTTCGCCATCTGCGCCTTTTGAACCAGTTGCTCCAGCTAGTCCTATCGGACCTTGATCGCCTACTAAACCTTTGTCGCCTGCTAATCCTTTATCTCCATCTGCTCCCTTTGAACCTGCATCACCAGTTAAACCCTTGTCGCCATCTGCTCCTTTTGATCCTGCATCGCCTGTTAAGCCTTTGTCACCTGAAACTCCTTTATCACCATCTGCTCCTTTTGAACCAGCATCGCCAGTTAAACCTTTGTCACCTGCTATTCCTTTTTCGCCATCTGCTCCTTTTGAACCAGTTGCTCCAGCTTGTCCTATCGGACCTTGATCGCCAACTAAACCTTTGTCGCCTGAAATTCCTTTGTCGCCATCTGCTCCTTTTAAACCTGCATCGCCGGTTAAACCTTTGTCGCCATCTACGCCTTTTGAACCAGCTAATCCTACTGGACCTTGATCACCAATTACTCCCTTGTCGCCTGTTAAACCTTTATCACCTGCTATTCCTTTTTCGCCATCTGCGCCTTTTGTTCCAGCATCGCCGGTTAAACCTTTGTCGCCTGTAATTCCTTTGTCACCATCTGCTCCCTTTGATCCTGCATCGCCAGTTAATCCTTTGTCGCCTGTAATTCCTTTTTCGCCATCTGCTCCTTTTAAACCTGCATCGCCGGTTAAACCTTTATCACCTGAAATTCCTTTATCGCCATCTGCCCCTTTTGAACCAGTTGCTCCAGCTAGTCCTATCGGACCTTGATCGCCAACTAAACCTTTGTCGCCATCTGCTCCTTTTGAACCAGTTGCTCCAGCTAATCCTACTGGGCCTTGATCACCAACTAATCCTTTTTCTCCTGAAACTCCTTTGTCACCATTTACTCCTTTTGATCCTGCATCGCCGGTTAAACCTTTATCACCTGAAATTCCTTTGTCGCCTGTTAAGCCTTTGTCGCCATCTGCTCCTTTTAAACCTGCATCGCCAGTTAATCCTTTATCACCGTCTGCTCCTTTTGAACCAGCTAATCCTACTGGACCTTGATCACCAACTAAACCTTTGTCTCCCGCTATTCCTTTATCCCCATCTGATCCTTTTGAACCGGTTGCTCCGGCTAATCCTACTGGACCTTGATCGCCTACTAAACCTTTATCCCCTGTTAAGCCTTTATCGCCATCTGCTCCTTTTGAACCAGTTGCACCAGCTAATCCTATAAGACCTTGGTCGCCAATTAAACCTTTATCTCCCGTTAAGCCTTTCTCACCATCTGCTCCTTTTGAACCTGAATCGCCAGTTAAACCTTTGTCTCCTGAAATTCCTTTGTCGCCATCTGCTCCTTTTGAACCAGTTGCTCCAGCTAATCCTACTGGACCTTGATCACCTATTAATCCTTTGTCGCCTGTTAAACCTTTATCGCCATCTGCTCCCTTTGAACCTGCATCACCAGTTAAACCCTTGTCGCCATCTGCTCCTTTTGATCCAGTTGCACCAGCTAATCCTACTGGGCCTTGATTACCAACTAATCCCTTGTCTCCTGCTATTCCTTTGTCACCACTTAAACCTTTGTCGCCATCTGCGCCTTTTGAACCAGCTAATCCTATTGGACCTTGATCGCCTGTTAAACCTTTGTCTCCTGCTAATCCTTTGTCACCACTTAAACCTTTGTCGCCATCTGCGCCTTTTGAACCAGCTAATCCTATTGGACCTTGATCGCCTGTTAAACCTTTGTCTCCTGCTATTCCTTTGTCACCACTTAAACCTTTGTCGCCATCTGCGCCTTTTGAACCAGCTAATCCTGTTGGACCTTGATCGCCTGTTAAACCTTTGTCTCCTGCTATTCCTTTGTCACCACTTAAACCTTTGTCGCCATCTGCGCCTTTTGAACCAGCTAATCCTGTTGGACCTTGATCGCCTGTTAAACCTTTGTCTCCTGCTAATCCTTTTGAACCAGAATCGCCAGTTAAACCTTTGTCGCCATCTACTCCTTTTGAACCAGCATCGCCAGTTAAACCTTTATCTCCTGAAACTCCTTTATCACCAGTTAAACCCTTTCCGCCATCTGCTCCTTTTGAACCTACATCGCCGGTTAAACCTTTATCACCCGCTAATCCTTTATCGCCGTCTGCTCCTTTTGAACCAGTTGCTCCAGCTAGTCCTACTGGACCTTGATCGCCTGCTAAACCTTTATCGCCTGAAACTCCTTTATCACCAGTTAAACCCTTTCCGCCATCTGCTCCTTTTGAACCTACATCGCCGGTTAAACCTTTATCACCCGCTAATCCTTTATCGCCGTCTGCTCCTTTTGAACCGGATACTCCAGCTAGTCCTATTGGACCTTGATCGCCTACTAAACCTTTATCGCCTTTTGCTCCAGCATCGCCAATTAAACCCTTGTCACCAACTGGCCCTTTTGGACCACTATCTCCAGTTATTCCTTTTTCTCCTTGTGGACCTTTTTCTCCAATAGGACCTTGAGGGCCAACTGCTCCGGCAGAGCCCACACCACTGTTACTGAGATTACTTGATCCGCTTGATTTAGCGTAAAGGGCAAAAGGAACCGCAATTAATTCGGAACTACCAAAGGGTTGAAAATTATTTCCCCCAGTTAAATCTAGTTCTACTTTTAAATAATAATTAGATACTGAAAAGTCAATATCAATTAATTTTATAGAAGAAACCGGTGTTCCACGACCTATGATATGGGTAAAAAGACCAAATTGATTTGAATTTATCTTTTGTGTTTCAGAATATACCTCTACGCCGTTAGATGATCCACTTAAAAGCGTAAACCTTGCGTTAATTTTTTGATTAGAGAGTTCTTTTCCATCTGCCTTTCTAACAACAGCCTGGTATTGGAAACCATTTAATCCGTTTTGAGCATAGGCGGTACCTAATGACAAAAACAATAAACAAAAATAAAGGAGTAAAGATTTTTTCATGCGTTTTGGATTATGTATTATATTAATCAAGAGTTAAGCCACTAAGAATTTGAACTGAAATTTATTTATTTTGTACATTTATTTTATCTGCATTATTCGTCTTTTAATAATTAAAGTTGCATTTAAACGCCCTTTATATTACAATTTTGAATAAAGCGATCAAAATAATAGGTTAAACAGATTTTAAAATCATGAATATTTTTTTTCTAAATAATTAAAACTAATGTAGTTTAATTTGACCCCATAATTAAGTCGGTTATAATCGGGCAAATAGTTCCCATATATTTTATTTTTTGTAGAATATTTTACCTCCTTAAAATCCACTAAGGTTTTGCACATTTTTTTATTGTAATGTTAATAACTTTTTGAAGCCTTGTTAAAAAACATCCTTCTAGGCATCATAACTTAGTGTTTTTGTTTTAAACATTTTATTCTATTTGTAAGATAGCATGTATTGGCTTTACCTTTTAGTTCTAAATCCAATCATAATCAATGATACAATTGAAATCAATCACAAGTTTGTTAAATTTTAAACAACGCATTCAAAAGACAAAATTCTTAATGTTTGCCAGAAATGTTAAATTTGGGCTATGACAAGCATTGCTGAGAAGTTTGTAGAAGTTTCTACTCAAAAATCTTTTGATTTATCCCATCGTGGGATTATCAACCACAATATTGGGAAATATGATTCTGCGGTAGAAAGAGGGTTATCAAGATTGATAAATTTAGAGCATGCTAAAAAGAAAAGCCATTTAATTAAATGGAAGGTGATGGAGAATTTGGATAAAATACTACCTGAATTTGAAGCTAATTTTCAAAAACGTGGAGGCAAAGTATTATGGGCTAATACAATTGAGGAAGCTCAAAAAGAGATTCTAAATATTATTACTAAAGCCAATGCTAAATCTGTTATCAAATCAAAATCTATGGTAACAGAGGAAATTCATTTAAATGAATTTTTAGAGAGCCATCAAATTTCTTCTTTGGAATCTGACTTAGGAGAATATATTGTTCAATTGCTTGGTCAAAAACCTTATCATATTGTGACCCCTGCAATGCATTTGAGTAAAGAGAATATAGCTGATCTTTTTCACGAAAAATTTGGAACGCCAAAAGATGCTACTCCAGAACAACTCACGATGAAAGCCCGTGAATTGCTAAGAGATAAATATTTAAGCGCTGATGTTGGAATATCTGGAGCTAATTTTTTAATAGCAGATACTGGCAGTATTGCCATTACAGAGAATGAGGGCAATGCAAGGCTAACTACCACATTCCCAAAAATACACATTGCTATTGTAGGAATTGAAAAACTAGTTCCTTCTATTGCTGATTTGGATTTATTTTGGCCAATGCTTTCTACGCATGGAACTGGCCAAAATTTAACAGTTTACAATACTATTTTAAGTGGCCCAAAACAAGCTGGTGAAACTGATGGACCAGAAGAAATGTATGTAATCTTATTGGATAACGGCAGAACGGATTTATTGGCTCAAAAAGAACAAAGACAAGGCCTTTATTGTATCAGATGTGGCGCTTGCTTAAATGGATGCCCTATTTACAAAAACATTGGCGGCCATGCTTATGACACTACTTATAGCGGACCAATTGGCTCTATTATTACCCCTCATTTGAGCGGAATGAAAGAGTTTAAACATTTAAGCTATGCATCAAGTTTGTGCGGCAAGTGTACCGAGGTTTGTCCGGTAAAAATTGATATTCATAAAATGTTACTTTTTAACAGAAGAGATGCCGTAAATGAACAACTCACCACTAAGACTGAACGTTGGGGATGGTTTTTTTGGAAAAAGGGAATGCTAAAACGAAGCTATATGGATAAATTTGGAGGAAAATTCAAAAACACTATTTTGCGCAAGTTTTTTAGTAAAACCTGGGGAGAGAAAAGGGTTTTACCGGAAGTTGCCCAAAAATCTTTCAGTAGTGAATGGAAAGAAAATCATCCGTCTTAAGCTTTAAAGATTGAGGCTGAAGCCGAGCTGCTGAAAGCCTACTTAAAATTTACTCTCAAAAGAATTGTTTAATAGTGGATCAAAAAGTTAAAATTCTATCTAAATATATTCCTGAAGAAGCAGCGCCTTTGATCAGTAAATGGATTGATTTTTATAAATGCGATTTTAAAATTTCTAAAAGCCGAGATACAAAATTAGGAGATTACAGATCTCCTTATAATGGCGACGGGCATAAAATATCTGTAAATTACAATCTTAATCCGTATGCTTTTTTGGTAACTACGGTACATGAATTTGCACACTTAATTACCTGGAATGAGCATAAGCATCATGCTAAACCTCATGGACAAGAATGGAAGAACAACTTTAAGAGGATGATGATCCCTTTTTTTGAGTTAGAGGTTTTTCCAATGGATGTAAAAAAAGCGATAGTTTCTTATTTACAAAATCCGGCTGCTTCTAGCTGCTCTGATTTAAATTTATACAAAACATTAAGAAATTACGATCAAAAAGATCCTTCTTTTATTTCTGTGGAAAAGATCCCCCATCAACATCATTTTATGATGAAAAATGGGCGGGAATTTAAAAAATTAGAGAAAATTAGAAAAAGGTATCGCTGTGTGGAAGTAAAAACAGGGCTAATTTATCTTTTTAGCCCCATTGCCGAGGTGATGTTATTGAATTCAGAAAGCGCTTAGTTCTCCACCTTTATAAATCATTCTTGTGCCTTGTTTAGCATGCTTAACTTTCAGTTTCTTTCCTTTATAAGCATAAGGATTCTCTTTAATTTTTGAAATTAAAGAATCGGCTTTTGTAATCTGATAGGTTGATTCATAAGTGTTGGCCTTTTTATTTGCCATCACTAAGTATTGTTTGGTTGCAGAAAGTGAATCTATCCTATCAAAAGTCAAATTAAAATCTCCTACCTCGGCATTTGCATCTTCTAATCTTTTAAAATCAAACTGCTTATTCTTGTCTAACAAATAATCATCCACTAAAACAAACGGAATTTGACTCAATAAAGAATCACCGGCGGCTACTCTTTCCTCTCCTTTTAAGAAAACATTGTTTCTAAAATATATTCGGGTTTCTTTAAACTCATAAACAGGTTTTTCTGTAGAAGATGCCTGTTTAGTTTTCTCCCAATAAAGCACCAATTCTCCATTATCCAAATAATACTTTTTCTCTACAAATCCGTTATCACCAGCTTCTCCATATTCTATAAAAAGTACAGGAACACTATCTTGACTGTAAATTGAAGTATAAAATGAATAATCTCCTTTGGTGAAAACCGGACTTTCTTTATTTGCTAATGACTCTTTTAATTTTTCTAAACCATCAGTATATATTAAAATACTGCTATCAGAACTGTTAAGAGCCTTTAAAGAATCTTGAACTTGAGCCATTTTTTGCTGGTTAGATTGGCAGCCCATCCAGCTTATAGAAATGAGTAAGAAGAGTATTAAATAATAAGCGTAGTTTTTTTGCATTTAAGTTAATTTGCGTTTAAAATGATATCAATTTCTGTATGTTTTGATGCAATCTAGAATTAGCCAAAAACTGATGTTCTAATGCTTTATTCATAGGTATTGCGGTGTCTAAACTAGCACACCGAAGTACAGGTGCGTCTAAAAAAGCAAAACAATGCTCAGTAATAGAAGCGGCAATTTCTGCACCAAAACCACAACATAATGTATCTTCATGCAAAATGAGTGCCCTACCCGTTTTTTTAACCGATTTATATACCGCCTCTTTATCCCAAGGCTGTAAAGACCTTAAGTCTAAAATATCAAAATCATATTCAGAATGCTCTTTTTGATACGCTATAGCCCAATGAACGCCTAAACCATAAGTAATAATGCTAAACATATCTCCATTTGCATGTAGTTTTGCTTTTCCTATCGGGATACTAAAATAACCATCGGGAATAGTTCCGGAGCTTTTTCTGTACAAATATTTGTGTTCAAAAAACATCACTGGGTTGGGATCTTCAACTGCTGCAATCATCAACCCATAAACATCTTCTGGAAAAGCAGGATAAACCACTTTTAACCCCGGAGTTTTAGTAAACCAAGCCTCGTTACTTTGCGAATGGAAAGGTCCGGCTCCAGTACCTGCTCCGGTTGGCATTCTTATCACTACATCTGCTTTTTCTCCCCACCTATAATGCGTTTTAGCCAAATTATTTACAATCTGATTAAAACCACAAGTTGCAAAATCTGCAAATTGCATTTCCATAATAGCCTTATAACCATTAATGGATAAGCCTAAAGAGGCTCCCACAATTGCCGATTCGCAAATAGGGGTATTCCTCACCCTCTCTTTGCCAAATTTTTCAACAAAACCTTGTGTAATTTTAAAAGCGCCACCATACTCGGCAATATCTTGTCCCATAATTACCAAATTGTGGTATTTCTCCATCATTAAGCTCATGGCTTTGCTTATGGCATCAATATATCTTCCATCAGTAAATTCAGTTGGTTTATTTATAGGCTTTTGCTGATAAGGGAAATACATATCCTCTATTTCCAGCTCTTCATCAACAACAGGTTCTGGTTCGGCGAAAGCCTTCTCTATCTCTGAATTGATATAAGCTGTATTATCTGACCGAATTTGTAGGATGAAATTTTCGTCAATTATTTCTTGCTCTAATAAATAGGTTTCATAATTTTTTAGAGGATCTTTTTGTTCCCATTCTGTAAACAACTCTTGTGGAACATACTTAACTCCTGAGGCCTCCTCATGTCCACGCATTCTAAAAGTGATACATTCAACTAAAACTGGTCGGGGGTTTTCTCTTAAATCTTCGGCCAAAGCTTTAATGGTGTGGTAAACTTCTAACACATTATTTCCATCAATTTTAACACCTTGCATTCCATAACCTTTGGCTCTATCTACCAATTGTGCGCATCGGTATTGTTCGTTGGTTGGTGTAGATAAACCATAGCCATTATTTTCGATGATGAAAATAACAGGCAAATCCCAAACGGCGGCAACATTTAATGCTTCATGAAAATCGCCTTCGCTGGTTGCGCCTTCACCTGTAAAGGCCAGAGTTACTTTTTCCTTTTTTTCTAAAATATCTGCTAGCGCAATTCCATCTGCTAAAGCCAACTGAGGCCCTAAATGGGAAATCATTCCAATAATTTTATATTCTTGAGTGCTAAAGTGAAAAGAGCGATCTCTACCTTTTGTAAAGCCTGTTGCTTTGCCCTGCCACTGCGCCATTAATTTCCATAAGGGAATCTCACGAGCAGTAAAAACCCCTAAATTTCTATGCATTGGCAAAATATACTCATCAGCATTTAATGCTAAAGTACAACCAACAGCAATAGCTTCTTGCCCAATGCCCGAGAACCATTTCCCAATTTTTTCTTGCCTTAACAACTTCAACATTTTCTCTTCAATCATTCGCGGAAGCAAAAGATTTTTATAAATGTTTTTAAGTTCTGTTGTAGAAAGGTTTTTAGGATCAAAAATCATCTATCTAAGCTAATGCTTTTTTAAAAAAACTGGAATGCTTCTTGAAATTTATTTGGGTATAATGCTGTATGCTTAATCTTTTTGGAAAGAAAAAACCAGAAAGAATTTTAAACACAGAGGGCGCTGAGTTCACAAAGCTACAGGACTGTAAAATTTATGAAATCAATAATCGAAGCTTATAAAACCATTTAAATTTCTTTATTTCTCAATATCCAACTCTATGGCTGGATCCCAATAATGGGCTTTGAAATTAATAATCTGATCGTTTTCTACTTTAATCCCTTCGTTTTCTAATAGTTCTTCCATTTGAGTTAAGGAACCAAAATGGAATTTACCCGTTAATAACCCATTTCTGTTAACCACCCTGTGTGCGGGTAAATTAGGATGAGATTGAATAGCGCCATTCATAGCGTAACCTACCATTCTAGATGATCCTTTTGTGCCCAAATAGGAAGCTATTGCACCATAAGAAGTCACTTTACCTTTGGGAATTAAAGCGACCACTTGATAAACCTGATCATAAAAAGACGCTCTATCCATTAAATTGAAACTTCAGGTAATTGATGTTTTTTCCCTTTTGTAGGTATATTCTTTCATAATGAGTTTTGATAGAAAGAATTTCGTCTGAATGATGGTCTCTGTAAACGTTGGTGGTTTGCTGTAAAGCAGGAATATTTAATTCGGTGATTTTTTCTAAAGTGTAATCGTAAAAACCATCGTTATCTGTTTTAAGATGCATGATTCCGCCTGGTTTTAACACTGTTTTATATTTTCCTAAAAAAGTGGGGTTGGTTAATCTTTTACGTTCTAATGGGCTTTGCGCCTGGGGATCTGGAAAAGTAAGCCAAATTTCGTCTATCTCATCCACTTCAAAATAATCTAATAGATTTTGGATTTGAATTCTTAGAAAACCAACGTTATCTAAACCTTCATCAATAGCCATTTTTGCTCCAACCCATAACCTGTTTCCTTTATAATCAATGCCTATAAAATTCTTATCAGGAAATTTCCTTGCTAGGTTAACACTATACTCTCCTTTTCCACAGGCTAACTCTAAAATTATAGGATTTGTATTTTTAAAAAAATCTTTACCCCAATTTCCTTTAAAGGGTTTTCCTTCTTCTAATTCCTTCACATTATTAAATGTTCCTATTTCTGTGAAACGCTGTAATTTTCTTTTAGCCACTACTCCTTATTTTATAGCACAAAAGTAAGATTTCATCTTTATTAATCAGATTATTAAAAGAATAGGTTTTAACACAAGGATTAGAATTTTATCTTTGAACATATTTACAACAAACACATTGGAAAAAACAGCAAAAATTTATGTCGCAGGGCATAACGGAATGGTAGGTTCGGCCATTGTAAGAAAATTAGAAAAAGAGGGTTATACCAACATTATTAAAAGAAGCTCTAAAGAGTTAGATTTAAGAAATCAGTTGGCTGTTGCCGAGTTTTTTGATCAAGAAAAACCAGATTATGTTTTTTTAGCCGCCGCTAAAGTGGGAGGCATTATTGCCAATAATACTTACAGAGCCGAGTTTCTTTATGAAAATTTACAAATTCAAAATAACGTTATCCATCAATCTTATTTGCATGCAGTAAAAAAATTGATGTTTTTAGGCTCAAGCTGTATTTATCCAAAAATGGCTCCTCAACCTTTAAAAGAAGAGTATTTATTAACTGGCTTATTAGAAGAGACTAATGAACCTTATGCCATTGCTAAAATTACTGGAATCAAAATGTGTGATGCATACAGAGCACAATATGGTTGCAATTACATATCAGCAATGCCCACCAATTTATATGGTTATAATGATAATTACCATCCTCAAAACTCTCATGTTTTACCTGCTTTAATCAGGAAGTTTCATGAAGCTAAAGTAAACCATGATAAAACAGTAACCATTTGGGGAAGCGGCAGCCCAATGAGAGAATTTTTATTTGCTGACGATTTAGCTGATGCTTGTTTTTACTTAATGCAAAATTATGATGAGCCTAACTTAATTAACGTTGGAACTGGGGAAGATTTAAGCATTAAAGATTTAGCTTTATTGATAAAAGAAATTATTGGCTTTGAAGGCGAATTGGTTTTTGATAGCAGTAAACCTGATGGCACTCCACGTAAATTAATGGATGTAAGTAAACTACATGGCAAAGGTTGGAAACATAAAATTGATTTGAGAGAAGGAATAGCTTTAGCTTACCAAGATTTTTTAGAGAAGTTTGTTTAACAAGGAATTTAAATCTCATAAAAAAGCCCTAAAATGATTAAGTTCATTTTAGGGCTTAATTTTTTAACTATTTCTTTAGTGAATAGGCTTTCCAGAATAGGTTTCACTTTCTGGCGAAATGCCGTAATCAATATCTTCATTCTTGCTCCTAGCTTTTTTAGAAGAAGGAGAATCTACCCAGTCTACTAATTTATCTATCCAACCACCCAACATTCCTTTATTAAAAATTTTAGAATTTATGGTGTTTTGCGAAAGTAAAGAGACAATTGATTTAAAAATAAAACCTCTACCACTCAGTAGCGTTTTATTAAGCAAGAAAGGAATACCTATTCTAGCTAAATTTGTAACCCAATCTGCTTCTTGTGGTGCTTTACTTTTATTATCTCTTAAGCCTAAAAATGAAAGTGATCCTTTTATAAAACTTAAAGGGCTATTTAAAGCTTTGCTAAAACTAGTTACCTTTTGGCTTAAATAAATCTCCTGTTCTGCTCTATGCAATCTCAAAATTGCAATTTCTAATCTTAATTGATCAATGTTTTCAATTTTAGTTTTTGCCATTACTCCTCCTCCTCGTTTTTAAAGATCTTTTTAATCATTCCATTAATGATTGGCTTTTCTAAATACTTGTCTTTGATTAAATAAATTATCAAAGCGAAAATAAAATAAATGATTGCCATGATGAAAAACCCACCAAAAGAGTTTCCTAATAGTTCTGACAAATAAAAACCTAGGGCTAAGCTGGTAAACAAAAAAGCCAAAATCAGAAATATTACAACTAACCCATCAGTAATTAAATTAGAAAATAAGTAAACGCCTTTTTCTATCAGCGTAAGCTTACCTAACTTCATTCTGGTGTTAAGGTATTCTTTTAATTTTTCTAATAATTGCTCTAGGCCTTTATTACCGCTATCTTCCATAGTGTTGTATTAAAATCACTATACGTGATCAGTTTCTTGAGTGTATTCGTTTTCTGCCTGTTTAATTTTAGATTTAATGTTACTAACAACTTTTTCTTTAAAATCAGTTAGGTTATCAATTTCACTCGCAGCTCTTTCTTTGATACTATCTCCTAAATTTTTTAATGAATCTGAAAGTTTATCTCTTGTATCTGAACCTTTTTCTGGTGCAAATAACATTCCTAAAGCGGCGCCAGCAGCTAAACCTGCTAATAAAGCAATTACGGTTTTTGAGTTATTGTTCATGTTATAGATTTTTAATTTTATGAATAATTTAAGACTTACATTGATATAAGAAAATACCTTGCCAAACTATTAATTAACACCTATTAATTTTCACTTTTTTGTAGTTGTTGTTCTAATCGCTCGGCAGCAATTTTATCGGTTTCATAAACTTGTATCAAGTGTAAAAACCAAGATAATAATAATGGACCAAAAACCAATCCTACAAAGCCAAATAAAGGAAGCCCTATTACTACGCCAACTACTGTAATGATGGGGTGAGTATCTGCTATTCGTTTATTGATCATAAATCTTATTACGTTATCAATATTTATAATAATTATAAGAGTAACCAGAAGTACAAAAGTTCCCTGCCAATTTTCTCCGTTAATAAAAAGAATTAATGCGGCCGGAATTGTCACTATAGGCGCCCCAATTACTGGCATAAATGATAAAAACAAGCTCACTACTCCCCAAAACACAGCATCGTTAATTCCCGCAATAAAAAAACAAATGCTAACTAACATTCCTTGAATTAGTGCTATAAAACCTTGCCCTAACACATTGGAATAAGTGGTGTTTTTTAGTTCTGTTGCAAATTTAATGGCGTGATGTTCTCTTAAAGGGGCGTACTTTAATAAGCCTCTTTCAAATTCCTGATATTGTACAAACATGAAGTAAAGTATAAAATACATCATGGCTATAGTTAAAAATATATCTAAAGTACCTCCTAACACTGTTGGAAATAAGTCTTGAACAAATTCACTAAACCTTGCTACATATTTATCAATTAAATTTGGCTGATCTAATTTTAATCCAACATAATCATCTAAACGAGAAATCATTGCCTTTACCATAAACTGATCTTTTTTAAGATCACTTAACCTATTTACAATCATAAAACTGAGTGTAAAAAATGGGATGATAATGATGCTAAATGAAATTAAAATTATAGAAACAGCAGAGAAAACTCTACCTATTTTCTTTTTAAAATATATAAACAACGGCTTAAATATAGTGTAGAGGATAATAGAACCCAAAAAGGCAGTAAATAATCCTTTTAGACTGTAGAATATAACAACTGCCAAAATAATAATGGCTAACAGTACTAAATTGTTTCTTTGTTTATAAGAGAAAACCGACATGCTTTAATTTTTTTTCAATCTAAACAAAAAAAGCTCCGAAATTATTCGAAGCTTTTAATTTTTTTATTGGATGTTATTTATTGTTTTAAAACATTTAAAGGGCAACCTGCTCCATCTACTTTAACACCTGTTGGCGTACTAGGGCATTTATCTAAATGATCTGCAACTCCGTCTCCATCAGTATCTTTCTTAAGATCCTGAATTTTTTCTTCAACTTTAGTTGTACGTCCTTTTAATTTGTTAACGTCTTCACGTAATGATGCATCATTTAATTCATCATACATATTGGCTACAGGATTAGCCCAAGTTAAATCTTGTTTAGATTTTGGCCCTAAAGCAAATTCTAATCCTAATGAAGTATAAGAAAATTTATCTTTAGAATTTGCTTTTGCATAATTAGCATCTAAATTATCACTATCAAGGTAATTCATTGTGTAACCTAAATCAAAGTTGATCCCTTCTGAAACTTTGAATTTTATGCCCATTCCTAAAGGAATATAAGCTTCTTTAATATAATCATCACCGCCATCTGCTTTACCTTTCCAATCAACGGTTGTACCGGTTGCATTTACATAACTTGGTGCGTAACTTAATAAGCCGTATCCCAAATTAAGAGAAAAGTTAACTGCATTTTCTCTTTTTAAAAAGTCTACAGATCCTAAACTTAATACTCCTCTTAAATCTAAACCAAAAGCCATTTTAGTATCAAAAGATCTGAATCCGTTTGTTGCAACATCGTTATTACCTGATAATTTACCAAATAACAAATTACCTTGTAAGCCAAAAGAATGCGCTAATTGTTTACGTAAAGAAACACCATAACCTAAATTAACGTCCCAATTTGCAAAATCATTTGATCCTCCTGTTAAAACAACCGGAGCTAAAGCGCCTGCATTTACTCCAATAGAAAAAGTTCTGTATTGGTCTCTGCCTCCAAAGGTTTTTGCTTTTGCTGATGCTGTTGTTTCTTGTGCATTAGCTGATGCTGATAGTAATAAACCAGCGGTAATAAATAAATTTACTATTTTTTTCATATTTAATTTTTTGATCGCCAAAGGTAATATTTTTATAAAAACAATTAAATTTTTCTTTTTAATTAAACATCAAAGCCTTCCCACAGTTGCGTTTGGTTGGTAAGCGGCAATTTAATTACAAATTTAGTCCCCTGATTCTCTGTGCTTTCAAAGTGTAAATTACCTTTATGGTTGATGATGCTTTTTTGTGCATTGGTTAAACCCAAACCCAAGCTTTTTTGCTTTGTAGTGAAAAAAGGTTCGTAAATTCTAGCTTGATTTTCTACAGAAATCCCTTCGCCATCATCAATAATTTCTATGATTGCGAAATCATTTTGTTCATATACATTAATGATTATTTCTTTAGAGAATGCTCCAATTGCATTTGATAAAATGTTGTAAAAAGTACTTACAATTCTTTCATTATCTACATCAACCAATAAATCTGTTTGATTAAACTCTTTGTTTAATACAACTCTGCTTTTATCTATTTCTAATTTAATTCTATCAATACTTTCATCTATTAAAATATTTAAAGCTCGGGGCTGAATATTTAATTCTAATGATTGGGTAGAATTTATAAAATCAGTAATCAATAAATTTATTCTTTCAAAATTAGTTTGGATAATGTCTATATAAAGATTAACAGACTCATCTTCTGATTGAACATCTAACTTTAACTGCTCTATAGATAAATTGATGTTAGAAAGCGGGTTTCTTATTTCATTGGCTAAACTTTTTGCAATGCGCTCTGTCACCGCAATTTTCTCAGCATCTACAGAAGCTTTTTCTTCTTTCTTTCTATCGGTAATATCATGAATAATGCAATAATAAAGTTCTTCTGTAGCATGTTGGTCTATTTGTAAAAAAGCAGATATGGTTACTTTTTTTATCTCTTTATCTTTTGTAATTAAGTCGGTTTCAAAATCATTTACGGCTCCCTTCTCATCCATTAATTCTGAAAAACTCAAACTATCTTGCTTGTTAGCATAAAGACTAGTTGCATTTAAATTTCTTATTTCATCAATAGAATATTGAAAAAATTTAAGCCCGGCTTTATTAATATCTCTTACCCCGCCTAAAGAATCCATTATTATGAACGGCTCTTTTGATCTCTCAAAAATTATTCTGAATTTGTTTTCGCTTTCTCTTAAGGCTTTAATGGTGTGTTTACTTTTTAAGGCATAGCGTAATGATCTTTCAATGGTGTAAGGATTAATTTGATCTTTCACTAAATAATCTGCAGCACCAGTTTCTAAAGCCTCTTCATCAACTTTAGCATCTCCTTTTCCTGTTAGAATAATGATAGGTTCATCTACATTAGATTTAATTGCTTCGTGTAATAAATCTAAGCCAGTATACTTTCCCAGGCGGTAATCCACTAAATAAACATCATAATGACTCTTAAGCATTGCATTAATACCTTCTTCGTAGTTATTAATCCAGCTTAATTTATACTTTTCCTTTTGTGGAATATCATTAAAAATATCTCTGGTTAAGATATAGTCGTCTTCATCATCATCTACTAATAATACTTTTATTGGTTTCATATTAGCTTAATTATCCGTATTTAGATATTAGATTTTTTGTGATTTCAATCATCAAATCAAAACTAAAAGGCTTGGTAATAAAATCATCAGCCCCCATTTTCATGATCTTCTCTCTATCGTGAGCATTTCTGGATGTGGTGAGAATAACAACAGGAATGTCTTTAGTTTTATTGCTCTTTTTAATTAAACTCAAAAGCTCTAAGCCATTAATTTTTGGCATATTTAAGTCTAATATCAGCAATGAAGGATAACCTGATAAACCATCAACTTCATCTTCATTAATTTTTAATAAAACTTTTTCTCCATCCTCAAAAAAACTTAACGTTTCTAGATAATGATTTTCTTCAAAAGCTTCCTTAATAATTAGCCTATCGTCAGGATCATCTTCTGCTATCCAAATAGATCTTTTCATCATTCTTGATTATTTATTATTGGTTTACAGGTAATATGATGGTGAACATAGTCCCTTCGTTTTGTTTACTATTAACTTTAATAATTCCATTATGTTTCTCAACAATTTTCTTACAAACAGCTAATCCAATACCGGTTCCCTGGTATTCATTTCTGGTATGCAATCTTTGAAAAAGTTCGAATATTTTTTCAGAATATTGTTGGTCAAATCCAATTCCGTTATCTTTTACTGTTATTCTGCAGTAATCTTTATTTTGCTCTAATTGCTCTTCGTTAAAGGCATCTCCTCTTAATATTTCCGATTTAATTTCCACTAAAGGTGGCACTCCTTCATTAGTAAACTTTACTGCATTACTAATTAAATTTTGGAATAACTGCCTAATTTGACCTGGAATTGCACAAATACTGTGGTTAACCATTAAATCTATTGTAGCGTTTTTCTTCTCAATAGTAAATTCTAAGTCTTCAATAATTTTTTGAAGTTGATCATGCAAATCTACTTCCACATAACCTTCATCCGTACGGGTTACTCTTGAGAAAGTGAGCAAATCATCAATAAGGGTTTGCATCCTTTCAGATGCGCTTTGCATTCTTTTAATATAATCTAAACCTTCATCGGCAATATTGCTGCTAAATTTAGTTTGCAATCTATCGCCAAAAGCTCTAATTTTTCTTAGTGGTTCTTGCAAATCATGTGATGCTACATAAGCAAACTGCTCTAAGTCTTGGTTAGATCTGTTTAATTCTTCTACTTTAGATTCTAAACTTTTTTGAACTTTTTTGATCTCTGTAATATCATGCATTACCACCATTACATTAAAAATATCTCCCGAAGCATTTCTTACTGGTTTAAAATCAATCATGAAAGTTTTCTCGTTTTCAAAATCTTTCTCAACTTGTAATTCTTCACCTTCAAAAGCTCTTTTTAAAATATCTTCATTTTGTTGAGCTTCTTCTGCCGAAAACATATCACTTAAAGGGATACCGGTGTACAGTTCGTTCTTAAAAGTAATGTTTTCTAAAATTGGGCCATCAAAAAGTATCAATTTGAAACTTCTATCGTACATTAATACTACAGAATCTGGCACATTGCTGGCAATAGTTTTATAAATACTTTCTGTTTTTTCTAATAATATAGCGGCATTTTTTAGCTCGGTAATATCTTGTAGGTTTCCTATAATTTTATTGATACTTTCATCTTTAGACAGGATTACTTTAGCCGTTAAATAAACATATCTTACTTCTTTATCTGGCCTAATAATGCGGTATTCTAAAGCAAAATTCTTCTTGCTCTCGGCTATTTTTTGTTGAAGTTTCTCACACCTTTCTAAATCATCAGGATGAACTAATTTTTTATAAAACTGAAAAGTAAGGTTAATCGAATTAGGTTCATATCCATGAATCCTGAACAACTCATCCGACCAAAAAATATGATCTACTCCATTAAACCATTCAAAACTTCCGTTATGAGCAATAGACTCTGCTTCTTTTAATAAAACTTCATTTTGACTTAATTTTTGTGTGGTTTCTTTTAGTTCAGAAATATCTAAACAAGTACCAATAATCTTTTTATCAGAAGCAATATATCTGCACTGTGCTAAAATGTATCTTCTTTCTCCGTTAACCCATAAAACCTCATACTCTGTATTAAAAGAAGTTTGATTGGTAATGGCATTTTCTAACATTTGCTTATACTCCGCCCTGTAATCGGGGATAATCATGTTATACATCAATTCTAAACTTGGAGATATAGAATTAGGCATGTAACCAAATATTTTATAAAGTGCATCAGAAAAATTTATTTCCTTGGTTTCTACATCCAAATCCCAACTCCCCATATTGGCTAATTTTTCTGCATGTTGTAATAAACTTTGTCTTCTTTCTAAATCTTCTTGTACTTTTTCTTTTGCCCTTATTTCCTCATCTAACATCATATTCATTTGATGTTGTTTGGCAATATTTCTAGAGTAGTTTAAGCTGATTCCAATTAAAGGAACCACATAGGCTACTAGCTTTAAAAACTGGGCAAAGTTATATTCAATATCAAAATTCTTAAAAAATATAGCCATGTGTATATTTGAGAAGATGGCTGGTATCATGCTTAAAATAAGCATTTGAAAGAAAATACCCTGATAAATTTTTAATACTTTAGGCATCGCTAAGCCTCCCCAAACCAAATAAATAAGGATACTTAATAACTCAAAAGGATGTGTGAAAAAAGAATCTCTTTGGATAATACTTTCGGGAATTTCTTTTACTTTAATTACGTAAACAATTAAAAACAACGTGATTACTAAAAATGATATCCCTAATGTTTTAACTAATTTAACTTTTTGCTTATCAGATTTTATATACTCTGGCCTGGTATTTAAAATAAATATGGTACCTGCCAATAACAACACCGCATGGAGCAACCTACTGATAAACCAACTGTAATAAATAGCTTCATCTAAACCTAATTTAACATGTAACGCACCAAGCACAATAAGAAGGTGAACCATATCAAATATGGCACTACAAACCAGTATTAAACCTATTACTGGTGCTGCAATATTTTTTTTAACCTTAAAATCTATAAGTGTGAGTATGCAAGTAAAAATACCTACGGCGATACTAAAAATGATCCAGATGGTAGTAAAAGTTCTACCAAGAATAAGCTCTGTAGAAATACTTTGATTTATTTTTGAAAACGAGATGAGCTTGTATTCATCATAAATAATTTCAACGCCCAACAACGATAATAAAGTTGGAGTAATACATACTATAAAAATGGCCCAAAAATATCCCATAGGGATGTTGAATCCATTATTTTTTTTCCCTATAGGAATTGCACTTATTGCCACCTTATTAAGTTAGGTTTAATTGTTATTCTAAATTAATTGCTTTCATTTTATTGTAAAGCGTTTTTCTATCAATATTTAAGAGCTGTGCTGCTTTGGTTTTATTAAAATTCACCTCTTTTAAAACCTTCAAAATAGTTTCATATTCTGCTTCAAGAGCAGCGTTTTTTAAATCTAATTTTCTCTCTTTAATATGGCCATTTGTAGAAATATCCATGGCGTTTTCAAAAGCAGAAACTTTAGAATGTGTAGAAATCTCTAATGGCAATGCTTTACTTTGTATAAAATCTCCTTCACTTAAAAGAACAGCTCTTCTTAACACGTTTTTTAGCTCTCTAACGTTTCCTGGCCAAGGATAAGTTAGAAAACACTCTTCCACTTCGGCAGAAAATCCTTTAACTTCTTTATCTAATTCTTTATTTGCTGAAAAAAGAAAGTACTCTGCAAAAATCATAATATCCTTTCCTCTTTCTCTTAGCGGTGGCATATAAATACCAAACTCATTAAATCTGTGATATAAATCTTCTCTAAATCTTCCTTTTGTAATGGCATCTATTAAGTTTTCATTAGTTGCAACAATTATTCTTACATCTAAATCTATTTCTTTGGTAGAACCAATTCGTTTTACTTTTCTTTCTTGTACTGTTCTTAAAAGTGCCGCCTGAATCTCGTAAGAAAGATTTCCAACCTCATCTAAAAACAAGGTACCTCCGTTAGCCATTTCAAAATGACCAATTTTGGTGTACAATGCTCCGGTGAACGACCCTTTCTCGTGACCAAAAAACTCTGAACCTGCTAATTCCTTGGTGAGCGAGCCACAATCCATAGCAACAAAAGGTTTATCTCTTCTAGGGCTTTTAAGATGGATACTTTTAGCTACCGACTCTTTACCGGTACCGCTTTCTCCAATTAAAATTACGCTGTAGTTGGTTGGCGCAACCAAATCAATTTGTCTAATTAATTCTTTAGCTGCCGGGCTTTGTCCAATAACGTAATCTTCTTGCTCAAAAGAAGCTTTTTTTGCTTCTCTGTTTTTGGGTAAATCTGAGGTAGACTTTGGCTTGTCCATCTCTTCATTTAAGGCTTGCTGAGTTTCTATAGCCTTATTAATAGTATTTAGAATTTCATCTGGATAAAGTGGCTTAGTGATATAATCATAAGCACCCATTTTAATAAGTTCTACCGCAAGCTTAATATCTGAATAACCTGTAATAATAATCACACCGGTTCTTGGATATAATAACTTAATTCTTTTCAGAATTTCTCGTCCATCAGTATCTTCTAATCTGAAATCACATAAAACAAGGTTAAAACTCTCGTTACCTAATATCTCAAATGCGGTTGCCCCAGATGTTGCTGTCTTTACTTCAAAGCCATTTCTTGATAAAAACTTAGAAAGAAGCAAGCCAATATTTACTTCATCATCAACAATCAGAATTCTTTTCATGAATATAATTTGTGTTTAAACAGTTTTGCTGTTTAAAAGCATGAAGCGAATATAAATATTTATTTTAAACGGGAAAAACATTCCACACAATTAACTTTTGATTAAAATTAAATCTATAAAATAAACTTAATCTCTTTCAAAAGTAGATTTACGCTTCTCTAAAAATGCAGAAACCCCTTCTTTGAAATCTTTGTTGCCAAAACACTTTCCAAATTCTTCAATTTCTACGGTAAAACCGTTTTGATTTTTGTCTAAAGAGGCATTTACAGCAACTATTGCTGCGCTAATTGCTTTTGGAGAACGACTTAAAATCTTGCTCATCATTTCTTCGCAGCTCAACATTAAATTTTCTTGTGCCACTACTTTATTTACCAAGCCACAAACAAGGGCTTGTTCACCATCAATCATATCTGCGGTGAGTATCATTTCCATGGCTTTGCCTTTTCCTACCAGTTCTGTTAACCTTTGTGTGCCACCATAACCAGGTATTAAACCCAAAGTTACTTCGGGCAAACCCATTTTAGCATTTTCTGAAGCTATTCTGATATGACAAGCTAAAGCTAATTCCAGACCTCCGCCCAAAGCGAAACCATTAATTGCGGCTATTACAGGCTTTGCGCTATTTGCAATTACGTCAAAAACTTTATGATGCCCTTCTTGCGAAAGCATTTTCCCTTCCTCCTCATTAAATAACGCAAATTCAGAAATATCAGCCCCAGCCACAAAAGCCTTTTCACCAGCTCCGGTAATGATAATCCCGCCAACGGTAGCATCTATTTGGGCGCCTGAGATTGCAAAATGCAATTCGGCCAAGGTTGCTTTATTTAAAGCATTAAGCCTATTTTCTCTATTAATTACAATGAAAAGAATTTCATTACTAATGTTTAATAAAAGGTTTTCGTAAGTCATGATAAAATTTTTAGAAATTTCTATTTTCGTATGCCCAATCATTGATATAATTTACAATATCTGTTGTTGGTGTGCCTGGTGTAAAGAGTTTACCCACACCTATATTGGTTAAAGCTTCGCTGTCTTTATCAGGAATTATGCCTCCTCCAGTAACCAAAACATCATCCATTTCTTTTTCTTTAAGGAGCTGCATAATGCGAGGAAAAACCGTCATGTGTGCGCCAGAAAGTATGGAAACGCCAATAGCATCTACGTCTTCTTGTAAAGCGGTATTTACTACCATTTCTGGTGTTTGCCTTAAACCGGTGTAAATCACTTCCATACCTGCATCACGTAATGAGGTAGCAATAATTTTTGCGCCTCTATCATGCCCATCTAAACCTACTTTTGCGACCAAAACACGTACCGGACGATTCAATTTTTTTTCCATCTGTTTAAGCTTTTACTGAATTGGTTATTTTGGTAAAAGTACTAAGAAAAATTCTTTTGCTGCATTTGCAATAGCTTTGATTTTAAATGGGATATTAAACAATAAAGCATGCCGCTTTTATTAAATTGTAGTGTATCTTCATTTATGTTTAGTACGCTAAAAATCTTTAAATTTTTTGTGTTTTTTGTCTTTTACGGTTTAATGATTACCAATGTGAGGGCAATTTCTTTAAAAGACTTTCTATTGATTAAAAGTTATTCTGTTGAACAAAAATCTTTAATTACAACAGCTTTTAAACATCCTGATTTTTTAATTGGCGACCAGCTAATAGATTTAGACTCCAAAAGTTTTATAATAACAGGTGCTGATAAGCTTCAACTAAATATTTATTTAAGTGGGATAAATAATAAGCATTTTATTCATTTTGACACTAATTTTGAAGGTGCAACCACTCAGAAACAACTTTTAGCATTTACTAATTTTCAAAAAATCAAAGCCATTAACTTCTGTTACCAAGGTTTGTATTCATCGGCTATAGCTAATTATAATTCTGCGTTATCAGGTTTTAAAATTTTAAAAGACACACAAAACATGGCTTCAACGAGTGCTAATTTAGCTCGCTTATATTTTTTAAAACGTGATTTTACACAATCGGGAGCGCATAATAAAACGGCAATAACTTATTACAGTTTGCTAAAAATTAAGAATCAACAAATAAACGGTCTAATTTTTAAAGCACATCTAGCTTTATTAAATGGCGACTTTAAAACTGCTGAAAATTTAATCCTAAAAAATGTATTATTGTTGGGGGTTAACAAAATAAATGAACAGAAATGCTATCTTGAATTAGGAAAAATATATTTAAAAAGCAAAAGATATACCGAAGCAAAATGGTTTTTTATCCAATCTTTAACCTTAGCAGAAAAACTAAATTCTAAATCATCCAAAATACAATCTTTACTACTTTTAGCTCGGGTTAAAAACATTATCAAAGATCATTCGTTAGCATTGAAAGATCTTAATATTGTAAAAATGTTACTAGATAAATCATCTGAGAGTTATAAACAAGATCTGGATTTTGAAATGGCTCAGACTTATTCTTACCTTCAAAACCGAAGCGGAAAGAAATAAAGATTTAAATAAAAAATAAAAACCTAAATCATACTTTTGCGCCCAATTACAACTTGATAAAGTGAGTTTTTATTAAAAAAATTACTTTATCATCAACAAAAAACAAACATGTATATTATAACCTTTTTTATCGGTCACTGGTTCCTTTCTTTATTTGTTCAAACCTTTTTCTTACATCGCTACGCTTCTCATAAAATGTTTAGCTTAAACAGTTTTTGGTATAAGTTTTTCTACGTTTTAACTTATGTTGGTCAGGGTGCATCATATCTAAAACCAAAAGCTTATGCTATAATGCACAGGATGCACCATGCTTTTAGTGATACTGAAAAAGATCCTCACTCTCCTCATTTTTTTGAAGATGTTTTTCAAATGATGTGGAACACAAGAGGAATGTACGTGATTTACGAAAAAGATTTACAGCAACCAGAACCACAATTTAGAGGCGAATATGCTGAATGGAAACTTGTAGATAAAATGGGGACTTCCATGACATCAAGAATTTTATTTAGTGTGGCTTACGTAGCTTTTTACGTTGTTTTTGCAACCCAATGGTGGATGTGGTTATTCTTGCCTTTCCATTTTGTGATGGGACCATTGCATGGTGCTATTGTAAATTGGTGCGGACATAAGTATGGCTATTCTAACTTTGATAATCAGGATAAATCAAAAAACACTACCCCGTTTGATTTTTTAATGCTTGGTGAGTTATTTCAAAACAACCATCATAAGTTTCCAAACAGCCCAAATTTTGGTAAAAAATGGTTTGAGATAGACCCTGTTTATCCAATTATGAAGGTTTTAAGCTGGTTAAGAATTATAAAATTTAGAAAAGTACAGTCTTAAAATACACCACCTAAGTGTAGTGAGAACACCTTTTATGTTAATTAAATATTATTTATACAATTATATGTTGTAATTAATAAAAATAATATGCTCTTTTGCGGAAGAAAACAGGTATAACTACCTGATAGCTAAAGAAAATGAAACAAAATAATTTACATACAGAAAAAAGCAATTCATCAAATTACGGTGACGCATTTTCTATGGTTATTTGTTTACCTTCTTCAAGAATAATCTCTTTACGACGACGACCCCTATTTATTCCCAGATTTTGATTAATCTGAGAATAAAATTCTAAAACCAAAAAGGTCATTTTCAATGGCTTACGTCAATTAACAATTCCATTTAATTAAAAATATGTGGTTTTAAAAGCCACTCTCTATCAATGCATACTCCAAATTTTAATATACTGGTTGCAGGATTACAACATGTAAACTTTGCAGAAACCATTTGTGATGAAATGGCTGTATCTGCCAAAGCAAGAGGCACAGGTATTGCTAAACGTTCACCAGAATATATTTCTAACAAAATGCTAGAAGGAAAGGCCGTAATTGCGCTTCATAAAGATGGCACATGGGCTGGGTTTTGTTATATCGAAACCTGGAGTCATGGAGATTTTGTAGCTAACTCCGGTTTAATTGTAAACCCAATTTATAGAAAAGCAGGTTTAGCAAAGGCTATTAAAACCAAAATATTTGAACTTTCTCGCCAAAAATACCCCGACTCGAAAATATTTGGTTTAACCACTGGTTTAGCGGTAATGAAAATTAACTCTGATTTAGGTTATGAACCCGTTACTTATTCAGAATTAACTCAAGATGAAAATTTTTGGAAAGGTTGCCAAAGCTGTGTGAATTACGATATTTTAATGAGCAAGGGCAGACAAAATTGTATGTGTACGGCTATGCTTTATGATCCGGCAGAGAAAAAAATTGAAGAGGAAGAACGTTTTACAAAAATCGCTAAAAAGGCAAATTTATTAAAACGATTAGAAGCTAAAATTCGCAGTTTCACCAAAATTGTAGCAGTTAGTTTAACAAATTAAATTTTATTGATTAATGATTATGCGATTGCAAGGTCTCATATCTCACATCTCATCCCGGTAGCTTATCGGGACTCATATCTGATAATAATGAAAAAGAAAGTAGTTTTAGCTTTTAGTGGAGGATTAGATACCTCATTTTGCTGTATTTATTTAACCAAAGATTTAGACCTAGAAGTCCATTCTGTAATTGTAAATACCGGTGGTTTTTCTGAAGAGGAATTAAAACAAATTGAAGAAAGAGCTTACAGTTTAGGCGTAACCTCACATCATGCTGTTGATGCCGTTAAAGGATATTATGACAATTGTTTAAAATATTTGGTTTTTGGAAACGTATTAAAAAACAATACCTACCCACTTTCTGTGAGTGCCGAAAGAGTAACCCAAGCTACTGCAATTGCAAATTATGCTAAAAAAATTGATGCTGATTTTGTTGCTCACGGAAGTACCGGAGCAGGGAATGACCAGGTTAGGTTTGATATGATTTTCAATATTTTGGTTCCAAAAGTGGGTATCATCACTCCTATTAGAGATTTAAAATTAAGCAGAGAAGCAGAGATTGAATATTTACACAAACATGGTGTAGAAATCAACGCAGAAAAAGCTAAATACTCTATCAATAAAGGAATTTGGGGCACATCAGTTGGTGGTAAAGAAACTTTAACCTCTAACGGAATGCTTCCTGAAGAAGCTTGGCCAACTCAAGTCACTAAATCAGAACCAGAAAATGTTGAATTAGAGTTTGTTAAAGGCGAGTTAGTAGGCCTGAATGGCGCATCTTATAGCCACCCAACAGAAGCGATACAAGCATTACAAGAAATTGCTGCACCTTTTGGTGTGGGCAGAGATATTCATATTGGTGATACTATTATAGGAATTAAAGGAAGAGTAGGTTTTGAAGCGGCAGCTCCAATGGTAATTATTAAAGCTCACCACGCTTTAGAAAAACATACTTTAACCAAATGGCAATTAAGCTGGAAAGACCAATTATCTATGTTTTATGGAAATTGGATGCATGAAGGTCAGTTTCATGACCCTATTATGCGTGATATTGAAGCTTTTTTAAGTAACAGTCAAAAAACAGTAAGCGGAAAAGTTTTCATCCAATTAATGCCTTATCGTTTTGTTGTAATAGGTATTGAATCTGAACATGATTTGATGAGTAGTAAATTTGGAAGCTATGGAGAAATGAATGAAGGATATACCGGAGATGATGTAAAAGGTTTCTCTAAAATATTTGGAAATCAAGTATCTATTTGGCACAAAGTAAACCCCCAAACCCCCTAAAAGGGGCTTTCCTACGAGTAGGAATTAAAAAATTTGAAATTATGAGTAATAATTTAAATAAAGAATTGCAAAGTAATGCCCGCTCAAGGGGCTTGGGGGTGGGAATTATAGGTGGAGCAGGTTATACAGGTGGTGAGTTACTAAGAATCCTAATTAACCATCCGAATGTTGAAATTGCATTTATTCATAGCAACAGCAATGCTGGAAACCTAATTTCTGATGTACATACTGATTTATTAGGAGACACTGATTTAAAATTTACAGATCAGCTTTCGCAGGATATTGATGTTCTTTTCCTTTGTGTAGGACATGGAGATGCCAGAAAGTTTTTAGAAGCAAATCCAATAAGTGATACTATTAAAATCATTGATTTATCTCAGGATTTTAGACTAAATCAAAAATCGGAAATTGGAAATCGGAAATTCATCTACGGTTTACCCGAACTCCATAAAGAAGCCATTAAAACCGCTCAAAACATTGCTAATCCAGGTTGTTTTGCTACTTGCATTCAAATGGCTTTATTACCGCTAGCTAAAGCTGGATTATTAAATGCAGAAGTTCATATTTCTGCTACCACTGGTTCTACAGGTGCCGGACAAAAACCCGGCTCAACTACTCATTTTAGCTGGAGAAATAATAACCTATCGGTTTATAAAGCTTTTGAACATCAGCATTTGAATGAAATCGGCGAAAGCTTAATACAACTACAAGCCGATTTCTCTAAAGAAATTAATTTTATTCCTTACCGTGGAGATTTTGCTCGTGGGATTATGGCATCATCTTATATAGAATCTGATTTAACTATAGAAGAAGCAGAAAAACTATATACAGACTTTTACGCCGAACATCCTTTTACTCATATCAGCAAGCAAAATATAGATTTAAAGCAGGTAGTAAATACCAATAAATGTTTAATCCATTTAGAAAAGCATGGTAATAAATTGTTGATTTTATCCATCATCGATAATCTATTAAAAGGTGCATCCGGGCAGGCAGTGCAGAATATGAATTTGATGTTTGGGTTGGAAGAAATGGCGGGATTAAGGTTGAAAGCTTCTTATTTTTAGCCTCACCCTAACCCTCTCCAAAGGAGAGGGAACACTGGGCGCAGACTTTAAAAAAACAGTAAGATTTTCAGATTTAAAAAATCTCAAAACAAATTAAATAAGTATTAAAAATTTATAAGAACTCCCTCTCCCTTGGAGAGGGCTGGGATGAGGCAATTATGAAACTATTCGACGTATATCCAATCAACCATATAAACATTGTTAAAGGCAAAGGAAGCCAGGTTTGGGATAATAATGGGCAAGAATATTTAGACTTATATGGAGGTCACGCCGTGATTTCTATTGGTCATACTCATCCACATTATGTAAAAAGGCTAAAAGACCAATTGGGTCAAATAGGATTTTACTCTAACTCTATTGAAATTCCTATTCAAGTAGAATTAGCTAAAAAATTAGGCGAAATATCTGGTAAAGAAGATTTTCAGCTTTTCCTTTGCAACTCGGGTGCAGAAGCAAATGAAAATGCGCTTAAGTTGGCTTCGTTTGCTAATGGAAGAAAGAAAATTATTGCTTTCACTAAATCTTTTCATGGTAGAACTTCTTTAGCCGTTGCAGTTACAGATAATCCTAAAATTATAGCTCCGGTTAATGAGAATCCAAATATTATTTTTCTTCCTTTTAATGATATTGAAGCTTTAAAAAACGTTTTTGAAGACGAAGGAGAAGAAATTTGTGCTGTAATTATAGAAGGCATTCAAGGTGTAGGTGGAATTAGGGTAGCAAGTGAAGAATTTTTAAAAACCATTCGTATGCTTTGTGATGAAAACGGAGCTTATTTTATTGCCGATTCTGTACAATGTGGTTACGGTAGAAGCGGTAAATTTTATGCTCATGATTTTTCTGAAGTGGATGCAGATATTTATTGCATGGCTAAAGGAATGGGCAATGGCTTCCCAATTGGTGCAATTAGCATCAGCCCGAAATTAAAACCTTGGCATGGAATGCTAGGAACCACTTTTGGAGGAAACCATTTGGCTTGTGCAGCAGCTTTAGCAGTTTTAGAAGTAATAGAACAAGACAACTTGATTAAAAATGCTGAAACAGTTGGAAATTACTTGATTACCGAACTTCAAAAATTTGATAAGATTATAGAAGTAAGAGGCAGAGGTTTAATGATAGGTATTGAATTACCAGAAGAATTAAGTCATGTTAAAAAAGACTTACTTTTTAAAGAACATATTTTTACCGGCGAAGCCAAACCCAATGTGATTAGGTTATTGCCTGCTTTAAATTTAACAATGGCTCATGCCGATAGGTTTTTGACTTCGCTGTCAAAGTTTGTTTAATGGCATTTAATTATATTTGTATATGACAGTAAAATATTTAATCTACGAAAAGGGGAATAAAACTGCAGTTCAAATGAGCCTAGAGGATTATCATGCACTTTTGGCAAGTGCAAATATTTTACCTGATTATGTAATTAATGGTATCAAAAAAGGTCAGGAAGAAGGGAAATTAGGCATGACCAAATCTACTGAGGAAGTGATGAATAAATACAAATCATGAAATTAGAAGTTCGTTGGTCACCTAATTTATGAAGTATTTGATAACTACATCCTTCTAGTTTTCTTCTGGGATAATCGACAACAACCTATTTTTTAAATCAATCTCATATAAATGAAATTATTCACTTCTGTAAATGATGTAACCGACATCAAAAAACTGGTTTCAGAAGCCATTTCAATGAAGAAAAATCCTTTTGCTGATGAACAACTGGGCAAACATAAAACTTTAGGTTTAATTTTTTTAAACCCGAGTTTGCGTACCCGTTTAAGCACTCAAAAAGCTGCCTTAAATTTAGGAATGCAGGTAATGGTAATGAATCTTGACAAAGAAGGTTGGGCTTTAGAAACCAGAGACGGCGTAATTATGAACGGCACAACGGTAGAACATATCAGAGAAGCTGCCGGTGTAATGGGCCAATATTGTGATGTTATCGGTTTCAGATCTTTTCCTGGTTTAATAAATAGAGAAGAAGATTATTCGGAAGGAATCTTTAATAAGTTTGTTAAATATTGTGGTGTTCCTGTCGTAAGTTTAGAATCAGCTACCCGTCATCCTTTACAAAGTTTGGCGGATTTAATCACCATAGAAGAATTAAAGAAAACGGCAAAACCTAAAGTGGTTTTAACGTGGGCACCTCACGTTAAACCTTTACCTCAAGCTGTTGCCAATTCTTTTGCTGAGTGGATGAATAAAGCCGATTATGATTTTGTAATCACCCATCCAAAAGGTTATGATTTAGCCCCGGAGTTTGTAGGAAATGCAAGAGTAACTAATAATCAGGATGAAGCTTTGGCTGGCGCCGATTTTGTGTACGTTAAAAATTGGTCGTCTTACAACGATTACGGGAAAATTTTATCTGACGGTGAAGGTTGGATGATGACTAATGAAAAGCTAAAACTCACCAACAACGCCAGTGTAATGCATTGTTTGCCCGTAAGAAGAGGTTTAGAACTTTCTCACGAAATTTTAGACGGTACAAATTCTTTAGTTTTAAATCAAGCGAATAACAGGGTTTGGGCAGCACAAGCTGTTTTGAAAAGGTGCCTCACCCAAACCCTCTCCAAAGGAGAGGGCTTACCTGAAATGAGAATAAAATGAGTGATAACAAAAATCAACTAAAAAAGGAAACACTTGGCTCCCTCTCCTTTGGAGAGGGCCGGGGTGAGGCTCTTTATATCATAAAAATAGGCGGAAATGTAATTGATGATTCTGAAAAATTACATCATTTTTTGAATGCTTTCGCCGATTTAAAAGGTTTTAAAATACTTGTTCATGGTGGCGGTAAAATGGCGACCAAATTAGGTGATGAAATGGGTATTGAAGCCCAAATGATTGATGGTAGAAGAATCACAGATATTGAAACTTTACGCATCGTAACCATGGTTTATGCGGGTCTAATCAACAAAAAATTGGTGGCACAACTACAGATGAATAGTTGCAATGCTATTGGTTTAAGTGGTGCAGATGGAAATATCATTACAGCAAAAAAAAGACCTATAAAAAAATTGACAGCCAAAGATGGAAGCATTAAAGAAATAGATTTTGGTTTTGTTGGCGATTTAGAAGAAAAATCTATCCACACTAAAAACCTTTCCATTTTAATTGATAACGGCTTTGTCCCTGTTTTTTCGGCAATTACTCATGATGGCGAAAGTCAGCTATTAAACACCAATGCAGATACCATTGCTTCGGTAATTGCAGTAGCCATGTCGGCTCATTATGAAACCTCATTGGTTTACTGTTTTGAGAAAAAAGGCGTTTTGATTGACGTTGATGATGAAAATTCTGTTATTAGAGAAATTAACCCTATCACTTACGAAGAATTAAAAACCACCGGAGTGATTACCGATGGAATGTTGCCTAAATTGCATAATGCTTTTGAGGCTATTAATAAAGGAGTAAAAGAAGTTTTTATTGGCAAAGCCGATGATTTAACCGACTTAAAAAACGGAACATTATTTGGCACACGATTAATGAAATAGTATTTTTTTTACCACAAAGAGAACAGAGATTTGCACAAAGAACACAAGGATATAAATATTTGACTGACTAGATTAGGAGAATTAAACTATAACATTGCCTGCGTTAACGATGGAAGCGGCATCCTTTTTTGTCATTCTGAGCGGAGTCGAAGAATAAGGCAAAAAAGATATAGCGAACAGCGTGTTTAAACGCCCAAATTAATTATGTTTTAGTCTCGTCAACTAACAAACTGAAAAAATGAACTCAAATAAAATCACCATTATAGGAAGTGGAAACATTGGTTTATCACTTGCAAAAGGCTTGGTAAAAAGCGGACTTTATCCTGCCAGTGCCATCACCTTAACCAGAAGAAATATAAACTCTTTAGCAGAATATGCAGCACAAGGTTTCCAAACTTTTGATAATAATGCCCAAGCTGTTAAAAATGCAGATATCATTGTTTTAGCCGTTTTGCCGCAACAGGTAAACAAAGTTTTAGATGAAATTAAGCCTTCTATCAACCCAGAAAAGCAATTATTTACCTCTGTAGTTTCTGGCGTAACCTGTAATAATATCAAAGCAAAATTATATGATAGCTTACAAGTGGTGCGGGTAATGCCAAATACTTCTATCGCTATTCAGCAATCTATGACTTGTTTTGCCACTGATAATGCATCGGCGGAAAGCCTAAAATTAGTGAAAGATATTTTTGATACCGTTGGCATGACCATCCAAATTGAGGAAGGATTAATGACATCAGCTACCGCTTTGTGTGCTTGCGGAATTGCTTTCTTTTTACGCTCTATCAGAGCGGCTTCGCAAGGTGGTGTAGAAGTTGGTTTTCATGCTCATGATGCTTTAATGATGGCGGCACAAACCGCAAAAGGTGCAGCAGATTTATTGTTGCAATTGGCTTCTCATCCAGAACATGAGATTGATAAGGTGACATCGCCAAAAGGCTGTACCATAGCCGGCTTAAATGAAATGGAGCACAATGGTTTTAGTTCTGCAATGATTAAAGGGATTAAAACATCGGCTAAAATTGCAGGAGAATTGTACACCAAAGAGTAGCAAGATATAAGTATCAAGATGCAAGACAAAAATACGCTATATGAAAATGCAGTTGAGCTTTTAAAAAACCTCATCTCCACCCCTTCTCTAAGTAAGGAAGAAGAGGGAACATTTAACATTTTATGCAATTTTTTTAAGCAAAATGAGATTCCATGCCATACCAAAGGCTTTAACATTTGGGCTTATAACAAGCATTTCGATAGCAAAAAACCAACAATTCTTTTAAACTCTCATCATGATACCGTAAAGCCAAACAAAAGCTATAGCCGAGATCCTTTTGCTCCTGATGAAGAAAATGGTAAATTATTTGGCTTAGGAAGTAATGATGCTGGCGGTTGTTTGGTTTCATTAATTGCTGCTTTTCTTCATTTTTATCCTCAAGAAAATCTTAAATATAATATAGCGGTAGCAACAACCGCCGAGGAAGAAAACTCGGGGAAAGGCGGTATAGAATCTATCCTTCCTGATTTAGGGAAATTAGATTTCGCCCTAGTTGGCGAGCCTACTTTAATGGATTTGGCTATTGCCGAGAAAGGCTTACTGGTTTTAGATTGCTTAGTAAAAGGAAAATCTGGTCATGCTGCCCGAAATGAAGGCGACAATGCCATTTACAAAGCGCTACAAGATATAGAATGGTTTCAAAATTATCAGTTTACTAAAGTTTCTGAAACTTTAGGCCCAATAAAAATGACGGTGACTATGATTAACGCTGGCAGTTTGCATAATGTAGTGCCAGACCAATGTTTGTTTACGGTAGATGTTAGGATAACTGATGCTTATAATAATGAAGATGTTTTAAAAATCATTCGATCTTTTGTGAGTTGTGAAGTAACGCCAAGGTCAGTAAGATTGAAGCCTTCCTCCATCCCAAAAGAGCATCCAATTGTACAAGCCGGATTAGCCTTGGGTAGAACAACTTATGGCTCGCCAACCACCTCAGACCAAGCTTTATTAAATATTCCATCTTTAAAATGTGGCCCTGGAGATTCCGCTAGGTCGCATACAGCAGATGAATTTATTTATTTAAAAGAAATTGAAGAAGGAATAGAAGGATATATTAAAATGATTGAGAGGGTGGTAATTTAGGATTTGGGCAATTCCCTGATGAAAAATCAGGGTCGGGCTTTGCAAAAAAACCTGTTCAAAACGAACAAATTATTCAAAATTCATATGTCGATTCAATCGACATATAATTATAACGTGTCGATTTTTTTGATTATTTTCGACATATCAATTCCTTATGTCGATTCAATCGACATATACAAAATCAAAAAAAATGAAGAGTTTTGATAGAAATAAACCTTTTAATAGCATTGCAAATTTACCTCCAAAAGTAAATTTAGAAAGCGTAGAAATACTAAAAGCGAGTATTGAGGCGAACAAACTATTAGCAGAATTAAAAGGATATTGCCAAACACTTCCAAATCCAAATTTATTGCTAAACACCATTGTGCTGCAAGAAAGTAAGGAATCTAGCGCTATAGAAAACATTGTTACCACACAAGATGAGCTTTATCAAGAAACGTTAAGAATATCTGAAAACATAAAAAATGCATCTGCTAAAGAAGTAATTCAATACCGCGAGGCCATGTATTGGGGTTTACATGAAATGCAAAAGAACGGGTTAATCACCACCAATTTGTTAGTTGGCATTATGCAGCGATTAAGAAATACTAATGAAAACATCAGAAACACACCCGGAACAAAATTAGCAAACCCAAGCAATCAACAAATTGTATATACTCCGCCTGAGGGAGAAAACATCATTAGAGAAAAGCTAAAAGAACTAGAACAATTTATGAATGATGATGAATTTTCTGGTTTAGATGGCTTAGTAAAAATGGCGCTCATACATTATCAATTTGAAGCTATACATCCTTTTTCTGATGGAAATGGCAGAACCGGAAGAATCTTAAATGTTTTATACCTCATTAATCAAAATTTAATTGGCTTACCAGTTTTATACTTAAGCTATTACATTATCCAAAATAAATCTGATTATTATAGATTATTAAGAGAAGTTACAGAAAAAGGTAATTGGGCAGAGTGGGTACTTTTTATTGTAAAAGGCGTAGGTGAAACAGCAGCATTAACCTTACAAAAAATCAACGCAATCTTACAACTAAAAGCAAATTCTGAAGAGAAGATAAGAGCGGCGTTAAAGGCCTCCTACTCTAGAGAATTATGTGATTTATTGTATAGTTATCCTTATATCAAAATAAAAATTTTAGAAGAGAATAATATTGCAAAAAGGCAAACAGCTTCAGAATATCTTAAAAAATTATCAAAAGCTGGCTTGTTAGAGGCGGTTAAAATTGGGCAAGAAATGTATTACATCAATAAAGGATTGATGGAAATTTTAGTGAAATAATTAAAAAGCATATATGTCGATTGAATCGACATATCTAAAACATATGTCGATTTTTTTTAATTTTTTCGACATACAAAATTCTTATGTCGATTCAATCGACATACATATTTATATTTAAAACAATAGTAAATCAAAATGAAACTTTGGCAAAAAGAAACATCAACTAACAATTTGGTAGAACAATTTACTGTTGGACAGGATAGAGAAATGGATTTACATTTAGCCGCATTTGATGTATTAGGTTCATTAGCTCATACTCAAATGCTAGAAAGCATTGGATTAATGAGTGCTGATGATTTAGTTCAAATACAAAAAGAGCTTAAAAATATTTACCAAAGTATTCAAAAAGGAGAATTTGTAATTGAGGAAGGTGTAGAAGATGTACACTCTCAAGTAGAAATGCTTTTGACTAAGAAACTAGGCGAAGCCGGAAAAAAAATACATAGTGGCCGTTCTCGTAACGACCAGGTTTTGGTGGACTTAAAACTTTTTTTTAGAAGTCAGATTGCAGAAATGGTGACTTCTGTAAACGAATTATTTGAACTGCTCATTCAACTTGCTGAAACTCATAAAGGCAAATTAATGCCTGGCTATACGCATTTGCAAATTGCTATGCCATCATCTTTTGGTTTATGGTTTGGCGCTTACGCCGAAAGCCTAATTGATGATTTAGAGTTGATGTTGGCCGCTTATAAAATTTGCAATAAAAACCCTTTAGGTTCTGCTGCAGGATATGGTTCTTCGTTTCCGCTAAACAGAACCATGACAACTCAATTATTAGGTTTCGAATACCTGAATTACAACGTAGTTTATGCGCAGATGGGACGTGGAAAAACCGAAAGAATATTAGCTCAGGCAATGTCATCCATCGCGGCAACGCTCAATAAAATGGCGATGGATGCCTGTTTATTTATGAATCAGAATTTTGGTTTTATTTCTTTTCCTGATGAATTAACTACTGGTAGTAGCATTATGCCACATAAGAAAAACCCTGATGTTTGGGAACTAATTAGAGGCAGAAGCAATCAATTACAAGCTTTACCAAACCAAATCATGATGTTGACTACTAATCTACCATCAGGCTATCACAGAGATATGCAATTACAAAAGGAAACGCTTTTTCCTGCTTTCCAAAGTTTAATGGCTTGTTTGGATATGTCTAAATTGATGTTGCAAAACATCAAAATTAAAGACAATATTTTAGACGATCCTAAATATCAATACCTTTTTTCAGTAGAAGAAGTCAATAACTTAGTCTTAGCCGGAACACCTTTCAGAGAAGCGTATAAAAAAGTAGGTGCGGATATTGAAGCTGGAAATTTTGGTGGTAAATATGAAATTAACCATACTCATGAAGGTAGCATTGGCAATTTGAATTTGCCTGAAGTGAAGGAAATGATGGAGAAAATTTTGGGTGAGTTTGAATTTGAGAAAGTGGAGAGGGCGATTAAAAAATTGGTCTCTTAAATCTATATCAACAAAAAACAGCAAGGCTTACTTCAAAAAAAGCTTAAAAACAATTGAATTTTATACTTAAAAATTCAATTTTTTTGAGCCCTCAATAGATTTTTAAGCGTTTTGAAAAAGTTGAAAAATAGTTTCATAACCCATCCAAGCCATAAAAATCACTACTAAACCACCCAAAATACTCAGCCATAAAGGATGCTTATACGTATTTACAATTTTTGTTTTATAGGCCGCGATGAGCATCACACCAAGTGAAACAGGTAATATCATCCCATTTAAAGCGCCAACATAAATTAATGTTTTTATAGGTTTCCCGATAGATAAAAATAAACCCGTAGAGATTAAAATGAACAAGATGGTTATTGGTCTATCCCATTTTACAATTAGCGGATGAAACGATTTAATAAATGAAACTGAAGTATAAGCAGAACCAACCACAGAGGTAATTGCAGCCGACCACATTACTAAGCCAAACAATTTATAGCCTATTTCTCCGCTTGCTATTCTGAAAATTGATGCTGGTGGATTTGCAGGATCTAAATGAAAGCCTTTATAAACTACGCCAAAAGCGGCTAAGAAAAGTAAAATCCGCATTAATGATGCAATACCTATGGCAGTAACTGCACCTTGGTTTACATGTTTTAAATTAGCTTGTCCAGTTATGCCAGCTTCAAGTAGGCGATGCGCACCCGCAAAAGTGATATAACCACCAACAGTTCCACCAACTATCGTTAATACAGCGGGAAAACTAAACTGCAAAGGAACAAAAGTACGGAGTACTGCTTCCTGGATTGGTGGACTACTAGAATAAGCAATGTAACAAGTTAAGGTGATCATCACTAAACCCAATAATTTTGTCACCCAATCCATTAATGCCCCAGCTTCTTTATAAATAAAAATAGCTATTGCTAGTATAGCACTTATTAAACAGCCTTGCCAAATACTTATCCCAAATAAAACATTTAGGCCTAAACCTGCTCCAGCTACATTTCCAATATTGAAAGCTAAACCGCCTAAGAAGACTAAAAATGATAAAAAATAACCTAAACCAGGGAGAACAAGGTTAGCGATTTCTTGAGCTGGTTGATTAGAAACAGCAATAACTCGCCAAATATTTAATTGAGCAATGGCATCTAAAAAAACTGAAATTAAGATCACAAAACCGAAACTCGCCCCCAATTGCTCGGTAAATACCGCTGTTTGTGTTAAAAAACCTGGTCCAATGGCTGAAGTAGCCATTAAAAATGCTGCTCCAACTAAAATACTTCTGGTAGACTTTTTCATGAACGAGTTGGCGATTTGATACTGATTCCTTCTCTTATTAATGTCTCTTTAATTGTTTTTGCAAACTCAACGGCATGTAAACCATCACCATGAATACACAATGTATCTGCTTTTATTGAGATAATTTTTTTATTCACAGTTTCTACTTGTTGATGATTCACCATTCTTAAAACTTGTCTTAGAGATTCCTTTTCATCAGTAATTAAAGCATTACTTTGAGAGCGAGGAGTAAGTGAACCATCATCCTGATAAGTACGATCAGCAAAAACTTCTGAAGCCGTTATTAATCCGATTTTTTGAGCAGCGGTAATCATCTCACTTCCTGCCAAAGCAAATAATATTAAAGATGGATCAAAATCATGAATAGCACTTACTATAGCTTTCGCTAAATTCTCATCTTTAGCTGCCATATTATATAAAGCACCATGTGGTTTTACATGATTAAGCTTTCCTTGTGCCGCCTTTACAAAAGCATAAAGGGCTCCAATTTGGTATAAGGTAAGCTGATAAGCTTCTTTGGCTGAAATTTTAATTTCACGTCGACCAAAACCTTGAAGATCTTGCAAACCAGGATGCGCACCAATAGACACGCCTTTTCTGATAGCCATGTTTACGGTGTTTTGCATTACTTGTGGATCACCTGCATGAAAACCACAAGCAATACTCGCAGAAGAAATATAATCGAATAAAATTTCATCATTTGGCATTGGATAATTCCCAAATGCTTCCCCCATATCACAGTTAATATCTATAGTTGCCATGGTACTTAATTAAATAATATTGAATTTAAATTGGATAGCATGATTCAATTTTCGCAAATCCTTTTCTTGATTAAGATACAGAATTTCAGCTTGTTCCATACTTATTGGCTCAAAATTCAAAAGATCTCCTGGTTTTAACTGAGCACATAAAGGCATATCAACTTCTGCTACTTTAGCTATTCTTGGATAGCCCCCAGTTGTTTGGCAATCAGCCATTAATAAAATAAGAGCCCCGCTACCAGTTACCTGGATAATTCCTGGAGCGACAGCTGTTGAAAGCAACTCTTGTTGATGGCTGTTTTTTCTATTCAAAACCGGCCCATCTAAATGATAACCCATTCTATTACAATTAGCTGTTAGTTGATACGGCTTTGTTAAAAAATCAGCAATTGCAGATTCATCAAACCACTCAAACTCTCTTCCTAAAATAACCCTTATTGTATTGGCTGTATTTGTTAAGAACTGCTTTGGCGGAACACTCCACATGGTGTAATTTATCTTCTCTCCTTGTAATTGAGCTAAAATTATTTGGCTTGTTAAAGAAAGTTGCTCATTACTACTTGGCACATCATTTTCTTGGAGCTGTCTTCCTTCAAATCCACCAAAAGAGGCAGTAAGAAAAGTACTTTTACTACCTAAAACTTCCGGCACATTCCATCCCCCAGCTACTGCGAGATATGAATGACTTCCTTGTGTGTTATTTTCAATAAAAACTTGCGTTCCTTTGGGGATAAATACCGGTCTGTTTAATGGAATTTTAATTTCATTAGCCTTAAAAAAAGCACCTAATCCTACTAATGCTATTAAGCAATCTGTTTCTGTTGTAAAAAGGATGCCTCCGTAAGTAAATTCAATCACAGCATCGTTATCGGCATTTCCAAGTAATTTATTAGCTATACCAGATAACAATTGATCTAAAGCCCCAGAAATAGGAACTGCTTGAGCAAGAAATTTTATTCTCCCTGCATCCTGTATGGTGCTTAATAAGCCTGGTTTTTTAATCCTTATCCTCATGATAAGATTGAAAATTTGCTAAACTAATTGGATTAAATTTCACACTATCGCCAGCTTTTAATAAAGAAGGTTGTTCTCTATTTACATCAAATAATGTTAAGGGTGTTTTACCAATAATTTGCCATCCACCTGGAGTTTCTAAAGGATATATCCCTGTTTGCTGTCCAGCTATCCCAACAGAACCAGCTGGTATAAATTTACGTGGCGTTAACTTTCTTGGACTAGCCAAAAGCTCAGGCATTCCTCCCAAATAAGCAAAACCAGGCACAAAGCCAATCATAAAAACAGTATAAATTGCTGAACTATGTAATTTAATAATTTTTTCTTTAGGTACCTGATGCAAGATAGACAACTCATCTAAATCTAATCCAAATTGTTCATCATAACATACCGGAATATTGATGATATCCTTAGGTTTCTCAATAGAATTATCATTTGTTTGAGCCATTTGAGACAAATAGTTAGAGACTTTATCAAAACAAAATTTCCCACTTAAATTTTTATCACTAATAACTTTTACAGGGTTATAAAACAAAGTTAAAGTTGTGTATGCTGGCACTGTACAGTCTAACCCAATAAAAGGATTTTCTAGAATAAGCCGATTCAAATTGCTTATTCTTTTCATTATCTCTGCCTCTATCTTTTGCCCAAACTCTATTGAAACCGCTTTTTCGCTGATAGGATAAATAAGAAATTTTGTGTGATTATGGGCCATAATTTGATTGAAATATACTTAATTTTCTACCCAATAAAAAAGCCCCTGAATTTCAGAGGCTTTTGTGTTTCAGACGAGAATCGAACTCCTATCTAAAGTTTAGGAAAATCTAGCTATTTCGGAATAATTTTAGCCTATTGTTTCACAAATTGTTTAATCATCACACCGCTTTTTCCTTGTAATTTGATGATGAAAGTTGAAGCAGGTAATTCTAAAATGTTTAAACTAACTTTACTTTCTGTTTCAGCAATCTCTTTTTTGATGATTACTTTCCCAGCCAAATCTATCACTGATATATTACTGAATTGATTAGTTTCAAATTCAACGTTTACAATAGATGTACTAGGGTTTGGATAAATTTTAATTTCACTGCCATCATCAAAACTAAAGTTTACAGCTTTTATACCTAACACTGTTTTTGTGCCATCTAAATCTATTTGGACCAACTTGTAATAGTTTTCTCCTTTAACGGGAAATAAATCTGTAAAACTATATTGATTTTTGCTACTGCTATTTCCGTTTCCTTTAATAAAACTAGTCTTGCTGAAGATCTTACCATCTGTGGATTTTAAAATCTCGAAGCCCTGGTTATTTTGCTCTGATATTGTTGTCCAGCTTAACAGCACTGATTTATTATTTTGGATCTTAGCTTGGTAATCAATCAAACTAACAGGCAATGTACCTTTCTCAACAGTTATCGTATAGGTTTTAGTAGTACTACCATCTTGTGCCGTAACTTTTACCTCTACGGTATTGCTACCTGCGTTTAAAACTAATGCTGTGGAAGCGTTTCCACTGATTAACGTTGCATAGCCACCAGAATTTACTTGTACTTGAATAGTTGTACTAGCATCTGATTTTGTTGGTGTTACGGTAATGCTTGTTGTTGTGTTATCAACATTAGCTGTGTATGTAATTGTGCCCGCAGCAAAAGTAGGACTCAATGTTCCAGAACTGATGCTTAAATTACTTAAATCTGCATTTTTGGATACATTTTGTAATACCGAAAAAACTGCCTGACTTGAAATCACTAATTCAGGCTTACTGTCTCCATTCAAATCGCCAATGATTACTAAATATGGGTTTGAACTAGTTATAAAATCAACCTTTGGGGTAAAACTACCTGATCCAATGCTGCCAGTAGATGATGTATTTCTATAGACGGAAACCGTACTTGAACCCTGATTTGTAACTGCCAAATCGGGTTTTCCATCCCCGTCCAAATCGCCTATGGCTACTGAAAATGGACTATTACCTGTAACAAAATCTTGTTTAACTGCAAAGCTGCCAGCACTTATACTGCCACTACTAGAGGTATTCCGTAATACCGAAACAGTACTTGAACCCTGATTTGTAATTGCCAAATCGGGTTTCCCATCCCCGTCCAAATCGCCTATGGCTACTAAAAATGGATTATCACCTGTTGTAAAATCTTGTTTAACTGCAAAGCTGCCAGCACTTATACTGCCACTACTAGAGGTATTCCGTAATACCGAAACAGTACTTAAACCACTATTGGTTACTGCTAAATCAGGTTTTCCATCCCCATCCAAATCGCCTATGGTTACTGAAATTGGATTATCGCCTGTTGAAAAATCTATCTTTGACGCAAAACTTCCAGTACCTAGGCTTCCAAGAGTGGAGGTGTTACGTAAAATTGATACGTTATATGAACTATAATTCGTTACTGCTAAATCGGGTTTTCCATCTCCGTCCAAATCGCCTATGGCTGCTGACCAAGGACTTAATCCTGTTGCAAAATCAACCTTTGTGGCAAAACTACCTGATCCAATGCTACCAATAGATGATGTATTTCGATAGACTGAAACCGTATGTGAATCAAAATTTGTAACCGCTAAATCAGGTTTGCCGTCTCCATCTAAATCTCCTATGGCTACCGACCATGGCTGTGATCCTGTTGCAAAATCAACCTTTGCGGCAAAACTACCTGATCCAATGCTGCCAGTGGATGATATATTTCGATAGACTGAAACCGTATTTGAGCCGTAAGTTGCAACCGCCAAATCGGGTTTGCCATCTCCATCCAAATCTCCCATGGCCAATGAAAAAGGATTTGTTCCTGCTGTAAATTCTTGTTTTGTTGCGAAATCACCAGCTGCAATGTTGGTTTTAGCTGGGCTATAAGTAGGTGTAAAGTTTTTTAAGGTATAAGCCGCTAAACTAGTACCTGTATTTAATAAAGTGATAGGCGCATAAGTAGCTCCGCTGGGTACTGTTACGGTTACGCTTGTTGCAGTTGCTGCAGTTACTGTTGCTTGGGTTGCGCCAAAGAACACGATATTATTGGCACTGGTGGTGTTAAAACCTGTACCTGTTAATGTTACTGGATCTCCTGGTTTGGCATTTAATGGACTAAAACTAGTAATGATAGGTGGGCCAATTGCTCTAGTAACTGTTGTAGTATAAGTTTTGATGGTTGCGCCGTCTTGTGCGGTAACTTTTACATCTATGGTATTTGTACCCACTGCTAATGTTAATGAACCTGATGCATTTCCACTGGTTTGTGTAGCGTAACTACCTCCATTTACTCTTACTTCTATCGTTGCATTTGCATCCGATTTTGTTGGGGTTACTGTTAAACTGCTTACTCCGTTAGTTACACTTGCTGTATATGCAATTGTGCCAGCAGCAAAAGTAGGACTCAATGTTCCAGAACTTAAGCTTAAATTACTTAAATCTGCATTGTTGGATACATTTTGTAATATAGAAACAGTATTTGAACCTGAATTTGTTGCTATCAAGTCGGGTTTGCCATCTCCGTCTAAATCGCCTATAGCTACTGAATTTGAATATGTTCCTGTTGCAAAATCTACATTTGTTGCAAAAATACTACTTGTAATACTACCCATGGTAGCGATATTGCGATAGACTGAAATAGCAGGAGATTCATAACTTCCAACTGCCATATCGGGTTTGCCATCCCCATCCAAATCGCCTATGGCCATTAGTTTAGAACGATTACTTACAGTTACAACATATACTTTTGCAGCAAAACTACCACTAGTAATGCTACCATTGGTTGCGGTATTGCGAAATATTTCTACACCTTCGCTATTAAACGCAGCTACGTCTAGTTTTCCGTCTCCATCTAAATCGCTTAGGATTAAAGACGATAGAATGCCATCAGTTGCAAAATCGACCTTTGCTGCAAAACTGCCTGAAGATATATTACCGCTGATAGTGGTATTTCTCAATACCGAAAACCCATTAACACCATAATCATTTTTAGTAATTACTAAATCGGGTTTGCCATCTCCATCTATATCACCTATATCTATTGAATTAGGAAAACCCCCGGTTGTAAAATCTTGCTTTGCAGCAAAACTACCTGTATTGATGTTGCCACTTGTAGTGGTATTTCTAAATACTGAAACACCATTTAAATAAGCGACAGCCAAATCAAGCTTGCCATCCCCATCTAAATCGTCTATGGCTACAGAATTAGGTGAATTACCTGTTACAAAATTTACCTTAGTTGCAAAACTACCTGTTGTTATGCTTCCACTAGTTGATGTATTTCTAAATATCGAAATATCATTTGCAGAGTAATCGTTTGGACCAAAATCAAATGAACGATAGTTCACAAACACCAAATCAAGCTTACCGTCCCCATCCAAATCGGCTAAGGCGATTGATGATGCTTTTGTATTTGTCGCAAAATCTACCTTAGGTGCAAAACTGCCTGCTCCAATGCTACCAGAAGATGATATGTTTCTATAGACAGAAAAACTACTACCAGAATTTGCCACTACTAAATCGGGCTTCCCATCCCCATCTATATCACCTACGGCTACCAAATTAGGAGCATCCACGGTTGTAAAATCTACCTTTGCAGCAAAATCACCAGCTAAAATATTAGTTTTAGCTGGGCTATAAGTAGGTGTAAAGTTTTTTAAGCTATAAGCCGCTAAACCATTACCTGTATTTAATAATGTGATAGGTGCATAAGTAGCTCCGCTTGGTACCGTAACGGTAACGCTTGTTGCAGTTGCTGGGGTTACTGTTGCTTGGGTTGCGCCAAAGAATACGATATTATTTGCAACTGTGGTATTAAAACCTGTACCTGTTAATGTTACTGCATCTCCTGGTTTGGCGCTGGTTGGGCTAAAACTAGCGATAATAGGAGGCCCAATTGCTCTAGTAACTGTTGTAGTGTAAGTTTTAATGGTAGTACCATCTTGTGCTGTAACTTTTACATCTATGGTATTGCTACCTTCATTTAAGCTTAGTGCTACTGATGCGTTTCCACTGTTTACCGTAGCGTAGCTTCCGCTGTTTACCCTAACCTCTATCGTTGCAGTAGCATCTAATTTTGTAGGCGTTACTGTTACACTTGTTATGTTGTTGCTCACGCTTGCAGTGTAGGTTGTGGTGCCAGATGCAAAAGTAGGACTTAACGTTCCAGAACTGATTGCCAATGCACTTAAATCTGCATTGCTAGATATGTTTTGTAAAATAGAAACGGTATTTGAACCTTCATTTGCCACCACTAAATCAGGCTTGCCATCTCCATCCAAATCGCTTATGGCTACTGAATAAGGACTTGTTCCTGTTGCAAAATCTACTTTGGCGGCAAAACTACCTGATGTTATGCTGCCGTTAATTGCCGTATTGTGAAAGACTGAAATATTTTGTGAATTTTGATTAGTCACCGCCAAATCAGGCTTACTATCTCCATCCAAATCGCTTATGGCTACTGAATAAGGACTTGTTCCTGTTGTAAAAGCTACTCCAGTAGCAAAACTACCTGCTGTTATGCTGCCACTAGTTGTCGTATTGCGAAAGACTGAAATATTTTGTGAATTTTTATTAGCCACCGCCAAATCAGGCTTGCCATCTCCATCTAAATCGCCTATAGCTACTGAAGTAGGACTAGTTCCTGCTGTAAAATCTACTCTAGTAGCAAAACTACCTGCTGTTATGCTGCCAATGGTGGAGGTATTGTGAATGACAGAAATATAACTTGTATTAGAATTAGCAACCGCCAAATCAGGCTTGCCATCGCCATCTAAATCACCTATAGCTACTGAATAAGGAGAACTTCCTGTGGCAAAATCTACTTTAGCGGCAAAACTACCTGCTGTTATGCTACCACTGGTAGAGGTATTGCGAATCACTGAAACAGAAGATTGATTTGTCACCGCCAAATCAGGTTTGCCATCGCCATCTAAATCGCCTATAGCTATTGAATTAAGACTACCTCCTATGGCAAAATCTACTTTAGCGGCAAAACTACCTGCTGTTATGCTGCCACTGGTAGAGGTATTGCGAAAGACTGAAAAAGTAGTTGAACTTCGATTAGCGACCGCCAAATCAGGCTTGCCATCGCAATCTAAATCGCCTATAGCTACTGAAATAGGTTGACTTCCTGTTGCAAAATCTACTTTAGCAGCAAAACTGCCACTGCTCACACTACCATTAGTACTGGTATTGCGATAGACAGAAACACTATTTGAGTAATGATTAGCTACCACTAAATCAGGCTTGCCATCACCGTCCAAATCGCTTATGGCTACTGATTGAGGATTATATTCAGTTGCAAAATCTTGTTTAGCGGCAAAATCACCAGCTAAAATATTGGTTTTAGCAGGGCTATAAGTAGGGGTAAAGTTTCTTAAACTATACGCCGCTAAACTAGAGCCTGTATTTAGTAAGGTGATTGGTGCATAAGTAGCTCCGCTGGGTACTGTTACAGTAACACTTGTAGCTGTTGCTGCTGTTACAATAGCCCTAGTTGCACCAAAAAATACGATATTATTAGCAGTTGTAGTGTTAAAACCTGTACCTGTTAAAGTTACTGCATCTCCCAGTTTGGCATTTAAAGGACTAAAACTAGTGATGTTAGGGGCGGGTATTGATGTAACAACGCCGGCCACCCAATTGCTGCTATTACCAGATAATGCGAAACCACTTAATGTTCCATTATTGGCATTTCCAGAAGCATCTATAGCAGTAGTTATTCCAGTATTGGTGCCATTAGCAATACCTTGATTAAAACGATATAAGCCTACCAAGCCTGTTTGTGCACTTAATTCGGTATTCATATTGGCCGCTAATTGTGCTTGTGTACGCACCACATTCCAAACCCTAACCTCATCTATTGTTCCATTAAAATAGTAGGGCTGGTTGTGTATTCTTCCTATTGAAAAATGAGTACCAGTGGGCATTTGTGATGGGGAAAGGGTATTGCTGTTACTAGCAACCTCTACTCCGTTTACATATAATTTTTTACCATTAACAGAACTATTGGTAATAGCAATGTGATACCAAGTATTTGCAACGATGGTACCTCCTGCAAAAACACTTGTTCCTACACCTGCACTTTGGTTGTAGGATACTAACTGACCGCCACCTATTTCTAATTGAAGTCTTTCGTTTAGTGTCCCATCAGAAAAGTGCATAATCCACGCTGAGCCTCCTTTGTAATAGATATTGGCCTCTATGGTATAATCAGTTATCGAGGACATTCCTGTTCCTGCGTCAACATAATCATCTGTTCCGTCAAAATCTAAGGCGTTTCCGGTAACTTGCGCAAACGATAAATTGCCCAAAAAGAGAAATGTAAAAATGAGTAAAAGTTGTTTCATGATTTGATATTTTATGTGAGCGTTTTATAAAATTTAAGCACTAGACTTTTTTAATCTGAAGCGAAAACAAAAACCATATAATAGCAATCAAAACTATGGTTGCCATCAACAGTAAAATGAATGGAAGTTTTGATTCTTCTTGCTTCATTAACAAACGTAGTAAAGCCAATAGCTTAAAACATCATTTTTAGGCGGACCATTTCGGACGATTAACAATTAATTGAAAATCAGTTATTTACGCCATTAAAAGGAGATCTTAATTGATTTATTAGTATTGGAGAAACACTAGATTGGAGAAATTAGATCAAGGTAATGATGTAGTCTTCGAGCTGCTCGATGCTATTAAAGTTTAGGTTAGCTCTTAAACGTCGCTTAGATTTACTAACGCTATCTTTACTAATTCCTAGGGTGTGTGCAATTTTTTCATTATCCAATTTCAGGAAAATGAGCATGGCCAAACGTTCATCTGATTGAGTGAGTTCTTGGTGCTTAGAGCGAATGAAAGGTAAAAAACGTGGGTAGGCTTTAGTAAAATCAATTCTGAATTTATTCCATCCATCGTCTGTAATCAAAGTGAAATGATGGAGACTTTCTGGTAATTCTTCTACATTTCTCCAGCTTGCTTCTGCTTTAGCTTCTAAACTAGCAATCAAGTCTTCTTTTTCAAAAATATTCTTTTTGAAAATTTCAATCTGACTTAATGCGTTTTCCACTTCCTGTTCTTTTAGCTCCGTTTCTAGTGCCAAAATCTGTATTTTCTTCTGCTGCTTAGATTTATAATTACGGTAAATGAAAAAGCCGAAAAATGAAAGGAGAATCACAAACCCTATTAATGAATTTCTAATCCATGTTAATTGGTTTATTTTTAACAGTCTTTCTCCTTCCTGTTTTTGAATGTTATTGTAATAGAGCTCTGTTTCAATTTTTTTTAGTTTACTATTCTCTATCAAAGATTGGTCGACTTTCTGATATTGATTATAAAGCTCTAAATAAGTAATTGCCTTTTCTAAGCTACCTAACCTTTGGTTTGCTTGATATAAAACTTTATAAATTTCGGCAGCAATTTTTCCCTTATAGATTAACTTGTTTAAATAGGTTTCTGCTTTTAAAGCGTACTTGATAGCCTGCTCGTCTTCACCTTTTAAATAATATATATTGGCTATATTTTGGAGAAATTCGCAAGTATTACCTTGATCATTATATTTAATAGAAGCATTTAATCCTCTTTCTAACAAAGGTAAGGCTTGGCTTATTTTCTCATCCGCTAAATAGGCTTGACCTATATTTCCATAAGTAAATTCATACCAAAAATCATAGAAAGGAATTCCCTTTAAATGATTCATTTCTATTGCATTAGTAATTTGTTGGTAGTAAAAAATAGAAGTTTTGTATTGCCCAATTTTTTTATTTGCCGCACCTAATATGTCATTCATTAAAATATTTGGTTCTTTACTTTCATTCTTTTGCAGGTTAAAATATTTTAATGAAAGCTGACCATAATAAATACATTTTTTATAATCTCTGGTTTGATATAAGGCTTTAGCTAAAGAATAATAAACATTACTAAAAACCGCAAAAGAGTATGACTTAATACCTACCTTTTCATGTAAATCGACAGATAGTTTAAGGTAATAAACAGCTTTTTCAAGTTCCCCTTTCCAAAAACACACATCACCCAAAAACCGGAAATACCAAGCCAATGCGTAGTCATTTTTTACCTTAGCTGCAAGCGGTAGTAAATTGAGCATTTCATTATAAATGGGTTTTTTATTATCCCCAGCTATATCAGAGCCCGTTATTAACTTAGAGATCTCAAAATAAAGCTTTATTTTAGGGTCAGCATCTTCATCAATTAAATTGGCTATCTCATGATACTGTTCTTTTACAGAATCTGGTAAGCCATAATCCAAATACTTCGCAAGGTCTCTATATTTAGGGTCAGTCTTTTGCTCATCATTTTCCCAATAATCAACAATCTGCTTGGAAGTATATTTATGAGCTTTGGCAACCTTAAATAGAAAGCTTAGAATAAGGACAAGTAGAAATAGTTTTTTAGACATTTATGATAAATATTCTACCTAAAATAGAATTTGTTTTTCTTTTAAAAAGAAAAATAGTATAATAAGTTAAAATAGAGCTAAAACAGTAATTATTTTAATTTTCAATACATTAAAAAAACTCAGCGGAATTTATAATCTCCAAACATGTAACTAATTTTATAAAGGCAAAACCATTGTTTTAAATCAATAATTGACTATTTGTACATAAAAAAACCTCTAAGATTATTAGAGGTATTTGTGGTCCCGACGAGAATCGAACTCATATCTAAAGTTTAGGAAACTTCTATTCTATCCGTTGAACTACGGGACCATTCTATTTTTGATTTACTATTGCAAAGCAAATCTAAAATCGTGATTTATCTTATCACACTTCCAGCAGGAAATTTATCCTTTGGAGTCGCAAAAGTAAGTTTTCCATCCGAGTTTTCGGCCATTAAAATCATCCCTTGAGATAAAATGCCTTTTATCTCTCTGGGTTCCAAATTAATTAAAATATTGACTTGCTGTCCAATAATATTTTCAGGTTCAAAAAACTCGGCTATGCCAGAAACAACTGTTCTATGATCCAACCCTGTGTCTATGGTTAACTTCAATAATTTCTTGGTTTTAGCTACTTTCTCGGCGGCTAAAATAGTCCCGACTCTAATGTCTAAACTCGCAAAAGATTCAAAACTGATGTTCTCTTTTGCAGGTAAAACCTCTATTTTTTGCTCAATAACCATTTGTTCTTTTTTATCTGCTAATTTTTTGATTTGGAAATCCACCACTTCATCTTCTACTTTCTCAAATAATAAAGAAGCCGGGTTTAGCTGATGTCCATCGGCGAAGGTAATTTCCTCATCGTAAGAATAGCCATCTTTATCTGCGTTAAGCATATAAAACAACTTTTTAGCGCTGTTAGGTAAAAATGCCTGCGTTAACGTTGCCAAATGAGCAATAATATGCAAGCAATTTTGCAATACTTCTCTGGCTGCCTCTGGGTTTTCTTTATAAACCTTCCAAGGTTCGTTTTCTGTTAAATAACGGTTACCTAATCTGGCTACATCCATTATTGCAGAAATGGCATTTCTAAATTTATAGGCATTTAAATTTTGTTCCACTTCATCATAAGCAGTCCCAATTTGATCGTAAATAGATTGATCTTTTAAAACCTCTCCACCCAAAACTTTACCATCATAAAATTTGTGCATCAAAATCATCACCCTGTTCACAAAGTTTCCTAAAATAGCTACCAACTCATTATTTACCCTAGCTTGGTAATCTTTCCAGGTAAACTCGCTATCGCTAGTTTCGGGCATAATAGAGGTCAAAACGTAACGTAATTCGTCTTGCTTATTAGGGAATTCTTCTAAATACTCATGCAACCAAACCGCATGATTTCTAGAAGTAGACAATTTATCGCCTTCTAAATTTAAAAACTCATTAGCGGGCACTTGTTCTGGTAAAATATAATCTCCGTGTGCCTGCAAAATGGAAGGGAAAGTAATGCAATGGAAAACAATATTATCCTTACCTATAAAATGAATCAAACAGGCATTATCGGCTTCATTTTCTTGCTTTTTCCAATACAATTGCCAATCCTTATCATTGTCAATAGCCCATTGTTTTGTGGCAGAAATATAACCAATAGGTGCATCTAGCCAAACGTATAATTTCTTTCCTTTTGCTTCTGTTAAAGGCACATCTACACCCCAATCTAAATCTCTGGTCATAGAACGAGGCTGCAAACCCTGCTTTAACCAAGAACTGCACTGCCCGTAAACGTTGGTTTTCCAAACATCTTTTTTACCTTCTAACAACCATTTTTCTAACCAAGGCTGGTATTTATCTAATGGCAAATACCAATGTTTAGTAGGTTTAAGAATCGGGTTGTTTCCGCTTAAAGTAGAGCGAGGATTGATTAACTCGGTCGGACTTAATGAAGTACCACACTTTTCACACTGATCTCCGTAAGCATTATCGTTTCCGCAATTAGGGCAGGTTCCAATAATATACCTATCCGCTAAAAACTGCTGAAATTCTTCGTCAAAATATTGATCCGAAAATTTCTCTATAAACTCCCCTTTTTCATATAAATTCAAGAAAAACTCTTTCGATAAATCATGATGAATAGGAGAAGAAGTACGGTGGTAAATATCAAAAGCAATCCCAAAATCTTCGAAACTCTTTTTAATTTGAGTATGGTATTGATCTATAATGGCTTGCGGAGTAGTACCCTCCTTTTTTGCCTTAATAGTAATTGCCGCACCATGCTCATCAGACCCACAAACGTAAACTACGTCTTTCTTTTTTAAGCGTAAGTGTCTTACAAAAATATCGGCAGGTAAATAAGCTCCAGCTAAATGGCCAATATGTAAAGGTCCGTTTGCGTAAGGCAAAGCCGATGTAATGGTATATCTTTTAAAAATTTTATCCGTCAAAACTGAATTTCTGTTTGTTTTACTAATTTGCAAAGATAATTGATATTATGAGAATGGCTCAAGAGAATGAGAAAAGAAAAAATAGAATCTCTTATCAATCAATTTAATGCACAAACCAAAAGGTAATATAATTAGTCCTATTAATTTGGGCGTTTTAACACGCTGTCCGCTTTATCTTTTTTTGTCACCCTGAGCGGAGTCGAAGGGCGCTCAAAAAAAGGATGCCGCTTCCATCGTTAACGCTTTAAAAAAGAGAAAATATTCAAAAATGATTCAACCACCAGCTTTAAAAAAAGGAGACAAAATAGCCATCACATGTCCTGCAAAATCATTACTAAACCCTATGACAGCAGCCATTCAGCTTTTAGAATCTTGGGGGTTAGAAGTGATTTTGGGAGAAACTGTAGACGCTAAGTTTCATCAATTTTCTGGCACTGATGAATTAAGAGCCAAGGATATGCAAACGTTTATCAACGATAAGGAGATTAAAGCCATAATAGCTGCCAGAGGCGGATACGGTTGTATTAGAATTGTAGATCAAATTGACTGGACTCCTTTAATTGAAAACCCTAAATGGATTATTGGTTTTAGCGACATTACCGTTTTTCATCTTCAACTGCAAAGTTTAGGAATACAAAGTTTACATGCTCAAATGCCCTCAACCATTAAAGAAAGTAGTAAAGAGGGATTAGAAAGTTTAAGAAAAGTTTTATTTGGAGAAGAATTGGCTTATGAAATTGAAACGTCTAATTTAAATAAACAAGGAATAGCCCAAGGAGAATTAATTGGAGGAAATTTGAGTCTATTGATTGCCAGTTTAGGATCTAAAACAGATGTAGATTATACCAACAAAACCCTCTTTATTGAAGACGTTGGCGAATATTTATACAGTATTGATAGGATGATGAGGACGCTTGACAGAGCAGGCAAACTAGCCCAATTAAAAGGTTTAATTGTTGGTGGCTTTACTTCTCTAAAAGATAACGACATCCCTTTTGGCTTTACACATCAAGAAATCATAAATGATGTAATTTCAAAATACAATTATCCGGTTTGTTATGATTTCCCTGCAGGACATTTGCCAGATAATAGGGCCTTAATTTTTGGGAGGACCGTACAATTAGAAATTAATGACCATTGCACAAAAATCACTTATAAATAAAAATATGGCTTACTTATCAAAAATTAAAAATTACAAAGACCAAGGATTATTGATTGCTAGAATTGGACTTGGCGGCATGATGATTTTTCATGGATTACCAAAACTTATGGGTGGTATAGCAAAATGGGAAGCCATTGGTGGCAGTATGCAAAATTTGGGAATTACCTTTATGCCTGCATTTTGGGGATTTATGGCCAGTGCTGCCGAAGGTGTTGGTGGTTTACTCATTCTAATAGGCTTACTATTTAGACCAGCTGCAATACTCATCATCTTCACCATGATAGTTGCTGCAATTCAACATTTATCAGCAGGTGACGGCTTAATGGGCGCCTCTCATGCCATTGAAACCGCTTTTGCATTCTTTATTCTGTTATTTACTGGTCCGGGGAGATTTAGTTTGGATAAGAAATAAAAAAGTCTCCCTAATTGGGAGACTTTTTTTAAACTCATTTAAATATTCGATTAGTTTGGGACAATTAATGTATTTGTTCTTATTTCATTAATTGGAATTGGCCAAATATATGCCTTTTCTGTAGGAGCAACTGCATTTACAGGTTCTGTCGGGCTAATTTTTCCTGGAATAGTTTGATTTGTTCTTAATAAATCAATTGATCTAAATCCTTCGCCAATTAATTCAATTCTTCTCTCCGTTAAAATTGTATTAATCAATGCTGCTGGAGTAGCAAGATTAGTAGGGTCAAAGTTATATGTTGCATCTGATCTTTGTCTAACTGCATTTAGTAACGCAATTGCTCTTAAACTTGGCGTAACAGATGTTCTAGCATTTGCTTCAGCAAGATTTAATAAAACCTCTGCATACCTTATAACAGGAACATAATCTGCAAATGGCGAAGTTTTATTATACTTTATTAAGTAAGATTGCCCTCCACTTACTGTAATGAAGTTTGTTTTTCTTGCATCCGTAGCAGGCCATAATGGATTATTCAAGATTCCAGCTGAGGCAGTATTCAAATAATATTCTCCGTTTCCAAATCCAGAACCAGCTTTATTAAAATAATATCCAAGTTGGTTTTGAGTGCCTGGAGGGTTTGCATCTGTCATAGGCATAGACATAATGGACTCTACTGTTGTATAATTTGTATATGGAGTAGCCACACTAGCCTGAAGCTGGTGAAGAACTCCTGTAGGGGCTCTATATGGAGCAACTGCAGGAACCAATTTGTTACCTTCTGTGATCACATCAGCATATCTTCCCATGGTTAAATATACTCTAGTTTTAAGTGCTATTGCGGTATTTTTATGCGCTCTTGTTGTGTTTAACAATGCTGTTGAATAAGTTGAAGGCAAACCTGGTTCCGCTTCATTTAAATCCAAAAGAATTTGAGTATAAACTTGTGCAACAGTACTGCGAACTAAATCATTATTTGCACCGGTAGACTCAGGAAGTAATCTCAAAGGCACACCTAATGAAGCACCATTATCCAACGTAAAAGGTTTAGCATATAACTGTAATAAACTATAGTAAGTTAAAGCTCTTATTAATTTAGCTTCTCCTCTATAACTTGCTAAAAGAGTAGGGTCTATTTTAGCAGCATTATCATCTAATCCTTTTAAAAACACATTTACTCTGTTAATAGTTGAATAGGCTGTAGCCCATAGATTATTAACTTCATCTCTGCCAGACTCTACGTTTAGAGACCACACCGCTTTACCTGTAACAAGGTTATCTAACCTGTTGATAAATTCTTCACCTCGTATATCGTTATAAATTAAATACCTGCCACCATAAAACTGACCACTTTTTAATGTAGAGTAAAGTCCATTTATTTGTTGCTCAATTCTAGTAGGAGTATCAAAAGCATTGGCATCTGAGATAGCCGTTTCTGAGACAGGACTAAGTATTTCTTTATCGCAAGAGGATAATAAAAATAAGGTTGTCAGAGACAGTAAAACTATCTTCTGATTATGTTTTTTAAATATTCTAAATTTCATCTTAGTAAATTTTAAAGTTAAAATCCAACGTTTAAACCAAAAGTAAAAGTCCTTCCTTGTGGCACACTGTTTCTCTCTACTCCTGGAGCTAAGTTAGAATTACCATTTGTAGAAGTTTCTGGATCAGAACCAGTATAATTTGTTATCAAAAATGCATTGTTAACAGATGCATAAATTCTAACTGATCCAATTTTTGCTTTAGTCAATAAATTAGTTGGCAATTTATATCCCAATGTAGCATTAGAAAGTCTTAAAAAGTCTCCGTCTTCAACGTTAGCATCAATTGGGAAAGCAGAGCCATTTGAGACGTTATCACCAAAAATAGGTCTTGGAATATCTGTGATTTGTCCTGGTGTAGTCCATCTTCTCAAAACATCAGTCTGGTTGTTCCAAAAACGTTGATCTCTTAATCCTGCTTGAGAACCATTGTAGATAACATTACCACCACTATAAGTAAATTGTAAACCTAAATCTAACCTTCCGTAAGAAAAGTTATTGTTAAACCCACCATACCATTTTGGAATTGCGCTTCCTTGAATTTGAGCATCAGCCAAAGTGATAGCAGGAGCAATTGATCCATCCATAAAAGTCCATCTACTTTGTCCAGTCAAATTAACATGCTGATATTGAACCATTTGACCAGCTTTATTGATGAATATTCTTCTACCGTTATCAGGATTAATACCTGCAGTTTTAACGGCGTTTATACTTCCAACGGAATAGCCAACTCTTGTAATATTAGCTGTTTCTAAAGATGTAACACCAGCTATGTCGGCGTTACCTGTAGCTAATGATGTAACCTCATTTTTAACATTTGTATAATTGATATTTGCATTCCATTTGAACTTTCCTTTTTCTAAAATAGATGCATTAATACCAAGTTCAATTCCTTGATTGTACATTGAACCAATATTTTGTAATATAGTATTTCCAGGAATACCTTTAGATGGGGATTGTGGCGCATCTAAAATTAAACCATCAATGTTGTTTTTGAAATAAGTGGCTTCAAAAGATATTCTATCGTTTAAAAACCCTAAATCTAAACCAATATTGGTTTGCTTACTAGTTTCCCATTGCAATTCTGTATTTCCTGCTTGCGCAAATACTAAAGTAGAAGAAGCTCCATAAAGACCCGATCCAAATAAGAAATTTGAACCAAAGTCAGAAGGAAGATTTCCATTACCAACAACTCCATAACTTCCTTTAATTCTAATTTTAGAAATATTATCAGATAACTTTGAGTTTTTAAAGAATCCTTCTTCTGATATTAACCAACCAGCAGAAACACCACCAAAATTTCCATATTTTCTACCAGCTGCAAGAGTTGAATTACCATCTCTTCTTAAGTTAGCTGTTACAAAATATTTACCTCCATAGTTATAATTTAATCTAGTAAAAACAGCTGCAAAAGCTCTTTGACCAATTGCATTTCCTACTGGAGGCTGGTTAAGTGTATAATTACCTTGATAATCGTTGAAGAAAGGATCAGCTACTTGCTGACGTAAGCCACCCCAGTTTCTGGTAGTGAATTCTTGCGCCTCATAACCAACTAAAGCATCAACATTATGTTTTGTGGCAAATGTTTTATTATAATTTAATGAACTTGACCAATTCCAATTATTCCTATTTCCTAAATAATTTGCTGCTTCTCCTTGAACGGTAAAGCCATCACCATGCACTGGAGATGAAAAAGAAATACTTTCTGTAGTAATTTTATCAACAGAATAATTAGAAGTTAATGTTAATCCTTTAACTAAGTTAATTGTAGTACCAACAGTTGCTAAAATTCTATTACTTTCGGAAGTAAAAGTGTTTAAATCAAGAATTGCTGCTGCGTTTGTAAAACCAGATTGACTTAAATTATTACCTTGACCAACTAGGTTAGCACTCGAAATATTATAAGATCCATCTGGATTAACTGCATAAACGTTAGGAGCTGTTAGAACAGCTAATCTACCTAATCCAGAAGTGCCAAAAGCTTGACCTGGTAAAGACCCTGTATTTGGCGCTTCATTTTTAGAATTGGTTATATTAATGTTTCCTACAAATTTCAACCAATCTGTAACTTTTTGATTTACATTAAATCTAGCCGTGTTCCTTTTAAAATTGTTCCTTTTGATGAAACCATCTTGATCTGATAAACCTGCTGAAAAATAATAAGTAGTTTTATCAGTAGCGCCAGAAATTGACAGCGAATGATTTTGAGAATAGGCTTCTCTGTAAACTTCATCATACCATCTCGTATCTACTATAGAACCATCAGGATTATTGATTGGGAAGAAAAGTGCAGACGCTACTGCAGGATTAGCTGCATTTCCACCGGAAATCTTCGAATTTAATACGGCTTCGTTTTTATACGCAATATATTCAGAAGCATTTAAAATGTCAGGCAATCTTGTTGGGTTTGTAATCCCAAACCAACTGTCTAAATTAACTTTAGCTTGGCCTTGCTTACCTTTTTTTGTTGTGATAATTAATACTCCGGCGGCACCTCTTGACCCATAAATGGACGTTGAAGCAGCATCCTTAAGGATGTCTATTGATTCGATATCTGAAGGATTAATATCTCCTAAAGTATTGTTAGCCGCATTATTTGGAGAGACATCGCCTGAAACAATAGGAATACCATCTACCACAATTAATGGGAATGAACTTAAAGAAATAGAATTAAAACCTCTTACTCTAATCACAGGTGGATTGTTTAAAACACCGTTTGGCTGAATAATATTCACTCCGGCGGCTTGTCCTGTTAAACCTTGTCCAAAACTTTGAATTGGCCTATCTTTCAAAACATCACCAGATACTTTAGCGCTTGACCCAGTGAATTCATCTCTTTTTTGCGTACCGTAACCAGTTACAACTACCTCAGATAATGCTCTTGAATCAGATTCTAATACAACATTTACAGTGCTCCCTTTAATAATTGCCGTTTTACTTATAAAACCGACATAAGAAAATACTAATTCGCTAGAATTTAAAGGTACTTGTATAGAATACCTTCCATCTAAGTTGGTTTGTGTTCCTACCTTATTACCCTTAATAGTAATACTTACTCCTGGCAGTGGTGTACCATCATCTTTTGCTGTGACAGTACCAGTAATTGTTCGATCTTGTGCTATTGCGGTAGATGCAATAAACAAAAGCGTGAACAAAATTTGTACAAGTTTTTTCATACAATTCTAATTAATGTTAGTTAGTTATTAGTGTTAATTAATTTTAAATATACCGTAACAAAATTGTTAAGTACAAGCAATTATTTAACAATTTTTAACACTAAAAATCAATGATCTGATTTTCAATACTTTAGTTTTTTATTGTAAATAATTATGATACTAATATTAAAAAATGTCTATTAATTAATATTTGCTAAAAAAGACGCCCTAAGCATCCTGTATTTTATATTTATTGTAATTAAAACATGACTGATTAACAATCAGCTCACATTAAAATCAACATTAAAATTTTTTTAGTACTTTGTATTGCATAATACTAAATAAAACATATATCTTTGTATTATGATAATAGATAATACACAAACTCAAATGAGGAAAGGTATTTTAGAATACTGCATCCTCTCCATAATTTCTAGAGGAGAGACTTACGCCTCAGATATTATAGAAGAATTGAGGGTGGCTAAACTTCTAGTTGTAGAAGGTACGTTATACCCTCTTCTTACCCGCTTAAAAAATAATGGTCTCTTAAATTATAATTGGCAAGAATCTACATCGGGGCCACCCAGAAAATACTACCAACTTTCTGATGCCGGTAAAGAAATACTTCACCAATTAGATCAAACTTGGTTTGATTTAGCTTATGCTGTACAAACCAGCATTAAAGACAGAGTTATAAATATCAACACCAATCCTATTAAACCTTAACATCATGAACAAGACTATTATAATAAATATAAGTGGGGTAATCTTTCATATTGAAGAAGACGCCTATGAGATGCTTAAAAATTACATGAATGAGATCAAAAGACATTTTTCTTCTTATCAAGATAATTTTGAGATCATTACCGACATTGAAAACAGAATTGCTGAAATGTTTACTGAGTTACTAGAAAAAGAAAGTAAACAAGTAATTGTTACTGCTGATGTAGTTTTAGTAACCTCTAAAATGGGGAATACAGAAGATTTTGGAGACGACAATGCATCGGATTTTGAGCCAAACCCAACGGCCGATCCCATTGAAAACAAAAGAAAACTTTTTAGAGATATTGATGACCGAGTAATTGGCGGAGTATGTTCTGGCGTTGGTCATTATTTTGGGATAGAAGCCAGATGGATAAGAATTGCCTTTTTTGTGCTTTTCATCTTTTATGGCTTTGGCCTTTTCCCTTACCTATTACTTTGGATTATTATGCCAAAAGCGGTAAGTAGAACTGATAAAATGGAAATGAAAGGTGAGAAAATAAACCTTCAGGCTTTTCAAAAAAATGTGGAGGAAGAGCTTCAGGCAGTCACACATAATATTTCTAAAGCTCATGAATATGCTAAACCAGGCTTAGGTAGATTAGGCTCTTTTATAAGAGATGTGGTTACTGGTTTGTTAAAATTTTTAGGTGGTACAGGAAAACTAATCCTAAAAATTATTGGTGTTTTGATCATCACTTTTGTTGGATTTTTACTTATCGCCGCTTTTATTGCGCTATTAGTGTTTTTAGGTTATGCTGGTAATACAGATGTTTCTACCATTTTTCCTATTAATGCACTTACGCCGGCACTAAGACCAGCCATATACGTTTGTGCTTTCTTGGTTATTTTTATTCCGCTTTTAGGGATTATCCTTTTCATTATAAGAGTACTTTTTAATAGCAGAAAACTAACCAGAACCATTGGTTTTAGCCTATTAATGACCTGGGTTTTAGCCTTAGCTGTTGGCATCTTTTGTATTGCCAAAAATGCTACAGATTTTAAAGAAGAAGCCAGCTTTAGCGAAGCCACAGGATTAAAAACTAACACGCAAAATATTTATTACCTACAAATGGGCGAAGAAAGAACCATACAAGAGGATTTTGTAGATGGCAATAGAACCAAAATTATTACTATAACAGGAAATGACAGAGATTTTGATACGCCAAACAGAGTTGATATTGATTTACATTTAGTAGAAAGTGGTACACCTACTTTAACCAAAACATATTCGGCAAGAGGTAAAAACTTTGATATGGCTTTGCGTAATGCTAGGCAAATAGAATATTATTATACCCAAAAAGATTCTCTATTAGTTTTTGATTCTCACTCTGAATTAAAAGAAGGAAGTTTATGGCGCAACCAAGAGGTTAGATTAAAACTCAATATCCCAATTGGAACAGTCCTCTATATTCAAAAACAATTTGCTAGTCGCTTTTTCCAAAGTCAAATGTATGATTGTTTAGACTATGATGATGACAATGAGGATTTGATTAAAGTTGTGGCCACTAAAGAAGGTTTTACCTGCCAAAAAACAGATAAAGCAATAGCAAGACAAAAAGAGTATAACCAAGAAAATGAAATTAAAGACTCGGTAAGCACTATACTTAAATTTTAAAAATTTTTAGCCAAAAGGTGTAACCTTTTTTAAAGTTTATACATCTAATCTAAAAACACAAACTCACCCGTTAAGAAATCTTAACAATTTGATAATCAAATTAAAAGAAAATTTTAGGATTTTCTTAACGGGATAAATATTGCTCAAAATGAAGACTTTAAAAACTTTAATTTACATTTTTGTCGCCCTCTTTACCATTGGAAAAGTAAGCGCACAAAACACAACCCGCATCAATGGAAAAGCCGAATTAAAAAACGGAAGCTCGGCAGATTTTGCCACCATTACTTTATATAAATCTGCAGATTCTACTTTAGTTAAAGGAGGTTTTAGTGATGATAGCGGAAAATTTACCTTCGAAAACATCAAATCTGGATCTTATTATATTGAAGTGAGTTTAATGGGATTTCAAAATACAAAATCCGCGTTTTTTGAGGTGAACGGACAAGAGAAATTAGATCTCCCAACTATAATATTAACTGATCAGAGTAGAAGTTTAAAAGAAGTTGTAGTAACAGCAAGTAAGCCTTTTATAGAAAGAAAATTAGATAAAATGGTGATGAATGTTGAAAACAGCAGTTTAAACGTAGGGAACAATGCCTTAGAAATACTTGAAAAAGCACCTGGTGTAACTATAGATAAAGATGATAATCTGGCTATGAAAGGGAAACAAGGCGTTTTAGTGATGATGGATGGAAAACCAACCTATATGAGCAATGCTGATTTGGCTAATATGCTACGTAATACGCCTAGCGCAAACATTGAAAGTATTGAGCTCATCACCAATCCATCTGCTAAATATGATGCTGCCGGAAATGCAGGTATCATCAATATCAAAACCAAGAAAAATAAAAATTATGGTTTAAACGGAAGCATATCAGCCGGAAGTGGGTATGGCCAAACTTCTAAATATAATACTGGAGTAAACCTTAATTATCGCAAAAACAAAATCAATGTTTTTGGAAACTATAATTATGGTAATAATGGCAATTTAAGTAGCTTAAAACTACAAAGAGCGGTTAATTACCAAACTCAAACCACAAACTTTCAACAAAATACAGATTGGGAAAGACGCCGAAACAGCAATTCTTATAAAATAGGAGTCGATTTTTATGCAACGCCTAAAACCACTATAGGTGTTTTGTATAATGGCTACCAAAATGGAGTTGATGGAAGCAGTTTAAGCGGGACTAACATGTCAAACGGTGCTTTTCAGCTCGATTCTTCTATTGCCGTAAGTAGCAACAATTTAGAACGATATAGAAACAATGCTTTCAATGCTAATTACAAAACCACTTTTGACAGCTTAGGTAATGAATTAAGTGTAGACGTAGATTATTCTAATTATTTTGGAAACGGAAATGAATTTAGAAATAACAGCTACTTTAAAAGTGATGGAAGCATCAATAAAAATCCATTAAACATTAATTTTTCGACTCCAAGTCAAATAGAAATTAAATCAGCAAAAGCAGATTTTACGCATCCCATTAGTAAAGCCTCCCGCTTAGAAATTGGCTGGAAAAGCAGTTGGGTAACTACCGATAATAATTTCAAATTCTCAAATTTAGTAAGTAACGAGTGGCAAAACGACATCAGCAAAAGCAATCATTTTGTGTACGAAGAAAACATTAATGCCGGCTATTTAAATTTTAATACCGAAATTAAAAAAACAAGTCTTCAATTTGGCTTAAGAGCCGAGCAAACCGTATCAAAAGGAAACTCGGTAACTTTAAACAAAGTAGTGGATAGAAATTATTTAGAGTGGTTTCCAAGTGTGGCCATCTCTCAGCAATTATCAAAAAACCATCAGTTAGGATTAACCTACAGCCGCAGAATAGACAGACCGGCTTATGATGATTTAAATCCTTTTAGAGATTTTTTAGATGAATTTACTTATCAGGAAGGAAACCCATTTCTTAACCCTCAATTTACTAACGCATTTGAAGCATCTTACACCTATAAAAGCAAATACACGCTTGGTGTGAATTACAATATCACTAATGACGCCATTACAACCGTTACTGAGCAAAATGATGAAACCAAGGTTACCATAGCAAAAAACATAAATCTTGATACGCAAAAACAATATGGGGTTTCTGTTTATGCACCTTTTAACATTACTAAAGGGTGGAGCGTTAATAACAATTTAATGGTTTTTTACATGAGCTTTAGTTCGGCAATTGCGGGCAGTCAATTACAGGCTGGCCAAACCGCCTATAACTTTAGTAGCAACCAAAATTTTGTATTGAGTAAAACAAGTAGTGCTGAAATGTCTTTCAACTATCAATCTGGACTGAAATATGGTATTTTCACTATTAAACCACAATACGGTTTAAACTTAGGTTTCAAACAAAATGTGTTAAAAAATAAAGGAAGCCTAAAACTGAGTATAAATGATGTGTTTAATACTCGAATTCAAAGAATTTCTACAAACTTTAGTAACATGAATATAAGCTTTAATGAAAAACGAGAAACTCAAACACTTAATTTATCTTTCAATTATAGGTTTGGTAAAAACACTGTAAAAGCAGCCAGAAAAAGAGCTACCGGCTTAGAAGATGAATCTAACAGGATAAAAAACTAACCAACTTTTTCGCAAAAAAACGTTCTTAAAAAATTTAAGGACGTTTTTTTTGTTTAGTTGATGCTTGATATTTAAGATTTTACGTACTTTTCAGGTCTGTAACAATATTTTTGTACTAATACCTACCTATGGTTAAAAAATTACGTTTTCTATTTACATTGTTAATCATCAATAATGCGCTTGTCTATTGTCAAACTTCAGATTTTAAAATTACTGGTAAAGTATTTGCCAAATCAGAAAATATAGAGAATGTAAACGTTATTCTAATTACTGTTAAAGATTCTACAGTAGTAAAAAGTGTATTATCAGATGCTATTGGCAATTATGAAATTCTCAATATAAAGCCAGGCAATTACCGTCTTTCCTTTATTAAAACTGGTTATCAAACTGTATTTACTGATGAATTACAGCTTAATCAAAAAGGTTTGGGGCTAACCATTCCTTTAATAGAAATAATTAAGCAACCAAAACAACTAAAAGAAGTGGTGGTGCAGGCAAAAATACCTTATATAGAAAGAAGAGCCGGCAAAACTGTAATCAATGTAGAAAACAGTGTTTTTGGATTGGGCAGTTCGGGTTTAGAAGTATTACAAACCGTACCTGGCATTAGAATTGAAAATAACGACCAACTTTCTATCCAAGGGAAAAACAATGTAGCTGTTTATATAGATGGCAAACCCAGCAACCTATCGGGAATTAATTTAGTAGAGTTTCTTAAAAACATCCCCACCAATAATATAGAACAAATAGAATTATTAAATGGCTCTTCGGCCAGATATGATGCTGCGAATAACGGTGGAATCATCAACATCAAATTCAAAAAAGGAAAAAATATTGGCGCAAACGGTACCGCTTCTTTTGGCGGTGGCTTAGGCCGAAATTATAGATATAATGCTGGTTTGAGCTTAAATAACAGAACCGAGAAATCTAATATCTATTTCAATTATGATTTTAGCGAAATTAAAGCAGTTGATGATAACTACCTACGTAGAAACATAAATAACCCCAGTTTAAAAACTCTTTTTGATATAAAAAACAACGATTTAAAGACGAGGACTAATCATAATTTTTTGTTGGGATTAGATTATAACCTGAATAAAAATCATGCGGTAGGTTTTTTGGTGAATGCCTTTAGCAATAAAATGCTGTCTGATGAGCATAACAAAAGCTTAATTTTTAATAATAGTATTCAAGATTCTACCATTTTATCTACCTCTTTAGAAAACAGAAGAATTAACAATATTTCTACCAACATTAATTATGCTGGCAATCTTGGTAAAAAAGGCACCAGCTTAAAAGCCGATGTAGATTACCTTAATTACGCCAGAAAATCTGACGAAAATTTAGGAAGCATTTATTTAGACAACAACGGTTTTGAGTTTAAATCCCCATTGCAATTTAACAACTTAAGCCCTTCTCAAATTGATATTTTGTCTATTAAAGCTGATATTTCAAATCCTATTAATAAAAATTCATCATTAGATGCCGGTTTAAAAAGCAGTTGGGTAAAAACATCAAGCCAAAGAAATATAAATATTACCTCTGGCCAAAATTATATTTTTAACCCAAGTACTTTATTTAATTATAAAGAGCAAATTTATGCCGGCTTTATAAGCTTTAAAACTAAAACAGAAAAAAGCAATTTAGAAATAGGTTTAAGAGCCGAACAAACCATTGCCAAGGGAGATACTTCTTTAACAACTAAGTTAATAGATAGAAACTACCTCAACCTTTTCCCAAATTTATTATATGCTTTAGATTTCAACCAAAATCATAAAATTAGCTTTTCATTTAGCCGAGGAATCACCAGACCACGTTATGAAGATCTTAATCCGTTTTACTATTTTTTAGATCAATACACCTATAATCAAGGAAATCCTTCGCTTTCGCCATCCTACATTAATGCCTCTAAAATAAACTGGGAAATTAAGTCGAAATACAATTTTAGCTTGCAGTACAACTACATCAAAGACTTTGCTTACGTTGTTTATGAACAAGATAACGCCACACAAACCGCAACAACCAGCCGAAATAATTTTGATTACCGCCAAACCTTAGGTTTTGAAATTGGCATTCCAATCACCCTTGCATCTTGGTGGGATATAGATTTTAACACCCAAGCTTATTACGAATTTTTTAAATACACCAACAACCAAAAAAAACAAATTAATAACGAGAGCACTAGCTTTTTAGTCACTCTAAATCATACTTTAACGCTTCCAAAAGGTTTTAATGCTATGGCTAATATGCATTACGAAAGCCCTACTTCTTATGGCATTTTCACCTTTAAGCCGCTTTATTATGTCAACTTTGGCATCTCTAAATCTATTTTAAATAAACAAGGAAGCATTAGGTTTTTAGCTACCGATTTGTTTGACACCAACAGCAACAGATACGGTACCAACTTTTACAATTTAGATTTAAACGCCAAAGAGAAAGCCGAAACCCGTAGTTTCAGACTCAGCTTTAGCTATAAATTTGGTAAAAAAGAAGTGAAAGCCTATCGACAAAGAAAAGTTGGCGCAGCCGAAGAAAAATCTAGAGTAGGACAATAAGAATAATTTGAAAAGCAAGTTCCTGTTCAACTATTAGCGGTAGCCCCGCTTTACGCATTACAGGCCTTCTCTCACAAAACCCATTACGGTAATTGCTGCAATCGGGTTTAGCTTACATAGGCTTGTGCTACTTATTCAAATTCAAGCCAACCTCAGTCTATAAAAAAAGCAGGGCTAACTTAAATTTAAGTTGAACCCTGCTTTTCCAAAAATATTTTTAATTATTGCCCAACCATAAAAACGGCATTGCTAAACAACAATTTTCCGTTTTCCCAAAAGCTTCTAAACAATGGGTTATCAGCCATGTAAACTACAGAGCCTCTTCCAATTTCTTCAACGGCCAATAAAGTTCCGTCTTGAATTTTCTTTTTGGTTTGAGTTCCGGCAAAACCAGTTACATAGTTATTCTTTTTAACGGTTCCAACATTCCAACCATTTTCTAAGAAATTATAGGTGTTGGCATCTAACTTTAAAGTGTAATAATAAGAGGGGAAACCAAAACCTAATGGGTGCGTATTGTCTAAATCAATTTTATAAATAGCCCCAGGAATGTTGTTTACAATACTGGCTCGCTCTCTATCAGCGTAAGGCTTAATTAGATCATAAGCATCTTTTTTGGCAGCGTCCTTTTCTCCTTCTTTTTTCTCTTCTTTAGATTTTAAAGAAAACCCTTTTTTGTCTGCCAGTTGCTTTACAGCACCATCAATGGCAATTAATTTACCGCCAGCTTTAATCCATTCCTGAATTTTCTCGTTATCTAAATTTTGGTAGTAACCATCAGGCGCAATAAGTACTTGAATATCGTTCCATACTACTCTACCTAAATCAGAAGTTTTAATTACCGTAATTGGATACCCAATTTGTTGCTCAAAAAAGTGCCAAACTTCGCCAAAAGCTAAAGAATTTACTTCATCTCCAGCTAAAACTGCTACAGTTGGTTTGTTTATAAATCTAATTTTATCAGATCCAAAATCAGCACCTTTATCTACAAAACCACTGTTTATTTTGGTTAAATCTTCTCCACTTTCATTGGCTATTTTCATTAAAGAAGCTTCTAATTTATCGCCCATAGCTTCATTACTGGTTTTAGCAATAATTAAAGACCCGGCTCCAAATTTTTTACCATTTACTTCAAAAGGCACTTCGGTATATCTTACTTTAATGTTGTTTTTAAGCAAGGCCGCTAAAAATTTAACATCATTTAAAGACTTCCATTCGGCAATCCAGGCATAAGCACTTCCAGTAACCTCTGGGGCTTTTGGAGGCATTGGTGGTGCAATTTGCTGTGTAGCTTTAATAGATTCTTTAATGGCGTAAGCCTGCAAACCATAAGCGTAAGGTAAAGCCCAAGCAGTAATATCATAAGTATTAGAATCGGCAACAAAAGTGCGGGGTTCTAATAATACTTTAGCCAAAACAGATTTTGGTTGATATAAATTCACTATCAAATCTGAAGAAGCGATGTTAAAAGTCTCGGTTTTACCAGAAAAATAATTGAATCCACTGGCAGATTTTGAAACTCCGTAACCTACTTCTATTCCGTTAGTCTTCAATAATGAAGCTAATTTATTGGCATTATCTGTATTCTCGCTTTTAATTACATAGGTTTTATACTCGCTTTGAGGATTGTTTTTTGAATCGTTAAAGAATTTTTTAAACTCAACCACTACTTTATCTGCATGGTTAGCAGTAGCTTCTACAGTAGAAAGTCCGGTAGTGTAATGGTGTGCAATTCTATCTTTTAATGTTAAAGTATCTCCTTCTTCATTCAAAATAGCTAAACCTGCTACTCCACCGCCACCTTGTTCAAAAGTCATCCCAATAGACCCATTGTAAATTGGATAAGTATCTCCATAAGAAGGGTACAATAAATCAAAACGTTCTTTAGTAAAGTACATCCAACCTTTTTGATCAAAATATTTGGCGTTATTTTTTCCTATAATGGTTTGAAACTCTCTTTGCCAAGGCGTAATTACCTGATGAAAAGGCTCGGCAGCAGGCGCAAAATAATAAGGTTCGTTTACGCCTTGCTCATGAAAATCAACATGAATTTGGGGTAACCAACTGCTATATAAAGCTAATCTTTGCTTGGTTTCTATTTGTGTTTGCCAAGCCCAATCTCTGTTTAAATCAAAATAATAATGATTTGCTCTACCTCCTGGCCAAGGCTCTCTATGCTCACGGGCGTAAGCCTTTGGATCTGAAATTAAATTAGCCACCGGATTATAAAAATTCACATATCTATCTCTCCCATCAGGGTTAATACATGGGTCTATCACCACAACGGTATTTTTTAACCATGCTTTAGTTTTGGTATTAGTTGGGTCTAACAAATCATAAATGGTTTTCATAGAAGCTTCTGTAGAAACCGACTCGTTACCATGTACATTATAACTCAACCATACAATTGCAGGCTGATTAGCCATTGCCGTTCCGCCTTCAAAACCAGCGTTAGCTAAATTACTTTTTCTAATTTCTTCTAATTTGTTGATGTTTTCATCATTGGCTACCATTGCCACTAAAAGCTCTCTGCCTTCGTTTGTTTTACCATAATATTGCAACTTTACATTTTTAGAGTTTGCGGCTAAATATTGGTAATACTGCACCACTTTATAGTGAAGCGTAAATTTAGACCCTAGCGGGTAACCTAAAAATTCATCAGGAGATTGCAGTTTTTGTTGCGCAAATGTGAAGGATATACCTGTAATGAGCAAGCAAAAGGAAAATAGAAGTTTTTTCATATTACTAAACTAACTATTTAGCCTTGTTAAAAAAACGATGTTTAATAATTCCTCTTATTTTTGGGAAATAAGCCCTACAAAACTAATATTGTAAATAAAAAATTACACATGACCATTGCGCAATTGTATCAACATTACCTTTTACACCCAACAATTTGTACCGATACCAGAAAAATTACTCCGGGTTGTTTATTTTTTGCCTTAAAAGGTGAAAATTTTAACGCCAACACTTTTGCTTTACAAGCGTTAGAAAACGGAGCTGCTTTTGCAGTGATAGACGATGTTGAATATCAAAAAGACAATAGGTTTATATTGGTAAATGATACTTTAATAGCTTTGCAGCAATTGGCTAAGCACCATAGAACGCAACTTAACATACCGATAATTGGGCTTACGGGCTCTAACGGAAAAACCACTACCAAAGAATTAATTTACAGTGTACTTTCTCAAAAACTGAATACACATGCCACCAAAGGGAATTTCAATAACCACATTGGCGTACCCTTAACGCTTTTAGAAATTAAACCCGAGGCGGAAGTTGCGATAATAGAAATGGGCGCTAATCACCAAAAAGAAATTGAGCTGTTATGTGATATTTGCCAACCCAATTACGGCTTAATTACCAATGTTGGAAAAGCACATTTAGAAGGTTTTGGCGGTTTTGAAGGCGTAAAAAAGGGGAAGGGAGAACTCTATAATTTTTTGGAAAAGAACCACGGTACGGCATTTATCAATAAAGACAATACGCATTTATTAGGCATGGCCGAAACTAGAAAGCTAGATAAAATTGTTTATTACGGCACTCATCCTTCTAATGATGTAAGTGGCGAATTAATTAAAAACGACCCTTTTTTGGAAGTGAAATGGAGACATCAAGGAGAAAACTATACGGTACATTCTAAACTGACGGGTATTTACAATTTTGAAAATATTTTAGCCGCTGTTACTATTGGTTTAGCGTTTGGCCTATCGGCTGATGAAATAAACCAAGGGATTAACACTTATGAACCGCAAAATAACCGATCTCAAATTATTAAAACAGCAAACAACACCGTAATTGGCGACTATTATAATGCCAACCCAAGCAGCATGTTGGTTGCCATAGAAAATTTAGCCAAGCTAGCTGCCAACGAAAAGGTGATTATTTTAGGAGATATGTTTGAACTTGGCGATGAAGCCGCTGCTGAGCATGAAAATATCCTACAAAAAGCTTTAGAGCAACATTTTTATAAGACTATTTTTATAGGGCAAGAATTTTACAAGCTGAATGCATCAGCTGATACTTTTTTCTTTAAAACCACTTTAGAAGCAGCTGCCGAATTAAAGAAAAAACCAATTAAAAACGCTTTAGTTTTGTTAAAAGGCAGTAGAAGTATGAAGTTAGAAAGCCTGATGGAGTTATTATAACTAATGAAATTTACCGGGGTATCCTAAATAAAATACCTAAAGACATGCTCTGGCTAGATTGTATTTTTCCGCTAAAATCATCATCGTACAAAGCAGTGCCGTTAACCGTAACATTAATCAATCTGTTTACTTTTGCTGTTATGGTTACATCTAATCTTTGATCTATGTTGTTTAATTTTTCATAGGCTGCAAAAAGCAGATACCTCGATTTTAAATTTAAATTTTCGGCAATATCCTTATCAAAATTTGCTACAGCCTGAAAAGCCAGCTCATTTCTAAATGTTGCGCCAACGGGTACCCCAAAGTTTTTTGGATTATTTCTATACAAAGCAGTATCTATCATAAAAGTTTGCCTAGCCGTTCCTGTACCCAATCTTAAACTAAAATACTTTTTTGGCTTATATTCAAACCCAAAAGATTCGGTTAAATATCCCGGAGCTAAAAAATTAGAGATAACTTTTCTGGTTTCTTTTCCCTGAGCATCTTTTCCAAAGCTATAACCTAAATCAAACTGAGATTCAAAACTTATAGAACCAAATACACTCCAGTTTTTAGATAAAGACATGGCAGCTTTATTATCAAAAAATATTCTGTCGTTGGTTTTTCTTTCTAACTGCCCTTGGTTCTTTAGTTTTCCATATTGCATTAATATCTCCGACGTAAAATTCATTCCGTCTTTATTATACTCGCCTTTATAATTCACCAATGCCCCTAAAGCAATAGAATTTACCCCTCCGCTACTCCAGTTATCACTAAAAGCAGCCTGATTAAGGTTAATTCCAAAACTACCTTTGGTTTTCCAATAATTAACTTTGAGGTTTAAAACACTTAAAGAAAGGTTTCTTTTATAAATATAAAATAAGGGAGGCCGGGTATAAAATGGATTCTTTTTAGGCTGCAAACTGCTTACCTCAACAGGTTCTATTTTTTCTCTTTGAGCCAAAACCGACTTAAAAGACAATAAAAAAGCAACTATTAAAAGAAAGCAAACACTGAATTTGCATTTATTCATACCGCAAAGGAAATAATTTAAGAAGGATTACTGAAATCTAATTGAAATTAATGATGAGAAAGGCTTAAATTAAACCTCCTAAATTAAAATTTGAGCTAATGTGCTTTTAGCTTTATCTGTTTAATAATATTACTATTATCAAATCTGTATCTTTAGTTTCATTTACTCGTAATACCTTTATCCTCATGAAATACTCTATACAGAAACTCTAGATAAATATCTATTGTATTTAAAAAAATCATCTTCAACAAATTTTAATTATGAAAAAATTAACTTTTTTTACTCTCATTCTTAGTTGTTTTCTTTTATCATGTGAGAAAGAGAAATTAACTAAAGCTACTCAAATAGGAGCGAATACTTTTTCTTGTAAAGTAAACGGACAAATCCTAATTCCTAATAATGAAGCTTTTTCAGTTGATGCAATAAGTACTTCACTTGTCTTAAATGAAGATCCGAATTTCTACAATCTCAAAATTTTAACTAATTACTCGAAAACAAATCCATCCAAAAAAATTTATTTAACGATTTATAAAATCAATTCAATCGGCGTGTATATATTCAGCGGTAGCGATTTTAGATATGGGGAGTATTTCATTAGTGCCCCAGACAATAAAGAATATAATTCTAGAACATCAAATATTGGAGAAGTAAAAATCACTAAACTAGATTTAGCAAATAAAATTGTATCTGGTACTTTTTCATTTGAAGCCACTAATAAAAACGATCCAAATGACAAAGTTTCCATTACAGATGGAAGGTTTGATTTAAGATTAAGATAATCTAAATTAAAACAGGATCTCTCATTTGCTCTAAGGCCATCATGGCATCATCAATATTTCTAACGTCTTCAATACCATCCTCGTTTAAGTGTTCCGCTAGGATCACTTAAATGCTTTTTAAAAACTGAGGACTGTGTCCGGAATAATATCACCACATTCTTTCTATTGGCAATAAACCTATAACAGTAACGTGATGCTATAAATAATTAAGATAATTTTAATAATTATCTTTAATTACTGAACGGAACTGAAATTTATCAGAAATTATAAATGAGAAACAATTAAATTAAAACAGGATCTCTCATTTGCTCTAAGGCCATCATGGCATCATCAATATTCCTTACGTCTTCAATCGCAATACGTAAAGTACTTTTTACTTCTTTCAAATTTACTTTTCTAGGGTTTTGTTGTGCATACTGTAAAATCCTACCAAAAGATTCGGTCTCAAAATATTTTGATTGCTTATCGCTGATAAAATAACCTCTTAATACTCCTTTTTTCCAGCTAATTTTTTCTAAGCCAATTTCCTTACCAATCCATTGCAGCTCCACGGTTCTTAATAAATCTCGCACTTGCCTTGGCATTGGCCCAAAACGATCATGCAATTCTCTACCGAAAGCTTCTAAATCATTTTGATTTTCAATTTTTGAAAGCTCAGTATATAAGTTATATCGTTCTTGAATGTTGGTGACATATTCATCCGGAATTAATAATTCCATATCGGTTTCTACCTGCGTAAAACTCACAAAAGCTCTAGGTTTATCATCAGGAAAAACACCTTTAAACTCGTCTTCTTTTAATTCCTGAATGGCTTCGTCCAAAATTTTATGGTACATATCAAAACCAATTTCGGCAATAAAACCACTTTGCTCGGCTCCTAAAAGATTCCCGCTTCCGCGGATGTCTAAATCTCGCATAGCCACGTTGAAACCGCTACCCAAATCAGAAAACTCCTCAATAGCACTTAATCTTTTTCTAGCCTCGGGAGTTAAAGTAGATAACGGCGGACTTAACAAATAGCAAAAAGCTTTTTTGTTAGAACGTCCTACCCTGCCTCGCATTTGGTGTAAATCACTCAAACCAAACATGTGGGCATGGTTAATTAACATGGTATTTGCATTGGGCACATCTAAACCTGCTTCTATAATGGTGGTGGCCACTAAAACATCGTATTTACCATCAATAAAAGCCAGCATAATATCTTCTAACTGGTCGCCTTCTAACTGCCCATGCGCAATAGCTATTTTTGCCTTTGGAACTAATTTCTGAATCAATCCACCTAATTGCCTTAAATCTGCTACTCGGTTATGAATAAAGAAAACCTGTCCATCTCTATCCAATTCAAATTCTACCGCTTCTTTAATCAATTTTTCATTAAAAACATGTAATTCTGTTAAAACGGGTTGCCTGTTTGGTGGCGGGGTTTGCATAATAGATAAATCTCTGGCGCCCATTAAAGAGAAGTGCAATGTTCTTGGTATTGGAGTAGCGGTAAGCGTAAGCGTATCTACATTGGCTCTAAATTGCTTTAATTTTTCTTTAACGGTTACCCCAAACTTTTGCTCTTCATCAATAATTAAAAGACCTAAATCTTTAAATTTTACATCCTTACTTACCAGTTTGTGCGTTCCTATAATGATATCTACTTTACCAGCTTTTAAGGCTTCTAAAGTGTCCTTAACTTGTTTTGATGATTTAAATCTGTTGATATAATCTATCCTTACGGGGAAATCAGCTAATCTTTCGTTAAAAGTTTTGTAATGCTGCATCGCCAAAATAGTGGTAGGCACTAAAATAGCCACCTGTTTGCCATCTGTTGCGGCTTTAAAGGCTGCCCTTATGGCAATTTCTGTTTTTCCGAAGCCTACATCACCACAAACCAACCTATCCATTGGGTGCGGAGATTCCATATCCTTTTTTACATCGGCTGTAGCTTTTTCCTGATCTGGCGTATCTTCATAAATAAAAGATGCTTCTAACTCATTTTGCAAATAGGTATCAGGCGAGAAAGCCATTCCCATTTGAGTTTTACGCAAAGCATAAAGTTTAATCAGGTCTCGGGCAATATCTTTAACTTTTTTTTTTGTGGTTTTCTTCAGTTTATCCCAAACATCTGTCCCTAATTTGTTCATTTTAGGCACATGGCCATCTTTACCGGTATATTTAGAAATGCGGTTTAAAGAGTTAATATTTACATAAAGCAAATCATTATCGGCGTAAACCAGCCTAATCATTTCTTGCACTTTATCATTTACCGTCACCTTTTCTAAACCAGCATATTTTCCAATTCCGTGGTCTATATGGGTTATGTAATCGCCTGGTTTTAGGTCTCTAAGTTCTTTTAAAGTGATGGCTTGGGAACGGGCATAACCTCGCTTCAATTTATATTTATAAAACCTATCAAATATTTGATGATCTGTATAACAAGCTATTTTTTGTTCGTGATCTATAAACCCTTCTCTGATAGAAATATTGATGGGCGCAAACTTCACTGTTTTATCTAAATCGTCAAAAATGGCAAATAAACGTTCTTGCTGTTTGGCGGAATCAGTAAGGATAAAATTATTGATTCTTTGAGCTTCGTTTTGTTTGATATTATGGATAAGCAAGGTAAAATCTTTATTAAAAGACGGCTGTGGCCTTGCATCAAAATTAATTACGGTGGTTGCATGGTAAAAAAACTGCTTTCCAAACTCTATCACCGGAAAATCATTCAGCTGATCTGAAATCATTTTCTCATCTGTAAAAGCAAATTTTGGATCAATCCAATCTGGGTTTTGTTGCTTTTGTTCGGCAGATAAAGCTTTCCATAATTCGGTAGACTTTTTATAACCTGCTTTAATCACATCGAGTGTAAACTCTACATCTTTAAACCATACAATGGCATCTTTATCCAAAAATTCTAATATAGAGATATTACTTTCTGTTAAAAATTTAGCCTGCACATTAGGTACAATCGTAATAGATTTTACTTGTTCTACCGAAAGCTGACTTTCAATCTCAAAAGTTCTGATGGTTTCAATATGATCTCCAAAAAACTCTATTCTGTACGGTAAATCATGCGAGAAAGAAAAAATATCTACAATGCCTCCACGAACAGAAAATTGACCAGGCTGATAAACAAAATCTGTACGATCAAAATCATAATCAATTAAAAACTCATTAATAAATTCGATACTGAGCTTATTGTTGATAGAAATTTCTAAGGTGTTTTTAATGAGCGAATTTCTATCAATTACTTTTTCTGCTAAAGCTTCGGGATAGGTTACAATTAGGTTTCCAAATTCAGTGGCATGATTAAGATCATTTAAAACCTCGGCTCGCATGAGTACATTTGCAGAGTCGGTTTGGGTAAAGTCGAAAGATTTTCTGTAAGATGATGGAAAAACCAACACCGTTTTATCCATTAAACTTTCTAAATCTGCCTGAAAGTAATTGGCTTCTTCCCTATCTGGCAGCACAAAAACCATATTGCTATGATTTAAACAATAAAGTGCCGCAGCAGCAAATGCATCTAAAGAACCTATTAAGCCTTTTAACTGAACTCTTGAATTTTTTGATTGAACAACTTTTGCCAAAGCAAGTACTCGCTCATCAGTTTTATATAAATCTAATATCTCTTTAATATTCATTTACGGTAATTGCTGCAAATATAACTATTGACAAAGTAAACCAACATAGAAGATAAATTTGCCAATAAAATTGATAAATCTTATATTTAATTAAAGATTTCTACAAATTTAAAAAAATATGAAAAACGCAGTCATATCGGGAATAATCATAGGCATAGTATCTGCCTTATGGATTATAATTATGCAAGCAGCTGGTTATAATCCGCAAAATTTAGAAGATTCTAAAAATAGCTGGTTAGAATACACCTCCATTTTAATTCCGTTTTTTGGTCTTTATTTTGGAATAAGAGGCTTAAAAAAACAACAAGGGAATAAACTTACTTTTTTTGAAGGACTGTTTGAAGGCTTTAAAATTTTAGCTGTAGGAGGCTTGTTGGCTGCTGCTTTTAGCTTTATATATGTAAGCTTATACGCCAAAGACCTTACAGTTGATTATATGGAGCGTATTTTTGGAGCATTAATTATTGGCTTATTATTCACTTTAGCCAATTCTTTGTTATTAATGAATAGCCCAAAAGATTTATAATGTTGTTGGGATATTTAAAAAAAGCACCCCTTGAACTCCTTTTTTTCACCTCAGCTTTAGTGTGTTTGTTTTTTTTAGACACCAATAAACCTCATTTTACTTTATGCCCATTGGCGGCTGCCGGATTTGATTTTTGCCCTGGTTGCGGTTTAGGTCGTTCTCTTCATCATTTAATGCATTTTGAGCTTCATCAATCTTGGAAAATCCATCCTTTAGGTTTTTTTGCATTGATTGTAATAACTCATAGAATTTATACTCTAACAATAAAACAAATCAAGCTTTTTAAACCGTTAAAACCATGAATATAAATTACTTATTTAATTTCTCTAACATCACTGTTGAAGAAATGATGTATCTGAAAGAACTTATTGCAAACTTAAATGAAGAAGAACAAAAAACTTTTGCCATGATTTATTCTGGAAAAAGAAGAGATCCTCAACATCTTCTTTTATTTGCTATTTTAGGTTTTTTTGGTGTTGCGGGTGTTCAACGTTTTGTAACCAACCAAATAGGAATGGGCATTTTGTATTTTTTAACGGCTGGTTTATGCTTTATAGGAACTATTATTGATTTAGTGAACTACAAAAGCTTGGCTAATGAGTACAATCATAAAATGGCAATAGAATCTAGAAGGTTTATGGAAATGATGAAAAAAAATTAATCATCAATCATTTTATTAATTTGATTGATGGTTGCATCTAAAGATTGAGCTTCTGATTCCAATAGATTTAGATACTCTTTCTTTTCGCCTTCATCCTTCAATAAAAAAATTAATCCTAAAATATTAGCTAAATGCTTTCTTAATTTATGTGAATTAAAATAAGCCAATTCCTTTAATTTTTTATTTTTCAGAAAAATGGTGTCGGTTCTTGTTGCTACCGTTTCCTCTAGGTTAGCATTGTGCTTTTTGATAATTAAATTAGCTTCGTGAAGTTTTGCATAAGCTTTATTTCTCTTTTTAAAGTTTGAAAAGGCAATAAATCCTAAACAAACAGACACAGTTATTCCCCCTAAAAGAATAATGAGTATTATTTTTTGTTTAGATAATTCATTTTCCTTTACAACGGCATCCATTCTTAACACATCATTCTCTAAATCTTTTTGTTCTGTAATAATGCTATTTAAATCGCTAATTATTTTACCAGATGTTTGGTAACCCAAAAGCGCATCTTTTAACGTATCCTTTTTACTCATATAATTAATGGTAGATTTATAATCCTTCATTAACAATGATAAATTACTTAAGCCTTCGTAAATTTTAATCAACTCAAATTGGGCGTTTGATTGATTTGCGATGACTAGAGCTTTGTCAAAAAACATTTTACTTTCATTAAATGAGCCTTTATCTTTCGCTAAAGTGGCTAAACCATAATAAGCAGTTATAACTTGGTCTGGTTCTGCTGGTTCAAATTTTAAAACCTTTTTAAAGGCTATTTCTGCCGAATCAACAATTCCAGCTCTCAAATAAATGTCTCCCAATTCTGTGTTAAAAAAACCCTCATCAAAAATCCCGATTACTCCCTCCGCTGTTTCTTTTGCATCGTATAAATGAGTTAAAGCTTTGCTGTGTATATTTTGAGCACTATATATTCTAGCCATTAGCATTAATGAAATTGACGTTGATTTCTTATTCTTATACTTTTGATTGAGGCTGTAAGCTTGTGCTATATATTTTTTAGCATTTTCAACATCTCCCATTTTCAACAAAACCTCGGCTATATTATTTAAATTTTTGGGAGTTTCGTCTTCAATTCCTGCCTTTTTATTTGCGTTAAGAGCCGCCAAATAATTTTGCAAAGCTTTATCTAACTTACCTATAGAAGAGTAGCTTAAACCTATAAAATTATAAGATTTTGCAATCCCTCTGGGATAGTTAATTCGCTTTGCAAGTTTTAAAGCTTCGGTAGAGTAATAAAGACTTCTAGTAAAATCTACATATTGGTATACAAAAGAGAGCTTCCCCATAATTTGTACCTTTACAGCATCGTTGGTTTCTGATTTTAATTCCTTTATACTTGCTTTAATACTAGAATCTTGAGAACTAAAACAAGCACAAGAAAAAAACATCAAAAAAACAAGCAAGATATATTTTAAAGTCATTCAGTTGTTTTTTGTAAAAAATTACCGTTATTTTTTTGAGAGGTTTTAATAAGAATTAGAATAAATTTATAAACAAATAGCATATAACAAACAATTATATAAATTAATAAAATGCGCCTAAAGGAATTAATTGATTGTTTAGAAGAATTTGCCCCTTTAAATTATCAAGAAAGTTATGATAATTCAGGTTTAATAATTGGAAATCAAGAAAATGAGATTCATAAAGCGCTCATTAGTTTAGACTGTACTGAAGAAATAGTTGATGAAGCCATTGCAAACCAATGCGACATTATTATTTCACACCATCCTATTGTTTTTAAAGGTTTAAAAAAGTTTAATGGAAATAATTATGTAGAAAGAGTAATTATTAAAGCCATAGAAAATAGAATCGCCATTTATGCTATTCATACCAATTTAGATAGCGTTTTAAATGGCGTAAACGGAAAAATTTGCGAGAAAATAGGCCTCAAAAACTGTAAAATTTTAGCTCCAAAAACTGGCCTACTCAAAAAATTAGTGTTTTTTGTTCCTCTTAAAAACGCAACAGAGGTTAGAAATGCAGTTTTTGAGGCTGGTGCAGGTAGTATAGGTAATTATAGTGAATGTAGCTTTAACACATCCGGGCAAGGTACTTTTAAAGCAAATAATGAAGCTAAACCTTTTGTAGGAGAGCTTAATAAATTGCATGAAGAAAATGAAATGCGGGTGGAAGTGATTTATCCGGCCCCTGCCGAAAAAAAAATTATGACTGCTTTATGGGAAAATCATCCTTATGAAGAAGTAGCTTATGATATTTATGCTTTAGAAAATACACATCAACAAGTGGGGTCTGGAATGATTGGCGAACTGGAAACAGAAATTTCTGGCTTAGATTTTCTTCATCAATTAAAAGAAAAAATGGGCTTATCTGTTATTAGACATACCAAAATACTAGATAAAAAAATAAAAATAATCGCCGTTTGTGGCGGTTCAGGTAGCTTTTTGTTACCCAAAGCTATTCAGGCTAAAGCCGATATTTTTATCACTGCAGATTTTAAATATCATGAGTTTTTTGATGCTGATGAAAAAATACTAATTGCCGACATTGGACATTTTGAAAGTGAGCAGTTTACACAAGAATTACTATTAGAAATAATTACAAAAAAATTTCCTAACTTTGCGGTCCGTTTAACAGGAAATAATACAAACCCAATAAAATATTTGTCTTAATGGAACAAACCGTAGAACAAAAGCTTGAAGCTTTATACGAGCTACAGACTATCCACACTAAAATTGATAAAATCCGTCAGACACGTGGGGAACTTCCAATGGAAGTAGCAGATTTAGAAGATGACGTTGCCGGATTAGAAACTCGTATCCAAAAAATCAAAACCGAATTAGATGATTTAGAAGATTCAATTGTGAATCGTAAAAACATCATCAAAGAATCTTTGGCTTTGGTTAAAAAATACGAAACACAGCAAAACAACGTAAAAAACAATCGTGAATTTGATGCAATTTCAAAAGAAATTGAAATTCAAGGTTTAGAAGTACAAGTTTGCGAGAAAAAAATCAAAGAATTTCAGTTTGAGATTAACAACAAAACTGAAGTTTACGATAAGGCACTTTCTGATTTAGAGGAAAGAAAAAGCGATCTTGAAATCAAAAGAACTGAATTAGCTAATATTACTTCTGAAACTGAAAAAGAAGAAGAAGTTTTAATTAAGGATTCAGAAAAAGCTGAAGAAAAAATTGATGCTCGTTTAAGAGTGGCTTACAACCGTTTAAGAGGAAACTTTAAAAATGGTTTAGCGGTAGTAACTATCGAGCGTGATTCTTGCTCAGGATGTTTCAACCAAATCCCACCTCAACGTCAGTCTGATATTCGCCAACGCAAAAAAGTGATTGTTTGCGAGCATTGTGGTAGAATTTTAGTTGATGAAACTATGGCTGAAGACATTAAAAACGTAGCAACTACAGTTTAATCATCTTATTTTTAGATATAAAAAAAGACCCAAACGTTGTTTGGGTCTTTTTTTATATGTGTTACTCCGGTATTACTCGCAATTCTCTTTTCTTCTGGTATCAGCTATCTGAATAATTTTCCAATTGTTGTTTTCCTCCTTAAAAAGCTGAAAAATATTTACGCCACAATGGCTTAGTTTATTGTTGACATAAAATTGATAAGGCGTCCATGCGGTGGCTAAATTACCATCAATCTTAATTTCAAAAGATAAAATCCTTTCTTCAATATTAACTGACAATGGAATGGAAGCAATTTGCTTTAAAAAATCTGACACATGATCATCCTTCAAAACAGATTTTCCATTTTTATCAAATGAAGCACTTTGCAACCTTGCTGATTGATGCATCACCGACTTTATTTTTACAGAATCTTTACTAGCCATGCTACTAAATAAAGCCTCAATGCTTTGCTTTACTTTTAATTCTTCAGGAGTCTGAGCCATTGCAAAAAAGCTGAAAAACACAATTAAACCTATTAATATAGTTTTCATCATGAGTTTAAAACTGATAAACCATTGCATTGATGTTCATTCCAGCACCAACAGAAGCAAGTAATGCCACATCTCCTTTTTCTAAATGCTGACCATCCATTTCATTTTTTAAGATAATATCTAACAAAGTAGGAACTGTTGCTACCGATGAATTTCCCAATTTGGCAATGGTCATAGGCATAATAGCTGCTGGAGGAGTATCAACCCCGTATAATTTAAAAAACCTTTTTAAAATGGCTTCATCCATCTTTCCATTGGCTTGATGAACCAATACTTTGGTGATTTTATCTAAAGAAACACCAGCTTTTTCAACTGCTGCTTTCATTACTAAAGGAACATTAATTAAAGCATACTCATACACTTTACGTCCATCCATTTTTAGATAAAGATCGTCTTCTGCTTCATAATCTTCTTTATAAGAACCTTCCATACGTAAAAACCAAGCTTCGTTTTGAGTATGTGTTTGAGATTTATGACTTAAAATTCCAGCCTCTCCTTCAACAGAAGCTGATAAAATAGTAGCTCCAGCTCCGTCAGAATAAATCATACTATCCCTATCATGCGGATCGGTAATTCTTGATAAAGCTTCGGAGCCAATTATCAAAACCTTTTTAGCATCTCCAGATCTGATGAAATAATCAGCCTGAATCATTCCTTGTAACCATCCTGGGCAACCAAAAGGCAAATCATAAGCCACACAATCTGGATTTTGGATATTCAATTTGTGCTTTACTCTGCTGGCCAAAGTAGGAACCATATCTGTTCTATTTCCGCCAAAATTAATATCACCAAAATTATGTGCTACTATAATATAATCTAATTCTTCTGGATTTTCTCCAGAACTATCTAAAGCATCTTTTGCAGCAAAGTAAGCTAAATCAGATGTGTTTTCATCTGCTTCGGCATATCTTCTCTCCTCAATTTCTGTAATAGCCTGAAACTTATTTATAACGTCGGTATTGTTTCTTAAAACTAATGAACCATCTTTCTCAAAAAAGGTGTGACTTAAAAAATCTTCATTCTTAATCACTTTTTTTGGAACATATTTCCCTGTTCCGCTTATCACTGACTTTATCTTATGAACCATAAACACACTATATAGACTAAAAACTTAATTGGTATAAAGTTAAAGTTAGGAATTAATATTAATTCGGCAACTGCTCTTCATAAATATTAAAATTTTAAACGGAGAAAATTAATAAAAGATTTGTTGGGAATAAAATTACGGTCGAGAATCCTTAGATTTTAGGAAAAAAAATATTAGGGTCAGCTAATTTTTCTCAAAATTATTGACAAATCACATCAATTTAAATAAGGGTATTTATTTGGGACTATCGTCTAATAAAAAAACATATAACTCTTTAGGACCATGGGCTCCTAAAACTAAAGTTTTTTCAATATCAGCAGTTCTGCTTGGCCCCGTAATGGTAGAAAGCATGGATGGCAATTGATTACCATATCTCTCCTTAATAATTTTAAAAGCATCTTTTAAATCCATTACCAATTGGGAAGTATAGGCCACTACAATATGTTGATGAGGATAAATGCTTAATCGTCTGCCGGCCGCATTGGCGTTACTTACCAATACTGATCCATTTCTGGCAATTAATGCTTCACATAACGTTAAACCTACTTCTGCAAGCTCAAAATCCTTATCTGTAGCGTAAAAAGGATATTCATATTGATTTAACAATTCTTGCAAAGCTGGCTCCCAGCAATAGATTTTTCGCCATTTTTTCTGTTCTGCTAATAAAAGAATATTTTCTATAAACTGTATTTCGTCTTCACAAAAAACAAATTGACCACTTACTTTGCTAAGTTCTTCTGCAAAAACTACTTCCAAAATTTCTGAGTTTGGAGGATAAAGAGGAAGTTCTTCTAGATTTGGATAGGGATTCTCTCTTTTTTCTAGTAAAGCTTTTCTGATTTTTTTAAGCAATTTTTCTTTAGAGGTGGTACTATCCTTCATTCATGCTAAGTTAAAGCGATTTTTTCTTTTATACTTTAAATAAAAAGCCCCTCGGATGGTTAATCCGAGAGGCGCTTTAAATAATTTACTTTATTTCTGCCGTATCACTATTCAATGGTTCGGTAGAATCTCCAACCGGTTCGGTATGGATGTTTTCTGCAATAATGCTTTGGTCTCCACCTTCAATTCCATTCACAAATTCATCATAAGTGGTACGGTTATCAAATGGTCTTTTACCTAATATTTCTTCCAAATCACTTTGAAAAAGAATTTCCTTCTCTAAAAGTTTAACCGCCAAAGCTTCTAACCCTTCTTGCTTATCTTTTAATAAAGCCTTAGTTTTTTGATAAACGCCATCAATTAAGGTTCTAACTTCGCTATCAATTAACTCAGCTGTTTTATCTGAATATGGCTTATTAAAGTTGTATTCTCCTCCTTGATCATTAAAAGAAACGTTACCAACTTTTTCACTCATCCCGTAAACGGTAACCATTGCATAAGCTAGTTTGGTGATTCTTTCTAAATCGTTTTGCGCACCAGTAGATATCTTACCAAAGGTAATGTCTTCTGCAACCCTACCACCCATGGTCATACACATCCCATCAGAAAGTTGCTCTGTAGTGTACAAAAATTGTTCTTTAGGTAAATATTGCGCATAACCCAATGCTGCTACCCCACGAGGAACAATAGACACTTTAACCAATGGATCTGCATGTTCTAAAAACCAACCTGCAATTGCATGTCCGGCTTCATGATAAGCAACTATCTTTTTCTCTTCTGGAGAGATAATTTTGTTTTTCTTCTCTAAACCACCAATTACACGGTCAACAGCATCTTGAAAATCTTGCATATCAACTGCTTCTTTGTTTTTACGAGCCGCAATTAAAGCTGCTTCATTACAAACATTGGCAATTTCTGCCCCAGCAAAACCTGGAGTTTGTGCAGATAATTTTTTAGGATCTACGCCTTCAGCTAATTTTAGTGGTTGTAAGTGAACTTTAAAAATTTGCTCTCTACCTACTAAATCTGGTTTGTCAATAGAAATTTGTCTATCAAAACGACCTGGTCTTAACAATGCAGAGTCTAATACATCTGGCCTGTTGGTTGCTGCCATAATGATAATCCCTGAATCAGTTCCAAAACCATCCATCTCAACTAAAAGTTGATTTAAAGTATTTTCGCGTTCATCATTTCCACCTACCATACTATTTTTTCCACGAGCTCTGCCTATGGCATCAATCTCATCAATAAAAATAATACAAGGTGCTTTTTCTTTGGCTTGTTTAAATAAATCTCTTACTCTTGAAGCTCCAACGCCAACAAACATCTCTACAAAATCAGATCCTGATAAAGAAAAGAATGGTACTTGAGCTTCACCAGCAACAGCTTTTGCCATTAAGGTTTTACCTGTTCCGGGCGAACCTACTAAAAGAGCTCCTTTAGGTATTTTACCTCCTAAATTGGTATACTTCTTAGGGTTTTTAAGGAAATCTACAATTTCCATTACCTCTTGTTTGGCTTCTTCTAGGCCTGCAACATCACTAAAAGTAATATTTACCTGAGATTCTTTATCAAACAAAGTTGCTTTAGATTTACCAATATTAAAGATTTGACCACCAGCACCTCCGCCAGCTCCTCCGCCCATCTTTCTCATGATAAATATCCAAATCAGTGCAAATAATACTACTGGAAAAATGATTGTCCAAAAGATATTAGACAAAGGATTACTTCTAGATTCGTAGCTTAAAGGTACTTTTAAGTTTTCGGGAGTCTCTTTTTGTGAGTTATTTAATCTTGCTTGTAAGGATTCAAAAGAGCCATCGGTAAAGTAATATTGAGGGTTGCTTCCGCTTACCGAAAAATTATTTTTACCTTGAGAATCTTTATATTTCTCGGCATTTAATTTTTCCTTTTTGATGTAAACTTCTGCAATTACCAGCTCCTCTTGCTTATAAGCCACAACTTTCTCTACATCTCCCGACTTAAGCATTTCGTTTTCAAACTTTTGATAAGTAATTAAACGAGCACTGCTGCCGCTCATAAAAAATTGTATGGCTAAAATACTAACAATGATGATTCCATAAAGCCACATAATATTAAACTTTGGTGGCTTAGGAATAATTTTTTTCCCAGGAACTTTCTTGATTAATTTCTTTTTATCTAAACTTTCTTTCATTTCTTTAATTTGGAAACGCCCTTATGCGCTTTGATAATGTTTCATTTCTGCGTCGCCCCATAAATCTTCAATACCGTAATATTCTCTCTTATCGGTTTTAAAAATATGAACAACTGCGTCGCCATAGTCTAATATGATCCATTCGGCATTTTGAAACCCCTCTTTTCTAATTGGGTCTTCTTTTAGCGCTTTAAATACCTCTTCTTCTACGCTATCGGCAATAGCTTTTACCTGCGTAGTTGAGTCTGCATTACAAACAATAAAATAATCGGCAACAGAACTGTGAATGTTTCTTAGATCTAATCTCACGATATCATTTCCCTTCTTTTCCTGTATTCCGTGAACGATAGCTTCGGATATATTGGTAGATTGGATAGCAATTTTACTTTTTACCATCAAAAAAAATTAGTTTTGAGCAATTAAATTAATATGATTAAACATTGCAAAATAACACAAATTTAGCGCTATTTGTTGGACATAGTTTAGTAAAATTACATGAAATTGATTCTACTAATACTTATCTTAAAAACTTACTTTCAAATTCTAAGCCATTAATAGAGGGAACTGTTATTATGGCAGACCATCAATATGCTGGCAGAGGGCAAAACCAGAATGTTTGGGAAAGCGAAGCTGGTAAAAATTTAACCATTAGTATTTACCTAAAACCTAGTTTTTTAGCTGTAAATGAACAATTTGATTTAAACAAAGCTGTTTCTCTTGGAATAATAGATTGTTTAAACAACGTTTTAGGGGAAAATTGCCACATAAAATGGCCTAATGATATTTATTTTCATGACAAAAAAATTGGTGGAATATTGATCGAAAATGTCACTAAAGGCTATAATTTAAAAGAAAGTGTTATTGGAATTGGAATAAACGTAAACCAAATAAATTTTCCAAATCAACTAGGTAGGGTAAGTTCCATTTCAAAGGTCTTACATAAAGATTATAAACTTGAAAAATTATTAGCGCAAATTTGTAAAAATATTGAAAGCAGGTATTTGCAATTAAAAGCAGGAAAAAAAGAACTTTTAGCTCACGACTATAAAAACAATTTATTCAGACTAAATGAACAGCATTATTTTGAAATTGAAAATGATGTTGTTTTAGGAACAATTAAAGGTGTAACAACAACAGGTAAGTTATTATTACAAGTTGGTAAAGAACTTAAAGAATTAGATTTAAAAGAAGTGAAATTCATTTTCGATTAGCCATTCAAAACTATTAAAATCATAAATTAATGAAAAAATTTATTGCCATTACGGTATTTATTTTGGCCAGTTTATCTGGATTTACTCAAATTTTAAAGCCAGTAAAATGGTCGTTCAGCTCAGAAACTATCAATGAAAAAGAAGCTTTTATTCTTTTAACTGCCAACATAGATCAAGGTTGGCATGTTTATTCTCAATTTATAGAAGAAGGAGGCCCAATACCCACAGCTTTTATTTTTAATAAAAGTGCAGATTACAAACTCCTAGGTAAAACTTCAGAAACACCTAAAGCCACATCAGCATTTGATAACAACTTTGGAATGCAAATTTCTTGGCATGAGCGCAAAGTAGTTTTCAAACAAAAAATAAGCTTGAACAAGCCAGAAGTTAAAGTAAATGGCACTTTAGAGTTTATGGTTTGTAACGATAAACAATGTTTACCGCCTGAAGAATTAGAGTTTTCATTAGTGGTAAAAGCAGGGAAATCAGCAATAATTGCCACTACTCCTGTTGCGACAACTGTACCCATTGAAAACATTTCGGATAGTACTACATTAATTGACACCAGTAATAAGATAGTCTCTACAACTATTAAACCTACAAAAATCGAGATTAATGATGCTACCAATCAAACATCCAACCCATCACTCTGGGCCATTTTTTTAGCCGGATTTATTGGTGGCCTATTAGCATTGATTATGCCTTGCATTTTTCCAATGTTGCCTTTAACGGTAAGTTATTTTACCAAAAAAGCCGGAAGCAGACGTAAAGCCATTTCACATGCCGGTATTTATGGATTATCCATCATTGTGATTTACGTAGCCTTAGGAATGATTATTACCTTAATTTTTGGTTCTGACGCTTTAAATGAATTAGCCAGCAACGGCATTTTCAATTTTCTGTTTTTTGTTTTGTTGGTTGTTTTTGCTATTTCATTTTTTGGAGCCTTTGAAATTAACCTTCCTAGTTCATGGATCAATAAAATAGACGCACAATCTGATAAAGGCGGATTGGTAGGATTATTTTTTATGGCTTTTGCATTAGCATTAGTTTCATTTTCTTGTACCGGACCAATTATTGGAACATTATTGGTTCAAGCTGCCGCAATGGGAGAATTAATGGGCCCAGCAATAGGAATGTTAGGCTTCTCTTTAGCTTTAGCCATTCCTTTTACACTATTTGCCAGCTTTCCTTCTTTACTTAAATCTTTACCAAAATCTGGCGGATGGTTAAATAGTGTGAAAGTTACTTTAGGTTTTATAGAATTGGCTTTAGCCTTTAAATTCTTATCAAACGTAGATTTAGCTTACCATTGGGAATTTTTAGACCGAGAAATATTTTTAGTGCTATGGATTGTGATTTTTGCCATGATGGGTTTCTATTTATTAGGAAAACTAAAGTTCTCTCACGATAGTGATTTACCTTTTATTACCATTCCAAGGCTTTTTTTAGCCATTATTACTTTGGCTTTTACCATTTACATGATTCCCGGCTTATGGGGCGCTCCACTAAAAGCAATTAGTGCTTGGCTGCCTCCACAAACCACACAAGATTTTGATTTATATACGAATACTTTATCTTCGCCAGAAGTTAAGCAAGATACTGTTAAGAAAAAATACGGAGGCTTATTTAAAGCGCCACACAATTTAAATGCGTTCTTTGATTACGAGCAAGGTTTAGCTTATGCAAAACAACAAAACAAACCAGTATTAATAGATTTTACTGGTCATAGTTGTGTGAATTGCAGAAAAATGGAAGCTGCCGTTTGGAGCGAACCAGAGGTTTTAGAGCGATTAAAAAAAGATTACGTTCTAATATCGCTTTATGTTGATGATAAAACAGATTTACCAGAAAATGAAAAATATATTTCTAAATTTTCTGGCAAAAAAATCAAAACTATTGGCAATAAATGGAGCGATTTTCAAGCTTCAACATTTCAAACCAACTCGCAACCTTATTACGTGATTGTGAATAGCGAAGGAAATGTATTAGTTGAACCACAAGCTTTTAATCTCGACATTAAAAATTATGTGAATTTTCTTGATAGTGGTTTAGCAGCTTATCAAAATAAAAAATAACAATGAGTGAAATTAAAAAAATAGGTGTTTTTACTTCGGGCGGAGATGCCCCAGGAATGAATGCTGCCATAAGAGCAGTGGTTAGAACTGCTTTATATTATAATGTAGAAGTAGTTGGTATTGGACGTGGATATGAAGGGATGATTAACGGCGAATTCTACCCAATGAACCGACGATCTGTAGCCAACATTATACAAAGAGGAGGAACTATATTAAAAACTGCCAGAAGCAAAGCTTTTATGACCCCTGAAGGTAGAAAAGAAGCTTATAATCAACTTACAAATCAAGGTATTGATGCTTTAGTGGCTATTGGTGGAGACGGAACTTTTACTGGTGCAAAAATTTTTGGTGAAGAATACAACATTCCAATTTTAGGCTTAGCAGGTACTATTGATAACGATTTGTACGGAACCGATTTTACCATTGGATATGATACCGCTATTAACACCGTAACTGATGCTGTGGATAAAATTAGAGATACTGCCGAATCTCATGATCGTGTTTTTATAGTTGAGGTAATGGGTAGAGATTCGGGTTTAATTGCTTTAAGAAGTGGAATTAGCATTGGTGCTGAGTCTATCATGATTCCTGAAACTAAAACTGATATTGAAGCTTTGCTCAACCGCTTAGAAATGAGCAGAAAAGATAAATCTTCAAGAATCATTATCGTTGCCGAAGGTGAAGAAGATTCTGGTGGAGCCTTTCATGTTGCTGATGTGATTAAAAATCGTTTTCCAACTTTTGACACCCGAGTTTCTATTCTTGGCCATATACAAAGAGGCGGAAAACCAACCGCAATGGATAGAGTTTTAGCTTGCAGAGTCGGTGTTGCTGCAGTTGAAGAACTTTTAAAAGGAAGAAAAGCCGAAATGGTGGGTTTAGTACATGGAAAAATAGCTTTCACGCCTTTTGATCATGCCATTAAACATCACGTAGAAATTAACCAAAATCTACTTAGAATAGTAGAAATTTTATCGTTGTAAAATTATGAGCCATCAACAAATTAAATCCCATTTTGAAGAAGCAGAAAACGTGTTGGTTAATTTTTTAGCCAATGAGCAAAACTTCATTAACATAGAAAAAGCTGGGATTTTTATGGTTGATGCCATCAAAAACAATAAAAAAATCATCTCTTGCGGCAACGGAGGTTCCATGTGTGATGCCATGCATTTTGCCGAAGAACTCTCTGGCCGCTACCGCGATGACAGAAAAGCTTTACCCGCCATTGCCATTGCAGATGCTTCACACATTACCTGCGTAGGCAACGATTACGGCTTTGATCATATTTTCTCTCGTTTTGTGGAAGGTTTAGGCAACCAAGGCGATGTTCTTTTGGCCATTAGTACCAGCGGAAACTCTGCAAATGTGCTCAATGCCATTAAAGCCGCAAAAGATAAAGGGATAAAAGTAATTGGCTTAACCGGTAAAGACGGTGGTAAAATGGCTTCTTTATGTGATGTTGAAATTAGAGCGCCATTCTCTAAATACTCCGACCGGGTGCAAGAAATTCACATCAAAGTCATTCATTCTTTGATAGATTATATAGAGCAAAATCACTAAGTTTTATTTTTTTAGAAAAGCAAATGCTATGGTTTTTTAAGGACCGACAGTCTGGTTTTCCGCTGTATTTTTTGCCCAAAAACACAAAGCCAACCAGCAAAAAGATGCCGCTGCACCCCAGTTTATTTTACTTAATGCAGTGCAATAACCAAAATAAACCGGATTGAAGTGGAAATCCCTGCCTGTCCGGCAAGGCAGGCTTTTTGTTTTTCACAAAAAGATTGCAACAAAAAGCCGGACTAGCCTTTCTTAAAAAGCAGTACAGCGCCTTTTCAAAAATTATTTTTTCTTTTTCAGCCTTAAATCGTAAAAATCAGTTCTTCTGTCTTTTAAGTTTTTAACGCTTCCAAACTCATGAAGTTCTTTCAATAAATCTAGGTTAACATCTGCAATCAAGATATTTTCTGTATTCGGAGTAGTTTCGGCAACTATGGCGTTAGAAGGAAAAGCAAAATCTGATGGCGAAAAAATGGCGGATTGTGCGTACTGCAAATCCATATTATTAACCTTTGGCAAATTACCCACAGAACCTGTAATGGCTACATAGCATTCGTTTTCTACGGCTCGGGCCATGGCGCAAAGTCTTACTCGGTTATAAGCATTTTGGGTATCTGTCCAAAACGGAACAAAAAGAATATCCATTTTTTCTAAGGCAAGTAAACGGCCTAGTTCAGGAAACTCTACATCGTAACAAATTAAAATTCCAATTCTACCGGCATCGGTATCAAAAACCCGAAGATCGTTTCCTCCCCTCATCCCCCAAGAACTAATTTCTGAAGGTGTTGGATGCACTTTAATGTAGCGGTCAAAACTTCCATCTCGGCGACACAAATAAGACACGTTAAACAATTGATCATCTTCTAACAAAGGCATACTGCCAGAAATGATATTTACGTTGTATGAAACCGCAAGTTCACAAAATTTATTACGGATAGATTCTGTGTAGTTTGCTAATTCTCTAATGGCTTTTGCCTCGCCCAAATGGTTATAATCTGCCATTAAAGGCGCATTAAAAAACTCGGGAAAAACCACAAAATCTGAAGAATAATCGCTTACCGCATCAACAAAATACTCGGCACTTTCCATTAAAGCTTTCACGTTTGGAAACAAGCGCATTTGCCATTGTACCAAACCTATTCTTACCGTAGATTTCTTTAATAGGTTATCTTTTTTCTCATCTATATAGTAAATATTATTCCACTCTAAAAGCGTGGCAAATTCTTTAGATTGCTGATCTTCTGGTAAATAGTTTTTGAGAATTTTCTTTACGTGAAAATCATTAGAGATTTGAAAAGTTAAGGTGGGATCGTAAATTTCCTTCATTTTCACCTTATCAATATATTGACGAGGGGTGAGTGTATCATGAAATTTTTCATAATTAGGAATTCGGCCCCCCAAAATAATTGATTTCAGGTTTAGGTTTTCGCAAAGCAATTTACGGGCATCGTATAATCTTCTGGCTAATCTTAATCCTCTATAATCTTGATGAACAAAAACTTCTATCCCATATAAAACATCTCCTTCATTATCATGTGTGCTAAAGGTATAATTCCCTGTGGCTTGTGCGTAAGTATGGGTTTCTCCTAATTTGGCATAATCAACAATAATGCTTAAAGCGGTAGCTATCACTTTTCCATTTACTTTTATACAAAGCTGGCCTTCTGGAAATATTTCAATCAAACGTTCAATAGATTTTTCTCTCCAATAGCTTTCTCCCATTTCTTCATATGCAGAAATCATGGCCGATTTTAATTCTAGATAATCAGCTTGCTTTAAGGTTAGCAATTCAACTGTTTCTATTTGTATTGGTTTCATTTTCATAATATTTTATATAAACGAAAAACCCGAAAAGGACATTTTCGGGTTTTCAATATCTCTTAGTTTAATAATTACTTTAAAATTAATTTCCTTGTGGCTCTTTTGTCTCCACTAATAATTCGCATTAAATACATGCCTCTGTTTAAAGAGGTGAGATCGGTTTCTTGTTCACCGTTAAGATTATTATTTTCAAAAACCTTTCTACCAGAGGTATCATAAAACTCTAAATTGTAACGTTCAGAAAAATTAGTGTGTAAACTAGTTACTACTGGGTTTGGATAAAAACTAAATGTTTTGAAACGGGCATCCTCTCTAATTGCTGTTGTAAAATAATTGATAGGATCTGAAAATGTACTGCAACCAGTAGCCGTATTTTTTGCTTCTACCCTATATACACCACTTTGCGTTGGATTATAGGTTTGTGAAATGGCCCCAATAATTAATGTGTTAGAAACGTACCATTGATAACTTGTAGAAGTAGTGGAAGTTAAAGTTGTTGCAGTTTGTGAAATAACAGGTTTGGCAGGAGATGCCGAAACAGCAACTGTTTTTGAAACCACAGGACCAGCACAAGGCCCGTTAGTTTGATTAATAGGCGTAACTTGTATGGTTACATTTGCGCTGGCAAAAACAATACTATATTCTGTATCTGAAACTCGGGTGAAATCTTGTGCTCCGGTAATTACCCAATTGTAAGTGGTGGCATTGCTTACACCAGAAATGGTATAAGTAGCTACTCTATCTGTACAACCTGTTGCGCCTCCATTAATAACTCCTCCTGCCGGAATAACACAAGTTTGCGCTATAGAATAGATAGGGAGTAAAAATGTTAAAACAAAAAGAAAAGGTAGTAATTTCTTCATATAATTAAATTTGCCTAAAGTTAGCTAAAATATTATTTAACTGATTAATTAATTGAAATATTCATTTATTGTAACCAATCTGCAATAAGTACAATTAAATACTTCATTTAGTTATGGTCTTATACCCCTTTTATAGGAAATAGATTCATAAATGTTTAATTTTGCATCATGAAAATGCCAATTATAGCTTACGGAGATCCGGTTCTTAAGAAAGTTGCTGAAGACATTACTAAAGAATATGATCAACTTACCACCCTTATTGAAAACATGTTTGAAACCATGTATGCAGCTAATGGCGTAGGTTTAGCGGCTCCACAAATAGGGCTTCCCATTAGACTTTTTGTAATTGATGCAACACCTTTTTTTGAAGACGAAACTAAATCTACTGGCTTAAAAAAAGTTTTTATAAATGCTACAATCTCAGAAGAAAAAGGAGAAAAATGGATATTTAATGAAGGCTGTTTAAGTATTCCTGATGTGAGGGAAGATGTAAGCCGTCATCCAGATATTTTCATATCTTATTATGATGAGAACTGGAATTTTCATGAGGAAAGTTTTACTGGTTTAATAGCCAGAGTAATTCAGCATGAATATGATCATATAGAAGGAAAACTGTTTACTGATAGAATTAATCCTTTAAGAAAAACAATGCTTAGAGGGAAGCTTGATGCGATTACCAAAGGATTAATAAAGGTTGATTATAAAATGAGGTTTCCGTTCTTAAAAAAGAGAAGGTAATTAATCCTTATTTCTATTTTTATCTCCATCCATAATCTGCTTAATTAAAGCACCCCAAGCAAATGGGTTTAATAATGGATTAGTTTGAACCATATTTTTGTTAGATAAACCTATATGGTTATTGTTAAAACTAGACCCTGAAAACTCTCGACCATCTCTGGGTAAACTAGCAGATAATTCGGTTAAACTAGTTTTAGATAAGTTTTTTCTAGCAATTTCTAAATCATCATCAGCAAATTTCATCGTCAAGAATTCTTTTTTGAATTCATCAGTGCTAGCCCAGGGAAAAACCCTAACCGTAGGCAACTGAATATTATCAGATTTCATCTTAATAATAACAGTAAATTTTTTCTCCTTTAAATTAGTTGGAATAATTACTTCTACTCTTTTATATCCTATGGAACTAAAAATAATGCTATCCCCTTCTTTGGCTACAAAAGAGAAATAACCTTTAAAGTTAGCAGAGTAACTTTTTTTCTCGCTAATGTTTCTTAAAGTTACGTAAGGAACTACGGTATTGCTATCCAAATCATAAATAACACCCGAAAACTGGACCAAAGGCTTACTTTGCTGTGCAAAAGCCCCACATCCAACAAACATTAGTATTATGATTATTAATTTTTTCAATGTTCTAATTTTAAAATTTAAATTTATAACAAACCTTTTAATTATAAAGTTAAATATTGTTAAAGAAAAAAGCCTTCATCAGTATTAACGATGAGGCTTTTTTAATGTTTTACTTTTAATAAAATTACTTCATATTTTGTGGTAAAACCGCATGCGGATCATCTATTGCGGTGATATTAATTGCCTCTACCCCAATTATTTCTGGTACTGCTTTTAACACCGCTTGTTCTATCCCGGCTTTTAAAGTCATGATACTCATTGGGCAAGATTCGCAAGAACCTAATAATCTAATTTTTAAAATTTTATCTTCTGTAATTTCTACAATTGAAACATTACCCGCATCGGCTTCTAGATAAGGCCTAATGGTATTTAATGCCTCTTCTACCTTTTGTAATAAGCTTTCTTGAGTATTCATTTAATTTAATTTTGGTAAAATATTTTTTTTTGTAGCCTCAAATTAGCTGTTTGAAGCAGTTTTAGCTTTGTCGTTTTGTATAGCTACTTGTTGCGCTACTTTTTGTGCAAGTTGTAAAAAAGCTTGAGCCATTGGGTTGTCTTTTTCCAGAATTACAGGCTTGCCCGCATCTCCTGCTTCACTAATACTTTGCACCAAAGGAATCTCGCCTAAAAATGGAGCATTATAGCTTGAAGCCAGTTCTTGACCTCCATTTTTACCAAAAATATAGTATTTATTTTCTGGGAGTTCGGCAGGTGTGAAATATGACATGTTCTCTACAATGCCCAATAGAGGCACATTTATAGCATTCATCATAAACATTCCTATCCCTTTTCTAGCATCAGCCAAAGCTACTTGTTGCGGAGTGGTTACTATTACCGCTCCGGCAATTGGGAAACTTTGTGTAACCGTAATATGAATATCTCCTGTTCCTGGTGGCAGATCAACTACTAAGTAATCTAACTCGCCCCAATCAGCATCATTAAATAACTGCTTAACTGCTGTGGATATCATAGGACCTCTCCATGGCACTGGTTGATTAGGATCTGTAAAAAAACCAATAGATAATAATTTGATTCCGTATTTTTCAATAGGTTCTATAGTAGTTTTTCCGTTTATTTCTGATGCTTTTGGCCTTGCGCTTTCCAAACCAAACATAATAGGTACTGAAGGCCCATAAATATCAGCATCAATTAATCCAACTTTTGCGCCATTTAAACTTAATCCTATGGCTAGGTTAGCCGCTACCGTAGATTTCCCTACTCCACCTTTGCCAGAAGCTACTACAATAATATTTTTAATATTACTAGAAAACTGCTGTTGAGGTGTGGTTACTCTACTAGTCATTTTTATGCTAATCTCTGCATCTTTACTTACAAAATGCTTTACCGCATTACTGCAAGCGTTTTCTAACATCTCTTTCATTGGGCAAGCTGGCGTAGTTAAAACAACTGTAAAACTCACTTTGTTTCCGTCAATAACTACGTCTTCTATCATGTTGAGCGTTACCAAATCCTTTTTCAGATCAGGATCCTCTACATTTTTTAAAGCACTAAATATATTTTCTCTGGTAATAAGCATCATTAATTAAATTATCTTCGAAATTACAAAAACTCGCCCGATTACTTTTTGTTTCGGCTTGGTTTTTAAGATAACTTTGAAAATTATTTAAATGCACCAAAATACAGCAGCCCAACGTTTTTTCTTCTTATGAAAAATATATTTAAAAATTTCTCTTTCAGGAAATATAAAAAAACTTTGCTCATTGTGTTTGCAAGCGTCTTTTTATTGTTTTTTGTGGGTGGGGTAATTGCTTATTCTAAAAGAGAAGCATTGCTTAAAACTGTGATTGAAAAAAGCATTGCCAAAGCAAAATCCAAGTATAATTTGAATGTAAAAATAGGTTCTTATCGTTTTAGCGGCTTAAGTACAGTACATTTTGAAAATATTACCGTAGTGCCAAACCAAAGAGACAGCTTAGCGAATATTAAAAATTTAACTATAGGAGTTAAATTATTCCCTCTAATATTTGGAAAGGTAAAAATATCAGAATTAGGTATTGAAAACTCACTTATTTCACTCACTAAAAAGGACAGCATTAGTAATTACGATTTTATTTTCAAAAAAGACAAAAAAGATTCTACTAAGAAATCTGCTATTGATCTTTCAGATTTAGCTAATAAACTGATTAACCAAACATTAGATAAAATTCCTGAAGAAATGAATATTAAACAATTCATGATCAGGTTTGATGAGGACACTACTCATGTTAGTTTATTAACAGAAACTGCAACTATTAATAACGGAGAAGTAAATTCTACTTTAAAGGTGAACGGTAATGAAGCTATTTGGCATGTTGCAGGTACGGCTGATCCCTCCAATCAGCAATTAGATTTAAAATTCTATGGCGATCGTAAAAAAGTTGAATTCCCTTATTTGGAAAATAAATACGCTTTAAAACTGAATTTTGATACTGTTAGAACCATTATGACTAGTGCAAAAAAGGTTGGAGACGAATTTGAGATTGAAGGAAGTTGGTCGGTGAAAAATCTTTTAATTAATCATATGCGAATAGCTGCAAATGATGTGATTATTAAAGATGGTTCTATTGATGCAAAAATATTAGTAGGCAGCAATTATGTTGGTTTAGACAGTACATCGGTGATTTATTTAGGTAAGGCGCAAATAAATCCTTTTATCAAATACACCATTAAACCTCACAAAATTTATGAAATGCAGCTTCATGCTTTTGACCAAGAAGCACAAGACATTTTTGATGCTTTTCCTGTCGGATTATTTGAATCTTTAGAAGGTATAAAAGTGAATGGAAGATTAAGGTACGATCTTAACTTTTATTTGGATAGTAGTAACCCCGACAAGGTTATTTTTAATTCGGCTTTAACAGGAAGTGATGATTTTAAAATCACCCAATTTGGCAAAACCAATTTTCAGAAAATAAATAGTGCATTTATTTATACTCCTTTTGAAAAAGGGAAGCCTGTACGTCCAATTTTAATAGGTCCAGAAAATCCAAATTACACTCCAATAGATCAAATTTCTCCTAACATTAGAAATGCGCTACTTACGTCTGAAGATCCTTCGTTTTACACACACAACGGTTTTGTAGAAGAATCTATCAGGCAATCTATAGCTACAAATTTTAAAGCAAAATCTTTCAAAAGAGGCGGAAGTACCATTTCTATGCAATTGGTAAAAAATGTTTATCTCAACAGACAAAAAAACTTGGCTCGTAAAATTGAAGAAATATTAATTGTATGGCTCATAGAAAATCAAAAATTAACCCCAAAATCCAGACTGTATGAAGTGTATTTAAACATTATAGAATGGGGAAGAAATGTTTACGGAATTGGAGAAGCGGCTAGATATTATTTTAGTAAAACTCCAGCTGAGCTTACCATAGGAGAAGCTATTTATTTAGCTCATATTGTTCCTAAACCAAAATCATCTTTATATGCGTGGCAGTCTGACGGATCTTTAAAGCCATACCTATCAGGATATTACAGATTAATTGGGGGATTAATGGCCCGAAGAGGTTATACCACCAATGATAGTAGTAATTATGGTTACTACGGCGTGAGGCTAAAGGAAAGTTTGAGGCAACAAATTGCTCCATCAGATTTTATTCCTGATAGTTTAAGTGAAGAAGAAGATAATAACTTCTTTAATCTCAATATTTTTAACCCCTCAAAAAAAGATTCGCTATCAAAAAAAGAACCTTTCTCAAATAAATCAATTGTTTCGCCAGAAAACAAAAAAGATACCACCAACAAAACGCCTAAGGAACTTAGGCTAGAAAAAAGACAAAAAAGGAAAGAAAATATCATTAATTAATTTCAATATACCTGTCTCCATTTTTTTTGTGAGCTGCTTTGTTTGCTATAACAATGGAAATAACTTTTTTTTAGGACAGGCAGGTAGCTAATGGCTTATTCTTTCTCTATTTTTAACAAAAAATTATCCAAATCCCCCTAAAAAGTCCTTTTAACTTCATCATTTATAAGTCATAACAAATTAAAAAAAACATTTGCATGTTTAAACACATATATTTGCATAAAATAAATTTGAAATGGAAAATACACAAACAGAAAATATTATTAGCTCTTTAGATTGGAGATACGCCACCAAATCATTTGATGCTACTAAAAAATTAAACAATCAACAGTTAGACTTATTACTAAGTGCTGTTCAATTAAGTCCTAGTTCTTACGGTTTACAACCCTACCAAATCATTGTAGTAAGCAATCAAGAAATTAAGGAGCAATTGAAAGCCGCCGCTTATGGACAAGCACAATTAGCTGATGCCTCTCATGTTTTTGTTTTTGCAAGAACCAAGAATTTCGGCACTCAACATGTTGATGAATATGCGGATAACATTGCAAAAACAAGAGGAACTTCTATTGATGCTATTAAAGGATTTGTTGATGTGATGAAAGGTACTGTAGATAGCCGTAGTCAAGAAGAATTAGCAAATTGGAATGCTCGCCAGGCATATATTTCTTTAGGAATTTTATTACAAACTGCTTCACTTACAGCGATTGATGCTTGCCCTATGGAAGGATTTGACAGCTCTAAATTTGATGAAATATTAGGTCTTGATGAAAAAAACCTGACTGCCGTAGTAATAGCTCCAGTTGGTTTTAGATCAGAAGATGATGCTTACCAACATTTTCAGAAAGTAAGAAAATCAAAAGAAGATCTTTTCATACATATCTAAAAAATACAATTTCATAAAAAAAGCTTCCTGAAATTTCAGGAAGCTTTTTTTGTGCCTTAAAGTTTAGAAAACTTATTCAGCAGCTGGAGTTTCTTCAGACGCATCGTCAGCAGCTACTTCAGCTTCTGCCGTTACTTCTTCTTCTACTTCTGCAACTGGTTCTTCTTCAACAACTGGAGCATTTTTAGCCGCTACAGCAGCTGCTACAGCTTCTTTCTTTTTAGTTTCAGCTTCTAAAGCGACTTTCTTCTCAGATTCTTTCTTAGAAAGTAAACCGTCTTTTTTAGTTTGAATTTTTCCTTCTTTACCTTCTAACCAAGTAGCAAATTTAGCATCTGCTTGTTCTTGAGTTAAAGCGCCTTTAGTAATACCACCGTTTAAGTGATTTTTGTAAAGTACACCTTTGTAAGAAAGGATAGCTTTTGCCGTATCTGTTGGAGTAGCACCTGTACTTACCCATTCTACAGCTTTTTCGAAGTTTAATTCGATAGTAGCTGGGTTAGTGTTTGGATTGTAAGAACCTAATCTTTCAATAAATTTACCATCTCTTGGAGCTCTTCCGTCTGCTACCACGATGTAATAAAAAGGTTTACCCTTTTTACCATGTCTTTGTAATCTAATTTTAGTTGCCATTTTTTAAATACATTAAAGTTTTGCAATATTCCTTTTTCTCGAAAAGGAATGCAAAAGTACCATTTATAAACTATAAAACAGTGTTGGTCAGAAAATTATTTTTTTTATCAATAACTTATGAAATGTCTGTACTTTTATCAAATGGTTCATAAATCGGTATTCATAACACTCGCCTTTTGTTTTTGCTTATTGCTGTCACAAGCTCAAGAAAACAGAATTTTAATCACTTATCAAAATAAAGAGACCAAATCTTTAAAAAAAGGAGATAATATTCGTGTTTCTTATCCAACAGCCAAGCTTGATCTAAAAAAAGACAATAGAAATCCAGAAATTTTAGGCTTTAGGGGAAAAATAGACTCCATTAGCGCTAATCAAATATGGCTAAAAACCGATAAAAGAAGCTCTAAGAACCTTGCCTTAAACGTAAATGATTTGATAGCGCTAAAAAAAATATCAGGTAGTTCTACCTTTTTTACTTTTTTAGCAACATATGCAATTATAGGAACCGGAGCAATTCTGTATACGAATTCTTTGGATATTAATTCTGGCGTTACTGCATTTGCGGGTGCTTTTTCTATTTTCCCTGCCGCAGTTATTACTGCAAACGTGTTTTATCCGGCTAAACCGCACAAAAAAATAGGTAATGGATACACTATTAAGGTGATTACCATCAACTAAATTTTAGAATTTGGAAGTAACATTTTCAAAGTAACACTATCTAAATTGATAAAAAACAAGAACATGATTATTACAACAACTCATAGTATAGAAGGAAAAAAAATAGTTAAATATCTAGGATTGGTTTCTGGAGAGGCTATTATTGGGGCTAACCTTGTAAAAGATTTTTTTGCTGGGATAAGAGATATAGTTGGCGGAAGAGCTGGCTCTTATGAAGAAGGTTTAAGAGAAGCTAAAAACATTGCATTGGCCGAAATGCAAGAACACGCAGCAAGGTTAGGCGCAAATGCAATAGTTGGAATAGATTTAGATTACGAAACAATGGGAGGCAGTGGCAGCATGCTTATGGTGTCAGCAAGTGGAACGGCTGTAATTGTAGAATAATTTTATTTTCAAGAAGCAAGTAGTTCAAGTATCAAAAATGCTTGAACTATTTTTTTGTTTCAATTTGCGAAAAATCTACGCCGCATTTGCAACTAGAACCACATCCTTTTTTAGCTTTTAAGCTTAGAAAAACTGATCTTGAGATATAAAAAACCGCTCCCAAAAAAAGAATAAATATAATTATGATTTGAAAATCCATGATGTTATAAAGTTAAATTATTATTAATTATACATAGTCATATAAAATTCAAATGATTAACCTGCTGAAAGTTCCAATTTAAACCCTAACTTTGCAAAAATTTTTTTAGAGCTTTTTTTAATGCAAAAGATAAGGAATATTGCGATTATCGCACACGTTGACCACGGTAAAACCACATTGGTTGACAAAATTTTACACTCTTGTTCTATCTTTAGAGATAACGAATCTACAGGAGAATTAATATTAGACAACAATGATTTGGAGCGTGAACGTGGTATTACTATCGTTTCTAAAAACGTTTCTGTTCAATATAAAGATGTAAAAATCAACATTATTGACACTCCTGGTCACGCTGATTTTGGCGGTGAAGTAGAGCGTGTATTGAAAATGGCTGATGGAGTTTTAATACTTTGTGATGCTTTTGAAGGCGCCATGCCTCAAACTCGTTTTGTAACTCAAAAAGCTTTAGCATTAGGCTTAAAGCCAATTGTTGTTGTAAACAAAGTAGATAAAGAAAATTGCCGACCAGAAGAGGTTTATGAGCAAATTTTCGAATTATTTTTCAACTTAGAAGCCACAGAAGATCAATTAGATTTCCAAGTAATTTACGGATCTTCTAAACAAGGTTGGATGAGTACTGATTGGAAAGTTCCTACAGATAATATTTTTCCATTGATGGATGCTATCTTAGAAAACATTCCTCCAGCTCCTATTCAAGAAGGTACTTTGCAAATGCAAATTACTTCTTTAGATTATTCTTCTTTCGTTGGTCGTATTGCAGTTGGTAGAGTTGCCCGTGGTACTATCAAAGAAAACATGCCAGTTTCTTTAGTGAAACGTGATGGTAAAATTGTAAAATCAAGAATTAAAGAATTATACACATTTGAAGGGTTAGGTAAGGTTAAAGTTACCGAGGTTTCTTCGGGTGATATTTGTGCTGTAGTTGGTATTGAAGGTTTTGACATTGGTGATACCATTGCCGATTTCAACAATCCTGAGCAATTAGAAGTTATCCATATTGATGAGCCAACAATGAATATGTTGTTTACTATCAATAACTCTCCTTTCTTTGGTAAAGAAGGGAAATTTGTAACCTCACAACGTTTACGTGAGCGTTTATACAAAGAGATGGAGAAAAACTTAGCCTTAAAGGTGGTAGAAACAGAATCTCCTGATGCTTATTTAGTTTACGGACGTGGAATTCTGCATTTATCGGTTTTAATTGAAACCATGCGTAGAGAAGGTTACGAAATGCAGGTTGGTCAGCCACAAGTTATTGTGAAAATGATTGACGGCGTTAAATGCGAACCAGTTGAAACCTTAATTGTAGATGTACCAGGTGAAGTTGCTGGTAAAGTAATTGAATTGGTAACTCAGCGTAAAGGTGATTTATTAATTATGGAGCCTAAAGGCGATTTACAACATTTAGAATTTGAAATCCCAGCTCGTGGCATCATTGGATTAAGAAATAATGTTTTAACTGCTACTGCAGGTGAAGCGATTATGGCACACCGTTTTAAAGCTTACGAGCCTTGGAAAGGTCCAATTCCTGGAAGAGGAAATGGTGTTTTAATTTCTATGGATAAGGGTATGACAACTGCTTATGCGATTGATAAATTACAAGACAGAGGGCGTTTCTTTATTGATCCAGGAGTTGATATTTACGAAGGTCAAATTTTAGGAGAGCACATTCGTGATAATGATTTGGTAATTAACATCACAAAAGGAAAGCAATTAACCAACATGAGAGCTTCTGGTACTGATGACAACGTTCGTATTGCACCAGCTATTAAATTCTCTTTAGAAGAATGTATGGAATACATACAAGCTGATGAATATATTGAGGTTACACCAGCGAGCATCCGTTTACGTAAAATTTACTTAACAGAAAATGAGCGTAAAGTGAATGGCAAAAAGTTTGTGAATCAATAAGCAATAGCTATTTTTATAAAAGCCCTTCAAGTTTAAAACTTGAAGGGCTTTTTTTTTGTGATATTTTTATCTCTTTATTCCAAAACATGACATAACTTATTAATTTCAGAAACACTTAAAACTCTATTATAAATTCTAAATTCGTCTATTTTTCCTTTTAAAGGAAAAGAACCATCATATCTGCAACCTAATTTTGCTATTACTTCATTGTTGCTATAAAATGGCAGAACATTAAAACTTGATGATACTTCACCTACTAAATTACAATCGACAAATAGTTTTAAGGTATTATCGGACCTTGTTGCAATCAATAGATACCATTTTTTAGCCTCTAAAGGAATATTACTTGCCTTAAAAAAAGAATTGTAATTTTTATTGTAAGCTCCAATAGCCCACCCATCTCCATCAGATACATTATTCATAGCTTGAAAATGTTGATCTCCACCAATATTTCCTATTGAAAAAGGCATAAACTGACTAGAAAATACTGGAACTTGATCTAAATAAACCCATAAACAATAGGTGTAATTATTTAAAATAAGTTTTTCTGAAGGTATCTTAATATAGCTATTGGCACTTCCATTAAATTGATAAGCAGAATTCAAAACACCTGCTTTACCAGTCGTAAGCAAAACTTGACTTGAATTTCCGTGGATCAAATTTCCAGACTTATCATTAGTGTTTCCATCAAAATCATAGTGAAGTACTAATCCTTTTTTTAAAATATTATTCACTTGAATAATTACCTTAACCTCTACAGAATCTTTTCCATCTTTTGAATAAACCATAAGTTTAGCGGCTGAAAACCCTTCTCTAAAATACTTAACAACTGGACTTAATTCCTTAGATTGATTTGGAGATCCTCCTTCAAATGTCCACTTAAATTTAGCGTCTTTAAATAGACTTGACGTATTGGTGAATTTGATACTGTCTCCTTCAAAAATATTAGTGTTTGAGACTTCAAATGAAACTTTAGTTTTAAAATCATCATCAACCACAATAGAATCTTTCTTTTTACAAGAATAAAATACAGTTATAAAAAGAAGGATAAAACAAAGATTTTTCATAAAAAGAAATTTATTAAATCTACTTAATTCAAAATAAAATATTGTGAGGATATGATTTATGATCAAACTTAATTAGCCAACGGTAAAATTTATGAAATTAAACATCCTCTTTATTAAGTATCTATTATTTTGTTAAAAAAGTATATTTGCATTTAATTTAAAGATTGTTGAATGGCAGATGACAGGTTAAATCCCACCCTTTTTCATACTCGATATGTCGTTTTAACGCAGTTAAGAGATACAACTGTGGCTAAAATAAAAGAACTTACATCTAGTAAAAGGGATCAAATTCTTGTAGATTTTGGATGTGGAGATATGCCTTATAGAAGTATTATTGAACCTCTGGTTGGTAAATATTTAGGCGTTGATTTAGATATTAACCCAAAAGCTGAGCATTTTATTGATTTTGACAGTAAAACCAGCCTGCCAGATAATTATGCTGATATTATTTTATCTAATCAGGTATTGGAACATGTGGACACTCCAAGTGGCTATTTAAAAGAAGCATTAAGAATTTTAAAGCCTGGCGGATCTATAATTTTAACTACACATGGATATTGGTTTTATCATCCTACACCAAATGATTACTGGAGATGGACAAGTGCGGGGCTAAGAAAAATTATAGAAGCAGAAGGTTATAAAATTGACTCATTTTATGGAATACTAGGTTTAGCGGCTAGTGGTTTGCAATTATTGCAAGATGGTATAGTTTTAAAATTACCAAAATTCTTAATCCCACCTGTTGCTTTAGTAATGCAATCGCTCATTCGTCTTTTTAATAAAATAAACTCACAAACGCAGCGCAACCGAGATGGGGCACTATATGTAGTAGTTGCTCGAAAACAATTATAATATCGAAATTATACCTTTCATTTTTTTTGCTAATACTAAATGTCTGAAAAAATAACCCATAATAATGTTGTCTCTTATTATGATGAACACACAAAATTCAAAATAAACGATTTTGTTAAAGTAAATCCTCGAGTTGAGGAAGCTTGGCAAACATTAATCAAAAACACCCCAGCTAAACCAAAACGCATATTAGAAGTTGGTTGCGGAGTAGGAAGTATTTGTGCCAGAATGAGCAAAAAATGGCCAGATGCACAAATTACAGGCATAGATATTAGTGTTCAATCAATAGCTGCCGCTCAAAAATTATTCGCAAATCACAAAGTTAATTTTATTGTTTCCTTACTTTCTGAAGAAACTTTTGATGAAAAGTTTGACCTCATTGTCTTTATGGATGTATATGAACACATTGCAATAACAGACAGGCCTTTTGTAAATACTGCTCTTAAAAAGATTTTAAATAACAAAGGGAAAATATTCTTATCAGTTCCTACACCACAAAATCTAAAATGGTCATTAATTCATAAGCCAGAGACTATGCAACCTGTTGATGAGCATATTTCTTTTGATGTGATTAATAAATTAGCCTTAGATACAGATACAGAAGTACAATTGTATCAAGTAAAAAGTATTTGGAATACAGGGGATTATTCTCACGTAGTACTCGAGAAAAATGATGATTTTGAGTCTGCTTTTTTCTCTAACAAACCTGTAACCAAGTCTGAAAGAGCAAAACGAATCCTCAATAAAATAAAAAATATGCTTACTCAACCTTTAAGACGTTACTTAGTGGTTAAGAAATTAGGATAATGAATGATATCGATTTTAATTTATGCATCATTAAACCTAATGCTTCTGTTTACTCCGAAACATTTATTCAAAACCATATTGACAATTTACCGGGGAACGTTTCTCTATTATACGGAGGTGCGTTTCCTGTTTATGAACAAGACGGCAGGTATCTAATAAAATCCAAACTAGATTTATTAATCTACCTATTTCAGAAGAAGATTTTAAAAAAAACAAATATTAAAGTTAGAAACAAAGCTCTTGTTCATTATTTAAAAAGTAATAAAATTGATGTTGTTTTAGCAGAATACGGGATGGTTGGAGCTTCTGTTTGCAATGCTTGTGAACAAGCAAATGTCCCACTTATTATTCATTTTCATGGTGCAGATGCTCATCATTCTCCAACAATTAATAAGTTTAAATTCTCTTATAAAAACGCATTTAGATATGCAAGTGCCGTAATTTGCGTATCTAAATTCATGTATCAAGCTTTACTAAAACTTGGCGCATCTCCTGAAAAATTATTCTTAAATCCATATGGAGTAAATTTAAATAAGTTTGAGATTTCACATCCAGAAAACAACTCCCCTATTCTTTTTTTTGCAGGTAGATTTGTAGCTAAGAAAGCCCCTCAAATAATAATTAAAGCTTTCTCAATTGTGAAGAAAGAAATGCAAGATGCTAAACTTATTATGGCTGGTGATGGGCCCTTATTAGCAGAAAGTAAATTATTGGCACAATCATTAAACCTCGAAAATGATATTGAATTTCCTGGCGTTTATACTCATGAAAAAGTGGCAGAAAAATTAAAATTTGCTAGGGCGTTTGTGCAACACTCAGTTACCGCATCTGACGGCGATAGTGAAGGAACTCCAAATAGTATTTTGGAAGCATCTGCCTGTGGTTTACCTGTGATTTCTACCAAACATGCAGGAATAAATGAAGCTGTACTAAATGAAAAAACTGGATTATTATCTGATGAATATGATATAGATACTTTTGCGAAAAATATGTTACGTGTTTTAAAAGATCCTACATTAGCTTCTGAATTAGGAAAAAATGGAGCTTTACATATCAAAGAAAATTATGACTTAAGTTCTCAAATTTTATCACTTAGTCAAATTATAAAAAATGCTGTCTCAAAGTAAAAATATCTTTCTTAAACATTCAACATGAACCTCCTCAAAAAACAAGGCTTTTACAATAGTATCACTTTATATGTGGGTACTCTGCTTGGTTTCTTGAATCTCATAATCCTGTTTCAACGCTACTTACAAATTGAGGAAATTGGTTATTTTAGTTTACTCATTGCCATATCGTTGTTGTACACACAATTATCTTTATTGGGTTTTGGAAGTGTAATTACACGCTATTTTCCGTTTTATAGATCAAATGATAAAAAACATGGCGGATTTGCAACCTTAACTTTCTTATTCGCTTTAATTGGTTTCGCTATAATCACCATTGGTTTTATTGGCTTAAAGCAACTTATTATTGGCCTACATCAAGAAGATAAAGGTTCATCCCTACTCAACCAATATTACTATTATATTATCCCGGTTGCATTATTTACCATGCTATTTAGCATACAAGAAACCTTTGCTCGCACTACCTTTCACAACATTTTTCCTGCTTTTTTAAGAGAAGTATTTTTAAAATTGAGTACCACCGTTGGAATCATATTAATTGGTTTCAATATCTTAAATTTTGAAGGCTTTATCACCTATTATGTTGCCGCCAACCTTTTCATTTTATTAGCTATCACCTGGTATATCAATAAAATTAATAGTTATAAGCTTTCGCCGATAGAAACCGCTTTAAAATCGCAGACTAAAAGCATGTTGAAATACGGATTGTATTCTACCCTAGCTGGAGGCTCTGTAGCACTGATCCAAAACTTAGACATCATCTTTTTAAAGTTCTTTACTGATGAAAAAATGGTAGGAATTTACAGCACTTTTTTTGGAATGGCTTTAGTGATTAGTCTACCGGCTAAAGCTTTAAATACAACTTCTTATCAAATTATTGCCGAAGCATGGAAAAACAACGACCTTCAAAAAATCGCAAAGATTTACCATAAAACATCTGTAGTACAATTTCTTATTGGCTGTTTATTACTTGTCGGACTCATCGCCAATTGGCAAAACATTTTAATCCTTTTACATAAACCTATTTACAGCTCTTATTTTTCTGTTTTTGTAATTATTGGGCTCGCTTTTTTAGCCGACATTACCGGAGGTTTAAACGGTGCCATTATTAGTTTTTCTAAAAACTATAAAAATGTGATGTACTTTTTAATTAGTGCAGCAATACTTTGCGTTTTACTCAACATCATTTTAATCCCAATTTATAAATTACCCGGAGCAGCTATGGCTTACCTATTTACCATGATAGCACTCAACTTTGCCTATTGGCTATACAATAAAGTAAAATTTAATCTACAACCTTTCGATTCCTCATTTATCAAAATTATCATCATCAGTGCTGTTGCGTTAACCCCCGGAATATTTTTACCGAAAATAGATTTTTATATTTTGGATATCTTATTTAGATCTGGCTTAGTTGGCGGAATTTTTGTTGGTTTAGTTTATACCATGAAAATCTCTGCAGACATTAACGAGTTTTTAGAGCAAATCATCAGTAAAATTAAATTTAGATAAAGCGATGCAAAATTTAGCTCCAATTGCACTTTTCGTATATAACAGGCCCGATCATACCCGAAGAACATTAAAATTTTTACAAGCTAATTTTCTAGCCGAAGAATCTCGTCTTTTTATTTATGCCGATGCAGCCAAAACAACTAAAGAAACAGAAGCGGTAAAAGAAGTTGAAGACATTATACATGCTGCAGAAGGTTTTAAATCGATAAAAATCATAGTCCAAAAACAAAATTTAGGTTTAGCACAATCTATTATCAATGGCGTAACAGAATTAGTGAATGAATATGGTAAAGTAATTGTTTTTGAAGATGATTTATTGAGCTCGCCTTATACTTTAGAATATTTTAATGAAGCTTTAGATCTTTATAAAAACGATTCAAAACTTATGCACATTAGTGCTTACATGTATCCTTTGGCTAAGGCCGATGATTTGCCCGAAACTTTTGTTTACCGAGCAGCACATAGCTGGGGATGGGCAACTTGGAAAAGAGCTTGGGATCATTTCAATCCAGATATAGACCACATCATTGCTCAGTTTGACGCTAAAAAAATCAAAGATTTTTCTATTGATGGAAAAATGAATTTTTGGAAACAAATACAAGGTTTTAAAGCTGGTAAAAATAATTCGTGGGCCATTAGATGGTACGCTTCTGTATTTTTAAATAACGGTTTAAGTTTAAATCCTTCCAAATCATTAATCAATAATATTGGGCATGATGGTACAGGCATACACTCTATTATAGAAAACACCTACGCAGTAGAAATTCACAAACATGCTATTAAAGAATTTCCAAAAACCACAAAAGAAAACCCAATAGCTTATAAAATGGTGAAAGACTTTTTAGCCAAAAGAAAAGGAAATATCCTTCAAAGAGTTATCAGATTTATTAAACAGAGAATACGTTAATCTTATCTATTCGCCTTTAAAACAATGTAAGGTGATAATAATTTACTTTCTACCGGAATAATACGAGTAATAATTTTACCTGCGTACCAAATGCCTTTAACTAAAAATTTGGTCATAAAAGATTTCTCTTCTTTATTTTCTAACCAAGTACTAAATCTTCCAAAATAATAGGCTTCTATATTTTTTAATCCTAATTGCTTAGCAATTTGAGCTAAATGAACAGGATTCATACATTCTAAAACATGCTTATCATAGTTGTAACGGTCAAAAGTTTTTTGAACCCAACCATTTACTCCTTTAAAATTTGGGAGCGTAATTAATAGCGTTCCATTTGCATTTAGAAAGGGAATATGTTTAGCAATAATTTCTTCTGTGTTTTTAAAATGCTCAATTAATCCGCAAGAAAGCACTAAATCATATTGTTTAGTGGGCTGGTGATTAAACAAATCTGCTTCAATGACTTCTACATCTTTCTCATCCAAATTATTCACCGTTAAAACCTCTTTTAAAATTTTGGGATGAATAAAATAATCTAAAAGTGAAGCTTCAATACCAAAATACTTTTTTAGAAAAATGGCATAATAACCCGGAAAACCGCCTAATTCTATGGCCGAAGCCATCTTTTTTTCTTTTGTGATTTGCTGAATAATTTGATAAAAAGTATAATTTTCTGGTACTTTAAAAGCCAATCCTTTTTTAGATTCCCAGTAATTTGCCCAAAACTGCTTATCGGTTAATTCGTTCTCCGTCATTTCAACAAAGAAAACAAAAAGAAAAGCGCTTTCAAAAATTAAAATAGCGAATAGTTAAAGTGAGTCTAAATTTCCAATTGATGAGTGCGTTAACGATTGAAGCGATATACTTTTTATTTGATTTTAGATTTGTCAACTCTCTAAATGATTTGGCAAGAGAGTTGACAAATCTTCAAATAAAAAGATTTAGCGAAAAGCGTGTTAAAACGCCCAAATAAACATTCAACAGCTCAATTTAATCTTAACTAGCGCAAATCAATTGCATAGTCTTATCAAATCACACAAAGAATTGTATTTTTACAACTCATGAAAGTGATTCACCTTAATACTTATGATGGCAACGGAGGTGCAGGCAGGGCTTGTTACAGGTTAAATACCGCCTTACAAAATGCCGGCTTAGAAAGTGAAATGTACACTTTTATGAAATTTAGCCAAAAGCCAAATATCCACGCTTTATATCCAAATTTGGTTCAGCGGGCTTTAGCTACCACCAATATTTTAGCCGAAAGGTATTTGCCAAAGTTTTATACCAAAGACTTAAAGCTTCCGTTTTCGCTATCTCTTTTTGGGATAGATATTCATCAACATCCGGCAGTTAAAGCAGCAGATATTATCCATTTACATTGGGTAAATCATGGATTTTTAAATCCGGCGGCGTTAGAAAAACTCGCACTTTTAAATAAACCCATAGTTTGGACCATTCATGATAGTAACACCTTTACCGGAGGTTGCCATGTAAGGTTTAATTGCCAGCAATATTTAAATGCTTGTGGTTTTTGCCCCTTGTTAAAAAAACCAGCTAGTAATGATATTTCCAATCAAATTTGGCTAAAAAAGCAAAAAGCTTATCAAAAAATAAAACCACAAATTATTAGTCCGAGTACTTGGTTAGCTGAAGCCGCCGGGCAAAGTGGACTGCTAAAAAATGCTTCTATAAACGTAATTCCAAATACTTTAGAAACGCAAATTTTTAAGCCCACCAATAAATCAGCAGCTAAAAAAGCTTTAAATATTCAAGAAAATCAATTTGTTCTACTCAGCGGATTTATGCCATCAAAAAAAGATGCGCACAAAGGAACCGCTTACTTAGTAAATGCTTTAGACCTTTGGATTACAAAAAACCCTGATTTAAAAGATAAAGCAACACTGCTTATATTTGGTAACCGACAAACAGAAACGAACTTGCCTTTTAAAATACCAGTTCAGTTTTTAGGGACCATTAATGATGATGAAAAATTAGCTATAGCTTATGCCGCTGCTGATGTTTTTTTAACCACTTCTTTAGAAGACAATCTGCCAAATACAGTAATGGAAAGCTTGGCCTGTGGCACTCCAGTGGTTTCTTTCACTACGGGCGGCATTCCAGATATGGTTATTCACCAGCAAAACGGTTATTTGGCCGAATATAAAAATACCGAAGATTTTACCCGAGGAATTCACTGGGTTTACCAACATCCTGAAAAGGAAAAACTAAATACCAATGCTCGCGAAACGGTAATGAACAAGTTTTCAGAAGAAATTATAGCGCAACAACATCTTAAGTTATACCAGCAAATCTTAAATAAATGACCAATCAAGAATTCAAACCTCTTTTGTCAGTCATTACGGTGGTATATAACAACGCAAAAGATATTGAACGCACCATTAACTCGGTATTGCAGCAAAATTATGCCAACATAGAGTATATTGTGATTGATGGCGGCTCAACCGATGGCACTTTAGAAATTATTCATCAATTTAAAAACAGATTAGCTCAATTTATTTCAGAGCCTGATAAAGGAATTTATGATGCCATGAATAAAGGTTTGCAACTTGCCACCGGAGATTATGTGTTGTTTATGAACTCTGGCGACGAGATTTATGAAAAAGATACCGTTCAAAAAGTTTTTAGTAGCGCCCCAAATGCCGATATTTATTATGGAGAGACTGAAATGCTAAATGAACGACTTTTAAGCGAAGGCAGGCGACGACATCAATCTCCCGAAGAGCTAACCTTAAAAAGCTTTAAATACGGCATGAGCGTAAGCCACCAAGCCATTTACATTAAACGTAACCTTACTAAACTTTACGATGCTCAATACCAACTCAGCGCAGATATTGATTGGATTTTATCAGCAATTAAGCAATCTAATAAAGTAGTGAATACGCAACAGTATGTAGCTAAATATTTAATGGGCGGAATGTCTAAAAAGAAACATCGTCAAAGTTTGTTAGAACGTTACCGCATTTTTAGAAAATACTACGGCTTTTTACCTAATATTTTCCATCATTTCATCATCTCCTATAGGTTAATGAGCTATTGGTTGGCTAATAAAAAGACAAACGATTAATTTTTAGAAAAGCAACAACAGTGGTTCTTAAATTCCGCTAGTCCCGTCTTCCGCTTATACTACACAAGGCCTTATTCTTGAGGCCGGTAAACGCTTCAACCGGGTTTATTTTACTTAAACTATTGCAATAAAAAAAGCCCTAAAAATAGAAATCCCGATCTTTTTGAATCGGGATTTTCTCTTATAAAACTGGTTAGTTTAAGCTGGTTGCTTACGGGATTTTGCTTGGTATATTGCAAAACCTAAGATTAAAGTTAAGAGAATAGATCCAATTAATGAAATATTTTCTCCTAAAAAATAACTTTGAGGTTCAAATCGCCATTCAACTTTGTGATTTCCACCCGGTAAAACAGCTGCTCTTAAAATATAATTTGCTCTAAAATAAGGCTTTTCTTCCCCGTCAACGTACATTTTCCAACCTTTAGGATACCAAATTTCTGAGAATACAGCTACCACATCTTTATCAGAAGTATATTCATATTTTAATAGATCTGGATGGTAACTTGTTAAAACAATACCACCATTTTGGGCAACTCCTACTTTTTTAACATCAATTAACGACTTAAATTCTTGATGAACAATAGCTTCTTTCTTAGGATCAAAAGAACTAATGGCTTTCATCTCCTGATCATTGTTATCCGCAAATTGAATGCTTTGTACAAACCAAGCGTGACCACTAGCCGTTGGGTTTACTTGCATAGAAACATTTTGCCCATCTTTACCCTGAGTGATAAAGTATTTGGTATTCAACATATCCAAAACATCCTGATTAAGACTCCCAGTAAACTGCTTATCAATCACTTCTTGAAAACGCTTTAATTTTGCGGCATGATAACCTCCAATAGTTTTATGAAAATTAGTAGCATCAGCACTTTGGAAAGTAGAAATAGTTAAATCAAGTACTCTAAAATTAGGGTCTTTATCTCTTAAAATAAATTCATCTACTTCTCTAGGCTTAGCTTGTTGAGTCATAATGGCTTTGGCTACAAACTTTTCATCATTTAGGTATCTTTTATCTACCGACCATAAATCTGTAAGGATAATTAAACCAATAATGATAAAGCCGATAGGCTGACTAACTTTTTTATTGATCAATGCCCAAAGCACTCCTATTCCAACAGCAATAAATAAGAACGAACGGAAAGCATCTGCTCTAAATAAAGACATCCTATCTTCTACCAAGGCTTGAGCTATACCAGCACCAAAACTTTGGTCGCCACCAGCCATTTGATTTAATTGGTTTAAAAGATCTTGATGCGTATCTGATTTAAAAGAGAACAGTAGAGAAGGTAAACCTATCATTACTATTAATATTCCTAAAACTATGTAAGCACTGGTTTTAAGTTTTTTAATGATTTCTTTTTGATCAACCCCTGCTTTTGTAGCTTCAAATACGGCTAGACACGCTAAAATTGGTACACATAAACTGGCTATAACTAAATTAAATTCTACCGATCTAAACTTATTGTAAAGTGGGAAATAGTTAAAGAACAAATCAGAAACTACACTAAAATTCTTCCCAAATGAAAGCAAAATACTTAAGATAGTAGCGCTTAACAACCACCATTTTAACCTGCTTTTTACTACAAACAAACCAAAAACAAATAGAAATAAAACAAAGGCTCCAAAATACCATGGACCAGAAGTAAAAGGTTTTGGACCCCAATAAACGGGCATTTGCTGTGCAAATCCAAAAGCTTGTTGTGCGTCTGCCCCCTTGGCTTGTAGGGCTTTTGCTACTTGAGAATCTTCTTTTAAAATTGGGGATGATGCGCCTCCGTAAGCATTAGGAATTAATAAAGTAATGGTTTCTCCTACTCCCTGGCTCCATTGGTAAGCATAATCTTTATCTAAACCATTATTAGGTTGAGCGCTATCTGTGGTGATGTTAGATTTTCCTCTGGTAGAAAACTGTCCGTATTCATAAGTTGTCCATAATGTACCTGCATTTACTGCGATGGCTAAAACAACTCCTAAAGTTAAAAATCCAAAAGCTTTACCAAATTGGGGTAATGTTTTGTTTTTATAAGCATGATAAAATTCTATCCCAACTAAAATAAGCAAGGCTATAAAAAGATAAAAGGTCATTTGAATGTGGTTAGACCTAATTTCCATAGCAATAAAGAAAGCTGTTAAAGCTGCCCCAAGCCAATATTTTCCACGTAAGGTGAGCAAAATACCTGCTAAAATTGGAGGAAAAAAAGCAATTGCCATAGCTTGATTGCTATGCCCCGCTTCTAGAAATATGAAATTATAAGAAGAAAATGCAAATGCGATGGCACCTGCTGCTGCTAACCAAGGACTCAACCCTAAAACCAGCAGTAAAAAATAAGTTCCTAAAAGGTAAATTAAAACAGTATCTACCGGGTTTGGAAATGTAACCTTTAAAAAAGTAATAACATGAGTAGTAATGTTTTTAGGATACTTTAACCAAATTTGATAAGTGGGCATTCCGCCAAACATACTGTTTGTCCATAACGGAGATTTACCGTCTATGGCCTTGTATTTCATAATTTCGCTTTGCGTAGCTGCTGCTTTTTGCACATCGCTTTGCATTAATACTTTACCCTGAAACGCGGGTGCAAAATACACAAAACATAAGGCTACAAAAAAAGCTGCAATAGCTAAATGTATACCATTCTTCTTAAACCAATTATTCATTTTAAATTAAATTACGAGCATCAAAAATAGAAATATACTCCTTGAAAAGAAATCAACAGGTCCAAAATAATGAATATGATACCGATATTAACTGTTTTAATTTTAAAAGCTACTGTTTAACCTATCATAACCCTAATTAATTGGCTTAAAATCTTTTTCATTTAGGTTTGGCATCTAAAATTTACAATCAAAAAAGCCAAATGCTAAAACAATAACATCGCTCATCAAAAGGTTTAAATTTCAGTTAGTTATAAAAAAATATGAATTTATTTTCAGTTTAACAGAATCTATTAGTAGATTAGAATTTTTTCTATCTACTACCTCCTTAAATTACCTAAATTTTTTTATCCATTTAATGTTAAGAGTTGCAACAGATAAACCCTGTAAGCTAGTATATTCATTTGCTAAGCATGAGTATTTAGGCTTTTTAATTGAACCTCATATTGTTCAGTTAAATCCTGACGGGGATTTTTCTCTCACCTACCAAAGACTTTTTACCAGTACGGCAAAAGAATTTACCAAATGGCTTGATCCTACTGATTTTAAGCTAATAAAACTTTTAGAGGATGTAGAACAAGATAGCATCATTAAAAAATTCTACAAAAAACCCATTAGAGCTACCGAATTTTTTAGTAAAAACTGGGATGAAAAATTTTATGATGCTGTAAGACCAAAAATTGAACAAAAATTAAGTGACGCTTTACTCCTTTTAAGAAATAAAGAAGTTTATGTGATGAGTAAAGAAGGTTGGCCGGTAGAAAAACAAATACATTTTGCAGAAGAGCCTGCAACCGTTTTATTTCATTTTAGAAGAAACGAAACAGAAACGAGATACTTCCCGACTATAAAATATTTAGAAAAAAGAATAGATTTCATGTTTAAAGATGCACAGGTGATTATCAATCATCCTGCTTATTTATTATTGGATGATGTCCTTTACAATTTTGAACAAGACTTAGAAGGTAAAAAATTATTGCCTTTTTTAAATAAGCGTTTTATTTCTATCCCAAAATCATCAGAGGCCACTTATTTTGAAAAATTTGTTGCTCCCTTGATTGAGAAATACCATGTTTATGCAGAAGGATTTACCATCCATACCGAAAAACATGAAGCAAAACCTATTTTAAAAGTGGTTTATGTATCTGGCGGAGTATCAGAAATCCAGCTATTTTTTAAATATGGAAATTACGTTTTTGCGGCTGGTGGCGATTTAGCCGTAACCGTAAGGATGGAAAAGGAAGATGATAATTATGTTTTTCACAGGATAAAAAGATCATTAAGCTGGGAGAAAAAGAAATTAGAGGAGCTTTTGGCTATGGGTTTAACCAAGCAAAGCGAATTATTTGTTCATTTAGAAGTTGCCCAAGTGAATGAAGAAAGCGATCGTTCTTTTTCTGTTTTTGACTTTATTAGCGAAAATCATGATGTTTTAATTGAAAAGGGTTTTGAGTTTGAACAAGATACCAGCGCTAAAAAATATGTTATTGGCAGCAGCAAAATAGACCTCGAGATTAAAGAGAAAAACGATTGGTTTGATATTGAAGCCATTGTACAATTTGGGAATTATAAAATTCCGTTTATTCAGCTAAAGCATCATATCCTCAATAAAAAAAGAGAATTTACTTTACCCAACGGAGAGATTGCTATTATTCCTGAAAAATGGTTTTCTCAGTATGGAAATCTGTTAAACTTTACAGAAGGCGATGAGGAGCTACGGTTAAAGAAGCTGCATGTAGGCTTGGTACATGATTTTGCCAATAGCGAGTTGGCTACCATTACCATGGACAGAAAATTACAACGCCTTTCTGATTTTGATAATATTGAAGAAATAGCTGCTCCAATTAATTTTAAAGGAGCTTTGCGTCCTTACCAAAAAGCAGGTTATGATTGGTTTCACTTTCTGCAAAAGTATAATTTTGGTGGTTGTTTAGCTGATGACATGGGTTTGGGGAAAACCATTCAAACTTTAGCCTTACTTCAAAAAGGAAAAGAAGAGCAAGCAGAACAAGGAATACACACTACATCATTAATTGTGATGCCTACCTCATTAATTTACAATTGGGTAAATGAAGCTAAAAAGTTTACCCCAAAACTAAAAATCCATACCCATACCGGAACTTTTAGAGATAAAAATATTGCTGTTTTTGATAAATACGATGTAGTAATTACCACCTATGGCATTACCAGAGTAGACATTGACGTGATAAAAGAAATGTATTTCCATTACATTATTTTAGATGAAAGTCAGAATATTAAAAACCCATCATCTAAATCTTTTAAGGCTGTAAAACAGTTAAAATCTAAGCATAAATTGATTTTATCGGGCACACCGGTAGAAAATACCGTGAATGATCTTTGGACACAAATGTCATTTATTAACCCAGGCTTATTGGGTTCGCAAACTTTCTTTTTAAAAGATTTTGTACAGCCTATAGAAAAGAAAAAAGATGAGGAAATGGCCCAAAAGCTACAGGTATTGATTAAGCCTTTTGTAATGCGAAGGACCAAAGAACAAGTAGCAACAGAATTGCCTCCAAAAACAGAAAACTTATTCTTTAGTGAAATGACTGAAGATCAGCTAGAGATTTATGAGCAAACAAAATCAGATTACCGCAACGAAATATTAAAGGCTTTAGAAACTGGTGATTACAGCAAATCGCCCATTCAAATGCTACAAGGCTTAACCAAATTACGCCAAATTGCTAATCACCCTGCTTTAGTAGATGCGGATTACAAAGGAGAATCGGGTAAATTTGAAGACGTAATTGATAAATTAAAAAGCGTAGTAGAAGCTGGGCATAAAGTTTTGGTTTTTTCTCAGTTTGTGAAACAATTAGATCTTTACAGAAAATATTTAGAACGTCATCATTACAAATATTCTTATTTAGACGGCGCTACCACCAACCGTGGAAAAGTAGTAGAAGAATTTAAAGCCGAACAAGACATTCAAATATTTTTAATCTCTATTAAAGCTGGCGGTGTTGGTTTAAACCTTACCGAGGCAGATTATGTATTTATTTTAGACCCTTGGTGGAACCCCGCGGTAGAACAACAAGCTATAGATAGAACCCACCGAATTGGGCAAAAAAAGAATGTGTTTATCTATAAATTTATCACTAGAGACACGGTGGAAGAAAAAATTCTGGCTTTACAAAATAAAAAACTACGAGTAGCCAAAAGCTTAATTACTACAGAAGATAGCTTTATGAAATCTTTATCAGAGGCTGATATTAAAGAGATTTTAGCCTAAACAAGTTTACCTCTCCAATTTCTGAGATCATTTTTTAAAAAATTTTAACGTTTTTATTCTTAAATAAAAACATCTTTCGCGTTTACATGTTCGAACATGTAAATAAAAATAAGATCATGAAAAAAATTTATATCCTAGCCATAGCATTAATAGTTAGTGCTACGGCGTTTAGCCAAACCAAAATGGCATGTTGTAATACTGCGGCTTCCACTCCAGATGGCTCAACAAAATCTACTGCAACAGTACAGTTTGCTTCTTTAGCAGATGATAAAAGTTTTGTTCAAGAACATCAAAACCCTTCTCCTTTTACAGCTACTACAGATTTAGGCGAAAAAATTACTTTTAAAGCAGCTGATGGTACTGATGCGAGCGGCTTTATGATTAAAGCTGCAAACCCAACTAACAACTACATTTTTGTAATTCACGAGTGGTGGGGATTAAATGATTACATCAAAGAAGTATCAGGCAAATTATATAAAGATTTAGGCAACATCAATGTAATTGCTTTAGATCTTTATGATGGAAAAGTAGCTACTACACAAGAAATGGCTGGTAAATTTATGCAAGGTGCTGATGAAAATAGGATCAAAAATATTATTAACGGGGCTATTAATTTAGCCGGTCCAAATGCTAAAATTGCAACTATTGGTTGGTGTTTTGGCGGAGGCTGGAGTTTACAAACTGCTATTATGGCTGGTAAACAAGCTGCTGGTTGTGTAATGTATTATGGTATGCCCGAAACTAATATAGAACGTTTACAAACTTTAAACACCGATGTTTTAGGGATATTTGCTAACAAAGACGGATGGATTACGCCTAAAGTTGCCGAAGATTTTCAGGCCAATATGAACAAAGCTGGAAAGAAATTAATACTAAAACAATATGATGCAGACCATGCTTTTGCAAATCCATCAAATCCAATTTACAATAGTGTTGCTGCTTCTGATGCTTATGCAGCAACTTTAAGTTTTTTAATGCCCCGATTGAAATAACATAAAGAATTTATAAATTATAAAAGCTCCTTTCTTTTTGAATTGGAGCTTTTTTTATGCCTTTAATATTCAATAAAAATTTAAAGCCTCATTAAGAATAATTTATAAGTTTGCAGAACTAAAATTTAGATAGATTTTGTATGCTTTTTTATTAGACGATTGAATCTAAATTTGCAGGTTGCGTTAACGATTGAAGCGGCATCCTTTTGGCTTTTCGCCAAAAGATACAGCGTAAAGCGTGTTAAAACGCCCAAATAAAATATTTTAAAAATGAATCGTTTTCAAATCACCTTTACTCTTCTTATTCTAATTATTGCCGGCTGTTCACCAAAGCCTTTTCAGCAAGCTCAAAAAATTCAGGAAGAAAAAGTAAAAGCAGTGGAAGAAAAAATGGAATTAAATGTAGCTCCATTTTTAGCAGATTCTTTTGGAAATGTTATTCCAACTTCTTATGTCCCTACGGTTAATTTTAGTAGTAGAAAACCTAATTTTGTAGTTATCCATCACACAGCGCAAGATTCGCTAGAACAAACCATTAAAACTTTTATTTTAGAACGCACACAAGTAAGTGCCCATTATGTAGTTGGCCGTAACGGGCATATTGTACAAATGTTAAATGACGAGTTAAGGGCATTTCATGCGGGTGTAAGTAAATGGGGAAATAATTACGATATGAATTCTTGTTCTATTGGGATAGAATTAGACAACAACGGTACAGAGCCTTTTAGCGACGCTCAAATTAATAGTTTATTAATTTTGTTAGCAAAACTAAAAACCACGTATAGTATTCCAACTCCTAATTTTATAGGTCATGCGGATATTGCACCCAAACGTAAGTCAGATCCAAGCATTTTATTTCCATGGAAAACTTTAGCCGATAAAGGTTTTGGTTTATGGTATGACATTCCAAGTGCATTGCCTCCTAAAGATTTTGATGTAGAAAATGCTTTACACAGAATTGGCTATGATACCAGAGATTTACCCTCGGCAATCATCGCATTTAAAAGACATTTTGTGAAATTAGATATCAGCCCAATAATGAGCAGTTGGGATAAATGTGTGCTGTTTAATTTGTATAGAAAGTATTGATTGAGTTATAAGTTGTAGGTTATAAGTTCTAAGTACTCTGCCAACCTAAAACTTATAACCTAAAACTTAAAACTCTTATCTCAAAACTTCTTTAGCCCAAGTATCTTTTAAAGTTACAGTTCTGTTAAATACTAAATGATCTTCTGTAGAATCTTTGTCTACACAAAAATATCCTTTTCTAATAAACTGGTAACGTCTATCGGGGTTTTCTTCTAATTGTTTACTCGCGTTGGCTAAATCTGGTTCTATGTAGGCATTTTTCAATACCACTAAACTTTCTGGGTTGATATAGTCTTTAAAATCGCCTTCTTCACGGTCGGGTTCTTCAGATGTAAATAACCTGTCGTACAACCGTACTTCGGCAGTTTTAGCATGTGGAACACTTACCCAATGCATAGTTCCTTTTACTTTTAAGCCCGATGTATCTTCTCCAGATTTAGAATCAGGGAAATAAGTACAATGAATTTCGGTTACATTTCCATCTGCATCTTTAACAAAAGAATCACATTGTACGATGTAAGCATTTTTTAAACGGCTCATTAAACCAGGCCCCAAACGGAAAAACTTTTTAGGCGGTTCTTCCATAAAATCTTCGCGTTCAATCCATAATTCTTTGCTAAAAGGAATTGCTCTTTCGCCATCATGACCCTCAACTTCTGGATTATTCTCGCCATGCAATAGTTCTTCTTGTCCTTCTGGATAATTGGTAATCACCATTTTAATGGGATCTAAAACCGCCATTCTTCTCCATGAAGTTTTGTTTAAATCCTCTCTGATAAAGAATTCTAACAAACTGTATTCTAATAAGTTATCACGTTTAGAAATCCCTGTTCTATCACAAAAGTTTCTGATTGATGACGGCGTAAACCCTCTTCGGCGTAAGCCACTTATCGTTGGCATTCTTGGATCATCCCAACCATTCACATATTTTTCGGTTACTAATTGCAACAATTTACGCTTGCTGGTAACGGTATAATTTAAATTTTTACGAGCAAACTCATATTGATGAGAAGGATAAATCTCCAATTGCTCAATCAGCCAATTATATAATTCGCGGTGCGGAATAAATTCTAAAGTACAAATGGAATGGGTTACATTTTCAATGGCATCACTTTGTCCGTGGGCAAAATCATACATCGGGTAAATGCACCATTTATCTCCGGTACGGTGATGATGGGTATGTTTTATGCGGTATAAAATAGGATCACGCATCAACATATTTACATGCGCCATATCTATTTTAGCTCTTAAAGTACGGCTTCCATCAGGGAATTCGCCGTTCTTCATGCGTTCAAATAGGTCTAAATTTTCTGCTGTAGAACGGTTTCTATATGGACTATCTTTTCCAGGTTCGGTAGGTGTACCTTTCAAAGTTGCCATTTCTTCTGCACTAATCTCATCTACGTAAGCCAAACCTTTCTCAATCAGTTTTACTGCGTAAGTATAAAGCGTATCAAAATAATCTGACGCATAAAACTCATTTTCCCAAGTAAAACCTAACCATTTAATATCATTTTTAATACTCTCTACATACTCTGTATCTTCAGTTACAGGGTTGGTATCATCAAAACGGAGGTTGGTATAGCCATTAAACTTTTGCGTTAAACCAAAATTTAGGCAAATGCTACTCGCATGCCCAATATGTAAGTAACCATTGGGTTCTGGCGGAAAACGAGTGACAATTTGAGCGTATTTTCCACTTTTCAGATCGTTCTCTACAATCTCTTCAATAAAGTTTAATGATTTTTCTTCAGACATCTTCAATAATTAACAAGTCACAAAAGTAAGAAAAAGGCGGGAAGCCTGTTTGTCATCCTTAATTTATTTCGGCAGCTGTAAATTAATGGTTTAAACTTTTTAATAATCAGAAAAGCAAAACCTATAATTCTTAGGTTATGATAGTCCCGTCATCCGCTCATACTGCACAACCTGTCCCGAATATCCATCGGGAGGCATTATTCGCAGGGCCGGTAAACGCTACTACCGGGTTTAGTTAACATAGGTTATTGCTACTATCTAAAAAAACCATATATCATTCACAAATTTTAATCTTCACCGTAAATTGATATTAACTTAAAACTTAAATGATAATTATTTAACATTTTAATTAAACGGGCTTAACCACAGCGAAATAGCTTTGGAAAAATTAAAATCCGAATATGAAATTAAAATTAATTACACTCTCTTTTATTTTATTAGCCTTTGCATCTTGTAAGAAAGATGAACCAGAATTTTTTGTTAATGAAGACGCCGCTACTTTTAGCGAGATAGGAAGTATAGATATTGGTGATGTTGGTGCAGCAGAAATTTCTGCTTTTGACCCTCAAACTAAAAGGTTATTTGTGGTAAATAACGGTACAGTTAACAAAATAGATGTGTTAGATTTTTCTGATCCTACAAATATTAAAGTAATTGCTACTATACCAACACTACCTTATGGTGGCGTAGTAAATAGTGTAGCCGTAAATGATGGTAAACTAGCTGCTGCAATAGAATCAACAAATAAGCAAGCAAATGGTAAAGTAGTTGTTTTTAAAACCAGCGATTACAGCGAGATTAAAGTAATAGAAGTTGGTGCATTGCCAGATATGATTACCTTTTCGCCAGATGGAAAATTTATTTTAACGGCTAATGAAGGTGAACCAAGTGACGATTATGCAAACGACCCGATGGGAACAATTTCTATTATAGCTGTAGAAAATTATACGGTAACCACCCTTAACTTTACTTCATTTGCAAGTCAGAGTGCGACCTTAAAAAGTAAAGGTTTCAGAATTTTTGGACCAAGCAATGATTTTGCTAAAGATATTGAACCAGAATACATCACCGTTTCTGAAGACTCTAAAACTGCTTGGGTTACGTTACAAGAAAACAATGGAATTGCAAAAGTAGATTTAAGCACAAAAACCATTACCAGCATCTTTCCTCTTGGTTTTAAAGATTATAATGTTGCAGGTAATGAAATTGACCCTAGCGATAAAGACAGTAAAATGAGTTTAACTAAATGGAAAGTAAAAGGCATTTATATGCCAGATGCTATTGCGGTTTTACAAAGCGGAGGAATTCCTTACCTTTTTACAGCTAACGAAGGTGATGCCAGAGAATATGCTGCCTTTGCAGAAATTAAAAGAGTCAAAGATATCAACTTAGATGCAACTGCTTTTCCAGACGGAGCCACTTTAAGAACTGATGCGCAATTAGGAAGATTAAATATTACCACTACTTTAGGAGATACTGATGGAGACGGAGATTTTGATGCTCTTTATTCTTTAGGAGCAAGATCTTTTAGCGTTTGGAATGGGAATGATGGAAATTTAGTTTTTGACAGCAAAAACGAATTAGATGCAAAAGCTATATCTGCTAATTTTTACGACGATGCAAGAAGCGATGATAAGGGTGCAGAACCAGAAGGAATAGCCATTGGAACCGTTGGAAATAAAAAAGTAGCCTTTATTGGGATGGAAAGAGTTGATGCCGTTGCTATTTATGATGTAACAGTGCCAAGTGCCCCAGTATTTCTACAAATCATAAAATGTGGCGATGCCCCAGAAGGTGTGTTATTTATTGAGGCTAAAAACAGTCCAACCAAAAAGAGTTTATTGATTGTTAGTAGTGAAAACGATGGTGTTATAAAAATTTACAGTCCAAGAACAATATAAAAACATAAACTAAATCTTTAAAAAGCCACTTTTAACCGAGTGGCTTTTTTGTTGAAATTTATGCTCCTATTATGTGAATTCTATAAATTATATTTTTAATTGGAGCAGCAAAAACATCAAAAAAAACATGAACAAAACGAAATTTTAAAAAAGATTTTAGAAATTCTGGAAAAGTCCCAATCAAATTAACCTAAGAGCGGTTATTTTTTTACCTAAAAACACCTATTTTAAATACCATAATCTTCACTATTATCTAACAAAACTGAACTAAAATCGTCTTCGTGATTTACGGCATAAATAATAGCTGTTTTAACAAAGTCATTTAAAGAAATATCATGTAAAGAAGCAAATGTTGCGGCCTTTTTATGTAAGCCTGCAGGTACTCTCACATTAAACATTCCTTTATAGGTTTTATCGGGAGTTTTACCTAAATTCTTACAGCTTTCGAAATAATCTTCTACTGCTTCTTTAAAAGCAGCTTTCAACTCTGCAACAGAAGTCCCTTCAAAAGTAATCAAATCTGTAATGCCCACTACTTTACCAAAAAACACTTCATCATCTGTACTGTATTGAATAGAAGCTGTATAATCCTGATATTTTAAGGAGTTAATCATTTTATTTTTCCTTTCTCTTTTAAATGATCCAAAACTTGTTCTATCACATAAGATTTAACAATAGGTTTTGGGTGTGGCTTGTGTAAACTAATAATTGATTGATCCTTATCCGAAAATTTCCTTCTAGACCCCCCGGTTTTTCCAGTTGCTATTTCTAAATAACCATAGTAACCTAAAATGACTACCAATTCATCCCAAGTCAAATCTTTTGGCTTATTTAAAAAACGGGTAATTAGTTTTTCTATTTTACTCAAATCAATATGTAACTATAATTCAGTTACAAATATAATAAAAAAATCATTTTCACGAATTTATCTCCTGCACATCAACTTGTAGTACTCCAAAAAATATTTAACTTCAGTATTCCAAAATCAAAACCTTAACGTTATTAAAAATGAAGAAGTTAAACCCAATTCTAACCATCGCTTTACTTTTTACGATTACCTTATTTTATTCCTGTAAAAACCAACAAAAGCAAACCACAGAAAACACCTACTTTGAAAAAACGGGAGATGATGTACAAACAGGTGGGGTAAAAATGATTCCTATTAAAACTCCAAAAGGGACTTTTAATGTGTGGACTAAACGTTTTGGGAATAACCCAAAAATGAAGATTCTTTTGCTAAACGGAGGTCCTGGTGCTACCCATGAATATTTTGAATGCTTCGAGAATTTTATGCCTGCAGAAGGAATTGAATTTATTTATTACGACCAATTAGGTTGCGGCAATTCAGACGATCCTAGAGATACTAGTATGTGGGATTTACCAAGGTATGTGGAAGAAGTTGAACAAGTACGCCAAGCTTTAGACTTAAGTAAAGATAATTTTTATGTGTTAGGACATTCTTGGGGTGGCATTTTAGCCATAGAATATGCTCTTAAATATCAAGACAACTTAAAAGGGTTAATCATTTCTAATATGATGGCTAGCGCTCCAGATTATAGTAAATACGCAGAAGAAGTGCTTTCTAAGCAACTAAAGCCTGAAGTTTTAAAAGAAATTAGAGAAATTGAAGCAAAAAAGGATTTTCAAAATCCACGTTATATGGAGCTGCTAATGCCAAACTTTTACGCCGAACATATTTTAAGAATGCCTGTAGATAAATGGCCCGAGCCAGTAAATCGCTCGTTTGCCAAAATGAACCAATCTTTATATGTAACCATGCAAGGACCTAGTGAATTTGGGCTTTCTGGAAAATTAGAAAAATGGGATCGTATGGCAGATTTAAAGAAATTGACCGTCCCTACTTTGGTGATTGGCGCAAAACACGATACCATGGACCCTGCACACATGGAACAAATGTCTAAAAATGCTCAGAACGGAAGTTATTTATTTTGCCCAAATGGCAGCCACATGAGTTTGTACGATGATCAGGAAACCTATTTTAAAGGGCTCATCAAATTTGTGAAAGGTGTAGATGGTGGTGAGAAAAAAGTAAGTCTCTAAAATATTTAGTAATCAAAACCATCATTAGAAAGAAGAAAAAGTCATCCTAAAAAAAAAGCGAAGGTTAATCTTAAAAAACCTTCGCTAAATAATTACCCAATCAAATGAGCTTTAAAATCTTGAAAGCTGTTATTCATGCTTTTCTTTTGATTAACTTTTTGATATAATTCTTCTACCTGAGCTGGAATATCATATTGAATATTTAGCTCTTCAAAAACATCTGGAAATTTACAAGGATGTGCGGTTGCTAAAACCACATAAGCTGTTTTTTTCTGCTTAGGATGTTGTTCTTGATCTGCTTTTACGGCTAAATAACCGGTTGCTGTATGCGGACAAACCACATAGTTTTCGGTTTGGTAAACTTCTACAATGGCTTTTTTAATTTGCTCATCGTTAAAAGCAAAAGAGCTTAACATTTCTTTTAAAGCCGATAAATCGTTATTAAACAAATCTAAAATTCTCACAAAATTACTTGGGTCGCCAACATCCATCGCGTTAGCTAAAGTTTGAACAGAGGGCCTAGCATTGTAAATTCCAGTTTCTAAAAATTCAGGAACAATATCATTGCTATTGGTAGCGGCAATAAAACGTTTAACGGGTAAACCTAATTTCCAAGCCATCATTCCGGCAGCAATATTTCCAAAATTTCCGCTTGGCGTTACAAATATAATGTCTTCATATTGATCTTTTAGCCTTGCATAAGTATTAGCATAATAAAACATCTGAGGAATTAACCTGCTAATGTTAATGGAATTTGCAGAGGTTAAATTTAATTTCGCATTCAGTTCTTCATCATGAAAAGCTTGTTTTACTAAAGCTTGGCAATCATCAAAAGTACCTTCAATGGCTATGGCTTCAATATTATTTCCGTTGGTGGTTAACTGCAATTCCTGTATCGGACTTACTTTTCCCTCTGGATATAAAATGGTGACTTTAATTCCCGGAACATTTAAAAATCCTAAAGCTACGGCTCCGCCAGTATCGCCAGAAGTGGCTACTAAAATTTGAATTTCTTTTTGTTCTTTTTTTAGAAAATGAGCCATAATTCTGCTCATAAATCGTCCGCCAAAATCTTTAAATGCTAAAGATGGTCCGTGGAAAAGTTCTAGAACAAAAGTATCATGAGCTAATGGATGCAAAGGCGCTTCAAAATTAGCCGCATCATCAATAATTGCTTTTAAATCCTCGGCAGAAATATCATCTTTCAATAAAGTATAAGCAATATCAAAAGCAATTTCGGGCAAAGTTTTTTGTTCCCAATTAGCCATTAAAGTAGCCTCAAGTTTTGGGAAAATTGTGGGCATATATAAGCCTTTATCAGCCGGAAGGCTATTAAAAACTGCGGTTTCAAAATCTACAGAAAGCTCGTGATTTTTAGTGCTGTATAATTTCATTTCTATTTAGTATCGAGTAGTTAGTATCAAGTATCAAGACACTTATAGATCTTGATACTTGATACTAATGTCTTGCTTCTATAAAACAATTGGTCCGTTTTTATTAATTTCTGATAAGTAAATATTGCTTTCAATTCCTTTACTAGCTAACAGCTGTTTTAAGTTTGAAAGTACTTTTTGAGCATTATCTGCTGATCTATAAAGAGAAAAAACAGTTGGGCCAGAGCCTGAAATACCAAAACCCAAAGCTCCATTTTCCATGGCTGTTTCTTTCATTTTATCAAACTCCGGAATCAACATTGATCTTACAGGTTCTACAATCACATCTTTCATGCATCGGCCTAATAAATCATAATCTTGAGTGTAAAGTGAACTGATTAAACCTGCAATATTTCCCCATTGAGTAACGGCATCTTTCAATAAAACTTTAGATCTGATGATTTGGCGGGCATCACGAGTAGGCACATCAACATGTGGGTACAACAAAGCACAATATAAATTTGGAACTGGCAATGCAATTACTTCTAAAGGTTCATAACTTTTAATGAGTGTAAAGCCTCCAAATAAAGCTGGCGCAACGTTATCAGCATGCCCATGTCCACAAGCTAAAGCTTCGCCTTCCATGGCAAAAGGCAATAATTGTTCTTTGGTTAAAGGCTGGTCTAGCAATTCATTAAGGGCAAATAAACCCGCCACAGCACTAGCCGCACTAGAACCTAATCCGCTACCCATTGGCATTTTTTTCTTTAAGCGAATATTTACGCCTAAATCTTCTCTGCCAATTTGTTTAAGTAAACTAATTACACTTGCACTTACCGTATTTTTTTGTGGATCTAAAGGTAATTTACCTTCATCACCTTCTATAGATACAATATTTACTCCCGGCTTCTCGGTCAGCTCCATCATCAGCTCATCGCCAGGTTCATTTACTGCAAAACCCAAAATATCAAAACCACAAACCACATTGGCTACAGTGGCGGGTGCAAAAACTTTTATAGATTTTTTCATTAACCTCGTCCTAAATCCTTGTTCTTTAATCTTTGTTCCTTATTCCTTTAGCTCTTACTTGCTCCTACCTTAACCAAATCTGCAAATACACCGGCGGCAGTAACTGCTGCTCCTGCTCCTGGTCCTTTCACTACCATTTGCGTTTCGTTGTATCTATCAGTAGTAAATGCAATGATATTATCACTTCCTGATAAGGCATAAAAAGGATGATCTGCCCCTACAGATTGTAAGCTGATTTCTACTTTTCCGTTTTCTAACTTCCCAATATATCTTAACACTTTTCCTGCTTGGGCAGCGTCTTTTTTCATTTTCTCGAAATAAGCGTTAGAGTTTTTCAACTCTTGATAAAAGGCATCAACATTTGGTGCTTCCGCACAGTTTTGAGGTAAAATTGCACCTAAATTTACATCACTAGCCTCCACTTCAAAACCTGCGTTTCGGGCTAAAATCAGCATTTTACGCATAAAATCTATCCCACCTAAATCATCACGAGGATCTGGTTCGGTATAGCCTTTTTCTTGTGCTTGTTTTACCACATCATGAAAATTATGCTCACCTTTAAAATTATTGAAGATAAAAGATATAGTTCCCGATAGGATGGCTTCAATTTTGGCAATCTTATCTCCACTAACTATTAAATCACTTAAAGTTTTAATGATGGGCAAACCTGCACCAACATTGGTTTCATAATAAAAATCGACGCCATGTTTTTGTGCCGTGTTTTTTAAATCGGCAAACTGGGAGTATGCACCAGAATTAGCGATTTTATTACAAGTTACCACCGAGATATTCGCCTCAAAAGCTTCTTTATAAAATTTAGAAGGATAAGGGCTTGCGGTATTATCAATAAACACACAATTTGGCAAGTTTAAAGCCTTCATTTGGGCCACAAATTCTTCTAAATTGGCTTTCGCCGATGAGGAATCTAAAGCGGCTTTCCAATGAGCCAAATCGATCCCATCGGTATCAATCAACATTTTTTTGGTGTTAATTAATCCCAATATTTTAATGTTAATGAGATTGTTTTTGGCTAAAAACTCTTGATGCCCGTTAATCTGATTCAATAATTCGGTACCTATGTTTCCTACACCCACCACAAACACATTTAAGGTTTTTTGTAGTTCGGCAAAGAAGGCATCATGTACTGCATTTAACGCTTTTGATAAATCTTGTTGATAAATAATTACCGAAATATTATACTCAGAAGAACCTTGTGCAATGGCAACCACATTAACTCCGTTTCTTCCTAAAGCGTTAAAAAGCTTCCCGGAAATTCCTGGAGTTTTCTTCATATTCTCGCCAACAATGGCTAAAATAGAAAGATTGGTCTCAATTTTTACGGGCTCTAATTTACCAGCTTGCAACTCTAATTCAAACTCTAACTCAATTAAGGCTTTTGCTTTTAAAGCATCATCCGGGTTGACTGCAAAAGTGATAGAATGCTCTGAAGAAGACTGCGTAATTAAAATCACATTCACTTGTTCGCGAGAAAGTAAGGAAAATAACCTACCGCTAAAACCTGCTTTACCCACCATTCCGCTTCCTTCAATATTAATAATGCTGATATGATCTACCGAAGAAATTCCACGTATAATGGTTTGAGTTGGTTTTAAATCATGTTTGATGTAAGTTCCTTCAAAATCTGGCTCAAAAGTATTTTTGATTACAATTGGTATCTTCTTTAAAAAAGCCGGAATCATGGTTGGCGGATAAATCACCTTAGCGCCAAAAAACGAAAGTTCCATAGCTTCGGTATAAGAAAGTTCTTCCATAGAGAAGGCCTTTTTCACTCGTCGTGGGTCGGCGGTCATCATTCCGTTTACATCAGTCCAAATTTCAATTTGGCTGGCGTCTAAAGCTGCACCTAAAATAGCTGCGGTATAATCGCTTCCACCTCTACCTAAAGTGGTTATTTTTTGTTGGTTATCGCTAGAAATAAAGCCTGTAACCACCACTAATTCTTCTTTATGATGCTCAAAATAATCTTTTACCAAAAAATTAGTTTGCTCAAAATCTACTTTTGCATTCCCATAAGAACTGTCTGTTTTTATCACTAAAGAGGCATCTAAAAACTCAGTTTTTTCATGAATGGTTTTCAAAATCCGGCTGATCATAAAAGCCGAACTTTTCTCACCAAAGCTTAAAACAGCATCTTTAGTTTTTGCGCTTAACTCCTGCAAAGAACTAATGCCTTGCAAAATGTCTTCTAACTCTTGAAAATACAACTTGAGTTTAGTGAGTACCTGATTTTGCTGCTGCAAAGGCACTAATTCCTTTATGACTGCAAAATGTCTTTTTTCCAGTTCTAATAAAGAGGTAGAAAAATCTAGTCTTTCTACTGCGTTTTCAGCCATTTTTAACAGTTGGTTAGTTACACCTCCCATGGCAGAAACCACTATAATAATTTGCTCTTTTTGATCAAGATTGGTCTTGATAACTGCCTTTAAGGCTTTTAGTGCTTCTACGGAACCTACGGATGTCCCCCCGAATTTTAAAATTTTCATTGTTTGAGTATAAAAAAAAGCGCCTTCCGGTTTCTCGGAAGGCGCTTGAATATGTTATTTTAAACCATAAACTACCTTCCCTTACGCTTTAAGCGTAGTGGTTGTTGTAGTATATGTTGTGTAAAAAGTCATTCTTAATGTGTATTTGATACACCAAAGCTAATGTTTCAAATTTTATTTACAAAATTTTTGTTACAAATAAAATAAGGGCGTTTTAAACCCAATGAAATATTGGGAAAAGCTAGTCTATAAAGCTATATTCTGCTAGATTAACCATCTTTTGGCTGTAGGGATAATCCTCGGATTATCAGATACGATTTTATTTAACAATACTCATTTTACTCAATTATTGAGTATTAACTAAACACAAAACAATTTTCAAAGCCATTCTTTGTCAAAAAAGGTTTATGGCTATCTTTACAAACAATGCAGGGACTAGTTATAAAATCTACAGGAAGTTGGTACACCGTTATAGGCGAAGATCAAAATAGGTACGATTGTAGAATTAAAGGGAAATTTAGGATGAAAGGTTTGGTAAGCACCAATCCGGTTGCTGTGGGTGATCAGGTTGATTTTGAGCTAGAACCCGACCAAGAAACTGCGGTAATTTCTAAAGTTCACCCCCGTAGAAATTATATCATCAGAAAATCCATCAACCTTTCTAAGCAGGTTCAAATTATTGCTACAAACTTAGATCAGGCTTGTTTGGTAGTTACTTTGGCTTCTCCACGCACTTCTTTAGGTTTTATTGATAGGTTTTTGGTTACTGCCGAAGCTTATAGAATCCCTGCTGTTTTGATCTTTAATAAGTTAGATTTATTTAGTCAGGAAGGATTAGAAATTTTAGATAATTACATAGATCTATACGAAGGGATTGGCTATAAATGTTTGGCTGTTTCTGCCATTAAAGGAACTAACTTAGACCAATTAGAAGCGCTATTAAAAGATAAAACAACCTTATTTTCTGGCCATTCTGGTGTGGGAAAATCTAGTTTAATTAATCAGATTATTCCTGGCAAAGAATTAAGAACTGGTGAAATTTCTGACTGGAGTGATACCGGAAAACATACCACCACTTTTGCAGAAATGTTTGAATTGCCTTTCGGCGGAAAATTGATTGACACCCCAGGTATTAGAGAATTAGGCCTTACAGATATAGAACCGAAAGAATTAGCTCATTTTTTCCCAGAAATGAGGGCTTTAATGAATCAATGCAAATTTAATAACTGTGTACACATTAACGAGCCTGGTTGTGCTGTTTTAAAAGCATTAGAAAATGGGGATATAGAACCAACCCGATACGACAGCTATCAAAGTATGTATTTTGGTAATGATACGAGGCATTAGAATAGATGCAAGAATCAAGACACTAAACTACAGAGATATGATTCGAGTAACACGAGTAACAAGGACTGTAAACTGATAACCGAAAACCAACAACTGAATGAGAGCAGTAATACAAAGAGTAAGTGAAGCAGCCTGCAAAGTAAACGGTGAAATTACCGGAGTTATTGAGCAGGGGTTTTTAGTTTTATTAGGAATTGAAGATGCTGATACGGATGAAGATTTAGTTTGGTTGGCTCAAAAAATTGCCAATATGCGTGTATTTGGTGATGAAAATGATTTGATGAATAAATCATTAGCTGATATTGATGGTAGAATTCTTCTCATCTCTCAATTCACTTTATTTGCCCAAACCAAAAAAGGAAATCGCCCATCTTTTATAAGAGCTGCCAAAGTAGACAAAGCTATTCCGCTTTACAATAAAATGATTTTAGAACTAGAAAAACTGACTGGTAAAAAAACTGAAACAGGAATTTTTGGAGCTGATATGAAAGTGAGTTTGGTGAATGATGGACCAGTGACGATTATGATTGATAGCAAGAATAAAGAATAAAAAGATTTTTGACACGGATTATAAGGATTTCACAGATTCTGAATGTTTAGGATTTAGTAGATTTTTGTAACGTAATCTTGTTTATTGTGATTTTGTATTTACCTTGAGTTTCATTTATTTCTATCTATCTGAATAATGACTGAACTTTTATTTAAAGAAGAATCATACGAAATTATTGGTGCTTGTATGAAAATTCATAGTGCATTAGGATGTGGTTACAAAGAAGCTATTTACCAAGATGCTTTAGAAGTGGAACTGATTAATAGAGAAATACCATTTTTGAAAGAAAAGAAATACGAAGTTGTTTATGAAGGAATCATACTCAAACATCATTTTATCGCAGATTTCGTCGTTTTTGAAAATATAATAGTCGAGCTAAAATCTAGTAAAGAGATTGTAAATCCATTCATCGCTCAAACTATAAACTATTTAAAAGCATCGGGATTAAAAGTTGGTCTTATTATAAACTTTGGGACACCTTCTCTACAAACAAAAAGAATAATATTCTAAATAATCTAATCCTTATTCAATCTGTGAAATCCTTATAATCCGTGTTAAGAAAAAAATCAAACTTTAAATTATGACCATACAAGAAGCTCAAAAACTAGTAGACAATTGGATAAATACCACCGGCGTTAGGTATTTTAATGAGTTAACCAATACGGCTATTTTAATGGAAGAAGTTGGAGAAGTGGCCAGAATTATGGCTAGGAAATACGGGGAGCAATCTTTCAAAAAATCTGATGAGGAAGTAAATTTAGCAGATGAAATGGCAGATGTTCTTTTTGTTTTAATTTGCTTAGCCAACCAAACAGGTATTGATTTAACTGATGCTTTAACCAAAAATATGGATAAGAAAAGCATTAGAGATGCTACCAGACATAAAGAAAACGAAAAACTAAAATAAGACCAGCTGTTCTTTTTTATTAGCTGCTGCCTTTTGCGTTAGGGGTTGAAATGGCATCCCCGCCTGAACCGGACGGGTAGGCTTTTTGGTTTTTTTTACCAAAAAGATATAATGGAAAACCCGCCCGAACGCCCCAAAAAACTTATTATTTTAGTTTGCGTAAAACTCTTTCTCGGCCTTTTTTCTCTTTTTCTCTACCCTGCCTGATACTGCTATACTAAGTTCATACAATAAAAATAAAGGGAAACTTACCGTTAACATGGTGGGTACATCTGGCGTTGGCGTCACTATTGCCGCAATTAATAAAATGATTACTACTGCATATCTTCTTTTCTCTCTCATAAATTTTGGTGTCATGATGCCTAAACGAGAAAGGATGTAAATTACAATAGGTAATTCAAAAATTGCTCCTGTACACAAGGTTAGCGTGGCAACTGAAGAGAAGTAAGAATCTATGGTGATGGTGTTCTCAATATCTGGACTGATACTGTAATTAGATAAGAAATTGATAGATAATGGAGCGACGATAAAATAGCCAAACATTAAACCAATGATGAATAACATACTGGCGTAAAACACAAATCCGCTGGCCGATTTACGTTCGTTATCTTTTAAAGCAGGTTTTACAAAAAGCCAAACTTCCCATAATAAATATGGAAAACCAAGGATGACGCCTATCATTAAAGCCGAATTAATTTGCAAAGTAAACTGCCCTGCCATCTCGGTATTGATAATTTTACCGGGAATATTGGTGATGCAAAAATCTGGCCCCATGTTAAAGTATTCGCCAACTTTACACATCATTCTATAAGTCCAGAAACTAGGCTTATGAGGCCCCATAATGATGGTATCAAATAGAAAATCGTAGTAAAAGAAACAAACAGTAGTAAAAACTATTACCGCTATAGAAGCTCTAATCAAATGTATTCTAAGTTCGGCTAAGTGATCAAAAAAAGACATCTCTGCCTCTATTGTTTTGCCTTTTTCTTTGATGGATTCTACTAAATCTGTTTTTCTTGCTTTACTCATTCTACAATCTCTCGAAACAAAAATACCATTTTGAAACTATTCAAAATGGTATTTATATATACATATTTTCAAATATTAATCTTCGGCAGTAAGATCAAAGGTTTCCATAAACTTAGTAGTAAAATTACCAGCTCTAAAATTAGGATCCTTCATTAATTTTAGGTGAAAAGGAATAGTGGTTTTTATGCCTTCTATTACAAATTCACTTAAGGCTCTTTCCATGGTACATAAAGCTTCTTCTCGGGTTTGAGCCACGCAAATTAGCTTTGCAATCATAGAATCATAGTTTGGAGGAATGTTATAACCTGCATAAACGTGGGTATCTACTCTTACACCATGCCCACCTGGAGAGTGAAAATGGGTGATTTTTCCGGGTGAAGGTCTAAAGTTGTTAAATGGATCTTCGGCATTAATTCTGCATTCTATAGCATGCATTTCTGGGGTGTAAGATTTTCCAGAAATAGGAATTCCACAAGCTACTTTTATTTGTTCTTTTATTAAATCGAAGTTAATTACCTCTTCTGTTACGGGATGTTCTACCTGAATACGGGTATTCATCTCCATAAAATAGAAGTTACGATGCTTATCTACCAAAAACTCTACTGTTCCGGCACCTTCATAGCTTACTGCCATTGCTCCTTTAATAGCGGCTTCGCCCATTCTTTCTCTCAAATCTGGAGTCATAAATGGTGATGGAGCTTCTTCTACCAATTTTTGATGGCGACGTTGAATAGAGCAATCTCTTTCTGATAAATGGCAAACTTTTCCAAACTGATCTCCAATAACTTGGATTTCTATATGCCTTGGATCTTCAATATATTTTTCTAGATACATGCCATCATTACCAAAAGCGGCAGCTGATTCCTGACGAGCAGAATTCCATGCATCTTCAAAATCTTCATCTTTCCAAACTTGTCTCATTCCACGACCACCACCACCGGCAGTAGCTTTCAAAATTACAGGGTAACCAATTTCATTTGCAATTTTTAATCCTTCTTTCACATCAACTAGTAAACCTTCAGATCCTGGGATGGTAGGTACACCGGCAATTTTCATGGTTTCTTTAGCAGATGCTTTATCTCCCATACCATTTATTTGGGCAGCAGTTGCTCCAATAAATTTTATTCCGTACTCTTCACAAATGGCAGAAAATTTTGCGTTTTCTGATAAAAAACCATACCCTGGATGAATGGCATCAGCATTGGTTAACTCTGCTGCAGAAATAATATTTGGGATATTTAGATAAGAATCTTTACTTGGTGGTGGGCCTATACAAACTGCTTCATCTGCAAAACGCACATGCAAACTTTCTCTATCAGCGGTAGAATATACTGCTACTGTTTTTATCCCCATCTCTTTACAAGTACGGATAATACGAAGTGCAATTTCTCCTCTGTTTGCGATTAATATTTTTTTAAACATCTTAATTCAATTTGTCGGTTTGTTTATTTTGCTAAATAGCTTTTCATAGGGAAAATTTACTGGCTAATTGACAAATTGATTTAAATTGGTTCTACTAAAAATAAAGGTTGATCATATTCTACAGGTTGAGAATTATCAATTAAAACTTTCACAATTCTTCCTGAAACTTCAGATTCTATTTCATTAAACAATTTCATGGCTTCTACAATACAAAGCACCTGACCTGCTTCAATTTCATCACCAACGTTCACAAAATTGGCTTTATCTGGCGATGATGAACGATAAAATGTTCCAATCATTGGAGATTTTATGGTAATGTATTTACTTTCATCTGCCCCTGCAATTACAGGTACATTTGGCAAACTAACAGGGGCTTGTTGATGAGCCATTGGAGCAGCAACCGGAGCTGCAGCTGGCATAGCCGATGTTACATAAGTATGTTCCTGAGTAGTTTTTATAGTGATTTTAAAATCTTTTTCTTCAATTGATACTTCATTCACTCCTGATTTTGATACAAATTTAATCAGATCTTGAATTTGCTTAATATCCATTCCCATGTTTACTGGTTTAATTTTGTGTTTAATTTAGAAAACTAATATAACAATTATATGTAAATACCTATTGTTAATAGGCCCATTTTAGATAAACCGAACCCCAAGTGAATCCACCACCAAAAGCGGCAAGAATCAAATTATCTCCTTTTTTCAATTTACTTTCCCACTCCCATAAGCATAATGCTATGGTTCCGTTGGTTGTATTTCCGTAACGTTCAATATTGATCATTACTTTATCAGACCCAACACCCATACGGTTGGCTGTGGCGTCAATTATTCTTTTATTAGCTTGATGAGGTACTAACCAAGCAATATCTTCGGCAGTCAGGTTATTTTTATCCATAATCTCTGCTGCAACATCTGCCATATTAGTTACTGCAAATTTAAAAACTGCTTGCCCTTCTTGATGAACCGCATGCTCATGAGCATCAACCGTTTCATGTGAAGCTGGCTTTAGAGATCCTCCTGCTTTTTGATGCAGATATGGCCTGCCAGATCCATCACTTTTAAGAATAGAATCTATTACTCCGTAACCATCAGTATTTGGCTCTAATAATACAGCACCACAACCATCTCCAAAAATAATGCAAGTCACCCTATCTTGGTAATTGATGATAGATGACATTTTATCACCACCTACTATTAATACTTTTTTATGCTTTCCAGATTCTATAAATTGTGACCCTGTGGCAATTCCGTATAAAAAACCAGAGCATGCTGCATTTAAATCATATCCCCAGGCATTTTTTGCTCCAATTTTATCTGCTAAAATATTTGCCGTTGCCGGGAAAGGCATATCTGGAGTAGAGGTACAAAAAATAATTAAGTCTAGTTCATCAGCGGTAATGCCTCTTTTTTTCAATAGCCCTTCTACAGCAGGGACTGCCATATCTGAAGTAGCTAAACCTTCTCCTTTTAAAATTCTTCTTTCTTTAATTCCAGTTCTGCTGGTAATCCACTCGTCATTGGTGTCTACCATGGTCTCAAGCTCCTGATTTGTTAAGATATAATCAGGGACATAACCGTTTACAGCAGTAATTGCAGCATGAATTTTACTCATAATTAATGGATTTTATGAATTGAAGGCTGTTTTAAACTTTTCAATTATTTTGGTTTCTACCATCTCTTTAGATAGTAGTATCATATTTTTAATGGCTTCGGGACTAGAAATCCCATGACCTATCATTACCGGAGCATTTACCCCTAATATTGGGCTTCCTCCGTATTGTTCGTAATTAAATCTATCAAAAAACTCATCTTTTAAGCCTTTCTTTAGGGTTAACACATAAAAAGACTCGGCTAACTTTAACATTACATTACCTGTAAAGCCATCACAAACCACTACATCTGCTTTATCATTAAATAAATCTCTGCCTTCAATGTTTCCAAAAAAGTTAATCAGTTTGCTTTCTTTGAGTAAAGGATAAGTAGCTTGAGTTAATAAGCTGCCTTTTTCGGCTTCTTCCCCCAAATTCATTAAACCAACTTGAGGATCATCAATATGATAAACATGTTTGGCATATAAACTTCCTAAAATGCCAAACTGCAAAAGATTTTCAGGTTTACAATCTGCATTTGCGCCAGCATCAAGTAAAATCTTAAAACCACCTTTCAATTTGGGCATAATCGCAGAAATTGCTGGCCTAATAACCCCCGGAATAGCTTTTACACTAAACAGGGCGCCCACCAACATTGCACCTGTATTACCCGCAGACGCAAATGAATCTATATTTCCTTCTTTTAAAAGTTGAAAACCTACTGAAATGCTTGAATTTGGTTTTTGAACGATGGCTTTTGTAGGATGTTCTCCCATGCCTATCACTTCTGTAGTATGAATATACTCGAAATGATCTGGATTAAAATTTTGTTCTTGTAGGAGCGGAGTAATCAAATCCTTATCTCCTATTAATACTAAATGCTGATTAGTTGCAAGGTGCGCTTGTGCTGCTATAGCCCCCAAAACAGTTGAATTAGGCGCATAATCGCCACCCATAATATCTAAGCCAATTCTCATTAAAATAAATATTCAGTATTAGTGGAGAATAACCTCTTAAGGCTAAATAATTTGCTTGTAAAAAAAAACGAAGAACCCTTGTACATTAGGTTCATTTAAAATTTTGAAGTATGTACAAGGGATCTGTCATTATTATTTTCTTAAGCTATAGAAGTGTTTTCTATAATCAACTTACCTCTAAAATAAAGGTTACCATCTACATTGTAAGCTCTGTGTGGCAAGTGAACCGCACCTGTTTCTTTACATGTCCATAATGATGGAGCAACTGCTTTATAGTGGGTTCTTCTTTTATCTCTTCTTGATTTCGAGATTTTTCGTTTTGGATGTGCCATTTTTTCCTATTTTTAATTTTTGCTAATATTCTTTAATTTATCCCAGCGAGGATCATTATCATCGCTTTTTTCTTGTTCTTGTTCTTCAGAAAATTCTTTCAGTTTAGAAAGCATTTCTTGATCGCAAGCACTTAAATTACCGGGATCTTCACATACGTTGATGTAAGGAGCCGATAAATTGATTATCTCATATATAAATGATGAGGTATCAATTTCACTATCATTCTTTGATAAAACCATTACCTCTTCGGTATCTTGTAAATCTTCTATATTAGAAAATTTCGCAATTAAACGGTCTTTTGCGTCTAACTGATGTGGATAATCAGCTAAACACTTATCACAATTTAATTTAATATGCCCGGTAATATGAAAATCAAGCACCAACATGGTTTCTTGCTTTTCTAACAAAAGATCTACTTTTAACAGACCTTGCTTTACCAGAGAATACTCAAACTCATTAAAGAAGCGATCATCAACTTCAAAAGTGAATTGATGCTGACCAATCTTTAATCCCGTAAAGGGAATTGAATATTGTTTTAACGATTTCAAAGTTCGACAATTAAGCCTGCAAATTTAGGAAAAATAATTTAGCTGTAAAGGTTTTTTTCAAAAAGACATCAATAGTCTAATTATAGCTCGGTGTTTAACCTATAAAACAACCTGATTTTTATCTTCTGGATGGTTAAAGTTTAAGAAACAAATCGATCAAAATTTAATTTCTAATCTCTATCTCGGCTCATTTTAGTAAAAGGCAAGGTGTTTTCTTCCAATTGCTGTTGCTCTCTTCTTCTTTTTACAATATGAATGGCTTCAAAAAGTGCATCTCTAAATGAAGTTGGCGAAGCGCTATTTTTACCAGCAATATCATACCCTGTACCATGATCTGGCGAAGTTCTTACCACAGGCAACCCAGCTGTAAAATTTACACCATGGTGAAAAGACAATGATTTAAAAGGAATTAAGCCTTGATCATGATACATGGCTAAAACTGCATCAAATTTGGTATAACCTTGATTTCCAAAAAAACCATCGGCAGGGTACGGACCGTAAGCAAAAATACCTTCTTTTTTAACGGTTTCTAAAGCTGGAATAATGATATCTAACTCTTCGTTACCTAATAAACCATTATCACCAGCGTGAGGGTTAAGCCCCAATACCGCTATTTTTGGTTTCTCTATCCAAAAATCTTTCTTTAATGATTGATGCATTAATCTTAGTTTAGAAACTATGGCATCATGTGTGATATTTGTGGCAATATCTTTAACCGGAATGTGCCCGGTAACTACGCCTACTTTTAATTCATCGCTCATTAAAAACATTAATGAATCTGGAGCACCAGACATGGCTTGAACGTATTCTGTATGACCAGCAAATTTAAAAACCTCATTTTGGATATTGTGTTTATTGATTGGCGCAGTAACTAAAGCATCTATTTTCCCCGAAACCAAATCTTCGGTTGCTCTTTGTAAAGACAGGAAAGCGTATTTGCCGCCCGTTTCATTTGCAACGCCTAACTCTATTTTTACATCTTCTTCCCAACAGTTAATCATGTTGGGTTTTCCCTGATGAGCCTGATCTGCATTGTTAATTACCTGAAATATAAACTCCTGAATTCCAACAGTTTTACGATGAAATGAAGCTACCTTGGTGTGCCCGTAAACTATGGGTGTACAGTACTGATAAACTTCGGCTTCGGCTAAAGTTTTAATAATGACTTCTAAACCAATTCCGTTTACATCACCTATAGAAATTCCAATCTTTAACAAATCGCTCATAAAAAATGAATGCTTAATTTTTCTGCAAATTAAAGATTTTGAAATGAATGTTGATTTTAAAGATTAAACTTTCCGTAATTTGTAGTTCATCTTTACATAAATATGAGTCTGGTAAAAGCAAAAAAACATTTAGGGCAGCATTTTTTAACCGATAAAAACATTGCAGAAAAGATTGTAAACAGCCTGATTCATCATAATGCTTATGATAAAGTATTGGAAGTAGGCCCCGGAATGGGTGTTTTGTCTGATTTTCTATTACAAAAAAAAGAATACGAAACTTTTTTAATTGATATTGATAAGGAGTCGTTTTTATTCCTCCAAAAAAAATATCCCGATTTAGGAGATAAATTATTAAATGCAGATTTTCTTCATCTTGATTTTAAAAGTGTTTTTCCATCGGCTTTTGCCATTATTGGAAACTTTCCTTACAACATTAGTTCTCAAATTTTATTTAAAATTTTAGATAACCGAAACCAAGTACCCGAAGTAGTAGGCATGTTTCAGAAAGAAGTGGCCGAGCGTTGTACCGCAAAACCGGGCACCAAAGAGTATGGCATTTTAAGTGTTTTTCTGCAAGCATATTTTAAGTGTGAGTATTTATTTACGGTGAAAGCTGGCGTTTTTAATCCACCACCAAAGGTGCTTTCTGCAGTAATTAGGTTGAGCAGAAACGAAGCTTTACATTTAAATTGTGATGAAAAATTATTTTGGCAGGTGGTAAAAGCAGGTTTTAATCAGCGAAGAAAAACTTTGAGTAACGCTTTATCTGGTATTATCCCAAAAGAAAAACAAGACGACCAAAATGTTTGGACTTTAAGAGCCGAGCGTTTAAGTGTAAATGATTTTGTAGAGTTGACTCAAAATATTAGTTTAAAATTAAAATGAGCAATAAAATATTAATAGTTGATGATTTGCATCCAGCTTTTAAGTTGGCTGCAGAAGCGATTATTCAAATTCATTAAAAAATGAAGCAAAATAATTTAGAGCAAAAGGAAAACTTAGTAAGCGAAATTAAAACGCTTATAGAAGATAGTAGGCAACAGGTTTCTATTGCAGTTAACTCTACCATGACTATGCTTTATTGGCAAATTGGCAAAAAAATTAATACTGAAATTTTAAAAGATACTAGAGCAGAATATGGAAAACAAATTGTCGCTACACTGTGGCGACAATTGGAATTAGATTATGGGAATTCATTCTCTGAAAAAAATCTTCGAAGAATGATTCAGTTTGCAACAGTTTTTACAAACCATGAAATTGCCGTTTCATTGATACGGCAATTAAGTTGGTCTCACATAAAAATCTTAATTCCTATTGATGAAGAGTTGAAGAGAATGTTTTACATAGAAATGTGTAAAATAGAAAAGTGGAGCACAAGAACTTTGCAAGATAAAATCAACTCCATGCTTTATGAGCGTACTGCTATCAGTAAAAGGCCAGAAGAAACCATAAAAAGAGAGTTAGAACGCCTATCCAATAAAAATCAAATCACGCCAGATTTAGTTTTTAGAGACCCTTACTTTTTAGATTTCCTAGGTCTAAAAGACACTTATTCAGAAAATGATTTAGAGTTGGCAATTTTAGCAGAGTTACAAAGGTTTATTTCTGAGCTAGGCTCTGATTTTGCTTTTGTTGCTCGACAAAAAAGGTTAATGATTGATAATAGAGATTATTATATCGATTTACTTTTCTATCACCGAAGATTAAAATCTTTAGTAGCTATTGATTTAAAAATTGGTGAGTTTGATGCTTCCCATAAAGGTGAAATGGAGTTATATTTAGCTTATTTAGAGAAATATGAAACTATTGAAGGAGAAAATCCTCCCATTGGATTAATCTTATGTGCGGGTAAAAATCCAGAACATGTTGAGTTATTACAACTCCATAAAAGCAATATCAAAGTAGCAGATTATTTCACCATTTTACCATCAAAAGAAATTTTACTTAATAGATTAAACAGAGCAATTGAAATAGCTCAAAACAAAAGAATAGATGAGCAATAAAATATTAATAGTTGATGATTTGCATCCAGCTTTTAAGTTGGCCGCAGAAGATTTAGGTTTTGAGGTAGATGATTTACCGCTTATCAAAAAAGAAGAAGTTCTAAAAATTCTTCCAAACTATATTGGTTTAGCCATTAGAACCAAATTTAGGGTAGATAAAGAAGTGATAGACGCTGCGCCAAACCTAAAATTTGTTGCTAGGGCTGGTGCCGGAATGGATAATATTGAAGTAGCTTACGCCGATGAAAAAAATATCCAACTCATTAATGCGCCCGAAGGAAATTCTGATGCCGTTGGCGAGCATGCTACAGGTTTATTGCTTTCGCTGATGAATAATTTTAGAAAAGCAGATATAGAAATTAGAAAACAAATTTGGGACCGAGAAGGTAACCGCGGTTACGAGCTAAAAGGCAAAACCGTAGCTATTATAGGTTACGGACACATGGGACAAAGTTTTGCTAAAAAATTAAAAGGTTTTGAGGTAAATGTAATTGCCTATGATAAGTATAAAACAGGTTTTTCTGATGAATTTGCCAATGAGGTAAGTATGGAAGAAGTGGTAAAACACGCCGATGTTTTGAGCTTGCATATTCCACTTACCAAAGAAACCAAGCAAATGGTAAATGATGAATATCTTTTACATTTTAGACGCCCCATATTTTTCTTAAACACCGCCAGAGGCGAAATAGTGAATACATCATCTGTTTTAAAAGGCATTAAAAACGGTAAAATATTAGGTGCCGGTTTAGACGTTTTAGAAACAGAGAAATTCCCAAATTTAGCTAAGGAAGCATTTTATGAAGATTTAATTACCGAAGGAAAACTCATATTAACCCCACACATTGGTGGCTGGACTTTTGATTCATATCGGAAAATATCAGAGGTATTAGCGCTCAAGCTTAAAAATTTGGAATTATAAATTCTAAATTTATATCTTCGTATAATTAGAAACAAGACTATGTATGCGTAAAGCAAATGTAGTCTTGTTTGTTTTTTAGAGCTTGGCAATGTCCAGGCTCTTTTAGTCAATAACCAATTAAAAAGGAAGAAGATGACAGAGGTAGCTTATTTTACCAAAGAAGGTTTAGAAAAACTAAAAGAAGAATTACATTATTTAAAGACTGAAGGACGAAGAAAAATATCTGCTGCTATTGCCGAGGCAAGAGACAAAGGTGATTTATCTGAAAACGCCGAATATGATGCAGCAAAAGAGGCGCAAGGTCATCATGAAACTAAAATTGCCCAGTTAGGAAATATATTAGCTTCTGCTCGCTTAATTGACGAATCTAAATTAGATACTTCAAAGGTGTTGGCTTTATCTATCGTAAAAATAAAAAATACCAAAAACGATACAACCATGACTTATCAACTAGTTTCAGAAAACGAAGCGGATATGAAGACTGGTAAAATCTCAGTAAAATCGCCAATTGCTAAAGGTTTGTTAGGCAAATCTGTTGGAGACAAAATAGAAATTACTGTACCTGCTGGGGTTATAGAGTTTGAGATTTTAGAAATTTCAAGATAGTTTTTAAAAAAATCAAGATTTAAGACGTAAGAATCAAGACTAATTAACCAACCATTTCATGTCAACCATATTTAGCAAAATAGTTTCTGGAGAAATACCGGCACATAAAGTGGCCGAAACTTCAGATTATCTGGCTTTTTTAGATATCAACCCATTAAGAGCGGGTCATGTTTTGGTGATTCCTAAAACCGAAGTTGATTATATTTTTGATTTAGATGATGAGCAATATACTGGCTTAATGATTTTTGCTAAAGTGGTAGCTACGGCTTTAAAAAAAGCCATGCACTGCAAAAAAATAGGAATCACTGTTATTGGTTTGGAAGTGCCACATGCACACATCCATTTAATTCCAATTAATGGAATTGCCGATATGAATTTTAGTCAGCCTAAGCTAAATCCTACCGAAAAAGAATTAAGTGAAGTAGCACTCAAAATTTTAGAGGCACTTAAAGAAAGTTAAATATTAATGGCAACCCAAAAGGTTGCCATTTTTGTTTGCGGTTAATTCCTTAGATTCTTTCTAAACACCGCTTCTAGAAAGCATTATCTAAAAAGAATAGATAAATTAGATAAAAATATCAACCAAATTTATGCCTGCCAATCATTTTGATATTAAAGGATTAACCGACGCACAAGTTCTTGCTTCGAGAGAAAAAAACGGACAAAATGTTTTAGACTATAAAAAAGAAAACAGCTTTTTAGATGCCCTTAAAAGCATTGCAAAAGAACCCATGGTGATTTTACTTTTGGTGGCATCGTCAGTATATTTTATAAGCGGCGATGTTGGTGATGGCTTTTTTTTGGCTTCGGCAGTAGTTTTAGTGGCCACTATTTCGCTTTATCAAGATTCAAGAAGTAGAAATGCATTAGAAAAACTCAAAGACTTTACGCAACCCAAATGTAAAGTCATCAGAAATGGAGAAGTAGTAGAAATAAAAAGTGAAGATTTGGTATTAGGCGATAGCTTAATGGTAGAAGAAGGCACTTCGATAAGTGCTGATGGAGAAATTATACATTCTAATGATTTTTCGGTCAATGAATCTATCCTTACCGGCGAATCTTTATCAGTAGAAAAAGACCAGTCTAAAGATGATCATTTTATTTACCAGGGAACTGCCGTAGCTGGTGGTTTGGCCATTGCTACTGTTACAGCTATTGGAAATCAAACAAAACTAGGTGCTATTGGCAAAAGTTTGGAGGGAATTAAAGAAGAAAAAACTCCATTAGAAGTCCAAATCAGTGATTTTGTAAAGAAAATGGTAATTGCGGGGGCAATTGTTTTCTTAATTGTTTGGGCTATAAATTACGCTCAATCTTTAAGTGTATTAGATAGCTTAATTAAAGCCCTTACCCTGGCTATGAGTATTTTACCCGAAGAAATTCCGGTAGCATTTACCACATTTATGGCTTTAGGTGCTTGGCGATTGATGAAAATGGGCATTATCGTTAAACAAATGAAAACCGTAGAAACTTTAGGTAGCGCTACCATAATTTGTGTGGATAAAACCGGCACCATCACAGAAAATAAAATGAGTTTAGCAAAACTTTACCTGCTTTCTAATCAAAAAATAACTGATGCAGAAAACATCAACTCGGATGAAGAAAAAGACCTCATTCGTTTGGCGATGTGGGCCAGCGAACCTATTCCTTTTGATGCCATGGAAGTTGCCTTGCATGAAGTTTACCAAAAAACCACTTCTTCAGATCAAAGGCAGGCTTTTAAAATGATTCATGAATATCCGCTGAGTGGTAAACCACCCATGATGACACATATTTTTGAAAATGAAGCTAAAGAAAGAATTATTGCTACAAAAGGCGCTGCCGAAGCGTTAATAAACGTTTGCAACCTTAACGAGGTAGAAAAAAAACAAATTGAGAAAGCTATTCAGCTTCTATCATCTGAAGGTTACAGGGTATTAGGCATTGGAGAAACTCATTTTGAAGGAACTCAATTCCCGTCGAAGCAACAAGAATTTAAATTTAATTTTAAAGGGCTCATTGCCTTTTATGATCCTCCAAAGAAAAACATAAAAAAAGTTCTACAAGATTTTTATAAAGCCGGCATTCTGGTAAAAATTATTACCGGAGACAATGCCCTAACCACCACCGCAATTGCTAAACAAATTGGCTTTAAAGGTTATGAAAAAAGCCTTACCGGCGATGAATTGATGGCTTTAACAGATGGCGAACTGATCCAAAAAGTTTATGATACCAATATTTTTACCCGGATGTTTCCAGATGCTAAGCTCAAAATTATTAATGCCTTAAAGGCCAAGCAAGAAATTGTAGCCATGACAGGTGATGGCGTAAACGATGGACCAGCACTTAAAGCCGCTCATATTGGTATTGCAATGGGTAAAAAAGGGACTGAGATTGCTAAAGAGGCCGCCTCCTTAATTTTAATGGAAGATGATTTAGCCAGCATGGTAGATGCCGTAGCCATGGGCAGAAAAATATATACCAACCTCAAAAAAGCCATTCAGTACATCATTTCTATTCATATCCCTATCATCCTCACCGTATTTATTCCTTTGGCGCTAGGCTGGCTTTATCCTAATATTTTTTCGCCCATTCACGTTATTTTATTAGAGTTGATTATGGGTCCCACCTGCTCTATCATATTTGAAAACGAGCCCATGGAAAAAAACACCATGATTCAACAACCAAGGCCATTTACCAATACTTTTTTTAATTGGAAAGAACTGGCAACAAGTGTTGTACAAGGCTTAATGATTACCGCTGGAACTTTAACAGCGTATCAATTTGCAGTTTATAACGGCTTAAATGAAGACAGTACGCGGGCATTAGTTTTTAGCACCCTCATTTTTGCAAATGTTTTCCTTACGCTAGTCAATCGCTCATTCTATTATTCGGTTTTAACCACACTAAAGTATAAAAACAACTTAGTAGCGTTAATTATTGGAATTACGCTAGTGTTTTTAGCCTGCTTACTTTTCATCCCTCCTTTTACCAAATTTTTTGGTTTCCAAAGGCTTTCTTTATCAGCTATAAGCATAAGTGCAGGCATAGGTTTCTTATCTGTAATATGGTACGAATTGGTGAAATGGAAAAAAAGATTGAGCAAATAATGAGCTAAGCGTATGTTTTTTATTTGGGCGTTCCCCAGAAAAGGGTCGCGTTTTGCAGGGCTTCACTTCGTTACGGTGCTACGCACATTTGCCAAAAGGCAAATCCCTTACACCCGCTAACGCAAAAGCCTTAATAATCAAACAAAAAGCTTGTAAAACAATAGGGAAAATTTATTTGATGACTAAGAAAAGCTTAATAAATGATACTTATCATCTTATAAATAATCAACTATACTTATATTAGTTTTTATTAAAAAAACAGCTTTTAAAGCCCAACGGAATTAAAAAGTGTTAAAATTTAACAACCTTCATTAAAGAAACATAATTTTAAAAACACATCAATTCAAATAGAAAAAAAATCAGGTAAATGGAATTTATAGACTATTACAAAATATTAGAAATTGATAAAAAAGCAACTGATGATGCTGTTAAAAAAGCTTACAGAAAGTTAGCTAGAAAATACCACCCTGATTTAAACCCCGAAAATAAGGAAGCAGAAAAAAAATTCAAAGAAATAAACGAGGCTAATGAGGTTTTGAGTAACGCCGAGAACCGAAAAAAATACGATAAATACGGCAAAGACTGGAAAAATGCGGAGCAGTACGAGCGAGCAGGTCAACAGCAATATGGTGGAGGTAACAGAGGCCAGCAAGCTAATGGCGGCGGAGGATCTGAAAATGATTTTACCGACTTTTTTGAATCGATGTTTGGTGGAGGAGCTAGATCTAGAGGAGGAGGCCAAGTAAAATATAAGGGGCAAGATTACCAAACAGAATTGCACTTAGATTTAAAAGATGTTTATACCACGCATCAAAGAACTTTAACGGTAAACGGACGAAACATTAGATTAACCATTCCGGCGGGAGTAAAAAATGGGCAGGTTATAAAAATTAAAGGTTACGGTGGCGAAGGCGTAAATGGTGGCCCTAAAGGAGATTTAGATATTAAATTTTCTCTTGCAAATCACACCGCTTTTAAACGTGATGAAGAAAACTTATACAGCACTGTTGATTTAGACTTATATACCGCAATATTAGGCGGAGAAATCACCGTAGATACTTTTGATGGTAAGGTAAAACTTAAGGTAAGCCCAGGCACTCAAAATGGAACAAAAGTAAAACTCAAAGGAAAAGGATTTCCTGTTTATAAAAAAGAAGGGGTATTTGGAGATTTATACATTACCTATCAAATTACTATTCCTACTGTTTTAAGCGAAAAAGAAAAGGAATTATTTATGGAGCTTCAAAAATTAAGAACGCCATGAACACAGAAAACTTCATCTCATTAAATACTTTGAGTAGCCATTACCAAGTAGATATATCTTTTTTTAACACCTTAGTTGAAATGGGATTAATTGAAGTAGAAGTATTAGACCAATCTTTCTATATCCAACAAGATAAAATAACGGTGGTAGAAAAAATGATTAGGCTGCATCATGAATTAGAAGTTAATGTAGAAGGAATTGATGTGGTTTTTAATCTTTTAGAAAGAATACAAGATTTACAAAACGAGTTAATGATAACAAAAAACAGGTTACGTTTATATGAGAGTTAACAAAAAATGCTATTAAACGCTGATCATAAATATTAAAACACAAAAATTATGAAAAAAAACATGGGAAATGCAGACCGTATAATCAGAATAATTATCGCTGCAACTATTGCTTTACTTTATTTCAACAACATCATTACCGGTACATTAGGCATTATTTTAATGGTTTTTGCAGCAGTATTTGTTCTTACATCTTTAATTAGCTTTTGCCCGCTTTACACCTTGTTTGGATGGAATTCTTGTTCAACAAAAAGTAGAGATTTAGTTAAGTAAGCACTATTTCATTCTTTTTTGATTGTCTTTAGCAAAAGCTTCCCAACCGCTATAGCTTTTACCGGTACCAGCAGTAGATATTTTTTGGAAGGAATGACAAACAGCCACTGCTAAACCATCTGTAGCATCTAAAAATTCTGGAGTTTCGGTAAATTTTAAAAGTTGTTTAAGCATAGCGGCAACCTGCTCTTTGGTGGCGCTTCCGTTTCCGGTGATAGATTGTTTTACTTTTTTTGGCGAATATTCAAAAATCGGAAGTCCTTTAGCTAAGCCAGCCGCCATGGCTACACCTTGCGCTCTTCCTAATTTTAACATTACCTGTATGTTTTTACCATAAAATGGCGCTTCTAAAGCCATACAATCTGGTTTATATTGTTCTATTAAACTGCTGGTTCTTTCAAAAATGCGTTGTAGTTTTAAAAAATGATCATCTAAATGAGTCATTTTTACCACGCCCAAACTCAATAATTCAATTTGATTTCCGGTTTCTTTTAGCACCCCATAACCCATTACCGCAGTACCCGGATCTATTCCTAAAATAATACGTTCTTTGGATTTTTCTCTCAACATGAAAGCAATATTAAGGTAAATTCTTAACATTGCACAAATTCTATAGGGTTTGACCAAGTCACAAAAAAAAATATTCAGCTACATCATAAAGACAATTATTGTGTCTCTTGCTGCGGTATTTATTTATGAAAAACTGTCAGATAATCAAAATCTTAAAAATTTTTTACAACTTATTAATCAGCTCAATACCTCAAATGTATCGTTGGTAATCTCTTTAATTTTTTTATTGATGCTGCTTAACTGGTTTCTAGAGAGCTTAAAGTGGCAATACCTCATTAGTAAAGTAGAGAAAATTAGCCTTTATAAAGCCATAGAATCTGTTTTTTGTGGTTTAACCTGGGCCGTTTTCACCCCAAACCGCATTGGAGAATATGGCGGAAGAATCTTCTTTTTATCACCCCGAAAAAGAATTCAAGGAATGGTTGCCATGAGTGTTGGTCACATTGCGCAAATGGTGATTACCAATGTTTTAGGCTCTCTTTCTTTATTATGGTTTATCTATAATTTTATACCCTTACATGCTTGGCTTTTTACTGCTTTTTGCTTTTTGGTATTTATATTTTGTTTGTTCTTTATCTTGTTCTATTTTAATATCAGGTGGTTAGAAGGCTTGTTAAATAACATTGGATTTCTTAAAAGATTTAAAAAATACTTTTCAGTTTTAAACAGATATCATCAAATAGAATTAACAAAAGTAATGCTGTACAGCTTAAGTAGGTTTGCGGTATTTACCACCCAATACTTATTAGTTATTCATTTATTAATTGCTGATATTCCATTTTTTCCATCAGCTTTAATGGTATTGATTCTGTTTTTTATACAATCGGCTTTACCTTCTTTAGATTTATTAGATATTGGGGTGCGAAGCTTAACAGCAACCTATTTTTTTGGCTATATTACCCACCAAGAAATTGCTATAATGGCTTCAACAGCTTTAATATGGTTTGTAAATCTTATTATCCCTGCTATTTTAGGCTCTTTCTTTGTGTTTAAACTCAATTTCTTTGGCAACAACAATCGTTAGTATAATTTCTCTGCTGCTTACATTTTTGTACGCCTTTTTAGTCCTTTTTTTAAGAAGTGGTTGGTTAAAAATACTTCCCTTTCAAAAAGCAAATATTAGCCCTGCCACTAAGGTTTCTATTTTAATTGCCGCCAGAAACGAGGAAGATAAAATACACCTGACTATAGAAGATATTATTGCTCAAAACTATCCCAAAGAGCTTTTTGAACTTATTATTGTAGATGATCATTCTACAGATAGCACCTCTCAAATTATAGCCAGCTATGCTCCACAAGGAGTAAAACTTATTAAGCTTAATGAAAAAGAACCTTTAAATTCTTACAAGAAGAAGGCTATTGCCGAAGCTATTCAAATTTCAACAGGCGAATTAATTATTACCACTGATGCAGATTGCCGAATGGGTAAAAATTGGTTAAGCACCATTGTAAATTATTACGATCAAAATAATTATAATTTAATTAGCTCACCGGTAATTTATTTTGAAGAACGCAGTCTTTTTGAAAGATTACAAACTTTAGAATTTTTATACCTGATAGGCTTGGGAGCCGCTGGAATTGGGAATAAAGTACCTTCTACCTGTAACGGAGCAAATTTAGCTTATAAAAAAGAAGTGTTTATAAAGTTAGATGGCTTTAAAGGCATTGATGATTTAGCATCTGGCGATGATGAGTTGTTTTTACACAAAGTAGCACTTGCCTACCCGGGCAGCATTGGTTTTTGCAAAGCAGAAGATGCCATAGTTTACACGCATGGCAAAGCAACAGTTGAGGAATTTATACAGCAAAGAAAAAGATGGGCCAGTAAAAGCGTAAAGTATAAAGACAAAAAAATGATGTTTTTAGCCATTGCCATTTGGCTTTTTAATGTCTCTTTAGCAACCAATTTAATTTTAGGCCTATTTTTTCCAGATTTACTAAAATTAGTCTTCATCCAATTTGTAATTAAATTTATTGCCGAACTCTTTTATCTAGAGCCTCTTACCACTTTTGCTAAAAGAAAAAGTTTACTTTATTACCTTACATTTCTTACCTTTTTACACGTAGCTTATTTTATTTATATAGGCTTGGCAGGCAATTCTGGAAAATATCACTGGAAAGGCAGAATGGTTAAATAAATAATGAAAATATAGCTTGTGAATAGTCATCCTCAAAAAAGCGATTGGAAAAAATTTAAAAGAAATAAGCTTTCTGTTGCGGGTTTAGTATTCATCATATTGATTACTTTAATTTCAGTAATTGGCTATTTAATTACGCCTGATGATAGCCCAATGGCTAATAAAATGAATTTACCACTCAACATAGAAAAACCAGGAAAAACTTTTACACTACTCAAAATTCCAAAAAGCCCACAACCAGAAAGCCAAAATTTTTTAAATAAAATGCTTTTTGGGCAAACTACTCAATTTGATGAAATTCCTGTTTCTGAATATCGTTTCCATAAAAACCAGCTGATTTACCGCGAATACATTGGCGGAGATGAAGCCGGCGAATTAGTAGCGCTTCCTTTAAAAACTTTTCAATCAAACAACATCCAAAAAATTAAGGCTGATTATATTATTAAAAAAACTTATTGGTTAGGCACTGATATTTATGGCCGAGATTTATTAAGCCGAATAATTATAGGTTCTAGAATATCCTTAATGGTAGGTTTTATGGCCGTACTTATTAGCTTAATTTTAGGAATTAGTTTGGGCGCAACCGCAGGTTATTTTGGCGGAAAAACCGATGCCTCTATCAGCTGGTTAATGAATGTGATATGGTCTTTACCTGCTTTACTTTTAGTAATTGCCATTTCATTTGCTCTAGGTAAAGGCTTTTGGCAAGTATTTATTGCTGTAGGTTTATCTATGTGGGTAGAAGTTGCAAGGTTAGTAAGAGGCCAAGTTTTAGCCATGAAAAATGCTCAATTTATTGAAGCTGCAAAATCTTTAGGCTTCGGAAATACGAGAATTATTTACAGGCATATTTTACCCAATATTGTTGGACCAATTTTAGTTGTGGCAGCCTCTAATTTTGCGTCGGCCATTTTGTTAGAAGCCGGATTAAGTTTTTTAGGCTTTGGCGCTCAGCCACCAATGCCTACTTGGGGAGGAATGATTAAAGAACATTACGGCTATATTATTATTGACGCGGCGTATTTAGCCCTCATTCCCGGGTTAATGATCATGTTAACAGTATATTCTTTTAATCTCATTACCTTAGGTTTACGAGATTTATTCGATGTTAAATCACAAAATACAAATGTTTAGTTGTAGTTTTTCAAATGATTAATTACTTTCGATAAGTTCTAAAAAATCGATTTGACATCAAAAGAAAATTCATCAGAAAATGAGGATCAAATAGATCTGATTGAACTTTTGCTTAAAAGGCAAGCTGAGCTTAATGCTTTATTAGAAATTACCAGAGCAATCAATAGCAATGTACCAAGTGAAACATTGATAGAGATGCTGCAAATGATTATGATGAGCAATCTGAGAATTAAAAAATTCAGGTTGTTACTTCAAAACATTGATGAGTTTCATTGCGTTTCTAATTTTGGTGGCGAGCTAGAATCTTTTGAAGATCTACAATACATTGCTGCCGAACTAGCCGAATTAAAAATTCCTATCCCAATTACTGATCATCCCCATCCATTAATTAATGCTTACGATTTTTTTATTCCGGTACATCATAAAGATGAAGCTTTGGCTTTTGTACTAGTTGGAGATTTTGAAGCTGATGAAAAATTAGTGAACAATAAAATAGATTACATACAAACCTTAATTAATGTAATAGTTGTTGCTTTTGAAAATAAAAAGCTTTTTAAAGAACGTTTACACCGAGAACGTTTACAGCGTGAAGTTGAGTTAGCTAGCCAAGTACAAAACATGCTCATTCCGCAAAAACTGCCCAGTAACCTGGTGGTAGATGTAGAGGCTATTTATCGTCCGCACCAAAGCATTGGTGGCGATTTTTTTGATTTCATACAGCTTAACGATGATAAATTTTTATGGTGCGTGGCTGATGTTTCTGGTAAAGGAATCTCGGCAGCATTAATTATGGCAAACTTTCAGGCTAGTTTAAGAGCTTTGGTTTCTTTAGACATGAGCCTTACAGATTTAATTGAAAGACTAAATCAGGTAGTGTTTAACAATACCAAAGGAGATAGGTTTATCACTCTTTTTATTGGTGTTTACAATAAAATTACTCGTACAGTAAATTATATAAATGCTGGGCATAATGCCTCTTTGGTGATTCAAAACAACAGCATTACCCCTCTAAAAAAAGGAACCACCATGATTGGGGTTTTTGATGAGCTTCCGTTTGTGAACGAAGGAGAAATTACTATTGAGGCAGAAGCCATCATCTTTAACTACACAGATGGTATTATTGAGTTTGATGGTGATGAAGAACAATCTTTATCTGAAGATGATTTAATGGAATTTTTATCAAACAATAAAGACGAAGATTTAAAGGAAATTCACCATTTATTAATGGAAAAAATTGAAGATTTAAGACACCAAAGTGAAGCATCTGATGATATCACTATTTTATCTTTAAAGTTTCATTAACATCGGCTTTATGCCTAATTGCTATCGCAATACACATTCCCATCATCGCCCAAAAAATAACTGCGGCTTTATCCTGATCTAAAAAATTATTCATCAGGCCATGAAAAAAATAGGTCATTAAACTCAGCAACAACGCTAAACTCAACATTTTTACTTCTCTATTTACCGTTTGATAATAGGTTTTCATTAAGGTTTGAATGTAAATCCCAAAAACAAAAAGCATAGTCAACAAACCAAATATTCCACTTTCTACTAAAGGTCCAAAATACTCACTATGTATGTTTCCCATGGTACCTTGTGTGGTACTTATAGAAGTCATTTCATGTGCTCTTTGATAGGGCGAATATTTAAACATGTAAGTCCCCGGACCAAAGCCTAAAAAAGGTTTTTCTTTAAACATTCGCCAACCTGCTTCCCATCGATTTAAACGCTCTACATTAGATTCGTCTGTTTTTACATTGGCAATAGACTTGATATCGCCTTGTAAACTTTTTCCAGATGCCGTTTTATTAAATCTTAACTGCTGATAAATTTCATCTTGATAAATAAAAGCAACGCTTAAAATAATTACAAAAGAAAGCACTAAGGTTTTAAACCTGATTTTTAGTTTCAAAATCAAGTAAAACACAAAAGCAAAAGCAATACTCAGCCAAACCGCTCTTGAGTAAGAGAAAACAACACCAACTAAGGCGCATCCGCTGATAAAAAAAGCCAATAAACGTTCGGTAAAATTCACTCCCGAGTTTTTATACCAAGTAATAATAAGGCTGTAAACCAAAACAATAGCGCAAACAGCACCATAAATGGTATGATCATCCATAAAAGGTTTCATCACTTTATTTGCATCATCTTGGCTAAAGCCTTTTAAATAGTGCTTGCTAAAAGTATAAAAAACAACCACCGTTAATCCTAAACCAAATGCCAATAAAAAAGCTTTTATTTTTTTTGGTTGATTAAACAAAATGCTTCCCCAAAAAAAACCAGTAACTATAAACCATAATCTGGCGATAAAGAATTTAAACGAGACTAAAGGCATACTACTGGTTATTGTAGTGAACAAAACCCAAAGTAAATTGATACTAATAGCTAATGTTAGCGGGTGTTTTAGTTGTTCTTTAATAAGGAGAGATTGCTCAAATAATTTGATGAAAAACACCAACATCATCACCAGCATTAAAGGCTCATCTATTAAATTAATTCCCGAATTTCCAATCAGTATTTTAACCGAAAAGGGCGTACAAAAAGCAATTAATAAAAGGATTTTATCTAAAGAAAGTAACACTAAACATAAGCCAAATAATAATGCCGGCAATATTAAAGCTGTTAAAATTAACTGCGAATAGGCTAAGTAAATGGCCAATAAAAGCAATCCTAAACCATAGCTGTAAAACCTTTTAACGGCTAATGTTTGCATTTAAGCTTTCTTAAAATTCGGCAGAATGATATCGTTATAAATAGCCATAAACAACCCGATTAAGAATGCAACTAAGGTGGTAATTAAAACCACTAATAACCTGTTTGGATATGATTTCATCTCAGGCTTTTGAGCTTTATCAATAATAAATTTTTGGTTAATAGATTGACCAAAATCTACCTGAGCGTTTTCGTATTTGTTTTGCAAAATGGCCAATGCTTCTTTTTGCTTTTCAAATAAGGCTTCATTCTCCACGTAATCTCCACTATACTTTCCAAAAGTTTCTATACGTGGTTTTAAAGAACTAATAGCTGCTTTAGCTGCGGCTAACCTGCCCTTTGCCCTAATAATGGTGGTATCAGGTAATTTGCTTTTATAAGCATCATAAACTTTTACTCTAGCTTCTTCTTCTTGCAATTGAGTTTCGGCTTTTACAATAGCAATAGTTAACACTTCAGATTGTGCCAAATAATCATAAATCCCTTTTTGCCTTAAGCCAGTTAAAACATTTTGTAGCGAATCTAATTCCTTCTTCTTAGAAAAGTATTGAATTTTTATGATTTCAAAAGCTTGTTTGGTTCTTTGTTGTTGAATGTTGGTTTTTAAACTGTCTAAAATATAACCTACATAATTAGCCATATTAGCCGCGTAATCTGGGTTTTCATCCGTAATGGTGATTTTTACCGCTAAATAATCTGTACGCTTAAATTCGGCATTACTTTCAAATTTCCTTTTTACTTTAGTGATTACGTATTTATCGTTTTTATCTATCCCGTAATGTTCTATCAGGTTAAACTTTTGAATTGCTTTTTCTTTGATCTGATCAGAATTTAAGATTTGCAGCATTTGATCGGTTTGCTCTTCAGACCCAAATTCCATTAAGCCTTCTAGGTTGTTGTTATCTAAAACAGATTTAGAAATAGAACTGTTAGCCGGCGCATAAAATATGGTGAAAGCCTCATATTTAGGCTTAATTACAAAGCTTAAGATAATGCCTAATACAGCGCCTATTAAAGTGAAAATGATAATATGCTTACGATACTTAATCCCAACCTTGGTAATAGCTATAAGGTTAAACTGTTGGAGTTCTTCTGATTGCATAATTAAGTTAGGATGGTAAAGTGGTTAAACGGTTTGCAAGTTTAAGTTGTGCCCGATTTACATCATTGCTTTCTATGTTTGCGCAAACATAGTTAATTTGCAATGCAGGCAAAGTGAGCACCTTGCCTAGCCATAGATTAAACTTGCTGTTAGTGGTTGCCTTTCTCATTGTTCTATTTTAAAGATTTAGTTAATTTCCACATAATGTCCAAATAGGAGCTTGAACAGATTCCAAAAATCAAAATGATTACACAAAACCCTAAAAAATCTATCCAATTCCATCTTCTATTATAGTCTTCTTTCGAGTCCTTAGCACATTTTACTAAAATTAAAATAGCGTGAAATAACATGCAAACTATAATAATAAAATAGAAAATAATGTCGGCTCCACCAGAATGATTGAATAAGAAAAGCGAACTAAAAAAGAAATATATCACGAAGATTGCCAGCTGTCTTAAAATTCTATTTCTGATTTCGTTCATGTCGGGTTTAGTTTACCGCTAACAATTATTTTGGTGAATATAAAAAGAAAGGTCAATTGATTCCTTCAATGGCTTCTATTTTAATTAAATTCTTTATTTTTTTAATGGAGAACAACCTCAATAATAATGTATAAGAAAGAGCTAAGATGAGATAAATTGCTAAGCCTAATAACCAATTAAAGTTTGTAAAAGTTAAAATATAACCAGTGCCTAATAACAGACCTATAAGAGCACTCATTTTAAATACTGTATTTAAATTTATTGCAGATTTAAAGTATCGATAATAATATAAAAAATATAACAAACCCACCCAAAATAGAGATATTAAGGTGCTAATTGCAGCTCCAAGCGCCTGGTGTTTTGGAATTAAAAAAAGATTGATAAAAAAGTTAAGCAGCAAGCCCGAAGCAGAAATTAAATTCAAAACCTTTAAGTTTTGATTAGCTGTAAGCACTGTACTAAAAATATAAAACAGCACAACTAAAGGACTGCTAAACATTAATACCCCAAAAATTTGTGCTAAATAAACGCTACTTTTTGTTCCATAAATAAAAAACATCAGCTCGGTTTTGTAAAACCAACAAGCAAAAGCAATAATAATTGATAAACTAAATAAAACTTCAAAACTCACATTTACCAGTTTGGAAATGTCCTTTTTTAGGGCTAAATATTGGCTTACAACCGGATAAAATAAAGAAGCAAATAAAATAGGCAACATATTAGAAGCATCTAATAAGCGATAAGCAGCCGCGTAAATACCCGTCTCTAATTGTCCGTTAATCAACATTTTATCTAGCATAATGGTATCTATTTTATTGTAAGCCAAAACCAAGAAAGTGAACAAGGCAAAAGGTGCTACTTTTTTTAACACAGAAAACTCTGGCTTAAAATCTCTAAAATCAAAAAGCACAATTCCTTTGCTTTTGAGTACAAAAAAACAAAGCACAATACTTATCAAAATCGCAATAACCTGACTTACCGCAAAAAAGTAAATGCTACTCATAAAATCTGTTTTTAGATAAAGAAAAGGCAAAAACAGGGCAATTAACAGTGTTTTATCAAAAACAGAAAAGAAGGTTTCTAAATTAAATAATTGATGCGCTTTTAAATATCCTCTCAAATAAATTAAGAACGACCATAAAAAGTGATACACACTTAATAGTAGTAAAAGCTCAAAATAATCATCGCGGTAGCCCATTAAATAACCTAAACTTAGGGCTATAAAAAAGAAAGCAAATGATAAAAAGAGCTTTAAAAAAAACAGACTAGAATAATGATCGGTGTTTATTTTATCAATAGATAAGGAGTGGATAAGGTAATTACTGAGGCCAGGATCTGAAATTGCACTTAAAATAAAAGTGAAATTAAAAAGGCTGTAATAAAGTCCGTATTCGGCAAAGCCAACGCTAATTTGCACTCCTCTTTCTACCCCAAAAATCCAGATTAATTTAATGATTAAATTAACCAACACTAAAACAACTACCTGACTTGCAAATTTTTTAGACATATAATTTCTTCAGCAAAATAAATGTTTAAAAGCTAAGCCGCAATTTTATTATGGCAAGGCTTTATTTAACTTAGCGATACCTAAACCAAAATAAGGTGATTATAGCCGTTAACACTCGTTTATTACAAAAAAACAATTTAGAAGGAATTGGAAGATTTACTTTTGAAACCTTTAAAAGAATGGTGCTTAACCATCCTGAAGTTGATTTTATTTTTTGTTTTGATAGAAAGTTTGACGCCTCCTTTATTTTTGCTTCAAATGTAAAACCGCTCATTATTTATCCCCAGGCAAGGCATCCATTTTTATATTATTTATGGTTTGAGTATGCTTTACCAAACGCTTTAAAACCATATAAAGTTGATGTTTTACTATCTCCTGATGGCTTTATTCCCCTAAAATCTAATATCAAAACACTTGCTGTAATTCATGATATTGCTTTTGAGCATGATGCAAACGGTGTAGATTGGCTCACTCAAACATATTATAAACATTATTTTCCAAAATTTGCTAAAAAAGCAAATAGAATAGCCACGGTTTCTACCTTTAGTAAGCAAGATATCATTAAAACTTATGGCATTAATGAAAGCAAAATTGATGTAGTATATAACGGTGTTTCAGCTGTTTTTAAAGCACTTTCTTTACCAGAAAAAGAGCAAGTGAAAGTGAAAATCACCAATGGGAAACCTTATTTTGTATATACGGGATCTATTCATCCTCGTAAAAATATCATCACCTTATTAAAAGCTTTTGAAGCGCTAAAAAAACAACATCAAGTCCAACATCAATTGGTTTTAGTGGGCAGAAAAGCTTGGAAAAACAAAGAGTTAGAACAATTTTTATCGCAAATGACGTTTAAAAATGAGGTGATCTTTACAGGAAAATTGAGTGATGAAGAATTAAGTAAGGTTTTGGCTTCCGCCGATGTTGCCGTTTATCCTTCTACCTTTGAGGGATTTGGATTGCCCGTTATTGAAGCTTTTGCTTGTGGTGTTCCTATCATTACTTCTAAAAACACAGCAATGGAAGAAATTGCAAAAGGAGCAGCCCATTTATTTAATCCTTTAGATGATGATGAACTAAAAAACTTACTATTCAACTTGATTACTCATCCATTTAAAACAGAAGAAAAAATTAAACTTGGTTTTAAGGTTGCACAAAGTTATACTTGGGATGGTGTAGCCGAAAAACTTTGGACATCTTTAATAAAAACGACAACATGTTAGCATCATTTTATCAGCAAGAATTTATAGAAGCAGGTTGTGACGAAGCTGGAAGAGGTTGCCTAGCTGGACCCGTTTTTGCTGCGGCTGTAATTTTACCAGCAGATTTTTATCATCCACTGTTAAATGATTCTAAGCAAATTAAAGAGAAAGACAGGTTCACATTAAGGGATGAGATAGAAAAAACAGCTATCGCTTTTGCCGTGGCCATGGTTGATCATCAAGAAATTGATAAAATAAATATATTAAATGCCTCTTTTTTAGCCATGCATAGGGCAATTGATCAATTATCCCTAAAACCAAAATTCTTAATTATTGATGGTAACAGATTTAATGCCTATCCCAATATTAAACATCATTGTATTGTAGAAGGAGATTGCAAATATTTTTCTATCGCAGCAGCTTCAATTTTAGCTAAAACTTATAGAGATGAATTTATGGAAAACCTACATCAGGAATATCCTATTTATAATTGGAATACCAACAAAGGTTACCCAACAATACATCATAGAAATGCGGTTTTAAACCACGGTTTTAGTCCTTACCACCGAAAAACTTTTCGTGTTACTGCCCCACAACTATCCATTTTTTAGTAATTTGCATTTATGCGTGTATTGCTAGTTACAAACCGAGTTCCTTTCCCTGCCGATGGTGGTTATGCCATTGTGGTACACCATACCATTAAGGCTTTAGTTGACTTAGGTTGCGAGGTAACTTTGTTTAGTTTAAATACCACCAAGCACTTTGTTAAGGTAAAAGATATTAAAGACCCGCTATTTAAAAGCATCAAATTTGTTCAGTATAAAATAGATAACAGGGTAAAAGCTAAAGATGCTTTTCTCAATCTATTTTCAGATCAATCTTACAATATCAGTAGGTTTTATGATGCTGGCTGTGCCAGTAAATTGGGTCATCTTTTAAGAAGCAACACCTTTGATATTGTACAGTTTGAGGGCTTACAAGTTACGCCGTATTTAGAAGTAGTAAAAGCAAATACCACCGCAAAACTTATTTATAGAGCCCATAATATTGAACACCAAATTTGGAAACGCTTAACCACCAAAGAAAACTTCTTCATCAGAAAAATATATTACAACATTTTAAGCAAAAGATTACAACGTTTTGAATTCAAAATCTTAAATAGTTTTGATGCCTTAATAGCCATTAGCTTTGTAGATGAACACTTTTTTAAAAGCATTTGTAGTATTCCGGTTCATACTTTTCCGGTAGCTTTAAATCTCGAAAATTACAGTAATAACTTTCGCTTATCGCCAAACAAAAGCGTAGGCTATATTGGATCAATGGATTGGCGCCCAAACATAGAAGGATTAGAGTGGTTTTTAGATACCGTATGGCCTTCTATAAGGCAATTAGACTCTGGCATTACCTTCCATTTGGCGGGTAAAAATATCCCAAAACAATTTAAAATAATGGGCGATGAATCTTTTATTATGGAAGGTGAAGTAGAAAATGCGACCGAATTTATAAGCAGGCAACATGTGCTCATTGTGCCCTTACTATCTGGCAGCGGCATGAGGGTTAAAATTATTGAAGCCATGGCTTTAGGTAAATGTATCATTGCCACCTCTATTGCTGCCGAAGGCATTAATTATCATCATGATAAAAACATATTAATTGCTGATAAAGCTGATGACTTTTACAAGCAAATATTACGCTGTTTTACCGATAAAACTTTAATTACTAAAATTGGTGAAGGCGCCCGTAAGCTGGCCGAAAAAAATCACGACAATGCTAAACTCAGTAAATCTTTACTAAAAGTTTACCAAGAACTTTGCGAACCCAAAGGGTGAAAATTTTTATTAATTTCGCCTTTTAAAATTTAAATTTTTAATCGGCCTTATGGGCCATTTACTTCCTTTAAATAAGATGAAAAATACCGCTTTAACAGACAAACACATTGCCCTTGGCGCTAAAATGGTGCCTTTTGCAGGATACAATATGCCGGTTTTATATGCCGGAATTAATGCAGAACATGAAACGGTAAGAACAGCTGTTGGTGTTTTTGATGTAAGCCACATGGGCGAATTTATTTTAAAAGGCGAAAAAGCTTTAGACCTTATTCAACAAGTAATTTCTAATGATGCCTCCAAACTTTTTGATGGCAAAATTCAATACGCTTATCTTCCTAATTTAACCGGAGGAATAGTGGACGATTTACTGGTTTACCGCATAGACGAAAAAACTTATATGTTGGTGGTAAATGCATCAAACATAGAAAAAGACTGGGACTGGATTAGTCAATTTAATACCTACGGAGTAGATATGAATAACATTTCAGATCGCACTTCTTTGTTGGCCGTTCAAGGTCCAAAAGCTACTGAAGCTTTACAAAGTTTAACGGCTGTAAATCTTTCTGAAATGGAATATTACACTTTTAAGAAAGGAACTTTTGCTGGCGTAGAAAACGTTTTAATTTCGGCTACAGGTTACACTGGCGCTGGTGGCTTTGAAATTTATTTTGATAACGCCCATGCTGATGTAATTTGGGATGCTATTTTTAAAGCAGGAGAACCTTATGGCATTAAGCCGATAGGTTTGGGCGCAAGAGATACCTTACGTTTAGAAATGGGATTTTGCCTTTACGGAAACGATATTGACGATAGCACCTCGCCAATGGAAGCCGGCTTGGGCTGGGTAACCAAGTTCACCAAAGAATTTAACAATTCAGCTGCCTTATTAGAACAAAAACAAAACGGAGTAGCTAAAAAACTAGTTGGTTTTGAAATGGTAGAAAGAGGCATTCCTCGCCATGATTATGAAATTGTTGATGCAGATGGAAACATCATTGGAAAAGTAACATCAGGCACTCAATCGCCATCCTTACAAAAAGCCATTGGCTTGGGTTATGTTCACACTTCATTTGCCAAAGAAGGCGATGAGATTTTCATCAAAATTCGTGAGAACAAAGTGAAAGCAAAAGTGGTAAAATTCCCATTCTACAAAAATAAATAATGGATAAAAGAAAAATTGAAGTTTGCTTCACCCCTGCCCTTTTGCCCATTTATGATATTAGCAATGCCATTGTAGTGGTGATAGATATTTTTAGAGCCACCTCTTCTATTTGTTACGGTATAGAAAACGGTGCGGCAGCAATTATCCCCGTTGCCACAGTAGAAGAATGTAAAAGCTATGAAATTGATGGCTTTTTATTGGCTGCTGAGCGAGATGGAAAAGTGGTAGAAGGATTTGATTTTGGCAATTCTCCTTTTGCTTACGCCGAGGATAAAGTAAAAGATAAAACCATTGTATTAACTACCACCAATGGTACTTACGCCATTGACGAATCCAAAAAAACTGCCTTTCAAGTCATTATTGGTTCTTTTCTAAATTTAGACGCCATTTGTAATTACTTAAAATCACAAGATAAAGATGTGTTTTTATTATGTGCCGGTTGGAAAAACAAATTCAATTTAGAAGATACTTTATTTGCTGGTGCTGTAGTTCATCATCTTAAAAATGAAGATTATTATTTAGACGATTCTAGCATATCTGCTGATGATTTATACAACATTGCAAAACACGATTTAGAGGCTTATACCGCTAAAACTTCTCACAGCGAAAGATTAAAAAAATTAGGAATTGAAGAAGATATAAAGTTTTGCCTCAACGTAAATATCGCTACCACTATTCCGGTTTTAGAAGGTAATAAATTGGTAAAGTTGATTTTAAACTAAATTGATATTAACACTCAAAAAAAACCAATCAAATCTATTTTTACAACCAAATCTTTACAAATAAGAAGCTTCAAAAAAACTACATTTGGTTTGCAATAATCGAATAAATTAAGATTTGCATAACCAATCATCAACATTTAAAATAAAGATTAAATGAAAAAACTATTCATTATTACCAGTTTAATGGCTTTTACCCTTGCGACCCAAGCACAGGATAAAAAAGCAATGAAATACGCTAAAACAATTACCAGTAAAGATGCTACAGAAATTTTAACCATTCTTGCTGGCGATGATTATGAAGGCAGAGAAACCGGTAAAGCTGGCGCTAACAAAGCGGCTCAATATATAAAAGAGAAATTTCAAAGTTTTGGTTTAACCGCCCCAGTAAATGGCGATTATTTTCAAATGTTAGACTTAAAAGAAAGAACTTTAGCACAAAAAAACGTGATAGCCAATGGCGAAACTTTAGAGTTTTTAAAAGATTATTACGTTTTACCCGGCAGTTTTGACGACACCAAAAAAACTTTCAAAAACTTTGTGTTTGTAGGTTACGGCATCACTTCTGATAAATACGATGATCTAAGTAGCTTAAACTTAGAAGGTAAAATAGCGGTAGTTTTACCTGGCGAACCTTCTTTAAACGGAAAATCATTAATTAGCGGTACAGATAAAATGTCTGATTGGACCACCAGTCGCACCAAAAAAATCAATGCCTTAAAAGCAAAAAAACCAGCTGGAATTATCATTTTAAATGCTGATATGTCTAGAATGGCGGCCAATAAAGCATATTTTGATCGTCCATCTTTAGTTTTAGGCGAAGTGAAAACCGGAAATTTATTGACCGTTTATGCTAGTAAAATGGCTATTAATAAATTAATGGCAAATTCTTCAAAATCAATTGATAGCCTATCGGCACAAATTAATAAAACTTTGCAACCAGCATCTTTTAGCTTCAACGCAAACTTGGATGTAGATTTACAAAATAAAATGACTCCAGTAGAAGCCAAAAACGTTTTAGGCTTTCTAGAAGGTTCAGATCCTATCCTGAAAAAAGAAATTCTGGTGATTACAGCGCATTATGACCATGTTGGCGTTGGCGATGATGGCGAAGTATTTAACGGTGCAGATGATGATGGATCTGGAACTACAGGTGTTTTAGAAATTGCTCAAGCTTTTACAAAAGCTAAAAAAGCAGGAAAAGGACCCAAAAGAAGTATTCTTTTTATGACTGTGGTTGGAGAAGAAAAAGGCCTATTAGGTTCTGAATGGTATTCAGATCATCCGGTTTATCCTTTAGAAAACACCATTACTAATTTAAATATTGATATGATTGGTAGGGTAGGCGATTTATATAAGGGTAAACAAGATTCGGCTAATTATATTTATGTGATAGGTTCTGAAAAGTTAAGCTCTACCTTAAAGGTAATTAACGAGAAAAATAATAACACCTACACTAAAATGACTTTAGATTATAAGTTTGATGATCCGGCTGATACCGAAAGAATTTATTACCGTTCTGATCATTACAACTTTGCAAAGCACAACATTCCTATCATTTTTTATTTTAATGGTACGCATGAAGATTATCACAAAAAAACCGACGAGGTAAAGAAGATTAATTTTCCTTTACTTACCAAAAGAACTCAGTTAGTATTTTATACCGCATGGGAAATTGCAAACATGGCCAACAAACCTGTTGTTGATAGACAAAATGATATGCCTAATAGCAGATAAATAAACAACTTATTCCTAATAAACTCCATTTACATAAAAAAGGCTTCGAAAATTCGAAGCCTTTTTTGTTTTATACCAAAATTGACTATAAAATTTCTTAAATAAACCCTAAATAATCTTTATTTAATTTTTATAGCAGCCAATTTTGAATCAAATTTCTATAAACACAATAATTAACACCATTTATTTACAAAATTTAGAGTTTAAACATCAATTAATGCCATTTTTAAACAATTTATTTTGTAAAAAACTACTTTATTATAAAATATACATCATTTGAAAATAAATATTTAATATAATTTTTATAGTTTTTATTAAATCAGTACAAAAATTGGCAAATAATAGCTTATTTACTTACCTATATTTGAAATAATAACAAAAATTAATGAAAAATTAACGCACTATTAACGTTTTAATTAAAAAATTCTAAATTTAAATTTCAAATTTAATCAAAAACAACGCATGACTAAAAAACTACTACTCATTTTGCTTCTTTTTGGTATTTATACTAAAAACTTAAAAGCACAAACCCGTATTATTACCGGAACAGTAACAGACAAAATGGACGGATCATCATTACCAGGTGTGGCCATAATGGTTGTTGGTTCTAATAATGGTATTCAAACTAGTGCTGACGGAAAATTTTCATTAAAAGTTCCAACTGGTGCACAATCTTTAAAATTCACTTATGTAGGCTACTTGTCAAAAACATTAACTGTTACCGGAAATGTAATAAATGTTGCCCTTGAACAAGATTCTAAACAATTAAGCGAAATTGTGGTAACGGGCTATGGAACTCAAAGAAAAGCTGATAATGTAGGCTCGATAGCAAGAGTTTCTAGTAAAGAATTAGAAAACAAGCCAGTTCAAAGTTTTGATCAAGCTTTAGGAGGAAAAGCTGCCGGAGTTCAAATCACTATTCCAAATGGTGTATTAAACAACCCTCCAGTCATAAGAATTAGAGGTACAAACTCTATTTCTCTTAGCTCTTTTCCATTAATTGTGATTGACGGAATTGCCACTTTTACTGGGGATGCCAGCGGATCTAGTGCTGCAGGTAATGCTTTAGCAAGTATCAATCCAAATGATATCGAATCAATTGACGTATTAAAGGATGCAGCAGCGGCTGCAATTTACGGAAGTAGAGCTGCAAATGGGGTATTGATAGTTACTACGAAGAAAGGTAAATCAGGCAAAGCAACTGTATCTTATGACGCTTGGGTAGGAAGTGTAAAACCACGAAATTTAGAACCATTATTAGATGCCTTTCAATACACCGATTTAAAGAACGAAGCATTAAAAAACTTTGGAACTTATAACACTGGCCCTACTGGCACCAGAGCTTTTTTTGCTTTAACTAATGACGCAAGTGGGAATCCTATAAATACAAACTGGTATGATTATATCTACCGCGAAGGATTTTCTCATAGCAATACAGTTAGTATTTCTGGTGGTAACGAAAGCACTTCGTATTATTTATCAGGTAATTTTACAGCCCAAGAGGGAATTATTGTAAAAAACGACTACAATAGAAAATCCGGATTATTTAAAATTGATCATAAAGAAGGTAAAATGTTTTTATTGGGAGGTAAGATATCTTATACCAATCAAGAAAATTTAGCCGCTACTTCTTCAGGATCTTTGCCTGGAGAGGCTTTTGGAACTGGCGGATTAGGCAGACTAGCTATAGTAACAGCTCCCAATGTTGCGCCTTTAAATCCTGATGGATCATATAGTATTTTTAATGCAACTACCATTGGCAGAATGGGAAATGTTGGATCTGATGTAGGTTTTTATAACCCTTCAACCGTTATAGATTTAGATCGTTCTAATAACGAATTAAACACGGTTCAATCTAACTTTTACCTTCAAGCTAATTTAACCCCCTGGTTAAATTTAAAGACAGTTTATGGTATTGATTATATTTTATCAGATAACGATGCGTTTTTCAACCCAATTAATGGTGGTTCTGCTGCCTCATTAGGTTCTGCTGCTAAAAGTTTGAATAAAAACAAAAGATGGGTTTGGACAAATACAGCTCAAGCTGATTATACTTTTTCAGAAAAGCATAATTTCTCTTTGTTATTAGGTAATGAACAACAAAGAAGTGAATCTGATGGTTTCAGTGGTAGCAGAACAACATTATCAGATTTAGCTTTTGATAATTACGCTGCAGGATTTGCTACGCCAGCAACAGCAGGTGCCGTTGGAGAAAATTATCTAGTTTCATTCTTTAGCAGATTTAATTATGATTTTAATAAGAAATATTTTTTAACCGCTAATCTGCGTCAGGATGAATATTCTGCATTTGGAGCCAACAATAAAAAAGGAATATTTTATGGTGTTGGTATAGGTTGGGAAATTGCTCAAGAGAAATTTTGGACCAAAGCTGGCCTAGATAACCTATTTACCACTTTTAAAATTAGAGGAAGTTACGGTACAATAGGAAACTTTAGTGGTTTAGGGAATCTTGCTTCTTATTCATTCTATGGAACAGGTTTATATGCAGGAGCATCTACTTTGGTTCCAACACAAACCGGTAATGACCAAATTGGATGGGAAACTAGTGATAAATTAGATGTTGGTTTCAATTTTGGAATACTTAATGACAAGATCACTGTTGAGGCAGCTTATTACAAGAATTCTTTAGGAGGCTTGATCTACAATGTCCCTCAAGTCCCATCAGCTGGTTTACCAAGTACTCCGCAGATCAATATTGCTTCTATGTATAATAAAGGGTATGAATTAACCGTAAACGCAGACCCTGTTAGAACTAATAATTTTAGTTGGAACACCTCATTAAACATTTCATTTAATGAAAATAAAATCACTTCTTTATCACAAGGTATAGATCAGTTTTTAACCACAACATCTGGATTAGAATCTGCGAGTATTTCGAGAGTAGGAAGCTCATTAGGGATGATCTATGCAGTTCCTACAGCAGGGGTTGATCCTGCAACAGGCAGAAGAATATTCATTGAAAAAGCTACAGGAAAAAAAGTTCTTTATAGCCATAATATCACAACAAGTGGTTTCTTAAGGTGGAGTTATGAAGACGGTACTGCCGCACCAGTTATCTCAATAAATGATGCTCAAGTTGCAGGAAATACACAACCGAAATTTGTTGGAGGTTTTTCAAATAATTTTAGATATAAGAAATTTGATTTAACTACAACCTTAACATACCAGTTAGGCTTCTCAATCTATTATGGAACCAATGCTGGTTTAAGAGATCAACGTTTTTGGAATAATTCAACAGATATGTTGAGAAGATGGACTACTCCTGGTCAAATCACAGATATTCCAAAATTAAATTTTACAGACAACGTATCTAATGGCTCTTCTTTTCCAATTGATGTAAATATATACAAAGGAGATTTTGTGAAATTGAGGAATATTAGTTTAGGCTATACTTTGCCAACCCAGTTCTTAAGTAAGGCGAAAATTTCTAGTGCCAGATTATATGTAAGCGGTGATAATTTGTTGATCTTAACAAAGTATCCAGGGTCAGACCCAGAAGTTTCTTCTAACGGAAATTCAACTTCTTCGTTAGGGGTTGAAAGAAACTCAGTTGCAAATGGAAGAACTTTAACTGCAGGTTTATCACTTAAGTTTTAATTTTTAAAAGGAATATCATGAAAAAGAAATTTTTATATATAAGTATATTGATTACCGTGATGATGGGCGGTTGTCAAAAGGATCTATTAACTCCTGATTCAGAGACACAGGTTTCAACACTTGATTTAGCCCAGTTCTCAACCGTTGCCAGAATTGATGGCCAAGTAAGAGGATTATATACTGGCTTAAGAGCGGCAGATTTTTATGGCGGCAGATATATTGTTTATAATGAATTAAGGGCAGATAATTATGTTGCACAAAGTTCAAATTCTGTTACTGCAACCCAAACGTATGCTTATACTTTAGGTAATGGTGCGCAAGAAGTTAATGGCTTTTGGGCATCAGCTTACAACACTATCAATAGATGCAATTTATTTATTGAAGGAATGGCCGCAAAAGGAAATGCTGTTATTGGGGATGCAACTGGTAAGAATTATATAGCCGAAGCAAAAATGATACGGGCAATTTGTTATTATAGCTTACTAACCTTATACGCAAGACCTTATTATGATGGAAATGGCAGTAAACCAGGTTTACCTTTGCGTTTAACCGGAAACTCGGTGTCGGGTAATTTTGATTTAGCTAGAAGTACAGTTGCTGAAGTTTACACTCAAGTTTTAAAAGATTTAAATGAAGCAGAGATAGACTTACCAGCCAACTATTCTACGGCTTTAAATAATACCATTAGAGCACACAAAAATACTGCTATTGCTTATAAGACACGTGTTTATTTAACTATGCAACGCTATGCAGATGTAGTAACTGAGGCTAATAAGATTGTGCCATTAGTAGCTCCATTTACAGCAACTTCTGGTGTTGCACATGCTTTACAAGCAGATATTACCAATGTATTTAAAACACCATACACCACAACAGAATCTATATTATCTATGCCTTTTGTGAGTGGCACTGAGAATGCTGCCGGACAAAGTGCTTTAGGTTCTTATTTCTTCGGTGTTGTATTATATTCAATGAATCCTACTGGTATTATTGCTGATGCAGGATGGAAATCAACCGATAAAAGAAGAAGTTTCATAGGCTCTAGATCGGGCTTTACTGTTCTATCAAAGTACCCAACATTAGCTGCATCCAACTATGCTGATTATGTTCCAATAATAAGATATGCTGAGGTTTTATTAAATTTAGGGGAAGCGCTTGCAAGAAGCACCACTTCCGTTAATCCTAGGGCTGTAGCATTACTTAATGCTGTTAGAAATCGTTCTGATGCTACAACAACCTTTTTAGTAACTGGCTTTGCAGCACCACAGGCTTTGTATGATGCATTTCTGAAAGAAAGAAATATAGAATTACTGGGAGAAGGTTTCCGCAGTCCTGATTTATTACGTTTGGGACTTACAATTCCTGGGAAAGAAAGTATACCAGCTGTTCTACCGTCATCTCCTCTTTATATTTGGCCAATTCCTTCAAGTGAGTTATTGTACAACAAGTTAATGACAGATAATTTGTAATCATCATTAATAAAAATATCCTTTAAACAAAACAGCCTCTGATTAAAAATCAGAGGCTGTTTTTATTTTATTTTAATTAAGAATTAAGCCATTTGTATTTTATCTATTTTCAAGAAAAATTCTTCAAAGTTTACGGTATTTCCACTCAAACAATTAAATAAAGCAAATATTCCTTGATCTTCTTTTTTACCATTACCAGTTTGTACAACAAACTTTTTTACTACTGTAGGAATAAGCACTTCTGCTATTTCTTTAGCCGCCGAAGAACTAATGGAATAATATTTATTTAATCGGTTGGCGTATTTATTAATCATCATTTTAAGTAATAGATCACTTTCCGCCTTCTTACCTTTAAAAAAACTCATTAAATCTTTTGCCTTACCATTATCAAGTTGCGATTTAAGAATATCTATAATCACACCTGCAGCCTCATAAGTTGCAGATTCAAAAGAACTTGCAGTTATTCCAGCACTTAAGAAAACCTCCTTCTTAGAATTTTCTTTCACCAATTGATTTAGTTTTTCAAACATCTCTTTAAAGATTAAATTATTGATTAGCAAATTGATTACAAACAACTATTATTAATGTGATATATTTAAATATTTAACAAATAAAATAAATTTTACTTAATTAAAAGACCTGTTATTTAAAAATATTTTAATACAAAAAAGGAATTTAATGTGTCCACTAAATTCCTTTTCTAATTGTATATTTTTTGGTAATTAATTACCTGCCGCAGCTTTTGCTTCAGCCTTCATTGCTTCATTAGCAACAATTACAACTTCTACTCTTCTGTTTAAAGTTCTACCTTCATCTGTATCGTTAGATGCAATTGGCTCATTTTCACCTCTACCAGAAGTTTTTAATCTATTTAAATCAACCCCTTTAGATACTGCATAATTTTTTACAGCATTTGATCTTTCTAAAGAAAGTTTGTTATTTATTGCATCCGTTCCCACTGCATCCGTATGACCAATAATCATAATGTCTGTATTTGGATACTTATTTAATGATGCGGCAAGGTTGTCTATGTTTTGCTTTGCTGCAGTAGATAAACTTGATTTACCAAATTCAAATAATAAACCAGAATCAAATTTTACAATAATTCCTTCTCCTGCCGGTATTACTTCTGCACCTGGTACGCTTTGCTCAATTTCTTTAGCTTGCTTATCCATGTTACGACCAATGTATGCACCCGCTGTACCACCAATTGCACCACCAATAATTGCACCTACAGCAGTATTACCTGCCTTTTTACCAATTAAAGCACCAATAGTACCACCAGCTACAGCACCAATACCCGCTCCTTTTTGAGTATTTGATAAAGACTTACAAGCCGGAAAAATTGCAGATGTTCCTACTAAGGCTACTAAACCTAATACGGAAACTTTTAATTTATTTGAATTCATCATTTTTTTATTTCTTTTTTTATTGAATACTTAGTTCAAAGTGGATGCCAAAATTTTGTTTTAGTACTTTTGACTAGTATGAATATAACAAAAATTAATAAAATTGCAGTATTAGGTTGTGGCTGGCTGGGGCTTCCTTTAGCTAAAGAACTAATAGAAGATGGTTATTTTGTTAAAGGTTCTACCACCACTATCTCAAAAATAGCTGTATTAGCTGCGCAGCATATCGACCCGTTTTTAGTACAATTAAATCCAGAAATTGAGGGTGATGATATCCAACTATTTTTAGATGTTGATCTTTTAATCATTAATATCCCTCCAGGGAGGCATAAAGGAACAGAAAATAACTATGTGACCAAAATGGCGAACATCGCCAAAGCAGTTACAAATTCTCCTATTTCTAAAATAATTTTTATTTCTTCCTCTTCGGTTTATCCCGAAAATTGTACCGAAGTAGCTGAAGAAACAGCGATAGATGAGCATACGCCATCAGCTTTAAGCTTATTCCAAGCCGAAGAAATTTTTAGAAATTTAAAGCAAATCAAAACAACCGTTGTCAGAATGTCGGGTTTAATTGGGCCAGAAAGACACCCGGGAAGGTTTTTTGCCGGAAAAGAAAATATACCTAACGGACTAGCTCCAGTAAATTTGATTCATTTGGTAGATTGCATAAGCATCATCAAATTCATTATTGAAGAAGAAATATGGGATGAGACGATCAATGCCGCAGCTCCTGATCATCCTAACAAAATGGATTTTTACGCTTTAGCTTCTGAGAAGTATAACCAAAGCACAGCTCAATTTATTGCCGAGAAACAGAATTTCAAAATTGTAAGCTCCAAAAAATTAATAGATAAATATGGTTACCAGTTTAAGATTCCTAATTTGATGGAATGGCTTCTTCAAACTCCTCAAAGTTAAAATTAGCTTTATCTAAAACATCCCAGGTAGAATCAGACAGTAAACGAATGGTTGATATATGTCTTTTAAAAGATTTTGACCTCCCCCATTCTTGAGGTGCAATCATGCTCACCAAAAATTGTCCTTGCTCTTCTTTTTCATAAAGATGATAAACTTGCCCCATTACAGGCTTAAACTTCATATCAGCTTTATAAATTAATTCGGATATTTTTAAACGATCTTCAATGTCTTTTACCTGCTGCATAATGAGTTCGGCCTGTTTTCTAAGCATCCCAATTTGTTGTTGAGCTTGCATGTGCATGGCTTCAACGGCATTGGCTCTCACCTTATTCTTATCAATTAATTTAATAACTGGCGAACTTACCGTCATTGGAACCGGCGAAAACTTTGCTTCGCCAGTGTAATAAGAAAACTTATCTTTTTTTTCTTCTGAAGATTCCTGATTATTCATGCTCACTCTTAAACCACAATTCTTTAATTTAGTTTCCGTTTATCGATAAAAAATTACCTTTCATCTGATTATTTGACTGACGGTCTGATAATTCATCAGCATTTACAATGCTATACTTACTTTAGCAGAAACAAATTTAAGCATGAAAGACTTTATAAAATGTGCAATTAATGGTTTAAAAATTGGGGCAATAGTTGCTGCTATTTTAATTGCATTCTACTTTATTTCTGCAAATAATGTAAGTTGGCGCTATGTAGGGGTAACTTTTATGTTTAGCGTTGCTATTTCTACCTCCATTTCGAGCTTTATGCAATTAGTAGAAAACTATCGTAAAAAATACAACCCTAAAAACTACTATTTTATTTGGGGCTTATATTATTTATCTGCTTTAGTGGGGATGACCATTGCTAGCGAAATTTGCCTTTTTATTCTTAATGCATTTATTTTAAAAATTGATTACACCATTTTTTCCGACCCAAAACAGCTTTTAATTAATTTAGTGATTTCTTTAGTAGTTACCACCATAGTTGGCGTTTATCAAACACAACGCAGCAATTTAGAGTTAAGATTAAAGCAAAAGGAAGTTGATATTATCAAACTCAATCAACTTAAAACACAAGCCGAATTACAAACTTTACAATCTAGAATTAACCCTCATTTTTTGTATAATTCTTTAAATTCTATTGCCAGTTTAATTCACATTGATGCAGATAAAGCCGAAGATATGACCCTTAAACTTTCTAAACTTTTTAGATACAGCATCAACACTCAAAACGAAAATTTAACTTCTGTAAAAGAAGAAGTAGAGATTGTAAAAACCTATTTAGACATAGAAAGAGTACGCTTTGGAGAACGTATTAATTTTAATTTAGAAATTGATGATGCCGCATTAGAAGAGAAAATTCCTAGATTTATATTGCAGCCTTTAGTAGAAAACGCTTTAAAGCATGGCTTAAACGATCAAATAAGTGGTGGTTTATTAAAAATAATTATAAAAAACGCACCAAATGAACTGTTACTAATTGTGAGTGATAATGGCAAACCTTTTCCATCGGAGTTAAATTCTGGTTATGGTTTACAAAGCACTTATGAAAAATTACAATTATTATATCCAGATAATTATCAATTACAAATAGTAAACGAACCCGAAAAACAAATTAAAATCTCTATACCAAAACAACATGAATCATAAATTTACCTGTATCATTATTGATGATGAAGAACTTGCCCGCCAAAGACTCATCAGATTAATTACGCCTTACAACGTGTTTGAGGTAATTGCCCAAGCTACAAACGGACAGGAAGGCTTAAAATTGGTAGAAGAACACCAACCCGATGTTATTTTTTTAGACGTGGAGATGCCGGTAATGAATGGTTTCGAGATGTTATCTAAGCTTAAAAAACAACCCAAAGTTATTTTTACTACCGCTTATGATCAATATGCGATTAAAGCCTTTGAAGAAAATTCTTTAGACTATTTACTAAAACCTGTAGAAAAAGACCGATTAGAAAAATGTATTGCCAAGTTACAAGCCACTCATAAACCTATGGAAATGCCTTTACAGCAATTGCTAGAGCAATTAAAACCAAAAAAAGAAATAAAAACACTGACCGTAAAAATTGGAGACAAAATTTTATTGATTCAGCTTAATGCGATAATTGCCATTGAAGCCGAAGAAAAATATGTGTTTTTACTCACCGAAGACGGAAATAAACACCTTACAGATTTTACACTGAGTAATTTAGAAGACCGTTTGCCTGATACTTTTTGTAGAATTCACAGAAGCACCATCATCAATACCGATAAAATTAAAGAAATCAGAAAAAGCTTTAATGGTGCTTTAGTTTTTGTAATGAACAACAAAGAGCAAAGCAAATTCACCAGCAGCCGCAGCAATTCTGAAGCATTAAGGGAAAGGTTTGATATATAATAGGTTGTAGGTTTTAGGTTGTAAGTTTTATAAACTATAACTTATAACTCAATTTACGCAAAGCTTTTTACTTAAAACTTTCAACCTAAAACTTAAAACTGACTTAATAAACCCTACACAACAATCCCTTTAAATACTCCCCTTCTGGAAAAGAAATTCTAATAGGATGATCTTCTGGTTGGCTAAATTGATGTAGAATTTGGACTTCCTTACCTGCATCTAAAGCCGCCCAGGCAATAATTTGTTTAAACGTTTCCATATCCACAGCGCCCGAACAGCTAAATGTAGCCAGCAAACCGCCTTTTTCTAAAACCAGCATTCCCAATCTGTTCAAATCCTTATAAGCTCTCGCTGCTCTGTCTAATGCCGAACGGGAAGGCGCATATTTTGGTGGATCTAAAATTACTACATCAAACTTTTCTTCTTGTTCTTTAAACAAACGCAATTGTTTATTTACATCACTTTGAATCGCACTAAACTGGGTAGAATCAAATCCATTTAATACTATATTTTTGTTCAAAGTTTCTATCGCCAAAGCAGAACTATCTACTGAAACTACTGAAGTTGCACCATTCAATAAAGCATTTAAAGTAAAACCACCGCTATAACTAAAGCAATCTAAAACACGTTTTCCCTTAGCATAAGAAGCTAATATTTTTCTATTATCCCTTTGGTCGCAATAAAAACCAGATTTTTGCCCTTCAACAATATTAATGTGGTATTTAACCCCATTTTCCTTTACCTCTACAAAATCTGGAGGTAATTCCCCCCAAAGCAAGCCTTCGGTTGCTTCTAATCCATCATGCGCTCTGGCGCTGGCGTCACTTTTATCAAAAATTCCTTTAGCTCCTGTTAATTTCTGTAATTCGTCTAAAATCACAGGCTTCATATTCTCTGCTCCAGATGTTAAAATCTGCAACGATAAATAATCTCCATATTTATCAGCAATTAAACCTGGTAAGTAATCAGATTCGCTAAAAACCAAACGACAAGCATTGGTATCTTCACTTAAAATAGTTGCTCTTGCAGCCACAGCAGCTTGCAAACGCTTTCTCCACCACAACTCTTCGGGCAAATTATCTTCTTCCCAACTCAACAACCTAACTGCCACTCTAGACGATCCGTTGAAGTACCCGTAAGCTAAAAACTCATCGTCAAAAGCAATCACTTTTACTAAATCGCCGTTTTTTGGTTTGCCTTTAACCTGTTGCAAAGCGCCAGAAAAAACCCAAGGATGACGTTGTAAAACAGCTTTCTCCTTACCCTTTTTTAAAATTATTGTGTCCATTGTGTGCAAAAGTAGTTAAAGACAATGAAAAGATTTTGAAAAGCAATGCTATTGCTCCTATTACCGGCAGTCCTGCTTTCCCTACAAGTACGTTTGTCTTCCCCTAATCACCAGCCAAAACACGCCAATCCGGGCTTTTCGTTCAATCAGGTTTATTTTGCAAGGCTTGTGCAAAAAACTTAAACTTATATTACACCACAAATAAATTTGAAGGATTTTATATCCTCTACGTTAAAACTTTTAGCTCCGTGATCTCCGCGTCCTCTGTGGTTAAAATCTTTTTATCACAGCACTTAATTTATATTAAAAAAGCTTTCAGGGGAAGCTTTATTTTATAACCACAGAATAACAGAGGGCACAAAGTGAAAAGGTAAGTCTTTTATGAGAAAAAAATTATTCTCAATACTTAGATTCCGGATTAAATCTTTCTACCGTCTCTTATCAAAACTTCAGATCCTTCAGCTAAAAATACCGAATTAGGCTTTTCTTGATTTAAAAAGGCAAAATCAGCTCCATACATATCTTCAAAATCAACCTCTATTTGGTGGTTGTTAACTTTATAAATCTCCCATGACGGATGCTCTACCCCATATTCTGAAGTCGTTTGTTTTCCGGCTGTGGTATAGCCCCAGTAATGTTCAGTAATAAATTGCTCCTCACTTCCTTGCAAAAAGGGTTGTGCTTCAAATTCTGCTTCTAAAGCAAATTTGCACCATTCCTTCTTTTTCCATTGGTAAGAAATATGCAGCTTATTATTTTTTGTTTCCCAACTATGTTTGGTTTTTAGGGTGGTATAATGTTCGTGAAACAAAGTGTTGGCAACTAAAGAAATCATAGGTTTAGAAACCACCTCACTAATAAAAACGGCTCCTCGTCGCCATTCGTTTCCTTCTTTATAACGCACATAAAAACGCAAATTTACTTCCTCAAAATTTATATGAAAAGGAATTTTAAAGCCTTTTATTTTGGTATTCAAAAACATAAAACCAATTAAACTCACATAGCAATTGCCGTTGTAAAAATCTAGTTCGGTATGAGGCGGAACATACTTTTGTAGGATAGTTGGGTCAATTATATAATTGGCCATGGCCAGTTTTCGCCATTCGGCAGTTAAAAAAATCTTCTTCATTTATAATACAACAGCAAAAATAGGCTGGCTTTTGTTTTTAAAGCTGCGTTTATTTTTAAGTTAATTAGCAATAACCTGGGTAAAATAAACTTGGGTGAAACGGCAGCCCGATTGAGGTGGGTTTGAGACTTGGGCGGACTACAGTGTAAAACAAGACTAGCGGAACGTAAGAACGAATGAATTTGCTTTTCTAAAAATCAATTTAAAATTGAGATATAGGTATTACCACAGCTAACTTCAACCCAAGAAAACATAAAGAATTACAAAATTACATTTCAAATTAGGAGATAAAGTTATTGACTTGATTTAAGGCTTTTTGATGCTATAATTTAACCTAACTATTTAAAGAATAAAATTTTATGCTTTAAGCTAAATTTGTATCTTGCGCCCTCTAAAATTAAAAAAAAATACAGGTCATATGGGTATTATGGGTTTTTTGCGTAACCGAGCGGGGGTGATTATAGTTGTCGCTATTGGTATTGCAATTGTGGCGTTCCTTTTAAGTGATGCGATAAGAAGTGGACAAGGTTTTATAGCCGATTCGCAAAGTGAAGTAGGTAAAGTAGCCGGTGAAGCTATTTCTTACAAAGATTTTAATGAAAAAGTAGAACAAAACTCTCAACAGTTTAAAGCCCAAATGGGAAGTTTAAACGGTCAGATGATGTCTTACGTGGTAGAAAACACTTGGAATCAAACAGTTTCTGGAATTATTTTAAAACAACAAACTGCCAAATTAGGCTTAACTGTTGGTCAGGCTGAGTTATTTGATTTATTGTTTGATAATCCTTCTGATCAGGTAAAACAAATTTTTACTAATCAGCAAACCGGTCAATTTGATAGAGCTACAGCCATTAATTCTAGAAAAAGCGCTGATACTGATCCTTCTGGGCAAATGAAAGCTCAATGGGTAGCTTTAGAAGACAATGTACAGCAACAAAGAATTAATGAGAAGTATATTAATTTGGTTAAAAATGGTGTTTACGTAAATAGCTTAGATGCAAAAGACGATTATACCAACAGAAACAAATTAGTGAATTTTGATTATGTATTTACTGATTACGGAGCCGTACCAGATGCAGAAGTTAAAATTACCGATACAGATTACAAAGATTATTACGAAAAAAACAAATACAAGTTTAAAAACGCTACCGAAACCAGAAGTTTTGAATATGTAGCTTTTGACGCTGCTCCATCTAAACAAGATACTTTAGACACAAAAATGAAAATGTCTAAAATTACTGATGGATTAAGAACTTCAACCAACGATTCTTTATTTGTTGCGATTAATGCGGATACAAAAGCACCTTTAGTTTATCAGAAAAAAGGACAATTAGAACCAGCTTTAGATTCTGTAATGTTTAGCGCAGGTAATGGCTTTATTTACGGTCCTTATTTTTCTAATGGCGCTTATAAAGTAGCCAAGTTAATTGATGCAAGAGTGAGTCCAGATTCTGTAAAAGCTCGTCATATTTTACTTAACCCAGCTACAGAAGGTGGTGCTGATAAAGCGCTAGCCAAAGCTGATTCTTTAAAGAAATTGATACAAGGTGGTGCTGATTTTGCAAAATTAGCTGCTCAATATGGAACTGATGGTTCTAAAGATAAAGGTGGCGATTTAGGAACCTTTGGTAGAGGAGCAATGATTCCTCAATTTGAAGATGCTGTATTTAACGGCTCAACTGGTCAGTTAATGATAGTATCTACACAATTTGGAGTGCATTTAATCAACATTCAAAGTCAAATAGGTTCTTCTAAAGTAGTAAAAGTAGCTATCGTTGATAAAGCATTAGCACCAAGCTCTTCTACAGAACAGGTTGCTTACCAAAAAGCACAAAGCTTTTTAAGTACCGTAAGTAATGCTACTCAGTTTAATGAAAATGCTCAAAAAGAGAAATTAAATAAATTGGTTGGAGAAGATGTTGGTCCATTACAATCAAGTTTACCTGGTTTAGAAGATGCTCGTAACTTAATTCGTTGGGTTTACAAAACAGATGAAGGTAAAGTATCTGACGAGATTTTTGACATAGGAGATAAGTACATTGTAGCGGTTTTAACTAAAGTAAAACCAGAAGGTACCTTATCTTTAGAAGATGTTAAAAAACAAATTGAGCCAGAAGTAAAGAAAGCCGTACAAGCAAAAGTTTTAAAAGAAAAATTTGAAAAAGCTACAGCTGGTGCATCTTCTTTAACTCAAATTGCACAAAAATTAGGTACAAGTGTAGTTCCAGTAGAAAATGTGGTTTTTGCAAACCCAGTGATTCCGGGTGTGGCACAAGAAAACAAGGTAATAGGTTCTATTTTTGGATCTCAGCCTAATAAATTGTCAAAAATAGTAGAAGGTGATAGAGGTGTTTATGTTTATACTGTAAAAAGTTTTACTAATCCACCTGCTTTAAGCAATGTTTTAAAAGTTAAAGAACAATTAGAACAATCTATCTCTCAACAAGTTGACGCTGCTGTTTTTGAAGTTTTACGTAAAAAAGCAAACATTAAAGACGATAGAGCGAAGTTCTATTAATAGATAAAATACTTAATTTTGAAACCGAAGGCTTTAATGGTCTTCGGTTTTTTTGTTTAAAAGAATATGGAGATTCAAGAAAATATAATCAATAAAGTAGCGCAAAGCGGATTAGTTTCTTTTGACCTTGCTGATCTTTATCATCCCGGCGAAAGAGTGGTTTATGATATCAAAGAAAATCTTTTTCATGGATTAATGCTAAGAGAAAAAGATTTCAGAGAATTTATAAAGACTCACAACTGGCAATCTTATGAGGGGAAAAACGTAGCTGTAATTTGCTCTGCAGATGCCATTGTACCGACTTGGGCTTATATGCTCATTGCATCTAAATTAACTAATGTGGCTAACTATTTTGTGTTTGGCGATTTAGAAATGCTAGAGACTTCTTTGTTTTTATCAGCTATTGATAAATTAGACCTTGAACAATTTAAAGATCAGCGTTTGGTGATCAAAGGATGTGGAGATATTCCAGTTCCCACGGCAGCCTATGTCGCTATCACTTCAAAATTAATAAATGTAGCCAAAAGCGTGATGTATGGCGAGCCCTGTTCTACAGTACCCGTCTTTAAAAGGAAAGATTAATTTTGGTGCATTTATTGTATAATTAGCATTATGAAAAAACTATTTTCGATACTTTTCTTTCTAATTTCAACCACGCTCTTATCACACGGACAAAATATACCATATTTAAATAGCTCAACATTTAATGCTGGTGAAACAATCAGATATAAACTTAAATATGGCTTTATCACTGCTGCTGAAGCCACCATACAAGTAACAACAACTGATATTAAATTCAACAATAAACCCACCTATCATCTTACGGCACAGGGAGTAACTTCTGGTACTTTTGATATGTTTTATAAAGTGAGAAACAGGTATGATTCTTATATAGATCAAAAAACTTTCACTCCTTATTTGTACACAGAAAACATTCGTGAAGCCCGATACACTAGAAATGATAAAGTAAGATTTTACCAATCTGAACAAAAAGTTATAGCTAAAAAGGGAACTTTTAAATCTCCGGTGAGCCAAACTTTTGATTTGGTATCTGCTTATTATTTTGCCCGTAACTTAGATTTAAGCAACGTAAAACAAGGTGATTTATTTACGCTCAATTATTTTTTAGATGATGAGGTTACACCCCTAACCATAGAATATATTGGTAAAGAAGTTTTAAAAACTAATTTAGGATCCATAAGATGTTTAAAATTTAGCCCCTCTATAAAACCAGGTAGAATTTTCAGAAAAGACAGTAAACTATATTTATGGGTGACTGATGACGGTAACAGAATACCCGTTAGGGCGCAAGCAGAAATCTTAGTGGGTTCTATCATTATGGAAATAGAATCTGCAAATGGACTAAAACAACCCTTAGCGCTGGCTAGGTAACCAGTACTATATTTCAAATAATTTCATATTTTTACCTTTCGATGAATAAGAACATCCCAAAAAAGGTAGCGTATAAAATAGGAATCATAGGGCAGGGATATGTGGGTTTACCATTGGCAGCTGCCTTTGGTAGCGTTTTCGAAACCATAGGCTTTGATATCAATCAACACCGAATCAAAGAATTACAACAATTTAATGATCAAACCAAACAACTTTCTAAAGAAGAAATAAAGAGTGCTCAGCTCCTCACCTTTTCTTCTCATTTGCAAGATATTGAAGATTGCAATATTTATATCGTTACCGTCCCTACGCCTATTAATCAGTTTAAATCACCAGATTTAAGTTTGCTGTTAAAAGCTACCGAAATGATTGGGCAGATACTTAAACCCAATGATTTGGTCATTTATGAATCTACTGTTTATCCGGGTTGCACAGAGGAAGATTGCATTCCATTATTAGAAAAAATAAGTGGCTTAAAAATTAATTCAAATTTTTTTGTAGGCTATTCGCCAGAACGCATCAATCCTGGAGATAAAATCAATACCCTCTCAAAAATCATAAAAGTAACCTCAGGCTCCAACACTGCTACTGCTCAAAAAGTAGATCAACTTTATCAAACCATCATTACCGCAGGAACGCACTTAGCCCCTAGTATAAAAGTAGCTGAAGCTTCTAAGGCTATTGAAAATGCACAAAGAGATCTCAATATTTCTTTTGTAAATGAACTGGCACTCATTTTTGATCGGATGAATATTGACACCAGTGATGTGATTGAAGCAGCAGCCACCAAATGGAATTTTTTAAAGTTTAAACCCGGTTTAGTTGGAGGGCATTGTATAGGCGTTGATCCTTACTATTTAGCTTATAAAGCAGAATCTTTGGGTTATCATCCACAGGTTATTCTTTCTGGACGCCGAGTGAACGACAATATGGGTATGTTTGTAGCCAATAAACTCGTTAAATTAATGCTCAAAAAAGAGCATAAAATTGTAGAATCAAAAGTTCTGATTTTAGGCTTTACTTTTAAAGAGAACTGTCCGGATATTAGAAATACCCGAGTGATAGATATTTATAAAGAATTGGTTTCTTTTGATTTATGTGTGGACGTTTATGATCCTTGGGCTAATGCCGAAGAAATAAAAAAAGAATACAAAATAGATATCATCAATCAAATAGATGCTCAAAAATACCAAGCGGTAATCATCGCGGTAGCGCATAGCCAATTCCTTGATATAGATTTTAGCTTATTCAAAGAAAACAACGCCGTAGTTTTTGATACCAAATCTATTATTGATAGAAATTTTGTAGATGCCCGACTTTAGCATGAAAGAGATTAAAATGATTGATCTTAAGGCAGAATATCAGCTACTCAAACCCATACTGGAGGAAGAAATTATTCAGGTTTTAGAAAAAGCAAGCTATATTAAAGGAGAAGAAGTCGCTCTTTTTGAAAATAATTTAGCCCAATACCTAAAAGTAAAGCATGTGATCAGCTGCGGAAACGGAACAGATGCCTTACAAATTGCCCTCATGGCTTTGGGTATTGGCATTGGTGACGAAGTGATTATCCCAGCTTTTTCATACATCGCCGTTATTGAAGTAGTTTGTTTATTAGGCGCAACACCCGTTTTAGTAGACGTTGATGCTGATTATTTTCAGATCAATAATCTGGATTTAGAAAAAGTGATTACGGCTAAAACAAAAGCTATTATTCCTGTACATTTATTCGGACAATCAGGGAATTTAGAGGAGCTCCTTCAAATCGCTAAAAAATATAACATTCCAATTATTGAAGATAATGCACAGGCATTAGGCGCAAAATATATGCTGCACAATGAAGAAAAGTTTTTAGGCACCTTTGGGGCTATAGGCTGTACTTCTTTCTTCCCAACCAAAAATCTTTCTTGCTTTGGTGATGGTGGAGCATTATTCACTAATGATGATGAATTAGCGAACACAATAAGAATGATTGCCAATCATGGGCAAGTAAAAAAGTACGAACATGAAATGGTAGGCATCAATTCTAGATTAGATACTTTACAGGCCGTTATATTAAATCATAAATTAAACCTTTTATCTAAAAACCTATCTATTAAGCAAAATATTGCTATTCAATATTTAAATGAATTGGTCAGCTTATCATTTATTCAATTACCCAAAGTGTATCAACATAATTTACATTCCTGGCATCAGTTTACTATTAAAGTTCCTGATCATCAAAGGGATAAATTAAAATCTTTTTTAAAGCATAAAGGGATAGAAACGATGGTTTACTATCCTAAAACATTAAATCAACAAAAGGCTTATACCCGTTTTAGGGTATATTGTCCTATTTCTGAAGATTTATGCAAAGGTGTGTTATCTTTACCCATTCATCCTTTGCTCCGTAAAGAAGATATTAACTATGTGAGCAATAGTATCAAAGCGTTCTTTCATGCAAAAAACTGATTTTTATATTCATTCTTCTTCATTTATAGATGAAAATGTAAGCATTGGAAAAGGCACTTCTATTTGGCATTTCTGTCACATTTCTGAAGGAGCAGAGATTGGTGAGCATTGCAACATTGGTCAGAATGTGTTTATAGGAAAAAACGTGAAGATTGGTAATGGGGTAAAAATCCAAAATAATGTATGCCTTTTTGATGGAGTGGAAATAAAAGATGATGTTTTTATTGGTCCTTCGGTGGTCTTTACAAATATTTTAACCCCTAGAGCATTCATTAATCGCAGAACCGAATTTTTAACTACAACCGTAGAAAAAGGAGCGAGTATTGGCGCCAATAGTACCATCATTTGTGGAAATACAATTGGAGAATATGCGTTAATAGGCGCTGGCAGTGTATTAACAAAGTCAGTTTGTGATTTTGAGCTTTGGTATGGCAATCCAGCTCAAAAAAAAGGAATGGTGAACAAGCTTGGAGAAAAGATAAAGGGATAAAGAATTAAATATGAAAGAGAAAATAATGATTGAGGTAGGCGGGCATTTAGTTTCTGAAGAATTGATTAAAGAAAACTTCATTTGTCACTTAGAAAAATGTAAAGGAGCTTGTTGTATTGAAGGAGATGCCGGAGCACCATTATCAGCAAGTGAAGTGGCTATTTTAGAAGAAATATACCCAGCAGTGAAACCTTACATGACCGCTAAAGGTATTCAAACCATTGAGGCAGTTGGCACTTCTGTAAAAGACTTTGATGGAGATTTAACCACTCCTTGTGTAGACACCAATAAAGAATGTGCGTATGTGATTTGGGAGAATGGCATTACAAAATGCGCCATTGAAAAAGCTTATGAGGATGGAAAAATAAATTGGAAAAAACCAATCTCTTGTCACCTCTACCCTATTCGCTTAACAGAATATCCAGAATTTGACATGTTGCATTATGATAGGTGGAGCATTTGTAGTACGGCTTGCAGTTTTGGTGATGAGCATCAAGTTAAGGTTTATCAATTTTTGAAAGATCCGTTGATCAGAAAATATGGTGAAGCTTGGTATCAAGAACTAGAAGAAAATATTATTGCTTTAAATCAGGCATAATTTTTTAGCTTTGTCGCACTTATGTTAAAATATTTAAATTTTAATCCTTAAAATCAATAAAATTGAAAGGAATTATACTTGCAGGTGGCTCAGGCACCAGATTACACCCATTAACACTAGCAGTAAGTAAGCAAATGATGCCTATTTACGATAAACCGATGATTTATTATCCTTTATCAACATTAATGTTAGCTGGAATTAATGAAATCTTAATTATTTCTACCCCTCATGATTTGCCGGGTTTTCAAAAGCTATTAGGTAACGGAGAAAATTTAGGATGTACATTCTCTTATGCCGAACAGCCTTCACCTGATGGATTAGCACAAGCTTTTATCATTGGTGCAGATTTTATTGGCGATGACGCTGTAGCCTTAGTTTTAGGAGATAACATTTTCTTTGGAGACGGAATGGCTAAATTAATGCAAACCAATAATGATCCAAAAGGTGGCGTAGTATTTGCCTATCCGGTAAACGATCCAGAGCGTTACGGAGTAGTAGAGTTTGATGAAAATAAAAATGCCATTTCAATAGAAGAAAAACCAACACATCCAAAATCTAATTATGCAGTCCCAGGACTTTATTTTTATGATAATGAAGTGGTAGAAATAGCAAGCAATATTAAGCCCTCCCCAAGAGGTGAATTAGAAATTACGGATATCAATAGAGTATATTTAGAAAGAGGTTTATTAAAAGTTGGTTTATTAAGCAGAGGAACTGCTTGGTTAGATACCGGAACCTTTGAATCTTTAATGCAGGCAGGGCAATTTGTTCAAGTAATTGAAGATCGCCAGGGATTAAAAATTGGCTGCATTGAAGAAATTGCTTTTCGCATGAATTTTATAGACGCCAACCAACTGCGTAAATTGGGCCAGCCATTAATTAAAAGTGGTTATGGTAAATATTTGATAGACATTGCCAACGGGAAAATCCTGTAACGGTTTTCACCCTGAGCGGAGTCGAAGGGATTTTAATAGGTTTAATAGAGTGCTTCAACTCCGCTCAGCATGACAAAAGATTTAGAACAGCGTTAAAAGAAACAACAAACATAACAGGAAGAAGAATTTAAATTGAAGACACATTCAAACAATCCAAAATTCCAATCCTCCAAACAAAAAAAATGAGTAAAGTTGCCCTTATCACAGGAATCACCGGACAAGACGGTGCGTATTTAGCTGAATTTTTATTAAAAAAAGGCTATCATGTACATGGTTTAAAAAGAAGATCTTCACTATTTAATACCGATAGGATAGATCATTTGTATCAAGATCAACATGAAGAAGGGGTGAAATTGACCCTGCATTACGGAGATTTAACGGATTCTACCAATTTGATTCGTTTAGTTCAAGAAATACAGCCAGATGAAATTTACAATTTGGCAGCTATGAGCCATGTAAAAGTAAGTTTTGATACGCCAGAATATACCGCTAATGCGGATGGTATTGGAACATTAAGAATTTTAGAAGCGGTAAGGTTATTAGGTTTGACTCAAAAAACCAGAATTTACCAGGCATCTACTTCAGAATTATATGGTTTAGTACAAGCTGTACCACAATCAGAAACTACTCCTTTTTACCCAAGATCGCCTTATGCTGTAGCTAAAATGTATGCTTACTGGATTACGGTAAATTACAGGGAAGCCTATAATATGTATGCTTGTAATGGGATTTTATTCAATCATGAAAGTCCTATCAGAGGGGAAACTTTTGTGACACGTAAAATAACCAGAGCAGCCGCTAAAATAGCCATGGGCCTACAAAACTGTTTGTATTTAGGGAATTTATCTTCTCAAAGAGACTGGGGACATGCTAAAGATTATATAGAAGCCATGTGGTTAATTTTACAACAAGAAAAACCAGAAGATTTCGTTATTGCAACTGGCGTAACCACTACAGTAAGAGAATTCATCAGAATGAGTTTTGAAGAGTTAGGGATTACCTTAGAGTTTTCAGGAAAAGATGAAAACGAAAAAGGAGTGATTATTGATGTAGATCAAGAAAAAGCTAAGGAATTAGGTTTAAATATAGATTCATTAAAATTAGGGCAAACCGTAGTAAAAGTAGATCCTAAATATTTCAGACCAACTGAAGTAGAATTACTTTTAGGTGATCCTACCAAATCAAAAGAAAAACTAGGTTGGAAATTGAAGTATGATTTACCTGCTTTAGTAAAAGATATGGTTCATTCTGATTTGCATTTGACTAAAAAAGATCAATATTTGAAAGATGGTGGTTATCAAACCATGAATTATTTTGAGTAAAAAATTGTCATGCTGAATTTATTTCAGCATCTCACTTGCAAATCATTGATTTACAGAGCGTTGATTTTGAAAGGGCTGTCACCCTGAGCGGAGTCGAAGGGTAATTAACGGGTCAAATGAGCATAAGGGGATTCAACTCCGCTCACCCTGACAAAAAAATTGAGGTTAAACAAAATGTCACCCTGAGCGGAGAAGGGTAAGTTAGAACATTATAAGTATTACATAATCGATAAATGAACATCAAAAGAATATTTTTCTGTCTAGTTATCCTTATAGGTTTAACCTATTCCAATATAGGTCATGCCCAAAGCGTTAATCAACAAAACTTCAGTAATGTAAGAGTTGATGATTTAACCGATGACCAAATCAGACAGATTGTAAAGAACATCGTTTCTTCTGGGATGTCTGAATCTCAATTAGAACAAATTGCAGCAGCAAGAGGAATGCAACCCTCCGAAATTCAAAAACTAAGAACAAGAGCTAATGCGCTAAATGCTAAAAGTTCTTCCACTGGTGCAGCAGATGCTACTGTTAAAGGAAAAGATGGGAGTAGCAGCAGAAGCTTTGAAGGGGAAGTTTCTACCATAGCCAGTTCTGATCAAAAAAAGACAGAAACCGAAGCAGATGCAGCCTTACAATCTTTAAAATCTAAGATTTTTGGGAAAGAGCTTTTTTCTAATGCCTCCACCACATTTGAGCCAAATTTGCGTTTAGCAACCCCTTTAAATTACATTATAGGGACTAATGATCAATTGTTAATTGATATTTATGGCTATTCTGAAGTAAGCTATCAACTAACCGTAAGCCCAGAGGGAACAATTAACATTCCTTACGCTGGAGTAACACAAGTAGGTGGTTTAACTATAGAAGCAGCTACTTCCCGTATCAAAAACAAACTATCCACCATTTATAGTGGGTTAAATACAGGAAACACTAAACTAAGCGTAACCTTAGGAAATATTAGAAGTATCAAAGTGATTTTAACGGGCGAAGTGATGAAACCAGGCACCTATACCTTACCGTCCTTAGCTACTTTATTTAATGCTTTGTATTCCTCTGGTGGTCCTACAGAAAATGGTTCTTTTAGAAATATTGAAGTCATTAGAAATGGAAGAAAAATAGCAACGCTTGATGTGTATGATTTCTTATTAAAAGGCGAATTAAAAAATAACATTCGCTTACAAGATCAAGATATTATTAGAATTCCTGTTTATCAAAAAAGAGTAGAAATAGTAGGAGAAATTAAAAGACCCGCTATTTTTGAAATGAAAGATGATGAGGATTTAAATACTCTTTTAAGTTTTGCAGGAGGATTTACCGAAAGAGCTTATCAAGCTAGAATTAAAGTATTAAAAAACACCCCCACTGAGAGAAAAATTAACGACATTACTAAAGAACAATTTTCTACCTATAGCCCAGAAAGTGGTGATAAATATTTTGTAAATGAAATATTAGACCGTTTTGAGAACCGAGTGACTTTAAATGGTGCTGTATTTAGACCTGGTGAATATGAGTTAGAACCCGGTTTAACTCTTAAAAAATTAATTGAAAGAGCAGAAGGTTTAAAAGAAGATGCTTTTAGAAACAGAGCTTTTATTACCCGTTTACTACCTGATAACCAAACGGAACTGGTTTCTTTTGATCTTCAAAAAGTGATGGATGGAACAGCAGAAGATATTATTTTGAAACGTGAAGATCAAATTTCCATATCCTCCATATTTGATTTAAAAGAAGAATTTCAAGTCACCATTAATGGAGAAATTAGAAGACCAGGGCAATTCAAATATTATGAAAACATGAGTTTAGAAGAGCTCATCATATTGGCCGGTGGTTTAAATGTTTCAGGTTCTAACCAAAGAATAGAAATTGCCAGAAGGGTCATCAATGATAATCAAACCGCTATTTCAGCAGCCGCAAAAACTGCTCAAATCTTTCAAATTGATGTCAATAAAGTATTAACCGTAACTGATGCTAAATTTGTTTTACAGCCTTTTGATATCATTACCATTAGAACAATACCTGGATATGAAGTCCAAAAGCAAATAAGAATAGATGGCGAAGTTTTATATCCAGGAAATTACACTATAGTAAGAAAAAATGAAAGAATCTCTGATTTAATTAAGAGAGCAGGAGGCTTAACAGAGCTCGCCTATACTGATGGTGCTTCTTTAAAAAGAGCTGGCGCTTTTGAATCTCAATTGGAAAAAGAAAAAGAAGATCAAAAATTGCAACAATTCAAAAAAATCCAAAAAGATGCTAAAGATTCTACGGCATTGTCATTAGATAATGTAGCCTCCAGAAACAGCTTTGTTGGCATTAACTTAACAGAAATCATCAATAAACCAGGAAATAAAAAGGACTTGTTTTTAGAAGACGGAGATATTTTGAGCGTCCCAAAAGAATTACAAACGGTAAAAGTAAGCGGAGAGGTTTTGTCTGCAAATACAGTAATATACACTAAAACGAAAAGCTTTAAGCAATACATCACTAATGCAGGTGGTTTTGGACAAAATGCTTTAAAAGGCAGGTCTTATATTATTTATGCAAATGGTTCTGTAAGAAGCACAAAAAAATTCCTGTTGTTCAACAATTACCCAATAGTTAAAACTGGTTCAGAAATTTTTGTACCAAAAGCTCAAGATAAAAGAAAATTAACTGCCACAGAAATTGTCGGCATAACTTCCGGATTGGCTTCATTTGGCGCTATTGTATTGGGAGTAATGAATCTATTGAATTAAAAAGATGACTCAAGAAAATACAAATTTTCCTTCAGACGAAAATATTTCCCTCAGAGAACTAATAATTATTTTTAAGAAATGGTATTTATTATTGTTAAATAAATGGAAAACGATTCTTTTAGTTAGTTTTCTTGGAGGGTTGCTAGGTTTAATATTAGCGATTATTATTAAGCCAACTTATACAGCAGAAACAACTTTTGTACTAGAAGAAGGTGACAAAACTAGTTTGGGACAATATTCCGGTTTGGCTTCTATGGTCGGTTTAGATTTAGGAGGAGGAAGTGGTGGAGTATTTCAGGGAGATAATATTCTTGAATTATATAAATCAAGAACTATGATTAAACAAACTTTATTGACTAAAGATACTTTCAATAATAAGTTGCAATTTTTAATTGATAGGTATATTCAGTTTAATAATTTACGAGAAAAGTGGAGAAATCAAAAGGAATTGAGTGAAATTACTTTTGATACGAATTTTTCTAATTACACACGATTACAAGACTCTGTTATTGGGAAAATAACAGAAACCATTAATAAAAGTAGTTTAATGGTAAGTAAACCAGATAAAAAACTCTCTATTATTAATGTGAAATTTAAGTCTAAAGATGAACTATTTGCAAAATCATTTACAATGAAAATTGTTTCAAATGTTAATAAATTTTATGTCCAAACCAAAACAAAAAAATCATCAGAAAATTTAGCCATATTACAACATCAGGCTGACAGTATTAAATCGGCATTAAACTTTAGCATATCGGGTGTTGCTTTAGCCACTGATGCAAATCCAAATACTAATCCTGCCTTTCAAACTTTAAGGGTGCCATCTCAAAGGAAACAAGTGGAAGTACAAGCTAATCTAGCAGCGTATCAAGAGATATTAAAAAATTTAGAAATTGCCAAGATAACATTTAGAAAAGAAACCCCACTAATTCAAGTAATTGATGACCCAACTTTACCACTAGACAAGGAGAAATTTGGAAAAATAATTATGTCTGCTATATTTTCATTATTTTTTGTAATTACATATTCAGTAATTTTACTATCAAGACATATAATTAGGAATACATTATGAATATTAGATATAAATTATTGAACAAAAACAACAGATTATTCATTAATGGATTTTTATCTATACTTCAAGTAGTTTTCCTTTCACTATCCTATTTTATAATATACACTTTATTATTAAGAAAATTAGGCCCAACAAAATTAGGGATATGGTCAATTGTATTAGCAACATCATCCGTTGGTGGAGTTGCAAGTGCAGGTTTAACATCAAGTTTAGTAAAATATATTGCAAATTATTCAAGAGAGAGGGATTATCAGAAAATAAATAGCTTAATTAAAACTGGATTAATCTCCTTAACAGTGTTAAACTTATTTATAATTATTATTTTATTTTATTTAGGAAATTTTTTTTTGCCAAAAGTTGTACCCATAACTGAGCTAGCTGAAGTGACATCATTACTACCTCTATCTTTACTTAGCTTGTTGTTAAACACTACAGGAGGAATATTTTTATCTGCAATTGATGGGTTACATTTTTCCTTTCTAAGAAGTGTAATTTATATATTTTCTTCATTACTATTCTTATTGTTAGCCTACTTTTTTATTGATATTTACGGATTAAAAGGAATTGCATTTGCTCAAATTGCACAAGGATTTTTTGTAATAATATCAAGTCTAGGTATAATTAAATCAATATTTATTAAGTTTAGTCTTTATCCTTTAATTTGGGAAAAAAAAGTGTTTAGAAAAATATTTAACTACAGTTTAAATTTTCAAATAATTAGTTTCTGTTCCATTTTCACAGAACCATTAACAAAGTTTTTACTCTCCAAATATTCTGGACTTGATTTTGTTGGTATATATGAGATGGCTAGTAGACTTATAAGTCAGCTTAGATCTTTGATGGTTTCTGCTAATCAAATATTAGTTCCATTTATTTCAAACAAATTTTCAATTGGTAAAAATGCCAAAGACGAAAGCTATCCAATTGTATTAAAATTTTCATATTACATTGCTTGTATATCAATGCTCTTTTTAATTATTTTTTCCCCAATAATTTCATTTTATTGGATTGGTGTTTACAGTGACGTTTTTGTTTACTCAACAATTTTAGTTGGTTTAGCAATGATAGTGAATATAGTAAGTACACCTTCTTATTTTTCAAGCATGGGAATGGGGAAATTAAATGGTATTAAATATTCACATATTGCTATTTTAATAGTTAATGGAATACTAGGATTAATCTTAGGTCCAATTTTTAAAGGTTGGGGAATCTTGGTTAGCTATTCTGTTGCATTAATAGTTGGATCCTTAATCACATTAATTTATTATCATAAAATGTATGATTTCTCAATTAGAGAGATTTTTAAAAAATCAGGAATATTAAGCACTTTATATATCTTTTTATGCTTAATTATAACAACAGTTAGTTATAATTTCAACCTTACTGCGAATCGCTTGATATACTCTATTGTTGCTTTCATAATTTTATCAATCTATATCATATGGATTTATTTTAATGAAGATTATTTAAAATTTAAGATAGATAAATTTATTAAAAACATATAACGCATTTATATATAGATTTTTAATGGATTTTAAACTCACATTTTTATGAACAAAATAAAAGATTTGCAAAAGAACTTAAAATTATCTTTCCCAACACTTTCGATAAATTCTATTGATTTTATTATCTCTTCACTAATTAAAGATGATAGCATTTTTAGTGACGATAATTTTTTTGAGTGGCTTAAAAAATTGAATCAAAAGGTTACATTTAAAACTGAATTTATCTCAATAAAACAGATAGCAAATTGGGAATTAGATCGGAACAATAATTTACACCACATTAGCAAAAAATTTTTTAGTATAATAGGATTAAGCATTAAGGCTCAGTTTAAAGATAAAATTTATGAATGGAAACAACCTATAATTAATCAAGCAGAAATAGGATTTTTAGGTTTCTTATGTCAAAAGAAAAATGGAGTTTTATTTTTTTTAATGCAAGGAAAAATTGAACCCGGTAATGTCAATAAAATACAATTATCTCCAACTCTACAGGCCACTAAAAGTAATTTTACCCAAGTCCATGGGGGTACACCACCCCCATTTCTTGATTATTTTAAAAATCAAATGGAAGGAAAAACAGTATTAGTAGATCAACTTCAATCTGAACAAGGAGCTAGATTCTTGAGGAAAAGGAACAGAAATATGATTGTTAAAATTGAAGAGCAAATTGAAATCGATACTCCAGAAAATTTTTGCTGGCTTACAATTAAACAAATTAAGATGCTTTTAAAATATCCTAATTTAGTTAACATGGATACAAGGACCGTTTTATCGACTATACAAATTATTTAGCATGGAATTATATAAGGATCCGTTCCAAAGGGACATATTTGAGTCTTTAATAAACAGAGATAATCAAACTAATTCATTTGAAAATATAATCAGTTGGTTTACGAACCTCAAAATGTTTGCTAATCTTGAAATTAAAGAATGTAATATTGATGATTTAGATTTCTGGAGTGTTTCAGAAGATTCAATTTCACATAATTCAGGTAAATATTTTGAGGTTTTAGGTATAAAATGTACAGTTGGAAATCGAGAACTTTCAGAATGGTGCCAACCTATAATCAGACAAAGAGAAGAAGGTGTAATCGGGTTTATTGTCAAAAAGATAAATGGAGTTCTCCACATATTAATTCAGGCTAAATTAGAAGCGGGAAATTTTGATATTTTAGAGATGGCCCCTACAGTTCAATGTATCACGGGAAGTTATACAAATCCAGAACATAGTGTTGAGTATTTGGACTATTTTTTAAATAAAAAAGGTATAGTTCACTATGATGTGATTCAATCTGAAGAAGGAGGGCGATTTTTTCACGAGCAAAATAATAATATTGTTATCGAGGTGGCTGAATCCGATTTAAATCAGATTCATCCCAATTTTATTTGGATGACCTTTAATCAAGCTAAAGAATTTATAAAATTCAACAACTATTTTAATATTGAAGCCAGAAGTTTGTTGGCTTGCATAACACCTGTTTAATGGAAAAGATTAAAATTGGAATAATTGGATGTTCGGCAATAGCAAATAAGACGGTAATTCCTACTATTCAAAAAAACAATTTATATGAATTAACCTACTTAGGATCAAGATCTTATGAAAAAGGAAAGTTGTTCTCTGAAAAATTTAATTGTCCATTTGGAAGCTATGATGATGTACTAAATTCTAACAATGTTGACGCTATCTACGTATCTGTTCCTACTGGTTTACATTTTAAATGGGGCAAAAAAGTTTTGCTTTCAAATAAGCATTTATTGTTAGAAAAACCTTTCACATCAACCCTTGAACAATCTAAAGAATTAGTTAAAATAGCTAATATTAATAATAAAATCGCAATGGAAGGCTTAGCATATGTTTATCATCCATGGTTTATAGAATTACAAAAACAACTAAACAATAGAGTGATTGGTGAAATCAAGCAAATTAGTTCGTCTTTTGGCTTTCCTTATTTACTTAAAACTGATATTAGGAATAATCCAGATATTGGAGGAGGTGCAATTTTAGACAATTTAATTTATCCTTTAAGTCTAAGTTTAAACTTACTTGGAGAACCAACCTTGGGAATTTCATATCATATTATTAAAGATAAAATATTAGGGATAGATGAAAGTGGTTTTTTACGCTTAAACTATTTAAATGCCGCTGCAACTTTGACTTATGGTTTTGGCTTTAGTTATAAAAATGAAATTGAGATATGGGGAACTTTAGGTTCAATATTCATTGAAAGGGCATTTACGAAACCACCTGATTTAGAAGCTAAACTTTATGTAAAAATTAATGACTCCATTAAGGAAATATCAATTGGTTACCATGACCAATTTTATTTAATGTTTAATGCTTTCTATCAAAAAATAATTAAACAAGATACCTCAAACAAGAATGAGTCAAAAGACATCATAACAAGAATGAAAATTATATCAGAAATATATAAAAGTACTAAAAATGAATAAAATTGTTTTACTAGGTGCAAATGGTTACATAGGACAACACTTAGCTTCTAAGTTAATAAATGAAAATTGTTTAGAATTATATTTATTTGATATTCAGGAAAAATCAGTGAATAACTTTCCAAATTATTACCAATTAAATTTATTGGAGGATATCCCTGAAGAATATAAAGAAATCATTATATCTGCAAATTATATTTTTCATTTTTCAGGAATAACAGGAACCTTAAAAAGTATCGAATATAACCGGACATACATTAATGTAAACGAAATTGGATTATTAAATATTCTTGATATAATCAGAAAAATTGATGGTATTAAACCTAAAATAATATTTCCATCTACCCGATTAATATATAAAGGCGCTAAGAATACTTTACTTAGAGAGGATGCTGAAAAAGAGTTTAAAACAATATACTCAGTAAATAAATTTGCTTGTGAGCAATATTTAGAAATTTATAAATCTCTGTATAATATTACCTATTGTATACTGAGAATATGTGTTCCATATGGCAATATGTTAGAAAGCAATTTATCTTTTGGGACAATTAGTCATTTTATTAATAAAGCTAAATCCAAAGAAAATATTATAATTTATGGAGATGGGAGCTTAAAAAGAACTTTTACTCATATTGATGATTTAACAAATTTAATAATAAAAGGAGGCTTAAGTAAAAAAACAGATAATCAAACTTTTAATATTGCTAGTAATAATCATCTAACTCTTTTAGAAGTAGCGCAACCTATTGCAACTAAATATAACGTCAAAATAGAATTAAAAGAATTTCCAGAACAAGATTTAATAATAGAATCCGGAGATACAATTTTTGATGGGAGAAAATTAAAAGACATTTTGTTTTATGAATATAAGCATAATTTTAATGATTGGATTAAAAACTTAAAGACGGTGTAATTCCTTAACAAAATGCAAAAACTAAAAGCTATTTTATCACAAGGACATGGCCGCATACAATTAGGTGAAACTAGCGTCTTTTTAAAGCAATCTGGTATTAATGTAAGATTAATAACTGGATGGGTTCCGAGAAAAATCAGCCCTAAATTGGTTAATTTTTTAGGAAAAGTTGTAGGTAGGCCTAATTTATACAAAAGAATAATTATTAGGCAACCTAAAGAATTATCTAATGAAGAAGTAATCAGTTCTTCTTTACCTGAATTTACCTTTTGGTTTTTGATATTACTAAGTAGATTTAAATTTATTAGTGAAGACAACGCCCTGACATTTGGCTGGTTATTTTTAGGATGGCGTTCGAAAAAATACATTAAAGACGCGGAAATATTTCATGTTAGAAGTGGAGCAGGCCAAGGCGGAGCAATTCAAATAGCAAAAAAATTAAAAATGAAAATCATAGTTGATCATAGTATAGCTCATCCTGTTTCTATGAAGAATTATTTATTGAAAGAATATGATAAATTTAACAAAAAATATGACTTGGATCCGAGTACAAAATTCTGGACTCTTGTTCAAAAAGATTGTGAAGAAGCTGACTACATAGTAGTTAATTCTGACTTTGTGAAACAGACTTTTCTAGAAAATGGCTTTGAAAATGAAAAAATAAAGGTAATTTATTTTGGAGTAAGAAAAGATTTTATTGGAATCAAAAAAGATTGGAGAATAAAACTAGGCGAACCTACTAAGTTATTATTTATAGGGAATTTTGGGTTCAGAAAAGGGGCTAGAGTATTAATTGATGCAATTAAAATTTTAAACTCAAGAAACCTAAATGTCCAACTAGATATATTGGGAATTGTTGATGAAATGGGAAGAATTGATATCCCTTCAAACATTAATTTTAGAGGTATCTTTCTTTATGATGAGTTAAAAAACTTTCTAAAAACCCGAGATATTTATGTTTTCCCCACCTTTGCTGAAGGCTCTTCTAGAGCAGCTATGGAAGCAATGGCTTCAGGAATACCAGTAGTTACAACTTATAATTGTGGAGTTCCTATTACACATAATTTAAATGGCATAATAGTTCCGATAGATGATTCAACAACATTGGCAAATGAAATTGAAAGATTAATGTTAAATGAATCTCTAAGACAAACGATAGGTTTAAATGCTTCCAATCTAATTAGGGATTCATACACTTGGGAAATTTATAGAAAAAATATTGTCGAATTTTACAGAGAAATTATTGCTAACTAATTATGCCATACACCCCTTTTATTACTATTATTATAGCTACTTATAATTCGAAATTAAAATTAGAGTCATGCTTGCAAAGTATTTGGAACCAAGACTTTGCAAATTATGAGCTTATTTTAATAGATGGTTTATCAAGTGATGGTACTTTAGAAATAATCTTAAATAATCAAGATAAAATTAATTACTGGATCAGTGAAAAAGATGAAGGTATTTACGATGCTTGGAATAAAGGAATAAGCAAAGCAAAAGGTGATTGGATAACATTTATTGGATCAGATGATTTATTTTACCCTAATGCTTTAAGTGATTATGTAAATTTTATTACTAATTTAGAAGATTTTCAAAAGGTTGAATTTATTTCCTCGAAAATGGACTTAGTAAATTCTAAAGACAAATTAGTTAAGACATTTGGCTTACCTTGGGACTGGAGGATATCAAAATATATAAACACAATTTCTCATCCTGGTTCATTACATAAAAGAAGTCTTTTTGAAAAGTACGGTTTATATAAAACAAATTATAAAATCTGTGGCGATTATGAATTTTTATTGCGTCCAAAGGAAAATCTAAATTCAAAATTTATGAATAAAGTAACTGTTAGAATGGCACAAGGTGGAGCTAGTTTTAATGGGAGAAAATTATTTAATGAGCATTATCATGCTACAAAAAATACTGCTAATATTAACAGTATATATGCATTATATTTTTATATACTTCAAATGAGTAAATACTACATTAAAAATTTATTGCGATTTTTAAGCTTTAATATTTAATCTTCGAAATTTACTTATGTTAAATACAAATGAACTTAATCTTCATAAAACTAATAATTTTACAATTCATCAGTTTTTGATGAAAGCTTTTTTATTTTTTTTACCTTTTTCACAAGCTCTAACTATCAATATCTCATTCCCTTTAAAATTATCAGAAATCTTTCTAATATTAATTGTATTAGTTGAATTATTAAACAGAAAGTTCAATAAAAACACCTTAGACAAAAAAATACTTTGTTTGCTTATACTTTTTATATTTTTCATATCAATTTCAATTGTAGTGAATACATTTTATACATATAACTATCCTTTAGCGGAAGATGCCGTTAGAATAAGTGGTTTAGTTGATAGTCTATTGAAATTTTTTTACGTATTAATGGTAATTATATCACTAATAATTACTTTCAATGCCTTTAAAGAAACCCGTAACCTTATAAATTATTTTTTATTTGGAGCATTTATAGCCTCCTTATACTCATGGTATCTTTTTTTTTCTGGTTTTCTTTCACTCCCAACGTTCATTCTTCCTGGAATTGATAATCCTCAATATATAAACTTAAAGCTTGGTGGAGATTTTATTCGGTCTGGCACATTCACTGAGGGAAATTTCATGGGGTTTTATTTATTTATATCTGCCGTTCTAGCTAAATATTTTACCAAAAATAAGTTGTCTCTTTTTTTTTTCATAACAATTATCACGACTTTTTCTACAGCTTCATTTTTGTGCTCAATTATTTTTTGGTTAATTATTTTTTATAATAAATACAAAAAACATAAAATAAAGATGATTGCTGGACTATTTTGTATTTTCACAATGTTTTCTGTTTTAACAGAATTGAGTCCTACATTTAAAAGTTTATTTTATAATAAGTTATTTGCAACTGAAGAGTCCTTGGAAAACCCCAATGATATCTATTCCAGAGTGGATAGATTAAATACTAGCTATTCAGCGCTTATTATCTTTTATCATAATCCTGTATTAGGAGTTGGACTTGCAAATTTTGGACGACATTTCCGTCATTATAATCCCTTGCCAGAGCTTGATTTGGGCGGTAAAGCTATACCTAATGACATTTATGTAGAAATACTTTCAGAATGCGGAATTTTCGCTTTTTTTATATTTCTCTTATTTTTGAATCAAATATTTAAGAAATCCAAAATAAGTTTAGTGTTATCGTCTGGTTGTTTTGTTTCTTTACTTTATTTTTTTGCATTTCCGACATTCTCAATGTTATTCATTTGGGTTTTCTTTGGGATAATATTATCGACTAATCAACTAAAAATTTCAAATTGAACTTAAAGATCTCAGAAATTAATGTAATTGTGATTAATGATTTCTCCAATATTAATGGTGGAGCTGCTAAGATTGCTATAGAAACTGCAATTGGATTAAGTAAATTTGAATGTGTAAAAGTATATTTTTTTTGCGCAACAGGATCGATAGATCCAGAACTTTTAAATTCCGGAATTGAGGATATATATCACTTGGAGCAAAATGAAGCAATAAAGAACCCTAATAAATATCATGGTATTTTAAATGGCATATTTAATATCAAGTCTTACCAGAAAATAAGCAATATATTAGATAACTTTAATCCCAATAATACAATCATCCATGTGCATGGCTGGACTAAATCACTTTCATTCAGTCCAATTTATGCTTGTTTAAAAAAAAAATTCCATTTAATTATTACGCTTCATGACTTTTTTATTGCGTGTCCAAATGGAGGCTTTTATAATTATCATAAGGCTGAAATATGTACTAAAATTCCATTATCTCTTGATTGCTTGACTACAAATTGTGATTCCCGTAACTACAAAATAAAGCTCTATAGATTCACTAGAACATTTTTACAAAATTTCATATTTAACATTTATAGAAAACAAATAAATCTGATATCACTTAGTAAACTATCCTATAATATTTTAGAACCTTATATTGAAAAATTTAATAACATATCTTTTATTGAAAATCCAATAGATTTAGAAAGAAATGGTAAAGCTGACGCAATAAAAAATACAAATTGTATCTTCATAGGAAGATTGTCTGGGGAAAAAGGAGTGGAGTATTTTTGTGAGGCATTAAAATCTCTAAATCTTCATAATGGAATTGTTGTTGGAGAAGGAGACAAACTAAACGAACTTAAAATTAAATATCCAATGGTGAAATTCTTGGGTTGGAAAACTAAAGAAGAAATATATACCCTCTTAATAAAATCTAGATTTCTAGTATTCCCTTCTGTTTGGTATGAAACCTACGGACTAGTAGTACAAGAGGCTGCATCTTATGGCATACCTAGTATCGTTTCTGACTGTAGTGCTGCAAAAGAATTAGTTACAAACAATTTTGATGGTTTACATTTCCAAGCAAAAAATATTACTCAACTATCAAAATGTATTGACTTATTAATGACAGACAATAATTTGTTGCATAAATTAAGTTTAAATGCTTATTCCAGATTTTGGAATAAAAATAGATCTAGGAGTGATTATTCCACTAAAGTACTTTCTTTTTATAATATGATTTTAAACTCTTAATAAGAGAATATTTAATGAAAAAAACCGCAATAATTACCGGAATAACGGGCCAAGATGGAGCATACTTAGCTAAATTTTTATTAAAAAAAAATTATAGAGTAATAGGTCTTACAAGAGGTTATTCAAATTATAATAATAAAAACCTTTCTTATCTAGAAATAAGTGAATTAATAGAGATTGAAGAATGTGATTTATTAGATTTCTCCAGCTTATTTAAATTAATGCTAAAGTATCAGCCAGATGAGTTTTATAATTTAGCTGCTCAAAGTTCTGTTAGTCTTTCATTTGAACAACCAATTGGTACAATTAATTATAATACTCATTCTGTGCTGTCAATTTTAGAATGTATTAGAATTTTAGGTTATTCAACTAAATTTTATCAGGCTTCCAGTAGTGAAATGTATGGGAAAGTTAAAAATTTACCCGTTAATGAAGATATGCCATTACATCCTTTAAGTCCATATGCCATTTCAAAAGCTTCAGCTTATTGGATTTTGACCAATTATAGAGAGTCTTATGGGATTTATGGAGTAAATGGAGTTCTATTTAATCATGAATCTTATTTAAGAAGCCCCAATTTCTTCATTAAAAAAGTTTTAAAAACATCTTTAGACATCATTCATAAAAAAACTGACAAACTCATTGTAGGTAATATTGATATTAAGCGTGATTTTGGCTACGCAAAAGATTACGTTAAAGCTATGTATTTATCATTACAACAAAACAATCCTGATGATTATTTAATATGCTCCGGCCAATCTCTATTTTTACGAGATATCATCTATTATGTATTTGAAAAGTTGAACATCTCAAAAAGCAAATTATTTGAGGATTCAAAACTTTTTAGACCAACAGAAATAGAGGATATTTATGGAGACAATACAAAGGCAAAAAAACAGCTTGGGTGGGAATACAATAAAACATTTTATGATGTTTTAGATATTTTAATTGACGAAGAAATAAAAAATTATATTATATGAAAATTGCAATTGTACACGATGAGTTATTAAGAAAGGGAGGAGCAGAACAAGTTGTTCGTTGCATGCACATGGCATTTCCTATGTCAAAAATATATACCATGGCATATAATAAGGAACTAACTTATCCTTATTATAAAAGCACAGAAATAGTAACATCTAACATGCAAAAAATTGCAAATAATGAGATCTCTATGAAAAGACTTTTTTTTCCATTTGGTATAATCGCAATGAGAAACCTCAAAATCCCAAATGAAATTGACATTCTTTTAATTTCAACTACCCATGCAGGAAAATATATAAATGTTTCTGACAGGACCATTGTAATAACCTATTGTTACACCCCCTTTAGATTAGTTTGGAGTCCAAATTCATATTCAGAGTATGTTGATAGCAAAGGGGTTAAAAAGTGGATTTTTAATCTAGTAATTAAATTAATAAAAAAAATTGATTTTAAAGCTGCGCAAAGAACTGACTATTTTATTGCAATGACTGAAGAGACAAAGCAAAGAATCAAAGATTCTTATCATCCAAGAAATGAAATAATAATAATAAAACCTCCAGTTAACATAGGTAATTTTTATATTTCACCAAAACAAGGTAATTATTATTTATTAGTATCGCGTCTAGAATTCTATAAAAAAGTTGATCTGGTTATAAAAGCTTTTAACGTTTTAGGATTCAAACTAATAGTAGTTGGGAAAGGGTCAAAAGAAAATGAACTGAAAGAATTAGCTAATGAAAACATTGAATTTAAGCATGGACTAAGTAGTGAAGATCTTGCAAGTATTTATTCTGAAGCAAAAGCATTTATATTTCCTCAACATGAAGATTACGGCATAACCCCTTTAGAGGCTAATGCTTCTGGAAGGCCTGTTATAGCTTATGGTAAAGGAGGTGTTTTAGATACTATGATACCATATACTGATGATGCAAAGAAGGCTACTGCCTTATTTTTTATGGATCAAGAAGTTGAATCCTTAATCAATGCAGTAAGAAAATTTGAGTCCTTAAAGTTTGATAGCAATTTCATAAGAAGACATGCTGAAAATTTTGATGAACCTATATTTATATCAAAAATTCGTAACTTCATCGATGCGAAATACAAAGCTAGTTTAGACAAATAAACTAATTCAAGTCTATGTCATTAATTAAACATAAAGTATACACAATTAGGTTTATTGCTGACATTATATGTCTCATTCTATCTTATTTAATAACTTTTACCTTGATAAGAGTAAAGTTAAATTCATTTTATTTCACCCTTTTAGACTTAGGATTTCTATTATACTTAATTTCAACTTGGTATTTTACCTCAAAATCAAATCAATTATATGATGAATCTAGAAACAGAAAAGCATTTGCAATTGAATTGTTAAAAAGTTTTAATTCTATTTTCTTTCAGGCAATAGCTTCTGGTTTATTTTTATTCACTATAAATTATGAATTATATGGTAGAACTTTCGTAATTATATATATAAGTAGTTTACTTTTTATTATTCCCTCAACCAAAATACTTTTAAAAAGAGGTACACTTTATCTTAGAAAAAGAGGTCAAAATTTAAGGTCAATTATTATAATAGGTGCAGGGAAAACAGGCTTAGATTTTTATAAAACGATTAAACTAAATCCTAATTTTGGTTATGAAGTTATAGGTTTTTTAGATGATCAATCAAAGAAATATATAAGCGCAGAATATCTTGGCAATATAAATCAATTAGAAAATGTCATAAAAACATATCCTAATTTGAATGAAATCGTAATAGCATTACCTAATTATGCCCATGAAAAAGTATTTGAAATTGTAAAAAAAGCCAACAATGGTGGTGTAAGGGTAAAGCTTATACCTGACTATAATTATATACTTTCTAATAGATACACCATTGATATATTTGGTGGTCAACCAGTAATTACCTTAAGACATGAGCCATTAGAAGCTCCACATTTAAGATTTGTTAAAAGATCATTTGATATAGTTTTTAGCGTTTTACTTATTTTACTTGTATTTCCGTGGCTATTTTTAATAATTGCAACATTAATAAAAATTGATTCAAAAGGACCTGTCTTTTTCTTACAGAAGAGATTAGGTAAAGATAAAATACCTTTTTTTTGCTTCAAATTTAGAACTATGAAAACAAATAATACTTCAGATACCTTTCAGGCAGTGAAGAAAGATAACAGAGTTACAAAAGTTGGAGAATTCTTAAGAAAAACAAGTTTAGATGAGCTCCCTCAATTCTTAAATGTTCTTTTAGGTGAAATGTCGGTTGTTGGTCCAAGACCTCACATGATATTGCATAATGAAGAATATTCTAAATTAATATCATCATATATGGTTAGACAACTAATTAAGCCAGGTATAACTGGGTGGGCTCAGGTCAACGGGTATAGAGGAGAAACGAAGCACATAAACGATATGAAAAAAAGAGTGGAATATGATGTTTTTTATTTAGAAAACTGGTCACTTTCACTTGATTTAAAAATTATTTTTTTAACTGTTTGGAATGTATTAAAAGGCGAAGAAAATGCCTATTAAGTATAATAACATGAAAAAAATTATTTTTTTTACCTCATTCTTAATCTTTATAATTCTAAATCAGGCAATTTCTCAAACAAATAATCAATATATACCTTACACTTTTGAATCCTACCATAAGCTAGATAGCTTTTATTATAATAAATATACATGGATTCATACTGCTTTAAAGCCATACTTTAAAAGTGATACAACTGATTTTTTCTCAAAAAAAAATGATACACTAATTGTTTCAAATAAAAGTTGGATTTACAGAAAATTATTTGAAGAACATTTAATTGATTTAAAACGTAAAGATTATACGTTTTACATTGATTTTTTACCCGATTTTCAGTTAGGCAGTTCAAATAAAGAAACAACTTGGCAGAATACCAGAGGATACCAAGTTGGTGGAACTATAGGAAAGAAATTTTCATTTTATACAAGTGGTTACGAAAATCAAGCTCTATTTCCTGAGTATCTAAACCAATATATCTTTAAAACTAATATAGTCCCTGGACAAAGCTATGATAGGACGCCTCAAGATCTTGCCAGAGATTGGTCTTACTCTACTGCGATTTTATCATACACACCGGTCAAATATTTAAATATTACCCTTGCTCAAGATAAATTATTCCTTGGGGATGGTTATAGATCTATGCTTTTATCAGATTATGGATCAAATTATCCGTTTCTGAAAGCTACTGCTAAACTAGGAAATGTACAATACACATCTATTTGGGCTGGATTTCAGGAGCCAAAAGCTAATAAGTTCTCATATGATGCAGGGAACAGAAAAAAAGGAGGAATTTTTCATTATTTAGACTGGAATGTTAATAATCGTTTATCATTGGGATTTTTTGATGCTATAATTTGGGCGGCTTATGATGATTCAGGAAATAGAAGAGGTTTTGATTTTACCTATATTAATCCATTTATTTTTTTAAGGCCTATAGAAGCAATGAATGGATCTCCAGATAATGCATTGATTGGCTTTACATCTAAATACGAATTATCTAAAGGAATTACACTATATAGTCAATTTGCTTTAGACGAGTTTGAAGCAAAGAATTTTTTTAAGAAATCTGGTAGTAGTAGAAATAAATGGGGTATTCAATTAGGAATGAGAGGGGCCAATTTAATTGGAATAGAAAATCTAAATTATTTATTAGAATACAATACTGCTAGACCTTATACCTACTCATCCAGAAATTTAATTGGTAGTTATACTCATTATAGTGAGCCATTAGCTCATCCATTTGGTGCAAATTTTAAAGAGATAGTAGGTTTTTTGAGTTATAATATCAATCGATTTAATTTCATCACAAAACTTAACATAGGTGATTATGGCTATGATATAGGCACAAGTAATTATGGCAAAGATCCCTTTAAACCATACCTTACTGCGGTTAAGCCGTTAGATAATACTATCGCTCAAGGATTAGAAACAAATCTTTTTTTCTTAGATGCAAAAGCTTCTTACCTTATAAATCCTAAAACAAATCTAAGATTAGAAATTGGATCTGTGATTAGAAGAGAATCAAATTCATTAATAAATCATAAAACCAGCTGGATTTCTATAGGACTAAGGAGTAGTTTTAGAAATATTTATAATGATTTTTAGTTTTATGTCTTTTTAATATGGATAATAACGATATTAAGCAAGTCATTTTAATATATCCTTACCTAAGAGAAGAAACTACATCAAAAGCTAGATTTCTTAGCATATTAAATTCTTTAATAGAAGAAAAATTTGATGTAAAAATTCTTGAGTTTAAATATCCATTAAAAAAGAGAATTGGTCTTGGTCATGATGAAGAAAAGAAACCTCTTGATGAATTTGTCGAGGATAGAATTTTGAAGATTAATCCAAGGCTTAATTTTATTCAGAAAATTGTTTTCCTACTAATTAACAAAGGGTATAATCGAACATGGAAATTATTTAATTTTATAAATCAAATTTTAACTGGCAAGGATGTATTTAGTCCCTCTAACTCGAACATTGAGGAGTTAATTATTGCGTTAGCGCCTATCAAAAATGGATATGTAATAGTATTTGGTGGCCCTTTTGGGATATTTACTTATGCTGACAAGCTTTCAAAAACAATAAATTACAGACTTATATTAGATTATAGGGATCCTTGGACTTTTGGTTATTGTGCTTTAGATGCGAATCCCGTAATCCAATTTCTTAAAAAAAAATTACACATTAGTAGAGAGAAAAACCTTTTAGATAGGGCTTCATTGATAATTACAGTTTCCGAAACACTTAGGAATTATTTTCCAAAAAAGTACCAAAAAAAAATTAAGGTCATAATAAATGGAAGCAATTTTGAATATAAACAACCATTAAAGTTTATAGAAGCTGGTACATTTAATATAGTATACCTTGGTACAATTTATAATGAACAATTAAAGGATGGAACTTTTTTTGAGGCAATTAATATTTTTTTAAAAAATAAAAATAGAGCAAAGGTGAAGGTGCAATTTCTTGGAGCGCACTTAAATAAACTATTATTCTCCAAAATTAATGACTACAAATTAAATGATGTTTGTGAGGTAACAAATAGGTTGAAAGCTGAAGAGTTAATCCCCTACTTAAATGATGCATCTTTATTTCTACACCTTAAATACGGTAATAGGTCTGGTATAATTACTTCAAAACAAATGGACTATATTTCATTTAGAAAGCCTATTTTATTACCTAAAACAGATAATGGCGATTTAGAAAAAAGTATTACTGAACATGATGCTGGTTTTGTTTGTAACTCAATTGAGGAAACATTAAACATCTTGGAAAAAATGTGGGTTAAGTTCGAAAAAAATGAAAATTTTAATATCACTCCAAATAATTACTCCAACGAGAACAAAAGACAAAGTCAATCGAAAAGATTTGTTGAGTATATTTTACAAAATGAGTAACCTATTTTATACAATACCAATATACTGGTATTGAAAATTCAATATTAAACCATAATTTTGAATTTAATTACAATTATTTAGAACTATTTAAATAATTGCTATATATAATTGTTTATATTTTAATTGAACGCTCTATTAATTTTTAAATTCACCTATTCTATTCCTAAGAATCGGTATAATTGAATATATGAATTTTAAAAATTTCTGCTAATTAAAATTAAACCTTTTGGATTAAAATACATCTATTATAAAAATACTCTCATGAAAAATTTTACAATAACTACTCAAAACAATATCAGTCACTTTTGGAGCGAACTATCAAAAACCGTTATTTTGCTTATTATTTGTATAACAATTTGGTTCATAACTGATTTAATTTAGGATCAAAAAAACCAATACTTGAAACATACTGGTTTTTTGTTTATTTTATTACCCTACCAAACTCTTCGTTGGTCTGGCCATTACCATTTGCTTCACTTCATAAATAATCGCATGGGCATCATAGCCACATTCGTCCCATAATTCGGCTTGTTCACCATGTTCAATCACAGCATCGGGCATACCTAATCTTTTGATCTCCGCTTTGTATTTATGATCGGCTGCAAATTCTAGTACGGCACTTCCAAATCCACCTTGAATACAACCGTCTTCTATGGTAATGACTTTACTAAATTTAGAAAAAACTTCATGCAGCATTCTTTCATCTAAAGGCTTAGCAAATCGCAAATCATAATGTGCAGGATGATAGCCTTCAGCATTTAATTCTAAACAAGCTTTTACCGCTTCGTTACCAATATGACCTAGAGTTAAAATAGCTATATCTTCTCCATCGCAAATTTTTCTTCCTTTTCCTACTTCAATTTCTTTAAAAGGACGTTTCCAATCTGGCATTACGCCATTCCCTCTGGGATAACGAATAGAAAATGGTCCGCCATGATGTTTGAGTTGAGCCGTATACATCAAATTTCTTAACTCCTCTTCATTCATCGGAGCAGAAACAATCATATTAGGAATACACCTAAAGAATGCAATGTCATAAGCGCCATGATGTGTTGGTCCATCAGCTCCAGCTATTCCTGCCCTATCTAAACAGAAAACAACAGGTAATTTTTGTAACGCCACATCATGCACCACCTGATCAAAGGCTCTTTGCATAAAGCTAGAGTAAATATTGCAATAAGGAATTAAGCCTTGTGTAGCTAATCCAGCAGAAAAAGTGACTGCATGTTGTTCGGCAATACCCACATCAAATGCCCTGTTTGGCATGGCTCTCATCATAATATTTAGAGAACAACCAGAAGGCATGGCTGGGGTAATCCCCATAATTTTATCATTTTGCTCGGCCAACTCTACCATAGTATGTCCAAAAACATCTTGATACTTTGGAGGTTGTGGTTTATCTACCACAGTTTTTTTAATCTCTCCGGTAATTTTATCAAAAAGACCTGGGGCATGCCATTTGGTTTGATCTTTTTCTGCTAATGCAAATCCTTTCCCTTTAATTGTTACACAATGCAAAATTTTAGGGCCTGGAATATCTTTTAAATCATTTAACACTTTTACCAGATGCTCTATATCATGCCCATCAATAGGGCCAAAATATCTGAATTTTAACGACTCGAATAAATTACTCTTTTTTAATAAAGTTCCCTTGATGCTCTTTTCTATTTTTTTAACAATCTCATGAGCGTTCGGACCTAATTCAGATATCTTGCTGAGTACCGCAGATACATCATCTCTGAAACGATTGTAAGATTTACTGGTAGTAATATCTGTAAGATATTCTTTTAAAGCTCCCACATTGGGGTCAATAGACATGCAGTTGTCATTCAAAATCACTAAAAGATTAGAGTTTTCTATTCCTCCATGATTTAAGGCCTCAAAAGCAATTCCTGCTGTCATAGCTCCATCGCCAATTACGGCTACATGTTGACGGTCTGTTTCTCCTTTGTAATGAGAAGCTACAGCCATACCTAAAGCAGCGGAAATAGAAGTAGAAGAGTGACCTACACCAAAAGTATCGTATTCACTTTCTGATCTTTTTGGGAATCCACTAATCCCATTATAAATTCTGTTGGTATGAAAAACGTTTCTTCTACCAGTTAATATTTTATGTCCGTAAGCCTGATGTCCTACATCCCAAACCAATTGATCGTATGGTGTATTTAACACATAATGAAGCGCCACAGTAAGCTCAACAACACCTAAACTAGCTGCAAAATGCCCACCATTAACCGAAACAACATCAATAATATATTGCCTTAATTCTTTACAAATTTCTTCTAACTGATCTTCATTAAATTTCTTTAAATCGGATGGATAATTAATTTGTGATAAGAGAGGCCCCGCCTGAACTTCCATTTTATGCTTAGGATGAATTATAATCTACAAAGTAATAAATTCTTTACTAATTATCATGACAAAGCAAGCCAAATAATGTTTTGCTAAGATGATATTTTTAAAGAATTTTTATGTTTTATAAAAATACGCTGACTACTAATTAAAGAACTTTAGATTTTCCAAAGAAAAAATAAATAATAGCCCCAACTAAAGGAATTAAAATAACTACAATTATCCAAAGTAATTTTTGGTTATTGTTGAGTAATTTGTTGTTAAAAATATCTTTTATAGCGAATAAACTCACTAATAATGGGAATAAAAACAAGCCTACAAGCACTATTTTTTCCATTTATTTTAATTCTAGTGTTTCAGCTTGAAAACGTTCTCCAATCTGTTGCCTCCACATGGCAAAATAAAGTCCTTTTTCTTCTAATAATTGAGCATGCTTACCTTCTTCAACAATATTACCTTTTTCTAAAACAAAGATTTTATCAGCATGCATAATGGTAGATAAACGGTGTGCTATTAAAATAGTAATACGATCTGATTCATCAGAAACATCTCTAATAGTTTTAGTGATTTCCTCTTCGGTGATAGAATCTAAAGCAGAAGTGGCTTCATCAAAAACCAAAATATTAGGCTTTCTCAATAAAGAACGAGCTATTGACAAGCGTTGCTTTTCTCCTCCAGAAACTTTCACGCCTCCTTCACCAATGATAGTATCTAAACCGTGTGCTGCTCTTGCCAATAAAGATTCGCATGCTGCTTGTTTTAAAACCGCCATACATTCTTCATCTGTTGCATTTGGCCTAACAAATAATAAATTTTCTCTAATAGTACCCGAAAAAAGCTGAGTATCTTGTGTTACAAAACCTATTTTTTCTCTTAAATCATCTAAATCAATTTCTAGGCTATCAACCTCATTATATTTTATTTTTCCAAATATTGGAGGATATAAACCCACCAGCAACTTCACCAAAGTAGTTTTACCCGAGCCTGATGGACCTACAAAAGCTATGGTTTCGCCGTTCTTCACTTTAAAACTGATGCTATTTAAGGCGTTTCTGGTTGCTGTTAAATGTTTAAAGCTTACTTCTTCAAAAACTAATTCCTTAATTATTCCAGTTGCAACCGGATTTGAAGGTTTCACTTCAACAGGCGTACTTAAAATACGCTGAAAGTTATTTAACGATGCTTCTGCCTCCCTATAGGTTAAAATAATATTTCCAAACTCTTGTAATGGACCAAATAAAAAGAAAGAGTAAAACAAGAAAGTGAAATACTGCCCTGCCGAAATATCATTTTTAAATATCAGCAACAGTAAAATAATCACCATCGCACTTCTTACCAAATTCACGGTGGTTCCTTGTAAAAAGCTCATGCTTCGTACGTATTTAACCTTCTTTAGCTCCAAGTCTAAAATTTTGTACGTGGTATTGTTTAATCTATTGATTTCTTGATTGGCCAAACCTAAACTTTTCACCAATTCTATGTTCCTTAAAGATTCTGTAGTAGAGCCGGCTAATGAAGTGGTTTCCCCAACAATTTTCTTTTGGATCACTTTAATTTTTTTACTGAGCACCCAACTCACTAAAAAAATGAGTGGAATAGCGGCAAAATAAACCAGCGTAACTTTATAACTGATGGTTAAAGAATAAATGATCACAAAAATCATCCCTACCAAGCTTGTAAACAAAATATTAATAAAGGATATGATAAATTTCTCTGAATCTGTTCTTACCTTTTGTAAAATACCCAAAGTTTCGCCACTTCGTTGATCTTCAAAGGTTTGATATGGAAGTTTTAGAGAATGTGCTAAACCATCAGCATACATGCTGGCTCCTAATTTTTGTGTAATGATGTTGGCAAAATAATCTTGAAAGTTTTTAGCAATTCTTGACACCATTGCTGCACCAACCGCCAAGCCAATAAGCTTTAATACCCCGTAAGTAAATTCTTGCTCAGAAAGCTGATCTTTCTTTTCGATAAACTCATCTACTATTCTTCCAGTAATATGTGGATCAATTAAAGAAAAGCATTGATTAATGGCTGCAAATAATAATGCTAATCCAATTAAGCCTTTATATTTTTGAAGGTAAACCTTTAATATTTTCATCTATTTTCAATAATCCGCAAAAATACGAAAGGGAATAAGTATTTATCCTATTCCCTTTAGATGTGATGATGAAATGACTTATTAAACAGTCATTACGTCTTTTTCTTTGAGTTCAGCTAACTGATCTACTTTTATAATATAACTATCCGTTAATTTTTGAACTTCAGCTTCACCAACTTTAATATCATCTTCAGAAGCACCATCATTTTTCAATTTCTTGATGCTTTCGTTAGTTGCTTTTCTGATATTTCTAACGGTAATTCTTCCTCGCTCTGCCTCTTCTTTTACCTTTTTCACTAAATCTCTTCGGCGTTCTTCTGTTAATGGCGGCACATTTAAACGAATAATTATCCCATCGTTTTGTGGGTTTAACCCGATGTTTGCCTCCATTATAGCTTTCTCTATAGGGTTAATCATGCTTTTCTCCCAAGGCTGCACTACAATTGTTCTTGCATCTGGCGTATTAACGTTTGCAACCTGACTTAAAGCAGTAGCAGCGCCATAATAATCAACCATAATTCCGTCTAACATTCCTACGGTGGCTTTACCTGCTCTAATTTTTGAAAATTCTAAATCTGTATGAGTTAAGGCCTTATCCATGCTAGACTTTGCCTCATCTAGTTCCATTTTAATGAATTCGTTCATGTTTTTAATCTTAAAATTTTTACTTCACTAAAGTTCCTATAGTATCTCCTTTAATTAGCTTCATCAGGTTTCCGTCTTTATTCATGTCAAAAACAATAATAGGTAAATTGTTTTCATCACATAAAGTAAAAGCAGTCATATCCATTACATTTAGGTTTCTTTTGTAAACTTCGTCAAAAGTTAAATGTTCAAATTTGGTAGCTGTTGGATCCTTTTCTGGGTCGGCTGTATAAATGCCATCTACTCTTGTTCCTTTTAACACCACATCAGCTTTAATTTCAATAGCTCTTAAGGCTGCGGCAGAGTCTGTAGTAAAATATGGATTTCCTGTACCAGCACCAAAAATTACTACTCTCCCTTTTTCTAAATGCCTGATGGCTCTTCTGCGAACGTAAGGCTCGCAAATTTGCTCCATTTTAATAGCAGATAACAATCGGGTGTAAACCCCTAAAGTTTCTAAAGCATTTTGTAATGCCATAGAGTTAATTACTGTGGCTAGCATTCCCATGTAATCTGCTTGGGCTCTATCCATTCCAGATTTTTCAGCACTTAAGCCTCTGAAAATATTACCACCACCAACCACAATAGCTACTTCTACACCTTCTTCTTGAATTGCTTTAATCTCATGGGCATATTGCAGCACCATTGCATTATCAATACCGTATTGTTGAGAACCCATTAATGATTCGCCACTTAATTTTAGTAGAATTCGTTTATATGCCATCAGCTATTTAATTGATTTGATAAAATGCCGTTGCTCTTGTTATTTTTTTAAAAACATAAAGACGGTCACATTTCATTTTGGGGAATTTTGTCAAAAATATGAAAATTATCGTTTTTATACGATTTGGATTTAGAAAATATCAAACACAAAAAATCCCCATCTAATTAAAGACGAGGATTTTTTATATCATTTTGCAAAATATTGGTACTTGATACTTCTATCTCGATACTTATTAAGCACCTAAAGCAACTCTTTTAAAAGCAGTTACTGTTAAACCTTTAGAAACTTCGTCTAAGAATTTACGAACATCTTTAGTAGAATCTTTTACAAATTCTTGGTTTAATAAGGTTTGTTCTTTGTAGAACTTGTTTAATTTACCAGCAGCAATTTTTTCAACCATTTCTTCTGGCTTTCCTTCTGCTCTGATTTGCTCTTTAGCAATTTCAGTTTCTCTTTCGATGATACGAGTATCAACATCAGCTTTATCAACTCCAACTGGGCTCATGGCTGCAATTTGCATCGCAACGTCTTTTCCTGCTTCGTCTAAACCACCAACCGATTGATTAAAACCAACCAAAACAGCTAAACGGTAGTTACCGTGAATGTAAGGAACAACTTTATCAGCTGAGATGGTTTCAAATTTAGAAACACCAATTTTCTCACCAATTTTACCAGTTTGATCAATAATCAAATCAGCAATTTTAGTTCCGTTTAAATCTAAAGAAGTTAATTCTTCAATACTATTCACATTGTTTTCTACTGCTTTATCAGCAATAGCCTGTGCAAAAGCAACAAAATCAGCATTTTTAGCCACGAAATCTGTTTCGCAATTTACTTCAACAATGATTCCTTTTTTACCATCAGCAGTAGTTTTAGCAATTACCACTCCTTCGTTAGAATCTCTATCCTGACGAGAAGCAGCTACTTTAGCTCCTTTTTTACGTAAAAAATCAATTGCCGCTTCAAAATCACCATTAGATTCTGTTAAAGCTTTTTTGCAATCCATCATGCCTGCGCCAGTTTGTTGACGAAGTTTATTTACATCTGCTGCAGAAATTTGTACTGTAGACATCTTATAAAAATTTGGCCCCCTCGTTCCCCCTTAAGGGGGATGAACCGGGTGTGAATATTTTGTTTATTACTTATAATGCAAATCCATTTCGACATCCCCTTTAGGGGACCCGAGGGGCTTATTCTCCTTTTGCTTCTTCAGCTACGGGAGCTTCAGCAACTGGAGTTCCAGCGTCAGCACCTTTTCTTACTCTTTTACCAGCTTCAGCAGGTGTTTTTTCTGCTGCTACTGCTGCAGGAGCATCTAATTTTGCTTTCTCTGCTGCTGCTTCTTTATCAGTTTCAGCATCTTTTTCTTGCTTGCGTTCTTCTAAGCCTTCAATAATTGCATTTACAATAATGCCAGTAATTAAAGAGATAGATTTTGTAGCATCATCATTTGCTGGAATAGGGAAATCGATGTTAGAAGGATCAGAGTTAGTATCAACCATTGCAAAAGTTGGAATATTTAACTTTAAGGCCTCAGTAACTGCGATATGTTCTTTCTTCACATCCACTAAAAATAATGCCGCTGGTAAACGATTTAAATCAGCAATACCTCCTAAAAGGCTTTCTAACTTAATACGCTCACGTTGTATCATTAACTTTTCTTTCTTAGATAATACATCATAAGTACCGTCTTTAGTCATCTTGTCAATGTTGGTCATTTTCTTGATAGACTTTCTAACAGTTGCAAAGTTGGTTAACATACCACCTAACCATCTTTCGGTTACGAAAGGCATGTTTACAGATTTTGCGTATTCTGCAACGATGTCTTTTGCTTGTTTCTTGGTAGAAACAAATAATACTTTACGACCAGACTTTACAATTTGTTTGATAGCAGAAGCTGCTTCTTCAACCTTTGTAAGAGTTTTGTTTAAGTCGATAATGTGAATTCCGTTACGCTCCATAAAAATGAATTGCGCCATTTTCGGATTCCACTTGCGGGTAAGGTGACCAAAATGTACACCTGCATCCAATAAGTCCTGATAAGTTGTTCTTGCCATTGTCTTGTCCTCCGAATTTTAACGTTTACTGAATTGGAATTTCTTACGAGCTTTAGCTCTACCTGGTTTCTTACGTTCAACCATACGGTTATCACGTGTCATTAAACCTTTAGCTCTAAGAGCTGGTTTCCTAAGTGCGTCTAATTCTACAATAGCTTTAGCAATTGCTAAACGAACAGCCCCAGCTTGTCCTTTAACACCACCACCTGCAACATTTACAGTTACATCAAATTGGCCTGTTACCTCAGCAACAATAAAAGCCTGATTTACAATGTACTGTAAAGGAAGTGTTGGGAAATATTCTTTGTAGTCTTTACCGTTAACGATAATGGTACCGTTACCCTCTTTCAAATAGATACGGGCAACTGCAGTTTTTCTTCTTCCAGAAGTGTTTGTAACTGACATTTCTTTTCTCCTTTAAATTTAAAATTTAATTGTTGTAGGGTTTTGCGCAACATGCGGATGCTCGTTTCCTGCATAGATATACAGGTTTTTGAAGATTGCTCTTCCCAAACGATTTTTAGGTAACATTCCGCGAACAGCCTTCTCAATCACACGAGTTGGATGCTTTGCCATTAACTCCTTAGGAGAAATGAAACGCTGACCACCTGGGTATCCGGTGTAAGAGATATAGGTCTTATCAGACATTTTATCTCCGGTCAGTTTTACCTTGTCTGCATTGATAACAATCACGTTATCTCCGCAGTCTACGTGTGGGGTAAAATAAGGCTTGTTTTTTCCTCTGATAATCTTAGCGATATTAGAAGACAAGCGCCCCAAAATCTCGCCCTGAGCGTCAACAACAACCCATTGTTTGTCAACGGTCTTTCTATTGGCAGAGACAGTTTTGTAACTTAACGTATTCACTTGCTTTATATTTAAATAATTAATAAATTGATTTCCCCTAATTTTAGGGACTGCAAAGATAGAACTATAACTTTAAAAGTCAAACAGTTGAGAAGAGTTTTTTTGTTGGAAGTTATAGGTGGTAATTTTTAGGCAAGATAATTGTAGAAATTTATAAGTGACTTCGCGTCTTAATACTTTATTCATTTTGGCAAGTCAACGATTTATTTTTCACAAATCATCTGCTTTGGATTCAATTTTTTTCTTTTAACAGGATTTATTTTATGCTGAATTAATTCATCTATACACTTAAAAACTGTGGCTATGCATTTTTCATGGCTTTGTTAATCCTTCTATAACCTCACTAATTTCTAAATCTATTCAGATTTTTCACTCAATAAATTTCGCAACCTCGAAAAAATTCTAATAATTTGAATATTTACTTGAATAGCTTGGTGGCTGTTTAAAACACTAGACAACATCAAAACTCCATATTCAGTAAAAACGTTGGGTAATTTCCTTCTACCTCCCCAACTTGATATCACAAATTGTGACTTCAAGTTTAACCACTCTTCATCATTCAACTGAAACATAAAATCTTCAGGAAATCTATCTAAATTTCTTTTAATCGCCTGATTTAAAAAACACCATAAAGTTCTGCCAAGTCACTGTCAAGCATTACCTTAAAATTTCTAATCTCTTAATTTTATTGATTAGAAAGTCGTCAGAGATGGTATTCAAAATAGTGGATGTCTTAATCATGAGTAAATGTTAAAATCCAATATAAACTTTTCTCATCAAACTATTTTCAAGCTTCAATCTTACTTTTTAAGATCATCACCTTCCATAAATTCTCTTAAAAAACAGAGGCTTAATGTATTTATAACACTTTTGCCTGAATAATTCTTTTTGTGAATTAAATTCCTAAATTCACAGTACCAAATAAACTTAATTCATGTCAAATCAAATCTATGATGCCATAGTTATAGGCTCTGGTATATCTGGAGGCTGGGCTGCTAAAGAACTCACCGAAAAAGGCTTAAAAACTTTATTGCTAGAAAGAGGCGAGAATATAGAACACGTTAAAGATTATAAAAACGCCACAAAAGCACCATGGGAATTGCCTCACAGAGGTGGAAGAACCCAGGAAATGATTAATAACTACCCGGTTTTAAAAAGAGACTATGCTTTATCAGAGAAAAACCTAAATTATTGGGTGAATGAAAAAGAGTCGCCTTATGTAGAAACTAAGCGTTTTGATTGGTTTAGAGGCTACCATGTTGGTGGACGATCTTTAATGTGGGGAAGGCAATCTTACCGCTGGAGTAATATGGATTTTGAAGCCAATGCTAAAGATGGTATTGCGGTTGATTGGCCTGTAAGGTATGATGAAATTGCCCCTTGGTATAGCCATGTAGAAAAATTTGCAGGCATAAGCGGGTCAAAAGAAGGTATAACGCATTTGCCTGATGGTGAGTTTTTACCTCCTATGGATTTAAACTGCGTAGAAAAAGACGTGGCCGCCCGTATAAAAAGCGAATACAAGGATCAGCGACAAATGATTATTGGTAGAGTTGCTCATGTAACTGGCCCTTTACCCGGCAGAAGCAATTGTCAATACAGAAATAAATGTGATTTGGGTTGTCCTTTTGGAGGATATTTTAGCACACAATCTTCTACCCTTCCTGCTGCTGTGGCTACGGGTAACCTTACTTTAAGACCTTATTCTATTGTTACTAAAATATTGTATGATAAGGATTCACAGAAAGCTACCGGCGTAGAAGTACTAGATGCACAAACTAATCAAACCATAGAATATAAAGCAAAAGTGATTTTTTTGTGTGCTTCCACTTTAAACTCTGCTTGGGTATTAATGAATTCTGCAACTGATGTTTGGGCTGGTGGTTTAGGCAGTAGTAGCGGAGAATTAGGACACAATTTAATGGATCATCATTTTAGAACTGGTGCATCTGGAGATGCCGAGGGTTATGAAGATAAATATTACTTTGGGCGAAGACCTAATGGTATTTACATTCCTCGTTTTAGAAACATGAACGGAGAAAAAAGAGATTATATCCGTGGTTTTGGCTATCAAGGTGGTGCAAGCCGACAAGGTTGGAACAGGGAAATTGCAGAGTTAAGCATCGGCGTAGACCTAAAAGAAGCTTTATCTGAACCTGGAAAATGGACCATCGGTATGACCGGTTTTGGAGAGATTTTACCCTATCATGAAAATAAAGCGGTATTAGATAAAAACGTAAAAGACAAATGGGGATTGCCTGTTTTAGCTTTAGATGCCGAGATTAAAGAGAATGAAATTAACATGAGAAGAGACATGATGGAGGATGCAAAGGAAATGTTAGAAAGAGCTGGAATTAAAAATGTGAAAGGAAGAGATTCTGGTTATGGCTTTGGGCAAGGTATTCATGAAATGGGAACTGCCAGAATGGGGCGTGATCCTAAAACTTCTGTTTTAAACAAGCATAACCAAGTTTGGGATGCTAAAAACGTTTATGTAACTGATGGCTCATTTATGACATCAGGGAATTGTGTGAATCCATCATTAACTTATATGGCTTTTACGGCAAGAGCGGTTGACCATGCAGTTTCAGAATTAAAGAAAATGAATTTATAATTAAACCTATGAATAGAAGAGAAGCCCTTTCCTCTGTTGCGGTGTTGCTTGGAGGTACAATTATAGGAGGTCAGCTATTTAGTTTAGCTGGCTGCAAATCTACACCAGAAATGGTGAATAATCTTTTTAATAGCGATGATGTAGGCTTGATGGATGAAATTGCAGAAACCATTATTCCAGAAACTAACACTCCTGGCGCAAAAGCTGCTAAAACCGGTGCTTTTATGGCGCTTATGGTAAAAGATTGTTATAAGCCAGAGCATCAACAGATATTTACTGCAGGTTTAAAAACCATCAATGATTTAGCCCAAAAACAATATCAATCGTCTTTTATGGATTTAGATGCCGAGAAGAGGAAAACCATGCTTACAGCTTTAGATGTTGAGCAAAAAGAATATTCTGAAGTTGAAGCAAATAAAGAAACGCCTCATTATTTTAGAATGTTAAAGGAGTTAACCTTATTAGGATTTTTTACTTCAGAAGTTGGAGGCACACAAGTTTTAAAATATGTAGAAGTACCTGGCAGGTATGATGCTTGCATCCCGTATAAAAAAGGAGATCCCGTTTATCTATAAATCAATACCATAATTAATGAAAAAATTAAGATTAGGCATGATTGGAGGCGGTCCAGGCTCATTTATTGGCGCTATCCACCGTATTGCCGCCCGAATGGATAATCATTACGATTTAGTTTGTGGAGCTTTTAGCAGTTCGGCAGAAAAATCTATCCAAACAGGGAATGAATTAGGCTTAAATACAGATAGAATTTATCCTTCATACGAGAAGCTAATTACTGCAGAAAAGTCTTTACCAGAGGAGAAACGCGTACAAGTCATTAGCATTGTTACCCCAAATCACCTTCATTTTGAGCCTGCTAAAATGGCGCTAGAAAACGGTTTCCATGTTATTTTGGATAAACCCATTACCCTTTCTTTGGCTGAAGCTTTATTATTAAAAGATATTCAAGAAAGAACAGGTAAATTTTTATGCTTAACCCATACTTATACTGGTTATCCAATGGTTAAAGAAGCTCGTCAGCAAATTTTAGACGGTAAATTGGGTGAAATAAGAAAGGTTTATGTGGAATATCCACAAGGATGGTTAAGTACTGCTGTAGAAAACAAGCAAGCCGACTGGCGTACAGACCCATCAAAAAGCGGTATTGCTGGTGCAATGGGAGATATTGGTACTCATGCTTTTAATTTAGCGGAGTATGTAAGCGGTTTATCTGTTCAAAAGCTTTGCGCTGATATAAATACCGTGGTGGCTAACCGACGATTGGATGACGATGGTGCGGTATTATTAAAATTTGAAAACGAAGTAAGTGGTGTTTTAATGGCGACTCAGATTGCTGCCGGAGAAGAAAATAACGTTAAAATAAGAGTTTATGGTGAAAAAGGCGGTTTAGAGTGGCAACAGGCTGACGCCAACACCTTAACACTTAAATGGTTGGATGAACCTGCTCAAACTTACAGAACTGGTGGCTCTTATTTAAGCTCTTTTGCGCAACATAATACCCGCACTCCATCTGGTCATCCGGAAGGATATTTAGAAGCTTTTGCAAATATTTATAAAAATTTTGCAGAGCATATTTTAGCCATTCAAAATCAGTCGGAGCCTAAAAAAGAGTCTTTAGATTATCCGGGTATCACCGAAGGAATAAGGGGAATGGCTTTTATAGAAACGGTAATTGCATCCGGGAAATCAACACAAAAATGGTTAGATCTTAAAAAATCATGAATGAAAACAATTAAAGGTCCGGCATTATTTATTGCCCAATTTATTGGGGATGAAAAACCTTTTAACAATTTAGAAAACATTTGCGAGTGGGCAAGCAGTTTAGGTTTTAAGGGATTACAAATTCCAACTTCAGACAGTCGGTTTTTAGATCTTAAACTAGCCGCAGAAAGCAAAACTTATGCTGATGAAATTAAAGGAAAAGTAAATGCTGCGGGCTTAGAAATCACAGAATTATCTACCCATTTACAAGGGCAATTGGTAGCCGTTCATCCGGCTTATGATGATTTGTTTGATGCTTTTGCGCCTACCGAATTACATAAAAACCCTAAAGAAAGACAAAAATGGGCAGTACAGCAGTTAAAATATGCCGCTAAAGCTTCAAAAAATTTAGGCTTAAATGCCCATGTTACTTTTAGTGGCGCCTTATTGTGGCCTTACGTTTATCCATGGCCACAAAGACCAAGTGGTTTAGTAGAAACAGGTTTTACTGAATTAGGTAAACGTTGGACACCCATTCTTGATGTTTTTGAGGAAAACGGAATAGATCTTTGTTATGAGTTACACCCCGGTGAAGACTTGCATGACGGCATAAGTTTTGAGCTATTTTTAGAAAGTGTAAATCAACATCCAAGAGCCAATATTTTATACGATCCTTCACATTTTGTTTTGCAATGCCTTGATTATTTGGCCTTCATAGATATTTATCATGAAAGAATTAAAATGATGCATGTAAAAGATGCTGAGTTTAACCCAAGCGGCAAACAAGGTGTTTACGGTGGCTTTCAAAATTGGATAGACAGGGCTGGGCGTTTTAGGTCATTAGGGGACGGACAAGTTGATTTCAAAGGCATTTTTAGCAAACTGGCTCAATATGATTATGAAGGATGGGCTGTTTTAGAATGGGAATGCGCCTTAAAACATCCAGAAGATGGGGCAAAAGAAGGTGCTCAATTTATTAAAGACCATATTATTAGGGTAACCGAAAGGGCCTTTGATGATTTTGCTGCGGCTGGCGGAAATCAAGATTTTAACAATAAACTTTTAGGCTTATAATTTTAAAATATCACACCATGAAAAAGTATTTAGGACTATGCCTGATAGGCGCATTTTTAGTAGCCTGCGGAGGTCAACAAAGTTCAGAAAACAATGAATCACCCATTCCAGAACTTGAAAACTTTGCCCCAATTGAATTAAAAGGGAAGCAATTAATTGCTGAATCAGGCTGTTTAAGCTGCCATAAAGAAAGAGAAAAATTAATTGGACCAGCTTACGCCGATGTAGCCAAAAAGTATGAAAACACGCCAGAAAACATCAGCCTTTTAGGCGGAAAAATAATTACTGGCGGAAAAGGTGTTTGGGGAGAAATACCTATGACACCCCATCCTCAAATAAGTCAGGAAAATGCCGAAGAAATGGTAAAATATATATTTACGTTAACTCCATAAATATGAAGGCTTTATTAAGCATTACTACCTTGTTTTTTATAATTACATCATGTAGTTCTCAAAAAAAGCTGAATATGGAAAATTGGCAAAGTTTAGTAAGTAACAACACCAATGGTTGGCATACTTATGGAAAAACCTATGCGGGTAAAGCTTGGTCTGTTAATAATAATGTCCTTTATTTTAATCCATCTGTAGAAGATCAGACCCAAAGAGGTGATTTGGTGACAAATGAAATTTATGAAAACTTTCATTTAAAATATGAATGGAAGATTTCTAAAAATGGGAATAGCGGGGTAATTTTTAATGTAAATGATGACGCTACAAAATATCAATATCCTTATTTAACAGGTCCAGAAATGCAGGTCTTAGATAATAGTGGTCATCCTGACGCTAAAATTTTTAAACACCGGGCTGGCGATTTATATGATTTAATTGCAAGCAAACCAGAAACTGTTAAACCTTCCGTAGAGTGGAATGCTGCCGAAATCATCTTAAATAATGGGAAATTAGCCTTTTTCTTAAATGGAAAAAAAGTTGTTTCAACCATCATGTGGGATAATAATTGGAAAAAAATGGTAGCAGGGAGTAAGTTTAAAGATATGCCAGATTTTGGAAAATCACGTTCAGGCAAAATTGTATTACAAGACCACGGCGACGAGGTTTGGTATAAAAACATCGTCATCAAAAAATTATAACTAACCCACTAAACTAAAATAATAAACAATGAATAACATTAACAAGAATCAACTTTTTTGGGCAAGTTGCTTGGCTTTATTAGTAACCTCTCTATCATTTGGAATTAGAGCTGGGATTTTAGGAAAGTTAGGAACTGATTTCCAACTTACTACTGCAGAATTGGGAACTATAACAGCCACTGCTTTTTGGGGATTCCCCTTAGCGGTAGTTATTGGTGGGTTTATTGTGGACGTTATTGGAATGAAAAAGCTCTTAGTGATGGCCTTTCTTTTCCATTTGCTAGGTATCGTTTTAACCATATTTGCACAAGGATATTGGACACTTTTCATCTCTACTTTACTTATTGGTATAGCTAATGGAACTGTGGAAGCGGCTTGTAATCCATTGGTGGCAACCATATATTCTGATAATAAAACCACCAAACTAAATCACTTTCATTTATGGTTTCCTGGAGGAATATTCTTAGGAACTTTAATTGTTATTTTGTTTAACTCATTAGGTTTAAGTTGGCAAATACAAGTTGCAGTGATGATCATCCCTACATTGGTATATGGTTACTTATTCTCCAAATTAGAATTTCCAGTAACAGAGAGAGTAGCTTCCGGTGTATCTACATCAACAATGTATAAATCTGTAACCTCACCTTTATTTATTTTTATGTTTATATGCATGTTTGGCACTGCTATAACAGAATTATTTACTGGGCAATGGATAGACGTTTTATTGAAAAATGTAACTGATAATGCCATTCTTATTTTAACACTCACCACAGGAGTGATGGTAATTGGTAGAGGATTAGCAAAACCTGTTGTGCATCGTTTTTCACCTCAAGGAGTATTATTGATCTCAGCAATTTTATCAGCTTTAGGCTTATACTTATTAAGCACTTTGACAGGAAATTCTATCTTTTTTGCAGCATTCATATTCGGTTTAGGCGTATGTTACTTTTGGCCAACTATGTTGGGATTTGTAGCAGAAAACATTCCTAAATCGGGTGCTTTAGGTTTAAATCTAATGGGCGGAGCCGGAATGTTTGCAGTATCTGTTTATACTATTTTTATGGGAGGATTTTACGATAAATTAATTTTACAAAAACTACCCGAAGGAGCAAATGAAGTCGATTATCTAAATGCAACACCGGGCTCAGAGATGGCTGATGCACTAAATTTAGCAAAAAATGCTGCTGGACCAGAAATACTACAAGCTACATTAATTGTCCCTATTATTTTAACAATTGGTTTTTTGGGATTAGTGATTTACATGAGAAGTAAGAAAACCAACTTAATAATTTCTAAATAGACCACCATTTAAATACAAATTATGCAAAGTAGAAGACAAGTGATTAAAAATATCATCGCCGGTTCTGCGGCAATTTCATCAGCAGGAATACTTTCTTCATTTTCAAATTCTAATCCTAAAGAAAAATATATGTTGAAAGGAAATATCAATCATGCTGTTTGCAGATGGACTTATGGCTTTTTAAGCCTAGAAGAACTTTGTAAAGTAGCTAATGATATAGGCATTAAAGCCCTTGATTTAGTTGGACCAAAAGATTGGCCAATTTTAAAAGCACATAACTTAGATTCTAGCATGTGTAACGGTGCCGAAATTAATTTAGTAGATGGCTTTGCCGAACCAAATTTTCATGAAAAACTACTTCAAAATTATACAGAAATGATTCCTATTGTGGCCAAAGCAGGTTATAAAAACTTGATTTGCTTTAGCGGTAACAGAAGAGGAATGGATGATGAAACCGGTTTAAATAATTGCACCAAAGGTTTACAAAAACTAATGACATTGGCCGAAAAGAATGGGGTAACTTTAGTTATGGAGCTCCTAAATAGTAAGATAAACCATAAAGATTATTTTGCTGATAAAACTGCATGGGGAGTTGAACTCTGTAAAAGAGTGGGCTCACAAAATTTTAAATTGCTTTATGATATTTACCACATGCAAATTGATGAGGGAGATGTAATTAGAACCATCCAAACTTCGCATCCATACATTGCGCATTACCATACCGCTGGCGTACCCGGCAGAAACGAGATAGAAGAAAACCAAGAATTGTATTATCCAGCTATTATGAATGCTATTTTACAAACAGGCTTTAAAGGCTACGTAGCTCAAGAATTTATTCCTAAAAAAGAAGATAAAATTGCCTCTTTAGCTAGAGCAGTAAAAATATGTGATGTTTAATTTTTAAAATAAGATGAATAACAGCAGAAGAAATTTTATTAAACAAACAGGCTTAGCCGCTGCAAGTATTACCCTATTGCCTTATTTGGGTTGTGCCGAAACAGCAAAAATAAAGAAATTTGGCATTCAGCTTTATTCCTTAAGAAATGAGATTACAAGCGGAATAGAAAAAGTAATTGGTGAAGTTGCTAAAGCCGGATATAATTACGTAGAAGGTTATGGTTATTCTGAAAAAACAGGCTTTTTTGGACTTAAACCTCAAGCATATAAGGACTTATTAGACAAAAACAACTTAACCACTCCAAGTGCTCATTATGATTTTGGAGATTGGGAAAAATCGCAGGATGATAGTATCCTAAAATCTTACATAGATGCAGCAAAAATATTAGACCAAAAATATATTGTTGTTCCTTATACCAATCCTGATATTTTTAAGGATGAAACTGCCTGTAGAGCCTACATTGCAAAATTAAACAGAGCCAGTAAAATTGTGAAAGATGCGGGTTTAAAATTAGCCTACCATAACCATGATCTAGAATTTTTTGATTTGAAGGGTAAAACTGGTTTTTCTATTTTATTAGAAGAATCAGACCCTGAGCTTTTAGATTTAGAGCTTGATTTATATTGGGTAATGAGGGCAAAACAAGATCCTATTCAGTTATTTAAAGATCACCCCGGGAGGTTTACCATGTGGCATGTAAAAGACATGAGTAAAACCAATAATTTAAAAAATACAGAAGTTGGAAATGGAACTATTGATTTCACCACTATCTTTAAAAACGCTAAACTATCTGGCTTAAAATACCCTTTTGTAGAACAAGAAAATTTTGAAATTGATCCTTATCAAAGCATCACAAAAAGTGCTAGCTATTTAAGTAAATTGATAAAATAATGAGGTAAAAGATAGATGTAAGGGCAAGCTAAAGCAAAGTTTATTTGTCTTTGTTGCTGCTCAATACCTCCATAAAAACAGTAAGTTCTTTTGTAAAAGCATCTAAAGAAACAGCAGATTTTTTAATGTTATCTATTAATATTTTTAAATCCTCGTACTCAATCGAATAATCTAACAAACCAGACAAGCCTATGATGTTTGCAACAGGTTGTCTTACTTTATGAGAGGTCATAAACATCATTTCTTCTAAACCTAAAATGTATTCCTTTAAATATTCTTCGGTTTTTTTTAATTCGCTATAAGCACTAACTAATTCACTAGCTCGCTTCTCTTTTTCTATGTTTTGATATGCAAGTTCCTTATTGGCAATTATTAATTCGGCAGCTCTATTTTCCTTTTCCAAATTCTGATACGCCAATTCTTTATTAGCAATAATCAACTCATTTGCTCTATTTTCTTTTTCTAAATTCTGATAAGCTAATTCTTTAATGGCGATAACCAACTCATTTGCTCTACTTTCCTTCTCTTCATTTTGATACGCTAATTCTTTAATAGCTATAACCAACTCATTTGCTCTACTTTCCTTCTCTTCATTTTGATAAGCCAATTCTTTGTTTGCAATGATCAACTCATTTGCTCTATTTTCTTTCTCTAAATTCTGATAAGCTAATTCTTTATTAGCAATTACTAATTCGGCAGCTCTATTTTCCTTCTCTTCATTTTGATACGTAAGCTCTTTATTGGCAATTACTAATTCAGCAGCTCTATTTTCCTTCTCTTCATTTTGATAGGCCAATTCTTTATTGGCTATAACTAATTCACTTGCCCTATTTTTCTTCTCTTTTTTTTGATACGCTAATTCTTTATTGGCTATTTCAAGCTCGGCAGCTCTATTTTCCTTCTCTTCATTTTGATACGTAAGCTCCTTATTAGCAATTTCCAATTCACTCGCTCTATTTTTCTTCTCTTTTTTTTGATACGCTAATTCTTTATTGGCTATTTCAAGCTCGGCAGCTCTATTTTCCTTCTCTTCATTTTGATACGTAAGCTCCTTATTAGCAATTTCCAATTCACTCGCTCTATTTTTCTTCTCTTTTTTTTGATACGCTAATTCTTTATTGGCTATTTCAAGCTCGGCAGCTCTATTTTCCTTCTCTTCATTTTGATAAGCAAGCTCCTGATTTGCAATTACCAATTCAGCGGCTCTCTTCTCCTTTTCTTCATTTTGAAAAGCAAGTTCTTGATTAGCTAAATTTAGTTCTTCGGATTCGTGTTTTTTTTGCATAGGGTACTTAAAAAGAATTTAATAAAAATAATTTTTTCTTCTTTAAATCACAATTAATTTTGACTTTAAAAATTTAAGTACAAAATTATGCCAATTTTATCTTTATCTACAAGAAGTGGTTTTTACGAAAAATTTAGTCGATTTTTTTCTTGCTCATGATTTCTTATTTTAAATCAAGATTTAATTAAATAGGCTTAAGCATACATTTAGGCAGATGTTAAACATTGATATAGCTTCCATTTTTTGGTTTGGATAGCCTATTTTGACAGAAAAAAGGCCCTTTGCCTTGTGTTTAAAAATTAATCTTTTTGTACTAAACAAACGGCATAAGCTACTACGCCTTCTTCTCTACCAATAAAACCCATGGTCTCATTAGTGGTAGCTTTAATAGAAATATCTTCTACATCTAAACCCATTGCCTTGGCAATATTAACTTTCATTACAGGCACATGTGGGTTAATTTTTGGGGCTTCTAAACAAAGCATGGCATCTACATTATTAATACTATAGCCTTTTTGGGTAAGCATTTTCACACACTCTGTCAATAAAATTAAGCTACTAATTCCTCGCCAGCGTTCATCAGTATTTTTAAAATGATGCCCTATGTCTCGAAGATTTGCCGCCCCTAATAAGGCATCGCAAATGGCATGCACCAAAACATCGGCATCTGAATGCCCAAAAGCACCTTTATGATGGTCTAAAGTTAAACCTCCTAAAACAAATGGATGTCCGTCTTTTAATTGATGAACATCAAAACCAAAACCAACTTTAATTTTCATTAGTTTGCGTTAGCGCCTGTATCACCAAAGTTAAATATGAGCGAAAATCTTAAGGTATTTGCCAAAGGCGATTTTTGTTGATTTGCAATCAGGTATGAAAAATCTATATCTACAATATTATATTTCAAACCTAAACCCAGTGTTAAATACTGGCGGTTTCCTTTGTTCGGGTTTTCGTAAAAATAACCTGCTCTTACTGCAAACTGACGGTTGTACCAATATTCTAATCCAGTAGAAATACTTACTTCTTGTACTTCTTCTGAAGCACCACCCGGAGCATCAGAAAAAGAACCAAAAATACCTGCGGGTACAGAGCGATTTGGATCTTTACCGCTTACAATTCTTCCGTTTGCATCATAAATTGGAGGCGTTGGCACTAGTAATTTATTCAAATCAAGGGCAAAAGTAAAATCGTTAAAATCATCTAAATGAAAAGTAGATGCGCCACCTAATCTCATGTTGGTTGGTAAGAAATATTTTTGACCACCATCTGCATAGCTCATTTTTGTACCAATGTTAGAAATATCTAAACCAAAAGCCAAAGTGGTATTTGTATTAAAAATTTGTTTGTCGTCTTTGTAATAAGCAGAAACATCTGCCGCTACCGCGGTACCTGGCTTTGTTTGCTGTCCGTCAAAAAACTGACCAGATGAAAGGTTAGAATAAATAAATCTTAATGCGGTACCTAGTGAAAAATTCTCGCCAAAGCTTCTGGCAAAAGTACCATCAACGGCTAACTCGTTTGGGCTGTAATTTCCTAGTTGAGTTTGGTTGGCATCCACCAGTTGAATTTCTCCTAAAGAGAAATACCTTAATGAGCCTCCAATTACATTTCTATCGTCAATACGATAATAACCATTTATGTAAGCTAAGTTAATATCGGGCACAAGCTTTTGTAACCACGGACTGTATGATAAACCAAAGCCATACTGATCTTTCATAAAAGCTAATTTTGCCGGATTCCAGTGAGTAGCATTTACATCAGGCGTTGTGGCTACACCAACATCTCCAAGGGCGCCAGATCTGGCATCTGGTGTAATCAATAAAAACGGAACTGCGGTTGTAATGGCATTTCCTTGCCTTCCATCTGTTGTCGGATTTTCTGTCCCTCCAACTTGTGCAAAAGCCGTTGTTAACCCAAAAACTACAAATATTAAAAGAAAAGTAAAAGGTTTAAAATTCATATGGTAAAACTAAAATATTAAATGTAAAATTTTGATTTAAAGTAAAACAAGTTTTTCTATTTTCTGAATCGATTTTCCCGATAGGAAAGAACGTACTTTTAATTCATAAATGTATACTCCTCTGCCAATTTTTTCGCCATAATCATCTTTACCATCCCAAAAAATATCATTCACTCTAGTTCCTGTAGAATTCACTAATTGATTAATTGTTTTAATTAACCTGCCAGAAACTGTTTTAATGTTTATTTGAACTTCTAAATCTTCATTTGGATGGTTATGCTCAAATTGAAAACTGGTGCGTGTGGTAAATGGATTTGGGTAATTAAGTACATGAGCAAGGGTAAGCTCTTCGGCGTTTTTTACTTCAAAGGTGAGGGTCTCTTCTGAAGAATTATTGAAAACATCCCAAGCTTTAATTTTTAAAGAATATAAGCCCGGGGCCAACTCTGAAATTGGGTATTTTACTGTTCCTTTTTGATAAGAATCTAAAGTAGCTTCATAAAAAGTATTTAAAATAATGGTTTTGTCTTGTGCCGTTTGCGAACTTAGGGTAGCTACAATATCATGTCCAATCCCTATTCCTGTGGTGTTTATCCCGCTTTCATCTTCCAATTTAACCAATAACATGGGTTTAGGATTGGTAATGCCGCCAGATACAAACTGCTCATCATTTAAAAATAATTTAATTGCTGGTCCAATTTTATCGCTGCTATTGGCATTTACAATTCCTCCTATATTAATATTGTTAAAACCACCATTAGCATCTAACAAAGAATTATTGGCATAATAGCTTATTTTTCCTTTCCCAACCTGTAAGTTAATGTCTTTGGGTACAATAAAATCAAAACTAAAATCGCCGTTTGTGACGGTAGATTTTCCTTTATAAATAATGTTTTTTTGTTGATTAAAAGCTTGTTCATAGCTTCCATTTATCTTTTTATCTTGCCCTAAAGTGGTAATTACCGATGGCTTATCATAAATTAAAGGATAAACAAAACCGTTAAAATTGGTGAGTTTAATGCCGTTTTCATTAGTCACTATTCCTTTAATATTAACTTTTTGACCCGCTTTTAATGTATCTAATGCTGTAATTGGTTTATTGTTTATACTACTTGTAATTATATTGTTGGTAGGAATTGGAAACAAGGTAGAAGGATCTCCCAATAAGGTAAAGTTTCTTGAATTGATATTTAATCCACCAATATTATTGTTCTTAGCGGCTTTAAAAACCTCTCCAAAACTTATTTTCTTATTAAAAAAAACAGGGTCAAATAGGGCTTTTAAAAAACTTTGGTTTAAATCAAAATTGTAGGAAGCAAATACAATACGTGTTGTGGTAAATAAAGCTGGAACGCCTGCATTTTCTTTGAGTAAAGTTAACTCGCCTGCTGAGGTCACTTCGGGATCATCCCATCGTCCAAAAGAACAAGTTGCGGTAAAAATAATAGGTAATTTCTTAGGATTATTCCATGAATTGATAATAGGAATGGTTAATACTCTTTCTTCTGCCCAGCCACTTTCGCCACCGTGGCCGGTATAATTAATTAATAAGGAACCCGAATTTACTTTCTGGCTTAACGCAGCTTCGGCTTCGGGATACCGGTTTCCTCCGGCAGCACTTTCTTGCTGATAGGCATCAAAATATATTTTATCGATATTAGGTTTGTTTGTTCTTTGAGCAATAATTGCGGCGTTGGCTTCTGCCTGATTTAAATGAAGGTTATTATCTTCATCATCTGCAATAATAGTAAATTGATTGCGCCAATCTCCAAAACTTGATTCATCAGCATAATCAATTAACTTATCTACTACATTTTTTGCTTCAGTTAATGATTTAACTGGAATACGACCAATAGCAATGTCTAATAATCCCGGGTTGGTGTTAAAATCTTCAGAAAAATCTCCTTCATTATCATCTAATAAACCAAAATAATCATCTGAGGTATAGCTTTGGGTTGGCGACAAAGAGTTTTCTGATTGGTAAGTCGGCACAAAGTTATTGTCATTAAACTTGATCATCTTATTATCAAAAGATCCTTTACCAAAAAGCAGCAAATATTTGGGTGCTGATACAGAATTGAATCCTGCTCGGTCATAAAACATTTTCACAAAATCTCTAATGGCAGTAGCTTCTCTCCCTCCTGAAGAAAATTCATTAAACACTTGCTGAGGCGTAACTATCTGATAGCTTATATTTTGCTCTAACTTTCTAAAATCTCCTAATCTTTTTGCTTCAGGAAACCATTCTTGTGGTGATATAATAATCATATCAGCCTGAGCTAAAGCATGTAAATTTTGATTTTGTATTTTTCCTATTGCTACGGGCTCTTTAAAAGTGATTGGATTAAAAATTACAAACTCTTTGAGTTCATCAGTATTGATGATAAAGCTTGCATTGCTGCCTAAAAGAGTTAAGTTTTGTTGAATAGGTTGAAGAGGATTAGTCACATCCCAAACTTGGGAGCCGGCTGCCACATTTTTGACATCAAACCTAGAAATATTTCCAAGCCCAACATTATTTTTATCCCTAAATCTTAAGAAATTTTGAGCGGCATCTAAATCTCTTCTAAAATTAATTTCCAAATAATCTAACCAAGCATTAGCAGATGAATTAGGTTTAATATAGTTAATATTTACCCTTAAATTAGTTCCGGTTAAGCCGTTAAAGGAATTTACACCATTAGCTTCTCTGGCAAAATCAGTCTCAAAATTTAAAGGTAAGGAGTTAGCCTGTAAACTATAAGCGGGTTGATTATTTACGCTAATTGATGCACTTGAACTTACATTAGCCCTAATTAACATATTAGTTTTAAGAAATAAGGGCGTATTAGGCTGTATGCCACTTATATTAAAGTCAAAATTTCTGGATGCGTTAAATTCAAAATCTTCACCATACCAGTTTCTTCCAGATTTTATGCTTGAAGTAACCAGCGTGTATAAATCTTTTTCATAAAGTTGGTGGTCATCATATTCATTACTGGTGTAATTTGGCGTTTGAACTACAGATGAATTGAGGCTAATTCTTTTTCCTAAGCCTTTATCAACATTAATAAAGTAGTAAGAACTATCTGTATATACGTTATTCTGGTGCTGAAAATATTCGTTAGTATTATTTATACTCCACTTTGTGTTTCCTTGAGCATAAAATAGAATGTAATCTGTATTATCTAATTTTCCATCGTTTTCTCCAAAAACCTGAATGGCATTTTCTTGTAAATCATCAATCCTATTTTGAGCATTATTTTGAGGTAGCATAGCGCCTCCGTTTCCATAAACTCTAATGTTTTTAGGATTAATGGAGTTAACATCTATCCCTAAATTTCTTAAAAAATCATAGCTAATTCTATAAATGCCTTCATTTTTTACAGCAATTTTATACCAATTACCAGTAGCTAATACAGAATTGGGCAAATAGGTTCTTAAATTTTTTGCTGGCGTACCAAATTCTTTAACTGCATTAATTTGTAAACTATACTCTTCTACTTTTTTTAACCCTTGATTATCTTCAAAAAGAGGCAAAAAGCTAATCAATAAAAAAGGCTTTTTATTCTCGTAAACGGTATGATAAGTAAGCTGAATATCTGATTTTATTATGTTCTCATCCTCCTTATTTGTTGCTAAAAAGGCAACAGAAGTTTTGTTTAAATTGATGCTTACAGTATGATTAGGACTATTAACCGGTATTTTTAAATAAACTGAAGGAAGGTTTCCAAATTTTTCAGATGAAAACCTAGGGAACTCTTTACCGGTAATTAAACCTGTATACTGGTTTAATTTTACAGAGTCAGAAATCCATTTAATACTCCTGTTTTCAGATAAATCTTGTGCAGAAAGATCTGCTAAAGGATTTAAGAGAAAAATAAAAATGATAATAAGCTTATTTACAATGTCTTTCAAAGTGAAATAATTATTTATCTTTATTGTAACTATTATCTTAACTGTTCGTTTTAATAGTTAAAATTATTGAAATGCTTTTAATAACGTACAATTTAAATTAATCAGTTTGATTAATCATAATTTATTATTTTTAGCTTTGAAAACACAATAAAGCACATGAGAAAACTTATTTTACCTGTTCTTGCAGTATGTATTGGCTTCACGGCTATATTATCATCTTGCTCTTCTCCCGGTAAATCGGCAAAAATATCATCTAAAACAGGGGCGCAATATAACGCTAAAAGACCTGGTTCACTTCAAGTATCCGGAAAAACTAAACCTACACCGGGTCCTGGTTTGGTACATATAGAGGGTGGAACTTTTGTTATGGGAGGATCTAATATAGATGATATTGGTTTTGATTACGCCGCACCAAAAAGAAGAGTAACCGTTGCTACCTTTTACATGGATGAGACCGAAGTTTCAAACGTTGACTGGTTAGAATATTTAAATTGGATAAAAGAAGTTCCCGCAGATCCAAGATGGTATTATGAAGCGCTACCAGATACTTTAGTTTGGAGAAGCCCTTTAGCCTATAATGAACCTTACGTAAATAATTATTTAAGACACCCCGCTTATCAGGAATATCCTGTAGTAGGTGTAACTTGGGAACAAGCAATGGCTTATTGCGATTGGAGAACCAATATAGTAAATGAAAATATTTTACGTAATAAAGGAGTATTAAATGATTGGAAAACTTATGCTACTGCAAAAAGCGGTGTAACAGGAAAAGGCGGAGCTGCTGCAACTGGAAAAGGTGGAACACCTGCTAAAGTAAGTACAGATCCTTTTGATCTTGATTTATATTTAAATGGTCAATATGATGATAAAGGAAAAGGAGCTCCAAAAGATTTAAATCCAAAACCTGGAGCCGCTGGTGCTGTTGGAGCAAGTGGGAAACCTTCAGCTTCTGAAAAAAATCAAAGATTTGCCAGAATTGAGGACGGTGTTTTCACCCCAGGCAGATATAGATTACCTACCGAAGCAGAATGGGAATATGCAGCATTATCTTTAATTGGTACTGCTAATAATAATATTGTAAATAATAGCAAAACATATCCTTGGTATGGCCTAGGAATTAGATCTCCTGGCAAAAGTACAAGAGGTTTAATATATGCCAACTTTAAAAGAGGAGAAGGAGATAATATGGGTGTAGCTGGCTATTTAAATGATGGTGCAGATATTACCGCCCCTGTTAAAAAGTATCTGCCAAATGATTTTGGTTTATATAACATGGCGGGTAACGTGAGCGAGTGGGTATTAGACACTTACAGACAATTAACTTTTGATAAAGTTGAAGATTTTAGTCCGTTTAGAGGAAATGATTTTGAAAACAATGAGTATGACACCAACGGTAAAATACAAACTATTGGCAAAACTAACGTTCCAAAGAAAACTAAGGCTACTTCTGGCAAAAAAGATCCGTATGACAAGCAAGCAAATAAATATGGTAACATTACAGAAGCAAGCCCATCTACACCAGATGCAATAGATACTACTAAAATGCCTGCTTTAAAACCATCATTTGATGCAGATGAAAGAGGCGCCTTAGACCCACAAAATTTAGACCTTTACGGAAAAATCACTTTAGTGAATGACCGTTCTAAAGTTTTTAAAGGTGGTTCTTGGAATGATAGAGCTTATTGGTTAAACCCAGGAACAAGAAGATACCTTGATCAGGGAGAAGCCAGTTCAGAAATTGGTTTTAGATGCGCAATGAGTAGTGTTGGCGATCCTCAAATTAACAAGAAAAGTACGCCTCAGTTTAAACAACCTAAATCAAGAGTCGGCTTTAAAGGCAAATAAATAAGAGCGTCCATAATATTTAAACAAAGCCCTTCTAAATTTTAGAGGGGCTTTTGTTTTAAAGAAAAATAATATGTGTTATAAAAAAGCACTTATTTATTTGTTAAATACCTATTTAAGACATCTTTAGCCTAGAATTTAATTGATAAATATAAATGAGCGATGTAAATCACAATAGATTATTATAAAGTGTTTAGAAGGGTTATAATGGATGCTTTAAAAGACTACGGATTAGTGGCTGATGTCAATTTAATTGTTTATTGTGATAATAATGATGAAAGCAATTATCAAATTATTCATCATTTAAGAGACCCACAAATACCAGATAGCTTATTATCTTCGGTACAAAAATTAGCCTTATTATCTTATCAAAGTTGTATTGATTTAAAAATTAATATTCCTCGTGATTTAAAATCAATAGTTTTTCTAGCCTTAAAATGCCTTTCTATCTTACTTTAAGCCCCATTAAACAGCTCCGCATTTGAAATGGCGTTCGCTGCAAATATTCTTTTTAAAGCAATTAGAAGAGAGCAAAGACAATCTTATAGAAATGGAATCAGAGATTGTAATAGAGAATTTTCTCAATAACCAAATCTATAAATTATAAGATTTCTTAATATACAAAATAGGCTATACCGAAAATCGATATAGCCTCTTTTATGTTTGAACTAATTTAATGTAGCCGCCAATTAAATTTCAACTGCTTTCATTTTAGGCACCAATGCTTTCATCACAGACCAAGCAACAATGTAAGCCAAAGCGCAAATGGTAAACATAATGGTATAACCTGTTTCTATATGCCCTAAAGCTTTATAATGATCAAATAAATAACCACCTAATTTAGACATAAATACACCACCTAAACCACCTGCCATTCCGCCAATTCCAATAACAGAAGCTACTGTTTTCTTTGGAAACATATCTGATACTGTAGTGAAAATATTAGCAGACCATGCTTGGTGAGCTGATGCTCCAATACCAATAAGGATAACCGGAAACCAAACACTATAAACACCTAAAACTGGCGCTAATAACACAACTAAAGGAATTAATGCAATAATCAACATTGCTTTCATTCTACCATCATAAGGCTTGTACCCTTTGTTGATAAAGTAAGTAGGGAAATAACCACCACCAATACTTCCAAACATAGTCATGGTATAAAGAACCGCAATAGGCAACATAATATCAGTACCTGTTAACCCATATTGTGCCTTTAAATACGCCGGTAGCCAGAATAAGAAAAACCACCATACGCCATCTGTCATAAATTTACCAAATACAAATGACCATGTTTGCTTGTACCCTAAAAGTTTAAACCACGCTACTTTTTCAGTAGCAGGTAATGTATCTTCTTTTGTTATTTCATCTACATCACTTTCAATATATGCTCTTTCAGCTACAGATAAGCGCTTTTGTTTAGAAGGCAATTCGTAAAATAAAAACCAAAAAATAAGCCATACAAAACCAAAAGCCCCAATTGCCCAAAAAGCAAATTGCCAACCATATTGATAGGCAATCCAAGGCACCGTTAAAGGAGCCAAAATAGCGCCAACGTTAGAACCAGAGTTAAATATACCAGTTGCAAAAGAGCGTTCTTTCTTAGGGAAATATTCTGCAGTTGCTTTTATGGCAGCCGGAAAATTTCCTGACTCTCCAAAACCTAATAAAGCCCTAGAAACCATAAATCCTAATACAGAAACAGATACCGTTGTAATGCCTAACCATGTTGTTAAAGGAAGCATTAAAGCGCCAATACCTTCGGCGTAAGCATGTAATATAGCCGCTATAGACCATATAATTAATGCTAAAGCAAAACCTGTTTTAGTTCCTAATTTATCTATTAACCTACCGGCAAATAACATAGAAATTGCATAAGAAAACTGGAAAACAGCGGTGATATTAGCATAATCTGTGTTAGTCCAACCAAATTCATCAGCTAATAATGGTTGAAGAAGACTTAATACCTGACGATCTAAATAATTAATGGTGGTAGCAAAAAATAACAGCGCACATATTGTCCACCTGTATTTTCCTATTTTTTCTTGTATCATGTTTTAAAGATTAACCTTTAATAGATTTTATAACTGCTAATACGTCTTTCGTATTTTGCGCTAAAAGAGCGTAGTTGCCATCAGTCATTATTTCTTTACTGATTAATTTACTTCCCATTCCAACTGCACAAACACCTGCTTTAAACCAGCTACCAATGTTTTCTTTACTTAAATCCACCCCACCTGTTGGCATAAATAGCTGCCCAGCAAAAAGTTCTTTTATAGAAGAGATAAACTCTTGGCCTAAAATATTAGCAGGAAAAATTTTAATTAATCCAGCACCATTTTTTTGTGCAATAGAAATTTCTGTAGGCGTCATACAACCAGGTATCCAAAGCAGATCGGCTTTTTGACAAACCTCGGCAACCTCAGGAGTTACAATTGGGCAAACAATAAAATCAGCACCTGCATCAATAAAATCTTGTGCTTCTTTAGGGTTCTTAATAGTTCCAATACCTAACATTAACTCGGGCATTGTTTCTAAAGCAACTTGTTTCAATTTTCTAAAATTGGCCAAAGCCTCTTTTCCTCTGTTGGTATATTCTATTACTCTTACACCTGCATCATAAACAGTTTGAGTAATGTCTATACTTTTTTGCTCATCGGGATGAAAAAATAAAGGAAGCATTCCTTGGTCAGTAATCGCTTTTAGAAGTGAAGATTTCTTATCCATTTAAGTTTAATTTGGTTATTTTATAATAGCTAACTAAAGTAGAAAATTTATGGCTTTAAAGAAGAAAATGAGGGTGATTTAAAAAAACAATCTACGCAATCGATACCGATGATTTTTTTTAAAATCTTCTTCGATATATGCCATTAAGTGTATTTTTGGATTCTGTTCGATATAAAATTGAATATAACCACTTTATTTACTTAATACAACACAAAACGATGTCTAAAAAAGTCGTAACACTGGGAGAAATCATGATGAGATTATCTACACCAGACTTCAAAAGATTTGTACAAAGCGATACATTTGATGTAACCTATGGCGGTGGAGAAGCTAACGTGGCTGCTGCTCTTTGCAATTACGGATTAAACGGAACATTTGTTTCTAAAGTGCCTGATACTGCTATTGGCCAAGCGGCAATTAACCATTTACGCAGATATGGTGTAGACACTAAATTTGTTGCCAGAGGTGGTAACAGATTAGGAATTTATTTCTTAGAAACTGGTGCTTCTATGAGAGCTTCTCAAGTAGTTTATGACAGAGCAGACGCTTCTATTTCTGATGTTGATGCTGCTGAATTTGACTGGGATGCAATTTTTGAAGGTGCAGATTGGTTTCACACTACCGGTATTACACCTGCATTAAGTGATAAAGCTGCGGCTTTAACTTTAGCAGCTTTAAAAGCTGCAAAAGAAAGGGGCATTACTACAAGTATCGATTTAAACTATCGTAAAAAACTTTGGAGTAAAGAAAAAGCTAGAAAAACAATGACAGAACTTTGCCAATACGTTGATGTTTGTATTGGAAACGAAGAAGATGCCGATACTAGCTTAGGTTTTACCAGCAAAGGCACTGATGTAACCAAAGGCGAATTAAACTTAGACGGTTTTAAAGATGTTTGTAAGCAAATGAAAGAGAAATTTAATTTCAAATACATCGCATCTACTTTAAGAGAAAGCCATAGCGCATCTGATAACGGATGGAGCGCATTGGTTTATGATGGCACAAGTTTTCACCATACCAAGCAATATGAAGTTCGTATTGTAGACCGTGTTGGAAGTGGAGATTCATTTGCAAGTGGATTCATTTACGGCTTAGTAACCGGAAAATCAATGGCTGATGCTGCTGAATTTGGTGTTGCTGCTTCTGCATTAAAACACACTATCCCTGGCGATTTAAACCATGCAACACTTTCTGATGTAGAAGGTTTAGTAGGTGGCGATGGTTCTGGTAGAGTTCAAAGATAATTTAAGAAAGTCGGCAGTCCGCAGTAAACTTATATAAGCGGTACGCGGACTGCTGACTTTTAACCCTAATCTTTAAAAATCATGATTATAGATACTTTGGCTAACGCCGATAAATACCTAAGTGTTCACCCATTATTTGCACCTGCATTTGAATACCTTAAATCGGTGGATTTAGAGGCTATTGAAGATGGAAAATATGAAGTTTCTGAAGGCTTAAAATCTATTGTTGCTACTAAAATAGGAATGACGGCGCAAGAGTCTGAAGCTAAATTTGAATGCCATAACAACAACATTGATATTCAGGTTTGCATCAAAGGAAACGAAACTTTTGGTTGGAAATCTAGAAACGATTGTAAAAGTCAAAAAGGAGAATACAATCCAGAAAAAGATGTATTGTTTTTTAATGATGAACCAAGCATGCACTTTACCCTAAACGGTGGAGAATTTGTGATCTTTTTCCCTGAAGACGTTCACGCCCCAATGATTGGCGAAGATGAAATCAAGAAAATGGTGATTAAAGTGAAGAAATAATTTTCGCTTTTTAAAGCTGATAAAATTTGAGGTCTGTGGTTTTCTGCGGACCTTTTTTTGTGTTTTGTGTTTTGGGCGTTCGAGCGGGCTTTACGTTACAATCTTTTTGTGAAAAACAAAAAGGATTTTCACTGCAATCCCTAACGCATTATTATCTCACTGATAAACCGTTGAAACGGTTTCAACTAAATTCAATTTACATAGCCCACGGTTTAAACCGTGGGCTATTTATGGTCAATATTTCCCTTTTTAACAGTTAAAACATCCTGAGTAGTTGCATCGCCTTGTTCTTGCAGTTTGCCAAAAGCAGCTGCTGTAGCGTAATCTACAATTTCTTGAGCTTGATGTTGGTTGTAAAAGCCATAAATTAACCCGCCCATAAAACAGTCGCCGCTACCTGAACGGTCAACTACGCCTTCGCAACTCAACTCTGGCGAGTGGTAAGATTTTCCTTGAGTAAATAAAGCGGTATAATAGTTTAACAAATTGCTATCGCTATCAAACCTAAAAGTGTTAGCTACAGTTTTGCATTTTGGGAATTTTTGAATCAACTCCTTTGCGGTGGCTTCGGCATGAGCCAAATAATCTTTTCTATTGCCTTTAGCATGAATGTTTTCATCAATTGAGGTACCCAACAAACTATTTGCCGACCAGATATTTCCCATCAGTACATCACAATATGCTGCTAATTTGGGCATAATTTCTATTGGTTCTTTACCGTATTTCCATAACCGGGCTCTGTAGTTTAAATCGCAAGAAATGGTAATCCCTTTTTGTGCGGCAGCCTCGCAAGCTTCTAGGCAAACATCGGCTACGTTTTCATTTAATGCCGGACTAATGGCTGTAAAATTAAACCACGAAACATCTCTTAACACTTTATCCCAATCTATCATTCCTCTTTTTAATTCAGAAAAAGAAGAATGCTCACGATCATATACCATACTGCCTTTTAAATCGGCACCACGTTCTAAATAATAAACGCCTATTCTTTTACCAGCAAAAAGTATGGCCGAAGTAAAAATTCCTTTGTACTCTAAATAGTCTAACACATGGCGTGACATAAAATTATCTGGCAAAACTGTGCAGTATTTCACTGGAACATTCCAACCTGCTAAAGCTGTTGCCGCATTAGCTTCGGCGCCACCCATGTATAGTGTGAAAGGATTATTTTCACTTAATAAATCATCTGCTGGTGAAGGAGAAATACGCAGTAACAATTCGCCAAAACAAAGGACTTTTTTCATGAAAATGCTTTAAAAATAACAAATCTATTTTATCGCAGAGTCCTCTGCAAGAGAACCTGCTTGGCCGTGAATTTAAATAGCCCACGGTTTAAACCGTGGGCTATTAATAATTACAAGCTAAAATATTCTTTTGCGTTGTTGTAAGATATGTCCTGTACAATTTTACCAATCCACTTTTCATCATCAGGGATTTGACCATTTTCCATTTCGCTTCCCAATAAATTACATAGTACTCTACGGAAATACTCATGACGAGAGTAAGAAAGAAAGCTTCTAGAATCTGTTAACATCCCAACAAAAGTGCTTAAAACGCCCATGTTAGATAAAGAATTCAATTGCTTTTCCATTCCGTCTTTCTGATCTAAAAACCACCAGCCAGAGCCAAATTGCACTTTTCCTTTAGTTTTTCCATCGGCAAAGTTTCCAATCATGGTTGCAAAAACATCGTTATCTGCAGGGTTTAAATTGTAGATAATGGTTTTAGCCAACTGATCATCTAAACTTAAATTTCCTAAGAAATTAGATAAACTTTGTGCTTGTTTAAAATCGCCAATAGAATCATAACCTGTATCTGGACCAAGCTGACGCATCATCCCATGGTTATTATTTCTAATGGCACCTAAGTGAAATTGTTGCACCCAACCTTTTTCGTGGTAGATTTTGCTTACTGCTGTTAAAACATATCCAGCGAAAGCATCCGTATCAGAAAAAGTATCTACGGCGCCGCTTAAAAATTTAGCAAACTCTGATTTTTGCGCATCAGTTAAAGTTAGTTTTGCAGGAACGGTAGTTAAACCATGATCTGAAATAGAGCATCCATGAGCTGCAAAAAAATCAATCCTGTTTCTTAGAGCTGCAATTAAAGACTCTACATCTTTAATTTCTACGCCCGAAGCAGCAGATAGTTTGGCTATGTAAGCTCTGTAAGTTGCTGCATCACCAATTATCAAAGATTTATCAGGACGGAAGGATGGTTTTACTTTGATCTCAAAATTTTGATCAATTAAAGCTTTGTGGTATGCTAAACTATCTGTAGGATCATCAGTTGTGCCCACCATTTTCACGTTAAATTGCTTTAACAAACCTTGGGTTGAGAAATTATCCTGAGCTAAAAGTTGATTACTATGTTGATAAATTTCCTTCGCCGAACCTTCATTTAAAAATGAATTTACCCCAAATGGATTTTTTAGTTCCATGTGTGTCCAATGAAATAATGGGTTTCTGATTGTTGCAGGAACTACTTTTGCCCAAGCATTAAATTTCTCTTCATCAGATGCATCACCAGTAATAAAACGTTCGTTTACTGCCAAAGTACGCATGGCTCTCCATTTGTAATGATCGCCTTTTAACCAAATTTCAGTGATATTTTTAAACTTTTTATTCTCGGCAATTTCTTGCGGAGGCAAGTGATTATGGTAATCTATAATCGGCATATCTTTAGCATAATCATGATAAAGAATTTTTGCCTTTTCAGAATAAAGTAAAAAATCTTCTGGGATTACCGCTCCGTCTTTCATCGTACTTAGTGTACGAATGGTATCTAAAATATCCATTTTAAAACTTATTTAAATATTTATAATGAAACCCCTCTTTTCCAAGGGATAAAATCGTCTTGTACGTGTTTTACTGCTGCTACCTCAATTTCTCCACTAGCTACTTTTATGAGGTAATCTAAAATTCTTTCTCCAGCTTGGTAAATTGTTTCCTCACCATCAATAATGCTTCCGGTATTTACATCCATAATATCACTCATTTTATTAAAGAGCGTAGTATTGCTAGAGATTTTTACCACTGGTGTAATTGGATTGCCTGTTGGCGTACCTAAACCCGTAGTAAACAACACTAAATTTGCTCCGGAGCCTACTTCTGCTGTGGTAGATTCTACATCATTACCTGGCGTACATAATAAGTTTAAACCTGGTTTGGTTACTTTTTCTGGATAATCTAAAATGGCTACAACGGGAGAAGTTCCTCCTTTTTTTGCTGCACCGGCTGATTTAATGGCATCGGTAATTAAACCGTCTTTAATGTTCCCTGGTGAAGGATTCATGTCAAAACCAGAACCTGCTTCAACCGCTCTTTGGTTATAGGTTTTCATTAATGATGAAAAACGAGTGGCTTCTTCTGCGGTCACACATCTATCGCTTAAGTTTTGTTCTACACCACAAAGCTCAGGGAATTCGGCAAGGATTACTTTACCACCTAAAGCCACTAATAAATCTGAAGTATAACCAATAGCCGGATTTGCCGAAATGCCTGAGAAACCATCAGAACCACCACATTCTAAACCAATAGTGATTTCACTTAATGGAGCGGGTTTTCTGGTGTTTTGATTGGCTTGCATTAAGCCAGCAAAAGTTTGTTTAATGGCTGCGGCTAGTAAATCTGCTTCGGTACCTACTTTTTGTTGATCTAAAATATAAAGTGGTTTACTAAAATTTGGATCTCTTTTTTTAATCTCAGCTTCTAAAATAGGCACTTGAGCATTTTGACAGCCTAAACTTAATACCGTTGCGCCCGCCACATTTGGATGGGTAATGTAACCAGCTAATAAGCCGCAAAGTGTTTCGGCATCTTGTCTTATTCCGCCACAACCGCCATCGTGATTTAAAAACTTAATTCCATCTACGTTAGGGAAAAGCCTTTTACTTTTCTCTGCTTGTTCTTCAATAAAAATATCAGCGTTTATGATGGTTTCTACATCGGCACCAGCCTGATACAAATCAATTAATTTAAGCGCTTGATTTTGGTATGCTTTTTTGCGACCATAACCTAAAGGCGTAACTAATGCTTCTTGTAAAACCTCTAAATTTCTGTTTTCGCAAAAAACCATTGGTATCACTAACCAATAATTTGCAGTTCCAACGCTTCCATCCGGCCTATGAAAACCATTGAAAGTAGCATTTTGCCATTTGCTTACATCGGGTTTATCCCAAGCCAAATTTCTTTCGCCAACTTCAAAAGAATTGGCGGCATGCTTAATATTTGCGGTGGTAATTAGGTTTCCGGCTTTTAAATCAATTTGTGCTTTACCCACTAAAACACCATACATGATGATTTCTTGACCTTGCTTTAAATCTACGGTTACAAATTTATGCTTGGCTTTTACATCATCTAAAAGGGTGATTTTTTCATCATGAAAAATGATGATTTCGCCTTTAAAAAGATTTGTTAATGCAACCAGCAAATTATCTTTTGGATGAACTTTTAATACTCTTTCCATGATACTAAGATTGAATTTTTGCTATTTCACTTTTCACCATTTCTTTAAGCGCAGCTTGGCTATCCATTTTACTTAAGTACTGATTTACTGCTTTACTAAAGCCCGGAATAATGGTTAATTTATCTCCCCAAAGAAGGGTGTCATTTAAGACGGCATCAACAATTTTATCTTGCGAATTTTTATTCCACAAATCAGCTAAATGGGCTGCCTTGGTATCATTAATCAGGTATTTTTTACCTTCAAAAGAGCCAAAAACCTCTGTTCCTTTTTGGATTTCGGGCTTCATAAACCTGATATAAGCCGCAAAACCTAAAGCCATTAAATTTGGCGCCGATTTAAACACTTCTTGGTATTGAAGCAAGATGGGCACTACTCTCATTTTAAGTTTTGATGTAAAATTTGCCGTAATACTTAACCATTGGTGGTTGATATGTGGATTACGAAACCGATCTAAAACCTTGTAAGAGAAATCGTCTGTTTGTTCTTTTGTAACCTTGTAAGGAATTGCCGGAGCAATTTCATTCCTCATTAAATTTGAAATAAAATCTGCTGTTGATGCATCGTCCATTGCAGATTTTACGTTATCAAAACCTGATAAATAGGCTAATCCACAACTTAAAGTATGTGTGCCGTTTAGTAAACGAAGCTTTAACTCGCGGTGTAAATTAATATCAGGAGTAATGACTACGCCTTTATCTGCTTTGGCAAAAGTGAGTTTTTCGCTTATTTTTCTATCGCCTTGTATGGCCCAAAGTCTGTAAACTTCAGAAGAGATTAATAAATTATCTTCATAGCCTAATTCGGTTTGCAGATTGCTAATTTGCTCGGCATCTGGTTTGCCTGGTACAATACAATCAACCAAAGAATTACAAAAAGAATTGTGATTTTTTATCCAGGCTATAAATCCGTTTGGTAGGTTGTTTCTTTTAGCCAACATGATCACAATTTCTTCTAGCTTGGTTCCATTATCAACAATTAATTCTGTTGGAACAATTACTAAACCCTTGTCTTTTGCACCATTAAATTTTTTGTATCTATGAAGCAATAAAGCCAACAATTTACCCGGAAAAGAAAGCGGTGGTTTTGCATAAACATCATCTTCTACCAGTTGAATTCCAACTTCTGTGGTATTGCTGATGACGATTTCTAAAGATTCACTAGCGGCTAATTCTAAAATTTGATCCCATTGTTTGCCAGCAGTTAACACTCTGCTAATGGCTGATGAAATAATATTTTGCTCAATAGTTTCGCCGTTTTCAATCCCTTTTATACATAAAGTATAGAGCGAATCTTGCTCATCAAAATCACTGGTAGAACCTTGGTCGGTTGATTTTACGACTACAATTCTGCCATTAAAAACACCTTGTCTGTTTGCTTTATCAATAAAATAATCAGGCAAGCCTCTTAATAAAACGCCTGTTCCAAATTGTAAAACTTTTTCTGGCAAATTAAAGATAGCATACTCCGGAACGGTTACTTTATCTTTATTTACAGCGTGGATATTTAATTTATTTAAAATCATTTTCTTAATTATTTCTTTGGGACTTGCTTTAAAAGCCATTCCATTAATTCTTTAGTAGCCGTTAAATTTTGGAAGCTATCAGAAAGTCTTCTGCCATCTATATACTCATTATATAACCAAGGATCGCCAACGGCAAACACAGTTCCTTTACCTAATTTAGAAATTGCCATTACCACATCTCCTTTATGGGTTACTACTGGTGTTGCTGGCGCTGTTAAATTTAAAGTGCTAATTTCTTTTAAATAAGCATTAGGACCCGATGGGAAAACCATATTTCCTTTTGGGATGCTAATCATTCCCATTTCATATTGGGTACCAATTACTGGGTTTTTCATTTCCTTTTTAAACTCTATTCCAAAAGCTTTTGATAATCCGTTAAAACGATCTAATTCTGCATTGGTAGAATCATTAGCCAACAATAATAAAACACCTCCATTTTTTACCCAATTGGTAATATTTGTAATGGAAGTAGCATCCATAAAGTTTGGTTTTTCTGTTTCCTTTTTGGTATCAGGATCTACAATGATGTACACATCGGCTTTGCCTAAATTTGAAAGTGTAGGTGCATCTTTTAAGGTTTCTGTTTTTGCGCCCATGTTTCTGATGCTTTCTCCTAAAAGCCCAAAACCGTTATTATCCCACTCGTCCCAAACGTAATGAAAGCTTTCTTTTTTACCTGTAATATCTATTCTAAACTCGTTATTAAAATAATTATCAAGCATTACAGTTTTACCATTACCCACAGCAGGAATATTTCTTAGCTCCATTTCATTGCTAGCCAAAATAAATGCACCCATTCCTTTGGCATCATCCTGAATTACTTTTTCGCTCAAGTAATACTCATAACTACCATCTCTGTATGGTTTTCCGCCTAAACCAGCAACGCTTACGGTGCCGTTAAGGTGTAATAATCCTTTATCATCAACTTCTAAAAATTCTTTTTGGATGCCTTTATATGCTTTTGCCGCCACCGACTCGAATTTTGAAGGTAAATAACCCAACCTTACCCCTTTAGCTAACGCATATACAAACATGTTAGCTGCAGAAGCTTCCAAATAATTTCCTTTTCCGGTTGGTTTATCCATTACTTGGTACCACAAACCAGATTTAGCATCCTGACTTTTTTCTATAGCAGTAGAAAAACGTTCTAAAATTGCAATCAGGTCTTTTCTTTTTGGGTGATTTGCTGGAAAGTTATCTAAAACATCCACTAAAGCCATCCCGTACCATCCCATCGCTCGGCCCCAAAAATGAGGGGAGTTTCCGGTGGTTTTATTAGCCCAAGCTTGTTCTTTAGATTCGTCCCAGCCGTGATAAATCAATCCAGAATTTGCGTCTCTGGCTACACTTTCTATATGTATAAACTGGTTGGCAATATCATCAAAAGCTTCAGGCTCATGAAATTCTGCTGCCCACTCTGCTAAAAATGGCATTCCCATATATAATCCATCTAACCAAACCTGGTGTGGATAAATCTTTTTATGCCAAAAGCTACCTCCTTTTGTACGTGGATGATCTTTTAATTGCTTCCTAAGCTCGGCAGCAGCGGTATAATATTTCTTTTTTCCGGTAACCTGATACATCAATAACAGAGATCTGCCGGTGCGTACGTTATCAATATTATAATCTTCTAACTTGTAGGTTTTGATTTTGCCATCTTCTCCTACAAAATTATCCATACTTCTTTGTACGTAATTATAGTAATCTCCATTTCCGGTACGTTTCCAAACATTGGATACGCCTTCTAAGTAAACTCCTGTTTCATAAGTCCATTTTAAAGGGCGACTTTCATTTTCTATTGGAAAAGGCCATTTCACTAAAACGGTTTTAGCCATTTCTTCTGAAAGGCTTTTCTGATCTTTTACATTAGCCGTTTTATAAGAAGCACAAGAACTAACTACAGTTAGTAGGATTAATAATGCGACACTATATTTTTGAAAATGATTCATATTATTTGATGGTTAATGAAGAAGAATTTGCTCCGAGACTGTAGGTTACTTTTTCTTTTGCTGCAGGAATCGTTGAATTTGAAATGCTCACTCCTGATGTTTTTTCGCCTGATAGATTTAAAAGAGTTTTAAAATCAGCTAATGGTTTTAAGGCATTAAAGCTAATTTGCTTACTGTTTCCAACAGCAATTAAATGATCAGTTTTAGTGCTTAGTAAACTCAAATTTTTGAAGGTTACATTACTAGCTTCTGAAATTTCTACTCCTTTATCAGACTGAATAACTATGTTTTCAAAGTGAATATCTTGAATGTTTATCTCAGGCAAACCTCTAATAAATATTGCTTTAGCGGCACCGTTACAAACTACATTTCTGATATGAAAATCTTTAAATTGAGGAGTTTCTTCTGTTACTGGAAGTAAAACTACTTTTGGAGCATCGGCTTTTTCGCCAGCTAAAGGAACCGGATCTTTTGCCATGTAATACATATCAAATAAAATAGCCTCGCCAGCAATATCACTCATGTTGATATCAGAGATGTAAATTTTTTCTACCACGCCTCCTCGGCCTCTGGTGGTTTTAAAACGTAAACCTATATCGGTACCAATAAAAGAATTTTTATAAACGAAAAGATTTTTAGCTCCGCCAGACATCTCGCTACCTATTACAAAGCCGCCATGTGCATGGTAAACCACATTGTTTCTTACAATTACATTTTCTGTTGGCATTCCTCTTTTCCTACCATCCTCATCTCTGCCAGATTTGATACAAATTCCATCATCGCCAACATCAAAAGTAGAGCCTTCTATCATCACATTTTTACATGATTCTATATCAACGCCATCGCCATTTTGTGCGTACCAAGGGTTTTTAACGGTTAGGTTTTTTAGGGTAAGATCTTCACACATTAATGGGTGTAAACCCCAAGCTGGTGAATTTTGAAAGGTTACGTCTTCTAATAAAACCTTTTTACAATTGGTAAGAACCATTAAGTTAGGACGAAAGAAATCTTTCATATCCTGATAATCTGCTAAAGATTTACCGGGTTGAATGACGCCGGCATCTTTAGTTTGATCTCCTTTTAAATAGCTGTCAGATGGAAACCAAATTCTTTTATCGGCATTTAACAATCCGCCAGATGCTACCAGCTTTTTCCACTGAGATTCTGTTAATTTATCTTTTTTAACCGCTCTCCAAACATCTCCGTTACCATCTATAATTCCAGAACCTGTAATGGCAATATTTTCTAAGTTAGTGCCTGAAATTGGTGATTGATTTCTAACTGCTTTTTTACCTTCCCAATTACCTTCTATTAATTTATATTGAGATTTATCTGGTGTGAAAAGCAAAATTGCGCCCCTCTTTAAATGCAAATTTACATTGCTTTTTAACTCTACCGGACCAGTTAGCCATAACCCACTAGAAATTAAAACTACGCCGCCACCTTTTTTGTTACAAGCAATAATTGCATCATTAATACTTTTAGTATTGAGTGTAATTCCATCGGCCTTAGCCCCAAACTTTAAAATATCAAAGGTATCTTTTCTAAAAACCGGAGTTTTTATAATGGGCATTTTAACCTTAAAATAATTGATAAAAGCCAGTGAATCTGTAATTTCTGATGAATTACTTATTGCTGATTTAACTGTTTTAGCTGAGCATGATAATAGTAAAACCTCAAAAACAAGGCCCATTAAAATTGCTGATTTTAGATTTTTCATTTATTTTTCCCCGTTTTAACACAAATAACTTAGGCTATTTATTTAAAAATTAACCTAAGTTATTTATGCGTTTGTTTAATTTAAAAAGCCCCCTTAAAACATTTGAACTAACCAATAGAAAAAAAATGAAAAACGGGGGCTTAAAGCTTTATTTGGTTTATTTTATATCTGTAATTTTTATAATATCCATATCACCATAATCTTGGTTTTCGCCGCCCATTCCCCATATAAAAGAATAACTAGCGGTACCACAACCAGAGTGTATAGACCATGGTGGACTGATGATTGCCTGGTGATTATGCACTAAAAGGTGACGAGTTTCTTGTGGTTCGCCCATAAAATGAAATAGCGTTTGGTCTTCAGCTAAATCAAAATAGAAATAGGCTTCCATTCTTCTATCATGTGTGTGAGATGGCATGGTATTCCAAACACTACCTGTTGTTAAAGTGGTTAAACCCATTACTAACTGGCAACTTTGAATGCCATCTGCATAAATATATTTATGAATTGTTCTATGATTAGAAGTATCTGCAGAGCCTAAAACTACTGGGGTAGCTGCCGCTTCTTTCATTAATGTGGTAGGATATTCTTTATGTGCCGGAGCAGAAAGAATATAAAATTGTGCTGGCTCACTTGCAGATACAGAAGTAAAACTCACTTCTTTGCTTCCTCTGCTTATGTATAAACAATCTTTTTTAGCTACATCGTAAGTTGTTCCGTCTACGGTAATACTTCCTTCGCCACCAACATTAATTACGCCTAGCTCTCTTCTTTCTAAAAAGAAATCGGCTTTAAGCATTGGATAATTTTCTAGTGCCAAGGCTTTAGTTGTGGGCACTGCGCCACCAACAATAATTCTATCATAATGGCTGTAAGTAAAAACTACTTCTCCATTTTTCATTAACTCTTCTATCAGAAATTGTTCACGCAGTTCTGCGGTGTTCATTCCTTTTACTTCTTTTTGGCTGTTGTGATATCTTTGTTTCATGTTCTAAATTTTATCTGCCCATCCAACCACCATCAACGGTGATAATGGTTCCATGTACATAATCTGCTGCTTTTGATGCTAAAAAAACGGTAACTCCACCAAAATCTTCTGGGGTGCCCCATCTTCCGGCCGGAATTCTGCCGAGTATAGATTTACTTCTTTCTTCGTCGTTTCTTAATGCTTCGGTATTATCTGTTGCTATGTAACCTGGCGCTACTGCATTTACATTAACCCCTTTTGATGCCCATTCATTAGCAAAAGCTTTTACTAAACTACCTATTGCTCCTTTACTTGCGGCATAACCAGGTACAGTAATTCCACCTTGGAAAGTTAAAAGAGAAGCAGTAAATATGACTTTACCCGAGCCATGTTCTAGCATTCTTGCTCCAATTTCTCTGGTTAAAATAAATGGTGCATCTAAATTGATGGCTAAAACATTATCCCAATATTCATTTGGATGTTCTGCTATTGGTTTACGCATGATGGTGCCTGCGTTATTCACCAAAATATCTATGACTGGGTTTTCTGCTAGTACTGTTACTATGAACGACTCTAAAGCTTCTCTATTGCCAAAATCGCATTGATAAGCCTTAAATTTTTTACCTAGTTTTTGAACCTCCATTTCGGTTTCGCCTCCACTTAATGGCATATTTGCAGATACGCCAATAATATCAGCTCCAGCCGCAGCAAGTGCTAAAGCCATCCCTTTACCAATGCCTTTATTACAGCCGGTAACCAAAGCAACTTTCCCACTTAAATCAAATAAATTCATCATTTTTCTTTAATAAAATATTGTTTGTGTTGGTTTAAAAAATATTTCTGATTGATTAGAAATCTTGGTTTATTAACAATTTTAATCATTATTAACCTGTTTTTGATGCCAATATAGCCTATTTATTTATGCAATCGATGCCGGTAAGGTTTGCGTAAAGTGTGATTAGGGATGATCGTGTTTTAAATGCGAAGGGTATAGTTGAAAGTGAAATTTTAACCACTAAGAACACAGAGATCTCAGAGCTAAAATACAAACTTAGGTTTAAATTTTTTATAGCCACGAACACACGAATTTCCTCGAAGCTGGGTTGGTGACTACAAATTAAATAAAGTTTTTTTTGCCACGAATACACGAATTTTCTCGAAGCTGGATGGCTATTCTTCCTAAATCATTTAAACTTTTTATCTGCAATAGCTTATCTCCTTAATGCATTAGTGTTTTATTCGTGTATTCGTGGCAAAAAATTAAACGCTTTTTTTTAAGACACAAATTTTCTCGAAGCTGGGTGGTTATTCTTCCAAATCATTTAAACTTTTTATCTGCAATAGCTTATCTCCTTAATGCATTAGTGTTTCATTCGTGTATTCGTGGCAAAAAATTAAACGCTTTTTTTTTAAGACACAAATTTTCTCGAAGCTGGGTTGGTGACACAAATTAAATAAAGTTTTTCTTGCCACGAATACACGAATTTTCTCGAAGCTGGATGGCTATTCTTCCAAATCATTTAAACTTTTTTATTTGCGATAGCTTAATCTCCTTAATGCATTAGTGTTTTATTCGTGTATTCGTGGCAAAAAATTAAACGCTTTTTTTAAGACACAAATTTTCTCGAAGCTGGATGCCCAATTATCGCTATTTAAAAACGCGATCTAAAAACTTAATGGTGTAATTTACCGTTGGGCTAAACCAAGGATTAAAAAACCAAAAAGGATGTGGCGTATTGGGAAACTCATGTATTTCTGAATAAATATTAAAGCTATTTAGTTTTTTAACCATGTCATCTCTTCCGCCATGAAACCTAGGTGTGGAGCTATTGATAAAAATTATTGGAACCGAGTTTTTATCCACATGGCTTAAAGCCGATGCCTCGTTCCAAATTTCTGGTTTATCTAAATAAGTTCCGCCTAACCATTGAGCAGCTACAACACTTTCAGAAGATTCGGGATGATGGAAAGCTAAAACGCCATCTACATCTATAACGGCTTGTATGTCGCCAGCTATTTTTGAATCTGCTGTGGGTCCATCGTATTTTTTATCTCCATTGGTTGTGCCTAATAAAGCCGCCATTTGGCCACCAGAAGAAAAACCCATTGCCGCTATTTTATTAGAATTGATTCGGTACTTTTTAGCGTTTTCTCTCATCCAGCGAATAGCTGATCTAACATCTTGTAATCCGGCAGGATATGCTGCTTCTAATGATAATCTATACTCCACAGCAACAGTTACATAACCACTTTCGGCAATTTTTTTGGCGATGGCTATGGTTTGAGATCTATCACCAGAGCGCCAGCCACCACCATGAATTAAAATAACAGCTGGATAACCATTTTTTATCTTCTTTTTAGGATAAATAATATCTAAATGCAGCGCTCTGTCCCCAATCTTTTTATAAACTAAATTCCCTTTTAATAAGAGATTTTTGCTTAGCAGAGAATCGGCAATGGTAATAAAAGGAAATTTCTTTTTCTCCTTGATAAAAGTGCTTTGCAAAGTAAAACTGGTATCTCTAGGAATATTGGTTTTTTGCCGGCCTAAAGCCGAATTTGTAAATAACACGAAAAGAAAAATCCAAAATATCTTCATTAAAATTTATTTCAATTGGTACGCTATTACTGAGTTTTTAAAAAAAGTTGGAATGTAAGCTGTCTTTTTTTGAGCGTTATAACCCAAATCAGCTGTATTAATTTTTTGCTTTCGGGTATCCATTAATTGGGTTACTGTTCCATCCATTTTAACTTCATACACTAAACCAACCCAACAAGAAACTAAAAAAGTATTTGCAGCAATGGGCTCAATTCCATCTCCGCCAGATGCTAACCCTTTAGCAATTGTGGTTATTTTCCTTTCCGCATCTACCTTTAATAATGTTGGTCCGCTTAAAATAAAAAGATTATCACCAACTACTTTTAAGCCGTTGGCATTGGTCATTTTATCTAAATAAAGTGCGACTTTGTTGTTTTCAATTTTATAAATATGCCCTAATCTGGTATCAGAAACATACACTCCACCTTTAGCGTCTATGGCAATATCATTTAAAAATACGGTTCCTTCTACAGGAATTTTATTGGTGATTTTTCCTGCTTTTACCTCAATCACCACCACTTCATTAAGATCAGCAACGTAAAGTTTTCCTTTATAAATACCCATTCCTTTGGGTGCATTTAAACCGGTTACCCAATTTTTATTGATGATTTTTCCGTCTTCACTTAAAATTGCAATTCCACCTTTTCCATCTGCTTTAGCGGCATCGCCGTCTATTAAAGACACATACAGGCTTTTTCCATTTTTAGTTGGCAAAACCGATTCGGGTGTGGGCAAATCTGTAGTTTCCCAAAGTTTAGTGAGCGTAACTTGCGCATTTGCAGTAACAACAAATAAAAGGAAGCAAAGAATTAGACTATTTTTCATGATTTTGAATAAGATTATTTTTTAGCTTTAAAATAATAAGTTCCCCCAGCTTCTGTCTCAAAATCTGACAGAGTAGTTCCCTGAATTTCAATTCCTTTTAATACTGCTTTTGTTGAAATTAAAGGTTGTTTTACAATATTTACCGCATAAAAAGAATTTGTATTTTCTCCTACTGCTGCTTTTAAAATCGCATCTCCTATTAATTCCACTTCGGCATAAAGCCTTAATCGGCAATTTCCACCTAATTTAGAATAAACGGTGAGTTCTTTGATTTTTTTATTCTCCCATTTCATGTCAATTTCAAAACCACCTCTGGCTTTTAAACCCTTTACGTATCCATCTCTCCATGCATTTGGTAATGCAGGCAAAAGAAAAATATCTCCATCGTAACTTTGCATCAACATCTCAGAAATCCCGGCGGTACAACCAAAATTACCGTCAATTTGAAACGGGGGATGAGCATCCAATAAATTAGGATATGTGCCACCAGATTGCCCATTGGTTTCTTCTGGCGCTGGATTCAATTGATCTGAAATCAATTTATAGGCTCTTTCTCCATCCAATAATCTAGCCCACCAATTCACTTTCCATCCCATAGACCAACCAGTTGATTTATCGCCACGATAGGTAAGCGAATTTTTAGCAGCTTCAAATAATTCGGGATTTCTAAATGGGGAGATTTGACCAGAAGGAAATAATCCATAAAGGTGTGAAATATGGCGATGTTTGTCTGCCGGCTTGTCTAAATCTTTTAACCATTCCTGTAACTGATTATACTGCCCAATTTGCATCGGTGGCAACCTTTTTAAAGAACTTTTTACAGAGTCTACAAATTGCTCATCCGTCTTTAAAATCTCAGCAGCCTTAATGATATTATTAAAAACATCAAATACCAGTTGGTTATCCATTGTAGTACCCGCCGTAATAGCTACACTTTTCTCATAAGTGTTTTCAGGCGACATAGATGGTGATACCACCAGCCACTTATTGCTTGGCTCTTCTTGTAAAACATCTAGATAGAATAATGCCGCATTTTTTAAAACCGGATAATATTCTTTTAAAAAAGCTTTATCGCCAGTGAATAAATAGTGTTGCCATAAATGTTGGGTAAGCCATGCGCCACCCATGGGCCAAACCCCATAAAAACCACCATCAACTACCCCAGTAATTCTCCATAAATCTGTATTATGATGCATATTCCACCCTCTGGCGTGATACATTTTTTTGGCACTTTCTACACCAGTTTCTGAAAGATCTTTAATCATTGAAAACAATGGCTGATGCATTTCACTTAGATTAGTGACTTCAGCAGGCCAGTAATTCATTTCCGTATTAATGTTAACCGTGTATTTACTATCCCAAGGAGGCGAAAGTTTATCATTCCAAATTCCTTGAAGATTAGCGGGCTGACCTCCCGGTTGAGAGCTTGATATCAAAAGATACCTCCCAAACTGAAAATATAAAGACACCAATTGCGGATCTTGATTGGTTGCAAATTCTTTTATCCTTACGTCTGTGGTTTTAAGAGATTGCGGAGAATCACCCAGCATTAAATCAACCCTTTTAAAGTAATTCTGGTATTTCTTAATGTGCTGCTCTTTAGCTTTATCATAAGAAATAAGAACAGCTTTATCCAATATTTCCGTAGCTTTTAAAGTAGAATTAGCAGAAATATCTTTATAGCTTTTAAAATTTGAAGCAATAGAAACGTACAAAATAACCTCATCGGCGTTTTTAATTTGCAACTGATTTTCTGTTGATGTTAAAGTCCCACCTTTTAACACCGGCTTCACTTGCATCTCAAATTTAATCTTACCCGTCTTATTATCATTCGATCCACTAAATCCATTAAGCAGCAATCGATTGTTATTTACTTTAATACTTTGATTTTTTTGAGGGCTGGTTACATTGATATCAAAAGTGATGCTTTTACGCTTATTGGCTGTTAAGCGCACAATCATGATATCATCTGTAAAGGAAGAAAAAAATTCTCTTTTATACTTTACGCCATCCACAGTATAGCTTACAGATGAAATTGATTGTTCAATATCTAAATCACGGGTGTAATTTTTAAACTGCTCATGACCAGGAAAATTAAGCCATAAATTCCCTACCGATTGATAAGGCATTCCATAATTTAGGTCGCTAGGGGCCTTTCTTGGAAATGCAGTATTGGAGAGATCTTGCGCTTCTTGATTTTTGCCTTCAAACAGTAATTTTCTAATTTGTTGAATATCCTCAAATTTATTCTCTGGCACATTATTTCCGGGCTCACCCGCCCAAACAGTTTCCTCATTGAGTTGCAATTGCTCAATCGCAGGATTACCAAAAACCATCATCCCCAGTCGGCCATTCCCTAAAGGCAGGGCCTCATTCCAATTTTTCGCAGGCTTGTTATACCATAATTTATATTTATTCTGACCAAATGCACTACACTGAATAATAGCAAGGAGTAGTAAAATATGTAGCGTTTTTTTCATCTTATTTAGGATTCCAATTTTTAAACACGTTTTTTATGGTGTATTCTTTGGCTTCTGCCGATGATAATTGCTTAGACCAGCTTACTCTACTTGAGGGTTGCGCCCCAGGACCATAATTTTCATATTCAACATATCGCGATAGCGGAAACGTATCTAATTTATTCCACACCGACCAACCTTCTGATTTGATATGCGGTCCCATATAACAATGAATATAGGCCACACTAGCGTAAGGACGCCATGGCCTACCGAGCGAAACTTTGTTTAAAGAAGTATCGCCAGTTAAAACGCAATTGTAAAAAACATAGCCATAAGAATTATTTTGTGGCGTTGAAGCTGCCGTAACATGCGAATTCTTATTGCTTTGAATATGACAGTTTTGAAACCACGCAGTAGCCGAACCAAAAATAAAATCGGTGGTGCCCTCTAAGTAACAATTCTCATAATATTGACGGCTACCTTCTGCATTTAAATAGAGAATATCTTGATTCCCGATAATTCTACAATTTTTAAAAACCGCCCTGTCGCCACGTACTTCTAAGGCAACAGCCTGTCCGGCTGTAAAACCTGCATCGTTTTGAAAAGTTATATTTTCTGCAGAAAAATCATCGGCTAAAGCCAAAAAACTATACGATGATTGCGTATTTATTGGCGATCCCGTTTTAACTACTTTGCTAGGGGAATCATCATAAGTTAAAATGGTTTTAAACTGATCTTCACCAATCAATTTAACGTTGTTTTTGGTAGAATCTAAAAGCAATTTCTCTTTATAAACGCCATTTTTGATGTATATTTCTACCTTCTCTTTATTATGAAGCGGCACCGCATTTAAAGCTTGCTGAACGGTTTTGAAATTACCATCGCCATCTTGGGAAACTACTATTTTGGTTTGGGAATAAGCAAGAGCGCCAAATCCAAGGAATAAAAAAGTAAACAATGTTTTCTTCATCAGGTTTATTTTATGGATTTATGGATTCCAATCTCTAAAAATATTTTTAAGCGTATATTTTTTGGCTTCCGCCGATTTAAGTTGCCTAGCCCATTTCACTCGGTTAGAAATTGCTGCTCCAGCACCCAAATTTTTATATTCGGCATAGAAAACCGTTTTTTCTTTATCAGGAAACATGGCATCTCCTTTCCAAGGGTCCCAACCTTCGGGCTTAATATGCGCCCCTATTTCTGTGTTTATAAAAACGGTTTTTGCATACGGCCGCCAAGGTCTTCCTAAATAAACTCTATCTATTCCATCAGCAGCAATTAATTTACAGCTCAAAAAAACGAAACCAAAAGCTTGCTCTTTGGTGGTTGATGCAGCGGTGATAAAAGAATTATGTAAACTCTTGATGGTGCAGTTTTCAAAAACCGCAGTGGCTTCTCCAAAAATAAAATCGGTAGTGCCTTCTATGTAGCAATTTTCAAAATAGTTTCTACCATCTTTTGCCAAATAAAGCGTATCCTGATTTCCAAGAATTTCACAACTTTTAACCACACATCTATCGGCTTCAATCATCAAAGCTACGGCTTGCCCAACTTTACCCGCTGTGTTTTTAATGGTTAAATTTTCTAAACTACAATCATTGGCTTGCATTAAAACGGTGTAAGAAGTGTAAGTGCTGTATTTTGCACTTCCAGTTTGGTCTTTTCCCAAAAAATCTTTCCCCGAATAATCATCATTGGTAATAATGGTTTGCGCTTGGCTTTCGCCAATTAAAGCGATGTTTTTTTTCCAAGATGGAATCACTAATTTCTCTTTATAAATTCCGTTTTTGATAAAGATGGTGACCTTTTTTTGTGAATGATCTCTTACCTTGTTTACCGCTTCTTGAATAGTTTTAAAATCGCCACTACCATCTTGAGCAACGGTGAATTTTAAAGGCTGCTGTTGAGCTTGTAAACCCAGCATCAGCGTAAGCAAAAAAGTAAACAGACTAATTTTTTTCATACCCAATTATTTTACGAACTCGCTCCTAATCATTTAAAAGAGATTATTTCAGTTTTAAAAAGTCTATTTCAGGCAAACTTCCATCTGCTTTGCGGGGCTTATAAAGTTCTTCAGTATCTAAGCTTTTAAAATCACTAGCTTTTAATGCCGAAGAATTTTGCCAGCTATTATTCTCGATATCCTTCACATCGGCATTTAAACCTCCTACTTCACCATAAACCAGCGAATTTTTAATGGTTAGTTTTGATAGTGGATTCTTGCTGCCGAAACCCATATTAGCTTGCTGATTGTTGTATGCTTTGCAATTTATTAAAGTAACTTCACCACGGTTGCTGTTATGATCAAAGCCTTTTTTAAGGTTTGAAACCGAAATGCAATTTTCATAAACTGCATTGTGTTTTAACAATTTATCATCGCTTCCGCCAGATTTAAAACCGTTGCCATCGCCACCGCTAGGTTTTCCATCCTTCAACTCTCCGTTATTAAAAGCCCAGCAGTTAATGTAGGTGGTTGTAATATTATCAGTGTTTTTTAAGTAGCCATCCCAACCATCATCCAAATTTTGCCAAGCTCGGCATCCTTCAAACTTATTGCCAGTACCAGCATCAATTTTACAAGCAAAACCATCGGCATTTTCAATTTTAGAATCGGCGTTATGGTAAGAATCGCAGTTTAATATCAGGTTGTTTGCCGCACCAGCAACCAATTGCAAACCTGTATCAGAACATTCAGAAAATGTACAAAATTCAATGATATTATTGCTTCCGCCGGCAATCAATAAACCGTTGTCGCCGGCATTAAAAATATCTAATCCTTTGATGTGCCAATTACTGGCTCTCAAAATTATTCCTTGGTTAGAATCATCTTCTGGCAAAGCAGTGAAATTAAATTTTGGTCGGCTAGCGCTTTTTTCATCCGCCTTAAAAACAATTTTATCTGTTAAGGTACCGCTTGTTTTAATATCAATTCTTTTATCAAATAAATACGCTCCGCCCTGCACCAAAATTACATCTCCGGGTTTGGCAATTTTTACTGCATCAAAAACTTCTTGAACGGTACTTACTTTCAACTCGGTTTTTCCTGTTAAACTATTTTTAGCTACAGAACAAGATTGCGTTATTAAAAAAATAAGCACAAAAGATAAAAAACTGAGTATTAGATTTTGCTTTTTTAAATATGTCATGAACTAATTTTTTTTATTTATCTATCCTAAACCAGTCAAAATCGGCATAGCCTGTATCGTTAATTTTTGTGTTTCCGGTACTAAACAAACCTATTTTAGCACCTACCCATTTACCCGGTAAAGCCTGAAAATTTTGAATGGCTTCTGTATAGGTGATTCCGTCTAAACTGTAAGAAAAAGTACATTTTGCCCCTTTATCAACTTTAACTTTTAACCAAACTTCTGCAGTGTTTAATTTGGTGATGATGGTTTCAATTTCTGGATTTCCTTTATCCGCTTTTTCACAAATTCCTTTTACCAGATACAATCCATCTGTTTTACTTTTAATAGAAAGATTGGCGTAACTTAAACCCAATATTACTAGGCCGGCTTCTTCATTCTTAGTTTTTAAATTGGGATTTGGAGTAAACTTTAATTTGGTAGTGGCAGTAAATTCATCGGCCGGAAACTTTTGCCCAATAATATTAGGCACATCCCAAAGATTACGGGCACTATCTGTAGCATGAGCATATAATCTTAGTTTTCCATTATTGGCTGTCATTAACCAATTACCCACCCAATTAGCTTCCCATTGCCATTGTTTACCCAATTCTTTATCATTAAACTCATCAGATTCTGCCGGAGTTTGAATAGGATAAGTTTTGCCAATAGCTGGCTTTTTATAAGTTAAAACAGGTTCTCCAATTCCGTCACCATCTTTATCCAACCCAATTACTGGCCAATCATTTATCCATTTCATGGGTTGTAAATGCACCACTCGTCCATAAGCATCTTTATCTTGAAAATGAAAAAACCAATCTTCGCCTTTTGGGGTGCTTACCCAAGCGCCTTGGTGTGGACCATTAATTTCGCTTTTTCCTTCATCCATCACTACTTTTCTTTCATAAGGACCTAAGATATTTTTTGACCGCAAAACCAATTGCCAGCCTGTTGATACTCCCCCAGCAGGCGCAAAAAGATAATAGTAATTATTTCTCTTATAAACTTTAGGCCCTTCAATGGTTGGGTCGGTTTCGTGACCATCATATACCACCATACTTTCCCCAGTAACTTCTGTTCCATCAGTATTCATGGGTGCTATGGAAATAATGCTTTTAATACCTGCTCTACTCCCAGCATAAGCATGTGTTAACCAAGCTTTACCATCTTCATCCCAAAACGGACAAGGATCTATAATTCCCTTGCCGGGATATACCAATAATGGTGTTGACCAATCTTTGGCAGGATCTTTAGTTTTTACCATGTAAATGCCATAATCAGGATCGGGATAGTAAATATAAAACTCATTATTATGGTAACGAATAGCAGGCGCCCAAACTCCGTTTCCATGTTGAGGCTTGTTAAAAACATTAAATGGCGGCTGTTTTTTTAATGCATGGTTAATGAGCGTCCAGTTTACCATATCCTTAGAATGTAAAATGGGTAGCCCTGGGATATGCTCAAAACTAGAGGAAGTTAAATAATAATCCTCGCCAACTCTTATCGCATCCGGATCTGAATAATCTGCATTTAAAACAGGATTTTTATAAGTTCCATTGCCTTGATCAGAGACCCAAACTTTGGAAACCTCGTTCTTAGTTGCTTGTTGTGCGAAAGAAGTGCTTACTAAACTTACTAGAATGGTTAAATATTGAAAAGCTTTGATCATGAAAATAATTTTGAAAATGGATAATCATTGATACCGAATTAAAAAAACGATATATTATAATTGGTAAAAATTTAATTGGGTTGCCAGCCTCTTAATATATTATTCAGACTGTAATTTTTCACTTCATCATCACTAAGTTGATGAGACCATTTTACTCTTTTATCAGGCTTAAAGCCGATACCTTTATTTTGATATTCGGCGTAAAAAGCGGTTTCTTTATTAGATTCTTTACCCCAATGGTCCCAACCTTCTGGTTTAATAAAAGCGCCTAAATCACAATTGATAAACACGGTTTTGGCAAAAGGACGCCACGGCCGACCTAAAAAATAAGACGCTCCTTCTTCTCCTTTAATATTGCAATTGATAAAAACGTAACCAAACTTTGTAGAATCTGGCGTAGAAGCTGCGGTAATATACTGTCCTCCTTTTTTACAAAAAATCTCGCAATTTTTAAAAACTGCGGTTGCTGATCCAAAAATAAAATCGGTAGTTCCTTCTATGTAGCAGTCTTCAAAAAATTGTCTGCTGCCATAACCATAAGTGTACAAAGTATCTTGAAAGCCTAAAAATTTACAGTTTTTAAAATGCGATTTATCTCCGGCAACCCAAATTGCAACTGCTTGCCCCACCGGCCCAGATGAATTTGCAAAAGTGATATTCTCGGCAGAAAAATCGTCGCCATAAACATAAAAAGAAGCAGAACCTGATGTGCCTTTCTCCTCACCAAAAACATTCTTCTTTTGGGCATAATCATCATAAGTTAAAATGGTATTGGCTTGGCTTTCGCCGATGATTTTTACCATCTTTTTAGATGCAGCTAATACCAATTTCTCTTTATAAATGCCGTTTTTAATAAAGATAGTACTGGTTACTTTTCTAAAATCGGGTACGGCATCAAAAGCTTCTTTAATAGTTTTAAAATCTGCACTTCCATTAGCATCTACCACAAAATCATAATCTTTGGCTTTCGCCGATAAAAGACTAAAACTTAAAATCAAGAAAAATAAAAGATACTTTTTCATTATTATTTTGAGTTTACGATGAACTTAGAAAGTGGGAGTTTTTGAGCTTTGATATCGTTTAAAACTAATTCTGCTATTAATCTAGCTCCATATTCATTAAAATGAGTGCCATCTGTTACGCCAGCCGGGTAATTTGGATGTACGTTTGCCGCCATATCTAAAAACAGCAGTTTAGAGTTTTCTGCTCCATATTGCTGATACAATTTTCGGCTCATTTCATCTAAATCAATTAAAATAACTTGCTCTGATTTGGCTAATTCCCTTACCACATCTGAATAAGGAGCATGAGTTTGTCTGATATTACCTTCTTTATCAAAATAGCGACGAGAAACCGGGGTAATTAAAATTGGAATGGCTTTTTTAGCTTTAGTTTCTTCTAAATATTTAATGAGGTTAACTTTAAATTCATCGGGCGTGGTGCTTCTATCTTTATAACGTTCTCCTTTTCCTTCGTCATTATGCCCAAATTGGATAAAAACATAATCACCTGCTTTTAAATTTTGTTGAATAGGCAACCACGAGCCCTCAGCCAAAAAAGTGCGGGTACTTCTTCCATTTTTTGCTCGGTTTTCTATAGTCACTTTTTGAGTGTCAAAGTAATTTTGGAAAGGCATTCCCCAACCTGTTTCTGGATATTTAGTCGTTAATTTCTCGGCAATGGTAGAATCACCCACTAACCAAATGGTTACTTTTTCATCAGCTGATTTAAAAGCTAAAAGGCAAAAAACTAAACCGAATAATAAGATTTTATTTTTCATTATTTTTTTGGTTCTACTGGTTTTACAATTTGGTTAACCAAGGATAAATTCAAGTTTTTGATCTCGGCTAATACCAATTGAGCCATTAATCTGGCCCCCAATTCATTAAAATGGGTATCGTCTGTTTTCCCATTAGGGTAATTTGGATTTTGCCCCGCTTCTAAATGATTGAACAAATATTTAGATTTTTCTATCCCATAATTTTGGAGTAGCTCCATGCTTTTTACAGATAAATCTATTAATGGAACTTGGTTTTTTGAGGCTACCTCCCTTACCAATTGCGCATATTCTTGGTGTGTATCTACCACTTTACCTTCTGCATCAAATTTTCTGCGGGCTACTGGTGTAATTAAAACCGGAATACCTTTTTTTGCTCTTGTTTCTGAAACATAAAGCAACAAATTAGCCTTAAATTCTTCGGGTGTGGTATATGTTTTTTTGGTAGAAACTTCATCGTTATGCCCAAATTGGATAAAAACATAATCACCTTCTTTTAAGGTTTCTAGTACTGGTTGCCACCTATTTTCTTTAATAAAAGAACTGGTGCTTCTGCCATTCATGGCTCGGTTATTAATCTTTATATTTTTATCAAAAAATTGAGTAAAAGGCATTCCCCATCCTGTTTCTGGGTATGTTCTTTTATCTTTTATGGATAGGGTAGAATCACCAATTAAATACACTGTAATTTGCTTTTCTTCTAATGATTTAAAGCTCAATAAAAAAAAACAGATGGTTAGAAAGTATGAAATATGTTTTTTGCTCATCGCTTATTTTACTAAAGAGTTGATATAGATTTCTATGTTGGTGTAATTATTAGCTAAGCTTTTTAAAGACGCATCATTTAGTGCCGGATTTAAGCCTTTTTCCTTTTCCCAAGCATCGGGCATTCCGTCTCTGTCGCTATCTTTTTTAGGTTTTTTTGATTTCAGAGTTGGCCAAGCATTTACGGTTTCCTCATAAGTTGTGCCGTGTTTAAACCCGCCTTGCACATCAATTAATCCTCCAGTTCTGTTCCTCACATTTTTGATGATTCTTTTGTCCAAAGTATCTCTGCAAAAGCTTGCTCCTGCTGATTTTAAAACATCGGCGTAAGCCAAAACAGCTGATTTTTCTATTAAATTGATAGCCTGAAATGGTGTTTTAACCAAAGCTTTTTGTTTCTCAAAATCAGTGGTGTTTTTATCTAAATGAACTCCTAGTTCGTTATTTACAGTTACATCTTCAGCACCATCTACAAAATTACCAGCCACATAAAATTCACCAATTCCTGATTCTCCTTTGCTCGGGTTCACAATCCTAGATTTTACGTTTTTACTAGTTATTGGGCCGTATTTGTAGTAATTGTTTACCATGTTATAATTGCCGCCCTCGCCACCGTAAACATTATTATGCCCCCAATTATAAATTACGTTATTTCTAAAATCAACTAATTCTTCTGTAGCACCCAATCTTGCTCCATTAAAACGAGGGTTTCTGCTGTTGCAGTGTGCAAATAAATTATGATGAGCACTTAAATGTGTACCACCCCAAATTCCGCCGTATCCATGTTTTTCAAAATCTTTATCGCCGGTTTCAAAATGATAAGAATAGTTGAGTGGTTCTGATAAAATATTCCATTGCAAGGTGGTGCTGTCTCCTCGGTAAACCGACATGACTTCATCGGTACTCCAGCTGATGCTGCAATGATCTATAATGATATTTGTTTTGCCGTTGCCACCAAAAGCATCGTCGCTACCAGCGCCATCAACCATTCCGTTGTTTTGATACCTATCGCCCATTCTAAAACGTAAATACCTTACAATAATGTTATCGCCACCTAAACTTACCGGATAATCGGCTAAGCAAATACCATCTCCCGGTGCAGTTTGCCCGGCAATGGTTGCGTTTTTAGAAATATCTAATCTTGATTTTAAATGGATAGTTCCCGAAACTTCAAAAACAATAATTCTAGGGTGTTTTGCAGTTGCAGCAACTCTAAAACTTCCTTCGCCATCATCATTTAAATTGGTAACAATATAAACCTTGCCTCCTCTGCCTCCGGAGGTGTATTTCCCAAACCCTTCGGCCCCGGGAAAAGCAATTGATTGAGCATAGGTATTTTTTTGGCTGATAAAAATTAAGATCAAAAGAACTTTGATTGTTTTACTTATCATCTTAAGTGAATTTATATCAGTAAAAAACCAAAAGCAAAGTAATAAACCCTGCTTTTGGTTAATATGATTAATAATTTGGATTTTGCTTCAATATACCACGATAAGCATCTAAAGTAGCTTGATCAAAAGGAAATAATTCGCTTTTATTTGGAACAAAGAATCTAGCAATTCCTTGGTCTAAAGGTAAATTATCTATCAAAGTATTTGATGTTAAATGCTGTCTCCAGTCTGTTCTAGTCCAGCCAGTAGTTGGGCTAGGCACCGCAGTTGTTGTAAAAGGAGTTGGAGAAAAGAATTGAATTTCTTCACCGTTTAATTTCCAATAAACATACTGAGGAACGTTGGCATAAGCACCTTGAAAGTTTCTAATTTGTTGAAGCTTAGTTCTAGTCTCAGCAATTTTAGAGGCTAATAAATTCCAGCGGATTAAGTCATATTTGCGGATAGCTTCACCACCAAATTCTAAATAACGCTCATTCACAATAGCATTAAAAAAAGCATCTTTAGTTGTTGGTGTAACTCCAATACTGTTCACATTTCCTCTGTAAGCTCTTTTTCTAACCTCTTCAAATGCTGCAATAGCCGCTGCTGTTGGAGAGCCATTAATCTTATTCTCTGCCTCGGCAAACATTAACAATACATCGGCAAAACGAATAATTGGCCAGTTATAACCTAAATTTAGTACTGTACCTGGTAAAAATGGGTTACGCCAATCTCTTCTAAATTTACCATCAGTAAGTTCTGCTAAACGTCTTAAGCTTTTGTTATTGTTGGCTGCAATTGCATAATAGGTGATAGATACATCTCTTCTCGTATCTATTGGTTCAAAAGAATAAAAGTAATTTGGTAATGTTAGAATACCCCCGCCACCAGTACCATATCTTGATGCTGCATTCACACTTGGACCATTGTAATTTCCCATTCTGCTATCAGAATTGCTATTGCCGCCACCTGCACCTACTTCAAAAATAATTTCTCCGAAAGGGTCAGGTTGAAAAGAACTTAAATAACGCTTCCAAATGTCTTCATAATTAGGATTTAAAGTATGTTGGTCTCTTCTAGCCATTAAATCAGCACATTCATCTCTTGCGATGGTGTAATATTTAAGAGAATCGCTTCGGCGCTCCATAGTTTTGGTTTCGTTTCTTAGCGAAAAACCGCCTCTAAACATTGCTAATTTAGCTCTTATGGCTTTCACCGCTCCTTTTGTAATTCTTTCATTTCTAACTACTTCTGTTCTCCAAGGCACTAAATCTTTGGCAATTGCTAAATCGGCAATTAAACGATCGTAAGTAGAATCACGATTAGCTTGAGGAATATATAGATTCGGATTTTTATAAGAAGGTGTAAATGGAGCAGGAACATCGCCCCAGTTTCTTACCAATTCAAATAAAAATTGTGCTCTCAAGGTAAGTGCTTCTCCGTGTAATCTTCTGAGTTCTTTCTTTTCTGCTTCAGTACCGTTATTATACTGGGTCATTTGAGGTATCTGATCGATACATAAATTGGCTTTTTCTATCCCACGGTATAACTGTACAAAAGGATTACGTAATTCTGAATTGGAAAGTAATAACTGGTATCTTCCAATTCCCCTTCTTCCATTGTCTAAACCTCCACTTACTATGGCTTCATCAGAATCATAAGGATAGTATAAATTAATACGTATTCCATAACCATTATCACCCTGCAACTCATCATATACACCTAAAAGTGCTGTAGTTGCATTTGATACGTCGGAGAAAGCTTGTTCTACATTGTATTGAGAAACTGGTTCAACTTCTAAATACTTTTTACACCCTACAAATCCTAATGTAGAGATTATGGTGATTGCTATTATTATTGATTTTGAAAATCTCATTTTCATATTCTTAAAATTTAAAAAGAAATATTTGTTCCAAAAACCCATGTTTTTGCCCTTGGGTAACCTGCAAAATCTACTCCCTGTGTCAATGGATCTGATCTTCTTGTGCTAATTTCCGGATCAAAACCTGTGTATTTAGTAATAGTTGCCAAATTATTAACCGTTGCATATAATCGCAGATTAGCAATTTTTACTTTTTGAAGTACTGTTTTTGGAATGGTGTACCCAAAAGTTAAGTTATTGATACGAAGGAAAGAACCATCTTCTATTGCATAAGAATGTAAATAATACCTTTGGTTACGTACTGGCGACCAAATTTTTGCATTTGCATTTAAAGTAGTTAACTCAACAGGGTCTGTTACTACTTGACCAGTACTGTTGATATTGGTAAACCTGTCTTTCATTTCACTTAATAAATTGAGGTTCAAGAAACTTCCGTTGGTCCACTCAATTCTGTTTGCATTATAAACATCATTACCCACTACAAAATTCACAAAAACGCTCATGTCAAAGTTTTTATAAGAAACTTGATTGTTCCAGCCTCCTGTAAATTTTGCATTTGCATTTCCTAAAACAGTTCTGTCTTTATCTAAAGTTACTAAACCGTCTCCGTCAATATCTTTAAACTTAAGAGAGCCAGGCTGTGGATTTCCAAACAAGGAAGTATTGTTGGCCATGCCGGTTTTTAATGTGTAAACCCCAGCTGCGTAATTAAAATCGTCTACTTTATAAAAACCATCAGTTACAAAACCATACATTAAACCAATTGGCTGTCCAACTTTAACTAAATAATCATCAGCACCATCAGACCCTTGCCAACCTGCACTTCTAGTTTGCTCTCTAATAGCGCCTAAGTTTTCTACCCGGTTTCTATTAAAAGCGATGTTGAAACTAGAAGTCCAATTCACATTTTTAGTATTAATGGCTGTGGCATTTAATTGAAATTCTAAGCCTCTATTAGTAGTAGAACCCACGTTTTGTAATTGTGAAGTATAGCCTGTAGTTGGTGGTATTGCTGCAGAAAGCAATAAATCGTTTCCTCTGTTTAAGTAAGCATCTGCAGTAAATTGAATTCTATTATTTAGAAAAGAAAGATCAAGACCTATATTTTGAGAAACAGACCTTTCCCATTGTAAATCTTCATTAGCTAAGGCCGATGGTGCGAAGCCAGGTAAAACAGTATGACTTAAAGCATATTCACCTGTTACTCCATATAATTGTTGATATAATAAATCGCCGATTCTATTGTTTCCTGCTACACCATAACCAACTCTAACTTTTGCGTCATTAATAAACTTAATATTCTCCATAAATTTTTCGTTAGAGAAGCGGTAAGCTACTGTACCAGAAGGAAAAACTAACAATCCTTTTTCATACTTAAATTTTGTAGAACGATCTGCCCTTACAGCAACTGATGCTAATATCTTTTTATTGAATGAATAATTAGCTCTTCCAAAGAATGATAAAATTCTGTTTGGTGGATTCTCAAAAGAAGTGGGCCTAGGTTGAGTTGAACCTGTTGGAGGAGAACCCAAACCTAAATTTGATAAAGCTTTTTCGGCAGAAATATCAGCAGGGAAATAACGTGTTTCTACTGTGCTACCTTTAGAAAGTGTTTCATAGGTTTCTTGCCCAATCAACAAATCAATATCATGTAGCTTTTTTATTCCATTTTTTACAAATTGTAGCGTGTTAGAATTATTAAAAGTTCCGTTGGTTTGTATAGCAAGAGAAGCTACAGGTAATGTTCCAAAATTTCTGGCTGTTGGCGTAATTTTACTAAAAAATAATTCCTGCCTAACATTTGTGTTGTCAAAACCAGCAGTAGTTTTAAAGGTTAAGCCTTTTACAATTTGGTAACTTAAATAACCACTAATGTTGGTCCCTGTTGTTGGAGCATTACGATATTCTGCCCTTGTTAAATTAACAGGATTTTGAATTTGATTTGAATTTAAATAATAATCTTCATCAGATTGATCAATCTGAGGAGCATTAGCTAACTCAAATGGGCGATAAATAATGCTATGGCGTAATCTATTGGTAGTTCTTGTACCGCTTGATGTAGTGCCAGCGCCTTGCACTTCTTGAGACAAATATCTTGCTGTTAAACCAACTCTTAATTTACTAGATGCTTTATGGTCTAACTTAAAGTTGGCTAAATATCTTTTAAAGCCCGACTCAAGCAATAATCCTTGCTCATCATTTGCTGTTAAACTTAAGTTAAAAGTAGTTGATTCACTACCCCCACTTATGGCAACATTATGATTTTGATAAAAAGCGCTTCTACCAAATACCTCTTCTTGCCAGTTAACAGCTGGTATATTTTTGTAAACACTTAAAGTATCAAAAGTACTCCCATAATTTCTGGCAAAAGCATCAATATCTGTTTGGCTACTTCTACTTCTCTCATATTGCCATAAAACAAAATCGTAAGGGTTTAAAACATCAATTTTTTTAGATAATTCTCTAAAACCAACCGAGCCATTATAAGAAACTATCGTTTTACCTGGTTTACCTGATTTTGTAGTAATAATAACCACTCCGTTTGCACCTCTTGCGCCGTAAATAGCGGTTGTAGAGGCATCTTTCAAAACATCAACTGATTGTATATCTTGAGGTGATAATACTGACAAAGCATTTTCTACTTGCACACCATCAACAATAAAAATAGGAGAATTATCTTGTGTAATAGACCCTCCGCCTCTTACTCTTATTTGCACTTCGGCTCCTGGTGCTCCTTCTGATGTAGTCACCTGCACACCCGCTAATTTTCCTGTTAAGGCCTCTGCAGCATTAGTTAGTGGAATATCTCTCAGTTGTTTTGCTCCAACTGAAGAAACTGGACCAGTTAAATCGCTCCTATTTACTGTTGCGTAACCTATAGCTACAACTTCTTGCAACTCTTGTGCATCAGACAATAAAGTAACATTTATTGTGGTTTGATCAGTAATAACGACCTCTTGAGTTTTGTAGCCAATATATCTGAAAACCAACACTGCATTTCCGTTGGATACGCTGATGCTATAATCTCCATTAACATTAGTTTGGGTGCCTTGTGAGCTATTTTTAACTGATACGGCAACTCCAATTAAAGACTCGCCCTTGTCGTCTCTAACTTTACCCTTAATTTGTTTAGTTTGTGCTTGCACAAAATCTTGCAGAACAAAACATAACGTAAATAATAGTAGAATTTTTTTGATCATAAATTTAGATTTTAATTGATGGTTATCAATAGCGCTTATCCAGAATAATTTTGCTCGCAAACAAGTCTTATAAGTAAGGCTAAATGGCTCGAAAAAAATTAAATAGAAAGTCTATTTTATAATTGGTTCTAACAATATTACTGAGTAAAATGCCAATAAAGAAGAATAACTAAGTAAATAAATGTGCAATCGATGCCGGCAACGTTGCCGTATAAAAACTAAAGGTCTTATCCATGCAAAAGTGTTTTCACATTTAAGTTTTAATATCTATTTTAGCCATAAGCAGTTCAAGAAATTTAAACCAGAAAATGTTCAAACCTACTACCATAAAAGACATTGCAAAAGCGTTAAACCTTTCTACATCAACGGTATCCAGAGCATTAAGAGGTGGCTATGAAATTAGTGAAGAAACAAAAAAAATTGTTTTGGAATATGCAGAGAAAATTAATTTTACCAGAAACCCAATTGCATTAAGTTTAAAAGAAAGAAGGAGCTATTCTATAGGAATTATTGTGTGCGAGGTAGCTAATGTTTTTTTCTCTCAAGCCATTGCCGGGATTGAATCAATTGCCTACAATAAAGGATACCATGTGGTTATTTCCCAAAGCCATGATCAATATGAAAGAGAAGTAACCAATATACAGCATTTAGCCAATCGGTCTGTTGATGGAATTATTATTTCATTAGCAGCAGAAACTAAAGATTATACCCACATTGAAAAATTACATGAACAAGGTTTACCCATAGTTTTCTTCGACAGGATTTTAGAAAGCATGCAAACGCATAAAGTAACTAGTAACAATACACAAGGGGCCTTTGAAGCTACCGAGTTTTTGATTAGTAAAGGATGCAAAAAAATAGCTCATTTAGCAAACGCACCTCAATTATCTATCACCAAACAAAGGCAAATTGGCTATGAAGATGCTTTAAAAAAGCATGGAATACCTGTAAAAAACGAGTATATTAAATATTGCGAACATGGTGGCAGTGAAAAAGGTGAAGTAGAACTGGCCGTAAAATCTTTATTAAATTTACCCCAAAAACCCGACGCTATATTTGTAGCCAGCGATAGGTTAAGCATGGGCTGTTTAGCCGCTCTTAAAAAGTATAATACCGGAGCCGATTTAGTAATTGCTGGTTTTAGCAATTCTGATGTGGTTGATTTATTAAAACCTTCCCTTTCTTGTGTAAGACAACCTGCATTTGAAATGGGCCGAATTGCTACTGAAATGTTGATTAATTTAATAGAAAGCAAGTATCCGGTAGAAGAGTTTGAAACCAAAATGTTAAACACTACTTTTCAAATTAACGAATAGAGATTGTAGCTTTTTAATTCCTTATAAACTAGATTTCAAATTACCATCAATTAACAAATCATGAATAAACAACGTTTAAACAGATTAAAAATTTGTTTAGTTGCCCTTGCCTTTATATTTGGTTTTTTAAACCCTCTAAAAGCGCAACTCAATAAAGCTGAACTCATTCAAATCATTATCTATCATTGTAGTACAGATTCTCAGGTATTAAAAACAGAAAGGTATTTAGAACAGGCTTTTTTACTAGCCCTTCATCAATCTAAAATAAACAGAGTTGGTGTTTTTAAGCCCCTTGACTTTGAAAAAGATAAACGAATTATGGTGATTATTCCTTACCAATCTTTTAAGCATTTCACAAAAATAAGCGCCCTAATAAAACAAGATAAACAACACCTTCAAAATGGTAAAGCTTACCTTAATGCCGCTTATAACGCATCTCCTTATGATAGAATGGAAACTATTTTTTTAAACAGCTTTTTTAAAGAACCGGTATTAAAGAAACCCAATTTAAGTGGCTCTATTAAAGATAAAATTTATGAATTGAGAAGTTACGAAAGCGCTACTGAACTATTGCACCAGAAAAAAGTAAAGATGTTTAATGAAGGTGGGGAAACAGAAATATTTAGTCGTTTAAACTTTAACCCTGTTTTTTACGGGAGTGTTATTTCAGGTTCAAAAATGCCAAATTTAATGTACCTCACTAGCTTTGAAAACATGGACGACCGCAAAGCACATTGGGCAGCTTTTAGTGCTGATAATGCTTGGAAAAAGTTATCGGCTTTGCCAGAATATAAAAACACTGTTTCTAAAAACGAGACTACCTTTTTAAGAAGCACTTCTTATTCTGATTTATAAAAAAAGCAGCCCACAATTTAAATCGTGGGCTGCTTTTTTTTAATTGCCTCTATTACTTGGCCTGCTTGGTCTACTTTCACTAGTACTTCCTGATGATCTGGAATTCCCACTTTCACTTTTTGCAGGTGCTGATCGCTGACTTTCTACACTTCTGCTTGGTGCAGGCTGACTTCTTTCTGGCCTGCTGCTGGTTTCAGGTCTTGTTTCTTGCCTTTGTGGTGCTGAACTCCTGCTTTGATCTGCACTACCTTGCGAGGTTGGTCGTTCTGTTCTGGCTGGAACATCTGAGCGATTAGACCTGCCGGATGGTTGACCATTTGAAACATCAGGCCTTTGACTTCTACTTTCTGAAGTTCTAGAAGGTTGATTATTTCCATCAGGTTGAGTTCTTACATCAGGCCTTTGAGATCTGCTATCTGTAGCACTACCGCTCGGTCTTGAACTCCCGGTGTTTCCACTTGCATCTGGTCTTTGAGAACGATTATCAATTCCTCTATCTGTAGCGCTACCGCTTGGTCTTGAGCTTCCTGTATTTCCACTTGCATCAGGTCTTTGAGAACGATTATCAATTCCTCTATCTGTAGCACTACCGCTTGGTCTTGAGCTTCCTGTATTTCCACTTGCATCTGGTCTTTGAGTTCTTTGAGCAACAGATCCATTACCATTTCCATTTCTGTCAATAGAATTATCACTACTTCTACTCGGTCTTGCAGAACTGCTTGCAATAGATTTTGGAGCAGAGCTTCTATCGTCTTTTCTTACATCGGGCCTGTAAATGCTAATGGCATCTTTTTCCACTCTAGTAGAACCTGGTCTGATATTATCTGCTATGCGATAAACTGGTACATTTTGTCGGGTTGCTCTTCTAATATCATCAGCCCTTGGGCCACTATTATACCTTACGTTTCTGTTTACATATACATTATTAATAATAGTGGTATTGTTAAAGATGTAAACGTTACGCCTTGGTTCCCAATACCTGCTGTACGATGGATAATAAATGCACCTTTGTGGTATAAACACCCAATGATTATGAGGCGTATTATATCTTCTGCCAATATTAATGTTGATGTTAATTCTTGGTCCTAAAGGTGCCCATCCATAGTAACCACCACCGGTTCTCCAATCTACCCAAGCTGGGCCCCATTCTGTATCTGGTGTCCAAATCCAACCATCGTAATCATCATAAAACCATCTTCCGTAATGGAAAGGCGCCCATCCCCATTCATAATCAGAAACCCAAGTATTTCCATACTCTGTCATTGCCCATCTTCCGTTGGTATAATATGGCCTAAAATCGCTTCCAACATCTGGTCGCCAAACGTAACCATAATCAGGATTGTTAATCCAATCACCATAATAAGATAATTCATCATAAAAAACCTGTAAAGAAACGCTCCTGTTAGGGTACGCTTGTACCTTGTTAGAGCCTAAGCTTAGTAATAAGATAAATATTCCAAAAGCCGCTACTGTTTGATTGATTCTCCTGCTCATGTTTTTCTTCTTTTAAAAACTAAATATTCTGTTAAATAACGCTCTCAATATTATTTTTAATACTCTGCTATTCTTAAATTATGTAACATAATCGAAACACAATTTTGCATTTAAGCATATTTATAAATTATAATATTGATATAAGAACAAGTCTCAAATTAAATGAGTTCTATAAGTATAGACGATATCCATTTTAAAAAGGTGTCAACAAATTTTTAGATTTTACAATTTGAATTATTTTAAAACCAAATGGTTTACTTTGTAACATGATAAAAGGTACTTTATATCTGATTCCGGTGGTAATGGCCGAAGGAGCCGAGAGCAAATCTTTAACTCCTTACCTTCAGGCAACCATTAATCAAATCAAAGAATACATTGTTGAGAACGAAAAAACCGCTAGACGTTGTTTAAAAGAAGCCGGTTTACAAACCAAACAAAGCGAGCTTATTATTCATGATTATGGAAAACATCAGCGTGGCGGCAGTATAGCCGAGTATTTTGAAGGCTTAGAAGCCGGAAATGATGTTGGATTAATGAGTGAAGCTGGTTGCCCTGGAGTTGCTGACCCCGGTGCCGAAATTGTTGCAGAAGCGCACAAAAGGAATATAAAAGTTGTGCCTTTGGTGGGCCCGAGTTCTATTTTATTGGCTTTAATGGCTTCGGGTTTTAACGGACAAAGTTTTGCTTTTCATGGCTATTTACCCATTGATAAAATGGATAGATCTAAAAAAATTAAAGATTTGGAAGGTTTTGCCGAAAGATTTAAGCAAACCCAAATATTTATGGAAACGCCTTTTAGAAATAACCCTATGTTGGATGAAATTCTAAGAAGTTGTAGAAATGACACTAAATTATGTATTGCCAGCAATCTTACTGCTGCTGATGAGTTTGTACAAACTAAAACTATTGGCGATTGGAAAAAAGCACAACCAGATTTACATAAACAGCCTACTATTTTTGTTTTGTATAGAACACGATGAGAATTCCTTCTAGTTCATCAATTCTAATATCGGGGATAAACCCAGTTTCTTTAGCTTTTGCAAGTATTTTAAGTACTTGTGGGGTTAAAGTTTTAGTGGTTGATGAATGGAAACCAGTAGCATTTGGTATTGCAGAAATTACCCTAGATAATTATAGTTTTGAATTGCTACAGCACATTGGTTTTGAATTAGAAACCAATATGAAACCTAAAATTAATGCGGCTGATTTTGTTAAGCAAAGCCTAAAGGTTTTGGCAACTAATCTTTGTAGTGTGATTTGGGATACCCAGGTATCATCAAAACCAAAAGCATCTTCTCAAATTTATAGGTTAAAACACGAGAACGAAATTTTTGAACACCAAAGCCAATACTTTTATACTACACATGATTTGTTATCAAATCAAACTCAATCCATTTTAAATTTTAGAAATATTTTTGCTTTGGCCTGGCGCTTAATTGGTGTTTTAAACAACAATTTGGATCAAAAAATATTAGAATCTTACCCTAAAGAAGTAGACCTTTTAAAAGAACAATTTGATATTTTTAATAGTTCGAAAAAGCAATTTCATAAAGTAATTCAGCAATTATTTAGCTCAAAAAAGCGAGAACTTAATTTGGTTGACAGTAAAATTAGTTTGCATTTAAGTCAGCATAGAAATATTGAAGCTGGTGATTTACTCCCCGATTTAAATTTTTATGACGAGCAGCTTCAAACAGAATCCTCTCTTTATAAATGGTGTAACTATCGCCATTTTTCTGTTTTTATGTTTGGCTATTTAACACCCAGCCATCTGTTTACCATTGCTAAATGGCTACAGTTAAACTATGCTGTACAATTATTTTATTTGCCACCAAGCGAGAGAAATCAACCCGTTTTTGATACTTTTCAAATATTAACAGGAGAAAGAAAAACCTTGATTATTAGGCCTGATAGATACATTGGACTAATTAGCGATTCTATTGATATAGACATTATAGATAATTACCTCAAAAGCATTATCATGATGAAAGCAAAAGACCCTTTACAACCAAAAGAATCAAAAGGCCTAGATAATTAATGCAAAAGTCTTTTAATTAACATGATAATTAATAATAAAATTAACATGAAAATATACGCTAATGGCTTAGCAAAATTGAGTGTCCAGCCAAATAAAGAATTAGCTTTTGGAGCAATTAAATTCTCATCATCAGGGTTAAAATAAAATATTCCCCACTTATATTTAGATTGATCTGGTTTATTATCCATTTTAATTAGCCATGTATAGTTTCGGCTTTGCCGTAATTTTGTATCACTTTGCCTTCATAATCTAACCATTCTTGCCAGCGCTTTTCTACATCAATGCCTTCGCCGTATTTGCGGGCCAAACCAATAAAAAGGGTATAATGTGTGGCTTCAGAAATCATAAGCTCATGATAGAATTCTGATAGCTCTTTATCATCTACATACTCAGAAAGCACTTTAAATCTTTCGCAACTGCGGGCTTCAATCATGGCGGCTAATAAAAGCCTGTCAACCATGCTTTCTGTTCTTTTAGATTCGCCACCGCCACGTTTTAAAAATTTAATGAGTTCGTTTACGTAATTGTCTTTACGTTCTAAACCTAAAGTATAACCGCGTTTAATAATAATTGCATGCACTCGCTTAAAATGATCCATTTCCTCTTTTACCAATTCGGCCATTTCTTGAACCAGCTCAGCAATATTTGGGTTTTGAATAATTAGCGTAATGGCATTAGTCGCCGCTTTTTGCTCGCAATAAGCATGATCTGTTAATATTTCTTCGATGTTACTTTCTACTACGTTTTTTACCCAAAAAGGATCGGTAGGCAGTTGAAGTTTAAACATGGTTTTCTCGCTCATAGTGCAAAATTAACTTATTTGGACAAAATTTGTTTTCAAAAAGTATAATAGCTATTGATTTATAATTTTTTAGAAGAACACCCTCAATGCTACTTATACAAGCTTTTACTATCAATAAAATCAATCACTTTATCAGGAAGGAAGAATTGTACGTTTTTATCATCGGCAATGGCTTTTCTAATAAATGTAGAGGAAAGCTCCATTAAAGGTGTTTTGGTGATGGTAACAGACGAGTGGTTTTGTAATTCTTCATTCTCAAATCCTGGCCTTGGGTAAATATAAATGTGGTAATCTCTTAAAATCAATTCGTAATTTTTCCACTTCTTTAATGATTTTAAATTATCGGCACCCATAATTAAGATGAACTCATGTTCTGGATAAAGTTCTCTTAAATAAGTGAGCGTATCTATGGTGTAAGATGGCTGTGGAAGTTTTAATTCTACATCACTCACCACAATGTTTTCAGCTTCTTCAATGGCTAGTTTTGCCATCTCTAATCGGTCATAAACCTGTATTAAATCTTTTTTTTCTTTTAATGGATTATGAGGCGAAACTACTAACCAAACTTTATCTAAACTGGTGTGGTTTGCCATGTAGTTGGCAATAATTAAATGCCCAATATGGATGGGATTAAATGAACCGAAAAATAAACCAATTTTCATGTTTAGATCATTAAATTATTGGTTTAATCAACTCTGATTTGTCATCAACTTCTTTAGGTTGTTCCGACTTTTCATCTTTGAGAAAATTTTCTTTCAAATACACATTTACATCTCTTTGTGGGAACGGAATTTTAATTTCTTGCTTATAAAATTCCTCATAAATGGAACTCATTAAAATACTTCGCACTCGCAACCAATCATCAATATCACTTACCCAGCAAAGAACTTTAAAGTTTAGGGAACTATCGGCAAAATCATTCAATAGAATAAGTGGCGCAGGTATTTTCATTACCTCGGCATTAGCCTCTACAATATCTTTAAAAATGCTTTTCACTTTTTCTATATCTGTACCGTAAGCTACCCCAACCTCTAAAGATATTCTTTTGTGGTTATTACTTAATGTCCAGTTGATGAGGTTTTGCGAGAGTAAATCGCCGTTAGGCACAATTACTTCTGAGCCATCTAAAGTTAAAATTTTACTTGCCCTTAAACCCATAGAGCGAACCGTACCGGTTTTATCACCCACTTCAATTAAATCTCCAACCTGAATAGGTTTTTCAAACACCATCACCAAGCCAGATACCACATTGTTTACAATATTTTGCAACCCAAAACCAATACCTACTCCTAAAGCTCCTAAAATAATGGTTATTTTATCTGTCGGCACACCCGATGCGGCAATAGCGATTAAAAACCCTATAATCCAAATAGATAACCTTACCAATAAAAGAGAAGATCCGTATTTTACTTTTCGAGTTTTTTTAGACGATTGTTCATCGGCAAATTCAAAGAAATAACTGACTACCCTAGCTATTATAGTAGCAATATAAATAATGAATAGGAATAGGATAAACCCTCCAAAAGTAAATGAGGTGCTGCCAATTTTTCTAACCTCTAATAAAAATTCTTTGGTGGCATCATAAATATTATCAAAGATGCCTAGGTTTTGGGTGAAGAAGATAAAAAGCAACCCAAAAGACAAAAACCTTAAGAAATTACCAATTCTGTTTTTTAGGTTCTTAAAATCTAAATAAGATGAAATGGTATTGATTTGAATTTTACCCACTTCCATTTGTAAGTAAATAGCTTCGGTAATAATTTTCACAAAAATGAATAAGCTATAACCTTCTATTAAGGTGAAAATAGCTGTAGTAGTGGCAATTTTAGATAAGCTGTATCGCCCAAAAACATTAGTAACAAGTGATGATGCTAATAAAATAAAATAGATCACTAAAAGGTATTTTCCCCGGGTTTGATTCTCTTTTGGAATGCTTTGCCAATGCCTTTTATAATACCAAATAGAAAAAGTTAAGAGCATGGCAGTAAGTAAAAAGAAAACTAATCTTTCTGATACAAAAACTCCAAAATATAAATTTACAATGCTAAAGAAAAGCAGGAATGGAAATAGAAACAGCCAGCATTTGATGAATACTTTAGAGTAGATTTTTCTAATTAAAATACCTACGCAAACCATCAATACAATTAAATAAATCTGATTTAAAATAATAGGTGGGTGGTAGTAAAAAAACGGACCAATGGTACAGGTTACAGCTAAAGCCGCTACTTTGGGGTACCTTGAAGTAAGCATAGCCTGCTTAAAAATACTAATGGCTGACGGGTTATCCTTTAAAATGGTATTTCTATTTTTGGTTAACCACAACGCTATAAGAAGAAACAGAAAGAAATTGATGAGATGTACTTTGTAACTGTATTTTAAATAATAAGCTAATATTCTAAAATTAACAACTACTGTTCGTAGTAAAGTATCTTTAAGCTCACTAAAAAAATTTTCAGTTTTAAGCTCCCACAAATAATCATATTCCTTTGTAAAAGTCCTTACACTAAGTAGTTTTAAGCCTGTTTTTATTTGCTCATTAAACTCTATAGATTGCACTTGCGCTGCCGAAACCCTGCTTTGTAAAAATCCAATATTTAAAATGGCCTTGGTACTTAGGGAATCTAAACGAAACCATTTACTCCCTAAAGAATTTACCCTACTAAAAAACCGTTCTCGTAGAGCAGAATCGGCAGGTAAATTTTTAAAAGTAGAATCAGTAGTTAAGCCGCAAAGGGTTTCTTGCATGGCTATTAAAGAAGTATTGTAAATGGTCAATTCATTTTCCCATTTATCAAGCTGCTTTTGAGAAGTAGCAAAATAATCTTTAAACGTTGATAGGTACCTCAAAGTGATGGCGTTACCATCAAAAGAGTTGTTTTTTAACCTCAATTGCATGGCTTCAATCTCTGGCAAACCCGCACTAATTTCTAAGGTATCAAAGCCGTTATTAAGCTGCGTATTTATTTTGTTAAACTGATCTGCATAATAATCAACCCTTTGAATGAGGGCATTAAAAGAAGTATCGGCAGAGCCGACTGTGGTAGCAGAAGAGGTAGTGTTTTTGTTTTCTTTGCTGGTCTTAAAAATAGAATCTTTAAGATTTTGCCCATAGATTGGAGAACCTAAAATGTATAAAAACAATAACAGACAAAAACGTTTATACATTTTAAATGAACTTATTAGAAATTTAAATTAAAGAAAAATAATTAGTCTTTCTTATTCATAAAGTTTAAAACCAAATCTTCTGCTTGTGAGCAAGCGGTATGAAGATCATCATTTTTTAAAATCACATCAAATTTTGGGGCATAAGCCAATTCTTTGGCTGCCTTATTAATTCTTTCAATAATTTTTTCGTCAGAATCTGTACCTCTACCTTTCAACCGCTCTATTAAAACCTCTAAAGAAGGTGGTTGTACAAATATGGCCAAGGCATTTTCTTCATATTTCTTTTTAAGTCTTAAGCCACCTTCCACATCTAAATCAAAAATTACCGATTTCCCTTCGTTCCAAATTCTTTCTATTTCACTGTGTAAAGTGCCATAAAAAGTACCAGAATAAACTTCTTCAAACTCCACAAACTCATGCTTTGCCACTTTATGCAAAAACTCGTCTTTAGAGATAAAATAATAATCTTTATTGTGTTGCTCATCTCCCCGGGCCTGCCTGGTGGTTGCAGAAATAGAAAATGCAATTTTATCAGGAAATGTTTTTAACAGATGTTGTACTATGGTGGTTTTACCGGCACCCGATGGTGCAGAAAATATAATGAGTTTCCCTTTTTTCATTCTTAAAAGCTAATGCTTAAAGCTGAATCTTAAAGCCTTTTGCCTTAAGCCTTCTTACCTTAAGCCTTATAGTACGTTTAACAGTTGTTCTTTAATTTTTTCTAATTCTTCTTTCATCCCAACTACATAACGCTGAATGTTGGCATCGTTAGCTTTAGAACCCATGGTATTAATTTCTCTTCCAATTTCTTGGGATATGAAACCTAGTTTTTTGCCGTTGGCATCTTTATCCATTAGGGTTTCTACAAAGTAATTGCAATGGCTTTTTAGCCTTACTTTTTCTTCGGTAATATCTAATTTATCGATATAATAAATCAACTCTTGCTCTAACCTGTTTTGATCTACGTTTTCTGCCCCTACAGCAGTAGCAAGCATATTATTTAATTTTTCTTTTATAGCAGGCACACGGTTTGGCTCGTCTCTTTCTACTAAGCTCATTAAATGTAAAATGCCCTCTATTCTAGAAATTAAATCAATTTCTAAAACCCGACCTTCATCTGCTCTAAATTGTTGGAAATTTTTAATAGCTTGATAAAAAGTTTCTAGCATTTGTTTCCACTCGTCTTCAGAAACAGCGTTTTCATCATATTTTACCACTTCGGGTAAACTTACCGCTATTGACATTAAATCCCCACTGTTTTCTCCTAATTCTTGAGCAGCAGTTTTTAATTCGGTAAAATAATGCTTTAATAAATCTTTATTGATTGAGGCGGCTTTTGTACCTGCATCATTAGTTTCTGAAGTAACAGAAAGCATTACTTTTCCTCTTTCTATCAGTTTGCTACATTCGGTTCTTAAGAAAAACTCTTTGTCTGAAAACGCTTTGGGCAGTTTAATATTGAGTTCTAAAAATTTGCTGTTTAGCGATTTTATTTCTACGGTGTATTTTCCGTTATCGAGATCTTTGATACTGGACCCGTATCCCGTCATGGATTTAATCATTTGCAAAGATAAAATTTATCAAGCAATTAAAGGAGTGCTTTGGTTGATGCTTTTGTATTTGAGTAATTCAGCTTCCATTTGGTTATAAACCTGCTTTTTTAATTTTCCCATATCTTCTGTTTTTAAGCCTTTTACAGGGATAGCGTCAGAAAAAACGCAATGAATCAATCCTGGTTTTATTGCCGTAGCATCGCTTCTGGGCATTAATTCTTTGGTATTGATAATGGTTAATGGCATAATGGGTGTTTGTGTTTCAATAGCAATTCTAAAAGCGCCGTCATAAAAAGCCCCCAATAATTGGTCGCTTTTGTTCATGGTTCCTTCAGGGAAAATTAAAATAGATTGCCCTCTGGCTATTTCGGCTTTTAAATCTTTCACACATTTCTCTCGGCTTTCTCTAGAACTTCTATCTATTAAAACCACCAATTTTTTATAAATCATTCCGAAAATTGGAATTTTAACCATCTCTACTTTTCCTAATGGTTTAAAAGATTGTGGAATTACCCTTACTACTGCTAAGGAATCTAAATAAGAACTATGGTTTACTACAAAAATGTAAGGTTGATTTTTTTTAACCCATTGCTTTCCTACAACATGATACCTGTAGCCCATTAATAGGTTTACGCCTCCAGCCCAAATATTAAGAAAAATAGAAACAACATCTGTTGCTTTTTTACCGTTCAATAAAGCATAAGAAAGCAATATGAAGGGCATCATTAATAGCATAAATACAAAAAATGTAATTAAGCCCCAAAACAAGTAAAGAATGTTAAATAATCTTAAAATTGATTTCATTTTTGTTTGTTAAGCATTTCAACTGCTAATTTTAAGCATCTTTGTTAAAGCATCAAAATGTTAAAGCAGCTATTTTTAATAATTCTTCTTCTTTTTTTAAGCTCCCTCACTTTTGCTCAAGAAAAAATTACCCTAAAAGGTTTAATTTTTAAACGTGGAAGCAGCCAAAGGCTAAGTAATGTAAGCATTAAAAGCAAAGCTTCAAATACTTTAACTTATAGTGACGAATGGGGAAATTTCTCTATCCTAACTACTTTAGGAGATACTTTAGTTTTTCAAAAAGACGGTTTACAGGATTTTGAAAAAGTAATTATACAGCCTCAAAACTTAATTATTTATATGGCCGTTCCTTTATTATTAGAAGAAGTGGTGGTAAAAGAGAAAAGTAAAAAACTAGAGCAAAAAGAAATTTTAGATGGCTTTAGAAGTAAAGGTGTTTTTTATAACGGAAACCCGCCTTTATTGGTTTATATTTTTAGCCCGCTAACGGCTTTAAATGAATTGCTTGGTAAAGATGCCAACAACGCTAAACGTTTTGGAAATTACATAGAAAGAGAAAATGCCGAAAGTAATGTAGATGCACATTTTAATATCCAAATTATAAAAACAAGCGTAGCCATAAAAGATACCGAATTGGTAGAGTTTATGTATCTGTATAGACCCAAGCCAGAAGAGGTAATTTACAGAAACACTTATGACGATATGAACTATATCAAAAAAAGTTATCAGGCTTATCTTGCCAAAAAAAATTAACCCGTTTTAGCCAAAAAAAAGCCTCCTAACAACAATAGCTATGAGGCTTTTTTAATGATCAATTATTTATTTAAAAGCTTCAATTGCTTTTTCTATTCTATTAATAGTTTCTTCCTTGCCAATTTTTGTGGCTATATCAAAAACTTGGGGTCCAAATTTACCGCCTACCAACATAATTCTAAAAGGCAACATCAATTCTCCTACTTTAATATTTTTTTCGGTAGCTAAGGTTTTAAAGTTTTGTTCTAAAACGGCGCTGTTTTCAAAATTTCCCAACTTTAAATTTTGTATAAAAGCTTCAAAAAATTCTACTTTTTCTGTATTCCATTTAGGTTTCACTGCATTTATATCATAAGCTTGTGGTGCTTTAAAAAAGAATGCTGCTTGCTCGTAAAAATCGGGCAGTAAAATGCATCGTTCTTTTACCATATCAATAATACTTAATAGGTAATCCTCAGGAATATCAACAATTTCATGCTTCTCAAACACTTCTTTTACGTAAGGTAAAAGATAAGAAGCATCACTTCTTTTTATCCATTCGGCATTGTACCATTTGGCTTTTTCATAGTCAAATTTTGCTCCGCCTTTATGTATCCTGTCTAAAGAAAATTTAGATATCATTTCTTCTAAGCTGAATATTTCTTGGTCGGTTCCATCATTCCAACCTAACATGGCCAGCATATTTAAAAATGCTTCGGGTAAAAAACCTACATCTTTAAAACCATCGGCTTTTTCTTTAGTGATGGGATCAATCCAGTTAATGGCATAAACAGGAAAACCCAATCGTTGTCCATCACGTTTACTCAATTTACCATGCCCATCAGGCTTCAAAATTAATGGCAGATGCGCCCATTTTGGCATATCGTCTTCCCATCCTAAATACTTCCATAGTAAAATATGAACCGGAGAAGACGGCAGCCATTCCTCGCCTCTAAAGGCATGAGAAATTTTCATTAAATAATCATCTACCACAACCGCTAAATGATAAGTTGGCATTCCATCGGCTTTTAAAAGCACTTTATCATCTACTTCATTGCTGTTAAAACTCACATGCCCACGAATTAAATCAATAAAGGATATATTTTCATCAGATGGCATTTTTATTCTAATTACATGGGGAGCACCTTCTTTAATAAGGTTTTCTACCGCTTCATGCGGAATAGTTAAAGAATTTCTAAGCAGCTTTCTGGTTTGATGATCATACCTAAAGTTTTCTATCACCTGCCTTTTGCTTTCTAATTCTTCGGTAGTATCAAAAGCATAATAAGCATATCCGGCTTTTACCAGTTCTTCGGCGTATTTTCTATAATCGGCTTTTCTTTCGCTTTGGCGATAAGGACCAAAATTTCCTCCAACTTGCGGACTTTCGTCAGGGGTAATTCCGCACCATTTTAAGCAATTTACAATGTACTCTTCTGCACCTTCTACAAAACGGGCTTGGTCTGTATCTTCTATCCTTAATATAAATTCTCCCTTATTTTGTTTGGCAAAAAGGTAGTTGAACAAGATGGTTCTCACACCACCAATATGTAATCCTCCAGTTGGGCTGGGGGCAAATCTTACTCTTATTTTATTTTCCATATCACGTTAAATAAACTTGTCGCAAACAAAAACTATGCGAAATTTTGATTCACACAAAGTTAAGATTAAAGCTGAAAACACAGGATTGTGTTTTCTGAAATAAAAATTAAGTGATTCCTAAACCCGCTTTGGCTTCTAAAATATATTTACCACCAATAAATTTGGGTGTTTGATAAGGATTGTTGCTGGTTAAAAAAGGTCCGTCTAAATCGGCCCAATCACATAAAGGTGCTAATGCAGCACCGGCTAAAGTGGCTATACTGGTTTCACTCATGCAGCCAATTAAAACCTTTAAATGATGTTTTCTAGCTGCTTTTATCATTTTAAAAGCTTCATGCATTCCGGCAGATTTCATCAATTTAATATTAATACCGTGGTAAATACCTTCGGCTTTTTCTACATCGGCTAATCGTTGTACGGCTTCGTCTCCAACAGTGGGAATAGGACTATGCGCTGTCAGCCAAGCATTGCCTTCTATATCTTCTTTAGGCATAGGTTGTTCAATTAATAAAACGCCTTGTTCTTTAAGCCAATACGCCATTTCTAAGCCTTCATGTTTATCTGTCCAACCTTGGTTTGCATCTACATATAAAGGCAAATTGGTGACAGATCTAATGGTTTTTATCAATACTTTATCGGTGTTTCTACCCAATTTTATTTTCAACAATTTAAAATCATCAGCCAAAGCATCATTTATTTTTTTAATAATGATATCAGGCTCATCAATACCAATGGTGAAAGTGGTGAAAGGCATTTTATCGGGCGAAGACCCAAAAAATTCATAACAAGGTTGTTGAGCTATTTTTCCAGACAAATCATGTAAAGCAATATCAATTGCAGCTTTAATAGCGGGTTGCCCGGGTGCTAATTCATCTAAATAAGCCATAATTTCATCCATGTTAAATGGATAAGAAAAGGGAGATAAATTTACTTTTTTAAGAAACGCTGTTGCTGTTGCCAAGCTTTCGCCCATATAAGGCACCATAGAAGCCTCGCCTAAACCAATAAAACCTTCGTAATTAATCTCAATAAGCATTAAAGGGGTAGATGTGCGAGAGAATTTTGCAATAGTAAAAGGGTATTTTAATTCTAATTCGAAGGCTTTGTGGGTGATTTTCATTTTATGCTACGCTATTTGGTAAAGATGATCATTATCAGCGTTTAAATAAAGATCAAAAATATTTTGGGCGTGTCCTTACAGGTCGGGCTTTTTATTCATACGCCTTCAAGGCCTTACACATTGGCCTGTATCCATTTCAATCCCTCACGCAAACAAATTTTGTAGCCAGAAATTTTAAAATTTATTAAATACGAGAATTTAAAACTGACAGATTTATTTTAACAACATTTATTTTAATAAATAGCAACCTTTTAATTAATTGAGCGTAGAAATTGTGAAATCGGCACTCTCATGAAGATATTTTTACTTTCCATTTTACTTTTTTTCGTAAAAAGTATTTCTGCTCAAGTTGTTCAACGGCAAATGATTTCATCACTTGGCGTGAGTAAATCATTGTCTAATGGCTTAATGGTTAGTCAAACTATAGGGCAGCAAAGTATTACAGGCACTTCTTCAGGAGATAAATTTTTAATACAACAAGGTTTTCAGCAAGCTTTAATTTCTAAAATAGTTCCTGTTACTAGTTTTATGACTATACAAACTGCTGCTTTTCCTAATCCATTTGTAGACATTATCTGTTTTAAATTTTCTCAGCATCTTAAAGGAGATTTAACTGTTGCGGTTTATGATTATGTAGGAAGAGTTGCTTACAAAAAAGTATTTAACTCGCCAGGAGATGTCGTTAATGTGAACTTAGGTGTATTAACTCCGCAAAAATATGTTGTTAATTTAACTGCAACCAATTATTCTTACTCCACCATTATAGCCAAAGAATAACCTCCACCAAATTAACACTCATTCAAATCATAAAATTAAACTCCCATCATATTCCTTATTATGAAAAAAGCTTTACTATTTTTCTTATTCTTTATTAGCATCCAAGTTTATGGGCAAAATAAGGGTATCAATTATCAAGCTGTTATTTTAAATCCGGCAAGTCCTAATACCACAAACACACCTTTAGCAAATAAGCAAGTGTGTATGTCTTTTAAGATTATGGATGTCAACTCTCAAATAGAGTATCAAGAAACTATACAAACCACCACCGATCAATTTGGGATGGTGAATTTAGTGATTGGAACAGGTAGTCAAATAAGTGGATATGCTTCTTCTTTTGGTACAATTACATGGAATTTGTTATCAAAAAGTTTAATCACTAGTATCAATACAGATGGAAGTTGTTCTACTTTTACAGAGATTAGTAACCAACCTTTTACAGCTGTTCCTTTTGCTTTATTTGCTGCAAATGCGCCATTAATAAACGCGACCAATACCATAAAAGGATCTATCCAGTTGGCTGGAGATTTGGCAGGTTCTGGCTCAACATCAAGCAATCCAATTATTTCTAATAATGCCATTACTACTATAAAAGTAGCCGATGCTGCTATTACTGATGCGAAAATTGCAACAGGAATTAGTGCTACAAAAGTAGGTTTAGGAAACGTAAATAATACGAGTGATGCAAATAAGCCAGTAAGTACAGCTGCGCAAATTGTACTGAATACGAAAGAAGACGTTATAAATAAAAGCACCAATGTAAGTACCGATGGAACATCCGATATAAAGTATCCGAGCGTAAAAGCAATAAAAAGTTATGTAGATGAAAATATCACTATAAATAATAGCGGACTAACCAATGAAGTTTCTAGAGCGACAACGGCAGAGGGAATAATTGCTTCCAATTTAACTATAGAAATAGAGAGAGCCAAAATAGCTGAATCAACAAATGCAATTGCAATAGCAGCCAATACAGCTAAAGTTGGATATACAGACGCTCTAGTTGAGGCTAATCCAGCAGTAGCTGCAAATACGGCGAAGGTTGGAATTACAAATCGACAAGCAAGTGACATTACGGCTAATAATGCGAAAGTTGGTTATACAGACGCATTGGTTTCTGCGAACACGGATGTAGCAGCAAACACGGCTAAGGTTGGGATTACAACTCAACAGGCAATTGATATCACCGCAAATAATGCGAAAGTTGGGATTACATCAGCACAAGCAAGTGCAATTACAGCTAATACGGCAAAAGTTGGTTATACAAACGCTTTAGTTGCAGCAAATTCAGCAGTAGCTGCAAACACAGCTAAGGTTGGAATCACCACACAACAAGCGAGTGACATCACTACAAATAATGCGAAAGTTGGGATTACATCAGCACAAGCAAGTGCAATTATAGCTAATACGGCAAAAGTAGGTTATACAGACGCCCTAGTTGCAGCAAATTCAGCCGTAGCAGCTAATACAGCGAAGGTTGGAATTACAACTCAACAAGCAAGTGACATTACGGCTAATAATGCGAAAGTTGGTTATACAGACGCATTGGTTTCTGCGAACACGGATGTAGCAGCAAACACGGCGAAGGTTGGAATTACAACTCAACAAGCAAGTGACATCACTACAAATAATGCTAAAGTTGGTTATACAGACGCTTTAGTTGCTGCAAATTCAGCCGTAGCTGCAAACACAGCTAAGGTTGGAATCACCACACAACAAGCTAGTGATATCACTGCAAATAATGCTAAGGTTGGAATCACCACACAACAAGCTAGTGACATTACCGCTAATAATGCAAAAGTTGGTTATACAGATGCTCTAGTTGCTGCAAATTCAGCCGTAGCAGCTAACACGGCGAAGGTTGGAATTACAACTCAACAAGCAAGTGACATCACTACAAATAATGCTAAAGTTGGTTATACAGACGCTTTAGTTGCTGCAAATTCAGCCGTAGCTGCAAACACAGCTAAGGTTGGAATCACCACACAACAAGCGAGTGATATCACTGCAAATAATGCTAAGGTTGGAATCACCACACAACAAGCTAGTGACATTACCGCTAATAATGCGAAAGTTGGTTATACAGACGCATTGGTTTCTGCGAACACGGATGTAGCAGCAAACACGGCTAAGGTTGGGATTACAACTCAACAGGCAAGTGATATCACCGCAAATAATGCGAAAGTTGGGATTACATCAGCACAAGCAAGTGCAATTACTGTCAATACCGCTAAAGTAGGTTACACAGACGCTTTGGTTTCTGCTAATACCGATGTAGCAGCAAACACAGCTAAAGTTGGTTATACAGATGCTCTAGTTGCTGCAAATTCAGCTGTAGCAGCTAACACGGCGAAAGTTGGGATTACATTAGCACAAGCAAGTGAAATTACAGCTAATACGGCAAAAGTAGGTTATACAGATGCTTTGGTTTCTGCGAACACCGATGTAGCAGCTAATACAGCAAAAGTTGGTTATACGGATGCATTAGTTGCAGCCAATTCAGCAGTAGCAGCTAACACGGCGAAAGTTGGGATTACATTAGCACAAGCAAGTGAAATTACAGCTAATACGGCAAAAGTAGGTTATACAGATGCTTTGGTTTCTGCGAACACCGATGTAGCAGCTAATACAGCAAAAGTTGGTTATACGGATGCATTAGTTGCAGCCAATTCAGCAGTAGCAGCTAACACGGCGAAAGTTGGGATTACATCAGCACAAGCAAGTGAAATTACAGCTAATACGGCAAAAGTTGGTTATACAGACGCTCTAGTTGCTGCAAATTCAGCCGTAGCAGCTAATACAGCGAAGGTTGGAATCACGACTCAACAAGCAAGTGATATCACCGCAAATAATGCGAAAGTTGGGATTACATCAGCACAAGCAAGTGAAATTACAGCGAATACGGCAAAAGTAGGTTATACAGACGCTTTGGTTTCTGCTAATACCGATGTAGCAGCAAACACAGCTAAAGTTGGTTATACAGATGCTCTAGTTGCTGCAAATTCAGCCGTAGCAGCTAACACGGCGAAAGTTGGAATTACATCAGCACAAGCAAGTGAAATTACAGCTAATACGGCAAAAGTAGGTTATACAGACGCTCTAGTTGCTGCAAATTCAGCAGTAGCAGCTAACACGGCGAAAGTTGGGATTACATCAGCACAAGCAAGTGCAATTACAGCTAATACGGCAAAAGTTGGTTATACAGACGCACTAGTTGCTGCAAATTCAGCAGTAGCAGCAAACACGGCTAAAGTTGGAATTACATCAGCTCAAGCAAGTGAAATCACTGCAAATACAGCTAAGGTTGGTTATACAGACGCTTTGGTTTCTGCAAATTCAGCAGTAGCAGCTAATACAGCGAAGGTTGGAATCACGACTCAACAAGCAAGTGATATCACCGCAAATAATGCGAAAGTTGGGATTACATCAGCTCAAGCAAGTGCAATTACAGCTAATACGGCAAAAGTTGGTTATACAGACGCACTAGTTGCTGCAAATTCAGCAGTAGTAGCAAACACGGCTAAAGTTGGAATTACATCAGCTCAAGCAAGTGAAATCACTGCAAATACAGCTAAGGTTGGTTATACAGACGCTTTAGTTGCAGCCAATTCAGCAGTAGCTGCAAACACAGCTAAGATTGGAATTACATCAGCTCAAGCAAGTGAAATCACTGCAAATACAGCTAAGGTTGGTTATACAGACGCTTTAGTTGCAGCCAATTCAGCAGTAGCTGCAAACACAGCTAAGATTGGAATTACACCTCAACAAGCAAGCGATATCACAGCAAATAATGCAAAAGTAGGAATCACAACAGGACAAGCTAATGCAATTACAGCAAACACAGCTAAGGTTGGAATCACTACTCAACAAGCAAGTGACATTACCGCTAATAATGCGAAAATTGGTTATACAGACGCACTAGTTGCTGCAAATTCAGCAGTAGCAGCAAACACGGCTAAAGTTGGAATTACATCAGCACAAGCAAGTGCAATTACAGCGAATACAGCTAAAGTAGGTTACACAGACGCTTTGGTTTCTGCTAATACCGATGTAGCAGCTAATACGGCTAAGGTTGGAATTACATCAGCACAAGCAAGTGCAATTACAGCTAATACGGCAAAAGTAGGTTATACAGATGCTCTAGTTGCAGCAAATTCAGCAGTAGTAGCAAAAGCACCATTAGCTTCACCAACGTTTACAGGCACAGTTTCAGGAATTGATAAAACGATGGTAGGTTTAGGTAACGTGGATAACACAACAGATGCTTTGAAACCAATTTCAACAGCTACTCAAACTGCTTTAGATCTAAAAGCAAATTTGGCTTCGCCTACATTAACAGGAACTCCATTAGCACCAACAGCTATTGCTGGGACATCTACTACACAAATTGCAACTACTGCTTTTGTTAATTCTGCTATCAGTGCGTCTACTGTCACAGGTCTTGACGGGCTATCCGATGCCAAAGTGGGTGGCACTAATTTCACAAACAGTATATTGATAGGACATCAAACTACTGGAACACTGACTTCTGCTGATAGAAATATAGGTATAAGTGGACTTGTCTCAATAACCGAAGGTGATGATAATATTGCAATTGGAACCCAAACTTTAAATAATACTACAACAGGCAGTAATAATACAGTAATAGGTACTGGAGCTGTTTATTATAATACTTCAAATAGTTATATAACAGCAGTGGGTAAAAGTGCGTTGCATGCAGAGCAAGGCGGAGGAAACACTGCTTTAGGATATAATGCAGGGTCAAGAGGACCAGTTGCAAGTACCCTCACCAATAGTACATTTTTAGGTAATAGTGCATCTGCCGGAAATGGAACTATTGACAATGCAACAGCCATTGGTAGCGGAGCTTCTGTTTCTGCAAGTAATACTATACAACTGGGTAACAGTAGCGTAACATTAGTCAATACCAGCGGTGCTATTACAGCATCAGGTGCCATAACTTCCAGTGCCGGATTAACCGGTACTACAATTACCGGTACTTCCATTGTCAAATCAGGTGGCACCTCTGCACAGTTTTTAAAAGCAGACGGTAGTGTAGATGCAACCTCATATTTAGTTAGAGAGGTAGCTGTTGAAGTTTCAGCAGCAGCAGCTCAAACAAATTTCACTTTATCTCAAGCTCCATCAATAAATAGTAAAGTAAAAATGTATATAAACGGAATTAGAATTAGTAATACTGCTTATAGTCTTGATGGTGCTAGGACTACCCTAACTTATATTCCTGCAAATAATGGGGCTTATGCTTTAACCTTAAATGATAGAATTCAGTTTGATTATTATTATTAGTTAATCAAACAAATGCTAAGGATAGTAACTAGTTTATTGATAATTTAAAGTTTTATATCAAACCAAAAAATATTTGAAATGAAGATAAATTCATTGATCAACATAAATATTTATAAATTTATAAATCATAGTTTTTTAGTAAAAAAAAGCCTCTCCATAATATTTCTTTCCTTGTTAATTTTATTGGGAAACTTACGCCTGTTTGCGCAAAATATTAGCGCTACAGGTACATTAACATCTTTTACAAGTTGTGCTGGAAATCCATCAACTTCACAAGATTTCACGGTAGAGGGTACAAGTTTAACCAATGACATTATTATAACAGCTCCAACAGGGTATGAAATTAAGTTAAATTCAGATCTTACTTATGGTGCCTCTGTCACTTTAACACAAATTAGTGGTAATGTAAGTACTACTACAATTAACGCTCGTTTAATGAGCAATGCTGTTAACGGGGCATCGGGTAATATAGTAAGTTCTTCCTCTGGTGCATCCGCTGTAAATATAGCCACTGGCACTGCCGTAGTAACAACATTAGTTGTAAACCCTATTACTGGTCCAAGTACAGTATGTGTAGGATCAACAATTAATTTATTTAGCTCAAATTTAATTACTACTACGCCAATTATGGTAGGCTATAGCTTACGTAAATTAATAGGTAGCCATTCAGGCCCGGCTGTAAAAGTGAGAAGAAGTATAGATAATGTTGAAACAGATATAGGTTTTACTTCATCAGGTGATTTAGATGAAGCTGCATTAAAAACATTTGCAGGCACTGGTAATGATGCTTTTGTGACAATTTGGTATGATCAAAGTGGAAATGGTAAAAATATGACCCAAACAAATACAAGTCTTCAGCCTAAAATTTTATTTGCAGGTAACTTAAAATATATCAACAGCAGACCCACTATAGATTTTTATTTGAATAAGGGATTATTTTTTAACACCACTACAAACTTAGCTAGTGTCTCAGCGGTTATTAAATCAGAATATAATGCTTTTCCACAATATCATACTATTTTAGGCTCTGGAAACAATAGACTTGGTGGCTTATTAGAAAATAACGGCACAAATTTTCATGGCAACGTATATCCTTCAGCTTTATGGAAAAATGGGACTTCTTTAGCTTCTAATGCTTCATTAAATCCTATTCTAAATACACCAATGGTAATTTCATATACCACAACTATTGCTCCAAGTGGTACTACAGTTGGGTTATGTATTGGAAACTATAATAACGGTACTAACGGTGGCGCTATACTTCAAAGTGAAGTTATTGGTTATGCAACTACTGTTTCTTCAACAGACAGACAAATAATAGAGGTTAATCAAGGGACTTATTACGGTGTTTCAGGTGTGGTTGGGGCAAGCTCATCTGGTACTGGTGCTTGGTCTAGCGATGATACTAATATAGCAGATGTTGACGCAACAACAGGTGTGGTTACAGGTAAAGTTGCAGGAAATGTAAACATCAATTATACTTTAACCTCAGGAAGCTGTAGTATCATTGCTACAAAAAACATTACTGTAAACAGCGTACCAACAATCACCTCCTTTACGCCAGCATCAGCAACAACAGGTGCTACTGTTACGATAACAGGTACAAATTTCACAGGTGCTTCTGTAGTAAACTTTGGAGGCACAGCCGCCACATCATTTACAGTAGTTTCATCAACAAGTATTACGGCAGTTTTAGGTAATGGAACAACGGGAAGTGTAGGCGTAACTACCAATAACTGTACAGCAACAAGAACTGGTTTCACCTTTATATCCTCAGATGCAAATTTATCAGCATTAAGCACCTCAGCTGGAACTTTAAGCCCTATGTTTGTATCGGGAACAATAGCCTATATCGCTAATGTGAGTAATGCAACAACTAGTATTACGGTAACTCCAACAAAATCAGATGCGAATGCAACAATCACTGTAAACGGAACAACGATAACCTCTGGCTCTGCATCTGGTTCAATAGCTTTGGTTTCTGGAACTAACACCATTACAACTATAGTAACTGCACAAGATGGTTCAACCACAAAAATCTATACTATAACGGTTAACAGAGGTTTAGCGCCAACTATTATTAATTTTAATAACGTAGCAAAAAATTATTTTGATGCTTCTTTTACTATAACAGCACCAACAAGTAATAGTACCGGTGCATTTACTTATAGCAGTAGTAACTCAGCGGTAGCTACAATTAGCGGTACAACGGTCACCATTAATGGTGCTGGTAGCGCTACCATTACGGCTACACAAGCTGGAGATGCTACCTATTATAGCAGTAGCGTTACGTCTACTTTAACAGTAAGTAATGTTTCCGTAGTTACTAAAAATGGTCAAGTTTCTACTAGTAATGCAAATTTTGTAAGTAAAAATGGGGTAGTAGGAGGTGATTATGGTGTTAATCAAAATGGGATGTCTCAACAAACAAAATCATACGACTTAACTACTGGTTTAGTGATGCATTTAGATGCTGGTAATGCAGCCAGTTACTCAGGTACAGGTACAACATGGACAGACTTAAGTGGTAATGGAAATAATGGTACGTTAATAAATAATCCTACTTATAACTCTTCAAATAACGGAAATCTTGTTTTTAATGGTTCCAATACTTACGTAGATGTCCCGCTTACCAAAACTGCCTCATGTACATTCTCTGTCTGGACAAAATCATCTTCTGCAAACAATATGTTGTTTAATGCGGGTAATGATGGCTCTGGTCCTGATTTATTTTTCAATGGTGGGATAGTGAGTTGGAATACCTGGGATAGCTCAAACAATCCTTTTGGAAGCATTCCAGCTACTGCATCAAACGGTAATTGGCATAATTACATACTCGTAAACGATGCCGTATCTAATACAGCTAAATTATATTATGATGGGGTGCTGTATGGAACTGCAGGTTACAGAAATGCCTCTACAAATACTAAATTATATATTGGAGGTTCTAATGGTAGCTGGGTATGGAATGGTGCTATTGGAAATTTCCAAGTTCATAATAGAATTTTAACCTCTGCCGAAGTTTTACAGAATTTTAATGCTCTAAAAACAAGGTATGGCTTATAGCATTAAATAATTTTCTTTTAATGGAATATCCCTTTTTTTTATGCTTCAATCCGAGCGCCCTTTCACCTAATAGCTTTTGATAAACTCCTAAATTCAGTACAAACTAAACATTTTTTTATCCCCTGTAAAGGGTAATTTGTTATTTTTCTCTCCTCTCAGTTTCCATCAAAATCACAAAAAAAAGTCATTACAATTGGTTGTTTTGCAAAAGCCGTTTATACATATTATCTCCATTGAATTTTATTTTTAACGATAAATCCTAAACTATAAGTATTAAATTTTTTTGTGGTACGCAAGTTGCGTAGTGTTCACTATACAATTTAAACCCCTCATTTAGAGTACACAAATTACTTTTAAATCGAATATTCTTTTAACCAAAAAAATTATGAAACTTAAAAAAATTACAAAATTTCTATTAGCAATAGGCTTAGTTACCGCTTTTGCTACATCGTATGCACAAGAAATAGACAGAAATGATAAAGACGGCGATGGTATAAAAGACAGAAAAGATTTATGCCCAGCTACACCTGCCGGTGTAAAAGTGGATGCAAACGGTTGTCCGCTGGATACAGATAGAGACGGTGTGGTTGATTATTTAGACAAGTGCCCAGATACCCCGGGAAGTGCCGCTATGAATGGTTGCCAAGATAAAGATAACGATGGTGTTGCCGATAATGAAGATAGCTGCCCTGATGTACCCGGACTTGCAAGATTTAAAGGTTGCCCTGATAGTGATAATGATGGCGTGGAAGATTCAAAAGATAAATGTCCTAATCAAAAAGGTTTAGATCGTTTTAACGGTTGCCCAGATACAGATGGTGATGGCATAGAAGATTCAAAAGATAAGTGTAATGACACCCCAAAAGGTGTTAAAGTAGATGCTAACGGATGTTCTGCAGATAGTGATAACGATGGTGTAATTGATTCTGATGATAAATGCCCTAATACAAAAGCAGGCATTAAAGTAGATGCTAATGGTTGTGCTGCCGATACAGATAAAGATGGCGTAATTGATTCTGAAGATGCTTGTCCTGCAGTTGCTGGTACTGCGGCTAATAAAGGATGCCCTGAGAAGAAAGTTGATGTGAAAAAACGTTTGCAATTTGCTGCTCGTGGGATTAATTTTGAAACCGGAAAAGCAACTTTAACCACGGCTTCTTACCCCATGTTAGATGAAGTGGTGAGCATATTAAATGAATACGTTGATTATAACTTAAAGATGGGTGGCCATACAGATGCTGTTGGTAAAGACGCTGCTAACTTAGCGCTTTCTCAAGCCCGAGTAGATGCTGTAAAAGCTTATTTACTAAGTAAAGGAATAGCAGATACCCGTGTGGTGGCTACTGGTTTTGGTGAAATAAGACCCGTTGCATCTAATACAACTGCGGTTGGGAGAGCAAAAAACAGACGTGTTGAATTAGAACTGTTCTTGAAATAGAAAATTTTAAAACCTCTGCCAAATTTAAATTGGCAAAGTTTAGTCAAAAAGTAAAATTTAAAAGCAAGCTTAATTTATTAGGCTTGCTTTTTTTGTGGACTATACTTCTTATTTTCGCTTTGGGGAAAGGATTTTCCTAACCATCTTTTGCTTAGCAAAAAGCAGGTATTTAATTAAAATTAACAAGATGTTAGACGCAACCAAACGGGGCTGATTAGCGTCTAATATTTAGGAATCGTTTAAAAATCATTCATTCTTCAATAAAAAAATATGAACAGCAAAGGTTTTGGAGTGCTCTTAATAGGATTAATCACTCTGGTTTCAGTTTCATGCAGCAGCGGAAAAAAATCATTACAAAATGGCAATTATGATCAGGCTGTTTATACCGCTGTTAATCGTTTAAAAAGTAATCCTAATAAAGGAAAAGCAATAGCCACCTTACAAAAAGGTTATGATTACGCACTGGATAAACACCTTAGCAACATAAAAGATATTAAACTTACTGATGACCTATTTAAATGGGAACAGGTTATTAATGAGTACCAAAGCATCAATAATTTAGCTCTTGCAATTTCTAATTGCCCGGCTTGCATGGATGCCATTCCACAGCCTCAAAAGTTTATTGCCGAAGTAAGTGATGCTAAATATTTTGCTGCTGAAGCAAGGTATGATAAAGGAAAAAAACTGTTGAGTCAAAACAACAAGGCGGCAGCAAAAGAAGCCTATTTTAATTTTGAAAGAGCCGAGCAACTTTATCCTGATTTTAAAGATGCACAAGAAATGATTGATAATGCTTATTGGGCTGCATTAACAAGAGTTTTGGTTGAGCCTGCACAAGTAAATTCTAGGTTTTATAAATTGAGTAATGAATACTTCCAAAATAAGGTAAACGAGTTTATGAAAAATTACGAAGCTAAAAGCTTTGTTCGTTTTTATACTCCAGATGAAGCCAAATTGGTAAAAGTAAAATTTGATCAAATATTAAGTTTAAATTTTGATGATTTTGTGGTGGGTCAAACTTATTTAAAAGAACGAATTGAAGACATCAAAAGAGATAGTATTAAAATTGGTGAAACCAAAGATTCTTTAAAAAAACCTATTTACACTACCGCTAAAGGCAAACTCACCACTTTTGAGAAAACAATTACCTCATCGGGTTTATTAGATTTTAAGATTATAGACATTGCCACCAACAAAGTAGTAAACCAAGAGAAAATGCCGGGCACCTTTATTTGGAAGGATGTTTGGGGTACTTACCGTGGTGATGAACGAGCATTAACAAATGATGATAAAGCGCTATTGAAAAGAAGAGAAAGCATTCCGCCTGCGCCCCAAGATTTGTTTATAGAATTTACTAAACCTATTTATGACCAACTGACTAATAAGGTAAGAAACTTTTACGCCAGAAATTAATAAACAGCAAATCGTAATAATTGCAAATGCCCAAGGTTTTTTACCAAGGGCATTTGTATTTTTGTAGCTTATGCAGTCAAAATTATTCCATCCGTTTAAAAAAATGCAGTTTGATAACCAGCATTGCTTTTTAAGTGGAGAGTTACTTAATAAAGGGCAAAACAAATTCCCGATTTTTGCCAATTGGCTAACCGAAGCTTATAAATTAAAAGAAATGCCTTTTAAAATGCTTGATGAAAGCATGTTAAGCTATGCTGATATTCAGGTGCCTTGTTCTGAAACGGTGGCCAAGCAATTAAATGATTTAGAATTAACTATTCAAAAAGCATTTGAAAACGGCTATGAAAGTGTGAAAGAATTAGATCAAGATCTTCTTTTTCTTTGGGTAGCAAAAACGGTTTATGGTGTTATTTTTAACGAAATTCAATCGGCCATTAAACAGCAAAACACTTTTACTGATGGCTTTAACATGTCGCAGGGCTTAATTCATAAATTTGGAATGCTGCATACCATGTTACAAAAGGTAAATCAACCTATAGTTTTTGAAGATTTTAAACCCTACAGTATTTTCATTTCTAAAGTAAATAATCTAGAAAATGACTTTGCTTATCGCGATGAAATAAATACCCTTACTTTTTCTTTACGGATGAAAGATTTTGGACTGTTGGTAAACCTTCAAGACAATGGCGTGAATAAAAAATACCACGAAGAAGTTTGGGAAAAAATGAAAGACAAAACCTTGCATCCCATTCAGTTTGAAGAGCTTTGTGCAAAGGTTTTTTACTCCGCTTATTTGTTTAACCGATTGCCAGAATATCATATTATCCCAACAGATGATACTATTTTTATAGAAGCCATGCCATTAAGAGGGATGAATGCCAAACCCATTTTTGACGATTGGCAATTTAAAACCTACGGACAAGTGGTAGAAAATTTTTGGAAAGCCTGGGGTTTTCTATTATTAGAAATTATCAAAAACCCTGAAAAACCCATGAGTTTTATTTTAGATGAAAACGGGGAGTTTATTGCCGAAGTGAGTTTATAGTATTCAGTTTGTAGTTGTGGGTTATCAGTTGTCAGTCAATGGACCGTATAAAATGGACTATCGTCAAATCAACTATTCATCACAGAACCAGCATTAATATCAATAGTTTGCCCAGTAATAGAACTTTGTTTAACTAAATAAGAAACCAAATCGGCAATTTCTTGTGGTTGGCTCATTTTCTTTAAAGGCACACTTTGCATCGCAATATCAAAGAATTCGGGTTTAGAAATACCAATTCCATCGGCTATGCCCTGTAAACCTTGTTGCGCCATATCGGTATCTACCCAGCCGGGTGCTATAGCATTTACTAATATATTTTTAGGTGCAAACTCCATTGCCCACGAACGCATTAAACCTAATAAACCCGCTTTTGAAGCACAATATGCGGTATAATTCACTACGCCCAATCTGGCTAAAACAGAAGAAGTTAAAAGAATATGTTTGGTTTCATTTTGTGATAACTGAAGATTGGGTAAAAACGCATTCACAAAATTATAAGTCCCGGTTAAGTTGGTATTAATAATTTCATCCCATCTATCTTTTTCTCCCCAATTATTTTCTCCTCCAACTCCGGCATTCGCAATAATTCCGTCAATGGCTAGGTTTTTTATTTCATCGGCGCAAGCCAAAATCTCTTGCTTATTGGTAATATCAGCCTGAATAATCAGATGCTTTCTATCACTTAAAGACACAAAAGTTTCTTCTAACTTTTTTAAATCTCTACCCACTAATATCACTTGATGACCTGAATGATCAAATTTTTGAGCAATTGCTTTTCCAATTCCGCTACCGCCGCCGCTAATGATGTAAGTTTTTGTGTGGGTCATATTAAAATGATAAAAGTTGAAAGTCCTATTTTTTAACTTATGAGATGCTAATTTGAGCAAATCTTTTAAATTTTTAACCAACATCAATAAAAATTTACCGTTATTTAAAATATGGAAAATAAAATTAAGGTAGGCCTGATGGCTTACGGAATGTCTGGCAAAATTTTTCATGCCCCATTTTTTGCAAATCACCAAGGCTTTGATTTGGTTGCTATAACCGAAAGATCAAAAAATGAGGCTGCAAAAGATTATCCGGGAGTTAGAATTTATAGAGACGTGGATTCATTATTAGCTGATGATACTTTAGAGCTGATTGTAGTGAATACGCCTAATTACACACATTACGAATTTGCTAAAGCAGCTTTAAATGCTGGAAAACATGTATTGATAGAAAAGCCATTTTCTGTTGTGAAGGCCGAAGCCGAAGAACTTTTTTCTTTAGCTTTTAGAAAAGGTTTAAAAGTGATGGCTTACCATAACAGAAGATTCGACAGTGATTTTATGGCGGTTCAAAAGGTGGTAAAAAGCGGAAAATTGGGTAGAATAATAGAAGCACACATTCGATTTGATCGTTACAGAAATGAGATCAGCCCGAAAGCTTTTAAAGAAAACCCAGTACCTGGAGCAGGAATTTTTTATGATTTAGGTTCTCACATGATAGACCAAGCCATTGCTTTATTTGGCATTCCATCTGAATTTCATAAAACTTATGGAAAATACAGAGCAGATTCTGAAGTAGATGATTTTGCACAAGCGCATTTAAAATACCCAACCGGCTTAAATGTTTATGTCACTACCAATATGTTAGTGGTAAAACAACACGCAGCCTACACTTTTTATGGCACTACAGGTACGCTTACCAAATACCGAACCGATGAACAAGAAAACCAGTTAAATGCAGGTGTGAAATTAACCGACCAACAATACGGAAAAGAAAAACCCAACCAAGAAGGCCATTTATACACTTTAGATGCTGATGGAAATGTAGTTGAGGAATTGCTACCAGCCGAAACCGGAAATTATAGATTATTATTTGATGAAGTTTATAATGCCATAAGGGGCGATGGTTCTTATTTTGTGAATCAGAATGATGTTTTGGGGCAGCTTTCTATTTTGGAGAAATAGAGAATGATTAAATTTTTGAAACTCTAATTTTATCACTAAAAACCGGTTTGTATGGTTGTCATTCCGAATTCATTTCGGAATCTTATCATAGATTATTTCTTACCTATGAGATGCTGAAATGAATTCAGCATGACAAGATTTAAACAAATAAAGGATAAGCCGAGGCTTATCCCTACCTAAATTTTACTTGATGAGCAGAGGAAATCTTCCCCACTCTTTTTACTTTTTCTCTGGCAATAAAATTAATTTGATAAAATCAGATGATTTTAAATATTGGTTTGCCGTAGCTTTTGTACTGGCGACAGATACCTGATCTAAAGTTTTTTCATACGTTAAAATATCCGCAGGGTTTTTACCTGTAGTGTAAGCATCTTGTAAATAACCTAACCAAAAACCGTTTTCTCTAACCTGTAGTTCTAACTGTCTTTTTTCTTCGGCTTTAAACTTTTGAATATCTTCTGCCGTAGCTCCGTTTTGTTGCAATTTGCTTACTTCATCAACTGCAGCGGCAATCAACTTATCTACATTTGCGGTTGCACAGCTAAAATAAATACTCATGCTGTAATTCCCTTTTGGCTCATCATTATAACTTACACCAACACCCGGGCTGTACACACCACTTTCTTTTTCTCTTAAACGCTCGGTAATTTTAATATCTAAAATGGCTTTAAGTGCATCTAATTGCAAATTGTTTTGATCAGAGTAATTGTAATTACCATGATAAACCAAAGTAACGGTGGCTTTGTCTTCTAAACCTTTGTAAACTTTTTTGGTAATAGCGCCTTTTATTGGTTCTAAACCTAAATCTTTAAAGTTTTCTTTATTGGTATTTGCAGGTAAACTTCCTAAATAAGTAGCTAACAAAGGTTTAATTTCTTCTACCTTAAAATTACCCACAAAAGTGAAGGTGAAATCGCCGGCATTTGCAAAACGTTCTTTGTAAAAAGAAATAGCTTTATCTAAATTAATTTGATTAAGCTCTTCTATTTTAACTTGTTGCGCTCTGGCTTTATAGCTATTTAAAACTGCTGTAGCAGTATCCTGATAAACTGCTGTTGGTTGCGTTAAACGGTTGCTTAATACCGTTCTCATTTCTTCTAGCGCTGTTTTTAATACTTTATCGTCTTTACGAGGCATGGTAAAGTATAAGTTTGCCAGTTGTAAAGCTGTTTCTAAATCTTTTGGAGAAGCAGAACCACTCATTCCTTCGCGGTAAGTGCTAATGTAAGGATTTACACTCGCTACTTTCCCGGTTAAAAGTTTGCCCAATTGGATTTCGTCAAATTCAGAAATACCAGAAGAACTTACCAATTGGCTAGCCATCTCTGCCGATCTAAAATCGGCATCAGAAGCTAAAGAAGTTCCACCTTTACTGGTTGCTGCAAAAATAATCTGATCGTTTTTAAAATCAGTAGGCTTTAAAACCACTTTAATTCCGTTAGATAAAGTCAGCTCGGTTACACCAATAGCATCAACTTTTTTCTCGGCAGTTACGCTTCCCGCTTTTGGTTTAGTTGCCATTAAAGGTTTAGTTACTGCATTATCTACGTAAGGCGTAACATTTGCACCAGCATTTTTAACCCAAGATAATAATCCTTCTTCTGAAGGTAAATTTTCTTTTTCTTTCTCAGGAGCTTGAACAATGGCTACTAAATTATTATCGGTTACAAAAGTTGCCGCCAATTGGTTAATGGCTTCTAAACTTAATTTACTCAAGTTTTGAGTATAAAACTGATGAACATAATCTAAACTAGGAATAGCTTCTCCTTTTAAAAAGTTCTCTACATATTGCTGTACAAAAGCAGCAGATTTAGTTTTATCTTTTTCTTTAAACTGCTTATCAATACCGGTTTGTAAATTGGTTTTGGCTCTGTCTAATTCAGATTGCGTAAAGCCAAATTTTTTCATCCTTACGTTTTCTGCCAATACTGCAGAAAGCGCTGCTTCTAAACCTTTGGCATCTTTAGAAACGGCTATACTGTTAAAAGCGTCTAAGTCTACTAAACCACCCTGAAAAGCGCCATAATTGCTTTGTGCAAATATGAAAGGTGCATTTCCTTTTTGTACAATTTCTGTTAATCTGGCTCCCAACATGGTGTTAATTAAACCAGTCATTATTTTAGTTTTTAGCTGCTCCTCATTAGTTTCTACTTCTTCGGCGTGTTTGTATGTAATAGCCGCAATGTTGTACGGAAACTCAGGATCGGTAATAATTTTAACCAAAGGTTGTTCATTAGCCGGAATGCTGTATTTTTCTCTCTTTCTTGGGTTTGCGGGATTTTTAAGATCAGAGAAGTTTTGCTTAATTAAGTTTTCTACCTGTTTTACATCAAAATCTCCCACTGCAATTACAGCTTGTAAATCAGGGCGATACCAATCTTTATAAAACTGCTTTATGGTTTCGTATTTAAAACTTTGTAATATTTCTACTTTCCCGATAGGAATACGTTCTGCATATTTAGAGTTAGCTAATAAAACAGGTAGCAATTGCTTGCTCATTCTTTCCTGAGCATTTTTACCTCTTTGTCTGTCTTCTTCTACAATTACACCACGTTCTTGGTCTATTTCTTTATCATCAAAAGAAACATATCCTGCCCAATTGGCTAAAATATCAAATCCTTTTTCAAAAACGGCAGTACTATCTGTTGGTAAGGGCAATTGATAAACTGTTTGGTTAAAACCGGTATAAGCATTTAAATCGGCACCAAAACGTACACCCGCTTTTTGTAAATAACTTACTAATTCGTTTTTAGGAAAATCTTTAGTTCCGTTAAAAGCCATGTGCTCTGTAAAGTGCGCCAAGCCTTGCTGATCATCATTTTCTACAATAGAACCTACTTTGTTTACTAAATAAAGTTCGGCTCTTTTCTTAGGCTCCACATTTTTTCTGATGTAATAGGTTAAGCCATTAGGTAGCTTACCAATATTCACACTGCTATCAATTGGGATAGCCGGCGATTGAGCGTTAGTACCCATTTTTTGATCTGCCATTTTTGGGCTACAGGCAGCAATTGTAAATGCAATACAAGCAGATACTAGGAGATAATTTAGCTTCATGATTTTTGAATTGGGTAATAGATGATTTTTAATAATTACTGTTTTTGCTTTTTAAATAGAATTAGATGCTAAAATAACTGAATTATTACAAATTTTGTTTTTTAAGGAAGTTTTCTACCGCAGAAATAGCTTTTTTTAATCTATCATCAGTACCCCCAACTTCTACAAATGAAGCGTTTATGTTGTTTAACTCTTTACGCCAAACTTCCATAAAATGGTCGCCCATATCTTTAAAATCTCTTAATGGGTCATCTTCCCAAGGCAAATCATTTTTCAATAAAAGATAATGATCATAATGATGTGTTTTTATAGCTTCTAAAACCGTTGCAGGAGTTTCGCCTAACTGATGATCGCTCCAAATTTTTACCGTCATAAAGGTGGTATCACAAATCAGCAAATTGTTTTTAGCCACTACTTCCATAGATTTTTCTAAGGCTAGCTGCCCATAAAACATGTTTAATTCATCTTGTAAAGTGCAAGCAGCGGTTAATCCTTCACAATAGTAACGGGCATATTCTGGCACCCAAACCGTATTAAAATGTTTAGCTAATGCTGATGAAATGGTGGATTTCCCGGTAGACTCTGGACCAACTATCGCAATTTTAATGAGTTCTTTTTTCATCCCACAGACACAGTTTGACTGTTTAAAGTTTTTTTCCAGTCTAAATATCCTTTCAAAGCTATAAACAAGAAAACAAAATATAAAACGGCGGTAGCCAATAAATCTTTATGAATGTATAATGGGATATAAATGATATCGACAAAAATCCAGATGAGCCAATTTTCTAATTTCTTTCTGGTCATTAAATATTGTGCAATAAAGCTGGTAACGGTACAAAATGCATCAATAAAAGGCACATCAGAATCTGTGTATTTATCTAATGCAAAACCAATTAAAATGCTCAATGCAATTAGTAAAACACTTAAAATAATCCATTCTTTAGGCTTTACTTTGCTTACCGGCCTTTCAGATTTTAAATGCGTTGCTTTTCCGTAAGTCCAGTAATACCAACCATAAACAGAAGTGGCCAAAAAATAAAACTGTAAAATGGTATCGCCATACAACTTAGCCTGATAAAAAATATAGATGTAAGAAATTACACTTAACATGGCAATGGGCCAGTTTAAAATGTTTTCTTTTGCCGCCAAATAAACACATAAAGCCCCGGTAATTACACCAAACCACTCTATATAACCAATGGCTTTAAATTGCTCCCAAATTTGAAAAAAGGTTTCCTCCAAAATAAAAAAATCTTATCCCGCAAATTGGGGATAAGATTTTATGCTTCAAAATAATGTTTTTTATTAATTAGCGGTAGTTGGGCTGCTGTTAAAACCTAAACTCGCTTTTACACTTAAGTCTACATTTAAACCACTTTGTAAAACGTAATCCATTCTTACTCTTAAAGTGCCAGCTTTAACGTAATCATCTAAAAACTTACTGTTATCAATGTCTAATACCAATGAACTGCCAGAAGTTGCTGATACATCATTTCTTGATGCAACCAATACTTCATTAGAACCATTTAATAAATAAACTTTAACCGACTTAAAAACCCCTAAACTCTGACTGCTTGGACTAACCGCTTCAATTTTTGCTGAAGCCATTCTCACTTGGCTAATCTGACTGGTATTTGAGCCACTCCCTGTAAAAATTTGATCGATACTACTTGCTGTACTGGTAGCAGAAAAAGTTCTTCCTGTTTGTGATGTAGCAGGAATAATCAATGTTGAAGTATAAGGAAAGGTAGATTTTACAATAGATTGCAAAGTTGCGCAACTGGTTACAAAAACGGTAAGGATAATTAATCCTGATAATATCTTTTTCATGTTCTTAATTTTTTCATGGTAATGGCAAATACTATTCCAGATGAAATTTTTTTAATATTTTAGTGGTAAAATATCTAATTATGAAAAAACTATTTCTACTTAATTTTTACATTTTGCTAGCATCTCAAATTTTTGCACAAGAAAAAACTACTTATTATATAAAGGAGCAAAATAGGCCCGTAAGTAATTTAGATAGTGCAGATTATATCAGAACAATTGCGAATTATAAAAATAATGAGGGATTATATGATGTTTTTGAATATTATAAAGATAACTCCAAGAAGAGAATTGGTAACTCATTAAAAAACACTTTCTCTCCAGAGTATTCAGGTAATGTTTTATCTTACTATAAAAACGGAAACAAACAATCTGTAGAAAACTATACTAAAGGCAAGAAGAACGGAATCAGTAATTATTTTTATCAGAATGGGAATCTCAAAAAAAAAATCGAGTTTTCAGTGAATGAGAAAAAAGAGGAAGTAGAATTGATGATTCAGATTGCAGATTCTTTGGGCAAAAATTTTTTGGATGAAACATCATCAGGAAGATTTAAAATAATTGATGGTAATAATGAAATTGAAGGCGAGTATTTAAATGGAAATAAAAATGGCGTTTTTAAAACTCATGATTTTAATCTTAATGAAGATTATTTAGATGAATATAAAAATGGAGAATATATAAAAGGTAAAACAACCGACTCATCAGGAAAAGAAATCGAATACAACAAGCTATTTGTTCTCCCAACATTTAAAGGTGGGCTACAGGCTTTTGGGAAATTTTTATCAAAAAATCTTGAATATCCAGACATTTCAAGAAGAAATAAAACCCAAGGACGAGTATACTTATCATTTGTTGTTGAAAAGGATGGGAGCTTAAGTGAGATAAAAGTTTTAAAAGGTGTTTCATCTGAAATAGATACCGAAGCCCTGCGAGTTCTTAATATTTCCCCAAATTGGACCTCTGGCACTTATAGAAGTAAACCCATAAGAGTTTCTTATACTCTTCCTATTAGTTTTCAATTGTAAGAAGCATGATTAAATACCTATTTACAGCAATTTTTACTTTAACTTCTATTTTCTCTTTTGCTCAAAAAAAGCAAAACGTTTACTACTACAAAAACAATGGTAAACAAGTAACAATACCTGATAGTGCAGATTTTGTTAGGATTATAAAAGAACCAGACTTTGGGTCTGCAAATTTTGATTTAATAGAGTATTATCCTAACAGTAAAGTAAAAAGAGAAGGACACGTTTCTACTTATACCCCTCGTTTAGTTTTTGAAGGAAAATTGACTTCTTATTTTGAAACTGGTATCATAAAAAGTATAATGAATTATAAAAGCAATAGGCTTGATGGAGAATATATTTATAATTACGCTAATGGAAATTTATATGAAAGTAGGCTTTATTTTCTTTCAGTAGAAGACGGAGCTAAAGAAACCTTAGAATATAAAACTACTCAAGTAGGCGACTCTCTTGGCCGTAAATTTTTTGATGATAAAGGTACAGGCACTGTAGATATTGTTTGGCCAAAAGGGAATAAAGATTACGGCAATTATGTAAATGGTTTAAAAGAAGGAACTTGGACACAATACATTGCCAAAACAAAAACCACTTATGAAGACCAATATAAAAACGGCGTTTTTGTAAAAGGAAAATGTATTATAGAAAATGGCGAATCTACTAGCTATAACACTTTAGACGCCATACTTCCCTCTTTTAAAGGTGGTGTAACAGCATTTGGTGATTTTTTAAATGATAATTTAATTTATCCAAAAGAGGCGGTAAAGCTACAGGAAGAAGGAAAAGTTTATTTAAATTTTAAAATAGATATTGATGGTAGCTTAAAAGATATTAGAGTAGCAAGGTCTGTTTCTTTCTTGTTAGACCAAGAAGCAATGAGGGTAATGAAGTTGTCTCCTAATTGGGAGCCTGGTATGCAAAGAGGGAGAAAAATTCAGGTTACTTATACTGTTCCGATTGTTTTCCAACTTAAGAAAAAATGATTTTTTAAATTAATCCTCTAAAAACCCATACAATTTCTATCTTTGCATCCCGAACAAGCATTCGGGATTTTAATATAAAAATGCGTAAAATCCCATAAATTTACGCCATGCCAAAAAATAACTCCATAAAATCAGTTTTAATCATCGGTTCAGGTCCTATCATTATTGGTCAGGCTTGCGAATTTGATTATGCCGGTTCTCAAGCTGCTTTATCTTTAAAAGATGAAGGAATAGAGGTTTCTATCATCAATTCTAATCCGGCCACCATCATGACGGATAAAGTAATTGCAGATCATGTTTACCTTTTACCTTTAACCGTTGCTTCTATTGAAGAAATTTTAAAAGAGCGTAAAATTGATGCCGTATTGCCAACAATGGGTGGTCAAACTGCATTAAATTTAGCTATTGAAGCAGAAGAACGTGGCATTTGGGAAAAATACGGCGTACAAATTATAGGTGTTGATACCGCTGCGATAGAAAAAACAGAAAATCGCGAAGCCTTCAGGCAACTGATGGTGGATATTGGCATTGGCGTTGCCAAATCAAAAATTGCAAACTCATTTTTAGAAGGTAAAGAAGCAGCACAACAAATTGGTTTTCCTTTAGTGATTCGTCCATCTTATACCTTAGGTGGTTACGGAGGTGGTTTTGTACACAAAAAAGAAGATTTTGACGCCGCTCTTTCTCATGGTTTACAAGCTTCCCCAACTCACGAAGTTTTAATTGAACAGGCCGTTATTGGTTGGAAAGAATACGAATTAGAATTATTAAGAGATAATAAAGACAATGTGATCATCATTTGCTCTATAGAGAATTTTGATCCCATGGGCATACACACCGGAGATTCTATTACGGTTGCGCCAGCCATGACATTGTCTGACCGTTGTTACCAGGATATGCGTAACCAGGCTATCAAAATGATGAGAGCCATTGGTAATTTTGCAGGGGGTTGTAACGTACAGTTTTCGGTAAATCCGGAGGATGAAAGCATCATTGCGATAGAAATTAATCCAAGAGTTTCTCGGTCATCGGCCTTAGCCTCAAAAGCAACCGGCTATCCTATTGCTAAAATTGCGGCAAAACTGGCTATTGGTTATAACCTAGACGAGTTAGAAAATCAAATCACCAAAACCACTTCAGCATACTTTGAACCGACTTTAGATTACGTGATTGTTAAAATTCCTCGTTGGAATTTCGATAAATTTAAAGGCGCCAATACCGAATTAGGTTTACAAATGAAATCGGTTGGCGAAGTAATGGCTATTGGCCGTTCATTTATTGAAGCTTTACAAAAAGCTTGTCAGTCTTTAGAAATTGGCAGAGCAGGTTTAGGTTCAGATGGTAAACAAAACCGTAATATAGAAGACATTATGCATAAGCTAGAGCACCCAAGTTGGGATAGGCTTTTTGCAATAAAAGATGCTTTTAGAATGGGCGTTCCGTTAGAATCTATAAGAAAAGTAACCAAAATAGACCGTTGGTTTTTAAATCAAATACAAGAGTTAGCCACTTTAGAACAAGAGTTAAAACGTTATTCGTTAAACAACATTCCTAAAGATTTCTTCATCAATATGAAGCAAAAAGGCTTCTCTGATATTCAAATTGCCTGGATTTTAGGGAATGTAACGGAGGATGAAGTTTACGACAGAAGAAAAGAATTAGGTATTAACCGAGTATATAAAATGGTGGATACTTGTGCGGCAGAATTCCCTGCAAAAACACCTTATTTTTACTCTACTTATGATGGTGAAAACGAATCTATTCCATCTAACAAGAAAAAAATTATTGTATTAGGATCTGGTCCAAACCGTATTGGGCAAGGTATAGAGTTTGATTATTCTTGCGTACATGGTTTAATGGCCGCCAACGAAGAAGGTTACGAAGCCATTATGGTAAACTGTAATCCCGAAACTGTTTCTACCGATTTTAACATGGCCGATAAACTTTACTTCGAGCCTGTGTTTTGGGAGCATGTAAGAGAGATTATAGAGCTAGAGAAGCCAGAAGGTGTAATTGTACAACTTGGCGGGCAAACTGCTTTAAAAATGGCAGAAAAGCTGCATGAGAAAGGCATAAAAATTATTGGTACTTCTTACAGCAATATGGACATTGCCGAAGACCGCGGACGTTTCTCAGATTTATTAAAAGATTTAAATATTCCTTATCCTAAATATGGCGTTGCCGAAACTGCCGAAGAAGCCATTGAAGTAGCACATGAGGTTGGTTATCCGGTATTGGTGCGTCCTTCTTATGTTTTAGGCGGACAAGGAATGAGCATTGTGATTAACGATGAGGATTTAGAAAAAGCAGTAGTAAAATTATTAGGTGATTTACCCGGTAACCGAGTATTAATTGACCATTTTTTAGACCGAGCAGAGGAAGCAGAATCAGACGCAATTTTTGATGGTGATGATGTACATATCATAGGTTTAATGGAACATATTGAGCCTGCAGGTATTCACTCCGGAGATTCTTTTGCAGTATTGCCTCCATTTAATTTATCAGCAAATGTGATTGCTAAAATGGAAGAATATACTGATAAAATTGCCCGAGCTTTAAATATCAGAGGTTTGATGAATATGCAATTTGCCGTTAAAAACGAAGATGTTTATGTAATAGAGGCCAATCCACGAGCTTCAAGAACGGTTCCTTTTATCGCCAAAGCGTATGATGTGCCATATATTAACATTGCAACCAAAATTATGTTGGGCACCAAAAAGTTAAAAGATTTTAAAATCGAAAGAAAGCTAGAAGGTTACGCCATTAAAGAACCTGTTTTCTCTCACCATAAATTCCCCGAAATTCAGAAAGAATTAGGCCCAGAAATGAAATCAACCGGCGAATCTATCCGTTTCATTAAAGATTTAGAAGATCCTTATTTTATACAGTTATACAAAGAGAAATCAATGTATTTAAGCAAGTAGGGATAACCCGAGGGTTATCCTTTTGGAGTTACATTTTAAAACCATCTCATTCATTTGAGGTGGTTTTTTTGTTTTATTAACTATCTTATTTTTTTGTAAGTGAGAACTAAATAACTTTAAAGCACATTATTTAGTTTTTATAAATATTTAATTATAAAATTAATTCTTAATTATAATTTTTTTCTTATATTTATAATATTTGTAAAAAACTACAGGGTGTATATTTTTTACTTTTTATCACTAAAACTACTAAACTATGAAATTAATTCACTTCCGATTAGGCATGTTATGTTGCCTAATTGCCACTACAACGTTATTTAACGGCTGCAAAAATGAAAAAGTTGAAACTCCTCTTGAGAATAACAAATTAAATCTAATCAATAATTAAATTAATAATCTCACAGTATCCTATAAATCGGGATTGTACATTATATCCTATGATGCTAGAACACATGAGAAAATAACCGAATCTAATGTAGTTATTAAAAGAGCTGCTGATGGTAATGTTGTTTTTAAATCTACATACACAGTTAACGTTGGTTTGACAGCTTATAAATTAGCTTCACATGAAAGTATAATTAATCAAGCTGAAATAGTAAAAGAAACATATCAAAATGAAATAGAAAATATCAAAATTTTATTTGAAGATTTCGGTAAAACCCTTGTTAATGACCCAAGATTAGATCATACGTTACAGATTATTCAATCTGTTTTCTATCATAATTCAATAATAAATACTGCTTATAGAAGTATTATTGAAGAAACTGATTGCGGTTGTACACCACATCCCGCCTATATTCTTGATAAAAAAGGGTTTTGGTGTCAAGAAGACTACATGATAAATCCCGAACAATTATTAACAGCAATAAAAGATTTTAATTATAAAATTCAAGACCGCGAGATTAAAGCCTTTGAATATCTAAAGAGCCACAGAAAAGAATCTAGTATTTCTCTTGACAAAATATCAAACTTAATTGAGCCAAGAGAACAATTTATGAATAGAATAAATAGTGCTTATTACAGTAATTCAAATAACTACATAAAACAAAACTCTATTAAAATAGAATGTACTTCTCAAGGTTCTGATCTTGGTTGTTGCGGTAATTACTCAGGTTGTTGCATTTATTGGAGCTTAGTGTGCTTAGAACATGATCTGTACTGCTTAAAATGTGATCATTGGTATTGTGGACCTCAATGTAAACCTTTATAAATATGAAACAATTAGCTAAATTTATTACCTTTTTATCGGTTTTATTGAATTTTTATTACAACGGAAGTTGGATTTATTCTTTCAATAAATTTAATTTACAATTAGAAAGAACCAGTTATTTTTCTGAAAATTTCTTTTTTGCGTTGTCTGTTTTACACATTAATATTTCTTTAATTGTTTTAACAGTAAGCAGTTTGATTATTTTATTTGCTTTAAACTATAAATATATGATGCTAAAAACAGTTTTAATTGTTGTCCAATTTATGTTTCTAGTTAATTATTTATGGCAACTTATTTAAACCATAATCTTATCTTTATACCTTTTAAAGGTCTATCCCAAAACCGGTTTTAAATGTTCCGAAGGGTCACTTAAATCTAAACTTAAAAATTGAGGACTGTGTCCGGCATTCGAAGAGAAAAGGAAATTTATACCAGACAGAGTCCTCGGTTTCTAAGAAGCATTTACGTGATCCTGAAAAAGGAACAATAAACGAGTTGCATAAGTGACGTTTGTCTTTTTAAAATCGTTGGCTATGGGTTAAAATCTCTTTAGCCCAGATAGCAATGGATACCGGCCAAGCGCTTAATGCCTCGAGCAGTATGAATGGATAGCTGGAATAGCTTCAAATAAAATTAAAGTTGATTTTGTATCATGATGCAGTCTTTGGTCCAATTAACTAATAAATAAGTTATTCTTTACTCTAATTGCAAAACGCTGATAAACTAAAAAGGTTAAAGTATTCATTAAGAACGAACACTTTAACCTTTTTAATAAAATTTATTACCGTTAACGAATTACAAACACCTGTTTGGGTCGAACGTTAGGGAAGCATTAGCCAAATTACCTGCCCAGTTATCAGCAGGGAAAGATGGATATGGACCAGCTATGTTAACACCTTCTAAAGGCCATCTCCAAGTTCTTGGTATAATAACACCATTTGGATAAACGTTTCCAGATGCTGAAGTCCAGGTATCCTGACCTGAAAAATCATAAATAGAAAGGTCGTAATTGCCACCACCGTAAGGCGCTGCACCCGAAGGATAAACGCTGATGAATGGTAGGTACGGCTTGCTAGTATTGTATTCAAAATCCTCATTTACTTGAAGCGTGATTTCTTTTACGCCAAATGCCACACATGGATATTGAAGGAAAACATTAGCTTGATCATACGGTGCTCCATTGGCTTGCATAGCAAATTTAGTACTGCTAAAAATGGTGATGATATAGTCATTACCATCAGTGGTATAACTAGACTGACCGCTATTTGCATCCAAAATACCAGTGATACCAGTTTTAGGAATTCTGATTTTAAACTGGTGATCGTTCCAAGCTCCTCTTGCAGAAATTTTAAAAGTAAGTTTGAGATCGTTTCCAGTGCGTAAGCCATTAGCCATAACTACAAGGTCATTATAGTCTCCATCATTACCGTGGTTTTGAAGGTCTTCCCATGCAAATGTAAAGTCTACGCCACTACATTCTGAAGTATTAAAGTCAAAATAAACAGACCAGTTAGCTCCTGGAAACTGATAAGCATTTTCTAAAGATGTGCCTTTAGAGCTATCTTTAGTGATACCTGCCCATGCGCTATCTCCTGTTGAAAGCGTTGCGTGTGTTGCAATAAATAACTTGCCGTTTACAGCATTTTGGTCAACATAAGATTTTGGAATTACAACTGTGTAACTTGTTGTTTTGCTTTCAGCAGTAAAGGTGTTGCTATAATTAAATTTACCTGGTACTGCACCACCTCCACTAATTTTTCTATCGCCTTTAAATTGTTCAATGGTTTCAAAAATGTCAGCATGTATTTGCAATAAATAAACATTAGGCTTAGTAATGTTATAAGTTAGATACAATTCTCCTTTAATGCCTACGGCTACATCTACCGTACCAACAATTGTATTTTGCCCAGCAACCAGCGAGCGTTGAATACATGGTTTTGGTAGAGATGCCAATAACAAATTGTTTGTTGAAGCTTTTTTAGAAACAACATTGGTTTCAACTAAATTTGAAAATTCTTTTTGACAAGAAGAGAGTAGAAACAGTAAACTGCAGCAAGTAATTATTAGATTAGTTTTAATAAATTTCATTTTATAATTGTTTTTTTTACGTTTATTCAATTACTGCACCAATTTAATAATGCAGCATATAAAGGGTTTTCAGGTAAAATTTGGGGATTTATAGGCTTAAGTATTACTCAACTTGCGTCATTAAATACCCGTATAAATTGCCTCCAACACACTAAAATCATCTTTGTAAATACAACATAGAAAGTTAATAATATATGGATAGGAACAAAAGCCTTCAGATCTGTAGTCTCTAACATGTACTACCAACTACGCATTTAGTAATAAAAAAGATTTTTTAGTTCTCTAAAATCAAAACGAGGAGTTTTGTAAAACCTTTTCTGTATTTAACCCCTCGATGTTACGGATTCATCGATAAAAAAAGAGTTTTCAAATCCGCTAAATAAAAATCAATTTTTATAGAATTTAAAAGCTAAACTATATTACAAAAAGTAACATTAGGAGGTCTCTGCAGAAGGATTTCGATGTGTTAAATTACTCTAATTGGTAATTCTTATGCAAAACTAAGAAGCTTGCTTTTTCTTCCTTTTTAAAAGGGATATCCCAGTTTCCTTGGTAGCTGATTTTTGTAGGCAGCAAATCTCCACCAAAATAGCTCATTTCAATGTTCATTTGTACATCAAATTCAAAAGCCATGTTGTCTATCTTCATATCAATGTATCGTCCTAAAATTTGGAAGTTTCTTTGATCAAAAATGGTGGTGAGTTCTTTAATCATGATGCCGTCTTTTGTCCAGTTGCTCAAATCAGGTTTCATCAAAACTTTAAATCGGTAAACCGGAATAGAATCTAAATAAGTTCCTTTAAAAAAAGAGTAATCGTAATACTGACGCATGTTGGCAGTAAAAATTTCAGTTTTACCCGCTATAAAAGGAACTCCTTTAATTGGCCTGCCTGGTGTGAAAACTAAAGTTTTTAATTTGTCTTTGTAAGATTCATTAGTACCGCCTTTGCCGGCGGGTGCGTTAGCAGAATTGGGAACAAAATCTGAATTATAGGCATTCATAAAAATATAGTCGAACATCTCAACAGTGTATAAATCATATTTGCCGTTTTTTTTGTAGAGGTTTCCGCTATCTCCTTTTTCTAAAAACTTTAAATTATGGCCTTTTGCATCGTTATTATGAAATATCTTTCGGTAAACCTTCCCTTCTACCTTATCTTTTTTATCATAAGTAAATACTCTGTTTTCTGCAGTAAAAGCATATTTTTTCATGTTTCTAAAAGCCTGATAAAAGCTGGTATCAGTGACAATTTCCTGAATAAAATCTTCAATATCTAATCCTGCTTTACCAATTTTAACTACCGCATCCTGATCCATTTTCATGGTTAAAACTGTATCGGGATTAAAACGTGGTATAGCCTGACTAAAAGCTGAAGAGCCAGAAAAAAGTAAAATAAAAAAAAGGATGTGGTTTTTCATCGTCTATAAAAAAAGGCTTCCGTTTTGTGAAAGCCTATATTGTTAACCTTTTAAATACATTTTTGTGTTAATTGCCTAATTCTTTTATGGTCATATAAGCCATTAAACCAGTACTTATACCTAAAGCATTTTCATCAATATCAAAAGTTGGAGTATGTACAGATGAAGTAATTCCTCGGGCTTCGTTTCTGGTTCCTAATCTGTAAAAACAGGCATCAGCGGCTTGAGAAAAATATGCAAAATCCTCGGCAGCCATCCAAATATCTAAGTCTAAAACATTTTCTACTCCTAAATATTCAATCGCATTTGCTTTCACTCGGGCTGTTAACTGCTCTTCGTTTACTAAAAAAGGATATCCTTTTTCTATTCTAAAATCACAGCTTCCACCCATACCTTCAGCAATGCTTTCGGCCATTTTCTTCATTTTCAAATGTGCTTCTGCTCGCCATTTTTCATTCAATGTTCTAAATGTTCCTTCTAAATAAACTTCATTAGGAATTACATTGGTTGCGCCATTGGCAATCACTTTCCCAAAAGAAAGAACTGATGGTGAACGAGGATCGGCACTACGGCTGATAATGGTTTGCAAAGCGGTTATCATGTGCGCCATAATCACCACCGGATCTATATTTTGTTGTGGTTGTGCGCCATGCCCACCTTTTCCTTTTATGGTAACATAAAGCTCATCTGTTGATGCCATATATTTACCCGGGCGAATACCAATTTTACCAGCATCTATCAAAGGCATTACATGTTGCCCTAAAACAGCATTCGGCGTTGGGTTTTCTAAAACCCCTTCTTTAATCATTAAATTTGCGCCACCGGGCAATCTTTCTTCGGCAGGTTGAAAAATGAGTTTAACCGTTCCGGCAAATTCATCTTTTAATTGATTTAAAATACTGGCGGTTCCTAAAAGTGACGAAGTATGTACATCATGTCCGCAGGCATGCATTACTCCTTGGTTTTTAGATTTATAAGTAACATCGTTTGCCTCTACAATGGGTAAAGCATCCATATCTGCCCTTAAAGCGATTACTTTATCTGATTTTTTACCTTCAATTAAACCCACTACACCGGTATTTGCCATTTCTTTAAAAGGAATGCCCATTTTGGTTAATTGTATTTTCACAAATGCAGACGTGTTGTATTCCTCAAAAGATAGCTCTGGATGAGCATGCAAGTGTCTTCTGTTTACAGTAACTTCCTCGTGGATTTCACTGGCTAGGGATTTGATTTTATCGATCAACATTAAATTCATCAGCTTTAATCGGGTTAATGCGCTCACTAAAAATAAATAAGGTAGGAAACTCTGCCCTCAATTCATTCATTAATTTTTGCGCTTCTGCTCGGGTTCTAAAATCGCCTACTTTAACCCTATAATTGGGTTGGGTGTAAGACAAATAAGTATTTAATTCTGGATATAAAGACTTAAATCTGGCTTGTTCATTATAAGCATCTTTCCTATCGGTACCAAAAAAAACCTGCACTCGGTAACCATAAACAACTATTGGTGTTCCGTTATTAGAAACACCTTTATTTAAAGCAATTCTTCGGGCAATTAAACTGTCTATTAAAGGGTTTTTAACTACCGTAACTTTGCCATTTGATTGCGCAAAGCCAATGCTTGAAATTACAAGCAACAGGATAGTTAAAATATTCCTTTTTATAGTCATTACGCAGTTAATCCGTGACAGCTTTTATATTTTTTACCACTACCACATGGGCAAGGGTCGTTTCTACCGATTTTAATTTCGGCTTTAATGGGTTGTGTTTTTTGTATTTCACGAGTATCATCAACCGGTATGCCGTTACTTTCTTGTGCAAGCTCTGGTTTAGAGATTTTTAGCTTGCTCATATCAGTTTTAGGCTGAGGCTTGGCTTCTTTTAGCGGCGCTTCGCCTTGTACAGGGATGCCACCTTTAAATAGGAAACTCACTACATCTTTATTTACTACCGCCAACATGTTTTTAAACAAGTTAAAAGCTTCCATTTTATAAATTACTAATGGATCTTTTTGCTCATAAACTGCATTTTGAACTGATTGCTTTAAATCATCCATTTCACGTAAATGCTCTTTCCAGGTCTCATCAATCAGCGAAAGCGTAATGGTTTTTTCAAAAGATCTTACCACTTCTTTACCATGAGTTTCTACTGCCTTTTTAAGCGGTGTAGCCACTTGAATGCCATGTAATCCATCGGTAAAAGGAACAATAATATTCTCGATGCTTTCTCCTCGGGTGTCAAAAACATCTTTAATTACCGGATAAGCTTGTTGTGCTACCATTTCAGATTTGTGTTTGTAGAAATTACTAGCTTCTGCAAAAACTTTATCTGCTAATTTATCAATGTTACTACCAGCAAATTCAGCATCGGTGATGGCACTGTCCATGGCAAAAACCCTTAATAACTCTAATTTTAAACCTTCGTAATTATTGGTTTCTTTAAACTCAGTCACCACATCATCTACCACGTCTAAAATCATGTTTTCAATATCCACGTCTAAACGTTCGCCAAATAAAGCATTTTTACGTTTAGAGTAAATTACGCTACGTTGTGAGTTCATCACATCATCATACTCTAACAAACGCTTACGAATACCGAAGTTGTTTTCTTCTACTTTCTTTTGCGCTCTTTCTATAGAATTGGTGATCATAGAATGCTGAATGACTTCCCCTTCTTCAATACCCATTCTCACCATTAAGCTGCCAATACGTTCTGAACCAAATAAACGCATCAAGTTGTCTTCTAAAGAAACGAAGAATTGCGTAGAACCTGGGTCTCCCTGACGACCAGAACGACCTCTTAACTGTCTATCCACACGACGAGATTCGTGTCTTTCTGTACCTACAATAGCTAAACCACCAGCTTCTTTAACGCCTTCGCCTAGTTTAATATCCGTACCACGACCAGCCATATTGGTTGCAATCGTAACCGTTCCGGCTTTACCAGCTTCGGCAACAACATCCGCTTCTTTTTGGTGGAGTTTTGCGTTCAATACATTGTGCTTGATGCCTTTCATTTTTAGCATCCTACTCAATAATTCAGAAATTTCAACCGAAGTAGTTCCCACCAAAACTGGTCGACCAGCTTGAGTTAATTCTACAATTTCATCAGCAACGGCATTATATTTTTCACGCATGGTGCGGTAAACTTTGTCTTGCCTGTCTTCACGGGCAATAGGGCGATTGGTTGGGATTTCTACCACATCTAATTTATAGATTTGCCAAAGTTCACCTGCTTCTGTTACCGCAGTACCCGTCATACCCGCTAATTTGTGGTACATTCTGAAGTAGTTTTGCAAAGTAATGGTGGCGTAAGTTTGCGTAGCATCCTCTACTTTTACATTTTCTTTAGCTTCTATGGCTTGGTGTAAACCGTCGGAATAACGGCGACCATCCATAATACGACCAGTTTGCTCATCAACAATTTTTACTTTTCCTTCATCAATGATGTATTCTGTATCTTTTTCAAATAAAGTATAGGCTTTTAGCAATTGATTTACCGAGTGGATACGCTCTGATTTTACCGAGAAATCTCTAATCAATTCGTCTTTTTTAGCCGCTTTATCTTCGTTGCTCATCGCAGATTTTTCAATATCGGCAATTTCTGTCCCTACATCTGGCATCACAAAAAAGTGTGGGTCTTCGCCCGAGGCAGTAATCAATTCAATTCCTTTTTCGGTTAATTCAACCTGATTATTTTTTTCGTCAATCACAAAGAAAAGCTCCGCATCAGCTTTTGGCATTTCTTTGTTTTGATCTTGCATATAATAATTTTCAGTTTTATTAAGGACTCCCTTCATACCGGGCTCACTTAAAAACTTAATTAATGCTTTATTTTTTGGCAACCCTCTATGTGCTCTTAATAGCGCTAAGCCACCTTCATCAGGCCCACCTTTACCATCGTTAATTTGCTTTTTAGCTTCGTTTAAAACGCCAGTTACAAAATTCTTTTGTGCATTTACTAAACGCTCAATTCTTGGTTTTAAATCATAAAACTCATGCTCATCTCCTCTTGGAATAGGACCAGAAATGATTAAAGGCGTACGGGCATCATCAATTAAAACCGAATCAACCTCATCAATTAAAGCATAATGCAATTTGCCTTGTACTAGTTCTTCTGGAGAGCGTGTCATATTGTCACGCAGGTAATCAAAACCAAATTCATTATTGGTTCCGTAAACTACATCGGCTTGGTAAGCTTTTCTTCTTTGTGGCGAGTTTGGTTGGTGTTTATCAATACAATCAACAGCTAAACCATGAAATTCGAAAACTGGTCCGTTCCACTCCGAGTCACGACGAGCTAAATAATCATTCACCGTTACTACATGAATTCCTTTTCCGGCCAATGCATTAAGATAAATAGGAAGCGTTCCTACTAATGTTTTACCCTCTCCAGTACCCATTTCGGCAATTTTTCCTTGGTGCAAAACAATACCACCAATTAACTGCACATCATAATGAACCATGTTCCATTTTACCTCTGTACCAGCAGCCAACCAACTATTATGGTGGACGGCCTTTTCACCTTTTATGATTACGTTTGGTTTTTTAGTTGCTAAATCGCGGTCAAATTGGGTAGCAGTAACTTCAATGGTTTCATTTTCTGTAAACCTACGGGCGGTATCTTTCATTACCGCAAAAGCTTCGGGCAATATTTCTAGTAAAACAGCTTCTAATTGCTTGTTTCTGTCTTTTTCTAGTTTATCAACCTCGTCATAAGCAGCTGTTTTCTCGTGTAAAGGCAAATCTGGATTTTGCTCTACATTGGTTTTAATCTCTTGTATTTTGTTATCAGTTTCTGCTAAAGCAGTTTTAATACGCTCTTTAAATTCTAAAGTTTTCGCTCTTAACTCATCATGTGTGAGACTACTTAACTTTTCAAATTCTTCTTTTATCTTATCAACAATAGGTTTAACTATTTTTATATCGCGGTCTGATTTGCTACCAAAAATCTTATTTATAAAACTTAACATTTCTTAATTTATGTTTAAAAATCATTTAAAAACAACAATTACGCCACAGACTGATTTAAGTCAAGTTGACATTGTTGGGGGCGTAAAAATAAGATTTTATTTAGGAGTTTATCTTTAATACTAACAGAAACAAGGCTTTTAACAAAAAAATTATCATTGATAGATACTGATTTATTTTAGGGATGCTTGTATTAAGGAATATTCATTTTTTTTGTTGTCTTCAAACCACATATTTTTATTGAGATGATCAATCTAAACTCTTTAAAATACAGATGAGATTTTTATCTTTTAGTGGGAATTCGTGTATTCATGGCAAAAATCATTTTTTAAAATAGCCATCGTAATATGAAGCCCCGAATATGGATGAAATCGGTATCGTTTTAAATACTGGTTGATTGCTTAATCCTTATTTGCAATTATTTTATTAAAGTTAACAGGATCGGTTGCTCCTTCGGTATTAAAAAATAAGATGTTGGATGTTGGGGCGATTTGTAATTCTTCTTTAACTTTTTGGAAACCATTTTTAGTCATGATCGCAATGAATCCTGCTAAGCCGCCAACTCCAGATTCTCCAGCAATTATTCTTTCATCACTTCCGCTTGGATAGTATAAATCTCTTATAGCTTGTTCTGCAAATTCGTCTCTTATTTTTATCGAAATATCAACTCCGTTTTTGATGATGTCCCAAGCGCTTAAAGATGGGATTCCGCAGTTAAGCCCTGCCATAATGGTTTTAAAATTTCCTTGTGGAGTTACAGGCTTTCTTGCTTTAAATGATGCTAAAATTCCATCCGATTCATAAGGTTCAACTAGTACAATTTTAGGTTTTTGATGCCCATATCTATTCAAATAATACCAAATACCAGCGGCGGCCCAACTTCCCACACCCGCTTGCAAAAAAACAACATCAATTTTAGGATTTGAAATGAGATGTAAAGTGCTTTCCAATTCTTGAAAATGAGTTAAATACCCCGCCATTATTTGAGCAGGAATCTCTTCATAGTTTTCTGATGAGGTATCCTGAATTAATTTCCAGCCGTTTTCTTCACCTATTTTTGCAGCTGCAATACAGGTTTCATCATAGTTGCCATTAATAACTACAACTTTTGCGCCTTCGTTTTCTATAGCTTTGATTCGGCTTGCTACAGTATCTTGTGGGACAAATACCACCGCTTTTTTACCTTCTTTTTTTGAAGCCCAAGCAACTGCCCTACCATGATTACCATCTGTAGCAGTACAAAAAGTGGAGATATTTCTATCTGTTTGAAGGGTTTTATAGATAGCATAAGATGCGCCCAAGGCTTTAAAGGCATTTAACCCAAAACGATGAGATTCATCCTTGATATAAATATTTCCCACACCATATTTAGTAGCCAAATTTTTCAGCTGAACCAAAGGAGTTGATTTGTATTCTGCTAAAGTTTGATGATATTTTAAAGCTTCGCTGTTCTTAAGAATTTCGGTTGTTAAATTATGATTGACGATGCAGTTAGGCTGTTGAATATGATAATCTATCATTTGAAATTATTCTGTTCCTTTTTTCTCTAAAGTTGGATAAGTAATTCCTAACTGCTCTAAATAGGTTTTGTACTTGGTAGGGTCGTAATAATATTTCTTTAGCTGAGGTCTAAATTCGTCCATTATCTTTTTGTTGAGATGTGTTGCTGCAGGTGTGCTTGGCTCTAAAAAAGGAATGTATTTTACATCTTTTGTTTGAACATTTTTATGATAATCAGCAGCATCGGTAATAATTTTAGGATTGGTTAACATATCTAATAAAGTTGCTGCAACAACCTTGCTCCCAGCTACTACACCTTTGTGCGCAATAGGTGTGGCCATAGAAATGGCATCGGCCCAATTATGCCCTGGCGTACCTGGAATGTTTGATGGATAACGAAAAACCACCGTTGGCACATTCCAAGCTATATCTGCAATGTCATCGCTGCCGCCTCCAGATGAAAACTGAACGGGTCCGTTTAAAGTGTCAATTTTTGTAGCTAAACCGTCAATTGGTTCTCCTCTTTGAGTTTTCTTTGGCGCATTTACTAATTTTTGAACGGCTCTGGCCAATTGTTGGTCGGCGGTGTCCCAAGTTGGTAACCCAACTGTTTTAATGTTTTTATAAACCGTCTCGGCAATTGGTTTGTTAAAATGACCCGGCCAAGCGGTCCCTAATAATTGATGAGAAACTTTTGTACCGGTCATAGCCGCTACAGATTTTGAATATAGAATAGCTTCATCATACATGCTTTTAATATCCTCGTAGGTTCTTTCTCTTAAATAATACCAAACCGAAGCTTTTGAAGGAACTACATTGGGCTGGTCGCCACCATCGGTAATTACATAATGAGATCTTTGTGTTGGTTTAAGGTGTTCTCTTTTAAAATTCCACGCAATATTCATTAATTCTACAGCATCTAAAGCACTTTTTCCTCTCCAAGGTGCTCCTGCCGCATGAGCAGAACTTCCCTCAAACTTAAATTCGACTGAAACCAAGCCGTTATTGCCAGCATCGCCCCAAGAAACGCCCATATTACTACCTACATGGGTAAAAATACACGCATCAACATTTTTAAAATAGCCATCTCTAATGTACCAAGCTTTGGTACCCACTAATTCTTCAGCAACACCCGGCCAAATGATTAAGGTACCGGCCATTTTCTCACGCTCCATTATTTTTTTCACTTCAATAGCTGATAAAATCACTAAAGGCAATCCTGAATTGTGCCCTTCGCCATGCCCCGGTGCATCAGCAACAATAGGTTCTTTATATGCCACTCCTGGTTTTTGAGATGCTTTTGGGATGCCATCTATATCACTTCCTAAAGCGATGAATGGTTTTCCGTTTCCCCATTTTGCCATCCAAGCGGTTGGTATGCCGCCGATGCCTCTTTCTATGGTAAAGCCGTTTTTCTCTAAAATATTGGTGAGATAATTAGACGTTTCTGTTTCTTGGAAACCTAACTCAGAAAAACTGAAAGTCATATCTACCATTTCTTGAGCGGTTTTAGATTTTGCTTCCAAAGCATTGATGACTTCCTTTTTGAGTGCTTCAGTTTTTGAGTTTTTGCTTTTTTGTGCGAAACCGAAAGAGGAAATGAATACTAAACTTAGGAGAAGTATTGATTTTGGGTAAGAGTTGGACATATTTTGAAGTTTATGATTGATGAAGAAAATTAAACCGTCTGTAAAATTTAAACAAAAGAAAAAACATACTAAAAGAGAAAATGACTCTTAAAAATACAATTAATATTAACACAAAATAAACAGGCTCAATTTGAGAAATGCTAATCAGTGTAATTATGCTTTTTATAAACATTAAAATAGAAATTATAAAGCATAGAAGTGTTAATACTTTTAACCAGTTTGCCGAAATAATAAACTTACCATTTACCTCCTTTAAAACGACCCAATTGAAAAGCAAAATAATGGCAATACCAATGAGACTAATCCAATCTCCTTCACTTTTTATAATCGCAAAAAGACATATACCGTAAATAAGATTAAAGTAGGAAAGCTTCTTAATCATTATAATTTATAATTACGGTCGCCATTTAAAAGATTTAGCATCAACAGCTCGCATGGTACATAAAACACCATCCAAATGGTCGTACTCGTGTTGTAGCAATTCGGCTAAATCGTTTTCCATTTTCCAAACCTGAGGTTGCCAATGCTCATCTAAATAATTCATTTTTAAATGTTGGTGACGTTTTACTTTGACCAATAAGTTGGGGAAACTCATACAATCATCCCAAAGCTCAAACATTTCTTCGCTTAGTTCAACAAATTCTGGGTTGATAAAAACTACAGGTTGATCAATATTCATGTAAATCAGCCTTTTCATAATGCCTAGTTGTGGTGCGGCAATGGCTCTGCCGAAGTTATATTTTGCCCTAATTTCTTGCATCACATTGTGCAAGTCAGCCACCCAATCTTTTACTAAAGGTAATTCGCTTTCTAAAACTGGTTCACAAACTTCGTAAAGTTTTGGATGGCCAAGTTGGAGTAAATCTGAAAGGGTTTTCATTAATTAATATTCTAAATGATCATTCGAAGACAATAACTTTAAAATACTAAAGGTAATTGATTATCACTTAATTTAAAATTTGGAATGATGAGGCTAACATCACCAAAAAAAGAACATAGCTACGCTAAAAACCAGTCTATCATTCTGATTTTAAAAGATAATGTAAAAGAGATTTTGGATAGTACTAAATATCTTTGAAGGTTGTTCCAGCTGCTAAAACTAAAAATCCAATTAACAATAAAGGATAATTGTATTCTGTAAGCATTGGAACGCTAGCATAATGACCAATAATACCGGCAATACCAGCAACTAAGCCAATAATCCAAGTAATTTGTTTTGGGGAAGAGGGTGCTTTCATAATTGTTATTTATGAAGCTGTTGGCAATAAGCGAACCGAGTTTTATGAAAGGGGATTTTGATGTTATCTCCACTTATTTAGTGTAAATAAAATAAATAAGTGGAGTTTTATTGACCCATAAAAAGAACAGAATACTGTTTACCGTAAAGAAATACTGCCATTCTCTTGGGTATTTGCATTAAAGGCTTTTAAATTTCTATTTGGTCAAATGATGTAATTAATCCTCATTTTATGTTTCCTGAGCCCCAAATTCTTATTTAAAAGCAATAACCCAAGTTAAATAAACTGGGGTGAAGCGGCATCTTTTTGCTCATTAGGCTTGTGCAGGGCGCAAAAAATATAGCGTAAAACCAGGCTATTGGAACTTTTGAAATACGGGTGTTGCTTTACTAATCTTCTACCACTTCTACCGGTTTTTCACGCTTACTGCCATCATATAATTCATATTCTAGCAAACGGCAATCTAATTTTCCGTTATAAAATTCTATTCTTTTAGATGCTCTTAAGCCTATTTTTTTGGCCAAATCTGGGTTGCCTGTAAAAATATAGCCTTTATAGCCTTTACAACTTTGTTTCATAAAATCGCCAATGCGTTTGTATGTGGCTTCTAGTTTAGAATGAACGCCTAAACGCTCTCCATACTCTGGGTTAAACATAATTACTCCGCCACCTTCTGGAATTTGGGTATCGGCAAAGTCACAAACAACAAAATCAATTAAAGTATCTACGCCGGCTGTTCGGGCATTTCTTTCAGAAATATCAACCGCATCTTCAGAAATATCTGAAGCTATAATTTTGAAATCTATTTGCTTCACCACCTGATCTTTTAATGCTCTACGCTCGGCAAAGAAAACTTCTTCATCGTAACCTAAAATATGCATAAAGCTATAGTTCATTCTAAACAAACCTGGTGCTCTTTTGGTGGCAATTAAAGCGGCTTCTATAGCCAAAGTTCCTGAACCACACATGGGGTTTACAAAATTTGATTTTTTGTCCCAACCGGTTGCATGAATGGTGCCTGAAGCTAATGCTTCTAACATAGGCGCTTTTCCCGGAATTTTACGGTAACTGTGTTTTGCTAAGGTTTCGCCAGAGGTGTCAATATAAATTTCGGCATTTTCATTTTTCCAATATAAATGAATTACAGCCTTGGTATAATCGGAGCCAGAATCAGGACGAATTTTGTGTTTTTCTTTAATTCTATCTACAATGGCATCTTTTACTCTAAGGTTTGCGAACAAAGGAGTGGTGATAGTAGGGTTATCCACATTAGAGGTTACAGAAAAATATCCACTAAAATCTATGAGACTTTCCCATTCTAATTTTACTAATTCTCGGTGTAATTCATCAGCGTTTTCTGCAGTAAATTCGTGTAAACGATAAAGAACCTGACTGGCGCATCTGAGGTTGAGATTCAGCCTGATACATTCATTTAAACTAAGGTTTAGTTCTACACCGGTAGAGAAAACTCTTATCGGCTTAAAGCCTAATTCCATCACCTCTTGTTGAAGGTAAAGTGCTAGTCTTTTATTACAGGTGATGATCACCTTTGAGGGAGTGTTGAAAACTTGATTCATATAGTTGCGCAATTTACTCAAATAAATTTTAGAGATTTGAAACAGTTTCAAAACGTTTTTAATATGGATATCAAAGGAAAAGTTCACGAAGTTTCAGAAGTCATTGAAGTGACCGAAAAATTTAGAAAAAGAGAGTTAGTGGTAGAATTTGCTGAGAATCCTCAGTATCCTGAATATGTAAAATTTGAAGCCATCCAAGACCGTTGTTCTTTGATGGATAATATAAAAGTTGGTAATGATGTAGAAGTTTTCTTTAACCTTAAAGGTCGTAAATGGACTGATAAAAACGGTAAAGATCAATTTTTTAACACTTTACAACTTTGGAAGGTAAATGTGCTTAGCGCTTCAGAAGCAGCGGCTAGCAATTCAACTCCAGCCTATGCTGCTCCGGTAGATATTAGCGCAGCACCTGGAGAAGATGATGATCTTCCATTTTAAAGAGCCTATTTTCTAATTACAATGCGATAAAAGCGGCTTCAACTTCCCAAGTTGGCCGCTTTTTTATTTCTTATTTTTGTAGGATAAAATATCCCAGAAAACAAAAAAAGGCATCAGTTTTCACCAATACCTTTCCCAAATTTAAACCACAAAACTAATTTTTAATCACTTTTTTGAGGAAAGTTTTACTTCCCTGCTTCACCTGCAAATAATATATTCCGTTTTTAGCCCAAGGAAACTGCTTGTTATAGGTATCACCAGTAAGGGTTTTCTTTTCTGAAAAAATGGCGTTTCCTGACGAATCTAGTAATTTAACATCTAAAACACCTTTGACACTTGTGGTAAATGAAAGCGATGTTTTACCTGAAGAGAAATTTGGGTAAAAAACTAAATTATCCACTGATAAAGTGTTGATATCTACATTTTCACTTTTAAAAACCGCTTTAACATCTGATGGAGTAGGGTCTATTAATGAGATTTGGGTACGAGTGGTAAAGCCATCTTTATCTGTTGTTGAATAATTAAAATTGCTTGAATTTGGTTTAGTTACCGCTCTTTCAAAATTAAGATTTGAACCATTTCCTCTAAGCATTGGCATTGCAGGCATACCAGGAGCTCTTTTAGGATGCACCATTCCCCAATCTAAATCATCATTTAAATGTTTACGAATAATAATTTCACGATCTTGAAAATCGTTTATTCCATTTGATAAACTATCATTTCTAAATTCTAACGTCATAGGTTGATGATCTCCTTTGAAAGTAAAAACCTTGGTTTTTACAGAGTCCATAGTTAAGGTCTCCACACCATCAACATTTCTAACAATCACTACTTTAGATTGATTTGAGTGAGGCCCAGACATCTTCAGTCTTTTCGCTCCCGAATTCATCCCTTCAAACTTTTTTCTCAATTCAATTTTTTCGTTTTCGGGTATCTCTTTAAATTTTTTTCCGTTTACAATGGTATCGCCATTATTTATAATAATTGAAGTTCTAATCTCTTCTGTGTTTTGAGCTTGAGCGGTTTGAAGAGCACCTGTAAGTGTTCCTAATAAGCAATAACCAAAAAGTATTCGTTTTTTCATGACCTTAAAATTTAGTTTATCAAAGGTAAACTTCATTGCCTCATCATTTTGTTAAAGCTCTGTTAATGAATGTTAAAAATTGTTAAACAAATTATCGCAAAATTGTACTTGAGTATATTTGCTTGGTAATGAAAAGAAAAAGCATCAGTTTGATTATAGGTTTAATGAGTTTTGCTCTGCTTGGAGTAATGGCCATGCAATACTATTTCATCAAAGAATCTTACGGCTTAAAATCTCAACTTTTTGACCAAGCTGTAAATGATGCTTTAAATAATGTAACCAATAAATTAGAGAAGAAAGAGGCTTTGGTTTTTTTAACCAATAAAGCAGAGCAAGAGATAGAAGAAAACAACAGGCTTTTAAAAATCCGACAGCTGGTAAAAAACAAAGTCCAAAAAATTGTTGAGCCGCTAATAGAAAACAATAATCCATTAAAAAGTCAACCAAAAAAATTATCATTTATAAATAATAGAAAGTCTCGTTTAGCAACGATGATGGGTAAAAATTCTACTAATGAGCCCATTATTTTGTTTGGAGAGCCTACTCATTTATATCATTTAGAAAGTAAATCTAAATCACAATCATTTGATAAAGGCAATGCTGCCATTTTTGAAGCCACAAAAGCTAAATTTCAACGGGTAAATAAAGATTTTAATACTGATACCAACCTCAATTTTGTGAGGTTGATGAAAGCAAAGCAATTACAATCTGATAGTGTTTTTAAAATTAGAGACAGTATTTTAAGAACAAGATACCCTAGCAGATTAGTTTATAACGGTCCTATTGAGGCTGAATTTGCGGCTCCCACCAATTTTGATTTGCGCATAGATGTAAATGAGGTGGTTGATGAATATGGAAATGTTTATAACGAAGTGCAACAATCTGTGGTAGAGCGTCCGGTAAAACCCACTCGTCAGCGGGTAATTAGAAGAGGTGTAGCCGTGGTAGATTCTATTAAACAATATGTTGTACAAGATCCTATTCAAGGTTATGTATTAAGAACTCTCCCAAAAGCTAATTTTTTAACTGGCATATCTGATATTGAATTAGCCCTAGCCTCGCAAAAAAAAGAATCCGAAACACAAATTAAAAATGTAAATAAATATTTGGCTGCCGCCGAAAAAAAAGGATCAAAAAGTGCGGTTTTTGAGTCTATTGCGTCAGAAATGCAGCAAGTAAATATTCCACTTAGAAAACGTATTCAGCCCCAAACTATAGATTCATTATTGGATATTGAATTGGCCAATCATGGCATTCATTTAAATTACAGTTACAAAATCAGCAACAGCAAAGAAGATTCTGTTATTTTTATTAAAGCTTCTCAAAACGAAGAAGAATTTGTGCCCGAAAACACTTACAAAACTGTTCTTTTTACTAAAGATATGGTAAGAGACGCTGGTTTTTTAACAGTGACTTTTCCCGAAAAAAACACCCTGATTTTGAAAAACATGGATGTAATTTTGTTTTCTTCAGCAGGTTTATTGCTGATTTTAGCCGGAAGTTTTGCTTACACTATTTCCTCTATTTTGCGTCAGAAGAAAGTTTCTGAAATGAAAACCGATTTCATTAATAACATGACCCACGAGTTTAAAACTCCGGTAGCAACCATCATGATTGCCAGTGAAGCCTTAAAAGACCCTGTAATTAACGAAGATAAAGCCCGGGTAAATAAGTTGGCTGGTATTATTTATGATGAAAATATCCGACTAGGAAATCATATAGAAAGAGTCCTAAATATTGCTAAAATTGAGAAAGATGATTTAAAGTTAGAGCGTCACCCGCAAAACATGAATGAGTTAATTACCAACGTAATTGACAGCATGAATTTGCAATTACAAAAAAAGAATGCGCTGGTAAGCCTAAATTTAAATGCCACCAAAACCACTATTATGGGCGATGAATTGCACCTTTCTAACGTAATTTATAATTTGGTAGATAACGCCAATAAATACTGTAAAGAGCAGCCAGAAATAGTTATCACTACAGAAAACCACCACAACCAACTCATTATAAAGGTAGAAGATAAGGGAATTGGGATGAACCGAGATCAACAAAAGAAAATATTTGAGCAATTTTATCGCATCCCTACCGGAAACTTACATGATGTAAAAGGTTTTGGTTTGGGCTTAAGCTATGTGAATAACATGATTAAAAGAATGAATGGCAGCATCAGCGTTAAAAGTGAAAAGGATAAAGGTTCAGAATTTGAAATTAAATTTCCGTTAACTTAGCAGATAAGCAAAAGTTGATTCCCTAAACACTATAAAAAGCAGAAACATCAGCTAAAACCAAAAAACATGAGTCGAAAAAAAATACTTTTAGTAGAAGATGATCCCAACTTAGGAATGCTTTTAGAAGATTATCTCGCTTTAAAAGGAAATTTTGAAGTAAAACTTTGCGTTGATGGCGAAGAAGGCCTAAAAGCATTTATGGCAGATACTTATGACATTTGTATTTTAGATGTGATGATGCCAAAAAAAGACGGTTTCACCCTAGCTCATGATATTAGAAAAGTGAATACCGCCATTCCTATAATTTTTGCTACAGCAAAAGGAATGATGGAAGACAAAACCGAAGCATATAGTTTAGGTGCCGATGATTATATTACCAAACCTTTTAGAATTGAAGAGCTTTTATTGCGTATTAATGCCTTGTTAAAAAGAGTAGCGCAGCAAGATATTGAGCCCGAAAATAAACCCACAAAGTTTGATATTGGCGGCTATCATTTTGATTTTCAAACCCAAATTATTACCAAAGAAAACGACCAACAAAAGGTAAGTACCAAAGAAGCAGAACTTTTAAGATTGCTGTGTTTAAAAATGAATGATGTACTTACCCGCGAAGAAGCTTTATTAGAGATTTGGCATGATGACAACTATTTTAACGGCCGTAGCATGGACGTTTTTTTAAGTAAATTAAGAAAATACCTTCGAGACGACCCTAAAGTAGAAATTATTAATGTACATGGTAAAGGCTACAAGCTGTTGGTGAATTAATATCATTACTTTATATTTATGGAAATAAGCTGATATGAAATTTCCATCTTTAAGTCAATTATGGCTTTCTACCTCAAAAGTTTTCTTAAGATTTCCTATCCCTATTTTATTTGCAGCACTTGCCACCATTTGTGCTTACGTACTTTCTTACCAAACCAAAGATTTATCTCTTGAGCAAAACCTCATTAAAGGCATTTATTTAGGGAATTTAGGTTTAGCTTTTTCTTTGGCTTTCACATTATTTTCAGAAGCCAGGGCTTTAAAAGGAATATCAAAATGGCTAGGAAATACTTTGGTATTTGCCATTATTATCCCCATATATCTTTGGTTAAACCCTTTTAATAAACAGGTTGATGTTGTTGTTTTATTAATCATTGTTTTTGCTTTTCATTTAATGGTGGCCATTTCTGCTTTTATTTCTAAAGAAGAAAATAATGGCTTTTGGCAAATGAATAAAACCTTTTTTATCCGTTTTGCTACGTCGGCTTTATACAGTGCTGTATTATTTGCGGGTTTAAGTATTGCCTTATTAAGTATCCAAACTTTGTTTGATATTAAATGGGAAGGTGAAGTTTATTTAAGGCTTTGGATTATCATTGTAGGTCTGTTTAATACTTTATTTTTCCTATCGGGAATTACCCAGCCTTTAAAACAACTTAATGAGGAAAAATCCTACCCAAAAGGCTTAAAGGTGTTTACTCAATATGTACTTATCCCGCTTACCAGTATCTATTTATTAATATTATTAGTTTATGAAGCTAAAATTTTACTAGAATGGAGTTTGCCTGAAAGCTCTGTGGCAATTCTTATTTTAGGCTATGCCGTTTTTGGTATTTTATCTCTTTTATTGGTTCATCCCTTACAACATTTAGAAGAAAACAAATGGATAAAATTGTACAGCAAAAGCTTCTATTTATTAATGCTTCCGCTGATTATTTTACTGGTTTTTTCTATCCAAAAAAGAGTGGCTGATTACGGCATTACCGAAAGTCGTTATGTAATTATTGCTTTAACCGTTTGGCTTATATTTATCACACTTTATTTTTTGATCAAAGGAAGAGAACAAATCAGGATGATTCCGATCAGTCTTTGTATCATTTCCTTGATAATTATTGTTGGACCATGGGGAATAAAAGCTGTTTCTAAAAACTCTCAGCAAGAAAGATTAGCTGGTTTTCTAAATCAGAAATCCAGTCCAAAAAGAAATAACGAAGTAAGAGACATTACCCGATATTTATATCAACACCATGGTGTTTTGTCTTTACAATCTTTCATAAAAGATGATGTTTTAAGCGTGGAAAAGCATTTTGAAAATAAATATGCTAAAGAAGTTTACTCCGCCTATAAAATTAAAGGCGAAACTCAAGATTCTTTATTAAGACTTTTAAAAGTAAATCCCGAGTATGAAATTGCCGATGATAATGGCTTATTAATTTCTCAAGAAAGAAAATTTGACAATCAGGAAAAAGGAATTTTAGATATAAATGGTGCTATAAAAATTGTAGAGTTCAATTCTAATATGAATATTCAGGACAAAAAAAGCACTCCTTTTTATGTAGACAAAGAGCAATTTACATTGACTGTAGATTCTCTCAACAACTTAAATATAAGTGCTAAAAACGGAGAGAAAATTACTTTTAACAACAATAATATGCTTAAAAAATTACTCTCTCATAAAGAATTTAAAAGCCAAAAAACAGATATAGAAAGATTTGATGTCCCAAATTCTTTAATGTTAGTACAACAAAATTTTAAAGATTACACCTTTGTTTGCCGCTTTGAAAGAATAAATGGAGGTTATAAAACCAAAGCTAAAAAGGAGATGAGTAATATTTATTTTAATGGGTTTTTGATTATTTATCCAAAAAAATAAGGATGAAGATTTAATTTAACCTTCATCCTTACACCCTAAACCTAAAACCTCAAAAACTACAAATCAAATTTTATCCCCTGCGCCAAAGGTAAAGTTGTAGAATAATTAATGGTATTGGTTTGGCGTCGCATATAAGCTTTCCAAGCATCAGAGCCAGATTCGCGGCCTCCGCCAGTTTCTTTTTCGCCTCCAAAAGCACCACCAATTTCAGCTCCTGAGGTGCCAATATTTACGTTTGCAATACCACAATCAGAACCGGTAACAGATAAAAATCTTTCGGCTTCACGCATATTGGTGGTCATAATTGCGGAGGATAAACCTTGTGGCACACCGTTTTGCATCGCGATAGCTTCATCTAAATCTTTATATTTCATGATGTACAAAATAGGCGCAAAAGTTTCATGCTGTACAATAGCCATTTCGTTTTTAGCTTCGGCAATACAAGGCTTTACGTAACAACCAGATTCATAGCTTTCACCAGTTAAAACGCCGCCTTCTACCACAAAATTTCCACCTTCGGTTTTACATTTTTCTATAGAATCTAAATAATTTTTTACCGCGTCTTGATCAATTAGCGGCCCAACATGAATGTGCGTATCTAAAGGATTTCCAATACGTAATTGCCCATAAGCTCTCACTAATTTCTCTTTAAAAGCATCATAAACACTTTCGTGGATAATGAGTCTTCTGGTGGAAGTGCAACGTTGTCCGGCTGTACCAACGGCGCCAAAAAGTGCTCCAATTAAAGTCATGTCTAAATCAGCATTTTCGGTAATGATGATAGAATTATTACCTCCCAATTCTAAAATATGTTTTCCTAATCTGGCACCAATGGCAGCACCCACTGCTTTCCCCATTCGGGTAGATCCAGTTGCAGAAATTAAAGGCAGTTTGGTATCATGAGCCATTAATTCGCCAATAGCTCTATCACCTATCACCAAACAAGAAACACCTTCAGGAATATCATTTCTCACCAAAACTTTTTGCATAATTTTTTGGCAAGCAATGGCGGTTAAAGGTGTTTTTTCAGATGGCTTCCAAACACAAACGTTTCCACAAACCCAAGCTAAGGCCGCATTCCAACTCCAAACAGCAACAGGGAAATTGAAAGCAGAGATAATTCCTACTACGCCAAGCGGATGCCATTGCTCATACATTCTGTGGAAAGGACGTTCAGAATGCATGGTTAAACCATATAATTGGCGAGATAAACCCACTGCAAAATCACATATATCAATCATCTCTTGCACTTCGCCCCAGCCTTCTTGCAAGCTTTTACCCATTTCATAAGAAACCAGTTTGCCTAAATCATCTTTATGCGCTCTTAATTCGTCTCCTAACTGACGTACAATCTCCCCTCTTTTAGGCGCAGGCACCATTCGCCAGCTTAAAAAAGCCTCTTGAGCAACTGCAATAGTTTCCTCATAATCTTTAGCTGTGGCAAATTTAACAGCCGCTATTTTTTTTCCGTCAACTGGAGAATGAATATCTTTTAGTTGGGCTTGGCCACTACTTTTCCAATTTTTACCGGTGCTTACGGCATCATTAATTTCATCTATTCCAAGATTCTTTAATACATTTTCTATGGCTACTTGCATATTAATTGGGATGATAAGGGGTTATTTTTATGTTAAAACCTTAGGTTTAATTTGGTAACTTTGTAAAGTTAATAATTTATAAAGAGAGCGCATTCATACTAACATCACCACAAAATAATAATCACATCTTAGAATTATTATACCATTTTAAAAATCAATTGATTAGCGTTTTAATTGTCTAATTGTTGAAAAATAAAAATCAAACTTGTTTGTATAAATTATAATTTGAGAGTAATAAATCAGAAAGTGGTGTTTACACTCAAATTTTAGCCACTTTAAAACGTTCTCTTAATATTTGATAAAGAATGGAAGAAGAATTCGAATTTGATTTTACTGAAGATCCAAAACTTTCAGTAGAGCGTTATGAAGAGATGATTCGTAATCAGGATCAGTATTTCTTTGATGCGCAAGCATTTGAAAACATCATCGATTACTATATTGATAAAAACGATCCTGTTAAGGCATTGCAAGTAATAGATTATGCGGTAATGCAACATCCTTACGCTGCAATTTTCCACATAAAAAAAGCCCAGTTAAATGTTTTCACAAACGAAATAACACAGGCTTTTGAATCGCTTGAAAAAGCAGAATTGTTAGAACCATCTGATCCTGATATCTACATGATTAAAGGAAACATCTACGAGAGCATGGATCGCCATGAAGATGCTTTAGAAAATCTGAAAAAGGCTTTACAAATGGCCGAAAACAAAGATGAAGTTTTAATGCAAATTGCTTTTGTTTATCAAAACATGGGCGATTATGATGAAGCGGTAACTTATCTTAAGCTTTGTTTAGAAAATAATATGGAAAACCAAGATGCTTTATATGAACTGGCATTTTGTTATGATGTTTTAGATAAACAAGAAGAAAGTATCCAGTTTTATGAGCAATATATTGATAACGAGCCTTATTCTTTTGCCGCTTGGTACAATTTAGGAAACGCTTTTCATAAACTTTCTCTTTTTGAAAAAGCGATTGATGCTTATGATTACGCCATTTTAATTAAAGACAGTTTTGCATCGGCATATTTCAACAAAGGAAATGCGCTGGTTCAATTAGATCGTTTTGATGAAGCTATTGAGGTTTACCGACAAACTTTTGAGTACGAAAAACCCAATGCCGATACTTATTGTGCTATAGGCGAATGCTATGAGAAGTTAGAAAAAATGGATGAAGCCCGTTCTTTTTACAAAAAATCTGTGAAAATGGACCCTAAGTTGGCTGACGCTTGGTACGGAATTGGCGTTACCCTTGATTTTGAAGAGCGTTATTTTGAATCGCTTCATTTCTATAAAAAAGCCTTAAACATTGATGATCAAAATCCAGATTATTGGTTTGCTATTGCAGATGCACACTATAAATTAGGAAATTTAAAAGATTCTGAAGCGGCTTATGAAAAAGTGGTGGAATTAAATCCATTAGATACAGAGGCTTGGCTAGATTATTCTTCCGTTGTTTTTGAACAAGATAATATCCCAAAATGTATTGAGATTATTGCGCTAGGAATAAAAAACAATCCAGATTCTGCGGAGCTTTATTACCGTTTTGTAGCTTATTTGTTTGCAAACGGAGAGTACAATGAAGCTTTAAATCAGTTAGAGATTGCTTTAAATACAGATGTAGAAAAAAATTATCTCTTGTTTGAATACCTTCCACAATTACAAACTAATAAGGTAATTGTAGATATCATTAACAGATTCTCAAAATAAATTTTACTTACCAGATTACAAAAAAAATCAATTTCATAAAATTTTGATTTTTTTTTTTGATTTTTGCACCCAAATATGAATTATACTTTAAATAATATTCCTGAGCGTACCGCAAAACCTCGCCAGAATGGCCTAACCATGGTAATGGATAAAGGACTAAGCTTAAGACAAGTAGAAGACTTTTTAGAAGTTGCTGGTGGACATACAGATATTGTGAAATTAGGTTGGTCTACGTCTTACGTGACTCCAAATTTGACCGAAAAATTAAAATTATACAGGGATGCCGGTATTCCCGTTTACTTTGGTGGAACTTTATTTGAAGCCTTTGTAATTAGAAACCAGTTTGACGATTACCGTAAAGTATTGGATAAATATGGAATGGAGTATGTAGAAGTTTCTGATGGTTCAATAGAAATTCCTCACGAAGAAAAATGCGAATACATCCAAACCTTAAGTAAAGATGTTACCGTAATATCTGAAGTAGGTTCTAAAGACGAGAAAAAGATTTTTGCTCCTTACAAATGGATTAAACTGATGAAAGCCGAAATTGAAGCCGGTTCTTGGAAGGTAATTGCCGAAGCAAGAGAAGGTGGAAATGTAGGAATTTACAGAGACTCTGGAGAAGTAAGACAAGGTTTGGTTGATGAAATTTTAACACAAATACCAGAAGAAACCATTATTTGGGAAGCTCCTCAAAAAGCACAACAAGTTTGGTTTATAGAATTAATTGGCGCAAATGTAAACTTAGGTAACATTGCCCCAGCTGAAGTTATCCCATTAGAAACCATCAGATTAGGCTTACGTGGCGATACTTTTAACCATTTTTTAAATATGAAGTAATGAAAATAGGTAGGTAAAACTACCTGTGGGTTTAGATTGTGATGAAAAAATTTGGTTTAATTGGTTATCCCCTTGGGCATTCTTTCTCTGAAAAATATTTCACAGAAAAATTTAAAGCAGAAAACTTAGAAAATTGCGTATATGAGCTTTTTCCTGTACAAAATCTAAGTGATTTACCTCAACTATTAGCAAAGGAGAAACACCTTTGTGGTTTAAATGTAACCATTCCGCATAAAATTGGAGTGATGTATTATTTAGACGAGATTGATAAAGATGCGCAAGAAATTGACGCCGTAAATTGTATTAAAGTAACGCATCACCATTCGGTAAAATCTATTTTTTCTGGCGAATTGTGTACTTTAAATCCTCATAAACCTAAATTAGTTGGCTATAATACAGATGCTTATGGTTTTGAAAAATCATTAAAACCATTATTAGAAACTCATCATAAAAAAGCTTTAATATTAGGAAATGGAGGAGCGGCCAGAGCAGTTAAATTTGTATTAGAAAAATTAAAAATCGACTATAAATTTGTTAGTCGCAGGCCTTTAAAAGGAATGCTGAACTATAATGACCTTAGCGAAGCCACTTTAAAAGAATATAGAATTATTATCAATACTACCCCATTGGGTACTTTCCCTGATGTAGAAAACTGCCCGGATATTCCTTATCAGTACTTAACAAATAAGCATTTGCTGTATGATTTAATTTATAACCCGGCCGAAACTACTTTTTTAAAAAAAGGAAAAGAAAAAGAGGCTAAAATTAAAAATGGCGCAGAAATGTTAGCGCTACAAGCCGAAAAATCTTGGGAAATCTGGAATAAGTAACAAATTCCTTTTCTCTTTTAAGGTAGATATTTGTTGCTCATGATTCATCAAAATTTTATACCTTAAACCCATGAAATATTATTTTTTCATTCTTTTTTTAGTATTGGCTATTTCTTCATGCAGCACCTCTGAAGATTATGCCCCTAAACCAAGAGGGTATTTTAGAATTGAGTTTCCTAAAAAAAGCTATCAGTTATTTACAAACCAAACGCCTTACAGCTTTGAATACCCAAAATATGCTAAAATGTATTTGGATAGTGCTAATGGAAATCAACCTAACTGGTATAACCTAACTTTCCCTCAATTTAATGCTCGTTTACACATTAGCTATTACCCCATAAATTCTAAGCAAGAATTTGATAAATTAGTGGAAGACTCTAGAAAATTAGCTTTTAAACATACCGTTAAAGCTACCGGAATAGATGAAGGGCTAATTAAAATTCCAGAAAACAAAGTCTATGGAATATTTTATACCATAGAAGGAAACACAGCCTCTTCTTCACAATTTTTATTAACAGATAGTACAAAGCATTTTTTAAGAGCTTCTTTATATTTTAACGAAAAACCAAAAGAAGATTCTATACAACCTATTATAAAATTCATAAAAACAGATATAGACCGAATGATTAAAACCTTAAAATGGTCTAACAATTAAATATCCATAACCATAAATGATTAAGAAATTTAAACTTTTATTAATAGCATTATTTTTAAGTACTGCTACTTTTGCCCAAAATATATTAGCCTATATTGATACTGCAAACAGCTTTTTCTCTACGTTAGATGAAGGAAAATATACAGATGCTCAGGCATTTTTTGACCCTTCATTAAAGGATAAAATTACGGCAGAAAGTCTGGAAAAAATTTGGGGACAATTGAGTGCTAGCTTAGGCAAATTAGAATCTGTAGATGGTGCTCAAAATAAAGCTCAGGGCGAATATCAAATCGTTGTTTTAAATTGTAAGTTCACAAAAGATAAACAAGCATTTCAGTTTGTATTTAATAAAGACCAAAAATTAGTTGGCTTTTTTATACTTCCAAAACAGCCAAATACCGATTATAAATTGCCTATATATGCAGATACTACTTTGTATAAAGAACAGTTAATTACTATAAAATCTGGTACGCATAATTTACCGGCTATGCTTACGCTTCCAAAAGATTCGTTAAAATCTCCAATTGTAATTTTTGTACATGGATCTGGTCCTGGAGATATGGATGAAAGTGTTGGGGTACAAAAACCTTTTAAAGATATGGCTACCGGTTTAGCGTCTAAAGGAATTGGATCTATCAGATACGTAAAAAGAACCGCCTTGTACGGGCAAGAATTTGACAAAGCATTTACCACCAAAGAAGAAGTTACAGATGATGCTTTAGCTGTTATAGAATTTGCTAAAACCGTACCCCAAATTAATGCTGAACAAATTTATGTATTTGGCCATAGCTTAGGCGGAATGTTAGCGCCCAAAATTGCAACACTAAATCCAGAAATTAAAGGAATTATTTTAGCCGCAGCACCAGCCAGAAAGCTTCAGGATGTTTCTGTAGAACAGTATAATTATATGTTTAAGCAAGCTAATGATACTACAAAAGCAGGCAAAGAAGCTTTAACTAAAGCCATAAAAGACGTTAATTTTACCAAAACCATCACCCCTACTAATTTCCCTGCCGATTCTGTTATTTTAGGTTTACCTGCGGCTTATTGGGCTGATTTAAATTCGCTTGACCAAGTAGCTTTAACCAAAAAATTAAAAATGAAAACCTTTATTATTCAAGGAGGTAACGATTTTCAGGTTTCGGCGCAAGATTTGAACTTATGGATTGCTGGTTTAAAAGGTAAAAAAGAGGTGCAAACCAAACTTTATCCAATGCTTAATCACTTATTTTCTTTTGTAAGCGAGAAAGGTACGGTAGCACAATATCAACAAGTTAACCACGTAGACCAACCTGTTATTGATGATTTGGTAAATTGGATTTTAGAGAAATAATGAACTTAAAAGCTTTTGTAAATAATCCTTATCAGGAGAATACCTATATCGTTTATGATGAAACAGGCGACTGTGCCATTATAGACCCAGGGATGTATAACGCTGACGAGCAAAATGCAGTCGTAAAATACATTAAAGACAATAACTTAAAACCCGTTTTACTACTCAATACGCATTGCCATATAGACCATGTATTGGGCAACAAATTCATTTTTGATCAGTATGGTTTAAAGCCACAATGCCATAAAGGCGAATTGCCTCTTTTACATTCCATTCCTTCTTATGCGCCAATGCAAGGGATAAATTATGAAATATCGCCAGAACCAGAAGTTTTTTTACCTGAGTTTGGAACCATTAAATTAGGAAATTCCACATTAGAGATCCTATTTGCGCCTGGCCATTCTCCAGCTCATCTTTGTTTTTACAGCAAAGCTGATGGCTTTTTAATAGGTGGCGATGTCCTTTTTAAAGGAAGCATTGGGAGAACAGATTTACCCGGCGGAAATTTTGATATTTTAATCAGCAGCATAAAAAATCAATTATTTGTATTGCCTGATGAAGTAAAAGTATATCCCGGTCATGGACCGTTTACCACCATAGGTTTCGAAAAATTATATAACCCTTTTTTAAATTCCTAACTTTTTGAATACCGCTTTCTACATAGCTAAAAGGTATCTTTTTTCAAAAAAGTCTACCAATGCCATCAACATCATTTCGGGCATTTCTATGTTGGGCGTTTTTGTAGGAAGCGCCGCTCTAATCATCATTTTATCGGCTTTTAATGGCTTAGAAACTTTAGTGATTTCTTTATCAAATACCCTAAATCCCGATTTAAGAATTGAACCTGTAAAAGGCAAAACTTTTGACCCAAATAACAGCATTTTGTTGTCTTTTAAGAAAAACTCAGCTATTGCAAATTATACAGAAGTATTACAAGAAAAAGCGCTTTTAAGGTATGATGGACAACAATTTATTGGGCAAATAAAAGGGGTAAGTGCTGATTTTTTAAAAAACAAGGAAATAGATTCTACCTTAACACAAGGTCTTTTTTTATTAGAAGAAAATGGACAAAATTATGCGGTAATTGGCTCGGCGGTGCAATATACTTTAGGCGTAAACATTAATGACCATATGCGTTATTTAGAAATTTATTCGCCTAATAAGAGAACCAGTTCTGGTTTAAGTCCTTCAGATGAATTTGTTTCTAGATATTTACTGCCTGTAGGTGTTTTTCAGTCTAATCAAGAATCTGATAACGATGTAATTATTCCGTTAAATGTAGCCCGAGAGTTACTTGGAGAATCAAAAAATATTAGCACCGTTGAAGTTATTTTAAAAAACCCAGAAGAAGCCCAAAAAGTTAAAAAAGATTTGCAAAACAAGCTAGGCACTAGTTTTATAGTAAAAGACAGAATGCAACAAAATGCCCTGCTTTATAAAATTTTAAACTCCGAAAAATGGGCGGTTTACCTTATTTTAACTTTTGTTTTATTAATAGCCACCTTCAATATTGTAGGTTCTTTAACCATGCTGGTAATAGATAAACAAAAAGATATAGCCGTTTTAAATAGTTTAGGCGCAGATAAAACCATGATTAGGCAAATATTTTTATTTGAAGGCTTAATGATTTCTTTTATTGGCTGTGTAATGGGCTTATTGCTTGGCGGAATATTCTGCTTCCTACAAATTCAATACGGTTTTATCACCATGTCGCAAGAAAACATGGTGGTAAGTGCTTATCCAATTACCCTAAAACCAATGGATTTTATATTGGTGTTTTTCACCGTTTTTGTGATCTCTTTTATAGCGTCGCTCATTAGCTCTAGATTGAGTGTGAAAAAATTTGAACAGTTGAAGCAGGCTTTATAATTTATTTTTTGAAGCTATTCCTGCTATCCATTCATACTGCACAAGGCCTTATTCACCTAGCCGGTACCATTTCTATCAGGGCTAAAAAAGCAAATAAGAGTGTTGCTTGGTACAAAAAGGGCCACTCGCAGTTGAAGAAGAGCCAAAAAGTAAATTTATCATTTTGAAAATTAAACAGCGCAGGGTCCTCAAAAGAGAGACCCTGCTTGGATAAAGATTTACTTGGAAAGAGAACCTAATTTTTTACAGCAACCGAATATTAGGTAAGCGTCTAATGTGTAACTAAAATGCACCGAATGGAGTAAAATAAACGTGGGTGAAGCGGCACCCCACAGTAGTGATGGGCTTTGCGAATTGGGAAACTGTGGAGTATAGCGTAAAACACGACTGGCGGAAATAATAAGCTGTGCGGTTGCTTTTCCAAATTATTTTATCTTTATTAAAAAGATTTTATGCCGGCTGAATACTTGAATGGGCTTTAATTATTATATTTAAAGAATGGACGAAAACCCTCTTCCTCAAAAAAAGCATACCCTGGTAAAATGGTTAATGAGTTTTTTTGGGTTACTCATAATTGTTTTATTGGCTTCGGCATGGTACATTAACCACCGTTGGAAACCTTTGCTAACGTCTATTATTCAAAATACGGTAATCACAGCTACAGATAGCTTATACAAGGTGAGTTTTTCTAATATAAAAATCAACATTATATCTGGCGGGGTTACTATTGATAGTATTGAGGTAATTCCGGATTTAAAGGTTTACCAAAAATTAATTGATCAAAAAGCAGCGCCAGAAAACATCATCAATTTAAAGGTGACTAAGCTTACACTTAAAAATGTTAATCCAATAAAAGTATATCGCCACAAAAAACTAGACATTAAATCTATTGTTATTGAAAACCCATCTTTAACGGTGTTTTATTCCAAATTAAAAAACCAATTAGCTCAAGCCAAAGACAACAGAACGGTTTATGAAAGGATAAAAGAGGTTTTAAAAGAGGTGAAAATTGAAAGTTTATTTTTATCTGACGTGAATCTAAAATATGTTGATCAATCTTTTGAAATTCCCAAAACCACGTATTTAGATAAAGTAAATATTCGCTTAAATGATATTTTAATTGATTCTACCTCAGCCACTGATCATCATAGAATTTTTACAGCAAAAGACGTAATTGCAGAAATTAGCGACTATAATTTTGCTACGCCAGATTCTATGTATCATTTAAACATTAAACATGTAGGGGTTTCTACGCAAAACAAGCATTTGATTGTAGAGGGTATAGCTTTAATTCCTCGGTATAAAGAAATAGCGTTTTCTAACCAATTTGAATATCAAAAAGAGCGTTATAAAATTATGTTTGATAGCTTAATAGCCAATAACATTAATTTTAATGATTTATTAGAAAAAAGAACTTTTGCAGCATCAAGTGTTAAATTAATGAACGGCGAATTAGACGTTTTTTTAAATAGAGATAAAGCAAAACCGAAGGTAGATAAGGGTAAAAATTTTCCTCATTTAGCTTTGCAGCGAGTAGCTTGGGGTATTATTACTGACACTTTAATACTTAAAAATATAAATATTAGTTATAAAGAATATAACCCTAAAACTAAAAGCAGAGGGGTGGTTTTTTTTAGTGATTTAGACGGCCGAGTATTTAATGTGACCAATGATTCTACTGCGTTGAGTAAAAACCATTTTGCGAACGCACATTTATCAACTTTATTAATGGGGAAGGGAAAATTAAACGTTCATATTTCTTTTGATTTAACCGATGCAAAAGGCGGCTTTAGTTATGATGGAGATTTAGGACCCATGCAAACATCAACCATTAATGCGTTAACTAAACCTTTGGCCATGGTAATGACAAGTTCTGGCAAAGTAAACAGTATGAATTTTGCTATGAAAGGGAATGTTGATGGCGCAGGCGGAAGCATGACTTTAAACTATGAAGATCTTAATGTGATTTTGATGAAAAAGGATGAGCAAGAGAACTTCAAAAGAATGGGCTTGATGTCTTTATTTGCCAATGCTTTGCTTTTAGAGCGAAATAATCCTTCGGGAAAGAACCCGATTAGGGTTGCAAAACCTTATTACGCCCGACCAACAGATGGCTCGTTTTTTAATTTAATGTGGAAAGTTATTTTTGCAGGATTAAAAGAAAGTGTAGGAATTACTAAAGAAAAAGAAGCTAAATTATTGCAAAGGGCAGAGAACTTTAAAGACGCCAAAGTGAAAAGAGAACAAAGAAAATATATCAGACAAAAACGTAAAGCCGAAAGGAAATCAAATAAATAATGTTTAAAAAAATGAATATAAAGTTTAGAATATTAGCCCTCGCTTTTATTGGGCTAACAGTGGTTACTGCTTGTTCAGAAAAAGTAAGTAACGGTTTAGTTGCCGCCACCAACTTAAAGAAAATTGGGGTTGATGAAAAAAATCTGGATAGGGTGGATAGCTTAATTGCCACCGGATTAGTAAACAATTGGATGGCTGGCGCAACAGCATTAATTGCTGTTGATGGGAAAGTAATTTATGATAAAGGTTTTGGATTTAGAGACCGCGAAACTAAAGCTTTAATGCGCCCTATAGACCAGTTTAGAATTGCTTCTATGACCAAGCCTATAGTTACCGCTGCAGCAATGATTTTAGTTGAACAAGGCAAATTAAAACTAACCGACCCTGTTTCTAAATACATTCCTGAGTTTAAAAATATGAAAGTATTGGCTTCTTTTAATGCAAAAGACACTACTTACACTACTGTTGACGCTAAAGAACCCATCACTATTAAAAACTTAATGACGCATACCTCTGGTGTGGGTTATGGATTTATTGATCCTAGATTGGCTTTAATTTTTGCTAAAAATGGCGTTCCAGATTTAGCTTCGTCTGATAAAATTACCATTGCTGATAAAATGAAAACTTTAGGAAAACTGCCTTTAGGCTTACAACCTAATGCCGCATTCTATTATGGTTTAAATACTGATGTTTTAGGCTATGTGATTGAAATTGCAAGTGGTAAAAACTTAGACGAATATGTAACCGAAACCATTTTAAAGCCTTTAGGAATGGAAAACACATTCTTTTTTATTCCAACGGAAAAAGCAAATAGATTATCTGTAATGTATGGCGAAACTAAAGATGGCAGGTTAGAAAGATTGCCTTTAGTTACCAAAGGCTACAATGTGAATTTCCCAATTACAGGTGCAAAAACTTATTTCTCCGGCGGATCAGGATTGTCATCTACCGTAGAAGATTATGCTAAATTTTGCCAAATGATTTTAAATGAAGGCTCTTTTGGAGGAAAACAAATTTTAAGCTACGAAACCGTAAAACAAATGACCACCAACCAAATTGGAAACCTAAACGTAGGTAAAAACAAATTTGGTTTAGGTTTTGAAATTGCCACCAAAGAAGGATTAGCAAATGGAGCCAAAATTGGTAAATTAAGTTGGGGCGGCGCTTTTAATACTACTTTTTGGATTGACCCAAGTAGAGGATCAATTGCCATATTAATGACTCAGGTTTACCCCGCTGTTCATAAAAAAGAATTATTCAGTCAGTTTGAAAAATTGGTGAATGAGGCTTTGGATAGATAGGTTTGGGATGAAAGAGGAAAGAGCAAGTAATAAAGACATTTCAATATCAACCAAAAAGAGCCAAGACGTAACATCTTGGCTCTTTGTTCTTTAATCCTTTATCTAAAATCTAAACTACAAAATTCCAGCCTTTTACATCTTCTACTCGGCCGTATTTAATATCATCTAAAGCTTTTCTCATTTTTACAGCAAATACGCTTTCAGATGGATTTGGCAAAGTATAAGTTTTCCCTTCATGTACAATCTCTGCAACTTGGGCAATGGTCGCGGCTGTTCCAGCACCAAAAGCATCTGTACAGGCTCCATTTGCAATGGCTTCTAAAACCTCTTTAACAGAAACCCTACGCTCTTCCACTTCCATTCCAAAATCTTTAGCTAATTGGATAATGCTTTCCCTAGTTACTCCATTTAAAATGGTATCTCTGGTAGATGGAGTAACTAATTTGCCATCAATTACAAACATCACGTTTGCCGCACCCATTTCTTCTACATATTCATGGGTTTTAGCATCTGTCCAAATTAATTGGTCGAAACCCTGTTCCATCGCTTTCTTTGCAGGCAGCATAGAACCACCGTAATTTCCGGCTGCTTTAGCAAAACCAAAACCACCTTCACTAGCTCTGGTATATTCAGTTTCTATTTTCACCTTCAAGTTTTTAGAAAAATACGGACCAGTTGGACCTAATAAAACCATAAACTTATAAGTACTTGATGGCGCAACACCCAAATATGGGTCGGTTGCAAACATAAACGGTCTAATGTAAAGCGTATAGTTTTCTTTGGTTGGCACCCAATTTCTATCCATATCAACAATTGCCGCTATACTTTGAATAAAAAATTCTTCTGGCAATGCGGGCATACACAATCTCTCTGCAGATTTATTGAAACGAGCAGCGTTTTTCTCTGGCCTAAAAACAGAAATCTTTCCATCAGCATGTTTGTAAGCCTTTAAGCCTTCAAAAAAAGCCTGGCCGTAATGTAAAGCAGAAATAGCTGGACTCAAACCAATATCGCCGAAAGGCAAAATTTCAAAATTTTTCCACTCGCCATCTGCATAATCAGCAGTTAACATGTGGTCAGAAAATGTTTTACCAAACGGTAGATTATCAAAATCTACCCCTGCTAATTTAGAACTTGTTGCCTTTGTTACTTTGATATTTAATGTCTCGGTCATGTGATTGGTCTCCTTTTTCAAGTCTCGCAATTTAGCAAATTGTTTATTGATTTCTTATTTAGAACTATGTAATACTTCGTTTACCCACGTTTTTCCCCATTCTTCTGTTTCTAATTCAGACCATAAAGCCGGGTAAAATATCCGCTTTTGAAAACGCGGAGGCAAATATTTTTGCCAATTGGTTCCTCCGGTTGCTTTAATCTCTTCTGGTTCTCGGTTTAAATACCGCACTGCCGATTTATAATGCACCAAAGGCCAGTTCACATTTACCAAAACATCAAACCTTCTCAATAAATTCTCTGCTTCTGTTAAATCAATTTCTTTTGCTATAAGCTGCAAATAACATTGCCACAAATTGCTTTGCTTTACCTTGTTTGCTAATGAAATAAATCCTTCGGCATACTTCTTTTCAAACTGTTTTAAAGTCAATGTTTGCTTTCCAGTAGAAAGTTCTGTCGCACCAAATTTCCAATAAATTTGCTCAAATTGCTTTTCCACCAATTCATTTCTCAAAACCTCTCTTTGGTCTTTAGCCACCAGATTAATAAAATCTGTCGCATAAATTTCAATCATTCTATACTGCCCACTCTGAAAACCACTCGCCGGTAATAAAGACATCCTGAACTGCAAAAACTGCTCTTTTTCCATCCCTTCCACCATAATTCCGAAAGACTGAGTTAAGGCTTCGAAGTAATTAATCATCCGCTTTAAGCGAGTGCAAAAAAAAGATGCATCCAAATTTTGATGCTCTGCCAACTGTTCGCACTCATGCAAAACCAATTTAAAGTACAACTCGGTAATTTGATGGTACATTATAAAAATTTCCTCATCAGGGAAAGGCGTTTTGGGTGTTTGCAAGCTCAACAAAGTATCTAAATGGATATAATCCCAATAGGTCAAATAATCAGCGTAAAGCAACCCATCTAAATAAGACGACATATCTTGCCCCATTGCCTCATATTTCTGCTGCAATTTCTCTAATCTATCCTTAATTTCTGGAGTGATTTCCATTTTTTGAGATCCTTTAATAATTCATCCAATGCACCAAATTTTTCATTTAGGCACATCAAAATAACATATAAAATTAGGCATTATAAAAGATAAAATAAGGAGGGCGCATGCTGAAAAAGCACTAGGCTATTTGTTCATACTGCACCGGGCATTAGCCACAACCCAATGCTCAAAAAACCCAACGCTTTGCCGGTATCCACGCCTATCCCTTACGCAAAAACCTATATGATGGCAAAAGAAAAAAATAGATATATTTGAAGCATCAAGCAAAGGGTAATGGTGTTCTACCCATTTGAACCGACCAAAATATTTCATTTTGGTATGATGACGCCTACCGATAAAATATATTTTTAATTTTTATTTGTAGGAATGTTCGAAAAAACCATCAAATCAGCTCATTTTTTAATCATCAGGTATTTCTTTAAGTGGTTTTTTTTAACCTTTCCGGTAGCCATTACAATTGGCAGTATGGTAGCCTTTTTTCTTTGGTTACTTAACGCAGCTATATTTTATCGCTTTGCGCAACCTTGGTTACTTTATCTTTTACCATTGGTTGGGGTAGCTATTCATTTTTTATATAAATTATTGGGTAAATCATCTGAAAAAGGGAATAACCTCATCATAGATGAAATTCACGAACCAGGCGCTGGCATTCCAGCCCGAATGGGTCCTTTAGTATTATTAACAACGGTATTGACCCATCTTTTTGGCGGTTCGGCAGGCCGAGAGGGTACAGCCGTTCAAATTGGAGGTAGCATAGCCCAACTTTTTGCAAAATGGTTTAAACTGAATGAAAAAGAAGTAAAAACCTTATTAATGGCCGGAGTAGCAGCAGGTTTTGGAGCTGTTTTTGGAACTCCTCTAACCGGAGCTATATTTGCTATTGAAGTTATTGCCTTGGGTAAATTACAATACAATGCCATTATTCCTTGTTTAATTGCCAGTATCATCAGTGATTTTACGGTTAACATTTGGGGCATTCAACACACCGTTTACCATCTAGATTTTGTGCAAAGCAAAGATTTTTTCTTATCCGCTTATTTACATTGGGATGTCTTATTGATGGCTAAAATTATTGGCGCTTCAGTTGCTTTTGGTTTAGCCAGTTATTTATTTGCAACCTTAGTACATAATGTTAAAAATATAGGCTTAAGCATTTTTAAAACTACTTGGTTAATTCCATTAACAGGTGGAATCATTATCATATTGCTTTACTGGCTGGTAGGCAAACCAGATTACTTGAGTTTAGGTGTTAACGCCGAATATCCTACAGCGGTAACCATTTTATCTGCCTTTAACCAAGGTGGTGCCGATGCCATGAGTTGGCTTTGGAAAACTATTTTTACCGCCGTTACCTTAGGCACAGGCTTTAAAGGCGGCGAAGTTACTCCGCTATTTTACATTGGGGCAACCTTAGGAAACAGCTTAGCCACTTTATTAAATGCACCAGTAAGTTTATTTGCTGCATTGGGTTTTATTGCTGTTTTTGCTGGCGCCACCAATACGCCTTTGGCCTGCACCATTATGGGTGTTGAATTGTTTGGCGGCGAATATATTTTGTTTTTTGCCATCGCTTGTTTTACCGCTTACTTTTTTAGCGGACATTCTGGTATTTACAGTTCGCAACGTATTGCTATTCCTAAATTATTTGAAACCGATTTTTCTGAAGGTGATACTTTGAAAGAAGTGCAGGAAAGAAGGAGGGGTTATTTTGGGAAGAAGTTGGGGAAGTATAGGGTTTAGCTTCTTATCATCCTGAATTCATTTCAACACCTATTTAAATTCTATAGTCTTCAACTTTCATCCAATTTGGCAAGAAAGTTGACACCTTGTTGTTTTATAAAACAATTTATCATGCAAAATTTAGTTAATAAAGTAGCGCTCATTACTGGCGCAAGCAAAGGAATAGGATACGGTATTGCAGAGGCATTAGTAAAACAAGGAATAAAAGTAGCTATTACCAGTCGCTCTCAAGAAAGTGCAGATGAAGCCGCTAAAAAATTAAGCAGTTTAGATGGCGAAGTTTTAGCCATTGCTGCTGATGTAAAAGATTATGAATCTCAACAAAAAGCAGTAGAACAAATTATTGCCAAATGGGGACAAATAGATTTCTTGATTGCCAATGCTGGCGTTGGGCATTTTGCACCTATTGATGAAATAGACATTAAAGACTGGAATGATACCATAGACACCAATTTAACCGGTGTGTTTTACAGCGTAAAAGCGGCTATACCGGCATTAAAAAATTCGGAAGGTTATATTATTACCATTTCTAGTTTGGCAGGAACCAATTTCTTTCCAGAAGCTTCAGCTTACAATGCCAGTAAATTTGGTTTAACAGGTTTTTCACAAGCTATTATGCTAGATTTAAGAAAGTATGGCATTAAAGTAACTACCATTATGCCGGGTTCTGTAGCCACTCATTTTAACGAACACGAACCAGATCAAAATGCAGATGCTTGGAAAATTCAACCCGAAGATATTGGACAAATGGTTTCTGATTTACTACACATGAACCCAAGAGTTTTACCAAGTAAAATTGAAGTAAGGCCTACTAAGACCTCTAATTAACTGGTTTTTAATTGATACTCTTTTAAAAGATATTCAGCCGGAATTTTTAAAAGCTGGCTGAACTTTCTAATCATGCTCAGAGAAAGCGATTGTTTGTAGTTTAAAACTTTACTCACTGTTCCTTTATCTCCATAAACCTGAGCTAAATCAGCAGATTTGTAGCCAAAGTCTTCCATTCTAATTTTGATCATCTCTATGGGATCAACATCTGGCAAAATAGTGGTCCTCTCTTCGTAATTCGAAATCAAATGAACAAGCAAAAGTTTCTCTTTATGCTCTTGAGTTCCTTTTAGCGCAGATTTAATGGCTTCATATCTGGCAATTGCTTCCAAATATTCTTGCTATGTTTCTATTATAAACCAATTTGACTTTTTCATTTTTTATGGTTTAAAGTTAATTGCAAAAACCCAAGTAAAATAAACCGGATTGGCAGCGGTATGCCACTTTTTCTGTGGCATTTAGCAGAAAGCCGGACTAGCGGAAGCTATGAAATACAGGTATTGCTTTTCTAAAAAATAATAGCTTAAAAGATTTAATACAATACCCTAAACTTAATGGTATTCTCAATCTTCCTCAACTCTTTTAGCAAAGTTTTATCGTAAGTGGTGTCAATATCTGTAATTACGTAGCCAATTTTTGGGTTGGTCATTAAAAACTGCGCTACAATGTTAATTTCATGTTTAGCCAGCACTTTGGTAATTTTAGACATAATGCCGGGAACGTTTTTATGGATATGGACCAAACGGTGTGATTCGGCAATTTTTGGAAGTTGTAAATTAGGGAAGTTTGCGCTTCGGTGGGTTGTTCCGGTATTGATAAAATCGGCCATACGGCGAGCAATTAGGGTTTTATTTGCTGTACTACTGTTTGAACTATCAAAAACTACAATGCCCATTTCGGTACAAAGGTTTAAATTGATTTTTTCTTTAGCGCTCCCTATAAATCCCAAAGTCTTCAATTTCACAGCATTTTTAAGCTGCTCATTGCTAATTAACTCGCCATTTCCTAAAAGCAACATGCCCACATCTTTCACATATTTTTCTTCGAAAGTGTCTTTATGGCGGATAGAAAAGCCGTCTTTCTTTAATAATTCGATGCTTTCTTGAGGTACATCACCAACCAAAAGACAAAGAATTCTGTTTTTAGGATAAGAAATGGCTCGTGGTAAATCACTTACATATAAAAACTCGTCGAAACTTGGTGCCACATGATCTGCTTTTTCGGCAACGGTTTTTCTTTCAATATTTTCTGTAAAAGCAAAAAACTTCTTAATCATTCCAAATTCTTTGAGTTGGAAATCAGAATGACCATCTCCAATGCCATAAATATCTCCTTTTAAGGCCATTTGTTTCAATAACTTTACTTTTCCGTTTTCTTGAGATAATGGGTTTTCAGCATCGTAACCTATAATTTGATCATCGGCATCAAACACAAAAGTATTGGCATAAATATTTTTCTTTTTGATGTAATAAGGGGAAACTACGGGCGTAATAAATTCTTTAAAACCACCAGAAACAATCAAAACTTCATCGGCGTGTTTTTTGAAAAACAATTTGTTTCTATGAAAAGAAGCGGATACTTTTTTCTTTAAATGCTTTATCAGTTGAGTTAAATGGCTCTTATTGGCGTTTAACAATTTCACTCGTCCTTCTAAACTTTCTGAAAAAGAAAGCTTGCCTTCCATGGCTAAATTGGTTAAATCTTCTATTTTTTGATAGATGATTTCTCTATCTGGATGATGTTTTAAAGAAATTCGAGCTAACTCGTCTAAGGCTTCTACCTGGGTAAAAGTACTATCGAAATCTATGATAAAGTATGGCTTCAAAGCAATTTTTTTATTCCGCAAAAATGCAGAAATGATTTCTAAAAAGCTAAAAATTTATAGGTTTTAGCTAATTTTTAGACTATTTACGATTTTGGTAATGCTTTGGCTAATGGGGATAAACTCTAAATTTAATTGCTTTTTAATTTTGGCATTATTAAACTCCCGAATGGTAGATGCACTTTTTGAAGTAGATTTTGTTAATCCTCCTTTGGCATTGGTGATTGCATTTTTTATCGCATTTGCTCGCCAAACTAAAGCCAACATCCAAGGTTTTGCCTCTTTTGTGGGAACAGGAAGATGAAAAGCCTGAGCAATTTCGGTAAATAAGTTTTTATAAGAATAGTTTTCGGCATTGATGATGAAACGCTCATTGCTTACCTCGCTTTCCATCAATAAAATCATCGCTTTTGCTACATCTTTAACGTCAACAAAGCCGCCTGCACCACGGGTATAATATTTGATCCCACTTTTTACGGTTTCAAAAAGAGCTCCGCTTCCTGCTGTTCCTGCATCCTCCCCAATAATGATAGATGGATTAACAATTACGGCATTTAAACCTTCATTAATTCCTCGCCAAACTTCCATCTCAGCTCTATATTTAGAAACTGAATAGGCATCATGAGATTCAAAACCTTCCCAAAATATTTTTTCGTCAATTAACTCGCCTTCTTTAGCCTCGCCTAAAGCAGCAATAGAGCTTACATGAACTAACTTTTTAACAGAATGGCTTAAGCATAAATTTACAATATTGGCCGTTCCTTCTGCATTTATAGCTAACATTTTTTGCTTTAACGATGGATCAAAAGAGACCAAAGCCGCACAATGATAAACTTTAGAAATACCTTCAAAGGCATCATCCAAATCCGAATAATCTAAAATATCGGCAATAAGCCATTCTATTTTATCATTAAAAGGAATAAGCTTTTGTGGAATTGCTGAATTTGCCCTTTTAATACATTTAATTTGAGTTTCTTTTTGTAAAAGTTGAACTACCAACTCTGCACCTAAAAACCCTGTTGCGCCTGTAACTAAAATCATGCTGTTAAAATTTGATCCGCAAAATTCACTGAGGAATTACAAAGCTAAAAGAAAAAAGTCTTAAAAATATTTGCACTCTGCCAGTAAAAAATGATTCTGAACACCTCAATTTAATTTAAAAAATAGATATTTGGGAGAATTGTTTTTCTTATGTCTTTATCTGATTTTTTTTCTCCTGTAAACGTTTCTAAATTCACTCCAAAAGAGGGGTATTATTCTAGCCATTTAGGTTCGAAAATAGCTATTCATGAAACGTCTTTTCCTGATTTGGAAGAAGAAAAATATGATGTTGCCATTATTGGGATTTTAGATGACAGAGGTGCGGTAAATAACCAAGGTTGTGCCTTAGGACCAGATTATATCAGAGAAAAATTATATGCCTTAAATGAAGGCGCTTACAAAGCAAAAATTGTTGATTTAGGGAATATCAAAGCCGGAGAAAAAATTTCTGACACTTATATTGCTTTAAAAATGGTGGTGAATGAGCTCATTAAGAATGAGATTTTTCCCGTTATTTTAGGTGGTGGGCAGGATTTAACCTACGCCCAATACATGGCTTATGAAGAATTAGAGCAAAAAGTAGATTTAGTAATTATAGATTCTCAGTTTGATTTAGATGAATCTGAAGATGATTCTGTGGCAACTAATTCTATTTCTTACCTCAATAAAATTTTCTTGCATCAACCCAATTACCTATTCAATTTTAGCAATTTGGGTTACCAAACCTATTTTGTAAATCAGGATAGTTTGCGGGTAATGGATAAACTTTTTTTTGACGCTCAACGTTTAGGAGAAATTAGTGGCGCTATGCATATTGCAGAGCCTGTGATTAGAAATGCTGATATGATTAGCTTTGATATATCTAGCATTAGAGCTTCTGATGCTATGGCTAATGCCAACGCCGGCCCAAACGGTTTTTATGGCGAAGAAGCTTGTCAGCTTTGCCGCTATGCGGGTTTTAGCGATAAATTAAGTTCTATTGGTTTTTATGAATTTAATCCGGCTTATGATCAAAACGGACAAACCGCAATGTTGGTAGCCCAAATGATTTGGTGCTTTTTAGATGGCTTTTACAACAGAAAGAAAGATATTCCGTTAAAGCCAAAAACAGATTACGTAATTTATAAAACCAGCTTAAAGGAAGATGCACATGAGCTAATTTTCATCAAAAGCAAAAAAACAGATCGTTGGTGGATGCAGGTTCCTTATCCAACTTTAGGCTCTAAAAACGAACGCTTTCATTTAGTGCCTTGCTTGTATGAAGATTATCAATTGGCAGTGTCTGGAGAAATGCCCGATTTATGGTGGCGAACCTATCAAAAATTAAACTAAAATGAAACGATTTATATTTTCTATCATCCTGCAAATTCCTTTATTGGTTTTTGCGCAAAGCACTTTTAGCCTTAAAGGCGAGATTAAAAATTTAAAGGCGAATAAAAATATTTACCTTATTCATCTTGCTAATCAGCAAGAAAAATTAGATTCTGCCAAAATAATTAATGGAAAATTTGAGTTTAAAATAGGATTAGCTTCACCTGCTGTAGCCATTTTATTATTAGACCATAGCGGCAAAGATTTGCAAGACAAGCAAAGCCCTAAAGATATTTATCGGTTTTTTATTGAACCCGGCGAAGCTACTTTAACAGCTTCAGATTCTGTAGCTAAATCTATGGTTTCGGGCTTAAACATTTTTAAAGATAATGCCGCTTTTATTAATGCAACCCAACCTATAGAACAAAAATTAATGGCTATAAACGATGAGTTTGGAGCTTTATCACCAGAAAAAAGGAATAAACAAGAAATTGCCCAAGGCTTTCAAGACAGATATTTGGCTTTGATAGAAGATAGGAAGAAATCCATTGCAGACTTTATCACTTCCAAACCAAATTCTTATATCAGTTTATATGCTTTAAATGCGGATTTAGCCACCGAAGATATGAATGTTGATATGGTTGAAAGTACTTACCAAAAACTTTCTGATGAGCTGAAGAAAGATATTTTAGCACAATCTGTTTTAGAAAGACTCTCCTTAGCAAAAAGAACTGCCATTGGTGTGAATGCAGTAGATTTTGAAGAAAAAACTGCCGAACAAATTGCGATTAAGCTTTCTAGCTTCAAAGGACAATATGTTTTAATTGATTTTTGGGCGTCGTGGTGTGGCCCATGCCGACAAGAAAACCCTAATGTGGTCAATGCCTATGAAACGTTTAAGGACAAAAACTTCACTATTTTAGGTGTTTCAATAGATCAACGAGAAGACCTTTGGACAAAAGCGGTAAAAGCAGATGGTTTAGTTTGGACTCAGCTTTTAGATAGAACTAATAATATTGCCCAACTTTATGGTGTAAATTCTATTCCTAAAAACTTTTTAATAGATCCAACGGGGAAAATCATTGCAAAAAACTTAAGAGGTCCGGCTTTGCTTGATAAACTGAATGAGGTTTTGAATAAAAAGAAATTTTAAAGTTTCATTAAAAACCCAATTAGGGCAAAAATTATTCCGGCTATAGAAATTAAGTAGGCCATTTTTCCAAATATCAAACCTAAAATTACACCCATTACACCTAATACTAAACCGGCTAATAAAAAATTATTGCCTCTTTTAGCATTTGTCATGGGTTCAAAACTTTTTGTACTACTGCTATCTTCTATAATAGGTTCTCTTTGAAACGATGGAGAAGAATCTTTTGAAACAACCTGATTTGTAGGTTTTTCGGTTGTCTTGTTTGCTATCGGTTCAGCTAAAACTTTTTTTTTAGCTGGTTCTTTAATCACTTTTTTATCCTTTACAGGAATTTTAAGTGCTCCGTTTAATTTATCGGCTGAGGTATCTTGTACTTCTTTAGCTTTTACAACAGGTTTTTCTTTTTCTACTTTTACTTCGGGCTGTAAAGCTTTTACAGGTGTAGTTTTGATTGGGGCATCTGATTTCTTTTTACCACTTTTTTTGACGGTAACTTTGGGTTTTACTACTTCAACAGGAGCTGTTGGTTGTGCTGAAATATAAGCTTCCGGACTTTCAAAATAAACCCTTTTTTCTTTTTCTTTAAGATCTAAAGTTAAATCTACCTGCCTTACCCCTTTTTGATATGGCGTACTTTTACTGGCTGAAATAAGTTTATCGGGATTAATATTAACCCATTCAAAATTCTGACGACAAGCCGAAAATATGAGCAAAACAAATAAACTTACACTATATTTTTTTAAAGTAACCATCATTTTTGTAATCAAATATGAAAGTATGAAACACCAAAAACCATGCAAAAACAAAGTAAATTATGGTGATATGGGCTTAAAATTGGCTGTAAAGCATTTCAATCTAACTATAAATTTAAGGAAGATTTTTTAAATTATTTCTCAAACACTAAAAAGAGTAGAATTTAAAGAAAAATTTTGCCCAAATTTCTACAACAAATCAAAACCTATGTCTTTTCTAAAGTTGGCGCCGTCAAAATAAACTCTTCCAGCATCTGCGGTGGCTTGTTGTAAAGCATCAAACATATTGTCTTGCAGGCTAGTAATGGCTAAAACCCTACCGCCATTGCTCTTTATAATTCCGTTTTCTAATTCGGTACCGGCATGAAAAACCAAACTTTCTTTAATGTTTTCTAAACCTGTAATGCTTTTTCCGTTAATATATTCTCCGGGATAACCGGCAGATACAATCACAATTGTTGCAGCAGTTTTATCAGAAATTTTCAACTTATAATTAGCTACTGTTTCATTTGCTACAGCTTGCAAAAGCTCCACAAAATCACTTTCCAATCGTGGTAAAACGCTTTCCGTTTCAGGGTCACCCATTCGGCAATTATATTCTATCACCTGCGGCTCTCCATTAGTGTTCATCAAACCAATAAAAATAAATCCTTTATAATGAATATTCTCAGCTTGTAGCCCTTTTATGGTTGGAATTACCACTCGCTCTTCTACTTTCTTTAAAAAAGCAGCATCGGCAAATGGAACCGGCGAAACCGAACCCATACCGCCGGTATTTAAACCTGTATCTCCTTCACCAATTCTTTTATAATCTTTTGCAGAAGGCAAAATCACATAGCCTTTACCATCACTCACCACAAAAACAGAAAGCTCAATACCAGTTAAAAACTCCTCAATTACCACTTTTTCACTTGCAGCACCAAATTTAGATTCGGCTAACATTAAACGTAATTCTTCTTGCGCTTCTTCTAAAGTAGTACAAATCAAAACTCCTTTTCCGGCAGCTAATCCATCGGCTTTTAAAACTACAGGCATAGGATGATGCTTTAAATAAGTTAATCCCTCACGCAAAGTTTCTACTGTAAAAGTGTGTGATGCGGCAGTAGGGATTTTATATTTCTCCATAAAAACCTTCGAAAAATCTTTGCTTCCCTCTAATTGAGCTCCATCTTTTTTAGGTCCAATTACCGGAATATTTTTCAAAGCTTCATCAGCCAAAAAATAATCATGAATACCTTTTACTAAAGGTTCTTCGGGCCCAACTAGCACCAAACCTATTTTTTTACTCAGCACAAATGCTTTAATCCCATCAAAATCGGTCACTTTAAGTGCTACATTTTTTCCGTAAGCACCAGTTCCTGCATTACCAGGAGCAATAAACAATTCGTTACATAAAGGACTTTGAGCTATTTTCCAGGCGAAGGTACTTTCTCTACCGCCAGAACCGAGGATTAGAATATTCATGCCCCAAAAATAGAACATCTCTTTAATATGAGCGGTTTAAATATGAAATAAGCTGTTTCTTTTTTCGAAAAGCAATTTCCTAAGGTTTTTGGGGCCTATTCTCATTCGCTTTTTTGTGCTTTTAAAATGTTAATTTTGCAGATAATAATGGAACAGATTCAAAAAAAGGATATTAGGGCTTTAAGTTTGCCTGAGCTGCGAGAGGTTTTTGTGCAAATGGGCGAAAAGGCTTTTAGGGCAAACCAAGTTTACGAATGGTTATGGCAAAAAGCGGCTTATAACTTTGAAGAGATGAGTAACTTATCTAAGGAACTAAGAGAAAAATTGAATTTGAATTTTAGTATTAACGCTGCTAAAATTAACAGTTCGCAGTTTAGCGCTGATAGAACTATTAAAAACACCTTTAAATTGCATGATACCCATTTAATTGAAGGAGTTTTGATTCCTACATCAGAAAGAATGACGGCTTGTGTATCTTCTCAGGTAGGATGCAGTTTAACCTGTAAATTTTGCGCTACTGGCTATATGGACAGAAAACGTAATTTAAATGCCGATGAGATTTTTGATCAGGTGGTTTTAATTAATAAACAAGCACTAGAAAATTACAACATTCCGCTTTCTAATATTGTTTATATGGGCATGGGTGAGCCTTTGCTTAATTACAGTAATGTGCTAAAATCTATTGACAGGATTACGGCTGAAGATGGCTTAAACATGTCTTACAAAAGGATTACTGTTTCTACTGCTGGTATTGCAAAAATGATTAAGAAACTAGGTGATGATGGCGTAAAATTTAATTTAGCACTTTCTTTACATGCTGCAAATGATGATAAGCGTAATGAAATTATGCCCATAAATGAGCAAAATACTTTAAGTGCTTTGGCCGAAGCCTTGAAATATTACTTTGCTAAAACTAAAAACCCTGTCACCTATGAATACATCATTTTTAAAGATTTTAACGATGGTATAGAAGACGCTATGGATTTGGCTAAATTTTGTAAACATGTACCTTGTAAAGTAAATATTATAGAATACAACCCTATTTCTTTTGCTGATTTTGTAAATGCAGATGAAGACAAAACGGAAATATTTGCTAATTATCTTAAAAAACAAGGCATCAACACCAATATAAGAAGAAGTAGAGGAAAAGATATTGATGCTGCTTGTGGGCAGTTAGCGGTTAAAGAAACCCAATAACCTATTTGCATGAATGTGATTACAGGTTACCTAAAAGATTTTGCATCGCTTATTTTCCCAGAGCTTTGTCAAGCTTGTGGAGATTCTTTAGTAAACACCGAAAAGCATTTTTGTACCACCTGCATTTATCAATTACCCTATACCAATTATCATTTAGTGCCTGATAATAGATTGGCTAAACAATTTTGGGGACGAGTAAATATTAATGCAGCTACAGCGTTTTTATATTTTAACAAAGCCGGAAAGGTGCAAAACATGATGCATCAATTAAAATATAATAACCAACCACAAATTGGTGAAGAGCTAGGTAAAATGTTTGGCAAACAATTGAAAGAAACTTTTCCTTACCATTTAGCCGAAGCTATTATTCCAGTTCCTTTGCATCCTAAAAAATTAATAAAAAGAGGTTATAACCAAAGTGAAACATTTGCTAATGGTTTAGCCGAAATTTTGCAAATTCCGGTGGTTACTGATTTGCTTTTTAGAGACAAAGCGGCCGAAAGTCAGACTGCAAAATCAAGAAGTAGTAGATTTGAGAATATGAAAACGGTATTTAAAGCTTTAGATAATCAACATAGCTACAAAAGTGTATTATTAGTGGATGATACCATTACAACTGGAGCTACATTAGAAGCTTGCGCTTTTGCACTTCAAGAAATTGGAATTAAAGAAATAAATATTGTTGGGATAGCTTTCACAGAATAATTAATTAAAGCATATTTGGTGTAATGAAGAATTTTATTCTTGTATTTTCTTTTCTGATTCTTGTGATTTCTGCTTGCCGCAAGGATGAAATTATTGACGACAACCCTAATATTCAACTTCAATTCTCTACCGATTCTATTTTATTTGATACCATTTTTACCAATAGCGGTTCTACCAGTAGAGTTTTAAAGATTTTTAATTACAACAAGAACAGCATCATTATTTCTGATATTCATTTAAAAGGCGGAAGCTCATCAGCTTTTAAAATCAATATTAATGGTGTAGCCTCATCTGCGATAAGCAATTTAAAAATCCGAGGAAATGATTCGGTTTATGTTTTTGTAAAAGCTTTTATAGATCCAAACAACATTAACAGTCCTTTTATAGTAGAAGATGAAATATCTATTACTATGAATGGGAATTTAGAGAAAATTCCTTTGCAAGCTTATGGCCAAAATGCTATTTATTTAAACGGAGCTACCATTAATACTAATACCACTTTTACTAAAGATAAACCCTACATTATTTACAACTATGCAATTGTTAATCAAAATGTTACGCTACAAATAAATCCTGGGGCAAAATTATTTTTTCATAAAGGTGCTACCTTATTTGTATCGGGAAGTTTAAAGGCTAATGGAACTTTTGCTGATAGCATTACTTTTTCTAGTGATAGATTAGAAAGAATTTACGACGATGAACCTGGCCAATGGGGCGGGATTCATATTTTACGTCCGAGTTTTGATAATCAAATTAATTATGCCGCTATAAAAAATGCTTTGGTAGGTATAAGGGTTGATTCTTTGAGTAATAATGCCAATCCTAAATTGCTGTTGAGCAATTCTATTGTTAAAAACCACGAGGTTGCTGGCTTATTGGGCTATACGGCTTCTGTAATTGGGTTAAATAACTTGTTCTATAATTGCGGTCAGTTTTTAGTGATTGGCTTATACGGGGGCAATTACGCCTTTTATCAGAACACTTTAGCTAACTATAACTTTAATTTTCCACGTAAAACACCGTCTGTTTTTTTTAGCGATAATTTAAATGACAACACTACTATAACTAAAGGCCTAAGCACTATTTTTATAAATAACATTATTTACGGCAGCTTAACAAGGGAACTAGAATTTGATAAAAAAGGAACAGGTTTGTTTATTACCGATTTTCAGAATAATTTAATCAGAACAGATATCCAAACCTTAGGGAATAGTAATATATATAATCAAGATCCATTATTTATTAATACTCGAAAAGAGAATTACAAATTACCAGCTAATAGTGTTGCAGTAGGGAAGGGGAAAGATTTAACGACTAACAGCTACTTTAACAGCTATTTATCTAAAGATTTGGAACAAAATAACAGAATTTTTCCATCTGTTTTAGGCTGCTATGAAAAATAATTGTAACCTTTTGAAACCTGCAGGAGTACAAGTATTTGAGAGCGTTAATTTAGATTAGGAAAAGCGGAATTCAAATTGAATTTCGCTTTTCCCTTTTATAGGGTTTTTTACTTTTTAAGGTATTTAGCAATTTTCTCAATCAACTCATCTGGTTTAAATGGTTTAAGTTGATAATCATTCATCCCATATTTATAAATGGTATCTAAATCTTCATTCATTATAGAAGCTGTTAGCGCAATAATTGGGAGTTCTTTAAAATACACATCGTCTATTGCTCTTAATTTTTCAGTAGCTTCATAACCAGACATTTCTGGCATGTGAATATCCATTAATACCACATCAAAATCTTTTGCTTGTAATAATTCAATAGCTTTTAAACCGCTTTCGGCAGTAACTACTTCTACTTGAAATTTAGTTAATACTTTTCTTGCAAGAATTCTATTGATTTCATTATCATCAACTACTAAAACCCTTGCATTTAGCGTTTTAATAGCATTAGACTCCTCTTTAATTTCCATCTCTGTTTCTTTAAAATTATCAAATTTAAGGTCAAAATAAAATGTTGAGCCTTTTCCTAATATACTTTTGACTTTAATTTCGCCGCTATAAAGTTCTACTAATTTTTTTGTGATTGTTAAACCTAAGCCTGTACCGCCATATTTTCTTGAAGTATTAGCTGCTGCTTGAGTAAAGGATTCAAATATATCTTCAAATTTATCCTCGGGGATTCCTATTCCGGTATCGGTTATTTCAAAATGAACGAAGGTATGCTGTTTAGTAATTTTAGCGACAGCTACAGCTACTTTTACAAATCCTTTTTCAGTAAACTTTAAGGCGTTATTAATTAAATTGATTAAAATCTGATAAAGCCTCGTTTTATCACCTCTTACTAATTCGGGCAAATCTGGACTAATTATATAATTTAGTTCAATTCCTTTTTCGTTTGTTTTAAAAGCTAAAGAGTCTACAATATCTTTAATAAGATCTCTAATATTTACTCTTTTATATTCTAGTTCCATTTTTCCAATCTCCATTTTAGAAAAATCAAGAATATCATTAATAAGATTTAAAAGGTTATCAGAAGAAAACTTAAGTAAGTTGAGCGATTGTACTTGATGCTCTAATTTTTCTTCGTCTAATAAAATATTAGTTATTCCAATTACGGCATTTAAAGGTGTTCTAATTTCATGACTCATCACAGAAAGAAACATTTCCTTTGCCTTGCTTAATTGCATAGCTTGCTCTTTAGCAGCTAACAACTGTATTTCGGCTTGCTTTCTATCCGAAATATCGTTAATGATTTCAATTTCTCTTTCTATATTTCCTTGCTGATCAAGAATTGGGGTATTAGAAACAGATAACCAAACGGGTGTTCCATCCTTTTTATTAACTTTTAATTCTAAATTATATGGGATAGATTTTCTAGCTCCGTCTCGGGCTTGATTAAGCATTTTAATATCCGTTTCCTCGCCTTTAACAATATCTCCTACTCTTTTTCCTATGAGCTCTTCTAGTTGGTAACCTATCATTTTTGATAAAGCAGCGTTAATCCATTTCACTCTGCCAGTTTTATCACTTATAGAAACCCCATTCTCGGTTTTACTAGCAACTAATGAAAGTAATTCTAACTGCTCTTCTGCTTCTTTCCTTTCTGTAATATCTATAACAATTTCAATTAAGCTTTCTACTTCACCTTTAGAATCTAAAATAATAGTGTTGTAAATAGAAAGCCAAATAGGTTTTCCATCTTTTCTATAAGCCAATAATTCTACAGAAAAAGATTTTTTGTTTTGGGTTTCTATTCTTGCTTTCTCTATAATGTCAATATCGCTATTTGCACCAACTATTACATCACCTAGCTTTTGATCTTCTAAATCCTCTATGGTATATCCGGTTATTTTTGTAAAAGCATCATTTATCCATAAAACATTGTTGTTGGCACTACTAATAACCACCCCATTATTTATTTTACTTGCTACTGTTGATAATTGATTTAATTGATGTAAAGTTTCTTTATATTTTGAAATATCTCTGCCAGTAACAAACCACATTTTGTTTTTAGAGATGGCATTCCAACTAATCCATTTTATGCTTTTATTCTTATTAACTACCCTGGTTTCAACTTCAAAATGCTTAATCTTATTCCTCAAACTTTCTGTTGCGGTATTAAAAACATTCATTTTATCTTCTGATAACATGAACTCAGAAATATTTAATCCGATACAATCTTTAACATCATAACCCATAATATCAAAAACAGCCGAATTAATATTTACTATTTTTTGGTCGGCACTTAATAAGCAAATTAAATCAGGCGATGAATTAAATAAATCTGTAAATTCTTCACTTTTTAATTTACTTTTTATTTCTTGAATATCTTTTTTACGTAACTCAAGGTTATTAATTACCTGCAATCCTAAGGCATAAAATGCTTTGATTTGGCTATCTGTTAATTTTTTTGATTGTTGATCAATTACGCAAATTGTGCCAATAATTACGCCTTTTGGACTAACAAGAGGAAGGCCAGCATAATATTTAAAGTCATAATTAGCCCCTTTTAAAAGAGCTTTTGCTTTGGCATTATTGGGTACATCTTCTATTTCAAAAAAATTATTTTCAAGAACAGTAAATTGACATAAAGATTGCTCAAGAGGTATTTCTGAGGTAGGAATACCTTTGGTGTATTTAACACATTGAAGGTTTTTCTCAAAAAAAGAAATAAAAGAAATTGGACTGTTTGTGATAAAACAGGCCAATTCCAAAATGTGATCAAATTCTATATCGGAGGAAGATTCATAGTAATCATATTCTACCTTTACTGGTAGGTTAGATTTATGATAATCTAAAATAGAAAATTCCTCGGCATTCATGTTTACTATTTTTTATAAAGAGGGTGTTTAGCCATCATCTCATTTACTTTTTTACGAATTTTATCTAAATAAGGTTCGTCATCGTGATGTATTAATGCTTCGTCAATAAACTCAACAATTTTTTCCATGTGCTTCTCTTTCAAGCCTCTTGTAGTAATAGCCGCGGTTCCAACTCTTATTCCTGAGGTAACAAATGGAGATCTCTTATCAAAAGGGACCATGTTTTTATTTACAGTAATCTCTGCTTTTCCTAAAACTTCTTCGGCTAGTTTCCCAGTAATATTCTTATTGCTAAGGTCTATTAACATCAAATGATTATCTGTACCACCAGAGATTAATTTATAGTCTCTAGCTACAAAAGCTGCCGCCATAGCTTGGGCATTCTTTTTAACCTGAACAATATAGTCCATGTATTTATCACTTAAAGCTTCGCCAAAAGCGATTGCTTTTGCAGCAATAATATGCTCTAATGGCCCACCTTGTGTACCTGGAAAAACAGCTCCATCTAACAACGCCGACATCATTTTTATTTCTCCCTTTGGTGTTTTAATGCCAAAAGGATTTTCAAAATCTTTTCCCATCATAATTAAACCACCACGTGGTCCTCTTAATGTTTTGTGAGTTGTAGTTGTTACCACATGGCAGTAAGGAAGTGGATCTGCAAGTAACCCTCTGGCAATTAACCCTGAGGGGTGAGAAATATCTGCTAAAACTAATGCTCCAATTTTATCAGCAACTTCTCTAATAAATTTATAATCCCAATCTCTAGAATAGGCTGATGCTCCACAAATAATTAACTTAGGCTTCTCTCTAAGTGCAACTTCTTCTAATTGTTTATAATTAATTAAACCTGTAGCTTCTTCTACGCCGTAGAAAAAAGGCTTATATATTTTACCCGAAAAATTAACAGGCGAACCATGAGTTAAATGACCACCATGAGATAAATCAAATCCTAAAATTTTATCCCCAGGATTTAAAAGCGCTAAAAAAACTGCCGCATTTGCCTGTGCGCCAGAGTGTGGCTGCACATTAGCCCAAGCTGCGTTAAATAATTCTTTTGCTCTTTCTATTGCAATATTTTCAATTTCATCTACTACTTCACAGCCACCATAATATCTTTTCCCTGGCAATCCTTCTGCGTATTTATTGGTTAATACAGAGCCTGCTGCTTTCATAACTTGCTCGCTTACAAAGTTTTCTGAAGCAATTAGTTCAAGGCCGTTTTCTTGTCTGGCTTCTTCTTCTTCTATTAAACTGAAAATTAATTTATCCTTTTTCATTTATTTTTATTGAAAATGTATATTATTACAAATTAAACAGATACATTCAAAAAACAAGGCCTAAACCCCCGTTTTGAATGAAAGCCCTAAATTAGATATTTTGCACCATTTTTAAATATTAAAACTGTACATGAAAGAAATTAGTTTCGTTATTATAGGTGTGGGCAATATTGGCGCAAAATATTCGAGTTTACTTTCAAACTTTAGTGATACAGAATTAGTTGCCGCTGTTGACATCGATTTTAACAAACGAAAATCTATTGATAAATTGATTCCCTTTTTTACTTCTGTTGATGATTTTTTTGCTGCAAAAATTCCGGCTGATGTAGTTTGTATTTGCACCCCAAATGGCTTACACCCAAAACACACCATTGATTGCTTAAATAAGGGATATCATGTAATATGTGAAAAGCCCGTTGCTTTGCAAGCAGATGAGGTTTTTGAGATGATGCAAGCGGAGCGAAATTCTGGTAAGAAAGTTTTTGCAGTAATGCAAAACCGTTACAGCCCAGTTGCTATTTGGCTTAAAAAACTAGTTTCGCAAAAGAAATTAGGCGATCTCTTATTTCTTCAGATCAATTGTTTTTGGAATAGAAACCAACGATATTATGATGATTCTCAATGGAGAGCTTCAAAAGCCATTGGAGGAGGCCCTCTTTATTCTCAGTTTAGCCATTTTATTGATTTGATGATTTGGCTTGTTGGTGAGCCAAACCAAATTAACAGCGAATTATTTACACTAAACAAAGACATCAAAACTGAATTTAACGATAGTGGAATTATTACTTTTAATTTGGCAAATGGAGGCAAAGGAGTTTTTAATTTCACCACAGCTGCTTATCAAAACAACATAGAAAGTAGCTTGACAATTATTGGCACCAAAGGCAACGTAAAAGTTGGCGGGCAGTATATGGAAAAATTAGACTTTGTTAATATTGAGGATAAATTTGACATGCCTGTTTTTGATCAAATTACTCAAGCTAATACTTACCAATATTATAAAGGATCCGCTGATAAGCATGATGACTTCTTAAAAAAAGTGATCTACTGTTTACGCAACAACCAAGAACCTGAAATTGGCTTAGAGGATGAATTAAAAGTGATTCATTTTATTGAGCAATCGCTTACTTTTGCTGAATCCAAAAGTTATTAAATCCCAAGCCAATTTGGATGCTTAACAGTTGTTGCTGCAACATTTCTAGAACTGCCAAAAAATTATAAACAAACTGTACTTTATCTTTTGATATCTTCAAAAGATTTTTAAAATCTAATTGAGAGTTGATATTTAGAAGATTAGTAATTTGTATTTTTTGCTCTTCTATGCTGTAAGGATATTTTTCTACGGTATGTTTTACCTCTTCGGTTCTTACCATATAATTTCCCATTACTTTTTGGTAAGTCTTTAACAATTTATATAAATCAAAAGAAGAAAGATCCTCTGCTGGTTCTGTTTGGCTCATTAAATTATGAATATCTTCAGCCATATTACCTCGCTTTTCTTTATGGAAACGGGCTTCCTCAAGTAATTTAAACTCTTCAGTAACTTCCTTAAATCTTTTATATTCTAAAAGTTTTTGTACTAAATCTCTTTTTAAATCAATTTCCTTGCCTTCTTCATTAAGCTCTGGTCTAGGTAAAAGCATTTTTGCCTTTATCCGCATTAAAGTGGCTGCAACAAAAATAAATTCGCTTGCCAACTCCATATTTAATGAATTGAGTTGATGCAGGTAGCTTAAAAAATCATCAGTAATTTTTGCTATTGGGATATTATGGATATCCAATTCATCCTTTTCAATAAAAAAAAGAAGTAAATCAAACGGCCCTTCAAAAACAGGAAGCTTAACTGAAAAATCTTCATCATCTTTCATATTAAACCTATTGAATTAAGAGTTACTAATGTCTTCTAAAGACATGGGAACCAACTTTTTGGTTTTATACCATGTTACAGCAGCAACAAACAAAGTCATACTGCCTCCAAAAACTATTGCGGGAACAGTTCTCATTAATTTTGCGGTTAAACCTGATTCAAACTGCCCAATCTCATTTGACGACCCAATAAACATTGAATTTACTGCCGATACTCTTCCTCGCATTTCGTCAGGGGTAACGAGCTGTAAAATAGTAGATCTAATAATTACGCTTATGCTATCAAAAGCACCTTCTAAAAAAAGAAAGAAGAGCGTAAGGTAAAAATTTGTAGACAAACCGTAACAAATAATAGAAACGCCAAATCCGGTAACGGCAAAAAGCAAGTTTCGCCAAGGCTTTCCCATTGGAGAAAATCTAGTCATTAATAACATGGTTAAAACTGCTCCAACTGCTGGCGCTGCTCTTAACATCCCAAATTCTGTTGCTCCAACATGTAAAACTTCTGTAGCTACAACGGGTATTAAAGCTACCGCCCCTCCAAAAAAAACAGAGAAGAGGTCTAAACTTAAAGCACCAACCAATATTTTGGTTTTAAAAACAAATTTTAATCCTTCTGAAAGGCTTTTATAAATGCTTCCTGTTTTTACAAAAGTTGATGGTCTGCTTTTAAAGAAAAATGTACCTATAAATGATATAGATATACAAATCAACACAAAAATGAAAGTGTGGTTTATACCTGCAAAACCATATAACAACCCTCCTAATGCTGGGCCAACAATTGAAGCCGTTTGCCAGGCAGAGCTATTCCAAGTAGATGAATTTGGATAATGCTCCCTTGGAATAATCATTGCCATTATGGAAAAAGATGTGGGAGCATAAAACCCTCTGGCCATTCCAATCACAAATACCATAATATAAATGGTAGTAATTAATAAAGATTGACCCAAGTAAACGGTAACAGCAGGAAGTGTTACAATATACAACACTATAGATGCAAATAGAATTACACCTACAACCCTATTTAACAGCGTTTTTTTATTTGATTTATCAGCAATATAACCTCCATAAAGGGCAATTCCTATTGCAGGAACCGCTTCGCAAAGACCAATTAACCCTAATGATAAAGGATCTTTGGTGAGATTATAAATGTACCAGCCTAAAACTACCCCTTGAATTTGATAGCCTATGGTTAGAAAAAAACGCATCACCAAAAAAGACCTAAACTCTGGAAACTTTAATGCGACGTAAGGATCTTTTTTAAGATTATTGGATTCCAAAAAACAAAACTAAAATATAATTATTTAATACCGTGTTGATCTATTAAGTAAACCAAAGCCGTCATCGCTGCAGCGCCTAATTCTAATTCTCTTTTATTTACGTTTTCAAAAACATCATTTGGTGTGTGATGAATATCAAAATAGCGTTGAGAATCTACTCTATATCCAATTAAAACAGCTTCTTTAAAAACAGCTAATGGTGCAATGTCACTACCGCTACCGCCTTTGCTTAAACGATCTGCAAGGTAAGGCGTAAGTAATTCTTTCCAGTTTGAATTGATATTATTGATGGTTTCAGTAGAAACATCCTGAAAAGTAAAACCTCGGGGAGTAAAGCCACCACCATCAGATTCTATGGCTGCAATGTGTTGTTCTTTATTTTTGAGTGCTAATTCGGCATATTTATCACCTCCTCTTCCTCCATTTTCTTCATTCATAAACATTACTGCTCTAATAGAATGTTTAGGTTTCATACCCATTGCTTTGTAAATTCTTAAAACTTCTAAAGACTGAACGATACCTGTACCATCATCATGAGCGCCTTCTGCTAAATCCCACGAATCTAAATGACCTCCAACAGTAATAAATTCATTCGGACTTTCGGATCCTGTAATTTCCCCAACTACGTTATAAGATTTTGCGTCAGGTAGAGTTTTACAGTTTTGTTTAAAGTAGAACTGTACTGTTGGTGATTTTTTAAGTTTTAATAAAGCACTCAGTTGATTGGCTCCGTTGGTTGAAATTGCTGCGGCTGGTATTTTTCTGGATCCTTCTGGAAACTGAGTAGTTCCGGTATGAGGATAATCATCCAAGCTCTCTGTTAAAGATCTTACTATTACACCTACGGCTCCTAATTTAGCCGCAACAGCCGGACCAGCAAATCTTTGATCACCTGCAGCACCATAAGCTTTGCCTGTTTCTATAAATCTAGGGTCAAATGGGCGATTGAAAAAGACAATTTTGCCTTTTATGGCTGCTTCACCTAAAATTTCTAACTCATTTAAACTTTTAACTTCTATAACTTGAGCGGTAATTCCTCCTTTTGGTGTTGCAGGAGACATTCCTAAGGCACAAATTGGAACATCAATACTGGTTTTTCCATTAATTATTTTTCCAACTTCTTTTTCTCCTCTAACCCAATGCGGAACCATACATTCTTGCAAAAAAACTTTGTCAAAACCGTAGCTTTCCATTAAGCTTTTAGTCCACTCAACTGATTTTTGTGCTTGAGGAGATCCGCTTAAACGAGGCCCTATTTGCTTACATAAATATTTTAAATTTTCGTAGCTTTTTCCGTTTACTAGCGCTTCATCATAAATTTTTCTCAACACTAAAGAGTCTTGACTATGAACTGTTAAAACAAATAAAAAGATAACAGCAACAAGCAATTTAAAAGATTTCATATTTCAAGTTTTAAAATCAAATGTAATAGATATATGCTAAATATTATGATATTTTATCTAGGGTAATTCCGTTTTCGGTTTTAGCAAAAAAACTTTTTAAACCTTCGTGTTCTGATTTTAAAAGCTCGGGGTCTTCATCTAAAATTTTAATCACACATTTTCTAGCTTCCTGCAAAATTTTCTGATCTAGTGCTAAATCAGCAATTTTTAAGTCCATTATGCCGCTTTGCTGTTTCCCTTCTATGTTTCCTGGGCCACGTAATTGCAAATCTATCTCTGATATTTCAAAACCATCATTAGTTTTTACCATGGTTTCTAATCTGATTTTACCTTCTCTGCTTAATTTTGTACCCGACATTAAAATGCAATAAGATTGATCAGCACCTCTGCCAACTCTACCTCTTAATTGGTGCAACTGAGATAAACCAAAACGCTCAGCATTTTCTATAATCATTACTGTTGCATTAGGCACATTTACTCCAACTTCTATTACCGTTGTAGCCACCATAATTTGAGTTTCGCCTTTTACAAATCTTTGCATTTCAAACGCCTTATCTGCGGCTTTAAGCTGCCCATGAACTATGCTAATTCTATAATCAGGTAAAGGAAATTCTCTGCTCATTACATCAACCCCATCCATCAAGTTTTTTAAGTCCAATTTAGCGCTTTCTTGAATTAAAGGATAAACAACATAAACTTGCCTTCCTTTTGCTATTTCCTGTTTCATAAGGCCAAACATTCTGAGTCGTTGGTTTTCAAACAAGTGCAAAGTTTCAATCGGTTTTCTTCCGGCTGGTAGCTCATCAATTACAGATACATCTAAATCGCCATAAAGCGTCATTGCCAAAGTGCGGGGAATTGGGGTTGCTGTCATCACTAAAACATGAGGTGGAATGATATTTTTTCTCCATAACGCTGCTCTTTGTTCTACACCAAAACGATGTTGCTCATCAATTACTGCAAAACCCAAATTTTTGAATTTTACAGGCTCTTCTATTAAAGCATGGGTTCCAATCAAAATAGATAAAGTTCCTAATTCTAATTGTTCAGCTATAATTCTTCTGCTCTTCTTTTTTGTTGACCCAGTTAAAAGTTCAACAGAAACAAATTCGTCTTTTAGTAATGATTTTATAGAATGGTAATGCTGTGTGGCTAAAATCTCTGTAGGAGCCATTAAACAGGCCTGAAATTTATTATCAATAGCCAATAGCATTGCCATTAATGCAACAACGGTTTTACCAGACCCAACATCACCTTGCACCAGTCTATTCATTTGGATACCCTTATAAGTATCAGCCCTAATTTCTTTAATTACCTTCTTTTGTGCGTTGGTAAGCTGAAAAGGCAATATATTTTCATAAAACTCGGTGAATTTCTCTCCCACATTTTCAAAAACATTTCCTTTAAACTTTTTAGTACGAAGCAATTTAGACCTCAATAATTTAAGCTGAATGAAAAAAAGTTCTTCAAATTTTAAAGTGTTTTGGGCTCTTTTAAGTGTATTAGCATCCGCTGGAAAATGGATATTTTGAAATGCTTCGGCTCTTTTGTTTAATTTATATTGATGAATTAAATAAGTTGGTATTACTTCATCAATCTGAGACAAACAAACATCAAGCAAGGACGCCATTAACCTTTGAATTCCCTTAGAATCTAAACTATACTGTTTTAACTTTTCTGTAGAAGAGTAAACGGGTTGCAAACTAAGGTTTCCTCTGTTGCTTTGCTCTTTGTTAAACAGCTCCATTTCTGGATGAGCCATTTGTGCTTTTCCATTATAAAAAGTTACTTTCCCAAAAATGATATAAACTTGATTGAGATGAAGGTTTTTTTGAACCCAAGAAATGCTTTGAAACCAGATTAATTCAATTTCACCGGTATCATCAACAGCTTGGGCAATTAAACGTTTTGTTCTTTTATCGCCTAAATGCTCAAAAGATTTAAGTCGTACTAAAATTTGAATATAAGGAAGATCAAGGTTAAGATCTCTTATTTTGTAGAACTGAGTTCTATCAATATATCTAAAAGGGTAATAACTAAGCAAATCTCCATAAGTAAATACAGCTATTTCTTTTTTAAGGATCTCTGCCCTTTGCGGACCAACTCCTTTTAAATACTCAATGGGTGTTTTAAATATTTGATCATTCAAAATCAGGAAATGACATCAACTTCTGGTTTGCTTTTGATAATTTTAAAGATATTTTCTTTTAAAATTTTCCAATTAAAAATTACAACGGCAATAGCTAACAAGCTGTAAGCAAATAATTGGTTCATTTTAATAGTTTCATGAAAATAGAAAAATGCTACACCAAATGCAACAATTGGATTAACATAAATTATAATCCCAACGGTTGATGATGGCAAACTGTTTAAAGCAAATAAACTTAATAATAATGGTACAAGCGTAAACAATACCGCTATAATTACAATATCAACCCAAAATGACAGATTTAAAGGAATAGGTTGTAGATTGATGAAAAACAAAGGCAAAATTAAAAATAATGCTATCAATAATTGAAAACCCAGCATATTTAATTTACTAATGTTTTTGATGATTCTTTGAATAACCAAAAAGAAAGCATAAAAAGCGGCTGTAATTACTGACCACATTACATCTGTAAAAGAGCCTGTAGCTAAGGTAATTATGGAGATGATTGCAATTGCTATAGCTATTAATTTTAACCTGCTTAATTCTTCTTTTAAAATTAAAAAGCCTCCTAAAGCGGTAATTAACGGACAAACCATGTAAGCAAATGCTCCTGATTTTAGATTTACATTGTTAACCACATAAATAAAAGTAAACCAGTTTAGTGTGATTAAAACTCCTGATAAAACAATTAGAAACCACAGCTTTAACTTAGGTATTTCATTGTCCCCTTTTAATTGTAAGATATCAGACTTTAATTGTTTCCTGTTAAATAAGAAAATGACAATCCAACAAATGATAAACGAAACAAAAATGCGATAGTATAAAATTTGATCTACTGAGTAATCCTTTAAAAATCTTAATGCAATTGAAAAAAATCCCCAAATTATATTTGCACTTAAGGCTGCTAATAACCCACCAACCCTTTTACTCATTAAGATTTAAGAGCCGTTATTGAGATTTCTACATTTACGTTTTTGGGTAATGTTTTAACCGCTACAGTTTCTCTTGCTGGAAAATCAGCGGTAAAATACTGCCCATAAGTATCGTTTACCTTTCCAAAGAAATCCATATCACTTAAAAAAATGGAAGTCTTCACTATATCATCAAATGTCATTTCGGCAGCATCTAAAATTGCTTTAATATTTTTCATTACTTGATGCGTTTCTTCTTCAATAGATTTATCAATAATGTTTCCTGTAGCAGGATCTATTGCAATTTGACCGGAAGCAAAAAGCATGTTATTTACTAAAACCGCTTGACTATATGGACCAATAGGAGCAGGAGCATTAGGCGTATTAATTATTTTTTTCATCTGTTTTAGCTTATTTTTTTAAAATGAATAGGTCTATGAGTTTCCATATTACGCCACCAAGGAAAACAATAATAGCAATGCGGTTAATCCAATGCATTGCTCTCAGGTTAAAATTATCTGGTCTGTTGGGATCTTTTTTTCTAAAAAAATACATCATAGTCAAATTTAAAAATAAAAAAAAGGGAGTCCGTATGAACTCCCTTTTTTTACAAATTAATGTTTTTAATTATAGTTGTCTAAACTCAACACGACGGTTAGCTACACGACCTTCTTCAGTTGCATTTGATGCAATTGGACGAGTTTCGCCATAACCTTTTGTCATCACTCTTTTAGCATCAACACCTGAGTTTACTAAATAAGTTTTTACTGCATTTGCTCTGTCAATAGATAATTGCATGTTATATTCGTCAGTTCCTTCTTGAGAAGCGTGACCATCTAATTGCAAATTCATGTTATTATCTGCTCTCATGCTTGAAGATATTTTATCTAAAGTAGCATAAGAAGAAGTTCTTAACACTGAAGAATTATATTCAAATTGAATGTTTTGAACATCTTTCATAGTAGCAGTTCCCATTTCTGGACATCCGTTTAACTCAGCAGTACCTGCTTCTGTTGGACATTTGTCTTTCCAATCTGGAACACCATCACCATCTGTATCTAATTCACAACCTGCACCATCAACTTTAGCACCTGCTGGAGTATTAGGACATTTGTCTAAATGATCAGCAACACCGTCACCATCTGAATCTTTTTTCAAATCTTCAACAGCTTGTTCAACATTTGTTACTCTTCCTTTTAAAGCTTCAACTTCTTGACGTAATGTAGGATCTTTTAATTCATCATACATCATAGCAATTGGATTCACCCAGTTTAAATCTGGCTTAGATTTAGCACCTAAAGAAAATTCTAAACCTGCATGAGTATAAGAAAATTTATCTTTTGAAGTTCCGTTAGCTCTAACACCATCAAAATTATCTCCATCAATAAACTTCATATCATAACCTAAATCTAAAGCAACTCTATCGTTTAATTTAAATTTAAATCCTAATCCAACTGGAATGTAAGCTTCTCTGATGTAATCATTATTATCACCTGCTCCACCCCATTTTCCTTTGTTGTTTACTGATCCAGCTTCAACATCATAAGATCTATAAACTTGAGGATTGTAAGCTAATAAACCATAACCAGCAGTTAAGTAAAAATTAACTGCATTTTCTCTGTTAAGAAAATCAATAGTAGCAACATTAACTACTCCACTTAAGTTAACATCATATTGAACTTCAGTTTTTGCAGAGCTGTATGGACCTGTACCACCTGTAAGGCTTGTTCCAGAGTTTTTGTTGTAAGATACAACATGACCTCTATTTAAATTAGCTTGTAAACCAAAAGCATGAGTTAATTGCTTTCTCAAGTTTAAACCATAATATGCTCCAAAAGTATATTCGCCTAATCTAACGTTTCTTCCAAAATCGTTAGTACCGCCAATAATTACTGCTGGTGCTGTAAAACCTCCGTTTACTCCAAAGGTCCATGTTCTGTACTGTGCTCTTCCACCAAATACTTTGGCAGGGCTAGTAGTTGCGCTAGTAGTAGCATCTTGTGCATTCGCAGTTACAGCGAAAGCAGTTGCTAAAGACAAAGCGACTGTTTTTTTAAATGTAGAATAATTCATAAATTCTTTTTTAAGGTTAACAAATTTAATTGCTTAATTATTTGTAAAATTAATTATAAGTTTGACATGAACAAACTATTCAAAATCTGTTCCAAACTTTAATTACGACAAAAATAAGTATAAAAGCTTTGTAATTATAAAATTTTCTCCTTTAAATGAAATATCAAATTTTAAATTTTAAATTATTTTCACAAAATAGATCGAATTTTACTTCTAAACTAAAAAAAAATAGTTTAGCAATTATAAATTCTAGTGATGAATTTCCAAGAAGTGGTGATCAAATCTATGCTTTTAAGCAGAATCCAGACTTGTTTTACCTGTCTGGAATAGATCAAGAGCAAACTATTCTCTTACTTTTTCCCGATTGTCCTAATCCGTTATACAAAGAAGTCCTGTTTTTAAGACAGACGAATGAACACATTGCAATTTGGGAAGGGCATAAATATACTTTTGAAGAAGCTAGAAAAATATCAGGCATCCAAAATATCTATTGGATAGACGAATTTTGGAATATTTTATCTGCAATTATCCATTATGCAGATCATATTTATTTAAATACGAACGAAAACGATAGGTATGCGCATACAGTACCTTATAAAGATATCAGGTTTATAGAAGAGTTAAAATCAAAATATCCTTTACATCATTATGAAAGAGCTGCTTTAATATTCAGGTCTTTGCGCCCAATAAAATCTGAAGCAGAAATATTTTATACTCAAAAAGCATGTGACATTACTGGAGATGCCTTTAGAAGAATTTTGAAATTTATAAAACCTGAAGTTCAGGAATATGAAATAGAGGCAGAAATTATTCATGAATTTATTAAACAGCAAGCTACTGGGCATGCCTACACTCCAATTATAGCATCGGGTAAAAATGCATGTATTCTTCATTATAACGATAATAACCAAACTTGTAAAGACGGTGATGTTATTCTTTTTGATTTTGGAGCTGAATATGCTAACTACAATGCAGATTTAAGTAGATCTGTGCCTGTGAGTGGCAAATTTACTAAAAGGCAAAAAGACGTTTATAAATCGGTGCATCATGTGATGAAAGAAGCCACAAAGATGCTTGTTGCCGGAACTATATGGAATGAATATCATGAAGAAGTAGGTAAGATTATGACTAGCGAACTAATTAAATTGGGATTGTTAGATAAACATGATGTAGAAAAACAAAACCCCAAAATACCGGCTTACAAAAAATATTTTATGCATGGCACTTCACATCATTTAGGGATAGATGTTCATGATTTTGCAAGCCGATACGAGCCATTTGCTGTGGGTAATATTTTAACCTGTGAGCCTGGAATATACATTTTAGAAGAAGGATTAGGAATTCGTTTAGAGAACGATATATTAATCACACCAAATGGACCAGTAGATTTAATGGCTAATATTCCTATTGATGCAGATGAAATAGAAGAGATTATGAATTCTTAAATTTCTCTACAAATTTATAAAGATTAAAATCTTTTTTTAAAGCTTCAGCAATTTCTTGTTGAAGCTTTTCTTTGTTTAAATCTTTCATTCTAAAGTGTTGGATCAGTCTCCAAGCCTTTTCAGTTAATAAATAGGGCTTTCTTAAATTGTTTTTTGAGGAAACAACTTGAATCTGTTCAATTAATTCATTAACTCCTTGCGACTGCGATGCAACTGTTTTTAATACCGGAATAGGTTGATGATTGTGATTTAGCATCATTTTTAAATGATTTGCAAAGGTATCTGCACCTTCTCTATCGGCTTTATTTACTACAAAAACATCTGCTATTTCCATCAATCCCGATTTTATGCTTTGAATTTCATCTCCAGCTTCGGGCACTAAAACCACAACTGTTAAATCTGCAAGACCGGCAATTTCAATTTCTGATTGCCCTACACCTACTGTTTCTATAAAAATATAATCAAAATCAGCAGATTTAAGTACATCAACCATTTCTATGGTTTTGGCAGATAAACCACCCAAAGAACCTCTTGTTGCTAATGACCTGATGAATACATTTTGATTATTAAACTGATCTGTCATTCTAATACGGTCTCCTAATAAAGAGCCCCTATTAAATGGAGAAGTCGGGTCAATAGCTAAAATGGCTATTTTGTTATTTTTTGAGAGTTCATTTAAAACTGCATTTACCAAAGTACTTTTTCCGGCTCCCGGCGGGCCAGTAACTCCAATAACAGGAACTTCTTTAATTTTTAAAGTTTTAAGAATATCATCGGCGCCAGCCAAATTATTCTCTACAATAGTTAATAATCTAGCCAGCGCTTTTAAATTACCATTTTGAAACTGATTTATTAACTGTTTTGCCTTCTCTAACATTAATTTACCTTTGGTATCAATTAAAGTAAAAATATCATTTTAAAATGAGCAAGATAGTAAGCAAAGAAAACTATTCTTCTTTCATTAGCAATAATGCTTTGGAATGGTCTTGTTATCTATTAGTTTTTGGTTTGTTTTACTCAAGAGCGTTACTCTCTATCAGCACCGTTTTAATCTTATTAAGTGGTCTTTTATCCTTTTATCAAAAGAAAAATAAAGAAATTAAAATTGGATTAATTCAGTATTTATTTCTTGCAATTTATGCCGCTTTCATTTTTAGTATTTTTCATACTGAAGATATAAATGAGTGGAAAAGCATTGTATTTAAAGTTAATTACTTGATTTTATTACCCTTTGGGTTTTTATTAGCGCCAAAACTCAATCAAGTAAAAATAAAATATTTATTAGCTTTCTTTATTTTATGTTGTTTTGCTTGTTTAACTATTGATAGTATTTATGTTCTTTTAAATTATGAGCATTTTATTAAACAGGTTGCTGTAAGTAAAAATATAGTATCGGTATTTGGGCCGGTACATACTGAGTTAGGATTGCTAAGCACCGTTTCCTTTGTTCTCATCATATATTTTATATCAATTGAAAAAAACAAGCTCAAATTACTGTTGCTTACTTCTCTTTCCCTTGTATTTTTTCTTGAGCTTTGTGTTATTTCTTTTAGGTTTTCTTTACTTAGTATATTCATAATTGGCATTTTATACCTCCTCTATCAAACGTTTATCTTAAAAAAGTACATTCAATTGATTTATTTGGTTTTAGTTGCGTTTAGTGCTGTTGTTCTTATTAAAACTGTGCCACCTGTAAAAGCCAGATATGACAATACAGTACAAGATATTTATTCTATTATTGAAAATAAAAACCCAAACTATCAATCATTGGGTCAGCGTTGGGCGGCAGTAAAATGTACAACAGAAATTATTAAAAAAAATGCTTGGTTTGGCGTATCTCCATCTGATTTAAAAGATGATATGCAAGCTCAATATCAAAAAGATTCCTATTTATTGATTCCTGAAAACAGAATTTTTATTCATAATCAATTTCTTTATTACGCGGCCTCTTTTGGAATCCCATTTACTGTGGTTGTTTTCATTGTTTTTCTGATTTTAATCATAAAAAAAACTCAAAAAAACTACCTCATTTTTTGGTTGATGGTGCCTTTTTTCCTTCATATGTTTTCTGATAATACTTTAGAAAGACAGATTAGTGGTGGCTGTATCCTATTTTTTTTACTTTTACTCCCTAATCTTAATATGAAATCTCAAACATGAAAGTAGCCGGTTTTACATTCATAAGAAATGCTGTAACTAACGATTATCCAATTGTGGAAGCTATAACTTCCATTTTACCCTTATGTGATGAATTTATTATCGCTCATGGTAATTCTAGCGATGATACCTTGAAATTGCTTCAATCTATAGATTCTCCTAAAATCAAAATTATTGAAACCACTTGGAATGATGAAGTAAGAGAAGGAGGTAAAACATTTGCTTTAGAAACAGATAAAGCATTCAAAGCCATTTCAAAAGATGCTGATTGGGCATTTTATATCCAAGGAGATGAGGTAATTCATGAAAAATACCATGCTGAGATTAAAAAAGAAATGGAAAACTGCCTAAATGATAAAAACGTTGAAGGCTTACTTTTTAAGTATTTACATTTTTATGGTTCTTATGATTATGTAGCTGTTTCTAGAAGATGGTATAGAAAAGAAATAAGAATTGTAAAAAATTTGGAAGGAATTTCTTCTTACAGAGATGCCCAAGGCTTAAGAATTAACGGCAGAAAAATAAAAGTTAAAGAAATAGAGGCTTATGTGTATCATTATGGTTGGGTAAAACCTCCACAAGGATTAAATAATAAAGTTAGAAATTTTAACAAGTTTTATCATGAAGATGATTGGATTGAAACCAACATGCCAAAAGCACAAAGCTTTGATTATGGAAATGCCGATGAATTAAAGAAATTTACTGGCTCTCATCCCATCGCTATTCAACAAAGAATTACCAATACAAATTGGGAGTTTTCTGTAGACCCTACTCTTATTAAGAAAAAGCTATCTTTAAGAAGAAGATTTTTAAAGTTAATAGAAGAGAAAACGGGTTATCGCCCATTTGAATATAAAAACTATAATAAAATTAAATAGAAACAGGCTTTTTTAAACGTAGTTAAGACGAAATACCAAAATATAATTAATAGTTAGTATGTTAGAATACATTAAGAATTCTTTAGCTAGAAAAAGAGCAAGAAGAATTACCCAAGAGTATCCACCGCAAGTTGAAACTTTTGATTTGGGAAAATATGGCGCTATAGAATTTGCCAATTGGTCTAATCCTTTGGTTACTCCAATTAAAATAGATTCTGCTATGGTTGAGTTTTTCAATCAATTTATAAAAGAAGGTGATTTTGCTATTGATATTGGTGCAAACATTGGAGATACCACCGTTCCAATGGCTTTATGTACTGGCAAAAGTGGATTAACAATTGGCTTTGATCCTAATCCGTTTGTGCAGAAAATTCTTCAAAAGAATGCCTCTTTAAACCTAGATAAATATCATTTAGTTCCTCAGCCTTACGCCATTTCTACTCAGGATGAAGAGTTTTTCTTTGTTTCATCAGAAGCTTCTTTTGCTAATGGCGCCATTTCACCAACAAAAGATAGTCAGCATGGTAAATTTGTTCAGCCAGAAAAGATTAAAGGCGTAAATCTGAAATCCTTTTTAGAAAAAGATTATCCAGATTGGATGAATAAATTATCATTTATTAAGATAGATGCTGAAGGTTACGACAAGGAAATTATTAAATCTATTACTGATTTAATAAAAGGATGTAAGCCTGTTATTATTGCAGAGAGCTTTGGAGAAGCGAGTGATGAAGCTAAAATTGAGCTTTATGATGTTATAGCCAAAAATGGTTATGATATTTTTTATTTTGAAGATTTCAATATTAACTTAAGAGTAGAGAAATTGGATAAAAACACAGATATGTTGAAATTTAAAAAAACCGTCAACATTTATGCTACACCAAGATAGCTTAAAATTAAACCCCAATTCTCGATAAAATTCAATGATACGCTTAGAAAAGTGCACTTTATTAATTTCAACCTATAATTGGCCCGAAGCTTTAGAATTGGTTTTAAAAAGTGTGACTTTACAAACCGTTATCCCTTCAGAGATTATAATTGCTGATGACGGCTCTACTCATGAAACAAAAAAAATCATCGATTCTTACAGAGCAGTACTCAACATTAAACATGTTTGGCATACAGATGAAGGATTTAGAAAAACCATCATCATGAATAAAGCGATAAAAGAAGCCGAACATGATTATATCATACAAATTGATGGTGATATGATACTTCATCCTAAATTTATTAAAGATCATCTTCATTATGCCAAAGAAAACTACTTCATAAAAGGCAGTAGAGCGATGCTGCATCAAAACCTAACTCAAGAAATATTAAAACTAAAAACATTTGATTTTTCGGTATTGAGTAATCATGTTAGGTCAAAAATTAATGCAACCCGACTTCCTTTTTTAGCACCTTTGTTTTTTGGGAATAAATATAGAACCAACAATCTTAGAGGCTGTAATTTTGCTTTTTGGAAAAAAGATTTTATACTGGTAAATGGCTATAATAATGAAATTAATGGCTGGGGACATGAAGACATTGAACTTGCTGCCAGATTGGTTAACAATGGTGTATTAAGAAGACAATTTAAAATGATAGCCATTTGTTTTCATTTATATCACAAAATAAACACCAGAGAAAAAGAATTGGAGAACTTGTTTGTTTATGAGCAAACAGTAAAACAAAACATAAAAACTATCCCAAACGGATACCAACAATTTTAATATTCATATTAATGAAAACCTATTTTCGCTTATTATCTTTTGCAAAACCCATAGGAAAATTTGCTTCTCCATATTTCTTATTTACATTATTATATGCCTTATTTAACACCGTAGTTTTTTCTTTATTAATGCCTGTTTTAAATGTTTTATTTAAGCAAGGAGAAAACACAAGTAAAAAGATAGATCAATTGCCTCATTTTGATTGGACATTTCAATACTTTTCTGATCTTTTTAATTATCATTTCAATTCTTACATCCAAATAAATGGACAAAAAGGGGCCTTAATTTTTGTAGCCATATCTTTAGTTTTATGTGTGTTTTTAAGCAACGTTTTCAGATACCTGTCTCAAAGGATAATGGAAAACTTGAGAATTTACACTTTATTAAACCTAAGAAAGTCTGTTTTTGAGGCCGTAACAAGATTACATCTTCACTTTTTTAATAGTGAAAGAAAAGGAGATATTATTGCAAAAATAACCTCTGATGTGCAGGTAGTCCAGTTTTCTGTAACCAATACACTCCAAGTTATTATTAGAGAACCACTGTTAATTATTGGCTACCTATATCTTTTATTCACAATTTCTGCCCAACTCACTTTATTTACCCTTTTACTACTTCCTGTTTCGGGTTTAGTAATTGGGCGAATTGTAAAAAGTTTAAGAGCCCAAGCTTCTGAATCTCAAAACTCATTTGGAGTAATGGTGAGCTATGTTGACGAAGCCATTAGTGGAATGCGTATAGTTAAAGCCTTTAATGCCTTACCGTACATTCACAACAAGTTTAATTCAGAAAACAACAAGTATTCTAATATTAATAAATCAATTGCCAGAAGGCAGCAAATGGCTTCTCCAGTATCAGAATTTTTAGGAGTACTTACCCTTTCCGGAATTTTAATTTACGGCGGTTCATTAGTTTTTGAAAACAATTCAGACATTACTGCCGCGGGTTTCATTACTTATATAGCTGCCTTTTCACAATTACTTCGTCCGGCTAAAGCTATTTCAGACTCATTTAGCAATATTAATCAAGGGTTAGCTGCTGGGGAAAGAGTTCTGGACTTAATTGACACCAAACCGTCTATTGAAGATGCTAATAACGCTGTAACTATTGGCGAGTTTAAAGCTGAGATTAGTTTTAATCATGTTGATTTTTTTTATGGCGAAAAACAAATATTACAAAACATCAACCTCACTATCCCGAAAGGAAAAACTGTTGCTTTGGTAGGTCCATCGGGTGGAGGAAAATCAACTTTATTAGATCTTATTCCTCGGTTTTCTGATCCAAAATCTGGGAATATCCAAATAGATGGAATTGACATCAAAACCGTTAGTCAAAATTCTTTACGTAGTTTAATGGGTATTGTTAATCAAGAATCTATCCTTTTTAATGATACCATTTACAACAACATAGTTTTTGGAAGAGAAGGATTTACACTAGAAGAGGTTGAAAAAGCAGCAAAAATTGCAAACGCACATGAATTTATTATTAAAGCTGATGAAGGATATGAGACCAACATAGGCGATAGAGGAATCAAACTCTCTGGAGGACAAAAACAACGTATTTGTATCGCAAGGGCTGTTTTGGGCAATCCGCCTATCATGTTATTAGACGAAGCGACATCAGCCTTAGATACCGAATCCGAAAAATTGGTACAAGATGCTTTAGATCATTTAATGCAGAACCGAACAACTTTGGTAATTGCACATCGCTTAAGTACCATTCAAAAAGCTGATTTAATTGTAGTGTTAGAAGCCGGAAAAATTATAGAAGCTGGAAGTCATGAAGAGCTTCTTCAAAAAGGAGGCCTTTATCAAAAATTGATTTCTATGCAAAGTTTCGAGTCTTAAATCAATATTAAGCTGACTCTTACTTTTTGCATTAACGATAGTAGTGAAAATCCTTTTTGTTTTTCACAAAAAGATTGTAACGGATAGCGTAGCCTGTCCCGATTTTTCATCGGGATTAAAACGCCCAAATTATCAATTTTAAATTCTCTTAAATTTCATTTATTTAGTGCCTTGAGCGTGTCCTTACACGCCGGGCTATTCATTACAAGTCCTCATTCCGTTGCACTTCATTGTGGGCTTTCCATTACTATCCCTTACGCAAAAAAACCTAAAAACTAAAAAAGCCATTCAGCATATAAACTGAATGGCTTTTATTCATTTTATTTGAAATTAAAGTTTCCTTTTCACTTCTACTTGTTCGTAAGCTTCAACTATATCACCTTCTTTAATATCATTAAAGTTTTTGATGTTTAATCCGCACTCATAACCTCTGGCTACTTCTTTAACATCATCTTTAAATCGTTTCAACGAAGCCAATTCACCTGTATAAACTACAACACCTTCACGTATAATTCTGATTTTACTATTTCTACTAATAGTACCATCTAACACCATACAACCTGCAATAGTACCTACTTTAGTGATTTTGAAAGTTTCTCTAATCTCTACGTTAGCAATAATTTTCTCTTCAAATTCTGGTGCCAACATACCTTCCATTGCTGCTTTAATCTCATCTATTGCTTTGTAAATAATAGAATATAACCTTACATCAATTTCTTCGGCTTCGGCTAATTTACGAGCACCCGCTGATGGACGAACCTGGAATCCAATAATGATCGCATCTGAAGCGGTTGCTAATAAAACATCTGACTCGGAAATTGGACCAACTGCCTTATGAACAATTTTAACCTGAATTTCTTCAGTAGATAATTTTTGTAATGAATCTGATAATGCTTCCACAGAACCATCCACATCACCTTTAATAATGATGTTTAATTCTTTAAAGTTACCAATCGCTAAACGACGACCAATTTCATCTAAAGTAATGTGTTTCTGAGTTCTTAAACCTTGCTCTCTTTGTAATTGTAAACGCTTGTTAGCAATTTCACGAGCTTCTGGTTCGCTATCTACACCATTAAAACGATCTCCCGCTTGTGGCGCACCTTGAAAACCTAACACCTGAACTGGTGCTGCTGGACCAGCAGATTCTACTCTGGTTCCTCTTTCATTATATAAAGCTTTTACTCTACCGCTGTAAGCGCCTGCTAAAATAGGGTCACCAACTTTCAAAGTTCCGGCTTCTACCAAAACGGTAGCAACATAACCTCTACCTTTATCTAATTGTGCTTCTATTACGGTACCCACAGCTCTTTTATTAGGATTAGCTTTTAATTCTAATATCTCAGCCTCTAGTAATACTTTTTCTAATAATTTATCGATGTTAAATCCTGTTTTGGCAGAAATTTCTTGAGTTTGATATTTACCGCCCCACTCTTCAACCAAAATATTCATTGCAGATAACTGCTCTCTTATTCTATCGGCATTAGCGCCTGGCTTGTCAATTTTATTGAAGGCAAAAACCATTGGAAGGTTTGCTGCCATAGCATGGTTTATTGCTTCTCTTGTTTGAGGCATCACGCTATCATCTGCAGCAATTACAATAATGGCAACATCAGTTACCTTAGCTCCACGAGCTCTCATCGCTGTAAAGGCTTCGTGACCAGGTGTATCTAAGAAAGTGATACTCTTGTCTCCGTCTACCATTACTTCATAAGCTCCAATATGCTGTGTAATACCTCCGGCTTCACCAGAAATTACATTTGCTTTACGAACAAAATCTAATAAAGATGTTTTACCATGATCTACGTGACCCATTACAGTAACAATTGGAGAACGGGGAACTAAATCTCCTTCTTCATCTGCTTCCTCTAAGTTTATTTCTTCTTCCTCGGCACCAACAAATTGTATTTCATATCCAAATTCATCAGCAACAATTGTTAAAGTTTCTGCATCTAATCTTTGGTTAATAGACACGAATAAACCTAAGCTCATACAGGTTGCAATAATTTCAGTAACAGAAACATCCATCATAGTAGCCAACTCATTTGCTGTAACAAATTCTGTTGTTTTTAATACTTTAGATTGCATTTCCTCTGCCGCTGCTCTTTCTTCTGCAGTGGCTGCTACATCATCACGTTTTTGTCTACGTAACTTAGATCTCTGAGCAAATTTACCAGATTTCCCTGCTCCGCTTAAACGGGCCAGTGTTGCTTTAATTTGATCTTGTATTTCTTTTTCTGTTGGTTCTGCTTTTGGAGGAACTGGTTGCCCTCTTTTATGTGGAGGTCTAGCATTCTTGTCAGCTCCTGCTCTGTGAGCTGGGGCATTCCCACTTCCGGCTCCGGCACCGCCGCCAGCTGGTCTGTTATGTTGAAAACCGCCTGGTGTACCTGTAGTTTGTTGTTGACCTGGTGTGCCAACTCCTGGACGATTACCGTTACCTCCTGGTGCTGGTTTACGCTTACGTTTTCTTTTGCTATCTGCTGTATTTGGGTTTGAAGAAGAAGCAACCGGTTGATCTTTCTTTTTATTTACTGGTAATTCAATTCTACCAACAACTTTAGGACCTGTTAATTGCTTTGCCTTTGCTCTAATTACTTCGTCATCTTCAACTACTGCTGTAGCTTCAACAACTGGAGTGATGATTATTGGCGCTATTTCAGTTTTTTCAACTTCTTTAACTTCCGTCTTTACTGGCTGCTCAGCTACAATTTCAACTTTAGGTTTGTCTTCTTTTACAGGTTGAGGAATAACTTCTTCAACCTTAGGCGCTTCAACTATAATTTCTTTTGGCTTTTCAACTACAACTTCTACCTTTTCCACCTCTTTAACTGGGGTAGGTACTGTTGGTTTTGAAACTTCTTCAACTTTTTCTTCTTTAGCTCTTTTATCAGGACGAGTTTTAGAATTTAAACTACCAAGGTCAATTTTTCCTACAATTTTTACTCCTGGGTTACTAGAAGTATCTGCTTTTGGAGCTGCAGGAGGAGCAATATTTACAACAGGCACAATAACTTCCTCAGCAATTACTACTGGTGGTTTTGGCGTTGAACCTGTGTTTTTAATCAAAATCTCCTCTTGCTCTTCATCTTGACGATGATGAGTTGGTTGTGGGGCATCATGCTTTTCTATAACAACATTAGCGTCATCACGACGTATCTTGCCAATCACAATACTTTTAGCTTCCTCTCTAAGGATTTTATCCCCTTGATATTCTTTCAAAAGGGTACCATACATTTCGTCGGTAAGCTTTGTTGTTGGACGGGCTTCAACTTTAAAGCCTTTTCCATTCAAAAACTCAGCTATGGTTCCGAGACCAATGTTTAGTTCTTTTGCAACTTTTAATATTCCTAAATTTTTGTCTTCTGACATTTACTCTTCTATTTCTAAGCTATATTTATAACAAAAGTACGTTTAGTTACCGCAAAACAAAAATTATTCGAACTCAGAACGTAAAATTCCAAGCACTTCTTCCACAGTTTCTACTTCTAAATCAGTACGTTTTACTAAATCAGCAGCAGATAATGCTAAAACACTTTTTGCAGTATCTAAACCTATTTTCTTCAATTCATCTATTACCCAACTTTCAATTTCATCAGAGAATTCTTCTAAATCTACATCTTCTTCTTCTTCTGATGATTCACGATATACGTCAATTTCGTATCCGGTCAATTTTCCTGCCAATTTGATATTATGACCACCACGTCCGATTGCTAATGAAACCTGATCTGGCTTTAAATAAACTGCGGCTCTCATGGTTTCATCATCTAATTTAATAGAAGTGATTTTTGCAGGTGATAATGCTCTTTGTATATATAATGAGATGTTATTGGTGAAGTTGATCACATCTATATTCTCATTTCTTAATTCTCTTACAATTCCGTGAATACGAGAACCTTTCATTCCAACACAAGCTCCAACCGGATCAATTCTATCGTCATAAGATTCTACAGCCACTTTTGCTCTTTCTCCTGGCTCACGAACTATTTTTTTGATGGTAATTAAACCATCAAAAATCTCTGGAACTTCTAATTCAAATAATCTTTGTAAGAATTCTGGAGCTGTTCTAGAAATAATAATTCTTGGATTGCTGTTTAGCATTTCTACTTTAAGAACTACCGCTCTTACGCTATCGCCTTTTTTGAAATAATCAGCAGGTATTTGCTCTGTTTTTGGTAAAATCAGTTCGTTACCTTCATCATCTAAAACTAAAGTTTCTTTTTTCCAAACTTGGTAAACTTCTCCGGTTACTATTTCACCAACTCTATCTTTATAATTTTTGAAAATTTCGTCTTTTTCTAGTTCTAGAATTTTTGAAACTAAGGTTTGACGAGCTGCCAAAATGGCTCTTCTTCCAAAACTTTCTAAAGTAATTTGCTCAATAAAATCATCGCCAACTTCTAAATCTGGATCTATTTTGTGGGCGTCTAATAATTCAATTTCCAAATCATCATCTTCAGAAAAACCATCTTCCATTACAGTTCTTGTTCTCCAAATTTCTAAATCTCCGTTATCTGGATTTACAATCACATCACAATTTTCATCGTTACCAAAACGCTTACGTAGCATGCTACGAAAAACTTCTTCCAGTACGCTTATTACTGTTGGTCTGTCAATATTCTTGAAGTCTTTAAACTCCTGAAAAGAATCAATTAAATTAATGCTGCTCATTTTGTGTCATTGATATTTTCTAAAATTAATGCTCTATTTGAATGATACAACCACTTTTACTTCGATAATATCATTTCTATTTATTACTTTTTCTACTGAAGTACTTTTTTTACCTTTTTCTTTTACTGTTTCTAATAAAGTGATGGTTTGTGCATCAGAAGCCAATAGTGTCCCTTCTGCTTTCTTACCTTCAGGTAACTTTACTTCTACATTTCTTCCTATATTTTTTTGAAATTGCCTGTCTAAAATTAATGGTGTATCCAAACCTGGCGAGCTTACTTCTAAAGTATAGGCTTGATCTATTAGGTTTTCTTCTTCTAAATGAAACCCAACATGACGACTTACTAATGCGCAATCATGAATGCCAATGCCATTATCGCCATCTAAAAGAATGGTAACCTTTATATTATTTACTACTTTAATTTCTACAATAAAAAGATCGGGCCTATCTGCTAATTTCTCTTCTATTAAGGCTCTTATTCTCTTCTCTACACTCATCAAATATTGCTTTTTGATACAAATAGAAAGAGGGGACAATGTGTCCCCTCTTTCGAATCAATGCAAATGTAAGGAAATTTTATTTATTTTCAAGTACTTGATCAAATTATCCTTTTCAAAATCTCACTAAAGCTTTGATTTAAAGAACATAAGAACTCATAAAACACTACCGGCAACACTATCTATAAAAATACTGATGGCTTGTGGATATAATGCAATTGTGATGATTACTCCGGCCAAAGCGCCATAAAAATGTGCATCGTGATTGATTCCATCATTTGCTTTTCTGCCGGCATAAGAGGTATAAACCAAAAACAAAAAGCCGTATAAAACTGCTGGAATTGGAATTGGAATAGGAAAGATGATCAATTTTGTCATCGGTGAAAACATAATAAAACTGAACACGATGGCACAAACTGCCCCCGAAGCACCTAAACTATTGTACCAAAAATGGTCTTTATGTCTAAAAACAGAAGGTAAATCGCTCAAAATTAAACTCAAGAAATACAATAAACCAAATTGCCAATGCCCAATAGTACGTTCTAAATTAAAAGCAAAAAAGTAATAGGATAGCATATTAAAAATCAGATGTGACCAATCTTTGTGGATCAGTCCACTGGTAATTAACTGGTATACATTTTTTCCTTTAGCCACACTGTAAGGATGAAGCATAAATTTACCGTAAGTACCTTCATCATAAAAAGCGTAAATACTAGTGATAATGGTAAATAAAAATATAAGTGCCGAAACCGGAGTTTCGTTAAATATTTCCTGCATATTATTTTAAATTTAGTTTTGTTGGTGTAATTAATCTAGCTACAGGATACCTAAGATATGTTTTTTCGAAATATGGAGAGTGCTGATAAACCCAATTGAGTTGGGCCTGACCATTTTTTAATTTATCATCAGAGAGAATGGCTTCATTTAAAGATTTTCTAAGATTTGGGTCTTTCTTTAATAAATCAGCAGCCAGATCTTCAAAAACGTAGGCCGAAAAATGTTCTTTCTGACCTAAAATACCATCGAAGAAATTCCAAGCAAAATAAGAATCGGTGGCTTGAGGCTCTAGGGTTTCTACAATATATCTATTAGTGGTTTGATTGGTAAAAATCACAAAGTCTCCGGCATAAAAATTTACAGCGGTTAATACTTTTTTAAGCTTAACGTTGCTATGTAAATAATGCCCTTCATAAGGACGAGGACTGGTTTTATAATCTTCGAGGTAATACATTTCTACATTTAAAGTAGTGTCATGCTTTAGTTGCTGAAGTTTAACATTATTCAATTTTAAAAGACGAATTGCTTTATCCCAAGCTTGCGGTAAAACGTAAGCTAAAGGTTTGTTTACCTCAATACCGGGCTCAAATTTATTGAGTTGAGGAATTTTCTTTGTAAAAGGCTCTTTTTCATCATAATATAAGCGGGATTGATTGCTAATTTCGCTTGGTTTATGCTTTCCTTCAAAACCTTTAAAATCAATCATCTTTGCAGAGTCTTTGTTTAAAACCCAGGTTAAAGGAAATAAATTTTGCTTTGCTACTTGTTCATTTGCTTTTTTTCTAGTCGCTATAATGAGTTTAGCCTTGCTAGAAACTTCATCAATAATGATATTCAAAAAACTTGCCGTTGCTGCTTCTCTTTGTGCAAAAGGCTTAAGCATGTGCGTTTCTGTAATAAAACCAATAGTGTTGTGAAGAGTTGCGTAGCCGGTTGCAAACCTTGGCGTTTCTAAAAAACCCACAATGCCTGAGTCTGGTGTTTCGTAAATATGATCTACATAAGGAGTCATCTCAAAACCAGATTTTTTCATTTTCTCATATAAATTTGGAACCAAATTTTGAGTCATAAACTGAGAAAGAATAGGATTAAGCTTATCTTTTTGTGTTTCTATTAAAGTCATCACATATTGATAATCCGCACCATTACTTACATGAGTATCTACAAAAACGTCTGGATTCCACTGGTTAAATATTTGTTGAAATACATAGGAGTTTTTAGAATCGGTTTTTATAAAATCTCTGTTAAGGTCTAAATTTTGTGCATTCCCTCTAAAACCGTAAGCTTCTGGTCCGTTTTGATTGGCTCTAGAAAAACTTCCTCTGTTTAATGCGCCATCAATATTATAAATTGGAATGATACAGATGATCAAGTTGTCTGGTAAAGATTTACTTTTAACTAAATCTCTGGCCAATATCATACTCGCATCTATCCCTTCGGGTTCGCCCGGATGAATTCCATTGTTGATTAATAAAATCGCTTTATTTTGTTGGCGAAGAATTTTAGGATCAAAAATTTTACTTTTTGATAATACTACTAAATTTAAAGGTTTACCAACATCGGTTAAACCATAAGTAAGCATTTTTACTTCTTCGTGGTTCGCATCTAATTGCTTATAAAAGCTAATACACTCACTGTAAGTGGTGGTTTTTTGACCCTTACTAATTTCAAAAGGCGTGAGTTGAGCAAAACTTGTTAGATAAAAGAAAAAGGAGAAAACAAACAGATAAAATTTCTTCATGAAAATAAGTTTAATCTCAAAAATAAAAAACCTTAAACTAGTTTGTCTATTTCTGCTGCTAATTTATGATCTAGATCTGTAACAATATCCCCGGCATCATGGGTAGATAGTTTAATGGTTACTTTATTATAAACATTACTCCAATTGGGGTGATGATCCATTTTTTCGGCCACTAAGGCTACCTTACTCATAAACCCCCAAGCTTCTTTAAAGTTTTTAAACGTAAAGGTTTGGGTTAATTGATTGTCTTCTACTATCCAACTCATAATTGATTAATTTGATTTTGTAATATTTTTGGAAGGCTTTGTAAAACCAAGTTGTAAGAATGGTCTATCATTTCAAAGATTTGTATTTCAGATAAACTACCATTGTAATAAACCGTATTCCAATGTTTTTTGTTCATGTGATAGCCTGGTAAAACCTCACTATGTTTTTCTCTTAAAATTATCGCTTCCTCGGGGTCACACTTCACATTAAAACTAATGGGTTGATCTAAACTTGCGAGTAAAAAAATTTTATTGGCTACTTTAAAAACCAAAGTGTCATCACTAAAAGGAAAGCTTTCTAAAACTCCCTTCTTAGAAATGCAATATTCTCTTAGGGATTCAATGTGCACAATAAAAATTTAACGGTAATACAATCCTTTTGGACCAAAAAGATATTTAACTGAAACGCCTAATGTGGTGTAAGCGTCTTTAGAGTTGTTTTGAAATACCGCCGGATCATCATTGTAACCGTCTATATCATCAGAAAGGGTGAAGCTCATTTTATAATTTACGCCTATAACAAGCTTAACTTCCTGATAGGCATCATAAATATTAAGATTGTAGCCAATGGAAGCCGGAATAGATATAACACCACTATATTTGCTCTTTCCAAAATCATTTGCATGTTGCCTGCTAGGAAACAATCCTGATCCAAAATCTGCAACATTATTTGTTCCGCTAATGAAACCTAAACCCAAAGAAGCATTTACATTCCTAATATTATAAAGAAAAGGACTGTAAGCAAAATCAACAAATTGCCCTACAGCAACTGTTCCTTTTACTTCAATAGCACTTAATTTAGATACAAAAGCTCTATTATGCTTATCGGTGCCGTCTTTAAGTTCTACGCTATTGTATTCTATACCGGCTGTAATAAAAGGCGTGAAATAGTAATCTAAAAAGCCTCCAAAATATTTACTTTTATTGGTAGCAAATCCTCTAACAGGGTTAAAACCCGGAATAATTGGGCTCAAACCAAAAGATAAATCTGTATATGCTGTGGTTAAACCACCTCCTGCTCCTATTCCAATTCTACTAAAATTAGCTTGCGGAAAAGCTTTTAGAGCTCCAAAAAGTAAAAGTATTACGAGTAACTTTTTCAAATTATATATATGTGAAGCAAAAATAGTTGAGTTAAATAAATGTTTAAGAACTATCTTTTACTTTATTTGTCCTTCAATGATTTAGCCATAAAAATATTTTAAATTATCCGCTTATCAAAATTCTAGCTATGAATATAATTTATACTGTAAAGGAAAGGTTTCTAAACTATGTAAAAATAGATACTCAATCTGATCATCATTCTAAAACTGTGCCATCCACCTTAAAGCAAACTCACCTCTCAAAAATTTTGGTTGAAGAGTTATTGGCCATTGGAATTACCGATGCTCATTTAGACCAGTTTGGCTATGTATATGCCACCATCCTCTCTAATAGCCATAAAAATGTACCTGTAATTTGCTTTTGCTCTCATGTAGATACCTCGCCAGATTGTAGTGGTGCAAATGTAAAACCTATTGTTCACCATCATTATACTGGTGAAGATTTGATTTTACCTGATGATTCTTCCATTGTTTTAAAAATGACTGAGCACCCAGATTTAGCTCAACAAATTGGAAATGATATTATTACCGCTAGCGGAAATACTTTGCTTGGCGCCGATAATAAAGCTGGTATTGCCGAAATTATGGATGCAGCAACCTTTTTAATGTCTCATCCAGAGGTGAAGCATGGCGAAATAAAAATTCTTTTTACCCCCGATGAAGAAATAGGACGCGGGGTAAATTATGTGGATATTAAAAAGCTTGGCGCCGATTTTGGCTATACCATAGATGGCGAAACTTTAGGTTCTTATGAAGATGAGACTTTTTCTGCCGATGGAATGACGATTACCATTTATGGAATAAGTGCTCATCCTGGCTTTGCGAAAGGGAAAATGCAAAGTGCTATTAAAATTGCTTCGCACATTATAAACAGCTTACCAAAAAACAGAATTTCGCCAGAATCAACTGAAAAAATGGAAGGTTTTGTGCATCCGGTAAGTATAGAGGGGCAAGTAGAACAAGCTACTATTGAATTTATTATTCGTGATTTTGATGATGAAAATCTTTTTACTCATGAAGAGGAATTAAGAAATATCACCTTGCAAATTCTAGAACAATATCCTGGCGCTTACGCTGAATTTACAGTGACAGAGCAATATAGAAACATGAAAAAAGTGATTGCGCAATATCCAGAAGTGAGCCAATATGCCTTAATGGCTATTGAACGGGCTGGAATTGAGCCAAAAAAGCAAAGTATTAGAGGCGGAACGGATGGTTCTCGACTTTCTTTTATGGGATTGCCTTGTCCTAATATTTTTGCTGGTGAGCATGCTTTTCATGGGAAACAAGAATGGGTTTCTGTACAGGATATGGAGGCTGCGGTAAGAACTATTGTGAATTTGGCGTTGATTTGGGAGGAAAACTCGATTTAAAGATTTTTTGCCACGAATTTCTCGAATGATCACGAATGCTGAGTGGGAAATTATTGGAGTTTTATTTTGACACGGATTATAAGGATTACACGGATTTCTAAACTGGACACAATGATTTGTTGGATGTTTATTTTTTTGTCACGAATTTCACGAATGGTCACGAATGCTGGCCGGGAAATTATTGTGTTTTTTTGACCCGGATTATTAGGATTACACGGATTTTGAATTGAAAATTTTTAAAGCAGAATAAAGCTTACAAATTTTTCTTGGTGATCTCTGCGATTTTCTCTGTTGACTCTGTGGTTAATACTTTTTTCTAAAATTAATATTTATACTTTTTCCAAAGATTTTTGAGGTGTTCTCTAATTTTATTTTCGGCTGGGTTTTGTTGTGGGCTGTATAGTTTTGTGCCGCTTAAGGTATCAGGAAAGAACTCTTGATCGGCAAAATTATTTTCAAAAGCGTGGGCATATTTGTAATCTTTGCCATAATCCATTTGCTTCATGAGTTTGGTGGGTGCATTTCTAAGATGCAAAGGAACGGGCAAATCTCCGGTTTGTTTTACCAAAGCTTGAGCCTTTCCAATGGCTTCGTAAGATGCGTTACTTTTTGCCGAGGAAGCCAAATAGGTGACTGCCTGAGCAAGAATAATTCGAGACTCGGGCCAACCAATCACATTAACCGCTTGGAAGCAATTATTAGCCAACAAAAGTGCGTTTGGATTGGCATTTCCTATGTCTTCGGAAGCTAAAATCAATAATCTGCGGGCAATAAAAGAGGGATCTTCGCCACCTTCAATCATACGGGCTAACCAATAAACTGCCGCATTTGGGTCGCTGCCGCGGATAGATTTGATGAAAGCCGAAATGATATCATAATGCTGTTCACCGGTTTTATCATAAAGCGCCATGTTTTGCTGCACATTATCTAAAACAAATTGATTGGTTATGATTACCTCTTTCTCGCTTTCGGCATTGACTAAAAGCTCAAAAATATTTAACAATTTTCGTCCATCTCCACCAGAAAGACGTAATAAAGCTTCGGTTTCTTTAAGCTGAATGGTTTTTTGCTTAATAATTTGGTCTTGTTGGATGGCTCTTTTTAATAAGGCAATTAAATCTTCTTCGCTTAAGTTTTGCAACACATAAACCTGGCAGCGAGAAAGTAAAGCCGAGATGACTTCAAAAGAAGGATTTTCTGTGGTTGCGCCAATTAAGGTGACCAAACCTCTTTCTACGGCGCCCAATAAGGAGTCTTGTTGAGATTTTGAAAAACGGTGGATCTCATCAATAAACAAAACCGGAACGATTCCGCCTTTTTTATATTGAGCGGCTTTTTCTATGGCATCTCTTACATCTTTTACGCCCGAATTTATAGCACTTAGTGAGAAAAATGGCCGACTTAAACTTTCTGAAATGATATTAGCTAAAGTGGTTTTACCCACTCCGGGAGGTCCCCAAAAAATCATGCTGGGGATATTTCCATTCTCTATGGCTTTACGCAGAACGGCATTTTTACCTACCAAATGTTGCTGGCCGGTATAATCATCCAATGATTTTGGACGCATTCTTTCTGCTAAAGGATCTGATAAAGCCAAGATTTGATTTTTTATAAAGTTAAAAAGATGATTTGATATTGCTAAAAGCTGATCACTTTCTTAATGTATTGATTTTTAAACGGTGAGTTTTGTGGTTTTAATTGCTGTACCACATCTGTGTTTGGATTTTGCAGATAAATCTCTACTACATAGTTTTTTCCTTTTTGAAAACGCTGCAAAGGTTCAAATATAATGACGTTGTTAGTTAATTTATATTTCCCAAGAATGGGTTTTTGTAAATCCTGTAAATCTTCTTCCACTTGTGGATAAACTGATACATTTTGCTGCCAATCTTTTTCAGATAAAGAATCGGCTTCTAATTCTTTTAGGATAAAAGGATCTAATCCGCTGATTAATAAGATGGTAGAATCTTTATTAATGGCAACTTTAATTACATCAACCAATTTATTATTGGTCTGAGAATTGCATGCAAATAGCACAACTATAAATATTAAAACTAATTTATTCATCACTCAAATCTTAAACAATATGAAACTGTTATTAGAAATTTTATTAATGGGTCTCGCTGTAGTTTTAGCGGCCTTTATTTTACCGGGTGTAAGTGTTGATGGTTTTTTTACCGCTATTCTTGTCGCTATTTTAATTGCATTAGCAAACGCAACCATTGGCTTTATTTTAAGGCTTTTAACATTCCCTATCAATTTTTTAACCTTAGGGTTAATGTCTTTTATTATTACCGTTTTAATGATTTTATTGGTTGACAACTTAATGGCTGGTTTCTCTACTTCAGGGTTTTTCTCTGCCATGTTTTTCGCCATTATTTTATCTATCATCAAAATGATTTTTGGAAGCTTCAACAAGGAATCTAATTAAACTTTCCTTGTTTTAAAGCTTTTTGTACTAAAAGAGATGGGTCGGTTTTTAACTGTTGGCCTATCTCTTTTTTTGTTTTAGCACTTTTTATTTTAGCTAACACCATTAAAGAAGCTGCTCTTACTTTAGATTCTGAGGCTTTTAAAGCCAATATCATGAGTTTAGTCGCTAGTAATTCCTGCTCTTTAACCTCTAGTTTTTTGATATAATTTAAAGCCATCACCATTAACGTTGCGCTCTCATCATCTAACGCTTTTAGCATTAATTCTTTAGTAAATTTACTGTTTTGATGCTTATTAAAATAGTTTAATGATTCGTATCTGTCTATAAAATCATCAGCATATTGATATTGTAAAGCGTAATCTTCCTCAGTTTTAAGCTCTTGTTTTTCTACCAATAACTGATTATCTGCATCAAACTTTACATAAACTGGTTTTGTATCCATAGGAAATGAAAACTCTTGATGCGCTTGATTTAACAATACTGAAAATACCTGTTCTTGATTTGCATTCACAATTTTAACCTTAAAAGGTAATTGATAAATCTTTTGATGGGTGGTATCAATGATTTGATCTACCATAATTTTTAAAGCATTTTCTTCGGGATAATAAACTTTTGAAATTTTAATTTGTGGATTAGAATTAGCCAAAAACCATTGGTTAAAAAACCAATTCAAGTCGCGACCAGTAACCTCTTCAAAAGCCAAACGTAAATCATGAATTTCGGCTGTTTTAAATTCATGTGTTTTTAAATATAAATTTAATGAGGTAAAAAATGCAGCATCACCCACTTCTTTCCTTAATTGATGTAAAATTAAACCTCCCTTTTGGTAGGTAATGGCATCAAACATTTGGTCTTTATCGGCATAATCAAACCTAATGAGGTCTGGATCTTTGATTTTTACATATTTAAAATATGCCTCAGCATCTTGCATTAAATGTTCATCTGCGTAAGCATTTCCAAATTTATGCGCCAACCATAAATACTCTGCATAAGTAGCAAAAGATTCATTTAAAGACAGGTTTGACCATGACTCGGCTGTTACCAAATCTCCAAACCAATGGTGAAAAAGTTCGTGTGCAATAATAGGATCTTGACTTTCATCTGCAATTTCACCTGCTGTTTTGTTCAACTGATCATAAAAAACGGTGGCTGTGGTATTTTCCATGGCGCCACTCACAAAATTTTTGACCACAATTTGATCATATTTTGGCCAAGGAAAAGGATAGTTTAAAGTATCGGAAAAAAAAGAAATCATTTCTGGTGTATGCCCAAAAACAGCTTTTGCATGTGGGGCAAATTCTGGTTCGGTGTAATAGTTTAATCTTATATCTCGATAGCTGTCTTCGGTAATTTTAAAATCTCCAACGGCAATCATCGCTAAATAAACAGAATGAAGTTTTTGCATTTCCCAAGAATCTGTTCTTGTACCGTCGCTGTTTTCTTTTGAAGCTATTAAAATCCCGTTTGATAAAGTCTTTAAATTTTTTTCAATGGTGATATTGAATTGCTGGGTCATTTTCTCAGCAGGGTCTTCAATAGTTGGAAACCAGCCCGAGTTGCAATCCGTTTCTCCTTGTGTCCAAATTTGTTTGTTAGGCTTATTTTTATTGATAAAATACAAGCCTCTATCATCAATTGTGGTAATGTCTTTCCCTACTTTTAATTTTTCGGGCATGGCGGTGTAGCTAATGAATATTTTAAATTCCTCTTGAGCTGAATAGGTTTTATCTAAGAAAATAGTGAGTTTATTTTGCTGATAAGAAAATTCTAATTCTTTAAAAACCGAATTATTGAGCAAGCCAATTTTATTAATTTTAAACCCTTTTGCATCTAAAATCACCTTATTTTGTGGCATAAAATAAGCTTTAGCCGCGATGGTTGCATTACCATAAACAAATGCGCTATCCCAACTAAAACTGATGTCTAATTGGGTGTTTATGATGTCAATAGTTTTTTCTTTACTTCCCTGATAAACGTTAGAACCCACTGCATTTGCTCTAACAAAAATAGGTTCAAACTCTATGAAGTGAATTTTGGCACATCCTGATAAAAAAAATGCTGCCCCAATGAGACAGCACACACCTTTTTTTATTTTCTTCATGATTCTTTCAGAAGATCATTAATTAATTTCTCAAACTCGTTCACAAATTCTATGTAATGATTACCTGTACCAGGACCACTAAAACCGGTATGAATTTCTCTCACTTCTCCTTTTTTATCAATGATAATCATAGTAGGAAAAGCAATAACTTTATTTAACATGGGAAGGCTTTTAGCTGCATCTTCTTTATCTTTTGTGTAGCCTGTCACCAACAAATTATATTTCACATTGAAACGATTTTTTAACCGTTCAATATTTTTCTTTGACTTATCAAAATCACGGGTTCGCTCATAAGCTAAACCAACCACCTCTACTCCTTTAGCTTGATATTTATCATAAAATTTAGACAAATAAGCGGTTTCGTCCATACAATTTGGGCACCAAGAACCTAACATTTGCAGCACAACCACTTTGTTTTTGAATTGAGGATCATTCAAAGAGATCATTTTCTTCTCTAAATTTGGAAACGAGAAATTGATTTTCTTCTCTCCGGTTTTTAGAACTGTTAATCCGTAGGCATCTGGTAATTTAGCTTGATCATCTTTAACTGCCGACCATGTTTCAACAGAAGAAAAATCAGAATAAAATTTACCGTCAGTCAATTTATCTCCATCTAAAGTTGCTGTAAAAAGATAGGCATGTGAGCCATCAAAAGTAGAAATCATCAATTTATTACCATCTAAAATGCCATCTAAATAACGATAATCTCCGGTTGAGGTTAGAAAAGTACCGGTAACTTTAGCGTCGTTTTGAACAAATTCGCCAATAGCAATGGTGGTATCTTTTCCATCTGTACTTAAAAAAGTGGTTGCCCATTTACCTGTAACTTGTGCCATAGGCTTTTCAAATTCTTTTTTAATTCTCCAGTCAATTCCTGCCTCTGCAAAAAATTGCATTACCACATCTGTATCTGCTAAATGCTTAGTCCAAACTCCGGTTATTTTTCCATCAGCTAAAACCCCTTTAATTTCAGAATCAAACAATGGCATTTGAATATGTATGGAATCTCCATTTCTAGAAATTTCATTTACTCTAAAACGTTCAGAACTATTGAATATATCTAAATGATTTTTCCCGGCGCTGTCTGCAACTTCAAAATTGAAAGGAATTTCGGCTCCCGACTCGGTAATTAAAGCTCCTCTCCACATTCCGGTATTAAATACTGAACTTGGTTTATCGCATGAAGCAAAAAGGAAGAGAATGGAGCTCAAAAGGAAAATTAAATTGCTGATTTTTTTCATTCGAAAAGATTTGATTGTTGTTTAACTGATTCTTATTTGAATTCTAATATCAACAAACAAGAATCAAGTTTATCTCCTAAATTTTAGAAAAATAAACTTGAAACACAAATATTCAAAAATTATACCGAATTACTTGAGGATCTCTCTTGAAATGACAACTTTCTGTATTTCTGAAGTACCTTCATAAATTTGAGTGATTTTAGCATCACGCATTAAACGTTCTACATGATATTCTTTTACAAAACCATATCCACCATGTATTTGAACGGCTTCTACCGTGGTTTTCATAGCTACTTCTGAGGCAAATAATTTGGCCATAGAACTAGCTTGTGCATAAGGTAATCCATTATCTTTTAGCCAAGCAGCTTTTAATACCATTAATCTGGCGGCTTCAATTTCTGTAGCCATATCTGCTAGTTTAAAAGCTATAATTTGATGATCTGAGATTGGTTTTCCAAAAGTTTTGCGTTCTTTGGCGTATTGTGTGGCTAATTCAAAAGCGCCAGATGCAATACCTAAAGCTTGAGCGGCAATTCCAATTCTTCCGCCTTCTAAGGTTTTCATAGCAAATTTAAAACCGAAACCATCTTCACCAATTCTATTTTCTTTAGGAACTTTAACATCTGTAAACATTAATGAATGTGTATCAGAGCCTCTGATTCCCAATTTATTTTCTTTTAAGCCAATTGTAAAACCAGGCATTCCTCTTTCTACAATTAAGGCATTTATCCCTTTATGACCTTTAGAAACATCAGTTTGCGCAATTACTAAATAAGTAGAAGCAGAACTTCCGTTGGTAATCCAGTTTTTTGTTCCGTTTAATAAATAATGGTCTCCCATATCTATAGCCGTAGTATGTTGTGAAGTAGCATCAGAACCGGCTTCTGGCTCTGAAAGACAAAATGCTCCAATTTTTTCTCCAGATGCTAAGGGTTTCAAATATTTTTCTTTCTGCTCTTCTGAACCAAAATGCTCGATACCAAAACAAACCAAAGAATTATTTACAGAAACCACTACAGATGTTGAAGCATCAATTTTAGAAAGCTCTTCCATTACTAAAACATAAGAAATAGCATCCATACCTGAACCATTATATTTGGGATCAACCATCATGCCCATAAATCCCAGTTCGCCCAATTTTTTTACTTGTTCGGCCGGAAATTTTTGATGCTCGTCTCTTTCTATTACACCTGGTTTTAACTCAGTTTGCGCAAAATCCCTGGCTGCTTGCTGAATCATTAAATGTTCTTCAGAAAATTGAAAATGCATAGTATAAGTTCTTATTTGTTGGTTTAAACCTTAGAAATTAAAATTTTGTTTTGTCTGGTTTACTTAAGACAAACAAAGATAAGAAATTATTATGCAAGCATAGTAATGTAAAAAAATTATTACTGCGCTTTTATAATTTTTTGTTCTATTGCAGTGGTAGAGTAGCCTTCTATAAAAGTGATGGTTTTCACTTCGCCATTGTTTGCTAATACTTCTTTTGCACCTACTATATTTGCTATTTCGTAATCTGCACCTTTTACTAAAACATTGGGCAAAATTGCATTGATTAAGCGAAGAGGAGTTTCGTCATCAAAAAGAATAATTGCATCAACAAAGAAAAAAGCGGCTAAAATACAGCTTCTAGATTGTTGATCATTTATGGGGCGAGTGGGGCCTTTTAATCTTTTTGTAGAATCATCAGAATTTAATCCGATTACTAATTTTGTGCCTAAATCTGCTGCTTTAGATAGATAATCTACATGTCCTAAATGCATAATATCAAAACAACCATTAGTAAAAACAATCTTTTGATCAGTGTCTTTCCATTTGCTCAGTTGTTGCTCAAAATCTTCGATGTTGTTATAGATTTTAGCTTGCAGCGTAGTTTTGTTATTTTTCATGAGCTGTGTTGTTGATTTTGAACCCTAAAATTAAGCCTAAAAATCCAAAAATTATTACGGCTAAAGTTTGAGCGGCGTGAATGATGGTGGCGTATTCTAAACCGGCCGCTTTATTGATGTTTAGTATAGCCAAAACCTCGGTCACCATAAAGTGAAAAGCCCCAAGTCCACCTTGAATTGGGGCAATCATACCTAAACTGCCTCCAATTACGGTTAAAATTGCAGCAGAAAAACCCAGTATTGATGTTTCTTGCAAAACATTGAACCCTATTAAAGAAGATAGTATGTAAAACAGCCAAATTGCATAGGTATAAACCACAAATAAAAAAGGGTTATTAATTTTTTTTACCGATAATACGCCTGTTTTAAACTTGTTAAAAAGACGATTGATTCTTATAAAAACCCCTTTTTTGCCTTTACTATAATTTAAAAAGAGAAACAAGCCTAAGAAAACTATAAGTAATAATACTAACCACAACCATTTATCGCTTTGCAAAAAAGAAGAAAAATTGAGTTTTTGAAAAAGTGAAATCAGCAAATCTGCATAAATAAACAGCGATGTTAAAACTAAAATTAACAACATTAACAAGTCTATCACACGCTCTGCAATAACGGTTCCTAATAAAGAAACCATGTTTAATTTTTCTTTTTTTGCAAGTATAGCGCAACGGGCTATTTCTCCTGCTCTTGGCACAGCTAAATTGATGAGGTAGCCAACCATTAAAGCATTAAAAGTATGAGCCAACTTTGGTTTAGTTTCGGTAATTGAAGCAATCATTAATTGCCATCTTAAAGCTCTAAAAAAATGTGCTGCCATTACAAAAAAAGCTGATCCAAAAGCCCAGTTCCAATTGGCGCTTTTTAAATCTGCAAATAAATCAGGATGGTATTGATTTTTAAAAAGAAAATAGACAATACTTAATCCTATTAAGAATAAAATAACATACTTAATTATGGCAATAAGATTGATTTTCAATCGGTAAGTTTATTTGATAAGCTGATTATTTTCATCAGGAAAAACTAATACCGGTTCGTATTTTTTGGCCTCCTCCATTTCCATGTGGGCATAAGAAACAATAATTATTATGTCTCCAATTTGTGCTAACCTAGCACAAGAGCCGTTTAAGCAAATGGTCCCGCTGCCTCTTTCTCCTTTAATGATATAAGTCTCAAAACGAGCTCCGTTATTGTTATTAACTACCTGAACTTTTTCGTTAGGAATCATGTTCGCAGCATCAATCAAATCCTCATCAATGGTAATACTACCAACGTAATTTAATTCTGATTGAGTAACCTTCGCTCTGTGAATTTTAGATTTTAAAACTTCAATAATCATGTTGCAAATTTAGAAATAGAAATGAAAATTATTGTTACGAAAGCATCATATTATCTATGAGCCTTGTTTTACCAACCATACAAGCCACTAAAGCAATAGCACTTTCATTATCGTTTATTTGCTTGTCTAAGAGTGTGTTTTGATCACAAATTTTAAAATATTCCAGCTTCAAATCCTCATCATTTTGATAATATCCAATAGCTTTTTCCAATAATTCACTCAAAGAATAGCGATGGTAATTCTCCTTAACAAACAACAATGATTGGTATAAGGTAAGTGCTTTTTCTCTCTCCAAATCATTTAACCTAATATTTCTAGAACTCATAGCCAAACCATCTGGTTCTCTAATGATTGGGCAAGCCACTAATGCTATACCTAAATTTAAATCATCATTCATTTTTTTGATGACTAAAAACTGTTGATAATCTTTTTGTCCAAAAAATGCCCTAGTTGGTTTCACTAAATCAAATAATTTAAATACAATTTGAGTAACGCCTTTGTAGTGGCCGGGCCTAAATTCACCTTCCAGTATTTTGTCTAAAGCCCCAACTCCATAATTCCATTCTTCATGGTTATGATACATTTCACTCACCTCAGGCAAAAAAAGCACATCGCAGCCAGCCTGCACTAACATTTTTGTATCCTCAACAATAGGTTTAGGATACTTTAATAAGTCATCAGAATTGTTGAATTGTGTGGGATTTACAAAAATACTCACCACAGTTAAATCACATGCTAATTTTGATTGTTCAATTAAAGATAAATGCCCATTATGTAATGCTCCCATTGTTGGGACTAAGCCTATCTTAAACTTATTATTTCTAAAAGATTCTAGGTAACCAGAAAGTTCTAATTGGGTTTTTATGATTTTCAAAAACTAAAAAATTTAATGTGCAAAATTGTGTAATTAGTTAGTAATAAACAAAAAGCATTTGCATAACTCATTGTTTTTTTGCTAGATTATTCTTATATTTGCACTTCTAAAAATACTTCTTTAACAAAAACTTAACAAAGATTAGGAGATGGGAAAAACCAAGCTTTTGTTTATCACACATGAAATGTCGCCATTTCTGGAACTAACAAACATTTCAAAGATCACCAGACAATTACCGCAAGCTATGCAAGATAAAGGTTTCGAAATTCGAATCCTTATGCCAAGATTTGGTAGTATTAATGAAAGAAGAAACAGATTACATGAAGTAATCAGATTATCAGGAATGAACATTGTAATTGGCGAAACAGATAATCCGCTGATTATCAAGGTAGCCTCTATTCCGGCTGCAAGAATGCAAGTTTACTTTTTGGATAACGAAGATTATTTTCATAGAAAATATGTCTTTAATGATGCAAAAGGCAAGTTTTATGGCGACAATGATGAAAGAACAATTTTCTTTTGTAAAGGCGCTTTAGAAACTGTTAAAAAATTAGGCTGGGCACCTGATATTGTTCACTGTCATGGTTGGATGAGTGCTTTGGTTCCTGCCTACTTAAAAACAAATTACAAAGACGATCCTACGTTTAAAGATGCTAAAATCATTTATTCTATATACAGCGATACTTATCCTGAAACATTAGGAGCTGAGTTTGCTAAAAAAGCAGTAATGAAAGGAATGAATGCATCAGACACTGCTGATTATGCAGAAGCAACACACGCAGCGATCAATAAAGCAGCAATTAAATATTCTGACGGAGTGGTGATAGGCGATGAAAATATTGATGTAGAACTGTTAAACTTTGTTAAAAAATCAGAAAAAACAGTTTTAAACTACGATGCTACATTAGATTTCGAAAATTATTACAATTTTTACCAAGAAATCGCGTCTGATGAATTAGTATCAGTTGCTTAATTATTGAAATAATCATATGAAATTTATAAAATCAGGCTTATTAACTTTGTTAGTAAGTCTTTTTATTTTTAGCGGGTGTAAAAACTCAACTAGTGTAGGATTAGATGTTGATCCTAACATTGCTTTAAATTCTAAGTTTATTGATACTAGTACCGTCTTTACTAAACTAATGAAACAAGATAGTATTGTTTCTAATGGTACAAACAATAGTGTTTTAGCTTATTTTAAAGACCCTGTATTTGGTACTACAACGGGTAATATAGCTGTAGCTTTAACCTTACCCTCTGCCAATTATACTTTTGGTAAAAATCCTGTTTTAGATTCTGCCATTTTAGTTTTGCCATTTGCAGGTTTTTATGGAGACAGTACAGGCACCAATTATACAGTAGAAGTAAGACAATTAGATGAAGTGCTTTACACAGAAAGTCCAAAAACTTATTATAATACAAAGAAATGGAACTTTAAGACTACATTAATAGGATCTAAAGATTTTAACGCCCGTTATAAAGACAGTATCATTTTACAAGATATTTTAGTTGGGAAAAAAGATACCATTAAAAAAGTTTCTGCACAACTTAGAATAAAACTTGACCCAAGCTTTATTAACAATAATATCTTAAAAACAGATTCATTAAACTTGCTATCAAATAAAGTATTTAATGATTTTATAAAAGGATTATATGTTTCTTTAAATAAAAGCACAACCACCAATAACGGAGGAGTATTTTTATTTAACACTTACGCCCAAAATGCTGCAAAACTAGACTTGTTTTACAAAAAAACATCCACCACAGGATCAATAGATACTGTAAATACCAGTTTAGCCATAATGGGAACTAGCGGATATGCAGTTTCTGAAGTAACATGGGATTTAAACGGTACTGCTGTTGCAACAGAATTGCAAAACACCAGCAAAAATAGCAACAATCTTTACATTAAAAGTTTAGGCGGCACTCAAGTTAAAGTTGATTTTCCTTATTTAAGTAAATTAAAAGCTTTAGGAGATAATGTAGCCATTAACAGAGCAGAACTTATATTGAAAGTTGTTAATGGATCTGAAACCCCATACAAACCTATCTCAAGATTAAGAGCATTTAGATGGGATATAGCTGAAAGGCCACAATATATTCCTGATGAAAACCCAAGTGACTTTAGAAACCTTGGACCAGGTTTTATAGGAGGTTTTTACAATAGCGCCACTAAAGCTTATGTGTTTAATTTCACAGGATATATTCAAGATTTAATTAATGGCAAAACAAAAAATTACGGCACATTCATTACTGTATCCGATTTCACCAGTTCAGGAAGTGTTTTTGATGTGGCATCAAGATCTTTAACAGGCGGTAGCAATGTAACGTACAAAGCACAACTTAAAATTTACTACACAGATTTAAAGTAAGAAAATATAAAGAATTTTATAATGAAACTATATTTTGTAGCTTAGTAAATAATCTACAAAATATAGTTTTTTTTATGTGTGGTATAGTCGGATATATAGGTTTTAGAGATGCCTATCCAATCATCATTAAAGGTTTACATCGCTTAGAATACCGAGGGTATGATAGTGCTGGTATTGCCTTAATCAATAACTCTTCTCATTTAAATATTTATAAAAAAGCTGGTAAGGTTAGTAACCTAGAAGAATTCATTGGTGAAAATGATCAAACTGGTCATGTAGGCATGGGACATACCCGTTGGGCTACCCATGGAGCGCCTAACGATAAAAATTCTCATCCACATCAATCAGGTGATGAGAATTTAGCTATTATCCACAATGGCATTATTGAGAATTACGGTCCTTTAAAAGAAGAATTAATTTCAAGAGGGCACACTTTTAAAAGTGATACCGATACGGAGGTATTGATACATTTAATAGAAGATATTCAAAGTAAAGCAAATCTTGATTTAAGAGAAGCCGTAAGGGTGGCGCTTAATGAAGTGGTGGGTGCTTATGCTATCGTAATCATGAGTAAAGACGATCCTAATCAGCTTATTGCGGCTAGAAAAGGAAGTCCGATGGTGATTGGTGTAGGTGAGCATGAGTATTTTGTAGCTTCTGATGCTACACCAATTGTGGAATACACTAAAAACGTAATCTATTTAAATGATAACGAAATTGCCTACTTAAAAAAGGATGAACTCCTGATTAAAAACATAGATAACACCGTTCAAACTCCTTATATACAAGCTTTAGAACTCAAACTAGAGATGCTTGAAAAAGGAGGGTATGAACATTTTATGTTGAAAGAGATCTTTGAACAACCACGCTCTATTCGTGATTGTATGAGAGGAAGAATTTATCCGGAAGAGGGAAAAGTACAACTTGGAGGTATTAAAGATTATACCGAGAAATTCAAAAATGCAGATAGAATAATTATTGTAGCCTGTGGGACTTCATGGCATGCTGGTTTAGTTGGAGAATATCTGATTGAAGAATATGCAAGAATACCGGTGGAAGTGGAATATGCGTCTGAATTTAGATATAGAAACCCAATTATATCAGAAAAAGATATTGTAATTGCCATTTCTCAATCTGGCGAAACTGCTGATACCATGGCGGCAATTGAGTTGGCTAAGGAAAGAGGAGCCACAATTTTTGGAGTTTGTAATGTTGTTGGAGCATCTATTCCCAGATTAACTCATGCGGGAGTTTATACCCATGCCGGACCAGAAATTGGTGTGGCTTCTACAAAAGCATTTACGGCTCAAGTTACAGTTTTAACTTTGATGGCTTTTTATATGGCTCAAACAAAAGGAACCATTACGCAAAGTAAGCTCATTAGTTTATTAATTGAGTTAGAAAAAATTCCTGATCTAATTGAAAGAACGCTTTTATCTAATGATTATATTTTAGGTATTGCAGAGAAATTTAAGGATTCTAGAAATGCGCTTTTCTTGGGTAGAGGAAGTGGTTTCCCAGTAGCCTTAGAAGGAGCTTTAAAACTCAAGGAGATTTCATACATCCATGCTGAAGGTTACCCTGCGGCAGAAATGAAGCATGGACCAATTGCTTTGATTGATGAAGAAATGCCCGTAGTTGTTATTGCAACCAAAACTTCATCTTATGAAAAAGTTATTTCTAACATACAAGAAGTAAAAGCAAGAAAAGGAGTTGTAATTGCCATTGTAACCGAAGGAGATACAGAAGTGAAAAATATGGCTGATTATGTGATAGAAATACCTCATGCAGATGAAGCGTTTTTACCTTTATTAGCAACTATTCCATTGCAATTGCTATCCTATCATATTGCAGTTTTAAGAGGTTGCAATGTAGATCAGCCAAGAAATTTAGCTAAATCTGTTACGGTAGAATAATATATTACATTTCAAAAATTAAGGGATGCAATATCCCTTAATTTTTTGAATTCATTGCCCCAAGCTTATAGAATATATCTATATTAGAGCATGACTATTGTTCAATTAGAATATGCAGTAGCGGTAGATACTTACCGAAGTTTTGTTTTAGCTGCAGAAAAATGCTTTGTTACCCAGCCAACTTTAAGCATGCAAATCCAGAAACTGGAAGAACATTTAGGCGTCAAACTTTTTGATCGCTCTAGGCAACCTGTTGTGCCTACTGAAATTGGGATTGAAGTGATAGAGCAAGCTCGAAAACTTTTAAACGAAAGCTACAAAATCAAAGAAATTATTGACGAAAGAAAAGGGGAGATTGTTGGAGAATTGAAAATTGGTGTAATTCCTACTGTTGCACCTTATCTTTTGCCCCGAGTTATTGGTGGCTTTATGGAAAAATATCCTAAAGTAACCCTCACCATTTCTGAATTTACTACTGAAAACATTATACAACAACTTAAAATTGGGTTATTAGACTGCGGTATTTTAGCCACGCCGCTTGATGAAAACACATTATTTGAAAGGCCTGTATTTTATGAAAATTTTGTGAGTTATGTATCTAAAACCAGTCCGCTTTTTAAGAAAAAAGCTTTAACCACCAATGATTTAGATATTGATGAACTTTGGCTACTAAATGAAGGTCATTGTATGCGTAACCAGGTTTTAAGTATTTGTAAACATAAAAAATCTAATGGACACCAATTAAATTACAATACAGGGAGCATAGAAACCTTAATTAAAATGGTAGACTTAAACAATGGAATCACCATTTTACCAGAATTATCTTTACAAGATTTTTCGGTTAAACAAATGGATAAAGTTCGCTATTTTAAAAGCCCTGAACCTAGTAGAGAAATTAGCATTGTAACAAACAAGAACTTTATAAAAAAGAGAATAATTGATGCTTTAGAAACCGAAATTTTGAACAGTGTCCCAAAAAGAATGAAATCTAAAAAGAAGAAAGAGGTTTTAGATATTTAGGCTTTAAAACAGCAACTGAAGTAGATATAAAAAATAATCCCGCGTTTAAGCCTTCATTTTAATTAAATGATGCGTTTTGGATTTTTTATTCCTTTTTTGAGCAAAACTAATGGTAAAGGTTGTTCCTTCATTTAGCTGGCTCTTAAAACTGATATCGCCATTAATCAATTCAAGATATTTTTTTACAATATACAGCCCCAAACCCGTACCCTGAATATATTCTTTATTACTGGCTCTAAAAAATTGAGTGAACAATCCTTTTTGATCCTCTTGGGGAATGCCAATTCCCTGATCTTTAACGGCAATAGTCACTCTGCCATTTGCAACAACCGAAGAAAGGTATATATTTTCACCATCATAAGAATATTTACTAGCATTAGATAGCAGGTTTAATATTATATTTTTTAGTGTTTTATTTGATTGTTCTATTAACAATTCACCTTCATGAGTATAAATAATTTGCTGATTTTTATCCCTCAACATCCCTTCCATTTCTTCCATTAATAATTGCATAAATTCAGGAAGATTAATTAGTGACGCATCAATATCCCAAATTCCTTTTTCTAATTCACCAACTGAAAGAAAATTATTAAGAATATAGATTAGATTTTTTACAGATGAGGAAATACGTTTGGTATGCTTTAACCTTTTCTCTTGCTGATTTGAATCTTTATACACTTCTATAATAGACGCACTAGAGAGGATGGTAGCCAAAGGTGTTCTAAACTCATGCGAAGCCATAGAAACAAAACTAGACTTCATTTCATGTAATTCCTTTTCTCTTAATAAAGATCTGGTAAGCTCTAAAGTTCTTTCTGTCACCTTATTTTCCAGCTCATCTCGAGAGCGCATTTGCTCAGAAACATCAACAATTACAGAATGGAGTAAAAATGTTTTGAAATTATATTTCATATTCATTCTTGCCCAAAAATATGTTCCATCCAGTCTTTTCATTTGATGGATAATCACTTTTACACCATCCTCAATTATCAAAGATTTAATAATTCTTTCTCTTTCTGGCATATCCAACCAATGCGCTTCTGATTTATAATTGTCTAAAAAATCTTTTTTTGATTGGTATCCCAAAAGTTGTACCCCTACATTATTTACATCAATTACTTTAGCTGTTTTTGTATCAAATGAGAATATAGATACCAATGAGTTTTCATATAAATCACGGTATTTTTCTTCGCTACTTATAAGATTTTGGTGAGACTGTACTTGTTCTGTTATATCTATAATTACAGTTTGGGCAGAATTAATTTCTTTATCTGATTTGGTTGAAATATTAGCCCAAAAATGAGTGCCATCAAGTTTTTTCATTTCTTGAATTTTATTTCTCACCTCACCTTTTTTCATTAATATTTCTATGTGGTATAATCTTTGGGATATATTTACCCAGTGGTTTTCGGGCTTAAAATTTTTTAGAAAGTCTTTTTTGGACTGATAACCAAAAAGTTTAACACCAATTTGATTCACATCAATTACTTTGGTTGTTTTAAGATCTGAAGAAAGTATTGCGATTAAGGAGTTCTCAAATAAATTTCTATATTTTTCTTCGCTGGCTATCAGCTTAGCTTCATCTAGCTTACGCAGAGTAATGTCTGAGCGAATACTTAAATATTTATACGGCTTTCCTTCTTTATTTAAAAACGGAACAATAATAGTATCTACCCAATACGTTGTGCCATCTTTAGCCTTATTTTTTAGCTCGCCCTTCCATACATTACCACTAACAATAGTTAACCACAGATCTCGCATAAATTCTTTTGAATGATGACCTGAGTTGAAAAATCGATGATTTTTACCAATCAGTTCCTCTCTTGAGTATTTGGAAATTTTACAAAAATTATCATTCACCAATTGTATAGTGTCATTTTCATCTGTTACCACTACTATACTAGCTTCATCTATTGCTGCTATATAATCAGATATGTTTTTATTTATACTGTCTAACTGTAAATATCTATCAACCAATTGCTGTTGCAATTCTTTATTTTGATCTCTTAAATCAAGATTAGTTGAATTTAAATGTAATTCAAAAGAAAGTAAATCCACTTCATTTGCAGGGTGGTCACTTAATACATATTGATTTGTTTCACAAACGGCATCAGTTACATCTTCTAGCTGGGTAATAATATAGAGAACCTCATTTTCTGAGTTCAGAACTGGCTTATTTTTAATGTTAAAGTATTTTTCTTTTAGAATTCCGTATGAATTATGAACTAGGTATTTTTGAGCTAACAAAGTATGCTTTGTCTTTTTTTGCAGTACAATGCTGTAGGATGTTAAGGCATTAGCAACCTCTTTCTGATTTACATCATAAGGTAAATTAGGAAAACCCTCTAGGATGTATTTACCAATAATTTCGCTTTGTTTGGTATTTGTAGTTTCTAAATAATCATCACTAGCCGTAAGAATTAATAATTGAGGCGAAACCACAATCAATAAACCTGGTGTAGATTTAAATAAAACCCTAAAGTCTATATCTTTTGCTGTGCTTAACATTTGTAAAACAATTGGTATAATCAGGCTATGCTATGAAATTCTAAGGTTCAGAAAATAACACCCTATTTATTATGTAATAAACTTGGATAAAATTGATTGAGCATTAAAACTGTTACTTAAAATTACAAATTGCTTTACTCTTTTCAATAAATAAAACAACATAAAAATAATAGCGCTTCTTGGAAATTAGAAGTCGGTAGGTAAATAAAAGTCGCCTCACTTTTTTTAGCGTTAGAAACAGCGGTTTTTTGAAATTTTATTTTATCAATTTGAGTAAAAAAAATTTATAAAAATCTACTCTTTAAATTGGAGTTAGGCACCATACATTGTTCTGTTTTACCAAACCAACGATACCTGTTTTTTGCAATAAAACTGTAAATACCGTTTCTAATAAATTTGGGAACTACGAGTAAAACACGAGCCAATGGCCAAGCACCTCCTAAGTATTTAGCAATTTGTAAAGCCGCATCTGATTGGGTGTAAACCTTATTATTTGCAATAAAAATTACTGTTTTTAGGTCTTTTATTTGGATATTATGAGCGCTTAATAACGCTTTGGCAGCATCTGATTGTAAATCAGCAAATTTGAATTGAGCCTGAGGATCTCTTTTAATAACGAATTGCACAAATCCATTACAAAGATTACAAACGCCGTCAAAAAGGATAACAAATTGCTGCATTACCAAAGGTAACTATTTTAAGAGTGAATGGTTTTAGAAACAAACAAGGCAGTCTGATTGAGACTGCCTTGTTTGTTTATTCTATAATTAAATACACTTTAAATTACATGATTAAAGGCTGCTCTTTTGCTTATTGAACCGAAAATTTTGTTTTGAGGTTAGCGATTTGAATTTCAAAATCACCAGATTCTACTACATTTTTGTTTTGTTGATTCACAAAAGACAACTCGTTTTTACCGAGTTGAAAACTTACCGTTTTGGTTTCGCCGGGTTTAAGACTTATTTTATCAAAGCCTTTTAAACGCTTAATATCTGGAGTGACAGACGCATATAAATCACTTAAATACAAATCAACTACTTCTTTTCCTTCTCTAGACCCTGTATTTGTAACGTCAACAGAAACTGTTAAAACATCATTTGCTGTGATTTTACTAGCACTCATTTTTAAATTATCGTATTTAAAAGTGGTGTAACTTAAGCCAAAACCAAATTCGTACTGTGGGTTATAATCTGCATCATAATTATAAACACCTGCCACCACAGACCTACTTTCTGATGGTTTATGGTTATAATTTACCAAAGAGTTAGGGAATTTTGGATAGTTATAAGGTAGTTTTCCTGATGGATTTACATCTCCAAAAAGAATATCTGCTAAAGCATCTCCACCAAAATTACCGGGCAAATAAGTTTGTAAAATAGCGGGTATGGAAGCTTCAAACTTGCTAATTAATCTTGGTCGGCCTTCATTTAAAACCAAAATTACTGGCTTACCTAAAGCTGCAATTTGCTTGGCATATTCTGTTTGAAGATCTGAAAGGTATAGATCACTTAAATTACCTGGTGTTTCTGTATAAGAGTTTTCACCTAAACAAAGAATAATAGCATCGGCATTTTTTGCGGCTTCTAATGCTTCTTTCATTTGATCGGCGTATTCTTCATAATACTTTCCATCCATTTTATAGCTTACCCCGGGAATAAAATTTACTTGATTGTTTCCAATTTTGTTTTGAAGCGCTTCTACAATGGTGTTATATTTTGCAGCAAATTCTTCTACTTTTTCTCCTTGCCAAGAGTAGGTCCAACCGCCGTTTAAGGTTCTCATTGAATTAGCATTTGGACCAGTAACCAAAACTTTCATATCCTTTTTTAAAGGAAGAATGTTGTTGGTGTTTTTTAATAAAGTGATAGATTCTGCTGCGGTTTGGTAAGCGGCCTGCTCAAATTCTTTGCTTCCAAATTTTGGGTAGTTTTTAAAATTGGTTACTGCTGTTTCAAATAAACCAAGTTGATATTTTAGCTTTAAAATTCGGGTTACTGCTTCATCAATACGTTGTTGCTTTACTTTTCCTTCTTTTACTAAAGCTATTAAATCATCACAAAAAGGCTCGTATTGGTAAGCAATCATAGACATGTCTATTCCTGCATTTATGGCCATCATTACGGCTTCTCTATTGCTTTTTGCCACACGATCTCTGCTGTATAAGTTCTCAATATCGCCCCAATCTGTTACCACTAATCCTTTAAAGCCTAATTCTTCTCTTAACAATTTAGTTAAAAGGGTAAAATTTGCATGAACAGGAACTCCGTTTATTAAGCCAGAGTTGATCATAATGGTATGCGCACCTGCATTTATAGCGGCTTTAAATGCTGGTAAATGATATTCTCTTAATTGTTGATCTGATAAAGAAACTGGGGTTCTGTCTTTACCAGAAATAGAAACTTGGTAACCTAAAAAATGCTTTAAGCAAGAAGCCACATGAAATGGATCAGAAATATTATTCTTATCTCCCTCATAACCTTTAATTACCTGCACACCTAATTGGGTGGTTAAATAAGGATCTTCCCCGTAAGTTTCCCAAATTCTTGGAAAACGAGGATCAGGACCTAAATCTAAAACAGGAGAAAAATTCCATGGAATTCCACTTGCTCTGGTTTCATAAGCGGTAATTTCTGCTCCTTTTCTAAGCAATTCTCGGTTACGAGTAGCTGCTTGCCCAATTTGCTGAGGAAACATAGTGGCTCCTGCAGTATAAGTTGCTCCATGAATAGCGTCTATTCCGTAAATTACTGGAATATTTAACCTGCCTTTTCCTGCATTTTGAATTTCACTGATAATTCTAAACCAAGTTTCGGGTGTTCTAGCCCTGTTATTTGCGGTATTTAATACCGAACCTAGTTTATAAACGCCAAAAGCTTTTTTCATAGCTACTTCATCTAAAACAACAGGTTCGTCACTAGAAAATCTATCTGGACCTTTAGTAATTACATCAAGTGTGATTTGCGCCATTTGACCCACTTTTTCTTGTAAAGTCATTTTTTGCAATAAGGTGGCTACTTTAACATCAAGCTCTTTTGAGGCATTTGAAGTTTGTGCTTTTAAAGAATATGGTGATAAAGTACCTGATAAAAAAATCAGCATAATTAGCACATAACGAAAATTATTTTTCATAATCGAGTTTAGAGTTAAATGCATTTAAAAAATGAAAAGACAATCTTAAGGTCAAAAAAAATAGAAGTGTCAATTGATTTTAACACTTCTATTTTAAGTTTTAGCATTGATTATTTATAAACCCTAATATAGTCTACTTCCATTGTGGCATTGGTTATCGCTGGATCTACTGCACCACCAAAATTTCCACCCATTGCCATGTTCAGGATAAAAAAGAAATCATGATTAAATGGAATTGAGGAAGAGTTGTTAACCGTATGAACAACCTGCCCATCGGCCAACATTCTAATAGAAGAAGCCGTCCATTCCAATGTATAAATATGAAATTCTGAGGTTGCATTTGCTATCATTCTGGTGCCACCGTCTGCACTTCCGCCTGAGCGACCAGGATAGTGTAACGTTGCATAAATTTTATTCAAATCCCTTCCCAAATGTTCTACAATATCAATTTCACCGCATGCTGGCCATGGTACTGTATTGATATTACTTCCTAACATCCAAATGGCTGGCCAAGTACCTGTTCCTGTAGGAAATTTAGCTCTTACTTCTACCTTCCCGTAAGTGAAAGCAAATTTATCTTTAGATAAAAGCCTAGCAGAAGTATAAGTACTCCCGCTATAATTTTCTTTGATGAGTTTAATTTTTAAAACACCGTTTTGAACAATTGAATTTTCTGGTCGGTTGGTATAATACTGTAATTCGGCATTTCCCCATCCGTTAGAACCTGTTCCTAAATCATAACCCCATTTAGTTGCATCAGGCGCACCATCTGTATTAAACTCATCAGACCAAACCAAACTTGCCACCCCAGCAATAACATTTACAGTAACGTCTATTGACTTTTTAAGCGTAAGACCAGTACTACTTGTAGCGGTAACTGATACTGTATAGGTGTTATTTCCTACCAATGTATATTGATAATCTATGATACCCGTAGCCGCAGATTTAATTGTCCCGTTACCTAGCTCGTAAGTATAAGCAACTGCATTATCTGCAGTTGCTTTAAATGAAACATTACCGCTCCCATTTGTGTTGGGTGTGGCTGTGATGACCAAATTAGTGGGTGCCGTTTGTGAACTTCCCTTACCAGAATCAGCTTTTTTACAACTGGTAGAAATAAACAGAAGGAAAATTAAACCGATGTTTTTAAAGTATCCCATTTTAATTATTATTTAACTATTAATTTTTGATACCAAGCATTTCCATCAGCACCAATATTTCTTAATAACATGGTGTTTGCAGTAAATGTAACAATCTCGTAAGCTGTTCCGCCGGTACCAAAATTGATGATTCCATTACCCGGTACTGTAAATTGTATAGTAGTGGAATTTGCACTTGTTGAACCAGATGTTGCATTACTGAAAGCTAATTTCTTTTCAGGACCCGAAATAATACCATAACAACCATCGGGACCAGCAAAGCCATAAAAACCTGTTGCTGCACCTATAGAAAATGATGCTCCTTTATTATCAACGGTCATAAAGATGTTATTATTTGCATCTTTTCTAAAGGTAATTTCATCATCATAAGCACAAGGCTCTCTGGTATTTGGATCTGCATCATAATACCAAGTTGGAGAATCGTCAGTAATTTGATTGGCAGCTCCAACCCCAAAATGACCTAATGCTTCTTTATCTGTTACCCAAATTTTTGAACCCGTTCCGGCTATAGCCGAAATCATAGCTGCAGGAATTTCAAAAGCAACAAATACTTTGATCTTTTTACTGGTAGTAGAGGTGATGCCTCCAGTACCTACTACGTTAACAGTCACTAAAAACTCATTAGTTCCTGGTGTAGTGTATTTGTAATTAATGGTGCCAGATGGTACTACTTGTGTATTTCCATCTCCAAAATCTACATTATAAGTAATGGCATTGTTTGCTGTGGCGGTAATGGCAACCACACCAGTTCCGTTACCGTCTGGGTTGGCTGTGTTTGCACCTGCAACGGCTGTTGTTAAAACAACATCAGACGGAGATTTTAATTCTCCAAAAGAGTATTCAGTTTTTTTACAGGAACCTAAGCCAATTCCTGCTATTAAAAAAACGATGATCAGTGATTTTATATGATTTATCATGATTTTTAATTTTTAAATGTTAATTAAGAGTAATATCATCAAAGTAATAAGTGAAATTAGCAGTGCCATTACCCATAGTACCTAAATCAAATATCCAAACTACTTTATCGTACGTTCCACCCGGAATTGCACTAAAATCAAAAGTAAGTTCTTCCCATGCATTAGCAGTAGTGGTAGTTACTTCTCTTTCAAAATTTGAACCTCCATTAAGTGAATTTTCCACTTTAAATAAAAGTTTAGCTCCTACTCTAGGGGAAAAAACTTTAACTTTTACAATTTTCTTTACTGAAAAATTAATTGAGTTAGTTAGTGTTATTGTGCTACCTCCATAAACTTCGCCGGCATTTTTAACCATTTTAGCAACTTTGCTGCTAGTATTAATGCCAGAAGCGCTTGGGTTGTTAACTAATGTAACAACACCTCCTGCAAAATCTCCAAATTCATAAGTAAACTTAGTAGACTGGAAATCTATAGGTATGCCTAGGTGTTCTGGAGTTACATTTGTTGTTAAAAAGGTAACATCATCCCAATAAAATACTTTTCCATTAGCGGTTTTAAGGAAATCAAAGAAAATAGACGCCATATCGTAGTTATTGGCAAGGTTTATACTCGCTGTACCTACAGATGGAGTAGAAAAATCGAAAATCAAAGTTTCCCAATTATTAGCAACCGTGGTTACTGATTCTGTTTCTACAGATTTAGTATTGTTAGTATGATCCTCTACTTTTAATCTAACCTTTATACCTGCAGCAGGAGAGTAAACTCTTACACTCATTTGTGTTTGTGTAGCCGTAAAAGGTATTTTAGCGTTAAAATAACTTCCTATAGTAGTTCCAGCCCAAGGTTCAGCACCTGTAGGTTTCGTTGTTTTAGCAACTTTATTAGCTCCACCAGCTGGGTCTGCCACAGCTTCTAAAGTACTGGCGTTACCAAAATCTGTTACTGCATAATTAACACCTGCCTGATCAAAAGTAACAGGTAAAGATAATACGCTAGTTGGAATTTGATTGGTTAACCTAATATCATCAAACAACCAAGTAAAATTAGCAGAGCCATCACCTCTAGTACCATTGTCAAATATTAAAACAATGTTGTTGTAGGTTCTTCCAGCTCCTAAATTAATTGCTCTGTAATCAAAAACTAAATCTTCCCATTCATTAGCTTTAGTGGTTAATACTTCTTTTTCAAATTGAATAGTTCCGTCTACTGCGTTTTCTACTTTTAATAAAACTTTAGCACCAACTCTTGGAGAGTAAACTTTCATTCTAAAAACTTTATTTGCAGAAAAATCGATGTTTTCACCCAATTTTATTAAGCTTCCTCCATACGTCTCACCACTATTTTTCACCATTTTACCCACTCTGGTGCTGGTATTAATTCCATTAGGTTGCGTGTTGTTAATTACTGTAACCACACCACCTGCAAAATTATTAAATGAATAATCTACTGTAGTTGATTGAAAAGTAATCGGCAATAAAACAGGATCTGTAATTATAATCACTTTGGTAAATACCGTTTTTGCAGCACCACCACTTAGAGCCTCCACTTTTAAAGTGTAAGAACCCACTGACGCGTAAGTATGACTTACTGTTTCGCCCTCTAAGAAAGACACTGGCACTTCATTAACGCCGCCATCTCCATAATAAACTTTAAATAGCGTTTCATATAAGGCTTTAGCAGAAACGTTAACTTTAAAATTATTGGCAGCATCAATAACTGCAGTAACTTCTAAATTCTCTGGTGCTTTAAAAGAAACGGTTAACTGTTGAGTAGCTTCAGTAGTTTCGCCTTTGGCGTTATAACCTACTATTTTAACAGTATAAACTCCCTCTGGATAAACATGTTGGGTGCTTTTTCCGGGAGCAACTTTAACAGGAGTTGCAGCTCCATGGCCGTAATAAATATCATAAGTAGTGACCCCTTCTCCGTTTGGAGTGATGGTTACTAAACCTGTATTATCCTGCGTGATATCAAAAAGGGCTGTTAATTTACCTGATGGTGAAGCACTGTTAATAAAAGAAATATCATCATAATTCTCTTTCTGACAGCCTACTGTAATGGTAAACAGCAACACGATGCTAAAAAAATATTTTATTGTATTCATGATCGTTAGTTCTAAATGATTAAATGATTTAGTTGTAGTTTGGATTTTGCGTGTACCCAGAAATATCAATCTCTTGTTGTGGGATTGGGAAAATTTCGTTTCTACCCACCATAAAACCAGTAATTTTTGCTGCCGCCTGACCTGTTCTTACTAAATCAAAAAAGCGATCGCCTTCCATGGCTAATTCTAATCTTCTCTCATCCCAAATGGCTTGTCTTAATGCTGTTCCGGTTGAAGTGATATTATGCAATTGATCTGCAAAAGCTCTTTGACGCACTCTGTTTAAGTAACCCTGAGCCTTGGTATCATTAGGAGTAGTAGCTCTATTATTAGCTTCGGCAGCCATTAATAAAACATCGGCATAACGGATAGTTCTGTAGTTGTTTAGGTAATTTAATTCTACCTGGCCAGAAGTTTCGCCTTTTCTTGGAAGATATTTTTGATTATACAGCCCTGTATTTCTATAAGGCGCAACTGTATATTTAATATTAAATTGAGGATTAGCTGCTTTATAAGCTTCAATATCTAAAATGGTTACCGCTTTTCTGGTATCGCCAGCAGCATAAGCATTTGCTAAATTTACAGTTGGTAAATTGGTACTCCAACCTTCTCCGTAAGGGCTAGACCCTGTAATATTTCTAATTCCACAAACCTGAACAGCTAAATTTCCTTGCCCTCTGCCTGGGTTAGACCAATCATAAAATGGGCTAATATTAGAGTATTGAATTTCAAAAACAGATTCAGTTCCATTTTCACCCGCTTGTAAAAAGACATTTCCAAAATTTGTAACTAAACTGAAAGGGCCGTTTACTACGTTTTCTAACATGGCAGCGGCAGCATCAAATTTACCTTGATACAATAAAACCTTACCTAATAATGCTTGTGCCGCATATTTTGTAATTCTACCTGGCTCTGCAGCTACTCTTACGTTTGGTAAATTAGCTGCTATTGCATTATTTAAGTCTAACTCAATTTGCTTGTAAACATCTGCTTTTGCCGTTCTTGGAATTCCTTTCGAATCAGAAACTCCTAATCTTTTATCAACAAAAAGAGGCACATCACCAAACATTCTTACTAACTCAAAATAATAATACGCTCTTAAAAAATAAATTTCTCCGTAAAGCGCATCTTTACCGACAAAGTCTAATTTGGTTTTATTTTCTTCTAAATAATTTACCCTGTTAATGCCTTCATAACAAGATTTCCATGCTTCTGTAAGGTTACCATTGTTAGCAGTAATTTGGTAATTATCTATTTCTTGAAAACCAATTTGATCGGTAGCATTCTCACCTCCAGATACAGAATTATCTGAAGCGATATCTCCAATTACCGGGTTAGCCCACAACCATTGTAGCGGCGAGTAACAAGCAACAACCATTTTTTGGTAATCATCACTGGTTTTTAAATAATCGTCTGATGTAATTTGAAAATCTTCTTTTGGAGCGTAGTCCACAAATTTTTCGCAACCTGTAGTCATTGTTACAACTAAAAGTGATGCTATGATATATTTATTATTTTTCATTTTAACGTTCTTTAAGGGTTTAGAATTTAACATCAATTCCCATTGAATAAGTTCTTGCTTGAGGGTATGCGCCACGATCTATACCTGAGTCGAAAATTCCACCTGCTATTTCAGGATCATAACCAGAATATTTTGTGAAAGTATATGCGTTTTTAACTTGAGCATAAACACGAATTCTAGAAATTGTTTTGCTTTTTAATAAAGAAGCTGGCAAGGCATAACCTAATTGAATATTCTTGATTTTAGCAAAAGAACCATCTTCTACATACCTATCAGATACACGACTATTCACGTTTCCGTCTGTAAAGCTATATCTTGGATTACGAGCATCATTTGTGGTGCCTTCGCCTGTCCATCTTGCTAAAACCCCTCTAAATTTATTGGTCATTGCTAAATTTCTTTCGTAAGCTCTGTAAATATCATTCCCTACAGATGCGTAAACAAATGTGTTAAAGTCAAAACCTTTATACTCAAAATTTAACCCCCAACCTAAAGTAAACGTTGGAAAAGGATCGCCAATTTTAGTTCTGTCGTTTGCGTCTATCACATTATCTCCATTGATATCTACATACTTAATATCACCTGGTTGTGCATTTGCTTGTGTTGGGCTTGCAGCAATTTCGGCTTGGTTTTGAAATAAACCTGCTGTTTGGTACCCATAGAAATAACCCGGAGTAAATCCTTTTTCAAACCTAGTTACTGTTTGATTAGGAATACCATAATTACCACCTTGAATTAAACCATTATTGGTTTCAGTTACTTTATTTTTAGCGGTTGTAAATGCAAAATTGGTTCCTATTTTAAAGTTGTCGCCAATTTGATCGTTATAACCCAAGTTCATATCTACTCCACTGGTTTTTGTTGTACCAATGTTTGATGTTGGAGAAGAAGCTGTACCTAAATACAATGATAAAGAGGGCGTAAACAATAAACCACTGATATTTTTCTCAAAATAATCAGCAGTTAAAGAGAATTTGCTTTTGTAAAATCTTAAATCAAAGCCGGCATTTAACTGCTTTTGTTTTTCCCATCCTAAATTATCGTTTCTAAAAGAGGCTATAGTTGCACCAATAGATGTTGCGTTATTACCAAAAGTATAACCCGCATTTTGACCTAAATTGTAACTGTAGATATCAGTAGAAATTCTTTGAAATTGTGGGTTCACATTTTCGTTTCCGGTAACGCCATAACTTCCTCTAAGTTTTAGGAAATCAAAAAAGTCAGATTTGTAAAAGCTTTCGCTTGATACCACCCAACCTAAAGAACCTGCAAAGAAATTTGCAAATTTATTGTTTTCACCAAATGCATAAGAACCATCTCTTCTGGCAGAAAATGAGGCTAAATATCTTTCCTTATAATCATAGTTGATACGACTAAAATAAGAAAGGTTTCTACGCTCATACTGGTAAGATCCAACAGATAAACCTGATGTTTGAGCAATTCCTGTTGCAGCAGAAATATCAGCAAATTCCCAAGAATTAAAAGGAACATCTTGTCTTGATCCATTTATAGCATTTCCTGTTACTTTAGCTAAAGAAAATCCACCTATTACGTCAAAACTATGGTCTTCACTTATTTTAAAGTTGTAATTACCAAACTGCTCAAAAGTAAAATTGTAATAGTTTATTTTACCTTCTGCAACAGAATTGTGAGAACCTGGTCTAGGCGTACCATCAGCATTTAAAGTAGAATTAATGTGTGAAGCGCCATAAAAAGATAATGGATTGAAACTTTTTGTAGATACATCAGTGTTGGTATAACCATATCTTGACGTAATTTTAAAGTTTTTTAACACATCATATTGCAACTCTAATTTTCCGTACAACTTATTGGTATTAGACTCATTATAAGTATCATCTAATTGAGTAAGCGGGTTATATATTTCGGAAAGTATGGTATTACTAATAGAATATTTACCGTAAGTGTTAGGAACGGTATTAAAGATAGAAACCGTAGGGTCAAAATTTAAAGCATTTGAAATTACACTGTTGATAGAGTTTTCTGGAACACCTGCGCCTTTAATATTTACAAAACTAGTATTGGCAATAAACTTTAATTTAGGTGTTAAATCAAAAGAAAGGTTTACCGTACCGTTGGCTCTGTTAAAATAAGATTTGCTTCCGCCTCCAACAATACCATCTTGCCCTAAATATCCACCAGAAACAAAGTAAGATAGTTTTTCACTTCCACCCCTAGCGGTTAAGTTGTGAGACTGTAATGCGGCATTTTCAAAGATTTGATTTTGCCAATTAGTCCCAACGCCTAAAGCACTTAAATTTGGAAACAGAATAGCACCACCAGAAGCTACGCTTCCTTCATTAAGTATAGCGCCATATTCTGTGGCATTTAAAACGCCAATTGTACTTACTACCTCTTGTTGTCCGTAAGAACTTCCATAAGTAAATTCATTCTTTTGGTTTTTTCTTCCGGTTTTAGTAGTGACTACAATTACTCCATTACCACCCTTTACCCCGTAAATAGCAGTTGTTGCAGCATCTTTTAAAATATTAATAGATTCAATATCAGCAGCATTAATAGAGTTTAAATCGTCTAAAGACTGAATAGAACCATCTACCACCACTACCGGATCTGTACCGGTGTAAGAAGGAATACCTCTAATTAATACTGTAGGCTTTGCCCCTGGCGATCCCGGAGAAATAACAGTTACTCCAGATGCTCTTCCTTGTACAGCATCTTCTGCTCTTACTGGGTTTAGTTTTTCAATATCAGCACCTTTTACGGTAGATATTGCGCCAGATACTTTGGTGATTTTTTGTGTACCATAACCTATCACTACAACTTCTTGTAAACTGGTTTGGTCTACTTTTAAGTTAATGTCTAAGGTGGTTCTGCCGTTTACCGCAACTTCTTGAGTAGAGTAACCTAAATAAGAGAAAATTAATACGGTTTGTGCCGAAGGGACTTTTATAGCATACGTACCGTTTGCAATTGTTTGTGTTCCGCCGGTAGCGCCTTTAATTCTAACACTTACACCTGGTAGCGTTTCGCCGCTTTCATCGGTAACTTTTCCTGATACTGTTAAATCCTGTCCTCTAACAAATAGAGCGCAACATAAAAAAATCATCAGAAAAATTGAGGTAATTTTTCCTTTCATAAGAAATTAATTAAGTTTTAAAAATTGGTTAATTGGTTGTCTTAGAGCTTTTGAGATAGGCTATAAAACCACACTACAAATGTAATAGCGTGTATGCAATGTTATTCACATTAGGCTACTATATAACCTATACAATTATAAATATCAGTTGTTTTTTATAAAATATTGATACTACATTAATACTACAAATTACTTAAATGCTTCTAAAACCAAATTTAAACGCATTAATTTTATTTCTAAAAAACATTAAACCTTGAAAAAAAATTTACATTTTTAACATTAGAAAAAGATACCATCTTTTTTGTTGTTTATCCCTCAAACCAAAATATTATAAACTGATTCTTTTTTAATGAAGCGACTGATATTATTTCTGATCACCTGGTTGATGATTACCGTTTCAAATGCCCAAATTGGAATTCCTCAAATAAACAATTACTCTAATCTTGATTATAAAGGCGGCACACAAAACTGGGCTATAGACCAAGATCAAAATGGGATGATGTATTTTGCAAATAATGAAGGTCTATTAACCTATAACGGCAAATATTGGAAGCTTTATCCATTACCAAATAAAACAATTGTAAGATCGGTAAAAATTGATGTTGACGGTAAAATATACGTAGGCGCACAAGACGAGATCGGTTATTTTTTTCCTAATCAAAATGGGGTATTAAAATATCACTCGCTTAGAGAGCTCATTCCCACCAACGAAAGACAATTTGCAGATATATGGGATATTGTTATCCTTCAAAAAGACATTTACTTTAGAACAACTACTAAAATATTACACCTTAAGGATGATGCTTTTAAAGTTTACCAATCTAATGGTACTTGGGAGTTTTTAGGAAGCGCTAATCAGCAGGTGTTTGCTCAAGATACTTCTAAAGGATTGTTAACTATTAAAAACGGTGTTTGGGAAACCCTTTCTTCATCACCAGATTTAAAAAGAGCTATTATTACCTCTATTCTTGATTTTAATGGCGATACTGTTTTAATTACCACCTTAAAAAACGGACTTTATTTATTGAGTGGCTCACAACTCATTAAAAAACCAGCTGTTGATGACAATGCCTTGTTTAAAAACAGAATTTACAATGCCATTAAGGTAAATGAAAACTGGAATGCCTTTGCTACAGTTTCTGCAGGGTGTTTAATTACAGATAAGCAAGGTAAAATAGTGCAGCAATTTTCCTTTGCTGATGGACTTCAAAAAAATAATATCCGAAGTATTTTTAAAGATAAAAACCAAAATTTATGGCTTGGTTTAGATAACGGGATAGATTTTATTGCCTTTAATAACGCAGTTAAATACATTTATCCTGATAAGAGCAAACAAACCAGCGGATATTCTACCCGAATACTAAATAACAACCTTTACATAGGTACTTCTAATGGCTTATACTATTCGCCATTACAAAGCGGGTTTAAAGACATTAGTTATTCTAGCAGTAATTTTGCCGAAGTAGGTAATACCCAAGGGCAGGTTTGGAACCTTAACGTGATCAATAAAACATTGTTGGTAGCCCATGAAGATGGTACTTTTGTGGTTAATAATGGTACCGCAAATCGACTATTTGCCTATCCCGGCACTTGGTTATTTGAAGCCCTATCTCCTTATTATCCTGCCGAAGAAATTATTGCCGGCACTTACTCCGGCCTTCATCACTTAGTTTTTCAAAACGGAAAATTTATTAATAAAGGCTACATCAGTGGAATTAATGAGCCTTTAAGGTTTATTTTACATGATAACAACAGCAATACGGTTTGGGCATCACACCCGTACAGAGGGGTTTACCGTTTTAAGCTATCAAATGATAAGAAAAGTATAGCCAAAACTTGGTTATATCAACAAAAAGATGGTTTACCATCAGCCTTAAATAACTATATCGCCAGAATTAAAAACCGAATTGTAGTAGCCACAGAAAAGGGAATTTATGAGTTTGATGAAGCCAAACAAAAATTCTTCCCTTCCAAATTTTTAGCGCCTATACTGGGCGAAACGCTTTTTCAATATTTAAATGAAGATCAAGAAGGGAATATTTGGTTTGTAACCAATAAAAAAGTGGGTGTAGTAGATTTTCATCGAAAAGAAGGAAATAAAGATTATGCTATAGTTTACTTTCCAGAGCTTAATGCAAAAGTAGTAGCCGGCTTCGAAAACATTTATCCTTACAATAAAGAGAACGTTTTTATTGGCTCAGATAAAGGAATTATCCATATTAATTATTTAAAATACTTAGAAAATATAAAGCCCCTCAGGGTGACTTTAACCTTGGTAAAAGCCTTAGGAAATAAAGACAGTATTATTTTTGGAGGTTATTTTTTAAACAAAAACAGAATTAGTGACCATCAGGATACTGAGCAAAAAATTAACCTATCTAGCACTAACAATTCCTTGCACTTTGAGTATTCCTCCACACTTTATGAACAACAAAACAACATAGAATTTAGCTACCAATTGGCTGGTTTTGATGAAAACTGGTCGGGTTGGAGTGCAAAAAGCGAAAAAGATTATACCAATTTGCCACATGGGACTTATACTTTTAAAGTAAAAGCAAGAAACAATTTAGGTAACGAATCTCAACCTGTTTCCTACACTTTTACCATAGACCCAGCTTGGTATGAAACCGTTTGGATTTACCTTATTTACGTTTTAATACTATTTGGAATCATCTATTTATTAAGTCAAAGACAAAAAAGAAAATACGAGAAAGAACAAGAATATTTAAAGAAAGAACATCAATTAGAAATTGAACATAATGAAAAAGAAATTGTAAAACTTCAGAATGAAAAACTAGAATCTGAAGTAAATTTCAAAAACAAAGAACTGGCCACCGCCACCATGCACTTGGTGCAAAGAGGTAAATTGTTAACCAAAATTAAAGAAGAGTTATTACCAATAGTAAAAACAGATAACCCAGAAACCGCCCCTGAAGAGTTTAAAAGAATTTTAGGTTTGCTAAACGAAGCAGAAAGAGCCGATAGTGATTGGGAACAGTTTGCCGTTCATTTTGACCACGTACATTCTAATTTTTTAACCAAGCTAAAAGAAAGAATTCCATCTTTAAGCGCCAATGATTTAAAACTTTGTGCGTACTTAAAAATGAATTTATCATCTAAAGAAATGGCGCAATTAATGAGCATCTCCATTAGAGCCGTAGAAGTAAGCCGTTATAGATTGCGCAAAAAATTAAATGTATCATCAGACACCAACTTGTTTGATTATTTAATAGAAATTACCAGCTAATTTCTTGGTACTATCTTTGTAATTAATGATTGGCTTATTAATAATTTTTTAGGCAAAAATTTAAAAATCAACATTTACTCCAATGAAAAAACATATTCTATCTGGCTTTTGTGCTGTAAGTATTCTGCTCTTAAATGCCTGTTCTGTAAACCCTGTTACGGGTAAAAAACAATTGGTATTAATGTCTACAGAACAAGAAATAGCGATGGGAAAAGAAGCCGATCCGCAAATTGTTGCGCAATATGGTTTGTATGAAAATAAAGAATTGCAAAGTTTTATTACCAACAAGGGAAAACAAATGGCAGCAATTTCTCACAGACCAGGTTTAAACTATGAATTTAAAATTGTGGATTCGGAAGTTTTAAATGCTTTTGCAGTACCTGGTGGTTACGTATATTTTACCCGAGGGATAATGGCTCATTTTAATAACGAAGCTGAGTTTGCCGGTGTTTTAGGTCATGAAATTGGTCACATTACTGCTCGTCACTCTGTGGCTCAACAAAGAAACTCTATTTTAGGTCAGGTAGGTTTAATTGCCGGAATGATAGTTGCCCCAAATTTAGCCCAATTTGGGCAACAAGCATCAGAAGGTTTGGGTTTGTTATTTTTAAAATTTGGTAGAGATGCCGAAAGAGAATCTGATGGCTTAGGCGTAGAATACTCTTCTAAAATTGGTTATGATGCACAGCAAATGGCTGGCTTTTTTAACACTTTAGAAAGAAAATCTGCAGGACGAGGAGAAGAATTACCTGATTTTTTATCAACCCACCCCAACCCAGGAGATAGAAACGCAACCGTTGCAAAACTAGCGGTAGACTGGAAAAATCAACTTAATCTTACCAATCCACAAATTAACAGAAACACCTATTTAAGAAGAATTGAAGGTTTAATTTATGGTGAAGATCCTAAACAAGGTTTTGTAGAAAACAATGTGTTTTATCACCCAGTTTTAAAATTTCAATTTCCAATACCAACAAATTGGTCTTTTCAAAACTCGCCTCAAATGGTTCAAATGGCGCCTAAAGATGGTAAAGCCATTATGAACATGACTTTAATACCCGGACAATCTTTAGAACAAGCCGCTACTGAAATGTTAAAGCAATACGGTTTACAGGCTATAGAATCAAGAAACATAACTGTTAATGGTTTAAACGCAATTTCTATTATTGCAGATCAAGCTCAACAGCAACAACAAGGTCAGCAACAGCAACAACAACAGCCCGCAATTAGAACTTTATCTTACGTAATTCAATACGGAGGCGTTTTTTATCACTTAATTGGCGTTTCTCAAGTAAATGATTTTAACACTTACGCTCCCTCTTTTACCAACACCATGCAAAATTTTAGAGAATTAAAAGATGCGGCTAAATTGGCAAAACAACCCGAACGTATCCGCATTAAAACCGTAGCACAAAGCGCCACTTTAAATCAGGCTTTAATTAGTTTTAAAATGGATAGCAAAAGGTTTGAAGAGTTAGCCATTTTAAATGGAATGAAATTAACCGACCGAGTAGAAAAAGGAACTTTAATTAAGGTGGTAGGGTTTTAATTTTTGGAAAAGCAAGGCTAGTATTTCATATTTACGGCAGTCTTGCTGTCCATTCATACGGCTACAGGCCTTAGGCTTTTGGCCGGTATCATTTCCATCAAGTTTATTAAACATTGGCTTGTGCACAAAATAGCGTTGAGTTCTCTGCATTCTACTTTTCTTCTACCGCAAAAATAAATCGACCCTATAAAAAACAATCTCCCTAAATTCATCTTTTAAATAGGTTATTAAAAGATGAATGCCTAATCAAAGCGCTGTAAATAAACAAAAAATCAACATCGTTTGGTTTAAACGAGATCTCCGATTTACAGATCACGAACCTTTGTTTTTTGCACAACAAGAAGCACTTCCTATTTTGTTTTTATACTGCTTTGAACCTTCGGTAATGGCTTATCCAGATAGTGATGTGCGGCATTGGCGTTTTGTACATCAATCGCTGCAAGACATGCAATCTAAGTTAGATAACCTTAACGGCAAACTCCATGTTTTTCATCAAGAGGTGAATTTTGTTTTTGAAGAATTAGCCAAACATTATTCCATCAATACTATATTTTCTCATCAAGAAATTGGGAATAAAATTACTTATGACCGAGATCTCCTCATCAAAGATTTTTGCAAAAAAAATGATATTCAATGGAAAGAATATCAGCTTCATGGGGTGATTAGAAAATTAAAATCCCGAAAAAATTGGGGGCAGCTTTGGGAAAATAAAATGTCAGAATATCCCAAATTTGTAAAAGAAACCGACTGGAATATTTTAAACATCGACGAAAGTCTTTACCAATTTTTAAAAGGCGAAACTTTAGCCCAGGAAATTACCCAACCCAATAAAGATTTTCAGCCTGGCGGCGAAACTTTTGCCTGGCGTTACTTAGAAACTTTTGTGAAAGAACGTTACACCAATTACAGTACAAATATTTCTAAACCAGCCTTAAGCAGAAAAAGCTGTAGCCGTTTATCCCCCTATTTAACTTATGGCAATATTTCTATGCGGATGGTTTACCGCTACACTAGGCAGCATTATGAAAACGCCAGTAACAAAAGAGCTTTATCAAACTTCATTTCCAGATTACATTGGCATTGCCATTTTATTCAAAAGTTTGAAGATGAATGCCGCATGGAGTTTGAAAATGTAAACAAAGGTTATGATGACATTATTAAACCCAAAAACCAAACCTATATTGATGCCTGGGAACAAGGTAAAACCGGAGTGCCTTTGGTGGATGCTTGTATGCGTTGTTTGGTAGCAACGGGCTATATTAATTTTAGGATGAGGGCTTTAGTGGTTTCCTTTTTTACGTTTAACCTTTGGCAAGATTGGCGAGAGCTCAATTTCTTTTTAGCCCGTCAGTTTTTAGATTATGAACCCGGTATTCATTATCCGCAAATACAAATGCAGGCTGGCGTTACGGGTGTAAACACCATCAGAATATATAACCCAATTAAAAACGCCGAAGAGCATGATAAAGACGGTATTTTTGTGAAACAATGGCTTCCCGAACTTAAAAATGTACCCGCCCATTTAATTTATGAGCCTTGGAAATTAAGCCTGATGGAACAAGAAATGTATCAGGTAGAAATTGGAAAAGATTATCCTAAACCCATTGTAGATATTGAGAAAAGCCGCAAATACGCTTCAGATTTAATTTGGGGCTTACGCAAAAACCAAAACGTTAAAACAGAAGGTAAACGCATTTTAAATAAGCATGTAAATTTAGGAGACGCAACCGTTAAATCTGTTAAACCTAAGATTAAAAAAGTAGGGCCTTCTAAGAAAGACCCTACTTAGAATCGAGTTTGATTTTAGTTTTAGTTAAACTTTAAACTAAACAGCTGTTTTTGCTCTGTAAGAGCAAAAACCTTTCGCTGCTTCTCACGCTTATTCCTCTAACAACCTACTATCAATTTCTTTAGTGGCTTTTGCGCCTAATTTTTTTAAATTCTCTACTCGGTTTACTAAGTTTCCGTTTCCGGTGGTGAGTTTGCCCATGGCTTCGCCATAAACTTTTTGAGATTTATCTATACTTTTTCCAACTTCTTGTAAATCGCTAACAAAACCAACAAATTTATCATATAAAGCACCGGCTTTGGTGGCAATATCTATGGCGTTACGGGTTTGTTGTTCTTGTTTCCAAATAGAAGCTACGGTTTTTAAAGTAGCTAATAAAGTAGATGGAGTAACAATTACCACCCGTTTATTCCAGGCAAAATCAAACAGCTCTTGATCATGCTGAACAGCTATAGCAAATGAAGATTCTATTGGGATAAACAGCAACACAAACTCGGGCGAGTTAATTTGATATAAATCCTGATAATTTTTACCGCTTAAACCACCAATATGTGTTTTAATAGAGTTAATGTGTTGTTTTATAAAGCCTTCTCTTTCTTCATCTTCGGCATTTACCAATTTCTCATACGCCACTAATGAAACCTTAGAATCAATCACAATATGTTTTTCATCAGGTAAAAAAATCACCACATCGGGTAATAACCTGCTGCCATCTTCGGCTATAAAACTGCTTTGCTTGCTGTAATTGGTCCCTTCTATTAAGCCCGATCCCTCTAACAATTTATCTAAAACCATTTCGCCCCAGTTGCCTTGTTTTTTGTTATCGCCTTTTAAAGCTTTGGTTAAGTTTGCCGCATCGTCACTAATTTGTTTGTTAAGTTCCATCATTTTAGTGATTTCCCCTTTCAAAACATTCCGCTCGTCTGATTCTGATTTATAAACCTTTTCTACTTTATCTTCAAAAGCTTTGATATTCTCTTTCAGCGGATTTAAAAGCAGATCTAAATTGGCTTTATTCACTTCGGTAAATTCTGCTGTTTTTGCTTTTAAAACTTGGTTAGCCACATTTTCAAACTCGGTTTTAAAACGAATTTGAGATTCTTCTACAAAAGCTTTTTGTTCTTGTAGCCTTTCTTGTTGGGCGTTAAATGATTCTTCTGCTCGTGATAGTTTTTTCTTTTCGGTGGTGAGCTGTTCAATTAAATCTGTTTTTTCTGCTTCTAATCTGTTGATTCTTTGTAAAAAGCGATGCTCGTTTTCTTGCTTTTCTTCTTTAGTACTTTTTACTTTTTGTTCGCTTACGGCGAGTTCGGTTTTTAATGCGTTGTAGGTTTCTAAATCAACTCCAGAAGTTGATTTAGGCTTTTTTATAAACAAAAAAACGGCAATTAATAAAATAACAACAGCAATAATTACAAATGCGAATTCCATTTAGAGAAGGGTTTTGTGGACACGAAAATAGGGATTTTGAGTTAATAGAACTGTTGGAAGTTAATTAAACCTGATAGTAGCGGATACCGGCCTTTTTGTGGTTAAGGCTGTGGCGTGGGCTTGTGAAATGGGGGTGCAGTATGAGCAAATAGCAGGACTATCGGAACCGAAGAACGAATAGCCCTGCTTTTCAAAAAAAATTATTTCCCTTTGTTTAAATAATCAATGGCTAAATCTGCTAAGGCTTTTACACCTAAGGTAAAACCGCTTTCGTCAATAAAAAAATCGGGGGTGTGGTGTGATGGTGCTTTTAACGGATCTTGACCTTTTGGCATTCCGCCTAAAAAGATAAATAAACCGGGTGCTTTTTCTTGATAAAAAGAGAAATCTTCTGCTCCGGTAACGGCTGGTCTTAACAAGATGTTTTCTGCACCTGCAACAGCTTGTAGGGTAGGCAACATTCTGACGGTTAAAGCGGGGTCGTTATAAGTTACCGGGTAGTGAACGCTAAAAGGGATTTTTACTTCGGCAGTTGCGCCGGCTGCTTCGGCAGTTTTGGTGACTATGGTTTTAATACGCTCAATAAACATTTGCTCATCTTCTTTACTGAGGTTACGAACGGTACCCATCATTTCTACTTGTTCGGGAATAATGTTAGAGCGCACACCGCCATGAATGGAGCCAATGGTCACTACGCCAGCATTTTCTGTCACGTTTAAATTTCTGCTCACAATGGTTTGTAAAGCGTTAATAATTTGTGCCGAAACCACTATGGGATCTACTGAAGACCAAGGATAAGCGCCATGAGCTTGCACACCTTTTACGGTAATTTTCATATCATTTACGGCCGCCATTGTTCCGCCCGGGCGATAAGTGATTTTGCCAACTTCGGTTTGAGAATTGATGTGTAAACCAAAAACGGCATCTACTTTTGGGTTTTCCATTACGCCTTCTTTAATCATTAATTCGGCACCACCTTCTTCGCCAAATGGCGGGCCTTCTTCTGCCGGTTGAAAAATGAATTTTACTGTTCCTTTTAAGTCATTTTTCATGGAGGCTAACAATTCGGCAACGCCCATTAAAATGGCGGTGTGGGTATCATGTCCGCAAGCATGCATTACCCCAACTTCTTGTCCGTTAAACTGTGCTTTTACTTTAGATGTAAAAGGTAAGTTTACGCGTTCCACTACTGGTAAACCATCAATATCTGCCCTTAATGCTACCACCGGACCAGGTTTTCCGCCTTTTAAAATGGCTACCACTCCGGTTTTTGCTACTCCGGTTTTAACTTCCATCCCTAAAGATTGAAGGTGTTTGGCTACAATTTCTGCGGTTCTTTTTTCTTGATTTCCTAATTCAGGGTGTTCATGAAAATCTCTTCGCCAAGAGATTACTTTTTGTTCTAAAGCATCGGCTTTTGCAGATACTTTTAGTTTTAAAGCTTCGGTTTGTGCAAAAGCAGAAGCTGATATTCCTAAAAAGGAAAGGAGTAGTATTTTTTTCATTTTAATGAAATGAGTTTAGTTAAGGATTTACAAGATAGGGATTTGTAGATGGAAAATAAAATTTCGGCTGATGGGAGTTTTTTAATGGATTCTTAGCGTTTAAGCCTGTAAATTATTTAAAAACGATTTCTTCTGGACCAGATATTTTAGAAATATGGCAGGCGCATTCTCCGCCACTTACTACAAAATCTACTTCTTTAATTGTGCCATTAACGGGATGTTTTGCTGAAACTCTAATATAATCACCTTTTGAAGAAAGGTCTTTGGTGTTTGCATCTGTAACTACCGTATAATATCCTTTTGCATTTATAGGATCAACATAATTTGAAGACGTTAAATCTTTATTGGTTCTTAAATTAAGGGATTTAAAATCTTTTACTTCTATTGCATTGCCCAAAGCATCAATAAATTTTACGTTTACTATTCGAAATTCTTGTGTACAGATTAAATTTTCACAGTTAATTTCCTCTGGTTTATTACAAGACCAAAACATGATTACAGTAATGAAGCAACATAGAGTTTTCATTATTTTATTCTTTAAATTATGGTATCAAATAGGATGATTTTGGTATTTGATTATAAATGTAAAATTTAAATGAGATGAATTGTTCACAAATGCTAATTTCCTTTTGCATACCCGCAATTAAAAATCGTACTTCGTATATCTAAAATCAAAAATCAAATTGGCTAAAACTAAAACGTCATATTTCTGTCAGAGTTGTGGGTATGAATCTGCAAAATGGTTGGGTAAATGCCCTTCTTGTCAACAATGGAATACTTTTGTAGAGGAAGTTGTAGAGAAAGGAGCTGGAAATTCGCCTGATTGGAAAACCAGTTCAAATACACTTTCTAGGGTAAATAAGCCAGCAAAGGTTCAAGAAATTGTTTATACAGAGGACCATAGATTAATTACGCCTGATAAAGAACTAAACCGAGTTTTAGGAGGCGGTATTGTAGGTGGTTCATTGGTTTTAATAGGTGGCGAACCCGGAATTGGAAAGTCGACTTTGATGCTTCAAGTAGCGCTTACTATTCCAAAACTTAAAATATTATATGTTTCTGGTGAAGAAAGCGAGCAGCAAATTAAACTAAGAGCCGAACGTATTTTACCTCACCCGGTTTCAGATTGTTATATCCTGACAGAGACCTCTACTCAAAATATTTTTAAGCAAATAGAAATTCTAGAACCCAGCTTGGTGATCATAGATTCTATTCAAACTTTACACTCGGCACATATAGAATCTACACCGGGAAGTGTTTCGCAGGTTAGAGAATGTACTGCAGAATTGCTTCGCTTTGCAAAGGAAACCAATACTCCTGTTTTTTTAATTGGGCATATTACCAAAGATGGGATGATTGCCGGACCAAAAATATTGGAGCACATGGTTGATACGGTTTTGCAATTTGAGGGCGACAGGCATCATGTTTACAGAATTTTACGAGCCATTAAAAATAGATTTGGTGCAGCTTCTGAATTGGGGATTTACGAGATGTCTGGTGCTGGTTTAAGAGAAGTTTCTAATCCTTCAGAAATTTTGCTTTCGCAGAGAGATGAGCCTTTAAGCGGCGTCACTATTTCTGCTACTATGGAAGGAATGAGGCCAATGTTGATAGAAACCCAGGCTTTGGTAAGTACTTCGCCTTATGGCACACCACAACGATCTGCAACGGGATTTGATACCAAAAGAATGAATATGTTATTGGCCGTTTTAGAAAAACGGTGCGGCTTTAAATTAGGCGCTAAAGATGTTTTTTTAAACATTGCAGGCGGCATTAGGGTAGAAGACCCTAGTATAGATTTAGGGTTGATAGCCGCTATTATTTCCTCACATGAGGATATGCCGGTTTCTTACAAAACTTGTTTTGCTGCTGAGGTGGGTTTATCTGGAGAAATTAGAGCAGTAACCAGAATAGAACAGCGTATTGCCGAAGCACAAAAATTAGGATTCGAACAGATTTTTATCTCTAAATACAATAAAAAAGGTCTCGATTTATCAAAATATGAAATAGAAATAAAAACAGTTTCTAAAATTGAGGAAGTTTTTAATTTACTGTTTGGCTAGGCTATAAACAACAAATCCGCTTTGTTTTCGAAGCGGATTTGTTATTAACAATTAAAATTTGTTTCGCTTAAAGTTTGGTTTAAAAACGCTAAGACTTTTTGATTAACCTTAGGTCTAATATAGGTTATTTAAAAGATTAAAAGCAAATTGTTTAACCTGATCTTTTTGCTATCTGCTTTTAAAAATAACTCAAAAAAAAATAATTAAACTGTTAAGATTAAAAATCCTGTTTATTGCAAATTCAGAGTTTTTTTGTGGAAAAATGTGGAAAAATATTTTAAAAAATAGGCAAATAAAAGTTAAACCCGATACACTATCTAAGCTATAATGTATCGGGTTTAAGGTTTAATAAAGTGTATTATTTGGTTAACTCAGCAATGCCACCTTTTTTACTATCTACTTTAACAGTGTATTTAGTGCCGCCTTGTACAATCCACCTTACTACCACCATATTCTGACCTCCAATATTATTCACTTTAATTACCGTTGGATTTACTTTTTGTTCGGTAGCAATATTCAAGTCTTTATTCTGGACAATCATGCCAGCTAAAACTTTTCCACCGGTTAAAGAGACCAAATCAGGCACTTCAATATTGTATTTTAAATCTTGAGAAGCATGTGTAGGCATCATTCTTTTATTGGCAATAGTTGCCGTTACTTCTTTTAATCCGTTGCCCAAATCTTTCACCTCTATATCATCTACTGATAGTTTTGGGGTATGGTAAGCATGGTAAAAAGTGAAAGCCATATTTCTATGCGCATCAGATTCTAATAAAAAACCAGGGTGTGTTCTGCCAAAAGTCTTTTTAAACCCGCCAATTTCAATATCACCAAATTGTGGGTGTTTAAATGGTTTCCAATCTACAAAAGCATCCTTAAACAATAGATATTTATCAAAATTGTACGATGTGGATTGTGGGTCTGTATCAGCTTTGCTAAAATATTGGAAACTGTTCCACAACTCGTTAGAGAAAGTATAAATTCCTCTACTTCCGTAAAACCAATCCAACTCGCCACCAAAAACAGAATATAAATCTTTATAAACTACTAAATATCTATATCCAGGAATCAATTCTTCTCCTTTTTTACCTAAAGCATCATAAACCCTAACATCTTCACGGTTATAAGTTCCTTCATCTTCTGCCGCACCTGGGCCACGTAAAATCATCCCGCCATTGTTGTGGTAAGATTGTGCTGCGGCTATGTTTGGGTGTTTTAATACAAAATCTGCAACAGCTCTGTTTTCGGGAATAGAAAATGGATATTTATAAGCGCCGCTTTGGATATAATTGGGTTGCCAATTCCAAGCCCAATCTCTGTTTGGGTCGTAAAAACCCTCGCCATCTTCATTCACTTGTCCGTCTAAATCATTATCAATCCCTTCATAACCTAACATTTCGTATTCGCCATCTTCATCAGCTCCAACCTGAATCATTCTTCGTGGATCTGTTGGGTCTAGTTTCATTCTGCCATTCACGTTTTTTCTACGCATCATGGTAATGTGTCCGTTTTTATCTAAATCATCAAAACCATCTTCATTTGTAGCGCCATCTCTATCGTTATCAACGGCAATCATTCCTGATCTAGGCGAGTTTGCATTATTAGGCTGCTGTAAAAAATTATCTCTTCCATCAGGATTGATAGACGGAACGATGTAGAAAATTTTATCATGCAATAATTCTTTAATAAAAGTATTGTTAGCAAAAGATTCTGCTAAATACCAAGCGGTATAAGAGGCAAATTCCGACCCTTGAATTTCATTAGAATGGATATTTCCATCAATGTACATTCCGGGTTTTTTATCAGGAGAACTGCCGGTTTTATAATCTGTAATTGCCAATAAAATTAAATCTCGACCTTGAGCCGTTTTACCGATCACCTGTACTTTTACCAAATCAGGATAAGCTTTTTCTAATTTACGAGCAATGGTAACATGGCCTTCGTAATCATAATATTTGTTCCAGCTAACAGCAACTTTTGGATTAACTGGGCTGCCAACTGCCTGAAACATTTGAGAAGATTCTTGAGCAATTGAGCTTAAAATACTTCCCGAGATTAATAAACTGAATATAGATTTTTTTATGTTGATGTGCATAACGTACAGATTAAAGGTTAATAGAAACAGTTTTTTGACCATTTGAAGGGCTGGCTATCGTAATGGTTACTTTTCCGCTTCCGCTGATGAGCCAACTCAAAGATTCCTTACCATAGCCAGCAATAGCGCCAATGGTTTGGTTTGCTCTGCCCGATAACACTTTTCCGCTTGTTTCTAATTTTACATGAATATTTTTAACCCAATTGCTTTTTTCTCCTACTTTGGTTTGAGTAGCAAAAGCACCATTATTTACCACATCTAAACTAATTCTGGTTAAGCCACCTTCTAATTTTTCTGTTTTCACATTCATTGGCGCCACCGTAGGCACCATTTTAGAAAGAGCCATCACAAAATTGGTATGCTCAGTTACTAAATTATCTACCATTTTGTAAGGAGGATTCAATAAAACAAAAGGATCTAAACCACCAACTTCTACTTTAGCATCCGGAAAGTCTGGATGTTTTACTGCCGCCCAAGTAGAAAAAGTGCCACTTATATTTTCTTTTTCGGCCCATCTTAAATAAGCAGTTTCGTCATTTTTTTCAGCAAATGCTTTTTGCTTTTTTGCCGTATCAGGTTTGGTTTCTGGCAACCACCAACCGGGTGTACTAAAGCTAAATCTGCCATAATGGAAATAAGCCCAATCTGCAAAATTACCTTCTGTAGCTTTTGAAACAGGTGCGTTTTTAGCTTTCACTATTTTGTTATAGGTTTTAGAAACTAAATCGTTCACTTTCACATCTTCCTCATACCAACTAGAAATAATTCTTTTACTGGTGCCGGCTTTGTTAAAACTTACCGGGTTAGATAAATTATTTTGAGGACCAAAAGTTAAAACTGCATATACATTATAGGCTTCAAAAAGAAAATCTAATAATGCTCTGTTTTCTAATTCTGAAACCATGTGTTCGCCAGAACCTGCCACAAAGTTTGGATAATTATAGCTCATGTTTTTATTGAAAGCCACGCCACCTTCTCCATCTTCATTAAAAACACCGTCTTTATCATTGTCTGTTCCTTCGCTAAGCAACAAATATTTACCTTTTTGTCCTTTAGTGAGTTCAGCTTTTATCATTATTCTTTCATCATCCGGCGAGGCAATCCATTCTCCTGTTGGATGTTCTATACGCATCATGGTAATTTTTCCATCTCCATTTAAATCTTCAAAGCCATCTTCATTAAAAACACCATCACGGTCGTCATCAGTTGATTTCGCATTTCCGCTTCTAGCGTATTTTAGCTTAGCAAAATATTGCTCGGTAGCATCCGGACTTAGGTTTGGAAAAACATAATAAGTTTGTTGATTGAGCAAGTTTTTAACGCTGTCTGTTGCTGATTGAGCTAATAATTTTTCGGCAAAGCCGATGGCTAGTTCAACACCTAAAAGATGACTACCTTCTACTCCTCCAACTACTGCAACAGCTGGTTTTTCGGTTAAATTTCCAGTGCCAATAGAAAGCATCCAAATATCTTTACCGCCTAAAGTTTTGGTTAATGATTTCACTTTTACCAGCGAAGGGTACTTTTTCTCTAGCTGTTGCGCTCTTGATGTGAGTGTTGAGTAATTGCTATAATCTTGTGCGGAGGCGAATTGGCTTCCTATTAAACAAGAAAATAGCAGGGTGTAAAATTTATTCATATCTATATTAAGTTTGACTGATTTTTATTGGATTCAATTTTAGCTTTTTACTTCTTCAAACTCTCTTCAAAAAGTTTATAAATTCTTGAATATTCGTCTCTCCAACTTGTCGGTTCTTCAAAACCGTGGTCTTCTACTGGGTAAACGGCCAATTCCCAATTTTCCTTTTTTAACTCGATGAGTTTTTGAGAAAGACGAACAATATCTTGGAAATGCACATTTACATCCACCATTCCGTGAGCCATTAATAATTTACCTTTTAAGCCGGTTGCAAAATTGATGGGAGAGCTTAACTCGTAAGATTTTGGATCGTTAAAAGGCTCATTTAAAATATTAGCTGTATAACCGTGATTATAATGTGCCCAATCTGTTACGGAACGTAAAGCGGCACCAGCAGCAAATACCTCAGGCTCATTAAATAAAGCCATTAAAGTGATAAAACCGCCATAAGAACCGCCGTATAAACCAATATGCTTAGGATTAACGCCGTATTTATCTACTAACATTTTAGCGCCATCTACTTGGTCGCTTAAATCTTTTCCGCCCATGTGGCGATAAATGCCTGTTCTAAAATCTCGGCCATAGCCAGAACTTCCGGTATAATCAATATCTAAAACGGTGTAGCCATTATCTGCCAATAAATTATGGAACATGTACTCTCTAAAATAAGTGCTCCAACGGTAATGTACGTTTTGTAAATAACCCGCTCCGTGTACAAAAATTACGGCTGGTTTTGCAGCATCAGCATTTTTAGCTTGATATAAACGAGCATAAACTGTAGTTCCTGTTTTATTCGTAAAAGTGACCATTTCGGGCTCTCTCCAAGCGTAAGAATCAAATTCTTTTGAAGTCGATTTGGTAATTTGAGTAGTTTTTGCCCCTGCCGAATTACTTTGGAAATACAATTCCCAAGGTTTATTAGAGTAGCTATAACGTAATGCAATAAATTTTTCATCAGGAGATAAAGATGCTTCGTTACCACCTTTCATCGAAGTAATTTTTGTGGCTGTTCCTCCGCTTACGCTGATTTTATAGAAATGGGTAATCCCCGGATGCTCGGTATTTGCTGTGTAATAAAAGCTTTTTGCATCATTAGAAAGCTGTAAACTTTGTACTTCCCAATTGCCAGATGTAATTTGCTTTTTTTGTTTGGTAATGATGTTTAAAGTGTAGAGATGAGAATATCCCGAGGCTTCGCTTTGGAAATACAAGGTTTCATCATCAATCCATCCTAAACTTCCTCCACCAAAACCACCACCAATGCCGGGGCCACCAATCCAAGCTTCATCTCTTTGGCGGTCTAATAAAGTTAATGCTCCAGTTTGTGGATTTAACTCCATTAACCAACGGTCTTTATTGTCTTGAGCGCTTACGGTTACAAAAGCTTTGGTTCCGCTTTTATTCCAAATAGGGATACCCACACTTACGGTACGGTCTTCGTTTTTCTTTTGTCTTTCTGCCAGTTGCTTTGGATAATCTTTCACATAATCTGGCAAATCTTTAATACCTAATATATCATTAGTTTTAATGCTGATGGTGCTGTCTTTATCTATTTGATAAATAAAAGTTTCTGTTGTTGAAAGCGGTGCGCCAACTTTTGTTCTGCCTGCAATATCGGTTGTAAAACCAGATGCATCAATAAAATCAGGAATGACAGTGTTTTTGGCCTCCGCTCTTTTTAATAAACGATAAGTGATGTATTTACCATCAGGACTTAATTGAATGCCAGAAATCGCTTTATCATCTACACTAATTTCTTTTGGTCTTTTAACCTCTCTAAATTTGGCTTCAATTTTATTTTCTTTAGCGATTTGATCTTCTTTTTTAACAATATCAAAAAGATCTAATTGCTGTTCCTTTAACCAAGTTTCTTGTGAATTTAATTTAGCATCAGGTCTTTTTCTGGTTCTTACAAAATTAGTAAGCTGAATTAATTCGCCATCTACTAAAGATTGTTGGTATAAATTTTCTCCTCTTTGATAAACTACAGCTGTTTCATTGGCAGTAAAATCAGCACCAGCTTCTCTGTCTAAAGTGTTGGTAATTTGTTTAGATGTTCCTGTTTTGATATCTAAAATAAATAAATCACCGTTTTTTTCATAAAGCTTTTTTGTTCTGGCTTTATTTAATGTCCCTCTAAAAGATGGCAAAGCTATTTCTGCTTCTTTACTTAATTTTTGAGGTTGTAGGTTTTTGGTGGTAATAAAATACCAAGAATCTTTACTGGCTCCGGTTGGATTCCATTGAAAATAAACGGTTTTACTGTCCTCACTCCATTGAATATTTGATGGAGATACACCCATCCAAATGGGGTCTCGCATAATTTTGTCAACGGTTAATTTCCCTAATTCCTGGGCATTTACGTTTGCAATGCCGCTTAGTAATAAAGCAATAAGTACAATTTTTTTCATGTTGTTGTGAGTTGAAATTCCACAGACCGCTGTCCGCAGATAATTTCGTTATAAATTGAATTTTATTTTTTTAAGTCATTACAGCGGACTGCCGACGTCGGTCTGCGGACTTAAAAGCACACAGACAGCGGAAACCGACCACCGTCTGCGGACTTCAAAAAACTAATCTTCTCCACCACCTCCGCCGCCACCAATGGTTTGACCGAAGAAAATAGCGTTCATAAATAATTTACTGGTTCCAAACCAAAAAGCTCTGAAGTTGGGATTATCAGAAAAAGAAATTACTCTTCCTCTGCCAAAACCGTTGGTAATTACTGCCGCAGATCCTTTTAAAATTTTCTCGTTAGCAGGAGAAATATAACCTGCTAAAAGTGGTTTTGCAGTATAAGTTAAAGGCGTAATAAACGGATTTTTTGGTTTTTCAAACATTCCGGTACCTTCTCTAAATAATGGAATTTCTGAGGTGGTAATTCCGTAAGCAATAGGATGAGTTTTATCTACTCGGCTATTAAAAATAGCACCCGGAATGTATTGCGCTCTGGCAACTTCTTGTTGGGTATCGTAATTTCTAAAAGCAATAGAATCATTGTTTTTGATCACTTTGTATTTGATATCAGCTATTCCGTTTGCAGATACCCAACGGTTAGCATCGCCCATGGCAATTAAAGTTCCGCCGGCTCTTACAAATCTTTTAACTTCATCAATTCCAGCCTGACTAATACCTGCATATCTGCCGTCAGCCATAATCATCACATTGTATTTCTCTAAACTTATTCTGTTAATATCAGTTTGTTCTACCAAAACTGGAGGCATATCAAAACGTTGATCTAATAAATGCCAAGCTTCACCAGCATCATTTGCATTTACGCCGGCACCTGTAACTAATAAAGTTTTAGGTTGTTGTACCACTCTAAAATTGCTACTTCCTAAGTTAATTCCTTCGGTAATTCCAGTGCCTACAGGGTAAACTGTAATTCCGGTTGATTTGGCCAAAGCCGATATTAAAGTATAGATCTCATTTGCGCTTAATGATTGGTTACTGGATTGAACCATCATGGTGCCACTTTCAAAAGTCTTGGGTTTTCCATCAATCATCATGCTGAATGATTTAGAAGCCACTTTTGCTAATAAACCTTTCTTTAATAACTCGTTCAATAATTTTGGTGCGTAAAATTCGGTCCATTCAAAAATATAGGCATAATTACTTGCAGCACCCATTATTTTACCTTCAGGGAATTTTGCTTCTGGAATTTCATCTCCAATTAAACCTGCTGTAGAAGCTACTTCTGCATATTTAATATTAAAAGCTAATGGGAAAGTCCAGGCAGAAATATCATAAAATAAACTGTCTTGAAATTTGGTTTGCTTAGCAAAAATTGCTTTAATAGTGGTGTATTGCGTTTGATCTGCCGGAACCACATAAGCTGCTTCCTGCTCAAAATTCTTTCCTGCAACACTGGTGTTTTTGGCTAATTGAAAAACCTTTATCTGATGTCTTTTTAAAATATCTAATAAATGATAGCTCACCGCTTTATTATCTGCCGAGCCAAAAACATACCCTTTTATCGCATCAGTTTTAGCTACCTCTAAAGCGCCTTTATAAAAGTCTTTTTGGAATTTCAGCATCTCCACTCGCATGCCTTGTGCTGCTTTTAAAGTAGAAAAAGCGGTAACCACTTGGTTTTTTACAGTAAAAGGAAATCTTAAAATTCCGTTATCACTTTCTTGCGCATGTCCTCTTGAACTGGCTTGCTCAAATAGAATTCCAACGGCTCCATTTACATCTGGGTAAGTACTTCCTTTACCATAATAGAAATCATCATAGTTTTCTTTGGTGAAATATAAAGAGCCAATTTTATCTAATTCTGCAGCATGGTAAGTTCCAATTTTAGCAGTTAACTCCTGATTGATTTTTGGGGTAAGCGGATTGGTTCTTGAAGGTACACCAGGCTGAAAAAAGAAAGTGGCGTTGGTACCTTGCTCATGGTGATCTGTTAAAATATTAGGCTTCCAGTTATGAAATTGAGCCAATCTACCTTTAGATTCATTGTGTTGTAAAGGCAACCAATCGCGGTTTAAATCAAACCAATAGTGGTTGGTTCTTGAGTTTGGCCAAGGTTCGGCAAATTCTCTGGAGTTTGGGTCGGTGACTAAAGTAGTGCTTTTGTTGGCATTTACCCAACTAGCAAAACGCTGAATCCCATCAGGATTAATAGCCGGGTCAAATAAAATCACCGTATTTTTTAGCATTTGGTCTACCTCACTACCTTCGGCAGCAGCCAAATAATAAGCTACCGCGATGGATGCATTTACCCCACTAGGCTCGTTACCATGAACAGAAAAACCTTGCCAAACCACGATAGGCATGTTATCAACATTGATATTTGCTGATTTTGATGGATCAGACAAAGCTACATGTTGGATTCTAATTTGTTCAATATTTTGTTGATTCTCTGGACTCGTTATCGTCAATAAAATCATCCTTCTGTTCTCATAAGTTTTGCCGTATTCGGTAATGGTGATACGGTCTGATGCTTGATCTAAAGCGGTCATATACATTACCACTTGGTCATGACTCACATGCTGGTCGCCCACGTTAAAACCCAAAATAGATTGTGGTGTTGGAATTTTTGGATTGTAAGAAACACCTTGAGGAAGGTAATAAGACAATGGCGTTTGGCCGTTTACAAAGTTTATAATCAGGCAAAAGCTTAGGAATAAGTAAAGTTTACGCATACGTTTAGTTTATTGTAAAATGCAAGTTAAAAATTTTAATGCTTTTGTACTAGAGCATTAGAAATAGATGGGTAGCGCTACAAGATTGTTACCAATTACTACCTGTTTAAACCCTCTTAGCTGTTTTAAGGCCCCATTATTAAGTGCAAAATTTGCAAAAACAGGTACGCGATTGATACAAATCATATCATTTACAGAATGTTCTTTTTACCTTAATAGCTGCATATTATAAAGCATTTATAATGGCATTTATAATGGCATTTCTATTTATCTAAAAAATCTAATAACATGGGAACATTTTTAATTTTAATAAGGAAAAACGGAGAATTTCAGTTTAACTTAAAAGCCAGTAATGGACAGGTTATTTTAAGCAGTGAAGGTTATGCTTCAAAAACCAATTGTTTAAACGGAATAGATTCTGTTAAGAAAAACGTTAAAGACGACCAAAAATTTGAGTGTAAAGAGGCGGGTAATGGAAAGTTTTATTTCAACTTAAAAGCCAGTAACGGACAAATTATTGCAACTAGTCAGATGTATGAAAGCATGAGTTCTAGAGACAATGGTATAGCATCAGTTAAAAAAAACGCACCAGATGCAGAAATTGAATATGTAGCTATTGAGGACGCCACTTTTTAAAAAGTAAATGATGAATAGCTGGTTTCTTTGTTATTTTTCTATCATAATTTAGCTTTCCGCATCGCAATGTGTTTATTTCATTAAAATATATCCTGATATTTGTTGCAACATATAAATTATGATTCATGAAAAAAGCCATCAAAACTATTCATTCGGCAGTTTACGCTCCAATAGATGATTTGATTACTTATAGGGCTATACCCACCAGAAGTATTGATTATTTAGATCCTTTTTTATTTTTGAATCATCATGGACCACAGGTTTATGGTCCAAATAACAGAGGTTTACCTTTTGGTCCGCATCCGCATAGAGGTTTTGAAACCTTAACTTATGTGATTAAAGGAGACATTGCTCACCAAGATTCTAGCGGTGGAGAAAGTGTAATTACTGAAGGTGGTGTACAATGGATGACCGCCGGAAGTGGCTTAATTCACTCAGAAGTGTCGTCAGAAGCATTTAAGAAAAACGGTGGCGAAGAAGAAGTTTTACAACTTTGGATGAATTTATCTGCAAAACATAAAATGGTGAAACCAAATTATGTGGGTTTAAGCAAAGAAGAAATTACGCACATTGCTGTTGCAGATGGAAAAGGCTTTGTTGATTTAATTTCTGGAACTTGGGGAGAACACAAAGGACCGATTGATTCTTTAAGTGAATTAACCATGACAAGCATTCGTTTAACGGCCAACGCCAAATTAGAAATTCCAATTCCAAGCGGAAACGAGGTGTTTTTTTACGTGGTAAAAGGAAACTTAAATGTAAACGGAACAGCAGCAGAAATGCACCAATTGGTGCAATTTGAAAAAGAAGATGGCGATATTACTGTAGAAACTACTACAGATACTTATATATTATTTGGTTACGGAAAACCTTTTAATGAGCCAATGGTTGCTCAAGGGCCGTTTGTAATGAATAGCGACGAAGAAATTACACAAGCTTATCAAGATTATAGAACCGGGAAAATGGGAAGCTGGAATTAAATTAAAATAGATACTAAAAGCACACACCGAGACAAAACCGAAAAGCCCACGATGAAAATCGGGGCTTTTTAATTTTAAGGATAATTTACTCTTGCAAACAGTACATTAAAACGCTGCAATTTGTATTATTGTTAATACTTTAATTAAAGTTAAAGCGCATCACTTATTTTAGTTGATTATCTAATTCAAATTATACATGAAAAATTTTGTGTTTACGGCTGTGTTTGTTTCATTTATTGGATCAACCTACGCTCAACAATCAGAATCGTTATCGGCCAAACATTATGAACATGCCGAAAGTTTCATGAGTTACCATACTCAAAAATATGTTGATGGTGCCCCAGTAAGAGCAAATTGGTTAGCTAATGATAAGTTTTGGTTTTTAAAATCGTCAGCTGCAAAGCAAGAATTTTTATTGGTGAATGCAGCTAAGAAAACCAAGATTCCTGCTTTTGACCATCAAAAATTGGCAGCAGCAATGTCTAAATCAACCGGAAAAACTGTTGATGCAACACAATTACCTTTTAAAACCATTAAATTTTCTGCTGATGAAAAAGAGATTACTTTCTCTACAGAAGATAAAAACTGGAAATATAATTTAGGGCAAAATCAATTGACAGAAGAACCAAAAAGTTCTGGCTCAAATGATGCAACACCAAGAGGAAGAAGAGCTAATCCAGAGGTTCTATCTCCAAATGGCAAACTTGCTGCCTTTATCAAGGAAGATAATTTATGGGTTAGAAATACCGAAACAAACGAGCAAACTCAGCTTACTTTTGACGGAATAAAAAATTACGGTTACGCTACAGATAATGCCGGTTGGACACATAGCGATGCCGCTATTTTACGTTGGTCGCCAAATTCTCAAAAAATTGCAACCTTTAAGCAAGACCAACGCAATGTGAGTGATATGTATTTGGTGACCACCAATGTGGGTGCTCCAAAATTGCAATCATGGAAATATCCTTTGCCGGGCGATAAAATTATCCCGATGATTGAGCGAGTGATTATTGATGTGGCACAAAAACAGGTGATCAAATTAAATATTCCTGCCGATCCACACCGAGCATCTTTAAGTGACGACATATCAAGTAGTGGTACTTTTGATGATGTAGATTGGAACGAAGATGCTTCTCAATTGGCTTTTTTATCTACATCAAGAGATCACAAACAAGAAAAATTTAGAATTGCAGATGCCGCAACCGGTAAAGTGAGAGAGGTTTTTGAAGAAGTGGTAGCTACGCAATATGAATCTGGGCAGGGAGCCATCAACTGGCGATATTTAGCCAAAAGCAACGAAATTATTTGGTACTCCGAACGTGATGATTGGGGACATCTTTACCTTTATGATGCCACAACCGGAAAAGTAAAAAACCAAATTACCAAAGGAAATTGGTTAGTTAGACAGCTAATAAAAGTTGATGAAAAAACCAGAATGCTTTACTTTATAGGTGGAGGTAAAGAAGACGGGAATCCATATTTTGCGTATTTGTACAAAGTAGGTTTTGATGGAAAAAATTTAAGTTTACTAAGTCCTGCTATAGGAAATCATCAAATAAGTTTTTCACCTTCTGATAAGTATTTTGTAGATACTTATTCGCAGCCAAATGTTCCATCTATTTCAGAATTAAGAGATTTAAATGGGAAGTTAATTACCCCTTTAGATAAAACTGATGTGAGCCGCTTAATGGCTACAGGTTGGAAAGTACCAACACCAGTAAAGTTGTTAGCTGCTGATGGCAAAACTGATATTTATGGGTTGGTTTTTACGCCAAGCAAAATAGACCCAAGCAAAAAATATCCTGTAATTGATTATATCTACCCTGGTCCGCAAGGTGGAAGCGTGGGCAGTTGGGCTTTTAATGCATCAAGAGGAGATCATCAGGCTTTAGCCGAGTTGGGCTTTATTGTGGTTTTAATTGAAGGAACTAGTAATCCGCTAAGGTCTAAAAGTTACCATGATATGAGTTATGGCGATATGTCTACCAATACTTTGGCAGATCAAATTACCGGTATTAAACAATTAGCTAAAACTTATCCAATAGATATTGATAAAGTTGGAATTTGGGGACACTCAGGTGGAGGATTTGCAACCGCAACAGCCATGTTTAAATATCCTGATTTTTTTAAAGTAGGGATATCAGAATCAGGAAATCACGACAATAGAAATTACGAGGACGATTGGGGCGAAAGATATAACGGCTTAGCAGAAAATGTTGATTACGAAGCACAGGCCAACCAAAACTATGCGCATCAGTTAAGAGGGAAACTGATGTTAGCACATGGTTTAATGGATGATAATGTACCGCCATCTAACACTTTATTAGTGGTTGATGCTTTAATAAAAGCCAATAAGGATTTTGATTTAGTGCTTTTTCCTAACAGTGCACACGGTTTTGGTCCGTTTAGCCCATACATGATGCGTCGCCGTTGGGATTATTTTGTAAAGCATCTTTTAGGGGTAGAACCGCCAAAAGAATATGCTTTAAAAGGAGCGGTACTTAAGAAGTAAATAAGCTGTTTTACAGGCGTTTTTTAAAAAAAGGGTATAACCATAATTGTATAAAGCCCAATAACTTGCTCCGCAGGAGTAAGTTATTGGCAAATTTTTATGGCAAGCCCTAAATACCTAAACTGGATAGTAGTGGAAAACCCGCAGGAAAAGAGCGAGCGGATTTGGAACGCATAGCCAGACTATCTTTTGTAAACACCTACTACAGCACCTTTTCTAAAAATTTTACTTTTCTTCTTCTTCGTGTGGCGTGTTTCTTAAATGAACTGGTTCCGTTTTTTTCTTCTTAGCTCTTAGGTTTAATGCTTCTACTAAAACCGAAAATGCCATTGCAAAATAAATATACCCTTTTGGTATATGTTGTTCAAAAGCTTCGGCCAAAAGAGAAACGCCAATTAATAAAAGGAAAGAAAGGGCTAGCATTTTAACCGTTGGATGGTTGTTTACAAAATTTGAAATGGCGTTAGAAGAAAACATCATCACTATAACTGCAATAACTACCGCGGCTATCATCACCCATATTTCACTGGCCATACCTACTGCGGTAATTACAGAATCAAGCGAGAATACAATATCTAAAATTAATATTTGGATAATTACGCTAGAAAAAGACAGGGCTTTTCTTTTGGTTTCTAATTCTTCTTCGCCTTCTAACTTTTGGTGAATTTCGTGTGTGCTTTTATAGATAAGGAACAAGCCACCAATTAGCAAAATTAAATCTCGACCAGAAATGGCAAATCTTTCTAGCATTTCTTTATCTGTTAAGCGCATCCAATCGCCAGCGTTAAAAAGAGGGGCGGTTAACTGCATAATCCAGTTTAATGAAAGGAGCAACAAAACACGGGTTCCCATAGCTAGCGCTAAACCTAAAGTTCTTGCTTTTTTTTGCTGATGAACAGGTAATTTACCTGCTAGAATAGAGATAAAAACAATGTTATCTATTCCTAAAACTATTTCTAAAACAGTTAGTGTTAAAAGAGAAACCCATATTTCGGGGTTAGAAAGCCATTCCATAATTTGAATTTTTTCTAAAAATAGAAAAAGCATGTCAATTAGAAATAAAAAAGGCGAACTATTCATTCGCCTTCTTCATTTCATATCAAATTTTCTAGTTAAACTTTACACTTCCGTAATTAGATTTTACTATTATGGTTGCGTCAGTTGTTTTTCCGTAAACGCCTTTATATTGTTTAGAAGAACTCCAGCCTTTGGCTTCGTCATCAGGGTATTTACTGGTAATTTTTGTTTTTGTACCGTCGTATTTAAAGCTGGCGTAATTGGTATTGATATCAAAATTAAAACCATCTATGCCTATTAAATCTAGGTTTACGCCCGAGTAATTCGCATTAATATTTAGCGATTTAAAATCTTTATCAAAAGCGGTGATTTTAAAGCCTCCAGAATAGTTCATTTTAATAGTGTTATTCCCGCTTAACTTCCCTAAAGTTGCTCCGCTGTAGTTTAAATTGGCATTTAAATTATTCAAATCATCAGCTTTAAAGCTGCCGTAATTGCAAGATATTGTGGCATTATTTAAGGCCATTAATTGTAATTTACCATAATTAGAACTCAATTTATTGGTGTTACCTGATAGTTTTTGAGCCGTTAAATCCCCATAATTCATGCTTACAGAAACAGGTCCGTTTAAATCTGGCAAAATAATGTTGGTGTAATTTGTTTTCAGATTTAAAGCATTTTTAGATGGCATATAAACCGTATAATAAACATCTACTTTTTGTTTTTCGCCTGGGTTATTCCACCAACTTATAGACATCCAACTATTACCACGACTGTTTTTTTCTATTGTTGTTTTAAACACAATTTGATCACCTGTTTTGCTGTTAGCAATGGTTACGCCATCTAACAATTTTTGCGCATCGTCTTCACTTTCTGCAAACGCTTTCACTTCAACGTCAACCTTAATCTCGTTTTTATCCCAAGTATTTACGGTAATTCTACCATAGCTGTTTTCAATAGCCAAAACATCATTTGCATCTACGGTGTAGGATTTAGTTAGTTTTTTGATTTTCTCTGCCGCATTTTCTGGTGCGCCTATTTTATAAGAAAAATTTGAATTAAAGGCTGGTACTTCTGGTAAGTCTGGCATTTCTGGCATGGCGGGCAATGCCGGCATTTCAAACTTAAAATTCTGATCAAAATTTTTAAACTTTTCTTTCAGTTTTTTATCAAAGTCAACCATGCTCAATTCTAAACCTTTCATTTTCACATCAAAACCATCAAAAGCTTTTTCAAATTTTTTCCCAAATTCTTCCCATTTCTGTTGAGGAATTTCGGGTGCAATAGGCGGCATCGCTTCTGTATTTACAGCTGGTGGAACCGGTGCAACCGGTGGTACTTCTTGTGCTTTTACTGCGTTTGCAAAAAACAAACTCACAATAAACGTATAGCAAGCTAATTTATATAGATATCGTTTCATTTTTAGTGCTTTTTAATTGTTTTACTTCTTCTATAATATTTAATTGTTGGTTCAATAAAGAGATTTGTGCCTGCAAGTTCCGAATCATTGCTTTTACTACTCTATCTTGATTTGGGGTATTTGGAAGCTCTTTTTCAAGCTCGTTATATTCTTTTTCTAATTTGTTTTGCTCGTCTACAAAAGCTTTATATAAGTTGGGTTCTAGCTTTCCAAAGCTTTTAATTTCTTCTTGTTTCATTTCTATTAAAGAAGCAAAACGAATTTCTTTTTTAGCGTATTCGGGGCTAATATTACTCAGTTTTAAAGCTTCCTTGTTTTGGTAAGCAACAAAAATATAACCTGCAGTACAAACCAATAGCAATACAGCGGCAACTCGCATAAAGCTGTAAAAAATGTTCATTTTTACTTTTCTGCTTTCCTTTTTCTCATACTCGTTTAAGCCAGCATCAATCTTATCCCACATCAATTCTGGCGCTTCAAAACCATCTAATTGTTTCTTATTGTCCTGAATAAATTTTTCTAATCTATCGCTCATGCTTCTACTCCTTTTTCTTTTAAAATATCAAGCAACTTTCTTTTTGCTCTTAAAAACTGTGTCCGAGAAGTTCCCTCGTTAATTTTTAAAATCTGCCCAATCTCCTCATGGTCATAACCTTCAATTAAATACAGGCTAATTACTAATCGGTAACCTTCTGGCAATAATTGTATGGCTCGCCTCACTTCCTCAGCTTTTAAAACCACCTCTTCATCATCGTAAGGCTCATTATCTGGCAAACATTCTACATCTAAATCGTCAATATCTGCAAACTCAATTTTGCGCTTTCGCAAACAATTTATGGCTCTATGAATCACAATTTGCTTTAACCACAAGCCAAAAGTAGTTTCTTGCCTAAAATCTTTAATCTTACAAAACGCATCTAAAAAAGCTTCCTGCAAAACATCTTCGGCCTCATCATTTCTGTTTAATACACGCATAGCCACGTTATACATAGCCTTTGCGTAAAGCTTGTACAAATCTTGGTGTGCATTACGGTCTCCATTTTTACACTTTACCACCAAGTCAAAGTGTTTGTCTCTATAAATAGCCTCCAAATTTTTAAGCTTCTGTATTAAATGACAGCACAGTTTTTAAAACGTTGCACCTCACTCAAATTTTTTAAATAAATTTCGATATTATTTTTCACAAAGAATTAAATGGGCGTAATAATGCCTTTAAAGCTATTTTTTTGAAGCACAGGGCAATTACTATTTATTAAAGCTAGTCCCGCTATTTATTCATACTGCACAGGCATTAGCCACATAGGCCGGTATCCATTTCTATCGGGGCTAAAAACTTACGACAGAATTAATCAACAAAAACTAAACAGGATTAACTAAATTAGTTCCATGAAAAAAACCTTAATCTTCTTTTTATTCGCCATTTTAATAAGTATTAACGTTAGGGCGCAAAAAGCAAGCAAAATTTGGATTGTTCGCCACGCCGAAAAACAAACCATTGACCCAAAAAATGCCAACCCCGCTTTAAACGCCGAGGGAGAAAAAAGAGCAGAAGATTTAGCAGAATACCTTAAAAAAGAAAAAGTAGATTATATTTTCTCTACCGATTATTTAAGAACCAAGCAAACAGCAGCTCCGCTTGCTAAGCAAAAAGGCTTAGAGATTGAAACTTATAATCCTAAAAATCATGCAGTGTTGGTTCAAAAAATAAAAAGCTTACCGCAAGGCAAAAACAGCTTAATTGTTGGGCATTCTAATACCGTTTTAGAAATTTTAGCATTACTGGGCGGTACAGCTCCAGTAAAAACCTTAACAGATGATGATTATGACTTTCTTTTTAAATTGAGCCTTAAAAGAGATAAAGTTAAAGTCAAAACTGGTCGTTTTGGCGAAAGTCATCATTCTACCGAGCTTAAATGAAACCGGTAATTATCCAATCGGGTTACCAACCAAAAGTTAATGTTGATAAAGAAAAACATTTGTTTTTTGGCGGCACCTCTTATTTGGGTTTAAACTATCATCCAAAAATTTTAAAGATTTTTTGCAATGGATTAAAAATTTGGGGTTTAAATAATGGCGCCTCCAGAAATAACAATATTCAACTTTCTATTTATAATGAAGCCGAAAAAGCTCTAGCAAAAGATTACCAAACCGAAGTGGCAGTTACTTTTTCTAGCGGCTGGCTAGCCGCCCAAGTTGCCGTAGAAGTTTTAAGCAAAAACAGAGATTGTGTTTACATTAATGAGGCTCATCCGGCATTAAATGCGCATAACAATGCCGTTTTAGAAATTCAAACCGCAGTAAATTACATCAACCTTTCTCATCATACTAATTTCCTTATGGTGAGTAATTCATTAAATAATGTGATGCCGCAAATTTTTGATTTCTCGGCTTTAAGCCAAATCTTACCCAGTAAAAATGTGGTGCTGTTGTTAGATCATTCTCATGGCTTTGGCATCTTAAAAGACGAATGGTTACTTACCATAAAAAAGATTAATGCAAATATTGATGTGGTGATATGTGGTTCTTTAGCCAAAGGATTAAGTTTAGATGCCGGTGTAGTTTTAGGTTCAAACCATTGGATTTCTCAAATAAAATTGAGCTCTACTTTTAATGGTGCTTCGCCATGTAGCGCAGCCAGTTTACATACTTATATGAATAGTGAATCCATTAGAAATAAAGCATTGGCTAAGTTAACAGCAAACCTAAACTATCTGTTTTCTAAATTATCAAAAGACAACTTTTATTGGATTCCAAACTTCCCGGTAGTGGTGATAAAAAACCAAGCATTAGTAGAAAAACTGATCACTAATAAAGTTTTATTCACCTCCTTTCCTTACCCAAATGCTAATAGCCCTACTATTAACAGATTGGTAATTACATCGGCACACAGCCAAAAAAATTTAAAAAAATTAATGGCTATTTTAAAGAATTAATGGGCTTATAATTTAGAACCCTTCTTTAAAAATAAGCTATAACTTTTGGAAAGGAATATCCATTAACGGGTAATTTTCCCAGCCTTTAAAATCAAAATGCCACCATTCACTTTTGATCACATTAAAACCATTTTGCTTCATCATGTTGATTAAAAAGTCTCTATTTTTCTTTTCTTCTGGTGGGATATTTTCATAATCAGCGGCAGCTTCTTTAGTAAAACTATCATAAGGTGTGGGCATTTTTAATTCTACACCAGTTTTTAGATTAATGATGGTTAAATCTACCGCACAACCTCGGTTATGTCTTGATCCTTTATTAGGATTTGCCACATAATCTTTTTTATCAATTGGGGTGAGTTTCCAAAATTTAACGGTAACGGCATAAGGACGGTAAGCATCAAAAATTTTTAAACCTAAGCCTTGTTGGTTTAATTCTTTTTGGATTTTTCGAAGAGCATCTATAACAGGTTTTCGGGCATAAGCTTTCGCTTGATGATAAACAGCAATTCCAGAAAAGTTATCCTTTGTGGCGTACTTGATATCTAATTTTATAGTTGGTATTTCTTTAACAATCTCCTGTAAAATTTGCTCGGGATACTGCTTTATTACCGCCTGATATTCTTTTTGAGATGAAATAACCACGGGTTGCTCTTGTACATTAAAAACCAAATAAAAAGAAGCTATTAAACCTACAGTTAACGCTTTCATTTACAAATTTTTTCTTGATCTATAGGTTGTTTTCCTTGCTCAATTTCCATTTTTTTAACAGAAACCGCATATTTTGATGGTCTAATTTCTTCTCCTCTAACTTTAGCATAAGCCCACGTAAATTCGGCGCCAAAAAACAAAATAGCTGCCGAATAATAAACCCAAACAGCAATAACCACAATAGCACCGGTAGCACCATAAATAGAGCCTATTGCTGCATAAGAAATGTAAAGACCAATTAAATATTTCCCTAACATAAAAAGTAAAGCAGTAAAAACGGCTCCAGCCCTCACATCACGCCAGGGGATTTCGGCATCGGGTAATATTTTATAAATAACGGCAAACAGGCTTACCAAAACACCAAAAGTGATCACGAGGTTAATGATATCTATAAAAACTAAAGTAAAATCAGGTAAAAATCGACTTAGCGAATCGCTTAAAATTAATACCAAACTATTAATCATTAAAGAAACAATGAGTAAAAAACCCAAACTAGCCACCATAGATAAAGATAGAATTCTATCCATCAACAATTTTAACCAGCCTTTTTTTGGCACCGATTTTACTCGCCATATTTCATTAATAGAATCCTGAATCTCTACAAAAACCCCTGTAGCGCCAATTAAAAGGGTGATTACTCCGGTGGTTATTGCAACTGTACTTTTTCCAGAAAGAGCTAAATTTTGCAACATCTCTTGAACTTGTATTGCAGCATCATTCCCTATAAAATCATTGATCTGAGAAAATATTTTTCCTTGCAGCGCCTCTTTTCCGTAAAAAATTCCTCCAATAGATAATAAAACGATGATCATGGGGGCTAAAGAAAATATAGTATAATACGCTAAGGAAGCGCTTAATTTTAAACCTTTATCTTCTAAAAAGCCATTAAAAGTCTCTTTAAAGACGTTCTTGTAATCAAAAATCTTGATTTTTTTAAGCATTATTTTTATTATCGATTGCTGAGTACCAGCAAATTCAAATCTTTATATATCAAATCAAAGCGCTTTGCTAAGTCATTATTTGTCATGGCTCCTTGATAAATGTAAACAGAATTTCTAATGCCGGGCTTTTCCCAAATTAAATTCATTAGGCCTCCCATTTCTCCAATATCTAATAAAATAGGCGTAAAAATATTAGTTAAAGCATAAGTTGCCGTTCTACTTACTCTTGATGCAATGTTAGGCACACAATAATGTATCACATCATGTTTTCTAAAAACAGGGTTTTTATGATTAGTTACTTCTGAAGTTTCAAAACAGCCTCCTTGATCTATACTTACATCAATAATTACCGAATTAGGTTTCATTTTAGCTACTGTTTCTTCTGAAACTATGCAAGGACTTCTGCCATTTGATGCTCTAATGGCGCCAATAGCAACATCACAAGTTTTAATAGCTTTTTCTAATACCATTGGTTGCATTACGGAAGTAAAAAGCCTACTGCCTATATTATTTTGCAAACGTCTTAATTTATATAATGAAGAATCAAAAACCTTTACTTCTGCACCTAAACCAATGGCGGTTCTGGCAGCATATTCACCCACTGTACCCGCACCTAAAATCACAATTTCTGTGGGTGGCACACCAGTTACGCCTCCTAACATTAATCCTTTTCCGCCAAATACATTACTTAAATATTCGGCCGCTATTAAAATGGATGTTGCACCAACAATTTCGCTCATCGCTCTTACTACACTCAGTACATTTCCATCATCACGTAAGTATTCAAAAGCCAAAGCGGTTATTTTTTTTGCCATTAAAGCCAGAATAAATTCTTTCTTCATGGTAGACATTTGAAGAGCCGAAAAAATGATTTGGTGAGACTTCATCATCTCTATGTTCTCCATAGTAGGCGGAGCAATTTTTATGATGATATCAGCTTTATAAACTTCACGAGTATCGTAAACTATTTTCGCTCCCTGTTCGCTGTAATTATTATCGCTAAAATTAGCAGCTAAACCAGCCCCAGCTTCTATCACCACACGGTGACCGTTACTAACTAATAAAGCAACAGAAAGTGGTGTAAGGGCAATTCTATTTTCTTGAAAAGAAGTTTCTTTTGGTATTCCAATATACAGGTTATTTTTTTTGGGCTTTACTTCTTCCAAAGCTTCCTGTGGCTGCATTAAGGCTTGTTTAGCCACTTCAGAAAATCCTCCCATCAATGTTAATCCCATAAAAAATTGATTGTTTTTTGTTTACTGAAATTACAAATTTTACCGAATAGCTAAATATATTTTTTAAGATTATTGTATCAACTCTACCTCAATTAATCTTTCCTTTTCGCTTAGCGTTTTAATCTCTACTTTTAAATAGCGCTGTGGAATTAAATCGGGTATTTTTTCTGGCCATTCTATCATACAATAATTATCAGAATAGAAATAATCTTCGTAACCTAAGTCAAAAGCTTCATTTTGATTTTTTAACCTGTAAAAGTCAAAATGAAAAATGGCAGCATCTTCAATTTTGTATTCGTTTACGATAGAAAATGTGGGACTAGAAGTATGATCGGTAGTCCCTAATTGCTTGCATAATTCATTTATCAACGTAGTTTTACCTGCCCCCATTTCTCCGTAAAAAAGAAATATTTTTTCTTCTTTTGCTGCTTTTAAAATTTGGTTTGCAGCTTGGGGCAATTCACTTACATTCTTAATACTCAGTTGCATCTTCAAAAAAATTATTTGTTCTTATAGGTTGCAATAGGAATAATCATTTCTTCTAATGAGATTCCGCCGTGTTGAAAAGATTCATTGTAATAATTCACAAACTGATTATAATTATTCTGATAAACAAAATAACTATCTTCTTTAGCGAAGATAAAACTAGAACTTACATGTAGTTTAGGCAATAGGGCTTCATGCGGGTTTTTAACCAAAAACACTTCTTTACTGTTATAATTTAAGTTTTTACCTTGTTTGTATCTTAAATTAGAATTGGTGTTTCTATCACCAATTACTTTACTAGGTTTTTTCACTCTAATGGTGCCATGGTCTGTAGTAATCACAAGCTTCACTCTTTTTTGAGCTAGTTTTTTGATCAGATCTAACAAAGGAGAATGTTCAAACCAAGACAGCGTAATAGAACGATAAGCGGCGTCATCATTTGCCAGCTCTCTTATCATTTGCATATCTGTTCTGGCATGAGAAAGCATATCTACAAAATTATAAACAATGGCATTTAAATCATTTTTCATTAAATTATTTAATGAATCATTTAAATCTCTGCCTTGGTCGTAATTTAAAATTTTATGGTAAGAAAACTTGATGTCTTTTTTTACTGATCGCTTGATCTGGTCTTCTAAAAACTTTTCTTCAAACAAGTTTTTTCCACCTTCATCTTCATCATTTTGCCACATATCAGGAAAACGTTTTTCCATATCAACAGGCATTAAGCCCGAAAAAATGGCGTTTCTGGCATATTGGGTAGCTGTTGGCAAAATGCTGAAATAAATATCTTCTTCTTCTAGTCTAAAATATTCGGTAATAATTGGATTAATAATTTTCCATTGGTCATACCTTAAATTATCTATCAAAATAAAAAAAGTAGGCGTTTGCTCACTCAATATTGGAAATACTTTTTTCTTAAATAGTTGATGTGAAAGAGTTGGCGCTTTATCTTGGTTTTGAATCCATCCTAAATAATTTTTCTCAATAAATTTAGAGAACTGCGCATTAGCTTCGGCTTTTTGCATGGTTAAAATTTCATGCATCCCGGCGTCTTCTAACTTTTCTAACTCTAATTCCCAAAAAATAAGTTTTTTATAAACATCTATCCATTCTTGATAACTTAAATTTTCATTTAAAGTCATCCCTAATGTTCTAAAATCTTGCTGATAAGCCATTGATGTTTTCTCACTTACCAAACGCTTATTATCAATTAACTTTTTAATACTCAATAAAATTTGCTTCGGGTTAACCGGCTTTATCAAATAATCGTCAATCTTAAATCCAATGGCATCCTCCATCAAATATTCCTCTTCACTTTTGGTAATCATCACCACGGGTACATCCGGATTAATAGTTTTTATACTACTTAAAGTTTCTAAACCAGTTAAGCCGGGCATATTCTCGTCTAAAAAAACAATATCAAAATCTTTCGTTTTAAATATATCTAGAGCGTCTCTTCCGTTTGTGGCTGTTTCAATATGATATCCTTTTTCGGTAAGAAAAAGAATATGAGGCTTTAAAAGGTCAATCTCGTCGTCGGCCCATAATATATTTGCTGTTTGCATATAATATTGATTCTATTTAAATGGTTATATTGAGACTTTATGCCAAATATTTATTGACACATTACAATAGCGTCAATAAAATTAACAAAATTTGTGCCTCATAATTAAATTAGCTTGAATAAGAATAAAATAATTAACGATCCTGTTTACGGTTTTATAAGTATCAAAACGCCATTACTGTTTGATTTGATACAACACCCGCATTTTCAAAGATTAAGATACATTAAACAATTAGGGATGACACATTTGGTTTATCCCGGCTCATTACACACCAGATTTCACCATGCCTTAGGCGCCATGCACTTAATGCAGTTGGCCGTAGAGCATTTACAAAGCCGTGGGCATGATATTTCAAAAGAAGAGGAAGAAGCGGCATCAATAGCTATTTTATTACATGATATTGGCCACGGACCATTTTCACATGCCCTAGAACATACTATTGTAGATGGTGTTTCTCACGAAAAAATTAGTCGTTTATTTATGGCTAATCTAAACCGAGAGTTTAACGGTCAGCTAAATTTAGCGCTTAGTATTTTTAATAATCATTACCACAAAAAATTTTTACACCAATTAATTTCGGGTCAATTAGATCTTGATCGGTTAGATTATTTAAATAGAGATAGTTTTTTTAGCGGAGTTACCGAAGGCATGGTAAGTTCAGATAGAATTATTAAATTATTAAATATAAAAGACGGTAATTTAGTGGTAGAAGAAAAAGGGATTTACTCTGTTGAAAAATTCTTAATAGCCCGCAGGCTGATGTATTGGCAGGTTTATTTACACAAAACGGTTATCGCAGCAGAACAATTACTGGTCAAAATTTTAGAACGAGCAAGAGAATTAGCCCTTTCGGGGAAAGATTTGTTTGCAACTCCGGCTTTAAAACATTTTCTTTATCATGATATTAGTGAATCAGACTTTGCAGAAAACGAAGAACACCTTCAGTTTTTCTCTTTATTAGATGATCATGATATTATGAGTTCTATAAAAGTTTGGCAATTACATGATGATTTTATCTTAAAAACACTGTGCACAAATTTAATTCACAGAAATTTATATAAAGTAGAAATTAGTTATGACATGCCTAATGAAGAAAGAATAAACCAATTAACCGCCGAAGCAATTCGTAATTTAGGGATAAGTGAAGACGACTCTTCCTATTTTGTATTTACAGATACAATTAATAATATGGCCTATAAAACCGGTAATACCAGTATTAATGTGCTTATGAAAGACGGAAGTTTGCAAGATATAGCTATCGCTTCAGACAATTCAAATCTAGAAGCTTTATCAAAAACAGTAACCAAAAACATTTTGTGTTACACCAAATTTTAAACCTTTCAAATTGTTATTAAATTAACAATTTGTTCATATAATAATATCAGTTAATTTTGAAGATGCAATTTTCAGCAAAAGAGATCAGCTTATTACTGAATGGTAGCCTGCAAGGCAATCCCGATGTGAAAGTTTTTCAGTTAGCAAAAATAGAGGATGCCCAAGAAGGCTCATTGTCTTTTCTTGCCAATCCTAAGTATGAAGCTTTTCTCTACACCACAAAAGCATCTGTGGTTATAGTGAATGAAGATTTATTAATTGATAAGCAGGTAACACCCACTATTATTAGGGTTAAAGATGCTTACAGCAGTTTTTCAATCCTTTTAGAAAAGTATAATACCCTTAAATTAGATAAAAAAGGAATAGAACAGCCCTGTTTTATTCATCCCGATGCTAAAATTGGAAAAGATGTTTACATAGGTGCTTTTGCCTATATAGGCGCTGGCGTGGTAATAGGAGATAGAAGTAAAATTTATCCACAATGCTATATTGGTGATGATGTAAAAGTTGGTGATGATTGCTCGCTGCACTCTGGAGTAAAAATTTATCATGATTGCGTTTTAAAAAATACAGTTACCATTCATTCAAATGCAGTAATTGGCGGCGATGGTTTTGGTTTTGCGCCACAAGCAAACGGAGCATACTCTAAAGTAAGCCAAATAGGAAACGTAGTTATTGAAGATGACGTTGAAATTGGTGCAAATACATGTATAGATAGAGCTACCATGGGTTCTACCATTATTAAAAAAGGCGTGAAATTAGATAACCTGATACAAATAGCCCATAATGCCGAAATCGGACAAAATACTGTAATTGCATCACAAACTGGTATTTCTGGCAGTGCCAAAATAGGTGACAGTAACATTATTGGTGGCCAGGTAGGTATTGTTGGTCATGTTACGCTAGCAAAAGGAACGCAAATTCAAGCAAAATCTGGCATCAATAAATCCATTGAAGAAGAAGGTAAAAAATGGGGCGGTGCACCAGCTACCTCTTATCAAAATTATATGCGCTCACAAGTAATTATTCAAAGATTGCCAGAAATGGAGAAAAAAATAGAAGAACTTCAAAGAGCATTATTAGCACTCCAACAAAATTCTTCTGCATCAAATTAACCTACAAATGAATCTAAGACAAAGAACAATAAAATCAGAGATAAGTGTTAGTGGAGTAGGCTTACACACAGGCGTTAAAGTAACTTTAACTTTTAAACCTGCACCAGAAAATCATGGTTTCAAATTTAAAAGAGTAGACTTACCAGGCCAACCGGTTATAGATGCCGATGTTGATAACGTATCAGACACTTCAAGAAGCACCACCTTAACTCAAAATGGCGCAAGTGTAAGTACAACAGAACATGTTTTAGCGGCTTTAGTGGGTTGCGAAGTAGACAACGTGATGATTGAGCTTGATGCTTTAGAGGTTCCTATTTTAGACGGAAGCGCTATAGAATTTGTAAACGCTATAGAAACCGTTGGTTGTAAAGAGCAAGACGCCGAAAGAGAATACTATATTATTCCGCACAATATTCATTATTCTGAGGAAGATAGAAAAGTAGAAATGGTGGTAATGCCCTTAGATGATTATCGTTTTACCTGCATGGTAGATTATAATTCTCCCGTTTTAGGAAGCCAACACGCTACAATAACCTCAATTACAGATTTTAAACAAGAAATTGCCTCTTGTAGAACTTTTGTGTTTTTACACGAGTTGGAAATGTTATTAAAACATAACCTAATTAAAGGTGGAGACATTAACAATGCGATTGTAATTGTTGACCATGAAATTGATGAACAAGAATTAAAAGATTTAGCCAAAGCTTTTAATAGAGAAGAAATAAAGGTAGCCCGAGAAGGTGTTTTAAACAACATTGAGCTGCGCTATCAAAATGAACCTGCCCGTCATAAATTATTAGATATGATTGGTGATTTGGCGCTTATTGGTACTCCCATAAAAGGTCATGTGATGGCTGCCCGCCCAGGGCACTCTGCAAATGTAGCTTTCGCCAAAAAAATTAAGGCGGCCATTAAAAAAGAGAAGAAAAAGAAAGTTCAGCATTTATATGACCCTACGGTAAAACCATTGTATGATATTGTAGATATCATGAATATTTTACCTCATCGCCAGCCGTTTTTATTTATTGATAAAATATTAGAATTAACAAAAACTTATGTGGTTGGGGTAAAAAATGTAACTATCAACGAAGAGTTTTTTAAAGGTCATTTTCCTGGTGCCCCGGTAATGCCTGGTGTAGTTCAAATTGAGGCTATGGCACAAGTAGGGGGCATTTTAGTGCTAAGCACCGTTCCAGATCCAAGTAATTATCTTACTTATTTTCTAAAAATAGACAAAGTGCGCTTTAGGGCTCAGGTTTTACCCGGCGATACCATTATCTTTAGATGCGATTTAATGGAGCCTATTAGAAGAGGAATTGCACAAATGAAAGGCGTTGGAATGGTGGGAGAAAAAGTGGTGATGGAAGCAGAAATGATGGCGCAAATTACAAGATATAAAGAAACAGAAACACCAGCATGATACAGCCCTTAGCATATATACACCCACAAGCAAAAATAGCCGATAGCGTAGTAATTGATCCTTTTGCGGTTATTCATAAAGATGTTGAAATAGGGGAAGGAACCTGGATTGGTTCTAGCGTAACCATTATGGATGGCGCAAGAATTGGTAAAAATTGTAAAATTTTTCCTGGAGCCGTAATTTCTGCTATTCCTCAAGATTTAAAATATTCTGGCGAACACACCACCGTTGTAATTGGTGACAATACCACAATTAGAGAATACGTAACCATTAACAGAGGTACTGCTGATAGATGGGAAACAAGAATAGGAAATAATTGCTTATTAATGGCTTATTGCCACGTAGCACATGATTGTGAAGTGGGAGACAACTGTATTTTCTCTAATAATACTACGCTAGCAGGTCATATCACTATTGGTGATAATGTTGTTTTAGCCGGAATGGTAGCTATTCATCAGTTTTGCAAAGTAGGGTCTCATTCTTTTGTTACCGGAGGTTCTTTAGTTAGAAAAGATATTCCGCCTTACGTAAAAGTAGCCAGAGAGCCCCTTTCTTATGCCGGTATTAATTCTGTAGGCTTAAGAAGAAGAGGTTTTACTTCTGAAAAAATCAACGAAATTCAAGAAATTTACCGAGTGCTTTTTGTGAAGCATAATAACGTAACTAAAGCTTTAGACATTATTGAGGCTGATTTTAAGCCAACGGAAGAAAGAGACGAAATCATTAATTTTATTCGTAACTCTAACCGCGGGGTGATGAAAAGCTTTGGCAATTCTTAACCTCCTATGCAAATAATTCTTGAGCAAATTGGCAGAAGATTTAATAGAGAATGGATTTTTAAAAAAATTGATTACTCCTTTAAATCTGGCCAATCTTATGCCATTTTAGGCATAAATGGCTCAGGAAAATCTACTTTATTGCAAATGATATCTGGTGCTCTCACTCCTTCTGCGGGTACGCTTTCTTATTCTTTAAACCATAAAGAAATTGCGGTTGAACAAGTTTTTCAACAGTTGAGCATTGCAGCACCTTACTTAGAATTGATAGAAGAATTTACACTTACCGAAGTACTAGACTTCCATTTCAATTTTAAAACCCGCTTAAACAACCTCACCAATAAAGATTTAATTGACCTGCTTAATATGGATAGCAGTAAAAACAAGCAATTAAAACACTTTTCATCTGGCATGAAACAAAGGGTTAAATTAATTTTAGCCCTTTGTGCTGATACGCCTCTACTTTTATTAGACGAGCCTACTTCTAATTTAGATGATCAGGGGATTAAATGGTATAAAGATTTAGTGGCTCAATTTACCGCCAACAGATTGGTTATTGTTTGCTCTAACCAAGCCCACGAATATGAGTTTTGTACTCATCATTTATTAATTTCTAATTATAAAAATTAAAAACGTTTACTTCTCCAAGTTAAACTTCAATTTTAGCAAATACCTTCTATTGTGCCTCACAATAGGCTAAATATTAATTACTTAAAGTGTGATTTTGGTAACATTATTGTGCTGTTTTAAATTACCTGTTTATTTATTTTAGTTTTAATCACATGATTTTAAGTGTATTCATATTTATTTTTAATAGCTATTGCATTTATCAAAAATTAATAACACCTTTGCACTCCCAAAATAATTCGTTTTTATTGCGATTTTAGGTTGATTTAAAGAATTAAATAAAAAGAATAAGATAGTTTTTTCATATAAGTTTAGGTTTAGGTTGATAGAGCGGTCTCATTTTCTGAAAAGAAAAGAGGCCGTTCGTTTTTTAGGAGATTTTAATATCTTTTGTAACTTTAAAACTTAGCTATCGTTCAAATACGATGTAAATCAATCACCATAAAATTTAAATGATAATACCCTTTGATTAAACAAAAGCTTAGAGCTGTAGCGATAGAAAAACGCCGATCTTTATCAAGAGCAGATTATTGGAATTTAAATGATCAAATTATTGAGCAGTTTAAGCTTTTTGACTGGTCGGATTTTAATTATGTGCACCTTTTTTTACCTATAAAAGAAAAAAATGAGGTCGATACTTTTGAAATTCTTTCATTTTTTAAGACAAATTATCCCGATTTAAAAATTGTGGTGCCCAGAACACACTTTGCAGAATTGAGTTTGGCTCATGTACTTTTTGATCATGAACATACGGTATTAAGAAAAAATAAACATCAAATTCCTGAGCCTTTATACGGGCAAATTGTTCCTGTAAACCTAATTGACGCCGTAATTGTCCCCCTCTTAACATTTGATCTTGAGGGAAATAGAGTAGGCTATGGTGCTGGTTTTTATGATCGCTTTTTAAGAAACTGCCGACCAGATATTCTTAAAATTGGTTTGTCTTTTTACCCTCCAGAAAACGAACTTATTGATACCAATGAGTTTGATATCAAGCTTACCCACTGCATTGTTCCTCATAAAACTTACGTTTTTTAATTCCTTATTGTTCTTAAAACACAACATTCTTAGTCTTAGAATTTTATTACGTTTTCATCTTTAAAATTTCCTGCTATATTTGCGCCATCAATAAGGGGTGCCTTGTTTGTGTAAATTTTAGGATAAATGCTAGCTCATATCCTAACACAAATGCAAAAACAGGCTGAGAACATACCCATTTTGGATGTTATAAGTGATAAGTAATTAAGTGGTAAGTTGCAATACTTACAACCTTAAACCTAACAACCTATAACCTTCAAATACACCTGATCCGGATAATGCCGGCGTAGGGAATAGGTAGAAGTTAAATATTTTGAAAATGGTTTACCCCTAAACCAGGTTCTTTAACTTAAAAATTTAAATACATTGAAAAAATTTATTCTAGTGGTTTTTGCCACTTTGTTATGCCCTTATGTTCTTTGGGCTCAGTTCTCTTTGCAGGGAAAAATTACCAATGCAGAAAATCAACAATTATTAGCGGGTGCTACTTTAAGCTTGGATAATAGTTTATTTACCATTCAAACCAATGAAAAGGGTAATTTCCTATTTAAAAATCTAAAAAAAGGCACTTACACCTTAAAAGCAAGCTACGTTGGGTTTAAAACGCAAGACATTACGCTGGTTTTAGATGCCAACAAAACTATCAACCTTACCTTAACTAAAAGCACCTTATTAACAGATGAAGTGATTGTTAGCGCCACCAGAGCATCAGAAAACTCGGCAACTACCTATAAAAATTTATCTAAAGAAGATTTGGAGAAAAACAATTTTGGGCAGGATTTGCCATTTTTGCTCAACCAAACGCCGGGTGCCGTAATTTATTCTGATGCAGGCGCAGGAATTGGTTATACCGGAATTCGTATAAGAGGGTCTGATCCCACTCGTATCAACGCCACTATTAACGGAATCCCTTATAATGATACCGAAAGTCAGGGTACTTTTTGGGTAAATTTACCTGATTTTGCTTCTTCGGTAGATAATATCCAAATTCAACGTGGCGTAGGAACTTCTACCAATGGAGCGGGTGCTTTTGGAGGGAGTTTAAATATCCAAACCACCACTTTATCAGATTCTGCTTATGGCGAAGTAAACAGTTCGGTAGGTTCTTATCAAACTTTAAAAAACACTTTAAAATTAGGAACCGGCTTAATTAACGGAAAATGGAGTTTTGATGGTCGGTTATCAAGAATTGTATCAGATGGTTATGTAGATCGTTCTGCATCTAATCTAAAATCTTATTTCCTTTCTGGTGCTTATTACGGAGAAAACAGCCTTTTACGTTTAAATGTTTTTTCGGGTAAGGAACGTACTTTTCAGGCTTGGAATGGTATTAACGATGAAAAGTTAGCAACGAATAGACGTTTCAATAGCTTTACTTATGATGATCAAACCGATAATTATCAGCAAGATCACTATCAACTATTGTATTCTAAAAGTTTTTCTAGCCAGTTTTCTTTTAATGGAGCTTTGCATTATACCAAAGGAAGTGGTTATTATGAAGAATTTAAAGACGATGAGGAATTAGCAAATTACGGTTTAGACAATGTAGTGATTGGCAATCAAACCATTACCAATACAGATTTGATAAGAAGACGTTGGTTAGACAATGATTTTTATGGTTTAACTTATGCGTTTAATTATACACCAACTTCTGATTTAAATTTCACTTTAGGGGGTGCTTATAATGAATATGATGGCGATCATTTTGGTGAAGTAATTTGGGCAAAATATGCTTCAAACGGTAATATTAGACAACAATATTATTTTGACAATGGTTTTAAAACTGATTTTAATGTTTTTGGAAAAGCCAGTATAGAGCTTAATAAAGTTTCTCTTTTTGCCGATTTACAATACCGAACGGTTAATTACAAATTTTTAGGTTTTGATAACAATTTAAATAATGTTACACAAGAAGCATCCTTAGACTTTATTAATCCAAAGCTTGGTTTCACTTATCAGTTAAACACACAGGGAAACTTTTATGCCTCTTTTTCTATTGCTAACAAAGAGCCCAACAGAAATGATTATACAGAATCATCTATAAATAGCCGACCAAAACCAGAGAATTTGAAGAATATAGAAGCGGGTTATCGTTTTAAAGGTCAAACAATTACAGGCGGAGTGAACATTTATTCAATGCTTTACAAAGACCAACTGGTTTTAACCGGTCAAATTAATGATGTTGGTGCTTATGTTCGTTCAAATGTTGATAACAGCTACAGAAATGGAATTGAGCTAGACGGAACGGTGAAAATAACCCCAACATTTAACTGGGGTTTAACAGCGGCATTCAGTCAAAACAAAGTGAAAAACTTTGTAGAATTTATTGATGATTATGACAACGGCGGACAAATTCAAAATAATTTTTCTAAAACTGATTTAGCTTTTTCACCTTCTTTTGTTGGCTCAAGCACCTTAGCTTATAAACCGTTTAAAAATGGAGAAATTGCATTGCTCACCAAATATGTAAGCAAACAATATTTAGATAATACCTCTAATGATGCTAGAAAATTAAATGCTTTTTTTGTAAATGATATTCGCTTAGGCTATGATTTCAGACTTAAAAAGTTAAAAAAACTAAGTTTAGGCTTATTAGTAAATAATGTTTTAAACGAGTTATATGAGAGTAATGGTTACACTTTTAGTTATATAGCTGGAGGTTTAACAACAGAAAACTACTACTATCCACAAGCAGAAACTAACTTTTTGTTCTCTATGAATTTGAAGTTTTAAGAAATTCGTATGAATAAAAAAGCCTGCAAATTGATTCGATTTGCAGGCTTTTTTATATCTAAAATTTAAAAAATTAGGCTTATTTGCTTTTTACTACTCGCCACACTATTCCTGCGCCATCATCGGCAACTAATAATGCACCGTCTTTTGCTACAGTAACACCAACTGGCCTCCCGTGAACATCACCGTTTTCTTCATCGGCAACAAAGCCTGTTAGAAAATCTTCGGCTTTGCCTGCTGGCTTTCCATCTTTAAAAGGTACAAAAATCACTTTATAACCCGTAAATGACGATCTATTCCAAGAGCCATGTTGACCTACAAAAACTCCATTTTTATACTTTTCCGGGAAATTATTACCATCGTAAAAAGTTAAACCCAAAGATGCGCTATGTGGTGCTAAGGCAAAATCTGGTTTAATTGCTTTAGCAACCAAAGCTGGGTTTTCTCCTGCTCTGCGAGGGTCAACATTTTGGCCGAAATAACTATAGGGCCAACCATAAAACCCATCAGGCTTAACAGAGGTGATATAATCTGGTACTAAATCATCCCCTAATTTATCCCGCTCATTTACTGCTGTCCATAATTCTTTAGTAATTGGGTTCCAATCCATACCAACTGGATTTCTTAATCCTGAGCCATAAATTTTTTCTCCGCTACCGTCAACATTCACTTCTAAAATATTAGCTCGCCTCACTTCATTTTCCATTCCATTTTCGCCAACATTGCTTCCAGAGCCTACAGAAATATAAATTTTAGTGTTATCCGCATTTGCAATCATATTTCTAGTCCAATGATTATTGTAGCCGCCGGCTGGTAAATTCACAATTTTTTTACCTACACCTTCAATTTTCAAATCCTCAGGTTGGTATGCATAAACCATAACTCCATCGGTATTTGCAACATAAAACTTATTCCCAATAATTAACATCCCGAAAGGTTGATTTAAACCGGCTAAGAAAACGCTTTTAGTTTCGGCAACTCCATCTCCATTGGCATCTCTATAAAGCATTATCGTATTAGCGCTTTTTCCACCAACTTCAGAACCAGATAGTCCAACCACAGTACCTAAAATTTTTTGTTTTACCGTTCTTTCTGAATTTGAAAGCACCACTAAAACATCTCCATTTGGTGTGATATAAGTATGACGAGGACTTTTAATTCCTTCGGCAAAGCGGGTAACCGTAAAACCTGCCGGAGCAGTTGGTACTTCGTTATCTTCCCATCCAATAATATTGCTAAACTTCATGTTAGATTCTGAAATTGGGCTTAGAGAATCAGCGTTGATGACCGTTGTTTTGGAATCGGTATTGTTTTGGGACGTTTTATTTGTATTACAGGCGATGGCTAAAAATGTAAAAGACGCTAAAGCCATTAAACTAAAATTATTTTTCATGATGAATGATTTTGATGTTAATAGCTAAAGACAATTATGCTGCCATATTTTTTTAATTAACCTTATCCCACGTTTAATACTTCCGTCCATTTGATTTCAGGTCTGTCTTTTGGGTATCCAAACTCGTTTCTGTATTGCTTTCTTTCGTTGGTAAAGTCCCACCATTTTTTAGCGTAATCCTTATTTTTGGCAAAATCTACTGCCAATCTAAATTGGTCCTCCACACAAGGGTCGGTTTGGTAACCTTTCTTTTTTTCATAAAGGTCAGTCAATTCTGCACCACTTTTTCCATTCAATTCCTCAACGCTGTAATAACCTAAAAAAATCAAGTCTTTTGCAAACTCAATTCCAATTGATGGAATTTGTTGAAAATCGGCTAAAGCATAAATTTCCTTTGCTCTTACGTCCGAAACGTTTAATAGATATGCTAATTCGTCAAAAGCATATTTCAAAATCTCGGATTTTTTTATTTTGTTCTTTCGCAGATTTGTTCTTTCGTTATCGGACAGTTCTAATATGATGTTTGTCTTAATTTTCATAATTCCAAAATGCTATTCAGTTAGTTTGAAATATTGGGACAAAAAGCACTTCGGCCATTTTTGTACAAACTTGCTGTTACCAGTTGGGCTTTTTGACCCCTCATATTAATTTTATCCCTTGTTTTTCAAGTAGGTCGGCTCCCGATAAAACACCAAGACTTCCAATTTTTCTTGTCGCTAATTTATTATGTATTTGATATTTTAATTTTCTCGAAGTCATTTGAATTTCTGTCCAATCCCATAAATTAACGAGTCCATTAATTTTATTAGTTTCTTCCCATTTTAATGCTCCTTTTTCATTAAAATGTCCTATGTGAGATTGATTCAGTTCTTTATCTTTTATACCACCAAAATATAATTGAATAAGTCCCCATCCATCTGTCGAATAACGAAATTTATGTCCATTGCAACGCCTTGGGTCAAGTTCAACTTTTCTAAAAATAGGATTGCCTTTATGTCTTGGTGACCATAATTGAAATGTATTTGCGAATTTGCCACCGTTATGAAGGTCAAACTTTGATGAGATTTCTTCAACTGTTTTGTATTCACTTATTTCTTGTTCATAACGGGAACTTAAATCATAAACACGCAAATCAGTGTCATTGAAAATAAAGTCAAGTATTTTCAATTTATCTGTCTTGTCTGCGAAAAAGTCGTATGTCATTTTCTGTATTTAGTCAGTCGTTTTAGCCTTACTGGTAACTTATATATACGCAATGTTACTTCCTTTATAAACCCAAATTTAGGAGGATTATGGAAGTATTTTCTAATATACAAATTCCAAATAAACTTGATGGAAGCTGGATTTTTTTGCTTTAACAGGAGCGTTAACGATTGAAGCGACATCCTTTATCCCCCTTTTCGGGGATGAAGATATAGCGGAAAGCGTGTTAAAACGCCCAAATTATTTAATTATATTTTTATTAATTGAATTAAGTAATTAGTCTTTTTCCTACATTAAAACACCATCATCATTCGGCTTGATTTTACCGGGGATTAAGCTCTCGTTTAAACTTTCTTTTAAATCTCGCTCTATAGTGGTGCTTAATGCGCTCATAGAAACATCTTCTAAACGGTTTTCAAAAGGGTCTTCGGTACGTTCGCCAATTAAATCTAAAGCTAAAAATACAAAGGAAATGGCGACAGAAATTGGAATCATGGCGAGGTGTAAATCGCCAACAAAGGCAAAAGGAATTAAGGATGCGTGAATGAAAACAAAAACCCTTGAAAAGTAACTGTATTGCCTTATAAATGGGGTGTTTTTTATCCGCTCGCACATGCCTTGTATGTTGTTAAATTCAATGAGTGTTTCTTCTAATCTCACCAAATGAAACTCGGCTATCCAACCTTTTTCATAAGCGCTTTTTAAATCATCGCCTTGTTGGTCTATCAAATAATTTGGCGGATTTATTTTGTGATAAAAGGTAAAATACTCTTTAGGGTCGAGGTATTCTTTAACTTCAAAATATTGATTTTCCTCTTCAAAAAGCTCTGATTCTTTATTCATAAAACCATTTGGCTTACGTAAATAAACGCGTAAGGCATTTACAAAACCAATATGTCTAAAAACCAGCTTTCGCCTAAAAGCGGTTAATTCCTTTTGGTCATCAGGGTTTGAGCTTGTAATTAAAATACGTACTTCACGCTCCCAAACTCGGCTATAGTTTACTAAAGTACCCCAAATTTTGCGGGCTTCCCACCACCTATCATATGCGTTATTGTTTTTGAAACCTAAAAATATAGCTATTGCTGCACTTAAAGCGGTAATGGTGCTAAATGGAATGCTAAGGTTGACTATTTGATAATAATCATGCAGTAAAAAAACTGCTATGGCTAATAAGATATAATATAAAAGATTTCTCCATGTGTAAAATAGTATCAATTTCCATTTTAGGTTTCTGGTAACTAACATGCTTTAATATTTTTTAACTGATTGACTAACAAAGATGATACTTTTTTTATTGAGATTGCCGAATTATCGGTCAATCATCACGGCATCTTTTGTTACCAATGCTTTTAATAGAATATTCTATTTAATACTATAGACGTAGTCCTTTATTTTCAAAAGGCATTTAAGGAATATAAATTTCATATTAGTCTCCAGTATGAAATTTGCGGGCTGTCCCTTTTTAATGTTAAGTTAACTTTGCCATTATGTAATATTTTGATCTCAAAATACCCCTAAAGAATTAAATCTTAACTTTACAATTTAAACCATTCATCAACAATATGAATATTGTAAAATCAATTTTATTGAGTGTTGCATTACTTCCATTAGTAGTTCAGGCACAAAACCCAAAAAAGCAAGCGTTAACTTCAAATAACTTAACCAGTAGTCCTGCCCGCCCAAAATTGGTAGTTGGTTTAGTGGTTGACCAAATGCGCTGGGATTATCTTTATCGTTACGCTAATAGATACGGTGCTGGTGGCTTTAACCGAATGTTAAGAGAAGGTTTTTCTTGTGAAAACAATCAAATCACCTATATTCCTACAGTAACTGCTGCTGGTCATACCGGTATTTATACAGGTTCTGTCCCATCAATTCATGGTATTGCCGGTAATGATTGGACCATTCAAGCTACCGGAAAATCTATGTATTGTACAGATGATCCAACTGTAAAAACAGTAGGCAGCACTTCTACTGCGGGATTAATGTCGCCAAAAAACCTATTGGCCACCACCATTACAGATGAGTTAAGATTAGCTACCAATTTTAAATCAAAAGTAATTGGCATTGCTTTAAAAGATAGAGGTGGGATTTTGCCAGCCGGTCATTCTGCAAATGCAGCTTATTGGTATGATGATTTAACCGGTAACTGGATTACCAGTACCTATTATATGGACGTTTTACCAAATTGGGTAAACAACTTTAATAGCCAAAAAATTGCTGAAAAATACATTAAACAAGACTGGAACACGCTTTACCCTATCAACACTTATACACAAAGTACCGCAGATGATAATCTTTATGAAGGAAAACTAAGAGGCGAAACAGCACCTGTTTTTCCTCATTTAACTTCTAAAATGTTGAATGGAAATTTTAGCGCCATCAGAAACACGCCTTATGGAAACTCTATTACCTTAGATTTTGCAAAAGACGCCATCAAAAACGAACAATTAGGTAAAGATGATATTACTGATTTTTTAGCAGTAAGTCTTTCTTCTACAGATTATATAGGCCATCAATACGCCATCAATTCTATTGAAGTAGAAGACGCTTATTTACGGTTAGATAAAGACATTGAAGAGTTTTTAAAAACCTTGGATGCAACCGTTGGGAAAGGACAATACACCGTTTTTCTATCTTCAGATCATGGCGCTGCACATAACCCAAAATTCTTAGCCGACAATAAAATACCAGCCCAATTATGGGATGGAAGAACCATTTTAAACAACCTCAATACCGAGTTGGAAAAAGAATTTAAACAGCCAAAATTGGTTCTTGGATTTGGGAATTATCAAGTAAATTTTAACAATCCATTAATTGCATCATCAAAACTTAACCTGTTAGAAATTAAACAATTCACCATTAATTTTTTGAATAAACAAGAGGGAGTAACTTTTGTAGTGGATATGGAAAATATATCTTCTGCTTCTCTTCCCGATGCCATAAAATCTAAAATTATTGCTGGTTATAATAAAGACAGAAGCGGCGCTATACAAATTTTGTTAAAACCGGGCTGGTTCCAGGGTTATTCTGCAACAGGCACTACGCATGGATCTTGGAATCCTTATGATACCCATATTCCATTAGTTTTTATGGGCTGGGGAATTAAACAAGGAACATTAAACAGACCAACAAGTATGGCTGATATTGCACCAACTATTGCGGCCTTATTACACATACAAGAACCTAATGGGAATGTGGGGGAAACTATTGAAGAAGTGCTAAAAAAATAGGAGCAGGATTTTCAGGATGCTTTGCTAAATTATAAATAGGAGCAGGATTTTTAGGATTGTAGAATTTTCAGGATGTTGACGGGTGAAAAAAGAATAGTTAGAATTTTGGAATGATAGAATTTTAAAATATTAAATGCCTTTTTAAAATGATAGAAAATGATGAATTAACTTATAAAATCATTGGTTGTGCGATGAAGGTTCACAACACTTTGGGTAATGGTTTTCAAGAATTGATTTATCAAAGATGTTTAGCTATTGAATTGCAAAAATCTGCTTTAAAATTTGAACGGGAAGTCAACCAAAAAATTTATTACGAGGGGTTTGATGTTGGCACAAGAAGATGTGATTTTATTGTTGAAAATCGAGTAATTATTGAACTTAAAGCCTTTATTAATTTAGAAGATGCTCATTTAGCACAAACAAAAAACTACTTAACCGCTTACGGTTTTGAAAAAGGATTATTGATCAATTTTGGATCAACCAGCTTACAGTATAAATTGATTTTTAATAATAATACAAATTACAAAAAAGATTAAAACAGGTGTTAAATTTAGCACCCTGTTTATCCTACAATCCTTAAAATCCTGATACAGACATGAAAAAATTTATATCCCGCTTACATTACCTCACACAAGATTTACCGAATTGTAGTCATTTAGAACAAGTTCAAATAGCTTGTGAAGCAGGTGCCAATTGGATTCAATACCGTTGTTTAAGTAAATCTGATGCGGAAATGCTGGAAGAATTACATCAAATTGCTGCTATTTGCGATGATTGGGGAACTACATTAATTATTACCAATCATGCTCATTTGGTGCATTTAGCAGATATTCAAGGAGTACATATAGAGGATATGGATGCCGATTTAACCTTGATTAGGGAACAAATTGGAGAAGATAAAACTTTGGGCGCATCAGCAAATACATACGAACAAATTATAAATCATATTAAAAACGGAGCAGATTATATTGGTTGCGGACCATTTGGACATACTGACACCAAGCCCAATGATGCGTCACATTGGGGTGTTAAAGGCTACCAAGAAGAGATAGAAAGATTGCAAGAAAACAAATTAGAAATTCCTCTAATTGCTGTGGGAGGAGTACAAATAGAAAACGTAGAATTATTGATGGCAACCGGTATTCATGGTATTGCTGTTTGTGCGGCCATCAACAAAAGTGAAAATCCTGGGGCTGCCTATAAGGCCTTTCATCAATTGATTTTTTAACACCCATTAAACCTATGTCAAGCCATCATATCGTTAGAGAAAAACAAGAACCTGCATTATTGGTGATGACCATGGATCATTTTAATGAGGAATACTTAGGACAATTATTAGAATGGTCTCCAACCATTCTGGTATCTGCAAAAGTTGCAGAAAAAGTGCTTTCTACGGGTATTAAAATAGACATTATTATTACGCCAGAAAATGAGTTAGTTAACACCCAAGAACATGTAAAAATACTAGCCGCCAAAGATGATGATGATATTTTAGAGGCAGCACTAAAACATTTAATTGCCGAGGGCTATCCTGCGGTGAATATCATTACCAATCATTTTCAGGCTAAAGAATATCTTTTTTATGTAGATATGATAGATTTGGTTGTTTTTGATGAGGATAAAAAAATCTATCCTATTAAATCGGGTTTTAGTAAATGGCAAACTAAAGGAGAGGATATTTATATTTATCATCCAGAAATGATTCACGAGTTTTCTGTCTCTGGATTAGAAAAAATAAACAACAACCATTATCAAACCGTAAAAGACGGGTTTTTTAGTTTTACGTTTGAACCGCCTTTCATATTTATTGCAGAACAGTTATGATTGAAATAAAACTTGCTGCTATTGAAGATCTAGAAATTATACATCAGTTGGCTTCTGATATTTGGTGGCCAACCTATAAAAATGTGATATCTGATGAGCAGATAGCTTTTATGCTAAATAAAATGTATTCCATTAGCGCTCTTCAAAATCAAATGCATGAAGAAAATGTATTCTTATTGCTTTATGTAAATGAGCTTGCCAAAGGCTTTGCCAGTTATTCAAAAACAGCTATAGATAAAACCTATAAACTTCAAAAACTTTATCTACATCCAGATCAACAAGGAAAAGGGACTGGTAAATTATTAATTGTTGAAGTCGAAAAACAGGTAAAAACCTTGGGTGGAGATGCTTTAATTCTTAATGTAAACCGAGGGAATAAGGCAAAGGATTTTTACAAAAAAGTAGGCTACCAAATACTACAAGAACTAGATATTCCTTACTTTCATTTTGTACTTAATGATTATGTGATGGGTAAAAAATTGATCTAATTCAAATCTACTAAAACTAAATCAGCTACTTCCATTCCGGTTAAACTGCCTAAAGCAACACCCATTCCGTTGCATCTTGCGGCAACAAATAATCCTTTTCTTATTTTTTTAACAATAGGTTCTAATGGCTCTCCAAATCCCATAATTCCGCTCCATCTATAATCTATTTTCATCTTATTATTTGGAAGGATAATTTGATAAAGCATTTCTTCTAACTTTTTTTGAATCTCTTCGCTAGTATTCAAATCAAAAGTTTCTTCTGCTTTAAAGTCTATATTTCTTCCCCCGCCTAAAAGAATTCTATCATCAACATCTCTAAAATAATAATAGCCTTCATCGTAATGAAAAGTTCCCTTTACTTTTAATCCTTTAATAGGCTCGGTCACCAAAACCTGTCCTCGGCCGGGTTTAATATCAATTTCGGGTAAAAGTTGAGCGGTAAAAGCATTGGTAGCAAACACAATTTTATGGGTGGTAAAAGTAGCTTCCTTAGTTTTTATGGTGATTAGTTTATCTTCTTCAAATGATAAAACCTGAGTTTGGTTAAATATCAACACGCCTAAACTTTGTGCTTTTTGTATCAAAGCCAGCATCATTTTACCGGTATCTATTTGCCCTTCAAATTTATTTTCAATTAATCCTTTCACTCCATCAAAGCCAAAATCTGCAATTTTAGCATTGTTAACGGCAAAAATGTCAGCCCCGCTAAACAAGGGTTTAAAAATGTAATTTAAATGGCTTAAGCCTAAAAAGGCGGTTTCCATTTGCTGCAAATCGTTTTTTAAAAAAAGTTCATATCCACCTTTTTGTTCAAAGCAAATAGCGCTATCCCCTAAATTCTTTCGCAAAGTGGCTAAGCCTTTTATCCGCTTGGTAACCAAATTAAAAACAGTTTCCTCGCCGTAGCTTTTAATATCGCTTAAAAGCTCAGAAACACTTCCAAAACAGGCAAAACCAGCGTTTTTAGTGCTTGCACCACTTGGCAACATTCCTCTTTCTAATATCGCTATTTTTAAACGCGGACTTTGTGTTTTTAATTGTAAAGCCGCATTTAAACCTACTATTCCGCTTCCAATAATGATTACATCATAATGGTTTAAAAATGAGCTTTGTTCCCAGTAAGAAAATGCGTTTTCAATCATCTTTTAAAGGTAATTTATTTGTGTAAACTTTTAAAAGGAATACTTTTTGAGTATCATTATATAATTAATTTAAAAAAGATATGATATTATTTATAATCATCCTGGTAATGAGCCTGGGGGTTCAATGGAGATTCAAAAGCAAATTCAAAAAATATTCTGAAATCGCATTAAGCTCTGGTTTAAGCGGTGCAGAAGTAGCTAAACAAATGTTAAGCGACCATGGAATTAGTGATGTAGAAATTATTTCTGTAGATGGGCAATTAAGTGACCATTACAATCCTGCTGATAGAACTGTAAATCTTTCTCCTGATGTTTATCATGGACGAAGCATTATTGCAGCTGCTGTGGCAGCTCACGAATGCGGACATGCGGTACAACATGCAAAAGCTTACAGTTGGTTGCAATTGAGATCATCATTAGTTCCGGTAGTTGGTGTGGCATCTAAACTTGTTCAATGGGTGTTAATTATTGGCGTAGTGATGTTGATGTTTTCTGGCAATACAATAGTTTTAGCCGTAGGTGTTGGGGCTTTAGCAATTGTAACTTTATTCAGTTTTGTAACGCTTCCAGTAGAATTTGATGCGAGTAGAAGAGCATTAGCCTGGTTAAAAACCGGACATGGCGTTACCCAAACCGAATTAGAAAACGTACAGGCAAAAGATGCTTTATGGTGGGCCGCTATGACTTATGTTGTTGCCGCTTTATCTTCTTTAGCCACTTTATTGTATTACGCTTCTATGTTGTTTGGAAGAAGAGATTAGGCCTCATCCCCCAGCCCCTTCTCCAAAAGAGAAGGGGAGGTAGAACGGATTAAAAACAAAAAAGCCCTCGATTTATAAAAATCGAGGGCTTTTTTATTTTTTGCGTTAACGATGGAAGCGATATCCTTTTGCTTTTTGGAGCAAAAGATTTAGCGGACAGCGTGTTAAAACGCCCAAATTATTATTGTTTAATTAATTCAATTTAAAAGGCGCAATTAAAGCAAACTGAGGAATACTTACGTCAAATATTTCTCCATCTACCAATCTTTTCATTTGATAAGTTCCTTTCATGGTGCCCATATCTGTTTTAAGATTGCAACCAGATACATATTCGTGGTGTTGCCCCGGCGTAATAATAGGTTGTAAGCCCACTACACCTTCGCCTTCTACTTCTCTTTTGGTTCCGTTAGAATCAAAAATAGTCCAGTGTCTTCTTAATAATTGTACGCTATAATCTGTCAGATTTTCTATCTGGATTTTATAGGCAAACATATAGTGTTCATTAGCCGGATTTGAATATTCTGGCTGGTAGGTAGTTTCAACAGAAACTTTTACTCCTTCGGTGATTTGCGCTACCATATTCTTGTTATTAATTTTAGAGTCAAGGTAAATAATATATATTTGATATACCAAAAACTAAACCAATTCTACATCGAATTTGTTTCTGATATCATTTAAAACATCTTCTATGGCTTCTACACTTTCTAAAGAAACCAATTTCATTCGGTATTCTTTAAAATTTGCAATTCCTTTAAAATAATTAGCATAATGGCGTCTCATTTCAAAAATGCCTGTTTTTGGTCCTTTCCATTCAATTGATTTTTGAAGGTGAGTGCGGCAAACATCAATTCTTTCTTCTAAAGTTGGTCCTTCTAAATGAGTTCCGGTTTCAAAAAAATGTTTTACCTCTCTAAAAATCCAAGGGTAGCCAATCGCTGCTCTGCCAATCATAATGCCATCCACCTCATATTCTAAACGCCAATTTGCAGCTTTCTCTGGCGAATCTATATCGCCATTACCAAAAATAGGAATCTGTATTCTTGGGTTTCTTTTAATTTCTCTAATTAAAGACCAATCTGCTGATCCTTTATACATTTGAGAACGCGTTCTGCCATGTATGGTTAAGGCTTTTATGCCTACGTCTTGTAAACGTTCTGCCACTTCATAAACATTTTTGGTGTTGTCATCCCAGCCTAAACGGGTTTTTACCGTAACGGGCAAATGAGTAGCGTTTACAACCGCAGCGGTCATCTTTACCATTTTATCAATATCCTGTAATAAGCTGGCTCCAGCTCCTTTACAAGCTACATTTTTAACCGGACAACCGTAGTTAATATCAATTAAATCTGGATTAGCCATCGAAGAAATTTCAGCAGCTTGCCTCATGTGGTCTATCTCCGATCCAAAAATTTGAATTCCGATAGGTCTTTCATATTCAAAAATATCTAGTTTTTGACGACTTTTTGCAGCATCACGAATTAAGCCTTCCGAAGAAATAAATTCTGTATACATCATATCTACGCCGTTTTGTTTGCAAACAAAACGAAACGGAGGATCGCTGACATCTTCCATTGGCGCTAACAATAAAGGGAATGCTCCCAAATCAATATTTCCGATTTTAACCGACATTCAAAAATCTATTTCTTAATTTAACTGCAAATTTACAAAATATCATTTGTTATGCATGACATTCAAAAGTCAAGTCCTTACCATCCTGCTTTACAGCTCATGTTTTTAGTTTTAATGGCTTTTGTTGGGGCTATAGTTTTTACAATTATTGGCTTTTTAGTCTGGATTCCTTTTAATACAGATCATTTTTCACTCCTCAGTTTAACAGAAAATAACATGCAAAACATGGATATTTCTTTTTTAAGGATGATGCAAATTTCTAGTTCGTTAGGGCTTTTTATAGCCGGACCCATTGCTTTTGCTTATTTAAATCAATCTAAACCTAAAACTTACTTCTATTTTGACCAGCCTTTAAAATGGACCTTATTCTTTTTAGTGGTGGCTATTATGTTTGTTTCTAACCCGGTTTTTGAACTCATTAATGAGTTAAACCAAAAATTAGCTCTACCAGATTTCTTAAAAAGTTTAGAAATTTGGATGAAGGAAAAAGAATTACAAGCCGCCGAATTAACCAAAAAGCTTTTGGAAATGCGAACCTATAACGATTTGATTATTAATTTAATAATGATTGCCATTATACCTGCCATTGGCGAAGAACTTTTTTTTAGAGGAGGCATTCAAACCATTTTAAAAGATTGGTTTAAAAATTACCATGTGGCCATTTGGGTTACCGCTATTCTTTTTAGCGCCATACACTTACAGTTTTACGGTTTCTTTCCAAGAATGCTTTTAGGAGCGCTTTTTGGCTACTTATTAGTTTACGGAAAAAGTATTTGGCTACCCATTTTAGGGCACTTTTTAAATAACGGAACCGCAGTAGTGATGGCTTTTGTAATGCAAAAACAAGGAAAAAGTATAGCTGAAATTGAACAAACAAGTAATTACTCTATTTATGGCTATGCTATTAGTGCAATAATTACTTTAGTTTTACTGCTTATGTTTTTTAAACAAACCAAAAACAACACTTTATATAGCGCTTATGAATAGTGAATGGGTTAAAGTTTATGCCTCCAATCAATTTTTTAAATCAGAAATAGTAAGGCAGGTATTGGTAGACAATGAGATAGAAGCTGTAATTATAAACAAGCAAGATTCATCTTATAAATTTGGCGAAGTGGAAGTCCACGTCAGAGAAACTGATTTTCAAAAGGCATCGAAAATTATATTAACCAACGATCTTTAATATAAATTATGAAAACCAGAGCAATAACCGGTTTTGTTTTTGTAATAGTCATGCTGGCTTCCTTACTTTTAGGCCCTTATGTTTTCACCGGCTTTTATATTTTTTTAAGCTTGGTTTGCGTGATAGAATTTTTTACTTTGGTTAAAACCACCGGCATTAGGCCGCACCGCTCTATTGGCTATGTTGCCGCCTTAATTATATTTGCATCTGTAGCCGGAAAGCAGTTTTTTGTTTATGAAACCAAGTGGTTATTAATTAATATTCCCTTGTTTTTCGGCATTTTTATCAGAGAGCTTTTCAAAAAATCTACCCTGCCTTTTAGCAATATTGCCTATACTTTTTTGGGCTTAATTTATGCCGTTGTCCCATTTATTTTCTTTTTTAGTTTGGTTTTTATATCCGGCAGTTACAATGTTCACTTGGCTTTAGGTTTTTTTCTGATGCTTTGGGGGAATGATACCGGCGCTTATCTTTTTGGGGTAAAATTTGGTAAAACACGCCTTTTTGAAAGGCATTCTCCAAAAAAATCTTGGGAAGGTTTTATAGGCGGTATTTTCACCAGTTTAGTAGTCGGTTTTATTTTATCTATCTATTTTACAGATTACGCCTTACAACATTGGTTAATTATGGCGCTCATTATCTCTTGCTTTGGCACCTTAGGAGATTTGGTAGAATCTATGTTTAAACGCAGTATAGATATTAAAGACTCCGGAACAATACTGCCAGGCCACGGTGGTTTTTTAGATCGCTTTGATGGCTTGCTGCTTTCGGCTCCAGTAATTTTCGTGTACCTCTATTTAATTACTTATTAGTAATTTCGCATAAAATTTTTAAAAATGACCATTCACAAAGAAGGCTATACCTCTATCGCGTTAAGCATATTATTTATTTTTGTAACCAACACTATTATCAAATATTACCTGCCAGATGTTACCTGGTTTATTTGGTTTTGGTATTTACTTTCTTTCGCCTTATTTATTATCATTTTACAGTTTTTTAGAAGCCCAAGCAGAAAATTAACCCTTCATGATCGTAAAATTATTTGCCCTGCCGATGGTAAAGTAGTAGTGATTGAAGAAACCGAAGAAACCGAATTTTTAAAAGACAAACGCATTCAAGTTTCGGTTTTTATGTCGCCCGTTAATGTGCATATCAACAGAAACCCAATTAGTGGAATAGTAAAATACTTTAAATATCACCCTGGGAAATACCTTTTTGCCTGGGATCCAAAATCTTCTACTGAAAACGAAAGAACCACCACCGTGGTAGAACATAAAAGCGGCGTTCAAGTGCTTTACCGTCAAATTGCCGGCGCATTAGCTCGCAGAATTGTTTGGTACGTAAAAGAAGGAGATACAGTAGAGCAAAGTCAAGAATTTGGGTTTATTAAATTTGGTTCAAGAGTAGATATTTATTTACCCTTAGGTACACAAATTAACGTGAATTTAAACGAGGTTGTAAAAGGCGGAGTAACCGTTTTAGCCACACTTTCTTAAATTTTAGAAAAGCAATTTCCGTGTTTCAAATGGATGGATAGCCTCGCTGTCCATTCATACGGCTTTTGGCCGGTATACCTGCCTGCCGGCAGGCATTTCCATCAAGTTTATTTTAGCTGGGCTTGTGCTGTAAAAGTGCAAAGTCATCTGTGATAGACTCCTGCTAAGAAAAAACAGATTGATCTTATTTAGTTAAACAATGTTAAAAACTGTTGTTAAGATTTAAAAAACTAACCGCTAATTAATAAAAACTTTACTTTTATTAGATCAATCCTTATCTAATGAACAAAATTACCTTAATTACCATTTGCTGTTTAATGAGCAGTTTATCTAAAGCACAAGAAACAAGCGTAGAAAAATCTTTATTTGGAGCACAAATTGGTTATTTAGGTGTATGGGCAAATCACGAAGCAAAACTTTCAAATAGAATTACTTTTAAAACCGAAATTGGTTTAGATAAAGGCTATGTGGCGGAGACCTTACTTTTTACATCGAAAAAAAGCTCTTTTTATCCCTTTTTTATTTTAGAACCACGTTACTATTATAATTTAGGGAGGAGAGAAGCTGCTTCAAAAAAAGTAAAAGGTAATACCGGTAACTTTTGGGGATTACAAATGAGATATAGCCCTAATTTGTTTGTTGTTAACGATAAATACATTGATAATGACAGAGAAATTTTAACAATAAGCCCTAAGTATGGATTGAGAAGAACTTTAGGAAATCATTTTAATTTAGAAACTACTGTAGGATTTGGCTACGGCTATGAATTTAATAAATATCCAAATTATCCGGATGGTGGTTTTTTTAGTATTGAGGCGACTATAAGAGTTGGAATTCACTTTGGTGCAAAAAAATAAATTTATATTCCAATTTATTTTAAGTGATTATTAAAACGAATAGACTGGAATTTTTGAGGTAAGTGTTTCATTAGATTTTTCGTTTGAACGAAATAGAATTGTGCGTTAGTTTTAGATTATATGACCTTCAAAAGCAAAAAAGACCCCTTATTCCTGACCATTGTTTTTGGAGTTATATTTTTAATTGTTGGGGTTTCTGTTTTAGCTATTATTGATAAAGGATTAAACCTCAGCAACACTATATTTCATGTTATTGATTTAATGGTTATTGCTTTATTATTGTGGATTTTTTATGGTACTTATTATCAATTAAGCGCAACCCACTTAAAATACTTTTGCGGACCAATTAAAGGAAAAATAGAAATTTCATCAATCAAAGAAATTAATAAAAACCTAACCATGTGGGTGGGTTTTAAGCCTGCAACAAGCAGAAATGGACTTATCATAAAATACAATAAATACGATGAGATTTATATTAGCCCAATTAATAACGATGATTTTATTGCGGAAATGCTAAAACTTAACCCATCTATTAGTATTAAATAATCACTACAAATTTTGTGGATTCTTATTTAAATGTAGTGTTCTTAAATCATCTAAACCACAAACCAATCATCTACCAAAGCGCCAAAAACCTCTACCAACAGGTTGTTCGCTAAATATCAGGGTTTAATCGATTCTTTTTCTCGTTCGTCTATTCATCCTCCGCTTTGGTATAAAATATTCTTGTACCAGTTAAAAAGATTGAATATTTGATTGTTAAACAAAATTTTAGAGTCATGAAAAAATCATTGCCCTTTTTATCTCCCTTTTTACTAATGATATTTCCTGTGGTAATATTTCTATCAGCTACTTTAATTTTTAAACCAAATACATCAGCAAAAGATTTTGCTACTATTGATATCAAAAATAATAGGCTGGCCAATACCAGTCATATCGCTATTGTTAAACAATTACTAAAAAAATAATGATGCAGGAACTCATCATCCAAACAAAAAACCTCAATTTTAATTTTGCACAGCAAAAAGTGCTCAATCAGCTTTCATTAGAAGTACCAAAAGGCGGTATTTATGGTTTCTTAGGTCCAAACGGATCGGGTAAAACTACTACCATTAAATTGCTGTTGAACCTGCTAAAATCCGACGAAAAAAATATTTTCCTTTTTGGCAAAGAGCTACAAGAAAACCGAACCGAAATATTAAAAAAAATAGGTTCGCTGGTAGAGCAACCTGCTATTTATCCACACCTTACCGGCTATGAAAACTTAAAAACCAGAGCTCTACTTTTACAGGTTTCTAAAAGTAAAATCAATAAGATTTTAGACATCGTTGGCCTTACAGATGCCGCAAATAAAAAATCTGAAAAGTATTCTTTAGGAATGAAACAACGCTTGGGAATTGGGTTGGCCTTGTTGGATGATCCCGAGTTATTGATTTTAGATGAACCTACCAATGGTTTAGATCCAAATGGGATTATAGAAATCAGACATCTGATCAAAGATTTAGCTGCAAATCATCAAAAAACCATTTTTATTTCCTCGCATTTACTGGCCGAAATAGAAAGAATTGCTACCCATGTTGGCATTATCAACAAAGGAAAAATGCTTTTTCAGGGAAATATCCATGAGCTTCATTCTTTAAAAACAAGCCTTATTTGTATAGAAACCAACGATAATGAAGCGGCACAATCTATTTTAAAATCCAAATATCCGTCGCTCAGCCTCAACGGTCACTTAGAAATTCCTTTTGAAAGTTTAGAACAAATGGGTTTCATCAATCATCATTTAATTCAAAATGATTTGATTGTTTACAGCATTTACAAACAGAAAAAAGACCTGGAATCTTTATTCTTAGACATCACTAACGCTTAAATCTTATGAAAACTTTTTTACTTTCTCTACATTCAGAATATTATAAAACCCGTAAAACCTTAGCCTTTTGGGGCGCCATTGTTTTACCTGTATTTTTATGCACCGTAGTTTTTATAGGCTATTATATAAAAGCCGATGATGTGATGAAAAAACTAGCTAAAGTACCTCCAATTGCTATTTGGGGCCAATATTCCTTTGCAATTGTTGGCGTAATGGGCACTTTGCTTTTACCTATGTATTTGGTTTTTATGACTTACTCGGTAAATAATATAGAACACAAAGCTGATACCTGGAAAAGTCTGTTTTCTTTGCCTATTCCTAAATGGAAAATTTACTACAGCAAAGCCCTATACACCGTTTTACTGATTACTTTAAGCATGCTTCTTTTTGTGGGCTTAACTTTGGCTTATGGTTATATTTTAGGTTGGTTAAAACCTCAGTTAACTTTACAAAATGCCGATATGGCTAAGGTAACAAGCTATCTAGCTGTTATTTATTTAAAAATGTTTTTGGCTTCATTAGGCATTATTTCTATTCAGTTTTTGATGAGTTTGGTTTGGAAAGATTTTTTAAAACCCATGGGTATTGGTTTTTTACTTTTGGTAACCGCCATGATTGTTTTAAAATGGGAATACAGCTATTTAATTCCGTTTACACATCCTATAAAAGCGCTCATGTCTTCGAGCGGTAAAGAGGTTGAAATTTTAACCAAAGAAGTTTGGGTAAGCTTTGCTTATGCCGCTGTGTTTTTTACTGCCGGTTATTTTATTGTGATTAAAAAAAGCGTGAAATAAGGCTGCTTTAAAAAACGATTAAATGGGTTTGACGTTTGTTAATGGATGAAGAGTCACATTTAATCGTTTTTAGTTTTAATTATTCGCACATGAAACCTCTCTTCTTTTTATGGTTAATAACTTTTGGTAGCCTCAACACTGCTTTTTCTCAAAGCCAAATTTACCGTGAAGTATTGGTTTTTGCACCCGAAGGATTTTCTGAAAAGTTAGAAAAACAGGTAAAAATTTTAAAATCCGACTCAAAGGGATTGCAAGAAAGAGATATAAAACTTAGCGTATACAGGATCACTTCTAAAACCTTAACTCGTTATAAAAATTTAAACCTGTCTAAACAAAACTTTACTTTTATTCTAATTGGAAAAGATGGCGGAGAAAAATTTAGATCAACCGAGGTGGTGAGTTTAGTAAAATTATACAGTTTAATTGACGCTATGCCTATGCGTAAATATGAAATGAGAAAACAATAATTTTGGTTGGTTAAAGGTTTATCGAGTCTGTAGACTCTTTTTTATTAGTAAATCCTTAGTCACGCTAGCGCTTAAGACTAAGGACAGAATAGGAGCTTTAGATAGAGCTGTTTATCAATTGTTGAAAAAGCCTATTTTAAGGTCATATTTTTTCAAGGTCATTTGATGCTTCGATACTTATTTTATAATTCATTTACTCAAATGTTCATTGTGCAAATCCTGTAAAAAAGTATCTCGATTATAATTCTTTACAAATCCAGATTTTTCTCCTTTTTTTAATTCTTTTATGAGTTCTACCTTTTTTGATTCTTCTTGCTCAAACATTTCAATTTCTACATCTTTTCTTGTTGTTTTCATCATTATAAATTTCTAAAATCTTTGCTCTAGTTTGAAGACTCTTTTTTATTTGTAAATCCTTAGTCACGCTAAAGCCTAAGACTAAGGACAGAATAGGATCCTGAAAAAGGAACACTGAAGCCAGTTTGGGGTTGGTTAAATGTTTATCTAGTCTGAAGAATCATTTTCATTTGTAAATACTTAGTCACGCTAGCGCTTAAAACTAAGGACAGAATGGGTATTCCGTTTCATCAATCAACATTCCTTGGTCATGACAAAACGCTGACAGGATTAGCAAACCAATTTAAATATCATTTAGCTCTTTCAAGGTATCACCTAATACATAAGACATCAGCTCTGTGACTCGTAAAAAGTGTGTTTTATCATGGAGAGTGTATTCGGAAAAGAATTGTGGAATTTGTTTTGCTCTGTCAGATGCTTCTTCACAAAGTGAAATGATATTTCCAACAAACGCTTGCGTATCTGCATTCTTTCTTTCTAACAACTCCTTATAGAGAGTAGTGTCTTTTACGCTTTCTATGTTTATTACTTTACTCATCAATAATTCTTTCTTAGGCTATTAAAATATTTTAGGATGAAATTAAATGCTGTCTTTATTGCTTTAGGATTTCCGCTAACGGTTACAGGTTTAAGTTGTACCCGATTAAAGAGCACTTTATTGTCGCCCGAGCACTAAAGTAGTTAAAAGAAGAACAGAACAAGAACCACGTCACCCGGGCATAATTTAAACCTGATGTTACCACCAGTTATTTTTTTATCCTCATTATTTCTCTATTGGGTAGTTTCAGGAAGTTCAAGTCATTGTCAGGAACAAGAGTCGGAATTGAAAATAGCTCGTCTTTGATAGCTTCAGGTTTTATAGAAACTAAAGTCATTGTTACTTCCATCATTCCGTTTGTTGATTTAACGATTTTGAGAGGTAATGATTTAGAAATTTTTAAGAATTCTGCCCAACCATCATAAATGTGCGTTGTAAAAAGCAAAGGGTCAACAGTCAGTTTTGTTGAATTGAAGTAATAGTCATATACCCCGCTTTTCCATTTTACTCTAACAATATTGCACTTTACTCCCTCAACTATTGCTGTAGAGTCAAGTTTATAGATATGCGGCATTTTTCCTGTCATCTTAAATTCTAGGTCAACCGATGCATCCGTTACAGTACAAATATCTGATCCCGCCCCATCTTGCATAGAATAGATTTTGTTTGTTTCTGATTTATAAACAGCCCATGTTCTTGGGTTATTATTAGTAAGATTATAATAGTCGCCTTGCTTATAGCTAGTTCTAATGGTGTCTGACCAAGAACCTTCACTTCTCATTTTGTCTAATATGATTTTTTTAGACATTCCCATTTCCTCAAGCTTTTTGGAAACTTCCAAATTTGCCACATAGGTCAAGGTACCTTCAAATGATTGTCCATAAGAAAGGGTTGAAGTGAGGATTATAATTGTCACAAGGATTTGTTTCATGTATGTCGGTCTTTTTATAATTGGTGGTAACTAGTTGCTATACGCTACCTATAGCGTATATTTTTCATATATGTAATTCAATTTTAGATATTATTTAAATAGATAGTTAAAAGTAGCATAATTAACTTAACCTACAATAGAATTTTAAAAGTACTGCCCATTTGCGTTAACGATTGAAGCGGCATCCTTTTTTTGTGCGCCCTTCGACTCCGCTCAGGGTGACAAAAAAAGATATAGTGGAAAGCGTAGCCTGTCCCGATTTTTCATCGGGATATAAACGCCCTCATCATCTTACCTAATCAAAGTCACACTGTTTTTTCTGAAAAGCTTGTTTCCGGCTACATCAAGGCCATCAATAATAAAATAATAAACACCTACGGGCATGGGTTTGCCTTGGTAATTTCCGTCCCAACTGTCTAATATTTTTGTGGAGGTAAAAACAAGTGATCCGTAACGGTTAAATATTTTGATGTTATAGGTTTTAAGATTGGCAATCAGGATGTTGAAATAATCGTTCACGCCATCATTATTAGGGGTAAAAGTATTAGGGACAATGATATCGCCTTCGGCTAAAATCTTAATCACATTGGTGCTTAAAGTATCTGCACAAATGCCATTATTTGCAATAAGGGTAACCACGTAAGAGCCTGGCTGATCAAAAGTATGTGAGGGATTGGTTTGGGTAGAGGTAGCGCCATCACCAAAATCCCATTGGTAACTAACGGCATCCACACTGTTATTGATAAAATTAAAAGAAATAGGTGCCGAAAATAATTGATCTATACTGGGATCTAAAGTAAAAGCCGCCACTGGTTTGGCCAATACGTTAATATCTATAACTGTACTGGGGCTGCCGCAATCATCTACCACGTATTTTAAAGAAATGGTTCCTGTTTGATCTATACTGGTGATGGGAACTTTTAAAATGGTTTCTCTAATTTCAGTTCCGTCGGGTAAAGTCCAAACCACATCTGTACCTTCTGGCTGGTTTGCGGGTTCTAAAACCAAAGTATCGCCAACACAATAAGTGGGTGGCTGATTTAAAATTTGTGGCTGATTTAAAACCCCTAAATCTTTAAAAAAATAAGATTGATACGTAGTGCAACCAATAGGGCTGGTAACTTCTAAAGTCACGGTGCGCTCTCCCGGATTATTGTAATTCACTGAAACCGGACCTGGTGAAGTGCTTTTTCTGATGTTTCCGCCCAATCCAAAATCCCAATTATAAGTGTAACCTGCTTGCACATCATCTGCCTGGTAAGTAGTGGTGAAAACGTTATCACAAAAAGTATTGGTGGTTTTAAAGGTTGGTTTTGGACCTAAAAATTCTCCTGTGCCGCCAAATTCTAAGGTAAACCCATTGTTTCCGCTCGAAAAATTATTGATGAGCAAAGCGTAAGTTCGGCCTTGTTGCATGTCTATAAATCGCACAAAACCATCTTGTCCGGGTACACAACCACCTGTTTCTTGAGTATCGGTAGAATTGGCATCTAATCCGGTTAAATAATATTTGGGCGAACAAGTTACTCCGCTTCCGGCAGCACAACGAATGGCGTTTGCAGCAGTAACGGCACTGCAATTTCCACTAGGTCCTAAATCATACAAAACCCAATCTATATCATCATTATTATTGGTGGGAGTAATGGTAAAAGTAAGCGTCCCGTTGTTGGCGGCTATCCATTTATACCAAGCGGTGTTTGCTTCAATAGAACCTCCATTAGAGTTAATGTCAATACAAGTGCCCGCCGCTTCTCTGTTATTTAAGCCTGCTCCGGTAACGTTAATGGGAGAAACTCGGTCTTTTGAACATAGCAAAGAAGCGGTGGCACAATCTTGCCCCGGCTGTATGGCTGGGAAAAAATTATCTACACATAGCTGAAAAGTTCCAGTTGCATTATTGGTAGCGCTTACACGGATAAAATAAGTGACACCCACCGTTAATGCGCCTTTATAATAAGCTGATTGGGTATTTCCGGGATAACTCTGACCAATTTCTTGAAGTATGGTAGTACAATCTCCAGAATAAATAGCAATTAAGGGGTTTAACAAAGTTCCGGCAGCAGTTCCTCCGGCTTTTACGTTAATATTTACATCATAAGCCGTGGCCACAAAAGAAAACCAAACATCGTTTCCGATAGCAGGCCATTCAAGCGCTTTATCAAAACCACTGGGCGTTGCCCTTACATTAGAATATGCAGCCTCTGCAGAACAAAAGCCTCTAACGGTTCCAAGTTTTATGGCTCCAGCACAATCATCGTTTCTTGGAACTTGTGCTTTCACAAATTTTGGCGAAAAGCCCATTAAAAAAAATACAACTAATGATTTCATCAAAAACGATTTTGTGCTTAACCTTTTGATATTAGAAATCATGTATTTGATTTTTGGATAATGAAAATTGAAAAATTAATAAATAATTGCTTTGAAGCTTAAAAAACGATATTCCAGATCTTAATATTTCACAGAAAATCCATTTTTTCAAATATGAACAAAGATCATCAACTAAGATAAATTAACTAACGTAATTTTGCGGCTCAAAATTTATAGTTTAGCTGTTGAATATGAATTTATCTCAAGAAAAGCTTTTTGTCACCTACCAAAGCAATATTACCACGCTTCAGCAACTTATAGCAAAACACCAAAAAAAAATAAATACCTACTCTTTTTTACGGTTGGGCGTTTTTTTATTAACCATCCTGCTGGTTTTTTTGCTATTTAGTTTAGGCGCATTGGCTTTAATTATGGTAGCGATAGTTATGATCAGTTTATTTTTGTGGATTGTGGCTAAGCAGGCTAAGCAACAAGAGCAGCTTGATTTTGATCTAAATAAACAGCTTTTATTGCAAAACGAGCTTAATATTTTAAATGATAAACACAATATTTATGATGCAGGCCTAGCTTTTGAAAACCCCAGACATGCTTATACAGACGACTTGGATATTTTTGGAGAACGCTCTTTATTTGCCTATCTAAACAGAACAGCTACCCCACAAGGAAATGAAATTTTAGCCAGTTGGCTTAAAAATGCAGATGCTAAAGACCAAATTCTTGATAGGCAAGAAGCCATTAAAGAACTGGCAAACCATCAGGAAGAGAACTTAAATTTAAGGGTGCAACTTTATCCGCTAAAAGGTGCCGTTTTAAGCCAACTCAAAGAAAATATAAAAGATAAACTTCCGGCAATTACTCAGTTTATCACTTTACCTTATATCAACTTTATCATTTACTTTTTGCCTGCGGTAAGTTTCTCTTTATTAATTGCTGCCAGTATTTTTAACGGTGTTTGGTGGAGTTTTTTAGGCCTTTCTTTACTGATAAATTATGTGGTTTATGCTTTTCACTTAAAGCATATTAACCTTGCCCATTTACTTTTTAGTAAAAGCGCCAGTCAGTTAAAAACCTTTGCCAAAGTAATTAAACCCATAGAAGAGCAGCCATGGAAAAGTAAAGAGTTAAAGTTTATTGTAGAGAAAATAAAGAATAACAGCGGCCAAGCCACGCATCAACAAATTCAATCTTTGGCAAAAATTATTCAAGATTTTGATGCCCGACTGAACGTTTTTGTGGGCACTTTTTTAAACCTCTTTTTATTTTGGGATTTAAGAGTGGTAAAAAGATTGCATCAATGGCAGCAAAAATCATCAGGAACCATCATTAACAGTTTTAAAACCATAGCAGAATTTGAAGCTTTAATTAGCTTGGCAAATTTAGATGTTAACCATCCGCATTGGGTTTATCCCGAAGTGGTTGATGCTTATTCTTTTGAAACCAAAGCAATGGGTCATCCACTTATTCCAGACTCAGTAAGAATAAATAATGATTTTAAATTTTCTAATGAGCGGACCATAGATGTAATTACAGGATCTAATATGGCCGGGAAAAGCACTTTTTTACGTACCGTTGGCATTAATATGGTTTTGGCTTACGCCGGATCTAAAGTATGTGCTAAACAATTTAAAACCGGTGTTTTTTCTTTGGTAAGCTATATGCGAATTAAAGATTCTTTGATGGATCAAACTTCTACTTTTAAAGCCGAATTAGACCGTTTAAAAATGATTTTAGCTTTAACAGCGAAGCAAGAAAACACTTTTATTTTGGTAGATGAAATGCTACGAGGCACCAACAGTAAAGACAAATATTTAGGCACTAAAGTATTTATTGAAAAACTGTTGCTCCAACAAACTCCAGGCTTAATTGCCACTCACGATCTTCAAATTGCAGATTTAGAAAAAGAGCATCCCACTAAAGTGAGAAATTTTCATTTTGACATTACCATGAATCACGATGAAATGTTTTTTGATTATTTAATTAAAGACGGAGAATGTAAAACCTTTAATGCCGCAATTTTACTAAAAGCCATTGGTTTAAGTTTAGACAACAACGTATCATAAAAGCATTTTAGCCTTAATTTTTGGGGAAGACAAAAAATGTGTACCTTAATTTCTTAAAACCTTGCCTGTGAAGCATCTTATTTTTATTTTACTGCTGAGTTGTTCTTTAATCTTGAACGCTCAAAACAAAAAAACCGTTTTATTAAAGCCAGATAGGGTTTTTGATGGAAAAGAAATGCATCAAAATTGGGTGGTGCTGGTAAAAGACAGTAGCATTTTATTTGTCGGCGAAAGCAAAAATATACCGAATTTAAAAATAGATACGTCTATATTATTGCCTAATCAAACCTTATTACCAGGCCTTATTGAAGGGCATTCGCATTTATTTTTGCATCCTTATAATGAAACTGATTGGAATGATCAGGTTTTAAAAGAAAGCCGAGCAGAGCGTTTAGTGAGAGCAGTAAACCATGCCAAAGCAACTTTAATGGCTGGTTTTACAACGGTAAGAGATTTAGGAACCGAAGGTGCCGGTTATGATGATGTAGGTTTAAAAAACAGCATAGATAAAGGCATAATCCCCGGTCCCAGAATGATAGTGGCCGGAAGAGCTATTGTAGCAACGGGTAGTTATGGTCCAAAATCTGAAAATTCGGAATTAACTTTAATAAAAGGAGCCGAAGAAAGTGACGGAGACCGCCTTATTAGTACCGTAAGAGACCAAATAGGGCATGGTGCCGATGTAATTAAAATTTATGCCGATTACCGTTGGGGATTAAACAAAACCAGTGCGCCAACTTTTAGTGTTCAAGAAATTAAATCTATGGTAGAAACCGCAAAAAGCACCGGCAGACCTGTTGTGGCTCATGCTTCTACCAAAGAAGGGATGAAAAGAGCCATTGAAGGCGGCGTAGAAACCATTGAACATGGAGATAGTGGCGATGAAGAAATTTTTGCACTCATGAAAAGTAAAAACGTAGCCCTTTGTGCAACTATTGCCGCTGGTGATGCCATTAGCCAATATACGGGTTGGAAAAAAGGAGTGGGTGCCGAGCCAAAAGGTATTCAACAAAAACGTAAAAGTTTTTCAGCAGCCTTAAAAGCGGGAGTAACGATTGTTTTTGGTGGTGATGTTGGGGTTTATACTCATGGAGATAACGCCCGGGAAATGATATTAATGGTAGATTATGGCATGTCGGCTTTAGATGTTTTGCGTTCTGCAACTTCGGTAAATGCCAAGGTTTTTCATCAAGATAATATTGGGGAGTTAAAAGCGGGTTACAAAGCAGATATCATCAGCGTAAGCGGAAACCCCATAACTGATATAGCAAACATGAAACAAGTAAAAATGGTGATGAAAAGCGGTAAGGTATATAAATTAGATTAATAATTATGGAAATAGTAATTAAGGTTTTGATTGGTTTTATAGCATTAATTCATTGCTATATTCTTTGGATGGAAATGTTTGCTTGGACAACCCGCGGACCAAAAGTTTTTAAGAATTTCCCTAAAGAACTTTTTGTGCCCACTAAAGCTTTAGCGGCCAACCAAGGTTTGTATAATGGTTTTTTAGCCGCTGGTTTACTATGGACTTTCTTTATTGAAGATGCTATTTGGAGAAATAATGTGGCTATTTTCTTTTTAGGATGTGTAGCTGTTGCGGGTATTTATGGTGCGCTTACCGCTGATAAAAAGATCTTTTTTGTGCAAGCTATGCCGGCTTTAATTACATTGTTTTGTATTTCAATTTTATAATTTATTCTGATTTTCTATAACTAACACCACCACCATCATAAGCGTCTAAAAATAGTTCTAATCGAGAATTTGAAACGGTAGTGAAAATTCTCGGTGAATTTGTTGAATTATCAAAGATTAATCTATTGCCAACTTCACGAGTTATTAAACTATTTTCTTTCATTAATTTATAAGTTCCACTACTTAACAATTGATTGTTTTCATAACGTTGGTAAGTATCACTTGAAAACTTTATAATAATTCCATTTCCAATAGGAAAATCTTTTGTTTGTCCCGTGAAACCGCCAGTTTCTCTACTCAATTCCCATGTTCCAACTATTGAAGGGATTTCTTCTTTCTTGCAACTAATGATTAAAAAAGTAGAAAGAAGTAAAAAGTATAGATAGTGTTTTTTCATGTTCACGTTTTATATGGTGGTTACGCTAAAAAAACAATTAACGATACAAAAACACTTTTATTCCTCGGGTTGAAATAGCAACATACTCAGTTTTTCGGGTGCAAAAATATCATTTGCAATGTCTATTAACTGGTCTGCATTTACCTTGTTAATTTTTGCGAAAACCTCTTTTAAAGAATCTATTCGGTTATAATCTAATAAACTTTTAGCCATTGAAATTAATACGCCCATTCGGTTTTCTTCGCCTAAAGCAATCTGACCAATAAACTTTTGCTTGGCTTGAGCCAATTGTACGGTTCCTAGTTTATTCTCTCTTAATTTCTTTAATTCTTTATGGGTAAGTTTTAAAGCTTTTTCTACTTTCTCGGCATCGGTACCAAAATAAATGGAGAATAATCCGGTATCACTTAAAGGCGAATAATTAGATTCTATGGTATATGCAATGCCATATTTTTCTCTGATTTCTAGGTTTAATCTGGAGCTCATTCCTGTGCCGCCCAAAAGGTTGTTCAGTAATAATAAACCTGTTTTTTGCTCTTCATGAAAAGAATAAGCTTTGCTGCCCAACATACAATGAGATTGGTTGATAGGCTTTTTAACCAACTTATCTTGCTTTTGAATAGCTGATGGTGAAATTCTATTTTTTAACGATGCATTACTTGCAATACAACCAAAGTATTGTTCGGCTAGTTTAAGTACCTTAGCGGGATTATAAGCGCCAGATATGGCAAAAATTATCTCGTTGGTATTATAGTTTTTGGCCATAAAATCTGATAAATTTTGCTGGGTAAAGCTTTTTACAGATTCGGGAGTGCCTAAAATATTTTCTCCTAAAGTGTGTCCGGCAAAAAGCATCGACTCAAAATCGTCATTTATGGCTTCTTCTGGTTGGTCTTCATAGCTGGCAATTTCATCTAAAATCACACTCTTTTCTTTTTCCATTTCGTCTTTTGGGAAAGTAGAAAAGAAAGCAATATCCTGTAAAAGATCCATTGCTCGTTCTAAATGTGTTTTTAGAAACGACGCTTGTAAGCAGGTATATTCTTTGGTGGTATAAGCGTTTAAATCTCCACCTACCACTTCTAAACGATTTAAAATTTGATTGGTGTTGCGTTTTACTGTTCCTTTAAACAATAAATGCTCTATAAAATGAGCTAAGCCTGGCGCCCCGTTTTCTTCATCTCTAGAACCGGCGTTTATAATTAAGCAGCAATGTGCAATTGTAGATTTTGCCGGTTTAAATAAAATTCTGATGCCGTTGTTGAGTGTAAAAACCTGATGATCCATTTTTTTCTATATCGACTAAGATAATAATTTTTATAAGGCTTACGCCGATGCTTGATTTTGAGCTTTAATATTTGATTTTAAACGAGGTTTGCGTGAGGGATAGCAGTGGAAATCCCCGCCTGAACCGGTCGGGCAGGCTTTTTTGTCATCCTGAGCGGAGTCGAAGGAAAACAAAAAAGATTGCAACGCATAGCCCGAACCGCAGGGACACGCCCAAAAAATTTTAAATTAACAAAGATTCTATACGGTGAGCTTGTACTTTTTGCGCAATTGGCGACCAAGAAAAAATAGTGAAATGGCCATCTTGAGAGGCCACCATTGCGATACAATCTTGCTGATCATGAATAAATTGTGCGGCTGATAAGTGCCTTGTTCCTCCAATTTCTGTAGAGTATTTATCTATGGCTTCGCCACCCATAACAGGTTCAATATAGGATATCTCTTCTATAGCATTACTGTTTTTCTTCCTCGTAATTTTAGCTCCAAAAGTGTGTAAATGATGGTCTCGGCTAATTACTGTTGCTCCGTCTACTGCGGTTAAGCCAGCAATATTGTCTACTTCACTTTTTAAAGCGCTTTGCCAAACGGCTTGCCCTAATTCTTGGTGATCTTGATGAAGAAGTTCATTTAATGCACTAAAAGAGGGGTTAATTGGATACTGTAAGGGGTGCACAATAGATTTTTTCCACTCGGTAGAGTTTGGTGGTACAATTAACAAAATTCCGCCATGCTGATGCGCTCTCATTGAAACTGCCAGCTGGATAAAAACGTTTAAGCCATCATTCCAAGAGCAAGGAGAATCTACATCTAATAAAGCGGTTACAATAGCGGGGCAATCTTTTTTAAAGCCGCAGTTTTTATCTATAATTTTAATTTCGTCGCCTTTTAAAACGGCTACGTTGGTGTATTTTCCAAATCCGTGTAAACGCCTGTGTTTAATAACAATAAGTGCTGGCTCTGAAACATCTAAAACAAAACAATAATTAGGAATTTTTAAGGCTGTACCCCAAATATATAAGAAGCCGTTTTCTTCCCAAACACCTAAATGAATACCTGCTCGCTCAATTCCGGGTGCTAATTTGGTTAGTGTGGCCGAATTTAATGGCAATTTATTCCCAAAAAGTAAGGGTTGTTCTACTTGCTCTGGAGGAAGAAATGCGATAGAAATTTTTGGAAAATTACCTTCTTCTTTTCTTAAACTCGCCCAAAAAGCCGCATTAATAATGGTCTCAATATTTTTTTGATTAGGAACAGAGGCCAACTTTTGCTCGCCACTTTCTACAGCACTACCAATATGTTTGATAAAGTGCTGTTCTAATATTTCTGATGCGGACTTTGCAGCTTGGTACGTAGTTTTATTCATGAATACCAAATTTAATAGATTGGCTTATATCTAATGCTATGGAATTGATTGCGAAAAGTAAATTTATCTATTCCTCCAAAAAAAGCTTTTAGTTAAAGTGATATAAGAAAACAACTTCACCGGTTAAAGCTGGTTTTTTTTGATCTTTAATTTCTAAGCTAATACCAATGTTAGCTTTGGTAATTCCTCTTAAATTGGCAATAGAAACTAGTTTTACCACTAATCTTACTTCGCTATTTACAGTTACGGCTTGGGCAAATCTCAATTTTTCTACACCATAGTTAATCTCCATTTTTAGGTTTTGGATGCTTACTATTTGTTTCCATAAATATGGGATTAAGGAAAGGGTTAAATATCCATGTGCTATAGTGGTTTTAAAAGGACTTTCAGTAGCTGCTTTTTCTGGATTGGTGTGTATCCACTGGTGATCTAAAGTAGCATCGGCAAATTTATTAATTTGCTCTTGCGTAATTTTATGCCAGTCAGAACTTCCTAAATCTTTCCCTAAATAAGCTTCAAATTCTTCGTAATTATTAATGGTAATCATAAAATATAAACGTTTTTATAAATTTTAACTTTGTGTTGATGTGAAGGCATTCCAGCCTTGTGCTTTAATATCATGTACGTTCCCTGCTTTGGTAATCAATTGATTGCCTGCACTTTCTTCGGTAATATAGCCAATAATAGAAATATCAACATCGTGTTTCATTTGATCGTAATCTGCTTGCTTAATGGTAAAAAGCAGTTCGTAATCTTCGCCACCACTTAAAGCACAAACTGTTGGGTCTAAACCAAAACTCAGGGCAGTTTCGGCAGTCATTGGATCTATTGGAAGTTTTTCTTCGTAAATTTTACATCCTTTTTTAGATTGACGAGTGATATGCAAAATTTCTGAAGCTAAACCATCAGAAATATCAATCATAGATGTTGGTTTAATTTTTAATTTCTTTAATAAATCAACAATATCAATTCGGGCTTCGGGCTTTAACTGACGCTCAACGATATAATCTTTTCCTTCTAAATCTGGCTGAATATTAGGATTGGTTAAAAAAACCTGCTTTTCTCTTTCTAATAATTGTAGCCCTACATAAGCTCCGCCTAAATCTCCTGAAACACAAATTAAATCCCCTTCTTCTGCTCCGTTTCTGTAAACAATATCGCTTTCGTCTGCATAACCAATACTTGTGATAGAGATGACTAAGCCTTGTCGGGACGAAGTAGTATCTCCTCCAATAATATCTACATTAAATTTTTCGCAAGCCAACAACATTCCGGCATACAATTCTTCAATAGCTTCTAATGAAAATTTACTCGAAAAACCTAAAGAAACAGTGACTTGAGTAGCCATCCCATTCATGGCATAAATATCACTCAGGTTAACCATAATAGCTTTATAACCTAAATGTTTTAAGGGTGTAAAAGCTAAATCAAAATGGATTCCCTCTAACAGCATATCTGTAGAAATTAATGCTTTTTTACCTTTAAAATCTAATACGGCTGCATCATCTCCAACTCCTTTAATACTGCTTTCATTTTTTATATGGATATGCTTGGTTAAATGGTCTATAAGGCCAAATTCTCCTAGTTTTGCTATCTCGGTTCTATCAGTTTGTTCGAACATTTCTTCAATTTTTGATTTGCAAAAATGCGAAAATTAATTGGGATGCTTTACCACAAACAAAGCCCCTGATTTTAACCAGAGGCTTTGTTAAATTTATAAAATTTAAGCTTGCTATTTATTCCACCAAAATCTTAGTTGTAATACCCTTTTCACCAATACTCAAAAGGTAAGTTCCTTTTGCTAAACTTTTACTCAATTTATAAGTTCCTGAGCCATTGTTTAAGCTAATTTTATCTTTTAATACTTCTTTTCCTGAGGTGTTAAATATCTTAAGTATTTGCAACCCTTCTAAACCTGTATCCTTAATGTTAATAATCCCATCAGTAACAGGGTTTGGGTAGACTAACAAATTACTTTCTGTTAAAGTATTTAAATTAACAGTCTTTATTCCTAACTCCTCTGTTTTACCATCTAAATCTGTTTGGCTGAGTTTATAATAGCTTGCTCCCGCAAAAGGAGCATAATCTACTAACTCATAATTTGCACCATTGCCTTTAGATTTTACTGAGCCTATAGTTTCAAAGGTTTTACCATCTCTACTTTTAGAAATGGTAAAATAGTTATTGTTAGTTTCTGTGGCGGTTTTCCATGTTAGGTTTATTTGTCTATCGAATTTGACTGTCGCTGTGTAATTTTTAAGTTTTACAGGTAAGGTACCTAAAACAATCTTTTTAGCAAACGCCTTTCCAGAACCATAAACAACAACCAATTCGCTACCATCAATGGCAATACTGGTGTAACCTGCCGTTCCTGCTGAAAAACCTGCGGTTCCTACTGCCTCCCATGCCGTTCCGCCTGTATTCAATTTCATCACCGTCGCTTTAGAGCTATTTCCTCCATCTCGATAAACCACGTATGGGACGCTCCCATTAAAGACGATACCGGTGTAAATTGCTGTTCCAGCGGAGAAACCGGCGGTTCCTACTAACTCCCATGCCGTTCCTCCTGCATTCAATTTCATCACCGTCACTTTAGAGCTATTTCCAAAGTCCTGATAAACCACATAGGGGATGCTCCCATTAAAAGCGATACTAGTGTAATCAGCTGTTCCGACTGAGAAACCGGCGGTTCCTACTACCTCCCATGCCGTTCCGCCCGCATTCAATTTCATTACCGTGGCTTTGCCATTATTTCCTCCATCTCGATAAACCACATAAGGGACGCTCCCATTAAAAGAGATATTAGTGTAATCAACTGTTCCGGCTGAGAAACCGGCGGTTCCTACTAACTCCCATGCTGTTCCGCCTCCATTCAATTTCATCACCGTGGCTTTACTGCTATTTACTCCATCTCGATAAACCACATAGGGGACGCTGCCGTTAAAGGCTATACTCGTATAATCTGCTTGTCCGGCTGAAAAACCTGCGGTTCCTACTGCCTCCCATGCAGTTCCACCTCCATTCAATTTCATCACCGTGGCATTAGAGTTATTTCCTCCATCTTGATAAACCACATAAGGGACGCTCCCATTAAAAGCGATATTGGTGTAATTTGCTAAGCCGGCTGAAAAACCTGCGGTTCCTACTAACTCCCATGCTGTTCCGCCGGCATTCAATTTCATCACCGTCGCTCTAGATATATTTGCTCCATCTCTATAAACCACATAAGGGACGCTCCCATTAAAAGCGATACTGGTGAAAGTTGCCGTTCCTGCTGAGAAACCAGCGGTTCCTACAACCTCCCATGCGGTTCCGCCGGCATTCAGTTTCACCACCGTGGCTTTATTGCTATTTCCTCCGTCTCGATAAACCACAAAAGGGACACTGCCATTAAAAGCTATACTCGTGTAATCTGCTGTTCCAGCTGAGAAACCGGCGGTTCCTACAACCTCCCATGCGGTTCCACCTCCATTCAATTTCATCACCGTGGCATTAGAGTTATTTCCTCCATCTCGATAAACCACATAAGGGACGCTGCCATTAAAGGCGATACTAGTGTATGCTGCTGAGCCTGCTGAGAAACCTCCCGTACCTACCACTTCCCATTCCGTTCCGCCGGCATTCAATTTCATCACTGTGGCTTTAGAGCTATTTCCTCCATCTTGATAAACCACATAAGGAACGCTGCCATTAAAGGCGATACTAGTGTATGCTGCTGAGCCTGCTGATAAACCTGCTGTACCTACTACCTCCCATGCTGTTCCGCCAGCATTCAATTTCATCACCGTGGCTTTAAAGCTATTTTCTCCATCTTGATAAACCACATAAGGAACGCTGCCATTAAAGGCGATACTAGTGTGTACTGCTGTTCCGGCTGAGAAACCAGCGGTTCCTACTATCTCCCATGCAGTTCCCCCGGCATTCAATTTCATCACCGTGGCTTTACTACTGTTTCCTCCGTCTAGATAAACCACATAAGGGACGCTGCCATTAAAGGCGATACTGGTATAAAGTGCTGAGCCTGCTGAGAAACCTCCCGTACCTACCACTTCCCATTCCGTTCCGCCGGCATTCAATTTCATCACTGTGGCTTTAGAGCTATTTCCTCCATCTTGATAAACCACATAAGGAACGCTGCCATTAAAGGCGATACTAGTGTATGCTGCTGAGCCTGCTGAGAAACCAGCGGTTCCTACTACCTCCCATGCGGTTCCTCCTGCATTCAATTTCATCACCGTGGCTTTATTGCTATTTTCTGCGTCTCGATAAACTATATAAGAGACGTTACCATTAAAGGCGATACTAGTGTATGCTGCTATACCATAACTAGCTTGTCCAAAATCATCAGGACCTAAAGCTTGCCAGGTTTGGGCCGTTAGGCTTTGCTTTAATAGCAATAAGAAAATGATTACGAAGTAATGTTTTATTTTCATTAAAAGGATTTTACATAGAATAATTTTATAAAGAAACAAATAAAAAATGGATAAAAAGTTAATCAGTTATTATAGCACTAACTAATCTTAATCTGGTGTTAGATTTGGATATTTACTAATTACACATGCAAATCATCGTTATATTTGGCTAAATATTGTATGAACTTGGATTTTTTGGATTAAGGGATAATTTGGATTATACCTTTCAAAGTATCCTATTAATCCATTCATATGATTCATCCTGATTCTGACTAATTATTGCCTGAATATAGATTATTAGGATGATAGGATAGATTGGATTTCCTTACAGCATCCAATTAATCCATTAATCTGATCAATACAAATTCTGACTACTTTTATCAATCGCTTTTTCCATCACCACATCTTTACCCTTTAAAATATCTTCAAGTGTTGTTTTAACTTCAATATCTGGAAAAACACCTCTTCCTTTTAAATCTATAGGTTCAGCTATCTGTATTACTTTTAAAGGCAATCTTAACTTTAAACCGGTGTTAGGTAAACTTAATAAAGGAATGCTTCCTGCCGTACATTGGTTAAAGCCTCCTCCAGTTTCTTCTCCAATAAAGATACCTCTGTTTACTTTTTTTAGATTGGATGATAATAATGAAGTTGCCGAAAATGAATAACCATTAATTAACACCTCCAAATTACCATTATAAGTTAATTTTTTAGGTTTCTTTGCTTTATCAGTGGGTAATTTATCATAAAAACCTTGATTATCTTTTTTAACAAAAATGAAAGGAAAAATACCAGTAAACCTGTTTATTAGCGTATGATCTACATATTTTCCAGTCGAAAAATACCTTGTTGCCATACTCGCTCTTCCAGTAAATTTATGGGGTTGGTTGTATAAATACCTAAATAATAAATTGCAATACATGAGGTTTCCACCACCATTGCCTCTTAAATCTAATATCAGATGTTCTATTTTTTCATTTTGGATGGTTGTAAATGTTTCCTTAAAAAACCTCTTAAAATTACTGTGTGAGAAAGAGAAACTTTTAACTTTTAAAACAGCAGTTGAATTTAAAGTGCTGTCAATTTTAAAATCTAAAAGTGGTTTTTTCTGCTCGTCAAAACCTTTATACCTATTTTTTTTATCGACTCTCTTTTGCTGCTTTGCTAATTCTTTTTGTTTAATTTTTTCTTCTTCACTTTGCTTTTTTACCGCTGGTTTTGGTTTAAGATTGTATATCCATTCTCCACATAAACCACTGCTATCTTTTAAAATAAATAAAGAAGAATCTTTTTTAGGGTAAGCTAAGTAGTAATAATTAGGAAAAGTTTTATTAAGTACTTCATCATAAAATGTGGTATTATATCCATCTGATGAGTATAATTTTTTTAGACTGTTAATAATGGTAGGAGTAGAAATGCTATCAATTGATAATATTTCCATAGCAGGTTTAATATGAGTTAAGGCTTTATTTGCCGATACCACAAATAATTGATTTCCTTCTACTTTATATTTTAATTGAGTAATTGGTGCTTCTCCTTTTTTCTTTATTGCTGCTTTTTGTTCTTTATTTAATTTTAATCCCGGATGGATTAATCGGGTATGCCCGCATTTTACTTCAGAAACTAAAGGTGCTGTTAATCTATAAAACTCAACAGAATTCATAGAATCTTTTAATAAACTTTTTATGCTATCAAATTTAAAATCTAGCTTTTCCTTTTTGATATACCAATAAACACCAGGATGTGCTTCTTCTAAACTTGTTTTAATAATAGAAAGATCTTTTTGAAGTTGATCTGGTGAATGTTTACTCATCAGTTTTTCATTGTATTTTTTATTTGAAATACATGAGGCAAAATTTAAAATGATTAGTAATAAGTAAACAATTTTTTTCATGGGTAAAGCTGCGTTAGGGATAGAAATGGATACCGGCCAAAAGCTTAAGGCCTTGTGGCGTATGAATGTATAGCCCGCCCCATTTTTTTCATTGGGGAACGCCATCATCTTAATTTTATAATCCTAAACTAGCAGAAATATCTAGCATTCTTTCTATTGGTTTTCTTGCTTTTTCTATTATTTCACGTGGAACATCAACTTCTGGTAATTCATTTTTTAAGCATAAATAAAGCTTTTCTAAAGTATTCCTTTTCATGTGTGGACAATCATTACAAGCACATGAATTATTTGGTGGAGCAGGAATAAAAGTTTTATCAGGACTTGATTTTTCCATTTGATGGATAATTCCTGATTCTGTAGCTACTATAAATGATTGAGCAGGATTACTAATGGTATAGTTTAATAATCCGGTGGTAGAACCTATATAATCTGCCATTTCTAAAATAGCTTCCTCACACTCTGGATGCGCAATAAATTTAGCTTCAGGATGGCGTTGCTTTAATTTGGTTATTTTTTCCCTGGCAAAAATTTCATGAACCATACAAGCACCATTCCATAAAACCATGTCTCTACCAGTTTTCTTAATCACGTAAGCGCCTAAGTTTTTATCTGGTCCAAATATGATCTTTTGATCTTTAGGTAAGCTATTTACAATTTGAACCGCATTACTTGATGTACAAACAATATCACTCATTGCTTTTAGCTCAGCAGTACAGTTCACATAAGTAATCACCAAATGATCAGGATATTTCTCTTTAAACTTTTTAAATAAATGAGGCGGACAGCTATCAGATAAAGAGCATCCGGCTTTACTATCTGGTAATAATACTTTTTTATCAGGAGATAAAATTTTAGCAGTTTCGGCCATAAAATGCACACCCGCAAAAACAATCACTTTTGCATCAGTTTTAGCAGCTTGTTGAGATAAGCCTAAACTATCTCCAATATAATCTGCAACATCTTGTATATCAGATTCTTGATAATAATGAGCAAGAATTACTGCATTTTTTTCCTTTTTAAGAATTTCTATTTCCTTAAATAAGTCTAAGGTGGGGTCAATGTATTCATCAACAAAACCTTTTAAATTTATTTCTTCAGCTGTATTCATTTTTCGTTGTTCAAATGTATAAATTCAAAATTTAGCTTTTTCCACTTTTCTAATAACAATCAATTTTTTATATGTAGAAGAACTTATTATTTATTAAGATGTTAGTTTGGTGTATAAGTTGTGTAGCTTTAATTAGGAAGAGTTACTAATTAAAATGAACCAACATGTTATTAACATTTAATTAATATTATAATGCTGATTATCAGCAGGGTTTTAAATTACCGTATTTATTTTAACTTTTTATACTGTGAATGAATATACTTTTGTAAACGTTAATTACTATAAATAATTGACCTAGTAAGTTCCTTAAAAAATGATGACTCATGTAACATTGTACATAGTTATAAACAAAAAGTAAAAGTTTTAATAATTTGCTTACACAAAATTAACACCTTTAAGTGTTTTATAAACATTGCTTTTTGTAATGTTTATAATTAAGAAAATAGATATGAAAAATGTGGATTTCCTGGTAATAGGATCAGGTATAGCGGGATTGAGTTTTGCCCTTAAGGCTGCAAAACATGGTAAAGTTCTGATAGTTACAAAGTCTAATGAGGATGAATCTAACACCAAGTATGCCCAAGGTGGTGTTGCTGTAGTTGTGGATAAAGAAGAAGATTCTTTTGAAAAACATATTCAAGACACCTTAATTGCTGGCGATGGTTTATGTGATAGAGAGATTGTTGAGATAGTAGTTAAAGAAGGTCCAGATAGAATTAATGAAATAATAGCGTACGGAACTAAGTTTGATAAAACTAAAGGAGGCGTTTATGATTTAGCAAAAGAAGGTGGACATTCTGAACACAGGGTATTACATTATAAGGATATTACTGGTTTTGAAATTGAAAGAGCTTTATTAGCAGAAATTCATGAGAACCCTAACATTGAAATTTTAACTCATTATTTTGTTGTTGATTTAATTACGCAACATCATTTAGGAGATATGGTTACTCGCCAATCTGATGATATAGAATGTTATGGAGCTTATGCTTTAGATACAAAAACGGGTAAAATTGATAAGTTTTTGTCTAAAATAACATTATTAGCTGCCGGCGGTGCAGGTCATATTTATAGTTCAACAACCAATCCAACTATTGCAACCGGTGATGGAATTGCAATGGCTTATCGAGCGAAAGCGAAAGTAAGAAATATGGAATTTATTCAGTTTCATCCAACAGCATTATATCATCCTGGTGAATATCCTTCTTTTTTAATATCCGAAGCTGTAAGAGGTTATGGTGGCGTTTTAAAAAGAAGAAACGGAGAGGAGTTTATGTATGAATATGATGAAAGAGGATCTTTAGCTCCTAGAGATATTGTTGCAAGAGCCATAGATGCAGAGATGAAAAAATCTGGTGATGATTTTGTTTATTTAGACATCAGACATCGTAAAAAAGAAGATATTTTAAATCATTTTCCTAATATATATGCGAAGTGTTTATCTATTGGTTTAGATATGACAAAAGATATGATTCCTGTTACACCAGCTTGCCATTATATGTGTGGTGGAGTTTTGGTAGATAAAAATGGTCAATCTTCTTTAAAGCGATTATACGCTTGTGGCGAAGTAACTTCCACAGGTTTACATGGTGCTAATCGTTTGGCATCCAACTCTTTATTAGAAGCATTAGTTTTTGCACATCGTATTTACTTAGATTCAAAAGATAGATTAAATCAATTCACCATTCCAGAAGGAATAGCAGATTGGAATGATAAAAATACGCAACTCTCTAACGAAGATATTTTGGTGACTCATAATATTAGAGAAATGCAAAAAATGATGAGTGACTATGTAGGGATCGTCCGTTCTGATTTTAGATTGGTAAGAGCGATGAGAAGATTAGGTTTACTTTATGAAGAGACAGAAGATTTTTACAAGAAAACTAAGTTATCCGTAAAGCTTTGCGAGTTGAGAAACTTAATTCAGGTTTCTTATATTGTCATCAAATCTGCAATGGAACGTAAAGAAAGCAGAGGTTTACACTATACAACAGATTACCCAAATCATACTGAAAAATTAACCGACACAATTCTATAATATGCCATTAATAAGATCAGTAAATGATAAAATTCCTGTTTGGGGAGATGATTGTTTTATTGCAGATAATGCGACAATTGTTGGAGATGTAACCATGGGACATAATTGTTCGGTTTGGTTTAGTACCGTTATAAGGGGAGATGTTAATTACATTAAAATTGGAGATTATACTAATATTCAAGACGGTGCTGTAATTCACGCTACTTATTTAAAGGCAGCCACAACTATTGGTAGTTATGTTTCTATCGGGCACAATGCTTTGGTTCATGGTTGTACTTTACATGATCACGTTTTGGTGGGTATGGGTGCAATCGTTATGGATAACGCTGTAGTAGAAGAGTTTGTAATTATAGCCGCCGGAGCCATTGTTTTAGAAAATACCATTTGTGAATCAGGCTATTTATATGCCGGCGTTCCAGCTAAAAAAATCAAACCAATAACCGATGAGCAAAGAGAATTATTAAAGAAGTTACCACATAATTATGTGATGTATGCGGGTTGGTTTAAGTAATTATTAAATAAATATTTGGGTGTTACCCTCTATTAAGTGCATAGCATATAACAAAATCTAATACTTCGGGTCAGGCTTTATGCTAAATTTTTTTTGCCAATCTGCATGTTTTTTGAGGGCAAAAAAAGATACCGCTTCAATCCTTAACACTTCTAAAAAACCTTAGGAATCACTATTTTTTCTTCTCTATCCCAATTGGCTCTGGTCACAATATCTTTTTCATAGAACCAACTTTTCTCAGGCTGAATTTTAAGTTTCACATTTCCAGTATCAAATTCTCCATTGCTATTACTGTCCTCCACAACTTTTACAGTATATTTTCCCGTCGGGATATTTTTAATAACAATGGTGGTATTGCTTGTAATTGGCGTTTCTTTATAAATGATGTTTTTATCAGTTAATAACATAACAACATAGTTTTTAACGCTATCTTCTTTGCTGATGTTTAAACTTAAAGTCCCATAATTTTCAATTTCATCTAATTCAAAATCAAGTTTTATAGCTTTGTTATTGGTACCATAAATATCTTGAATGGCATTATCCTGAAAGCTCAGAGTATAGCGTTTTTTAACAACCCAAGGATAGGTAACGGCATATTTTCTTGCGGAGGTTTCTATTTTCTTAATGTTAAAATTTCTTTTTGGAACAGAATCTTCTAACAGGTCCACTTTATTCATATCAATTGTAGCAATTGGAATGTTAAAAGTAATATTTAGTGTATTTCCTGGTCTTATTTTCCCTCCAGATAGGTTATTACTAAAAGTGATGATTCTTTGATAAGTATCTTTCTTACCTCTTTTAAAAACAAGCGTATCTAAAGGTTTATTATCACTATTGATAGATACTTTAAGCGAATCAAAAGTAATTTCCTTTAACCAAATTTGAGTAGTATCTCCTTTTGCAGAAAACTCAATAATGGGATCTTTAATATCACCGTCTAAAAATTTTATAGACGGTTTATTAACGGGTTTATTTGCAATAATTAAAATTTTGCCATCATTATCTATTTTTCTATCTACAATTCTAAATTGCTCTGGAACTTCTTTAAATAGTTTTAAAACAATATTGCTGGTGTCTTTGATTAGGTTAATGGGGTCTTTTAAAAATGCAATTTCTTCATTGGCACTATTGTAAATCCTATCTGGTGAGGTTTCTTTTAAGGCGTAAATGGTATATTTTTGATCTCTTAAATTTTTGATGCTAAAGTTTCCTGCACTATCTGTTGTGGTATAAAGGGAAGCTCTTTTTTTAGCAAATAATGTATCTCTAGCTAAAGGGAAAATAAAAACCGTTGCATCTTTAACCGGTTTATTGTCAGTTGAGCTCACCACGTTTCCATTTATCTGTAAAGAATCTAAAGTTGGGCCGGTAGAAAAAACAAAGCTGTAATTTTTTAACTGGTTAGATTCATTTACATCTTGTACCGCTTTACCAAAGTTTACTGTATAAGTTGTGTTTTTTTCTAAAGAATCTTTAAACGTAATTTCTAAACTTTTTTGTTTGGTTTTAAAAACCGGAGGAATTTCCATTGATGGAGAAACGCTAATCTCCGTAAATTCATTTGTCAGTTTAAAATATTCGTCAAACTCAATTTCTATTTTATCACCTTTAAAATTTCTTGTTAAATTTTTTGGAGTTTCCTTCAAAACTTTTGGAGCCTCAGTATCTCGAGGACCACCTTGCGGTTGTTGTAAACTTGCGCATGAGCAATAAAGCAAAGAAGCCAAAAATAGAGAGAAGATAAAATGCTTTTTCACTGGTTTTTTATTTAAGCTTATTTATAAGCGATTTAACGAATTTTTAGTTTTTTATGAAGATTATGTCTCGGAAATAAAAATAGGCGCTATAATCAAATAATTTTAGTAAGCGTTTTTATTTATTTAAACAACTGATAAACAAGTATTTATATTTATTTTGAGATATGAACCATTAAAACTGACACATCAGAAGGAGTAACACCCGAAATCCTAGAAGCCTGACCTAAAGTTCTAGGTTTTATTTTCATTAACTTTTCTCTAGCTTCTTTTGACAACGATTGTAATTGATGGTAATTAAATTCGGGATTGATTTCCTTGTCTTCCATCTTTTTCATTTTACCTACAATCTCTAATTCTTTTTCAAAATAGCTATCGTATTTAATTTTAATTTCTGCCTGTTCTATAGTTTCTCTATCAAACTGATTTAAATAGTCATCTAAATCCAAACTCATTTTTCTAAGATCGTTAATCGAAATTTGTGGTCTGCCTAATAGGTTATGAAGTTTTGCGCTTTGGCTTATCGCCGATGTTTCTAAAGCTTCTAAAATAGGATTGGCTATTTCCTTGCTAATAGATTGTTCTTTCATAAACTGAACAATGGCTAAAGAATTTGCAATTTTTTCATTCACCTTATTTAATCTCTCATCATTAATTAATCCAAGTTGATGCGCTATTGGACTTAACCTTTCATCTGCATTATCTTGTCTCAACAGCAATCTGTGTTCTGCTCTCGAGGTAAACATGCGGTAAGGTTCTTCCGTTCCTTTGGTCACTAAGTCATCAATTAATACACCTATATATGATTCAGACCTTTTTAAGATAAGAACTGGTTTTTCATTTACCTTTTGATGCGCATTAATTCCTGCGATGAAACCTTGTGCTGCTGCTTCTTCATATCCTGTGGTACCGTTAATTTGACCGGCAAAAAATAGGTTTTGAATCAGTTTGGTTTCTAAGCTTAAACCTAATTGCGTAGGAGGGAAGAAATCATATTCAATGGCATAACCCGGTCTAAACATTTTGGCATTTTCAAAACCAGGAATTAAACGTAATGCTTTTTGTTGGACATCTTCGGGTAAGGAAGTCGAGAATCCATTAACGTAGATTTCAACTGTATTAAAACCTTCTGGTTCTACAAATATTTGATGTCTTTCTCTTTCTGCAAATCGGTTTATTTTATCTTCAATAGAAGGACAATACCTAGGACCCAAACCTTTAATTCTACCCGTGAACATGGGAGATTTTTCAAAGCCTTCTTTTAAAGCTTCATGTACAGCCGCATTGGTATAGGTAATCCAGCAGCATCTTTGTTCCTTAGGTTTCTCTACTTCTGTGTAGGAGAATCTGCCACCATCATCGTCTCCCCATTGTTCTTCCATTTTAGAATAATCCAATGATCTTCCGTCAACTCTTGGAGGCGTACCTGTTTTCATTCTTCCAGATTCGAAGCCTAATTCTACTAATTGCTCAGTAATTCCCGTAGCTGATTTTTCTCCTGTTCTACCGCCACCCATTCTCTTTTCACCTATATGGATTACCCCATTTAAGAAAGTACCGTTAGTTAAAACAACTGATGAGGATTCTATTTCTACACCTAATGATGTAACAACACCACAAACTTTATTGTCTTTAACAATTAGGCTAGAGACCATGTCTTGCCAAAAATCAACATTTGGTGTTTTTTCTAACGCTAAACGCCATTCTTCTGCAAAACGCATTCTATCATTTTGTGTTCTTGGCGACCACATTGCTGGTCCTTTAGAGCGATTCAGCATTCTGAATTGAATGGTTGATTTATCCGAAATAATTCCAGAATAACCACCCATGGCATCAATCTCTCTTACAATTTGTCCTTTTGCTACGCCGCCCATTGCTGGGTTGCAACTCATTTGTGCAATAGTGCCCATGTTCATGGTGACTAATAAAACAGAAGAACCTAAGTTAGCCGCCGCTGCCGCCGCTTCACAACCAGCATGACCAGCACCAACTACAATAACATCGTATTTTTTAAACATAATTTATATAATGTTTCACGTGAAACATTTTGATTTTATAAAGATACAGCTTATATTTTTCAATAAAATTTATCAGCCAATCATGACTTCTTGTTGAATGTTTCACGTGAAACAGTTCCTTTAAAAAGCGAAAGAATAGCTGTAAAAGACCAAATGATATTTAAAACAACAAAAGGGTAGAAGTCAACCATCCAAGAAGCATAGCAACTTATTAAACCGCCAATGGCGTTTAATAAGGCATAAAGCTTGCTTTTATTATCAACGTAGCCAAAAATATTCAAGAAGAAAGCAATTAATAATATACCAACACCTAATGATGCCACCCAGTTTGCTACACTCACGCTAATTCAGTTAAAGTGATCCATTGCATAGATTTTTCATCTAACAAAGTGTTTGTTTCCTCTATTGTTTTAGAAAGAGCTATTAATTCTTCATGAGAGGCATTTGGATTATTTAGCTCGTTAGTCAGTTTTTCTACTGTGGCTTCTAAATCGGCAATCTCTTTTTCTAAGAGTTCAATTGCTCTTTGTTCTTTGTATGATAATTTGCTTTTTACAGTTTCCTTTTTTACTTCTACAACAGGAGCAGGCTTCTCTTCTTTTGTTTTAGATTTTAATAATTCCTGTTCAAAGCGATAAGATGAATAGTTTCCATTGTAAATTCTAATGTCTCCATTGCCTTCTAAAACGAAAAGTTGCTCAGTAAGTTTATCCACCAAATACCTGTCGTGAGAAACTAAAAGTAATACACCAGGATAGGTTTCTAAAAACTCCTCTAATACGTTTAAGGTATCTATATCTAAATCATTGGTAGGCTCATCTAAAATTAAAAAGTTAGGATTTTTGATCAACACCTTCATTAAATGAAGTCTCTTTTTTTCACCACCACTTAGTAAACTCACAAAACCATGTTGTTTTTTAGGAGGGAAAAGAAAGTGGGTGAGGAGTTGTGATGCTGATATGGTTTTACCGTCAGACATGGTGATGTATTCGGCAATGTTTTTTACCACATCAATCACTCTTTCACTTTCATCAAAACTTAAACCAGATTGATGGTAATAACCAAAAACTGTGGTTTCTCCAATGACTACGTTGCCAGCATCTGGTTTTAATTCATTGGTAATGATATTTAATAGCGTTGATTTTCCCGTTCCGTTTTTACCTGTTAAACCAATTTTGTCTCCCTTTTTAAAAACATAAGAGAAATTATCAATAATGTTTCTTTCCTGAAAGGTTTTAGAAATATGGTGTAATTCTAAAATTTGCTTGCCTTGTCGGCTTACCTTCACATCAAGCGTAACAGATTCTTTGATAAATTGCCCTTTTGTTTTGGTTTCCAAATCATAAAAAGAATCTATCCTTGCTTTTGATTTGGTTCCCCTGGCTTGAGGCATTCTGCGCATCCACTCTAATTCTTTTTTGAGTAGGTTTTTGTTTTTAGCTAATACCGCACTGTTTATAGCGTCTTGCTCTGCTTTTTTCTCTAAATAATAAGCATATTTTCCTTTATAGGTATAAACAGTGCCGTTTTCTAATTCTATAATTTCATTGCAAACATTATCTAAAAAATAACGATCATGGGTAACCATTAAAATGGTTTTGCCTCCAGTAGTTAAAAAGCTTTCTAGCCATTCTATGGTGTCAATGTCTAAATGATTGGTTGGCTCATCTATGACATAAACATCAGGTTCATCTATTAAAAGTTTTGCAAGACTTAAGCGTTTACGCTGACCACCAGATAAGGTGTCTATTTGTTGATCAAGATGATGAATATCTAAACGACCCAAAATAGTCTTAATTTGATGTTCATATTCCCAAGCTTCTAAATTGCTCAACTCTTCTGTTAAACGATTAATCTCATCAACATCTGGATTTTCTTGTTCTAATAATTCCTCATATTCTCTTATGATTTGTTGCGAACGATTATCCATACTAAAAATGAAATCGCTGATGCTTTGCCCGGCTTCAAACTGAGGGTCTTGTTCTAAATAACCAAAACGAATGTCTTTTTCTTTGACAACCTTTCCTTCTGTTGGTTTTATTTTTTCTGCCAGAAGTTTTAAAAGGGTTGATTTTCCGGCACCATTTATTCCAACCAAAGCAACGCGTTGCCCTTGTTGTAGTCCGAAAGTTAAATTTCTAAAAAGCCAATGGTCATTAAATGCATGGCTTAATTGTTCTGCTGATACGATACTCACACTAATTCTTTAATTTGATCTGATTGATGTACAAAGATGCCTTTTTTATTTTTAATAGATTCATTTATCATTGCTTTGGCAACATCCTCAGCGGCAATACTGCGGTATTTTTTAAGAGATCCAATCAATAACGGATCAATCACTTTTATTAGTACAAGTGCTATTTTTTCTAGCGGACGATTCTCATTCCTATTTCCTCTTAAAAAAGAAGGTTGATATATATGTAAAGACGAGATGCCTAGTTTCTTTAAATCCTCCTCAGTATCTCCTTTCATTTTAGTGTAAAAGTTCGCCGATTTTGAATTGGCGCCTAATGCAGAAACCAAATGAAATTGACGCAGTCCATTTTTTAGACCTTCCTTAGCAAAATATAAGGGATAATCATGATCTATCTTTTTGTAAATAGCAAGATCCGGCGTTTTCTTTTGGGTAGAACCTAAACAACAAAATATTATATCGGCCTTTATTTCTTCCTTTTTCAATTCCAAATGCTCAAAATCTGTAACAATTTGAATCAGTTTTGGATGCTGAATAGGTAATAATTTTCTGACAAATATTTTAATGCTATCAAAATGAGGGTCGTTTAGGAGTAATGTCAGTAAATGACTGCCAATTAGTCCGCTTGCGCCTAAAACTATTGCTGATGTTTTCATAATTGCTTAAATAATAAAACAAAAGTACGTATTTAGAGTTTGGAATAAAATTTGTATGTTTAAACATGTAATTAGTAAACGAATAAAATATGAAAACAATATTTCATCCTGCCGAGCAAAGAGGCTTTGCAAGCAGAGGTTGGTTAAAAAGCTATCATTCATTTAGTTTTAGTCAGTTTTACGATCCAGAGAAAATGAATTTTGGATTGTTAAGAGTATTGAATGATGATTTTGTAGAGCAGGGAATGGGTTTTGGGACTCACGGACATGATAATATGGAAATTGTAAGCATCCCGCTAGAAGGCGCTTTAAAACATAACGATAGTACGGGTAGAGAGGCCATCATTAAACAAGGAGATGTACAAATTATGTCGGCGGGTTCTGGCATTCAACATTCAGAATACAATGAATCTAAAACTGAGCCTGTAAAATTTTTACAGATTTGGGTTTTCCCAAAAGAAAAGGATATCACTCCAAGATATGAGCAAAAATCTTTTACAGAAGAGGATAAGAAAAATCAGTTTTTAACGGTGGTTTCACCTGAAAAAGACGGAAAAAATATCTGGATTAACCAAGATGCCTATTTTTCTTTGAGCAATTTAGACGCTGGAAAAACACTTACTTATGATTTACACGGTAAACAAAATGGCGTTTATGTTTTTATTTTGGATGGAAAAGCAAAAGCTGCCGACCAAGATTTAAGTAGCAGAGATGCTTTAGGTGTTTACGAAACTGAAAAAGTAGAAATTACCGCTCAAGAAGATGTTAAAATATTGGTGATAGAAGTTCCAATGGCATAATAGCGGGGCATAAATTTTTTAAAAGCATTTAGATGAGTTTTCTAGGTGCTTTTTTTATGTTTTAATAAGCGAAACTTTTTTTATGAGAGTGAATGTCATTTTTTGACAAAGACTATGGTTTTTAAGAAACATTTAAATTCATAATTCTATTTTTTCAATTTCTTTACTTCCTTATCAAAGTCAGAAATTATTTTTTGAGTCTTGTTAAATTGGTCATATTCTGAACCGGCTTTAGAAATAGCGTTGCTATGTGAAATTTTCCCCTTACCATCTAAAATTTTGAATTCGTTAAAGTTCAAGAATTTGTCAACGCTGTTAGCCAATCCTTCCATTGTAAAAGTATTTTCACGCTCTATTAAGTTTTCGATATAATCAAAATAACCTGTTACAGTTCTTTCTAATTGCTTTATCTCTTTTTCTTGAAGATAGTTTTTTGCAATTGCAGTATCTGATTTTATGATTCTTCCGCTAGGTGCATTTTTCCAAGTGGTTAAACCCATATTTTCTTTTACTGCGTTGGCATTTTTATAGATGATTTCAGCAGCAGTTTTACCAGTAATTGCGTAATGAAATTTATTTTGTACTAAAGCATAAAAATTTTTAGTGATCTCTGATTGAGGGTTATAATCAATACTGCATTCTGAAAAAATGTCTGTGATTTGTTGATAAATTCTTCGTTCGCTTGCTCTGATGGAACGAACCCGATCTAATAACTCTCTAAAATAATCTTTACCAAAAACAGCTTCACCTTGTTTCAATCGGTTGTCATCTAAAACAAACCCTTTGATGATGTATTCTTTCAGGGTTTTGGTAGCCCAAATTCTAAATTGTGTGCCTCTTTGTGACTTCACTCGGTAACCAACCGAAATGATAACATCAAGATTATAGAACTTAACGGGCTTATCTGATCCACTAATGTGCAAAATTTGCACATTGCTTTTTTCTTCCAATTCACCCTCGCTGAAAACATTGCCTATGTGCTTGGTAATCACACTCCTTTCACGGTCAAAAAGCTGTCTCATTTGCTCTTGTGTGAGCCAAATGGTTTCGTTTTCTAACAACGCATTCAACTTCACCTCGCCTTCGGGCGTGGTGTAAAGAATAAAGTTGTTTTGTTTGGGTGTTAATTCACTCATAATCCCGTTCTGTTTTTTTTAGTATCTAAAAAGGAAATAGCTCAGTTCACCATTCATAACTTAAAAATCTTGTGATGTCTCTTGGTATTTTTTTGAAAATGATATTCTTTTTTGCCATTAATTTTAATGTAAGCAAGCAATTATCAATAGATAACACAGTCTAAGCGTACTTTTTTAAATCATCACTTAAACGGGTTACCAGAATTTATTTTTTCAGAAATCCAATCTTTAAATAATTTTAGATTTTTCAACCACAAATTAAGCTATAATTTGATCGTAGCAAAAGCCCGAGTAAAATAAACTGGGGTGCAGCGGCATCTTTTTGCCTTTTGGGGCAAAAAATACCATGCCTGCGGCAGGCAGGCAGCGGAAAACCAGACTACACAAACCTATGAAATACAGGTATTGCTTTTCTAAAAAAAAATTAATAGGTATATTTTAGAAATTTCTGATGGCGAGGTATTGGTTCTCTTTAGCGGTCATTTTTTCTTTATCGGCTTTCTTTTTATCTGGATAACCTAATAGGTGTAAGGTGCCGTGTATGACGACGCGATGAAGCTCGTTTATAAGCGTTGTTTTGAATTCTTTTGCGTTTTCTCTAACTCTATCAATGCTGATAAAAATATCGCCGTAAATCTCTCCTTTTTCTTCGGAGTTATCAAAAGTGATGATATCTGTATAGGTATCGTGATCTAGGTACTGTTGATTTATTTTTAGCAAATACTCGTCAGAACAAAAAATGAAATTGAGCTCTTGTAATTGATGTTTTTCTGAAAGTATGGTTTCATTAATCCAATTTCTTAAAGCGGTTTTTGCTTTTGGCGAAAAGGAGGTTTCTTCTGAAAAAAAGTGAATAGGTAAACGACTCATTTAAAGTTTAAAGTGTAATTCAACCTCATTGCCTAGGGTATTAAAAATACATTGATCGGCCAATTTTTTCATAATATAAACGCCTCTACCGGTTAGCTTCTCTAAATTATCTGCATCGGTTGGGTCGGGAATATTGTTGAAATCAAAACCATTTCCCTCATCAGCAATGGTAAATATCAGTCTTTTTTGATTCACTACTTCTAAGTTGATGAATACTTTCTTTTCTGGATCTTGTTTGTTGCCATGATAAATGGCATTAGTAATGGCTTCGTTTAAACAAGTCATTAAGTTGGCGTAAACATCATCGCCAATATTAAGATTAAGAACCAAATCGTCTACAAAGTTTTCTAAAACAGCAACACTGTCGCTGTTTGAGGGTAACTGTAATGCATATAACCCGTTTTCCATAGTTTCAATAAAATTACTCATTTTAATTTCCCAAATTTAATTTCTCAAAATACACACTTATTTTAGATTTATAAAAATAATTTAACGATGGAGAAACAGTTTTAATTTGTTCTGTTTCTTTAGCTTTCAGTTTTTGATATTCTTGCAATATTAAATTATAGTTTGGCGCAAAATCTTTAGCCGCTTTGCTTTCTCTTTGATTGTCTTGTTCTCTTTCTCGCTCGGCTTTATCTGCCTCTAATAAACGTGTTTGAATTTCCTGTTGCCTAATTAAAGCTTCGTTTGTAATGCGTTTGTTTACGAGTTCTGTTTCGGTTTGTTCCATTTGTTTCATGATTTTTTCAAAATCACCTAATTTCCCTTGCCCGTCTTTATTTAAATCGTTATTAATTTGTTGTAATGTTTGCCTTAACATTTGCTGTTGTTGGGCCATTTTAGCCATTTGTTCGCTCATTTGCTTAGATGCTTTTTGCCCAGGCTGTATTCCTTGCTGTTGCATTTGCTCTTTCGCTTTTTGCATATTTTTGTTGAGCTCCTTTTGCATTTCCGAAAGTTTGGCTAGCCCAGGCTGGGGTTTTCCTTTGCCTCCAGATTGTGCATTTTTCATCGCATTTTGCAATTGTTGTAATGCCTCGCTCAGCATTAAAGCTAAATTGTTTATAGATGTTAACGCAAATTGCTGGTTTTTGTTGGTTTCGGCTACTTTTCTATCAGAAAGTTGGTCTAAAGCTTCGGTTAATTGTTGGTTAATGGTTTGAATTTCTTTATTTACGGTTGATTCTATTTGAGGAACGCGTTTGCTTAAGCTAAATAAACTGTCTTCTACTAATTTTAAATTGTCTTTAATTTCTTTTTGTTTCTGCCCAATTTTAACAAAACGAGGATCGTTGATGTCTGTGTTTTTTAAATCGGTCATTACTTTTTCTTGGTCAAATGATGATTTTAACAGGTTTTGCAATATTTGTCTAAGTTCTTGAGCGTTAACTTTACTTTCTTCTTCCTGTCCGCTTTGTTGCATTTGCTCTAATTTTTGCGCCAATTGCTTCATTTTTTGAGCGGCATCCTTTTGTGATTGAGCTGCTTTTTGCGATTTTTTTTCTTCTAAATTTTGCTCAGCTTCATCCATTTCTTGTTGAATGTCTTTTTGGTCCTGCTCTGGATTTTTAAAATCTTCTGGCTGTTCTAATTGCTGATTTTTTTCATCAGCTTCTTTTAAATCTTTTTTTAGCTCAGAAAACTCTTTTTCCAAGTTTTGCTGCTTTTGTTGAACCTGCTCTTGATTACTTTTTTTATCTAAGCTTTCTTTACTGAGTTGCTCTTGATTTTTAGATAGCTCATTTAACTTTTCTACCGCATCGTTTAATTTTTGTTCTACTTCTAATTTTTTATAGAGTTCTAAAATTCTATCCAATTCTTTTTGTAATGATTTACTATCTGCCTGCATTTGCTGTAATTGATCTTGTGTTTGCTCTTTTTGATTTTGATCAATTAACTTTTGTAAATTCTCTAACAGTTTTTTTGTTTTTTCGTCTAAAACATTGTTAAATAAATCCTGAATTTGTTTCTGTTTTTCTAATAATGCTTTTTCTTCGGGCTGAAGTTCTTTACGCTCAAAAAGATTTTGTTTACTGTCATCCTGAATATCTTTAATCAGCTCTTCTAGCTTCTTTTGTTTGTCTAAAAGCTGTTCCATTTGCTTTTTTTGTTCGTAACCTAAAGATTTTTGATCCATTAAATCTTGGTTCATTTTTTTTGCTTCCTGCTGTATTTTTTCTGATTGTCTTATTGCCGACTGCATTTTTTGCTTAATGGCATTAGAGGTTTCTTCTATACTTTTTAAAGCCTCGTCTTTAGAAGCTAGTTTGTAAACCCCGGTTGATGATCTTACATGTTTTGGTCCCAAAACAGCGTCATTATCAGCTAAATCAAAGTAATAAGAAATTTCTTCACCTGGTTCAATACCTAAATCTTTCAATTGCCACAAATATAAGAAGCTACTTTGGGCACCATTTTTATCTAATTTAACCGGTACTTTAAAGGCATTTCCCTTTCTTTTTTCGTTTGGAGATTTTAGTATTTCGTAATGAAAATTTAGGGCAGTTAAACCATAATCATCACTTGCCTTGCCAATAAAATAAACTACTCTGGCATTCGCCGAATCAGGTCTTTCACTAACGTCTATTTTTGGAAACTCATCTGCAATTACATTTAATTGATAACCAACAGAATCTCTACTGCTTATTTCATTGTTTTTTAAAAGCAAACTATAGTTGGTACTTCTTATCACTCGCTCTTGGTAGGTAAATTCGTTGTTTTTGGTAAGGGATAATTCGCTATACTTTTTGCCTAAATTAAAGGCTATGGTGCCAACATATTCTGTTTTAAAAAACCACTTTACCAAAGTGCCCGCCGGAATGGTTAAATCGCCTGGATTTTTAATAGTTTCATTTTGCTTTTTTAGGTACGATGGATAAATCAACTGAACCTCAAAACTTAATAACGACGGTTTATTTTTAACGTTTAACACAAATTCTTCTGAAGAAAATTCGCCGGCAACCAATTTAAATTTTTTGTCTTTTTGGAGGTTTTTAAACTGATAGCTAAAGTTAATAATGTCTTTTTTATCTAGCTTAAAAGTGTTTACACCGTCTTCTAAGTAGATATCCTCAGGAATTTGATTGCCGTTTATCTTCACTTCCAAATCAAAATCATCACCCTGTACGGCGTCTAAATTCTTATTCTTTATCACAAATTCAAAAGGCGCTTTCTTTTTGTAATAAGTATCGTGATTGATCAATCTTTTGGTACCATCTTTAAGAATAGAAGGAGCGGCAAACGCAATAATCACCATTATGGCCAAGGGCACCAAGGCATAGCGCAGGTATTTTTTATTATCCCTTATTTTAATAGCCGATGCAAAAGGAATAGGTTTAAAAGAAGCAATTCTTTGATCAATACTGGCTTCAATTAAGTTTTTACTTTCTGGATTTTCATCAGCTAGTTTTTTGAGCTGTAAAGTATTAATGAGTTTATCTTTTATTTCGGGGAAATGGTTTCCTATAATTTCCGAAGCTTGCTCATGATCAATAATTCTTCCTAAACGGAGGTAATTAACTAAATGTTGGGCAACTAAAAACCAAATTAAACCAAGTTGAGTGACAATAAATGTGTAAAAAAGGAAAGTTCTAACCGAGGTACTAAAATAACCGTAGTATTCAGAAATGATGATAAATAAGTAGCTTAAAATAAAAATGCCCGCCAACCATATTGCACCCCGAACCACTTTGTTCAGATAATATTTTCTGATAAAGTTGTCTATTTTATGGATGAGTTGCGTGTAGCTATTATTCATGTTAAGAATATAAACTTAACTAAACAGAATGATATTGTAGATATAGAAATAATTTTATGGTGTAAATGCTTTAGCTAAAGGTTTTGGAAAGCTAAATTTTAATGGATAATGCAAATAAGCATCAGTAAAAAAAATGGGCCATCATTACAATGGCCCACATTTAACTAAACCTAAACAAATTTTATATGATTTTCCTAAGCGTCTCAGGATTTCTTACACTTCAAAAATAGAATCTTATTGTTAGCCCAACATTAATTATGGATGAACAAATAAGTTTTTAAACGCACTCCCAAATGGTATCTAAAAACCAGCTTTTACTATCTAAAAAGTGTTTAATAGGTTTAAAACCTGATGCTATTGCCAATTCATCAGTTTGATTGATGCTGTATTTTTGAGAAATCTCCATAAAAATGAATTCATTCTCTTTAAAATAAATCATATCAGCATTATTAATTTTAACCTTTTGATCTTTTAAACTAATCAGGTAGCTTTTACAAGCGCCAGTTTCAGGGTCGTACATGGCATAATGATCAAAGCAAGTCACATCAAAATCAGCATTCAACTCTTTATTTATCCTTTTTAAAAGATTAAGGTTAAAAGCTTTGGTGTATCCCTTTGCATCGTTATAGGCAGCCAATATTATTTGTGGATTTTTCTTCAAATCAAAGCCCATTAATACATAATCTCCTTTTTTGAGGTGACTTCTAAGGGTTTTACAAAACTTTTCGGCTTCGTTTATAGGGACATTTCCAATATTAGAACCTAAAAATAAAACCACCTTCATTTTAGAAGAAATTTGAGCCGCTTTCTCCAGCATTTGAAAATATTCTCCGTTTAATCCGGTTACCTGTAAACCTTCAATTTTTTGAGGCAATATTTCTTCTAAATGTGCCACCATACTTTTAGAAATATCTATAGGATAATAAGTGAAATTGGCTTTTTCAATAATGAGTTGCTGTAAAAGATGACTTGATTTTGTGGCATCGCCAGCGCCTAATTCAATTAAATCAAAGGTATCAAAGCCATTTTTAAGAGTTTTAGCGAGTTCATGAGTTTGTGTGGTAAAAATTTCTAACTCACATTTTGTTGGATAGTATTCTTCACTATCCATAATTTGCTGAAATAATTTGTCGCCAGCTTTATCATAAAAGTATTTAGATAAAAGATATTTTGGTTCGGAGTGAAGACCTTCTAAAACCTCTTCTAAAAATTTATTCATGTATTATTTTGCTAATCTTATGCCATTATAATGCCAACGTAAATTGGGATGAAAAAAATTTCGATAGGTAATTCTTTGATGATTTGGGGAAGTTGCAATAGAGGCACCTCTTAAAACTTTTTGGTTTACCATAAACTTGCCATTATACTCGCCAATTGCACCTGGTGCTTTTGAAAAACCCGGATAAGGAAGATAAGCGCTTTCTGTCCATTCCCATAATTGGCCCCAGTTAAATTGAGTGGCAGCAATTTCCCATTCAAATTCGGTAGGTAAGCGCATACCTTTCCATGATGCAAAAGCAGCAGCTTCATAAAAGCTGATATGACTCACCGGATCGTTTAATTTTATCGGCTTTAAGCCTGATAAATCATATCGCATCCAAACGCCATCAACCTCATACCAATATAATGGGGCTTTAATGGCGTTGACTTTTACCCAATCCCAAGCCTCGGCATACCAATGCTTAAATTCGTGATAAGCGTTTTCTTTAATAAACTCTAAATAATCTGCATTGGTGACTAAAGCACTAGAAATTTCAAAATCATTTAAATACACTTTATGTAGGCCTAACTCATTATCAAAACAAAAATCAGTTCCTTTATGTCCAATTTCATACACTCCAGCGGCAATTTTTATCCAATTTTGTGGTGACGAGTGGAGGTTTTGCTCAATATTTTCATCGGCGTAAGCTGGAAAAAGTGGATTATGCCCTAAAATATATTTGATATCATACCATAATAATTCTTGATGTTGTTGCTCGTGATTTAAACCTAAAATCAATATTTCTTTAACCGCTACAGATGGTTCTTCGTGTAAGAAATTCTCCATGGCTTGGTCAACGTAAGCTCGGTATTGGTAAACATCGGCAACAGTTGGTCTACTTAAATTTCCTCTGTCTGTACGAATTACCCTAGCCCCAACGGTTTCATAATAACTGTTAAAAACATAGTTATAATTGGGGTTAAATTCTTTGTAGCCTTTAAAGTTTGGTTTAAGAATAAAGGTTTCAAAAAACCATGTGGTGTGGCCTAAATGCCATTTAGGCGGACTAACATCTACCACAGGCTGCACTACATAATCTTCAGTTTGCAGTGGTTGACAAATAGTTAAGGAGTGTTTCCTAACTTTTTTATATTGAGTTTTTAAATCCATGTGGGTTAATTATTCGGTTGTTTTTAACGCTTTTCCAAATAGAAAGATAGCCGGCAATATTTTTGGTGTGTTAGTCTTCGTTTTATAAAACAATTTACATTATTAATTGATTTTTTATTTGAGACAAAATCAATTAATTGTTTACAAGGTTAATACCAAAAATTTATCATTCTAACATGGATTTATTTAATTCCTCAGCGGTAGCTAATATTTTACCTTTTGATGGAACTGTAGAATATTACGGATCGGTATTTAATGCAGAAAAAGCTACAAATTATTTTGATTTGCTTTTAAAAAATATTGAATGGAAAAATGATGAGGTGATGATTTTTGGGAAGCAAATTACTACCAAGCGTAAAGTGGCTTGGTATGCAGATGATGAAATAGAGTATGTTTATTCTAACGTAAAAAAGCAAGGTTTGGCTTGGACAAATGAACTTTTGGCTATTAAAAAGCAAACTGAAGAACTGACTGGAGAAAGCTATAATGCTTGTTTATTGAATTTATATCATGATGGTGAAGAAGGAATGGGCTGGCATAGTGATAACGAAAAAAGTATAGTAAAAGATTCCGCCATAGCATCCATTAGTTTTGGTGCGGAGAGGAAGTTTTCTCTTAAACATAAAAGCTCAGGAGAAACGGTTTCTCAAATTTTAGAAAGCGGAAGTTTACTGATGATGAAAGGTGAAACCCAAACTTTTTGGTTGCATGCTTTAACCAAAAGTAAAAAAGTGAGGTCGCCTAGAATTAACCTCACTTTTAGAAAAATGGTTATTTAAACGGCGTTTTTATTGTGCTAAAATTAACTTCATTTCTTCGTCAGTTACTGTTAAAAGTTTAACTGCAGGTAGCCTTTTAGTCATTTCTTTCCAATCGGTGTTTTGAGAAAAAATCTTTTTAAACATGGGTAGCGCTTTAGAAACTTCTTTATTATTGGCTAAAGTTACAGCTGTCCAATATTGCATTTCTAAATTATCAGGAAACATTTTCATAGCGGCTCCATAAAGAGACATGGCTTTAGGCATATCGTTTTTCTCCACGGCTAAATCGCCTTCGTTCATAAATTGGTATGCCTCATGTACTTTTAAAAGTCTTTCTAGTTCTAGCAAAGGTTCTTGAGCATCATCCACTCGTAAATCAACGGTTCTTTCATTCCAAGGTTCGTTATTTGATTTTGCCGGCACCACTAAAATAGCGGCAGATTGCTTTCCGCGAATATCTCCCCCAACAGCTTGGGCTGCATTTAAAGCGCTCATCACTCTTTGCGCTAATGGCTTTCCTTTGCTGGCTTCAAAAGCTTTAGACATTGCTGTCGGAACTTTATCTGTCAACATCATGTTAGATTGAACAGAATATTGTTCTCCTTTAATATCACCTGCAAATTGTACGCAACCTTTTCCGGTGTGAACCGCTACATTTCCTTTGTTATCTACAATAGCCACCTGTCTAACGTCTATTCCGGGATCATCACTCAATAAAATATCTAAAGCTTGTTGGGCGGTTTTGCCTTCTTTTAACAATTTTAAACCTCTAATTCCAAAAGATTTATTAGTGAAAGATTGGGTAGCAACAGCTCCAACTCCGGCTTCGGCCCAAGAAACAGATGTGCCTACAGAAAACCAATGACTTTGCACACCAACAGCTATTTCACCTGTTACAGGATCACGAGCCACAATAGAAAAAGTATGCGCAAAAGGCTCTTTAGATTTAAACTGAGCAAAAGTTTGAACGCCAACAAGGGAAAGCAATAAAAAGAAAAGTTTTTTCATAATACAAGATAAGAATTAGGCATAAAAAAAGCTATCTCTTTTAATCAGAGATAGCTTTTTGTTACAAATTATAATGATTAACTCTTTACAAACTCGGCAGTAAAGAATTCTCTGTTCATTCTGGCAATGTTGGTTACCTTAATTTCTTTAGGGCATTGTGCCTCACAAGCGTAAGTATTTGTACAACTTCCAAAACCTTCGGTATCCATTTGATTCACCATTGCTTCTGCTCTGCGGTAGCGCTCTGGCTGACCTTGAGGTAATAAAGCATATTGAGATATTTTAGCAGAAACAAAAAGCATAGCAGAAGCATTTTTACAAGCCGCCACACAAGCACCACAACCAATACAAGTTGCGGAGTTAAAAGCTTCATCTGCAATTACTTTTGGAATAGCAATTTCATTGGCATCTGGCACCCCGCCAGTTCCTACAGAAACGTAGCCACCAGCTTGTTGAATTCTATCAAAAGCAGAACGATCTACCGCTAAATCTCTTACTACAGGAAAAGATCCTGCTCTAAAAGGTTCAATTACAATGGTATCATTATCTTTAAAACTACGCATGTGAAGCTGACAAGTAGTAGTAGCCCTTTTTGGTCCGTGGGGCTCGCCGTTAATAACCAAAGAACACATTCCGCAAATTCCTTCGCGGCAATCATGATCAAACTGGATAGGTTCTTCACTTTTTTTAACCAAATGCTCATTCACCACGTCTAGCATCTCTAGAAATGACATATCAGGAGAAATATCTGGTGCTTTGTAGGTTACAAATTTACCAGGTGTACTACTGCTTTTTTGACGCCATACTTTCAACGTCAGGTTCATGTTTCCACTCATATTTTTAGTATTGAGTATCAAGATTTTAGTATCAAGTATCAAGATTTAGTCTTGCTACTCGCTACTTGCTACTTGCTACTATTTATAGCTACGTTGTGTTAATTTAACATTTTCAAATACCAATTCTTCTTTATGAAGTTCTTCTGGTACGTTTTCTCCTTTGTATTGCCAAGCAGCTACGTATGCAAAATCATCATCGTTTCTTAAAGCTTCGCCTTCTGGGGTTTGGTATTCTGCCCTAAAGTGACCACCGCAAGATTCGTCTCTGTTTAAAGCATCATCTATCATCAGTTCACCTAATTCAATAAAATCTGCTACTCTACCTGCTTTTTCAAGAGATTGATTTACCTCTGAATTATCTCCTAAAACAATAGCGTTTTTCCAGAAATCTTTCTTCAAATCTTGAATCATTTGCTTGGCTTTAGCTAAACCTACAGCATCTCTAGACATTCCACAGTATTCCCACATAATTTTACCTAAATCTCTGTGGTATTCGTCAACTGTTTTGTTTCCTCTTAAGGATAAGAAAGTTTGAATACGTTCTTCTACTTCTGCCTTAGTTTTGGTAAAGGCAGGGTGGTTTGCATCAATTGGCGCTGGCCCTATATTGGCTAAATAATCTCCTACGGTGTAAGGAATTACAAAATAACCATCAGCTAAGCCTTGCATTAATGCAGATGCCCCTAATCTGTTTGCACCGTGATCAGAGAAGTTTGCTTCTCCTAAACAGTATAAACCAGGTACGCTAGTCATTAAATTATAATCTACCCAAAGACCACCCATGGTATAATGCACCGCTGGATAAATTCTCATTGGTGATTCATAAGGGTTTTCATCAGTAATCTGACTGTACATATCAAACAAGTTGCCATATTTAGCTGCAACTGCTGGTTGTCCTAAACGCTTGATAGAATCAGCGAAATCTAAATAAACCGCTAAACCAGTTTTTCCAACACCTCTGCCGTCATCACAAACTTCTTTTGCGTTTCTTGAAGCCACATCTCTAGGTACTAAGTTTCCAAAAGATGGATATTTTCTTTCTAGGAAGTAATCTCTGTCGACCTCTTTAATATCTTTTGCTTTGATTTCTCCTTTACGAAGTTTTTCGGCGGTTTCTTTGCTTGCAGGAACCCAAACTCTTCCATCGTTTCTTAAAGATTCAGACATCAGCGTAAGCTTAGATTGATGATCTCCAGATACAGGAATACAAGTTGGGTGAATTTGAGTATAACAAGGATTTGCCATTAAAGCGCCACGTTTGTGTGCTCTCCAGGCAGCAGTAACGTTAGAACCCATTGCATTGGTAGAAAGATAAAAAACATTACCATAACCACCTGTACACAACAATACAGCATGGCCAGCATGACTTTCAACTTTCCCACTTACCAAATCTCTGGTTACAATTCCTTGTGCTTTTCCGTCAACTACTACCACATCTAACATTTCAGATCTGGTGTACATTTTTACTGTACCTAAGTTGATTTGACGGTTTAATGCAGAATAAGCTCCTAATAATAATTGTTGTCCGGTTTGGCCCCTCGCATAGAAAGTTCTGGAAACTTGAGCGCCTCCAAAAGAACGGTTATCTAACAAACCGCCATATTCACGAGCAAAAGGAACCCCCTGAGCAACACACTGATCTATAATATTAACCGATACTTCTGCTAAACGGTAAACGTTGGCTTCTCTGGCTCTGTAATCGCCACCTTTTATGGTATCGTAAAATAAACGGTAAACAGAGTCACCATCGTTTCTGTAATTTTTTGCTGCATTGATACCTCCTTGAGCCGCAATTGAATGCGCTCTTCTTGGACTATCCTGAAAACAAAATGCTTTTACGTTGTAACCCAACTCGGCAAGAGATGCCGCAGCAGAAGCACCAGCCAGGCCAGTTCCTACTACTATTACATCATATTTACGTTTATTAGCCGGATTAACCAGTTTCAGATTGAATTTGTGTGTGTTCCATTTTTCAGCTAATGGGCCTGCTGGAATTTTTGCATCTAATTTCATCTTAATCTATTTTATAACTCAAACAGTAGTAGAAAATTATTGTTTTGAGCTTTGATTTCATTTTTTATTTAAAAAGAAAATATAATGGCATTGCTGCAAAACCAATTGGAATAATTACAGAGAAAACCCAAATGCCAACAAAGTTGATTAATGGTTTGTACTTACTGTGATTCCATCCTAAAGTTTGGAATGCACTTTGGAAACCATGTACCAAGTGAAAAGATAATGCAACCATAGCTAATACGTACAAAGCTACAATCCACCATTGTTGGAAAGAAAATGCAACTGCTTTGTAAAGATCTTTTGATTTAATAATTTCTACACCGTTATCTACATAGCTTACGTAATCAGTGTATTCTGCTGATGAAATTTCTTTAGATACAGTTGTACCGGTATTTAAATCTGTTCTGTATTCTATAAATGGTGTATTTCCCCAATGGTACTCATACCAAAAGTTGCTCATGTGTACTACAATAAAAACAAAAAGGATGGTTCCTAGTATTCCCATGTTTCTTGATGACCAAATACTTCCTTCTTTTGGTTGTACAGCATAAGCTACTGGGCGAGATTTTTTATTTTTTTGAGTGATGATGATTGCCCAAATGGTATGAACCAAAATAGAACTGTATAACAAATAAGAGACTACTTTAATGGGTGTAAAGTGAGTCATAAAATGTGCGTATTGGTTAAATGCTAATCCATCATCGTTTTTAAATAGCTGAAAATTTCCGGTTAAGTGAATGATCAAGAAAGAACATAGAAACAAACCGGTTAAACACATAATTAATTTTCTCCCGAGTGATGAAGAAAATGTTTTGGAAAAATTACTCATTCTTTGGTATTTAAAGGTTTTTTTGAACGCCAAAAGTATTCATTATATGATAAAAAAAGACTAATAGATTACAGGAAACACAAATTTATTTTTATTTAGAAACGTTTTAAATAAAAAGGCAAACAAAGAATAGGTGATTTTAGACATCGTTAAAAATAAAAAAGTCCTGATGGATTAGCCATCAGGACTTTAAAAATATATGTTGATTTGATATTATTTGATTGGGAAAGTCACTCTAAAACGACTTCCATCAGGAACGATACCTTGCAAAGAAACCATTTTAGGATCTTGCTTTAGAGCCGCTACCACCTGATCATTGTTGTTTACTCCTTTACCATTGATACTAGTAATGATGGTTCCTTTTGGCATATCATACATATCAAAAACTTTACCAGCTACCACTTCCGTAACAATTACACCAGTGCTAACACCATATTTCTTTTTAGTAGCATCTGTTAAAGGAGCAAATTTTGCACCTAAAGAACCTACCACTTCAGAAACTGATGCGCTATTGTTTGAAGCTAATTTATTGCCTTCATCACCTTTTAAAGTTACGTTATACGTTTTTAAACTACCCTCTCTTAATACTGTCAATTGCACTTTATCACCTGGGCGCATGGTTCCAATTTTTTCTTGTAGGTTAGATGAGTTTGAAATATCAGCGCCATTTAGTTTTTTAATGATATCACCTTTTTTAATTCCGGCAGAAGCTGCGGCACCACCTTCTAAAGTAGAGTTAACATATAAACCATCAATTTCTTCGGTACCAAAATCCTTAGCATTATCAGCATTTAACTCTTGAAAAGTAATGCCAATATAACCGCGTTTTACTTCGCCATATTTTAAAAAGTCGTCCATTACTTTTTTAGCCAGGTTTACCGGAATCGCAAAACCATAACCTTCATAAGTGCCAGATTGAGAGGCAATAGCAGAATTAATTCCTATCAACTCACCTTTAGTATTCACTAAAGCACCGCCACTATTTCCTCTGTTAATTACTGCATCAGTCTGAATAAAAGATTCAATAGAAGTATCGGTTGGTGGATTTTCTGGATCATAATTATTTCTATTATCAGAAGTTAAAATACCAATTTTACGAGCTTTTGCGCTCACAATACCTGCGGTAACGGTAGATTCTAAGGTTAAAGGATAGCCTACTGCTAAAACCCATTCTCCTACCCGTACCAAATCAGAATTTCCTAATTTTACTATCGGAAGATTAGTCGCTGTAATTTTAATTAGCGCTAAATCGGTGTTTTTATCTCTTCCAATTACTTTAGCTTGTAATACTCTTTTATCGGTTAAAATCACTTCAATTTTCTCGGCATTTTCTACCACGTGGTTATTGGTCATAATGTAACCATCATCAGTAACAATTACGCCAGAACCTTTTCCCATTGGCGCAGGAGAGTTTTGATTTGGTGTTGATGGTCTTCTTCTGCCAAAGAAATCTTCAAACATTTCGCCAAAAGGATCACCACCTTGATTGCCTGCCGATCTACTGTAGGTGGTTCTTACGTGAACTACTCCAGGCGAAACTATAGCCGCAGCTTGTGTAAAATCTAATGCGCCTGCAGATGAAGTGATTTCTGAAGGATTATTGGCGAAGTAAACTTTTTGTCTTTCATCAAGACTTAAGCCCGTTAAAGACTTTTGTTCTAATAATTTGTAAGCGCCAATAGCAACAGCCCCACCTACAAAAGCTGTAATTAGTGTAATTCCTATTTTTCTCATGTTACCTTTCATGTTGTTATCATTAAGCTTTAAAACTGTTTTCAAAAATAATACCAATAAGACGTTTCATACAACAGTATGTTATTTAATTAGGTGTTAAAAAATGTTAAATACCGAAGATTAAAAACAGCTTTTTCTACAACTGAATTAAATATAACAATGATTTGGAGCTAAGATTGTTTTAAGGTTAATTTTTACTGATTTTTGCATATAAATTACAAGCATGAACGTATCTTTTTTTAAATATCAGGGAGCAGGAAACGACTTTATTATGGTAGATAACCGTGATTTAGCTTTTAATCATCATCAACCAGCGCTTTTGGCTCGTTTATGCGACCGTAGATTTGGAGTGGGCGGCGATGGAATTATGTTTTTAGAATATACCGAAGGCTTTGATTTTAAAATGGTTTATTATAATGCAGATGGGCAGCCTAGCAGTATGTGCGGTAATGGCGGAAGATGCATTGTTGCCTTTGCAAAATATTTAAATGTGATTAATAGCGAGACTAATTTTTTGGCAGTTGATGGCGCTCATTATGCCAAAATTTCAGATTCTGGTGATTGGGTAAGCTTACAAATGATTGATGTGGAGACCGTTAATAAAGATGGCGAAGCTTATGTACTTAACACCGGCTCGCCGCATTATGTGAAATTTGATTTGGCTGTTGCCGATAAAAACGTATTTGAAGAAGGCAGAGCGATTAGATATAATGAAACCTATAATGCCGAAGGTATTAACATTAATTTTGTGGAAGATAAAGAGGATCATCTTTTTGTACGTACTTATGAACGTGGAGTAGAAGACGAAACTTATGCTTGCGGCACCGGAGTTACCGCGGTTGCTTTAGCACATGCAATAGAAAAAAACCAAATTGGTAAAATTGAAACGCCCATTAAAGTTTTAGGTGGTGAGCTAAATATAAAGTTTGAGTATGACGGAAAAATATTTACTAATATTTTCTTAGAAGGACCAGCAAAATTAGTTTTTGAAGGCGATATTGATATTTAATTTATTGAAAAATAAACCTATTTAGACTTTAAACACCTCAAATGGAGTTTCAGCAGAAATTAGTTTTTCCCAAAGCTTGGGTGTTTCGGCAAGTTTTTCTTTTGCTAACTTTTCTATTTGGGTGTTATTTGCACTTTGATTTTGAAGTTTAATATGAAGGAATTGCGGCTGTGTGATAGGCTTTCCTATTTGCGAAACAATGTAAACCTGCGCTTCATCAGCAAAATGACTTTCAACAATAGATTTGCTTAAATCAAAAGCAAAGTGGTTATAAATTTTACCAATATGGCTGATTGGATTTTTACCCGCAACGGCTTCTAAACTCATAGGGCGGTAAGGGGTAATTAAACCATTAATTCGGTTTCCTCTGCCTACTTCACCATCATCGCCGGCCTCGGCACTGGTGCCAGATACGGTAAGGTATATACTTTCTGTTTGGTAATTATCTGCAGTGTTAATTTCAATAAACTGGGGTTCTATTTTAAAAGATGTGGAGATGAAGTTTTTTATCGTTGTAATTTTGTGTTGATAATCATCAATATTAGCAATAAAACGATCTATAATAGCAATAGCAATGGTGTAATAAATGCCGGTTAGAGCGTTTACGCCCATCACTTTAATGTCTTCGCCAATGAATGGAAATTTTTGTTTAACAGATTTGTTGTTGAGTAAAAGCTCAATATCTAAAACAGTTTTTTGTAGCAAAGAATAAGGATAGTATGCCACCCCAAAAGAAGAATCATTTGCTAAAGGGATTTGGCCTTCTTTAAAGCGTTTAAAAAGGTCAACCAAATCATTACTTCCTTTTCTAATTTTAGTAATCATGTTGATGTTTTTATCTGCATCAAGAAAACGGATATTTTTTTTGAGCCAGTTTTTTGCAGCTTCTTCTGCTATTTCATTTACAGGGATTTTCTTTCCTTTTACTTCGTTGGAGGCTCTTCCGGCTAAAATAATTTCTATGGGAGCCAAAATTTTACCGCCCTTATAAGCAGTTTGCGAACTTCCGCCAATTAATAAAGCTTTATCTACATTGTGATGTAAAATGCTGCCAAATTGGGCAATATAATATTTGCTTAAGGCAACTGAAACCTCTTCGGCAATGCAATCGCAAATGGTATCTGGATGTCCAATTCCTTTGCGCTCTACCATTTCAAAGGAAGAGATTTGCGCTTGTGACTGTATGAGTATGTTGCTTGCCATTTTTTGCTTTTATTAAAAAACGGAGGTAAGATTTATATTGGTGATGAATATAAATATAGCGAAAAGGCTTGATTTTGAGGTTGATTTTTGTTGCCTGAAATTTATTTTAAGATTTTAGGATGACGCAATTGACGGGTTGTGAAATAGAAGCAAAGGCTTAAGTACAATAAACCGGGTAATAGCGATATCCCCGCCTGATACGGACGGGCAGGTTTTTTTGCGCTTTTGGCCTTTGCTTGGGAAGAAAAAAGATTTAGCGGTTAGCCGGACTAGCGGAACTAATGGAAAACAGCCTTTGTTTTTCTAAATAAAAAAATATTAATTCATAAAACTACCATCACCTCGTCTAATTATGTTTCTGTTATTTCCGCCCACTGCGCCAGTCCATTTTTGAAGGTTCATACTTAAGTTAAGCATTACGTAACGGCTGTTTGGGTTGGTTAAAGTTTCTGTAAAACCTAAACCGTTTTGGGTTCTGTTGATGAAATTGTTTTGTTTCAATAAATCATAAGCTCTGAGTTGTAAAGTGCCTTTGTTTTTGAAAACACGTACTTGCAACATGGTGTTAATGATGAATGGATTGTTGGTTACGTTATTGCCAATACCGCTTACATAATTTTTGCTTAAAGCGTAGCCAAACTGATATTTTTTAGCAAAATAGATGTTTCCGTCTAAGCTTATAGCCCATATTTTTTGGGTAACATCTTGATTTCTTGCTAAAGAATAATTGGTTTTATTGATGTCAAAAGAAACATAAGGGTTAATTTCTAACCAAGGCTTAGGCGTCATTCTTGGTCCAAAGTTTTCTTTAAAACCCCAAGTTGTTGAGGTGTTAATGATGCCATTACTCATAGAAACTCTGTTAGAGTTTACCATGTTTCCAGAAAATGAAAGGCTATATTTTCTATCATTCAATTGTTTTGAGATGGAGTAATCTGCATTATGGCTTTTATTTCCGTTTAAGTTAACATATTGAGTCTCGTTTTTTAAGCTACCGTAAGCATCATTAACCTGCAAAATATTACTGGTCACCTGGTTTTCTGTAAAGGAAGTGCTTAGTCTTAAATCGTAATTTAATTTAAGGTTTGCTATGTAATTGCTGTATTGGCCATTTATGCTATGTGTAAAAGCTACTTTAAGATTTGGATTACCCACAATTGCATTTTGTGGGTTAGAAACGTCTCTAACCGGTTGAATTTGGTTAAACTCGGGCTCATTAGCTCTACCGTTGTAGTTTAAGGAGATTCTGTGTGTACTAGATAATTTAACTTGTAAACGAGCAATTGGAATTAATTTAAAGTATTGCTGATCAGTACTGGTTCCTAAACTTGCTTTTGTACCAACTAAAGAGGTAGAAACGGCTGTTAAGCCTAGTGAATAACTAAATAAACTGTTGTTATTACCATATCTGTAGTTAAAAGAATTACGGTATTGGGTAAAAGCGTATTCAAAAATATTGCTTAAGCTATCAATTTGGATTTGGTTTCCAATATTATCTATATTACTGGTTAAACGACTGTTATCATAAGCTCTGTACTCAATATTTGAGTTAAATTCTAAGCGAGATAGTTTGCCTAAAGGTTCAGAATAAGTTAAGCTACCGCGATAATTGTTTTGTAAATTATTGGTCCCTATAAAACGATGAACCACCGAATCTCTTACAATATTTTGTTGCCCATCTCTATAAATGATGTTGTTGTCTTGCTCTGCACCGCTATCATTTTGTTGCTGCCCAACGGTGGCTTCTAAAGAAAAAGAACGAGAAGGTTTTTTGAAAATATGTTGATAAGCAATGGTACCGCCAATGTTTGGACGCGTATTGCTGTTATTATTTATGTTAAGTTGATCTTGATTGATTAAACCTGTTTGAAAATTTGATGAGCTACTGTTTCCGCTGCTGTTGGTAAAGCTAAGGTTTGGCGTAAATTGTAAATAGTTAGCGCTATCTATTGCGTATTCTAATTCAAAACTAATGGTATGTGCTTTATTTAAAGATGCGTTTAATGCATCTCGGTTAGAAAATGTTTCTCCTCTATCACTTATGTTTAATGAATTACTAATGGTTTGCGTATTGTTGTTGGTATATCTGTAAGAGTAATTGGCCAAAAAATCTACTTTGGTGCCAAATTTATCACGATAGGTGAATGCTGGCGCTGTACGGGTATTTGTTCCTCCGGTTGCGTTTCCGCCTCCGCCACCACCAAATCCTTCGCCACTTCTTCCACCACGGTTAGCGGCACCGCCTAAACGCCCAACGCTGGCGTTTCCGCCGGCAATTCCGTTTGGTGTTTGTTGAAGGGTAGTGTTTACGGTAATGGTTTGGTTTTTATTAATTCTGGTAAGGTTGGCGCTCCCTTCTAATTGGTCCATGGTGCCGGCACCGGCATTTAACCTGGCCATCATCCCAACAGATTTATCTGCTCGGGTGGTAATGTTTAATACTTTTGTAGGGTCGCCTTCTTTTACACCTGTTCTTGCAGCGGTATTTCCATAATCATCTACCACCTGAATTTTTTCTACAATTTCGGCAGGTAAATTTTGTATTGCGGCAGCTACATCACCACCATAAATATCTTTACCGTTTAAACGGGCTTTTGCAATAGCGGTTCCATTTACAGATACCGAACCATCATTTCCTACTTCAAAGCCTTCCATTTTTTGCAGCAATTCATCAACCGTTGCGCCTTGTCTTACCACATAATCACTGGCTCTAAATTCAACGGTATCAGTTTTGTAAACTATAGATGGCGTACCATTTACAATTACTTCATTTAAAATATTATTATCGGCTTTAAGGGTAATAGGATCTAGCGTAAGTCTGGCTGTGGCATCATTATATTTTCCGGCTATTACTTTGGTGGTATAACCAATAGAACTCACTTTTAAGCTAAACACCCAAGCTTTTACGCCTTTAAAAATAAAAACGCCATCTTCATTTGTACTGGTTCTTAAAGTATCAGCAACAGAGGTTAGGGTAATAGTTGCACCAATTAAAGTTTGATCTGTTGAATCTTTTACAATCCCACTTACTTGCCTTACCGGAATTGGAGGCGGAGTAGTACCACCAGCTGTTCGGGGTGTGTTTTGAGCAAAAATTTGGCTTGCGCCGAGGATTAATAACAGCATCAAAAGCCATTTTTTTAACAACAAAACAGATAAATAATTTAGCTTTTGTACTGATTTTTTCATGATTTTGATAATGCTGAAATGGTATTGCTTTTGATGACTTTGAAAAGGACTATTTACTGTTTGTTAAAATGTATTTACCCCAAAAATCTGTTGGACTTAATAATTCCTGGAAGTTACCGCCACCAAAGCCGCCGCCACCTTCTGTTCTTACAACGGTTACCACGTTACCGCCACCACCACCAGCTCCTCCGGGTCTTCCACCACCAAAATTTCCGCCGCCAAAATTGCCCATTTGTAATCCGTTAACTTTAATGTTGTAAGAAAATTCTTTAGGCTTATCTGCAGACATTTCTAATAAACTTAATGGAATAGCAATTTCATAAGAAAATAAACCAGCCTCATTAATAGTAGCTACGGCTTTAATCCCGTATTCATTATAGATAGAAACTAAACTGTCTGTAATATCTTTAAAACCAAAAATTTTGATCTCTTTTGCCGCTATTAATTGGGTTTTTGCCATTGCAATTTGCATAGAGTCTCTTTGTGCCGGCGTTCTTTGTTGAAACTGACCTAAACTACCAGGTCCGCCCTGAATTCTTACCGTTCCGCCACCGCCGCCTTGGCCACCCCCCTGTCTTCTCACCCTATTAATTACAGGGTAAGTTAACATATAACCCTCTTTATCTTTTTTCTTTCCGGTTGGGTTTACCGTTAAAGTAATACCGCCCAGCATAATTTTATTGTTATTAGTTAAATCTTTAGATTGTATGGCCAAGTATAAATTCTTACTGTCATTTGCTATGGTGTAAGAAAGATTGGTGCTTTTATTTACCGCTTTTAACGGTGCTTCCCACTCGGTAATTTTACCATCAACTTTTACGGTTGGGGCCCATAAGCTTTCTTCTTGAATGTCGCTTGCTTTTTGTGCGAAAGCGTTGATGTTGGCTATAAAAATTAGCGAAAAGGTACTTAACCCTAATTTGATGGTATTTAAGAAGTTTGAGTTCATTTGATGTTAAATTTAATGATGGTACAATATCTATGTTATGAATTTATGAAAAGATTAAATGCTACCTGATGCGTTTAAAAAGCTACCAAGTACATGAATTTGTAGAACAAATTTTAGATTAATGTTTTTGAATTTTGTTTTTGAGGTTCATCATCTTTTCCTCAAGCGCCAATCCATTTCCTTTATCTAACATATTTGGGATTTCTTTTAAGCTATCGTTAATTTTAGTTAGAGCGGTTTCGTAATCAGACTTTAAAAAGTTTATTGCTGCTTCTGTTGCATAAATTAGCGCTTTAGAAACAAAAGCATTTGCTTTAAACTGATTCCAGTATTTTAAAGCCGAATCTAAATCTGCTTTGGCATAAGCGTAAAAAAAAGCGGCGTCTAACCAAACGGTATTTCTCATTCCGGCGGGTATTTCCTCTATTTCCTCCACATAATTTAATAAATGATTTTCGGCTTTTTCTAATTGGCCTAAATCAAAGGTGGTTTGGTGGAGTAAACCATGCATATAAACACCATAAGATAAATTCAATTTTTTAGCCAGCGTTTTAGCCTCTTCCAGCTCATCAATAGCTATTAATTTTGGAGGGATGCCACCAGTACTTTGGGCAATAATTTTTAAAAGTAGAACTTCAAAATGGGCCGCTTCACCACCTTTTAATATTCTTAAAATACGAGCACCGTCAGAAGAAAATCCACCACTGTGAATGGGAATAATGGTGATTAAAAAAATTAAAAAAGAAAGAATGGCTAACATTAAAAAGATAAAACCCAAAGTTTGTAGGGCTGCCATGTTTGTGGTGTTTAAGCTGCTCAATAATAAAAATAAGAAGTAAGCTAAGGCTGATAATAATAAACTGGCAATAGGGCCACCCGCCGCATATATTGCAAATCTTTTATTTAAATTATTGGTGCCAATGGGCAAGCAAACCACTAAGCCGCCAGCAGTGTTCACATTTTTGTTCCACTTAAATTTCCACTTATTTTGCTCTTTATTCCATAAAAAAGGACCAACCACAAACATTCTAAAATCAAAATTCACCTTTACACCGGCAAAAGCATGCCCTGCTTCATGAAAAGCAATCACTATTAAAAATGCAGGGACAAATAGGAATACCACAAATAATAAAGCGGTTTTTGGGAGGTTGATTCCGGCTAAGCCAAATTTTCCAACTAAATAACCTACGCCAGCTCCAATCACTATAGCGATGAAGAAGCCTAATATTTTAAGTGTTTTTTTGTTTTTCATTTGATCGCCGTTAAGGCTTTAATTTTCATTTGACGCCAAGGGAGGGCAATTATTACAGTGTCAGCATAAATTACAAGGAAAGGAAACGCAATTTTAAAATACAGAAAAGAGCAATACAGCTAAAGCTGTTGTAAAAATAACACCATAACCTATATACAGGTACTTTCTTAAAGATTTGCTGCCCGCCCAAATGCCAATACCCATTTTAACCAAGGTATTAGAAATAGTAGCAATAAGTACGGCATTGCTGGCCAAAGAAAAATCTAGCTTAAGCCCGGCTAATTTAGAAACCGTAATGGTAACGGCATCAATATCAGAAAAGCCGCCAATTGCACTAGAAATCATTAAGCCTTTTTCGCCCATGTTTTCATTAGCATAACTTACCACCAGTAAAATAACGATGTAAATGATACCAAATACCAAAGCGCCTTGTAGGTCTAGTGGTTTGCCTTGGCGAATAGTGGCATCTATTATTTTGTTGCTTCGAGGTTTAAAATAAAAGAAGAGCGTGATACCTATTCCTGCTAAAAAAACCAAAAATATGGTAAAATATATTTGATTGAAAAATGCTTTATTAAAGATGAAAGTCCAAACCAAAACCCGGATGATCATGATAGATGATGCGGCCAATATTGCTATGGCGCAATCATGCGAAAGGGCTTCATTTTCTTTGCTTTTTTTGGCAAAAACCCAGGTAACGGCAGTACTAGAAATCAATCCGCCGATTATACCGCTGAATAAAATTCCTTTTCTGGCGCCTAAAAATTTCATCAGAATATAACCAACAAAACCTAAACCCGATGTTAGGATAATCACCCAACCAATTTCATGGGGATTAATGATGTTGTAAGGACCAAAAGTTTTATTGGGTAAAAAGGGAAAAACCAAAAGGGCAATCACCACAAAACGAATAAAATCATACAATTCTTCTGCGGTAATTTCTCCAATAATAGATTGAAGCCTAACCTTTGCAGAAAGAATGACGACCACCAATACGGTAATCATTAAACTGATTTCTAGTATTCCCAGGAAAGTTAAAGTACCCAAAAGAAAGCAAATGACGACAGAAAACTCGGTAGTTACCCCTACATCTCCTTTAGTTGCTGTTATAAAGTAAGAGATACCGGTTAACAAAACAACAGATAATAAAATGGCAATATAAACCCAAGGCGTAAATAATTGGTAAGCTAAGCCGCCAATAAAGCCTAATAGCACCACAAATATGAAAGTTCTTATTCCGGCAAAGCTTTTAGCTTTTTCTTTAATTGCGGCGTATTCGCGTTCAAGCCCAATAATAAAACCTATTCCAATGGCCACAAAAGTCCTGATAATGAAGTCAGCTTGAGTGATTTGAAAGGTTTCTGTATTGATGACGAAAGTATCCATTGTGGCCTTAGAGTTTTATCGCTAAAGTTAAGCGATGTTTTTTCTAAGATACGTAAAAATTGAAAGAGGATATTAGGTTGTTTAAAGGGGGTGAATAATGTTTTTGGGATGAGGGATTTGTATCTTTTTTTACATAGATAAGCCGAGGCTTATCCCTACATCAATTTCAATGATTAATCTCATTTAAAATAATCAAAAATAAACAAAATACTAAAGGCTTATAATTGATTATGTTTTTTGAGTTTTATCATTGGTTTCAAATTCTTTTAGCGTTTTTCCTGCATTGTTTTTCCATTCAGTAAGTCCGTTTGCATTACGCCCCATTACCATAACGGCGGCTGTTGATGGGCTACTAAAAATGTAATCATCAGAAAATTCAAAATGATCCCCTCTATCAACAAGAATACGTTCGTCAATAAGTTTTTGTCTGTAAGTGATGAAGTTAGGAGTCATTGAATTTACAATTGTTGCAGCTGCTTTTGAGTTTTTAAAAACTACAAAACCATCAGAAGTCGGTTCGCCTTGTCCTTCAGCGCCTCGGGCTGCTTTTATAAAAAATGTTTCTTGTTTTTGTTTTGGTTTAAACTCTCTTTTTTCATCAAATACTTTATGACCTAGTGTGTTTACTAGCATTTTAATATATTCGATAAATTCTTCCATTTCTGCTCGGTCTGATTCAGAAATAGAAGATTGAGTCGGAATGATAGAGTTATCGATCTTATAACGATTAGCAGATTTTGCAATGTCGTGAAGCCGGTTTTCTAAATATTTTATGTGCGCTTTGTTTAAGTTTTCATCTTTACTTATAAATATAATTGCTTCATTCCAAAAGTCCTTTTGTGTCAATTGTTGATTTAGCCTCTTTAAAATTGATTCGGCTTCACCTATATAAACTTGGTCCTTACCTTCTTCGTCTTTTCCAAAAAGTAAATAAACCCCTGTACTTGTCAAGTCATCTCTGTCTGTGCAGTCCTTAATTTTAATTCTAGGAATTTTATATGCTTTTCCTGACCAATTAGAAAGTTCGCAACTCATACGTCCGTTTGGGTCTCCGTCAATGAGGAATATTTTTATTGTTTTGCCAAATTTCATTTTAGAATTTTCCTGTTTTTATTCGGTTTTGTAGCAATGATTTCACGTTTTTGGTAGATGAAATTTTCTTTCACAATGTAGGGTTTTTTCGGAAAATAGTAGTAAAGGCCTAAGTAAAATAAGCGGGATTGCAACGGCATCCTTTTTTGCCTTTCCACTTTGCAAATTGTGACGAAAATGTAGGGGGCAAAAAAGATACAGTAAAAAGCCCGACGGGTTTAATTTTAAATGATGGAATTTGCCTTTCTAAAAACACCATAAAATTGTATTTCATAAAGGGTTTGAAGGATAGCGATTAATAACTATTTTTGCAGACCAAAAAAACACACATTATGGCTAAAGCTGGAGATTTAAAAACTGGAAATATTATACGTTTTAACGGGGAGTTAGTAACGATTGATGAGTTAATACACCGTACACCAGGCAAAGGCGGTGCTTTTTATACTGGTAAAATGCGCAACATTAGATCGGGAAGAATTATTGAGTTGCGTATGAGAACAGATGAAGAGGTGGAAATTTGCAGAGTAGAAACCAATGATTACCAATATTTATACCCAGAAGGTGATTATTTTGTGGTGATGGATAATAATTCTTACGAGCAATTTAGCGTAGAAAAAGCGTTGTTTGGTGATGCTGCAAGGTTTTTAAAAGAAGGAATGAATGTGATTGTTTCTTTTGAAAGTGATGAACCTATTTTGGCAAAAGCGCCTAATAACGTAGAGCTAGAAATTGTTTATACAGAACCTGCCGTTAAAGGCGATACTTCTACCAACGCATTAAAAAATGCCACTGTAGAAACCGGAATTGAAATTAAAGTACCTTTGTTTGTCAACCAAGGCGATAGAGTAAGAGTAGATACGGCAACTGGCGCTTATATTGAAAGAGTGAAATAAGAGTTTTTAAGATAAACAAGAAAAGGGCTTCATTTTTATAAATGAAGCCCTTTTTTATTGCTTTTGAATTGGAATGTCGAGTAAATTTTATTGACTATTTTACGTCTTCGTAATCTACAAAATCGCCGGCTTGGTCTAATTTTGGCTTTTTCTTGGGTGGTGGAGGCACAAAATCTACCGAAATAGTGCCTTGCGGCTTCTCTGTAGCAGTATGGCCATTTTGATAAGCTTGTTGCTGCTCATTCATTTTATCCTGCATTTTGCTTACCGCTTTCTTAAACAGAAATGGTAAAAAAATACGGGCGAGTATTCTCAAAATATATATCACTGCTATAGCGATGATTAAAAATCTTAGTAATCCCATGGGATGCAAATATAATTCTTTAGCTCAATTTGATTATAATTTTTGAGTAATGTTACTTTCCAAACTTCTCTTCCATCATTTTTTCTAAAGCAAACATTTCGTCTCTCAATTTTGCTGCCAACAAGAAATTCATTTCTTTGGCTGCGGTTTGCATTTCTTTTTTAGTGTTTTCTAATGATTTTTTAAGCTCGGGTTTGGTCATGTACTGCACAATTGGATCGGCCGCTAAACTAGCTTCGGCATTGTCGCCAGTATAAATTTGTTGTACCCCACCTTTAAAATCCATTACTGATGTTTGTTCTATAATGGCTTCTCTGGATTTTCCTACCGTTTTTGGCGTAATGCCATGTGCTTCATTGTATTTTATTTGTTTTTCTCTTCTACGGTCGGTCTCTTCCATTGTAATGCGCATAGAATTGGTAATTTTATCAGCATACATAATCACTCTTCCTCTATCATTTCGGGCAGCTCGTCCAATAGTTTGTATCAATGATCTTTCTGAACGTAAAAAACCTTCTTTATCGGCATCTAAAATGGCCACCAAAGAAACTTCGGGTAAATCTAAACCCTCTCTTAATAAGTTAATTCCAATTAAAACATCAAACTCGCCCAAACGTAAACCTCTTAAAATTTCTACTCTTTCAAGCGTTTTTACTTCAGAGTGGATATAGCGAACTTTAATGTTTAACCTGTCCATGTATTTAGCCAGCTCTTCGGCCATTCTTTTGGTTAAAGTGGTCACCAAAATACGGTCGCCCATTTTTATGGTTTTATCAATCTCATCTAGCAAATCATCTACTTGGTTTCCTACCGGACGAATTTCAATCATTGGATCTAATAAACCCGTTGGCCTAATGACTTGCTCTACAAAAACACCTTCTGTTTTTTCTAATTCGTAATCTCCAGGTGTGGCACTTACATAAATGGTTTGTGGCGCCAGGGTTTCAAACTCGTTAAAATTTAACGGGCGGTTATCTAATGCTGCCGGTAAACGGAAACCGTATTCTACCAATGATAATTTTCTTGATCTATCGCCACCGTACATGGCTCTAATTTGTGGAACGGTAACATGGCTTTCATCAATCACCATTAAATAATCATCTGGGAAATAATCTAACAAGCAAAAAGGACGAGCTCCAGGTTTTCTTTGATCAAAATACCTTGAGTAGTTTTCTATACCAGAACAATAGCCCAATTCTCGCATCATTTCCATATCGTAATTGGTGCGTTCTTCTAATCTTTTGGCTTCTAAAAATCGGCCTTCGCTTTCAAATTGTTTTTTCCTGTCTACCATATCTTCTCCAATTTGGTGAAGTACGCTGGTAAACCTATCTCTTGGCGTAACAAATAAATTAGCTGGGAAAATAGCTACTTGGTCCATTTTTTCGATGGTTTTTCCACTAGCAGGGTCAATCACACTCATTTCTTCTACATCATCTCCAAAAAAAGAAATGCGATATGCCAAATCTAAATAAGCAGGGTAAATATCAACAGTATCTCCTTTAACTCTAAAAGTTCCTCGTTTAAAATCAGCAGTGGTACGGGAATATAAAATTTCTACTAAACGATGTAAAAAAGCATTTCTGCTGATTCTGGTCCCAACGCCAAACTTGAAAACAGAGTTAGAAAAGTCCTCGGGGTTACCCATACCATAAATACAAGATATGGAAGAAACCACAATTACATCTCGCCTGCCCGACATTAAAGCCGATGTGGTTCTTAACCTTAGTTTTTCAATCTCTTCATTAATCTGAAGATCTTTCTCTATATAAGTATTGGTGGTGGGTAAAAAGGCTTCGGGTTGGTAATAGTCATAATAAGAAACAAAATAGTTGACCGCATTTTCAGGGAAAAACTGCTTAAACTCTCCGTAAAGTTGTGCGGCAAGTGTTTTGTTATGGCTTAAAATTAAAGTAGGTTTTTGCGTTTGCTCAATTACATTGGCAATAGAAAAAGTTTTACCAGAGCCCGTAACACCTAATAAAGTCTGATAGTTTTCGCCACTCTGCACTCCTTCAACCAATTGTTTAATGGCGGTAGGCTGGTCTCCGGAGGGAGTATAATCAGAAGTAATTTTAAAATCCATGTGTCAAATATAAATATTTAGGAATTTGGACGAGCCAATAAAAAAAGGGATTCATCTTTACAGACAAATCCCCTCGTCAAACCTTATACATGAACATTGCTGTTCAAATATACAGACGTTTGAAACCTACTTTTGGTTTACCACATCTTTAAAAAGTGCTGTTTTTTACTTTCAGATGTTTATATAACGTGATTTCCTAAAAATAGATTTTCATTAACAATGTATTAACACCAAGGTTAGAATATTCACAAATTGATTATCTACAATTTTTACTGAGGAAATCTACGCCCTCTAGTTTCGCAAGAAAAATAATTCATATTGAAAACACGTATACACCTTCGCAAAGCAAAGTTTATTTTGCTGCTCATCTTTACTTTTATTGTTAATGAAAGTTTTAGTCAGCAACCTGTTATTTCGGGTATTATTACTGATAACAAAGGAAATCCATTACCGGGCGTAAGTATTTTAGGAAATAAAATAGCTACCGCTTCTGATGTTGATGGAAAATTTAATCTTAAATCATCGGCAGTTGTTAATGGTGATGTTCTTGAATTTAGATACTTAGGATTTGTGAGTCAGAAAGTGACTTATAATTCAAATAAAAGTTTAAAAATTATTCTTGAAGAGGATATTAATAAACTAAGTGAAGTGGTGGTAACAGCTCTTAACATTAAAAGAGACCAAAAGTCTTTAGGCTATGCTACTCAAACCATTTCTTCAGAACAATTAAATGATTCTCGCTCAAATAATTGGGCAAGCGCCTTATCTGGTAAGGTAGCTGGTTTAAGTTTATTATCATCCGGCTCTGGACCATTAAATTCTACTCGTATTGTATTAAGAGGAGTAAATTCTTTAAACCCAGATGGTAACCAAGCTTTAATTGTTATTGATGGAATTCCTGTTGGTGGCGGTTTAGTGTCATCAGGAGTAAATAATGCTTACAGCGCTGGAAGCGGAAATGATATACCCGTTGATTTTGGAAATGGAATTGCCGATTTAAACCCTGATGATATAGAAAGCATTACGGTACTAAAAGGATCTGGAGCGGCGGCACTTTACGGCAGTCGAGCTCAAAATGGCGCTTTAATGATTACCACAAAATCAGGCGCTAGAAAAGGAAAAGGCTTAGGCATTACCATTAATTCTAACACCAGTTTAAATGATGTTTTAAAATGGCCAGACTTTCAACATGAATATGGACAGGGTACAGGTACGGCCATAAGACCAGCAAGTGAACTTTATTATTCTTATGGCGCATCTGCAGATGGAGCAAGTACATCTGGAACAAGTAGTGCATTTGGACCAAAATTTAACGGACAAAGCTATTTTCAGTATGATCCTATTTTACAAGGGCAATCTGCTGAGCGTAGACCTTGGGTGCCTTATGAAGACAACGTTAAGGGTTTTTGGCAAACAGGCTCTACCATTACTAATAGTGTAGCTTTAGAAGGCGGTAATGAAAAAGGAAGTGCTAGAGCATCTATTACTCAAACTAAAAATCAGTGGATAATGCCAAACACCGGGTTTGATCGTTTAACGGCTGCCGTAAGTTTAAATTATGCAGTTTCTGATAAGCTTAAATTGGTTTCAAAAATAAATTACACCAACAAAAGCAGTGATAATTTACCGGGTACGGGCTACAATAATCAATCTATTTCTTATTTCATGATTTTTCAAAATCCTAATGTTGATTTAAACTGGTATAAGGACAAATGGAAAACAGGTTTGGTAAATATTGATCAAATTCATCCTTTTAGCCAGTTTATAGATAATCCATTTTTAATTGCTGAGGATATGATTAACTCGGTAAATAATTATAAAACGGTAGGAAACATAGCGGCAACCTATGAAATAACCCCAAAACTCAGCTTTTTAATTAGATCTGGTTTAGATATGACTACTGAAGACCGAGCAACCGAAAGGCCTTATGGGACAGCTAATTATCAACGAGGGTATTTTAAGCAACAAAATTTGTTTTATTATGAAATGAATACTGATGCTTTGCTTACCTACAAAACAGATATTGGCAGCTCATTTAAATTAAATACTTCAGCTGGTGGTAACCTCTTAAACCGCAGAACAACCGCTACTAACGGCTCTACTATTGGGTTAATTATTCCTGGAGAATTTAAGTTAAGCAATGGTATAAGTAGTCCAGTTTTAACTACCGATTACCAAAATAAAAAGGTAAACAGTGTTTACGGCTTAGCGGCTCTTTCTTACAAGGAAGTTGTGTTTTTAGATATTACCGGAAGAAATGATTGGAGCAGTACTTTGTCAAGAGAAAACCGTAGCTTCTTTTATCCATCTGTAAATACAAGTTTTATTTTAAGTGATATATTTAAACTGCCCACTCAAATATCATTTGCAAAATTAAGGTTATCTGCCAGTCAGGTGGGTAATGATACCGATCCTTACTTAACCGGTAAATACTACGGACAAAGTTTATTCGCAGGGTCAGCCTCATCTCCAACAACATTATACAATACTGATTTTAAGCCAGAAACCACCACTAGTTATGAAGCTGGTTTAAATTACAGCCTGTTTAAGGGAAGATTAAGCATGGACCTTTCTTATTACAGCAACATCACCATAAACCAAATACTTAGAGTTCCGTTAGATTATTCAACCGGCTTTAATAGTGCGGTTTTAAATGCAGGAAAAGTTAGAAACAGAGGGGTTGAAGCCAGCATTACAGCAATACCAGTAAACACTAAATTTTTTAAATGGAATACTACCATTAACTGGTCAAAAAATCAAAACCGTGTGTTAGAACTTGCAGATGGAATTGGCGACAGACAAGATATTGGCTATGGCGGAAATGCAACTTTGCAAGCCAGAGTTGGTGGCACAACCGGAGACATTTATGGTTTTGGTTTTGTACGTTCACCTGATGGGCAAATTGTTTATAATGCCAACGGAACTACTGCTAGAGGCCCAGAAATACAATATATTGGTAATGCTTACGCAGATTGGCGTGGAGGCTTTAGTAATGAGTTTTCTTATAAAAATTTCAGATTCAATTTCTTAATTGATGGCCAATATGGAGGAATAGTTTATTCTCAAACGCATCATAAAATGAGCGAACAGGGGAAATTAAAACATACGCTCCCTGGCAGAGAAGAAGGCTTTGTGATAGGACAAGGAGTGGTGTTAAATGCAGACAATACTTATAGTCCAAATACCACAAAAATTTCACCAGCATCTTATTACGGCGATTTTTACAGAAGAGCAAATGTAGAGTCAAACAGCTTTGACGCCTCTTTTGTAAAGTTACGTGAGGTAAGGTTTGAATATAGCTTGCCTAAAGCAATAAGCTCAAAAATTAAGCTTAATCAAGTTACCGTTGGTTTATATGGCAGAGATTTAGCCATGATAACCAGTTTCCCAATGTTTGATCCTGAGACAGCAGCACTAAATGGCTCAACATTATTGCCAGGTATAGAAATGGGACAACTGCCATCTCAACGCACTTTTGGTCTTAACCTAACTATTAAATTATAAAATCATGATATTCAAAAAATATATAGTAATTGCCGTAATTACGCTTTGTACACTTAACTTTTCTTGTACCAAAGATTTTGAGGAGGTAAATACCGATCCTAATCGTATCAGCCAAATTTCTCCGGGTTCATTATTAAACCCTATTGTATATGAGGTTTCAAGCTTTAATACCTTAAGAGCAGATGCATTTACTTTTGACATTATGCAAGTAGCACTTCCTTATCCAAGTGTGGCTGGTGGCGTTCATCGTTATGATATTTCTGAAAGTGCCGGAAACTCCACTTGGAGTACTTATTACCGTTGGTTAAGCAATGTGAAAGAAATGCTTGCCACATCAGAAAAAGCACAAGACGTAAATTATCAGGCCATTGCATTAACACTTAACGCTTGGATATATTCTAATTTAACTGATTGTTTTGGTGATATTCCTATGGTTGAAGCTTCAAGCGGAGAAGAAGGAATATTAAAACCTAAATTTAATACACAACAAGAGGTTTACACAAAAATTATTGCCGATTTAGAGAAAGCAAATACCCTGTATGATGCCACTAAACCAATGATTTATGCTACCGATATTTTATACGGAAATAGCGTAGCCGGCTGGAAAAGGTTTACAAATTCGTTAAGGTTAAGGTTGCTTTTAAGAGTTTCTAAAAGAACAGAAATGGACGCTTTCACAAAAATGGCAACTATACTAAATAATCCTACGGTAAACCCTGTTTTTACCAATATTAACGAAGGGGCGGTTGTAAAACTAAGCGGAGTAACACCATTAATCTCTCCATGGGGTAGAGCTATAGATTTTACTACTTTTAGAGCTACTGGTGGGTTTTTCTTAGATAATTTAAATGCTTTCGCAGATCCAAGAAGAGCAAAGTTCAACAGCTTTTCCAGAACTTTAGCTGGTGCATCAACCGGAACGTACCAAGGTATTCCGAGCGGTTATTCTCCAAATGACCCAGCACCAAACTTTCAGCCATCAAATTTTAATGTGGCTTTGGTAACCGCACCAATGAGCAATATCATTATGACTTATGCCGAAGTAGAATTTATAAGGGCAGAGCTGGCTCAAAAAGGATTAATTACTGCCGATGCAAAAACAGCGTATGAAAGAGGGGTTAAAGCAGCTATTGAGCAATGGGGAGTGACCATGCCCACAAATTATTTTACAAATACAGCAACAGCATACAACGGAACATTAGAGCGCATTATGCTTCAAAAATATTATGCTTTGTTTTTTACTGATTACCAACAATGGTTTGAATATCGCCGTACAGGTTTCCCTGTTTTACCAAAAAATGCAGGAATGTTAAATGATCAAAAATTACCGGTGCGTTTCAGATTTCCTACAACGGTTTCTTCTAACAACAGAGATAACTATTTAAAAGCAGTAGAAAATATGGGTGGCGATAACATCAACACCAAATTATGGTGGGAAAAATAACGGGATACAAAAATGTTTAGAAGAGAATTTTTAAAAAGTTTAAGTCTGCTTGGTGCAGGCTTAACTGTTTCTGGTTTTGTAAGCGCTGCTTCAAAAAACAAAACCTCTTTATTAATCCAAACAAAACTTACCGGCACAATTACAGCCGGTGGTAAAGGTTTAGCTGCTGTTGCAGTAACAGATGGCTATACTGTATTTGTAACAGATAAAGAAGGCAAGTATGATTTTTTTGCTCACCCTAAAGCCAAGTTTGTTTATTTTTCAATACCATCAGGATATAAAATTCCTCATCAAAATAGTATCAGTCAATTTTATAGCGCTATTAACATTAATCAGGTCAATCATTCGGCTAATTTTAGCTTAGAAAAAAATGCTGATAATGACGAAAAACATGGCTTTGTAGTTTGGGCTGATACTCAAATTCAAACTAAAAGAGATGCCGAGTTATTGTTAGCAAACGCAGCTCCTGATCTTAAAAAATTGACTAATAACTATCCTTCAAATTATTTACATGGCATAGGTTGTGGAGATTTAGTTTGGGATAATTTTGATCTTTTTCCAGATTATAAAAGTGCTATTTCCTTATCGGGATTACCATTTTTTAATGTGATTGGCAATCATGATATGGATTTAAATGCCCGTTCGGATGAAGGTTCTACTCAAACTTTCGAAAGCCATTTTGGTCCAACTTATTATTCATTTAACCGAGGCAAAATTCATTATGTAGTTTTAGACGATGTGTTTTTTGTAGGGACTGATAAAAAGTATATCGGTTATCTCACAGAAAATCAGCTGAGCTGGTTAGAACAAGATTTAAAGTTGGTAAAAGAAGGCTCTACCTTAGTGGTAAGCTTGCATATTCCAACTTATACTAATCAGCATAAGCGAGATAAAGAACCCGAAGAAATGGGCGGAACCGTAACTAACAGAAAGCGTTTGTATGATATTTTAAAAAATTACCAGGTTCATATTATGAGTGGGCATACCCATTTTAATGAAGTAATTATTGATAAAAATATTACAGAGCATATCCATGGTACAGTTTGTGGCGCTTGGTGGACAGGTCAAATTTGCGGAGACGGAACGCCAAATGGTTACGGTGTTTATGAAGTTGATGGCGATAAAATTAGTTGGTATTACAAAGCAACAGGAAAAGAAAAAGATCATCAAATGCGTATTTATGCTGCCGGTAAACAAAAAGATTACCCCAATGAGGTTTGCATAAATATTTGGAATTTTGATAAAAACTGGAAAATAAATTGCCTTGCAGACGGAGTAGCTATTGGTACTCCTGTTCAAAAAACGGCTTTAGATCCTTTAGCAACAGAAAGTTTATTAGGAAAAGATTTACCTTCTATTAGAGGTTGGGTAGAACCTAAATTAACCGATCATCTTTTTTTTATAACAGTTCCAGATAAAACACGTTTATTTATCGTAAAAGCTACTGATGGTTTTGGCAATAATTATTCAGAATCTATTTTCTTTAATTAAAAATATGTATTTAAAAATCGCTGTTGCACAGCTATTCATGTTAATGGCTTCTGTTCAAATATTAACCGCCCAAGTAAAAACCAATAATAGCATATTATTGAGCAATTATACTTTCTTAGAAAGTGAGCGAGTTATTGGTCAAATTAGTGTGCAACAGCCAAATACCAGCATTAAAAAAGTAAGCATTTCTGGTGCCGATGCTGCTTTTTTCAAAAGCAACAAAAAGCATCAATTAATTATAAAAAGCAATAAAAGTAAAAAGTTTTACAACATCCAATTGCTGGTGACTAATGATCAAAACATCCAGCTTCAGCAAAATTTTACTATTGTAAAAGATGAGTTTCTAAAAAACAAAGTAATTGCTCATCGTGGTGCTTGGAAAAACTTACCTACCGCAGAAAATTCTATTGCAGCATTGCAGCAAGCCATAAAATTGGGTTGTCAAGGCAGCGAGTTTGATGTTCATATTTCGGCAGATTCTGTCGCTTTCATTAACCATGATCCCGCTTTTAAAAAGGTAGAAATTGAACAAACTTCTTCCTTAGTTTTAAAAGAACTTACCTTATCAAATAATGAGAAATTGCCTTTGTTAGATGATTATTTAAAGGCGGGTAAAAATCAAAATCACACCAAACTTATTTTAGAAATTAAGCCTACCAAACTAGGTTTAGACAGGGTAAAATTAATAGCAAAATCTGTTTTAGAAAGTGTAAGTGAAAATGAAGCTCAGGCATGGGTAGAATACATCAGCTTTGATTACGAAATATGTAAAGCCTTAATGGCGATAGATCCATTTGCAAAAGTAGCTTACCTAAACGGAGATAAATCGCCCGAGCAATTAGCTGCCGACAAATTTTATGGTTTAGATTATCATTACAGTGTTTTCAAAAAAAATCCGGATTGGATTAAAAACGCATTAGCATTAGGCTTAACCGTAAACGCCTGGACAGCGAATGATACCGAAACCATTCAATGGCTTTTAGATAGCAAGGCTACTTTTATTACCACAAACGAGCCAGAATTAGCGCTTAAAATGGTCAGTAAATAGATTTTTTTTAAAATCGAATCAAAAAAATAAGGAATCAAAAAAACAAAAGGCATTACCAAAATCAATCATTGGTAATGCCGTGTTTTATCCTTTATTTTAAGCATGCAATTGTTAGTTTATGCAAACCCTATTACCGCCCGGAAAAGATATATTTTTCAATTCCTTTTTACGCATATTTTAGGGGTTCAAATTAAACTATCTGATAATTTAGAGGAGTTTTTAAGCAGTTCTTCCCCCAAATTAAGCTATTCTCTAAACGCTTTAGCAAAAGAAATTCATTTTAAAGAAACTCCATTTTTAACCGAAACAGAAATTAGAAAGCAAAATTTGGCTTTCGCCGATTTTAACCAAACTCAAGTCCCATTTCCGGTAAAAAATTCTGTTTTTCCATTTGATGTTTTTGCCGCCTCATTCTATCTTTTAAGTAGATACGAGGAATATATTAGCATCAAAAGGGATCATCACCAAAGATTTGAAGGAAAAAATTCTTTGGCTTTTAATTTAGGGTTTATCAACCGACCCATCATTGATGAATGGGCTTTGGCTATAGCCGATGAAATTAAAAAGCAATATCCAGAATTTGAAATTGCCCAACGAGATTTCCAATTTATTCCCACTTTAGACATAGACCGACCTTATTATTTTAAAACCGACCCATTTTACAAAAGAGTTTTAAAGCAGCTTAAGCTTTTTAAAAAAACGGATCCTTTTGATGTATATGAGCAGGTAAAAATTTGGGATGCTCAATTTAATTTGAGCACCATTTATTTTATTTTGACGGGCAATCAGCATCAGAATGATCCGGCACCTTCAATTAAGAACAACCTTTTCCAAAAAGTGATTCAAAAATTGGCGCAAACTCATCAAATAGGAATTCATCCTTCTTATTTTTCACATCATCAAGTAGAAGTAGTAAAGCAAGAAAAAGAAGAATTGGCTAAAATTGCTCAAACAGAAATAACCATTAGCAGGCAACATTATTTATTATTGAGTTTACCTAAAACCTATCGTGATTTAATTGCCTTAGGTATAAAAGAAGACTATACTTTGGCTTACGCAGATGTTGCAGGTTTTAGAGCCGCCACCTGTACGCCATTTTTTTGGTACGATTTAGAAAAAGAAGAAATCACCTCGTTACTTATTCATCCTACCACAGTAATGGATCAAACTTTACGCAGCTATATGAGTCTTTCTCCGGCAGCAGCAATCCAACAAATAGAAGAATTGATGTGGAATGTTAAAAAAGTAAACGGCACTTTTATTAGCCTTTGGCACAATGAATCTGTCAATAATTTTGGGGTTTGGAAAGACTGGAAATGTGTTTATTTAAACATGTTAGAAAAAGCTGTTGACGGTAGAAAAATGGATAAATCCATTTAATAGAACGGTTAATATTTAATAGCCCAAGGTTTAAACCTTGGGCTAATTATATTGCATTTCCATTTGGTTTAAAAACGCATCCTCACACGGCAGCCCAGCAACTATAAATGGATAAATCCATTTAACAGATCGGGTAATATTTTACGAGCCCACGGTTTAAACCGTGGGTTATTTGAAATGCGATTTTTAAAAATCATTTTAATGATTTAATTTACAGACACCTAAACCCTATTCTATGTCACATTCCTACAATAAAATATGGATTCATGCTATTTGGGCTACAAAAAATAGAGAGCCTTTAATCAATCGTGATATTGAAGAAAACAGCTATGATTTTATTAAAAATCAGTTGGAAGAAATGGGCTGTAAGGTGAGTTTAATCAACGGCATGTCCGATCATATTCATTGTCTGTTTTTATTAAATCCTCAAAAATCAATAGCAGATGTAATTAAACAAATTAAGGGAAGTTCATCTCATTATGTAAATCAACAAGAGTTTATTAATGAAAAATTTTCTTGGCAAACAGGCTATGCTGCTTTTTCAGTTAGTGAATCGGTATTTAAAAAGGCATTTTATTACATCAAAAATCAAAAACAGCATCATTCTCAAAATACATTTGAACAAGAATATAACCAGTTTTTGAAATTGAACGGATTAGAATAATAGTTGCCCACGGTTTAAATCATCAACGATTAAAAGAAAAATCGTAAATTTAAAAATGATGTTCATACTTAATAAAACCAATAGCATTGCCAATCATTATTTGGCCGAATTACGTGATGCTGGTGTACAGCAGGATAGCATGCGTTTTCGTAGAAATATGGAAAGGCTGGGCGAAATATTTGCGTATGAAATTAGTAAAAAACTAACTTTTGAAGAATTTGAAGTGCAAACTCCTTTGGGTTTAGCCAATGTGAATATGATTCCCCAAATGCCGGTTTTAGCCACCATTTTAAGAGCCGGTTTGCCGTTGCATCAAGGAATGTTAAACGTATTTGATAAATCAGATTCAGCTTTTATTTCGGCTTATCGTAAAACCAAAAAATCAGGAAGTTTTGTCATTCAAATGGAATATGTGGCTACTCCAGATTTAGAAGGGAAAACCGTAATTATTTCAGATCCTATGTTGGCCACCGGACAAAGTATGGTATTATGCTGCAAAGAATTATTAGCTAATTATAACATCAAAAATCTTCATATTGTGTCTGTAATTGCCAGTCAGGAAGGGGTAGAACACGTAAAAGCAAACCTTCCAAAAGCACATTTATGGTTAGGTTCTATAGATGAGGAGATGACCACAAAAGCCTATATTGTTCCTGGTTTAGGCGATGCCGGAGATTTAGCCTTTGGCGAGAAAGTGTGATTCAGTTAATAGTTATTAGTTGCGAGTTATCAGTTCTTGTGTAGCGACTATAAGTTCCTTTTTTTTATCTTATGAAATATACAGATTTAGAGTTTTGGAAAGAAGCCCGATCATTAGTCAAAATCATTTATGATATTACCAAAACCTTTCTGGAACTAAAAAAATTTGGACTCGCCTCAAAAATTCAAAGAGCCGTTATATCTGTGCCTTCCAATATTACCGAAGGTTGTGGAAGAGAAGGGAAAAAGGATTCTATTCGTTTTTTTATATTGCCCGAGGTTCTCTTTATGAATTAGAAACTCAACTATATTTGGCTTTTGATTTAAACTATTTGAACCAAGAAGAGTTAACTATAAGATTGACAACATTACAACAAGTAAGAAAATTGTTAAGTGGATTCATTAAATACTATGAATCATTAATTCAAAAATAAAAGATCGACAATATATTAACTGAAAACTGTTAACTAACAACGGTTAACCGAAAATAACTGACAACCCATAACTGTAAACTGATAACTGAATGAAATATAACCACATCTTCTTCGATCTTGATCATACCTTATGGGATTTTGATAAAAACGCCGAAGAAACTTTAAATGAATTATACCATAGCTACCAGCTCAAAAATTTGGGGTTAAATTCAGCTGATGTTTTTATAGAAACCTATACTCAAAATAACCACCAGCTTTGGGCTGATTATCATTTAGGAAAAATATCTAAAGAGGTTTTAAGAGAAACTCGCTTTAAAAAAACATTTATAGATTTAGGGCTTTCGCCCGATTTAATACCACTACAATTTGAAGACGATTATGTGAATATTTGTCCAACAAAAACCAATCTTTTTCCTCAAACACATGAAACTTTAAGCTATCTGCAAAGTAAATATCAGTTGCATATTATTTCAAATGGGTTTAAGGAATCTACCGAGTATAAAGTAAAAAATAACAAGCTTACTCCCTATTTTAAAAACGTGATTATTTCTGAAGTAATTGGAATAAATAAGCCAGATAAGGCTATTTTTCAATACGCTATAGATAAAGCAAATACTACAGCTACGGAAAGTTTAATGATTGGCGATAGTTTAGAAGCCGACGTAAGAGGAGCTTTAAATTTTGGAATGGATGCCATTTATTTTAACCCTCATTTTGCCGAAGTGCCAAATGACATTAATTGGGATATTAACCACTTAAAAGAACTTACCGCTTTGCTATGAGCATTAACTCCAACAAAGAAAAACTAATAAAATCCCTTCGCTTTTACGAGGAGTTTTTAAAAACCGTTAATGAAGAAGCTTTTTCTACCACGCCATCTATAGGCGGCTGGTCTTATTCAGAAGTTTATTCGCACATTATTGGTGCTAACTTTATGTCGGCAATTGCCATAGAAAAATGCTTGAATAAAACTGCGGAAATCAAGATGCGTAAACCAAATTGGAAAGTGAGACTGATACTTTTCATCGGTAAATTTCCTCCCGGCAAAATAAAAGCCCCTGCACAAGTAGAAGCGGCGGTTAAAAAAATCACTAAAGAAGAAGCTTCCAATCAATTAATTAAGCTGAATAAAAAAATAGAATCACTTCATCCCGAAATAAAAAAATCTGACACTCATTATAAATTTAAACATCCCCGTTTAGGGTATTTAGATGCAGCTTCATGGTTGCGTTTTATGCTCATCCACACTCAACATCATCAAAAACAAATTGGTAGAATTTTAAAATCTTATTCTTAATCTCATTTGGTTTATCAGTTTTATGCAATAAACCTGTTTTTAAAAATCTTAATTAAACTTTTCTCGTTAACTAAGTCATACTAGCATTGTAAAAAATTAAGTGCTTAAAATTAATACAGGCTTAACTTTCTAGTAATGTTTTAATTAGACATTTGTTAAACGTTATAAATATGATGGATATGTTTTATTGCGGGGTAATAGTAATTGTTTTGGTGGTTATCACTGCATTTTATTTTAGCCCATTTGAATTAAAAATTGAGGAAGAAAAAGACTAAAATTTTTTATCAAGTTGTTTTGATTGCGGCCTTGAAAACAGGTTGTGCTTCTTCTACTCTCCCAAAAAAAATCTTAAACTTTCTTCATGTCTAAAAGAGAAATCGATATTGCCATTATATCTGATGTGCATTTGGGTACCTATGGCTGTCATGCAAAAGAGCTCTTAAAATATCTAAAAAGCATTAAACCTAAAATGCTCATCCTTAACGGAGACATTATAGATATTTGGCAGTTTAGTAAATCTTATTTTCCAGAAGACCATACCAAAGTAATTCGTCGCATTTTAAAATTTGTGACAGATGGTGTTCCGGTTTATTACCTCACGGGTAATCATGATGAAATGCTTCGCAAATTTGCCGATTTTAACATGGGAGGCTTTCAACTCTTAAACAAATTGGTGCTTAATTTAGACGGTAAAAAGGCTTGGGTTTTTCATGGCGATGTTTTTGATGTTACCATGCAGCATTCAAAATGGTTGGCAAAATTAGGGGCTGTAGGTTACGATACCTTAATTTTAATTAACAGCATGACCAATTGGTGTTTAACCAAAATGGGGAAAAAGAAATATTCGTTCTCCCAAAAAATAAAAGCAAGTGTAAAAGAAGCGGTTAAGTTTATCAATCAGTTTGAACAAACTGCGGCAGAATTAGCCATAGAAAAGGGTTATTCTTATGTAATTTGTGGTCATATTCATCATCCAGAAATTAGAGAAATTGTAACCGATAAAGGCAAAGTGACTTATCTTAATTCTGGCGATTGGGTAGAAAGCCTTACTGCATTAGAATTTGATAAAGGTGAGTGGAGTATTTATCATTACGACGCTTCCTTACTTACCAAACAAGATGATGACCTTACAGATATCGAAGATTTAAACAATATGCTGGATGTGAAAGGTCTTTTTGAAAAATTTAAACAAGAGCTTGCATAATTGGCTTTTATAGTAAATTTGTATACGCACATTTTGAAAAACATCATCATCAAATGAAAATACTTTATGCCATACAAGGAACCGGAAACGGTCATATTTCCAGGGCAAGGGAAATTGTTCCTTTATTGCAGCAATACGGCGAGTTAGATTTATTAGTAAGTGGCTCGCAGGCCGATGTTTCCTTATCGCAACCTTTAAAATATAAGTTTCATGGTTTTAGCTACGTTTTTGGAAAACATGGCGGCATAGATTATTGGAAATCATTAAAAGCAATGAAATTAAGACGCTTTTGGAAAGATATGCATGCTATTCCTTTAGAAGAATATGATTTAATTATTAATGATTTTGAACCTTTAACTGCTTGGGCTTGTCGGTTAAAAAAAATAAAAAGTGTTTCTTTAAGTCATCAGGCCTCTTTTTTATCGCCAAAAACGCCTCGCCCAGCTAAAAGTGAGAAATACGCCGAAATTATTTTAAAACATTATGCCCCGGCAACGCATCACGTAGGTTTTCATTTTAAAGCTTACGATGATTTTATACATACGCCCGTTATCAGAAGTGAAATTAGAAATCTAAAGCCTCAAAAAAAGGGTTATTACACCGTTTATTTACCAGCGCTAGATGATAAAATATTGGTAAAATACTTACATGCCCTGCCTAATGTAAAGTGGGAAGTATTTAGTAAGCATCAAAAAATTCCTTACCAATACGGCAATGTGAAAGTGTGGCCAATTTCAAATGAGCTTTTTAATAAAAGTTTAGAAAACTGTGAAGGCTTATTTACAGGCGGTGGTTTTGAAGGACCAGCAGAAGCACTTTTTTTAGGTAAAAAAGTGTTGTTAATGCCCATGAAACATCAGTTTGAGCAAGAGTGCAATGCAGAAGCAGCAAGGTTAATGGGCATTCCGGTGGTGCGGCAAATAGATCATCAGTTTATTGATGTTTTAAAAAATTGGGTAAATCAAGATCAAAATATAAAAGTGAATTTCCCTGATGAAACAGCTCAAATTATACAAAACTTGGTGCAAAATTTTGCCAACAATGAAATTAGTTTAGCTTAGATTTATAGATTATCCTTATTATTGCTTATCTGCAAAAACAGCGCATGATTCAGCAATTCAAAAACTTCAGTATTATCAATCTATTTTTTTTATTCATCCTGCTATTTATTTTGCGGTTGGGTATTTATTTAGATTTACCAGTCACCATTAATACCGGTTTTACCGAGCTTTTTTCGAGGCTTTTAATACCGGTAACCATAGATAATTTATTTTCCCCAGCTGTAAATATCACTTTAGCCGGAATCATCCTTTTTATACAGGCTTTAATCTTCAATAAAATTGTAAATAATTTTAACATTTTAGGAAAATCTACTTTTTTACCCGCTTTATTTTATGTGGTAGCAGGTAGCGTTTTTACTCCGTTTTTGTTTGTATCACCACCTTTAATATGTAACTTTTTCATTTTGTTTATCATTCATAAAATAATGATAGACTTTAAAGGACCAGATGCCATTGGCTCTATGTTTGATTTGGGATTAATAGTAGCTGTAGGAACTTTATTTTACTTTCCTTTTGTATTGTATTTAATTTTACTGTGGGTATCGCTCATTATTTTAAGACCATTTAATTGGCGAGAATGGGTAAGCGTACTTATTGGCTACATCACTATTGTTTTCTTTTTGGGGGTATATTATTATTGGAATGGCAGGTTGTTAGACTTTTACGAAATTTGGAAGCCATTATCTAACAAATTCCCTTTTTATATTAAAATTCAGGTGACAGATTATATTGTTTTATTTCCAATTGTTGCTTGTTTGTTGCTGGGCTTTATACAGTTGAGGTTAAATTTTTTCAAAAGCTTTGTACAAGTAAGAAAGTTTTTTCAGGTGTTGTTTTTCTTATTTATATTTTCGGCACTCTCCTATTATTTGAAGTCTGATTTTAGAATTAACCATTTTTTGCTTTGTATTATCCCGGTAGCGGTATTGTTAGCCTATTATTTTGCTCACGCTAAAAAAAGATGGATTTATGAATCATTCTTTCTCATCATCATTTCTTTTATCGTTTATTTCCAGTTTGTTTAACAAATTCGTTTAACTTTTTTTAACAGATATCAATAACTTAAACTATTAAATTTTGATAGTTTTGTAGTAATTAAAAATTTAAGGTGTCTCATCTTAATCAAATAAATAATAAATGAAAATTGGAGTAGTAGTTTTCCCGGGTTCAAACTGTGATCAAGACCTGATACATGTGTTTCAAAAAATATTAGGACAAGAAGTAGTTCCATTATGGCATAAAGACCAGGATCTTCAAAATGTTGATTTTGTGGCTCTTCCGGGTGGTTTTTCTTACGGAGATTATTTACGTTCTGGCGCAATTGCAAGGTTTTCGCCAATTATGCAAGAGGTAATTTCTTTTGCAAATAAAGGCGGTTATGTTTTAGGCGTTTGTAATGGTTTCCAAATTCTTACCGAAGCTGGTTTATTGCCAGGAGGTTTATTGCATAATGCCAGCAGAAAATTTATTTGCAAAAATGTTCATATCAAAGCAAGCACTCAAAATAGTTTAATCACCAGTAAAATTGATACTAATAAAGCATTAAAAATTCCTATTGCACATGGCGAAGGTAATTTTTACGCTCACGCTGATGATTTAAAAAAACTGAATGATAACGACCAGATATTGTTTAGATATTGTGACGAGCAAGGAAACGTTACGCCAGAGGCAAACCCAAACGGATCTATAGAAAACATTGCAGGTGTTTGTAATATTGGAAGAAACGTTTTTGGAATGATGCCTCATCCAGAAAGAGCTGCCGACCCAATTTTAGGGAATGAAGATGGTTTAGTTTTGTTTGAATCTATTTTATCATTGATAAAAGCTTAAATGACCAATTTAGTGGTTGATATTGGCAATTCTTTCACAAAAATTGCAGTTTTTGATCAGGATCATATCGTTTTTTCTGATCATTTATCAACACTAGAAAAGGTAAAACTTCATCAAATAAAAGAAGACTTTAAGGTTAGCAATCTTATTATTTCATCAGTAAAAAAAGAGATTGCTTTTGATGAAGCAGATTTAAAAAAGCATTTCAACTACATCCGGTTTGATCATTTTACACCAACGCCAGTTAAAAACAAATACAAAAGTCTCGAGACTTTAGGTTTAGACAGGCTGGCCGCTGTAATTGGAGCAAAACATATTTTTCCGGCGCAACAGGTATTAGTCATAGATGCAGGCACTTGTATTACGTATGATACTATTAATGATGCCGGAGAATATAATGGAGGAAGCATTTCGCCGGGTATAAAAATGAGATTTGAAGCCATGCATCATTTTACATCAAAACTACCTTTAGTAAATTTTGATCAGAATTTTGATAAAGCTTATGGCGATAATAGCAAAGACGCTATGCTTTCGGGTGCTATAAATGGCGTATTGTTTGAAGTTGAAGGTTTTATTCATCAACAATTAAAGAAACATCCCCAATCAAAAATTATACTTTGTGGTGGTGATTCAGCGTTTTTTGATTCCAGATTTAAAAGTAGCATCTTTGCCCACCTAATTTTGCATGAACCAAATTTGGTTCTTATTGGTTTAAACACCGTTTTTAATTATCAGCATGATCATAAATAAGAAATATATACTGGCATTTTCATCTTTAGTGATGCTGGTTTCTATCGCCAACGCACAATCTACTACCAATTCTCCTTATTCTAAATTTGGCGTTGGGAATATAAGAGGAAGCTATTTACCACAAAATAGAGCCATGGGGAATTTGGCTTTTGGTATTAGCAGCATGGGCGCTTACAACAATATTAATGTTTCTAACCCGGCTTCTTACTCCCAAATTAGATTAACAACCTTTGATGTTGGCGCTTATACTAACTTACAAAGTTTAAAAAAAGGTAGTATTTCAGAAAAAAACTTTAATGCAGCTTTAGATCATTTTATGCTTGCGGTACCGGTTACTAAAAAATCTGCGGTAAGCTTTGGTTTATTACCTTATAGTAATTTAGGGTATCAGTTTACAAACAATGGTTTGGTTGATACATTTTCTGTAGAACAAATTTATGGCGGCGAAGGCGGTTTGTCTAAAGCTTATTTAGGTTACGGACTTGCTTTAGGAAAGAATTTAAGTATTGGTGTAAACATGAGTTATATTTTTGGTAACCTAAAAGAAACCAGATCAACCGAGTTTTCAAAATATAATGGTTTCTTAAATACTAGAACAGAAAATAACAATAGTGTTGGAGGCTTAAATTTTGATTTTGGGGCTCAATATATTGCGGCAATTAACAAAACCACAAAATTAACTATTGGCTATACCGGAGGTGTAAAAACACAATTAAATACTATAAACACGGTTTTATCTACCAGATATACAAAAACAATTCCTGATTTAACCGAGCCAGATAATTTTGAAGAGAACAGGGCGGATACTACTTTATTTAGAGACGAGGTAGCCGGAAATTTAATATTACCATCAAACCATAACTTTGGCTTTAGCATAGAAAAACTAAATAAATGGTTAATAGGTGCTGATATTAGATTAGCCAATTGGTCTCAGTTTTCTAATAACGGGGCAAATCAAAATTTGAATAATACTTTTGGATTTTCGGTAGGCGGACAAATTACTCCTAATATTAATGCAGTAACTAATTATTTTAAACTGATTGATTATCGTTTAGGCTTAAATTATGATAAGACTTATGTAAATATCAACAACCAAGATATAGACGTAAAATCTTTAAATTTTGGAATGGGCTTTCCTTTGGTATCTAGCAGAAGCGCTTTCTATAAATTTAATTTCACTACAGAAATTGGTAATAGAGGAACACTTAAAAGTAATTTGGTAAAAGAAAACTTCATTAATTTTTACTTAGGGTTTACCATTAACGATAGATGGTTTCAAAAGTATAAATACGATTAATTTTCATGCTTAAATCTGCCGCCTATATTGCATCTCTAATTTTCATTCTTGCTGTTTTCACCGCTTGTGAAAACGATTTAAGCAAGGTTAAAGCAATAGAGTTAAAGCAAAAAGGAGAGGTAGAAATTACCAAACAAGCTGAGATTATTTACAGCGACTCTGCCAAGGTAAAAGCGAGGTTAAAAACGCCCATCTTATATAACCACAAAACCACCAACCCTTACTACGAAATGCCAAAGGGAATTGAGGTGGTGTTTTTTGATGAAAATTTAAAGCAAACCAGTAAGGTAACTTCTGATTATGCGATTAGAAAAGAGAATCAAAAAATTGTAGAATTACAAAGAAACGTAGTTGCAGTAAATGCCGAAGGAAGAACGTTTAGATCTGAAGAGTTAATTTGGGACGAAAACCTTAAAAGATTTTATTCTAATAAAGTAGTTACCATTATTACAGACAAAGCCACCATATCTGGAACTAGTTTTTGGGCTACCGAAGATTTTAGTTACTATGAAATTAAACAAGGCGCTGGCCCTATTCAGTTTAATGGAGATATGGGACTTACTCCTCAAAACTAATTTTCAAATCAAACCTTAATGATGATGTTTTTACGATACATCATCCATAAAATAAACCACCAAATCAAAATAAAAGTAATTGCTCCCGCTAAAGAAGCATTGTAAGGAGAAAAGTTGGGCGTATAAAAAGTTTCGTAAAGCCAAACTTTAGCTCCTACTTCTGTCCCGTTTAAATCTAACTTTATTAAGCTTAAAATTCTTGGGATTAAACCCGAAGCAAAAAATACGGTAATGGCATTTACACCATAAACCACAAATGGAGAAGTAAATTTTGTATAGCCTTTTACATCTATTAACCAATAGCACAAAGCCAAACCAATAGCAGCCAAACCACCAGCATACATCACATAAGAACTGGTCCAAAGAGATTTATTGATTGGGAAAGTTAAATCCCAAATTAAACCTATTATTACCGCTAGGGTTCCTAACGTAAATATCCAGGCAATTTTATCGGCTTCAGCCTGATCTTTTTTCTTCAATATGCCGCCAATCATCAATCCAAATAAACCAGTTCCTATAGCTGGTAGTGTACTCAAAATTCCTTCGGGGTCCCAAGTTTTAGATTGTTTCCAGGTGTGATTTTCGGTCAATATTAACCTATCTAACCAAGCGCCTAAATTTGTTTCTTTCTCTAGGTTGGCGTAACCAATATCTGGCACAGGAATTAAAGTCATGATAGCCCAGTAGCCCACTAATATTCCAAAAAACCACTTCCAATAAGCTTTTGGGTTAATTTTTATAAAAATTACAGCACAAAAAAAGTAAACAATTGCAATTCTTTGTAAAACACCCAATATCCTCACGGTAGTAAAATCAAAGAAAGGAAACAACGATAAAAATAAACCTAAACCAAAAAGAACAGCCGATCTTTTAAGTGCACTAAGAATAAGTTGTTGATGATTTTCTGAATGCTCTTTTTTAGAACTTAAAGCAAATACAATAGATACGCCAACAATAAATAAAAAGAAAGGAAAAATAAGATCTGTAGGAGTACAACCATTCCACGCTGCATGTTCTAAAGGAGCGTAAATATGCCCCCAATCACCAGGGTTGTTTACTAAAATCATGGCGGCAACCGTAATTCCTCTAAATACATCAAGAGAACGCAATCTGTGTTTTAGGTTTGGTGTTTGGGTCATGATTTTTGATTTGCTAAAACAATATATGAACAAGCTTTAATTATTTGTGTATGAAATGTGTTTTTAAAACGCTCAAATTATTGAAATAAAAAAGCCGCAGCAATAACCGCGACTTTCTTCAATCAACCTAAACCTATGAGTTGAATTTCCATTTTACAAAAGCTTCCATAGCTTCATAATTTGCCAAACCTAATTCATCATACTGTTTGGCAGTATCTCTATTTCTTTCTTCGGCTCTCACCCAAAACTCTCTTGCATCATCTCCAGGAAAAACCGGACGATCTTTTTGAGATTGATGCTTAAAAATGGCATTTCGTTTTCTTTCTAATTCTTGCGGAGATAAAGGAACGGCCATTTCTATTTCATGTGTTTCCCATTCATGCCAAGCGCCTCTATAAAGCCAAACCCAACATTCTTTTGCCCATTTTTCGGTTTTTCTTAAAGTTTCTAAGGCTAATTTAACCGCTTCAAAACATACTTTATGTGTACCATGAGGATCTGCAAAATCGCCGGCTGCAAATATTTGATGAGGCTTTATTTTTTGTAATAAAGCGATCGTTACTTTTATATCATCTTCTGTAACCAAATTTTTTCTGCTCGATTTTCTTTTTTCGTAAAACGGCATATCCATAAAATGGATATGATCGTCGTTTAAGCCACAGTATCTGGCGCCAGCAGTTGCTTCGCCCTTTCTAATTAAGCCTTTAATTAGTTTTAGCTCTTCAGGATCGTTCTGATTAGGATTTTTATTGGCAATAAAATCCACCAATTTTTCATAAGTACTTTTTAGTTTTTGATAATCTTCAGACATCGCATCAGCAAGATCTAAAGCAAACTCTAGGTATCTTAACGCATCATCATCCCAAACAGCGTTATTTCCTGAGGTTTGGTAAGCTACATGTACATCATGTCCTTGATCTACCAATCTAATGAATGTGCCACCCATAGAAATCACATCATCATCTGGATGGGGAGAAAAAATCAAAGATTTTTTTATCGCTGGTTCTGCTCTTTCTGGTCTTTGACTGTCATCTGCATTGGGTTTACCGCCAGGCCAACCGGTAATTGTATGTTGTAAAAGGTTAAATATTTGAATATTGATATGATAAGCTGGCCCTTTTTCTAAAGCTAATTGCGCCATGCCGTTTGTATTATAGTCTTCCTCGGTTAATTTAAGAACGGGTTTTTTAGTATTTGCAGCTAACCAAATCACCGCTTTTTTAATCAGTTTATCGTTCCAAACACAATCTTTAACCAACCAAGGGGTGTCAAAACGAGTAAGTAATGAAGCGGCATCTTCATCTAAAACAAATTCTACATTTTCTGAAAGTTGTAAATAAGTTGCAGGGACTTCGCCCGAGATTTCGCCTTCGACGGCTTTTTTAATAATGGCTGCTTTTTTACTGCCCCAAGCCATTAATATAATTTCTTTGGCTTTAAAAATAGTACCCACACCCATGGTAATGGCTTTTAAAGGCACATTAGCTTTACCTCCAAAATCTTTAGCGGCATCTTTTTTGGTTAAATCATCTAAGGTAACTAATCGTGTTCCCGAGTTTGGTGCAGAGCCTGGTTCATTAAAACCGATGTGCCCTGTTCTTCCAATTCCTAAAATTTGAAGATCCAAACCACCATAAGCGGTAATCTTTTTTTCATAATTAACACAAAACTGCTGTACTTCTTCTTTTGATAAGGTACCATCGGGAATGTGAACGTTATCAAAATTAATATCTATATGATCAAATAAATGATCTTTCATAAAATTAACATAGCTCTGCTCTGCCAATGGGTTCATCGGATAATATTCATCCAAATTAAAAGTCACCACATTTTTAAAGCTTAAACCCTCTTCTTTATGAAGCCTAATTAATTCGGCATATACCCCAATTGGAGAAGCGCCGGTGGCTAAACCTAAAATGGTTTTTTCCATTTTATCGTTCTTTTCAAGAATAAGTGTCGCTATTCTTTTTGCTACTTTTTTGCAGGCTTCTTTTTCGTTTGCAAATACAGTTACAGGTAATTTTTCAAAACGAGTTTCTTCTAAAAGATTTAAGCGAGCCATAATGTGGTTATTTATTCAAAGATAATATTCAAATGTAAATTTTGCAGGGTTTAAATATTAATTTTTGTTTTTGCGTTTTATTGCATTTTTTATAAATCTATAAACAGATTGTATATCTTGTATTCATTAAAGGCAAAAGTATGAATCGGTCAATATTAAAGTTAAATGAAATAGCAGTTAAAAAAGAAAGGCTGATTATTGGTTTAATGTCTGGTACTTCCTTAGATGGTTTAGACATCGCTTTAATTAAAATAAAGGGGTTTGGAAAGCATACTTTTATTACCCTTTTAGCCTACGAAACAGTTTCCTATGGCGAGGAAATAAAAAAAGCTATTAAAAGTATTTGCTTTGTGAAAGCTGTTGATTTAGAAAGGGTTTGCTTGTTGAATAAGGAAATTGCTACACTCCATGCTGAACTTATTAATGCCTTTTTATTAAAACACCAATATAAAGCTGCCGACATTGATTTAATTGCCAGCCATGGGCAAACTATTTACCATGCGCCAGCAAGATTGAGGGAGCCGGATCAAATAGGAAATGCAACTTTTCAAATAGGTGATGGAGATCAAATTGCAGTGAAAACCGGTATCATTACCTTGAGTGATTTTAGGCAAAAAAACGTTGCTCAAGGAGAAGAAGGAGCTCCTCTAGCATTATATGGTGACTACTTATTATTTAATAACATTGCAGAAAACCGCATTTTATTAAATATTGGAGGAATTGCAAATTTTACAGTTTTAGCAAAAGGCTCAAATTTCATAGATATTATAAGTACAGATGTAGGCCCCGGAAACACCATCATGGATCAGTTTGTACAAGCAAATTTTGAAAATAAATTTTTTGATGACGATGCACAGATTGCCTCAAAGGGAGTATTCAATCAAAGTTTAGTTAATGAGTTAATGAAGCACCCGTTTTTTGAACAGGATTTTCCAAAAACTACAGGACCAGAGCTGTTTAACTTATTGTATTTAAAAAACGCGATGGCAACCTTAGGATTGACAGCACTAACCTTAGAAGATAGTTTGGCTACCCTAAACAGGTTTACAGCTTTGTGCATTGCTAACGGAGTGAAAAAATATTTCTCAGAAAACCACCAGCCAGTTGTTTATTTAAGTGGTGGCGGTGCGCATAATCCTTTATTGGTTAAGAATTTAGAAGAATTGATTCCTTTTGCAGTTTTTAAAGATACCTCCGCTTTAGGCATTAATCCCGATGCAAAAGAAGCCATATTGTTTGCGCTATTGGCTAATGAAACCGTTGCCGGTGATTATGCTGTTTTTAGTGAAGAAACCAAAAGTATGGGTAAAGTAAGCTTTCCTAATTAAAGAATTTGAATGTTAAATTCATTAAAAGCAATAAGGTTTGGGTGGTTTGGCGATAATTCTGTTATAAAATGAGTGACTTGGTTTAAGCTGCAAACTTTCATTTTTTGTACGGAATTTAGCTTTTCAGCGATACTTAAAATCACCACTTTTGCAGATGATTTAAGCATGGCTTTTTTTACTTGCACCACTTCCCAATCAGAATCTGTAATGCCTTCTTTGGTATCAATGCCATTTGCGCCTAAAAAACATAAATCAACTTTAATTTCTGATAAATCATTCACTACGCTTGCGCCGATATTTATTTGAGCATTTTTTGACAATTGACCGCCAATAAGTATCACCGTTAATTTGGCATGTTCTGCAAGTTCTAAAGCTACTAAAGGGCTAATGGTAAAAAAAGTGGCCTCTAAATCTGTGGGAATCAATTTAGCAAGTTCTATCATGGTGGTGCCACCACCAGTAAGCACTACCATTCCTTCTTTTATTAGGCTAATTGCTTTTAAAGCTACCTCGCGTTTGGCGTCTTGAGCGTAAACTTCATTTTGATGAAAAGGGAAATGGAATGATTTAGAAAGTGCACCTCCATGAACTTTTAAAAGCTTTTCAGCTTCGGCCAGTTCATTCAAATCTCTTCTAACGGTATCTTCAGAAACGTTTAGCAGCTGACTTAAATCTGAAGATAAAACCTTGTTATGCAGATTAATCTGCTTCATAATAAAAGAATGTCTTTCCTTTTTTAACATTATCAATTTTTTTCAAATATAATTTATTGAAATTAATTAAAACAAATCCTTAATCGTATTTAAAGCATGTTTATGCGGATTAACCACTTTAAAAATGCAATTTATTGCATTAATTAAGGTAGGGTTTATGGTATAAATATATACAAAATCAGATGTGGTTTTATATATAATAATTTTTAAATTACTGTAAACAAGCGTCTTAATTTTTTAGATAGTGTGTGCAATACACTTATAATAATTTGTTTTTTTGTTAAATATATTTGCGTTTTTGTGCAATTATTTGAATCTTTATGAGATTATTTCTATTAAATACTGCATTTTTTATTAATTAATTGTTAACCTCAAATATTCAGATATGAAAAAAAGCTTACTCATGTTACTTTTTGGTCTGTTTTTTCTAATTGGGCAAACTATTGCTCAAGAAAATACCGTTTCCGGAACAGTAACTTCTTCAGAAGACGGTTTATCACTCCCGGGTGTCTCCGTAAAAATTAAAAGCTCAAACGTAGGTACTCAAACCAATGTAGATGGTAAATACACCATTAGGGCTAAAGCGGGCGATATACTGGTTTTTTCTTTTTTAGGGACTATTGCCCAAGAAAGAATCGTTGGAACAGCTTCTCAAATTAATGTTTCCCTAAAGCAAGATAGCAAAGCCTTAGATGAAGTGGTGGTAACAGCCTTAGGTTCAACAGTTCAAAAAAGGTCTTTAGGAACTTCTCAACAAACGGTTAAAGGAGAAGACATCGCGGGAACGCAAAGAGAAAACTTTATTAACTCTTTACAAGGAAGAGTAGCGGGAGTAGATGTTATTAGTACTTCTGGTGTTCCCGGCGCATCATCTTCTATTACTATCAGAGGAGTAAGTTCTATCAGCGGAAGCAACCAACCACTTTTTATTATTGATGGTTTACCTATTGACAATAAAACATTGAATACATCTGCTTTTTTCTCTGAAATTAGCTCAACAACTTCACAAGCAAATAGGACTAATGATTTTACCAATAGATCATCAGATATTAATCCAGAAGATATTGAAAGCTTAGTGGTTTTAAAAGGACCAGAAGCTGCCGCCTTATATGGTATTGATGCGGCAAATGGAGCAATTGTAATTACCACAAAAAGAGGTAAAGTTGGAGCTGGCGTTATTGATTATAGCAATAGTTTTAGAATAGAAACACCTAGAGGAAAACCTGAGATTCAAAGAGAATATGGTCCTAGTGCAGTAGGATCAACAACCTTTTTATATTTTGGAGATAAATACCCTGCTGGAACAAAATTTTATGATAATATTGATGGTTTTTTTAAGACCGCTTTAACTCAAAAACATAACTTATCATTAAGTGGTGGCGCAGAAAATGTTACCTACAGAATTTCCAGTTCTTTTACTAATCAAAATGGTATTGTTCCTAATTCTAAATACGATAGAATAACTTTAACAGGTGCAACACAAGCAACATTAAATAAGTGGTTAAAAACAGATTTATCATTAAATTATACTTACGCAAATAATGATCAACCACGTAAAGGTGATGGAGGTCCGCTAATTGGATTATTGGTATGGCCACAAACAGATGATGCAACAAACTATCTTACAGCTGTTGGTGAAAGAAGAAGAATAACCACTTTGGGCGCCGGTAGTGAGATTGATAACCCTTATTTTAATGTTAACAAGAACAAAACCAACTCTAAAAACAATAGAATTTTGGCTAATTTGGGTTTAACCATCACACCTTTTAAATGGGCCAATATTAAATCTAACATTGGTGTTGATAATTACACAAATCAAAATGTTATCTTAAGACATCCTGAAAGTACAGCTGGATTTGGATTTAGGGGTATTTTGGATATTGCTAATGATGTTACCCGCAATATTAATGTTCAAAACCTTTTTAATATCAATAAATTCAATATTAATAAAGACATATCTTTTGATGCTACTATTGGTCAATCATTACAAGATTTAAGGTCAAATATTGATGCTTCTTATGGAGAAAATTTCTTGGATTTTAACTTTGTATCTATTAACAATACTTACATAAGAAATGGTAGAAATTCACAAGTAAGACGTCGCTTGTTTAGTGCTTTCGCTAGAGCAACAGCTTCTTATAAAAATTATTTGTATTTAACCTTAACAGGTAGAAATGACTGGACTTCAACTATCCCAGAAGGTTCAAATTCTTTCTTTTATCCTTCCATTTCATCTAGTTTTGTTTTTACAGATGTTCCAGCATTTAAAGGATTACAAAAATATTTAACCTCCGGTAAACTAAGAGCTGCTTTTGCACAAGTTGGTAAAGACGCTCGTCCATATGCATTTGTCCCAGGTTTAGAATATAAAGGCACAGTTGCAGGCGGTTATGGTTTAGGGTTTACAGGACCAAATCCTGGTTTAAAACCTGAGTTTGCTAAATCATACGAAATAGGAACTGAATTATCTTTTTTTAAAGACAGATTAGGCTTAGATGTAACAGTTTACAGGAAAGAAACTTCAGATCAGATTATAAATGACATCAGAGCGAGTTACGCTACTGGATATATTTTGTTTAACTTAAATGGTGGTAGTACTAGAAACCAAGGTTTAGAAATTACATTAAGCGGTACACCTATTAAAAATAAAAACTTCGCTTGGAATTTGCTAACTAATTTTGAAAGTGCGAGAGGAAAAGTATTGGCTTTACCCAACGCATTGCCAGAATCTTATGTTTCAGATACTTGGTTGTATGGTAACGTTAGAAATGGAAATACTCCAGGTAAATCTACCAGATCTTTAACGGGCACATTTTATTTAAGAAATAAACAAGGCAGTATTATTATTGACCCAACTACCGGCCTACCATTAAGATCTACCACGTTTATAGATGGAGGTTATGATAGACAACCAGATTACACAATTGGTTTAACCAATAGTTTTTCTTACAAAAATTTATCATTATCTTTTTTATTAGACTTTAGAAAGGGAGGTGATATTTTAAACGCAACCCAACAGTATTTAACTGCTAGAGGTTTAAGTATGAGAACTTTAGATAGAATGGAGCCACGAGTAATTACTGGTGTTTTGCGAGATGGAAGAGAAAATTCTGATACCCCAACAGCTAATAATATTGTTGTAATACCAAATTACCAAACTGGATATTATACCGGGATTAGTGAAGAATTGTTTATAGAAAAAGATATTAATTGGGTGCGTTTAAGAGATGTTACTTTAAACTATAAATTACCAAGTACTCTGCTAAAAAAGCAAAACTTCATTAAAAATGCTAGTTTATTTGTAACAGGAACTGATTTGTTTTTAATTACAAATTACTCGGGTTTAGACCCAATTGTTAATGGTAATAGTGCCGCAGTAGGTGGATCGGGTGGTGCTGGTATAGATTATGGAAATTTTCCTATTCCAGCTGGAATTAACCTAGGTTTAAGAATTGGTTTATAAATAAGGAGATCATAAAATGAAAAAAATATTAATGATATGCTTAATTACTTGCCTGGTAGCGGCAAGTGGTTGTAAAGATTATCTGGATGTAAATAAAAATCCAAATGCTCCAGAAAATGCGGCAGCTAATTTATACTTAGCCCCTATGTTACATTGGATGGTAACATCGCCACAGTTTGATGCAAGGTTTATAGGTAGATATACTCAAAATTGGTATCTTCCTACTACCGCAATAACAACATGGGACCAACAAGGATATGATACATCAAGTGACAATGGAGGGCAATTGTGGAGAGATGTATATTGGAGCTTAGGGCATAATTTAAATAGAATGATTACGCAAGCCGAGGCAGAACAACGCTGGGATGTTTTAGGAGTAGGTTATATTTTAAAGGCCTGGGGCTGGCAATCTTTAACTGATTTACATGGCGAAATAATAATTAAAGAAGCTTTTGATGAGACTAAAACTAGTTTTAAGTATGATACACAAGAATTTGCTTATCAAGAAGTACAAAGGTTATTAACTTTAGCTATAGCTAACTTGCAGAGAACGGATGGCTTTGTAAATCAATCTTATTTAGCAGTTGGAGATAAAATTTATAATGGTGATAGAAGTAAATGGATAAAATTTGCTTACGGTTTATTAGCTATTAACTTAAATCATTATTCTAATAAAACCGGTGTATATAATCCTGATGCGGTAATAGATGCCGTAAATAAATCATTTGCAAGTAATATTGACAACGCACTATTGGCTTATTCTAATACTGCAAATGATGACACCAACTTTTTTGGTCCTCGACGCCAAAACATGCAAAATTATCGTCAAACTCAGTTTATAGTGAACCTCTTAAACGGGTCGCAATTTGGTGGAGTAGATGATCCAAGAAGAACTAGAATGTTGGCCCCATCTCCAGATGGACAGTATAGAGGCTTAGATATCAACATTATTAATTTTGGTACATTAACAACAGCTCAAAGACCAAATAATATTTGGGGTTATGCAGCAAACATTTCATCAGGAGTAAAAACAACTTATATTTTTGATGATAAATCTATTATGCCCGGAATGACTTATTCACAATTGCAATTTATAAAAGCAGAAGCAGCTTATAAAAAAGGTGATAAAACAACTGCATTAACAGCATATACCAATGGGGTTTCTGCACATATAGATTTTGTGAATGAAAGAAACCTTGATAATAAGCAGTTACCTACACAAATTACACCAACAGAAAAGGCTACTTTTTTGGCAAATCCAAACATCATTCCAACTGCCGCCAATTTAAATTTATCTCAAATTATGAGTCAGAAATATATTGCTCAATGGGGTTGGGGGCATTTAGAAACTTGGATGGATTTAAGAAGATATGGATATACAAATGTGGAAGCATTAACTGGAAAGCAAGTGTTTTTAGGCTTTGGAGTTCCTACGGCTTTGTTTGGAGATAATGGAGGTAAAACTGTTCAAAGAATAAGACCAAGATACAATTCTGAATATGTTTGGAATATAAAAAGTTTAGAAGAAATAGGTGGTTTAGCAACTGATTATCAAACTAAACCTTTATGGATTATTCAACCTTAATTTTAAAATTATGAAAACTAATAATATTTATACTTTATTAATTTTTTGTGCAATGCTAATCATATCTTCTTGTGATAAAGATGCAGTACAAATAATTCACACACCGCCAAATGGCCCTTTGGTAAGGGTTTATAATTTTGCTCTTAATGGTCCTAGTGCAAATTTCTTTATCAATGATTTTAAAATATCTGCTGCAAACTCAACAACTGGTAAAGAATTAGCTACCGGATTGGGTTACAGCGGCGTTTTTCCTACTAATAATAGCTATATAAATGCGCCAACAAGTGGCAGCGTGGCCTTTAAAACAATTGTGCCTTTAAACGCTACTGTAAATCCTGGTATAACAGTAGCTAATGTAACCTCAACAATAGAAACGGGTAAATACTATTCTTTTTACACCAGCGGAGTTTTTGATGCAACCGCAAAGACCACATCTGGCTTTATTATAGAAGATATGATTCCTGCGGTTGATACCTCCACAGCTTATGTCAGAATTGTAAATACTGTTCCAAATGCAGGCATTGCCGGGTTTGATTTAAAAGGGGTAAATACAACTACGTTAGCTACAGTTGTTATTGCTGCGCCTACGGCATATAAAGCAGCGTCAGAATTTGTAAAAGTGCCTAATGGCATTTATAATTTAACTGCTGTAAGTACAAATACACCTACAAGTTATACCATCATAAGAAATGCGGTATCGTTTTCTAAAGGTTTTGTTTATACCATTTCTACCAGAGGAGACGCAACCTTAGCTACAGGTACAAATGCTAGGGCTTTAGATTTAACCCGAAACAGGTAGTAAACATTTATTCTTCACATAATCAATCTTAATCCTCACCCCTAAAAGGTGGGGATTTTTTTATCCCAAATTCTTCACCGTTTATCGGTTTTAAATTTCCACTCATCGGAAACACCTTCTAAAAACTGGGCTTTAGCTTCACCTTTACATCGTTACTTAAAACAACGGTATGAAAAAGTTAATTCTTGTACTTTCTTTCAATTTAATCATCGGCTTTAGTTACGCTCAAACTTTAATTAGCGGAATAATAAAGGATAACAAATCAAAGCTTTTACCTGGTGTAAGTATTTCTATCAAAAACTCTTATGACGGAACCAGCTCAGATAGCACCGGAAAATTTACTTTTAAATCTTTTGAAAAAGGAGAGCAATGGCTTGTTTTTTCGGCTATTGGTTTTGGCTTTGATAGCACTAAAATAGTGTTAGACGGACAATTAATACAGCTTTCTTTAACTCTAAAAGAACAATTAAACGAGTTAAATGCGGTAGTAATTTCTGCCGGAACATTTGAAGCTAGTGACACTAAAAAAGGGGTGGTTTTAAATTCTTTAGACGTAGCCACCACCGCTGGTGCCGAAGCTGATGTTTTTGCTGCCTTACAAACTCTACCAGGCACACAACCTGCTGCTTCAGAAAACGGATTGTTTGTTAGAGGTGGCGCAGCATCAGAAACCAACACTTATTTTGATGGAATGTTGATTAAAAATCCTTTCAACACTCAAGTACCAGAACAAGCTTCAAGAGGTAGATTTAGTCCGTTTTTGTTTAAAGGAACAACATTTTCTGCAGGTGGTTACTCAGCCGTTTACGGACAAGCTTTATCATCAGCATTAATTTTAGAAAGTAAAGATTTACCTGCTAAAACTGTTTCAGATATTTCATTGATGACGGTTGGTGCTGGCTTTAATCAGGATATCAGATTTAAAAATAGTTCACTTTCTATCGGTGGAAACTACATCAATTTAAAACCTGCTTTATCGGTTTTTAAACAACAAACAGATTGGGTAAATGAGCCAACTTCAGCAGGTGGAACTATCCAATATAAATGGAAAACTTCAAATACTGGGATGTTTAAATCTTATGTAGAATATTCAAAATCAGATTTAAGTTTAAACACCAACAATTTAGACAGCCAAACTAAAAATCCGTTTAGTAATGGAAACCATAACTTCTACAGCAATTTAAGCTATCAGGATTATATCGGTAGCAACTGGAAAATTAACACCGCTTTCTCTGCAAGTAATAACCAAGATAATGGCTTAATCAATATCAATCAATACGGTAGAACCGATAGATTGGCGCAAGCAAAAGCGACCGCAACAAGATATATTGGTACTTTATCAACCCTAAAAATCGGAACGGATTGGTTAAATAGTAATCGTGAAGAAAGTTGGGATGGTTTAAAAAGAGATTACAATGATAATTTAAATTCAGCTTACGCCGAAGGAGATATCTTCTTATCTCAAAACTTAGTTGCTAGGGTGGGTTTAAGAGGCGAATACTCTTCCTACTTAGGTGCAGCAAATGTAGCTCCTCGTTTATCATTGGCTTATAAAACTGGTAAATTCAGTCAGCTTTCATTTGCTTATGGCGAGTTTTTCCAAAACCCTGAGGACCAATATTTGGTGCAAAGCAAGCAATTAGATTTTCAGAAAGCAACACATTACATGGCCAACTTTCAAAAAATTGGAAGCGGACAAACCTTTAGAGTTGAGGCTTATTACAAAAAATACGCTGATTTGGTAAAGACCAATCCAACTTTTAACAACAACGGTTTTGGCTACGCAAAAGGGGTTGATTTATTTTGGAGAGATAAAAAGACTTTTAAAGGTGTTGACTACTGGGTTTCATACTCGTACTTAGATACCAAAAGAGATTTTCAAAATTACCCAACATTGGCTACTCCTCATTTTGGAGCAAAACACTGCTTAAACATTGTTTACAAGCAGTTTTTCTCAAAGTTGAAATCTTATGTTGGGGCAACTTACAGTGTAGCATCTGGTAGACCTTTTAATAACCCAAACGCTGTTGAATTTATGAATGAGCGTACCAAAACCTTTCAAAACTTAAGTGTGAACGTGAGCTATTTAACCAGAGTTTTTGGAAACTACACGGTGCTATATACTTCGGTAAGTAACCTGCCAGGTTTTAGAAATGAATTTGGATATCGCTATTCTCAAAACGGAAATAACCGCCAAGCTATTGAGCCTCCAGCTTTAAGAAATGTATTTGTAGGCTTATTTATCACAATAGGAGATGATACTTATAAAAATTAAAGGATTAAGGTAGAAAGAACAAAGATTAAGGACTAAATAAATCAAATAACAAAAAGTAACAAACTATTAATAATAAAAATCATGAAAACTAAAATCACCACAACAATCGCAATCGCATTTATCTTTATTGCAACATTAGTAAAAGCACAAGACGAAAAGTACATTGCAGCTATGAAAACAGGGATGCAATTATTCTCTACTGCAAAATCAGGAGCAGATTTTACAGCAGCTTCAAACCATTTTGAAAGAGTGGCTGGCATTGCAAAAACAGAATGGTTACCTTTTTACTACGCTGCTTATACGCAAATGATTAACGGAACAACTTTACAAGACGCCAATCAAAAAGATTTGGTTTATGATAAAGCCTTAGAATTAATTGGCAAAGCCGAAGTTTTAAATCCTGCTGAAAGTGAAATTGCTGCTTTAAAAGGCTACATCACTTTTATGAAAATTTATGTTGACCCAATGACTAGAATGCAAAGCGGAATGGGAGAAGCTATGGCATCTTTACAAAAAGCAAAAGCTTTAAATCCAGAAAATCCTCGTCCGTATTTTATTATTGCACAAAACCAATTTTATACTCCTGAAGCTTATGGTGGTGGAAAAAAAGTGGCTAAACCAAGTTTAGAAACAGCAGCAGCAAAATTTGAAGCTTTTAAAGCAGATGGTTTTGCACCGTCTTGGGGAAAAGACCAAAACCAAGCGCTTTTAGAACAATGTAAATAGTTATAGAATTATTTAGAATTGAAAAAGGCATTTGGATGGTGTTCCAAAAGCCTTTTTGATATTTTAAGAGACTTACTTATACTTACTCAATTTTTATATCAAATCTACCCTCAGTAGCATCAATAATTGAGCATCCACTTTTTACTAGTTTAAAGTTAAAAGTTCCGGAGATAAATTTATTGGTAAGGTCTAATTTAGTTATTGTTAAACTACCAGAAATAGTTGTGTCATCTAAATAGTAACAATTACTTTTTGAATCATAGTAAATAATATTTTTTGAGGCTGTGGAAAATTGATAAGTTCCTGTTTTATTTACTCCGGTAGATCCTATTGCTAATTCCATTATATCTTTTTCTGAAATATATCTATTTGCAATAATTCCAAATGAACCATTTAAGTAACCAGGATCGTACGTTAAATCTAATCTTTGTTTCAACAAAGGCGTTTTGGGAACCCATACTTCGCCATTTAATAAAAATCCGAAAGTGTTTTTCCCTTCTTGAGTAGCAGGTGGTAAAGCATTAATTCCTGTTTCTTCCTTTTTACATTGCATTCCTGTAAAAAGTAGAAAGCTTAAAAAAAGAAGAAATATTAGTGGTTTTAGATATTTCATTGGTGCGATTTATATATTCTAGATAGTGAATTTATCATCAAACCTTCCTTCGGTTATTTCGACAATTTCTCCAGAACTACTTTTAGCTTTAAACCAAAACTTACCTGAAATGATTTGATTTACTTTATCATACTTAGTGACTGTAAGAATACCTTCAGTTATTTTGAAAATTTTAGTATCAACACTGTATTCAACAAAATTTATATCCAAACTTAAATTATAAGTACCAACATCAACCATATTTCTTACACCAAAACTAATACCTGTGTTAGACTTACTTGCTCCAATACTCAAGATGTTGAATTGAATTGTTGTTGTTAAGCCCGCATAAGGAAATTTCCCTCTTGGCAACCACACTTCTCCATTTACCAAACAACCAAAGGTGCCTTTTCCGGTTTGAGTTTCTGCTGGAAGTACTTCTTCTTTATTCGTTTCATCTTTCTCACATTGCATTCCTGTAAAGAGTAGAAAGCTTATAAAAAGGAAAAGAGATAATGATTTTAAATATTTCATAAGGTAATTTTTAAAGAAGATACGATGTTAAAGCTAATAAAGATACAAAGCTCAATAAATAAGCATGTTAAATTATTATCAAATCTTTTAAAAACCAAAAAAGGCTTCTAGGTGTAAACCTAGAAGCCTTTTAATTTATAACCGAAATACGTTGTTGATTTATTGTGAAGATGGTTTATCGCTGTTTCTACGTTAATACATGCGTTAACGATTGAAGCGGTATCCTTTATCCCTTTTTCGGGGATAAAGATTTAGCGAAAAGCGTGTTACCTTGCCTGCGGCAGGCAGGAAACGCCCTCAACCAAATTCAAATTTTACTTTACTCTTTCTAAATAAGCGCCTGTTGCGGTATCAACTTTTACCCTATCGCCTTGGTTTACAAACATTGGCACTTTAATTTCTACACCTGTTTCTACAGTTGCATATTTTAAATCGTTGGTAGAAGTATCTCCTTTTACGGCAGGTTCTGTATAAGTAATTTCTAGCTCCACACTGTTTGGTGCTTTTGCTATTATTGGCTCATCGCTTTCGAAAGAAACAATTACATTCATGCCTTCTTTTAAGAAACGGGCTGAATCCTCAAACAAAGATTTAGGAATATTAAATTGCTCGTAACTGGTGTTGTCCATCACTAAAAAATAGTAGCCGTCGGTTTGTTTAAAATATTTTAAACCCTAAACTTAAATGCAATAAACTTTGTCTTTGTCCATCATTCTGATTGATATCTTGTAAACTAGTCTCATACCTTAAATCAACAGCTAAATTTCCAAAATCTACACCTGCACCAGCTTGTACATTGGTTACAAAATCTTTGTATTTATAAAAATCTGGATTGGTGGCTTGGTCAAAAGCGCTGCTATTATCATCTAAATTAAACTGAAAAGATGGTCCGGCCATAATTCTAAAGTTCAATTTATCGGTTCCAATTTTTGTGCCTAGTAACAAAGGGACATCTAATGTGGTAAATTTTTGTTTTTCTTCTACCGTGGTGCCCCCGGTTTGAAACTTAAAGGTTGACCCTTTGGTGCCAATATAAGCTTCGGGTTGTAGGTAAAAACCTTTACCAAACCTAGCCCAAGCTCCAACTTGATATCCTAAAACACCACTTTCATCAAACTCATTGTTTTGCGCTTTAATAGTGGTGTAGTTTAAACCGCCTTTTAAGCCTAAATTAAATTGTGCAAATGCCCCTGCAGATGTAATCAACATCAAACAAGCAGCTAATATTAGTTTTTTCATTGTTTTAATTTTAAATAAATATTCCAGTAAAACTATAAAAGTGCAAATTTATTGCCAAATTATATTTTCTTGGAAAGCAAAATTCATGCAAAAAAACTTCCCACAGTCTTGCTTTTCACTATTGTCCGCCCATTAGCACCATTCCCCCGCACTTCGGGCTGCCGTTGCAATCAAGTTTATTATACTCGGGGTTGTACAAATCACCAGCAGATTAAAAGCATATAAATAGTTTCAATTTAAAATCAATGTGCTATTTTTGCAGCAAATTAATATCATGGCAGAAATTACCATCAGTAAAGAAAACTGGGAAAGATTAAAACTTAAGCTTAAAAGAAAATACAATCACTTAAGTGATGAAGATTTAGTTTTTGAAGCTGGGCAAGAAGAAAATTTAATCAACCATTTACAAGGTAGGCTAAAAAGAAACAGAGAATATGTTGTTTTTACCTTAAAAAAGGGCTTGTTAAATATTGAAAATAACCGTTTGTAATTTTTTTTGGTAGCCAACTCAATCAAATTAATTTTTATTTCAAACCTTAATTAAGGTTTTCAACTATCCTAAAAACTGGTTTAACTGTCAAATAATGTGTCTACCCCATTAATGGCAATATAATTTTCACTCGTTTTCGTACATTTAATTCAAAATGTAACCACATGAATTTTTTTAAGAGAAACAGAAAGTTAAGTATAGGCATAGCTTTATTAGCTATTAGCACCACCACTTTCTCCTTCCGTGAAGATCTTTTTCAGATTTCTAAAAACCTAGATGTTTTTGCATCGGTTTATAAAGAACTTAATATCAATTATGTAGATGAAGTAAATACCTCTAAGCTTTTAAGAACGGGTATTGATGCCATGTTAGAAAACTTAGATCCTTACACAGAATTTGTTCCCGAGTCGGAGATTGAAGATTATAAAATGAAATATGTAAGCACCCAATACGGTGGTATTGGTGCAGGTGTAATTCATAGAGATGGCCGAGTATTTATTTCTGATCCTTTTGAAGGGTATCCCGCTCAAAAAGCTGATATCAGAGCAGGAGACGAGGTAATTTCTATTGATAATGAGTTGATAAAAGGAAAAAATAATGAACAAGTAAGCCAGTTATTAAAAGGACCAAGAGAAACGGCATTAAAAATTGTGGTTCAAAGAGATGGTAAGAACATTGAAAAACTCATTAAGAGAGCAGAAATTAGCCAGCCTAACGTAAGCTACCATGGCATGTTAGAAGGCAACGTGGGTTACATTAAACTCGATAAATTTTTAGAAAACTCTGCTCAGGAGGTGAGAGATGCTTTAATTGCTATTCAAAAAAACAACCCCAACGGATTAATCATTGATTTAAGATATAATGGTGGAGGTATTTTACAAGAAGCCGTAAAAATTGTTAATCTTTTTGTAGACCGTGATATTGAAGTGGTGATACAAAAGGGAAAAAACCCAGAGAAAACTATTGGTTATAAAACCTTTATGAGTCCGTTGGAGCCTAATTTACCTTTAATAGTTTTGGTAAACAGCCGTTCGGCTTCGGCATCAGAAATTGTTGCGGGTGCTTTACAAGATTTAGACCGAGCAGTGATTATTGGGCAGCGAAGTTTTGGAAAAGGATTGGTGCAACAAACCTTTAATTTGCCTTACAACAGCTTGGTTAAAATTACGGTTGCTAAATATTATACGCCATCTGGCAGATGTATACAGGCTTTAGATTATACGCATAGAAATGAAGATGGATCTGTAGATAGAGTAGCCGATTCTTTAATTACCGTTTATAAAACCAAAGGCGGCCGTTCTGTTTATGACGGGAGTGGTATTTATCCCGATTTTTATGTTGATCCTTACCAATATCATCAAATTACACAGGTTTTGGTGAGTAAATACCACATATTTGATTACGCCACACAATTTGCCAGAAAAAACCCAACGGTAGCCACTGCTAAAGAATTTAAATTGAGCGATGCCGAGTATCAAAACTTTGTAAGCTATTTAAAAGATAAAGATTACAGCTATCAAACGCCAACAGAAAGAACTTTAGCAGATTTAAAGTCTGATGCCGAAAAAGACAAAAAATACGAGGAAATTAAAGGGGAATTTGAGAGTTTAAAAACTAAAGTTTCTACCAGCAAAAAGAACGATTTAATGGAATTTAAAACCGAAATTAAAAGGGTTTTAGAAAGTGAAATTGTACAACGTTACTATTTCCAAAACGGCCGAACTTTACAAGCTTTTCAGTACGATTTGGAATTAAGAAAAGCCACAGAAATTATCAATAATAAAACACTTACCGCCTCTGTATTAAAAGGAGAAGGTAATTTTAAAGTGATTGGTAAACCCGGTCAGGTTTCTGCGCAGGTGGAAGATTAACGTTTCTTTGTCCTCCCGAATTCATTTCGGGGATCATACAAAGAGGTTACTCATTTTAGGTTTGTCCTCCCGAATTCATTTCGGGATCTTACAAATAGGTTTACTCATTTTAGGTTTTGAATATAATTGTGGCTACCTATTTCATGAGATACTGAACCAAGTTCAGCATGACAAATGTTTAGGTTTGTCCTCCCGAATTCATTTCGGGATCTTACAAATAAGTTTACTCATTTGAAGTTTTGAATATAATTGTGGCTACCTATTGCATGAGATGCTGAACCAAGTTCAGCATGACAAAGGTTTAGGTTTGTCCTCCCGAATTCATTTCGGGATCTTACAAATAGGTTTACTCATTTTGGGTTTTTAAATATAATTGTGGCTACCTATTGCATGAGATACTGAAACGAGTTCAGAATGACAAACCTTTGTCCTCCCGAATTCATTTCGGGATCTTACAAATAGGTGTACTCATTTTAGGTTTTGAATATAATTGTGGCTACCTATAGCATGAGATACTGAAACAAGTTCAGCATGACAAACCTTTGTCCTCCCGAATTCATTTCGGGATCTTACAAGTAGGTGTACTTCAATTTAGGTTTTTGAATATATTGTTGACTACTTATTTAATGGGATACTGAAACAAGTTCAGCATGACAAATGTTTAGGTTTGTCCTCCCGAATTCATTTCGGGATCTTACAAATAGGTTTACTCATTTTGGGTTTTTAAATATAATTGTGGCTACCTATTGCATGAGATACTGAAACGAGTTCAGCATGACAAACCTTTGTCATTCTGAATTCATTTCGGGATCTTACAAGTAGGTGTACTTCAATTTAGGTTTTTGAATATATTGTTGACTACTTATTTAATGGGATACTGAAACAAGTTCAGCATGACAAAGGGCTCTTACAAATAGGTGTACTCATTTTAGGTTTTTGAATATATTGTTGGCTACTTATATAATGTGATCCTTTACCAAGTTCAGCAGGACAAAGAAAAAAAGGTTGGGCAACAAACCCAACATTTCCGATTTATTTAAACCTAACCAAAACTTCTTACTCTTTCTTTTTGGTGGTAATTTCTATCACACCATCTTTTCCTTTATCACCATATTTTTTAATGGCTGCTTCTCCTTTTAAAACATTAATACTTTCTATTTCATTAGGGTTTAAATCTTTCTTCAAATTGTTTTTATCTCCTTTATATTCTAAGCCGTCTACAATGAATAATGCATTATTGCTTGATGAAATATCCATTGGTGCTGGAGGTGGCGGTGGCGTTCCATTAACGCTGGGTGCGGGTGGTGGTGGAGGAGTTTTTCCTGTGGCTCCTTTCATTTGAAAAAATATGGGCACAACATAACTTACCCTTACTACTTTTCCATTTTGCATTCCCGGTGTCCATTTTGGAGATAATGCCAATACTCTTACCGCTTCTTCATCACAACCGGATCCAATCCCTCTTACTACTTTAATTTCAGATAAACTTCCATCTTTCTCGACAACAAATTGAACAAAAACTCGTCCTTGAATCTTATTATCTCTGGCTAATGCCGGATACTTCATGTTTTCGCCCAGAAACATACCAAAAGCTTGTAATCCGCCAGGAAAAGAAGGTAACTCGTCAACTTTAGTAAATACAGAATCTATGTTTTCAAGATTTGCGCTAGTTATTTGATTGATAGTTGTTGGATCTTTAAATATTTTGTTGGTTACCTCTTTTTTTGAATTCAAATTCGGAAGACTTTCGGTGATGTTATGCTTAGGGGCAACTTGTTTCGCAATAGTTTTTAAATTCTTATTCTCGCTAATAGTAGCCGAAGATAAAATCATCGCGATTAGAAATAATGGGGCAGATAAGCCGTATTTTAACAGGGCTGTTTTCCTTGATTTAGGTTTTTGTAACATTTGAATCCTCCTTTTTAATAATGATTGGTTAAAGAAATTATTAGTTAAACTGTTGGGGTTAATGCCAAAGCTTTTACTGAAAAGCAGTAAGGCATAATCTTTTTTATTGTTTTGTAGATGCAAGGCTTGTTCATCAGCAATAAATTCATGAATATGGCGGATAGATTTTTTGTACAAATAAACAATTGGGTTAAACCAATTAATGATGCATAAAATCTCTAAAAACAATACATCCGCCGAGTGTAATTGCTTGGCATGAGTTTGTTCATGCTTTTCTATTTGTTCTTTTTGTGGTAAATCAGGGTTTACCCTTACTTTTCTAAAAAATGAAAATGCTTCTGGATGATGATCCGAATTCAACATTTTTTGTACTCTGGTTAATCGATATATCAATCTTAAAACCAAAAAAATCATCATGAATAGATAAACAAAAGTTAAATAATCTCCCAATGTCCAAATGGTTTCCTCTACTATTGGGGAGGCAAAGCCCTGCAACATCATCATGTTTACGCTGGTCCAGCTGGTTTGCACCTTTTCTGTAATGAAAAATGATTGTACCCAATTGGTTCTGTACAAAGGAATCATTAGCGCAAAAATGGAAGTACTTAATAAGTAAGTTCTATTTAGGTTAAAAAATGTTTCGTTCCTTAAAATAAAAATATAGAACGCATAAAACAACATCAAATAGAGGTTGATTTGGATGAGGTAGTTTGCCCAATTCATTATTGCTCGTTTTTAAGTTTTTCAATCATTTTCATAATCTCATCAGCTTCAGCTAAATCAATTTTTTGCTTTTTCACAAAAAATGAAAACATGCTTTCTACCGAGTTTTCAAAATAGCCGTTCATTAGTTTTTCTGTGGCGAAGTTTTTATACTCTTCTTTACTAATCACAGGATGGTATTGGTGACTTTTTCCAAAGGCAGCATGATCTATAAAACCTTTAGTTTCTAAAATTCTAATGATGGTTGATACCGTATTATAAGCAGGTTTAGGTTCAGGTAATTGCTCAATTACATCTTTCACAAAGCCTTCTTTTAAATCCCATAATACCTGCATAATTTGTTCTTCGGCTTTGGTTAGTTCTTTGATTTCCATTTGTTTGTATATTTTTATAATAAGAGTTTATCAATTTATTTTTAGGCTATAATCAAATATATAACTAATATTTTAGTTTTACAACTATTTATTTAGTTTTCATCTGGCTAAATTATTGTTACCTTCATTAAAACCTAAAAGCTTTGATTTTTGACCGTAAATAAGGTTAGATAAATCAGAAAGCGTTTAAATAACGCTCAAACCAATTTTTGCAATTCATTTTTATTAAACCATTATTATGAACATTACTTTTCATGGCGCTGCACAAACCGTTACCGGAAGCAAGCATTTAATTAAACTAGATAGCGGTACTCAAATTTTATTAGACTGTGGCATGTTTCAGGGTCATGGAAAAGATACTGCAAAACTGAATGAAGATTTTGGTTTTAATGCTTCAGAAATAGACTTTTTGATTCTTTCTCATGCTCATATAGATCATTCGGGCTTGATTCCTAAATTGGTAGCGAGTGGTTTTAAAGGGCAAATTTTAGCTACACCGGCTACTTATGATTTATGCAAGATTTTATTAGAAGATTCGGCTAATATTCAAGAATCTGATGCCAAATATTTGAATAAGAAAAGAGAAAAACAAGGCAAACAACCAATTGAGCCGTTGTACACTAAAAAAGATGCCTTACTAGCGCTTACTTTTTTTAAAAAGATAAAATATGAGACCATTCACCAAGTTACAAATGGGGTGAAACTTATTTTTAAAGATGCCGGGCATATTATTGGTAGCGCATCGGTCCATTTAGATATTACTGAAAACGAAAAAACAACCAAAATTTCTTTTAGTGGTGATGTGGGCAGGTTTAAAGATTTGATACTAAAAGAACCCGCTACTTTTAGGCAAGCCGATTATATTTTAATAGAATCTACTTACGGCAGCAGCTTGCATGAAGATGCCATTGCTGCAGAAGATAAAATATTAGAAATTATTAGAGACACCTGTATCAATAGAAAAGGCAAAGTGATTATCCCTGCATTTAGTGTTGGCCGTACGCAAGAGCTGCTATATTCTTTAAATAGCTTAGAATTGAAGGGAAAATTGCCCGATGTAAAGTATTTTGTAGACAGTCCGCTTTCTGGAAAAGCAACTTTGGTGGTTAAAGCACATCCTTGGAATTTTAATGAAAAAGTACAAGAAGTTTTAAAAGTTGATGAAGATCCTTTTGATTTTAAAGGATTAAGATATGTGGAAGATGTAGAGGAATCTATGGCTTTAAATGATGATCATTCGCCAATGGTAATCATTTCTGCCAGTGGAATGGCCGAAGCTGGTAGAGTGAAACACCATATTAAAAACAATATTAATGACCCAAACAATACCATTTTAATGGTGGGTTATGCAGAACCTTCTTCTTTAGCTGGTCGTTTATTAAATGGGGTAAATCCGGTACATATTTTTGGAGAGGAGTATATGGTAAATGCACAAATTAAGTTTTTACAATCATTAAGTGCGCATGGAGATCAGGCTGATTTATTGCGATTTTTAGCTTGTCAGGATAAAAGCCTCATCAAAAAAATGTTTTTGGTACATGGCGAAATCAAAACTCAAGAAATATTTAAAGAGAAATTAATGAGTGAAGGTTACCACGATATAGAGATTCCTACTAGGCATCAAAGTTTTGAGTTATAAAACAAAAACAGCCCACGGTTTAAACCGTGGGCTGTTTATTTATGCTAATTTTTTAGAATTATCTAGCCACTGGTAGTTGTGCTTTTGGCAATTCTTTTCTCGGAATCTTTTCCACTCTTTCTGATGTATTATAAACAAAAGCAGCTATAATAGTTGCTGCTTGCATTAAATCAGCAGGAATTAAACGATCGTAAGTATCTTCATTACTGTGGTGCGTACGGGTGTTGTACTCTAATCCATCTTGAATAAATTGGAAACCTGGAATTCCTAAAGCATCAAAAGACTGGTGATCTGTTCCGCCTGTGTTTCTAGCCGTTACTGTAGTTGCGCCTAAATCTGCAAAAGGCTTTAACCATTCTGTAAAAATTGGTCCGGCTGCTTCATTACCTTGTAAATAAATACCTCTTATTTTGCCGCTGCCATTATCTAAATTATAATAAGCAGAAATTTTCTCATGCTCAGGTTTTAATACCATGGTGGTACGGTCGCCATAATGTTGCGCTACATAACCTCTAGATCCAAATAAACCTTGCTCTTCTGATGACCATAATGCTATTCTAATAGTTCTCTTCGGCTTTAAGCCTAAAGATTTAATAATTCTTACCGCTTCCATCATCACTGCACAACCTGCCGCATTATCTGTAGCGCCGGTAGCTGCATGCCATGAATCTAAGTGGCCGCCCAACATCACCACTTCGTCTTTTAATTTAGGGTCGCTTCCAGGAATTTCGCCTACTACATTATATCCAGTTAAATCTTTATCAAAAAATTTAGTTTTGATATCAGCCTCCATTTCTACTTTCATACCAGCCACTAATAAGCGTTGCATTCTTAAAAAATCTTCTGATGAAACTTCTAATTCTGGCAAAGCTGATGGGGCATCTTCTGCATAAGAAGCGCCATTACTGGTAAAAAATGTGCCATGATTTCCTCTAGAATAGGTAAGAATTAAAGCCACACCTTCTTCTTTTAAAAACGCTGTTAGTTGAGTTCTAAATTCTCTTAATTTAGTCATTCTAGCTAAAGCAGCAGGGTCACGCTGACCGCCACGTTGTCCACCGCCGGCAGGTGTTGGCGCAACCATTGCCGCTAATTCTTCTTCAGTATATCTTTCTCCGTCAGATTTAAAAGAAGTTGCTAAAACAGCTGTTGTTGGTGTTAAAACTATCTTCCCTTTTAATTTTCCTTTAAATTGAGCTAAATCTGGTAACGAATCTGCCTTCATTAAAAACACCTCACCTTTTATTGGTCCGTTAGTACTTGGTGTCCATGCTTTTGGAGATGCTATAATATTATGGTAATAAGGGCTGGTAAAAGCAGCGTAGTATTTTTCTACTTCCCATCCTTTTCCAAACTTACCCCAAGGCTCTAATTTTACGTTTTGTAAACCATAAGATTTTAACTTTTCTACCGCCCATTTTTCTGCTCTTTCTAAGCCAGGGGAATTAGATAATCTAGGGCCAGAAACATCGGTTAAATAAAAGGCCGTTTCCATTACTTTGGATTTGTTTAAGCCTTCGTCTTTAATTTTTTGAGTAACTTCATTATTCTGTGCAATTGCTACTGCCGATAAGAAGAAAGCAAATGTACTGGTGAGGAGTAAGTTTTTTTTCATTTTGACGAGTTTGAGGGTTTAAATCAAACTTATTCATTTTGAATGAATAAAAACAGCTTATAAATTTAACAAACTTGTTACCTGATAAATGCTTATAAATTTAGAAATTGGAAGCTTATAACCTTAAACCAAACAGCATGAAATTTTTAAAACTCATTGCCCTTCTTTTCATTGTTCAGCAAGCATCGGCACAAACTACCATCATTAAAAAAGATATGATCATCAAAAATATGATTGATGAGGTTTCCGAGAAAAATATTGAAGCCAGCGTAAGAAAGTTGGTAAGTTTTGGAACCCGACATACCCTTAGTGATACCTTGAGTAAAACAAGCGGAATTGGTGCCGCTAGAAATTGGTTAAAAAGCGAGTTTGAAAAATATAGTAAAGAAAGTGGCGGACGTTTAAAAGTAGAATTTGACACTTTTGTGCAACCTGCTGATGGTAGAAGAGTGACTAAAGATGCCACTTTAAAAAATGTAATCGCCATTTTGCCAGGAACCGACCCTACTGATAACAGAGTATTTATAGTTTCGGGACATTATGATTCTAGAGCATCAGGCGCTAATGATGCCACTTCTGCAGCTCCCGGTGCGGTTGATGACGCCTCAGGAACGGCTGTTTCTTTAGAGTTAGCCCGAGTGATGAGTAAGCAAAAATACAATGCCACCATTATTTTTGTGGCTGTTGTTGGCGAAGAACAAGGACTTTATGGAGCAGCACATTTAGCCAAAAGAGCCAAAGCCGAAGGTTGGAATGTGGTTGCCATGATTACCAATGACATTGTAGGAAATACTTACGGCGGCGAAACCAACTTAAAAGATAACCGCTCGGTAAGGGTTTTTAGTGAAGGAGTACCGGTTGTTGAAACCAAAGAACAAGGCGCTTTAAGAATTTCTATAGGTGCAGAAAATGATGGTCCGGCTAGAGAGTTTGCCCGTTATGTAAAAGAAGTTGCAGAGCGTTATGTAGATCAATTAGATGTGAAAATGATTTATCGCAGAGACCGTTATTTGAGAGGCGGAGACCATACCGCTTTTTCTCAGGAAGGTTTTGCAGCAGTTAGGTTTACAGAAATGAACGAGAATTTTGACAGACAGCATCAAGATGTACGAGTAGAAAAAGGTAGAGAGTATGGCGATTTGCCCGATTTTGCAGATTATACTTATATCCAAAAAGTAGGGCGAATGAATTTAGCCGTTTTGGCAAATATTGCAAAAGCACCAGCCGAACCATTAAATGTAGGCATTGTTACTTCAGATTTAACTAATAATACTACCCTAAAATGGGAAGCACCAAAAAGCACCAAACCAGCTGGATATTATATTTTAATGCGTGAAACGGTGTCGCCTTATTGGGAAAAGAAAATTTTTGTGACCGAAACTCAGGTTACACTTCCTTACTCTAAAGACAATTACTTTTTTGGTTTACAGTCTGTAGATGCCGAAGGGCATGAAAGTGCTATTATTTTCCCTAAACCAATGAGGTAGAATTTTCAGATTTTTTTTGAAAAGCAATACCTGTGCTAATTAAGGTAGGCCAGTCTGGTGTTTCGCTATATTTTTTGCTGCCCAAAACACCAGCCCAAAAGCAAAAAGATGCCGCTGCACCCCAGTTTATTTTACTTTAGCTTTTGCTATATAATACTGGCCTTACCAACCGAAATACAATTCCTTCCAATCAGGGTTTCTAGCAGAGACCCTGTTTTGTTTTAAACTTATTTTAGGATAGTTGTCAATGTCTTGTTTAGCTTAAATAAATTATTACTTTTAACTATCTATTTAATATATCTAAAATTGAATTACATATATGAAATATATACGCTATAGATAGCGTATAGCAAGTAGTTAGCAGCAACCTTAACAGACGACACCTACATTATGAGACTTTTACTTTTAATATTGACAATTTCCCTGACAAGTTGTTTTAATCAGACAAATAAAGTTGATGATTATAAAGTTGACGATTTTACCGAAGACGAACTTATTTGGTACAAGCCATTTACAAAAACAGACTCGGTTATCTTCATTTCAGACAAAGGTGAAAAGGACACGATTATTTTTATAGCACCAGAATCTGCAAGCGACTCGACAAGGGACTTTGAACAAGGATTTTCAAATACGAATTACTTGACGGTTGTGTACGAATTTTCAAAAGGCAGTTATCATCAGTCGGCAATAACGGGAGACGGCAAGACACGTTACGACCATTGGTTCGTAAATTCATCTAAATCTTCGTCTGGTTATGGTAGTGTTGAAATAACATTTATTGGAACATTTTTTAGTGACAGCTTGAAAAACATTCAAAAAGTAAACGACACAACATATTTTTTTGACAGTAACAAAGCAGACTACTCGGGAATGAATGTTGAAAAAGAAATTAACAATTTTACTTTTAACGCCAGACTTGGAGTAACAGAATTTGTGGACGACAGAAACATCAAATGGAAGAGAAAATAAAGGCAGCTGCTAACAGCGGCTTACCGCAAGTGGGGGTGCGAGGTAACTTGTAGCTTTGAGCTTTTATTTTACATTTGTTGTAGCCGACAGTTGGTCGTTCCAAAACCCCACCTGCGGTAAGCCGCAAAACGTTAAAGCGAAGCGATCTCTAAGGATTTAAGAAATGGAAAAGAATCTCCAGACCCGATAAAACAGAAAAGAAAATTTACCCATTTTTAAGATGTTGAAATGAATACAGAACGACAAAGCGGTGCCCAAATGTTCTGCTAAAATTTTTTGCTCACTCACAATATGAGTTGGACTTTACACAATACCCTCGGTTGGTGCCTCCGCAAGCCTAAATCTCAATTTATCTACATACAACCAATTCTAACATTTATATTTGAGCAAATCAGATTCAAAAAAATTGAGGCATTTCTTTCATATCGCTTATCAGGGGAAAAATTATAATGGCTGGCAAAAGCAGCAAGATAATTTTAGCTTACAACAGGTTTTAGAAGAAAGTTTAAGTCAGGTTTTAAAAACCCCAATTGCCATTGTGGGCTGCGGAAGAACGGATGCTAAAGTAAACGCCAGTCAATTCTTTTTTCATGCAGATTTAGCAAAACCAGCAGATGAAAACCTGTTGTTTAGGCTAAACAGAATTTTACCAGCCGATATTGCCGTTTTTGACATCATCCCTATGGAAAACCTTCCGCATTGCAGGTTTGATGCCATTCAACGTCAATATGATTATTTTATTCATACCTATAAAGACCCATTTTTAAGTGATTTTAGCTCGCTTTATTTAGGGTTAGAGATAGATTTTCAGCAGCTAAAAAGGGCAACAGATTTATTAATCCAATACGAAGATTATCGGTGTTTTTGTACTTCGCCAGATAAAAATGAGCATACCATTTGTAGGGTTTCTGCTGCAAAATGGTTAGTATCAGAAAATGGAAATCAATTGAGGTTTCAAATTTCTTCTAATCGTTTTTTAGGTAAAATGATTAGAATTTTGGTTGGGCAATTATTAAAAGTAGGTAAAGGCCTATTAAGTGTAGATGCTTTTGAAAGCTATTTAATTAATAAAGAAACGCCAAAAATATTATCTCCGGCTCATCCGCAAGGGCTTTATTTATCAAAAGTAACTTATCCTTATTTAGACTTAGCACCCAAAACAGACTTTTTAGGCTTGCAAAAAGTATCTAATGATTGGAAATTAATTGAATAGTGAAGCTTTAGAACGTTTTTTGCGTTAACGATAGCAGTGAAAATCCTTTTGCTTTTTGGAGCAAAAGATTGTAACGGATAGCGTAGCCTGTCCCGATTTTTCATCGGGATTAAAACGCCAAAAAAAATTTAAAACTTTCACAAAGTATCAGAAAACGGGAAATTAATTTTACAAAAAAAGCGCTTTGATTTATGAAACCAAAGCGCTCTCTTAAACTATTTATAATGGCTTAGTTTCCGCCGCCCATTCTATTCATTCTTTGTCTATCAAATTCAGATGGTGGTGCTGTTGAATTACCAGCAAACTTAGAAATGTTTAAGCTAAAGCTCAACATAAAATATCTGGCTAAACGGTTACTTTGAGAATCGGTAATGGCATTACCGGTTACAATTCTAGAAATACTGGTACTTTCATTCAGCAAATCAAAAGCTTGAAATTTTAAACTTCCTTTTTTGCCTTTTAAAAATTGTTTCTCTACGTAACTATTAATAATAAGTGGGTTTGCGTTGATGCCGCCATAACCACTATTAATGGTTTTATCTGTGGTGGTTCCCCAAATCCAAGTTTTTAAGATATAAATTTTACTATCAAAACTTAAGCTCCAAGCTTTTACTTCGCTATTTGCTCTGGTATTAATGGTGTTTTGGTTTTTGTTGTATGTAAAATTTGCTGCTGGAGTTAACTCAATAGCTGTTGTAGGATTAAGCTGAAGACTTAAACGCTGACTCAAGATTAAGTTTTTACCTGTATTTTTTACATCGTCAATAAAAGAAATATTGTTATTATAATTGGCAGATCCTCTTACCCCGATAACATATTTTTTCTCTGCCAAAGGCTTAGAAAAAGCATAAAATCCGTTTAAAGTATAAAATCCATCAGCATTTAAATATTTGTATTCCTGTAAAACAGATGGATCACTTGCAACAGGAGCGTTAATGGTATTGGTTACAATTTTATCATTGGTGTAGCTGTAAGACAGGTTAGTGAATAGCACATTTCCAGATGCCATATCAAAATTGTTGAACCTAATGTTTAATCGGTTGCTAAACTCGGGGTTTAAATTAGGGTTACCTGTAGTATAAAATTGTGCGTTAGCTTGGTTGGTAATAGGTTGTAACTGATCATAACTTGGTTGATTAGTGTTTCCGTTATAATTAATATTTAATTCCATAGTTCTAGAAAACTTGTAGGCAAACCTAGCCGCCGGAAAAATATTGTTAAAACTTCTATTACCTGTTGTAGCGCCAGTTAAAGTTGCTGGTTGTACCGCCAAACCCAAAGAGTAATTGTATAATTTTTGGTTAACACGATAGTTAACGCCAAAACGGTTGGTAATGTAATCAAATACATATTCGTTACTTTGATTGGCATTAAATACAGGTGTACTGCCTTCTGTATCTGTAGTTAAAACTCTTCTGCTATTATCTGCTCTAGAAAAACCGTAAGCATAGTTAAATTCTAAGTTGTTGGTTGCACTTAAAGGCTCTGAATAAGATAATCTGAGGTTTACGTTATCATTGTTATTATCGTTTGTGATAAGCTGGCGCTGATACTCTTCAATTTGCCCGCTTGGAGTGTTACGATAAATTTGATCTTGATCTTGATTGTTAGATGTAGAATTTAACGTGGCATTAAAAGATAAGTTTCTTGCGGCCGCTCCAAATCTATGGTTATATAAAATTTCGGCTCCGTAATTAGGATTTAATGCCCCAGTAGTATTAAAAGTAGAACCTACAGAAGAACCTTGATTAGAAGAAATGTTAAATCTGGTATCAGAAAAGCCATCATTTTTACTAAATGATACATTAGGAGTAATTTTTAAATAGTTTAAAGAATCTATTTTATATTCAATATTAAAATTAATTCTGTGGCTTGTGCTGCCCGCATCAGTATCAGAAAAATTGTTATTAAAAACAGAACCTTCTGATGCTAAGTTATTTTGAAGCCTGCTGCTGGTGGTGTTATTGTTTCTATCAAAAAAACTGTAACTACCGTAAGCAGTAACTTTAGAGCTCCACTCATCTCTGTAATTAAAACCTATAGAGTTTACGTTGGTTAAGCCATCGTTACCACCTTGCTGAAAACCACCGCCTCTGCCGCCTCTACCACCAGCTCCGGCGTTAGAAGTTAAACTAAATATGTTTGCATTGGTATTGTTAAAATTGCCCAAAAAGGATAATTGGCGGTTATTATCAAAAGATTGTAGATACGCGGATCCTTGGTAACGACCTTCGTTTCCACCACCTACTACACCTTTCATTACATAGCCTTTGTTTTTATCTTTTCTAATGGTAAAGTTTAAAACCTTATCTGGCTCACCATCTCTAACACCAGTAATATTTGCTTGGTCGCCGTAATCATCCACAATTTGAACTTTCTCAATCACATCTGCAGGTAAGTTTTGAGTAGCTGTTTTAATGTCTCCACCAAAATAATCTTTACCATTAATTCTCACTCGGGTTACTGCTTTACCTTGTGTGGTTACGTTTCCATCTCTGTCAACCTCCAAACCGGGTAGTTTTTTCAATAAATCTTCTGCTAAAGCATTTTCTCTTAGTTTGTAAGCTCCGGCTCTGTATTCTGTAGTATCTTCTTTAATGGTAACATCAGGCGTTCCGTTAACTACTACTTCGTTCAGCATTTTGTTATCATTTTTTAAAATGATAGGTTCTAAAACTTCTTTTTTTGAATTAGGATCAAAAAAGTATCTTTTTTTAACGGCTTGATAGCCTAAAGCAGATATGGTAATAGAAAACTCTGAAGATTTAATGTTTGAAAACACAAAAACCCCATCTAAATTTGTTAAAGCCGATAAGGTGTCTTTGGCTGTCGCTATTTTAACAGCAGCTCCAATTACGGTGGTGTTGGTAGAATCTTTAACTACACCGCTCACTTCCATATTAGTTTGTGCTTTTAGGCTTTGTAAAGCAAACAGGCAAAACACAAAAAGTATTATTTTTTTCATCAAAATTATTTTAGTAATGTCTTTTTTATTAATTATTTTTTTGTTTTTAATCATTTAGATGATGCTTAAACGTAATTGTTATAAAATTGATTGATAGGTTTTGTATCATTTTAGTGATACGATAAAACCCTAAAATTCAATTTTAGAGAAACAATGTTAAGCAAGCTTAAGTGGAAATAGTAATTTTTGATACATCCCTAGATTAAAAATAGATGAAAGCCCTTTTGAAAGAGATTAGTCTTAAAGGTTTTTATTACTGATGTGTTTTAGTAATGCTTCTCGGTAAAAATCTGTTACAGGAATTTCTTTATGAGGGAGTATAAGATGATTCCTTTTAAAGGCCGTCATGTGGTTTAATGATGCGATATATGATTTATGCACTCGTAAAAAATGATTGCTACTTAGTTTTTCTTCTAAATAGCGCATACTTATACGTGTTATTATAGGCTTGTCTGCATTTATTAGATAGATTTTTACATAATCTTTTAAGCCTTCTATGTATTCAATGTCTTCTAACTTAATTTTGATATGAGCATAATCGGCATTTACAAAAAGGTAATCATTTTCTGTGTTTTGCTCTGTTTTGCTCAGTTGTTTTAAGTTAAATAAATCATAAGCTTTGTTTGCCGCCTTTAAAAATCTATCAAACGGTACAGGTTTTAGCAAATAATCTATCACGGCTAAATCAAAACCTTCTAAGGCATATTGCTCATAAGCGGTCACCAAAATTACCATTGGTGGGTTTACCAAACTTTTAACCAGTTGCAAACCGTTTAGGCCGGGCATTTGGATATCTAAAAAAAGGAGATCTATTTTTTCTTTTTGTAAGGTATCAAGCGCTTGCATGGCGTTTTTACAAGAGCCAGCAAATTCTAAAAACGGAACCTGCTTTATATTGTCTTCAATTAACTCAATTGCTAAACGCTCATCATCTACCACCAAACATCTAATCATGCATTTCTAAGTTTAAATCGACTTTATATTTTTGATTTTCTTCTTTCACTTCTAAGCTATAAAGCTTTCCGTACAATAAAGCTAAACGTCTTTTAATATTATTTAGTCCAATACCAGAGCTTGCATCTTTGCTTTCGCCAATAGGGGCAACATCATTTTCTACCTTAAAATTCAGGTTTTTATTTTGCACAACCATGGCAATTTTTATTTTTGGTTGTAATAAAGTTCCCATGCCGTGTTTAAAAGCATTTTCTACAAATGGAATGAGTAGCATAGGCTCTAATTTAAAGTCGTTGGTGTTGCCTTCAACAGTAAAATCAATATCTATATCATCTCCAAATCTTAATTTTTGAAGGTCTATATAGCCTTGTAAATAATTAATTTCTTGATTTAAGCTAATCCTGTCATGGTTTCCTTCATAGAGCATATAACGTAAGAGGGAAGATAATTGTAACAAAGCAGGTTCCATTTTATCGCTTTTCTTTCTGGCTAAAGAAACCAAGTTGTTTAATACATTAAACATAAAATGCGGGCTCACCTGCGACCGTAAAAAACTAAGTTCGGTTTTAAGATTTTCTGTTTCTCTTTCCTTATTTGTTTTTTGAAGCTTTAAATGATCGGTTATAATTCTATAGCTGCAACTAGTTCCCAAAATAAAAATATAGGAAATAAGGTTGGGGAAAATAGATCGATTCCATTTTCTTTTGCCAGGAAAAAGCTCTGTATCTATATATTGAGATAAAAACCACATCCCGGCAACGGCAGCTATTAATACTAACAAGTAAATCCAAAGTCCTCTTTTTTTAAAAATAGAAGGGAAAAAATAGAAAGCATTTAAGTAAAAAAGCAATGCCAAAAAGGCGTTACTAATTAATATACGATATAAGGAATACTCGGTAAATCTATTAGGCGGGGCATTGTACCTAAACAAAAAAGGAGGTAAAACCAGCATGATCCAAAATATAACATGCACTAAAATGAGCTGTAATCCCAGACGACTAATTTTGTAATTATTCATTTATTTAATTAAAATAAGTTGATTCAAATTTAAAAGTAGAATTATTAAAGGGTGTTGACTACTAAATAAGCTTAAAGCGGATAATTAATAGACAAAATAGAAAATGATATCTATATCTGATTTTGATTAAAAAACAAATACCCAAACTCACGTTCCGAGTTTGGGTATTTTACACAATAAAACTTTAAAGATTTTAAATTCTGATTAAAATGTAATTTAAATTCTTTTTGCAGCGCTTTGCACAAGACTGCAATTGTTTGTACGATAAAAATGAAATTAGGTTTATAATTTCTAAATAAAATTAATAATTTTTTTGTTAAAATGCACTAAGCTAAGGCAACAAATTTTATTTTTAAGACAATGATGGCCAATATGTAAAAGGAATAACCCCTACAATCAAATGGTTTTTATAAAAGATATAGCCCAATAGTTTTAAGCGCCCTCATTGTTATTAAAAAATTATTGCTGTTGCATTTCTATAAACTTTCTGTAAGAATTAATTGGAGCATCGTGTGTACTAATATCCGCTTCGGTTTCTTCTAATTTTGGAATAGGATCATTTTCATAAGATACGCTAACTTTTACTTCCAAAGTATGACGAGAAGTGCCTTTATAGGTACCTTTTACCGGACTACAATCTACAAAGTTTCTGCCTACAGCTAACCTTACGTGGGTGTCTTCTACTATGCAATTATTAGTGGGATCAAAACCTAACCATCCATAATCTGGTAAATAAGCTTCTACCCAAGCATGGGTTGCGCCTTCGCCCCTCATCCCGTTTTTATTTGGGCAAATATAACCACTCACATAACCAGCCGGAATATTCATGTATCGTAACATTACTAATAAAATATGAGCAAAATCTTGGCATACGCCTGACCGTAGTTTCCAAATTTCATCTACGGTAGTTTCTACCGTGGTAATTCCTTTTACGTATTGAAAGTTTTCGAAAACGTAGCCGCAAAGGTATTTAGCTACCTCAAAAGGAGATTCGTTTTTAGCTTTTAAAGGCTCCAGTATAGACATGATATCTTCTTGAGCTTTAAAATTTTCTTGCTTTAAAAAGTTAATATAAGGTAACTGATGAGATAAATACTTGAGTGTTTGCCATTGGTTATTTTGAAAAATATTAGTAACCGGCATTGGGTTTTTCTTCACATTTACTACTATAATAGTTTCTATTTGTAGTAGTTTGTGAGACTCGGGGTTGGTAAAAGTACCTACTTCGTTGCCGTAATAATCTGTAAAAACATCAACTAAAGGGTCGCCAGTAATTTTTAGTTGAAAATCTACCACTTCTTGATATTTATCTTTGATAGGATAAAGCATAATCTGATTAGCGCTATCATAAACTAAGGCATCATATTTATAAGTAGTGGTATGGTGAACCGTAAATTTAGGCATGGATATATTTTTTTTCTGCTGTTTAATTTAATTGAAAGCAAAGTAATAATGATTAAAAGCATGGCCAATAGCTAATAAATCTTGCTTAATTTCTTGAAGATACTCTTGTAAACCTTTAGATTCTAAATCTTTTAAATCAGAATATTTAATACTGCTCTCTAATTTACCAATCATAAAACTGATAGCTTTGTATGCTTCGCCGTTTCTATCAGATTTTAGGGTTTCAAAAGACTGTTTTAATCTTCTTACCGAGTACATAATAGAACGAGGAAAATGTTCATTCCATACAATTTGGTGCAATATGTTTCTTGAATCTAAGGCAGAGCGGTAACTTTTTAAGAATATTTCATATCCAGAAATAGATAATAAGAGATATTTCCAATAGGTAGGATCAGACCTTTCTTCTAATGAGTAATTGAGTTCGCTAAATTTTACATTTAAGATATCTACAGATTGAATGGCTCTTTCTAAATATTTTCCAATATTCATGAAATAATAGCCTTCTCCTCTGGCCATGGTAATTTCACAAGTACCATAATAGTGCATTCCTTGTTGCACCAAATCATCTATTACAGAAACAGGATCTTCTTTTTGTAGAGAAGTGGCAATATCATTTAATCTCACTTTATGATAATAATCATTTAAACACTGCCAAAGCTCTTTGGTAACATTCTCTTGTACCGAGCGGGCATTCTCTCTGGATTTACTTACTAAGTTAAAAACAGAATTTTTGTTTAATCTATCTGTAATCATGTATTGGAGAACTTTTCGGCCCTCATGTTTTACATCGGCAATGTTTTTAGCATCCATATCGCTAAAAATCATTAATACGGGGCGCCAGCTAAATTGTTCAAAATCATCCTGAGAATAAGCGTAATTTACTCTTAGCAGTCTCAAAATACCATCACAGCGCTCCATATATCTAGAAAGCCAGTATAAAGAATTTGCAACTCTACTTAACATATTTCTTTTTTAAATTATACACTTAATACCCAAGTATCTTTACTTCCACCACCTTGTGATGAATTTACAACCAACGATCCCTCTTTTAAGGCAACCCTAGTTAAGCCGCCTGGCACAATCTCTATTCCCGATGGTCCAAATAAAGCAAAAGGCCTTAAATCTATTCTTCGGGGTTGTAATTTGCCGTCAATATAACAAGGTGCAGCCGATAAGCTGATGATGGGTTGTGCAATAAATTGACGGGGATCTTCTAATACTACCTTTTTATAATCGTCTATTTCTTGTTCAGTAGCGGAGTTTCCTATAATCATACCGTAGCCACCAGAGCCATTGGTTTTTTTGATTACCATTTTTTCTATATTTTCAAAAACGTGTTTCCTTTCTGATACATCTTCCATTTTATAGGTAGGTACGTTTTTTAGAATAGGTTCTTCATTTAAGTAATATTTAATCATATCGGGCACATAAATGTAAATGGCTTTATCATCTGCAACACCATTTCCTGGTGCATTTACAATAGTTACATGTCCTTTTCTATATGCCGACATTAAGCCTGCAACACCCAGCATACTATCTGAATTAAATACTAATGGATCTAAATATTCATCATCAACCCTACGATAAATTACATCTACTCTTTGTAAACCCTCGGTAGTTTTCATAAAAACTCGGTGATTATCTACCACTAAATCTCTTCCTTCTACTAATTCTATCCCCATTAAACGGGCTAAAGTTGAATGCTCAAAATAAGCCGAGTTGTAAATTCCTGGAGTAAGCATCACAATGTTTGGATTAGAATTGTGACGTGGTGATAACGCTGCTAAATTTTTATACAGGATTTGTGGATATTGAGTTACCGTTCTTACGTTATTTTGTGGCAGTAAATCAGGAAAAATACGTTTAGTAATTTCTCTGTTTTCTAACATATAAGAAACCCCTGATGGCGTTCTTAGGTTATCTTCCAACACATAAAAAGTACCATCAAAATCTCTGATGATATCTATGCCTGAGATATGAACAAAAATATCATGCGGAACTTTTAAGTTGTGCATTTCCCTTAAATAATGCTCGCAAGAATAAATCATGTCTATAGGCATTATTTTATCTTTAATGATAAACTGATTAGAGTAAATATCATTTAAAAAATGGTTAAGCGCTTTTAAACGTTGTTTAATGCCACTTTCAATGTATGCCCATTCTGCGGCGGTAATAATACGTGGAATAACATCAAAGGGAAAAATCTTTTCTATGCCTTCATCGCCAGAGTAAACAGTAAAAGTTACCCCCTGACTCATAAATAAACGCCTTGCCATTTCCTCTTTTTTGGTAAGTTCTTCGGCAGGGAAGTTTCTTAAAAAGTCATAAAGCTTTTTATATGATGGCCTGATTTCATTTTTATTGTACATTTCATCATAAAACTCATTACTAATTGGGTAATTATTAAATAACGTTGATGAATCCATAGAAAATACTAAATAATAGAAATGATATTTTTAATTTTTTCATAAGGTATATAAATTTCATTATATAGGCTATATATTTTTAAATTATTTTGATTAAAGGCAATTAATTAGGTGAAATTTCATAAAATTAAGTGTGGTTCTCCCGTTTTTGTAAGCGGTTTCTAATTCCGATAAATCAATATACCTTACCGTTTAATCAAGTCGGCGGTTACGGGTATTGGTTTTCTGTATATTTGGATAACAGATACATCTATTTGTGAAAAACCAGTGCCTTGGGCATCACCTTTAAAAAGGTAAGAATCTAAAAAGATTCTTAATCGCTAATATCTTGAAAACAAAAAAAGCCTCCCACATCGGAAGGCTTTTTTTACTGCTTTATTTTTTATTTAGTTTGTGTAAGAATGGCTAAATTTAATCTTACATATTCATCATTACCACTTTCTTTGGCCAATTTCATGCCTTGCTCTGCAGCGGTGGCGGCAGCTTTTTTATCTCCCATTTTCAACAAAATTTTAGCTTTCCATAATTTAAACCATGGTGCTTTTAAATCTGTTTTCTCTGCTTCGTTTATCCATTCTAATGCTTTACCTAAATCTTTGTTGTTTTCATAATAATATTGTGCGGCGGCAAAATATGGTTTTTTATCACCGCTCATTGCTTTTTCTATGTTTACCATTACTTTGGCATCATAATCTACTGTCATTGGGATGCTAATTGCGATGTTTTCCCATTGCATATTCAATAGCATACTCCCTGCTTTTACATTTGAAAATTGCAAAGTAAAAGTTTCTACAGGAGTCTTAAGAATTATTGGTTTAATGGTAAATCTTAATAAATCATCTTCCTTTTTGTAATCATAAGCGCCCCATTGGTCGGCGGTTTTATTTAAAATAATTGTCCAAACATCTTTACCTGGGATGGTAAACAAAGAATATTTCCCGGCTGGAATTTTATTTCCGGCTACGGTAACTTCGTCAGTAAAATTAATAGTAGTAGCAGAATTAGCTCCTGTACGCCAAACTTGGCCATAAGGCTCTAGTATTCCAAATATTTTTCTTCCCTTTAAATTTGGTCTGCTGTAGGTAAGCATTACTTTTCCTAAGCCAAAATCTTGAACAATAGTTTGACCAGAACTAGGCTGAGGCACTAAAGCGCCTTGTGCTTTTACCATATTTACACTTGCCAATAATGCCAGTGAAATGCTTAATGTTTTAAAAAATTGTTTCATTGTTGTGCTATTTATATTTGATGAATTTTGCTGAGGGTCCTTTTTAGAGGCTTTATAATAAAAAATGTTTCAAAAAAATTGATATTCAAGTAAGAGAATTAAAAAAGCCTGCTGATTTTATTCAGCAGGCTTAAATATAAGTCTAAAATTTAAGCCATTATCAATGGTTTATTTTTTACGTCTGCAATAGAAATGTCTTTTATTAATTCTTCTTCTAACTGGTTTATCCAATTTTTTAGATAAACCATAACGTCAGTTTTTAAATTGTGTTTTAAATATTTTCTATCCTGAGGTAATAGTTTTAAAATTTCAGGATCAGAAAGTTTTTCTAAATGTGCTAAATCTTCTCTGCTAAAGCCAAAAGCAAGCATTTCGTCTATAATATGATCTATAGGTAAGCCACTGGTTGGGCAATAATCTATTAACTGCTCGTTCCAATCGCCATGCCTTCTCATCGCTGATTTATGAATTTCTGCTTTGTCTAAATTGGTAATTACCTGTGCTAAATTACCACAATTACAACTTCCCATGTGTCCCCATTGGTAAGAAGCACTTTTATCTAGGTTATCTACGGTTTTACGTAAAGCCTGTATTACTGAAATTGAAGCTTTTGCCATGTTTTATTAACAGTAAGATTTTTAAAAAGTTTAGCACTAAAATAAAAAAAATCCTAGCTCAAATTAATGGAGTAGGATTTTTAAAATTGTTTTGAAAGGTTTAAACCAGTCTTTTTCTCAAATATTTATCCAAAATCATTAGTCCCGCAACAATATCAAACATAAAAAAGGAATACATTAAGCCTGTTTTAATGCCAGATGAAAGCACAAATTTGCTGCCTATTTGATTATAATTAACAGTTAAGTTTTCTGGCAAAGCTATAGCGGCCGACCAATTAATTTCTTTCAATAAAACAATCAAGCAAGCTAAAAGCATAAAGCCAAACAAGGCCGAAATACCATAGATAATTCTTTTATCAATTAAAGATTTTGCGGTTAATGGCTGGCTTTGCAGGGCAATTTTATCCATTACTTTATTGGTAAAAGCCATAGAAGGCTCATCCAATTCTAATTGGGTTAAGCTTTGCTGTAGAGCTATTAACTCCTCATATTTATCTCTGTAAACAGGATCATGTACTATTAATTGGGAAATGGTTTCTTGCTCTTCTAAAGAACAAAAGCCGTCTATATAATCCCAAATTCTATCTTCTATAGGGTTCATAATAATTCTTTTACTTCACCTTTTAATAAACGTTCTAATTTTTCTTTTAACCTATGCCTTGCTCTATGTAATTTCACTTTTACAGTATTGGCTTCCATTCCCATTACAACAGCTATTTCTTCTAAAGATTGTTCGCCGTGATAAAACAAGTTGATAATAGTGGCATCATCTGGTAACAACATTTCAATGGCCTTGTTTACATAAAAAGTCCTTGATTTTTTCTCTGCCGAATAAACATCCGAGCCAGATGAATGACTTTCTAACTGTATCATTGTTTCTTCATCATCTATAGAGCTGGTATCTAACCTTTTCTTACGCAAATAAGTCATAGATGTATGATAAACAATGGTGTACAACCAAGTACTAAACTTTGCCGACCTTTGATAAGAACCTAAAGAACGATACGCTTTTACAAACACATCTTGCGAAATTTCCTCGGCGTTTTCACGGTTGCGAGTAAATCTTAATGCCAATGTAAATATATAACGCTGGTGTCTTTTTACCAAATCGGCATACGCCAACTGGTTTCCACCTAGTACCGCATCTATAATTTCTATATCAGAGCTTTTGTTATGCATTGTTACAGGCTATGACAAGCTAAATTGCTTTTGGGTTACACGCTAATTTAAATTTACCAATAATTTTTAATTTTTGGGCACTTCCTTATAGTTAGGGCTATAATGGGCTACACTTTTATAGTGCTGCGTTTACTTCGTAAAACCCTTACCATCTTTAAATGCAAAGAGTGCTTTGTTTGAAATGTGAGGGATTTATTGCAATATTACTTTTGAATTTTAAAGAGTTTTCAAACGCTTTTTTGTGTAAATTATTAGTCATGCAGGCTAATGAGATTATAGAGGACATCTTAGGAGTAAATTTATAATATTTTTAAAAACGATACGATATGATACGATATAATTCGATAAGTTTTTTGAATGATACGAAAAGGTACGATTTTAAACGATAGTAGAACGATAAATAGTTTTACCGTCTTGCTGAGAACTGGATTTCGAAGTGCTAAACAGCCTTTTCTCTTATTTCAATTAAACGAATAGCTTTTTTTAGCCTTGGTCTGTTGTAGCGTTGAAGAAATATGGGATAAAGATTGAGCAAAATATTTAAAACAAGAAGCCATACTGATTCTCCAAATCCAAATTTAAAGGCGACCATTATATTGAATATGATCACAATAAAAAAGATAATGAGATGCCCAAACTCAGATTGCTTAGTGGAATATTCTAAATGAATTAAGGCTTTTGAATTCTTTTCTACAGGATTTGCCTTTTTATTGAGTTTTTCCCAACCTACTAAAACCAATAACTTTCTAAAAACATTAATGCCTAGTGATTCGTAGATTTTCCCTTTATTTTCCCAACTCTTTTCATCATAATAAGTTGAATCAAATTTAGGTTTAAGCGTTTGAGTGTAAGCAAAAACACACATCATCAGTACAAAATTCAGCATCCATGCAAATAAAAATCCTTGTAAACCAAACTGGTTAACTAACCAATAAATTATAGCAACAGTAACGGAGATAATTAAACTAGTGATTAAGAATTTACGCATTCTGTAAAGGCTTTTTTGGGATAAGATTTAATAATTATCTGATTTTTCTCTGTTGCAAATTTATATAAACTTGGTAATTATTATTTCTAATTGTTTTTCTATTGCAAAAGCGTATTTTAAATTCCAAGTGTAATACTCTGTTTTCATTTAAAGATAGGAGTGTTCCTTTTTTTAGGAACACTCCTATCTAAATTAGCTTTTGACTTAAATAATAACGGCTTTACAATTACTGTGATACTTAATTTTAGTATTTAACTTATTGCCTTGACTTATTAGGCGCCGCTGGTGCTGGAGCTTTTTTAACTGGGTTCTTTTTTAATTCATCTAACACAATTTGTATTGCTTTTTCTAATTGCGGATCCTTTCCGTTGATAACATCAGCCGGCCATTGTTCTACTTCAATATCTGGTGGAGTACCTACGTTCTCAATTCCAAATCCATTTTCATCAAAAAACGCAAGGTTTGGAGCTGTAACCACGCCGCCATCTAGTAACTCTGGATAACCTAATACACCAACTAATCCGCCCCAAGTGGTTTTACCTACAATAGTTCCCAATTTAGCCTGGCGAAAAAGATATGGAAGATAGTCGCCGCCAGACCCAGCGGTTTCGTCTATTAACATCACTTTTGGTCCCTGAATAGAAGCATTAGGTGCTTTTTGATCTTTACCATAGCGGTATCTCCAATAAGATTGTACTGGGCGTTTTAGTAAATCAATATAATAATCTGCTAGTTGGCCTCCGCCATTAAACCTTTCATCAATGATGATTCCAACTTTGTCTACCTGCGGAAAGAAATAACGCTTGAAATATTCATGTCCACCCGAGCCAGTATTAGGCACATAAACATAAGCTACTTGTCCGTTAGTGGCCTCGCTTACTTTTTTCATATTACCTTCTACCCAGTCTCTGTTGCGTAAAGCAACTTCGTTAGAAACAGGCACTACTTTTACAATTCGGGTATTGGTGCCATCTGCTGAGGACCCAACAGTAATGGTTACAATTTTTTCAGCCGTATTTTCAAAATAGCTGTAAAAGTTTTTATCGGCAGTAACATCGGCGCCATTAACTTTTAAAATATAATCGCCTACCTGCACATTTACACCAGGCTCTGTTAAGGGTGAGCGTAAATCTGGTGTCCAGTTCAGTCCGCCATAAATTTTCTTAATCTGGTAGCGGTTATTTTTAATTTCATAATCAGCACCAAGCAATCCACCGGGTACTAAATCTGGGTTTGAACGCCTGTCGCCACTTGCATCAAAGCGATGATGACCTACTGAAAGTTCTCTAAACATCCATTGCATTACACGGTATAAATCATTGGTGCTGGCTACGTCTGGCAATAATGCCCCATACTTTTTCTTCATCGCAGCCCAATCAACGCCATGCATTTTTGCATCATAAAAGAAATCTCTGTTTACCCGCCATGCTTCGTTAAAAATATTATTCCATTCTTGCTTTGGAGATATTTTTACCTGTATAGCACTGGTGTTAATCATCGCCTCGGGAGTTGGCTTTTGGCCAGTGGCAGCAACGCCCCATTTTCCTTTGGTAACAAACAATGTTTTTTCGCCTTTTGCGGCAATGCTGTAACCATCAGCTGGCATAATCACTTCTTCTTTTCGCTTTTTAAAAGAATAAAGATGAAGATTTGTAGGCCCAGTATCATGAGGGGCAGCAGCTAAGTAAAAAAGTTCACCTTCTTTAACAACTGATAAAGAGCGGTAGCGCCCTTTTGCCAAAGGAAAAGGAATAATCCTGTTTTGGATACCATCCCAATCAATTTTTAATTTGGTACGGGCCGAGTCTGCTTTGTATGGTGCTTTGCTTGAAATGTCTGCAGTTACCTGCTCTGTTTCATTCTCTTTCGCAAACGGTGAAATTACTTGCTTTTGAAGGGTTACCAAATAAATTGAATTGGTAACTTCCATATCATTGCTGGATTGATCAAACCAGTTTAAAACCGGACCAGCATCTGTACTGGCAAGCATATAAATATATTTTCCTGAAGGATCAAATGTAGGTTCTGTTACGTTTGATAAAGCATCTGTAAGGGCGTATGACTTGTTTTCGGATACTGAGTAAACAAAGGCCCGCTGAAAATTTGTTTCTGCAATGGTGGTATAAGCAATATGATTGGCATCAGTAGACCAGCTTCCAAAAAGTTCTCTAAACGCACCTGGAATATAATGGGCATCCTCGGCAATTTTTGTTGTTTTACCGGAAGTAATATCTGATACATATAAACTTCGGCCATTATCTACAAAAGCTATTTTTTTACTATCGGGCGACCAATGGATATAGGCATAAAAACCAGAGCCATTTAGTTTAATAGCCTGAGCTTGGGAATTCCCATCTTGGTTTTTGATATGCAATTCATATTCACCAGATGCATCGCTGAAATAAGCAATTAATTTTCCATCAGGAGACCATGAAGGTTCTTTTTCATGTACACCTGGCGTATTGGTTAAATTAAAAACATCCCCTTTACCAGCCGGAATCGTGATGATATCGCCACGATAATCTAACACCACCCTTGCACCTGAAGGCGAAATATCTCCACCACGTATGTATTGATCTCCCTTTACATATCTTTCTCGTTGATCTAACAAATCGGCAGCAATGCCAATTTTGATTTTTGTAGTATTGTTATTGGATGGATTGTAAACCTGTAAGTATCCGGCCTGTGAAAAAATGATATCGTCAGAAGATCCTTCAAGGCTAGAAACAGGGAAGTCATTATTTTTTGTAAGCTGGCTTACAGATTTAGCGGTGACATCATAACTATATAAATTAAACTCTCCATCCCGATCGCTTCGGAAATAAACCTTGTTGCCTTTCCAAACCGGTTTGGAATCATTACTACCGGTTTTAGGTTTAGGTATTTCTGTAACGTTGTGCGATTTAGTATCATAAAGCCATATCCGGCTCATGGTGCCACCACGGTAATTTTTCCACTGCTCAAACCTATCAGGGATATTTGTATATGCAATGCTGTTACCATCAGGACTGTAGGATGCCCAAAATGCATTGGGAATTGGCAATTGCTGCTCCGCTCCAGTGGCTATATCTACTGTATATAATTGAAGGTAGCGATTGGTAAAACTGTTGCGTTGTGAGGCAAACAATATTTTTTTGCCATCGGGAGAAAAATCACGAACTAGGTCGCTGCCAGGATGCCAAGTCAATCTTTTAGGAACGCCTCCAGCGGTAGGAACTACAAAAACATCGGTATTTCCATCATACTGGCCTGTGAAAGCAATCATACTTCCATCAGGAGAAAACACCGGGTTTGATTCTGTTCCTTCACTTACGGTAATTCTTCTGGGGTAGGAACCATCTTTGTTTGCCACCCACAAATCTTCGGCATAAATAAATGCAATGGCATTTTTACTGATAGTGGGTTGCCATAATAACCGGGTATCAACAGTGTTTTGAGCAAACATTACCGAACTTAAAAAGAGGGTAAATATTACCGTTAAAGAAGAGCGAAGTTGTATCATAATTAAAGAATTAGGTTAAAAGATTATTTGCTGATTATTAGTGTTTTAAAAAGAAACACTAATTGATAAATATACACTTTTGTGATGAAGAGCTAATGCAGTATGTATAATTTTTTATATTTAAATTAAGTTTATTGCACCAGCCTAAATTAGCTAAACCCGGTAGTAGCGTATACCGGCCTAAGCGACTAAGGCCTTGTGTAGTATAAGCGTATAACGGGACTGGCGGATTATAGCAGCAATGGAATTGCTTTTCAGAAAAAAATATTTAATAAAGGTGTAACCTGATTAAAAAAGGAGTGGTCATAGTATTCGAATCACTTGAGGTGATAAAAAAAGGTTAAACAATTTAAAATAAAATAAAATGGATAAGAATGTAGTAGTATTTATTGTGCCAATAGTAATGTTTATTTGCACTGCAGCAGTCATTTTTGGGTTAAGATACATGTCTAATAAAGAAAGAATGGCCATGATAGAAAAAGGCATGGAAATAGGGAGTAGCAAGGCGCCGTCTCAGCCGTATAAAAATTTAAAATGGGGCTTATTATTAATTGGAGCTGGTTTAGGTTTGTTTTTGGCTTTTGTATTAGATAATTCGGTTTTTAACAACGCCGACCAATGGGGGAATAAAGAAAATGAACCTATTTACTTTTCTTTAATTGCAATTTTTGGAGGATTGGGTTTGTTTGTTTCTTATTTAATAGAGAAGAAGGAAGCGTTAACTAAATAAGTTTTTAGATCTAAAAATAACGCCAACAAGGTTTAAATCTTGTTGGCGTTTTCTATTTTACGGCTGGCACAACAGCAACTGTTAACCGACTTACGCAGGTTATTTTGCCAGCATCGTTATACAGTTTAATGTCCCAAACATGGGTTTTACCACCAATGTGGATGGGAGTACAAATGCCGGTGACCAAGCCACTTTTTACCATCCTTAAATGGTTGGCGTTTATTTCTAAGCCTACGCCCATGTTTCTATCTGGGTTGAGTACTAAATTACTGGCTATACTTCCCAAAGTTTCGGCTAAAACTACGGAAGCGCCACCGTGTAAAATACCTACTGGTTGGTGTGTACGTTGGTCTACAGGCATGGTGCCTTTGATAAAATCATCCCCAATTTCGGTAATTTCTATTCCTAATAACGCACCAATATGATTTTTTGGTCGGTTGTTGATTTCTTCAACACTGGGTTGGGTAAACCAAATCATTTTTTTAAGTAAAATTCTTTTAGGATGTTGAAATGATGTTCTATATGGCCAACAATAATAAATAATAAGGCTCCTACAGAGACTACATTGCCGTTTGCGGTTCCTTTTTTCTTATAATCTTCTTCGGTTAAAGATTTAAAAAAGAATAAATTGGCCTGACGAAGCATTACCAATTCGTCTACCAAATCACTATAGGTGTATTTGTCAATATCGGTGTTTGCTACTATTAAATCTTGATCGTATCCTGGTAAATCTGTTGTGTCATTTCTGGCAATGCGCATTGCTCGGTAAGTCATCACTCTTTCTGTATCAATTAAATGAGAGATCACTTGTTTAACTGTCCATTTTCCATCGGCGTAAGCATAATCATATTTTGCTGGTGGAATATCGGCTAAAAAATCGTCAATGCTGTTTAACTGACTTTTTAGTTTTCTCATAATGGGTTGCCCCGAAGCTAGTTTTATGTAGTTTTCATAAAACGGTGCGTATTCATTACTAAGTGGTTGGTACATATTTTAAGCTGCTTTTGATGATAATTCTAAACGTGGTTCCTTTTTCAAGTTCAGATTCTTTAACAAATATTTGTCCTCTGTGATAATTTTCTATTATTCTTTTAGTAAGTGATAAGCCTAAACCCCAACCTCTTTTTCTGGTGGTAAAACCGGGTTGGAAAATGGCATCAAACTTTGAACGAGGAATTCCTTTTCCTGTATCTGTAATATCTACAAATATCTGTTCTTTTACCAGATTTTCTACAATATTTACCGAAATTTTTCCACGCCCTTCTATGGCATTCACTGCGTTTTTTAAAATATTTTCTATCACCCAATCAAACAAAGGAATATTTAATAAAGCTTCTTGGTTTTCATCACCGGTCACTACAAACTCAATTTTATCACTTACTCTTACTCTAAAATAATCTACATAATCTTTAATGGTTTCATAAACAGAGTGGCTGGTTAATATAGGTTTAGAACCAATTTTAGAAAATCTATCGGCCACTATTTCTAACCTTTTCACATCATTTTCCATCTGTAAAATTAGAGGGTCATCTTCGGCATTAAATTTATCTTTTAAAAGTTCTACCCAAGCCATTAATGAAGAAATTGGAGTACCCAACTGATGGGCAGTTTCTTTGGCTAAACCTACCCAAACCTGGTTTTGCTCAGACCGCCTGGAGGAGTTAAATGTGGTATAAGCTATAATTAAGAAAATGGCAATTACAGAGAGTTGTATATATGGAAAAAACCTTAATTGGGTGAGTAAATAACTGTCTTTATAATACACATAACTGGTTTTTCCGTTAAGCTCTAAAGTAATAGCCTGATGTTGTGATTTCATACTTTTAAGCTCTCTTACAAAGTATTTTGGATCATATTTTTTATCAGTTTCTATTTTATCATAAGTGCGTGAGGTATCTAATGCTACGTAAGTGATAATAGAATCTTTCTCGTTGGTTACAATAGCGGGTACTACCAAACTATCTCTTACGGCGAATAAGTAATTCATCATTTCGTCATCATCGGTTTCAAACATTTTTTTGAAACTTTGCGACCAAAGTTCGGCCCGGGTTCTTTCAGATTTGGAGATTCTTTCCACTAAAAAATCGGTATACCATAGTGATGAGGCTGCAATGATGATTGCAAAAAAAAGAAGAAGATATTTCCAGCGTCGTTTGTTTTGATATGGATTCATGAATAAGCAAATTACAAAAAAACAGCAGGGAAATTAATCCGCTGCTGTTAATTTTTTTTAACGAAGAAGCTTTTAATTAATTGCCTCCAATAATTACGGGGTTTTTGCCGCTGCCCATAATAATTACTTTAGTATTTGGTGAGGTAGCTATTTCTTTTTGAGCTTTAATGCTTTCGTATTGTAATTGTTTATCAGATAAACCGGTAGAAAGTATTTTTTGATAATCAGCAATACCTTGTGCTTCTACTCTTTTACGTTCTGCCTCTTGTTTTTCTTTTTGAAGTACAAAAGTCATTTTTTGAGCATCTTGTTCGGCATTTATTTTAGATTCTATACTTGCTTTTACAGATGCTGGTAAGGTAATGTTTCTAATTAAAAGTTGTTCTAACCTTAAGCCTCTATCGGCAAAACTTTTCTCAATGGTTTTGTATATTTTATTTTGGAATTCATCTCTTTTTGAAGAGTAAAGTGCTACAGCATCATAAGAAACAGCGTTATCTCTTATGGCGGTTCTTGAAACCGGGCGTACTATTTTATCTAAATAATCTGTACCAATTTGTTGTAAAATTTTAGGAGCTTCAGAACTTTTAACATTAAAAAGAACAGAAAGATCTATTACTACTTCTAAACCATCGGCAGTTAAAATTCTAATGGCGTCATCTCCTTTTTGGGTACCTTCTTCATGTGAAGCAGACATGGTGTAGTTTTGTGTTCTTACGTCAAAAGTGGTGATTTTTACTAGCGGATTCACAAAGTTTAAACCACTATATAATACTTGATCATCTACTTTTCCAAATAAAGATTTTACGCCAACCTGACCTGGTTCTACGGTTTTAAAACAAGAAGTAAATACCCCAATAAGTATTAAAACTGGCCCAACAACGTATAATAATTTGCTGGTTTTTTCAGTTGCAGGGTTGCCTTGTTTAGACAAAACCGAACCAATAATGAATGCAAAAACTCCTAAAACGATTAAAATCATGTGTGTTTTTTATAAAAAATGTGAATTATTTCTTTTTCTTGGCTCGTTCTCTCATTTTTTCTGAGGCCTTAATCTGCATTTCACCTCTTACCACTTTAATGTGCTTAAACTTGTAAAAAACGGTTAATCCAAATGCGGCTGCGCACAAGATAGGAATAAAATAATTGCCCATTTTAAAACCATATATTCCTATAATTAAAGAAGCAATAATGAGTACGTTAAGTATTACACTAAAAATTATATGCTTACCCATGTTGTTAATAAACTTTCATTCCTGGTTCTACTTCGGCTGCCCAAGCTAAAATACCTCCCTTTAAATTGTATAGGTTGGTATAACCCAAATTTTGTTCTAATTGCATTAAAGCGGCTGCACTTCTTGCTCCACTGCGGCATTGCATAATAACCGGCTTATCTTTAGAAATTTTATCAGCCTCAATTAAAATGCCTGACAAAGGAATGTTTTCTCCTTCAATGTTAGACATTTCATACTCAAATTGCTCACGAACATCAATTAATTGGAAATCTTTACCTTCTTCTTTCCATTGTTTAAGTTCTAAAACCGTAATTTCTCTCATGTTTTTTATAATTTAATCTATCAAATTTAGGAAAATTTTTGAGCACAATACTTTAACTTCATCTGTCTTAGGTAAACATTTTAAAAATCAAATTTTTCTTAAAAAAGCCTGTTCAAAATTACATTTTGTAAATACTAAATGCTAAGAATTTATAAAACAGATTTTATTTTTTGGCTGAAAACGCGATTATTTTTTCTAAATATGAAATAAAAAGAAATAACGTTCTTTGTGGAACAATTTTTGAAAATATTTGCTGATGAAAAAAGTTACCGATTTCTTTTGGTTTTGCTCTGGTGCGCATGTAGACACGCTTAAAAAGTATCCAACAGAGCATAATAAATACGTAGGAATTGGAGCAACCATTTTTTTTACGGCTTTATTTGCAAGTTTATCTGGTGGTTATGCTATGTATTTTGTGTTCTCGGGTAGTAATGCAGCCGTTTTCTTTGCTATTTTTTTTGGTTTAATTTGGGGTTTAGCCATTTTTAATATGGATAGATACATTGTAGCCAGTATCAAAAAAACCGGAGGCACAAATCATCAAATTGTACAAGCTTTACCCCGTATTTTGCTGGCTATTATGATTGGTATTGTGATTTCTCGTCCGCTGGAGCTTAAAATTTTTGATAAAGAGATTAGACAAAAGTTAAAAACAAGTTACCTTAATGGTCAGCGGTCTAAAATAGATACGCTTAACAAAGCTTTTACAGAAAAATACAGTTTAGAACTTACCAAACTACAAGGATTAAAAACCGAAAAAGATTCTTTAGAGAAAGACATCAATAGATCAAGATATTTATTAAATCAGGAAGTTTTTGGCGATAAAACCAACCAAACCAGTGGAATTACAGGTTATGGAACTTACGCCAAGCAAAAGGAAGTGGTGGTTACTCAAAAAGAACAGCGTTTAATTCAGGTGAGGAACGAGTTGGATTTGGTTGATAAAATTATCAATACCCGAAAAGAAATTGAAGGCTTAAATAGTACCAAGCTTTTTAATGAAACGCAATTAGACAGTCTTTCTAGTGTGGCCGGTTTTGCCGATAGAAATTATGCTTTGGGACAGCTTTCTTTTAACCCTGATGGAAGCAGAGATTTAGACACTTATTTAGCCATTTCCTTTATTTCCTTTCTGTTTATTTTGTTAGAATGTTTACCGGTTTTTGTGAAACTAATGTCGGATAAAGGGCCTTATGATGTGGCTTTGCAAAACATTGAAAGTGTAGCTACGCATCAAAGTTTTAAAGATAAAGATCTTGAAATAGTGGTGACTGATAACGTTTTTGATACCCGCAATGAAGCCGAAACAGATAAACATAAAACATTGGTTCGCCGAAAGGTAAAGCGAGACTTAGAAGAAGAATAAGTTTTTTTCTTAGCGATTAGATATAGGATAAGCTGACGTTTTGTACGCCTTCGCTCATTTTGCGTTTTTTAACGTTGGATGAACGAAGGTTATAATTTTATATACAATCTGCATCTCACCAAACATACATCCTGTAAAGATTATTGATAATTAAAATCTGATTCAATTATTGAATGATGTTGACTTGTGCTTTTATTTTTTAGATTAGAGGGAAATAGGTAAACACACACTAACCATGATAAACAAAAAACAGTTATCTCCAGAAGAAAATAAAGACCTTCTTAGCAAATTGAAAGACCGTTTTGAGAAAAATAGCAATCGCCATACAAATATGGAATGGGTTAAAGTGCAAGCAAAGCTAGAAGTTGATGCTGAAAAACTATGGTCGCTTAATGAAATGGAAATAACTGGTGGTGAGCCGGATGTGGTAGCTTATGATGAAAATTCTGGTGAATATATTTTTTATGATTGTGCTACAGAAAGCCCAAAAGGGCGTAGAAGTATTTGTTACGACAGAGAAGCTTTAGAGGCAAGAAAAGAGTATAAACCCGCAAATAGCGTTATTAATATGGCCGCTGAGATGGGTGTTGAATTGTTAACAGAAGAAGAATATAGGGCGTTGCAAAAACTCGGAAATTTTGACACAAAAACCTCAAGCTGGTTAAAAACACCTTCTGAAATTAGAAAACTAGGCGGTGCTATCTTTGGAGATTACCGCTATGGAACGGTTTTTATTTATCATAATGGTGCCGAATCTTACTATGCCGGCAGAGGATTTCGCGGCTCGTTAAAAGTTTAAATATTGGAAATACAGCTCATTTAATTGGCGGCATTTTTGGAAAAATTTAAATCACCCAAACAAATTGCTTTCTAATTTAATTATAAAGTATAAATTAAATATTTCAAAATGACCATTTTATTAGTTGAAGATGAGCCCAATGTAGTGTCGGTTATTAAACGTGGCCTAACAGAACAAGGTTATGCGATTACCGTTGCTTCCGATGGTTTAACGGGTTTGCAAATGGCATTAGATTATACTTTTGATCTCCTAATTTTAGATGTGATGCTACCTTCTTTAGACGGAGTGCAAATTTGTAAAAGAGTAAGAGCACAAAATGCCACAGTGCCAATTTTGATGTTAACAGCATTAGATTCTACCATAAATATTGTGAATGCTTTAGATAACGGTGCTGATGACTATTTGATAAAACCATTTGAAATGTTAGAACTTGCCGCTAGAATTAGAACTTTATTAAGAAGAACTTCTGGAGGATTAGTTGAAGCCACTCATGTTTTTAGAATAGGAGATATGGAAGTAGATACTGATGCTAAAACAGTAAAAAGAAATCAAATTCCTTTAAATTTAACTTCTACAGAATACAGATTATTGATTTATTTTGTGAAGAATCAAAAAAAAGTGCTTTCTAGAATTCAGATATTAGAAAGTGTTTGGGATATAGATTTTAATTTAGGAACCAATGTGGTTGATGTTTACGTTAATTATTTACGTAAAAAAATAGAATCAAAAAATCATCAAAAACTAATTCATACCGTATTTGGAATGGGTTATATGATGAAATTAAACCAAGAGCAATAAGCAAATACCAAGAATAATTTATTCACATAAAATTATATATTAATGAAAATTCAAAGTAAAATCACTTTGTTGTTTTTGGGATTATCTGTAAGTATTTTACTGCTCTTTAACGCTTTTATCCTCTATTTTCAATATCAATTTAATTTCGAAGATTTTTTTAAAAGATTAGATACTCGGGTAAACCTAACCGCTCAAATTAGTTTATTCCCTAGCGAAAAAAGTGATGTTTATCAGGATGTAAGAAATAAATATTTAGAAAAACTAGATTCGGAGCAAGAATATGTAATTAAAGCAGATAGATATGGGAAATATGAAAATAAATTGTTTCCCAAATCATTTTTTCAAAAAATTATAACCTTTGGGAGTTCGCAATTTAGAAATGAAGATACATTTTACTCTGGTAAAGTAGTATTAAAAGGTAAAGATAGATTCATTGTTATCGTATTGGCAAAAAACCCCTATGGTTTAAGGGAGTTACAATCTTTACGAAACACATTATTTGTGGGTTTTTTAATTTCTATTGCTATTATATTTTTTGTAGGAAAAGTATTCTCGGCCTATACTTTTGAACCCGTAAGAAAACTCACTAAAAGAGTAAAAACCATTACTTCTAGCAACTTACACTTTAGGTTAGAAGAGCCAAAAGGTAAAGATGAAATTGCCGAATTAACCAATACGTTTAACGAAATGTTAAACCGATTAGAAACTGCCTTTGAAACCCAAAACAATTTTGTAAGCAACGCCTCACATGAGTTAAGAACGCCATTAACTATCATCAATAGTGAAGCAGATTTAGCCTTAAGCAACACAAAAATTAATGCCGAGCAAATACAGGTTTTTAAAACAATAAAAGAAGAGGCCAATAAGCTTACGCAGATATTAAAAGGACTTTTATTATTGGCTCAATCTGGCTACGATGGAAAAAATCAAAGTCAGCAAAAAATAAGAATTGATGAAACCATTTTATCTTGCATAGAATCAGTAAAAAAGATTAATTCAGACGGGAAAATCAATGTTGATTTTGATAATTTACCAGATAATGAAAACTTATTAATAGTGAATGGCTATTATAATGTGCTTTGTTTGGCTTTAACCAATATTATTGGCAATGCTTGTAAATATTCTAAAAACAAACTGGTAACTATTAAATTAACTGTCGAAAAAAATAACATTGTGGTTTCTGTAACCGATTTAGGTATTGGCATTCCACAGTCGGAATTGCAACATATTTTTGTGCCGTTTTTTAGAGCATCTAATACACATGAGTATGAAGGGCATGGCGTGGGTTTGCCGCTTACTTTAAATATCATCCGTTTGCATAAAGGAACTATAGGTATCAGATCTAAAGAAAATGAAGGAACAGAGATCCAGGTTTTCCTTCCAATAGCCTCCGTATAAAATTCTAATGAAATTCTAATAAGTCTCTTAATAGTTATTAATAATTGGCCTGTACTCTTGTTGAGTATCAAATAAGGTTCAACTAAAAAATAAATATTATGAAAACAGTATTAATTCCAACAGATTTTGAGTTAGCATCTTTAAAGTATTTACCAGAAGTTACTAACCGTTACTATCCCCAAAAACTAAACATTGTTTTGGTTCACATGATTAAGATGACCGATTCTATTACCGAGTTGTTAATGTTATCTAGAAGAAGAACAGAGTACAAAAAAATCACACCAGAATTTTTAAAAGAATTTAATGATTTTAAAACAAATCATTCAGATGTGGTGGAGAATATCAGAATTGAATTTTTTTACGGCAGCACCGTAATTGCATTTAAAAACTTTTTAGAAGCCAATGCCATAGAAGAGGTAATTAATGTGACCAACTACGAGTTTAAATTACCCACCAAACAAAGTATTAATCCAACTACATTAATCAATAAATGTGGCCAAAAAACCATCAATATTGATTTTAGCGCACTAAAAAAACCAGCAGTTACTGCTGCTAAAGTTAAAGCGCCAGTACAAACGGCAGAAGAAGTGCCGCAAGAAGAAATAGAAAACGTTTAAAAATTTAAAATTATGTTACTTAAAGATAATATTCCGGTTTCTTATGTACTGGGGAAAATAAAGAAAGAGATGTTAGTGCTCACTGTTTATTCAGCAGCAGTTTATTTAGCACACATATTTTATGGCTTCCAAGGAATTAATGTTCCGTTAGCGGTTTTAGGAATTTTAGGAACAGTTATCTCTTTACTGTTGGCTTTTAGATCTAACCAAGCTTATGACCGTTGGTGGGAGGCTAGAATTTTGTGGGGCAGAATTGTGAACGATTCGCGTTCTTATGCTCGTCAGGTATTGTCATTTATTGATAATTCTTACGATGATTCTGATAAAACAGCCATGAAAAGGCGCATCATTAAAAGGCAAATTGCTTGGTGCCATAGTTTAAGTCACTATCTGCGTAAGCAAAATTCACATGAGTGTGTTAATAATTATGTTTCTGTTGAGGAAATGAGAAGTTTAGCAAAAGCAGATCATGTGCCTTTAGCTTTAACTGAAAACCATGCTAATGATTTAAGATTATTATTAAGAATGGGTTGGATAAATGAGTTTCAACAGGTTAAAATGGATGAAACTTTAACGCGTTTAACAGACTCTATGGGAGGCTGCGAACGAATAAAGAACACCGTATTTCCAACCACTTATAGCGTGTATATTAGATTTGTGGTGTTATTATTTGCTATTCTTTTACCTTTTGGTTTGATAGAATACTTCGGAATATTTCAAATTCCTTTGGTGGTAGCCATTTCATCTTCATTCTTTTTGATTGAAAAAATGGCTATTCATTTACAAGATCCGTTTGAAAGAAAACCAACAGATACACCAATGACTTCTATTAGCAAAAGAATTGAAAAAGATTTAAAGCAAATGATGAATGATGATTATCCTAATGAAAGCGCTTTAAATAATGCGATTTTAAATGAATCAGGAGTGTTTTACGTTTTATAGAATTTTTATGATGAGTTTACTAAGCCATTTAAGATGCAAATCTTAAATGGCTTCATTTTTTTAAACAATTTTAAAAGCTTTTGAGAAGCTACATTTAATTTACATTCCTTATTTCCGCAATATTTATCTTAATTTCAATCTTTCAAAAAATTGAAATTTCACATGAATAAAATTATTGTACTCCTTATTTTATTAAGTTTTTCGTCTATACTTAAAGCTCAAAACGCTATTCAATACACCGTTTCTTTAGAAAACGCGGTACATCACGAGGCATCAATTAGTATGGTTATTCCTCAAGTTCCGGCAGGTCCTTTAAAGGTAAGAATGAGCCGGTCATCACCCGGTAGATATGCCACTCATGAGTTTGGTAAAAATATTTACGATGTGCATGCTTATGATATTGATGGAGCCGAGATTAAAATTAACCAAATAGAAGGCGATGTTTACGAAATTCCAAATCACCAAGGTAAAGTAAAAATTACCTATACCCTTTTTGCAAATTGGGTTGATGGAACTTATGCCGGTATAGATCATCGTCATGCTCATTTAAATATGCCAGCAAGTTTTATGTGGGTTCCAACCATGCAAAACATCCCTATGGAAGTAAAATTTAATCTTCCTTTAAATTGGAAAGTAGCCACTCAGCTGATCCCAAAAAATGGAGTTTATTATGCGCCAAACCTTCAGTATTTTATGGATAGCCCAACCGAGCTTTCTAATTATCAGCTTAAAAGCTGGGAAGTAAAAAACCCTGATGGCTTAAAGCAAAAAATAAACATAGTTTACCATGGCGCCACTTCAGATTCTGTTTTTAATGATTTTGAAAACAAAGTAAAAAAAGTAGTGATAGAAGCGCAAGCCGTTTTTGGCGAATTACCAAAATATGAAAATGGCGAATATCGTTTTTTGATAGATGTTTTACCAACCCATGCCGGTGATGGTATGGAACATAGAAATTCTACCATTATTACTAGCCGTGGCGAGAGTTTAGACCAAAAAGCAGAAGACGTTTTAGGTACTGTTTCTCATGAATATTTTCATGCTTGGAATGTAGAGCGAATTAGACCAAAAACTTTAGAACCTTTTAATTTTGAAAAGGCTAATATGAGTGATGGTTTATGGTTTGCCGAAGGTTTTACCCAATATTATGGAGAGCTTTTACTGGCCAGAGCAGGAATTAATAGTCCAGAGGATTTCGCTTCTTTACAAGGTAATTTTTTAAACGCCGTTTTAAATGCCCCAGGCGCAAATAAATATTCTCCAATTTTTATGAGCCAGCGAGCGGTTTTTGTTGATGCAGGTGTGGCCATAGATCAAAATAACCACGCTAATATTTTTAGTTCTTATTACCTGTATGGTGATATTACCGCCTTAGCTTTAGACCTCACTTTGCGTAGCCAATTTAAACTCACTTTAGATGATTATATGAAAGCGGTTTGGAAAGCGCATGGCAAAACAGAAATTGCTTATAACATCTCTGATTTAGAAAAAATTTTAGGAGAAATTACCCGAAGTGAAGATTTTGCCAAAACCTTTTTTAGCCAATATATTTATGGATCGCAAAAAGCAGATTATGAAAAATTATTGGCTCCAGCCGGATTTGTTTTTAGAAGGTCTCAACCCAATGCAGCTTGGATAGGTAATTCCAGAATCGTAATGAAGGAAGGAAAAGCTATTGTTTCTTCGGCAGCCATAAAAGGAACTCCGTTATATTTAGCCGGCTTAGATGCTGGTGATGCCATCATAAAAATGGATGAAAATAATATAGTAAATGAACAATCAATCCTAGGTTTTTTAAAAACTAAAAGCCCTGGAGAAATGCTAAACATCACTTATGAAAGAGATGGAAAAACAATGTCGACAACACTAAAATTAGCCAATAATCCAGCGGTAGAAGTCGTTACTTTTGAAAAAGCAGGTTTAACAATTACACCAGAAATTGAAGCTTTTAGAAAAAGTTGGTTAAATTCAAAAGCTTCAAACTAAAACGATATGAAAAAAATAAATATAATAGCAATTGCAGCAGGATTGATCATTTTGCAATCATGTGCCACACAAAAAACTCCACAATCTATCATCACTCAAGAAGAGGTGAGTAGGGTAATAAAAACTTTATCTGCCGATGATATGCTTGGCCGAAGTGCATTAAAACCCAATGAAATTGGTAAAGCTGCTGATTTTATTTCTTCGGAGTTTAAGAAAGCTGGCTTAAAATATTTTGACGGGGCAACAACCTATCGTCAGAATTTTACCATGAGTAATATTAAGCCCGAAGGAGGCAAATTAACCATTAACGGTAAAGAGGTTTCGACAGAAATTTTTGGCGTATCTTCTTCTAAAGAGAGTTTAACGATGACTAACGTCCCACAAATTCTTAAAATTGAAAAAGGAGATAATTTTAATGCAAAATACAGACAAGCTTTAAATGGCGATAAAGACCTTTTAGTTTGTATAGACGAAAGTTTTAAAAGCACTTTTAGCAGGGTAAAAGGATTTTTAAATAGAGGAAATATGGTAGCTTCTGATAAAAAAGAATCTCCTTCAATTGTGTTTCTTTTAACTAATGAAACTCCGGTAAACATGAGCTTGCAATTTAAAAACAAAATTACGCCAATGCCTATGTTTAACGTAGTGGGAGTTTTACCTGGTAAATCTAGGCCTAATGAATACGTGGTTTTTAGCGGTCATTATGATCATTTGGGGATTATTAAAGCTACCAATCAAGATTCTATTGCAAACGGAGCAGATGATGATGCCAGCGGAACTACCGCTGTAATAGAATTGGCTAAATACTTTGCTCAGAAAAAGGATAACGAACGCACCTTAGTTTTTGTGGCTTTTACTGCCGAAGAAATTGGCGGTTACGGCTCTCAGTATTTCTCTAAACAGTTAAATCCAGACCAAACGGTGGCCATGTTTAACATAGAAATGATTGGTAAAGAATCTAAATTTGGAATTAATAATGCCTTTATTACAGGTTATGATCGTTCTGATTTTGGTAAAATTTTGCAAAAGAATTTAGAAGGGACAGCATTTAAGTTTTATCCAGATCCTTACCCTCAACAAAACTTATTTTTTAGGTCTGATAATGCCACTTTAGCTAGATTGGGCGTTCCGGCTCACACCATTTCTTCAGATCAAATTGATACTGATAAATTGTACCATTCTGTAGATGATGAGTTTGAATCTATGAATATTAGTAACATCACTGAGATTATAAAAGCCATAGCCATAAGTTCTACATCTATTATTAACGGAAAAGATACGCCAAGCAGAGTAAGCGGCGTAGAGTAAGGGAGTGTTGAGCAATGCACTACGTAAAATAAACCGGGGCGGCAGCGGCATCTCCCAATTTTTTATTGGGAATATAGCAGAGCACCGGACTAACGTTAATAGTAGAATTTGCCCTGCTTTTCAAAAAAAGTAAACCATAAATTGAATATGAAAAATCTTGTTAAAATAAAATTTATCATCAGCGCAGTATTTATTTTTGCGGTTTCTGGTGCATTTGCTCAATTTGGTCAAGGGACTTATTGGTCGGCAGATGGAAATAAAATTATGGAGGTAGAAGAGGGCAATATTGTACAAGTTGATGCCTTAGATCCCTCTAAAACAGCGGTGCTCATCTCTAAAGAAATGCTCACTCCAAAAGGGGGCGCACCTTTAGATGTGGTTCGTTTTGCTTTCGCCGATGGTAACCAAAAAGTATTAATTAATACCAACACCAAAAAAGTTTGGCGTTATGATACCAAAGGAGATTTTTGGGTGTATGATTTAACTGCAAAAACTTTAAAGCAAGTGGGTAAAACTAAACCCGAATCAAGTTTGATGTTTGCAAAATTCTCTCCTGACGCTAGTAAAGTGGCTTATGTAAGTGAGCATAATATTTATGTGGAAGATTTAGCAACCGGAGCTGTAAAAGCGCTAACTACTGATGGTACTTTGCGTTTAATTAACGGAACTTTTGATTGGGTTTATGAAGAAGAACTAGAGTGTAGAGATGGCTTTAGATGGTCGCCAGATAGTAAATCTATTGCTTATTGGCAAATTGATGCCCGTAAAATCAAAAATTATTTGATGTTGAATACTACTGATTCTTTGTATCCATTTACTATTGCGGTAGAATATCCGGTGGTGGGCGAAGATCCAAGTTCTTGCAAAGTAGGTGTGGTTGATATTGCCACAGCGCAAACCAAATGGATGAACGTTCCGGGTGATGCGGTGCAACACTATATTCCCAGAATGGAATGGGCAAATAATTCGTCGCAGTTAATTATTCAGCAATTAAACAGAAGGCAAAATGAAAGTAAAGTAATGTTGTTAAACATTGCTGAAAACAACTCAAAAACCATATACAGCGAAACAGACGAAGCTTGGGTAGATGCTAAAGCTGAGGCAACCGGCTGGACTTGGATTGAAAAAGGAAAGAAATTTATTTGGCTCACCGAAAAAGATGGCTGGAGACATATTTACGCCGTTGGTTTAGACGGAAAACAGACTTTAATTACCAAAGATGATTTTGATGCCATTGAATTAAACTTGGTTGATGAAAAAAACGGGTTGGTTTATTTTATGGCTTCGCCAACCAATGCCACTCAAAAATACCTTTATAGAGTGAGCTTAAAAGGTGGCAATGCAGTAAGAGTAACTCCGGCAGACCAAAGCGGAACACATGGTTATGATATTTCGCCAAACGGAAAATTAGCTTTTCATGATTATTCTAGCAGCACTGTTTTCCCTTTGAGTGATGTAGTGGCTTTGCCTACACACAAAAGATTAAGCGGAGGCGAAGTGAGCGAAAGAGCTAAAACCATGATGCTTCCTAAAGTGGAATTCTTTAAAGTTACTACCGAAGACGGAATTGAAATAGACGGTTGGATGGTGAAACCAAAAGACTTTGATCCTAAAAAGAAATATCCGGTTGTTTTTTACGTCTATGGCGAACCAGCAACTCAAACAGTGGTAGACCGCTTTGGAACCGGATTTAATCGTTTGTACAACGGCAATATGGCTAATGATGGCTATATCTATCTATCTGTTGAAGGTAGAGGAGCGCCAGCGCCAAAAGGCAGAGAGTGGCGCAAAGCTATTTACCATAATATTGGCAAAATTAATATCAGAGATCAGGCAATGGCGGCTAAAGAAATTTTGAAATGGGATTATGTAGATGCCACCCGAGTTGCCGTTTGGGGCTGGAGTGGTGGAGGTTCTTCTACACTAAACCTACTAATGCAATACCCAGAAATTTACCAAACCGGAATTTCTATTGCCGCAGTAGATAACCAACTCAATTACGATAACATTTATCAGGAACGTTACATGGGTTTATTGCCAGCAGATAAACACTATTTTGAAGAAGGTTCTCCTTTAGCTCACGCAAAAAATTTAAAAGGCAATTTGTTGTTAATTCACGGTACTGGAGATGATAATGTGCATTACAACAACGCCGAGCAAATGATTAATGAGTTAATCAAATACAATAAAACTTTTCAGTTGATGAGCTATCCCAACAGATCTCACAGTATTTCTGAAGGAGAGGGAACTAACCAGCATTTAAGATCTACTTTTACTAAGTTTTTAAAAGAAAATTGTCCTCCAGGCGGGAGGTAGAATTTTTAATATTATCGAAGAGCCGTTTCTGTAAAGAGCGGCTTTTTTGTTCGATTTGATCCTTATCCCTCTAATATTCTTATTAAGTCATCATTCACATAAAAGACTTCTTTACCATCTTTTCTAATACTTAAGACTTTGTTTTCTACTAGTTCATTAAAATATTTGGTAAGGGTTGTTCTTGATGATATTTTAAGAAATTCGCCAATTAGCTTGGGTTTAATGTAAGGTTGGCTAAATAAGAGTTCATTTACTTCTTTGCTGTACCATTTTATTTTTGATTTGGCCTGATTTAAAGTGGCTTCCATTTGAGCCAATATGCTTTCAATTAGCTGACTGGTTAATAGCGCTGTTTTTTCTACGGCATCTAAAAGATATAATATCCAGTCTTTCCAAGCCCCTCTTTGGGTAACCACTCCTAAATGATAATAATAATCGTCTTTGTTTAAGATAATATATTTTGAGAGGTAAAGTGCTGGTTGAGACAACAAGCCTTTATTTACTAAATAAAGTAAATTTAATATCCTTCCTGTTCTGCCGTTACCATCAACAAAAGGATGTATGGCTTCAAATTGATAATGCGCCACACACATTTTTAATAAGGGATCTGTAGGGTATTTTTCATCATCATTTAGATAATCAATTAAATTATCCATCAAATTTTGCAAAACTTGTTCCCCTCTAGGCGGCGTATAAATTATTTCACCGGATCTAAATTCACTTTGCCCTCTGCGAATAACCGTTAAAGATTGTGCAGATCTTAATCCCGCTGTTGTGTTTTTAATTTGCTTAAAAATACCCTTAATGATATTCAAATCAATTCGTTTGTTTTTATCCATTAATTGATAGCCTTCCCACAAAGCTTCGCGGTAACGCAAAACCTCTTTGGTGGCAGCATTTGCATTTTCTTCTTTATAAGTATCTGAAATGGCCTTATATAATTCGTCTTCAGTAGTAAAAATATTTTCTATTGCAGTAGAAGCCTTTGCTTCTTGTAGTGCAACCGTATTGATTAGAATAAAAGGATTAGGCAACCTTTGAATGCTCATGTTTACAGTAGCAAGCGCCCTAGAAGTGGTTACCAAAGCTTTTAAAATTGTCACATCATCTTCTATTGCTACTGCGGGCGGCAATAGTGGTAAATTATTAAAAGGTTTATTCCTATCGTAAGCCATGTTTTATAGGTTCATTTTTTAGTTAAAATCTGAACATATCACAAACTTATTGATTTAATTGGACATATTTATCACATATGTTCATTTTTTTAATAAAAGTGAACATGTTTTATTGCTTGGACAAGAAATGGACAGATAACGGCTATATGTTCATTATTTTAAATAAAATGAACAAGTTATAATATTGATTGATGAAGTCTAAAATATTGATTTGGGCATTTTAACACGCTGTTCGCTATATCTTTATCCCCGAAAAGGGATAAAGGATGCCGCTTCCATCGTTAATGCGAAAAAACTATCGAGAGTTGATAATTTAAAAAAGCGTACAAATTGTTTAGAGAAAAAAAAGCCATTCTCTTCAGAACAGCTTTTTACTTGTCTATTTTTAAATTATTCACCCAACCTAAAAAGGCAAATCATCATCGTCATTTCCTTTAGCAAATTCATCAGAAACAGTACTCTTAGGCGATGCCTCGCTAGTTTCATGATGTGTTGTTGCTTGGGATGGTGCAGACCCATTCTCAAAATCTGTTTTACGACCAAGTAGCGTAAAGTTCTCGGCCACCACTTCTGTGGTATATTTTTTATGCCCTTCCCTATCTTCAAAAGAACGGGTTCTTAACTTGCCTTCTATGTAAACTAACTTTCCTTTTTGCAGGTATTTTGCAGCAATATCAGCTAAACCACGCCACATCACTATGTTATGCCATTCGGTTTGCTCAATTCTTTTGCCGTCTTTATTAAATGTTTCGGATGTTGCTAAAGGAAAACTTGCTACGGTTACATTTCCATCTAAATGCCTCACTTCGGGATCTTTCCCTAAATGCCCTACTAAAATAACTTTGTTAATTCCTGACATAATTCCTGGTAAATTTTAATACAATTTAAAAAAGTTTTTCAAGAACTCAAAAATTAATTTGGGCTGTCCAAATTGCGATACATCATCAATATTTACCCAAAACCAGCCATTTTCTTGGGTGAATTCTGGGTTGATATGCTCTATATGCACAAAACGGGCATAAATCCGCTGATGTGTTAAAATGTGCTTAATTTGATCTGAAACCGAATGAATAATAGGATCTCCTGAAAACCAGTCTTGGAAATTTTGATCAACAAATAGCTGATCTAATGATGTTTGTTCAATAAATTCTATAGAAGGTAAATCATGTAAGCCAGCCCAAATATCTTCGTTACCTCTTCTTTTAATTAATATTTGTCCTTCTTTTATCGCTAAAAAGAAATAGAAATAACGCTCTCTAATTTTTAATTTTTTAAGCTTTACTGGTAATTCGTTCACTTTTTTGTGTTGGTAGGCAAAACAAGAAGTGATAAAAGGGCATTGCTCACAATTAGGGTTTTTAGGTTTGCATTGCAAAGCCCCAAACTCAATCATGGCTTGGTTATGTTCGGCAGCGTTGGCTGGGTTAATTAATTCATCGGCAATTTCTTGAAACTGCTTTTTCCCTTTTCCGGTGTTTATGGGTGTATCTATTCCAAAATATCTGGCTAAAAGCCTGTAAACATTTCCATCAACCACGGCCTTTGCTTCATTAACAGAAAAAGAAGAAATTGCAGCGGCGGTATATTCGCCAATTCCAGTTAATTTTATCAAATCAGCGTAAGCGGTAGGGAAAATGCCGTTAAAACTTTGCTCAATAACTTTTGCTGTCTTCAGCATGTTTCTCCCTCTGGAGTAATAGCCCAAACCTTGCCACATTCTTAAAATATCATCTTCAGATGCTGCTGCAAAATTTTTCACAGTTGGATATTGCTCAGAAAATCTCAGAAAATAAGGCATTCCTTGCTCAACTCTGGTTTGTTGCAGAATAATTTCCGACAGCCAAATCAAGTATGCATCAGTGGTATTTCGCCAGGGTAAATCTCTCTTATTAATTCTATACCAGTTAATTAGCTCATTAGAAAATATCATTCGTATCTTGTCGTTTTTGCAAATATAATAACCTTAAAAGTGCTTAATGGTTGTAATATAAGGGGTTGATATAAAAAAGTAGGTATTTATTTCCCTTTTACAACAAAAAGCAATACTTTTGCAACCCCAAATCGTCCGATAGGAATAGTAAATATAATTGAAAATATAGGAAAATGACAAAGGCAGAAATCATTGCAGAAATTGCAAGCAAAACCGGAATTGAGAAAGTAGATGTACAAGAAACTGTTGAAGCATTCTTCAAAGTAGTGAAGAGTTCTATGGTGAGCGGAGAAAACGTTTACGTTAGAGGTTTTGGAAGTTTTGTGGTAAAGAAAAGAGCAAAGAAAACTGCTAGAAATATTTCTAAAAATACTGCGATAATTATTCCTGAGCATTTTGTACCTAGCTTTAAACCAGCTAAAGTATTTGTTGATAAAGTGAAAATAGGAAACAAAAACAGCATTAACGCTTAAAATTTATGTTAAAAACTAAACAATACATTTTATTAGGCTCGGTAGGAATATTGATGGCTGCCTTGTATAGTTTAGACATTAAAGGTTTAATAAAACCAAAAGAAAACGAAGGAATGCAAAATACTGCAACCGCCGGTGATAAACCAGCGGCTGTAGTTTCTGCAGAAAGCGTATCTTCCCTTTCTAAGCAAATGATAAATGCCAGCCTTGCTGCTGATATTGAGAAATTAGAAGCTCAATTAAAAGATGCAAGTGGTGATAATGCAATTACACTTCAAAAAGAAATTGCTAAAAAATGGGACGATGTAAATCAACCCGCAGCAGCAGCTTTTGCTTATGAAGCCATTGCACAGGAAGAACAAACTTATCCAAACTGGCTAACTGCAGGGGATAGATTTACCGAAGGTTATCAAAATTTTAGGGATACCACAGCAACAGCAGGCTTGTTAAATAAAGCCATAAATGCTTACAACAAAGCTTTAGAGCTTAACCCAAAGAGTTTAGATGCGCAAACGGGATTAGGAGTAGCTTATGTTTCTGGCACTCAAGAGCCAATGAAAGGCATTAGCTTATTATTGGGAGTGGTAAAAGAAGATCCAAAAAACATTAAGGCTAATATGAATTTAGGCATGTTTTCTATGAAATCAGGTCAGTTTCAAAAAGCTTTAGACAGATTTAAAACGGTAATTTCCGTAAGTCCAACACCAGAAGCATGGTTTTATTTAGGAACCAGTTATGAGAATTTGGGAATGAAGTCTGAAGCTGTTTTAGCTTATCAAAAAAGTAAAGAATTGGCAGCAGATCCTAGCCTTTCTGACTTTGTAGATAGAAAAATAAAAGAACTTAGTAATTAAATAAAACATTAAAAATTTAAAATTATGCCAAGCGGTAAAAAAAGAAAAAGACATAAAATGGCTACCCACAAGCGCAAAAAACGCTTAAGAAAAAACAGACACAAGAAAAAATAGGCTAATTAATTAGTCTCATTTATAAAATAATTACATACAATTTGTGTGTAATTATTTTGTTGTGTATATTATTTTCAATCATTCTTCTGTGGATTAAAAGATTTCAAAAATCTTTTCTAAAAAAGTAGCTGTTGGTAAAGGAGTTAATTATTAATTCTACCCCCATCGGGGTAACTATTGCATTACTGCAAGACAAGCAACTTGTAGAACTAAACAAAGAGCAAATTAACAACAGTTACGCTGTTGGTGATATTTATATGGGCCGAATCAAAAAGATTATGCCTAGTTTAAATGCTGCTTTTGTTGATGTTGGCTATGAGAAGGATGCTTTTTTGCATTATTTGGATTTAGGTCCTCAGGTACAATCATTGCTTAAACTAAGCAAAATTGCTAGAAGCAACACTTTTAAAGATCATTTACTAGATCACTTCCAAAAGGAAACTGATATAGATAAAGCAGGAAAAATATCAGATATTTTAACAAAAAATCAGCTGATACCTGTTCAAATCGCAAAAGAACCCATCTCCACTAAAGGACCTCGTTTAAGCTCTGATCTTTCTATTGCAGGCAGATTTGTAGTATTGGTACCTTTTTCTGATGTGATTTCTATCTCTAAAAAGATAAGAAGCAATACTGAAAGAACTCGTTTAAAAAAGATTGTTGAAGGCATTAAGCCAAAGAATTTTGGAGTAATCATTAGAACGGTTTCAGAGAAAAAAGGAGTAGCCGAAATTCAGAAAGACCTTTTAGATTTAATTTCTAAGTGGGAAACTTTCATGAAAAAGTTGCCTACTACTGAGCCTTCTAAAAGAATTTTAGGAGAAATGGGTAGAGCTTCTACTATTTTAAGAGACATTTTAAATGATGAGTTTACCAATATTTATGTTGATGACTTATCCATTTACGAAGAAATAAAATCTTATGTACATGAGATTTCTCCCGAATTAGAAAAGATTGTAAAGCTTTACAAAGGTAAAGAACCCATTTTTGATCATTTTGGAATAGAAAAGCAAATTAAAGGCTCTTTTGGTAGAACCGTAAATTTGGCTGGTGGTGCTTATTTAGTGGTAGAACATACCGAAGCACTGCATGTAATTGATGTAAATAGCGGTAACCGAAGCGCCAGCCCTGAAAACCAAGAGCAAAATGCTTTTATGGTGAATAAGGAAGCGGCAAAAGAAATTGCTCGTCAGTTGCGTTTACGCGATATGGGCGGCATAGTGGTAATAGATTTTATAGATATGCACAAGGCGCCAAACAGAAAAGACCTGTTTGATTATCTAAAAGCCGAAATGAACTATGACCGAGCTAAACATACCATTTTACCCCCAAGTAAATTTGGTTTAGTTCAAATCACACGTCAAAGGGTAAGACCCGAGATGAATATTGTTACCGTTGAAAAATGTCCAACTTGCGAAGGAACCGGAGAAATTAAAGCAAGTATTGTTTTGATGGATGATATTGAAAGTAATTTGAATTACATTTTAAACGAGCAAGCAGAAAAAGGCATTACACTTTGTGTGCATCCTTATATTGAAGCCTTCATTAAAAAGGGTTTAATGTCTCAGCAAGTGAAATGGTTTTTCAAATACAACCAATGGATAAAAGTGAAAGCAATTTCATCATATCATTTAACAGAATTTCACTTCCTAAACAGCAAGGAAGAAGAAATTAAGTTGTAAGTTTTTCGAAAGCTTAAACTCCCTTTTAATTTAAAAATATTTAAAACCTAAGCCCGATGAAAAATCGGGCTTAGGTTTTTTATTTCCATCTCTATGCTAAAGGATTTCTTCAACGCCACTAAAAGTTAATTTCCTCGGTATGATAAACAGGAGTTTCTATTCCTTTTAGTTGAATTTTAATGGAAAGTTTATTTCCAATATTACTAAATTCCATTAAACCGTAATGTTTTTGATTAACTAATGGACCAACCCTGTATGGGTTAGCTTCGCCGTTATTATTGGTTGCCGAATGTGTTAATCCGCTTGAGGTTACATCGTAGAGAGGAAAATTTAATCCTTTAACTTCCATTTTAGAGAATTCGCCAATGTGTCTGTCACCACTTAATAAAATTGCTCCTTTTATTTTAGTCTTTACTAAAAGTTCTAACAATCTTTTCCTTGCAGCAGGGAAATTAGCCCATTTCTCATACGGGTGTTCGACAGATAAAATTTGAATACCAGAACCAATAATGTAAGCATCAGCTTTGCTTTTCAATTCCTTTTTTAACCATTTCCATTGCGCTTTACCTAAAATATCTCCATTTATGTTTGGGACATAATTTTTATCAGCATCTTTCATTAAAGTATCACGGTGATAACGGGCATCCAATAATATTACTTTTACAGTTTTTGAACCTACTTGATAGGTATTTGCAGAATATAAACCTTCGATTTTCCGTAATGGACTTTCTTTAGAAACATTTAAGAAATCTAATGCCAATTGTTGACTTTCCTTTTTGTGCGGATAACCAATACCCGCATCGTTTCGGCCATAATCATGGTCATCCCATGTACCTATAACTTTGGTAATTGCGGCAAATTTTTTGTAACCTTCGTTGTTTAATTGTATATCGTATTTTCCTTTTAATACGGTCATATCATCGGTGTCACCATAAATATTATCCCCTAACCATAACCAAAGATTCGGTTTGTCTTTTCCAATAACATCCCACATAGGTTGAGGTAAATTTTGGCGATTACAAGAGCCAAAGGCAATAGAAAAAGTATTGTTTTGCTGTGCTGATGTATTTAGCACAAAAAGAAATAAAATGGCAATAGTTAAAATACGTTTCATCATGTTATTATTTTGAGAAGCAATATTGCGATTATATTGTTAGCTGTAGGTTAAGTCTATTTAATATTCTTGATGATTTGCTATAATAAATTTATTAAAATTCAAGTTGCAAAGGATGTTCTATTAAAGAAAGCAATTTCAGATTTGTTACCTCTTTAATAAAGCAGCAAGACAATTGACAAATCTTCATTCAACTTTACTTTTCAAAACTTCCAAATAATTTTTAATAAAAAAAAGCCCAACCAAATGGTCAGGCTTTTAATCTTGAATCTTGATACTTTACTCTTGATACTTAATATCTAAACCGTCGTTTCAATATATAATTCTTTCTTCTGCTTATCATCAATATTAGATGGCGAATCAATCATTACATCGCGGCCCGAGTTGTTTTTAGGGAAAGCAATTACATTTTATCAATTAACCAAATTTCATTTCCTAAGGTCCCTTAATTAAGTTTTAATTTTTTTCCATTATAATCAAATAAGTAAAACTTATTATCTAGCAAAAAATATATCATCCCAATTTCTGGGCTTTTTGGCCTTTCTCTTATGATTTGAAAAATTTTATTTCCATATTTCTTAATCGCCCAACTCCTAGTTTCAACATCATTCAATCCGATTATAAAAAAATCAGCTTCTTGGCATTTTTCATCATATTTTATTTCTACAATTTCTTTACCTGTTTTGTCTATTAAGCCCCATTTACTGTTTAATTGAACCAAAAATCCAGTTGGTGTTCTCTCAATGTTATCGTATTTGTTTTCAAAAATCTCTTTGCCAGATTTATCCAAAACACTCCACTTACCGTTTAGTTGAGCCAAAAATCTATCATCAATATGGGCTAATTCAAATTTTATTTCATCGTACTTCATTTCCAATACAGCCTTACCTGTTTTATCTATCACTCCCCACTTACCATTGGTTTTTACTCGAGCAAAATTATCTGAAAAAAGATCCGCTTCATCATATTTTATAGGGATTACGATTTTACCTGTTTTATCAAGGAAGCCAAATTTGTTACTTAATTTCACTTTAACTAAACCACTAGCCTCATAAGGCTCACTTTCATATTCAATCGGTATGATTACATCTCCTTTTTTATTAATCATACCCCACTTCCCGTTTAAAGATACAGCCGCCACTTCGTTAATAAAGGGGGTAAATTTATCATAACCTGTTGGAGATATTATTTTACTTGAACCCACCATTTTACCACGGGCATCAATAGTGAATTGTTCATGATCTTTGTTTACTAATGCAATGGGCGATCTAAGTCTGAGTAGTGTATGCCCATCCTCCGGTATTTTTCCTGGATAATTGGGTGCAGGAATGTTAAAGCTGGTGACAATTTCATCAAATTGAAAATCTATCAATATAGCACCATTTTTATCAAGAAAACCCCAGTATTTACCTTTCTTCATCGCAAAATACCCGTTAGATTCTGCTTTGTAATCATCGTACAATAAAGGTATCACAGCATATCCAAGCGTGTTTATATAGCCAACTTTTCCTTTTTGGGATACCAAGGCTAATCCGTCTTTAAAAAAAGATACGCGGTCATATTTTAATGCGATAACGACTTTCCCGTTTGGATCAATAAAACCTGATTTGCCATTCAGGATTACCTTAGCCAGACCATTATAAAAGACCGATGCATCATCATAAATCAAAGGAATCACCAGTTTTCCGCTAGCATTAATGTAACCAGATTTTCCTTTCATCTTTACTGGCGCAAGTCCATTGCCGAAAGCATCGGCAGAGTCATATTTGGCTGGAATAACCATTTTTCCACTTTTATCAATAAACCCCCACAATTTACCTGTTTTTACACTTGCTAGTCCTTCGCTAAACTGATGGATATCATTATATTCCCTCCCAAATTCGGTTCCTGCTATGTCCACAAATATCTTTTTACCCATTCTGGTTACCATGGCAATACCTCCGTTGACCTCACTATTTAAATCATCATATTTAATAGATATCACTACTTTCCCGGCCTGATCTACAAAGCCCCAATAACCAAATTTTTTAACTCCAAAGTAGCTTGGAGTACTAAATTTCAACCCATCATATGCTAACGATAATACGATGTCATCGTCACTGTTCAAATACCCCCAATTGTAATTAAACCTTGATTGAACCATTCTTAAATTTCCATTGAGCTCGCCTAAAAATCCCAATTCGTAAACAACCAATCTTCTTTTAGCATCTGCCAATTCCTTTAGTTGACTGCTAGATGCGGGAGCAACATATCGTCGAGTTGTGGCAGCTTCCGTAGTGCTTGGGGAAGATTTAGGGGTGACAAATGGTTTGTTTTGTTTATTCCTAGCTTCCTCAGCGGCCTTGTCTGAACTTGTTCTCACCCCGTTTTTATCGTAAGCAGGTACATATTGAGCATTTATTTGTTGAACAGTTATTGTCGAGATTGATATTAAGGCGATAAAAAACCTTTTGACTGACAAATTTTTCATGGTTTATGCGCTTTTTTAAAAAATTATAATATTAAGCAATATAAATAAATCCTGACTAAGTTTATTTTGGTGCTGCTTAAATAAAGTAACTTTTTTCAAGGATAAAGCCCTCAACTTCCTGCTTTTTGCACATTTCCTCCAAAATCATTTCTTTTCTAAACACAAAAAAGCCCAACCAAATGGTCAGGCTTTTAATCTTAAAATGAACAATGCAAATCATCTTGCATCTTGATACTTAATATCTAAACCGTTGTCTCAATATATAACTCCTTCTTCTGCTTATCATCAATAGTAGATGGTGAATCAATCATTACATCACGGCCCGAGTTATTTTTAGGGAAAGCAATTACATCTCTAATGGTATCTAAGCCGGCTAAAATAGAAACCAATCTATCAAAACCGAAAGCGATTCCACCATGCGGAGGTGCGCCATATTCAAAAGCTTCTAATAAGAAACCGAATTGTTTTTGAGCTTCTTCTGGCGTAAAACCTAAATGCTTAAACATAATAGATTGTAATTTTCTATCGTGAATACGGATAGAACCACCACCAATCTCGGTTCCATTAATTACCAAATCATAAGCGTTTGCTCTTACATCACCTGGGTGAGTATCTAACAAAGCAATATCTTCTGGTTTTGGCGAAGTAAATGGATGGTGCATAGCGTGGTAGCGCTCAGTTTCTTCATCCCACTCTAATAAAGGGAAATCTATCACCCAAAGTGGCGCAAATTTATTTTTATCGCGTAAACCCAAACGGTTACCCATTTCTAAACGTAATTCATTTAATTGCTTACGGGCTCTATCTTTTGCTCCTGCTAAAACTAAAACTAAATCCCCTGGCTCTGTTGCAAACGCTGCCGACCATTTTTTTAGTTGTTCTTCATCATAAAACTTATCCACAGATGATTTTAAAGTTCCGTCTTCGTTATGACGCATGTAGATTAAACCAGTTGCGCCAATTTGTGGTCTTTTTATAAAATCTGTTAGCTCATCTAATTGCTTACGAGTATAATGTGCTGCTCCTTTTGCATTAATACCTACTACAAATTCAGCGTTATCAAAAACCGGAAATACAGCCTCACCCCCGCCTCTCCAAAGGAGAGGAGCCTCGTCTACTGGCAAAGTTGAATTCTTCAGCTCAACAAACTGCATCCCAAAACGGATATCAGGTTTATCAGACCCGTATAAACGCATCGCATCAGCATAATCCATTCTTGGGAAATCCTCAAATTCCAAGCCTTTCACATTTTTAAACATGTGACGAGTTAAGCCTTCAAACATATTTAAAATATCTTCTTGCTCAATAAAAGCCATTTCGCAATCAATTTGCGTAAACTCAGGCTGTCTGTCGGCTCTTAAATCTTCATCTCTAAAGCATTTTACAATTTGGAAATAACGGTCAAAACCGCTTACCATTAACAATTGCTTAAACGTTTGTGGCGATTGTGGCAAAGCATAAAACTCACCAGGATTCATTCTGCTGGGTACCACAAAGTCTCTGGCACCTTCTGGAGTAGACTTAATTAAAACCGGAGTTTCTACTTCTAAAAAGCCCTCAGCATCTAAATATTTTCTAATTTCTTGCGCCATTTTATGACGAAGAATTAAGTTATTTCTAACCGGATTACGACGTAAATCTAAATAACGGTATCTCATACGCAGCTCATCACCGCCGTCAGTTTCGTCTTCAATCATAAACGGAGGCAATTTAGCCACGTTTAAAATCTCTAAGTCAGAAACCTTAATTTCAATATCACCAGTCGCTATTTTTGGGTTTTTGTTAGAACGTTCTAACACCGTTCCTTTCACTTTTATCACAAACTCACGACCTAAATCTTTCACCTTGGTACGTAAATCATCCGCATCATCGGTATTTACCACCAATTGTGTAATTCCGTAACGGTCACGCATATCAATAAAAGTAGTTCCGCCTAAATCTCTTGATTTTTGTACCCAACCGCTCAATATCACTTCCTGACCTAAGTTTCCGATGGTTAATTCACCACAAGTATGTGTTCTGTGCATTTCTTTTGATTTTGTAATTGGCTACGAATATAAGTTTAAATATATTTTTAGGGAAGTTTATTGTCTTTTTGGTCGGTTTTACGATACATAAAAAGCCATTTATTTTTTTTAGAAAAGCAAACGCTGTGTTTCATAGCTTCTGATAGTCAGGTTTTACTTCTACGCCACAAAGCATTAAGCTCAAATGCCGTTATCTGCTTCACTTGGCTTTATGATGAAATTAAACTCCAAATAATCAGTATTTTAAGTTAAAGTGTGAATAATTTTTCTTTTAATTATGCTTATTTAATAAGTTTGAAACTTATAAAAATCTTAAATGAAACTTAAAATTATTACCATTTCAGCCTTTTTAGGCTTCGTTTTGTTTGTTTCTTCATGTTCATTTAAAATGAAGGCAAAAAATTTACCTGCTGGATTACCTGATTATACTGCCTATAATAACGGTGATACGGTATTTACTGACGGCAGTATAAAAAAAGCAATTGAACCTATTAAAGTAGAAAAAAAAGAAGTTTCTGAAGTTAAAAAGGGACAATCATTTACAGTATTTAGTGAGGGCACTTCTTACCAAGGAAGTTATTACGGTAAACTTAATGTGTTTACTGAATATGGAGGAAGACAATATACAGGGATGCAATATAACTCGCCAACCGGAAATAGTATGGGTCCAAGTTATCAAAGCACTTACAATTACTACATCCAAAAAAGAGGACAGAATGAAGTCTATAAATTTTCCTTAAATCAGTTAAAAGAATTAATTACTGATAATCCTTTAGCTTTTAGAAAAGCTAGCGCAGCAAAAATTTATAGTAAAATTGCGATTCCATCAGTTTTAATCGCAATTACTGGAATAACCGCGGGAGTTTTTTTAAAAGAAGGACCAATTAAATCTATAGCGGGTACAGCAGGATTAATAGCACTTCCTCTTTATATTATTACTTTACCAATTGCATCTGCTAAATCTAAAAATGCTATTAAAGTTTACAATCGTTAATAAAAACTCTTTGGATAGGTTATTGCTTTCCCTATGTTGTAATCACTTAAATAAAAGATGATGAAAACGAAAGAAAAAAATCCAATTCCAGAAACAGATCAACAAGGAAAAACAAAATCAGATAGAGCGCATATTGACCCATTAGAGAAAAAGGCATTTAATATTCCTAACTCGGGCGGGCAAACCGGAAAAAACACTAACAAAAAAGATGAATAATAATAATTAAAAAACTCTCTATGTTACCAAACACAGAGGGTTTTTGCTTAAAGGGTTTGTTAAATTAATAACTAGAATTTATAATTATCCAATATTATTTCAAATGCTTTAAAATGAATGGAAATTTTTTCATACAATAGTTTATTTTTGCCTGATGATGAAGCACATGGCAGATACACAAACTAAAGAAGAAACTTTTACGCTTGATGAAATTTTAAGTTCTTTAAAGGTGATACACCGCTTAATTTTATGGAATGACGAAGTGAATAGTTTTGACCATGTGATATATTGCCTGATGAAATATTTAGATTACTCTGAAAATCAATCTGAGAAAATAGCCTGGAAAGTACATAACGAAGGTAAATGTGCTGTTTTAGAAGGTTCTTTTACCGAAATGGAGGTTTACCGTAAGATTTTGCAACAAGAAGGTCTTACCGTTTCTGTTGATTAATATTATAAATTTTCTACTCTTATAGTCATCATTTTAAACTTCTTGAGTTAGGTTTTTCTTATCTCAAACCTTTGTTTTTTCTGACTCTCTTTAACGCCAAAACGCCACTGATTTTCTAGGTAGAATCCATCAAATTATGTGTTTACATCATGTTTTTTACTGTAATAATGTGGTTACTATCATAGTTTATATGAAACACCAAGCCACCTTTGTAGTTTAGAATTAGAAATTATACTACAGTTATGAAATCCAAATTAATTGCCTTTTTAATGTTTTTTGTTTTTGCAACAACCAGCTACGCTCAAAACAGCGCTAGTACAGATCAAAAAGGCGTAAAAATTACGGGAAAGGCAGTTGATGAAAAAACGGGTGCAACTTTAGATTTTGCAACTGTTGCTTTGGTAAATCCGGTAAATGGAACGCCAGTTAGAGGCGGGCAAACGGATTTGGATGGGAAATTTACTTTTGAGAATATTCCAACAGGCAACTACACCATAAAGATAAGTTTTGTAGGTTATGAAGCTTTTTCAAAAACTATTATAGCCAATACTAATACTCCAGTTTTAGATTTAGGCGCTTTAAAAGTTAAAAAAGCTTCGGGTTCGGTTTTAAATGAGGTGGTGGTTACGGGTAGAAAAGATGTGATCCAGTTAGGAATTGATAGAAAGGTTTTTAATGCCGATCAAAGTTTGGTTTCACAAGGCGGCTCGGCCAGTGATTTACTTTCTACTGTTCCATCTGTACAGGTAGATTTAGATGGCAATGTAAGCTTAAGAGGAACAAGTAATGTTAGAATTTTAATAGATGGCAAACCCTCTACTTTTGGTGGGGCTAATGTGGCTCAAATCTTACAATCTTTACCAGCTAGTGCTATAGAAAAAGTAGAATTAATTACCAATCCATCTTCAAAATACGATCCTGAGGGGCAATCGGGTATCATTAATATTGTTTTAAAGAAAAACCAGCGTTTAGGAATCAATGGAAATATAGCTTTAACTACTTCAAGGTTTAATGGTTTTAATGCCAATACAGGTTTAAATTATAGAAATGAGAAGTGGAATTTATCAGGTAATTACAGTTTTAGAACTGGCGATAGGTTGGGTTCTGGTTTAAATAATACCGAGTTTTTATCAAGCAGTTTAGCTACTCCTTTTAGTTTTGCGAATGAAAACTCTTTATCAAATGATAAAAACCATACGACTAAAATAGGGGCCGAATATTACTTTACCGAGAAAACAAGTTTAGCGCTTTCGGGTAATTTAAATACAGGTAAAGAGAGTGGAAATGAAAATTTAACACAACGCTTTTTAGCTCAAAACAGAGATTTAGTTGATTTTGGATCGGGTTTTAATAAAAACACCGAAGATGGATATGGGTTTGATGTAAATATGGATTTCTTCCACAAGTTTAAGAATCCTAATGAAGAGCTAACGGCAAATTTATCTGTTGGTAAAAGCGGAGAAGATCAGACTGAAAATATTGTACAAAATTTCTTTGATTTAAACGGCGAATTATCCAATAATAGAATATCTAGCAATAGAAGAAATGTAGTTGATCAAAGTAATAGAAATTATAATATTCAGGTTGATTATATAAAGCCCCTATCTGAAGAAAGTAAATTTGAACTTGGTTTTAGAAGCACCATCAGAAACAATAATGAAGATCAAATTTCTGACACCTTAGTAAGCGCTACTAATAATTATTCTTTAGATAGAAATCTTACCAGTTTGTTTAAATTAGAAGATATAGTACATGCTTTATATACTAATTATCAAAATCAATTTACCAAAAATTTTGGCGTACAAGTGGGCTTGAGAGCAGAGCAAGCCTACCTAAATACGTCTATTACCGGTACAGATATTAACGGAAACTCATTAACCACACCCGGCAGATTAGATTATTTTAGAATATACCCAAGTGTGTTTTTAACTCAAAAGTTTACAGGCAACAACCAATTACAATTAAGCTATACCCGTAGGGTAAACAGACCAAGAGGTTGGCAGGTAAATCCTTTTCCTGATGTAGATGATCGTTTCAATATCAGAATTGGTAATCCAAACTTAAGGCCAGAAGATATTCACTCATTTGAGTTTAGCTATGCAAAATTTTGGGATGCCGTTACTTTTACATCTTCCCTATATTTTAGACAAGTAAATGATGTGGTGCAAAGCTTAAGAACTTCTAACCCAGATCAGTTAGGTGGAACCATTTCCAGGTTTTTTAACTTGGCTAAAAACCAGGCTTATGGTTTAGAATTAATTAGCAGGGCTGATATCACTAAAAAAGTAAACGTAACCGGAAACTTAAACTTTTTTCAAAGTGTTTTTACAGGGGATGCAAGTTTAGGTGTTAATGATAATTCGGGCTTTAACTGGAATGGAAATTTAACCGCAAATGCCACTTTAGCTAAAAATTTATCGGCTCAATCTACTTTTTTTTATAGTGCACCAAGAGTTCTTGCGCAAGGTAAAATGAAAGAAATGTACAGCTTTGATGGCGGATTGAGATATGATATACTAAAAGCAAAAGGAAGCTTATCTTTTAATATGAGAGACATTTTAAACTCCAGAAGATTTGGCAGCACTACCGATAATGGTTTCTTTTTACAAGAATTTGAAAGAAGAAGAAGAGGTGGAATTTATAGTTTAACGTTTAGTTACCGTTTTGGAAAGCAAGATTTTGCACCAAGAAAAAATCAGAAGAAAGATAATCAACCAGCAGAGGAAGAAGGTTTTTAAACCTTTAGTCTAATAAATAGTCGAAGTATTTCAATTGATTTTTCTGATATTTATGGGGCTAATAAACTTACTTTGATCAACCTGTCTTTTCCAACAAAAATATTGTTTGTTTTCTTGTTTACATTTTGTGCTTTTACACTCCAAGTAAAAGCGCAAAGTGCTGTTGGAACTTTGCAAGGGAAAACTTTAGACCTAAAGAATAAAGAAATTATTCCTTTTGTGAATGTTGTTATTTACCGTGATGCAGATAGTTTGTCGGCAAAATCATTTCAATCAAATGCTGATGGAGTTTTTGATATTAAAAATCTTTTATTAGGGAGTTATACCGTTAAGTTTTCATTCATCGGCTACCAAGCTAAAACCATCACCAAAATTGTTTTAGATGAAAATAAACCCATTCTAAATTTAGGAACTATTGAGCTAGATGCAGACAGTAAAATGCTGAACGAAGTGGTGATTGAGTATAGAAAGCCAGTGGTTGAAATGCAGGATGACAAAATAGTTTATAACGTTGATCAAACCATTTTTGCCGAAGGCAGTGTAGCTTCTGATATTCTAAAAAACGTACCCATGGTTTCGGTTGATTTGGACGGAAAAGCTACCATTGCAGGGAAAAGAAATACTCGAATTTTTATTGATGGAAAGCCATCAGATTACAACGCAGCCAGCATTGGTGATTTACTCAGTATTCTTCCATCGGATGCTTTAGAAACCATAGAAGTGATTACCGATCCTTCTTCTAAATTTGATGCTGATGGAGATGGTATCATTAATATCGTTTTAAAGAAAGGAAGAAAAGTAGGTTTAACAGGTAATCTTTCTTCAAGAGTGGGCACCCAAGGAAACCATAATACTGGTGCATTTTTATCAAAAAAAACACCTAAATATTCTTTCTCTTCTAATGTTGGGTACAATCATGCAACTCGTTTTTCTGATGCAAATTCTAACAGAAGCAACTTATTTACAGATACCACTTTTTACAACAACCAAAGCAATAATTCTGATAGAATATCTGATGGATTTAGCGGGAGATTTGGCGCTACTTACCAACTAGATTCTGTTCAAAGTTTTAAATTTTCTGCCCGAGGCGGCTTTAATAAAGGAATTAGTACTTCTTTATCTGACAACTTATATTTAGACGAACAAAAAATTGGGCAAACTTTGCGTTTTCAAAACAACAGTAGCGGAAACAGAAATTTTGATTACGCTATAGATGCTACCTACAATATCAATGCAAAAAAAAGAGGGCAATTTGATTTGGGTATAGTTTACCTCAAAAACTCCTCTAATAATAATAGGGATTACGCCAGATATTTGCTTAACGCAGATGGTTCGCCCAGAACCACCAACCCCACTTTGCAGTTAAATGATAATAATGATTTAGGGCACAACATTGATTTAAATGCCGATTATGATAAAAGTTTTGCTTTTTTAAACACCAAATTAGAAGCGGGTTTAAAAACCAGCATTAATTTTTCTGACAATAGCCAAGCGGTTCAAAATTTTGATTATGCCATTAATGATTATGTGTATAACCCAAACCTTACCAATAGCTTTCTTTTTCAGCAAAATATTTATTCGGCCTATGTTTCTTTAAGGTTTAAGATCCAAAAATGGAGTTTTAGATTAGGTAACCGAGCCGAGGTAACCAACGTAAACTTTATTCAAGAAAACAGCCCAAATGTAGAAATAGCTCCTTACACTAATTTTTTTCCAAGCTTTGGTGTCAATAGAGTTTTTAATAGCAAATACAGCATCGGCATAAGCTATAGTAACAGAGTAGCCAGGCCAAGAGCTTTAAGTTTAAATCCTTTGATTGATGATTCTGACCCTCAAAACTTAAAATTTGGAAACCCAAATTTGATTCCTTCTTTTACCCATCAGTATGAACTTAATTTTAGTGTTTTTGGGAAAGATTGGTCGGTTTCGCCACGTTTAAGTTATGCAGATTCTAAAAAAATTATTGAAAGACTAAAAACAGTAAGTACTGATGGAAATACCATTACCACTTACCAAAATTTGGCTAATAGCACCTCTTTAAATCTCAACGTTTTTAGTAATTATAGAATGGATAAGCGTAAAACTTTTAATGCGGGTTTTACCTTAAGTCAAATTAATTATACTTCTGCTGCTAATGCCGCGTACAATAGAAAAGGGATGAATATAAGGTCTAATTTAGGGATAAGTTATGCGCTTAAAAATACATCGGCTTTTGAGGTAAACGTAAACTACATTAAAAACACCGCTGCACAAGGTGTTACGCAGGGTTCGGTAGAAACACAGTTTGGGTTTAGAAGAAATTTTTATAAAAACAAAATTGGGGTTAGATTTACAGCAATAGATCCATTTACCCAAAGAAACTTAACTACCGTTACAGAAGGACCAAACTTTTATCAAGAAAGTTTTTCTATCCAAAGAACAAGAAACTTTTTATTGGCCTTAAGTTACAGGTTCACAAAAATTGAAAAAGGACCAATCATCAAAAAGAAAGTTTAAAAATAACAAGCGGTATGGTCTCTGCCTCTAACGGGCAATCTAAATTGAAGAGAGATTTCATGAGAACCTTTTTGAACTTTAGCTAATGCCGTATTGGTAAAATCAAATGAATAGCCAACTTGAAAATCAGGAGTGATACGAAAAGCAGCAACAGCATCAAAAGAATCTAAGGTACGATAAGAAGCACCAAGCCATAAAGTTTCGCTAATGAGCACACTTGCATTTAAATCAAACTGAACAGGAGAGCCATTTACATATTTGATTAAAAAATTAGGTTTCAGCTTTAAATTGGCATTTAATTGAACTAGGTAGCCTGCCTGTAAAATATAATGTGCCCTGTAAGCGGTAGAAGCATTGGTTTTTGCAATACTATTGATGTCTCTATAAAAAAAATGTGGAGAAGAAATACCAAGATAGTATTTATCAGAAAACAGCATGGCGCCCCATCCTAAATTTACCTTCATGTTATTTGCATCTTGAAAAACAGGGTCGTTAACGGATGCCGGACTTTCGCCATATTTTTCTGAATAAGTGGCACTAAAGCTGCTTGCGCCACCATTTATGGCTAAAGCTAAGTAAGAGTTAGTGCCTACAGGTACTCGTTGTGCAATGCTTAAATCGCCTCCTGTTTCCTTTATTACTTCACCAATTTGATCATTCATTAAAATGGCGCCTATGAAAGTGTTAGATTCTTTTATGGGTGTGTGAACAGAAATAGTTTGCGTACGAGGAGCGCCTTTAAAACCTACCCATTGATGCCTGCTGAGTGCGGTAAACGTTAATGATTCATCAACAGCAGAGTAAGCTGGATTAATTGCTAAGGTATTAAACATGTATTGGGTGTACATAGCTTTTTGCTGCCCATGTACAAGATAGGCAGTAAGTACTAAAATACATGTTAGAATAAATTTCATTTTATTTCTCCCAATGTTTCGGGCTTAAAAAATTTTGAAGGAAGGAGAGGCCTAGCAAAATAATTTTAGTGTACCGCTTTGTTGTGCGTACTTTTTTACGAAATAAAGGAGGTTAAGGTTACTGCAAATTAGCCGATAAATTGTGGAGTTGAACAAAGAATTTGAGTATAAAAATTGTTGATTAACAGGCTATTAAGAGTTAAACAAATGCTTTTAAAAGAAACTATTTTGCATAAAATGAGTTTAAAAAATCTTGAAAGTTAATTTCATTTCAATAAATTATCAATGCTGTTGTAAGCCACAGAATGATAATTAGGACGAGCAGATAAATAAATTTCTTTAGCTAATTTTTTTCCTTCGGGAGTTTTAATTAATTCTTTATAAATGGGCATTAAAAATTTTCGTCGGCCTACGTTTATTAAGAAGTTTTTCATTGGAGGATAAGCTACAGCATATTTAGTTTTTGCCGCTAAAGTGTACCAAGCGCATTGAATTTCGGCATTGCCAGAATTACTAAAACCAAACTCTTTATCTATGGCTTGTATTTCGTTTAATCCAATATTTTGAGGTAAGGTATTAATGAAATATAATTTTTCATTTGTTGAGCTTATTTTATTGCTTAAGCCCACCGGGTTTTTAGAAGTATTTAAAGCCTTTTGCAGGATTTCTATTTGTTTAAATTTAGTACTTACCGGCGCTTTAAACTCTTTAGGTAAACCAGGTTGATAAACCCAGGCATAAGAATTTATTTTATTTTTTATTTCTTCATTTCCTTTAATCAATTTGGTGTTGATCTCTTCTAAAAACCTATCATTTGTCATACTTTTAAAGGCATATTCATTGAAATAAGATTTTAAAAAGGAATCAAATTGTGTTTTTCCAATAGCTTTTTCTATGTTTTTAAGAAAGAAATATCCTTTTTCATAAGCAATATCACTTACGCCACCATCAGGGTCTCTATTTGTAAAATCAACATTTAAGCGAGTGTCAGGACTTTTCTCTCCTAAATCCTGAATGGTTTCCATAAGACTATTATAACCCAAAACCTCCTGCATTTTAGCCTCCTCCGGTCCGTAAAGCTCTTCTAAAATCCTTCTTTCAAAGTAAACGGTAAACCCTTCATTAAGCCAAAAGTCGTTCCAAGTGGCATTGGTTACTAAATTACCGCTCCAGCTGTGTGCCAATTCATGAGCCACTAAACTCACCAAAGATCGGTCTCCAGCAATTACCGTTGGAGTGGCAAAAGTTAGCATAGGGTTTTCCATCCCACCAAAAGGAAAACTAGGTGGGAGTACTAAAATATCATACCTGCCCCATCTGTAATCTCCATATAACTTCTCAGCAGTATTTACCATTTTACCCATATCAGCAAATTCATACCCTACTTTTTCTAACATAGAAGGTTCGGCGTAAACGCCAGTTCTATTATCTATGGCTTTGAAAGTAATATCGCCAACGGCTAAAGCCATTAAATAAGAAGGGATGGCTTGCTTTTGCTCAAAATGGTATTGGCCGGTTTCATTTTTTACGGTTGGGTTTTGAGCACTCATTAGCGCTAACAATTCTTTTGGCACCGTTATATCTGCGGTATAGGTAAACCTAATGGCTGGGCTATCTTGTGTTGGAATCCAGGTTCTGGCTAAAATGGCTTCAGATTGGGTAAATAAATAAGGTTGTTTTTTGCCCGCTGTTTGTTGTGCGGTTAGCCATTGTAAAGCGGCAGCATTTTCACCTGTGCTATAAAAAATGTGAATTTTTTTGGTTTGCGGGGTAATTTGGATGCTTAATGGCTTACCAGTAAATTCTTCTTCATCGCCTAAAGCAAAAAAAGCACTATCTGTTTGGTTATCTAATGTTACTTTTTCTATGTTTAAACCTTTGGTATCAAATATTACTTCATCTACTTTTTGGGTGTTATTGATGGTCCAAACGGCTTCTCCATTAAGTTCTTTAGCTGTAAAATTAACTTTCAGCTTTAAATCTAAATGGGTAACTATACATTGTTCTGGATTTGAAAAAGAGTGAGGATCTTGCCTTTTTATAGGTTCTTCAATCGCTACATTTTCTGCTTTCTTTTTATCCTGATTGCAAGAAAAAATAATTAAAACAGGCAATAAAAGGAATAACTTTTTCATCAGCTTAAAATATTTTTATTATTTGAATCTAACAGCAACTTTAATTTTTTGCGCTCTACCATCAGCAGCACCATGCCAAGATGTATAGCCTTTTATTAACTCAAGGGCTTTATTATTAGCATTATTACTCAATCCTTTTTGAATATTAAAATCAGAAAGTTTGCCATTCTTTAAAATTACAAATTCTACCACCACTCTACCTGTTTCTCCGTTATTTAATTGTGCATTAGCATCTAAATATTTTCTGAAAGCTCGCCATCCATCTTTTGGACCTGCAAAAATTTCTTCTGATTTTTTTGCAGTGCCATAACCTACCACCACGACTTCAGATAATGCCGATAAATCTGGTTTCAAAGAAATATCTAGGGAAACATCTTTATTATTTACCGCCACAGTCTCTGATAAAAAACCGAGGTAGCTGATTTTTAAATCAGCTTTTTCTGATGCTAAAATTTCAAACTCTCCTTTAGCATTAGAAACGGTTACCTCTCCATTTTGCTGGTTAATAATTTGGACCCCGGGTAAAGCAACGCCATCGGTAACATCAGTAATTTTGCCACTGATAAGTTTAGTTTTTGAAGTAGCGGCAACACTAGCTATCCTAAATGCAAGAGCAGAATTATTCTCTGTTTTCATTTTTGCACTGAGGTTAGCAGCCAGTAGGTCTCTTTTTTGTTGTACCGCATAGCCAATTACACTTACCTCATCAAGAGCTAAAGTATCTGCTTTAGAAGTTGCAGACATTTGCGCCATAGGTTCTATCGTAATTTCATCTGCTGGTGAATATTGTTTGGCTTGCGCCGATGGATTGGCATCATTTTGAACAATTGCCGGGCTGTTGACTAAATCAGCAATTAAATTTTCATCACTTTCTATGAGTGTATCTCCCATTATTTTGGTTGATTTGGGATAACCCTCTTTCTTTTGTAATTCTGTAACTGCAATTGCTTTATTTTCTGGTGTTTGGTTAAAGTATATACTGATAACTGCAATCCCAAAAATGACTGATGCGGCAATGGATAGCTGTTTTAGCCCCCAATTTATAACGATACCTTTTTCCTTATTTTCTATTCTTTTGGCTAGTCTTAAAGATAGCTCCTCTAAATCTTTGTCTTTTACTTTAAAAGCTTCAAAACCATCCATAGCTTCCTGCAAAAAAGGATCTTCCAAAGCCCTTTTTTCCAAGTGATGCTTGGCAGCAGGCGTTAGTTCTCCGTTAAAATACTGGCGGATTAATGCTATGTCAGTGTTTTGCTTATTCACCTTGTTTTTCTATACAAATTTTTAAATTTCGTTTCCCGTTTTGGATATAGCTTTTCACCTTGTTAAGCTCAAAACCTGTATTTTGCGCAACTTCGGTATAACATTGTTGTTGTAAATAAAACAAGTTAACACTTATTTTTTGCTCATCAGAAAGGGTTTCCATACATTTTTCCATGGCCGTTAAATACCATTCTTTTTGGTTACTATCTTCATGATGCTGTGAAGACTCTAATTCCATAAATTGGTCTTCTATGTTTACCATAGTATGTTTTTGGCTTTTACGTAATTCCATTAAACAATAGTTTCTACTTAAAACGTATAACCAGCTTTTAAAATTTTTTACTTCATGCAATTTTAATTTATGGATAAGTTCTTCAAAAATTTGCATTACGGCATCTTTACTTTCCTCCTCATCTTTAAAATATTTTAAGCAAACGCCATACACTAAAGGCATATATTGCTCATAGAGTTTACCTAAAACTAACAGATCTCCTGATTTTTTATAATCGGTGATCAACTGCTCGTCTAAGCTTATTGGCTCAATATTTTTAGAGATCAATTCCATTAATTCCATCAATTTAAAAAAAATATTCTGCCCTTTTATGGAATTCTATCAGAATAGCATCTTCATTAAAAAACTTAACAATATGAAAACAATAGTCACCTCCATTTTCATCGTCATGATGTTCATCGGCTTTAAGCCAGATGAAAACCAAGTTATTAGCGGCTATGTGTATGATCAAAAAGATAAACTACCCTTGCCAGGAGTAATGGTTTATGCTCAAAATTATCCACAACAAAAAACAGCGACAAATGCCAAAGGCTATTTTAAAATTACGGTTTCTAAAAATGAAAAGAATTTATTTTTTAGCTATTTAGGTTACGTAAACCACATCGAAAAAATTACAGCTAAGGCCATAAATATTTATTTACAACAAGATACTAAGCGCCTAGGGGAAGTGGTGGTGATAGGCTACAGTACGCAAAAGAAGGAATCTTTAATGGGAAAAATGGCGGTTAGAGGGTCTGTTAATCAAGTTTTTAGTCCGCAAGTTGCTGATTTTAATACCGAAACTTACAGCGCCATTAATGAAAACGGATTTAAAAACACATCCGATCATCCGCTTTCTACTTTTTCTGCCGACGTAGATGCAGCTTCTTATAGTAACATTAGACGGTTTATACAAAGTGGGCAATTACCGCCAAAAGATTCCATTAGAATTGAGGAAATGATTAATTATTTTGGTTACAACTACCCAGAACCTAAAGGCGATGATCCCGTAAGTATTACCACTGAAATGAGTGAAGCGCCATGGAATAAAAATCACAGATTGGTTAAAATTGGCTTAAAAGCTAAAAATATCTCGACAGAAAAATTACCAGCATCAAACTTGGTTTTTTTAATAGATGTATCTGGTTCTATGCAAGGTGCAAATAGGTTAGAGTTGTTAAAAACTTCCATGAAATTATTAACCAACCAATTAAGACCAAATGATAAAGTTGCTATTGTAGTTTATGCAGGGGCGGCTGGTTTGGTTTTGCCATCTACGCCGGGTAATCAGCAAATAAAAATAAAAGATGCCTTAAATAGGCTAGAAGCTGGCGGAAGTACGGCCGGCGGCGCTGGAATTAAATTGGCTTACGAAACCGCACAAGAAAACTTTATTAAAGGCGGAAACAACAGGGTGATTTTAGCCACCGATGGCGATTTTAACGTAGGCATATCTAGTGATGGTGATATGCAAAGAATAATAGAAGAGCAACGTAAAACGGGTATTTTTTTAAGCGTTTTAGGTTTTGGTACTGGAAATTTTAAGGACAGTAAAATGGAAACTTTAGCCGATAAAGGAAACGGAAATTACGCTTATATAGATAATTTAAATGAAGCCAAAAAGGTGCTGGTTAACGAGTTTGGCGCTACATTATTTACAGTAGCAAAGGATGTAAAATTGCAAGTAGAGTTTAACCCAGCCTATGTTGCAGCTTACCGTTTAGTAGGTTATGAAAACAGGTTGTTAAATACCGAAGATTTTAAGGATGATTTAAAAGATGCCGGCGAAATGGGTGCTGGCCATACCGTAACCGCTTTATACGAAGTGATTATGCAAGGTGTAAAAGATAAATTTGTGAAGAAAGCCGATGCCCTTAAATATCAAACAAAGGGCAGTGTAAAAGCCTCAAATGAATTACTAACGGTTAAAATGCGGTATAAAAATCCTGATGAAAATAAGAGTAAAGAATTGAGCGTTTCATTGGCTAATCAATTTAATAAAATGGAAAATGCTTCCGCAGATTTTAAATTTGCAGCAGCCGTAGCTCAGTTTGGTTTGCTCCTTAGAAATTCTGAGTTTAAACAAAACGCTACATTTGAGCAATGTGTAGCTTTAGGCCGAGCCGGAAAAGGGGAGGACAAATATGGGTACAGGGCAGAATGTATTCAATTAATAGAAAATGCAATGCTTTTAACTAAAAAAGATTTAACTTCAAATTCAGAAGATTAATATGAAAAAAATAGCATTATTGGCCTTAGCAGCCTTTTTTTTAACTGCAAATGCATCTTTTGCACAGTTCGGAAAATTAATTGAAAAAGCTAAAACAGCAGCTACTAGCGGCACAACAGCAACGGCAAATCCAACGGAAATTGCAACGGCATTAAAGCAGGCGTTAGAAATTGGAGCTACTAAAAGTGCCGATTTACTTTCTAAAGAAAACGGTTTTTTTGCAAATCAAGCTGTTAAAATATTGTTTCCGCCAGAGGCTTTAAAAGCAGAAGCTACTTTAAGAAGGTTAGGACTAAACAAAATGTGTGATGATGCTATTTTAAGCTTTAATAGAGCGGCAGAAAATGCAGCCATAGAAGCCAAACCTATTTTTATTTCGGCAGTAAAAAACATGACCGTTAAAGATGCTACCAATATTTTAATGGGCTCTAAAGATGCCGCTACTACTTATTTTAAGCAAAGTACCACAGATTCTTTAACTAAAGTTTTTGCGCCAATTGTACAAAAAAGCATGGATAAAGTAGGCGCAACTCAATATTATACAGACGTGGCTACTAAATACAATAAAGTGCCAATGGTTGCTAAAATTAACCCAGATTTAAAGGGATATGTGACTCAGAAAGCGATTGAAGGCTTGTTTATGCAAATAGCAGCCGAAGAATTAAAAATTAGAGAGAGTAGCGCTTTTAGAACTACTGATTTAATGAAAAAAGTTTTTGCTATTGCAGATAAGAAATAGAACTTATTAGAAAAGGATAATTTTTAACAAAAGGAGCTTTCTGATAGCTCCTTTTTTATGAATAGGTATTTTACATGGCAACATTATTGCAATAGTTTATTAAACAATCACATGAGAAGAATTTTCGCTATTTCCGCACTGTCATTAACTCTTGTTTTATCAAGTTGTGACACTTTAAATCAGTACGCAGGAGTACTAAATCAAGCAGTAGGAGTAGTAGCACCTACACAAACTGAAATGGGTTTAGGCTTAAAACAAGCGTTAGAATTTGGTACTAATTATAGTGCAGAAAGACTAGCAGCAAAAGATGGTTATTTGGGAAATTTGGCCATAAAAATTCTTTTTCCTGAGGAAGCTCGTAAAGTTGAAAATGCTTTAAGAGCGGTAGGCTTAAATTCTTTATGCAATAATGTAATTACCAGTTTAAATAGAGCCGCAGAAGATGCCGCAATGGAAGCTAAACCTATTTTTGTGAGTGCTATTAAGCAAATGAGCTTTCAAGATGTAACCAATATTTTATTAGGACAAGAAGATGCTGCTACCCTTTATTTTAAAAGAACCACCAACATTGCTTTGGCAGATAAATTTAGACCTATTATTAACGCTAGTTTAAGTAAAGTAGGCGCCACTCGTTATTGGGGTGATGTTGTAAACAACTACAACCGTTTGCCTTTGGTAAAACCTGTAAATACAGATTTAGCCGGATATGTGACCGATAAAGCCATCAACGGTTTATTTATGGAAATAGCTAAAGAAGAATTAAAAATCCGTCAAAATTTATCAGCAAGAAGTACTTCTTTATTACAAAAAGTTTTTGCTTACGCAGATAAACAAAAAGCTGGGTAAAATTAGCTGAAGATTTGTCAACTCTTTTGCAAGCTGGTAAGAGAGTTGACAAATCTATTATAAATAAAAAGAGAATCGTTTTAATTGATAACGCTTCTTAATTAATATGGTTTCTATCTGTAAACGCATTTTTACGTACGAATAAATGTAATTCGCCACAATTTTCCAAAGGAATAAATGTAATTCAATACACTTTTCCTAATGAAAACACATGAAACTTGTTTGATTAATTATTAGAATGGGGGCTCTAAGTAAATACAATAAAAAGGTTTGAGGTAAAGTTTACTTCGCCTCCTCAATTTTTAAACCCACATCATTTATCCCTTTTAGTGGGTTATCTCTCATGTTTTGTTCTACCACAATGGTATGAGTTCCTTTAGATTTGAATTTGTAATTTTCTTTATAAATGAGTTGGTAACTGTATAAACTTCCTGATCCTTTTCCTAACCATTCGCCATCAGGCAAAGCCAATTGAAATTCTTGGCGTTCTATAACGTCCTTTTTATCAGGGCCAATAACATGAAATCTGAGCCAGATATTGGCATATTTATAATCTGCAGTATGCCTAAAATTTACATAAATATTGTAGGCTTTGGTGCTATCAGCTATAGCAATACTTGCTTTTACAGGTTTAAGGTAAGTCCAGTTTTGATTAGGAACCGATTCAAAACTATCAATAATGGTATCACTATTACAGCTTTGTAAAGCCATAATAGTGAGGCAAAAAAGAGCAAGTTTTTTAATTCTATTCATTATTCCTGCTCTGGTTTTTTGTTTTGGTTGTTTTTACGCTTTTTGTTCCTGTTTTTGTTGGGTCTTGGCGCAGCCTCACCCGTAACTTGATCTGGCTTTGGAGTGTTTACAGCTTTTGGAGCCGCAGCAACACCTTCAACTTTAGGGGCGTTAACTTTTACATTTCCCTCTGGCCTGTTGCGTGATTTGTTGCGGTTGTTATTGTTTCTCTTTTTGTTTTTGGCTTTATCGTCTAATCTGGTTAAGCTATCCTGTCCTACTACGTTTTCGTAATCAAAAGATTTTTCTACCAATTCTAAGTCATCCTCAATAGCGCTATAATCTTTCAGGTCTTCAGGTTTTTCGCCTTTTTTGTTCATCTCCTGAATTTCCTTTACCCTAGCCACTTCAACCGGAATCCAAGTGTTTTCTTCGCCGAAATAATTAAACCACATTACTTGCTTAAAGATGTCGGTTTTTTGTAGGCGAGCTTCTCCTTTTTCGGTTTTTAGTCTGTCTGCATTATCTGGGATGGTTTTTAAAGCATCCATATAAGTATCCAACTCATAATTTAAGCAGCATTTTAACTTACCACATTGCCCTGCTAACTTTAAAGTATTTAGAGACAAATTTTGGTATCTGGCTGCTGATGTAGAAACGGTTTTAAAATCGGTTAACCAAGTACTGCAACACAATTCGCGGCCGCAAGAGCCAATTCCGCCTAAACGACTAGCTTCCTGGCGCATCCCAATCTGACGCATTTCTATACGAACTCTAAAAGATTCGGCTAATTTTTTAATCAGTTCTCTAAAATCTACCCTGCCTTCTGCGGTGTAATAAAAAGTTGCTTTTGTTTTATCACCTTGATATTCTACATCGCTCAGTTTCATGGCTAAACCTAATTCTAAAGCAATGGTTCTTGCTTTATACATGGTTTCAGATTCACGTTCTTTAGCGGCTTTCCATTTATCTACATCCTGAACGGTGGCTTTTCTGTAAATTTTAAGAGCGGCTTTTTCTTCGGTTACACGTTTGCGATTCATTTGCATACGCACCAATTCGCCGGTAAGGGTAACATGGCCAATATCATAACCACCAGTAGCAGTTTCTACGGCTACCAGTTCGCCAGCTTCCAAATAAATATTTTCTTCGTTTCGGTAAAAATCTTTTCTAGATCCTTTAAATCTGATTTCTACATAATGAAACGGCTTATAGTTAGAAGGTAAATCCATATCGGATAACCAATCGTAAACATCTAATTTGCTGCAACCCCCGTCTGTTAAACAAGAGCCATTACTTTTGCAGCCTCCAGGCGTACATCCGCCTGTTGAACAACTTCCACATCCCATAATTTATAATAATATATGTTGAGTCCCTTTCGGGAGCGAATTAAACTTTAAAATCTTAACTAACTTCAAAGATACATCTAAAAATAATATTTTGGGATTTGCATTTCTTTCGATATGAAAGTGTGCTTTCTCCAATTCATCAGCTATAGCTTCGGCTTTGGCCAGGTTTAAAATTTGCGAAAATTTACTAATAAATTCTAATTCTTTTTCTGGTAAATGAATAAGTTCAGAAGCATTGGCCATAAAAAGCATACATTCTCGCATTAAATTAATGCCGTAACGTAAAAAATTCTTTTGGTTTTCTCGGCCCATTTTAGAAAGTTCGCCGTCAGTATATTCTACTATTTTAAGTCCTTGATTTCCCCAACAAGAGCGTAACCAGCTTAAAAATAATTCGTGATAGTCATTTTCTTGATGGATGAGCAGGTGTTGTGCTGTTTGTAAATTTCCATTACTTAAGTAAGCTAACTGTGCTGCTTTGTTTGTGTCAGCACCTTTTTCTTTGATTAAATATTGTTCAATTTCTTTTGTTTTAAGCTTGGGGATTTTTACAATTTGGGTTCTAGAAAGTATGGTATTTAAAATTTGATCTTGGCTTTGAGCCACTAATAGAAACAAGGTTTTTTGGGATGGTTCTTCTATAATTTTAAGCAGCGCATTACCAGATTTTTCTAAATATTCTGGCAACCACATAATGAGTACTTTATATTCAGATTCGAAAGGTTTTAAGCTTAATTTACTGATGATGCTATGCGCTTCCGCAATGTTAATGTTGGCTTGTTTGTTATCAGCGCTTAAGTGGTCTCGCCATTCATCTAAGCCTAAATAAGGGTTTGCTAAAAAAGCTTTTCTCCATTCTTCAATAAAAGTAAGTGCCGTATCTTCTTTATGTTTAGCAAAAAATGGATAAGAGAAATGCAAATCTGGGTGAACCAGTTTATTGTATTTGCGGCAAGAAGAGCATTCGCCGCAAGAATCATTCTCTAACTTATTTATGCAACTAATAAATTGAGCATAAGCCATGGCTAAAGCCAAACTTCCCGAACCTTCTGGACCTAAAAAAAGTTGTGCATGGCTAATTCTATCATCCTTAACGGTTTGTATTAAATGATTTTTAACCTCGTCTTGACCTACAATATCTTTAAACTGCATTGCTGCAAAATAAAAATAAGTATTGAGATTTGGGTAAAGAGTATAGAGATTTGATACCTTGTTTTGTAAATTTGATTAAACAAAAATTATGGCTGCTCTAATTATCGAATCAACTAACTCAAAGAATCTTAAACTTATTGCTGAACTTGCTAAACAGCTAGGAAGTAGGGTAAAATCAGTTTCTGATGAAGCTTTGATAGATTTTGAGTTTGAAAAAGATGCTAAAGATGAGTTACCTGATTTTGTTTTAAAAGGAATTGAAAGAGGTTTACAAGATGTTAAAGCTGGAAGGGTAAAATCTTTTGAGGAAGTAAAAGAAATAATAGCGAAAAGATGAAGCGAGAACTCTGTTTTACAGAGGAGGCTTCTGAAATACTTCTAACAACAAGTTTATTTATTGTAGATGAGGTACAAAATCAATTCCTGTACAGTTTGCATTTTCAATTTCTTCCTTTAAACTTTCCGAAACGTAATAGTTGCTACCTTTAAATCTGTCAATAAAAATCATTTCATCAGGAATATTATCTTGAAGAACCAACTTATCTATCCAAACTGACACTCCCGTATTTGGTGAAACTATTTTTTTAATAGCAGTTTCTAGTTCACTTGCTGAATTAATTTTTAAAGTCTCAATTTTCACGCGACCAATTCCAACTTTGTTGATTATAGATTTTTTAAAATCGATATATTGATAATCAAACTTATAAGCATTCATTAGCCAATAGTCTATTTTTTTATCTTTAACAATTAAATGGGTGGGTAAAAATTTAAGGCCTGTGCTTCTGTGCTTAGCTAAAATATTTTTTAATTTATCACTTATTATTGGATAATAAATGGGTGAAGAAGATATTAAATCGGTTACCTTAGCTTTTCTGTGCAAAATGGAATCAGGAATATATATATCATCTGGCAGTTCACCCCATACTGACCATAAATGATTAGGATGATCAACAGGAATTAAACTCACAAATTCTTGAGATTGAGGCGCTGTTTTACCAATAACTTCTTCATCTGAACTATATTCTAATTTATAAAAGCTCATATACTAACTAAAAAGTTATATTATTAATGTTCACACCTGGATTATTATTAATCCAAATTAAGAAATATTTATTTCTTAATAATTTAATTTATCTTTATTGTTTCTTTTAATAATTATATGCCCCGTCTTCTCGCTTTCGATTTTGGAACCAAACGTTTAGGAATAGCCGTTACAGATCCTATGCAATTATTTGCAACGGGTTTAACTACTATTCATCCAAAAGATACTCTAGATTTTTTACAAAAGTACCTCTTAACCGAGCAAATTGAAACCTTTGTGGTAGGTGAACCCAAACAAATGGACGGCAGCGCATCACAATCTATGCAGCATGTAAAAGGTTTTGTCACCATTTTGAAAAAGAATTTTCCAGGAATCCCTGTGGAGATGATGGATGAGCGTTTCACCTCAAAAATGGCTTCTGCTGCAATTGCACAATCTGGATTAAAAAAATCAGATCGTCAGAAAAAGGAATTGGTAGATACCGTTTCGGCTACCATTATTTTGCAATCTTATTTAGAGAAGAAATCTTTTCAATAGCTAAGGGTTTTGTTCTAGGTAATTTTTTGCATTAACGATGGAAGCGGCATCTTTTTTGGTTTTTCACCAAAAAAATACAGCGTACAGCGTGTTAAAATGCCCAAATAACTCTCTTAATTTACTTTTTCTTATCTGTAAATTAGCTTAAAAAGCGTTGAAAATAAAAAAAACGCCCCACGTTCTGGGGCGTTTACCTGCATAACACTAACTAACTAAACTTTCTTTCTCAACTGCAGGTAATCGAGATAGTAAAGGATCTTTATAGAGAAATTATTATTTTGAGGAGAATTGATGGTTTGATTAAAATTCTTAAAATAATTAACAGAATTAACGTGGGGCACAATAGGTGTTGAATCTTTCCAAACAGCACTTAACTCACTGCCCGGAGCAAAACGCCAGATGTAAACCATATCTACATTAAAAGCATTAAAATTTCTGTCAGATGGTTTATTAAAAGAAGCGTTTGATGCTAAAGTTCCATCAGCGTTAAGCGTATAAAATTCTTTGTTAATTAATTTAGACCAATAATGTCTGGCGGTTAAATTGAGCCCCATTTTATTATTGAAAGTATATTTAACGGTTAAAGAATTCTCTACCGTTCTTTGGTCTCGTCTAGAAAAAATGATGTTTTGCTGCTCATCTTTAGCAATATATCCAGCAAAATTATGTCGAGGGTTAATGCTAAACTCGGTGCCAAAACTAAACTTATTGTTTACTCTAAAATTTTGGTAACTGCCATAAGCAAACGCTCGCCCGTTAAATAGCTGGTTGTTTCTTGTCGAGAAAAATGCGCCCCCACTAATTTTTTTTGATCTATTACTATTGATATTGAAACTGTAAGATTCTGTTGCTGTACTTTTAAAAAACCTACCATTTGTTCGGGGTTCATAAAAATCGTTTCCCTCTGCGGCAATGTTAATATTGGTGTTAAATGACCATAAATTTTTAAATTGAACCCAACCGCCAACGTAAATTCCTTTAGATTGGTAGGTTCCTGGTTTAAACCTTCTCATGTATTCGCCTTCAAACCAAGCTTCTAATTTATTATACCACTTGGTGGCTTTATACCAGTTGTATGCCAAAGAAACGGAGTTGGTGATATAGTTGTTATTAAACAAGATTCCTAAATCATTAGGGTTATATTGATCATCAACTACAGAAAAGCGGTAATTGTAGTTGAAATTTCCACTTCTTTTACCGGGGTTAATTTGATAGCTGTAGCCAACAGAGGGCTTGGCAAAATTGCCACCAAAAAGCCTGCTCATTTTTGCTTCTCCATTTAAATTGTATTTATTTTCTTTGGTATTTAAGTCAAAAACAAGCGCACTTACATTGGCATCATAAGTATTTCCTTCTCTTAACACATTAGAATTAATAAATGAAACCGAAGAGTTATTCTTCAAATTTTGGTCTAATACCAAAATGTTATAATTGCTTAAAGGAGCAGTTTCTATGGTTTCTCTGCTTCCGTTGGGATGCTCTATAATGGCTACTGTTTTTTTAGAAACCGCATTAAAAAACCCAATTCCTAATCCTTTGGCAGTACGACCAGATATTTTTGTAGCATTTATTAACTTGGTTTGCGCAGGGTTTTCAATAATTTTATCATTTGTGCCTAAAGCATCATAAAGTTTGTAAGCATTGATTGGTGATGCACCTACTCGTCTGCTATAAAATAAATCTCCTTTGTTAAATAACTCGGTTCCTTCGGTAAAAAACTGACGATTCTCATTAAATCTTACTTCAAAAGGAGTGAGATTTAGTACCTGATTATCTGATTGAACCTGACCAAAATCAGGAATCAATGTCATGTCTAAAGTAAAACTTTGGTTAATTCCGTATTTAATATCCATACCACCATTTAAAGATTGAGTGGTATTATTAATTCCAGTTTGGTTGAGAGGATAATTATTTACATAAGAAGAGATATAAGGACTAAAAGATAACCTTAAAGGCGATTTTACTTTTTCTATGCCTACCAATTCCCCTTCTTGATTAATAAAACCACTTCTAACAGGATCTAACCTATTCCAAGTTAATTTTTGTTGAAATTTTTGGCGGCTTCGTACAATGTTTAAGCCCCAGTTTTGTACATCTTTACTCGCAAACCTTAACGCCGAGTAAGGAATTTTCATTTCGGCAACCCAAACATTACCGTTAATTTTTACGGCACTTTCCCAAACCGCATTCCATGCATCATCTTCACCCTGAGCAGAAAATTTAGCATCAAACTGAACGCCTGCTGCCGTTACGGCAAATTCTTGGGCATTAATTTTATCATTATAAGTATCTAAAATCACATCAATAAAATCGGCATTGCCAATTTGGTCTCTGTTGGTTAATTCCTTTGCAATGTCTTTTGCATCCAATTCATACATTCTGGCGGCTATATAAACAGCTTGGTCATCATATAAAATGTACACTTCCGTTTTATGATTTTCGTCTTCTTTTACATCCGGAACTGGCTGAAAAGCTATAAAATTTGTTGCTAAAGGGGCGTTTTTCCAAATATCTTCATTAATAATCCCATCTATTTTTGGAGCAGTAGTTGTTCTTTTTGCAGCTAATGTTTTATTAGGAGCTTGTGCCGTTGCTATAAATGTAAAACTAACCAGTATAAAGCTTAGTAAAAATATTCTCATTGTATAAGGTTTGGTTTATTAGACGCCACTTACACCTAAACGTTGCAAGCCTATTTGTTAAATTTTTGTTAAAGCCTGTTTGTAACTTAAATGTTATTTTTAAAGACTCATTTATAGATTGAAATCAGCGTCTTTTCTTTTCGCTCAAAATGATAACTTTGTCCTTACAAAAGAGTTCCGCATTTATGAAATGATTTGCTGCGGAACAATCCAAAATTTTAAGAATAAACAGGGATAAGGCATGTTTGATAATTTGCAGGATAAGCTCGAAGGAGCGTTTAAAGTATTAAAAGGACAAGGTAGCATTACCGAAATTAACGTGGCCGAAACCATGAAAGAGATTAGAAAAGCTCTTTTAGATGCCGATGTTAACTATAAAACTGCTAAAACTTTTACCGATGAGGTAAAACAAAAAGCATTGGGTCAAAATGTATTAACTGCAATTTCTCCGGGTCAGTTATTAACTAAGGTAATGAATGATGAGTTGACTGCTTTAATGGGAGGCAGCGTAGAAGAGCTCAACATTAAAACCAACCCAACCGTTATTTTAATTGCAGGTTTAAATGGTGCGGGTAAAACCACATTTTCAGGAAAACTGGCGCTTTATCTTAAAACTCAAAAAGGCAAAAAACCATTATTGGTAGCTGGTGATGTTTACCGCCCAGCAGCTATAGACCAATTAGAAGTATTAGCAAGCCAGGTTGATGCAGAAGTATATACCAATAGAGAATCTACAGATCCTGTAGCTATTGCTTTAGAGGGTATAGCTTACGGTAAAAAGAATGGCAACAACATTATTATTATAGATACAGCAGGTCGTTTAACTTTAGACGATGCCTTGATGGATGAAATTGCTGAGGTGAAAAGAGCGACTCAACCACAAGAAATTTTATTTGTGGTAGATGCCATGACCGGGCAAGATGCTGTAAATACCGCCAAAGTATTTAATGATAGATTAGATTTTACTGGCGTTGTATTAACCAAATTAGATGGTGATACCCGTGGTGGAGCAGCGCTTTCTATTAAATCTGTAGTAAATAAACCCATCAAATTTGTAGGTACCGGCGAAAAAATGGATGCCTTGGATGTTTTCTATCCAGACAGAATGGCTTCCCGTATTTTAGGTATGGGTGATGTGATTTCTTTGGTAGAAAGAGCACAACAACAGTTTGACGAGAAAGAAGCAGCCGCTTTACAAAAGAAAATCCGCAAGAATAAATTTGATTTCAACGATTTCTTGGGTCAGATACAGCAAATCAAAAAGATGGGTAACATCAAAGATTTAATGGGCATGATTCCCGGTGTTGGTAAAATGATGAAGAACGTAGATATAGATGATAACGCCTTTAAAGGAATAGAATCTATCATTCAATCTATGACTCCTTATGAGCGTGAAAACCCAGATAGCATTAGCCAAAGCCGTAGAAACCGTATTGCAAAAGGTAGCGGAAACGACATGACCGAAGTAAATAAACTCATTAAACAGTTTGAAGATATGCGTAAGGTAATGAAACAATTCTCAGATCCATCTGCCATGGCTAAAATGCAAAAAATGATGAAAGGAATGCCCGGAGGAGGAATGAGGTAAAAAAGCTGAATGCTTAAGGCAGAAAGCTTAAAGCTGATTTGCGAAATATTTGAAAGCCTGAGAATTTATTCTTGGGCTTTTTTGTTTTTGGGCGTTTAAACACGCTATCCGTTACAATCTTTTGCTCCAAAAAAGCAAAAGGATTTTCACTGCTATCGTTAACGCAGAATTGGTGCTTTATAAATTCTATTGTAGGTTAAATAAATTGTGTTACTTTTAAATATCTATTTGAAGCACAATCTATTAATTGAAAACATGATCATTACTATCAATATCATCGAAAATAACATAGACAAAACCCCCATAAGCTAACCAAAAACAGAGGGATAACGGGGGTTTTATTGCGCCTATATACAAGTTAGCAGGCATTATAAACGACTACTTAAATGAAAGCAACTCCTGAAGGAATCTATTTTGAAAATTCTGACTTAAAGCTGAAATGGGACGATAAAATTGAAAGTTTTACATCTGAAAATAATCTTGTTGTAGAAAAAAGCCGAATTGGTTTTTATTCCTATTTAGGTGAAGACACACTTATAAAAGACTCCGAAATTAATTTAAGAACATTTTTTATTAATTCTGCCTCGACCTTTAAAGAACTGGAATATAGTGTATCAAGCCGAACAAAAGCCATAAAGGACTTTGACATTTTAAAAGAATATTTTACAAAATCATTTGGCCCACCCATTCAAGACAATCAAAATGAAATTGTTTGGAATGACAAATTTTTAAAAATAAAGCTAGACCTTGAAGATTTTCATGGACTTAATCTGAATTTAATAATTACTAAAATAACGCCTGCTAACAACAAATTTGTATTATAATGGCCGAAGTGCTTTTACTTCCTGTTATCTAATTAATTTAATTTCTACTTTAACCGAAATTAGTGCTATAAAGCCATTACAACACAAATTCGCAACCGTTAGCTGCAACCTTACAAAAACTACCATATCGACAAACTTGACAAGAAATGACTAAAATTATTAATCTAAAAAAACGACTTTCAGTAGACTTGGCAAAGTCTATAGAAGAACCATTGCGAAACTACTTCGGGTTATTTAATATCATTGACAAAAATGACAGTTTGCTTTACTTGTCTGATAAAGACAATACATCTGATTTATTTTTTTCCATTGTTAAAGAAACATATGAATCAAATGGACATATTATTCACTACAGTTGCAAGCCATTCAATAATTCCAGAAAAGACAATTTAACCACTGTGACCAAACTAGAGAATTTTATTGCTGTTTTAACTGGCTGGCTTGAAAATGTAAAGTTTTACGAAGAAGATTCTGTACTTAACGACCCAATAATTAGAGGTTATACAAAGGAGTTTTATGCTGACTTCAAAATAACCGACCAAAGTGCAGACTTTGAAGGTTTTAACTATACACAACAACGACAACTGGGAGAGTTTTTTGAGAAACTTTCGAGAGATATAGAAACTCTCAAAGACGAAAATAATCCTGAGATTATTGAAGACCTTAAAACTGAAATTATTGACCTACAGAAAAGTGTAACAAGTGAAACAAAAAACGGAATAATGAAGAAATTTTCCTCTGTTTTAGCAAAAGCAAGAAAAGGAGGTTTTAAAGTTTGTGATTTTATTCTTAAAGAATTTGTAAAAGATTTTTTAACGGAAGGGGCAAAATTTGCATTCAACTACATTACAAAAAATCCAAATAAATTACCTGAATACATTGAACATTTAACCCCCCAGCTGGCGCAAGTCTTCCGAGCGTGAGAAAAGTGGGTAAGGAGACTTGTGCTTTTGTGTAAGAACCAGTAGATTTAAAAATGAGTACAAAATACAAGTTCAACGATCCTGAGGGTATTTATTTTGTTTCGTTTGCCGTAGTGGGTTGGATAGATGTTTTTACGAGGCAGGTTTACAGAGATATACTTTTAGAAAGCTTAATTTTTTGTAGAAAAGAGAAAGGTTTGATGATTCATGCTTGGTTAATCATGAGTAACCATGTACATCTTATTATCAGTAGAAAAGGAAATCAAAAACTAGAAGATATTATGAGAGATATGAAAAAGTATTCTGCTTATAGAATCTTAAAAGAAATAAAGGAAAGTTCAACAGAAAGCCGTAAAGAATGGATGCTATACTTATTTGCAAAAGCAGGCAAGCAGAATAGCAATAATACAAATTACCAATTTTGGAGGCAAGATAATCATCCAATAGAATTAGATTTTCACAGCAATATGTTTGAGCAGAAATTAAATTATCTTCATGAAAATCCTGTAGAAGCTGGGTTGGTGAAAAAAGCATCCAATTATTTATACAGTAGTGCCATAGATTATGAAGAAGGTAAGGGATTGTTGGAAATCGATGTGTTGCAATAAATATGAACGCACAAGTCCGGCTTTCACTCACATCCATTTCACTAAGACTTGCGCTAGTGGGGAGAGTTTACAAAAAAAATGATAACCAAAAAATAAACCATCCTAGTTTCAGTGTTCCTTTTTCAGGATCACTGAAATCTTTTCATGAAAAAAGAGGACTCTGTCCGGCAAATGGAAAGAAACGTTTTTAGAAAGTACATATTCGTAAATTTTAGCCTTTGATTGAATACGTTTTATCAAATACAGATTAGTCTTCCACCATAAATTTGCCTGCAAAAAAATATATACTTAACTTGTATCAAAGAAAAACACCATGACTAATACGGAGCTCAAAAAACAACTGATGGAAAAGATTCAAAAGACAGAAAATCATAGTCTTTTAGAAGAGGCTTATCGACTTTTGGAACTCGAGACCAAAGATGAGGAAGTTTTTAAATTGGGTGAGCAACAAAAAGAGTCCATAGAAATTTCACGTCATCAGATTAAAAATGGTGAGTTTCTTACTGGTGAGCAAGCAAATAAAGAAATTGATGAATGGTTAGGAAAGTAATTTGGTCTTTAAGAGCTCAGCAAGAAAGAAAACACATTTTAACATACTGGCAAACCAGAACAAAATCTAATATCTACAGCAAAAAATTAAATCAACTTTTTATTGAGGCAATAAATATTATTAGTGATTTTCCTCAAATTGGAAAATTAACGGATGATCAAAATGCAAGAATAAAAATAGTTAAAGATTACTTCATCATTTATGAATATTTTGAAACTCAAATATTGATATTGTCAATTTTTGATAGCCGACAAGATCCTGCGAAAATTGATTTTATTTAATAGAAGCCATCCTAGTTTCAGTGTTCCTTTTTCAGGATCACTGAAATCTTTTCATGAAAAAAGAGGACTCTGTCCGGCAAATGGAAAGAAACTTTTTTAGAAAGCACATACTTTTTGCTTTATACTTTTCATCAAATACAGATTAGTCATCCACCCACAAATTTGCCTGTAAGAAATATAATTTAATCCTCATTTTGAACACAAAAAACTGCGTTTTGGATACATCCAAATTTTAGAATGCTCCGACCTTGGCACTTCACAATTAAATTAAAAATGATGAAGTACAAAATTTTAGGAAATACAGGCTTGAAAGTTTCAACGCTCTGTTTAGGGACAATGAATTATGGTGGAAAAGGTTTTTTTGGTTATATGGGAAATCTTGACCAAAAAGCAGTTGATGAACAAATTAAAACCGTAACTGATGCAGGGGTTAATTTTATAGATACTGCAAACATATATTCCGAGGGTCTGTCAGAAGTGATGATAGGCCAAGCAATAAAAAATCTTTCTATCAACAGAGACGAATTGATTTTGGCGACAAAAGTGAGAGGCTCAATGGGTAAAAGTGAAAATGATAGAGGGCTTTCAAAAAAGCATATTATCCAACAAGTTGAAGCTAGTTTGAAAAGGCTTGGTACAGATTATATTGACTTGTACCAAATTCATACAGCCGACCCATTAACGCCAATTGAAGAAACAATTAAAACATTAGACGATTTAGTTCGAAGTGGCAAAATTAGATATTTTGGTGCAAGCAATATTTCGGCTTGGCAGTTGATGAAAGGTTTGGCTTATTCACAATACAATCATTTAGATAAGTTTGCCTCTTTACAAGCAAATTACTCATTAGATGTGAGAGATGCAGAAAGAGAAATTGTACCTATGTTACAAGATCAAAAAGTGGGAATGATGGTTTGGAGTCCTTTAAGTGGTGGTTTGCTCACAGGAAAATACAAAAGAAACGGACAAAAAGAAGAAGGTAGATTAAATAGCTTTCCATTTCCGCCTTTTCACGAAGAAAGAGCCTATGATGTTTTAGATGTGCTTACACCAATGTCGGAGAAAAAACAAGTTTCAATTTCTCAATTGGCGTTGGCTTGGTTATTACATCAGCCAGTAGTAAGTAGCATTATTGTTGGTGCCACCAAAATACATCAACTTCAAGACAACTTAAAATCTGTAGATATTGTGTTTACGGCAGACGAATTAAATCAGTTAAATGAAATAAGCAAATTGCCTGTTGAATATCCTGCCAATGTTTTAGAATTAATGACGATGGACAGAAGTGCAGGGGTTGATTTTCTAAATGCTTAAATTCACAAAATAAAGAAGGTAATATTTATTATTTCCTACTTATTCTAATGATGAGAGAGACAGAACAAAATATTAAAAAAATTAATTCAGTAAAAGAATTACATTCTTTTATGGGTTTACCATGTCCATTAAACCCTTTGCTAACTATTATTGATCATTCGCGAAATAATAAACAACCTACACATCAAAAAATACTTTTAGATTTTTATAATATTTCAATCAAAAGAAGTTTTAAAGGGAAATTAAAATATGGTAAAAATCATTATGATTTTGATAATGGCACCATGTCATTTATAGCCCCAAATCAAATCATTAGTGTTGATAGCCAAGAAGTTAAAGACAATGATGGTTGGTCTTTATTGTTTCACCCTGATTTAATTAGGCAATACCCATTAGGCAAAATCATTAAGGATTATGGTTTTTTTTCCTACGCTATAAATGAAGCATTACATCTTTCAGACGAAGAAGAAAAAACGATTGAAGCAATTGTTCAAAACATTGAAAAGGAAATAAATTCAAGATTAGATAATTTCAGTCAAGATGTAATTGTTTCCAACCTAGAATTACTTTTGAGTTATTGCAATCGTTTTTATAGCAGACAATTTATTACAAGAAAGATGGCTACAAACGATTTGCTTACAAACTTTGAAAGAATTTTAGATGATCTCTTTAGTAATAATTCAAATTTTTCTCTACCAACAGTAGAGAAATTAGCAACCGAACTCAATGTTTCCTCTTCGTATTTAAGTGATATGTTGCGAAGCTTGACAGGGCAAAATACCCAACAACATATACACGAAAAATTGATTGAAAAAGCAAAAGATATTTTAACAACAACCAATTTTACAGTAAGCGAAATTGCTTACCAATTAGGTTTTGAATATCCACAATCATTTAGCAAACTGTTTAAAAGTAAAACAAATTTGACACCAATTGATTACAGAAATAGCTACAATTAAAGCCACTACTCATTCTGGTTTCAGTGTTCCTTTTTAAGGATCACTGAAATCTTTTCATAAAAAAAGAGGAAGTTGTCCGGCAAATGGAAAGAAGTGTTTTTAGAAAATATTTTAGTGCTTTAACTTATCTTGAAATGAGTTTACAAAACTAAACAAGATTAACATATAACGCAGGGCCCTCTGCGAGAGAGACCCTGCTTAGACAATACACTACATTCCATAAGATTCTGAAATGAGTTCAGAATAACAAAGCTCGAAAAAGTCAAAGTAATCCTTACAATTTACTGATGCCATTTCTTAAACTCGCTGGTATCTTTGTCGAGTTTTAAAATCATGAAAAGAAAAATAAGTTTATTGCCGTTCATCGTTATCGCCATCATTTTATTGTTAATGAATTGGTATGTGATGGCAGGTTTATCGGTGATTTTCCCTTCAAATTTATGGAAGCCCGTTTTTATTGCCATTATTTTAACCATTAACCTTTCCTTTATTATGGCGTTAATAAGGTTGGCTAAAATTGGGATTGATACTTTTTTTAAAGTTACCGTTCATGCTTTTATGGTGGTTTTTGTTGCCGAGCTGACCTTCTCTGTTCTTGTTTTTTTAGGAAGTATTTTTAAACTTCTTGTTGGTTTTTTAGGTTTCAACCTATCAAGTGGTATTTTTTCTGTTGTGGCTTTGGCTTTTACGCTCCTGCTCTTTTTGTTTTTTATTCATGGAATGATTTGGGGTAAATACGCTTACCGAGTAATTAGGCAAACCTTATATTTTGATGATTTACCGATGGCTTTTGATGGCTTTACGCTCACCCAAATTTCTGATGTGCACTCCGGCAGTTTTACCAATGCAAAAGCGGTACAAAAAGGAATAGATTTAATTAACGCTCAAAACTCTGATCTTTTTGTTTTTACAGGAGATTTGGTAAATAACAAAGCCGATGAAATTGTGCCTTGGATGGCTCATTTCTCCCAAATTAAAGCTAATTACGGTCAGTTTTCTATTTTAGGTAACCATGATTATGGCGATTATGTAAGCTGGAATAGTGACCTTGAAAAAATAGAAAACCTACAAACTTTAAAAAGTCATCACCAGCAAATGGGTTTCCGCTTGTTATTAGATGAACATATTACCTTAGAAAAAAACGGAGAAAAAATGGTGTTGGCCGGAGTTGAAAACTGGGGCAAAGGTTTTGGAGAAAGAGGCGATTTACAAAAAGCCTTAACTAAAACTGATATTCATGATTTTAAAATTTTGCTTTCGCATGATCCTTCTCATTGGGATGAACAGGTGAAAACTCATCCTTCAAAAATTCATTTAACCTTAAGCGGCCATACCCACGGGATGCAATTTGGTATAGAAGCTTTTGGTATTAAATGGAGTCCGGTGAAATACCGTTACCCACATTGGGCAGGTTTAAAAGAAGAATTTAATAGGTTTTTGTATGTAAACCGAGGTTTTGGTTTCTTGGGTTTTTCTGGGCGAGTAGGCATTTGGCCAGAAATAACCGTAATTGAATTAAAAAAGAAGTAAGTTGCTTTTTTGCGTTAGGGATTGCAATGAAAATCCTTTTTGTTTTTCACAAAAAGATTGTAATGTAAAGCCCGCTCGAACGCCCTCATTAATTAATTTTTTTAAGCTTCTCTTTTCTCTAAAATTGCCATCGCCAGTCTAATTTTATGATAAGGAACGACTTCTTTTAAATGCTCAAAAATGGGTTTCATTATTTTTGTTTCGCCTGTAGCTTTTATAGCTTCTTTTACACTTACTACCTCGTCTTCATTTACAAACTGAGCCAGACTTTCAATTTCGCCACTTAAATATAAAGCAGCAATGTGAGAAAAAACAGTGGCAACGGCGATGTTTCTTCTTACCGCAATTTCTTCGATAGATAAACGCTGACGGTAGAGTGATAAGGTTTCTTTATAAGTGCTTCCTTTTAATTTTTTGGAAGATGAACCCGAAGAAAAATCAATAATAGCGTTTAAAAAAGCGTTACCGTATTTTTCTAACTTATGCTCTCCAACACCAGAAATTAACAACATATCTTGTGAAGTGATAGGTTTTTGATTAACCATTTCTGACAAGGTAGCGTCTGAAAAAATGACGTATGCCGGAACGTTTTCTTCAATAGAAAAATCTCTTCTTACTTTACGTAATTGGTTAAATAATTCTTCATCATCAGTAATAGCATTGTTTTTTCTGGTTTTTACTGTTTTATCTGTTGCTTGCAAGGTTTGTAAAACGGTAAGCTCCATTTTTCTTTTTCCAAACAAAATATCTTTACCTAGTGGGGTAATTCTAAGCGCAAAATTTTCATCGTAAGCAATTTCTAAAACCCCTAAATTTAACATCTGCATGAGGTAGCGTTGCCAATCTATGGCAGGGACTTCTGCTCCGGCACCATGTGTTTTCAGTTTATCATAACCTGCGGCAACAATTTCTTGTTTTTTAGAGCCTCTTAAAACATCAATAACCATGTTGGCGCCTTCTTTTTCGCCCATTCTCATAATTGCCGAAAGCGCTTTTTGCACCATTAAAGTGCCATCAAAATGCTTTCGAGGGTTGCTGCAAACATCACAATTGCCACAATTTTCTTCCAAATTTTCTGAAAAGTAATTCAATAAAATTTTTCGTCGGCAACTGTCTGCTTCAGCATAATGTTGCATTCGCTTTAGCTTTTCTAAATTCACCTCGGCCATGGCGCCTTCACTGGCAAATTTATTCAACATAATTAAGTCGGCGTAATTGTAATATAAAATGGTTTCAGATGGAATTCCATCTCTGCCAGCCCTACCAATTTCCTGATAATAACCTTCTATATTTTTAGGTAAATTATAGTGAATTACCCAGCGTACGTTAGATTTATCAATCCCCATTCCAAAGGCAACAGTGGCGCAAACTACCTGCAATTCATCGTTAATAAAACGATCTTGAACAGATGAACGGGTTTCACTACTCATACCTGCATGGTAAAACATAGCGCTCACTCCTGCATTTGCTAAAGCTTCATAAGCTTCTTCACATTTTTTTCTGCTGAGGCAATAAATAATCCCACTCTGTTGATCTCGTTCCTTCACAAAATCTATAATCTCCTCCATTTTTTCTTTTGGCTTTACGCCGATGCGGACATCAAGACTTAAATTTTTTCTGTCAAAAGAGGTGATAAAAACTTGTGGGGTTTTAAGTTTTAATTGTTTGATGATATCTCTTCGGGTTACTTTATCAGCCGTTGCTGTTAAGGCCATAAATGGGATATGAGCAAAACGCTGTCTTAAAAAACCGAGTTGCGTATATTCTGGTCTAAAATCATGTCCCCAAGAAGAAATACAATGCGCTTCATCTATAGCAAATAAACTTGGTTTACAAACTTGGTTGATGATATCGATATCAGAAATTAATTTCTCTGGAGATACATATAACAAGCTAATTTGACCTTTGTGGCAAGCATCCAAAATCATTTGCTGTTCTTCAAAAGTTTGCGAGCTATTTAAAAATGCGGCTGCAATTCCGTTGCTTCTTAAGGCATCTACCTGATCTTTCATTAAAGAAATTAAAGGAGAAACTACAATAGCTGTTCCGGGCAGTAATAAGGCAGGAATTTGAAAACATAAAGATTTTCCACCTCCGGTGGGCATCAATACTAAAGAATCGGCACCACTCAACACTTTTTCTATAATTTCTTCTTGCTGAGGGCGAAAAGAATCATATCCAAAATATTTTTTGAGGAGTTCTGGTGGTTTTAGCATCGTAAATATAAAATTAATAGGAAAATCAATTCATCATCAAAATTTGATAATGAATTGGCGAAGATAGAAAATCAGTTTCGACTACTAAGCTTAGATATTACGAATGGGGAAAGAATTTATTTAATGTTTAAAGCGCTCAAACGAACTTCTTTCTAGTTCTTCTCTATGATCTGGATGGGCAATATTTGTTAACGCTTTGGCTCTTTGTTCCATATTCATTCCAAACAAATTTACAGCGCCATACTCTGTAACCACCCAATGGATGTGGCCACGGGTGGTCACTACGCCTGCGCCAGGTTTTAATAAAGGCACTATCCTTGAAATACCTTTTGCGGTAACAGACGGGATTGCAATAATTGGTTTTCCACCTTCAGATAAGGCAGCGCCCCTTATAAAATCCATTTGGCCGCCAATGCCAGAGTATTGGTAAGTACCAATAGAATCAGAACAAACTTGTCCGGTTAAATCTATCTCAATAGCACTGTTAATGGCCGTTACTTTTGGGTTTAAACTTAACACTCTTGGGTCGTTAACATAGCTAATGTCCATTGCCTTAATAATGGGATTATCATCAGCAAAATCATATAATTTTTTGGTGCCCAGCATAAAAGAAGTTACGCAGTAGCCGTTAACAACCTTTTTTAAACTGTTGTTTATGGTTCCGTTTAAGATGAGAGGAATGGCACCGTCAGAAAACATTTCTGTGTGTAAACCTAAATTTTTATGGTTGGTAAGGTTCTTTAAAACCGAATCTGGTATGGTTCCAATTCCTAATTGTAAAGTGGCACCGTCTTCTACTAAGCCGGCTACAATTTTTCCGATTTTATCATTTATTGGGTTTGAGGCCGAGTAGCTTACTTCTTGCAAAGGTTCATCAACCCATACCGCAGCATCAAATTTACTAAAAGGTACAAAAGCATCTCCGTGTACCCTAGGCATATTTGGATTTACCTGAGCAATTACTTTTTGTGCTGTACTTACCGCCGATCTTGCAATATCAACCGAAGTACCTAAAGAGCAGTAACCGTGTTTATCTGGTGGCGAAACTTGTACAATGGCAACATCTATTGGTAAAATATTACGCGTAAATAATAATGGAATTTCACTTAAAAAAACAGGTACATAATCGCCCATACCACTGTTTACAGCCTTTCGGTTACTTTCAGAAACAAATAAAGAATTCATAAAAAAGTGCCCAGCCAAATCAGGGTTGTTCATATCTACGCCTTGTTGGGTAATACTTACTAATTCTATATTGTGTAAACGATGTTTTTGGGCAACCATTTCATTAAATAAATGAACCGGGGTAGCCGCACTACCATGTAAAAAAACCCTTTGATTAGATTGAATAAGCTGGATTGCCTCTTGAGCGGTACAGTACGTATTAGATGTGTGCATGTTTAAAATTTGTATAAAACTATTGAAACTAAATCATCGTAAAAATGACAGTAGTCACGAAATTTAATGAACTATTGCCAAATCATCTACATTAAAAGAGTTATCCTATAGAAGGATTGGCTTGATTAATGATAAACACAAAACAAGGTTTATTGTAGTTAAATATCACAATTATTACTTACAAAAAATTTAAAAGCGTTGCTATTAGCATTGGATTAAAAATTTCCTCTTATTTTTACGTCAAATTTTAGAATATGAATTTCCCTGCAGAATTAAAGTACACTAAAGATCACGAATGGATTAGAGTTGAAGGTGACGTAGCCTTTGTTGGTATTACAGAATTTGCACAGCGTGAGTTGGGTGATATTGTTTATGTGGATATTAACACCGTAGGTAGTGAAGTTGCCGAAGGCGATGTTTTTGGAACCGTAGAAGCTGTTAAAACAGTTTCAGATTTATTTATGCCCGTTACCGGAACCATTTTAGAGGTTAATGCTGCTTTAGATGCAAATCCAGAAATGGTAAATCAATCTCCTTACGGCGATGGTTGGATGGTAAAAATAGCTCTTGATCCTGCTTTGGCAGAAGCTCTTTTATCTGCTGATGATTATAAAGCTTTAATAGGCGCTTAGTATGTTTAACACATTAAAGTTTCAGTGGCCAGCAATGCTTTGGTCAGTGTTGGTACTGATTCTTTGTAATATCCCTTCTGAAGATGTTCCTGGTGCGGGCCTTTTTTTTGAAGGGTTTGATAAGCTAGCTCACCTAGGTTTTTTTTTCACCTTAACAGTTTTACTGTTTTTTGGTAAAATAAACCAACAAAACAGTTATGAATACCGTATACTCACCATTGTAAAAATATTATTAATTAATGTTGCTTTAGGTGGAGGAATTGAATTATTGCAATGGAAAGTTTTTACCTACCGTTCTGCGGATTGGTGGGATTTCTTTGCGGATATGACCGGTTTAGGCATGGGAATTTTCAGCTATCTTTTATTACATAGAAAAGCTTACTTGATAAGATTTGTAAAGCAGGATTAAATTAAAATCATGAAAAACACTTTAAAAATCACTTCCATTTTTTTGTTCGTATTTTGTTTAAGTGCTTGTGGTGTTTTTAAAAAAGGCTGTCAATGCCCAAAATTTAATCAACAGATTGTTCCTGCAAAAGGTATTAAATAAGAATTGTTTTAGGTTTAGGGATTCATTTAAGTCTAAAGAATGAATTGAAACTTAAATGACAAATGGCTTAAATCTTATTTGGATTTAATATAAATAAGCTTTAATTTCGTCTCACTCATTTAAAACACCATGAAGTTATCGCAATTAGCAATAGGACAGCAAGGCATCATCAAAGAATTTACAGATTTAGAAATGTCTGTGAAACTGATGGAAATGGGTTGCCTACCAGGAGAATTGGTTAAAGTAGAACGTGTTGCTCCTTTTGGAGATCCAATAGCCGTTTCTGTTTCAGGTTACCAATTATCATTAAGAAAAAAAGAAGCTTCTACCATAGAATTAATTTAATCTTTAAGATTGAAAAATAAACTCCGAGTAGCATTAGTAGGTAATCCCAACACCGGAAAATCAACGATATTTAATGCGCTAACGGGTTTAAATCAAAAAATCGGAAATTTTCCTGGAGTAACTGTTGATAAGAAAACAGGAATTAGTAAACTGCCAGACGGTCAGTTTATAGAAATTGTTGATTTACCAGGTACTTATAGTTTATACCCAAAAAGTGCCGATGAAACCATCGTTTTTGAGGTTTTATCTAATCAAAATAACCCTTCTTATCCAGATTTAGTGTTAATTGTAGCTGATGCTACCAATCTAAAAAGAAACCTTTTACTGTACACCCAAATTGCCGATTTAGGTTTGCCGGTCATCATTGCATTAAACATGATGGATTTGGCGGCTAAGGGCAATATGGAAATTGATATAGATGCTTTAGCCAAAAGGCTAAATATCCCTGTAATTCCACTAGCGGCAAGAAAAATACAAGGCATTGAGGAGCTTAAAAAAGCGATTCAATACCATACCAAAATACCTTTGCAGTTACCTACTATTGATGTAGAAGTGATTGCGCCAGAATTAATCAAAGATATTTCTAGTTATTTAGCTATTGAAAATCCTTATGTAGCGCTTCAAATTGCGCATCAGCATGATCATTTAAAGTATTTAAGTAAAGCTCAAAATGAACACATTAAGGCCTTAGAAATTAAATATGACTTTCATAGTCAAAAGGCACAAGCATCAGAAACTATTGCCCGCTACAATTACATTAACGATATATTATTAGATACTGTAAAATATACTTCGGTTGCTTTAGAAGAGAATATCAGTAATAAAATAGACCATTATTTGACCCATAAATTTTGGGGACTAATTATTTTTGTTGGAGTGCTTTTTGCTATTTTCCAATCCATTTTTGCTTGGTCAGAATATCCAATGCTTTTGATAGAAACCGTATTTGTATGGTTAGCAGAAATGGGTCATCAGTATTTACCAGAAGGCGCTTTAACCAACTTATTAATTGATGGCGTTTTAGCCGGTTTAAGTGGTGTTATGGTTTTTATTCCGCAAATAGCGCTATTATTTGCTTTCATATCTATGTTAGAAGATACGGGCTACATGTCTCGTGTTACTTTTATGATGGATAGGCTCATGAGAAAAGTGGGCTTAAGCGGAAAATCTGTAGTGCCTTTAATTGGAGGTTTAGCTTGCGCTGTTCCTGCTATTATGAGTGCCCGTACCATTGAGAGTTGGAAAGATAGAATTATCACCATTATGGTGACTCCTTTGGTGAGCTGCTCTGCTCGTTTGCCTATTTATACCTTGTTAATCTCTTTAGTGGTCCCTAAAAAAATGCTTTTGGGCTTCATTAATTTACAAGGCTTAGCCATGATGTCTTTATACCTGTTAAGTATCATAACAGCGGTTTTGGTAGCCTGGGTAATGAAATTAATTATCAAAAGCGACTTAAAAAGCTATTTCATTATGGAATTGCCCGTTTACCGGATGCCAAGATGGAATAACGTGGGGATAACCATGTATGAGAGCGTAAAAACTTTTGTTACAGAAGCAGGAAAAGTAATTGTAGCAGTTTCTATAATTTTATGGGTTTTAGCCAGTTATGGTCCATCTAATAAATTTGAGCTGATAGAGAAAAAATATCAAACCCAAGAAATTATTAAAGGCTATTCTCCAGAAGAAATTAATAGACTAAGAGCGTCAGAAAAGTTAGAGAATTCTTATGCCGGCGTATTGGGGAAATCCATAGAACCCGGTATTAAACCTTTAGGTTTTGATTGGAAAATTGGGATTGCATTAATAACTTCATTTGCTGCCCGAGAAGTTTTTGTAGGCACAATGGCCACCCTTTATTCTGTAGATGGTGATGATACCAAAATGGAATCGGTAAGAGAAAAAATGGCTAAAGCTACCAATCCAAACACAGGCGAAATTGTTTTTACCACTGCAACCGCTTTTTCTTTAATGATTTTTTACGCTTTTGCTATGCAATGTATGAGCACAATGGCTGTGGTTTACCGAGAAACAAAAAACATTAAATGGCCATTGATTCAGTTTTTTTATATGTTGGCGTTGGCTTATGCCGCTAGTTTTGTTGTTTATCAAATCTTAAAATAAGTTAAAACGCTAACTAATTTTTCTCCCTAAAAAGCATATTTAAACATTTTCCGTTACCTATTGGCTATTTCACTGTAAACCGCTTCAGGTTATCTAATTATATGCTAAGAAGATTAATAAAAACTTGGTTTTATTAGGCAATAAAACAATCTGTTAAAAAGTTATTTGTACTACAAATATTTTATGCAGCATTAATCCTTATCATTTTCATTTCGTCATAAAGGCCATTAAACAAATCATAAAATGAAAACATTGCTTAAATATTTTTATTTGCCTTTTGTCCTTTTAGTGGGTGTATTGTTTTTTTCTTCTTTTTTAGTCGATAAAAGCGATAAAGGTCAAGCCTCATTTCCTTATAAAAAAGCTGGATTAACTGATCGTCAGGCGGCGCTTCATTTATTAAATCGTTTTACTTATGGCGCAAAAACCGAAGATATAGACTTTGTTTTAAAAACCGGATTAGAAAAATGGTTTCAGCAACAACTTACCGGTAAACTGGCAGATGATTCCTTAAAGCAAATGCTTTCTGTTTATGATGTTATCAATTTAAGCAATCAAGAAGTATCCAATATTTATCCAAAAGGAGCACAAGTATTAAGAAGAGCCATCAAAGATGGTTATATTGATAAAGATTCTGTAAACAAAGCTGATCAAAAAGAATATCGTAATAAGTTAAAAGCTTACATGGATGATAAAGGTTTAAAGCCTCAACAAGAGCTTTTTAGGCAATTCATCAATCAAAAAATATTAAGAGCTACCTACACAAATAACCAATTACAAGAAGTATTAACAGATTTTTGGTTCAATCACTTTAATGTATCTATTACTAAGAATGATTGTGCCATGTTTATTCCAGCTTATGAGCGAGATGTAATTAGACCCAATGTTTTTGGAAAGTTTGAGAACCTAGTTTTAGCTACAGCAAAATCACCGGCCATGCTTTATTACTTAGATAATTTTAGTAGCGCTGGCACCAATACAAACTTGGAGGTTCAACCTAAAAGAAACCCTGCTATGCTTAATCAAACTGTTAATGATAACATGAAAGCGGCAGCATTACAAAAGCTACAACAGAATAGAAAAAATCAAGGTTTAAATGAAAACTATGCCCGTGAAGTAATGGAACTACATACTTTGGGTGTAGATGGCGGTTACACGCAACAAGATGTAACACAGGCAGCAAAAGTGCTCACTGGCTGGACGGTTTTCCCTATGGATGAGGAAGGTGCTGGAGGAGCGATAAAAAAAATGATTGAAAAAGTTGGCGAAAGTAAGCTAGAAGAGAGAGGTTTTATACATCAAGGAGATTTTTTGTTTGCTGCCAACAGACATGATACTGGTGAAAAAAATGTTTTAGGTAAACGATTTACCGCAAACGGAGGATATGAGGAAGGCGTACAACTATTAACAATGTTGGCTAAAAACCCATCAACTGCAAAATTTATTACTAAAAAATTAGCAGTACGTTTTGTAAGTGATAACCCGCCACAAAGCTTGTTAGATAAAATGAGCAAAACCTTTTTAGATAAAGGTGGAGACATTAAAATGGTATTGACTACCATGGTAAATTCACCAGAGTTTTGGAGTAAAGAAGCACTTAGAGAGAAAACAAAATCTCCTTTTGAATTAGCCATTAGTGCCGTTAGAACTTTAGATGCAGATATCACTCAGCCTTTCCAGTTGTACAACTGGATTACAAAAATGGGGCAAAAAATGTACTATTACCAAGCACCAACAGGTTTTCCTGATAAAGGGCAATACTGGATTAATACTGGTGCATTATTAAATCGTATGAATTTTGGATTGGCATTGGCCGCTCAAAAAATTCCGGGAGTAAGAATTAATTTGGCTAAGCTAAATAACAATCACGAGCCAGAAAGCCCAGAAGCAGCTTTAACAACGTATTCAAAAATAATTATGCCCGAACGTGATTTAAGCGAAACCATTAAAAGGCTTACGCCGATGTTGAGCGACCCGGATTTAATAAATAAAGTAGATAAAGCAGCTAGTAATGCCGTTGTTCCTAACGCATCGTCTACTATGATGAATGCTGACGAAAATAGGTTGATGAGCGATGAGAACATGATGGTTAAACCAAAAGATCCAAAAGGAAAACTAGCTGTTAATAAAGCCAAGCAAAGTTCATTTGGAAATAATACCATGTTGGCACAAGTAGTAGGCGTAATTATAGGATCGCCAGAATTTCAAAGAAGATAAGTATTCATAGATAAATAGAATTAGTATGACATCTAGAAGAGGATTTTTAAAAGCCGGAGGAATAGCCCTTTTTGGAGTAGGATTAGGCGGTGTGCCTTCATTTGTTGCGCAGGCTGCGCAAATGATTCAAGCACCTGCGTTGTTTAAGAAAAGAAAGACTTTGGTTTGCATTTTTCAACGTGGGGCAATGGATGGTTTAATGGCCGTTAATCCGTTTACAGACCAATATTTAAAAGCCGCCAGACCAACCTTATTTATGTCGGCAGCAAAAAACGCAACAAATAAACCTTTAATAGATTTAGACGGACGTTTTGGTTTGCATCCATCCATGGCAGCTTTCGAATCTGTTTTTAAAGATGGAAGTTTAGCCATTGTGCATGGCATAGGCTCGCCAAATAGTACCCGTTCCCATTTTGATGCGCAAGATTATATGGAATCTGGCACACCGTTTAATAAAGGGACTGCTAGCGGTTGGTTAAACAGAGCGGTTGGCTTGCTAGGGCATGAAGCTGCTACTCCTTTTCAAGCGGTAAGTATGACTTCTTCTTTACCTCGTTCTTTTTACGGTGATCAGCCTTCGGTAGCGATTAGTAATCTTCAGGATTTTGCCATTCAACTGAAAGGAAACCCAAACGGGGCAAATATGGCATCAAAAAGTTTTGAAGATTTATATGATCAAACTTCTTCTGGTCTTTTAAAAGAGACCGGTAAAGAAAGTTTTGATGCAGTGAAGATGCTCGATAAAATAGATACCAAAAACTACAAAGCAGCAAATAATGCAATTTACCCAAATACAGCTTTAGGGAATGCGCTCAAACAAATTGCACAATTAATTAAAATGGATGTAGGTTTAGAAGTGGCTTTCGCCGAATCTGGTGGTTGGGATACGCACTTTAACCAAGGAACCACAAACGGGATTTTTGCCCGTAATGTGAACGATTTAAGCGAATGTATCATGGCTTTTTGGACAGATATGGGAACACTTCAAGATGATGTAACCGTAATGACCATGACAGAGTTTGGACGTACCGTAAAACAAAACGGAACCGGCGGAACAGACCATGGTAGAGCTTCTTGTAATTTTATTTTAGGTAATGATGTAAATGGGGGTAAAGTACATGGCTTGGTAAAACCATTAGCCATAGAAAACCTAGAAGATGGTAGAGATTTAGCCGTAACCACCGATTTTAGAAGTGTTTTTAGTGAAGTTGCTGATAAGCATTTAAAAATCAACAATGATAAATTATTGTTTCCAGATTGGACTGGGAAACATATAGGGATGATGAAAGGATAATCTCATTTTAAGTTTTGTATTAGGGATTGACGTGGAAATCATTTTTGTTTTTTACAAAAATATTGGAGCAAAAGCCCGACCCCAGATTTTTTTTTCTGGGGTAATGCCCTAATCTACCTTTTGCAAAGGAATTCCTTTACTGCCAAACTCATGATATAAAGTTCTGGATGGAAAAGCGAAATCGGCTTCGTTTTTTAATACAATATCCATTACGCTATAATTAATTTCCTCTTTAATTTTCATGTACATATTGTAATCTACAATTTCAATAAAATACAAAACCTGAATGTTTAAAGATGAATCGCCAAAAGAATCAAAAGTTACTAAAGTATCTTGTGTAGTTTCTTTATGTGTTTGAATATAATCTGTTATTTCTTCTGAGATCTTTCTAATCACAGCAGGAGATGTGCCATACAAAACACCCACGTTAAACTTCACTCGTCTTAAATTTCTTAAGGTTAAATTTTCTAACGGACTATCAATCATTTTTTTATTTGGGATGACTACTAAAGTTTTATCCATAGTTCTTAATAGCGTACTTCTAAAGCCCACTTTCTCTATCACACCATCGTAACCTGCTACATTCACTAAATCGCCCACAACAAAGGGTTTATCTGCAAAAATGGTAAAAGAGCCTAGTAAGTTTTGTAAAGTATCTTGAGCGGCTAAAGCAATTGCTAAACCACCAATACCCAAACCAGCAACAATGGTAGCAACATTCATATTAAATACAGCGCCCATCACTACAAAAACGCCTAAAATAATAGCTATAATTTTGCTCAATTCCCTTAAAAAAGGAACCATTTGGTCGTCTGTTTTAGATTCTGTTAAACTAGCCCGATAAGAAAACACATGAGAAATAAAATCTATGGTTCTTAATAAAATTCTAAAGGCAGAAATTATAATGAGGAATAAAAATACCTTGTCTAAAACCTGAATAATAGTAATGGTATATAAAGATTTGCCAACTGTTCTTTTAAATACCACCACCTCTAAAGGGTAATTTAATTGGTTAATGGCGACATAAAAAACAATAATGCTGATTAAAAATTCTATAGGTTTTACCAGTAAGTCTAAAAATTTATCAATTTTAATTTCTTTAGAAAACTTATGGAATAAGGTAAATAGTGATTTACTTATAATTTTAGAAATCACCTTTTTAAGAATCAATCCCAAAAGAATAATCCCAATAAAAAGCAGGTAACTTTTAATGGTATTTCCCCAAACTATCTGATTTAGAAATTGTGTGTCCATTTGCTCAAGATATTGTTTTTGAATTTAAATGTCAATTTAAAATTTAGTACAAACAAAAAAACCTCCCGATGTTTGTCGGAAGGTTTTTAATATTTTTAAAGTATTAAACTCTTTTAGTTTTGATACGAGCAGCTTTACCAGTAAGTTCACGTAAGTAAAATAATTTTGCTCTACGTACTTTACCAACACTGTTTACTATAACTTTATCAATGTTTGGAGAATTGATAGGAAATATACGCTCAACGCCAATACCGTTAGATATTTTACGAACTGTAAAGGTTTCAGTTGCGTTTGTGCTATTTCTTTGGATAACTACACCTTGGTAAACTTGGATACGCTCTTTATTTCCTTCGCGAATTTTATAATGAACACTAACTGTATCTCCAGCTTTAAATGCAGGGAAAGATGTTTTAACTACTGCCTGCTCTTCTACAAATTTTAATAAATCCATGATTTTTTTGCGATTAAACGATGATCTAAAATGTGATGATCGCCCCTAAATTTCGGAGTGCAATATTAGGGATTAATTTTTATAAATAAAAACGAATTTAAAAAATTTAGTTGTCAAATTTATTTTATCTGGGAATTTTAGACTTTCTGGTACTGTAATAAGCAATAATTGAATAAACAAAAGCGCCAAATAATGCGTTAAATGCAAAGTTAATTAAGGTGTCTCTTACAGAGTGCGTTCGTATATCTACACCAATAAAAGTATATATCCAATAAGCTATCAGTAAAATTAACAGCAACCATCCTACGGTAGAAGATGGGATATATAAAATTCCTTTTCTTTTAAACCAGGGCTTTTCCATAAATAAAATGAATTAGAATGTTTCATTTAAATTTACGCATTAATCCAGCAAATCGGGTCTTCTTTCTTGTGTTCTTTTTAAAGCTTCCTCATAACGCCAATTCTCTATTTTAACAGGGTCTCCGCTTAATAAAATATCAGGTACTTTATGCCCTTTCCAATCGGCGGGTCTGGTGTATAAAGGTGCATCCAGCAGTTCTCCTTGGAAAGAATCAGACAGCGCAGAAGTCTCGTCATTTAAAACACCCGGAATCAATCGCACTACCGCATCTACCACAATAGCAGCGGGCAGCTCTCCGCCAGATAAAACATAATCTCCTACAGATATTTCACGAGTCACATAAATATCTCTTATACGCTGGTCTATGCCTTTGTAATGGCCGCAAAGAATAATGATGTTCTCTTTTCCTGATAGCTCATTAGCCATCTCCTGGTTTAAAGTGACCCCATCAGGCGTCATAAAAATAATTTCATCGTAAACCCTTTCAGCTTGTAGTTTTTCTATGCAATTAGAAAAAGGCTCAATTTGCATTACCATGCCACTGCCGCCCCCGTAAGGATAATCATCTACGCTTTTTTGCTTATTATTAGTGTATTCCCTCAAATTATGGACATGAATTTCTGCTATTCCTTTTTTTTGCGCTCTTTGTAAAATAGAATGTGCAAACGGACTTTCTAATAAGCCAGGTAAAACAGTAATGATATCAAAACGCATATTTTTAATTTACGATTTTTTTGAATGATGATTTATAATTTTTGGGCGTTTTAACAGGCTTTCCGCTAAATCTTTTTATTGCCGTCCTTCGACTCCGCTCAGGATGACAATAAAAAGGATACCGCTTCAATCCTTAACGCAAATTCAGGGTCACTAAAAATCAATTACTCCAAATACAAATCCAGTAAACCTTCTGGTAAATCTAAAGAGATGGTATTGGCTTTAATGTCAATTTCTAAAATAAAAGCTTCATTTAACGGAATTAAAACTTCCTTTTCCTGATAAATAATGGTTGCTATAAATTGCTGCGGAAACTCTTTTACTTCTATAATTTCTCCTAATAAACCTTCATGTTCATCAGTAGCAATAAAACCTTGTAAATCTGTAAACGAAAATTCTTCTTTCTTCTTTTTAGGCTTTAGCCTATTTGGAAGGTATATTTTCTTTTTAGTAATGTTTTGCGCCTTATCAATATGATCTATATCCTCAAAAGAGAAATAGCCTACTTGTGGCATAGGTATTTTATAAGCAGAAACAAAAAAGGGAACCAATTTGCTATTCACCTCAACAAAAACCGAACTAATTTTGAGTTTCTCAGGCTCAGGATAGGTAAAAGAAACCTGTACTTCTCCCTTTAAACCTCTGGTTTTTGTGATGTAACCAATTTCAAAACACTCTTCAATTTTCATTCAAATCTTAATTTGATGCAAAAATACAGATTTGAGACCTATTAATCCGCCATTTCTAAGCTTTCCCAAGTTTCTTTTTTATACGAAGCAAAAGAAATCCATGCAAATAAAGTCATTAATGCAGCGCTTATCCATATAACGGTTTCCCATTTTGCCGCCCAATTATGTAAAAAACCAAAAGCTATTGGGATGAGCATAATAAAAAAGGTAATAAATGTTCTTCCTCCTTTTTTAATATTAATAGGCTGAGAAAAGGGTAAACCTTTTACCTGAAAAACAGCCACTAATAAGCCATAAATAATACCCACCATAAAGGCTAAAATTAAATCGTTTATCACTTTTGTACCCCAAAAAGTTAAGCTAAATATAGAAACCACTAAAAAGTAAGGAACGTAATATTTGGTAATTACTGCTTTAAACATTCCTGCTAAAATTTTACCGGGCTGTTGGTGTGGGGTAGTAAAAAATATCCACGATGCTTTGTATTTCTCTGTGAGGCTCACATATTGTAAAACAGTAGTGAGCACAAAACTGGTAAGATAAATAAGTAGGATATACATATCTCCTGATAGTAAAGATTGCCAGTTTTCACTAATGCTGCCTTTTTTACCTATAAAACCGAAATACACAAAATATACAGGGACATAAGCAAAAGAAGGATAAACTTTCACTTTAAAATCGCGGTAGCGAGAAGATAATAACCAAGTGAGTTTAAAGCCTGCATTTTCTATAGGATCTGGCGCTAAGCTTTTTGCTAAAACATTCATAAATCCTTTAGAAGCTCCTTTTCCTTCTGAAGAAATAATAGTACCATCATCGCCACTGCCGCTGATAGAAGATAGCTTTTGATTAAAACCTGGCGCCAATACTTTTACCACTAAATACAATGATAATACAGGAGAAAACACCGCTAACAAAGCATAAGCTACCGTTAATAAATCTGTAGATTTAAAATTAACAGCCATTTCATGCAATGCGGCTATCCAAACCGGGGGTACAATGGCTAAAATTTTAATGCTCTTAATTTCAAAATTTTGTAGCGTACTGGCGGTCATTAAGCGGGGTAAGGTGTAATAAGCCGCAAAAATGAGTACCGAGAAAATGATTTGAAAGTAAGAGATAAAGTCTTTAAACTTTTGCGGACTGGTTACTTTTAAAACAATTAAGTAAATGATATTTACTAAAAAAATGCTGAGTACAGTTGCTATAAAAACTTCTAAAATAAAAACCAAACTAGCTATTGGACCTTCCCAAATAAAGCTATAAATCATCCCCGAAAGGGAAATTGCCAAAGCCATTTTTGTGGTATGAATGCCAATATGTAAAATTCTGGAAATGGTAAATGTGCTATCAGAAACCGGGCGAGGCAAAATAATATAATTGTCTCTTACGTCTATTAATACACTGGTGAAATCAGAAATTAAAGTGATGGCCAGCATCACCATAAAAGCCGAAAAGTAAATGGTATGGCCTACAAAAGGTTGTTTGGCAATTACTAAAAGAGCGGTAAAAAATAAGCCGGTAATCCCTAAAAAAAACATGGTAAGCCAGCTAGAGTGGTTCACTTCTTTTTTTTGTTTTTGTCTTTGTTGGTTATAAACGTTTGGTCTGCGGTCGTCCATTTTCATTTTGGTGGTTAAAATGATGCGGAGTTGATTTGGATCTACGCCAAAACGCACAAAAACGCCTTTAAAAAGCAATACGAAATTGATGATGTATTTATTAAACATAAAAAATTAGTTTAAAGCGTTTAATACATCATTTGCTTCTTTATTAGATTCTTCTTTGCCGGTAAGTTTGGCAAAAATGCTTTCTAATGTTTGGTTTCCACCGGCTTTTAAATCTTCAAAAGAACCATCGGCAATAATTTCTCCGTTGGCAATCAGTAATATTCTGTCTGATACTTTTTCTACCACATCCATCATGTGCGAGCAATAGAAAATGGTTTTTCCTTCTTTGGCTAAAAGAGCAATTAATTCTTTTACCATAATCACCGCATTGGCATCTAAACCAGAAAGCGGCTCATCTAAAATGATAATTTTTGGGTTGTGTATAATACCAGATATTAACAACACTTTTTGGCGCATTCCTTTAGAAAAAGTATCCATACGTTGGTCGGCATTGCTACCAATTCCAAAAGCGTTTAAGAGTTTTAGGGCTCTATCTGCAATATGGTCTTCTTCCATGCCGTAAAGTTTACCCACAAAATCAAGGTATTCTAAAGGGGTTAATACTTCGTATATTTCGGCGTTTTCTGGTACATAACCAATCTGACTTTTAATGCTTACCACATCATCTTTAATGCTTTTGTTGTACATGAATACTTCTCCTTCAAAGTCAGGAATTAAACCAGTTAAAATTTTAACTGTGGTTGATTTTCCCGCTCCGTTTGGTCCTATATAACCAATCACCTGGCCCGGATAAATTTCTAAATTAATGCCTTTTAGAACTTGTTTTTCGCCGTAGCTTTTCTTTAAATTTCTAATGCTGATGATAGGTAGTATTTCTGATTCCATGTTGTTGTTTATTTTTTAAACCTGAATTAGATTATTGATTTTGCGCTTAGTTACAGAATTGTTTTTTTGCGTTAACGATTTAGTGAAAACCCTTTTTTGTCCTTCGACTCCGCTCAGGACGACAACAAAAGATTGTAATGGATAGCGTGTTATCCCGATAGCTATCAGGACGCCCAAAATTCCTTGTTTTTGATCTTATTAATCTCAATCTCTAAATATAAGATATGTTCTATAAACGAGTGTATTTAAGCATATAAATTAGAAGGTTTTTGTAATTACGAATTTTTTAATATTTTCACAGCATACAAAAACATGAAAAAATATCTATCCATGTTATTAGTTACACTAGGTGTAGCTTTAACAACTTATGCACAGGAATCGGCAAAGCAAGTATTTGAAAGTCCCAAATTACAAACAGAAATAGGCACTCATAAATTAGTAGCTATTTTACCTTTTACGGTTTCTATTAAGTATAAAAAGCCGCCCAAAAATTTTAGTGCAGAAGCAAACAGAGATCAAGAAAAATCAATGTCTAAATCTATTCAAAGTAGTATGTACACTTTTTTGCTAAGAAAAGGAGAAAGCTATTCTGTTGAATTTCAGGATGTAGAAAAATCAAATATTCTATTGAAGAAAGCTGGGATGTTAGATAAAATGGATGAGTTTACTAAAGATGAAATTTCTAAAGTTTTAGGAGTTGACGCCGTAATTGGTGGAACTTTTGAATCTGAGCAAACTAGATCTGATGGTGCTGCAATTGCAACCACTATATTGTTTGGAAGCATGGGCGGAAAAACTGGATCTGGAACTTCTGTTCTTACCTTAAACAATGGTAAAGATGGAGAATTACTTTGGAGATTCTTTAAAACAATGGACGATAATATTTTTTCTTCTACAGATGATTTGGTAGAAAGAATGATGAGAAAAATAAGCAGAAATTTTCCTTATATGAATTAGTAAAAAAATGGCTTCCAAAACATCTGGAAGCCATTTTTGCTTTTATGAAATGAGATTTTAAACTCCCTTTTTCAACTTCCCTTTATACGTTTTTTTAAATTGCTCAAAACGAGGTAAAGAAACATTATTTACATAAGGGTTTCCACTTCCTTTACCAGCATTAATATAATCTTGGTGGTATTCTTCGGCTTCGTAGAAAGCTTCTAATTTTTGTAATTCGGTGACCAAAGGTTTTGCAAAACGATTGGTTTTGCTGATTTCTCTAACCGCATTCATGGCAATTTCTTTCTCCGCATCTGTTTGGTAAAACAAAATAGAGCGGTAAGAAGAACCTCTATCTGGTCCTTGTTGATCTTTGGTTGTTGGATCATGCGATGCAAAAAAGACTTTTACCAATTCTTCATAAGAAATCACTTTTGGGTCGTAATAAACTAAAACGGTTTCTGCATGGCCTGTAGTTTCTGTATTCACTAAATCGTAAGTTGGGTTTTTGGTAGTTCCCCCTGCATAACCAGAAACTACTTCGCCAACACCTGCTACGGCTTCAAAAATATGTTCGCTACACCAAAAGCAACCTTCGGCAAAAGCAACAACAGCTTTCCCTTTGGGCGGAGTAAGATCCATTTTTTTGTCTTTTTGTTTAGATGAATTGGTTTGTCCGTTACTGTTGCAGGCAAATAGAAACACTAAAACGCTTATTGAAAATAATTTTATAATCTTATTCATAACAGTTTTTAAAAGCTTTGTCTATTGATGAACGCATTCCTTACATGAATAGTTTTGTAGAAACGAGAATTAACCCGCCCAACTTTCTCTGTCTAAACTTCTAAAATGAATAGCTTCGGCCAAATGTTCAATGCCAATTTCTTCGCTTTGAGATAAATCTGCAATGGTGCGGGCTACTTTTAAAATTCTATCGTAAGCTCTGGCAGATAAACCTAATTTCTCCATCGCTTTCTTCAATAACAATTGCCCTGCATCAGAAATTAAACAAATAGACCTTACCATTTGCGGACTCATTTGCGCATTGCAGTTAATGTTGTCGTTTTCTAAAAAACGCTTGTCTTGCATTTCTCTGGCTTTAATTACTCTTAATCTCACTACTTCACTTTTTTCTGATTGCCTGTCAGAAGATAGTTCATCAAAATTTACGGGTGTGACTTCCACATGTAAATCAATACGATCTAATAATGGTCCGCTTACTTTACTTAAATACTTTTGCACCACTCCAGGTCCGCAAATACATTCCTTTTCGGGATGATTATAATAACCGCAGGGACAAGGATTCATTGCCGCTATCAGCATAAAACTGGCAGGATAATCAACAGACATTCGAGCTCGGGCAATGGTTACTCGCCTTTCTTCTAACGGTTGGCGCATCACTTCTAAAACAGTACGTTTAAACTCAGGTAATTCATCCAAAAATAAAACCCCATTATGCGCTAAAGAAATTTCGCCGGGTTGAGGATTACTTCCTCCACCTACTAAAGCCACATCTGAAACTGTATGATGAGGCGAGCGAAATGGGCGAGTGGTAATGAGGGAATCTGTAGCGGCTAGCTTACCTGCTACCGAATGTATTTTAGTGGTTTCTAAAGCTTCGTGTAAATTAAGTGGTGGTAAAATAGTGGGTAAACGTTTAGCTAACATAGTTTTTCCGGCTCCCGGCGGACCAATTAAAATAGCATTGTGACCACCTGCGGCAGCTATTTCTAAAGAGCGTTTAATGTTTTCTTGCCCTTTAACATCAGCAAAATCTGCATCGTAATTGTTTACGGCATTGTAAAATTCATCTCGGGTATCAACAATGGTGAGTTCGGGTTTAATGCCTTTGCTAAAAAAGTCTATAATTTCTTTCACATGGCTTATTCCATAAACTTCTATTCCGCTTACTATGGCAGCTTCCCGGGCATTTTGTTTGGGTAAAATAAAACCTTTGAATTTCTCTTTTTTTGCTTGAATAGCAATTGGAAGCGCTCCTTTAATGGCTTGCACTTGACCGTCTAAAGAGAGTTCGCCCATAATTAAATAGTCTCCAATTTCGGCGAGTGGAATTTGACCAGAATCAGCTAAAATACCTGTAGCAATGGTTAAATCATAAGCCGATCCTTCTTTTCTGATATCGGCTGGAGCCAAATTCACAACAATTTTTTGTCGTGGCATTTTTAAACCACTGCTGGTTAAGGCGCTTTCTATCCTTAACATGCTTTCTTTAACGGCGTTATCAGGTAAACCTACCACCAAATAAATGGGCTTTCCAGAAAATATATTGACTTCTACAGTAATATTTTGCGCTTCTACTCCATAAACAGCACTCCCAAAGGTTTTTACAGGCATAAATTTTTTTATTGAAAGTAGAAAAAATATATGAAAGCAAAAATTAAGTATTTCCTCCTGTTAAAGTGCTTTCACAAAATCAGCCATTGCCAATCCCGGGTTTGCGGTTCTCATAAAGTTCTCGCCAATTAAAAAACCATTAAAACCTACCGACTTTAATAATTTTATAGTTTCGGGTTTGCTAATAGCACTTTCAGATATTTTCAGAAATTCAGATGGGATCACTTCGGCCAAAGTAATAGAGGTTTCAATACTTACCGAAAAATCTTTGAGGTTGCGGTTATTTACACCTACCACATCTAAATAAGGATTTAAACTGCGGTCTAATTCCTCTCGGTTATGGACTTCTAAAAGCGTACTTAAGCCTAAAGATTTAGCCAATTTGGCAAAGCCGAGGATTTCCTGAGGCGTTAAACAGGCTGCAATTAATAAAACAATATCTGCACCTAAAGCTTTTGCTTCCACAATTTGATATTCATCAATCATGAAATCTTTACGTAAAATGGGGATTTTATTTACAGCCCTTGCAGCAATCAAATCATCATCATGACCCATAAAAAAATCATGATCTGTTAAAACAGATAAAGCCGAAGCACCCGCAGCCGCATAACCAGTAGTTACTTCTTCTACCGTAACCTGATCATTGATGATGCCTTTAGAAGGTGATTTTCTTTTAAACTCAGCAATAATTCCAGTTTTTTTATGATCGGTTAAAAAAGTTTTTAAGCTATAGGTTTCCCTGTTAAAGCCTAATTTATTTTCTAATTCTCTTAAAGAAGTTTTGGCTTTCGCCGATGCTACCTCTTCCTTTTTGCGAGCTACAATTTGATCTAGAATATTCATTTTTATTTCTTTTTGTCACATTGAGCGGAGTCGAAATGTACTGTCAAAAGGCTTCGACTCCGCTCAGCCTGACATTCAGTGATTACCCCTAATTCTCCAGCCAATTTTTAATCATTTCTTTGCCAAACTCTGTTAACACAGATTCTGGATGAAATTGTACGCCTCGCACATCAAAATTGCGGTGACGCAAAGCCATCATTACGCCTTTTTCATCTTCGGCTGTAACTATTAAATCTGAAGGTAAGTTTTCTGATTTTACAGCCCAAGAATGGTATCTACCCACTTTAAAAGTTTGGGGCAATCCTTTAAAAACAACTTCGTTTGTCTCTTTAACAACAATATTTGTAGCTGTGCCGTGAACCGGTTTTTCTAAATTATATAACTCGCCACCAAAAACTTCGGCAATAGCCTGCTGACCTAAACAAACGCCTAAAATACTTTTTGTGGGGGCATATTTTTCTATCACTTGTAATAACAAACCTGCCTCAGATGGAATTCCTGGTCCTGGCGACAATAAAATTTTATCAAAAGCAGCTACATCTTTCAACTCAAATTTATCGTTTCTCCAAACTTCCGCATCCTGATTTAGCTCATGTAGTAAATGAACTAAATTGTAAGTAAAGGAATCGTAATTATCTATAACTAATATTTTCATTTTATTTGGGGTTTAAGGTTTGGGGTTTAAGGTTTAAGGAATTTTGATGCGTTTTACAAGCACCTTCTACCCAAAACCTTACACCTTCTACCTTATTATATTTCCTGCGCTTGTTTAATGGCATTTCTTAAAGCTGCAATTTTATGGTTCACTTCATTCATTTCCATCTCTGGGTCAGAATCTGCCACAATTCCGGCTCCAGCTTGGTAATGTAGTTTGTTATTTTTACTGAGGAAAGACCTGATCATGATGGCGTGATTAAAATCACCGTTAAAGCCCATAAAACCTATGGCACCGCTGTAAAAACTGCGTTTATCTTTTTCATACAAATCAATTAATTCCATGGCTCTGTATTTAGGTGCACCACTTAAAGTGCCGGCAGGGAAAGTATCGGCAACAATTTTAAAAGGATTTACGCCTTCCTTAATTTGCCCGCTCACTTTAGAAACTAAGTGAATTAAATGCGAGTAAAATTGTACCTCTTTGTATGCTTTCACCTCTACGTTTTGGCAATGTCTGCTCAAATCATTTCGGGCTAAATCAACCAACATCACATGTTCTGCAGATTCTTTAGGGTCTTGTTCTAATTTTTCGGCCAGTAGTTTGTCCTGAATATCATTACCAGATCTTTTAAAAGTACCAGCAATAGGATAAATGGTGGCCGTATTGTTTTTAATAGTTAATTGAGCTTCGGGCGAAGACCCAAATATTTTAAAACTGCCGTAATCAAAATAGAAAAGGTAAGGTGACGGATTGATGGATCTTAAAGCTCGGTAAACATTAAACTCATCTCCTGTAAAAGAGGTTTGAAAAGCCCGTGAAGGTACAATTTGAAAAACATCACCACGGTAAATGTGTTTCTTCATTTGTACTACAATTTGCTTAAAATCTTCGTCGCTTAAATTTGAGCTTTCTTCTCCTTTCACTTTAAAATGATATTCGGGGAAGTTTTTGTTTTGAATAAGGTATTCTATTTTTTCTAAACCATTGCTTTCGCCTTCAAAATCACTTTCGTTTTTAACAATGTATAATTCGTTTTTAAAGTGATCAATAGCTATAATATATCGGTAAACATGGTATTGAAAAGTAGGAATTACCCTTTCATTATCATAAGAAGTTTTCAGCTTAATGTCTTCAAAATATTCTACGGCTTCATGTGTGAAATAGCCAAATAAACCATCGGCAATAAACTTCATGCTCTTATCTGCATCGCTTTCAAAGCTTTTTCTAAAAGAGCTTACTTCTTCGGTTAAATCAAAACTTCCCGGATTTAAGGTTTCTGAGCTGCCATCTGGGTAGGTTTTTGTTAATGTTTGCTTATCTAATACAATACTAGCAATGGCATCACAACAAACGTAACTCATGCTATTTTCTCTACTATGGTAATCAGAACTTTCTAATAACAAGCTGTTTGGGAAAACATCGCGTAAACGCAAATAAATACTTACTGGTGTGGTGGTATCGGCCAGTAGTTTTTTGAAGCTTACTTTTAAACTAAATTTTTTCATGTGGTTTTATTAAATTCCTCACCGTAAAACAAAAAAACCCGACGGTTGAATGTCGGGTTCGTTATTTGTTTAGGTTTGGTTTAAGTTCTCTTTTATGATACAAATAGGATTACCGAGGCTACAATTTTGTTGTGCCACCACCATTTTTTTGTATTTGTTTGATTATTCATCGACAGCAAAATTAGAAAGAAAATCGACTTTGAAAATATTTTTATCAAATAAATTTACACAAACGTTTTTTTACATATTCCACCATGGGTTTCTATCCTTCATGGTAAAAATTGCTAAAAGTACGATTACGATGCCTAAGGTGTAAAAAACATAAATGGCTTTGTGCTTGGCTTTTGCTTCTATTGCTTTTTTAGATTTTGAATAACCCACAGTAATTAAAGCGATAGATAAAATCATCATGCTAATATGTTCTACATTCCAATACCTGTAAGTAGGTTCACTCATTTTAGAGAAATCTACATTTGGGCTCATAAAATATAAAACTAAGCCAATTACCAATTGAAGGTGGCAACTGATGAGCGCAAAAAGGTTTACTTTTTTATTTGCCGGTGTATAGGGCTTGTTACCAGCCGTAATAGCTTGTAAAATTGATAATAAAACCAATATTAAGACCACATATCTTAATATAGAATGAAGGTGTAATAATCCTGTGTACATAACTTTTTTTAACAAATATAAAATAAAAAAGGAGGAGTGTAAATTAATACATTCCTCCTACTCACTCAGCACTAAAACCACAATTAACTATCTTTAATTTGTTTATCTGGCATCTAAAAAGATGGCTTCTGGTAAGGTGGTAACGGTTGCCATGGTTGTTGGCGCCATGTTTCCACTATCAGTTAATCTAAAAACCAGGATTGATTTATTTGCTTTTTCGGCAATATAGATTAGTTTTTTTCCGCTTCTGGCGTCAAATTTTACATCAACCGGATTACCTAATTTTGTGTTTGATCCAATAATTGTTCTATCTGGAGTTACGGCTGCATTTGCTGTAAATTTTGCCAAAGCACCTTCTATAATATAAATTCCACCATCGGCATTAAATGCGGCAACTGTTGGGTTAGGAATGGCTGGTGCAGCTGCTGCTCCAATTTCTGTGGCAATTAACACATCAGAAGAAGCATCATAAGTTAAACCATGCAATCTTGTAGAGGAAGGAATAGTAATTTTGTTTGATGGCGTTACCGTACCTGATGCAATACTATTTACATTGTTAAATAATTGAATTTCTTTACGATCTAAATCAATTAAAACCATTAATTTATTGGCTGCAAAGGCAATTCCCCAAGGCTGTCCGTTTAATTTAAAAACTTTGTTTGCAGTTACTGTACCGCTTAAAGCAGGCGCATTATTGTAAACTCTAATGGTGCTATCGGTATTACTTGCAACGTACAATACTTTGTTAATGGCATCATAAGCAGCGCCTCGGCCACTTGCTAAACTTGCATCTGTAAAAGAACTTCCGTTCATTACACTTCCTGTGCTACTTACCGAGAATAATTTTATGCTTTTAGTAGATCTGCTTACTTGAAAGCCTACATTGCTGGAAGCATCATAAACAATTCCATTACCATCTGGCGCTGCGGTATTATAAGTCATAGGAGCGGCTAAAGTAGCACCATCTGCAGGGTCAAAAATAGAAAGATTTGCAACAGCCGGATCGGTATCAGCATTAGAAACAAACAGTTTTGATACGGAAACAGTTGGCTCATCGTCTTTTGAACAACTAGTTACAATTGTTGCTGCTATAAAAAGAGCAGAGATTGAAAATATGCTATAATTTTTCATTGTTTTCTTTAATTAATGTTTAAAATTTCTGATTAACAGACTGAATTACGAAAGTAAATGGGCAGTAGATTTAGAAAGGGAACAAAAAATTTACAAAGTAGCTTAATTTTTAGCTTAAAAACTGTTTAGATTTAGATTCTAAACTTTTTTGTATGAAAAAAACACTATTACTCTTATGTTCATTGTTGATTGCTTTTATAGCTAAATCGCAGGAATCGTACCCTGTAAACGGATCAGGCGATATAAGGTCTGGCCAATTTGCCTTTATAAACGCAAACATTGTTGTAAATGCCGATCAAACTATTACTAACGGCGTTTTAATAATTAAAGGTCAAAAAATTGAAAGCGTGGGTGCTGGACTAGCAGTTCCTAAAGGTTATGTTACTATTGATTTAAAAGGAAAATATATCTATCCTTCTTTAATTGATGCCTTTTCTAGTTATGGTATCCCCGAAACACCAAGAGCTGTTTTTGCTGGTCGTGGAGTACCCGTTTTTACTTCTACAAAGGAAGGTGCTTATAATTGGAACGAAGCGATAAGACCCGAAGTTCATGCAAAATCTATATTTAATGTTGATGCTAGAAAAGCTGAAGATTTAAAGAAAAGTGGTTTTGGCGCTGTTAACACGGTGATTAAAGACGGAATTGCCAGAGGAACTTCTTTAGCTGTTACTTTAAGTGACGAAAGTGTTAATACAGTTGTTTTGAATGATTTAACTGCTGCAAATTATTCTTTTAATAAAGGAACCGCAAAAACAAATTATCCAAGCTCATTAATGGGTTCTATTTCTTTATTAAGACAAACTTATTTTGATGCTGCTTGGTACAAAAATCAAAAGAAAGAATACAATATTTCTTTAGATGAATTTAACAAAACCCAAAGCTTGCCTCAAATTTTTGATGCAGGAAATTGGGAAGATGTTTTAAGAGCTGATAAAATTGGTGATGAATTTGGCAAGCAATACATTTTTAAATCAGGCGGAGATGAATACAAAAGAATTGCCGATATAAAAGCAACAAACGGAAGCTTTATTATCCCAATTAATTTCCCTAAAGCTTATGATGTAGAAGACCCTGCTGATGCTAAGAATGTAACTTTAGCTCAAATGAAAAATTGGGAATTGGCTCCAACCAATCCTGCTGCATTAGAAAAAGCGGGAATTAACTTTGCTATTACCGCAGCAGATTTAGAAAGTCCAAGAGATTTTTGGACTAACTTAAGATTAGCAATTGATTTCGGTTTAACCGAAAAACAAGCTTTAAAAGCATTAACAGAAGTACCAGCTAGAATTTTAGGAATTAGCGATAAAGTAGGAACACTTGCAAAAGGAAAAGAAGCTAACTTCTTGATAACTTCTGATAACCTATTCAAAAAAGAGAATATCATTTTTGAAAACTGGGTACAAGGCAAGCAATACATTGTTGCACAAAAAGACATTAAAGATTTAAGAGGAGATTATAACCTTATTATTGCTGGAGTTGGAAATTTAACCCTAAAAATTGGAGGTACAATTAGTGCTTATGATGCAAATATTGAAAGAACTGGCGCTGATAGTGTTAAAACTAAAGCCAATTTTAACAGAACCGGCGATTTAATTAGTTTATTCTTTGATCTAAAGAAAAACCCTAAAGGCGATGTTCGTTTAACTGGTTATTTAGATAAAGTTAGTCCTGTTACTTTTAAAGGCGAAGCCGTTTTAGCTGATGGAACCGTAAGTAATTTTACAGCAACATATACCAATCCTATTAAAGAAAAAGAAAAGAAAGAAGAACCAAAAGGTACTTTAGCTACTGGAAAAGTAATTTATCCATTTGTTGCTTTTGGCGAGGCCGAAGCTCCAAAGCAAGAAGCTACATTATTTAAAAACGCTACCGTTTGGACTAACGAAAAAGACGGAATTCTACAGAATACTGATGTTTTAGTTGAAGGCGGAAAAATCAAGTCTATCGGAAAAGGTTTATCAGCCGGAGGCGCAAAAGTAATTGACGCAACTGGAAAGCATTTAACTCCAGGTATTATTGATGAACACTCCCATATCGCTATCGCGAGAGGCGTGAACGAAGGAACTCAAGCGGTAACTTCTGAAGTAAGCATTGCTGACGTGGTAGAATCTGAAGATGTAAACATTTACCGTCAGTTAGCCGGTGGAGTAACAACATCTCATTTATTACATGGTTCGGCAAATCCAATTGGTGGTCAATCTCAATTGATCAAACTACGTTGGGGACAAACACCAGAAGGTTTGAAATTTGGCGGAAACGAAGGTTTCATCAAGTTTGCCTTAGGAGAAAACGTAAAACAAAGTAACGCTGGAGATTTTAGTACCGTTCGTTTCCCACAAACTCGTATGGGGGTTGAGCAAGTTTATGTTGATGCTTTTACCAGAGCTAAAGAATACAGAACGGCTTGGGCTGCATATAATGGCGCTAAAAACAAAACAGGTTTATCGGCTCCACGACGTGATTTAGAATTAGATTGTTTAGTAGAAATTTTAGAAGGCAAACGTAATATTACTTGTCACTCTTATGTACAATCAGAAATCAACATGTTAATGCATGTTGCTGATAGCATGGATTTCAAAATCAGGACTTTTACGCACATTTTAGAAGGCTATAAAATGGCTGATAAAATGGCTGAGAGAGGAATTGCTGGTTCAACCTTCTCTGATTGGTGGACCTACAAAATGGAAGTTTTTGAAGCCATCCCATATAATGGTAAATTAATGAGCGCTGTTGGTGTGTTAACTGGTTTCAATTCTGATGATGCTGAAATGGCTAGAAGACTAAATCAAGAAGCGGGTAAAGCAGTAAAATATGGTAATGTGAGCGAAGAAGAAGCTTTCAAATTTGTGTCTTTAAACCCTGCTAAGATGTTAAAAATTGATAACAGAGTAGGAAGTGTAAAAGCAGGTAAAGATGCTGACTTAGTGCTTTGGTCTGATAATCCACTATCTGTTTATGCCAAAGCCGAAAAAACTTTTGTGGATGGTATCGCCTATTGGGATATCCAAAGAGACGAAGTTAAACGTAAGGAGATGAAAGCAGAAGAAGCTCGTTTAATCCAAAAAATGTTAGATGCAAAAAATAAAGGAGCTAAAACTCAACGTCCATCTTTAGAGAGAGCGCCACTTTATGATTGCGAAACATTAGAAGGAGATTTTACAGCAAACGGCAGTCATTCACAACATTAATCAGCTAAATCATGAAAAAAATTATATATCAATTCATCGCATTAAGTTTGGCAAGTACATCGGTATTTGCACAAGCCAACATTTATCCAGCTAAAAAACAAGCGGGTACTTTTGCCATAGTTGGCGGAACCATACATGTAGGTAACGGCAAGGTAATCCAAAACGGAACCGTCGTTTTTGCAAACGGAAAAATAACTTCGGTTAAAGAAGGAAACGTAGCTCCGCAAAATGTAACTGTCGTAAATGCAGCCGGAAAGCACATTTATCCAGGTTTTATCGCTCCATCAAACAGTTTAGGTTTGGTAGATGTAGAATCAGTAAGAGCAACCAGAGATGCCCAAGAAGTGGGAAGCATCAATCCACATGTAAGGTCCTTAATTGCTTACAATACCGATTCACGAGTAATTGCAACCGTACGTTCTAACGGAACTTTATTATCTCAGGTAACGCCAGAAGGCGGCTTGGTTTCAGGCACTTCATCAATTGTACAATTAGATGCTTGGAATTGGGAAGATGCCGCTTACGTAAAAGATAACGGGTTACATTTCAATTGGCCTTCATCAGCCGCTGGTGGCGGTGGTGGACGTAGATTTGGCGGCCCAGTACTTTCTGAAGAAGCCATAAAAGAACGTTATCAAAAGCAATTATTAGAGTTAAAAAGCTATTTTGCTCAAGCAAAAGCTTATGCCGATACCGATAAGCCAGAGATTATGAATGCCCGTTTTGAAGCCATGAAAGGTTTATTTAACGGTGCTAAAAAAGCCTTTGTAAAAGTAAATCGCCAAAAAGACATCATTATTGCCGTTCAGTTTTTTGAAGAATTTGGAATTAAGCCCGTTTTAGTAGGTGCCGAAGAAGCTGTTGATGTTACAAGTTTCTTAAAAGAACATAACATTCCGGTAATCATTTACCAAAGTCAATCGTTACCAGGTAATGACGACGATGATGTGTATTTACCTTATAAAAACGCTAAAATTTTGCATGATGCTGGTGTTTTAATCGCCATGAGTGTTGATGGTTATTGGCAACAACGCAATCTGCCATTTATGGCTGGTACAGCTGCTGCTTATGGCTTAACTAAAGAAGAAGCACTGGCAATTATCACTTCCAATACCGCAAAAATATTGGGGATTGATAAAACTACCGGAACCATAGAAGAAGGGAAAGACGCTAACATTATCATATCAGAAGGCGATGCCTTAGATATGCGTACCAATAACGTAACCAGAGCTTTTATTCAAGGCCGAGACGTTAATTTAGATAACGTTCAAAAACAATTATACAAGCGTTACGCAGATAAATATGGCATCAAAGCCGATTAATTTTTGAAAAGCAAATGCAGTATTTCATTACAACCGCTAGTCCCGTTTTCTGCTTTATTTTTTGTTTGTCTAAAAACAAACAAAAAGATACCGCTGCCAACCGGGTTTAGATACTAAAGCTTTTGCAATAAACTCAAACAAAAAATCCTCTTAGATACGTTCTAGGAGGATTTTTTGTTTTAGAACATCTTGCCCAACTCTGTGAACTTTTCGCCCTCTGTGGATAAAAGAAAATCAAAGATTACAGAGCTTTAAAAATTCGTGTCATTCGTGAAATTCGTGGCAAAAAAATAAAACACCTAGCAAAAAAATTATTTAAAGAAAACCTCCGTAGCTCCATATCCAAATTTCTCTTTTCGGGCATCCATAAATGTCTTCACTTGAGGATGCTTACTTACTATTTTATGAATCTCGTGACGTAATGATCCATTCCCAGCACCATGAATAAATACAATACTTTCTAATTTATGAACAATAGCGGCATCTAAATTTTTTCTGAAATGGTCTAGTTGTATCTGCATCATTTCTTGTTTATCTAAGAAATCATGGTCGTCTCTTAATTTTTCAATATGCAAATCCACCTCTTTTGCCGGCTTTTCAATGGCTTGTTTTTCTTCCGAAGATTTAAAAAAGCTTTCTTTAATTTTTTCGGCGTTTAAAACCAATTCAGGTTCATCCAACCTAAACAACCAACCTTGTTGCTTAATTAATGGCGTAAGTTGTTTACTACCCGAAAAATCTTTAGCTCTAAACTTCATGTCAAATACCAAAGGTTTTACCAAAGGCTTATTTAATGAAGTGTAAAACAAAGCCTGAAAATGGAAAGTTGGCCATAAATCTAACTCCGCTAAAGAAGCAGAAAATACTTTTGTAGAACTTTGGGCGGCAACTATCCCAGAAAACTCCCCTTTAAAAATTGCTGCTAAATTTGTTTTTAAAGTCGCTAAAAGCTGATAAGAAGTTTCATTAATGATATAAAAATGAACAACTGATCCTTTATTTAAATCGGGAATAGCGGCTGCAAAAACTCCTTTTTCTATAAAATTCACTCCATTAGAAGCGGTTTCAGTAGTGGTTTTTTCAAAAGATGGATTAGAAGAATGCCCGTGAACCCTAGTCAGGTTATTAACCATTACCGGAATTTCAAAATCATCTTCACCAGTTACGCCCACCATTTCATCATTAAAAATTTTAGTGATGTATCCTTCTCTTCTTTCGTCTACAAAGCGTACAAACTCTCCTAATTGGTATTTCATTTAAAAAAATATTAGCCACAAAGATGAGAAATTATCACCTGTTTAAATTTATTATATTTGAATTAGCCGAAAAGGAGTTTGAACTTTTGAGGCCGCAAAATGCGATCTCAAAGGATTGAAGAGACCCCCAATCTGTCAGTTCTCTCAAGCCAAGCGTTTAATTGATTCATAAATAAAAAGTCTTCTCTAAACTCTTTTAAGATTCGGGTATAACAAAAAAATAGGTGGTATCATTTTTGAATTAGAACGTTAAAATAAAATTCTCAAATTATTTTAACCCATAAATTTAAAACACATGAAATGGTTAGGTCGTAAGCAAAGTGATAATTTTGAAACAGGCGGTGGTGGAGGTGGAAAAGGCCTAGCTATTGGCGGAATTGGAACTGTTATAGTGGTAATTATTGGTTTAATTATGGGTAAAAGCCCTGGTGAATTATTAAACCAAGTACAAAATGCTGCTCAAACAGAGCAAACTAATACCAATCCAGATCAGGCAAATTTATCTGAAGCAGAGCAATTTACTAGGGTAGTTTTGCAAGACACTGAAGATGTTTGGAACCAATTATTTAAAGACATGGGAGAGCAATACAAAGAACCTAAATTGCTTTCTTTTAAAAACAGTGTTCAATCGGCATGTGGTTCGGCAGGTTCTCAAACTGGTCCGTTTTATTGCCCCGCAGATGAAAGAGTTTATATTGATGTTTCATTTTACGATGATTTAAAAAACAAATTTAATGCTCCCGGAGATTTTGCCATGGCTTATGTAATTGCGCATGAAGTAGGGCATCACGTTCAAAACTTGATGGGTACTACCCAAAAACTCGATGAAGCAAGAGGAAGAGTGAGCGAGAAAGAGTACAATAAATTATCTGTGATGCTAGAATTACAAGCCGATTTTTATGCAGGTGTTTGGGCTCATCATGCACAAAGAACTAAAGATATTTTAGAAGAAGGGGATATTGAAGAAGCTTTAAACGCTGCAACAGCCATAGGTGATGATAAGTTACAAAAACAGGGACAAGGTTATGTGGTACCTGATGCTTTTACTCATGGAACTTCTGCCCAAAGAATGAGATGGTTTAAAAAAGGTTTTGAAACTGGAGATGTTAAACAGGGCGACACTTTTAATGCTTCTGACCTTTAAAATCAGGTAGCCCACTTGATTTTATATTTTTTACTTATTTGCACTATTTTTGAAAAATAAACGGGGGTGAAATGGCAGCGCCCCGCTTTTTGCGGGGACTAAAATGAAACACCCGACTATCGGAAGTAATAAATGACGAACTTTGCTTTTCAAAAATTAAAAATATGAGTGAACAAAACCCTTGGACCATTCTAGAGAGTAAAATAATATATCAAAACCCCTGGATAAGTTTAACCGAACATCAAGTTTTGAATCCATCAGGCGGAAAAGGGATTTATGGCGAAGTACATTTTGAAAATTACGCTATCGGCATTATTGCTATTGATGAAGATGATATGATTTGGCTGGTTGGGCAGTACCGTTTTCCTTTAAAACAATACAGTTGGGAATTGCCAGAAGGTGGTGGTCCGTTAGGTGGAAACCCCTTAGATTCGGCAAAAAGAGAGCTTTTAGAAGAGACGGGTTTAGTCGCTAAAGAGTGGACTGAGGTTTTAAGAATGCATTTATCTAACTCGGTAAGTGATGAGTTAGGGATTTTATACCTAGCCAAAGATTTTGAACAATTTGAAGCTGAGCCAGAAGAAACCGAACAACTGGAAGTGAAAAAAATTCTATTTGATGAAGCATTTGCTATGGTAATGAACGGAGAAATTACCGATTCTTTAAGTGTTGCGGGCATTTTAAAGGTTAAGCTGATGCGAGAAGGTTTTTAATCTATAAGTTTATATTTGCATCATGAATAAAATAATAGGACACCTATTAAGCCCGCTACATCATTTTTTGTTCTTTTTTGTTCTTTGTGTTTTTCAGCCCATACAGTGGGTGAGTTTAAAATTAGGCGGTTATAAAGCGCATAAGAAATCTGTTGATGTGATGAATTTCTTTTTGTTGTTTTCTTACTATGCCTTAGGATGTAGTATTAAATTTAAAATGACCGAACAATTGCCTAAGAACCGACCTATAATTTTTGTGGCAAACCATCAAAGCATGTATGATATTCCGCCGCTAATTTGGTTTTTGAGAGATTATCACGCAAAATTTATCTCCAAAATAGAGCTCACTAAAAATATTCCTTCTATTTCCTTTAACCTCAGACATGGCGGAGGAGCCAATATTGATAGAAAAGATTCTAAACAAGCCGTTGGTGAAATTTTAAAATTGGGCGAACGGATGCATAAAAATAATTGGTCGGCATTGATTTTTGCCGAAGGTACCCGTTCAAAAGATGGCAAAATGAAAGATTTTCAGGTAGGAGGAATTGCCACTATCTTAAAAAAAGCACCTAATGCTTTAATTGTTCCGGTGGCTATAGAAAACTCTTGGAAAATAGTGAGAAATGGCTTGCTGTGGCTTGATGCTTTTCACCCCGTAAAATTTACCGTTCTAAAACCTATAGAGCCAGCAGGAAAGCCTTTTGAAGACAGCGTGAAAGAAGCAGAAATGGCAGTAAAAGCCATAGTGGAAGCTTAAATATTCTTATCCTCAATCATTTTGAAGAAATAATCTCGGTGCGTATCTCCAATAGGAATAACTTTGTCTTTTATAAAAATACGGCTTCGCTCTATACTTTCTATTTTATCTAAAGCTACAATGTATGATTTATGCACTCGCACAAATAAATGATCAGGCAAGGCTTCATCAATTTTTTTCATGCTTTGCAGCGTAATAATTCTTTCTTTTTGGGTGTAAATGGAGATATAATCTTTTAAGCCTTCTATAAAGAGAATATCATCTAAGTAAATTTTCTGAATTTTATATTCGGTTTTTACAAAAATAAAGTTGTGCGCAACAGGAATTGGAGCAGCAACTTGGGTTTCTATTACGGTTGCTTGCGCAGGGGTACTACATAATAATTCTTTTGCTTTTTGTGCGGCTTTGTAAAACCGGTCAAATGCTATGGGTTTTAATAAATAATCTACCACATTTAATTCATAACCATCTAAAGCGTATTGAGAATAAGCGGTAGTTAAAATCACTTTGCATTTTCCGTTAGCAATTTTTAAAAATTGAATACCGGTTAACTCAGGCATTTGAACATCCAAAAAAACCAAATCTATATCTCCTTCTTGCACTGCAGAAAGTGCTTCAATAGGGTTTTGGTAGCTTTTAACTAAAGATAGAAATGGGATTTTGGAGATGTAATCTTCTAAAATATCTATTGCTAAAGGCTCATCATCTACTACCAAACATTTGATCATGCTATAAATTTAAATATAATTCAGAAAAATAATCGTCTTCTTTGTTTTCTATAGTGAGCTTATATTTTTCCGGATAAGAAAGATCTAAGCGTCTTTTAACATTTACCATTCCTATACCGCCAGTTTGATCTTTGTTGAGCTTGTTTTTTCTGTTTTTAATGGTAAAAAGCAGTTTGTCTTCAAAAACAGAGATATTGATATGGATAGGATTTTTTTCATCGGTTGCTAAGCCATGTTTAAAAGCATTTTCAACAAAAGAAATAAGAATTAAAGGTAAAATATGTTGATGATGAATTTGCCCTTCCACCTCTAAAATTACATGTGCATTTCCTCTAAATCTTAACTTTTGAAGTTCTATGTAGCTTTTTAAATAGGTAATTTCTTTTTCTAAAGAAACTCGGCTATCGTTACTTTCATATAGCATGTAGCGCATAATTTCCGAAAGCTTTAAAATAGCATCAGGCGTGGCATCAGATTTTTGATAAGCCAAAGAGTAGATGTTGTTTAACGAATTGAATAAGAAATGGGGGTTAATTTGCGATTTTAAAAAGGCTAATTCGGCGGTTAAGCTTTGTTTTTCTAAATCAGATTTTTCTCGTTCATTAAAAAACCAATCGACAGTAAATTTATAAACGGTACTTAAAAAAATGAAGAATCCGTTGGTTACAAAAGTGCTGATTAAGGTTTGAGAAGAAGAACCAAAAAGCATTACCTTATCCTTGGCAATCATTTTTAAGCCACTTAATTCATGCATATAAAACATAAAACCATATTTAATGGCTACAAAAGAAATCACAATAACGAGGCAAGCCAGCATCCACATAAAGAATTTGCGTTTGTCTAACGTTATTGGAATAATTAAATAAAGGTTGGTGTAAAATATTAAAACGTTGAGTAAGGAAAGGCCTATAAATAAAATGTATATGCCATTGCTGGAATTAAACCCGGCGGTAGCGGCAAAAGTAAATATAGTAATGAGGAAAGCCCAAACTATGGTATGCAATAAAAACTTTTGTACACTCGTCATGTCTTAAAATTAGCTGAAGAAATATTTTGCCTAGTGATATTTAGACCAACCGTCTTTTTTTATCTACCAATTGGCTTAAAAAAGGATAATTGTCGCTCATCGCCATAAAATCCCGTTTGTCTTTAAATAATTGCCATTGGTCTAATAGATTTTAATAGCCTAAAAATAAACTGAATCTTTGATCATCAAATTAAAACAAAATATCATGAAAAAGTTATCTACTTCTGTTTCTCCATTTTTAATGATGATTATTCCGGTAATTTTATTTGTTGGATTATCATTAGCGGGAACGGAAAATCAATCTCAAGAAGAATTTAGTGGTAATAGTTTATCGGTAAAAAATGCTACTACCACTATGGTAAAAGTAGGAGAGCAGTCTCTTATGCGTTTCTTATTAAGAAAATAAGGACGTTTTATCCATTTTAGGGAAATAGAAAAAGCTAATTTTATTGCTTAAATTGTGTTTCATAAATTTTGATCCACTCTTCTACAGATATTTTTCCTGCTAATTCTCCAATTAACTCATAAGGTATTTCATTTAATTTTTTAAATCTAATACAGCTTTTACCCATATCTAATTTAGTTTTACAATGTTTTGGGTATTCATTCATAAACCAATCCATAAGTATTGTATTGGCATATATTCCCATATGATAAATAGCTACAAAATGCTTTTGCGAAGCAATAGCTAAAAAAGGTAAGGGTAGTTTGGTATCACAATGATAACCATTTGGGTATATAGAATGTGGAACTACATAGCCTATCATGCCATAATTAATGGTCTCCTCAAATCCTTTAGGGATGTTCTTAATAATTACCTCTCGCAATTTACTCATCACCTGTTTTCTTTCATCTGGTAATTGCGCAATATAATCTTCGGGTGTTTCTGCTGATAGTTGCATAGTAATAGGTTTAGCTTTCTTTAGTCAAATAATTAATAATTCAAAAGCCCTGCATTTTAATCAAATGCAGGGCTAATCTTTTTATTTTAAAGCTCAATTATTAAGAGCAGCCCATACTAGTTCCGCAATTTAAACACTTGTAACAAGTGCCAGATCTAATGGTAGTATGCCCGCAATTGCTACATGCCGGAGCATCAGATTGTGCACCCATAGATAAGTCAAAAGTTTGTCCTTTTACAGTTGCTTGTGCTGTTACCGTTTTTTTCTCAGCAACGGGTTGGTAAACATTAGTTACATCAGGGTTCACATCACTGTCTTGCATTTGTGGGTTGCCAGTTACAGCTTGTTGTTCTGTAATTACATGCACTAAATCTGTGCGGTTTAAATAATCATAACCCAACATTCTAAAGATGTAATCGATTATAGAAGTCGCAGATTTGATATTTTCATGTCCAACTACCATTCCGGCTGGTTCAAAACGAGTGAAGGTAAATTTCTCTACGTATTCTTCTAAAGGCACTCCGTATTGTAAACCAACAGAAACTGCAATAGCAAAACAGTTCATTAATGAGCGGAAAGTAGCACCTTCTTTGTGCATGTCTACAAATATTTCTCCTAAAGTTCCGTCGCCATATTCACCAGTTCTTACAAATACGGTTTGTCCGTCAATGCTTGCCTTTTGAGTAAAGCCTCTACGTTTGGCTGGTAATACTTTTTTCTGTACCACTCTAGATAGCTGACGCATAAAGCTGGTATCTTCTGAACGTTGTAAAATAGCATTTGCTGCTTCTAAAACTTGCTCTGGTGTTAAGTCGCTTAATTTTAATTCTGCTGCTTTTCCTAAAACCTCTTCAACGGTATCTAACTTCTCTTCTTTAGTATCAGATTTGGTAGATAGTGGCTGAGATAATTTACACCCATCGCGGTAAAGCGCATTGGCTTTTAAACCTAAGCTCCATGATAATTCATAACTTTCTTTAATCTCTTCTACTTTAGCTTCGTTTGGAAGGTTAATGGTTTTAGAAATTGCTCCCGAAAGGAAAGGTTGTGCCGCAGCCATCATTTTAATGTGACCATGTGCGTGAATATATCTTACGCCTTTTGCGCCGTTTTTATTAGCACAATCAAAAATTGGATAATGCGCTTCTTTTAAGAAAGGCGCACCTTCAATGGTCATGGTGCCACAAATAAATTCATTTGCCTCGGCAATTTGTTGGCGATTAAAACCTAATGCTCTTAAAACATTAAAGTCTGGCGCATTGTATTGCTCGGCTTTAAAGCCTAAACGTTGTAAACAATCTTCACCTAATGTCCAAACGTTAAAAGCAAAGCCAATTTCAAAAGCAGAAACAATGGCTTTATCTAAGCTTTCTAAATCAGCTTCGGTAAAACCTTTTGATCTTAAACTATCTGGATTTACATGTGGAGCACCTTTTATAGTGGCAGATCCTTTAGCGTAATTAACGATGGTTTCAATTTCGTCTTCATTGTATTTTAAATTTCTTAAGGCCGCAGGAACCGCTTGATTAATAATTTTGAAATACCCCCCGCCAGATAATTTTTTAAATTTTACTAAGGCAAAATCTGGTTCAATACCTGTAGTATCGCAATCCATTACCAAACCAATAGTTCCGGTTGGGGCAATTACCGTAGTTTGTGCATTACGGTAACCGTATTTTTCGCCCATTTCTACTGCTTTATCCCAAGCATTACATGCAGCAGATAATAAGTAATCAGGACAAGTTTTTTGATCAATTCCCGGAGGCAGAATTTCTAAACCTTCGTAAGCATCTGTGGCGTTATATGCTGCATAACGGTGGTTACGCATTACTTTTAACATACTTTCTTTATTTTCTTGATACTTGCCAAAAGTACCCAACTCTCTAGCTATTTCTGCCGAAGTTGAATACGCAGTACCCGTCATAATTGCGGTAATGGCCCCACCAATCGCCCTGGCTTTATCGCTATCATAAGGAATGCCTGCAACCATTAACATAGATCCTAAGTTGGCATAACCTAAACCCAAAGTTCTATAATCATAAGATAATTGAGCAACTTCTTTAGATGGGAATTGAGCCATCAAAACAGAAATTTCTAATACGGTTGTCCAAATACGGCAGGTGTGTTCAAAACCTTTAACATCAAAAATCAGCGTTTTTAAATCGAAGAAGTGACGTAAGTTGATAGAAGCCAAATTACATGCGGTGTTGTCTAAAAACATATACTCAGAACAAGGGTTAGAAGCATTTATTCTTCCTCCCGCTGGGCAAGTATGCCATTCGTTAATGGTGGTATCATATTGTACTCCAGGATCGGCGCAAGCCCAAGCTGCAAATGCAATATCGTCCCATAGTTTATTGGCATCAATGGTTCTTAATCTTCTACCATCAGAACGGGCTGTTAAATCCCAGCCTTTTCCTTCTTCTAAGGCTTTAAAAAATGTGTTTGGGATACGAACTGAATTATTAGAGTTTTGCCCTGATACCGTTCTATAAGCTTCGCCTTCGTAATCTGAGGCATAACCAGCCGCAATTAAAGCAGCTACTTTTTTCTCTTCTTCTACTTTCCAGTTTACAAAACTTTCAATTTCTGGGTGATCTAAATCTAAACACACCATTTTGGCGGCTCTTCTGGTTGTACCACCAGATTTGATGGCTCCTGCTGCTCTGTCTCCAATTTTAAGGAAAGACATTAAGCCAGATGAGTAACCACCACCAGATAGTTTTTCGCTTTCGCCACGAATACGAGAGAAATTGGTTCCTACACCAGAACCGTATTTGAAAATACGAGCTTCACGCACCCAAAGATCCATAATTCCACCTTCGTTTACCAAATCATCTTCTACAGATAAAATAAAGCAAGCATGTGGTTGTGGGCGTTCGTATGCTGAGGTTGATTTTTCTAATTTTTCGGTAATTGGATCAACATAATAATGACCTTGTGGGCCGCCGGTGATACCGTAAGAGCTATGTAAGCCAGTATTAAACCATTGCGGAGAATTTGGCGCTGCTAATTGTCCAACTATGGTGTAAACCAATTCATCGTAAAATATTTGAGCATCTTTTGGTGTAGCGAAATAGCCATAACGCTCTCCCCATGTTCTCCAGCAATTTGCCATACGATGCGCAACTTGCTTAATGCTTTTTTCTGAACCTGTAGTTCCATCAGCTTGTGGAACCCCTGCTTTTCTAAAATATTTTTGTGCTAAAATATCAGTAGCAACTTGAGACCAAGTATTTGGGACTTCTACATCATTCATTTCAAAAACCGCATCTCCTGATGGATTTCTGATGACCGAGGATCTTTTGTCGTACGTAAAAAGGTCATAAACGCTTTTTCCCTCTTTACTAAAATGGCGCTGAAATTGTAAGCCTTTTCCGGCGTCTTTAACGGCTTTGTTTGCAGAAGATTTTCCCATTGTTGCTAATGATTTTAATTGTTGATCTAATTTAACTAAAAAAACTTTAAGGGTTTTTGATCAAATTTAATTTCCTAGATGATACAGTTGGTTTGTAGTTTTCCACAGCGATGGGGATAAAATTTAACTGTAACATTTTTTTGCTGTCAGGGATTTGATTTTCAGCAATTTATAGGTGTGGATAACTAAAAAAAATTGAATCTTATCACTTTAATGATAGATTTTTTTAAGGATAGAAGAGCGGTTAATTCAAGCGTAATTTTATTGGTTTTTGTGTCCCTAAAAACAGGTAGAAACAAAAAAATCCCAATCGTTTAAAATTGGGATTTTTTGTTTTATTGAAATAGATTCTTATTCTATCACACTTACTTTAATCATGTTGGTTTTTCCTTTCTTTTCGATCGGAATTGCTGCTGTATTAATTACAACATCACCAGATTCAATAATTTTTTCGGCTTTTAAAATTTTATTTACTTCACTAATGGTTTTATCAGTACTGTCAAACTTATCGTAATAAAAACCTTTTACGCCCCATAATAAACTCAAGGTGTTTAATAAATTACGGTTTGAGGTGAAAATATAAGTCCCTGCTTTTGGTCTGTGACTACAAATTTGAAAAGCGGTATAACCAGAAGAAGTCATAGAGATTATTCCTGCGGCGTTGGTTTTATCAGCTAAAAATACAGCAGAGCTACAAACTGCATCAGCCATGTAAGTGGCACAGGTTTCGTCTAATTCTTTTTCTTTGTAATAAGGGTAAGAAGTGCTTTCTACGTGGTGAATAATTTTGCTCATCGTTTCAATAACAATTAAAGGAAACTCACCAACAGATGTTTCTCCACTTAACATTACCGCATCAGCACCATCTAAAACAGAGTTAGCCACATCATTTACCTCGGCTCTTGTTGGGCGAGGTGTAGTAATCATGCTTTCTAACATTTGCGTAGCAACAATTACTGGTTTAGAAGCAATGTTACATTTTTTAGCAATCATTTTTTGTAAAACCGGCACTTCTTCTAAAGGCATTTCAACCCCAAGGTCTCCACGGGCAACCATTACGCCATCAGTTACTTCAATAATAGCGTCAATGTTGTCAATTGCTTCTGGTTTTTCAATTTTAGCAATTACTCTAGCTGTTTTTCCGCTTCTACTGATGATGCGCTTAAGATCAATAATATCTTCGGCAGTACGTACAAAAGATAAACCAATCCATTCTACATCATTTTCTAAAGCAAAATCTAAATTGATTAAATCTTCTTCTGTTAAAGATGGGATAGAAACTTTTGTGTTTGGAAGATTTACACCTTTTCTGCTGGTTAATACACCACCATGTACTACTTCACAAATTACAGTGTCTTTTCTGTTGGTTTCTATTACTTTCAATTGTAATTTTCCATCATCCAACAAAATAATTTCACCTGCTTTTACATCTTGTGGGAAGGTGCTGTAAGTGATGTAAATTTGGTTATCATCGCCAATGCACTCTTGAGTAGTAATTTTAACTTGTGTACCGTTAATAAGATTGATACCCCCATCTTTTACTAAACCAATTCTAATTTTTGGTCCTTGTAAATCTGCTAAAATGCCAATATTGGTTTTATATTTTTGGTTAATTTCTCTAATGGTATTGATTACTTGTTGGTGATCTTCTTGTTTACCATGAGAAAAATTTAATCTACAAACGTCAACGCCAGCCTTAATTAAAGATAATAATACGTCTTTATTGGAAGAAGCTGGACCAAGAGTTGCTACAATCTTGGTTTTTTTCTGAATAATTTTCATATATTTTTTTGGATCTATTGGTTCAATTTTAAAATTCTAAAATTTCGAATTTGCAAGCCAAAAGTAGTGTATTTTTAACACGAAGTCAAGCGGCTTTTAAAAAAGCAGATTTTCTCTTGATTTTAATCTTTCAGGATTAAGCTCTACAACAGCTTGAATATCTTTAACTAATTTAAGCCTGCTTAAGAAGAATTCTAGGTCTTCTTCATCAATAAAATCTTTAATCAGGATGAAATAATCAGCCTCTTTCATCTCTGGAATTAAAAAACCTTCTGAACCTTTATTCGCAATTAAAAAAAATTCGCACTCACTATTTGAGGGGCGATGTACGTATTTAGAAAAATATTTTGAGGCTATTCCTTTAAAATTTACAATTAAATCTTCGGTTTTTCTGAAATCAGTTTCTGTGAATTTATTGATGTTAAAGCATAATCTATAGTCTTTTAGCTGTGAGGTCACCGCAATCAATATGAAATCGAAATCAAGTTCTAATTTTAAAAATTTCTTAATCAAGATAATAAAGTTTAATTTAGACCACCAAAAATATCTATAAATGCTGTTAATTGTCGAACCAAAATTAGATCAAAAACAAAAAGGTTTGATATTTAATAGAATTTATTTTTCTTTGCACAGAAATATTTAACCCTTAATAATAGAATTATGTCTGATATCGCTTCAAGAGTAAAAGCAATTATCGTTGAAAAACTAGGTGTAGACGAAGGTGAAGTAACGCCAGAGGCTTCTTTCACTAACGATTTAGGTGCTGACTCGTTAGACACCGTTGAGTTAATCATGGAATTTGAGAAAGAATTCAACGTTGCTATCCCAGACGATCAAGCTGAAACCATCAGCACTGTTGGTCAAGCCATCACTTATTTGGAAAAAAACGTAAAGTAATTATTGCTTAGTTTAATAAATGGAGCTTAAAAGAGTTGTAGTAACAGGATTAGGTGCGCTTACTCCAATCGGTAAAACTGTCCCAGAATATTGGGAAGGTTTGATGAATGGGGTGAGCGGTGCTGCTCCTATTACGCGTTTTGATACAGAGAAATTCAAAACAAAGTTTGCATGTGAAGTCAAAAACTTTGTAGCTGAAGATTACCTTGAAAAAAAGGAAGCTCGAAAAATAGATCCATTTGTTCAGTACGCATTAGTTTCTACTGAAGAGGCTGTAAAAGATGCAGGATTGGATTTCGAGACATTGAACACCAATAGAATTGGTGTGATTTGGGGTTCGGGAATTGGTGGTTTAAAAACTTTTTTAGATGAAATAATGATTTTTGCCAAAGGCGATGGAACGCCGAGGTTAAATCCATTCTTCATTCCTAAAATGATTATAGACATTGCTCCGGGTCATATTTCTATGAAATATGGATTAAGAGGACCAAATTTCTCTTGTGTATCTGCTTGTGCTTCTTCTACAAATGCCCTTATTGATGCCTTCACTTACATTAGATTAGGAAAAGCAGATATTATTGTATCTGGTGGATCTGAAGCGATATTAAATGAAGCGGGAATAGGTGGTTTTAATGCCATGCATGCCCTTTCTACCAGAAATGATGATCCACAAACGGCTTCACGCCCTTTTGATAAAGACCGAGATGGTTTTGTTGCAGGCGAAGGTGCGGGGACTATTATTTTAGAAAGTTTGGAGCATGCCAAAGCCCGTGGGGCAAAAATTTATGCCGAAATAGTTGGTGGCGGCATGAGTGCTGATGCTAACCACATCACAGCTCCTCATCCAGAAGGATTGGGCGCAAGATTAGTGATGCAATCTGCCTTAGATGATGCAGGCTTAACCACTGCTGATATTGATTACATCAATGTACACGGCACTTCTACTCCCTTAGGTGATATCAGCGAAACAAAAGCTATTGGAACTCTTTTTGGGGATGATGCTTATCGCTTAAATATCAGTTCTACTAAATCTATGACCGGCCATTTATTAGGTGCGGCAGGAGCGGTAGAATCTATAGCTTGTATTTTAGCTATTAAAAATGGAATAGTACCTCCTACTATTAATCATTTTACAGACGATCCGGCTTTAGATTCTAAACTTAACTTTACTTTTAACAAAGCTCAAAAAAGAGATATTAGAGCAGCTTTAAGTAATACATTTGGTTTTGGAGGGCATAACGCTTCAGTTATTTTTAAGAAATTTGAAGAATAATTTAAACTCCAGTTTAAATTCGAGTGATATTCTAAATAAACAGATTATATTCGTTTCTATAAACAGAATAAATTACTGAATGCCTTTATCTAGAATTTATAAACTTCATCTCTCCCCAGATAGAAAGTATATTAAGATATTAAAGAATTTACTAGGCTTTGTGCCCGGTAATTTATCTTTATATAAAATGGCTTTCCGTCATAAATCTGTGGCTACATTTTTAAAAGATAGGGCTAAAAACAGTAATGAACGCTTAGAATTTTTAGGTGATGCTGTTTTAGGATCTGTAGTTGCCGAAGTATTATTCAAAATTTACCCCTATAAAGACGAAGGTTTTTTAACCGAAATGCGCTCTAAAATTGTAAGTAGAGTAAATTTGAATCAATTAGCTAGAAAGTTGGGGTTTAATGAATTGGTTGAATTTGATCCAAAATCAGTAAACGTAACTTCTAAACAAAGTTCTTTATTAGGCGATGCCTTTGAAGCTTTAATAGGGGCAGTTTACTTAGATAAGGGATATGATTTTACCAAAGAGTTTTTGTCCCAAAGAATAATTAAGCCACATGTAGATATTCATACTTTAGAATTAACTGAGACTAATTTTAAAAGTAAACTCATAGAATGGTGCCAACGCCATTCAAAAGACATTTCTTTTGAACCTATTCCTAATGAGGTTGGAGAAAACCTAAAATTATTTACCATTCAGGTATTAATTGATGGGGAAGCAATGGCATCTGGAGTTGATTACAGCAAAAAAAATGCAGAGAAATTTGCCGCTGAAAAGACTTGTGAGTTATTGGGGATATAGAATTGAGTATAGAATCAAGATGTAAGTATCAAGATATTAGTATCAAGTATCAAGACGGAAGATGTTTGCCCTTTTCTTTATTAAACCCTTTTTAGAAAGCATTGCTGTAATTTAATTAGCCCCGATGGCAATGAGCTCTTTTTATGTTTGGGGTATAGAGGGTTAAGCCACATAAAAAAGCGGAATGTACAGCGGGACTAGCTATAATAATTGGGGAGAAACCTGCGCTTCAAAATTTTATATTTTTTACTATTTATTGCTATAATATTGTGGCATTTAATACCCTTCACTTAGCTTGCTTTTAAAACAACATTAATTATATTTGCGTTCCTTAAAATAATTTAGAGACATCATAATGAGAGAAATACAATTCAGAGAAGCGCTTAGAGAAGCCATGAACGAAGAAATGCGTAAGGACGACAAAATATTCTTAATGGGCGAGGAAGTGGCTGAGTATAACGGTGCTTATAAAGTGAGCCAAGGAATGTTAGATGAGTTTGGTGCTAAAAGAGTAATTGATACGCCTATTGCTGAGCTTGGTTTTGCTGGTATTGCTATTGGTGCGGCTATGAATGGTTTGCGTCCGATTGTTGAATTTATGACTTTTAATTTCTCTTTGGTAGCAATTGATCAAATCATCAACAGTTCTGCTAAAATTCTTTCGATGTCTGGCGGCCAGTTTGGTTCCCCAATTGTTTTTCGTGGGCCAACAGGTAATGCTGGTCAGTTAGGAGCGCAACACTCACAAAATTTTGAAAATTGGTTTGCTAATTGCCCTGGTTTAAAAGTGGTAGTTCCATCTACTCCTTATGAAGCTAAAGGCTTATTAAAATCTTCTATTATTGATAATGATCCTGTTATTTTTATGGAATCTGAATTGATGTATGGAGATAAAGGAGAAGTGCCAGAAGAAGAATACTACATTGAAATTGGCAAAGCTAATGTAATGCAAGAAGGTACAGATGTAACCATTGTATCTTTTGGTAAAATGATTACCAGAGTAGTTAACCCAGCAATTGAAGCTTTAACTAAAGAAGGAATTAGTGTAGAGTTAATAGATTTAAGAACAGTTAGACCTATTGATTATGACACCATTTTAGCTTCTGTTAAAAAGACCAATAGATTAGTAATTGTAGAAGAAGCATGGCCATTGGCTTCTATTTCTTCTGAAATTGCATTTAACGTACAAAAAAATGCTTTTGATTATTTAGATGCACCAGTTTTACGTATTACTTGTGCTGATGTACCATTGCCATACGCACCAACTTTAATTGCAGAAAGTTTACCTAATCCAGAGCGTGTAATTAACGCTGTGAAGAGCGTGATGTATGTGAAGAAATAAAAAATTAAATCATATAATTTAAAAAGTCGGGTAAATAAAATTAATTTACCCGACTTTTTTTTGTTCTTTTACCTTTTTAAAACTAAAACTATAAACATGAAAAAATTAATTTACCTAAGCATTTTATTTGTTTTTCTAGGATTTTTAAACGCTAGCGCACAAGACAAAATTTATAAAACCAATGGAGAAGTAATAGAGGCGAAAGTTACTGAAGTAGGCGCTACAGAGGTTAAATACAAGGTTTTTGCCAATTTAAATGGACCAGTTTATACCCTAACAAAACAGCAAATTATTAAAGTGGTGTATGAAGGTGGAAAGGTTGAAACTTACGAAGTAATTCAAGAAGCAAGTTTGCCAAAGGCCGAAGAAAAAAGAGCACAAAATGTTTTTGTAGAATTTTTAGGTCAAGGGCTTTTATTTACAGCTAATTACGATACCAGATTTAGCAATAAAAGAAATGGAATTGGTGGTAGAATAGGAATTGGAGCTATAGGCGGTGATGGAGATACGTTTGTTTCTATTCCTGTTTCATTAAACTATTTATTAGGAGAGGGTAAAAATTTGTTTGAAATAGGCGTAGGCGCAACCTATGCAAGTATTTCTGGAAATAGCGACTCGATTTTTAGTGAAGGAGGAGATACTGTTATTGGGACTATGAGTTTTATGTACAGGTTGCAACCCGTTAAAAGTGGTTTCTCTTTTAGAGGAGGATTTACGCCTATATTTACCAGTGAGGGTTTTATTCCTTACTATGCAGGTTTAAGTTTAGGCTATACTTTTTAAGAGTTTATTTATTACGCATAAAAAAAAGCTGCCCTTTTGGAGCAGCTTTTTTGTTTTATAGAGAAAATTGAATTAAAACTTCAAATTCACTTGTAGTCCAACTTGTTCATTACTTCTGGCCAATGAGTTTTGTAGGTTGTACACATCATTTTGCAAATTAATAATTGCAGCTTCTTTTCTTCTCAATTCATCTTCTTGCATAGTAGATCTTAAAGGCACTAAATTGCTTCTGGCACCTGTTAATTTTTCTATGGCAACAGCCAATAATTGCTCACCAAAAGAAAGTGTTTCTGTAGTTGAGGTATATTGGTTATAATAATCATTTCTAGTGTTCCAATAAGAATCGCTGTGGGTGCTTCTGTCATAATCTCTACATTCGCCAATGTAATCGCCGTGGTTTAAATGAGCTTTTACAGCATTTTCTGATACATTAATCATTACGGGATAATTACCACCTGTTTGGTGACAAATAGAAACTTTTTTGTTTCCTTTTGGTCCTTTGTTATCATAATAATCGTTATTACCATTAAACCAAACTACTCCAGGATAATAGGTGCTATTTACCCAATTAGATTTTTTAAAACCCTTTAATTTTTTCATTCTCGTATCAAAACGGTCATCATCCCATTTACCATCATTCCATCTTTCCTCTACTCGCCACTGGTTGTCATCCTTTTTCTCGTTTTTTTGACCTTGGTTTTTATAATTTCCCTTATCCTCGTTTTTATTGTATTGCTTATTGCGATTTTCGTTTCTATCATCATCACGATCGTCATCATTTTGATCTCTTTTTTGATCATTTTGATTTTTAGACGATTGTTCATTTCGGCTTTTTTCTTTATTACCGTTTCCGTTACCATTTTTCTTTTGACCTTGATCAAAAGTTGAAGTACCTAATACCATAAATGGGATAATAGCTACACTAAATAAATATCCTAGTTTCATAATATTAATTTTTTGCTTGAAATTCGTTTTCTACTTCTTTTAATGATTGTTGCACTTTTTCTATCTGCTCTGCAACTTCTTTCTCAGATTTTTCGAGAGAATCTCTTACCGAATCCATTTTTGTGATTTCAGGCTCTTTAGCGCTTGATGTATTGCTACTGCAAGAGGTGGCTAAGCCTAAGCTTATCACGCTAAAAAACAGTATGTTGAATGCTAACTTTTTCATTTATGATTATTATTTAAATAAGGTTTAATTTTTTTACTTAGAATACAATTACCCTGCCGTATAAAATTTAGATTCAAAATCTTTCCACTCCCTTTTTATATTGATATCATTATTCACATCTTCGCATAGCGAAACGATATGGAGAAATTTAATTTACAAATAGCACAAGAGTTAGGAATTGGCTACCAACAGGTAAACACCACAATCCAATTATTAGACGAGGGAGCTACCATTCCCTTTATTGCCAGGTATCGAAAAGAGATGACGGGTAGTTTGGATGAAGTGCAAATAGCCGCAATTAGAGATCGGATTCATCAATTAAAAGAGTTAGAAAAAAGAAAAGAGGCTATTTTAAAATCTATTGAAGAGCAAGGTAAATTAACCCATGAGTTAGAAAGCCTGATACTTAAGGCAGAAACCATGACCGTTTTAGAGGACATTTATTTACCCTATAAACCTAAAAGGAAGACTAAGGCTTCTGTTGCCCGAGAAAAAGGATTAGAGCCCTTAGCGCTTCAGATTTTAGCTCAGGACAAAAACAATCCAGAAGAGGAAGCTTCAGATTTTATCGATACAGAAAAAGGAGTAAATTCTATTGCTGAAGCTTTACAAGGAGCAAGAGATATTATTGCCGAAATTATTTCGGAAAACGCAGAAGCCAGAGCTACTATTAGAACCTTGTTTTTTGAAAAAGGGATTTATAAATCGGAAGTAATCAAAGGAAAAGAAGTAGAAGGCATAAAATATAAAGATTATTTTGATTGGAGCGAGCCCGTAAAAACAGCGCCATCACACAGAGTTTTAGCCCTTAGAAGAGGAGAAAAAGAGCTGATTTTAAAGTTAGATGCACTTCCAGAAGAGGAAGACGCTATTCGTATTTTAACTCAAAATTTTATCCATGCAAATAACTCAAAAGCAGCGCAAGTACAATTAGCAATAGAAGATGGATACAAAAGGCTGCTAAAACCTTCTATGGAAACAGAAACTCGTTTAAAATCTAAACAAGCGGCTGATGAAGAAGCGATTAGAGTTTTTGCTGAAAATGCTCGTCAGTTATTGCTGGCAGCACCCATTGGGCAAAAAAACGTGTTGGCCTTAGACCCAGGTTTTAGAACTGGCTGTAAATTGGTTTGTTTAGATAAACAAGGCAAGCTATTAGAAAATACCACTATTTACCCACATACTGGAGCTGGTGTAGCTAAAGAAGCGGCACAAACATTAAAATTTTTAGTTCAAAAACATCAAATAGAAGCTATTGCTATTGGCAACGGAACGGCAAGCCGCGAAACAGAAGATTTTGTAAAAGCACAACAATTAGAAAATGTATTGGTAGTAATGGTGAATGAAAGTGGGGCTTCCATTTATTCGGCATCTGAAACCGCAAGAGAAGAATTTCCAGATCATGACATTACCGTTAGAGGAGCTGTTTCTATAGGGAGAAGAATGATGGATCCTTTAGCCGAGTTGGTTAAAATTGATCCTCAATCTATCGGCGTAGGCCAATACCAGCATGATGTGGATCAAAATAAGTTACAAACTTCATTAGATGATACGGTGATGAGTTGTGTAAATGCCGTTGGAGTAGAGTTAAATACAGCGTCTAAACAAATTTTAGCTTACGTATCTGGTTTAGGTCCGCAATTGGCGCAAAACATTATAGAATACCGCAATTTACATGGTGCTTTTAAAAATAGAAATGCCTTAAAAAAAGTAGCTCGCCTAGGCGATAAAGCTTTTGAACAAGCCGCTGGGTTTTTAAGAATCAGAAATAGCGATCATCCATTAGACGCCAGTGCTGTTCACCCAGAGCGTTATGCTTTGGTAGAGAAAATGGCTAAAGATTTAAATTGCAAAGTAGCCGATTTGTTGAAAGATGACCAATTAAGAAAGCAAATTGAGCTTAAAAAATATACCTCAGATGAAGTTGGATTACCCACATTAAAGGATATTATTGCCGAATTGGCTAAGCCAGGTCGAGATCCAAGAGCACAATTTGAAGCTTTTTCATTTGCTGAGGGCATCAATAAAATTGACGATTTAAAAGCCGGAATGAAATTACCAGGTATTGTAACCAATATTACCAATTTTGGTGCTTTTGTAGATATAGGCGTTCATCAAGACGGATTGGTGCATTTGAGTCAAATGGCTGACAAATTTATCTCCAATCCAAATGAAGTGGTAAAAGTTTCGCAAAGGGTACAAGTAACGGTGGTGGAAGTAGATGCTGCCCGTAAAAGAATTTCTTTAAGCATGAAAACTGGAGGAGAGGCTAAAAAAGATATTCCAAAGCCTCAGCAAAAAACAAAAGCTAATCAACAGCTGGTAGTTAAAAAGCCAGCATTTGTAAAGAAAGAAGAGCCCAAAGCAGTAGAGGGCGATATGCAGGATAAGCTGAAAGCTTTATTTGGTAAATTTAAATAGTGAACTTTAATTAGGAAGATAAATGTATAACGTGTTAAAATATGTATTCTTAAAAGTATTTTTTTTGATTTTATGTGTTGCTTGTGGCCATGTAAGTAGTGCTCAAAAAATAGATAGTATTCCTTTTTCATTAGATAAGCAGCTGTTGGTGTTTAAGGGGCAGTTAAACGGAATCACTGTTGATTTTGCTTTTGATACAGGCGCATCATCAAGCGTGGTGAATTCAAAAAACATATTGGTAGCAGGCATTAAAGAATTGAAAGGAAGCAGTGGTATTACAGATGCCAACCAAACAAATGCCACATTAAAAAACGTTTTGATAGAAGATTTGGCTATTGGGCAGTTCCATATCAACAAGTTAAAAACAATCACTTTTGATATGCCTTATTTGTATTGTGCAGATTTATTATTATTAGGGCAAGATGTAATCAAGAAGTTTAATTGGAAAATAGACTTTGAAAAAAAAGTAATTTATGTGAGTAATACCCCATTTGTAATTAGTAATGATATGCTTGTTTGGCCAATAAAATATCATAATAATCGCCCAATGGTTGAACTTATTTTGAACAATGAAGTTGAAAAAAATTGTTTAATTGATTTTGGTTTTAATGGAACTTTAAGTGTAAACCCCTTATTAGGGTCAATAAACAAAACTTTTGATGATAAGCAAGCTAAAAATCAAGGTAAGCTATCCATTTCATCAACCATGGGATTAACAGGTTTAGGAAAGCCCAAGCCCGTAAAAGAGTTTATAATGGACAGTTTGTTCTTGAATAAAACACTTATTAAAAACATTCCTATTTCCATTAATGAGCAGTCTGATCATAAAATTGGCGTTCAATTTTTTAATACTTATTGTAAGTCGGTTATTTTGAATCATAGCAACAATACCTATTACTTAAGTCCTTCAAAGCAACAGTTTACTACTAAAAGCACTTTTGATGCAAGAGTGACCTATAAAAAAGAAAAGCTTTTTATAACCGCAAAAAACATGAATAAAAATAGTACTGCTTTAGCTTTTGAAATGGACGAAGAAATAAAGACTGTTAATGGTAAAGATGCTATGTTTTTTAAAGACGAGTGCGAATTCTTGCTGTGGTTTTACTTAAATAAAGATACAGAGGTTGAAATAGAGAAAATGAACGGAGTAAAAATTAAGGTTAAGAATTCCAATTTCTTATAAAATGTTCTAAAAAGAGGAAAACAAAAAACTCAAAGCCATATCGCTTTGAGTTTTTTGTTTTTTATATCTATTCTTTTTCAGTTTCTGGAGGGGTAGGTTGTTGGTCTAGTTTAGGCTCACTTTTAAGACCCTCAAACTGCTTATCTTCGTCACCATTTTTTTCTTGGTAACTCCCTTCACCTTTATCATCTAAATTATCTTTCCTACGGTCAGCTTCTTCCGCTGCCCTAGTTATTTGCTCTTTAATCCGCTTATCTAAATGATCTTGATGCGGACCAGATTCCCAATTTTTATCTTTGACATCCATAACTCCCTTATTAATAATTTATAAGGAATAGAAGTCAAAATTCCTGCCAGTTTATTTTAAGGTAATTTGTCTTTTAATGCTTTCTTCTAAAGAAATAAAGGTCTCTGTACGTTGAATACCCGGAATGGCTTGCACCTCATCATTTAATACATGGCGTAAATGCGTAGTATCCCTACAAATAATTTTGGCAAACATAGAATAAGCACCAGTACAATAGTGCAATTCTACTATTTCCTTTACTTGTTTTAATTTTTCAACCGCATCATGGTAAATAGAACCTTTTTCTAGATAAATGCCTAAGAATGCACAAATATCATAACCCACTTTTTGGGCATCTACAATTAAGTTAGAGCCTTTAATTATTCCCAAATCCTGCATCTTTTTCATTCTCACATGTATGGTTCCGCCAGAAACGATCAATTCTTTAGCAATTTCAGTATAAGCAGTAGTTGCATCATTCATTAAAATGGATAAAATTTCGATATCCAAATTATCAATTTCCAAATTAGGTCGGGTTTTATCAAGCATGTTTTTATTGATTATTAATATTAAACAAGTATAAATAAAAAATTTATAAAAATTAAAATATAATGTTGAAATATTTGCAACGTATTGGCTTATGCTTTACATTTGTTCTATACAATAAATCAAAAGGGCAAGCCTGATGATTACAATTGAAAAAATAAAATACACTGTAGGGTGGTGAAATTGGCAGACACACCTCCTTGTCTCGGTGGCGAAGATTTGGGAAATAGCCGCAAGGTGAAATAACTGCTTCGTGTAGGTTCGACTCCTACCCCTACAGCCCTTTCGTTTAATTTAGGTTTATAATTGGTTAGTTTAAGCTCCTTCTCCCCGTTGGAGCTTAACTGTTTTATAAGCTTTTTTTTGTCATGCTGAATTTATTTCAGCATCTTATTAAGCAAGTAGCTTCCGCATTTTGCTTTCCGCTTTTTTTGTCATGCCGTTCCGATAGCTATCGAGATTATTTCAGCATCTAATCAAGCAATATTTAAACATCATAAATAAGCTTTTAGCTTTCCGCCTTCAGCTTTTTTCTGTCATGCTCCATCTTCAGCTTTTAGCTTTCCGCATTTTGCCTTAAGCTTTTCAGTGCAACAAGCACTATTTATTTTCCATTTTAAGCTTTAAGCTTTCCGCTTTTTGCCTTAAGCTTTATATGGGCGTTCCCCTTTAATCCCGATAGCTATCGGGAGGGTCGGTGTTTTACGCACTCCGCTACGCTGCGGTTTTTTTGCCCAAAAGCAAAAAGAACAGGTTTTTGCAAAACCTCACTCTAAACACCTAACGCTGCCTTGCTTAATGGTAAATATTATTGTGATAAATTCAATCCCCTAATTTTTAAATGATTAGAAATAATTACGATATTGGGTTTAATCTAAACTATCCCCTTAAAGACATATGAAGAATGAAATCATTTTGTATCGACCTAACGAACTTGCCGAGCATATTGAAGTAAGGATAGAAGATGAAACCGTATGGCTTTCACAACAACAAATGGCTACATTATTCCATCAAACTAAACAAAACATCAGTTTGCATATCAATAATTGTTATCGCGAAAATGAATTAGATAAAGCAGCAACTGTCAAGGAATCCTTGACAGTTCAAAAAGAAGGAAGCAGAACAGTTAAACGAAAAACAGAATATTATAATTTAGATGTAGTAATATCCGTTGGTTACAGGGTAAAATCAAAACAAGGGACTCAATTTAGAATATGGGCTAACAATATTCTTAAAGATTATTTACTAAAAGGCTATGCTTTAAATAATAGAATGAACCGAATTGAGGATAATATGGAGGCCTTGCATAAAAAAGTAAACGAAATAGATTTGCAAATAAGCGCTCACTTAATACCTACCCAAGGCGTATTTTTTGATGGACAAGTATTTGATGCCTACCAATTGGCCTCTAGAATTATCTTAACGGCTAAAAAAAGCATCATACTTATTGACAACTACATAGACGAAAACACCCTACTCCATTTAGCTAAAAAGCAAAAAGAGGTAAAAGTTTTACTTTTAAGCAAAACAAGTACTAAACAGCTCTTACTAGATATACAAAAAGCAAATGAACAATACGGAGGCTTCACTCATACATCTTTTTCCAAAAGCCACGACCGATTTTTAATTATCGATAATCAGGATATTTATCATTTAGGAGCATCACTTAAAGACCTTGGCAAAAAATGGTTTGCTTTTTCTAAATTAGATAAAAGCTCTTTAGAAAGCATTTTAAACTCAATTTTAGAACAGTATTAAAACTCAAAATAATAAAGCCGTTCCCCAAGAAGGGTCGGTGTTTTACGTAACCGCTACGCTTCGGTTTTTTTGCTAAAAAAGCAAAAAGAACAGGTTTTTGCAAAACCTCACTTCAAACACCTAACGCAGGCTGTGCAACGTGGTAAAATATATTGGTGAGTATAAAACGTCCGATGTTTTCGGACAGTTGCTAACACCTTTGTGTATATTATAAATAGATGTATTTTCTAAATTTTATATTAGCAAAGAAATGAAAAGAGGATTTGTTGAGTAACTTTAGCTAATGAAAAACCAGAACAGAAAAATTTTCTTAATTGCTAGCTTAATCATATTGATTGCAATCATGCTTTACAATAGCCTTTCGCAACCGGGCATTAGTGACTTAAAATCAGAATTTAAAGAAATTACCTCCACCCGAAACGAACAAAACGACGGTCCAATTTTACGGGCTTATATTGTTACTATAGATAGCTTGGATGTAACCGATATGACCGCTTACGGCAATTTTATGCCACATACCAAATACGGAAACACCAAAGTTTACTTCTTTTACCCCAATAAACCCTTCCCAAAAAAAATAAATTTAATCGAACCTGTTTTCGACCAAACTTTCGAAAAATATTGCTTAGCTATTTATGAAAAAAATGGAATGGGCGAAGCAGTGGTAAGGGATTTTTGATTAAATGTTTCTAAGCGGGGTCTTTCTTTAAATGATACTGCGTTTTTAACGTGACTTATAAGCAAATGCTCCTTTAAATAGTGACTTATAAGCAAATGCACTATGAGTCACGTTTTGTTATTTTAGGCTCGTGGATATAAAGCTTAAGATTGCACAACGCATCAAAGAGTTAAGAGAACAAAGAGGTTTAACCCAAGAAGCCTTAGCCTATAAATCTGATGTTGACCGTACCTACATGAACCATGTAGAAAAAGGCAAACGCAATATTTCAATAATCAATCTTGAAAAAATAATAGTGAACGGTTTAGAAGTTTCTCTGCTAGAATTTTTTAACGTAAAAGTATTTGAAAATGGTAAATAAGTTAACCTATATAGACTTATTTGCAGGTTGTGGCGGTCTTTCTCTAGGATTACACAATGCTGGTTGGAGTGGTTTATTTGCTATTGAAAAAAGTCCTGATGCTTTCAAAACCCTTGAATACAATCTTATAGATAAAAAGAATCATTTTAATTGGCCAAAATGGTTACCAAAAGAAAACCATGAAATAAACAAAGTGCTTGATAAATATTCTTCCCAATTACAAAAACTAAAAGGTAAAGTTACAATGATTGCTGGTGGTCCGCCTTGCCAAGGTTTTTCGATGGCTGGAAAACGTAATGAATTTGATTTAAGAAATGATTTAATTAATTCTTACATAGAATTTGTTCGAATTGTTGAGCCTAAAATAATTTTCTTTGAAAATGTAAAAGGGTTTACAATGGAGTTCAAAAAGAATAAAGAGAAAGGACTTGCCTACTCTTATCAAGTAACTAAAAAATTAGAAGATGCAGGATATTTTGTAAAGGGGCAGTTAGTGAATTTTGGAGATTATGGTGTTCCTCAAAAAAGAACTCGTTTCATCTTAGTTGGCATAAAAAAGGGTTTAAAAAGTGCTTCGCAAGAAAAAGTAGAATCCTTTTTTAACAGTTTAGAAGAAAATAAATTTGAATTTCTAGAGGCAAAAGGGCTTACTGAAAAAACCAATCTCCAAGATGCTATCTCGGACTTATTCAAACAAAATGGATTAAAGGAAACGCCAGATTCTCCGAGTTTTCAATCAGGTATTTATACAGAAGAGAAAAGTAATTATCAAAAATTAATGCGCAAGGGAATTGAAAATAAAATTGCGGATAGCCACCGTTTCCCGAAACATTCACAAACTATAATTGATAGATTTCAAGTTATTCTTAAAGAGACTACTAATAGAAGAAATTTTAATATTAGTAAAGAAATTCAGCAAAAGTACGGGATTAAAAAACGCACTGTGATTCCATTAAATGAATTTGATAAAACACCAACTATAACAACTTTACCAGACGATTACATTCATTACAAAGAAGCCAGAATACTTACTGTACGTGAGTATGCCAGAATTCAATCTTTTCCAGATTGGTATAAGTTTAAAGGAAAATATACAACAGGCGGAAAATTAAGAATTCACGAAGTGCCTAGATATACACAAATTGGAAATGCAATTCCACCTCTTTTTAGTGAGCAAAGCGGATTAATTTTGAAAAATTTGTTATGTTAAAAGAGGATAATAAACTGTTTTTTAGGATCAGTTCTGCTCTAAAAGATATCATAGGTAAAGATTTGATAACAGATGACTATATAGCTGTTTTTGAATTAGTTAAAAATAGTTATGATGCTCATGCAACTAATGTAGATATATATTTTAAAAACATTTACTCAGAAAATCCAACACTTACAATTATAGATAATGGTAAAGGTATGGATATCGAGGATATTAAGAGCAGATGGTTATTTGTCGCATACTCTGCTAAAAAAGATGGAACTGAAGATGAGTCTTATGATTATAGAGATAGGATTTACACGAAAAGGGTATTTGCAGGAGCTAAAGGTATTGGTCGATTTTCTTGTGATAGACTAGGCGAAATATTATATGTAGAAACAAAAAAAAACAAACCAAACTCATATACAGAGACACTACTTACAGATTGGGGTAAATTTGAAACAGACACAAAAAATGAGTTTGTTGATATTTCCATAATTTATGAAAGAAAAAATTCAACATCCTTTAATATCTCCCATGGAACTTGTTTGGAAATATCAAGCTTAAGGAGTGAATGGAATAGAGAAAAATTACTTAAACTAAAAGATTCGCTTGCGAAATTAATTAACCCTAATCAAGATTTAAATAGACGAAATTTTGTAATAAATCTTCATGTTCCAGAAGAATTAGAGGACGATGGGAAAAATGAAGACAAATTTGATAAAGTAAATGGAGAAGTAAACAACTTTATTTTTGAAACGCTTGGTTTAAAAACCACTAAAATTAAATGTTCAATTTCTTCTAATGGTGAATATGTAAATACAGAATTAATTGATGGTGGAACTTCAATTTATAAGATTACTGAAAAGAATGAATTCCCTCTACTTAACAATATTGAATTTACCTTTTACTACTTAAACCAATCTGCTAAATTAACTTTTGCCAAAAAAATGGGTGTAAATTCCGTTAGTTATGGCCATGTTTTTATATATAAAAATGGATTTAGGATTTATCCTTATGGAGAACCAGGCGAAGACTCTTTTGGCGTTGATGTAAGAAAAGCTCAAGGATACAGTAGGTATATTGGAACTAGAGAGCTTTTAGGTCAAATTGAAATCAACTCATCGGACATTAATTTAAAAGAGACAACCAGCAGAGGAGATGGATTTATCAAGAGTTCAACTTATGAATCCTTAGCAGAATGTTTTTGGGAAGTTATAAAAAAACTTGAAAAATATGTTGTTGAAGTACAACAGTGGGGTTTAAGTATAGAGATTAACGAAGATTCTTTTGGGGTTAGAGAAAGAATATCTGAATTATTAGCAAAATTATCAGGTAGTGACTCTATAATTAATTTTGAAGTTCCAGATAATATTATAGAGATTTTAGAAGCAAGCCAAGTAAATAGTGCAATTACTTTATCAAAAAATTTAAACAAAATAGCTTTTGAAAGAAAGGATGACAAGTTAATTGAAGAAGCAAAAAAAATAACTGATAAAATTGAAATAATTCAAAAGGCTAGAGAAGAGGCAGAGTTTCAAGCAAAAATTCAATACAAAAAAGCTATAGAAGCTACAAAGCAACTTACAGATCAAATAAGTGAAAACCTATTTCTTAAATCAATAAATACAACTGAGTATCAAGAAGTAATTAGTTTAATCCATCATATTGGCATTTATGCTGGCACTATTGATAATAAGTTGAAAGGAATTTCTTTGAGGGTACAAAATAACATCCAGCTTTCGAACGCCGAACTTTATAATATTATTAGAGATATTAGTTTTGAAACAAAGAAAATAATAAATATATCGTCATTCGCAACTAAAGCCAATTTCAAACTTTCTGCTGAAGAAATAGATACAAATCTAAATGAATATGTAAGAGAATATATTCAAAATATTATCCCGACAACAACAGATAAAAATTTAAATATAAAAATCAATAACTACACAAGAAATCCCTTTCAAAAGAAGATCAAACCAATTGAAATTAATATAGTAATTGATAATTTAATAGTTAATGCTAAAAAAGCAAAAGCTAAAAATTTAATAATTTCTATTAGTGAGGTTGAGAATGAACTAATATTGTCTTTTAAAGATGATGGTATTGGTATCCCTAGTGAGAATTTAAAAAGAATTTATGACTTTGGTTTTACTACAACAGATGGTTCGGGTTTGGGATTGTACCATTTAAAAAAAATTATAGAATCATTAAGTGGTAGTATTGATGTATTTAACAATGATGATAAAGGAGTAACATTTACAATTAAAATAAAAAAATGAGGCAAGTTAAAATTTTATGGATTGATGATTCTGAACAATGGGTTAGCTCATTACAAGAAAATTTGAATTTAATTAGCGAAAAAAACGATATTCGTTTCAGCTTTATAAATGCAATAAATGGCGATGATATTATACAGCAATGTAGAAGTTTTGATTTTGATTTAATTGTGATGGATTATGATATGGAACCTTTTACAGGGGAAAAATATATTGGTGATGTAAGAGATGAAGAACATCTTGAGCATATAGACATCATCTTCTATTCCCAAAATAATTCAATCAAATTAGAAGACTTGGTAAGTGAATATAAAAAAGTAAAAACTGCATTCAGGCCTAATCTGGAAGATTTAATAAAAGAAAGATTTTTTAAGATGTAAAAATAAATATTTAAAATTAGTAGTTATTTATACTGCCTAAAGTTAAACATCAGACTCTATTCAATTTATAAATTAAAAGCAATCATTGTTAATATAAGCAGAATTCTGCCAATTATATCTTATGATTAAGATTGCTTTCTCAATTTAACAAGACAAATTGTTATTTGATGACTTCTAAATTTGAGAAACCCCTTTTCGTTTTTTACACCAAACCCAAGTTAAATAAACCAGATTGGCAGCGGTATGCCGCTTTTTCTGCGGCATTTAGCAGAAAGCTGGACTGGCGGAAGCTATGGAAACAGGAAATTGCTTTTCTAAAAAAATGAAGCTTTCTATCCTAAATTCCTTGTGCATCCTTTATTTCGAATGCTTGTTAGGCTGAGGGGAGTCGAAGCCTTTAAAAATTAAATTTACCGTGATGCCCAAAAATACCAAAGCTCAATTCTACCACAACTATAGGATAAACGTAGGATGAAGCAGAGAACACTAAGGAAGCACTAAGGGAAAAGACCAATATTAGGCTTAATCATAGGTTTTCCTTCCAAATCAATTCTCACGACAAGCAAAAATCTTCCTTGCAATAGCTCATCAATAAGAAAAAAGCCTCTTCGTTTTCACCAACTCAAAAAAACCATTAAACACCTCCTTCCAAAATTTATTCATTTGAACCATTAAACACCTCAGATTGAACCAAGGCAACCTCGCCACCAATAATTTAAAACATTAACATTACCTTATCAATATTAAACCGTAACCAATTGGTGTATTTGTTAAAAGCAGCTAAGAGAACCATCGGCTTTAGCAACAAAAAACCATCAAAAAATCTGTTTTATGCAATACAAAAACATCTTTAAAACTTGGCTAATTCTATTTTTTATCAGCTTTATCACACCTCTTTTGGCTCAAAATATTACACCCGGAACCGTTTGGTTAGATACTGATGGTAAGCCTATAAATGCACATGGAGGGGGTATTTTATACCAAAAAGGGAAGTATTATTGGTATGGCGAATTTAAAGGACAAGGGCCAAATGGCGCTAAGGCAATGGATGGCGTAAGTTGCTATTCTTCTAAAGATTTAGTCCGCTGGAAAAACGAAGGAATTGTGTTAAAAATGGTTCCAGATACCAATATTATGTTACAGCCGGGCTGTATTGTGGAGCGTCCTAAAGTGATTTACAGTGCAAAAACTGACAAATATATCATGTGGTTTCACCACGAATTAAAAGACCAAGGCTACAAAGCCGCCATGACAGGTTTAGCCATTGCAGATAAAGCCACGGGGCCTTTTCAGTACATCAAAAGTATAAGACCGCATCAAAATATTTGGCCCATAAATTTGCCTCAGCAAAGTAGAGTTGTTCCCAGCTCTTTTCCAGCAAACTTTCGCCAACTCCCTAATTGGAAAGAGCGAGTAGAGGAAGGCGTTTTGGTTGGTCGTGATTTTAATACGGGGCAAATGTCTAGAGATATGACTTTGTTTGTTGATGATGATGGAACAGGCTATCATATTGCTTCTTCGGAGGATAATCAAACGCTACATGTTTCCAAACTGAGTGATGATTACCAAAGTTTTACCAACGAATATTATAGAATTTTAAACGGACAAAGTAACGAGGCTCCAGCTGTCATCAAGCATGAGGGCAAATATTATATGATTGCATCGGGCACCACCGGCTGGAAACCAAATCCCGGTCGTTCTTTTGTTGCCGATAAAATTACTGGTCCTTGGCAAATTTTGGGCGACCCTGTGATAGGCACCGAAGCTGATAAAGCCACCACATTTCAATCACAAAGCACATTTATTATCCCCGTTCAGGGTAAAAAGAACAGCTATGTTTACATGGGTGATAGGTGGAATGCCGATAACCTTGGCGACAGTCGATACATTTGGTTGCCCCTAACGTTTGAAAATAATAAGCCTCAATTAAAGTGGCTCAACAGCTGGAATCCAAAAAAAATGCCGAGTAATTAAGGTAAGTATTTGGGATGAAAAATGATGTAGTACGTAGATATAAATCCAAAAACAACACATTGAAGCCTGAGAAATGGTTAAAACCATTTTTTTAAATAAACTTCCCATAGCCCACGGTTTAAACCGTGGGCTATGGGAATGTAGCACATAACAAACCGTTTTAACGGTTTATAAAATAATCTCATGCCGCATTCTTAAAATAAAATTTCAGAATCAGTAATTGAGAAAGTATATGAATATATTAAAAACCAAAAACAACATCACTTAAAGAAAAACTTTCAGCCGGAATATAACGGATATTTAAAATTGTATGGATTAGAAAATTAATATCAATAATAACAAATGATAAGCAAAAATTCGAGTAGGTCTCAACTCAATTAAGTAATTTCAGAAGCCAAAACCCTAAGCCCCTTCCTCCACCTTTTCTTTCTCACTCATTCTTGTATTTAACTTAGCAATTACTAAAATACTCAACAACGTTACGGCGATGCTTATATACCCCGTAATTTCATAATTAAGAATAGCATTAGAGGGTGTTTTTACTACTACAAAGCCTGCCAAAACCGATGCAATGCCCACAAAAATTTGTTGTATAGCTGAATTAATACTCATAAAACTTCCGCGTCGTTCGCTAGCTACCACATTGCTAATCATAGCTTGTGCAGGGATCATTCTGCCAGATGAAACCACAAACCAAAAGCCAGTAATCCCTAAAACAAAATAAAATGGCGTAGTGGGTAGATTAGTAATCACAGCTATTGGAATAGTGACCAGCAAAGCCATTATTACAAAAAGGCGGTGTTTACCAATTTTATCGGCTAATTTCCCTAAAAAGGGAGAAGTAATTAATGTTAAAGCCCCGCCAACCATGTAAACAATAGGCGTTTGTGCTTTGCTAAAACCTTTGTTAAACTCCAAAAATGGGTTCAAAAAAGGAATAATTAAGAAATGCCCCAGCATAATAGTTGCCGATAAAGACAAAGCCAATACCTGATTTCTGTCTTTGGCAATATCTTTCAATAACACCATTGGGTTAACTTTCACTACATTTTTAGCAGTAATGTGGCCGTCCATTTTTGGTAAATATTTAAGTAAAAAAGGAACTAATAAAGTGCCAATACCGGCAACAAAAAAGAATGGTCCATGCCAATTAAATATATTTGCGAGGTATAGTGAAAACGGTACCCCAAAAACAGATGCTACAGAAAATGCAGCCATAATAATTCCCATCGCTGTACCTCTTCTTTCATACGGAATGGTATCGGCAACAATAGATAATACTTGTGCACCAATTAAACCGCCAAAAATGCCAGCCACAATTCTAGATATCAATAAAACCCCATAAGTTGGCGATAAAGCACAAAACAGCGTACCTATTAAAAACCCAGCATAACCTACCATTAATACCTTTTTTCTATCAAACCTATCTACAAAAAAAGCCGCTAAAAACCCCGAAATACCAGCGCTAAAAGTGTATGCCGCTACCAACATAGAAAATTGCTGAGAAGAAATATTAAAGTATGGCATCAAATAATTTCCCAGTGGCATCATGATCATAAAATCTAGAATATGGGTAAAATTAATAGCGGCAAGTAATAATAAGATGATTCTTTCTTTACTGTTCATTACGCAAAATCATTATAACCAACAATGTTAATTAAATGATGAGAAACGAGCCTCAAATGAATGAAAACATGACGATAATTTGTCTTTAGGTTTTAATTTGGGCGTTCCCCAAGGGTCGGTGTCTTTTTTACTTCGCTGCGCTTCGGTTTTTTTGCCTCAAAAAGGCAAAAAGAACAGGTTTTTGCAAAACCTTAAACAGCCACCTAACGCAGGCGTTACAAAATCAATGCTAAACAATTAAAAAGTCGATCCATCAAAACTATATGTTTTTATATTTAAAGGCATATCAAATTGCACCTAAACACAATAATGCTGTATATATGATATAGCTATGCTTAAGAAAATAAAATAATAGCTTTGCACAAACTCAAATTTTAGAAATGAAAAAGGTAATATTGGTGGCAGGCGGAACGGGTAATCTTGGACTAAGAATAGTGAAAGCTTTAATAGCCAATAATGCTGAAGTGAGGGTTTTGGCAAGGCCTAATAGCGATGCTCAAAAAGTACTATTACTTGAAAAACTTGGCGCAAAGGTTTTTAAACTTGACATGAATAATGTGGCTGAGGTTACTAAAGCCTGTGAGGGTGTTTCTTGTGTGGTTTCTGCTTTGGCGGGGTTAAGAGAAACCATTATTGATACTCAAAAAGTGTTGTTAGATGCAGCTATAAAAGCCGGAGTAAAGCGTTTTATTCCCTCAGATTTTTCTTTAGATTTTACAAATTTGGTAGAAGGAAAAAATAGAAATCTTGATTTAAGAAGAGAATTTTATCAATATCTTGATCAAACAAATATAGAGGCTACAACAATTTTTAATGGTCCTTTTGCTGATTTATTGACAGACCAAATGCCTATGATTCTTTTTAAATTTCATAAAGTTTTGTATTGGGGAAATGCAAATCAAAAAATGGATTTTACTACAATGGATGATACTGCTGCATTTACCGCAAAAGTTGCTGTAGATGAAACAAGTCCGCGTTATTTAAGAATTGCTGGCGACCAATTAAATGTAAAAGAAATTGCTACTATCATGACACAAATTAGTGGTAAAAAGCATGGACTAATAAAAGCCGGAAGCGTAGGTTTTTTGAACATGATGATTAAGATTGGAAAAACATTTGCACCCGCAGAAAATGATTTATACCCAGCATGGCAAGGAATGCAATACATGAGAGATATGGTTGAAGGAAGAGTGGATATTGCTCAACATGATAACAATAGGTATCCAGAAATAAAATGGACAAGTGTTAAAGATGTGCTTTCGGCACATTTATCTAGAATTTAAACACTTTTAAGAAATTAATTTATATGATGCAAAATGCCATAGAAACCACCATCAACTTTGTTAAAAAAGAATTGCAACATGCAGAAGCCGGACATGATTGGTGGCATATCGAACGCGTTTGGAAATCGGCGAAAGCCATAGCCAAAGAAGAAAATGTTGATTTATTAGTGGTAGAATTTGCTGCTTTATTGCATGATATTGCCGATCCAAAATTTCATGCTGGAGACGAAGAAGTTGGTCCACAAAAAGCTGGTAACTTTTTAAAATCCATTTCGGTACAGGAGCATATTATTGTTCATGTTCAGGAAATCATCAGAAATATGTCGTTTAAAAGTAGTTTAGGCGAGATAAAATTTACTTCGCCAGAAATGTTGGTGGTACAAGATGCCGATAGGTTAGATGCTATTGGCGCCATAGGCATTGCCAGAGCTTTTACTTATGGCGGTTTTAAAAACCGAGAATTGTATAACCCCGAGATTAAACCTGCTTTAAACCAAAGCAAAGAAGCCTATAAAAATACTACAGCGCCAACCATTAATCACTTTTATGAAAAGCTGTTGTTGTTAAAAGATAAAATGAATACCCAAACCGGAAAAAAACTGGCTCAACAAAGGCATCAATTTATGGAAACCTATTTAGAGCAGTTTTATGGCGAGTGGAATGGGGAGGTTTAGTTGGTTAGTTTGTTAGCTGGTTTTTAGTTTTTTAACCACAACCACAAAAAATAACTTAACATCACTCCGCTACTTATTAAAGTCATTTGCATCGTGTTTTTAAAATTTGCTTCGGCAGGATTTTTTAAAACTTTGCCAAACCACCAAGTAAAATAAACCAAAACAGGAGTGCAAAACAAAAGGAAAACCCAAAAATTAAATAGGCTTTGTTGGTTTTTCCAGTAAATAAGCATCAGGCTAATGCCTAAAAAAAACACCAAGCCCGAGAAAATAAAAGAACCTTTTATGCCTAATAAAATGCTCAAAGTTTGGTCGCCACGTTTGCGGTCTTCGGCATGTTGGTACACTTGTGTAAGCGGGTAAGAAGCTCCAATTAAGCAGGAACAGATTAATGCAGCTAGCCAAGCATCGGCTGAAAAGCCAACAAAAAATTGTTGAAAAGCATAATAGCAGCTGAGGTAAATAAAACCTCCCTGAAAAATAAAAACCACCAAAAAGCTGATGATAGGATATTTTTTTAACCGGGTGGAAGGATGACTATAAGCTTTTGACAAAAAATTATAAACTAAAACGCACAAAGCAAATGGCCAACTTACCAATAAAGCCAAAAGTACACCAAACCACTCTAGTATAATTGCCGTAATATATAATGAACGATTAACTTTTGGTGGCGTTTTAATTAATGCAATACTGCCTTCGTCTTTATCAAAATAGCTATTATAGCCATTACTGGCAGGGTAAATAAATAGATGTAAGATAATAAAAACCAGTAAGGCATGGCTATTGTTAATATTTTGTGCGGTACTTAAAGCAAAAAGGTAAACCGGCAAAAGCATTAAAGAAAAAGGAAAGCGCAAATGAAGGAGTACGGATTTTGAAAGTAATGCTGCCATAAAAGCCTTTAAAGGAATATTCACTAAATTTAGAAAAACAAAAGTAAATGGGAAGCATCATTTCGGCAATTGGAACCAGTAACCCTGAGAATAGGTTTACACAAGACCAAATTTTTAGGTTTATGAAAGATGCGCACCAATTAGACCCGCAAAATGCTAGGCGATTGGAAAAACTATACCACGTTTCGGGCATAGATTATCGTCATTCGGTATTAAATGATTTTGGTAAAGACAGAGGAGAGTATGATTTTTTTGGAAACGGTTTAGGCTTAGAGCCTTTTCCATCTACAGCTAAACGAGGTGATATTTTTGAATCTCAGGCCTTAAATTTAAGCCTTACGGCGATAGAAAACTGTACCAAACAACTCCATAATTTTGATAAAAAGAAAATTACGCATTTAATTACGGTGAGTTGTACCGGTATGTATGCCCCGGGTTTAGATATTGAAATTGTAGAAAAACTAGGCTTAAATTCCTCTGTAGAGCGTACTTGCATTAATTTTATGGGCTGTTATGGCGCATTTAATGCCTTAAAAGTAGCCGATTATATTTGCAGGGCGCAGCCAAATGCTACTGTTTTAATTGTTGATGTGGAATTGTGCACCCTGCATTTTCAAAGAGACAACACTTTAGATAACTGGTTGGCAAATTCTTTATTTGCCGATGGAGCTTCGGCAGTGGTGGTACAGCATGAAGATTATGCCGAAGAAAAATTGTTTAGCATCAAGTCTTTTTATACCGAAGTTATCACCGAAGCCAGAAATGAAATGGCTTGGAAAATTGGCAATCATGGCTATGAAATGCAACTCACTAATCAGGTTTCTAAACAAATTAAATCTGGAATTAGAAACGTAGCCGACAAACTTTTAAAGAAAGCAAATTTAGCTTTTGATGAAATTGGATCTTTTGCCATTCACCCAGGCGGACGAAAAATTTTAGAAGTTTGTGATGAAGTTTTTAAACTTTCTACTGCTCAAAATGAACATGCTTATGAGGTGTTAAAAAACTTTGGAAACATGTCTTCTACCACCGTAATATTTGTTTTAGACGAGTTGAGCAAGAAACTGAAAGCCAAAAAATCTGAAGAGCAAGTGATGAGTTTTGCTTTTGGTCCGGGATTAACTTTTGAAAGTATGGTTTTAAGTTATGCCTGATTTTAGCAAACGCAGCACCCAAGACGAAATAATGGATGATTTTGGGCTTTCGCCCGATGAATTGCATCCGGTTTTAAAAGAGTTAGATGTGATTAACAGATTGTTAGGTGGTTTTTCTGTTTATCACGATGCTTTTAAAACGTTAAAAATCGAATCTGGAGATACCATTGCAGATTGGGGTTGTGGCGGTGGAGATACCTTTAAAGTGCTGCAAAAAAGCTTCGATAAACAAAACATTCAACCCAAATATATTGGGGTTGATGCCACACCGGCCACTTTAGCCTATGCAAAAAAGCAGTTTGAAAATCATGAAAATGTGAGCTTTGTTTTAGCTGATGTTTTGAAAGAGAATTTTAAAGAAAGAGAATTTGATTTTGTAATCAGCAGTTTATTTACGCATCATTTTGAAGATGAACTTTGGGTAAATTTGATTAAAAAAATGATGTTTTCGGCTAAAAAGGCAGTAGTGATTAATGATTTACACCGGCATCCTTTGGCTTATTATTCTATTGGCTTGTTAACCACCTTATTTTCTAAATCGCCAATGGTAAAGCATGATAGCAAAGTTTCTGTATTAAGAAGTTTTAGGAGAAAAGAATTAGAAAGTTTATTAGAAAAAGCTGGGGCTAAAGTTTATACCATTAAATGGATGTGGGCTTTTAGGTGGCAGGTAATTATATATGTTTAACACGAGCCACAAAACAGGAAATTCGCATGATAAGAAAAGAAAAATTTTTAGCCACGAATACACGAATTTTCACCAATGTATTGAGGTTTACTTGTGGTGATTTTTAAATAAAAAATATAAAGCGGCAAATACAGGAAATTCGCATGATAAGATTCGTTTTCATTCGTGTATTCGTGGCAAGAGAAAAAAAATTTAGCCACGAATACACGAATTTTCACCAATGTATTGAGGCTTACTTGTGGTAATGTTTAAAAAAATAAAAAGCCACAAATACAGGAAATTCGCATGATAGGATTCGTTTTCATTCGTGTATTGGTGGCAAGAAAAGAAAAATAATTTAGCCACGAATACACGAATTTTCACCAATGTGTTGAGGTTTACTTGTGGTGATTTTTAAATAAAAAATATAAAGTCACAAAACAGGAAATTCTCATGATAAGATTCGTTTTCATTCGTGTATTGGTGGCAAGAAAAGAAAAAAAATTTAGCCACGAATACACGAATTTTCACCAATGTATTGAGTTTTACTTGTGGTAATGTTTAAATAAAAAATATAAAGCGGCAAATACAGGAAATTCTCATGATAAGATTCGTTTTCTTTCGTGTATTCGTGGCAAGAGAAAAAAAATTTAGCCACGAATACACGAATTTTCACCAATGTGTTGAGGCTTACTTATGATAATGTTTAAACAAAAAATTCAGAGCCACAAATACAGGAATTTCGCATGATAAGATTCGTTTTCATTCGTGTATTGGTGGCAAGAAAAGAAAAATAATTTAGCCACGAATACACGAATTTTCACCAATGTGTTGAGGTTTACTTGTGGTGATTTTTAAATAAAAAATATAAAGCGGCAAATACAGGAAATTCGCATGATAAGATTCGTTTACATTCGTGTATTCGTGGCAAGAGAAAAAAAATTTAGCCACGAATACACGAATTTTCACCAATGTATTGAGGCTTAGTTGTGGTAATGTTTAAAAAAATATAAAGTAGCAAATACAGGAAATTCGCATGATAAGATTCGTTTTCATTCGTGTATTCGTGGCAAGAAAAGGAAAAAAATTTAGCCACGAATACACGAATTTTCACCAATGTATTGAGGCTTACTTGTGGTAATGTTTGAATAAAAAATATAAAGCGGCAAATACAGGAAATTCGCATGATAAGATTCGTTTTCATTTGTGTATTCTTGGCAAGAGAAGAAAATAATTTAGCCACGAATACACGGATTTTCACCAATGTATTGAGGATTACTTGTGGTAATGTTTTAACAAAAAATATAGAGCCACAAAACAGGAATGTCGCATGATAAGATTCGTTTTCATTCGTGTATTCGTGGCAAGAGAAAAAAATTTAGCGATGAATACACGAATTTTCACCAATGTATTGAGGTTTACTTATGATAATGTTTAAACAAAAAATATAAAGCCACAAAACAGGACGGTCGCATGATAAGATTCGATTTCATTCGTGTATTGGTGGCAAGAAAAGAAAAAATTTAGCCACAAATACTCGAATTTTCACAAATAGATTGGCGACAAAAACAATATGCAAAGCAAACCTACTATAACCATTATTGGTGGCGGCTTAGCCGGCTTAACTAATGCTATTCTTTTGGTTAAATCCAATTTTGTGGTAACGGTTATTGAGCGTAAGAAATATCCTTTTCATAGGGTTTGTGGCGAATATGTAAGTAATGAAGTGTTGCCTTTTTTAAAAGATTTAGGCTTAAAGCCCGATGATTTAGGCGCTGCTAAGATTTCTAAATTAGTGGTAAGTGCACCAAACGCAAAGCAATTAAAAGCCAATTTAGATTTGGGTGCTTTCGGCATCAGCCGATACGTTTTAGATCACGAGCTTTATAAAATAGCATCAGCCTTGGGCGTAAAATTTATACTCGAAAAAAAGGTTTTAGACATCCGCTTTAGCGAAGAAAAATTTGAAATAGAATTGGCAAATGAAACTCTAACCACTGATTTAGTGATTGGCGCATTTGGAAAAAGATCAAACTTAGATCAAAAGTTAAATCGAGATTTTTTTTATCAACGCAGTCCTTATGTAGGCGTTAAATACCATATCAAAACTAATTTTCCGGAGGATACCATTCAGCTAGATAATTTTAAAGGCGGCTATTGCGGAATCAATAAAATTGAGAAAGACCTTTATTGCTTGTGCTATTTGGCAGAAAATAAATATCTAAAAGAGCTTGGTTCTATTACTGCCATGGAAGAGGAGATTTTGAAAAAGAATCCTCATTTGCAGAAATTTTTTAATGATGCAGAATTTGTTTGGGACAAGCCCGAAACCATTAATGAAATCTCGTTCGAGAAAAAATCATTAGTAGAAAATCATATTTTAATGTGTGGAGATACCGCCGGAATGATTGCACCACTTTGCGGAAACGGAATGGCTATCGCTATACATTCTGCAAAATTATTGTCAGAGAATATCATTCAAATTTGCAAGGACGGTTTAAATCCTCAAAAAAGAAGTCAATTAGAGAAATCTTATCAATTGGCTTGGGAAAATCAGTTTGCCCTAAGATTGAAAATTGGAAGAGGAATTCAAAGTTTATTTGGCAGCAATTTCTTAACACAAATGGCAATTGCAGGTTTAAAAATGTTTCCATCAGTAACGCAACAAATCGTTAAAAAAACTCACGGTAAACCGTTTTAAATTTTTTTATCTTGCCTTATGAAATTACGCACCCTCGTTTTCTTAAATGCATTTGCCGTAGGTATTTCCATTGGTATCGTAAATTATTATTTCCAGCACAACTGGTATTATTTTATGTACGCATTAGGAATTTCTACATCGGTAAGTTATTTGGTTTTCTATTTTTTGATAGAGAAATACGTTTACTCCAAAATCAAAATCATTTATAAAATGATTCATAGCCTAAAGCTGGGAAAAGATTTAAAAGATGCCTTAGGCGAATATGTAAGTCCAGATCCCATTAATGATGTAGAGCAAGAAGTGAAGGAATGGGCCAGAGAAAAGAAAACAGAAATAGATGATTTAAAAAAGCAGGAAAAATTTAGACGCGAATTTTTATCCAATATCTCTCATGAATTTAAAACTCCTTTATTTGCCATAGAAGGTTATGTAGAAGCTTTGCAAGATGGCGGCATGGATGATCCTGAATTGGCAAAATCATTTTTGGCAAAAGTTGCCAGAAATGTAGACAGGTTGAGTGTGCTGATTAAAGATTTAAACGAGATTTCTAAATTAGAAAGTGGCGAAATCCCTATCAATTATCAGAAATTTGAATTAACGGCTTTAATTAAAGAAGTGATGGAGTCTTTAGAGTTTAAGGCAAAAAAGAGTAAAATCAACTTTGTTTTTAAAGATAAATATGATCAGCCTACTTGGGTAGAGGCTGATAGAGAAAAAATTAGGCAGGTATTGGTTAATTTACTAAGTAATTCTCTCAAATATGGAAAAGAAAACGGGTTCACTTCTATTACTATTTTTGAGTTGCATGATCAATTTTTGGTAGAGATTACCGATAACGGAATTGGAATTGAAGAAAAATATTTACCCCGCTTATTTGAAAGATTTTTTAGAACAGATACCAGCAGATCAAGACAAATTGGAGGCTCGGGCTTAGGATTAGCCATTGTAAAACACATTATAGAGGCTCATGATCAAACTATTAATGTAAGAAGTACTGAAGGTTTAGGCTCTACTTTTGGCTTTACTTTAAAGCGAGTGAAAGATATCCGTATTAACATACCGTTGATTAATAATTAATCGGTTAATCAAAACTTAACATTGACTTAACATTGGTGTATTAGCTTTGCAGTTCAAAATTATTGATCTGAAATGAATAATATCTTTTCTTATTTTATTCCAAAAGACAGAAAATTTTTCCCTCTTTTTGAAAAAGCTAGTGCCAATTTAGTCGAAATGTCTGTTTTGGTAAAAAAGCTAGTAAACACGCCTGATTTAACTCAAAGAGAGCCAATTCACAAAGAAATTGAAGATTTGGAACACAGAGGTGATGAAATTACCCACCAAATTTACCTGGAATTAGGAAAAACTTTTATCACTCCATTTGATAGAGAAGACATACACACTTTAGCAACTGCTTTAGATGATGTTGCCGATTATATGCATGGTTCTTCTAACAGAATATTGCTGTATAACGTGGTTGATATGACGGAGCCAATTAAAAAATTAGCTGAGTTAGTGGCACAGGCTTGTACAGATGTTGATAAAGCCATCAAAGAACTAAAAAACCTTAAAAATATTAGAGTAATTACAGATTCTTGCGTTAGAATTAACAGCATAGAAAACCAAGCGGATTATGTTTTTGACAAAGCCATTGGAGAACTCTTTGATTTTGAAGACGATGCAAAAGTAATTATGAAATACAAAGAAGTGCTTTCTGGATTAGAAACCGCGACTGATATGTGTGAAGATGTTGCCAATGTGTTGGAGACTATCTTAGTTAAGAACGCTTAATATTCTAAATAAGAATTTAATAATGGTTACTTCCCTTCTTGTTATTGTAATTATTTTAGCCATAGTTTTTGATTTTATCAATGGCTTTCATGATGCTGCCAATTCTATTGCTACCATAGTTTCTACTAAAGTACTTACTCCTTTTCAGGCGGTAATGTGGGCTGCACTATTTAATTTTGTTGCTTATTTTATTTTTACAGATCATAAAGTAGCCAATACAGTTGCCAAAACAGTAGTAGAAGATTACATCACTTTAGAAGTGATTTTGGCAGGTTTGGTAGCCGCAATTATGTGGAATTTACTCACCTGGTATTACGGAATTCCATCAAGTTCATCTCATACATTAATTGGAGGTTTTGCCGGTGCTGGTATTACCCATGCTTTAATACTTGGAGATACGGCGTTACAAGCCATCAATCTTACCCCAATATTAAAAACAGTAGCATTTATTGTTCTTGCACCCATTATTGGTATGGTGATAGCTATTATTATTAATCTCCTCATCATTAATATTTCTAAAAATGCCAGACCTTCAGTTGCCGAAAAATGGTTTAAAAGACTTCAACTGGTATCTTCTGCAGCTTTAAGTTTTGCTCATGGTGGTAATGATGCCCAAAAAGTAATGGGGATTATTTATATTGCTTTAGTAGCTAATAATGTGCTTGCAACCGGAGATACTATGCCAGAATGGATTCCATTGGTTTGTTACGCAGCCATAGCTTTAGGTACCATGAGTGGCGGTTGGAAAATTGTTAAAACCATGGGATCAAAAATCACCAAAGTAAACTCATTGGAAGGTGTAAGTGCCGAGACTGCTGGAGCAGTTACCTTAGGAATTACTCAACATTTTGGAATTCCAGTTTCTACAACACATACCATTACAGGTTCTATTATTGGCGTAGGATTAACCAAAAGAGTTTCGGCGGTAAGATGGGGCGTTACTTATAGCTTAATTTGGGCTTGGGTTTTAACCATCCCAGTATCGGCTACATTAGCAGGTATAGTTTATACCATTACTCATTTCCTTTTTTAGACCTAAATTAACATCATTTCACTTTGATGTTTTCTAAAATAATTTCTGATAGTTTTACCAATTCATCTTTTTCGTAAAGCTTATAATAATTTAAAAGGGGAGATTTCTCTCCTTTTTTGCTTTCATAATTAATATAGTTCTGTAGGATTAAACCATCAGCTGGTTTTAATTCTTTTACAGCTCTAAAGCGGTTTCCGCCGGTGCTATAGGCAAAATAATCCATGCTGTGATCTTGTTGGTCAAACCAAAAGTAATATACATCATCATGGTCTTTACCGCCCTTATCTTCGCTAAAGCGGATTTCAATTTCATCAAATTTCTTCCCCTTAATTTGAACGGTTTTTAAATGCTTTTTACGCACTGCCCCATCATTTAATTTTAAAGGTAAAAGCACAAAGTAAACTACTGAATTTACTGCCGCAGCATGTTTCAAAGAATCCTTTTCGGTTTGAGGAGTCACCAATCCGTTAATTTCTCTTACAAAACCATGGTTAGATAATTGATCTTTTACCTTTCCTAAACTATCATCAGTAAAAGTGCGCTCGTAAAAATAATTACCATCATTATGTTTTATGGTAAGATGATAGGCTCTAAAATCAAAGGAAATTGTTTTTTTATCTAATTTATCCATGCCGTAGAAAGCAATAGATTGATCAATAATTTTTTGAGCATCAGGCTTTTGTGTGCAAGCATTCAACAAAAAAAAGAGGGTTAAAAAGAGTAGAACAGAAGGGTATTTTTTCATACTTAAATTTAAAGATTTAAACCGATTATTTAACCGCAAAGGTCGCAAAGAATATTTAAGGAGAAATATGAGCGTTTTAGCGCTCTGTGAATCTCCGTGTCTCTGTGGTTAAAATTTTTCACGCAAAGGACGCAAAGTTTTAACCGCAAAGGTCGCAAAGAATATTTAAGGAGAAATATGAGCGTTTTAGCGCTCTGTGATCTCTGTGTCTCTGTGGTTAGAATTTTTTACGCAAAGGTCGCAAAGTTTAATCGCAAAGGTCGCAAAGAATATTTAAGGAGAAATATAAGCGTTTTAGCTCTCTGTGAATCTCCGTGTCTCTGTGGTTAAAGATTTTTTTATGCGAAGTTTTACGCAAAGGAATAAAGAGCGAAATTTAAGAATTTTATGCGTTCAGCTCTGTGATCTCTGTGTCTTTGTGGTTAGAATTTTTCACGCAAAGGACGCAAAGTTTTAAGCGCAAAGGTCGCGAAGAATATTTAAGGAGAAATATGAGCGTTTTAGCTCTCTGTGAATCTCCGTGTCTCTGTGGTTAATTTTTCACGCAAAGGACGCAAAGTTTTAAGCGCAAAGGTCGCAAAGAATATTTAAGGAGAAATATAAGCGTTTTAGCTCTCTGTGTCTCTGTGGTTAAAATTTTTCAGCCAAATCTCTCTTCCATCTCCGTATCTCTTTGGTTAATTCAAAAGACTTCGCTTTCGTAATTTTTTTATGCCAAATCTCTCTACTAACATAACTTTATTAAATTGCTCTCTATTTCCTAAATCCAACAAATGAAATTAAGAATTTTAACTGTAGTCTTTTTACTGGTATCTATATTTACACAAGCGCAAACATCGCCTCAGTTAAATGCAGCCGAGATTTTACAGAGCATTAAAAAGTTAAATGTAACAGGGAGCGTACTCTACATTGCCGCTCATCCAGATGATGAAAACACCAGGTTATTATCCTATTTAGCCAAAGAAAAATTATATAAAACGGCTTATTTATCTATTACCAGAGGTGATGGCGGACAAAATTTAATAGGGAATGAGCAAAGTGAAGATTTAGGGTTGATTAGAACACAAGAGCTTTTAGCTGCCCGCAGAAATGATGGCGCTCAACAGTTTTTTACCCGGGCTAACGATTTTGGTTTTTCTAAAACGGCCGAAGAAACTTTTAAAATATGGAATAAAGATTCGATACTTTCTGATGTGGTTTACCTGATTAGAAAATTCAGACCCGATGTAATCATCACCCGCTTCCCGCCTGATGAAAGAGCCGGACATGGGCATCATGCAGCTTCTTCTATTTTAGCCCAAGAAGCATTTTCTGCCGCCGCTGATCCGAGAAAATTTCCAGAGCAATTAAAGGAAGTTCAGGTTTGGCAAGCCCACCGCATTTTATGGAATAATTACAATTTTGGGGATAATAACAATACAGCGCCAGATCAATTTAAGGTTGATGTTGGTGTTTACAATCCGCTTTTAGGAAAAGGATATGGAGAAATAGCAGCCGAAAGCAGATCTATGCACAAAAGCCAGGGTTTTGGAAGCAGTAAACAAAGAGGCAGTTCTTTAGAATATTTTAGCGAGTGGAAAGGTGGTTTACCACAAACAGATTTAATGGAAGGCGTTAAAGTTGGGTGGGATAAATTGGAAGGAGCAGAAGAAATTGCTAAGCAAATAAGTGCTGTTCAAAATAATTTTCAGCCTCAAAAACCCGAGAAAAGTATCTCTGCTTTATTAAATATTTATACCGCTTTAAGCGGAATGTCAAAAACCAATAGTTTGGTAAATGAGAAATTGGAGGAGGTTAAAACACTTCTTTTGGCTTGTAGCGGAACTTGGTTTGAAGCTTATGCACAAAGTGCGAGTATTGCGGTAAATACCCCATTAAAGGTAAGGATTGATGCCATTACTAGGCAAAAAGGGATTGTTATTTCATCAAGCTTAAAAAAGAATGAGGAAGAGCTATCTATAAATAAAATAGTAAGTTTTGAAGGGACTCAAACGATGACCAGTACTAGTCAGCCTTACTGGTTAAATGAGGCTCATGAAATTGGTAGGTATCAAATCGGAAGAAGAGATAATTTGAACTATCCAGAGGGTAAAACAGTTTCTTTTGTGAATTTTGATGTGAGTATTAACGGTGTAAATTTGTCATTTGAGCGCCCAATTGTTTACAAATACACTGATCAAGTACGTGGAGAAATTTATCAGCCTTTGGCCATCACGCCTCCGGTAACGGCAAATTTAGAAGCCAAAGCTTTTCTGTTTAACAATGCTGATGCTAAAAATGTGACCATCAAATTAAAGGCTTTTAAAGATAATACATCGGGCACTGCAAGCTTAAGTTTGCCAACTGGTTGGGTGGCTTCGCCAGCAAAAATCCCTTTTGATTTAAAGAAATATGGAGAGGAAACCAGTTTAACGTTCTCAGTTTCTCCTTCGGCGCAAGCCAAAAACGGACAATTAAAAGTAAATTTGGCTATAGCCGATAAAACCTATCATCAAGGAATTAAGGTGATCAGTTATGAGCATATTCCTACCATCACTTATTTTCCAGAAGCTGAAGCTAAACTGGTGAAACTAGACTTAAAAACTGCTGGAAAAAACATAGGTTATATAGCTGGCGCTGGAGATTTGGTGCCTGATATGTTAAAGGAAATAGGTTTTAAGGTCACCATGCTTTCAGAAAATGAAATCATGAGCGGTGATCTTTCTAAGTATGATGCAATTATTGCAGGTGTGAGGGCTTATAACGTAAACGAGCGTTTAAAATTTGAACAAAATAAATTGATGAAATATGTAGAAAATGGAGGTGTTTACGTGGTGCAATATAATGTAAACCGTCCGTTAGTATTAGATCAAATTGGCCCTTATCCTTTTAGTATTACCAGAGATCGGGTAACAGAAGAAGATGCTGAAATTAAATTAGCGCTTCCAGAAAGCAAAGTGCTAAACTATCCTAACAAAATTACCGCTAAAGATTTTGAAGGTTGGATTCAGGAACGTGGAATTTACTTTGCGAATACTACATCCCCACAATATGAAAAACCATTAAGCATGAAAGATACTGGCGAAAAAGCAACCGATGGTGCTTTGTTAGTTGCCAATTACGGAAAAGGGAAGTTTGTTTATACAGGTTTGGTTTTCTTTAGAGAATTACCCGCCGGTGTGCCAGGCGCTTACAGGTTATTTGTGAATTTAATTTCTAAATAAAATGAGACATTCTTTTTACGCTCGTTTTTTTCATTTACCCTATTTATCCATTAGATTTGAATTAAAAATAAACACACATGGAAGAGAATTTTGATTTTCAAGATTATAACTGGTTATACTACGTAATAGGTTTGTTTTTTGGTGCTTTAGCCGGTTGGGCTGTAGAAGGTCATTTAATTATTGGTGCTATTTTAGGTTTATTAACCGGTGGATTATTCCAGTTTTTAATCAATAAAAGTCGTGGAGGAGCCTAATCAGGATCTTCCTCCTTTTATAAAAACTTGGAATCATTTCTACGCCATTGTAATGATATGGCTGTTTTTTCTCATTTTCTTTTTTGATTTTATTACCACTTATTTTTCATGAGTGCAATAGACTGGATAGTTTTAGGCTGTACCATACTGTTTATTGTGGTTTATGGTATTTACAAAAGCCGAGGAAGTAAAAATATAGATGGTTACCTATTGGGTGACCGTTCTTTGCCTTGGTATAATGTGGGTCTTTCTGTAATGGCCACTCAAGCTAGCGCTATTACTTTCTTATCCGCCCCGGGTTTGGCTTACGCCGATGGAATGCGTTTTGTACAATTTTATTTTGGCCTCCCAATAGCCATGATTATCCTTTGCATCACCTTTGTACCCATTTATCATAAATTAAAAGTTTATACTGCATATGAGTTTTTAGAGCACAGGTTTGATGTAAAAACAAGAGCATTAACAGCTTCTTTATTTTTGATTCAAAGAGGGCTTTCTACCGGGATAACCATTTATGCACCATCCATTATCCTATCTACAATTTTAAATATAGATACTACTTATACCACTTTATTTATTGGTTCGGTAGTGATTATTTATACCGTTTTTGGCGGTACAAAAGCCGTTTCTTATACTCAAATGCTGCAAATGAGCATCATTTTTTGCGGATTGTTTTTAGCCGGATTTGTAGTGGTTTCTATGTTGCCAGCATCCGTTGGTTTTACCAAAGCATTAAATATTGCGAGTAAAATGGGTAAAATGAATGTGATAGATTGGCATTTTGATATGAACAATCGTTACACCATTTGGAGCGGAGTAATTGGCGGTTTATTTTTACAACTTTCTTATTTTGGAACAGATCAATCTCAGGTTGGGCGCTACCTCACCGGAAGTTCTGTAGGGCAAAGTCGCATGGGATTGCTAATGAATGCGATGCTGAAAATACCTATGCAATTTCTGATTTTATTAATCGGGATTCTAGTTTTTTCATTTTATCAATACCAAAAGCCTCCTATTTTTTTTAATAGCTATGAGCTAAATAAAATTCAAAAAAGCAGTTATAGCGAAGAGTTTAAGCTTAAAGAAGCCGAGTTTAATGTTGCATTTGAAGAGAAAAAATTAAAGGTAATTGCTTTAGACAAAGCCTTAACAAAAAATGAAAATGTGGCCGCTACAAGCAGTGCGGTAAAAGCCGCAAACCAAAAATTACAAGATAAAAGAACCGAAGCTTTGGCCATTATGAAAAAGAATGACGCCAAAGCAGATACTGATGACACCAATTATGTGTTTCTACGTTTTGTGACGCAGTATTTACCCAAAGGGTTGATAGGATTATTAATAGCTATTGTTTGTATGGCCTCTATGGGTTCAACGGCCAGTGCATTAAACTCTTTGGCCTCCACCACCTCGGTAGATATTTATAAAAGATTTATTAACAAAGGCGGGTCAGAATTAAATTACTTAAACATTAGTAAGCTGGCTACTTTGTTTTGGGGGATTCTGAGTATTGGAATGGCACTTTACGCCAGTAAATTAGGTAACTTATTAGAAGCGGTAAACATATTAGGTTCCTTATTTTATGGGACCATTTTAGGCGTGTTTCTGGTTGCTTTCTATTTCAAAAGAATTGGCGGAAAAGCCGTTTTTTACAGTGCCATCATCAGCGAAATCATCATTTTTATTGCCTTTAAATATGACTGGATGGCTTATTTATGGCTCAATGTTTTTGGTTGTGCTTTAGTCATCAGTTTTGGATTATTGATACAACAATTTATACCTGCTAAAACAGTAAAGCAGGTATGAATTTTATCAAAGACATTCTCTCTTTCTTAGAAAACAGGAATTTATCAAGCTTAAAAACTCAGCTCCAGTAAAATTGGGCAATGGTCAGAGTGTTTAGCTTCTGGTAAAATAGTGGCTCTTTTTAAATTGTTTTCAAGTGCAGTAGTCACCATATGATAATCAATGCGCCAACCTAAGTTTTTAACTCGGGCTCCAGCCCTATAACTCCACCAAGTATAATGATGAGGATCGGTATTAAAATGCCTAAAAGTATCTATAAAGCCACTTTTTATAAAGTTTTCCATCCATTCTCTTTCCTCAGGTAAAAACCCAGATGAATTGGCATTAGATTTTGGATTATGAATATCAATAGGTTTATGGCAAATGTTATAATCACCAGAAATTACCATTTTAGGATATTTAATTTTTAGCTGATAAATGTAATCTGCAAAATCTTCTAAAAATTTATATTTAAACAGCTGACGCTCGTCGCCACTAGAGCCTGATGGAAAGTAAGTGCTCATCACAGAAAAATCTTTAAAATCAGCTCTTATCACTCTTCCCTCACGGTCATATTCTTCAATGCCACAGCCATATTCTACATGGTCGGGCTCTATTTTACTGAAAATGGCAGTTCCAGAATATCCTTTTTTTTCTGCCGGATACCAATAATGCTTATAGCCTAATTGTTCTAAAACCAAAATATCTACAATTTGATCTGGCGTGGCTTTTATTTCTTGTAAACAAACCACATCTGCATCAGTAGCTTGCAGCCAGGCAAACCATTCTTTATTAATTGCCGCCCTAATTCCATTTACGTTGTAAGAGATAATTTTCATTTGCTTAAGCCTTTTAATAATTTTCTAGTTTCTCCTTTTTTCAATAAAGTCACCTGCATTTTAACATCTTCTTTTGGTCGGTTATTTCCATCTACAGCAAGTGCGGTAATTTTATCAACCATTTCTAAGCCTTTTACTACTTCGCCATAAACGGTGTAAGACTGATCTAAAAATGGCGTACCACCTAAAGTTTTGTAGATCTCTCTTTGCTCTGTAGGGATTTTTCTACCTGCTAATCGGCCATTTTCAACAGCATCTAATTCAGCATCGGTGTAAACTTTTCCTTGTACAATATAAAACTGACAACCGCTAGAGGCTTTCTCGGGATTGTTATCTCGGGCAGCAGCCAAAACTCCTTTTTTGTGAAATAAATTAGGCACAAACTCGGCAGGTACCGTATAACCTAAATCGCCATTACCTAATTGCTCGCCTGCTTTTGCCGTTTTAGAATTGGGATCACCACCCTGAATCATAAAGTTTTTTATCACTCTGTGAAAAAGTGTTCCATTTAACGAGCCTTCTTTAGCCAACTTCATAAAGTTGTCTCTATGTTTTGGAGTTTCGTTGTAGAGTTTAATAAAAACTTCGCCATAAGTGGAGCTAATTTTAACGTAAGTATTTTTAGGTTTAGAAGCCATTGCCTGCAAACTAAATACTGTAAATAGTAAGAGTATCGCTTTTTTCATGTAACAGCGTTTGATTATAATATGTAAATAAAAGGGATCAACAAATTTGTATTAGATCTAAAATTAAGATGTTTTTGAAGATTAAAAAATATCTTCAAAGTATTTTACAATTAAGGTTTTCAAAAGCATCTCTTGCTCTAAAACATTGTATGCCGGAATAGGCTTAATTCTTTTCCAATGAGGCCAGCCATCTTGGTCTACACCTTCTAATTCGTAAAAACCCAATTCAGAAAAAAGCCTGCAATTTGCAATGTGCATGAGTTCTTCTTTTTGCCTTTTACTAAATTTCTTTGGTCCTTTTCCTAATTCTTGTACGCCAATTAAAAATAAAATCACCTTTAAATCGGGCGCTTCGTTATCAAATTGCTGAGCTAGTTTATTTTGTAGCTCCTTAAATTTTATGTTAACTTCTGAGGGTTTCATCAGTAGCAAATATATAAATGATGTGTACTTATGATTGTAAAATTCAAGGCTATTTAATTCTACATCATGCTAATGTTACTTTCAAATCACATATTTAAGGCTTAAATACTTAAATTTGTGAATATGGGTAAAGGTTTTGCAAAAGTAACGCTATGCATTGTACTTACATTTTCTATGTTAAGTGCAGCCATACCTTTGCACAATGTTTTTCATAACCATTATTTTATTAAATTAGATGATTGTGCAGAAAACACCTGTAAAAGTCATTTAAAAAACCATACAGAACATTGTCATACGCATTCTGATGCAGTTTTTCTGGCAGATTTGCCAAAAGAAATAGCAGTAATAAACTTGCTGCAAACTGCAAAACAGCTGCAAAATTTCTTTAAAGAAGATAACTATTTTCAATTCTTTTTCCTTACTAAAAATAAGGCTCCCCCTGCTTTAATTATTGCGTAATACGTTATTAATTAATTTCCACTTATTTTTTTAAAATGGTTTTTTTAAAAAAGCTGATTTCTATAGCGTTTATAATGCTCCTAGGATTTAGTGATGTTGTATTCAGTCAAGAATGTGATTTAATGTTGTTTGGCGCAGTAAAAGATGCTCAAAGCGGCGATTTATTACCTGGCGCTAGCCTAAAATTAATAGATAGCAAGCAACAAGTAGTCACTGATATTGATGGTCATTATCACTTTGAAAAACTCTGTAAAGGCGATTATACTCTAGAAATTACTTATATAGGTTTTCAAACGGTTAAACAAAAAATCAGTATTACTAAAAATACAGAATTAGATATCCTTTTAAAAGTGGATGCCAGTTTATTAAACGAAGTGGTGGTTGCTGAAAAGAAAACTATTGAAGCACCTGTGCAAACTAAGTCTGTATTAAGTGGGAAAGATTTAGAGCTAACAAAAGGAGCGAGTTTGGGAGAAGCGCTAAAAAAAATCCCTGGTTTAAGTTCTATCCAAACAGGGCCTTCTATTTCTAAACCGGCTATTCATGGCATGCACTCTAACCGAGTATTAATTTATAATGCAGGGGTGAGACAAGAAGGGCAGCAATGGGGGGCAGAGCATGCACCAGAAATAGACCCTTTAATTGCTGATCAAATTGTGGTTTTAAAAGGTGCTTCGGCCGTGGTTTATGGTTCTGATGCCATTGCGGGCGTAATTTTAGTGGAGCCTCAAGAATTGCAATACGGAAAAGGCTTTAACGGCGAAGCTAATCTTATTGGTGGATCTAATAACGGACAAGCCTTGTTTAATGTGAAGGTAGAAAACTCTTCCTCAAAGAATCCTAATTGGAGTTGGCGGGCATATTTAACCTCTCAAATTGCTGGAAACGCAAAGGCGCCAAATTATTACTTGGCAAATACCGGTTATCAGCAATTAAATGGTGCGATAATGTTGGGCTACAAGAATAAAGGTTTTGGGACCGAAATTTATGCGAGTAGTTTCAACTCCAAACTTGGGGTTTTTAGAGGAGCGCAAATTGGTAGCACTACCGATTTACAAAACGCTATTGACGGATTAAGACCTTTGCCCGATGCAGATTTTGGCTATAGCATTGGTCGTCCTTATCAATTGGTGAGTCACAGTATTATTAAACTTAAATCGTTTTTTGAATCTAAAGGTTTGGGAACTTTTGAGTTACAATACAGTTTTCAGCAAAATAATAGGGAAGAATATGATCAAATTAGAGCTTCAACCGGTAAAGATTATCAGTTAAGATTTGAGCTTTCTACGCACAACTTAGATTTCCATTTAGACCATAAAATTGGCGATAAAATTTCTGGTAAAGTTGGCGCTACAGGTGTATTTCAACAAAACTTTTACGACGGCCGCTTCTTAGTTCCATTTTTTAATAGTGCGGCATCTGGTTTTTATGTTTTAGAAAAATACAGGGCTAATAAATTTGAAATTGAAGCCGGCTTACGTTATGATTATAAATACATGATTGCAAGGTTGCGAGAAAACCCAAACGTATCCACTTCGCCAGAAATCAGACCCGAATTTAATTTCAGTCAATTCTCTGCTTCTTTAGGCACAAACTATCAAATTGGAAATGCGGTGTTGGCTAATTTCACTTTTAGTAAAGGTTGGAGACCGCCTTCTATTAATGAATTGTTCAGTTTTGGTACACACCAAGGAAGCGGAACTTTTGAAATTGGCGACAGAAATTTAGTAGAAGAAAGTGCCTTTAATTTTTCTGCCGGATTAAAGAAAGAACAAGGGAAATTTACATTTGACGTAAACGCATACCTCAATTTAATTGACAATTACATTTACTTAAAACCTAGTAACGAGTTAATTTTAACCAGCCGCGGCGCATACCCAACATTTAATTATGTACAGGTAAATGCAAGGTTTGCCGGTGTAGATTTTTTAAGCGGTGTACAAGTAAGCAATCGTTTCCAGTTGTTAGGGAAATACTCAACCGTAAGAGCTTACGATAGAAATACTAATGCGCATTTAGAATTTATACCAGCAGATAAATTTGGATTAGATGCCGTTTTCAATTTCGAAAGTATAGGGAAATTTAAAAAGAGCACTTTAGATTTCGGCGTAAGCCACACCACTCGTCAGGATAGAGTTTTGCAAGCCCAAGATTACGCCGCTACGCCAGCAGCTTACACTCTGTTTTCGATGGATTTAAGTACCAACATTAATTTATTTAAAAAGTCACTTGGTTTTAGCCTTACCGTTCAAAATTTAACTAACCAGGTTTATAGAGATTACTTAAACAGGTTTAGATATTTTGCTGATGAACAAGGCCGTAATTTTATTTTTAGAACAAAAATTCCTTTTTAACTTATTTAAAATTCAACAACATGTACAATAACAAATTAAAATTTATAGCTATCGCAATTGCAGTTCTTACATTATCACTAAACGGATGTAAAAAAGACGATTTACCAGATGTTGAAGAAGAAGAGCTGATTACCACCATCAGGTTAAAATTTACTAACACAGCAAACGCTGCCGATGTAAAGACAATTACCTGGAAAGATGTTGATGGTACCGGAGGAAACGCACCAGTAATAGATGCTTTAAGCTTAAAAGCGGGTTCTACTTATGCTGTTGTAGTTGATGCCGTACTTAATGAAACCAAGAGCCCTGCCGAAGATATAAAGGCAGAAGTAGTAGCCGAAAGTGACGAACACTTATTTGTTTACAAAGCATCTGGCGCTAATCTTACTTTTAGTAATTTTGATAAAGATAAAAACAACTTTGCAGTAGGTTTAAGCGCAACCGCAACCACAGGAGCGGTAAGTACTGGTACTTTTACTATTATTTTAAGACACCAACCCGCTGGAGCAAAAAACGGAACAGAAACTCCAGGAAGTACAGATTTAGAAGCGGTATTTCAAACATCCATTACCAACTAATTTAAAATAGCTTTAAAATGGCGTTCAGTTTTTATTGCTGAGCGCCATTTTTTGTATCAACCTATTTAGGTGAGCAGTCTAAATTTTAGCCATTTTTAGCCTTTATTAAGCTTAGAATAAATTTTTATTTTATCATCATTTAGCCTTTGCAAATTTTGCAGAGGCTTTTTTGTATGTTCTTTTAGGGTAAAGAAAAAGAATAATTTGGGCGTAACCCCAATGAATCCCGATAGCTATCGGGATGGGGTCAGGCTTTACGTTTCAAGTCCTCGCTTCATTGTATTTCGCTGTGGGCTTTGCACTGCAATCCTTTACGCAAAAGGCTGTGCTTTATATATTCTATTGTAGGTTAAATAAATAATGGTACTTTTAATTATCTATTTTTAAATACATCTAAAATAAGATCACATATATGAAATATATACGCTATAGGTAGCGTATAGCAACTAGTTAGCGGTAATTTTATTGGGCAGACCTTTATACAAAATCCAAATGAAAAAAAATATATTCTTAACAATATTTGTTTTAACATTATTGACAATTATTGGTTGCAAAAATGAAAAAAAAGAACAGCTAAAGAATGAAAATGTTAAAGCTCTGACAAATCGTAATTTTCAAAATATAACTAGACAAGGAAAAGATACAATAATTGAAAACAAGAAAAATTTGAATATCAATTCTATTTATAATTCAAAATTTATTGAAATCAAAAATGTATTAGTTAACGAACATAAAGTAATATTATTGAAAAATGAATTTGATGCAATATATCCTAAAAATGACTCAATAAGAACTATACTTTGGGAATGTGGAAGTCCGTTTGAATGGTTAGATAAAGAATGGATGGTAAAAACTTATGGTAATGAAAATAAAGAGAAAGGAACGTTTGAAAATTTTAATGGCGTAATAACCACGATTTACGGGAAAAATATTGAATTCAGTACAAACGATCATATTGTATTATTTGATATGGCATTCGCTGAAAATAATTCTTTTAAAATATTAAGTCATAATATTACATTAGATAAAAACTTAACATTAGAAGAATTTAAAAAAATATTTCCAAATGCAGAAATTGAGAATTTAGAGAATAAGAATGAAGTTAGAGCCAGATTTTATCTAGCAAAAAATATGGACGATGCATTTTTGTTTTATTTTAAAAATGGAAAATTAGATTATTTTACTTTATGGTGGCTTTTGTGCTAAAAAAACTACCGCTAACATGGGTTTGGCAAAAGTGGGGCTTTAGTACTAGACTGAGCACTTGTACTTTCTATTAGCTTTTATGCTAAATTTGAACTTTAGTACTTTTTAATCCCCACCTTCGCCAAGCTCAAAAACGTTATAGGCAATTCAAACGAACCTAATGAAAACAAATATCCTCGCTTTTATATGTTTTCTTCTAATCACTTGTAATAATCCAAAAAAACAAGTAGTTAAAATTTTCCCAGACTGTGAAGCTGGTTTAATGGAGGCTGGAATATATGAACTTGGAGCAGTTACTTCTATTCCGAAAATTAAAGTTCCAGACAATGCATTTTCGGTAATTATAGATACAAGTTTTAAAGCAGAAAATTATACTCCTTATTTCGTTGAAGCTATAAAAACAATACGACAGGTTAAGACTGACGAATTTGAAACTCGTTTCAAAGATTTTAATGACGGGAAACAAATCGTGTGGTTAATAAACAAATCACATAAAAAGATTTTACTCCAAACTGCGCTTTTCGACCTTATCGCAGTTTTAGAAGCACAAGATTCGAACAATATTTGGAAACCTGTGGAGTACATGAGACCAGTTTTTGATAATTTTCAGTACGACTACATAGAAATTGCTACGAATACAGCGAGTTTTTTTAAAGTGAAACTGCCTACCGAAGGAAGCTTTAAAACAAAATTTAGATACAAAATTTTAGGAGAAAAAGCTTTTCTTTATTCGCCAGAATTTAGTGGTAAAATAGACCCTTGTAAATTTATTCAAGACACGACAGAAACTTTAAAAAAAAAATCAATGCTCGAAAAATTTGTAAATTATGTCAACTGAACTGGCTATAACAGCAAATTTGTTCAAAAATGGCTGAAGGTGGTTCAAGTTAATTCATTAGTTATTTACTTAATTTAGTGCGGGCTGAAAATGATTCTGCAAGCAATGCCATTTCTGCACAAATTTTCAAAACGTTGTGCGACACTTTAGAAAACCTGAACTTAAAATAACAATCTCCTTTAATTTTTGACATTGAAGAATTTTATCAATAAAAATTTACTTTTATTAGGCGGCATTTTAATGCTGTTCATTTCCTGTATGGCAATTTGGGGAAACTTAGTTGACTATGATATTTATCGAAATGGATTTGAAATTACAGCAAACGTTATTGAGGCGCCAGAAAATTGCGATGATATTTCATCACGAGGGGGATTTTGTAAATTAGAATATAACGGAAAAATTTATGTTGAAAAAGCAGGTAATAAATTTTGCCATTTAGTTTCGGGAAAAAATAAAGTGAAAATGTTGACAAACAAAAATTTTTCAGAATTAATTTTCCCAAACGAGTTCAATGATTTTGAATTTGCATCAGGATTTTTGTTGCTAGCGTTCGCATTATTTTTAATTATTAAAAACTTTGTAAAAAAATAGCAAATACAGGAAAAATCAAAAAGCGATCGCACAACAGCGGTTTTGCGCAACTGCTGGTTTTGTTGTAAAAGTTCGTTTTTATTTTCATAACTTCGTTTTGTCCAGCCGAGAGAACTCAGTTCCAATTGCCGCAGCTGTCGCAAAGCCACAGGACGTCAAACTGTCTAAAAACCTCCAATCTGTTTTCCACAATTAATGATAACTTCTAAGGTGGCTATTTTGTATTTTCAAGTATGAAATTCATCACTGGAAAAGACAGGAACCAAACCGAGTTTTTCTGCTTAGAACAAGCAATCGTTCAAGATAACGAGGTTCGTCTGATTGATTTATTTGTTTCCTCCATCAAACTTCAAGACTATGGTTTTGAGATGGACTTTATTGATAACGGCAGACCCGCCTATCACCCTGCTGAACTGTTACGTCTTTTTATATATGGCTACCTCAACCGTATCCGTTCTTCCCGTCAGCTAGAAAAGGAATGCAGACGTAATATCGAACTGATGTGGCTCATGAAAGGTTTGGCTCCCGATCATAATACTATTGCCAATTTCAGAAAAGATCATCCTAAAGCCATTCGCAAGGTGTTTCATGCTACAGTAGCCTTAGCTAATAATTTCGATCTGATTGGCGGTAAACTCCTGGCGGGTGACAGCACCAAATTGAGGGCGCAGAATTCTAAAAAGAACAATTTCAATCCTGCTAAGATTGAACGCCATATTGCTTATATTGATGTTAAACTAGATGAATACCACCAGCTTCTTGCTGCTCAAGACAATGACACCAACCAACCAAAAAAAACAGAGATTGAGCAAAAGATAGTTAAACACCAACAGCAGAAAAACAAATACCAAAGCTTCCAAAAAACTTTGGATGAAACTGCAGAGCCGCAGATATCTACCTCAGACCCTGATAGCAGGCAGCTCATTACCCGCAACAACATTACCGAGGTAGCCTATAACATCCAAAGCACCGTGGATGCCAAACATTGCCTAGCGGTAGATTACAAAGTGACCAACCAGAATGACAGCAAAGCCATGGGCAACATGGTACGCAGAGCAAAAACAATATTAGGGACTAACGATTTTACCATCCTGTATGACAAAGGTTACCATACAGGTACCGAGTTCGATTATGCCCATAAACAAGGCGTGGAAGTGATGGTGGCTATTCCTGAGGTGGCTTCTCATGCTCCTGATGTCGCCTTTGATGTGGCTAACTTTCGATATGATTTGATTGCCGATGCCTACTATTGCCCTGCTGGGCTGGCTTTAACTACCAATGGCAGATGGTATTTCAAGAAACATGGAAAAACCACCAACCGGATGAAGCATTATAAAACCAAAGCTTGCCATTCATGCCCCTGTTTTGAACGTTGCACCAAAAACAAAGCAGGTAGGCTGATTGAACGGACGGAACATGCAGAAGTTATTCAAGCTAACAAAATCCGAATTGAACTCAACAAAGAGCTATACCGAAAGCGGCAGGCTATTGTAGAACACCCTTATGGTATCATCAAAAGGCAATGGGGATTCTATTATATCATGACCAAGAAAACCATCAAACATGCCGGGGCTGATGTGGGATTGATATTCACGGCTTTCAATCTGCGAAGAATATTCAATATCATCGGACATGATTTGCTTAAAAAGTACCTAACGGTACTTGCCTACTTTTTCTTACTTGTGAGGACTTATTTTAAGCGCTTATACGCTCTCGCTATTTTAGAAATCCACAACCTCATTCAAAAAATACGTTGCTTTTTTATGCCTGTAAATCGCTTATATTTACGTTGTAATCAGGGTGGTTTAAAGATTAATTTAGCTTTTTAGACAAACTGACGTTACCAGTAAGTTTAACAGACGACAATACTAATGAAAAACGACAGAAGAAATAAAACTCGAAACTACATTTTAGCAATTCTAATACCTTGTGTTATTGGATGGATATTTTCTTATTTAGCAACCAATATTTTCATTGCATATTCGTATGGATTATTTATTTGGTTGCCTTTTGTAATGGGTTTTTCATCAACTATGCTACTTGCTCATAATAACGAATCCCGAACTAAATATGATTGCTTAAATATATCCTTTTTCACACTATTCATTTATTGTCTAGGTCTTTTAACTTTTGCTTTTGAAGGTCTTATTTGTATTGTTATGGCTGCGCCAATCGGCTTACTTTTTAATTGGTTGGGTTTCCTTGTTGCTTGGAAAGTTGTGAATAAAAAAATTGCTAAAAATCTACCGACCACACTTTCAATTTTAATTCTCTCGGTTCCTACTCTTATGGGATTTGAGTTTGCAGTAAATAAAAATGAAGACCAACTAAGATCTGTAAAGACATTAATTGAAATTAAAGCTACTCCAGAAAAAGTTTGGCAAAACGTAATTGAATTTCCACAACTTAAAAAGCCGACAGAATTTATTTTCAAAACAGGAATTGCTTATCCAATAAATGCTAAAATTAATGGAAAAGGAATCGGTGCAGTTAGACATTGTAATTTCTCAACTGGAAGTTTTGTTGAACCTATAACTGTTTGGGACGAACCAAAGCTTTTAAAGTTTAATGTTGTCGACCAGCCGGAAACAATGAAAGAAATAAGTTTTTATGATGTTCATCCAAATCATTTAAACGGTTATTTTGTTTCAAGACAAGGTCAATTTAAATTGACAAGTTTACCAAATGGAAATACATTATTGGAAGGCACTACTTGGTATTTCAACAGAATCAAACCGAATATCTATTGGACAATTTGGAGCGATTTTATTATCCACAAAATACATGAAAGGGTCTTGAATCATATAAAAGAACAATCTGAAAATATATAATGGAAAACAAACCTACTGGTAACAACAAGTTTGTACAAAAATGGCTGACGGTGGTTCAACTCAGGTTTTTCGTTATTTATTCAGTTCAGTTCAGTTCAGTACGACGTTGGTTCTGCAAGTAATGCCATTTCAGTACAAATTAGCAAAACGTTACCAGCAATGAACAAACACATTTGACTAATGGGAGTAGAGGTTTATATTATTAATCTAGTAATTGGGACAGTAATCTTTTTCATTTTACGTTGGACATTTAAAAAGTTTGTAAAGGCCGACAAATTGAGAATCGGGCTGACTTGGCTCGGGACAATTATTCTGACACCGATAATCTACTTGGGTCTGATTTTTATCTTTATAAACATTATCTTTTATGAACCGACAAGGGACTTTGATAAAGGAAAATGGTTTGCCGACAAAGCAAAGAGATATGAAATGAGAGACAACATTGTTGAAAGCGAAATGCTAAAGGCAAAGAACAAAAAGGAAATAATCGACTTAATTGGACTACCCGACTTTGGTTCCGACTCGACTGACAATTGGAATTACGTCTTAGGGACTTCGGGAGCAGGATTCGGTTGGCAGTTCAATTCGCTTTTGGTCACGTTTGATAATGACAAAGTTGTAAAAGTTGAGAAGAGAGAAGTTGTGGACTAAGTGCACTGCTGGCAACAAAATATTTGCGCTAGGCGGTGTTGATCTTTATGTCCTTAGAGTTCAGCGCAGCGTCTCTAAGGATTTAATAATAGAAAAGAGTCTCCAGACTCGATAAAACCCAAATAAAATCAACTCATTCAATAAGATTCTGCAATGAATTCAGAATAACAAAATGTAATGAAATTAGTGCAATAAATATTTAAAGCAATGACGCTTAATTGATAAATTTGAGCAATGAATGCTATTTTAGACAATCCTATTTACCATGCTTTAACCACCAATCATCTTTTATTTTCTAAAGGAGATGAAAACATCAAATACTATCACCGCGAGGTAGCTTCCTTTGCCGGGATGAAAACTTATACCGAAGCAGATTTTTTAAAACTATGCGAGCAATTGCCAGATAATGGCGTTTTCATTGTTTTTTCTCCTCAAACTTTAACCATTCCTAAGCCATGGAAATTGGCTGCGGAAATTGATATGTTCCAATTTGTTTACGAGCATAATTTTGCACCCCAGCAGCAATTAGAAATTACTTTAGAAGATTTAAATAAGGAGCATGTAGAAGAGATGATTGCATTGGTAGAACTCACCAAACCCGGGCCTTTTCTCTCCAAAACTATTGATTTAAGTAATTATACTGGGGTTTTTGAGAATGGCAGATTAGCCGCAATGGCGGGACATCGTTTTCACCTAGGGAATCATATAGAGGTTTCCGCAGTTTGTACCCATCCAGATTTTTTGGGTAAAGGCTATGCTTATGCGGTTATTAAAGAGCAAGTGAAAAGGATATTAGCGAAATCTCAAATCCCGTTTCTACATGTTCGTCAGGATAATTTAGGCGCTGTAAAATTATACGAGAAATTAGGTTTTACTATCAGAACAAAAATGCAGGCTTACGTATTAACTAAATAATTTCCCCGTTCTTTTTACAGAAATAAAATCTTAACCCAAGTTTTTAAGCTTCGTTAAAATTTCTTGAATAGAAAGCTTCTCTTGCTCACCACTTTCCATGTTTTTTAAGCTTAATAAACCACTTTGCATTTCGTCGCCACCAATAATTACCACAAAAGGAATTTGTTTATCATTGGCATATTGCATTTGCTTTTTCATTTTTGCGCCAAAAGGAAAAAGCTCTGTATTGATTTCTGCTGTTCTTAATATATTTAGAATAGGAATAGCAAAAGCTTCTTCGGCCTCCCCAAAAACACAAATTAAAACTTGGGTACTTTGTTGGTTAGAAGCGGAGAACAATTGTAATTCTTCTAAAACATCATAAATTCTATCTGCACCAAAAGAGATACCCACGCCGGTTAATCCTTCTTTACCAAACATTCCGGTTAAGTCATCATATCTGCCGCCACCACCAATAGAACCCATAGCGGCTTCGTTGGTTTTGACTTCAAAAATGCACCCGGTATAATAGTTTAATCCACGGGCAAGGGTAAGGTCTAATTCAACTTTTGCTGTTCTTATACTGAAATTTTGTAGATACGAAAACACTTTATCAATTTCTTCTATACCTTTTAATCCTATCATAGAATTTGACAGTATCTCTTTTAAGGAATTTAATTTCTCTTGGTTGTTGCCTGATAAAAGGATGACTGGCTTAAGAATATCAAGTTCTTTTTTATCAAAACCTTTTTCTAAAAGTTCTTTTTCTACTCCATCAAGCCCTATTTTGTCTAATTTATCAATGGCAACAGTAAGGTCAATAATCATATCAGGTTTTCCTATTAATTCGGCAATACCTGATAGTATTTTTCTATTGTTTATTTTTATTGTAAAATCCTTTAATCCTAAATGAGTTAAAGCTTCATCATAAATGCAAACAAACTCAGCTTCGTTCAATAAAGAATCAGAACCTACCACATCTGCATCGCATTGGTAAAACTCACGGTATCTACCTTTTTGTGGTCGGTCTGCTCTCCAAACCGGCTGTATTTGAAATCGTTTAAAAGGCGAGGTAATTTCGTTTTGGTGCATGACCACGTATCGGGCAAACGGAACAGTTAAATCGTAGCGAAGGGCTTTTTCAGAAATTTGAGGAGCAATTTTTTTACTTAAGGTTCTGTAATGCTCCATTGGCTTCATAATGTTATTGAATGATTTCTCGTTATTCAATAATTTTATACTTCTCATTTCTGTATCATCATCACGGATATCACCTAATTCAATTCCAGCAGTATCTAATTGTTGAGTAATTAAACCAACTTGATCCAATACTTTTTGATTTAGAAAATCGCCAGAGTTCAAAACCTTAAATATTAATTGATCTCCTTCATCACCGTATTTCCCGGTTAAGGTATCCAAGTTCTCCATCGTAGGAGTTTGAATTTCTTGATAACCATATTTTTTAAACACCTTTTTAATGGTATCAAAAATATAATTACGTCTAATCATTTCAACCGGACCAAAATCTCGGGTTCCTTTAGGAATAGCTGCTTTCACATTTGCCATGCCGCAAAAGTAAACATTCGGCGCTTTTTAAGGAATTATTTAAAGGGAATAGTTATGGAGCGCTTTAATTGGCTGCAACCTCGGTATAATACCATTTGTCGATAATATTTTGACGCTCTTTTGCAGATAGCTTATAAAATTCGGGGTTTTTCTTGATAAAGGTTTTTAAACTAGTCATCTGGTTAAACCATAATTCGGCGTATTCTCCGGCATTTTTCATCCCATAACGGCTTAAAAACTCGGCATAAGTTTTTTGGCTTTTTAATATTTTATCTTGTTGGGTTTCAATTTCCTTTACCGCTTCTTTTGAATTAGGCAGTTTAAAATCATACTTTTTAATTTCAAATTCTTTCTTGGCTTTTAGGTAAGCCATAAAATCTTTATCCTGATTAACGTAGTAATAATAGTATTTCAAATCTTTTTCTACCTTTTGGGCAAAAGTGTTTAGACTAATTAAGGCAAAAATTAAGATGAATAACTTTTTCATTACGGGTTGTTTTATAATTAGCTCAATGTTAGCTATTTTCTTTCTTCAGGCTTTGTAAAAGTTTTTCACATTGTGCGCTAATCAACTGATAAACAGGATCAAACATGGCGTCATCTGTATAAGGATCTGGTACTGCTTCATCTTTTATAAAAAGCTGAACTTTAGCTCTTTCGTTTACATCATTGGTTAAAGAAACTACATCAGCGTAATTATTTTTATCCATCACATAAATTAAATCGAAATTTTGAAAATCTAAGGCATTAAATTTTCTTGCTTTTTGATCAGATATATTGATGCCGTGTTTTTTAGCCACCTCAATAGATCTATAATCAGGCATTTGCCCAATGTGCCAGCCTCCAGTTCCGGCCGAATCTATTTCCCAATTTAAGCCTTCCTGATTTACTAAATGTTGCATCACACCATGCGCAATAGGTGATCTGCAGATGTTTCCCAAACAAACTATTAAAATTTTCATGTTAATTATTGGTATTAGATGAACAAACTAATTTTTCTTTTCTTATTAGTTGATGCACTAAGCCTTTTTGCAGGCTTTTGATATTTATTAAGCCATCAGCTTTATCGTTTAGAATAAATTTTTCCTCATATTTTCCTACTCTATAGCAGCTGCCTTCGGGTTTATATTTATAGGTTTTATTTACAAAATTACCTTCAAGCTTCAAAGTATCATTTACTAAAGTGTAATATCCTTTAGCAAATTCCTGCCATTCTTTAGTGTCGTAACAAGCTCCTCCATTTAAATTCACACTAGAGTGAGTTTGAATGTTTAAATAAAAAGAATCGCAAGTGAAAGTGATATGGTATTGTTGGTAAGAAACCAATTGATTTTTGTTTTCAACCGAATCTTCACTCCATTTTCCTTGTAAAAAATCAACTCCGCCAGCCTGTTCCTTTTTATTAAAAGTACAAGCGCTCAAAAAAATGGCACCAAGAAATAACAGATAATATATGTTTGCTTTGAATTTCATTTTTTGCGTTAACGATTGAAGCGGCATCCTTTTTATTGTCATCCTGAGCGGAGTCGAAGGGTAACAATAAAAAGATACAGCGGAAAGCGTGTTTAAACGCCCTCATCTTATTTTAATGAACCTACCATTTCTTCTGGTTTTACCCATTCGGTAAATTGTTCTGAAGTAAGTAGTCCTAATTCTATAGCGGCTTCACGTAAAGTTTTATTTTCTTTATGTGCTTTTTTAGCAATTTTAGCTGCATTCTCATAACCAATATGCGGGTTTAATGCGGTAACCAGCATCAAAGAATTTTCTAAATGCTTTTGAATCTCTGGTAAGTTTGGCAAAATACCTGCGGCACAATTATTAGTAAACGATACGCAAGCATCGCCAATTAAACGGGCAGATTGTAATACGTTAGAAGCGATAACCGGCTTAAAAACGTTTAACTCAAAATGACCGTTAGAGCCACCAATAGAAACCGTAACGTCATTTCCCATTACCTGGGCGCAAACCATAGTTAATGCTTCTGGTTGTGTAGGATTTACTTTCCCCGGCATAATTGATGAGCCCGGTTCGTTATCAGGAATAATAATTTCTCCAATACCACAACGCGGCCCAGAGCTTAACATTCTAATATCATTGGCAATTTTCATTAAAGCTACGGCAGCTCTTTTTAAAGCGCCAGACATTTCTACCATGGCATCATGTGCGGCCAAAGCTTCAAATTTATTTGGCGCAGTAATAAAAGGTAAGCCAGTTAAATCTGCAATATGCTTTGCAACTATAACATCATATCCTTTGGGTGTATTTAAACCTGTACCAACTGCTGTACCGCCTAAAGCCAATTCTTTTACTACTTCTAAAGCGTTATTTATAGCTCTAATGCTATTGGTAATTTGTTGTGCATAGCCAGAAAACTCTTGGCCTAAAGTAAGCGGTGTAGCATCCATAAAATGGGTACGTCCGGTTTTTACAATAGTAGAGAACTCAGCTGCTTTTTTAGAAAGCGTATCTCTTAACAGTGTTAAGCCTGGTAAAGTAATTTCTACTACTTGTTTGTAAGTAGCAATGTGCATTGCTGTTGGGAAAGTATCGTTAGATGATTGAGATTTATTTACATCATCATTTGGATGCAAAACTTTTTTCTCATCAGCTAAATTACCGCCATTCATTACATGCGCTCTGTAAGCAATTACTTCATTGGCATTCATGTTAGATTGAGTGCCCGAACCTGTTTGCCAAATCACTAATGGAAACTGATCATCTAAAGAACCTGTTAAAATTTCATCGCAAGCTTTGGCTATTAAATCTTTTTTATCAGCAGATAAAACGCCTAAATCACAATTAGCTAATGCTGCTGCTTTTTTAAGGTAGGCAAAAGCATGAATAATTTCTTTAGGCATTGAAGCCTCAGGACCAATTTTAAAATTGTTTCTTGAGCGTTCAGTTTGTGCTCCCCAGTATTTATCTGCCGGAACCTTTACCTCGCCCATGGTATCATGTTCTAATCTGTATTCCATTATTGTGGTTTTTATTTGCGGCAAAATTAAGATTTTTTGTGGGGATGTATTATAATTAGCCCGTCAGATTAATGTTTAAAACTCATTTTGTTTTTATAGACATATAATTTCTAATTTTCCAGCTCGTTAAATTCAGAAAAAACATGATTAAAAAATACGCTCTTCTTCTTACTATTTGTACGACATTTTTAACCGCTTGCTCTTCTAATCCAGAAAAAAAAGAAGCTGATTTAAAGGTTAGAACAGTAGATAATGATAAGACAGATAGCTTGTTATTACTTTATAATCCTAAAAAAGAAGATAAATTTATTGCGGAGTTTGCAAGAAATCTTCATAAAAAAAGTGGCTTTAACGGAAATATACTAGTTGCCAAAAAAGGAAAAATTATTTTTGAAAAAGCCATAGGTTGGGCAGATTATTTGCACCGAGACAGCTTAAAAATAAATTCGGAGTTTGAATTAGCTTCGGTTACTAAGACTTTTACCGGTGTTGCAATCATGCAATTGATAGAAGCCAAAAAGCTTAAACTAAGTGATAATGTCAAAAAGTTTTATCCTAATTTTCCTTACGATGGCATTACCATAAAAATGTTATTAACGCATAGAAGTGGGATGATGAACTATGTTTATTTTACTGATGGCATTTGGAAAGATAAAAAGAAACCTATGAGCAATTTAGATGTAATGAACCTAATTGCAAAACATAAACCAGCGCCATACGCAAAGCCAGATACCCGTTTCCACTACAATAATTCTAATTACATGGTTTTAGCGTCTATTATAGAAAAAGTAACTGGTGGTACTTATGCTAAGTATGTAAATGAGCACATTTTTAAACCAGCCGGAATGAAAAATACACATGTTTACTCTACCACTCAATACAAAAAAATACCTGTAGATGTGGTGGGGCATGATCGTACTTGGAGGTATTCTGTGGTACAAAATTTTTTAGATGGCCCAGTTGGCGATAAAGGAATTTACAGTACCCTACATGATTTAGTTTTATATGACCATGCTTTAAAAAACGGTAGATTGTTAACTAAGCAAAGTTTAGACTCGGCTTATAAAGGACATAATACTGCGGTTAATGGTCATTTTAACTATGGTTATGGCTGGCGTATGTTTGATGGTGATAGAGGCCGTAAAGTGGTTTACCATACGGGCTGGTGGCATGGTTTTAGACATATTTATGTGCGAGATTTAAACCAAGATATTGTAATTATATTTTTAGGAAATTTAACCAACGGTAGTTTGTTGCATTTAGATGAACTGTACAAATATTTAAAAGTTCCTATCATTAGAAAAGGTGCTTACCAGGGTAATGGTAGTTTGCCCGGGAGTGATGAAGATTAGTCTAACTATTTTCTAACTCAATTTTATTTTTTTATTGAGGGATTGAAACCACCTTTAAGCCTGTGCCGCATGGACAGGCTTTTTTTGTGCTTGGTAACTTTTGAAAAACCAATCTAATTTTAGTGGAAACAATCACCAATCGGCGTAAGCAAACCAGCTCATTTATTATAGTTTTAGCCTCACATTATTCTCGATTTTTAATAAATTACAAATCCTTTTGCCTCATTTTCAATTTCTTTTGATAAAAAAGTAGGGTAAGGGACTAAAAATGCGGTATTAATGATATCGGCAGATTTTTAATTTTAAAATTTCCAGTTGAGCAGAGAAGACTTTAAATTATTATTTGATACTTATTTTGATGCGATAAAAAACTATTTGTTTTATCGGATTGGAGACATAGACATTGCTACTGATATTACTCAGGATGTTTTTGTGCGTATTTGGGAAAAGCAAATGAAGTTGGATATGAATAATGCCAAGTACATGCTTTACAAAATTGCCAGAGATATGTTGGTGAGTAAATACAGACGCTTAGAAGTAGAAAACAAGTACTCACAGCGTATGCAATTTGAAATGACAGAAGTGGTAGAGGATAACGATTTTGATTACAAGCAACTGAAATTGAAATATGAGAATGCATTAATTAAGCTTCCTGATAAGCAACGGACGGTTTTTTTAATGAGTAGAATGGAAGAATTAAAGTATGCAGAGATTGCAGAAAGACTAGATATTAGTATTAAAACTGTAGAAAAACGAATGTCTAACGCATTGTTTTATTTAAGAAAGGTTTTAACCGTATGAAAAATTTAAATAGTAAGGATTTGAATGATCCTGTAGCATTAATCAAAAAAATGAAACCCATGAAAGCTCAAAAAAGTAAGGAGCAGGTTTGGGCAGAATTGGAGCAAATGATGGAGCAGCCCGTTAAAAAAGGAGGGGTAATAAAAAGCATCAATTTCAGTAAATGGAGTATTGCGGCCAGTATTGCTTTGTTAGTTTCTTTAAGTGTGTTGGCTTTCTTAAAGTTTTATACAGTTAACGTAGAATGTTTGCCCGGAGAACAAAAAATGGCTTATTTGCCAGATGGTTCTTCGGTGCAGTTAAATGCAAAATCTAGTTTATCTTTTCATCCACTTTGGTGGAAAATGGATAGAGAAGTGGAGCTAAACGGAGAAGGTTTTTTTCAGGTTAAAAAAGGAGAAAAGTTTACGGTGGTTTCTGACAACGGATCTACATCTGTAATGGGAACAAGCTTCAATATATTTGCTCGTGATGAAGATTATGAAGTAACTTGTTTAACCGGAAAAGTAAAAGTTTTATCAATAATCACTAAAGATGAAGTGATTATAACGCCTAACCAAATGGTTGTTTTAGACCAAGCCGGTAATTTAAATGCAAATTTAAAAGTGAACGCAAAACTAGCAGTAGACTGGACAATGGGTAAATTTGTATTTACACAAACGCCTTTAAACAAAGTACTTGCGGAAATTGGTAGAAGATACGGTGTAGAAATAAAAAACACCGAAAATCTTACCCAATTATACACTGGTAACTTTGCCAAACAAAAAGAAATTGAACCTATATTAGACCTTGTTTGTAAAACTTTTGAAATTGAGTACAAAAAATTACCATCAGGAGAGGTTATTATGCAATAAACGGTGCAATAAAAACCTTTTTTCTCTTGTAATTTTTTTCTTTTTGCTCCTGCCTTTTAATCACTTATTTGCGCAGCAAGCTATTGTTTTGAAAGTAAATAACCAATCTTTAAACAAAGTAATTACCACATTAATAGATAATTACGACATTAAACTTTCTTTTAATGATGATAAACTTTCTGCCTATACGGTTAGCATAAATAGAAGTTTTTCATCTGCAGAAGAAGCCCTTAATTTCTTATTAAAAGGCTTGCCATTTAACTTAGAGAAGAGTAATGAAGTGTTTATTATTACTTCGCAGAAAGCAGCAACTTCAAACAAAAAGTTTTTACTAACCGGCCATGTTTTAGATGGAATTAATCAAGAATCATTACCATTTACCAGCATTGTAATTAATGGTTATCCTTTAACAACAGATTTAAAAGGTAATTTTTCTTATTCGGCTTTTGCCGATAGCCTTTTTAAACTACAAGTATCCTATTTGGGTTATTATAAGTTAGATACTATTGTTGGAGCTAGCAGCAATCTAACCATACCGTTATTCCAAAATAGCATTAAAATTGAAGAAGTGGTATTAACTTCAAGAAGTACAGATAAAGCTGCTAATACCAATTATAGCTCAGGCAATGTAAAGCTTAACCGTAACGTGGGTGAGGATTTGCCTGGAAGTAGCGATAATTCTGTTTACAATATTTTACGTTTACAGCCGGGAGTTTTAGCTGCTGGCGAACAAGCCAATGATTTAATTATTTGGGGGAGCTACCGTGGGCAAACTAAAGTTTCTTTTGATGGATTTACCATTTTTGGACTCAAAAATTTTAATGATAACATAGGTGCAATTAACCCATTAATGGCTAAAGATATTACTGTTAAAAAAGGAGGCTACGGAGCAGAGCAAGGAGACAGAGTTGGCGGAGTGGTAGATATAAACGGAATGGAGGGCAGCGGAAACGCCCCAACGTTAAATGTAGGCGTAAATAATTTAACCATCAATGCATCAGCCAGTACGCCGCTTTTTAAAAATACATCTTTAGTATTGGCAGCCCGGCAAACCTATTACAACTTGTATAATAGTTACAGCGCAAGCCAACCTTCCAATAATAGAAACGGAGTAAGAAACTTGGTTGATTTAACCATTAAACCTGATTATGTTTTTAAAGATATTAACCTAAAATTTTCTGGTCGCTCTTTAACTGGAGATCACTATTATTTAAGTCTTTTTTCTGGTAATGATAAATTAGACGCTGCTTACTTAACTACCGAAGGCAGAGTGAGGGTAAATGGCTCAAATAACGAAGAAAATAAACAAGCTGGAGGGGCTGCATTTTATAATAAAATTTGGAAAAACGGGAGCATCAGCAGCGTAACCTTAGCTTCATCTGGTTTAAACAACAATGATTTAAGCAAGCTAAACTTAACTCAGGAAAATGACGGGAAAAATATTAGAACTGTTGCCGATTTAACAAATAACACCATTCAAGAGCAAAGCTTAAAATTTACCCACAAGCTTTCTAGTACCAAAAAATATAATGCTTTAACGGGCTTTGGTTATATCCAAAATAGAACAACATTGCTTAGAGATTCTTTAAATATCCAAACCACCAACGAAGAAAACTACAGTAATAGGTTGTTTACTTTTTTAGAGAGTCCGTATTTTTTTACTCCAAATTTTAAAGTGATCCCTGGCATTAGAGCCGATTTTGATTTAGGCTTGCAAAAGCTTTTTATCCAACCTAGGTTATCAGCATCGTACAAATTTGATGAACAATTTAAAATGACAGCTTCCTGGGGATTATACAGGCAATTTATTGCTTATACCGGAGAAACTGATGATGAAGGTAACTATCAATACAGATGGACGGTAAGCAACGGAACAAGTATTCCGGTTTATAAGGCGCAGCATTGGGTATTAGATGCCGCTTATGAACGCAATAGGTTTTGGATAAATACCGATATTTATTACAAATATACCACAGGTGTTACCCGTTTTATTCAAAATGCCCAAGGCCGAAGAACTATTTTAGGAGATGGAAGATCTTTTGGGTTAGATATTTTGATAAAAAAAGAATTTAAAACCAATTACGTTTGGATGTCTTATTCTTTAAATAACACTCAGGAGCGTTTTGATAAGAGAATTAAAAACATCGTGATTAGCGAATATGAAAGAGCGCCACAAGATCAAAGGCATGAACTAAAATTTGCTGGCCTCATCAATTTCTCTTCTTTTTTCTTATCGGCTAATTACGTTTATGGTTCTGGCTTTAGAAGCACTCGCCCAACAGATGATCCCTCACAAAATCAGTTAGCTTATAATAGGTTTGATACTGCACTAACGTATAAGTTTAACGCTAAAAAATATCGTTTACAAACCGGCTTATCCATTTTAAATTTGTTTAACACACAAAATCTAAAAGCTGGTAATTTTGAAAGAATCCCTACAGAACAGCTTCAAACAGTAAATATCTACTCTCAAACTGTACCTTTTACCCCTACAATTTTTCTTAATTTTTCTCTTTAGTTTTCTATACCTGTATTTTTTTAAAATATTTTTAGGGTGGTGGTTAATTTCTACGGTATTGTTATAAATCAACATAAAAATTAAAACGAAATAATATTTGATAGAACGATTACTTTTTTAATTATCCTTTTATTAACCACTTAAATCTTTAAAAAATGAAAACTATAACTAAACTTCCAACCCTACTTGCATTATTAGCAATTGTAGCATTTGGTTTTACGGCCTGTCAAAAAGGTGATGATGTAAGTACAGATTCTTCTTTAATCGCTAGCCAATTGGGCGCTGTTGCTGTTGCTCCAACTTCAAGCGTTTTATCAACATCATCTACAACATCTGCTGATTCTCTTTACGCAATGGGTGCATGTCAAAAAAATCAAAGAAAAACAAAAGTAGCCCAAGAAGCTTTATCAGCATCAATTACTACTTACTTAACCACAAACTATGTAGGTTACACTTTTATTAAAGCTTTTAGCACCACTTTACCAAATACAACCACTTTAGATAGTTATGTGGTAGCCGTTTTATTTAACGGTAAGCCAGTAGCTATAAAGTTTGATGCTACGGGTACTTTTGTAAAAGTATTAGAATTAAGAGAGGGAAAAGATTTAGGTAGAAAAGGCGGGCACCATGCTGGAGGTTTTTTTGATAACAGAGATGGCAAACAAAGAGATAGCATAGCTGTAACCGCATTACCACAAACTATTAAGCAATATTTTGCAGCCAATTATGCTCAAGATACTTTGAAAAGTGCTTGGGTTGGTAAAGACGGTAGTATTTTAGTAATAAGTAAAAATGTGAAATACTTTGGTACAGCTTTTAAAGCTGATGGGACTTTTATTAAAAGAGAAAGCTTGCCTGGCCACCCCGGTAGAGGAAAAGAAATAGCACAAGACAAATTGCCTGCCACCGTACTTGCGTATTTAAATACAACTTATCCAAATTATGTATTCAAAAAAGCTTTTGAACACAGCATAAATGGAACTTTAAAAGGTCATTTGGTAATTATTGATGCAAACCTTACCAAATATGCTGTATTATTTAATGCAACAGGAGCTTTTGTTGAAGCAAAAATTATTAGATAATATTTTCTGATTAATTTAATATAGGGATGAACATTGTTTATGCTCATCCCTTTTTGTTTTATTTATTTGGTCTTTTAAAAGCGTAAGCCACTCTAAAAGCAACCATTCCATTGCTTGAATTATCGTACTCAAAACCTTCATATCTTAATGCAAAATCCCATTTGTTATTTGCGTAACCTAAGCTTGGCGCATAAGTGAACGGATTTCCATAATCTTCCTTAGTTGAAAACGAAACTCCAACCTCGGGTTGAAAATAAAAAGTGTTTCCGAAGAAAAATTTAGCTCCTGCTTTAAGCGGAATTAAATCTGCCATTAATTCGTTACCAAACGCATCTTTCTCTTTACCAATAAAGCCATAATACCCTGTTGTTAATGTTAAAGATGTTCTTTCTCCTAAATCATGTTGCAATCTTAAATCGGGTGCAATTACAACATCGCCCATATAAGATTTAGTAGGTACGCCTAAGCCTAATCCAAAGCCTAATCTTGTTTGATGACCATCATCAGTAGATTGAGCAAAAGCTCCTGTAAATTGTAATAAGGTTATTGCAGCTACTGCAATTATTCCTGTAAGTTTGTTTTTTTTCATTTTTGTAATTTTTTACAATTTTACAAGGGTTGTGCCAATTTTCATTTTTTTCTCACTTTTTACACAAATTGTAACCTCATTTAAGACTTTAAAAACAAAAATTGCCGACCTTTATTTTCACAATTAATTTAAGATACCATGTTTGATAAAATATTTGAAGCTCAACAAAAGGCCGAGGAAGTAAAGAAAAGATTAGAAAATATAAGCGTTACCGCCGAGGTAGAAGGAGGCGCAATAAAAGTAGTTGCATTAGCATCTAAAGCCATAAAATCTATTGAAATTGACGAGAATTTTTTAGCCGAAAATGGTAAAGAAGGCTTAGAAGAATTACTGGTAATTGCAATAAACAAAGCTTTAGCAGAGGCAGAAAACGTGTCGCAAGCAGAAATGGCTGCCGTTACCCAGCAAATGCTTGGCGGAATGGGCGGTTTAGGAAACCTGTTTGGAAAAAAGTAATCATTAATCTAAAAAACGATAATATGAAATTAAATTATTTGGGGCATTCCTCTTTTCTACTAGAAATTGAGGGTAAAAAAATATTATTTGATCCTTTTATTTCACCAAATGAATTGGCCAGTCACATTAAAGTAGAAGAAATAGTATGTGATTATATATTGGTTTCTCATGGTCATGGAGACCATGTTGCCGATTTAGTTCCTATCGCAAAACGTACCAACGCTAAAGTGGTCAGTTCTTTTGAAATTATTCAATGGGTAGAAAACAAAGGCATTACCAACGGGCATCCAATGAATTTAGGTGGGAAATGGGATTTTGATTTTGGCACCGTTAAAATGGAATATGCGGCCCATTCAAACTCTTTACCTGATGGAACTTACGGCGGAACTGCCTCTGGTTTTATTATAAAGGCAGCGGGTAAAACGGTTTATTACGCAGGCGATACTGCTTTAAACCAAGAAATGAAGCTGATAGGTGAATTAAACACTATAGATTACGCTTTTTTGCCTATCGGTGATAATTTTACCATGGGAACAGACGATGCCATTATTGCAGCTAAATACTTAAACTGTAAAAACATCATCGGAATGCATTATGATACCTTTGGTTTTATAAAAATAGATCATGAAAAAACACTTAAGGCTTTCGCCGATGCTGGATTAAATTTGCATTTGCTTAAAATTTCTGATCTCCCAAAAGATGCGATAGCATTATAATAAAAAAAGTCCCGATTTTGTCGAGACTTTTTTTATTACATAATTCTTTTATGCATTAACCAATTACGGTTCCTTCTTCTATTACTGCATTTTTTTTCACCACAATAATACCCTCTTTGATGGTGTATTTTTCATGCTCAAAATCTGCTAAATGATGCCCTCCTTTAATGGTTACATTATTCCCAATAAAACAGTTTTTATCTAAAATGGCATTACTAATCACACAATTTTCTCCAATTCCGGTAAGTGGTCTTTGAGATTTATTAGCTCCTTCTATTTCTTCAATAGTTTGGTAATGATCACTTCCCATTACATAGCAATCAGAAATTTTAGTCCCTTTTCCTATTCTGGTTCTAATGCCAATTACAGAGTGTACAATTTCTTCTGCATTGATAATGCAACCATCCGCAATAATGGTTTTTTCTAATTTTGTTGATAATATTTTTGTTGGCGGAAGCATTCTCGCTCTAGAGTAAACCGGATTTTTATCAAATAAATTAAACTGAGGCACATCATCGGTTAAACCTAAGTTGGCTTCAAAAAACGAATCGATATTTCCTATATCTGTCCAATAACCTTCGTATTGGTAGCTAATTACTTTTTTATGGCCAACAGCACCCGGGATAATTTCTTTACCAAAATCGTGGTTTTCATTTCCTTCTAACATGCTAATTAATACATCTTTATTAAAGACATAAATACCCATAGAAGCCAAATAATTTCGGCCTTGAGCATGCATTTCTTCACTCACTTCAGATTCCCATCCAATAATTTGATCCGCGTTTGGTTTTTCTGTAAATGAGGTAATATTAGTTTCGGCATCAGCTTTTAAAATCCCAAAACTAGTCCCATCTTTTGCATTCACCGGAATGGTGGCTATGGTAATATCGGCTCCTTTTTCAACATGGTTATTAATCATCATTTCAAAATCCATTTGATAAAGCTGATCGCCGGATAGGATTAATACATACTCAAAATCATGTTGCTTTAAGTGGTGTAAGCTTTGTCTTACCGCGTCAGCAGTTCCTTGATACCAGCCTGTATTTCCTGGTGTTTGCTCGGCAGCTAAAATATCTACAAATGCTTTACTAAAAACACTAAAGTGATAGGTGTTTTTAATGTGTTTGTTTAATGAAGCAGAGTTAAATTGTGTTAAAACAAAAATTCTATTTAACCCAGCGTTAAGGCAGTTAGAGATTGGAATATCTACTAATCTGTATTTTCCGGCAATAGGAACGGCTGGTTTAGATCTGGTTGCGGTAAGCGGAAACAATCTTGATCCTTGTCCCCCGCCCAAAATAATGGAAATTACTTTAGATGCTATCATTTTTTTTAGAGATTAAATTGGCGTATAAATTGATGTATTGTTGAGCAGATTGATCCCACGAAAAGTCTAAGCCCATCATGAGTTGTCTTAATTGGTTTAATTTCTTTTGGTTTTTAAAAAGATCAATGGCCCTTTTTACTGCCTGTATCATTTGGGTGAGTTCTAACTCTTCAAATCGTATTCCGTAACCATTTTCTTCGTCAAAATCTATTACCGAATCTTTTAAGCCACCCGTAGATCTTACTATTGGAACGGTACCATATTTTAAAGCATAAAGCTGGTTTAAACCGCATGGCTCTACCCTTGAGGGCATTAAAATAAAATCGGCGGAAGCATAAATTCTATGTGATAAAGCTTCATTATATCCGATAACTACAGCACAATCTGCTAACTTTAAATTGTTTATTTCTTCTTCAATTACTTTATCTCCCGAACCTAAAATTAAAAAGCTTACCTCATTTTTAAATTGTGATAAGCATTCTTCTATCAGCTCGGCTAATTTATCAGCACCTTTTTCTAACACCATTCGGCCAATAAAAGTGACCAATGGTTTTTTTGCATCTAAATTAAACTCCTCACAAATTGCAATTTTATTGGCTTCTTTACCAAGCTTTATATTGGTTTGGTTGTAATTACTTACAATCATAGCATCTGTCGCCGGATCCCAAACATCAGTATCTATCCCGTTAATAATTCCTATGCCTTTATGTTGTTCTAATTCAAATAAAAACTCTAAGCCATTTGAATTAACTTTTAATTCTTCTAAATAACTTGGTGAAACGGTGGTGTAAGCCCAGCAACATTTTACTGCTGCCGCCAAAGGATTGATACAGCCTCCCCAATCTAATAAGCCGGTTTGACTTAAATCTACCTCTGGTAAATAATAAAATTTATTCCAACCCATCCAACCTTGATATTGGCCATTATGAATGGTGCAAACGCTGGCTACTCTGGTTAAAGCGTTAAATTTTCGGGAATGTTGAATTAAAAATGGAACTAAACCCGAATGATGATCATGACAATGAAAAACATCCACCTTAAAATTGGTTTTAATTACCCATTCTAAAACCGCTATTTGATAAGCAACAAATTGTTCTGTTTCATCAGGATAGCTATAAACCTCAGAGCGATCTAATAAACCGGGTATTTTAATGAGATATAAAGGAAAACCCAAAACATCATGAGTTTCTTTAAGTACTTCAAAATCAAATGTTTTTTGTCCTAACTCTGCAGAACCTAAATAAACTTGTTCTAAAGCATTTTCTTGAGTAAATTTTCTATCGTAAAACGGAAGCACTACACTTGCATAAATGCCTAGTTTATTTTGATATTTTGGTAGTGCACCCACCACATCTCCTAAACCTCCAACTTTGGCAACGGGATAGCATTCTGCACTTAAATGTAAAATATTCATGTAAAGGTTTATTTGGCGCTTTAAGTTAGAATTTTATTCTTTTAAGAAAAAATAATTTGATGATAAAATTAATTATATGTTGAATTTAATGCGCTTCTAGCCAATTATTTCCTTCTCCAACCTCTACCACTAGGGGAACTTTAGTTTTTATGGCGTTTTGCATCCTGTTTTTAATGATGGTTTTCATTTGCTCTTTTTCTGATTTTAACACATCAAAAACCAATTCATCATGCACTTGCATGGTCATTTTTGATTCCAACTTTTGATCTTTAATATCTTGATGGATATGAATCATCGCTATTTTAATCATATCAGCTGCAGAGCCCTGTATTGGGGCATTTATCGCATTTCGTTCGGCAAAACCTCTTACCGTTTGGTTAGCCGAGTTGATGTCTCTTAAATATCTTCTTCTGCCCATAATGGTTTCTACATAGCCGTTTTCTCTGGCAAAATTCATGGTATCGGCCATGTATTTTTTTACACCGGCATATTGGGTAAAATAGTTCTCAATAATTTCGGCAGCTTCTTTTCTTGGGATACCTAAACTTTGCGACAAACCAAAAGCAGACTGACCGTAAATAATTCCAAAATTTACTGCTTTAGCATTTCTTCTTTGGTCTGATGTGACTTCTTCCAATGTGATTCCGTAAACTTTTGCCGCCGTTGCGGTGTGAATATCCAAGCCATTTAAAAAGGCATCCATCATATTTGGATCCTCACTTATTTCGGCAATAATTCTTAATTCTATTTGTGAATAATCGGCAGATAGTAAGACATAATCATCACCTCGGGCAATAAATGCTTTTCTAACCTCTCTTCCCCTTGCTGTTTTAATTGGGATATTTTGCAGGTTTGGATTGTTAGAACTTAACCTGCCGGTTGAAGCTACAGCTTGGTTATAAGAAGTATGCACCCTGCCCGTTTTTGGATTAATTAATTGAGGCAGCGCATCTACATAAGTTGATTTGAGCTTGCAAAGCTGTCTGAATGCCAAAATATCCTGAACAATATCTGACTTTGTGGCCAAAGCGGTTAACACATCTTCACCGGTTTGGTATTGGCCAGTTTTTGTTTTTTTTGCTTTATCGTCGAGCTTTAATTTATCAAATAACACCTCACCCAATTGTTTTGGTGAAGCCAGATTAAACTTTACTCCAGCTTTTTCATACACCAGTTTTTCTAAACGATTAATTTCTATCTCCAACTCTTTAGAATAAACATTTAGCTGGTCCATATCTATTCTTACCCCTTCAATTTCCATATCTGCTAAAACATAAACCAAAGGATTCTCAATCTCTTCGGCTAATTTTTTAACCTTAATTTCGGCAAGCATAGGCTCAAAAATGGCTTTTAGCTGTAAGGTGATATCAGCATCTTCGGCAGCATATTCTTTAATGGTTTCCATATCCACATCACGCATATTGCCCTGGTTTTTTCCTTTTTTTCCTATCAATTCGGTGATAGAAACAGGTGTATAACCCAAATAATTTTCGGCTAAAACATCCATTCCATGGCGGGTATCTGGGTCTAAAAGATAATGAGCCAGCATGGTGTCAAATAATTCTCCGGCAACTTCAATTCCGTACCATTTTAAAATCAGGATATCATATTTAATGTTTTGCCCAATTTTTTTAATCGATGGATTTTCTAAGATTTCTTTAAACTCATGTACAATTGCTTTTGCTTCCACTTGATTTTCGGGAAGGGGAACATAAAAAGCCAAGCCAATTTCATAGCTAAAAGATAAACCCACCAACTCTGCATTATTTGCGTCAATGCCGGTGGTTTCTGTATCAAAACAAATAGAATTTTCTTTCTTTAAATTTTGAATGAGATCTTGTCTTTTTTGGGCATCATCAATTAAAAAATATTGATGATTGGTGTTTTCAATATTTTTACCGCCCTCTACTAAAGTGGCAGATTGTGCAGGTGTAATATTTAAAGTAGTCACCCCTTCGTTTGGGGTAGCATTTCCAAACAAATCCATTTGGCCACTGGTTTGTGCTTTTACATCGGTCACACTAAAATCTTCTCCAAAAACCCTTCTTCCTAAAGTTCTAAATTCCATTTCGGCAAAAAGAGGCTCTAGTTTTTCTCTATCTGGAGGACCTAATCTGAAGCTTTCTTCGTGGAAAGTAACTGGAGCGTTGAGTATAATGGTGGCTAGTTTTTTAGATAGCAGTCCTTGTTCGGCAAAGTTTTCTACATTTTCTCTTTGCTTTCCTTTTAACTCGTGGCTGTGTGCAATAATGTTTTCTACCGAGCCATATTGTTTGATGAGTGATTTCGCATTTTTCTCTCCAATTCCGGGTATACCAGGGATGTTATCTACAGCATCGCCCCATAAGCCTAAAATATCAATCACTTGAAGTACATTTTCTATTTCCCACTTTTCTAATACTTCTTTTACGCCCATTATTTCCATATCATTCCCCATTCTGGCGGGTTTATAAACGAAAATATTTTCTGAAACCAATTGCGCAAAATCTTTATCAGGAGTCATGCAATAAACTGTGAAACCTTCTTTTTCTGCTTGTTTGGCTAGCGTTCCAATAATATCATCGGCTTCAAAGCCATCAGAAGTAAGAACCGGAATGTTAAAACCTTCTATCAATTTTACCACGTAAGGTAATGCTATTGATAAATCCTCCGGCATGGCTTGTCTTTTGCCTTTATAAGCTTCAAAATCTGTATGCCTTTCTGTAGGTGCCGAAGTATCAAAAACAACGGCAATATGAGTGGGATTTTCTTTCTTTAAAACTTCTAAAAGGGTGTTGGTAAAACCCATTACTGCTGATGTGTTGACCCCTTTAGAGGTAAATCTGGGATTTTTACTTAATGCAAAATGTGCTCTGTAAATGAGCGCCATTCCGTCTAAAAGAAAGAGTTTTTTTGACATATTTTGTAAATTAGGAAATTTGTTGTGATGTCCCTTAAGATATTTCAAATTTAATATTCCTTGGTTAAAATTGAGCTATATAATGGAGCAGGATGCAAATTAATGGAAGCTAATGATTAAGGCTTTTTGAGATTTGTCAACTCTCTGTAACAGCTAGCAAAAAAGTTAACAAATCTTTAAATAGAAAGGAATTTTGTTACGTCAAGATAAAATTTTAACCACAGAGGACACGAAGTTCACAGAGCTGAACGAGTAAAAAAAAGCTGTTAATGATAAATTTAAGTTTATACTACCCTTCAATTTCTTTAGTGTTTAATTTGGATTAAGGCTTTTTAAGATTTAATAAAGCTTTTAGCTATTTCCATAACCTGCTAATAAACTTAAAGCAGGAATAAAATTATAAGCGGCATGAAAAATAATGGCGTTTTTTAATCCGAAACGCATTCTCACATAGCCTATAATAAAGCCAATAAATAGTTGAGGAAGAACCAATAAAACGATAGACCAACCGTATTGAAAAGGCTGTGTATAATTGGTGACATGTACCAATCCAAAAACCACTGCGGTTAAATAAAAATGATATTTAAAGGTGCTTTTTATAAATTCAAATCGGATGCTTTTATTGGTTTTGAAGTAGAATGGAATACTACAAATGGTTATAAATATGGCGGCTGTAATTAGGCTTTGATGAGGAACTAGTTTATAAAACAAAAAGCTAAAAAGTACTGCCCAAGCTAAAAAAGCTACATACCAATTTTTGAGTTGATACCTAAAGATAGATTCTTCTAACAAAGGCGCTAAAATGGTGATAGAAAAAAATAGGGCGACCTTTTTTTCCTTGATATCCAATAGTTTAAAAGCCGGTAAAGGTTTTATCCAATGTAAATTTTCTAGAACCTGAATAAATGTAACTGCAAAAAGAGCGAAAACTAAACTGATGAGTACCAGTGGAAACAGTTGATTATAAAATAAAGTGTTTTTATCTTCTCTGATAAAAGGATTCGGGTTTTTGATGTAAGCAAAAAAATCTTTAGCGCTTTGTTGAATCATTTATCTAAACGTACAGTCTAAAGCATGATCATTTACCATTCCTGTTGCCTGCATGTGCGCATAACAAATAGTGCTTCCAAAAAATTTAAATCCTTTTTTCTTCATGTTTTTGGCAATTGCATCTGAAATAGCTGATGTTGCTGGTGTTTGTTTACTATCAACAAGTTCGTTTTGCAAAGGTTTTCCATTTGGCATAAATGAATAGAGGTATTTATCAAAAGAGCCAAATTCTTTTTGAACGGCTAAAAAAAGTTTAGCGTTGCTTACGGCTGCTTTTACCTTTAATCGGTTACGGATAATGCCAGGATCAAGTAAAATACGCTCAATATCTTCATCAGTAAACTGAGAAACTTTTACAGCGTCAAAGTTGGCAAATAAGCGGCGGTAATTTTCTCGCTTACGTAAAATGGTAATCCAACTTAAACCCGCTTGGGCAGCTTCTAAAATCAAAAACTCAAATAAAATTTGGTCGTCATGAGTTTCTTTACCCCATTCTTCATCATGGTATTTAGTGTAAAGTGGGTCAGTACCGCACCAGTGGCAACGTTTAGGGTTTAGCATTTTATAAAAAATTAAAAAGAAGGTGCTTGTCTAGTATCCCAAAAGAAAAGTATTTCAATATGGTCTTCATGGACCTTGTAGATTACAGATGTTTGCTTAGTAATTACTGCTTTTCTAGTGTTTTGAAATGAAGTTTTTGGATAGCTATAAGGGTTTTGAGGTAGAGCATCAATTACATCATATACCTTAGTAACGAAGCTATCAGCTGTTTTTGTATTCCATTTATTTTCTATAAATGAAATAATCATTAATAAGGTATCAGTAGCGTAAGGAGAAAATCTAACTTCCAAATCACCTATTTTTTATACGTTGTTTAACTTCGTCATATGTATAAAATTGACCGTTTTTTATTTGCTCTTCGCTTTTTTTAACGGCTTCAACAACATGTGGGGGCAAAATGCAAATTTCATCCTCACCTCCAGCTTGAAAGTTTAGTTTTTCAAAAGCAACATTTAAGGCTTCCAACACTGCTTTTACAGCCTTTTCTTGTGCTTTATTTTGCGGATGTACGATATAAGAATCCATAATCTAATTTAAGTTTTAATGCTTAGCTACCCAAATTTAATAGGTGAATTTTTTTTAGCTCAGTAATAGTTAACGTGTTGGGAATTGACTTAAACCCCACACAACTCATCCCAATATTCTACCGCTCTTCTATAATGTGGAATCACAATAGAGCCACCTACCAAATTTGCAATCATAAAAATTTCGTTCATTTCTTCGGTGTTTACTCCAGCTTCATGGCATTTTCCTAAATGGTATTTAATGCAGTCGTCACAACGTAAAACCATAGAAGCTACCAAACCCAGCATTTCTTTGGTTTTTACATTTAATGCGCCATCTGCATAAGTGGTGTTATCTAAAGCTAAAAAACGCTTCATATTTGTATTTGCAGTCTCGGATATTCGACCATTCATTTTGGTGCGATAGTCGTTAAACTCTTCAATAAGTTTGCCCATTTTTATTAAAATTAGTATGTAAATATAAGGATAGCTTAAATTTAAGCGAATAGAGGTGGCCCTTATTATCAAAAAAATGGCGAATAGAATTAATCTACTCGCCATTTTTAACATCAATAGGTTAAAGAGCTAAGCGCTTTAATTATTTATACCACTGTTTTTTTTTCTCTTTTGGAGCTGATGAAGTGTTTTTTGCTGTTTTATCAGGCCTTCTTGATGCCGTTCTTTCTGCTGAACCTCTAGGTGGGCGAGCTTGTTTTACTGCTTTCACCACGTTATGATTCATCAATGGATAATCATGATCTGCAATAACAGGAATGTCTTTCCCTATCAGTTTCTGAATATCTTTTAAATATTCTTTCTCTTCTGCATCGCAAAAAGCAATGGCTATACCGCTAGCGCCAGCTCTTCCTGTTCTACCAATGCGGTGAACGTAAGATTCTGGTACGTTTGGTAATTCATAATTTACTACGTGGGTTAACTCGTCAATATCAATTCCTCTGGCAGCAATATCTGTAGCTACTAAAACTCTGGTTACTTTTGCTTTAAAGTTTGTTAACGCAGCCTGACGGGCATTTTGAGATTTATTACCATGAATGGCTTGTGAATGTATGCCAGCCTTAGTTAAGTCTTTAGCCACTCTATCTGCACCATGTTTGGTGCGGGTAAAAACTAAAGCTCTTTCAATGCTTTTATCTTTTAACACATCCATTAACAAATGTCTTTTGTTGTCTTTATCTACAAAGTAAACCACCTGATTAATGGTGTTTGCAGTACTAGAAACCGGTGTAACTTCTACCTTAGCAGGATTTACCAAAATGGTATCTGCCAGTTGTACAATTACCGGAGGCATAGTTGCAGAAAAGAATAACGATTGTCTTTTAGCAGGTAATTTTGCAATCACTTTTTTAACGTCGTTTACAAAGCCCATGTCTAACATTCTATCAGCTTCATCCAAAACAAAAAATTGGATGTCGTTTAAATGAACATGTCTTTGGTTCATTAAGTCTAATAAGCGACCAGGTGTTGCAATTAATACATCAATACCCGAACGTAAAGATTCTACCTGTGAATGTTGGTTAACACCGCCAAAAATTACTTTGTATTTTAAATTGGTATTTCTACCGTAGCTTTCAAAGCTTTCGCCAATTTGTATGGCCAACTCTCTGGTGGGTGTTAAAATTAAACTTCTTATTAAACGCTTTCCGGGTTTTAAATTTTTATCCTGCGTTAATAACTGAATAATGGGAATTGCAAAAGCGGCTGTTTTTCCGGTTCCGGTTTGTGCGCAACCTAAAACGTCTCTTCTGTTTAAAAGTAATGGAATGGCTTGTGCCTGTATGGGTGTTGGGGTGGTGTATCCTTCTGTTTTTAAAGCCTTAAGGATGGGCTCAATTAAATTTAAATTTTCAAATAACATGAATTGTTGATTAATATTTAAGACCGGATATCATTGTAAAGGTTCTTAATCGCCGGTCTGTTGAAAAGGAATTCTTTTTGATAAGCTTTTAGTTTTTAGAGGATTAAACCAACATAAACTAAATTATAAATGCTTGTTTAAATTGATTTTCTAAATTAAAAAACTCAATTTAAATTTTTGCAAAGGTAAGCAAATAAGCTAAACTCTGCTTTTTTCATTTATAAATGAGAATTAATGCTTTTTAGAAATTGAAAATGAAGTTAATTAAGAAGAGAAGGATGATTTTAGTTCACCCCTCTCAGTCGTATTTATATCAAAAACCTTGTTTAGTAAAAGATTTTTTGATGTATTTATTTATTGTTAAGAAACAAATGTGGTTTCTAATGTAATGGGTATAGCACTTAATGCTTTAGAAACTGGGCAGCCAGTTTTTGCACCTTCGGCCAATTCTTTAAATTTTTCTTCGCTTAATCCGGTTACTTTTCCTTGTAATTGAAGGGTAATTCCGGTAATTCCATAACCGCTTTCTACTTTGTCTAAAGTTACTGTTGCGGTTACTTTTAATTCATCAGGGGTAAAGCCAGCCTCGGTGATGGCAAAACTTAAAGCCATTGCAAAACAGCCAGAGTGTGCGGCTGCAATTAATTCTTCGGGGTTGGTTCCTAATATTCCATCTTCATTTTGAAAACGATTTTTAGAGCTGTAAGGTGTTTCGTTAAAAAAATTATTTGCAGATTTCAGTGTTCCTTTACCTTCTAATCCTGTACCGGTCCATACTGCTGTTACGTTTCTTTTGATTGACATTTGCTATGATTTTTAATTTGGTTGAATTAATTTGATCTATTGTTTAACAGTTGCCCAAAAACTGTTCCAGCAATTTAACTATTAAAATTAATCCGTTTTATAGGTTTTATGGAGGTTTTTTGCATTGCAGGAAGTTCTTAAACCCGATTGAGGTTTTGTTTGAGCTCTTTTATGTAGTGCAACGGAATAAAAAGCGAGTACCGAAAGCGGGGCTATCGGATTTTTTGAACCCAAGCCTTGCTTTCCAAAAAATAAATGCGTTTTTTAATCTTTATGATGGGATGATTACCTTTACCGTATGAGTTTAATATCTGATGAATTAAGTGATTATTTAGAAAAGTGTTGCGAGCCCGAACCTGCATTGTTAGAAAAAATTGACAGAGAAACGCAGTTAGAAGTTTTAATGCCCAGAATGCTATCGGGCCATTTGCAGGGTAGGGTTTTAAGTATGCTGAGTAAAATGTTGCAACCTAAAAGGATTTTAGAAGTAGGCACTTTTACGGGTTATGCAACGTTGTGTTTTACTGAAGGTTTAGCGCCAGATGGAAAAATTATCACTTTAGATATTAATGAGGAGCTAGAAGATAGGGTGAGAGGTTATTTTGAGGCTTCGGATGTGAACGATAAAATAGATTATAGAATAGGTAATGCCGCACACATTATTCCAACTTTAACCGATGTTTTTGATTTGGTTTTTATAGATGCCGATAAAAAGAATAATGGTTTATATTATGATCAGGTTTTTGATAAGGTGAGGAGTGGCGGCCTAATTATTGTTGACAATGTTTTGTGGAGTGGCAAAGTGACTGCAAAAAACATGGATCAGGATACTTCCAATATTATAAATTTTAATGATAAAGTTACCGCCGATACTAGTGTAGAAAAATTGATTTTACCCGTAAGAGATGGTTTGTTTGTGATTAGGAAAAAGTAAAAATAGGCTTATGAAGAAATTAATTGTGGTGTTTTTTGTGTTTATTCAATCGTTTTGTTTTGGGCAAACAGTTACAGAAAAATATATTGCTAAATACAAAGATTTAGCAGTGCAATTAATGAATCAAAACAGTATTCCGGCTAGTGTTATTTTAGGGGTCGCTATTCATGAATCGGCTAGTGGAAGTAGTAAAATTGCCAGATATTTAAACAATCAGTTTGGCATGAAAGGGTCAAATAAAAGTGTAGAAATAAAGTCGGCTTATAAAGGTTATGCTAGCGTGGAAGATTCTTATTTTGATTTTATTTCTATGATGCAATCTCGACCAAAATTTAATATTCTATTTAAGAATTACACCGATTCTGATTACCATTCGTGGATTTTCGGCATCCAAAAGGGAGGTTATGCAGCTAGTAAAACATGGGCTTCTCAAGTTATAGCTATTATTAAGAAATATCAATTAAACCAGTTTGATAACACTTCTAATCCCGAAAGTATTATTAAACCCCAATTTGAGGAAGAGATAAAAGTAACCGAAACTACAAGTTACAGGGTAAAAAGAGGAGACACTTTAAATGCAATTGCAAAAAGATTTAATACCTCTTCAAAAAGCATTATGTTTAAGAATAATTTAAAATCTACTATATTACAGATTTATCAGAAACTAATAATTTGATGAACAAACTTTTAATTACGCTTTCGCTGATATTTTTACTCTCGGCCTGTTCTACAAAGAAAAAAATCTATCAAAAAGAAAATAAGAAAATTGAAAAATCTGCAGATAAAAAATCTGATAGCAATTACCCTTCTTACACTACCACTTCTTATATTTCTAAGTTTAAAAATATTGCCATTACAGAGATGAATAAATACGGCATTCCGGCTAGTATAACTTTGGCGCAAGCTTTATTAGAATCGGGAGTTGGAAATAGTGATTTGGCTAAATATGCCAACAACCATTTTGGTATTAAATGCACTACAGATTGGAAAGGTAAAGGCTATTATAAAGACGATGACCAAAAAGACGATTGCTTTAGGGTGTACAATAATCCCGAAGAAAGTTTTAAAGATCATTCGGAGTTTTTAAAAAGAAAGCGCTATGCTGCCTTATTTGAGTTAGACAAAAACGATTATGAAGGTTGGGCGAAAGGCCTAAAAGCGGCTGGTTATGCTACTAATCCTAAATATCCGGATTTGTTGATCAGCATCATCTTAAGAAATAACCTGCAACAATATGATAGAAAAGAAGGCGAAATAGAAAAAATAAAAAGAGAAGACAGGGTTTTAAGTGATATCAACAATAATATTCCTAAAGAAAAAGCAAAAGACAAACCTACTGATGCTACCGCAATTATTAGCGGAAATAAATATGTGGTACAATCTGGCGATACACTTTATAATATTTCGAAACGTTTTGGAATCAATATTGATGAGCTAAAAGCTTTAAATAATATGACTGACAACGCTATTAAAATTGGTCAGGAATTAACCATCAAGAAATAAGATTTTGAAATATTTAATTGGCCTATTGGGGCTTTTATTTTTTACGCTTTCTGCATTTTCTCAAGATAAAAACTTGGGCGGAATTGTGTTTGATAAAGAAACCAAGTTTAGGTTAAACCGAGTAAAAATTTTTAATTCCAGAACTCAAATCTCGGTTTTTAATAATACAAAAGGCGAATTTTTTATTGATGTAAGAGCAGGTGATTTATTGATTAGCACCTTATCTGGATATAAAAATGACACGCTTAAGGTTGCAAATCAAACATCATTGGTAATTTATTTAAAAAGATTAGCCATCCGTTTGCCCGAGGTGGTTTTTAAAGATTCGGTACTATCGGCAAAAGCCAAATACGAAGAAACCAAAAAAGAATTCAATAAATTATACAGGCTAGGTAATAATAAAGACATTATAAATGTTGGGCCAGGTGGTGCTGGTTTAGGTATTGATGCCATTTGGAGTGCTTTTAGTAAAGAAGGCAGAAATGCCCGTAGGTTATTAGAAGTAATGGAAAGAGATTATCAAAACGCCATTATCGATCAGGTTTTTAACCGAGAATTAGTAGCCAGATCAACTGGTTTAAAAGGAGATAAACTCTTGATTTTTATGCTCAACTTTAGACCCTCTTACGCATTTGTGGTTAAGGCAAATGAATATGATTTGGTGAATTATATTAAACAAGCTTCCATGAGATTTAATATGTCTAACTTTCAAAATATTTCTGAATTAAAGCCTATAGAATTACCTTAGAAAGCTAAAAAAACACCGCCTTTTTATTGCTTGCTAACTGAATTAATGTAAATTGAGTCAGTTGATTGACTGAATTAACGTTAATTGAGTCAGTTGATTGACTGAATTAACGTTTTTTATTATCTTTGGATATGAAAATTAAAAGAGCGGTACAGCAATTATTGGCTAAAAGAATAGGACAAAATAAGGTTTTATTACTTTTTGGTACACGCAGAGTGGGAAAAACCCATTTGCTTAAAGCTATTGAGCAAACGCTTAATATCCCTTTTTTGCATTTAAATGCAGAAGATATTGATGTTTTAAACATTTTAGAAAATAGAAGTGTAGCCAATTATGAGCGTTTGTTAGCCGGACAAAAGCTTTTAGTGATAGATGAAGCACAAGTAATTCCAGAAATTGGGAAAATTTTGAAGCTAATGATAGATACTTTTAATGATCTCACCATTATTGCAACAGGTTCTTCTGCTTTTGATTTATCTAACCAAACCGGTGAGCCTTTAACCGGCAGAAGCTACACCTACTTTTTGTATCCAATAGCGCAATCAGAATTAGCGGCAACAGAAAATATTTTACAAACCAAACAAAATTTAGATGATAGATTAGTTTTTGGGTCCTATCCAGAAATTTTTCAGTTAGAAACACCCAACGAAAAAGCCGAGTACCTTAAAAACTTAGTGAACTCCTATTTATTAAAAGACATTTTACATTTTGAAAACATCCAAAACAGTGCTAAAATATATGATCTTTTGAGGTTAATTGCCTATCAGGTAGGTTCAGAAGTATCTTTAGATCAATTAGGTAAAAAGTTAGGCCTCAGTAAAAATACGGTAGAACGCTATTTAGATTTATTAACCAAAGTACAAATTTTGTTTAAACTGAGCGGTTTTAGCTCAAACCTCAGAAAAGAAGTCACTAAATCTTCTAAATGGTATTTCTTTGATAATGGAATTAGAAACGCAGTAATTAACGATTTTAGGTTGGTGCCCGTAAGGCAAGATATGGGCTTACTTTGGGAAAATTATTGTATTTACGAACGCATAAAAGCCAACAACAATGCACAAACCGGAGCTGAATATTTTTTCTGGAGAACCTATGATCAGCAAGAAATTGATTTGATAGAAAAGAAAAATCAAGTCATAAATGCTTTTGAATTTAGGTATGGCGAAGCCAAAAAGAAAGCACCAGCATTTTTTGTTAAAAATTACCCAAATGCAGGCTATAAAATTATCAGTAAAGAAGATTATTTAGATTTTGTGTTGGGCAAAATTTAGATTTATCCTGGCAATTGTTGGCCACACAGTCTGTATATATCTTGTAAATTCCGGCCTAAATTTTTGTAATCTAAGCCATAACCCACCACAAAATCATTCGCAATTTCAAAGCCTATAAACTCAATTTCATCAAATTGATATTCTAAAGCTTCGGGTTTTAAAAGTAAAGTAGCTACTTTAACAGATGCAGGCTCTAATGATTTTATCTTATCTAACAAAAATTTTAGCGTTCGGCCGGTGTCTACAATATCTTCTATAATCACCACATCTCTGCCTTTAATATCCATACTTAAAGGAAATTCTTCTGTTAACATTCCACTACTTTTTGTGCCTCCGTGGTAAGAAGCCAGCTTCACAAAAGTAGTTTCGCAACCAATATGAATCTCCTTCATCAAATCGGCCATAAACATAAAAGCACCGTTTAAAACACCAATAAAAACCGGCACTTTATCTTCATAATCTACATTCATTTGAATGCCAATTAATCTAATCCGCTTCTCAATCATGCTGTATTCAATAAAAGGCTCAAACGTTTTATCGTCTATGGTAATTTTCATGTTGGTAATTTACAAAGATGAGTTGAGTATTAAGAAATTATTTGGGCGTTCGAGCGGGCTTTACGTTACAATCTTTATCCCCAAAAAGGGGATAAAGCCTGCCTTGCCGGTCAGGCAGGGATTTTCACTGCAATCCCTAACGCAAATTGCAGCAAGCACCAAATTAGAAATATAAAATTGAATTTCTCTTGCTTATCATTACCTTCAAAATATCAAATTTTAACAATGAATTGGATCATCATTATAATAGCTGGGTTATTTGAAATAGCTTTTGCAGCTTGCTTAGGCAAAGCAAAAGAAGCCACCGGAAATTTAGCCCTGTATTGGTATGCCGGTTTTTTACTTTGCCTAACCATAAGTATGGTTTTATTAGTAAAAGCCACACAAACTTTACCCATTGGTACCGCTTATGCCGTTTGGACAGGTATTGGAGCCGTAGGAACAGTTTTAGTCGGGATTATTTTCTTTAAAGAACCTGCAGATTTTTGGCGATTATTTTTCATCACCACCTTAATAGCATCTATCATTGGATTAAAAATAGCATCACATTAAAATGGAAATAAGCTGGCAAGATTTTGAAAAGGTAGAACTGCGGGCAGGCACTATTTTAGAAGTTTTAGATTTCCCCGAAGCCAGAAAACCAGCCTACAAAGTAAAAGTAGATTTTGGAGATTTTGGCATTCGTTGGTCTAGCGCACAAATCACTTTTCACTATCAAAAACAAGATTTAATAGGCAAACAAATTGTTGGCGTGGTCAACTTTCCAAAAAAGCAAATTGGCAAATTCATGTCGGAGTTTTTAGTTACCGGCTTTGCAGATGAAGATGGAAATATCGTATTGACAACTTTAGAAAGGGAAGTGACAAATGGCTCTAAAATGATATAGGTATCTTTGCATTAGGGATTGCAATGAAAATCCTTTTTGTTTTTCACAAAAAGATTGTAATGTAAAGCCCGCTCGCCCCGATTTTATCGGGGTGGAAATGCCCAAATTCACCATTCTCTTTCCTACACCAAAAGATAAAATTTATCTTTGTGCTTTCGCAGTTCAAAATAACAACATGAAATACTATTCCTTTACCGACGAACCTTTAGTTTCTCCTGATGATTTTTTTATGAAAGAAGCATTAAAAGAAGCTCGTTTGGCGCTAGAAGCTGATGAAGTGCCGGTTGGAGCAGTTTTGGTAAGCAATGGCAGGATAATTGGTAAAGGACATAACTTAACAGAGCGGTTAAATGATGTAACGGCTCATGCAGAAATGCAGGCTTTTACAGCAGCAGCTAATTTTATTGGCGCAAAGTATTTAACAGATTGCACTTTGTATGTGACTTTAGAGCCTTGCGTAATGTGTGCCGGAGCAGCTTATTGGACACAAGTTAGTCGCATTGTTTTTGGCGCTTTTGACCCAGTAAGAGGTTTTTCTAGAATTAAACCATCTGTTTTACATCCTAAAACACAATATTTAGGTGGTATTTTAGAAAACGAATGTAGTATGTTAATAAAAAGCTTTTTTCAGTCAAAAAGAGATAAATCATAGAAACGGTTTAAATTTATAAAGAGAAAATTTTTATAGATTATTTTTGAGCGAAACGAGGCATGTTTTTGAAGAGATAGCGAAGCTTCTACCTCAAAAAAACATAACGAAGTAACAGCCAAAAAGAAGCATAAAAAAATTATTAGATAAATTTTAAACTGTTTCTTAACATTAAACTGAACAATTTTTAATTTCATGTGCTTACCTTTATAACATAAATATTTCACAAATCTAAAATCAACATATTATGGCTTTTGAATTACCAGCGTTACCATACGCATCAGACGCATTAGAACCAAACATTGACAAAGCTACCATGGAAATCCACCATGATAAACATCATGCAGCTTATGTTACCAATCTTAATAAAGCTTTAGAAGGCAAAGAAGACGGAAGTTCTATAGAAGAAATTTGTAAAAACATTGCTAACTACCCAGTAGCGGTAAGAAATAACGGTGGTGGACATTTTAACCATTCTTTATTTTGGTCTGTTATGGCGCCAAATGCAGGTGGCACTCCAACAGGAGAATTAGCAGTAGCAATTGATGCTGCTTTTGGTTCTTTTGAAGATTTTAAAACTGCTTTTTCACAAGCGGGTATCACTCGTTTTGGTTCTGGTTGGGCTTGGCTTTGTGTTAAAGACGGAAAGCTAGAAGTTTGCTCTTCAGCAAATCAAGATAATCCTTTAATGCCCGGTGTAGGTTGTGGTGGCACTCCAATTTTAGCCATGGATGTTTGGGAACATGCTTATTACTTAAAATACCAAAACAGACGTCCTGATTACGTTGCGTCTTTTTTCAACGTAATTAACTGGACAGAAGTAGCTAGATTATTTGCAGCTGCAAAATAATTTTTGGCATCATTTTGATCATATTTTAAACGGGAAGAAATTTATCTTCCCGTTTTTTATTTCTCAAACATGAAAAAATTCATTTTACCATCTCTAGTTTTCTTGCTGTTTTTCTTAAGTAGTTGCGCTGCAATAGAAGGAATTTTTAAAGCCGGTTTATACTTAGGAATTTTTGCTGTAATAGCTATTTTGGTGGTTATTGTGTTCATATATATGAAAGTTAAAAAATAAATTTTATGAAAGCATTGGTATTAGAGGGTATTCACGAACCTTTAAAAATCAAAGAAGTTCCTAAACCAGTTTTATTAAAGGCTGGAGAAGCTTTAGTGCAAATTAAAGCGGCGGCATTTAACAGAAGGGATTATTGGATAAGCCAAGGTAAATATGCAGGCTTAAAATTCCCAATTATTTTAGGTTCTGATGGTGCAGGAATTGTTGCCGAAGTTTTTGATGATGCAGATGAGCCTTGGTTAAATAAGGAGGTAGTAATTAATCCTGGAAATAATTGGGGTGCTAACCCAAATTTTCAAAGTCCAGATTTTAAAATATTGGGTTTACCAGATGATGGTACTTTTGCCGAATATGTAAAAGTAAACACCTCAAATTTATACGCTAAGCCATCACATTTAAATTTTAAACAAGCAGCAGCTTTTCCTTTGGCTGGTTTAACAGCTTACAGAGCTTTATTTACTAAAGCTAAACTAACACCAAATGATACAGTGTTAATTGCCGGAATTGGTGGCGGTGCCGCATTATTTGCCTTACAATGGGCTACTCATTTTGGTGCAAAAGTATTTGTTACTTCAAGTTCTGATGAAAAAATTAGGTTAGCGCTTGAGTTGGGCGCAAAAGGAGGGGTAAATTATAAAGAACACAATTGGGAAATAAAATTAAAAGAATTAGCAGGCGGTGTAGATGTAATTATTGATAGTGCTATTGGGCCAGGTTTTGCAAAACATTTTACCTACGTAAACGCAGGAGCAAGAATAGTTTTCTTTGGCGCTACAGCTGGAGATATGCCAGAATTGAACGCTAGAATTATTTTTTGGAAACAATTGCAAATTATAGGAACAACCATGGGCACTTCTTTAGAGTTTGAAGAAATGTTGCAATTTATTTCTACCCATAAAATTGTTCCGGTTATTGAAGAGGTGTTTAGTTTTAAAGACGCTAATAAGGCTATTTCTTTAATGGATCAATCAAATCAGTTCGGAAAAATTGTATTAGAATTCTAAATAAAGGTGGCAGGTTATTTGTTTAATAGTTCAAAATATAATTATGAATTTAAAAAGAACCTTCGGAGCCGTATTAACAGTTTTAGGAATTGTTGGCCTAATTTATACCGCAGTAAGTTTTGTTCAGCACTCAGCTGATGTGCGTACTGCCATAGTAATTGGTGTATTAGGCGTAATATTCTTCTTTACAGGAATTAGTTTGGTAAGAACTACAAAAGATGAAGCATAGATTTTTGATGCCGACTAGAAAAGAGATATCAAAAAAAATACCGCTCTAGGCGGTATTTTTTAGTTATTATTTAACTGGTCTTTTATAGATTCAAGGATTCTTCCTCCTTTATAAAAATATCTTTGCCAATAAGGCTCGTCTAAATTGCTAATCATTACGCCCTTGCTTGATGAAGCATGAGCAAATTTATTATCGCCAATATAAACGCCAACATGGCTAATAGATTTACTGTGTATTTTAAAAAAAACTAAATCGCCTTGTTTCAAATCAACTTTATTAATAGGATTCACCATACTAAAAATGTTTCTGGAGTTGTTTCCTATAATGGTATTGAAAGTTTTGTCGTACAATTTATAAGCAAAACCAGAACAATCTATTCCTTTTTCGGTATCGCCACCTAAACGGTAAGGAGTGCCTAACCAATCGTAAATAAATTGATACATTTTGGTATTACTAGTAGCAGAAATAGCCACACCCATTACTTGAGAGAAAAATCCGCTTGCTAAGTTATCTGGGTCAGAAACTTCGGCTTTTGATGCCGAATTAGAAGATGCAGGTTTAGAATTTTGAGCTTTAACAGTGTAGAAAAAACAAATTAGAAGGGCAAAAATTAAACTTTTCTTCATAAAACTATATTTAAGGTACTGATTTTAACTAAAAACCGAACGTCCTAAACAAAATTATATTTTGTATTGCTGCGAAAATAGAACTTAAGTTTGTCTTACGCAAGAAATAAATAAAAGTTTTAACTCTTTTTAACAAAAATACAAAGCAACTGCTATTTAATTAAAAATGATGAGTTTTATATTTGTCCAGATATTGATAGATTTGCTTTCCTTAAAATAAGAATTTACGAATGAGCTCAGTTGCAATTACAAAAGAAACTTACCTGTACTGGTATGAAATGATGCTTCTCTTAAGAAGGTTTGAAGAAAAAGCAGGTCAACTTTATGGACAACAAAAAATCAGAGGATTTTGTCACTTGTATATTGGGCAAGAAGCCGTAATTGCGGGTACCATGTCTGCAACAAAAAAAGATGATAGTTTAATTACGGCTTACCGTGATCACGCTCATCCTATTGCAAAGGGAATGTCTCCAAATGCAGCAATGGCCGAACTTTACGGAAAAGCAACTGGTTGTTCTAAAGGAAAAGGTGGTTCTATGCACTTTTTTGACAAAGAGAATAAATTTTTTGGTGGTCATGGTATTGTTGGTGGTCAAATTCCATTGGGTGCAGGTATTGCTTTCGCAGAAAAATATTTAGGAACAGACAATGTAAACGTTTGTTACATGGGAGATGGTGCTGTACGTCAGGGTTCATTAAATGAAACCTTTAATATGGCTATGCTTTGGAAGTTACCAGTAGTTTTTGTTTGCGAAAACAACGGTTACGCCATGGGAACTTCAGTAGCTCGTACCTCAAACACTACTGATATTTATAAATTAGGTTTAGGTTATGAAATGCCATGTATGCCAGTAGATGGTATGGATCCGGTTGCGGTACATAACGCCATGGATGAAGCGGTACAAAGAGCCAGAAAAGGAGAAGGACCTACTTTCTTAGAAATAAGAACTTACAGATACAAAGGACATTCCATGTCTGATCCTCAAAAATATCGTACCAAAGAAGAGGTAGAAGAATATAAAGCAAAAGATCCAATTGAGATTGTAAAAGCACATATTCAGGCAGAAAAATGGGCTGATGAAGCTTGGTTTGAAGAAATTGCAACCAAAATTAAAGCTCAGGTAGAAGAATCTGTGAAATTTGCTGAAGAATCTCCATATCCAGATGCTTCTGAACTATACAAAGACGTTTATGCACAGGATAATTATCCTTTTGTAAAAGACTAATCTTATTTTAATACATACCGATCAAAAAAATTATTCAAATAGATAATGGCTGAAGCAATAAAAATGCCCAAAATGAGTGACACCATGACTGAAGGTGTTTTAGCAAAGTGGCATAAAAAAGTTGGAGATAAAGTAAAACCAGGAGATGTAATAGCGGAAATAGAAACCGATAAAGCAACTATGGATTTTGAATCTTTCCAAGAAGGTGTTTTGTTATACATTGGTGTAGAAGAAGGTAAAGCAGTGCCAGTTGATGCGCTTATAGCGGTAGTAGGAAATGAAGGGGAAGATTATAAAGCCATAGTAGAAGGTACACAAACCGCAGCAGCTCCAGAAGAAGCCAAAGTAGAAGAAAAAGTAGTAGAAGCCGCTCAACCTGAAGTGAAGGTTGCAGCAGTTGATACTTCAAGTATTCCTGCAATGGTGATTAGAATGCCAGCCCTGAGTGATACCATGACGGAAGGTGTGATCAACAAATGGAATTTTAAAGTTGGCGACAAGATAAAATCAGACGATAGCTTAGCTGATGTAGAAACTGATAAAGCTACCATGGAAGTGGTAGGTTATGAAGAAGGAACGCTACTTTATTTAAGTGTTAACGAAGGCGAAGCGGTTCCTGTAAACGGAATTATAGCCATAGTGGGTAAAGAAGGAACAGATATTACTCCTTTGCTTAACGCAGATAAAGGTGCACCAGCGGCAGCAGCTAAAGCAGAAGAAAAAGCAGTGAGTGTTGCTTCATCAGACGCAGTGGCTACTCCGGTTAAAGAAACAGCAGGTTCTACCGCTGATGATAGCAGAGTAAAGGCATCTCCATTAGCAAGAAAATTAGCGGAAGATAAAGGCATCAATTTAAATGATGTTAAAGGAAGTGCAGAAGGTGGCAGAATCATCAAGAAAGATATTGAAGATTTTAAACCAGCAGCAAAAGAAGCTTCAGCGCCAGCAGCAGCAGCAGCTCCGGTAGAAAAAGCTGCCGCACCAGCAATCCCTCAATTTACAGGCGAAGAGAAATACACAGAGAAACCAGTTTCTCAAATGCGTAAAGTAATTGCTAAAAGATTAGCAGAATCTTTATTTACAGCTCCTCACTTTTACCTTACCATGTCTATAGATATGGATCAGGCTATGCAAGCAAGGGTTAAAATAAATGAATACGCACCAACTAAAGTGTCTTTTAACGATTTAGTATTAAAAGCATGCGCTGTTGCTTTAAAACAACATCCTGTTATTAATTCTTCTTGGTTGGGAGATAAAATAAGATACAATGAGCATGTTAATATTGGAGTTGCAGTAGCCGTAGAAGATGGTTTATTGGTTCCGGTTATTCGTTTTGCTGATGGAAAATCTTTAACTCACATATCTGCAGAAGTAAAAGACTTTGCTGGTAAAGCGAAAGCTAAAAAATTAGTGCCAGCAGATTGGGAAGGTTCTACCTTTACTATTTCTAATTTAGGAATGTTTGGTATTGATGAATTTACTGCAATTATTAACCCACCTGATGCTTGTATTTTAGCAGTTGGCGGTATATCTCAAGTGCCAGTAGTTAAAAACGGACAAGTTGTACCAGGTAACGTAATGAAGGTAACTTTAAGTTGTGACCATAGAGTAGTAGATGGTGCTTCAGGAGCAGCATTTTTACAAACGCTGAAAGCATTGTTAGAAGAGCCAGTTAGATTATTAGCATAATTAAAGCATTACATTTTGTTAAAACCTCACTTTTTAAGTGAGGTTTTTTTGTTTAATGTCATACCTGTATTATATTCTTAAATTGCTTAATAACTACATTTTATAATTGATACTTTTGCATCGAAATTTATTAATGATTATGGAATAATATTTGTTAAGCAAGCTTGCTTAGTAAACTTAAAATCATTATTAGGGATATATCACATTTTGGAAGTAAAAAAATCGCGGTTCTCGCAAAAGTTTAATAATATGTTCCTGGAGCTTTACCGGGTGCATCAATTCATTAAAAAGTTTTTTATAGAAGCTATTGCTCCACCTTATGAGGGAAGAGAGATTTTAAGACAGTGCTATCAGGTAGGGTATAAATCTTTAGCATTAATTTCTCTTACAGGTTTTATCACCGGAATTGTATTTGCAAAACAATCCAGACCTTCATTGGCCGAATTTGGAGCGACTTCTTGGTTGCCCTCTTTAGTGGGCATTGCTTTATTAAGAACCTTAGCGCCTTTACTTACCGCATTAATTTCTGCCGGAAAAGTGGGTTCTAGCATTGGTGCCGAGTTAGGATCTATGAAAGTGAGCGAGCAAATAGATGCCATGGAAGTTTCTGCCACCAACCCTTTTAAATATTTAGTTGTGAGCCGCGTTTTGGCTACCACCATATCTATTCCCATTTTAACTTTTTACACCGCCTTTGTAGGTTTATTAGGTGGATTTTTAAACATCACTTCATCAGAAAGCACAAGTTTTAGCACTTATATTCAAACTTCATTAGAATCTATTACATTTTTAGATATTACTTCATCCACCATAAAAGCCATTGTTTTTGGTTTTACCATTGGTATGGTGGGTTGCTACCAAGGTTATAACTCATCAAAAGGAACAGAAGGAGTAGGAAAAGCCGCAAATTCTGCCGTTGTAATAGGCATGTTTTTAGTATTTATTGAAGAAGTAATTGCAACTCAAATCACATTCTTATTTAGAACATGACAGCAACTGAAAATCATCCTAACAAAGAAACCGTAATTTCTATAAGAGATGTTAAAAAATCTTTTGGAGACTATGATGTTTTGCGTGGCGCAGATTTGGATTTGTACCGAGGCGAAAATTTAGTGGTTTTAGGAAGATCAGGAACTGGAAAATCAGTATTGATAAAAATTATTGCAGGTTTATTAACTCAAGATAGCGGCTCAGTAAAAGTGTTGGGGCAAGCAGTTGATGAGATTAGCGGTAAAGAACTCATTAAACTTCGTTTAAGGGTTGGTTTTTCTTTTCAAAATAGTGCTTTGTATGATAGCATGACGGTGAGAAAAAATTTAGAGTTTCCGCTAGTAAGAAATCAAAAAAACCTCACCAAAGCCGAAATAAACAAGGCAACCGAATCTGTTTTAGATGCAGTTGGGCTTTTACAAACCATCAATCAAATGCCTTCTGAACTTTCTGGAGGTCAAAGAAAAAGAATAGGAATTGCCAGGACGCTTATTTTACAACCCGAAATTATGTTGTATGATGAGCCTACTGCAGGCTTAGACCCTATTACTTGTATCGAGATTAATAATTTGATTAATGAAGTAAAGGAGAGATACAAAACAAGTTCTATCATTATCACTCATGATTTAACTTGTGCAAAGCATGTGGGAGATAGAGTGGCAATGCTTTTAGATGGCTCATTTGAACGGGTTGGAACTTTTGAAGAAGTTTTTGATACCGATGACGAACGAGTGAAACCATTTTACGATTATAATTTTATAGATTAAGACATGAGTCAACCATCAGATAATAAACGGGCAATAACCGTAGGGATTTTTTTATTTTTAGGCTTAGTGATTTTCCTAGTTGGGGTTTTTACTTTAGGAGGCCAAAAAAAGACATTTGTTAAAAGCTTTAGCTTAAACGTTGTTTTTGACGATATTCAAGGCTTAAAAGCCGGCAACAATGTTTGGTTCTCTGGAGTTAAAATTGGTACTATAAAAAAGGTGCAATTTTACGGAACTTCACAAGTTCAGGTATTTTTAAGCATTGAAGAAGAAGCGCATAAATACATCCATAAAGATGCTAAAGCCAGTATCAGTTCTGATGGTTTAATAGGAAATAAAATTGTAGTAATTGATGGTGGCTCTCCCAAATTTCCTTTTGTAGAAGACGGAGATAAATTATTGGTGAATACTACCCTATCTACAGATGATATTATGAAAACCTTACAGGTAAATAATAAAAACCTGGTAGACATCACCACAGATTTTAGAATTCTATCTCGCAATTTGGTTGATGGAAAAGGAGCCGCAGGCGCTTTACTTTCAGACCAAGAAGTGGCAAATAATTTTAAAACTATTGTAGCCAACCTTCAAAGCACCACTTCATCGGCAAATAAAATGGTTGATGAGCTCAATGCTTTTACCAGCAAACTAAATAACAAAGGTGGTTTAGCCGATCAGGTTTTAACAGATACCGTTGTTTTTGCAAGATTACAAGCGTCTGTAAAGGCTTTAGAAAAAACCGCAGCTTCTGCCGCAACCTTAACAGAAAACCTAAACCAGGCGTCTAATAAACTCACCAAGAGCGATAATGCAGCAGGCTTACTTTTAAATGATGCGCAAACTGCCCAACAAGTGAAAGCCATTATGCAAAACCTACAAACCAGCAGTAAAAAGTTAGATGAAAATTTAGAAGCTCTACAACATAATTTCTTGTTAAGAGGATTCTTTAAAAAGAAAGAAAAAGAAGCCGAAGAAGCAAAAACAATAAATTAAGGGCGTTCCCCTGATAGCTATCGGGGCGGGCTCCAATCTACGCCACAGGCATTAATCACATTAGCTGGTATCCACTGCCCGCTACGTTCAAGCTGGCGTTTCTATCCTTAACACAAAAGGCGGTGCTTTCTGAATTCTTTTGTGGGTTAAATAAACTCCGTTATATTTAATAATCCATTAAATACTACCTAAAATTGAATTATATATATGGAAAATATGCGCTATGGGTAGCGAGCCAACCCTTCGGTAAAACTAAAAGAGCCACTTTTTAGCTAACGGACCGTTATGAATGATGTTTCATATCTTAAATATCAGATTTTTCCTGACAATTATACTATAAAGTATAATTTTTCAAAGCAAAAAGCAAAACATTAAATTATCTTTCGTATTATTATAGTCAGGTTTATCCTGACAATATTACTATGAAAAGTAAATACATATCAACGCAATCAAACAAACTTCTATCCTATTTCAATGGACAAAACAAGACTTGCTTTGACTATAGCGAAGCATTCCACGCAATGCCTAATTCAAAGGAAAGCACACTTCGGGAACTTTTAAGCGACATGACAAAGCGTGGACTTTTGATGAGATTGAAAGACGGAGTTTATTACGTCATACCATACGAAGCAAATGCTGAAAACTTTATGCCCGACTGGCATTTAATAGCTGGAAACTTGGTAAATGATGCCAAATATTATATTGGCTACTATTCTGCTTTGCAGATTCATAATCTCATCACACAACCTTCATTGAAGGAACAAATTGTTGTTTCAAAACAAATTCGACCATCGGAAATAAAAATCAAAAATGTTCCTTTTCAATTCATTTATCATAATGACAAGCATTTTTTCGGGGCAAAAAAAATATGGATTGATAGTTTCAATAAAGTGCTTTGTTCTGATTTAGAAAAAACATTTATCGACTGCCTATTCAAACCTGACTATGCTGGTGGTATAGTGGAAATAGCAAGGGCAATTTATGCTTCAAAAGAAAAAATAAACTTCGATATACTGTTTGATTATGCAAAAAAATTTGATTCTCAAGCTGTAATAAAACGTTTAGGGTTTTTGTTGGAAATACTCGACATCAATTCAGAAATCATTGACGATTTACAAAAAATAAAAACAGCTTCTTACGTAGTCCTTGACACCGAATTGCCAAAGGTTGGCAAACGCAACAGTCGTTGGAGCATTCAGCAAAACTTAGAAACCGAAACCATTAAATCGGCTATTTACACATGATTAAGCCCGGAGAAATACAGCAAAAAGCAAGAATTGTTGGCGTTCGTGACCAGCAGATTGAAAAAGATTATATTCTTTCATGGATATTAAAAGGTATTGCACAACATGAACAACTTTCAAAAGTTATCGTGTTTAAAGGAGGAACTGTTTTAAAGAAAATCTATTTTGAAGATTACCGATTTTCGGAAGACTTAGATTTTACCTTAATCAATATTGAAATTTCTAATGAACAAATTTTTGAATTGTTCAGAGAAACCTTTGAATACATTAAGGAAGAAGCCAATATTCCACTTGAAATCATTGATAATAACGAACACGAAGATGGTGGCATTAACTTTTACATAAGCTATATCGGACCTCTTGGCGGACAAGGAAATAACAAACGAGTAAAGATTGACATTTCGAGAAGCGAACAACTGGTTTTTGAGCCAGTAATGAAAGATGTTTTCATTTGCTATTCCGATATGGAAGAACACCAAATTTTGTGTTACCCATTGGAAGAAGTATTAGTGGAAAAAATGCGGTCAGTGATGCAAAGAATGCAAGCCCGTGATTTTTACGACATCTGGTATCTTTTGGAACAACACGGAATGGACGTAGATTTTTATTTGAACGAATTCGAAACAAAGTGTAAAAGCAAAGAATTAACTCATACAGATTTTCCGAAAAAATTAACTGAAAGATTACCACAATACAAAGGTCGTTGGCAAAGTTCAATGAGTGAACAAATAAAAGACTTGCCCGACTTTGACCAAGTAGAACGAGAAGTGCAAAGACATTTAAAGAAACTTAACCTGAAATGAGTATAAGTATTTCCTTACCGTATTACGAGATGAACCTGACTGAACCGTAATAGACATGATTGGCCATACTTCGAAGGGGTCTTAATCCTTCAAAAGTAGGGGCTGATTCTACTGCATTTATCGCTCGCAGAAACCTGGTCAATTTCAAACGGATTCAGGTGGTCTATTTCACAGGAATTTCCACATGCCAACATACGACCAAAGTTTTTAATAGAGCTTACAAAGCCGAACCAAAATAAAAATTGTTTTTAAAAATTTCCACGCTTCAAAAAAAAGCAACGCACAGCCGACACTCTATGACACAGAAACTCAACAACGACAATGGTTAGTAACGCAAGGTTCCTTTGTGAGAGACCCTGCTTGGACGATACAAAGCATCCTGTTCACACAACTTCTTAGTATTATTTGAACCTTAAATTTAAACTGATAATGTTAGAATTTAAGCCATTACTACGGTTATAATGCCCGTATCTTAATTCTAACATGCTTAATCTGCTCACCCCAAAAACTCCGGCTGGTGGCGCAAACCTTATGCCTGCTCCAAAATAATCACTATGGAACTTTGATAAATCGTAATCACTAGAATAAAATTCCTGAGAAAATGAATGTTGCTGATAACCTGCAAAATAATCTGATGCTGTTTGTTGGTAATACCTATAAAACGGACTTATAGAGGCAAAAGGCGTAATTTTTACCGACGTTTCTAACTCTGCTGTTTGTGAGTTGATGCCCCAATTATCAGTATAATACCTAAAGAAGGACCTAAACACTAAATTATCTCCTAAAAAATAATTTAACCTTGCCCCAATGGGCAGTTTTACCCGGTTGCTTGGTAAAAACTCGGCTCTCGAAAATCCATTACTAAAGTAAACTCTTTGGTAACGGGTAGCTAATAAACCTTGCTGATAGCTGGGTTCAACCATTATTAAACCCTGAAAAGCTTTATTAAAAACCTGCGATAAGCTAAAAGCAGCGCTAAATGAATTTCTTGGTGCTCGGTCGTTTTGTAAATACCCTCCCGAACCAAAATTATCTGGCCTTAACTCAATAGGTAAAATCACTTTCCAGGTGTCAAAAAATGCCTGAAGTTTTATAGAAAAATCGGTGTTTTTGTCTTTAGAAGATTTAGAGAAATTAATACCTCCACCAAAAGAAGTGTAATCATACTCTGCAGATGAAGAAACATTAAAGCCAATGCTACTTCCTTTTTGCTCATTAGCAATATTCCAACTTAAGGATGGATAAACCCTAACATCAGAATAGGAAGGAGAAGAAACGGTATTTGGATCTATATTATCAGACGAAGCAGAGGTGTAAGTATCAATGCCTATTTCAAAATCATAGGTGTGTTTTAATCCTGTTTTTCCGTAACGAGATAATTTAAGATCAAAAGTATTAGACAAATCGGTTAATTTTTCGGTACCAATACCACCTGTAACGGCAGAGTTGTTTCCGTCTTGGTTGTAATAACTGTTTACCAAATCGGCTTGTTCAAATTTTAGTTTCCTTTTCTCGTAAGGAACACTATCTTTTTTAACCGCTTGTGCAAAACTGGCAATAATACCTAAGTACAAAGCAACTATGGTGAGTGAAATGTATTTCATAATCTTAATTAATTACAGCCGCAACCACCACCACTTTTTCCTCCGTTTGCACCAGAAGACCCTTCACGATAAAGCTGAAAGTTTTGTTCAAATTTTTCGGCTTTTCTGGCGGCTAATTCCATTTCAGAATCGTTCAATTTAACTTTTTCATAGGCTTTTACAGAGCTGCAAGCCACCAATAAGTTAGAAGCAGCAATAAAAACGAGCAAGAGTTTTAGTGTTTTCATGTTTAGTTGATATTAATATTTTTTGAAGTATATAATTTATGATCATCATCAATAATGATACAGGCCACATTTTTAAGTTGATTAATAAGGTTTAAGCCAACTGCCACCCCCATTACCATTACCGGGGTGGCTAGGGCATCAGCCAATTCTGCCTGTGGGCAAATAATACTTACGCTTTTTATTCCTCCAACAGGAAAACCCGTATGTGGGTCTATTGTGTGCGAGTATTTTTTTCCGTTAATGATAGCGTATTTCTCATAACTACCAGATGTTGCAATAGCCATATTACTAATATTGAGGTAAGAAAATGCTTTAAGCTGATGTTCTGGATCTGCAATTCCTACTGTCCAGGGTTTGCCGTTTGGTTGATTTCCCCAAGTCACTAAATCTCCTGATGCATTCACAATGCCGTTTTTTACTCCGGCATCTTGTAAAATTTTTCGGGCTCTATCAGCAGCGTAACCTTTTCCAATACCACCAAAGCCAATGCGCATTCCTTTTTCTTTTAAAAAAACAGTTTGTGCTGAAGCATCTAGGATCACATTTTTATAGTTGATTAATGCTACTGCTTTTTTTGCGTCTTCTGGGTTTGGTAAACTATCCATGTGGGTATCAAAATTCCAGAAACGTTTATCTAAAGAACCGTAAGTGATATCAAAAGCACCCTGACTAATTTCTGAAATTCTTGTTGCTCTTTGAATGAGCTGAAAAACTTCTAAATCTACCTTTACAGGGATAATACCAGCATTTTCATTAATTTGATTAGTTTGGCTATTTGGTTTAAAAGTAGTGAGCAATTGTTCAATTCTACTAATCTCGGCAACAGCCTCATTAATTTTTTGTTGCGCAAAATCATCCTCTTCAGCAACAATGCTAATCTCAAACTGATTTCCCATCAGCTTCATAGACCGCTTAAAAATTTGCTGTTTTAAGGTTAATTCACTTTTTAGCATCTTCTACTTCTTTAACAAAAGCTTCTGAAGTTTCGTTTGGAAAGCCTTTCCATTCTTTAATTACTTTTCCGTTTTCATCTAACAAAACAGTTAAAGGGAAATCGCCATCGGGATTGTAAAGAATAGCTAAATCGTTATTCTTTTTTAATTGTTCGGCTGGTAATTGGTTCTTTTTTAATCGTGGAAAATCTGCCCTCACCAAAACCAAATTACCTTCGGCATATTTTATAAAAGCTTCTTTTTCAAAAATTTCTTTATGTGTTCTAATGCATGGGCCACACCAATCTGATCCAGAAAAATTAATCAAAATATACTTATGGCTTTCCATCGCTTTTGTTTTAGCGGTAGAAAAGTCGTTTTCCCAACTATTGCCAGTCAATAAAAATGACAGAAAAAATATGCTTAATAACTTCATCATCTGTTTGATATTAAATTTATGAATAAATACGAAGATTTGTACCTGTTAGTTGTGTTTTATATTGAGCTAATGGTTTGCTGGTTTCAATACCACTAGAAACGCCAGTTTCAGAAAAAATTGCTCCGTGATTTGGGCAATAAAATTGTTTGTTATTTGCTCTATAAATCACGTTGTAAGTTTGATGCGTACAAGTTTGTGAAACTGCAATGTATGTGCCGGTTGTAGTTCTTGCAATAATTATTCCACCTGAATAAAGATAGCCTCCGTTTGTGTTTAATGCCGAATTTGTGGAAGCGTTTAAATCTAAAGTGAAATCTACATTAGTTGGAGCCGATGTAGAAGGGCTACCTGTTGAACCTTTAGAGCAACCAATACAGTTAAATACTGCTACTGATGCTGCTCCCATACCTATTGCTGTTAAAAAATCTTTTCTGTCCATACTGCTTTTGTTAATATCCGTTTAAAATGCTTCTTACCCTTAAATGTTTTGTTTTTATTTGATTTTTGCAGTCAAAATTTTTGATCAAAAATCACTTATCTTATCGCTACTGCTATTTTATAATTTTTGAATATTCAGGTATAATACAACACTAAAAAAAAATACCCTACCTCAGGATGTATTTTTTTTTATTTAGTTTTAACCATTCCCAATAGTATTCTTTTAAATGCAGCAAGAATCAACAAACATTTGTAATCCTAAAGTTTTTGAAACCATTTTTAGGACTTATGCTAAAGAGGTGAAGCGCTTTGTTTTTTTTAAAACAAGAGATATGGATGCAGCCGAGGATATTGTTCAAGATGTTTTTGTTAAACTTTGGGGGAATTGTAGTGAGGTGGCTTTTAATTCTGTGAAAGGCTTTTTATTTACCATTGCTAATAATTTGTTTCTTAATACCGTAGTTCATAAAAAAGTAGTTGAAAAACACCAACAAGAATTTTCTAAAGAAGGCACTAGCGAATCGCCTGAATTTATCTTTTTAGAACAGGAGTTTTTAGTAAAACTAGAAACTGCTATTGGTGATTTGCCCGCAAAACAACGAGAAGTATTTTTATTAAGCCGATTAGAGCGTAAAAAGTACAAGGAAATTTCTGAGTTATTAGGGATATCTGTAAAGGCGGTTGAAAAAAGAATGCACCTGGCCTTATTGGTGCTGAGAGAAAAAATTGGAAACGTTTAAAACAATTAGACCATAAAAAATTAATATTAAAGTAGGGTATTAAGGGGTTTGATTGTATAATTGGTGAGACAAAAAAAATGGAAAATAGAATTGATGATATAGATGAGGAAGTTTACCTGGCAAAATGGATGGCCGGAGAAATTTCTGATGCGGAGTTAAAGCAACTTATATCTGAAAATGATTTCGCATCTTTCCAGAAAATAAAAGCTGGAATAACCATTTTTGAACAATTAGAAGCTCCTTTAGATCTTACTTTTCAAAAAATTAAGGAGAAAATCAAATCTAATGCTCAAACAAAACCCAAGGCTAAGATTTTAAACCTTTATTCTAAAATTGCATTGGCTGTTGCCGCTGCAATCATAATATTTTTAAGTATTAACATTTTTTTTGGTGATCATTACATCATTCATCAAACTGGTTTTGGCGCACAAGAGGTAGTTATACTCTTAGATGGATCTGAGGTGATATTAAACGCTAAATCTGAATTGAAATACAATAAAAAAACTTGGAATACCAACAGAGAAGTTTCTCTAAAAGGAGAAGCTTTTTTCAAAGTAAAAAAAGGAAGTAAATTTACAGTGGTCACCAATCATGGAAAAGTTGTTGTATTAGGAACGCAATTTAACGTAAATTCAAGAAGTGATTTTTTTGAAGTAATTTGTTACTCAGGTAAGGTAAAGGTTGTTTCTAAATCAAAAGAGTTGATGTTGCTTCCTAATCAATCTATGAGAAATATTTCTGGTGAAATTACAGAAGCAAAAGCTGTTATTTTAGATGCCGTTCCAACATGGATAGTTGGCGAAAGCAGTTTCAAAAGCGTACCTCTTAAGCAAGTAATTTTAGCATTAGAAAATCAGTTTAATATTCAAATTGATTCTAAAAACGTTGATGATGCTGTAATATTTACAGGCAGTTTTGATCATAAAGATTTAACTATTGCACTTGCTTCGGTTTTTAAAACCGTTCAGCTTAAATATTCTATATCAAACAATAAAGTAACCTTGTCTAAATAGCTTAATGAGATTAATAATTTATTTTATTTTCTTATTGATTCCAACTCTTGCTTTTTCGCAAAAAAAGACGCCTATTTACTTTAATTCAACCCCTGTTTCAGAAGCGTTTTCTATCCTCGAAAAAAAGTATGAAGTCAAAATTTCTTATGCCGATAGCATTCTGAAAAACAAAGTAATCACTTATCCAGAACAAAGCAGCACCCTGGCAGAGGTATTAGACCATATTTCAGAAAAGTTAAATATAGATTTTCAATTGATAAGTGATCGCTACATTGTTGCTACCCAAGGTAATTTATACCAAAATACTTCTAGGCAGTTAGCCGAAGTTGTAATTACAGGTTATTTAACAACAGGTATTGCAAAAAACAAGGATGCAAGTTTTACTTTAAAACCAAAGCAATTAGAAATTTTGCCCGGTTTAACAGAGGCTGATGTTTTAGAAAGTATTCAAGAATTGCCCGGCGTAATTAGTCCAACAGAAACAGCTACCGGTTTAATTGTGCGTGGAGGAAATTCAGATGAAAATCAGGTAATTTGGGATGGCATAAACATTTATCATAATGGGCATTTGTTTGGAATGATCTCAGCTTTTAATCCAAATATCACCCAAAATGTAACTTTTATTAATAAAGGAACCAACCCTCGATATGGTGATAGGGTTTCTAGTGTAATAGATATTGCTACGGATAATGCCTTAGTAGAAAAAACAAAAATGGGTTTTGGGCTAAATGGCGTAAGCGGAGATGCTTATTTGAATACCCCATTAGTAAAAGATAAGTTAAGCTTAATGTTGTCTTATCGAAAATCTTATGAAGGGCTATTTGAAACCAGCACTTTTGAAAAAATTGAACAAAAGATATATCAGAGCACAAAAATTTATGATACCGGAAATTCTGAAGAGTCTATTTATTTCAGAGATTATAATATCAAATTAAATTACGTTGTAAATAAGAATAATTTTCTTTCGGCAAGTTTTATCCATATTGATAATGATTTAGAACACAATAATACTTTAAGCGATGAGGAGTCTTTTCGTGATGTTTTAGACACAGAAAATAATGGCTATAGTTTTAACTGGGAGAAAAAATGGAGTAATAACGTAAAACAATACAGTAAAATTAGTCGCTCTAATTACCTTTTAAACTATAATTTTATTAAAACTGAAGATGAAACCCAGCTATCAGATTTTAAAAAAGAAAACCTAATTAAAGACACCGATTTTTTAACAGAGTTGGCCATACAGTCTAAATCAAACAATAAAATAAGCTTAGGTTACCAGTTAACAAATAAAAATGTAAGTTATTCTTTTACAGAAACAACCAGTTTGCAATATGTTTTAGATAGCAAGAAAGCCACCGTGAATACCCATGCGCTTTATGGCAATTATTCTGTGAGGAGTTTAAAATCTATTGATCTTGATTTGGGCTTAAGAGCTAATTATTACAGTGAATTAGGAAAAATAAAAGTAGAACCCAGGTTTTTAGCGCTAAAAAACATTACTGATTATTTAAAATTGCAAGTAACCGGGGAGATAAAAAATCAAATTATCAGCCAAATTGAAGAGACCGTATTAAGTGATTTACCTATAGAAAATAAGCTTTGGAGATTGGCAGACGGAAGCAACACATCGCCCATAATAAATAGCAAACAGGTATCTATGGGCTTGCTTTTTCATAAAAATGGCTGGAGCTTTGATCTTGATACTTATTATAAGAACGTTAACGGAATTTCAACCCTTTCTTTAGGTTTTTTAAATAGTAATTTGAATAGGTTTCATTACGGTGAGCAAAAAATTATAGGGTCAGATGTATATTTAAAGAAAGATTTTAACACCATAAAAACATGGATTAGCTATTCTTTTAACAATATTGACGAACAGTTTAACGGCATAAACAACAACGTTGCTTTTACATCAGGCAATGAAATTAAACAGGCATTATCTATTTCAACTGCTTACAAAACTCAAAAATTTCAGATAGCGTTGGGTTGGAAATGGCACATTGGTAAACCTTATTCTATTTCAACTATAGACGCATTAAATGGTAACGTAATTTTTAACGGAATAAACACAGGTAATTTACCTAATTATCATCGTTTAGATTTATCGGCAGTGTATAATTTTTCTATTTCAAGTGTATCTAATATCAACGGAAAAATTGGTTTTTCTATCAGAAACTTGTACAATCACAAAAATCATTTGAGCAAAGAATATTTAGGTAATAATATCCCTAATGATCCTATTATAGTGATTGATAAATACTCATTAAGTTTAATCCCAAATTTTCTTCTTAGAATATATTGGTAAGCTTTACCGGAGTTAAAAAAGGTTTAAATTTTTTTAATAACTATCGTGAATATAAGTCAATATTCTTTCTACCTCTCCTCTAATTTCTGATGTTGGGCGGATGTAGTTATTATTCATGTAAGAGAACAAATATTTTTTACCCGATTTACCTACCAAATACCCGCTTAAACTATAATTATTAGATAAACTGCCTGTTTTTGCGAATACAAAAGATGATGTACTGGATTTAAACATGTTTCTTAAAGTTCCGGATTTGCCACCATTGGGTAATAGGTTAAACAATCTTTTTTCATTACCCACTTTATCATAAATATTTTGAAGAAGAACCACCATATCTCGTGGTGTAAAAAGATTTAATCTTGATAATCCTGAGCCATCTACCCACTGAATTTTATCGGGCAAACCGCTCAAATATTTTTCAGCAGCTATTTTAATCAGCTCTTTGGTATTCATGTTTAAGTGATTTGCTGCCGCACAATTCAGTAAAATTTCTTCGGCAATAAAATTATCACTTGGCTGTAGCATGTGTTTGTACAAACTATCAGCCTTTAAACTATATAAAACTTTTGCTTGGGCGGGTATTGGTCGCCACGCCAAATTAACAACAGGTTTAATCACCATTCCTGTAGCCAGTAAAGTATCGGTTAGTAAATTTTCTACCACATTTTTATTCAAATGCAGCGGAATAGTTTGCTCAAAATTAGCCGATAAAATGGTTGGAACAGTAAGGTTGTTATTGTCTAAATTTCTCTTAATATTTTTAGCTTTCGCTGATGCATTTACTTCGCTCAAATACATAGAAGGCAAATCTGGCGAGTAAACTAATTTACCATTCTTAAAAGTCGCCTTTAAGCTATTGCCGTAAATAGGAAACTCGGTAATTTCTGTTTGGTAATAATCATTATAATCATCCCAACTCCAACCGGCTCCAAATTTTTCTCCCTGATACCTTCCATTTACCAGATAAATGCTTTTTCCTGAGTTTTTTAAAAAATCAAATGCTTTTTGATCCTTAAAATCGGGATGTAAAAAAGAGGCATCGGCCATAGGCCAAACAATTAAAGAATCTTTATTAATCACGTATTCAAATGCCGGGATAGAATCGCCCAACATATTTAGTGCGGTATAAAAAGTAAATAATTTGGTGTTAGATGCAGGCGTAAAGTAGCGCTCCGCATTTTGCTCAAACATATTTTGTGTTGCTCCAATTTCTCGCACAACAAAACCTACTTGATGTTGTTGATTAATAGCCGAAGAATTAATTTGATTGGCAATGTTTTGTGAAGCAGATGGTATTTGTTTTTTTACCGCACAAGAGGTGAATGTGAAAAGAACGGTAATAAATAAAATCCAATACTTTATTTTCATAAATGATTATTTAAGCATTGCAAATTAGTAAATTGAATGTTAATACGATAGATATAAAGTCAGATCAATATATTTAACAAACCAAAAATTGCCTAATTGCCAGTATGTTAAGTGTTACCAAGAAAATATTTTTATGTCTCATAATGTGTTTTTATGCATTAATTGGACCATTATTTTCTCAAAACACGTTTAATTTTAAAGGCAAAAGGCAAAAAGAAGTTTTAAATTTTACCAAAGCCAAAGGGCTAATGGTAGTTACCACCTACATTAATGGTAAAGGTCCTTTTAATTTTATTTTAGATACCGGCGTAGGTTTAATGGTGATAACCGATCCTAAACTTAAAGATTCATTAGATCTTAAATACGTTAGAAAAATTCAAATCAAAGGCTTGGGCGAAGGGAAAGATATTGACGCTTTTTTAAGCCCTTTTTTAAAAGTAGAAATAGGTTCAACCATTGCCGAAAGTACTTCGGCAGCTATTTTAGATGAAGATATTTTTGATCTTTCTACCTATGCAGGTATGCCAATACATGGCTTAATTGGATATGATTTTTTCAAAAGCTTTATCATCAGAATTTATTACGAAGCCGGTTTTTTAACCATCTATAAAAAGGAACAATCAAGGTTAATTAGAAAAGGCTATAGAATTCCCATTAGTATTGAACAAAACAAGCCTTACATTCAGGTATTTGCTGATGTTGGCGAACAAAAGAAAATTCCACTTAAAATGATTATAGATACTGGAGCAGGTCACCCAATATCTTTAGAATCTAATAATGGATCGGCTTTCCCTTTGCCAAATAAATTTATAGTGGCCAACTTGGGTATTGGTTTAAGCGGCAATATAGGCGGCTTTATTGGTCGTTTAGATAATTTTAAAATTGGCCGTTTTGATATTGAAAGCCCGGTTTGTTCTTTTCCCTATTATGAAGATGTAGGCGCTAAAGTAACCAGTGTTAAACGAAATGGAAGTATTGGAAATCAACTGTTAAAGAGGTTCGAAATTATTTTTGACTACGAAAGAAGTTGTATTTATCTAAAACCAAATGCTTTTTTTAACACCGCCTTTGAGCATGATATGAGCGGTATGGAGCTTTATGCTTCAGGATCTGATTTTAAAAGATATTTTATCAATAGAATAGAACCGCAATCGCCGGCAGATGAGTTTGGTCTTCAAAAAGATGATGAGATTTTAAGCATCAATTTTAAGCCGGTAAGTATGATGTCTTTTGATGAAATTACCGAAATGTTAAAATCTAAAGAGGGCAGAAACCTTTATTTTGAGATTCAAAGAGGAAAAGAAAATCTAAGAGGAATTATCACACTTAAAAGAAGAATCTAAAATTGTAATGATTACGATACAATTTATTTAGATACATATTTTCCTTAACTTAGAAATTCTAAACTAGATTTTTTTCATGAATAAACTGGCTCTTTCCATCCTAAGCTTTTCTTTAATAAGCTTACAACTTAGTGCTCAAAAAAGTAAAACTAAAATCCCCACTGCCCTTACTGCAACATCAGCCACTCAAAGACTAGAAGGTTATCAATTAAGAAAAACTTTAGAGGATAACTCTTTGGTAAAAAACCTTTCTTTCAGCAATATTGGTCCAACGGTAATGAGCGGTAGAGTAGTAGATGCTGATATTGATGAGAATGATCCTACACGTTTTTTTGTAGCCTATGCCTCCGGCGGATTGTGGTATAGTAATAATAACGGAATATCTTTTGAACCCATGTTTCAGCAAGAAGCAACCATGACTATTGGTGACATTGCTGTTGATTGGAAAAATAAAACCATTTGGGTGGGCACAGGTGAAAACAACAGCAGCCGCTCTTCTTATTCTGGTACAGGAATATACAAATCTACCGATTGGGGTAAAACCTGGCAATGGCTAGGTTTGGCAGAAACCCACCATATTGGCCGAATTAAATTACACCCTAGCAACCCCAATATAGCTTGGGTAGCAGCAACAGGGCATTTATATTCTCCTAATAAAGAAAGAGGAATTTATAAAACCATAGATGGTGGAAAAACTTGGAAAAACACTCTTTTTATTGATGATAAAACCGGAGCAATAGATTTAGTTATTGATCCTAAAAATCCGGATAATCTATACACTGCAACCTGGCATAAAGAACGTACCGCCTGGAATTTTGTAGAAAGTGGCAGCACTTCTGGTATTTATAAATCTATAGATGGTGGCAATACCTGGGGTTTATCTAGCACCGTAACAAGTGGTTTTCCTACCGGCGATGGTGTTGGTAGAATTGGTTTAGCTATTTATCCAGAGAATCCTCAAATTATTTATGCTGTTTTAGACAATCAGTTTCCGAGAGAAAAAATAGCCGAAACAGAGAAAAAAGACAACTTTACTATTGAAACTTTTGCAACGTTAAACAAAGTAGATTTTGCCACATTAGACAATAAAAAACTAGATGCTTTTTTAAGAGAGAACAGATTTCCGGCTAAATACACTGCTAAATCTGTGAAAGAAAAAGTAGCAAATGATGAAATTAAACCTCAGGCCATAGCCGAATTTATTGATGATCCTTATACTTCTGTTTTTGCGGCTCCACCAAAAGAAGCCGAAGTTTATAGATCTGATGATGCAGGTAAAACCTGGAAAAAAGTTAGCGTAATGGATTTAAAAGGCCTCTACAATACTTATGGCTATTATTTTGGGCAAATAACGGTTTCACCAACAAATCCTGATCAAGTTTACATTATGGGTGTTCCTCTTTGGAAATCAGAAGATGGGGGCAAAACTTTTAAATCTATAGATAAAGAAAATGTACATTCAGATCATCACTCTCTTTGGGTTGATCCTAAAAAAGATGGCCACATTATTAATGGAAATGATGGCGGTTTAAACATTTCTTATGATGATGGCAAAACCTGGTTTAAAGCTAATACCCCGGCCGTTAGTCAGTTTTACTCTGTAAATTATGATATGGCTAAGCCTTACCAGGTTTATGGTGGCCTGCAAGATAATGGCGTTTGGATGGGCCCTTCTAATTATAAATTTGATTATGGTTGGTATGATGATGGTGCGTATCCATACAAAAGAATTGGTGGTGGAGACGGAATGCAAGTAGTGATTGATACTCGTGATAACAATTTAATTTACTCAGGTTCTCAATACGGAGTTTACTCCAGATACAACAAAGAAATCGGCGAAAGAATGCCTTTTCAACCTAAGCATGAGTTGGGTGAGCGTCCGTTAAGATGGAATTGGGAATCGCCTATCCATATTTCTAAGCATAATATGGATGTGATTTATTTTGGCGCAAATAGATTATACAGATCTTTAAATAAAGCAACAGATTTTGTGCCCATCTCTCCAGATTTAACCAAAGGAGGCAAAAAAGGCGATGTTACTTTTGGGACTTTAACCACCGTAGAAGAATCTCCTTTAAAATTTGGATTAATTTATACCGGCAGTGATGACGGATTAGTTTATGTGAGTAAAGATGGGGGTGGCAGCTGGACGAAAATTTCAGATCAGCTTCCGCAAGATTTGTGGGTTTCACAAGTTTATCCTTCTAAATTTAATGAAGCCAATGTTTATGTTTCCCTTAACGGATACCGTTTAGATAATTTTAACTCTTATGTTTATCAATCAAAAGATTATGGCGCAACTTGGGTTAAAATAGGCGAAAACTTACCTGCAGAACCCGTAAATGTGGTAAAAGAAGATCCAGAAAATAAAGATATTTTATATGTAGGAACAGATCATGGTCTTTACGTAAGCTTTAACCAAGGTAAAACTTTTGAACGTTTTAACGGAGGATTACCCGCTGTAGCCGTTCATGATGTAGCCATACACCCAAGAGAACATGAATTATTGGTAGGCACACACGGAAGATCTTTATGGAAAGCAAGCGTAAAAGAAGTGCAGCAAATAGACGCCCAAATGATGGCTAAAGCAATCAGTTTATTTGAATTAGAATCTGTAAACTATAGCACCGCTTGGGGTAGAAAAGGTTTTGATGGGGAGTTTTTTGAGCCTACTTTTAAAATACCTTATTACGCCAACCAAACAGGTACAACCATAATTACTGTAGCAACAGAAAGCGGAACGGTATTGAGTAGCTTTATTGATAATGCCGAGAAAGGATTAAATTTTGCAACCTATAATTTCTCTTTTGATAAGGCCAAAGCAGAAATGCTTCAAAAAGATTTAAAAATAGAAGAAACCATAAAAGGAGCTGATAATAGCAACTTTTATTTAAAGCCAGGCAAATACACAGTTTCGGTGGAACTTAATGGCAATAAAGCTTCCAAAACTTTAACACTAGTTGCGGGTAACAGAGGGCAAAGAAGTTTTGAGCCAGAAGCCAAAGGCGAACCCGAAGAAGAACCAGATGGAAGACCCGAAATTAAGTAACAAAGTAGTTATCAATTAGCTCAGTGTCTTTTTATCCTTACATTAGAAATTTAAAAACTAAAAATAAACAAGAATGAACAAAAACTTACAGATGTTTAAACTGGCTGGGGTAATATCCCTTTCGTTGGCTATTTCTGCGTGTTCTACACAAAAGAAAGCAGCGCCAACTGCTGCCAGCGCAACAGCGTCAAAAGCGAACGGTGCAGCGCCTGGTCCTGGTGGCCCTAGCGCCGCTAAAAAAGAAGGCATAAAGCGTTTCTCTGAGGTAATCACAGCAAAAGCGAAAACAGACAAAGGTTTGTTTAATGTTCACTTTTTAGATGGTAAATATTACTACGAAATCCCAGATTCTTTATTTGGAAGAGAAATGTTGGCAGTAACCCGTTATGTAAAAACGCCAACTGCTGATGGAACTTATGGTGGTGAAGAAATTAATGAGCAAGCCTGGGTATGGGAAAAAAGAGATAAGCAAGTAATGATTAGAGTACCTTCTTACGCTAACATTGCAGCGCCAGGTACTGATATGTTTGAGTCGGTTAGAAACTCAAACTTAGCGCCAATCTTAGCTTCATTTGATATCAAAGCTTTTAATAAAGATTCAACAGGTGTAGTAATTGATGTTACTGATTTCTTTTCAAAAGATGTTTCGGCACTTGGTTTAAGCACAGGTGTTAAAACAGCTTATAAAATTTCCAGATTAGATGAAACTCGTTCTTATTTAGATACGGTAAAATCTTTTCCAGTAAATATTGAGGCTAGAACGGTAAAAACTTATATCGCAACCACGCCTCCGGGAGACCCATCATTAGGTTCGGTAACTGTAGAATTAAATACATCTATGTTGTTATTGCCTAAGGTACCCATGAAACCTCGTTTATCTGACGATAGAGTTGGTTTTTTCTCCAGAAGACAAACAGATTATGGTATTGATGCGCAAAGAGCAACCGTTACCAGATATGCTGATAGATGGCGTTTAGAGCCAAAAGACCCCGCTGCTTATGCAAGAGGTGAATTGGTTGAGCCAAAAAAACAAATTGTTTACTACATAGACCCAGCTACTCCTGCAAAATGGAGACCTTATTTAATTGCTGGTGTTAAAGATTGGAACGCAGCTTTTGAAGCGGCTGGTTTTAAAAATGCCATTACTTGTTTAGAGCCACCAACCAATGATCCTGATTGGTCTCCAGAAGATGCTAGATATTCTGTCATCAGATATTTTGCCTCCAACATTGCAAACGCTTACGGTCCTCATATTTCTGACCCACGTTCAGGCGAAATTTTAGAATCTGATATAGGTTGGTACCATAACGTGATGAACTTGGTTAGAAACTGGTTCTTTATCCAAACAGCAGCTATCAATCCTGATGCTCGTTCTCCAAAATTTAGAGATGAAGTAATGGGTAAATTAGTTCAGTTTGTTTCTTCTCACGAAGTTGGACATACTTTAGGTTTGCCACATAACTTTGGTTCAAGCGTTGCTTTCCCGGTAGATTCTTTACGTTCAGCTTCTTTCACCAAAAGAATGGGTGGTACCGCACCATCAATTATGGATTATGCTCGTTTTAACTATATCGCTCAACCAGGTGATGAAGGTGTAATTTTATACCCAGGTGTTGGAGCTTATGATAAATGGGCTGTTAAATGGGGATATTCTTGGTTTGATAACAAAACAGTAGAAGAAGAAGCGGCTATTTTAAATAAATGGACCATTGAAAAAGCTGGTAATCCATTATATTTTTACGGACAGCAAACTGGTAATCCAATAGATCCAAGAGCACAATCTGAAGATTTAGGTGACGATGCTATTAAAGCTTCCACTTATGGTATCGCTAACTTAAAGCGTATTTTACCAAATATCGAAAAATGGACTTACGAAGAAGGTAAGCCTTATGATAACTTATCTGAATTATTTGGCGAAGTTTTAGGTCAGTGGAACCGTTATATGGGCCATGTAAGATCTAGCATTGGCGGTATTTATGAGAATGATAAAACTTACGAGCAAAAAGGGGCTGTTTATACTCACGTAGCAAAAGCAAAGCAAGAAGCTTCTCTTAAATTTATTGTTGATCAAGCTTTCAAAACTCCAACTTGGATGTTTGACCAAGCTCAGTTAGCTAAGTTTGACCAAGCTGGTATCATCAATACTTTAAGAAGAACACAAGCTGGTGTTTTAAACGGAATTTTAGATGTAAGCAGAATGTCTAGAATGATTGACAACTCTGCTAAGAATGGAGCAAATGCTTACTCAGTTGAAGAGTTATTTGGTGATTTACACCAAGGAATTTTTACCGAATTAAGTACTGGTGCTAACATTGATGTTTACCGTAGAAACTTACAAAGAGCCTACTTAGATAGATTAGAAACTTTAGTTATTGATGCGCCTGCAGCTCCAACAGCTATTGCGCCTGGTGGTCGTGGAGGTAACTTTGGACCAACAATTAACGCTGGCGATACAGACATTAGACCTTTAGCTCGTTTGGAGTTAATGAATTTAAAAACTGATATTACTAGAGCTTTACCTAGATACAGTAATGCAACAGTAAAAGCACACTTAGTAGATGCTTTAGCAAGAATAGACGCTATCTTAAATCCAAAAGGGTAAAAAAAAGCGTAATTTGATACAAAAAAAGGCATCCATAATATTCTGGATGCCTTTTTTTATAAAAATGATTTAGGCATTTTGATTCGAGAATAAGAAAATCTTACCTTAAAAAGTACCCATTAAAATCTATTCTGATGTTAAAGGGAGCAAGGTAAGCATCTAATAAAACAGCTAATTCTACTTTATTAATCAATTGATTTTCTTTAAAATCTGAATTAAACGTGTACTTGTTTTTCCAATCGGCGGCAAGCTCTTGCTGAATAGAGATTGGGTCTCTGCCACTCACAAAACTCAATAAAGAAATTGCGTTGGCAACAGTTAAATCATCCACCTTGTTTTCTATAAACCAAATTCTAGAACGAGGAAATAACTCGGCCATTACAGCTTTAATAGCTATCGCTTTTACGGTTTCATTTGGGTTAAAAAGCCCTGTTTTAAAATCCAATCTCAAAATACCACTTGCAATTACTTTCTGTACTGGGTACCAAGCATAATCGTCTGTTTTAATATCTAAAGCCGGATATAAAAAACTTTTGTAAGTAAACATTTCTCCTTGTGTTAAACGAATATTTGCTTTAGAAGGCGTGGTGTCAAAAAATGGTCCGTAAGCCGCTAAAGCGCCAACAGCTTGTCCCATGTTCATCCATAAAGCAATATTTCTAAAATCGTCTATTGCAAAATCTCTGAAGGCTGCCATAGAAACTATCAACAAATTTTCTTTCTCTTGTGGGATAAATACGCCCAATGGGATGTAATAAATGCTTAAACTATCTTTACCAAAACCGGCTGCGCCACTAGTACGATACAACTTTTGCAATTGCTCATAAGGTTGAGTTTGCTGGTTTTGATTGTAGTTTACCAGATTAGTAAACTTGCCATCTTTATCATAATTGATAATATTATTTTGTGCCAAAGGCGATACTTTTAGGTTGGTGGTGGCATCTACCAAAACTTTACATTTAATTTCCTCAGCTTTTCCGTTAATTATAACTTTTACTTCCCAGCCATCTTTTCTTTCGGTAATACTACTCACCTCTGTAGCACTTAGGTATTGTAAATCTTTGGTGTTTTTTACCATTTCTGCCAATACATTTCTAGGATCTGTTAGGGTAGAATCCGAAGCTTTTTTGTATTTATCTTTCCACTCTTTCCATAAACCGGTATCAAAGGCGGCAATGTTCATTTCGGGGGTGGTCTCTCCAATTAATGAAGTACTTGGGTTAATCAATAAGGTTTTTACGCCACTTCTAGCGGCTTGTATAGCTGCGGCTGTACCTGCTGCTGTACCACCTAAAATAATTACATCTGGTTTGTATTGTGCTTGTGCACCAATAGAAAGAATCAGGAAAATGATCCAAATAAATTTTTTTATCATAAGCCTAAATTAACGATATATAACACAAATAAATTTTATTGGATTTTGTTTTTAACATATTTTAACCGTAGTAAATAGCTTTTGTCTTTTAATTTATGTAGTTAAAAGATCGAAAATGGATATCAATAAAATGATAACAGCTGTATTTTTGAAAATTTAATGTATTTTTAATCTTCTATAAAGCTAAATTCTATAAATGGAAAGACGCAATTTATATTCCCTATGATTGATGTATTAACTATATTTCCAGCATTAAATAGCGAATTAATTATACTTCTTAAAAGTTTAAAACCCGCAGATTGGGAGAGGAAAACTGTATGCTCAAGTTGGACAATAAGGGATATTGCTATTCATTTATTGGATACTAATTTGAGAAGATTATCTATTGGAAGAGATGGTCACTCGGCTTCCAATAATCAAGAATTTAATAATTACGATGAACTTGTGAATTACCTCAACCAGCAAAATGCCGATTGGGTGAAAGCGTTGCAAAGGGTAAGTCCTGTTATTTTAATTGAAATGATAGCACAATATCAGAATCAATTATTAGAATATTTTAATGAGCTTGATCCTTTTGATACGGCTTTATTCTCTGTAAGATGGGCAGGGAAAGAGCATTCTGAAAACTGGTTTGATATTGCCCGTGAATACACCGAAAGATGGTTACACCAACAACAAATAAGATTTGCCCTTAATGATCAAAAATTGCTAAGCCCCCAATTTTATCATCCTTTTTTAACAACCGCTATGCAAGCCTTACCTTATACTTATGTAAATGTGAAAGCACCAATTGGTACGGTGGTAAAAGTAGAAATTGTAGGCGAGGCAGGTGGATCATGGTCGATTATTAAAGACAAAAACTTTTGGAGCTTTGTAGATGATGAGGTAGGAAATGCCAGTGCCTTAATATTCATTGACCAACAAATAGCTTGGTTATTATTTTCTAAAGGGATAAACCCAATGGATGCAGCACAATATTACCAATTACATGGAGATACAGAATTAGCAAGCCATGCTTTAAAAATGCTTGCTGTAATGGCTTAAAAATATGAATAACGACCTTGAAAAATTGAAGTACCCCATTGGGAAGTGCCTTCCTCTAAATCATTATACTGATGAAGAAAATAAGCGCTTTATCAGCACCATCAAGCTTTTTCCAAGCTTATTAAAAGAAGAAGTGCTCGCTTTAAGCCCGGCAGATTTAGAGAAACCGTATCGCCCTGGGGGGTGGACGGTAAAGCAGGTTATTCATCATTTGGCAGATAGCCACATGAATGCAATTTTAAGATTTAAGCTGACTTTAACCGAAGAGAACCCTACTATAAAACCCTATAATGAAGCTGCTTTTGCCAAGCTAAAAGATTATGAATTGCCAGTAGAAGCTAGTCTGAGAATTTTAGATGGAATCCATCTGCATTGGGTATTTATCTTAGAAGCCTTGCAGCCAAAAGATTTTGAACGCACCTATTTTCATCCACAACATCAATTAAGTTTTAACCTTTACCAGGCTTTAGCAACTTATGATTGGCATTGTAAACATCATTTTGCGCACATTCAATTAGTAAGCAAAAATAAATTCCTGTAGGTGTTTTTTGGCAAGGTATTGGCTTTTATATCTCTAAATATAAAACTCATCAATATGGAAAATACAAAAAATTCAAAAGTGGCTATGGCCATTATAGCTGGCTTAGCTGTTGGTGCAGCAACTTGGTATTTTATGAATAGTAAAAATGGGAGGCAACATTGGGAAACCTTATTAGATGCTGCTAATGATATTACCGATAAATTTAAAAAAGCTTCTTTAGAATCATCAAAAAGTATATCAAATCATGTTTCTAATGTATCATCTCTTTTAAAAGATGGCATTAAAATAAGTTAATATTCCAAAAATACGGGAGCAGTTCATTGTAAAATTTTATGATGAACTTTTTTATTTCATCTATTAATCGTAATATTGCAATATAATTATGGGATTAACTAAAACAGAAATATTTACTGATGAGCAAAATCAATTAGCTACACTAATGAAAGCGTTGGCTCATCCTGCTCGTGTGGCTATTTTACAAAGAATAATGGTAGCCAATACCTGTATTTGTGGCGATTTAGTTGGCGAATTAGGTTTGGCACAAGCCACCATTTCGCAACATTTAAAAGAGTTGAAAACGGCCGGTTTAATTCAAGGAACCATTGAAGGCGTAAGTGTTTGCTATTGCATTCATCCACAAAACTGGAAATTATTAGAACAACATATTGGCACTTTTTTAAAAGCTTATAAAGGACCGGCAACTTGTTGTTAAACCAAGTAGAAATTTAAATTTTAATAAGATGAATAACGTAAACAGTATGAATTGGGCAGCATTTAAGGATGCTTTATTAGCAAATCCAGATTTAGATTTACAGTTTCAATACGCAAATAACCAATGGGTTGATGCTTCATATCACATTACCGAGATTAAGCAAGCGCCTATTGTTTCGGTTGATTGTGGTGGAGTAATGAACAGCTGGACAGAAGTAATCCTTCAGCTTTGGGAACCTACAAACCAAAAGCAAATGCGTTCTATGAAAGTGAAAAAAGCATTGGATATTATTAATCTGGTAGAAAAATCATTGCCTTTAAATCCTTTGGCCATTGTTAAAATTGAGTTTGGAAATTCTGAATTTGATACCCGCCAAATGTTTCCAAACGAGTTGATTTCAGATGGAGAAAATTTTGTGGTTGACCTTCGTCCTGATGCTACACAATGTAAAGAAATCAATCGTGGAGGAAGTTGTGGCACTACCGCTTCTGGCGAAGAATGTTGTGCGCCTGCATCGGCTGAAAAGCCAAAAATAGAAATGAAAAACTTGGCGACAGCTAACAGTTGTACACCAGGTTCTGGATGTTGTTAATCAATCAAATAAAAATAGAATGAACATTTTAGTGCTTTGTACAGGCAATAGTTGCCGCAGTCAATTAGCCGAAGGTTATTTAAAGTATTTTGCTGGCGATAAAGCAAATATTTACAGTGCCGGAATAGAAACTCATGGGGTAAACCCAAGAGCAATTGCCACCATGTTAGAAGATGGAATTGACATTTCAAACCATACTTCTAACAATGTAGATGAATACGCTGATATAGACTTTGATTATGTAATCACAGTTTGTGATAACGCTAAAGAAGCTTGTCCGGTTTTCCCTAGTAAAGCCAAAACATTCCATTACAACTTCCCCGATCCTGCTAAAGCACAAGGAACAGAAGAAGAAATTATGGCTCAGTTTAGGGCCGTAAGAGAAATGATTAAAACTTACACCAAAGATTTTGTAGAAAAAAACTTGTAATGTCAGCAAACCATTGCGCACCAGTTGCCGAAAGAAAAAAATTAGGTTTTTTAGATCGTTACCTTACCTTATGGATATTTTTAGCCATGGCTATTGGTGTGGCTGTGGGTTATTTTATTCCATCATCATCCACTTTTATCAACTCGTTTTCTAGCGGCACTACCAATATTCCTTTAGCTGTGGGTTTAATTTTAATGATGTATCCGCCATTGGCAAAAGTGAAATATGAAAACATGGGCGAAGTATTTAAAAACACAAAAGTGTTAAGCGCTTCGCTCATTTTAAACTGGATTATCGGTCCAATTTTAATGTTCATTTTAGCCATTACCTTTTTAAGAGATTATCCAGAATACATGGTTGGCCTTATTTTAATTGGTTTAGCCAGATGCATTGCTATGGTAGTAGTTTGGAATGATTTAGCCGAAGGAAACCGAGAATATGCCGCTGGCTTAATAGCTTTAAACAGCATTTTTCAAGTGTTATTGTACAGCGTTTATGCTTATGTATTTATCACCGTTTTACCTCCAATTTTTGGTTTAGAAGGGTTAACAGTAAATATTGGTATTGGGCAAATTGCCGAAAGTGTTTTTATCTATTTAGGCATCCCATTTTTAATGGGAATCATTAGTCGTTATAGCTTAATAAAGTTAAAAGGAGAAGAATGGTTTCAAACCAAATTTGTCCCAATTATTTCGCCAATTACCTTAGTAGCTCTATTGTTCACCATCTTAATTATGTTTAGCCTTAAAGGCGAATTAATTGTTCAAATCCCTATGGATGTGATCAGAATTGCCATTCCATTAGTTATTTACTTTGCCATTATGTTTGTGGCCAGTTTCTTTATTGGTAAATCTTTTGGTGCCGATTATTCCAAATCAACCGCTATTGCTTTTACCGCAACGGGCAATAATTTTGAGTTAGCCATTGCCGTAGCCATTGGTGTTTTTGGCATTAATTCTGGCGAAGCTTTTGCGGGTGTAATAGGTCCTTTGGTAGAAGTTCCGGCTTTAATTGCTTTAGTAAATTTGGCGTTTTGGTTTAGAAAAAAATATTATACCTCAGTTTCCGAAGCTTAAATTCTTCGCTTTTTGTGTAAGCTCAAATCTTTAGAGGAAGAGAAACCATAATTTTATTTTTAGAAAAGCAATTACAGTATTTCATTTGTTTCGATTGTAATAACGCAGGATCCTCTGCGAGAGATCCTGCTTGGACAGAAACAATTTATTTACCCTACAATAGAATTTAAAAAGCACTGCCTTTTGCGTTAAGGATTGAAGCGGCATCTTTTTTATTTGTGAGCTGGGGCTGGGGAGTTGCGAAACAAATAAAAAAATACAGCGGAAAGCCTGTTCAAACGCCCAAAAACTTTTCAAAATCTTCTATATTTAATAGAAACCTATTTATTCCGTTAAAACATCCTATTTTTGCCGATTGATTATCCAATCATTATTATTTATTGAATATGCTGCAAAATGAAATTGCCAAAAGAAGAACTTTTGGTATTATCAGTCACCCCGATGCCGGAAAAACAACTTTAACAGAAAAATTGCTGCTCTTTGGTGGGGCCATTCAAAAAGCGGGAACTGTTAAAAGAAACAAGGCAGAGAAAACTGCCACTTCGGATTTTATGGAGATTGAGAAGCAGAGGGGGATTTCTGTGGCGACTTCTGTAATGGGTTTTACTTATAAAGAGCATAAAGTAAATATATTAGATACACCTGGCCACAAAGATTTTGCTGAAGATACTTACCGTACTTTAACCGCTGTAGATTCGGTAATATTGGTGGTTGATTGTGTGAAAGGGGTAGAAGAGCAAACCAAAAAGCTGATGCAGGTTTGTAGAATGCGCCATACTCCGGTGATTATTTTTATCAATAAAATGGACCGTGAGGGGAAAGATCCTTTTGATTTATTAGAGGAATTAGAAAAAGAACTGAACATTTACACTCGCCCTTTAACCTGGCCAATTGGCATTGGAACTACTTTTAGAGGTGTTTACCATTTAAGTAACCATACCCTAAATTTATTTAGTGCAAATAAGCAAAACATTGCTGATGATTACTTAGAAATTGACTCTATTAATAGTGAGGTTTTAGACCAAACGGTGGGCAAATTACAGGCTGCAAAATTGAGAGATGATGTGGAGTTAATTGAAACCGTAAGTGAACCTTTTGATGTTTCGTTATATAAAGCAGGCTATTTAGCGCCAGTGTTTTTTGGAAGTGCCATTAACAATTTTGGTGTGCAAGAATTGCTAGATACTTTTGTTGAAATTGCCCCTGAACCACAACCTAGGGAAACTAGCGAACGTATAATTGAGCCTGCAGAAAATAAATTTTCGGGCTTTATATTTAAAATTCACGCCAATTTAGACCCTAATCACAGAGATAGAATTGCTTTTTGCAGAATTTGCTCGGGTAAGTTTCAAAGAAATACTTTTTACTACCATACTAGAATTAATAAAAAACTAAAATTTGCATCGCCAACCAGTTTTATGGCTGATACCAAAAGTTTGGTGGAAGAGGCTTATCCTGGGGATGTAATTGGTTTATATGATGCCGGAAACTTTAAAATTGGAGATACTTTAACTGAAGGGGAAGAGTTGCATTTTATTGGCATCCCAAGTTTTTCGCCAGAAATTTTTAAGGAATTAGAGAATCGAGATCCGTTAAAAACGAAGCAATTAGAAAAAGGAATTAGTCAGTTAAGTGATGAAGGTGTTGCGCAATTATTCACTCAAAACCCTGGTAACCGTAAAATTATTGGTACCGTGGGTGAGCTGCAATTTGAAGTGATTCAGTTTAGGTTACTGAATGAATATGGCGCTTCAGCAGCTTTTAGACCTATTAATGTAACCAGAGCAAAATGGATTTCTTGTGAGGATGAAGAGATTTACAACAGATTTATTAGAACTCAAGCGAGTAAAATTGCTTATGATAAAGACCAAAAGCCGGTGTTTTTAGCGGCTTCTGAATGGGATTTAAATTATTATGCTAAACAGTTTCCTGAAGTTGAATTTCATGATACTTCTGAATGGGATTTGCTAACTAAAAAGAGTTAAATTTTTTTAGTTAATTTTTTCAAAGTTTAAAGCAGTATTTCTGATGAAATGCTGCTTTTTTGGTCTCACAAGGCTTTCCTACCCTAGCCGGGTAATGGCTTGTCACTTTTTCCTTGATAAAAAAGTAACCAAAAAATCAAGACTTCAGAATCTTTGTTCGAAAAACCTCATTTGGCTTTGAAACACAATTTTGAGCCGTGGGAATGGTTCTGCATCAACAAAGTTCCTACAACACTCTTTAAAATTGTTTCCCATCAGTGGGTCATCAAAGTTTCTGCAAAAGCCAAATGGATTTTTCTTCCAAATCTTCAGAGGTCATCCCTAAAATGAGGCTCTGCGTAATCGATTTGTATAATGGATTTGTGTGCCGATACTTCAAAGCGAAAATTTAATTTGAAAACCGAGTCTCAATATAGTTTCAGAGGTAGTGAGAAGAGCCATTCATAACCGTCATATTCCGCCTTGGCGATTGCGGGTAGAACGGAAGAAATATTTGCAGAAACTTTCATAGCAATCGGCGTAGCGGTGGCTTTTTGGTTACTTTTCAGCTAAAGGAAAAGTAACTTGCCTCCGAGGCTAGGAGCGGATGAAGTACAAATGAAGAACTAAATTTCATTTGAAAACCAAATGAAAAACCCAACCCTTACTTCTTCCCAATTAAATTCAACACTACTAAAGTACTATGTGTAAAATCTAAAGTATTCCCGGGTTTTATAGTGGTTAATTTGGAAACGTAAACATCTAAAATTCCCTGTAAAACTTTTTTTCGGTTTTCTTTATAATCTTCATCGGCATTAAATTTATAAACAAAAAGGTTTCCATTTTGGTCTACAACTGCCGAAATAGTGTAAGCGAAATCTTTGTAAGCAGGCGAAATAATAACTTTATATTGAGGGTATAAATAATTGTAAGAAGCAGTTCTATTTAATAATTTATCTACTGTTGATATTTTTTCAACAGTAATCATTTTACTATTTGAGGTGAAAACTACAGGGTTTCTGGCTGCAAAAAAGTAAGCGCTATCTAGAGGATTTTTATTTGCTATTTCTGCATGGTTTTTCACAAACAAGCTATCCTGTTTTCTTGGTTTTTGTAAGTCCTCAGCGGTAGTTTTTAATTTATTTGTGATATAGTCTTCAGCATAAAATGTCATGTAAACATTAGACCTAATATCTGTGGCAACTTCTTTTCCGTTTACTTGCAAACGTTGAAAAACCAAACTGTCTTTACTCAAATGTTTAACTCTAAACCATTCTTTTGCAAAATTATAAACGGCATCATGGCTGTGAGTCACCACAAAATCAATCATTTTTTTACGGGTTGGGCTATAAGTTTTTACAGTAGTGTCCGACTGAAATTCTACAATCCATTCGGGTTCTTGCTGAAAACCTTGTTCATCAAAAGCAATTCCGTTATTAAATGCTCTGCGTATTTCTATAAATCTAATTCCTTTTATACTTTCAAAAGAGAACTCAGTTTTAGCCGCATTTTGTTTAGAGCTGTTGCTATTACAACCGCAAAACACAAATAAAAGAAGTATGGAAAGTGTTCTAATCAACATCATGGTTATTAATGCGAAAATAACAGAAATGTTGTTAGCATGATGTAAAAATATGAAGTCACATTTGTAGCATAGATTTGCTCGTCGGCATGAACGGAGTGCTGAGGACATTACTTTTAGAAAAGTTTCTACAAAAGATTTATTGGCCTTCCTTTCCAAATCTTCAAAGGACGACCTTAGATTGTGGATCTGCATATCCGATCTGTATGGTGGCTTTGCAAAGCGAGAATCTCAATAGAAAATTTAAATTTCAAATAAGTTTCAGAAGCGGCCAAACGAACCGTTCATAACCGTCTTATTCCGCATTGGCATTTGCGGTTGTGATGAAGAAATATTTGCAGAAACTTTATAGCAAATGGCGTAGCGGTTGCATTTTGTTACTTTTTTGCTAAAGAAAAAGTAATAGGCTTCCGCGGCTATGAGCAGACAGAGCATGAATTGAAAGCTAAATTTCAATTGAAAAACAATCATCAATAAAAAAACCAAAACTGTCATCTTGGCACATCAACACCCTTTGGAACAACCCTTGTGTAATGGCTTTTGTAAATTAAAAAATAACAGATAAACATATCATGAAGGAAAAAGGAACGATTTCAATACACACGGAGAATATTTTCCCGATCATTAAAAAGTTTTTATACTCTGATAACGAGATATTTTTGAGAGAATTGGTGTCTAACGCTGCCGATGCTACTCAAAAAATTAAACGCTTAGCTTCTTTAGGTCAGTACAATGGCGAACTAGGCGAATTAAAAGTGGAAGTTGCTTTTGATGAAGAAGCAAAAACCATTACCATTTCTGACAACGGTTTAGGAATGACCGACGAAGAAATAAAAAAATACATTAACCAAATTGCTTTCTCGGGTGCTACAGAATTTGTCGAAAAATTTAAAGATGCCAAAGACGCAAACGAAATCATCGGAAAGTTTGGTTTAGGTTTCTACTCGGCATTTATGGTGTCTGATTTGGTAGAAATTAATACGCTTTCTTACCAAGATGGCGCAAAATCTGCAGCTTGGGTTTGTGATGGTAGTACCGAATATGAGATTAAAGAAGGCACTCGCACCACTCGTGGTACCGATATTATTTTACACGTTAATAAAGAATCTGAAGAGTTCTTAAACAAACAAAAACTACAAACCATTCTTGATAAATACTTCAAGTTTTTACCGGTGACTTTGGTTTTTGGAACCGAAACAGATAGCATAGAAGACGGTGAAGATGCAGAAGGAAAAAAACAGTATAAATCTGTTGAAGTTCCTAATGTGATCAACTCTGCAAAGCCAATTTGGACTCAGGCTCCAGCCGATTTAAAAGACGAAGATTACTTACAATTCTATAAAGAGTTATACCCTTTCTCTGAAGATCCTTTGTTTTGGATTCACCTAAACGTAGATTATCCTTTCAACTTAACCGGAGTTTTATACTTCCCTAAGCTGAAAAAAGATGTAGAAATTCAACGTAATAAAATCAAGTTATTTAGCCGTCAGGTTTTTATTACTGATGAGGTTAAAGACATTGTTCCAGAATTTTTGATGCTATTGCATGGTGTGATAGATTCTCCAGATATTCCGCTTAACGTATCTAGAAGTTTTTTACAGGCAGATAGTAACGTAAAGAAAATCAATAGTTACATCACTAAAAAAGTAGCCGAAAAACTAAGCGAACTTTTCAAAAAAGACCGTGAAGCTTATGAAGCAAAATGGAGTGACATTGGCATTTTTGTGAAATACGGAATGATTAGCGAAGAGAAATTTTATGATAAAGCCAAAGACTTTACGCTATTAACCAACACAGATAATAAGCATTATACTTTAGATGAATATCACAATAAAGTGAAAGACATCCAAACTGATAAAGACGGAAATGTGGTTTATTTATACACTGTAGATCCTGCTAAACAAGATGCTTTTATCCAGTCGGCAATTAAAAAAAGTTACGATGTTTTATTGATGGACACTCCAATTGACGCACATTTTGTGAGCCACATGGAACATAAATTAGACAAAACTCAACTAAAGCGTGTAGATGCTAACACCATTGATAAGCTGATTGATAAAGATGAAAAATTAGAGCATGTTTTAAGCGAAGACGAAACTAAAAAAGTAACAGAAATCTTTGAAAAAGCAATTAACAAAGCGGTTTACAAAGTAGAAATTGAGGCTTTAAGTCCTGATGAAATGCCAGTTACTGTAACTATGGACGAGTTTATGCGCCGTATGAAAGATATGGCAGCAATGGGCGGTGGAATGAGTTTCTACGGCAGCATGCCAGATAGTTATAAAGTTGCCATCAACGGGAACCACAAATTGGTAAACAAAATTTTAGCTACTACAGATGCTGAAGAGCAATCTCAATTGGCTAAACAAGCTTTTGATTTAGCTTTACTATCTCAAGGTTTATTAACCGGAGCAGATTTAACCGCTTTTGTAAATAGAAGTGTGGCGTTGATTTAATTTTTGTAGGGATAACCCTCGGGTTATCTTCTAATATTTTTGTCGGATAATCCTAGGATTATCCCTACATAAAATCCCTTTCGAATTTATTTTCGGGAGGGATTTTATGTTTTGTGAATAATTTAAAATATTTTGGAGCTTCATTTTTTTAAATACCTAATGAAAAAATATATAGCGCTATTAATCATCACTTTGATATTTTATTCTTGTTCGAATAAAGAAAGTGTAGATCCCAAAAAGGAGATTCAAATAGGTTTTTTTCTTGCTGATAAACCTTTGGTGAGCAAATCTGATACATTAAAATTAGGTCTTCGATACACTAAAAATTATTCTAGCAATGATGAAGTTTTTCTAACTGTAAACGGATTAAAAATTTCACCGTCCTCAAATCGTTACGATTCTCCAAACCAGTATGATTATTTATTTAAAGTGTCTCCAAAAAATCAGGTTGGCGTTTTAAACATCAAATTAACAATAAAAAACAATCAAGATTCTTTTGATACAGACGCCGCCTTAAGAGTTGTTGAGAATAGGAGTTTAGAAACTTTATGGGATAAATTAGATTTTTCTTACATCTCAAATACTTATCCTTATGTAGTTGTTGATTATAACACAAATTATCTCAATCTTATTTTATATAATGCTACAAACCCTAATAATGTGATAATAGGTTCATTTTTGGATGGGAAATTAAAGAATACAATTCCATATACAAAAAACATTTTGATAGATGGAATTTATGGAAGATATGAACTGAAATATGATGATTCAAAAAATCTTAAAGAAATTTATGTTTTAAATGGGGAGCCTCAGCTTTTTCAAAACCTAACTTATGAAAGCGTAGTGAATGATGTAAACCAATTTTATGGACCTTCTAAAAGTGCTGGTTTTGACCAAACAGGAAAAAGAGTTACTCAATTTCAAACCCAGAGATTTATCATTGTCGTAGGTGAAACAGGATCCCAAGGCTCTCCTTTATTTACTAGAATTACATTGAAATAAATTTATTTCAATGTAATCTTCGTGTGTCAGCAGGATCTCTAAAAGGAAACCTTCAGTATCTTGATCTTTGTGTTATTCCCTTTTTTGTAAAGTTATTTTTCTGTCCAAGCAGGGTCTCTCACAGAGGACTCTGCGTTTTTTTTGTCAATTAATTTTATCTCTTAATTATCTAAATCCCCATCCTTCATTTCACCCATTATCCCATCCGCACTAGCGAAATTACTTTTCACAAAACCACACCAATGGCAATCGGCTTTACCGCAACCTTGGGTAAATTCCATATTTTTAATTTTGGCATACGTTTCTTTAATCTGAGTTTTTACAATGCTGTAAGCTTCGGGAGTGATGATAATTGGATGTTTTTTATATTCGTTTTTAACGGGTTCAATAAAATCAAATTCAGTACTAATTACTTCCCAATCTTTACGGGCATCGCTATCTACTAAAATTTTGTAGAAAACGGCTTGTCGCCAATAATCTCCACCTAAAGGGTTTCTATCATCTGGGGCACCAAACTTAGATTTAGCGTTATCATAACTCCCTGTTTTGTAATCCACTACATTGGTTTGTCGGCCTTTAAATTCTAGCTTATCAATTATCCCTTTTATAGGCACTCCATCCATTTCTACGTTTTTAATGGCATATTCTGTAGCGGTGATCTTCTCCCAGGAATTAATGTATTTGTTATAATATTCTGGGAGTATCTTATCGCCATAGTCAGATCTTCTTTTAAACTGCTCATCAGTAAAAGCTTCGCGGTTACGCTGCATGTACCATTTAAAATCTGATAAAAACTGAGGTAAGCCATGAAACTGTTGATTATTATCTGCCAAAGAGCGAAACAATTTATTTAAAGCCCAATGCACCGCCGAACCAAAAGTTAAAGTATCGCTTTTACCGCTCGGCACCTGAATTAAATTTTGGAAATAAAACTTTAATGGGCAATCTAAATAATTATTTAAGTGTGTTACGCTAAGGGCATAACTCTCCAATAAATGCTTTACATAATCATAATCTATTAAGCCTAAATTTGGCTTCTCATCAGAAGTAAATTGCAAGATAAAGAAATCCGTTAATTGTTCTTCAGCAACAGCTGTTTTAGCAATTTGTAAATCGGTGGCCGCTAAAATCTCGCCTATAAAAACGGTAGGTTCTAATAGCTTGCCTTTGGTATCCATCTCTGGAAAAGAAATACGAAGATGTTTTTTTGCTCTGGTTAAAGCCACATAAAACAAGCGACGAAGTTCTTCTATATCACTTGAGCCACTTTGCGCTGAGAAAACGGTATCGGGTAATTTAAACTGACCGCTGGTATTTTTGCGTTTCTTTTCCCAAACATTGGTAGTAGCCCCAATAAAAAATACGTATTCAAATTCTAAACCCTTTGAACCATGGCAGGTTAAGAAATTTACGCCTTTCTCGTTAAAAATATTTTGATGCAGGTCTAAAGAAAGATCATTGCTTTCTAATAAATCTATAAGGGTGACAAACTCTTTAAGGTGAATATCTGGCTGTTTCCGACTCTCGTCTTTTAGAAAATTAAATACAGAAGAAAGCACCTGCATTAACCAAGTTTTTTCGGGCGATTTTAATACGTAAGCTAAAATCCCACCTCGTACCATAATTTTTTCAAACAGGCCCTGTAAGGTAAGATTGCGAACTTCTTTTATCCAAAATTCCAAATCGTCACTTAAACGTTTAATTTGTTGGGTACTTTCCGAATCAAATAAAGATTGTTGAGGCTTGGCCGCAATTTCATGTATTTTTCTTCTTAGCGATGTTTTTTCGTTTCTGCTGCTTCGGTTAAAAGCATTAACTTCTACACTTATTTTAGCCACGTCCATAGGCGCAATCTGATAAAAATCATAATGCATAATTTGGAAAAGCAACTCATCTCCGCTATAAGAAAATTCACTTTCAAAAGCCAAATAGCGTAAAATATTGATGATTTTTTTACCAAAAGGTTCTTTTAAAATATTGACTCTTCTTTTGGTATTTACCGGAATTCCTTTGACTTTAAAATACCTTGCTAACTCTTCGCCGGCTTTGTGTTCTTTATAAATAATGGCAATTTCTTCGGCAGGTACGCCATCTTTTACCAAATTTTCTATTTCATTGGTGATGGCTGCAAACTCATGAAACTGGGTCTCGTAAGCGTTTATTTCGGGAGCTATTTTTAACTCGGCTAAAGCCAAATTCTTAGCCAACAAATGTTTATTTAAACCAGGAAGTTGAATGCGTTCGGTATTATTCTCTATTAAAACTCTTGAAATATCTAAAATAGGTTGCGTAGAACGATAATTATCAGTCAGCATAATGCGATATAAATCTTCAGCATAACGTAGGTTATAGGCTTCTATATTTTGAATATTTGCGCCTTGAAACCTAAAAATAGATTGATCATCATCTCCTACTACAAAAATATTGGGTTGGTCCCAATAGCTGATCAAAAAGTTAATTAATTGGTTTTGCGAACCACTGGTATCTTGATATTCATCAACCAAAATGTATTGAAAACGCTCTTGGTAGTTGAGCAAAAACTGATCGTCTTTTTTAAAGGCTTCTAACACCCAAATAATCATATCATCAAAATCATAACGACTGGCATCCCGCATCATTTGCTGATATTTTGGAAATTCGGCTACAGCGGCTTTTAGCTTTTGCATGTTTTCTTGCAAATCAGCAAAGCCTGTTTTAAAATCTCCGGGGTTTTTGTCTTTATATTTTTTAGCGTATTTGTAGGTTGCGTAATAAGGAGAATCGGGCTCAGAAAACTCTATCAATTGCAAAAATTCATCAATTTTTGTAGTGATAAAATCTGCCGACCAATCTTCTTTTTTCATCACCGAAAAAAGATTTTGCAAACGACCAACTTCATAATAAACATCACCTCTAAAACGCTTTAGCGGATGATCTTTATCAAAACTATCCACCAGTTTTCTGAAGAGTTCCATGCGCTCTAAATCAGAAATGGCATCTAACTCTAGCTTACCAAAATAATCCAGATTTTCTTGAATGATATCATTACAAAAAGCATGAAAAGTATAAATATTTACACGGTAAGCTTCGGGCCCAATAAAGTCAAACAAACGCTTACGCATGGCTACAGCGCCAGCATCAGTATAAGTTAAGCAAAGAATATTATGGGGTAGGGTATCTGTTTTTAACAAGATATTTCCTATTCTAGCGGCTAAAATTTGCGTTTTTCCTGTTCCCGGTCCGGCAATTACTAAAACTGGTCCTTCGGTTTGGTTAACTGCTTTAAGTTGGTTAGGATTTAATCTTTCTAAGGCGGCTAAAAAGTTTTGATTGTACTTGGCTAGATGATTTTGCATAGCCATAAATATAGGGAATGCGGGTTGTAATTATAGCAATGTCTTTGTAGAATAAAAGGATGGTAGTAATTATAAGCCTTGGTATTAAGGCCAAAAGCAGTATAAACATATAAGCTAGGCTGCCCCAATTGAAGGGCAAAACGGCACCTTTTCAAAAATAATTTCTATAAGTCTGTCACAAAATACTGTCAATTTAAATAGGCTTCTTATCCTAAATGATTGGTATATCGTATCTTTGCAAACAGGAGAGAATTTAGATGCCGAAAAAGAAATTTTACGATACCGAGTTAAAGCCAGAAAGAGCTGTTTTAGTGGGTTTAATTACCGCTAACCAAACCGAGGAGCAAGAAAAGGAATACTTAGATGAATTGGCTTTTTTGGTAGATACTGCGGGTGGAATTACCGAAAAAACTTTTACTCAAAAAATGCAAAAGCCAGAAAGAGCCACCTTTGTTGGTACTGGAAAGCTGGAAGAAATTAGAGATTATGTAAAAGCCGAGGAAATAGATTTAGTGGTTTTTGATGATGAGCTTTCGCCGATGCAATTACGTAACATTGAGAAAGAATTAGAGGTTAAAGTGCTAGACAGAAGCAATTTAATTTTAGATATTTTTGCCAGAAGAGCACAATCTGCACAAGCTAAAACTCAGGTTGAATTAGCCCAATTACAATATTTATTACCTCGTTTAACTCGTTTATGGACTCACTTAGAGCGTCAAAAAGGAGGAATTGGTATGCGTGGACCCGGTGAAACGCAAATTGAGAGTGATAGAAGAATGATTAAAGACAAAATAATTATTCTGAAAGAAAAGCTCAAACTAATTGATAAGCAAAACGAAACACAGCGTAAAAACAGAAAAGACTTAGTACGTGTTGCTTTGGTAGGTTATACCAACGTGGGTAAATCTACCATTATGAATATGCTGTCTAAATCTGAAGTTTTTGCAGAAAATAAGCTGTTTGCAACTTTAGATACTACAGTAAGAAAAGTAGTTTTTGACAATGTGCCCTTTTTACTATCAGATACGGTTGGGTTTATTAGAAAGCTGCCTCACCACTTGGTAGAATGCTTTAAATCTACTTTGGATGAAGTGCGTGAAGCCGATATTTTAATTCATGTAGTAGATATTTCTCATCCTAATTTTGAAGATCATATTCATACCGTAAACGAGACTTTAAAAGATTTAGGCGCTATTGATAAAGAGATGATCACTGTTTTTAATAAAATAGATAATTATCATCCCGTAGAAATAGAACAAGATTGGGAAGTTGACCATGAGGAAATTCCTCAAATGACTTTAGCTGATTTTAAACGTAGTTGGATGGCGAAACACAATAGTCCGGCGGTATTTATATCGGCAACAGAAAAAGAAAATATAGATGAATTTAGAGATGCTATTTATGAGCGAGTGAAAGCCGTAAATCAAAAAATTTATCCTTTTAACAATTTTTTATACTAGTGAATAGTAGCAAGATGTAAGTAACAAGTAGCAAGACCTAAACATTGTTTAAATTATCTTGATACTTGATACTTGATACTTGATACTGAAATCTTAATACTTATAAACATGGAATCAAAGAGACAACAAAAATTTGCCCGAGTAATACAAAAAGATTTAGGAGAACTGTTTCAAAGAGAAGGTAATAATTTGTTGCCAAACACGATGATTACAGTAACCAAAGTGCGTACCACTCCTGATTTGGGAATTGTAAGGGTATTTTTGAGTTTTTTTAACTCGCCAAATAATGAAGTGGCAATAAATACCATTAAAGCGCATACTGCTGAAATAAGATATAACCTAGGCAAAAGGATAAAAGACCAAGTAAGAGGTGTGCCACAATTGGAGTTTTTTGTAGATGACACCAACGAATATGTGGATAGAATGGATAAAATTTTTACCCGCATACATAAAGACGATGAGCCAGAATAATAATGTATGAAGAAATACATTAGAGAACCCATCAATTTTTTGACACATGGCATACCGGCTCTGTTGGCTATTCCGGCTACTTTCATTTTAATTAATGAAGCAAATGGTGCTATTCAGGTGGCTTCGGCCATTACTTTTGGTTTAGCCATGATTACCCTTTTCGCTATTAGTGCCATTTATCATGGATTTCCTAAAACCGAATATGGAATTAGATTTTGGCAAAAATTTGATCATTGCTGCATTTATTTAATGATTGCCGGTTCTTATACGCCTACCACATTAATTGTATTTGAAGGTTGGCTAAAATGGACCATGTTTGGGCTGGTTTGGACCATTGCTTTAATTGGTTGTTTACTCAAGATTTTCGATAGGTTAAAAAATACCGCCATTTCTTTAACACTGTACATTGGAATGGGTTGTATTGTGTTGCCCCTAATTCACATTATGCTAGAAAAATTACCTATTGCTGCTTTGTATTGGCTGCTTTTAGGTGGCGCTTTTTATTTAGTCGGCACCATTTTTTATAAGAAAGACCGGGCCATGTTTAAGTATTTTCATACCCATGAGCTTTGGCATATTTTTGTGGTTTTAGGTGCGGCTTCTCATTATGTGTACAATTATAAATACCTAATAATTGCTTAATGGCCGCAGAGAACATTAATAAGCTATTACAAAAACATCAGCAAGAATTTGCAGTAGTTGTAGATTTTAATCCTTCCACAGGAAAAATTATTCGCTTAAATTTTACAGCTTCAAATACCGCATTAACAGCAGAAATTGTAAACGATACCCAGCTTTTTTCTGAATATATAGAAAGCCTGTTGGCAAAAAATTCTGCGAAATATGGCGTTGGTGGATATATGGAGGAACGTACGGTTTATGCCAGAAGCGAACATTTTAACACCGAAGAAGGCGAACCTCGGAGGTTACATTTAGGTGTTGATATTTGGGGAACTGCAAACACCAAAGTTTATGCTTTTATGGATGCTAAAGTGCATAGTTTTGCCTTTAATGATAATTTTGGAGATTACGGCGCCACTATAATTTTAGAACATTGTTTAGACGAAAACACTTTTTATAGCTTATATGGGCATCTTTCTTTAAAGAGTTTGGAAGGATTAAACTCTGGAAAAATTATTAAAAAAGGAACAGCTTTTTGTGAGTTTGGGATAGCGAAAGAGAACGGACAGTGGCCGCCACATTTACACTTTCAGCTGATGAATGATATGGAAGGCAAAGAAGGCGATTATCCGGGTGTAGCAAAAATCTCTGAAAAAGAGCTTTGGATGCAAAAAATACCCGATGCCAATTTAGTGTTGAACTGGAAATATTAAAACACCTTTTTAAGCACTTCATCGTTATAAGACTATGATTATCATTTATATAAAAATTTGGATTATTGCTTTTGCTAATCTCCTGCAAACAGACGACCCTACTTATAAAGGCGGCACAACAGCGTTAAATAATTTCATCTCGTCTAATTTAATTTACCCAAGTTTTTCTAAAAACAATTGCATTCAGGGAACTATTTATGTGGCTTTCCAGGTAGATAAAAACGGGGTAGTTTTTAATAGCAAAGTGCAAAAAGGTTTAGGTGTAGATTTAGATGATGAAGCTTTAAGATTGGTAAGAATCACAAGTAATAAATGGATTATTCCTACCAACCATAACATAAATACCCGCTTGGTAATTCCCGTAAATTTTTCTTTAAAAAACTACAATTGTAATGAGCGCTCATCTGATCAAATTAATAAAGCTATTGCTTTATATCAAAGTCGCTTAGCTTTAGAGAAAGCGGTGATTAATTACTATAAAAACAAAGCCGAAGGAAAAGCAAATGAACAGAATGAGGCAGAGATTATTGTTTTAAAAAGTGAATTAGGTTTTGATGATAAATTTATTAGTCAGAAATTAAAAGAAGCCAAACAAAAAATAAAACAAGGTGATAAAGAAGGCGCTTGCGAGAGTTTATATTTTGTAAAATACATAGGCTCTACCGCCGCTGATTTATTAATTGCAGAAAATTGTAAATAACTTATCTTCGCCGTTATGAAATGGGCTCTACGTTTTTTTGCTTTGTTAGATTTGGGCTGCTTTGCTTTTATGTATGATCAGGCATCTACTCAGTTTCAAACTTTTTTAGTAAACGAACCTTTAACCAGCATTGAATTTTTCTCTCGTACCTTATTTCTTTTATTATGGTTAAGTTTACTAGTGAGTGCTGTTTTTTTAAGCATTCCTAAAAAAACAGGTCTTATTATTTACTACGTTCAGTTGCTTCCCCGCTTGGTATTTTTTGCCTTTTCTTTAGGCTTTATTTCCTTATTAACTTATGTTTTATCTTGGTCTTGGCTGCAAAGTGTTTTAATGCCGATGATTATTTTTGCCGAAATGTTGAGGGTGTATTTTAGCGTGAGGATACAAAAAGAGATGGATTAAATACATTCTTAATTTTATCTATAGCCCAAAAACCGAGCTATAAAGACTAAGAACAAAATAGAATATATATATATTGGCTAAAGCCCAAACTCGTTCTATCAATTGCCGAGGGTTTAAACCCCCGGCAATTAATGGGAGAAAAACATTGGCTTTAGCCAAATGTATAGCATAATGTCATTTTGGGCCAAAGACAAATTAAAGCTCATATAAATGCAATTTGAAGCTCAATTAGAATATTATTTAAGGTTTAGTCCTAAGCTATTAAAAGTATAACTAGGAACAGAATATCTATATTTTGGCTAAAGCCCAAACTCATTCTATCAATTGCCGGCGGTTTAAACCCCCGGCTAGTAAAAAAAAGCAAAACGGCTTTAGCCAAATTTATCGTACAATGTATCTTTTGAGCAAAAAACAAATTAAAGCTCACATAAATGAAATTCAATTAGAATATTATTTAAGGTTTAGTCCTAAGCTATTAAAAGTATAACTAGGAACAGAATAACAATATTTTGGCTAAAGCCCAAACTCATTCTATCAATAGCCGGGGGTTTAAACCCCCGGCTAGTAAAGGAAAGCAAAACGGCTTTAGCCAAAATATAACGTCAATACGGGGAGAAATTAAATACCACAAACCCATTTTAAATTAAACAGGATTGAAATGGCAGCCCGTAATGTGTGGTGGATAGTGGCATGGGAAAATGAGGACTATAATGTAAAGCCTGACTAGCGGAACTAATAAATTACAGCATTTTATTTTCCAAAAAAATTAATTTCTTTTCTGAAATCTTTTATCTCTGTGATATAAATAGTATTATTGGTACTCAAACCTAAATTTATTTTTTCATGACAGTACAAGAATACTCTTTGCAAGACAAAAGTGCAAACCCTGCCCCGTTAGGACTACTCGGTTTTGGAATGACCACCGTGTTATTAAACATTCACAATGCTGGTTTTTTTGAAATGAATTCCATGATTTTTGGAATGGGAATTTTCTACGGTGGACTTGCTCAAATTATTGCCGGAATTATGGAATCTAAAAAGAATAACACTTTTGGTTTCACGGCATTTATCTCTTATGGTTTCTTTTGGTTAACCTTGGTTGGTTTATTGGTGATGCCAAAATTAGGTTGGATAGATAAAGCTTCAGAAATTTCTATGGCTTATTATTTAGGCATGTGGGGTATTTTTACTTTGTTTTTATTTTTTGGAACGTTTAAAATAAGCAGAGCTTTACAAGTTGTTTTTGGAACGCTAGTAATTTTATTTTTCCTTTTAGCCTACGGCGATGCTACCGGCAATGCAGGAATTAAAATTATTGCAGGTTATGAAGGCATTTTTTGTGGCGCTAGTGCAATTTATACGGGAATGGCTTCTTTATTAAACGAAGTTTATGGCAGAGAAGTAATGCCAGTTGGCGCTATAAAATCTTAAAACATAATTTTATATTTAAAGCTCATTTGCCTTGCTAAAAGGTGAATGAGCTTTTTGTTTTTATAGCATTTTCCAATGGTAAATATTTTGCGACAGCTTGGTCTTTTCTTGCCTTTTTACCACTTTCTTATTTTGCTTTTGATATTTTTGCGCCATGTTGAAGGCAAAAACCAGTATTTATAGTTTACAATTTATATTGGTTTGTTTAAGCTCGTTCCTATTCTCGTCTAGCTTTAATATGTTAATTCCAGAATTACCGGCTTACTTAAGCGGCTTAGGTGGTGGAGAGTACAAAGGATTAATTATTGCATTATTTACTTTAACAGCCGGAATATCCAGGCCTTTTAGCGGAAAATTAACTGATAAAATTGGCCGAGTGCCGGTAATGGCTGTTGGCTCTATTGTATGTCTTATTTGTGGGTTTCTATATCCAGTTTTAACCACCGTATCGGGATTTCTATTTCTAAGACTACTGCATGGTTTTTCTACCGGGTTTAAACCTACCGCAACGGCGGCTTATGTGGCAGATATTGTTCCATCTGACCGTTGGGGCGAAGCAATGGGCATACATGGTTTATTTTTTAGTACCGGAATGGCCATTGGTCCAGCCATTGGCAGTGCAATTACGCAGTATTATTCTATCAACGTTTTATTTTATTGCTCTTCCTTATTTGCTTTTCTTTCTATCGCTATTATTATAAATGTGAAGGAAACTTTAAAGGCGAAACAAAAATTTAAGGTTCAATTATTAAAAATAAGTCGGCATGAATTGATTAATAAACAAGCTTTACCTGTTTTTTGGATCACGCTTTTTAGCTACGTGAGTTATGGAGCTTTGATTACGCTTATTCCAGATTGGACAACTCACATTGGCTTAAAAAATAAAGGAATCTTTTTTATGGTGTTTACCATTGCTTCTTTGGTGATGCGGTTTTTAGCCGGAAAAGCCTCTGATAATTATGGAAGAAAACCGGTATTGAAAATTTCTTTAATTGTTTTATGTATTGCCTTAGTTTGGATTGGTGCGGCACAAACCATTACTGGTTTTATTATTGGGGCTGTTCTTTATGGCGTAGCAACAGGAATGCTTTCTCCAGCTATTTCTGCATGGACAGTAGATTTAAGCGATGCGGATAAAAGAGGCTTATCTGTAGCTACCATGTATATTGCTTTAGAAGCCGGGATTGGCTTAGGTGCTTTTTTTGCCGGTTGGTTTTTTCAAGATACTATTCAAAGAATTCCTTACATATTTTACGGTGCAGCAATAGCCAATGGTTTAGCGGTTATTTATTTATTCCTTCATAAAAACAAACCCAAACCAATGCTTTTTAGCGCATAAAAAAACCTCTACCAGTAATTATGCTGATAGAGGTTAATCTAATTTTGTAAGAAATAGTTGATGCTTAGAACTTTAATCCTAAGCCAACTTGCCAAACTTGGTTTTTAAATTCGGGAGTTGATGTAGTACCATTCTCGTTATTTTTTTGGAAATCTAAAGCATAACGTCCGTTTAAACTCACTTTAGGAGTGATATCAAACCCAGCGCCTAAAACACCTCCCAAAATGCTTTTCTTAAATTGATCTGCATCATCTTCAATAGTTGTTTGTTCTGCCGTTCCAAAAGTACCTTCGTATTTATTGGTAGTTTTGGCTAAGAAAGACACTTGCGGACCAACATAAAGATTAAAGCCTTTTGCAGCTTCAATTCTAGCTAAAATTGGCACTTCTATCCAATTAGTGGTTTGTGTTAAAGTACCATTACTTAACACTCCGCTTCTATCAGATTTGTATCCTTTTTGAGAAAACATCAGCTCTGGCTGAAAAGACAAACGATCTACGATTGGAATGCTTATAAAAATACCAGCATTAAATCCGGTAACGTAATCGGTCTTAAAATCAGAATCGTCTGTTTTAATAATGTTGCTAAAACTAGCACCACCTTTAATACCAAAACTTGGCGTGTTTTTAACATCGTTACTTTGGGCGTTTGCTCTTCCTGCAACCAGTAGGATAAAAGCAGCCATAAATATTCTTTTCATTTGTTTCTTATTTATTTAGAAGGATAAAAGAAAGAACTGTGCCAAACTTCAAGAAATTTAAAATTTCAAACTGCTAAATTTTGTCATTTAACTGATAATGAAAACATTTTATTACGCTAAAAAGGCGATTACCATCTATTTTTGATGTTTCTTTGCAAGTATAAACGTTAAAGCAAATCTGTAGTTTTAAAGCTACAGTAAAGCAAAACTGCTCATTTATGGATTTCAATTACATCATATTCCCTTTAATTTATAGCCTCATAAATGTGTTTTTTATTTTTATTATCCATTCTTTTATCAAAAAACGAATAGACGATAAAGTGATGGCTTGGTCTTACAGCATATCTATTAGTTTAGGAATCACCTTTATACTTACCATCTTATTTTTAATGTTTTTTGCTAAAGATCTGTTTAAATATTAAGTTAAATTCATGAAGAAATTCCTATTTATTATTGCCTTTTTATCAACCATTTGCGTGGTAACTACCCAAGCCCAAACGGTTACTCCTTATATAGAAACGATACAAAATCCTAACCGATGGGTAGATTCTGTTTATAAACACATGACCCGAAACGCCAAAATTGCACAACTGTTTATGGTGAGGGCACATTCTAACTTGGGTAAAAAATACGCCGATTCTGTTGGAAATGTAATTCGTAAAGAACATTTAGGCGGGGTGGTTTTCTTTCAAGGCGGCCCTATTAGACAAGCGATTATATCTAATCAATATCAATCTTTTTCTAAAATACCATTAATGGTGGCCATGGATGCCGAGTGGGGTTTAGGGATGCGTTTAGATAGCACCATTTCTTATCCCTATCAAATGACATTAGGCGCCATTCAAGATAATTCTTTGCTCTATAAAATGGGCGTAGAAGTGGCTAAAGATTTTAAAAGATTAGGCATGCAAATTAATTTTGCTCCCGTAATGGATGTGAATAATAACCCCAAAAATCCGGTTATAAACTTCCGTTCTTTTGGCGAAAACAAATATAATGTAGCTCAAAAAGGCATTTCCTATATGAAAGGGATGCAAGATGCAGGGATATTCACCACCGCAAAACATTTTCCCGGCCATGGCGATACCGATGTAGATTCTCATTATGATTTACCTCAATTAAACTTTAGCCCAGCAAGGTTAGATTCTTTAGAAATGTATCCTTTTAAAGAAGCTTTTAAAGAAGGTTTAAGCGGAATTATGGTGGCCCACATGAATATACCTGCTTTAGATAATACGCCAAATATTCCATCTACTCTCTCTAAACCTATTGTGACTGATATTCTTAAAAAGGATTTAGGCTTTAAAGGCTTGGTGTTTTCAGATGCCATGGGAATGAAAGGTGTGGTGAAATTTTTTCCTAAAGGCGAAGCCGATGTAATGGGCATTATTGCGGGGAATGATGTGTTAGAACTTTCTGAAAATAGCGGCAGAGCTATTAAATTGATTAGAAAAGCAATTCATCAAAAACGTATCAAATGGACTGATATTAACCAACGAGTAAAAAGAATTTTAGAAGCCAAATATTGGATGGGCTTGCATCAAATTATACCTGTAGATACTACCAATCTTATTCAAGATTTAAACCAACCAGTTGCCCAACAACTTAAGCAAGAATTAACAGATGCGGCAGTTACCGTTTTAAAAGGCACCGAACTTTTCCCTTTACGTAATGATTTTGTGCGTAAAACCGCCATATTAAGTATAGGTCCAAAAAGCGTGACCAATTTTAGCAGCGCCATCAAAAAAGCACATCCAGAAGCCACTATTTTTATTGTTTCAAAAGATATTAGCTCAAATGATTTAAACGCTGTACAAACCGAATTACAAAAGTATGATCAGGTGGTGATGGCTATTCATGACACCCGCTTGCGCCCCGCTGGCACCTTAGATTACAACAATGCTTTAAAGCTTTTTATCTCTCAAACGGCTAAATTAAACACCATATCTGTAGTATTTGCCAACCCCTACACAGTTGCCGGCTTATCCGGAATAGAACAAAGTAAAAGCTTAATTATGGGCTATCAAAACTCTCCAGAAATGGAAAATTCAGCCTCAAAAGTAGTTTTAGGGACCTTAAAAGCTAATGGAAAATTACCAGTAACCATCAATGGCTTTTTCAAATATGGCGATGGTGTGCAAATGAAATAGATTTTAGAAAAGCAAATACTGTAGCATTAAAGGTCCGATAGTCCCGCTTTCCATTACAAATCCTCGCCCATTTTGAAAAAAAATGGGCTGTGGGTTTTTCATTTCAATCGGGTTTATTTAACTTGGGTTTGGGCTAAATCATTCCCGCAAATACAAAAATTGGCACAGTAATTTATTGAATTGTTTACCAACTTAATTTAAGCAATAATGGTTCTCAAATAATTTGATAATTTTAACCTTCATAATTTAACGTATTGAGAAGAACAAAATCATATTTCGCTTCTGATTTTCATTTAGGTGCGCCATCATACCAAAGTAGTAGAGATAGAGAGCTTAAAATTGTGGCTTGGTTAGATTTTATTAAAGCCGATGCTGCAGAGGTTTTCTTGATGGGTGATGTTTTTGATTTTTGGTTTGAATATGCTACCGTAATTCCAAAAGGATTTATACGCTTACAAGGTAAATTGGCCGAATTAAGTGATGCCGGAATTAAAATTTACTTTTTTAAAGGAAACCATGATATGTGGGTTTTTGATTATTTTAAGAAAGAATTAGGCGCCATTATAGTGAGCGATGAGTTAATTTTAGAGCGTGATGGAAAAAGAATATTTATGCATCATGGGGATGGTTTAGGAAGTGGCGATACAGGCTATAAGCTATTAAAGAATTTTTTTAGAAGTAATTTTTGCCAATGGTTATTTGCCAGATTGCACCCAAATTTTGGAATTGGAATTGCCAATTATTGGAGCAGTAAAAGCAGGTTGGCTAACAGTAAAAAAGAAGGTAACCAACAAGTTGAGTATGAGAAAAACTGGATTAATGCATTTTATTTAGAATTTACAAAAAAATACGGTACTGTTGATTATCTAATTTTAGGGCATAGGCACTTTCCAATTACAGTAAATTTAGAAGGGAATGCAGTTTATATTAATTTAGGCGAATGGGTAAATTTTGCCACTTATGCAGTTTTTGATAGCCAAAGCGTTAAGCTCTTAAACTTTGATACCAATGAAAAAATTGGTTAAGCATCGTCCTTATCAAAGCGTTTTAAACTTATGGGTAAAAGCATTTTGTATTGGCTTGGTTTATTTGTTTTTCTTTTCTCAAAAAATTAGCGCTCAAGAGTATCAATTGATTGCTAAAATAGATACGGTTGCTAAAATTGCGACGGTAGATAATTTTGGAAATTTATTTGTGGTTACACCGCAAAATGAAGTTTTAAAATTTAATGCAAAAGGAAAATTTTTGTGGAATTATACCAACAAAACTTTCGGAGAAATTAGCCAGTTAGACGTTACCGATCCTTTGCGAGTAATTTTATATTATGCTAATTTTCAGCAAATTATTGTGCTTAACAATAATTTAAGTGAGATTAGTAAATACTCGTTCAATCAAAATCCCGATCAGCAAATTACTTTAACCGCATCAGCCAATAATAACGGCTTTTGGGTGTATGATCAAATTAACAGGGAGTTGAAAAAATTGAGCAATTCTTTTATTGATGATTTAAAAAGCGGTAATATTTACCAAAGAAATGGGTTTGACATGAAAGCCACTTTTATGTTAAGTGATGAACAATATGTTTATATCAATGATGAGCAATTTGGAATACGAATTTTTGATAGTTACGGTAATTTTATAAAAACCGCTGTAATTAATGTAAAAAAGGAATTTGAGGTAAATGGAGCCGAAATTTATTTTTTTGATGATCAAAAATTGATGAGTTACAATTATTTAACTTTTCAAATGAAAGAAGTCCCGCTTCCGGTGAAAAGTGGTTTCACTAATGCTTTGTTACGTTTTAACCGTCTGGTGGTTTTAAACGAAAAAGGTTTAACTTTGTGGGCTGTAAAAAATAATTGAGTTTATAGTACAGGTTGAGGTAAAATAAACCCGATAGCAGTGAAAACCCCACAGCCTTGTTTTTCACAAGGCGAGGAGTTGTAACGAATAGCGGGACTGTTGTAGCCAAAAGTACAGAACCTGCCAGCTTTTTTTGCTGGCTCATTTTCAAAAATTAATATGTTAGATAAATTAGAAGCGATAAAGCAACGTAGAGATGATGTAGAATTGGAGCTCACCAACCCTGAGGTTTTGCAGGATATGAAGCGTTATGCCCAATTAAACAAAGAATATAAAGATTTAGGCTTAATTGTTACCGAGTATTTGCATTATAAAAATGTGGTAAGCAATATAGAAAGCAATAAAGATATTTTGGCTAACGAGAAGGATCAGGAGTTGCGTGAGATGGCAAAAGAGGAAGTAGATCTTTTGTTGCCTGAGAAAGAAGAATTGGAAGCAAAAATTAGATTAATGCTGATTCCGAAAGAGGAAGGTGACGAGAAGGATGCCATTATGGAGATTAGAGGTGGTACGGGAGGAGATGAGGCTGCAATTTTTGCTGGTGATTTATACAGAATGTACGTTCGTTATTGCGAGGGTAGAGGTTGGAAAACTGAAACTATTGATGTTACGGAAGGAACCAATGGCGGATACAAGGAAGTAATTTTTAAAGTGATAGGTGAGGATGTTTACGGAGTTTTAAAATACGAATCGGGCGTACACCGAGTGCAACGTGTGCCAGATACAGAAACGCAGGGAAGAGTTCATACTTCGGCGGCATCTGTGGCGGTTTTGCCTGAGGCTGAAGAAGTGGATGTTTGGATTAACCCTGCTGATGTGGATTTACAAACTTCGAGATCTGGTGGTGCTGGTGGGCAGAATGTAAATAAGGTAGAAACTAAGGTGCAATTAACCCACAGACCGTCTGGAATTGTGGTGGTTTGCCAAATTGAACGTTCACAATTGGGAAATAGAGAGCGAGCAATGGAGATGTTAAGAAGTAAATTGTATGATAGGGAGTTGGCAAAACATAATGAAGCTATTGCCAGCAAAAGAAAAACAATGGTATCTACCGGTGATAGATCTGCAAAGATTAGAACTTATAATTATCCACAAGGGCGTGTGACTGAGCACCGTATAGGTTTAACCACTTATAATTTGCCAGCTGTAATGAATGGCGATATCACAGAAATTTTAGAAGCATTACAGTTTGCAGAAAACGCAGAAAAATTAAAAGAAGGCTCAAACGCATAATATTTCAAAATATATTTTGTTGTTAAAAGCTTTTGTCTATATTTGCACTCCCGACGCAAGGAAGGGAAAACGGAGTGGTAGTTCAGTTGGTTAGAATGCCTGCCTGTCACGCAGGAGGTCGCGGGTTCGAGTCCCGTCCATTCCGCAAAAACCTCTCAGATTAAGTTCTGAAAGGTTTTTTGTTTTATAAGGATTTTTCCAAAAGTCTAAAAAAACGGGGATCAAGCGTAAAGAATCCTATTTAAAATTTGAGGGTGATGATTTGATAGACAAATCACATGAATATATTAAAAGACAGATAGCTCCCTGTAATAGAAAGTTAAAAAACTAATTTCCTATATTAACAGTAACTTGTCCAATACAATCCGGTAAGACAACATTAGGCATCTTTACTATTACTATTGATGTGGTTTTCAAAAGCGTTCAGTTTTTTTGGCCCAACTAGATAAATTGAGGTCTCCAAAAAATGCAATTATTTTTTTCTATTGATTTTGCTGGTATTCCTTCTCACTAACTGGTGATAACCAAACCACAACACCTTTATTTGTATTTGTACCAATTGCAATGTGCGTCATTGTGTCTTTTGCTGTTGCACCATGCCAATGAGGGATGTTAGGTGGGCATTTCACAACATCGCCTTTTTGGATGACTTGAATTGCTTTTCCTTTTTCTTGATATAAACCTTTTCCTTGGGTAACCAGTAAAATCTGCCCACCTTGATGGTAATGCCACTTAGTCCTAGCTCTTGGTTCAAAAGTTACCAAACCAATATTACTGTTGTAAACAGTATCACTTGGCAATAACATATTCAGCCAGACAGTTCCAGTAAAATTGCTATTGCTCACTTTGCTTCCTTTTGGAAAAATTGGTTCTGATGATTTGGCAAGACTATTTCTTCTGGAACTACAAGAGGTAATGATAACTACCGCAAATATTGCAATTGATATATTGAATTTACTCATCTATTGTTAATGTTTTATTAAAGAATGAGGTAAGTTTTTTCACCGCGTGATTTACATACTCGGGTTTCCAATAAGTTTGAATATGCGTAGCTCCATCAAGTAGATAAAGCTCCTTGCTTTTTGCATTTACAGCTTTGTTAAATGCTTCATCTGTCATATATTTCGAATCGGCTTTACTTCCTGCAATCATCAAAAGAGGCTGATTAATTAGTTCGATTTGAGAAGTAGCATCCCAAGTCATTAAATCAAGAAGACTGCTCATGGTGTATAAAAAAGTTGAGTTAGGGTGTTTGTGAGTTCGGTAGTAATATTCATATCCTTCTCGATATAAATCTGTTTGGGTTTTAGCAATTTCCTCATCTGTTACACTCGCTACTCCAGCATAAACTATTTTGCCATTTATTGATTCTTGATTTCGGGCATCTGAAGCTTTTTTTAAGCGTTCTTGAATGCTGTTTAACTGTGAATGCTGAAAGCCATTACGTCTTACTTGGCCTGAATTAAACATGCTTAGGGTTGCAATACTTTTAAATCGTTTATCAGATTGAGCTGCTTTTAAAGTATAACCGCCTCCACCACAAATACCCAGAACACCTATATTATTTGAATCAACCCCTGCGTATTTTATGATAAAGTCTGCCATTCCGTGGATGTCTTCAGTTCTAGATGCTGGCTTATCGGTATGCCGTGGTTCGCCTCCGCTAGCACCTTGATAAGCAGCGTCGGCAACAATGGTGATAAACCCGGCTTCTGCTAATCGCTGCGCATAAAGTCCAGATGTTTGTTCTTTTACACCACCATTAGGGTGTGCTATCACTATTGCTGGATATTTCTTTGATGAATCATATTTGGCTGGAGTGTAAACATTGGCGGCTATTTGGATAGTATTGATTTTGTAACTCACTAAATGGATATTTACTTTCCCATTTAAATTTTCTTTAATTGCTCCATCATACACCAATCCATATAAATTTTGATTGGTTGATTTATTTAATGTTTGTGCAGTTGTAATATCTATCATAGCTATGATTGAAGCTGATGCTGCTAATAAAAGTTTAATCTTTCTCATCTATCTTTATTTCTTAACTTCTCTTTCTTTGATAATACCTAGTATAACGTTCTCTGCTACTAAAGCTTCCTTGGGTGCTATGGTAGATTTAAGTATAGCTCCAAACTCTTTTAATTGCCCTTCTGTAAAACCTAAGTTTAACGAAATAACTAAATGGCTCCTAAGCATTGGCTCGGCATTACCAATTGATGCGATTACTGAAATGGTAACTAACTCTCGCTGGGCATAGGTCAATAAATCTCTTTCAAAAATATCAGCAAACAGGTGTTCTTTTAAGAAAGTGTCAATAACAGGCGCAAATGCAGCATAACCATTGAGTTGGTTTGGTTGTGGAGTTTTGGTGAGTTCTTCCAAAATCATTTTCCCATGCTCGTATTTAGTTTCAATATCTTTTATTGGTGATGCTTCTCTACCAATACTATCAGTAATACCTAATTTTTTTCGTTCATTTAAAACTTCCATAAAGGTTTGTAATCCTCTTATACTTCTTGGAAAACCACAGTAAGCATATAAATGCACTAATATTTCTTTGATTTCATTAACAGTTAAGCCCGCTTCAAGGCCCTTAATTAATGCAATTTTTAGTTCTCTTAATTTTCCCTGTGCCGTAAAAGACGAAATAGAAATAATGCTTTTTTCTGATAAACTCAACTGTTTATTGGGAGCTGCTATCTGCTGTGAATATGCATGGTTGCTAAAAAGTATAACACTAATCATTATTGTTATAGCGCTTAATAATTTTATTTGCTTTATCATTTTACTTTAAGATTATTTCAATCGTTTGTTCCGTTATGGTATCCAATTTTATTCAGCCATTCTTTCACTTTCCGCTCTGCTTCAACCCTCTTTTCGCCTTCCATTACAAATAAAATTCCGTCACGTTCAATACCTCCTTTTATAGTAAACCCTTCTAACACCTTGCTTTCAGGGCTTAGTTCTTTTACTTTATCAAAGCTGTTTCCTATGCCATAACCTGCATTGGTGTTAAACGGTATGATTGTTTTTCCTTTTAAGTTATATTGACTTAAAAAACTTTTCATTGGTGGGGGTAATTGCATTCCCCATGTTGGAAAACCAACAAATACAATATCATACTGCTCAATACTATCAATCTTTGTTTTTAATGGGGGTAAAAAACCTAGCTCATTTTCTTTTGAAACCTGCGCCACAGTTTCCTGATAGTTTTTGGGATAAGGATTTTGAATTTCTAATGCTATCAACTTACCGCCAACATTCTGATGGATGATTTCGGCTACTGCTTTTGTGTTTTTTGTTCTTGATAAATAAACGATTAATACTTTTTTATCTTTTGAGTGTTTACTATCCAATAAAGTGGTCTCTTGAGCTTGTGAGCAGGAGATAAACAGCATTGATACAACATAAAGACATAGCCTAGTTATTTTCATGGTTTTTGTTCTTTTTAACCCTACAAATTTTTAAATAAAATATATGGTAACAGGTAGATAGACTACTGCTTTTACTACCAATGTTACCTGTCTAGCCCTTTTTCTTTTAACCATTTTGATAGCACATCAGCTACTTCTTTGCTGTTCAAGTCAGACATCGGGAAATGAGTATTTCCTTTTATACCTATTTCTGGTAAATGAACAACTGTTGCATCGCCGCCATGGGCATTAACTACTTTAACCCATTGCCTAGCAGTTGCCAAAACATTACGCCAAAAATTTAAAGAGGCTGCGGTACTTTCCTCCATAGGGATAAAATCTCCAAAGTAAATTACAATAGGTATTTTGGTTAATTTTTTAAAGTCTTCAAGAGGTATACCTCTTCCTCCTCGATTGCCAGATGGCACTTCTCCTTCGGGGAAAGCAAATCCACCTGGTTCATAAGCTACAATAGCTTTTACATGCTCATTTTTTATGGCAGTTTTCCATCCTGGGGCACCTCCTGCAGAATGCGTAAATAAAATACCATCGCCAGACTGATCAAAAACAGCAGACATAGCGTTAACTATTGTTGCTTCATCTACACTACCTGTATTTGGTGTCATCATCCTGAAAAACTTGCTCAGCGTTAAACTGTCTTTCGGAAACTGTACTCCATCATAAAAATTAGGATATTGACCAATACGAAACTGCGTAAACCAAGTCTGATCATCAGGTGTTGCAGTAATTTGCCCGGGTTTGGTGGTTTGGCCTGCTGCGCCTCTGCCAGGTTGGTCTACTAAATAAATGCCATATCCATTTCGTAAAAACAGATTAGAAAATCCTTCTCTACCATCGGCGGTTGTTTGCCAGCTTCTACGAGATTGTCCGTAACCATGCAGAAATACCATTGCGTTTTTCTTTGCTTTTACAGGGATTTGGTAAAACACATCAGCATGGTCGCCATGCCTAGTCTGCCCGCCCTGCGGCACATTCCAAGGTTTAAGCGGGTCAAAAGAGCCTTCACTTTTAACCATTATTCCTCCTGCTGAAAACGCACCTTGCTCTGCTATCTTCAAGGGTTTTTGTTTAATAACTTTTTGAGCATAAAGTGATGTGCTAATTAATAAAAGTGCACACACTGTAGTCAAGTAGAGCTTTATTCTGGTTTTCATATTTCTTTCTAATAATTGTATTAAAACTTAATTAGGTTGATAATTTGGTAAAGGATAAAGAAGCGAGCTTCCAACTCCCATTTTCGTTTACATAAACTTCAGTTACCATAAAAGGGTTGGTGACATCATTTCCTCCTACAACAGCTAAGAGTGTTATTCTATTCAATAGGATGGCTGTATTGCCTATAATCTGTACAGATGCCTCATGAACATCGGCTTTTTTATACCAAATGCCCCCGCTTTTAATTACACTAAGCTCTCGCGATTTACCCCATGAGCCTCCCATGTGTACAAAAACTGATTTTTCATGAAAGAAACTGGTTAATGAATCTACATTCTTATCGGCCATCCAAAGCCATTTTTGTTTTGATAGGTCGAGCAATTGTTGTTCTTGTTTTGTGATAACTTTAGAAGCCGCAGCATTTCCCTGCGCAAAAGACAGTTGTACACTAATCATTAAAAAAAATGTGAATAATAGATTTTTCATGTTTTTATTTAAAATTTGAATAACGTACATTTACTATTTACCAACTCGTTTTTGCAAATGTTCAGGATATCTTGCTCCTAATATCTCGATTTCTTGTAATGAGGCTTCAATATGAACAAGCTCCATTTCACTCAAATGAATTAATGTACTATCTACATTTTCTTCTAAACGATGCAACTTGGTAGTGCCAGGAATTGGAATAATCCAAGGCTTTTGTGCCAATAGCCAAGCTAGTGCTATTTGTGCAGGAGTACAGTTATTGTTTTTTGCAATTTCTTGTATTAAGGTTACCAGTTTTTGATTTACTTTTCTGTTTTCTTCCGAAAAACGAGGAACAACATTCCTGAAATCTGTAAGGTCAAAAGTGGTGTTTTCATTAATTTTACCTGTTAAAAAACCTTTACCTAACGGACTAAAAGGAACAAAGCCAATACCTAATTCTTCTAATACAGGAAATATTTCTTTTTCTGGTTCTCGCCACCATATTGAGTATTCACTTTGTAATGCAGCTACGGGTTGCACTTTATGCGCCTTTCTAATGCTATCAACACCTGCCTCACTTAGTCCAAAATATTTTACCTTTCCTTCTTTAATTAAATCTTTTACTGTTCCCGCTACTTCTTCAATAGGCACATTAGGGTCAACCCGGTGCTGATAAAATAAATCAATAACATCAGTTTTCAATTGTAATAAAGAAGCCTCTGCAACTGTTCTGATTCTTTTAGGGTGACTATCTAAACCTTTGGAAGCGTCTCCATCTTGAAAGCCAAATTTTGTTGCAATAACAACTTTGTCTCTAAAAGTTTTGACCGCTTTACCCAATAATGCCTCATTTGCACCTTGGCTATAAGCTTCTGCGGTATCAAAAAATGTAATCCCTAAATCATAAGCTTTTTGAATTAATGATATTCCTTCTTTTTCATCAATCGCCGGACCATAACCAAAGGTTAACCCCATACAACCTAATCCTAGAGCCGAGATTTCTAGTCCGCTGTTTCCTAATGCTCTTTTTTCCATCTATACAAATATCAACCCTTTAAGTGATGATATAGGGATATGGATTACTGCTTTTATTACCATAATTACTGATAAGTACTGATTAATTAAAATACCTGTTTTGATTGCTTAACTTTACTTAGTAAGCAAGAATAAAATGGGAAATGTAGTAAGCTTTAATACGGTTGATGATTATAATAAATTTAATAATCATGAAACTTTACATCCTCTGGTTAGCGTTATCAACTTTTCTAAGGCAAATGAAAGAACAGGGTCTAAAATGAATTTTAACCTTAACTGCATATTTCTTAAGGATGTTAAATGCGGAGACTTAAAATATGGCAGAGCTACTTATGATTATCAAGAAGGAACATTAGTTTTTGTTTCGCCCGGGCAAGTATTAGAAGTAGAAAATAAAACAGACTATTATCAACCAATGGGGCATGGGTTGGTTTTTCATCCCGATTTGATTAAAGGTACTTCGCTGGCTAAAAGCATGTCAGATTATAGTTTTTTTAGTTACCACACCAATGAGGCGCTACATTTATCAGCCAAAGAACGTCAGCTTGTATTAGATTTATTTTCTAAAATTGATACAGAATTAAAGCAGTCTATTGACAAGCATAGTAAAAAATTAATCGCTTCTAATATTGAATTACTTTTTAATTATTGCGAAAGATTTTATGACAGGCAGTTTATTACCCGTCAACATATTGGTAGCGGAGTTTTAGAAAAATTTGAAGATTTATTAAATTCTTATTTTTCATCAGAGAAACCCTACACCATTGGCTTACCGTCTGTTGCTTATTTTGCTGAAGAATTGCATTTATCTGCCAATTACTTTGGTGATTTAATTAAGAAAGAAACTGGTAAATCTGCACAGGAATACATTCAAAGCAAAATTATTGATGTTGCTAAAGAGCGTGTTTTTGATATTAGTAAATCAATTAGTGAGATTGCTTACGATTTAGGATTTAAGTATCCACAGCATTTTATCAGAGTGTTTAAGCAAAAAACTGGAACAACCCCCAATGAATATCGGAGTTTTAACAACTAGAGTTTATGACCAGTCCATTCTGCAAAAAAGGCCGTCTCAAAAAGACAGCCTTTTTTTTACTCTAAAAATTTAACATTATCTCTGAGGAAGGCTAATTTCAAAAGTAGCGCCCTCGCCAGCTTTAGAATAAATATTTAAACTTCCTTTTAAGCCGTCTATTAAGTGTTTAACCAAGGCTAATCCAAAACCATAACCATTTTCTCCACTGGTTCCGTTGGTAGAAACTGCTGTTCCGTTAAGAATTGCATTAATTCCTTCCTCACTTAAGCCCACTCCAGAATCTTTAACTATAATTTTTAAGGTATGGTTTAATTCATTTTTAATGATATCTAACTCTACAAAAATACTCCCATCCTGAGGTGTAAATTTCATGGCATTAGAAACTAAATTGCCAATAATTTGTAGTAATTTGTTTTTAGAAAACGGAATTTTATCAGCTTTAGAATTGGTTTGTATGCTAAATTTGATATTTTTATTTACTGCCTGAGGCGTATATAATTTTTCTAGTTTATCTTTTAAAACCGCAAGGTTAAACTGGTCGCTATTAATTTTTTGAGCTTGATCGGTACTTAAAATCTCATCAGCTAACTCTAACAAAGAATTTCCGCTTTTTTGAATCAAGTTAATAAATTCTAAAACTTCGTCTAGTTTATTCTCGTCACCTTGTTCGCTAATAATTTGTGCTAAACCAATAATGCCACCAATTGGCCCTCTAATATCATGAGCAACTTTCTTTTGATTTTGGTTGGCTTCTGATAACCTGTATTTAAGGCCTTCAATAATTTTTAATGCAGTTAACCTATTTACTATTTCATCAGAAATAATTTTTAAGAGTTCAATTTTTTCGGGATTAATTGATTTTACATCGCTATCTAAAACACATAAAGCACCAATGTTAGAGCCATCATTTGCTCTAAGCGGAACGCCAAAATAATAACGAATATTGGGCTCTCCTTTTACATAAAATCTATCTTTAAATCTTTCATCGGCACTCAAATCTTTCACCTCAAATTCAGATTCTTCAACAATGGTATATTGACAAACAGATTCTTCCCGAGTCATTTGGTCAATCTCTAATCCATGAGAAGAGATCGTCCATTGTGTAAAAGAGTCTATCAAATTAACCAAAGAAATATTTGTTCCAGCAACTTTTGCGGCCAGTTTGGTTAAATCCTTAAAATTATCATCTAGGTTACTGTAATCTAAGTCAAACTCAGATAGGCTCAAAAGCCTGTTCATCTCATTTTCAGGAATGGGTGGTTTAATCATTTGTGATTAAATTAGTTTAAAAAATTGTACAAATAAACAAAGACATGCTAAGCGTAAATAAAATAGTTTATTATTTTAATTGTTTTAAAGCGGCTTTTAATTGTGGTATTTTACTTTCTATTTCTTCTGCAGAACAAGCCCCAACCGAAGCTCTGTACCAACACATATCTTCTGTACCAAAAGCCGAGAAAGGAACCAAAGCCATATTTGCTTCTTTAATTAAATAAAAGTTAAGCTTAGCCGGCGTATCTAAAACTTCGCCGCTAGGAGTGGTTTTTCCAACATAATCTATTTTAATAGTTAAGTAAATAGCACCCATAGGCTCAATGGCATCAATATTAAAACCTTCGTTTTTTAAGCCAATAATACAATTAAAAAGGGAATCTAAACTTGTTTGAATTTTGTTTTTAAAACTGGTAAGGAACTGATTTACAGCCTTAGTATTTTTTAAATATTTAGCTGCCGCCACTTGTTCTGCCTTTGGAGACCATGCGCCCATGTGCCCCACAATACCTTTCATTTTGCCAATAATTAAGCTTGGGCCAAAAGCCCAACCCACTCTTACGCCAGTTGCCGCAAAACATTTAGAAGCGCCATCAATAAATATGGTATAATCTCTTAAAGCAGGTACTAAACTTACTGGGTTTACATGCTCATGCTCTCCAAAAGTTAATTGAGAATAAATTTGATCGTAAAGAATATATAAAGGTTTTTCTTGTTCTCCTCTTGATAAATTTTCTTCTAGCACCAACTCGCAAATTTCTTTTAAGCCGCTGGCGGTAAACATAGTGCCCGTTGGGTTGAGCGGAGAGCATAAAGCCAATAAAGTTGCGCCTTTTAAATGCGGTTTTAAATCAGCCGCTGTAGGCATAAAATTATTTTCTGGAAGGGTTGCAACGGCTACTCCATTTGCCCCTAATAAATAAGAATAATGGTTGTTATTCCAAGACGGAGCCGGGTAAATCACCTTATCACCTTTATCTAGCAATGCTAAATAAGTAGCGTAAATTAACGGACGAGAACCACCAGAAATTAGAATTTCATTGAGTTTGTAATCTAAATTAAGCTGACTTTTAATAAGCGCCGAAACACTTTCTCTTAAGGCCAAAACACCATCAGCTGTAGGGTAATTGGTCTGATGATCGGCGTAAGCCTCTACAATATAATCTTCAAATTCTTGCGGAATTGGAAATAACTGAGGGTCAAAATCGCCTATGGTTAAATTGGCAATTTGAATACCTCTGGCTTTCATTTCATTTACCTCTCCGGCAATTTTAATGATTTCTGATCCTTCTAATGACTCGGCTAATGCAGATACTTTCATGAATTTAATTATTGATTTTCAGGCTGCAAAGATAATTAATTTGAGAAGTTTTTTCTTAGAAAACCAAGTGTAGCAAAGCTAATTACCTGTAGTCCCGTTTTACGCTATATCCCTCACTCCTAAGGTCGCTCGGGGATGCCGCTTCACCCGGGTTTAGAGATTTAAGTCCTCCTTCATTTATTTAATTTCTTAAATCTCTGCTAAAAACAATATTTTAGGGCATCAATTAAACCAAAATAAATAAGAAATGAAAAAAGTAATCGTATTTGCTTTGTTAGCAATGACCCTTAGTTATACCGCATTGGCACAAACTAAAGATGAAAAGGTATCTGCAGCAGTAGAATTGTTAAAGCAAGCCATGATTAGCGGAAACCAAGCCGATTTAGAAAACATTGCAGCTACTCAATTACAATACGGCCACTCTAGCGGAAAATTAGAAGATAAAGCCAGTTTTGTAAAATCTATAGCAAGTGGAGCCTCTGATTTTGTAACCATAGATTTATCAGAACAAACCATAAAAGTAACCGGTAAAGTTGCTGTAGTTCGTCATAAATTAATGGCTAAAACAAATGACAGCGGTAAACCCGGCGAAGTGAAATTGGGTATTATGCTGGTATTTGCAAAAGAAAAAGGCGATTGGAAATTGCTGGCTAGGCAGGCGTATAAAATTTAAAATAAGCCTAAAAAATCACTCGCTCTCAAGAAAACAAAAACACTCAAAATGAAGTTTCAGCTCCTATTTTTATTTTTTATTGTACTTAGTTCGGCACAAGGTCAGTCTAAAAACCCACTTGAAAATGTGGTGATCACTACCAACCAGAATAAAACCCAAGTAAGCGCTAACGAAAATGGAGCATTACTTATAAATGTATCTCCACAGGATGTTCAAAAATTTAAAACGAATAAATTAGTTAGCTATAGTGATTTTGGCGCTAAAGGAGATGGTAAAACCGATGATTTAGACGCTATTACTGCAACCCATGCTTTCGCTAATATGCACAGCCTTTCGGTGAAAGCCGATGATGGCGCTACCTATTATATTGGCGGAAACAATCGTACAGCAGTTATCCAAACCAACACAAATTTTGGTAAGGCTTCTTTTCTTATTGATGATACCAACGTACAAAACCGCAATACCCATGTTTTTACGGTAAGTTCTAGCCTGCAACCGTTCAAATTGAAAGGAATTTCTTCCCTTAAAAGAAATCAGGAGAAAATTGACGTCACTTTGCCTGGCACTTGCTTGGTTACCGTTACCAATGCTAAGGTAAAACGTTACATACGGTTTGGGGCAAACCAAAATAATGGAAGCCCACAAACAGATATCTTTATTGTTGATAAAAATGGAAATTTGGATTTGAACGCTCCAATTATCTGGGACTTTGACCAAATTACAGATATCACCGCTCTGCCTATTGACGATACTAATTTGACCATTACCGGAGGACGTTTCACTACTATTGCCAATAATGCCGAATCAAAGTACACCTATTACAGCCGAGGAATCGCCATCAGAAGGTCTAATGTTGTAGTAGATGGATTAGAACACCGCGTTACCGGTGAAGGTGATAGTGGTGCGCCTTACGGTGGTTTTATTAATGTTGGCGACTGTGCTTATGTTACTGTTAAAAACACCCTTCTTACCGGACGTAAAATGTATAGAACCATTGGCGCAGCAGGCGTTCCGGTTTCTATAGGTAGCTACGATATCTCTATTAACCGAGCCCTCAACGTATCATTTGTGAATTGTAGCCAAACAAATGACATTAACGACAGCAGGTACTGGGGAATTTTAGGATCAAACTTTTGCAAGAATCTTGTTTATGATGGTTGTACTTTTTCTAGGTTTGATGCCCACATGGGCGTTGCCAATGCCACCATCCGCAACTCTACTTTGGGCCATCAAGGTATTAACGCCATTGGTAGCGGGAAGTTAATTGTGGAAAATTCTACCATCTATTCAAGAAGTCTGATTAACCTACGATCTGACTATGGTAGTACATGGCAGGGAGAATTAGTGATCCGCAACTGCACTTTTGTGCCAACAGGTGGCAGACTAAATAATATTAGTCTGATTGGCGGTTCTTATTCTGGGCAGCATGATTTTGGTTATATCTGTTATATGCCAGAACGAATTACCATAGAAAACCTGCGTATAGACGATTCTAAACATTCAAAGGAATATCAAGGGCCTGCGATTTTTTCAAATTTTAATCCAAAAAAGACCGATGATTCTTATCAAGAGCAATTTCCTTATGTAAAAACCAAGGAAGTTTTTTTAAAGAATATAACCATCATAAGCGGCAAGACTTTGAGGTTAAGTGATAACTTATACATGTTTAAGGATGTGAAAGTAAATAAGGATTAATGAGTTGCTAATCTTTATTATTTTATTTGAAGCGATAGCTTTAAATCGTTTGTTTAAAGATCTAACATGATTTTAATCCCTTTTACTAATTTCACTATGGTTTCTTCATCAAGTTCGCCAATTTTTTCATGAAATCTATTGATGTCAATAGCTCTTAATTGATCAGATAAGATGTAGGAGTCTTTTCCTAACCCATTTTCTTCATCCGCTTTAATAGAAACTCTTAGCCTACCTTGGGTAGTTCTTTGTTGAGAAGATATGGGGCAAATCAGAAAAGAGGAATGCCCGAGGTTATTAATTAAATCACTTTGAACAACCACCACGGGTCTGATTTTACCAGGTTCAGATTGATTACCGGGCTCTAAATCCGCAATCCAAAGTTCAAATCTTTTGATAGATAGGGAATTACTCATTCAGATGTTTCTGTAAATCTGTTAATGAGGCTTCCTCAAATTCTGAAATTAATACCCTGTCTAAGTCGTATTTTTTTATTTCTTGAATCTCCTTTTTCAACTCTTTTTCGAGTTTTTTTCGCTCCCAAATTTTGATATAAGATTCTACAGCTTTTTTTATAAAAGCAGTTTTAGAGATATGTATCTCTTTAGCAGTTTTTTCTACCTCATTAAAAAGCTCGTCTTCAATTTTTAATAATATACTTTTCATGATATATCAATTGTATATACAAAAGTATATATTTTATTTTAAATTGATAACCAAAATTTAATAAACCCGGGTGAAGCGGTATCCCCGAACGACCATAGGAGTGAGGGATTTAGCGAAAAACGGGACTATCGGGAGCTATGAAATACTGAAATTGCTTTTCTAAAAAATTGCTTTTGCTATCTCATGAGTTTGCTCGGGCTTACCCATGGTATAAAAATGTAAAACGGGGGCACCACCGGCAATCAACTCTTTACATTGTTGAATCATAAATTCGGTACCTACTTTTTTAACCTCTTTAATGTTTTTGCAATCCTGTACCGCTTCGCTTAAATCTTCGGGAATATCGATATGGAAAATTTTAGGTAAAGAGATCAACTGCTTTACAGAACTTATTGGTTTTAAACCGGGAATTATGGGAACATGAATATCATTTTCTCTGCATTTCTTTACAAAATCAAAATACTTTTGGTTGTCAAAAAACATTTGAGTCACAATAAATTCGGCGCCCATTTCAACTTTTTTCTTCAGGTACTTAAAATCGGTTTTTAAGTTAGGTGCTTCAAAATGTTTCTCGGGGTAACCGGCTACACCAATACAAAAATTACTGGTATCGCCACTTTGCACATCTTCATGAAGGTATTTACCTTCGTTATGATCTTTTACATGTTGTAATAAATCTGTAGCAAACTCATGGCCACCGGGGGTGGGAATAAAAGAAGAATCAGCATGACGGGCATCGCCACGTAAAACCAAAACGTTGTCTATTCCTAAAAACTGCATGTCAATTAATGCATTTTCTGTTTCTTCTTTTGTAAAGCCACCACAAATTAAATGCGGCACCGCATCTACATGGTATTTGTTCATTATGGCTGCACAAATAGCCACCGTACCAGGGCGTTTACGGTAAGAAACCTTTTCTAATAAACCATTAGCCTGTTGCTTATAAATGTAATCTTCACGATGGTAGGTTACATCTATAAAAGGGGGATTAAACTCCATTAATGGGTCTATAGCATCATAAATCCACTGAATGCTTTGCCCTTTTACAGGCGGTAAAAGTTCAAAAGAGAAAAGCGGTTTGCCTTTAGCGTTTTTTATATGATCAATTATTTTCATTTTTTTTAGTATCGAGTAGCAAGTATTGAGTATCAAGATGTCTTGCAAGCTTTTGTATTAAGCAGCAAGTAGTGAGTATCAAGACTCCTTGTATATTTTTAAATATTAAGGCTCTTTGATAAGCCGTTTAGCATTTTTTGTATTTCTATGATTTTATTATTGGTGATCTCAAATTGTTCTGTAGTAATTAAATTAACCTCTTTTGCTTTAATAATTTGAGTTTCTAACTCGAAAATGAGCCTAAACTTATGCTTACAAATTGTTTCAGTTCCTTATCTGATTTTCTCCCACAACCTTCTGCTATATTTGAGGGAATAGAAACAGCACATCTAAACAATTGACTAGATAACCCAAATTTATGCTCGCTTGGAAAAGACCTAGTAATTTCAAATATTAACTTTGAAAGCTCTATGCTCATTTTCCAAACTTTTAATTCTTTAAAGTTATGCATGTCAGTCTTTCTACTTTACAAATATTTTCTTTAAAAATACGCAAGTCAGTCTTTCTACTTGATACTAATTACTTGATACTGTAATTAATATCCCAAATTCGGACTCAACCACCTTTCAGCAGTTTCTAAATCCATTCCTTTTCTTTTAGCATAATCAGCAACCTGGTCCTTATCAATTTTTCCTAAACCAAAATATCTGGATTCTGGATTGGCGAAATAGAAACCACTTACTGCTGCTGTTGGATACATGGCAAAACTTTCTGTCAGTTTTAAACTGATTTTATTTTCTGCATCTAATAATTCCCATAAAGTGCCTTTTTCGGTATGATCTGGGCAGGCGGGATATCCTGGCGCTGGTCTTATGCCTTGATATTTTTCTTTAATTAAATCTTCATTTCCTAAAGTTTCCTCTTTTGCATAACCCCAATAATCTTTACGTACCAATTCATGTAATTTCTCGGCGAAAGCCTCTGCCAATCTATCAGCTAAAGCTTTGGTCATAATGCTGTTGTAATCATCATGATCTGCTTCAAAAACAGCAACCAACTCATCACAACCAATACCAGTAGTGACTGCAAAACCTCCAAAATAATCCTGAACGCCAGTTTCTTTAGGGGCAATAAAATCTGATAAAGCATAATGTGCTTCGCCTTTTGGCTTTTCTGCTTGCTGCCTTAAAGTGTGAATGGTAACCTCACCCCGGCCCTCTCCAAGGGAGAGGGAGATGTCATCGCCAATTGAATTAGCTGGCCAAAAGCCAAATACTGCTTTTGCGGTCAACAATTTCTCTTTTACAATTCTGTTTAATAGTACTTGCGCATCATCAAAAAGTTTTTTTGCTTCATCACCTACAAATTTATCATCAAATATTTTTGGGTACGAGCCTCTTAATTCCCAAGTATGGAAAAACGGACTCCAGTCTATATATGGAACTAAATCTTCTAAAGGAAAATTCTCCAACACTTTTGTCCCTGTAAATTTGGGTGCTATTGGTGCGGCTCCATTCAGGTTAATTTGATATTGATTTTTTCTGGCGTCCTCTATTTTTAGAAAAACCTTGTCAATTTTCTTTTTATTGTAATTATCTCTGGTTTGGGTGTAATCGCTTTTTAAAGTTTTGATGTATTCATCTTTACCTTCTTTGTTTAATAAATTGCTACAAACACCCACACTTCTGGAAGCATCTAAAACATGAATTACAGCTCCATGGTAATGAGGATCTACTTTAACGGCCGTATGAATTCTAGATGTTGTTGCTCCTCCAATTAGTAAAGGAATATCCAGCCCTTCGCGTTCCATTTCTTTAGCAAAATGAACCATTTCATCCAGCGAAGGCGTAATTAATCCACTTAAACCAATGATATCAACCTGATGTTTTTTAGCTTCCTCTAAAATACGAGTTGCAGGAACCATCACGCCAATATCAATCACTTCAAAATTATTACAAGCCAACACTACGCCTACAATATTTTTTCCGATATCATGAACATCACCTTTTACCGTGGCCATTAAAACTTTACCAGCACTGCTGCTGCTGCCCACCACTTTTTCTGCTTCAATGTAAGGCATCAAAATGGCAACGGCTTTTTTCATCACTCGGGCAGACTTTACTACCTGAGGTAAAAACATTTTTCCGGCACCAAATAAGTCTCCAACAATGTTCATTCCGTCCATTAAAGGGCCTTCAATTACTTCAATAGTTTTAGGATAAAGCAATCTGGCTTCCTCAACATCAACATCTAAAAAGTCTATAATTCCTTTAATAAGCGAATGCGATAAACGATCTTGAACAGAGCCTTTGCGCCATTCCTGATCTTTAACCACTACTTTTCCTTTGTTTTTTACAGTTTCGGCGTAATCCACTAAAATTTCGGTAGCATCTGGTCTTCTGTTTAGGAGAACATCTTCTACTTTTTCTAAAAGTTCTTTAGGTATTTCCTCATAAACTTCTAACATCCCAGCGTTTACAATTCCCATATCTAAACCAGCCTGAATGGCGTGGTATAAAAAGGCAGAATGCATAGCCTCTCTTACCGTATTGTTCCCTCTAAAAGAGAAAGAAATATTAGAAACACCACCACTTACTTTTGCCAATGGAAGATTTTGTTTGATCCATTTGGTAGCGGCAATAAAATCTACAGCGTAGTTATTATGCTCTTCTAATCCGGTGGCAACCGTTAAAATATTAGGATCGAAAATAATATCCTGAGGAGGGAAACCTACTTCATTTACCAAGATGTCATAAGACCTTTTACAAATTTCTTTTCTACGTTCTAAATTATCAGCCTGACCTTGTTCATCAAATGCCATTACTACTGTTGCGGCACCGTATTGCTTTATTTTATGGGCGTATTCTTTAAATTTTTCTTCTCCTTCTTTTAGCGATATAGAGTTTACAATTCCCTTACCCTGTAAACATTTTAAACCAGCTTCAATCACACTCCATTTAGAGGAATCTACCATGATAGGTAGTTTAGAAATATCAGGTTCTGATGCAATTAAGTTTAAAAACTTAGTCATGGCAGCTTCAGAATCTAACATCCCTTCATCCATGTTTACATCTATAACCTGAGCGCCACCTTCTACCTGCTGACGAGCAACAGATAATGCAGCTTCAAAATCGCCACTTAAAATGAGTTTAGAAAATTTTGGAGAACCCGTTACATTGGTTCTTTCTCCAATATTCACAAACATGGTTTGAGGGGTGATGGTTACCGCTTCTAAACCAGATAATCTTAAATAAGGCTCCGTAACTGCTATTTTTCTTGGAGGATATTTAGCAGCAATATCTGCCATGGCTTTGATGTGAGCTGGCGTAGTACCGCAGCAACCACCAATTACATTTACAAAGCCCGAAGCCATAAAGTCTTCTACTAAAACGCCTGTTTGAGCTGCTGTTTCATCATATTCGCCAAATTCGTTTGGTAAACCTGCGTTTGGATAAGCGGTCACAAATAGATCTGCTTTTTCTGCAAGTTCTTCAATATGTGGGCGCATATCTTTTGCGCCCAAAGCACAATTTAAACCTATAGAAAGTAATTCTCCATGTCGCATTGAGTTTAAAAACGCTTCTACGGTTTGCCCTGATAATGTTCTGCCTGACGCATCGGTAATGGTGCCAGAAATCATGATTTCGAGCCTCACCCTCGGTATCTCTCCGAAGGAGAGGGATGCCTGTCCTTGTTGATAAACAGCAGACGATAAATTAGAAGGAAGTTCCTTTTTATCTTTTAATTTATTATTAAGTTCTTCCTCGTAACGCTTAATCGCAAAAATCGCGGCTTTGGCGTTTAGGGTATCAAAAATGGTTTCTACTAAAATTAAATCTGCGCCACCATCTACCAAACCTCTTACTTGCTCATAATATGCTTCTTCTAATTGCTCATAAGAAATCGCTCTGAAACCAGGGTCGTTTACATCTGGCGACATAGACAAAGTACGGTTGGTTGGGCCAACTGCTCCGGCTACAAAACGTGGTTTTTCAGGATTTCTTAAAGTATATTCTGTGGCAATTTCTTTAGCAATACGGGCTCCTTCAAAACTTAATTCGTAAGAAAGATCTTCCATGCCGTAATCTGCCATAGAAATGCGCTGTGTGCTAAAAGTATTGGTTTCTATAATATCTGCTCCGGCATCTAAATATTCGGCATGTACCGCTCTAATTACATCAGGGCGAGTGATATTTAATAAATCATTATTCCCTTTCACATCTGATGGATGATCTTTAAATCTTTCTCCACGGAAATCTTCTTCAGTAAGCTTGTAGCGCTGAATCATAGTTCCCATTGCTCCGTCAATAACGAGTATTCTTTTTTCTAGTTCTTTTCTGATATCCATTCTAGTAAGTATCAAGTAGCGAGTACCAAGTAGCGAGTAATATGAAGTATCAAGTGGCGAGTATCAAGTATCGAGTACTTGAAATGAGATTAAAAAAACTTGATTCCTAATATGATCAACTTTATTAAGTAAAAAAAGACAAATCAGTCTTGATTCTTGATACTTAAATCTTGATATTTTTTGGCTTATTTTGAAAAGTCGGGTAGGTGTTGTAGACTTTCACTTATCTTTTCCGTTCCGATAACTATCGTGATTGGATAGAATGTAGCACCTTGTTTGCACAGGTTGCTAAGACATCGCAGGGTCTAATCCCTCCGTCTTTCTCTATAAGCAGTGCAAAAATGCAACATTGTTTGGTGAAAAGCAAATATGGATAGGTTGAACGGTATTATATTTTGAATTGTTGTATTTTAAATGATAAAAGGAGTGTTGTTGAGGAGTTTTTAACCACAGAGGGCGTAAAGATTTTTCACAAAGAAATAATCGTTGCATATTATGCGATGTTTAGATGGATTATTCGTTGCATGGTTATATCTGGCAGGAGCAGTAAACCAGAATGGGTTTTTGTAACTTTACTCTTTTGTTTATTCATTATTTTTCTTTCTATAAAGCACAAGAAGCATTTAGGCTCTTTCCCTGCCCTTCATTCTTGCGCCATATTGGGGGGTCACTAGTAGTTACTCTTTTTCTAACATTATAGAGTTCTTGTTTTGATTATAAAAAATAGTCAGTTTTCTCCCCGAAATATTAAAGTTTTCTGCTTTTTCAATTTGATGAAACATCATAGCCCATTGTGGTTCGTTAATTTCTGTCGATATTAAATTGTCGATAACAATTTTATTTTCTGACATAATTGAATATTCCCCGCTAAATTGATTTGTCACATTTTTTCCAGAAATAGTTCCTTTGGACGAACTGGAATTATTGAAGTTCACTGAAATATCTCCATTATTGAAGTCATACCATGTATTAGAAGAGTTCTTGGTAAGAGAAGTTTTAAGTATAAGGTCATTATAGGAAACTACTTTCCATGTCCCATTTAACGCACTAGCTGATTCGATTTCTTTTTTTGTACAGCTCATAAATGTTATTCCTAAACTGATGAGCGAGATGATAAAGATTTTGATAGATTTCATATTGCTTGGTTTTGGCGAGTTGTAATTACTAAATTATGAAATAACATTCCTTTAAAAATATAAAATGTAAGAGTTTATCAAGCATTATAAAATTACCGACTATTACCTCAGTAATTTATTTCTTTTCCCCACTAGCGCAAGTCTTAGTGAAATGGATTTGAGCTAAAGCCTGACTTGTGCGTTCATATTTATTGCAATACATCTATTGTACTCATTTTTAAATTTATTGTTTCTTTTGTAGAAGCACAAGTCTCCTCACCCTCTTTTCTCACGCTCGGAAGACTTGCGCCAGTTGGGGCAAGTCTTAGTGAAATGGATTTGAGCTAAAGCCTGACTTGTGCGTTCATATTTATTGCAATACATCTATTGTACTCATTTTTAAATTTATTGTTTCTTTTGTAGAAGCACAAGTCTCCTCACCCTCTTTTCTCACGCTCGGAAGACTTGCGCCAGTTGGGAAGTTTGTCCAGTGACATAGTTTAGGGGTTTTAATTGCATTTCGGGTAACTAATATATGTTATCAATAGAGTATATAATTCTATAAATGTTAATTGAAATTAAGATCATTTAATTATCTAAAATAAAAATTCAGGATGCACAGGTTTTTGTGTTAAGGATAGAAATGGAAATCCTTTTCCCATTTTTCATGGGAAAAGATTGTAATGGATAGCCTGGCCCGCAGGGAAACACCCTAATTTTAATTTTTTATTTCTTTTGCCTTGAATCTGGGTGATAAATTATTTAGGATAACCCGAGGGTTATCCCTACGATTTTGCACCTCTAATCATTTGTTCTAAACCGTCCCACATTTCATCGGTTACTATTTCTAAGCCGTTAAACTGGCCAGCACCTTGTAGCCATTCGCCGCCGTCAATAGTGATGACTTCGCCGTTGATGTAGCCAGAAAAATCTGATAGAAGATAAGCAGCTAAGTTTGCTAATTCTTGATGATCGCCCACTCGCTTTAAGGGAACTCGGTTTTTAAAATCAAATTTTGCGGCCATTTCTCCCGGTAAAAGTCGGTCCCAAGCACCTTTTGTTGGGAACGGACCCGGTGCAATGGCGTTGCAACGGATTTGATAATGTCCCCATTCTACAGCTAAAGAGCGTGTCATGGCTAAAACACCACCTTTTGCACAAGCAGATGGAACAACGTAGCCAGAACCTGTAAAAGCATAAGTGGTGACAATATTAAGGATAGAAGCGGGTTGTTTTTCTTTGATCCAATGTTTGCCGAAAGCCAAAGTACAGTTTACAGTTCCTTTTAAAACGATATCTATAATAGTACTGAAAGCATTGGCGGATAAGCGTTCTGTTGGGGAAATGAAATTACCTGCTGCATTGTTAAGTAAACCATCTACTTTACCAAATTTTTCTAATGTAGCTGCTAAAACAGCATCAACTTGTTCGGGTAAGCGCACATCGCAGGCTACGGCTAATACTTTCCCTCCGGTTTTGGCTTCCAATTCTTCGGCGGTTTTTTGTAAAACTTCTAGCTTTCGCGAGGTAATCACCACGTTAGCGCCCAATTCTAAAAGGTAGGTGCTCATCGCTTTGCCTAAACCTGTGCCTCCGCCTGTAACTACAAAAGTTTTATTGGCTAAAGCATTGTCTCTTAACATGGGTTGGTTGTACATCTTATTTTTTTTGAAGGTTTTGGATAATTGTTTTAAGAATAGAGCGAGTATTTGGTGACCACCATTGTTGCAGCATCATTTCTAAAGTATGGGTTTGATCTTGAGAAACTTTTGTAATAAGGTCTTTTCTTAAATTAAGTTTGGTTTGCTGCCACGTAACGGGATCGTATTGTAAGTAAATGTTTATTTTTTTAAGAGCAGCAGTCATTAAAGATTCTATTGGAGAAATGGCATCTATTAAACCTATGCTTTTTGCTTCTTCGGTACCCATTAATTTGCCTTCTAACAGGTTTTGGTAAGCTTTAGCTTTGCCAATCCAAAAGGCATAAAGTTCAAAAATACTATCAGGAACGATGATACCTACGGGCACTTCGTTTAAACCAATAATGTATTTTCCTTCTGCCATTACTCTATAATCGCAACAAATGGATAATACGCATCCACCAGCCGGACTATGACCACTAATGGCTGCAACCATGGGTTTCTTAAAAAGTGTTAAGGTTTTAACGAGGTTTAAAAATTTGGTCCAAAAGGTTTTTATTTGCGCTTCATCATAATCATAAAGCTCAATTAAATCTAAACCTGCGGTAAAAAAACCTTCTTTTCCGGTAAGGATGATGCCGCCAATATTATCATCTTTCTCTATGTTGATGATCATTTTTTGAAGTTCATCAACCATTTCTGCATTGATAGCATTAGACTTTCCTCGGTCTAATGAAATGATAGCCACACGGTCTTTAATGGTAACTTGAATAGTATTCATTTAATTGGTTTATTGAACTGGTTTAACTTGGTAACGAATTACTTTTCTACCAATATGACCATTTAAATCCATTCCTTCAAGAACTACTTTGTAATTCCCTGTTCCATCTGCATTAAAGAATTCTACTTGTGCATTCCCTAAAGAATCTGTCACGATGTTAGGATTCCAATATACAGTTGTTCTTAAATCGGCCACTTCAGTATTGATTTTTGGATTCTCATAATTGGGCACATAAAACTCTTTAGGTTTAAATAAACCAATAGGAGAGTAAGTAACAATTCCGGGAGCATAAGTATTACTTACATAGCCTGATTTTCCTCTTTTAGTATTGATGATAATGACCCCGCCAGCACCTCTACCGCCGTAAATGGCGGTATTGGCAATGCTTTTTAGAACTTCTATAGATTCTACATCTTGAATGTTGATGCTGTTTAAAAAATCGGCTTCAACATAAATTCCATCAATAATAATTTGAGCTGGCTGACCTCTAATGTAAGCTACACCGCCACTCATCATTAAACCAGCAACTCGGCCTTGTAAAGCTTGCTCTACAGTTGTGGCAAACTGAAAATCTTTTTCAGTTAAAACCCTATCTGCAAAGCCGGCTCCATTTAAGTTGCTAGAATTGGTAACGGTTGGTTTGGTATCTACCACTTTTATTTCCTTTAGTAAAATAGAACGGTTAACAATTCCATTTTTTAACCAATCTTCATATTGAGTCTTGCTGTTTTTAAGATAAGCTTGCATAGACTCGTTAATATTTACGGTAAGATCTGGCTGGTTCTCATTTTTAGTAACAATTTGAGGCGGATTATTATACAACTCTATATCTACATTTTTTTTACCAGTTGCTGTTCGGGCTTGTATCACAAACTTTGTGCTGTCGTTAAAGTTTAAACTATCAATACTAAATTCTCCTCTATCATTGGTTTTTGCTTGAATAAGCATAGACTGACCCATAGAAGAAAACATGGTGACCAAACCACCAACAACAGGTTTATTTTTTCCATCAGTAACTTTGCCACTTACTGATAATGTTTTTTCTGGCTGGTAAGTTAAAACAGGGAGGGTATTGTAATAAATATTTTTCAAGCTAAATCTTCGCCAGCCTTGGGTCATCATTAAAATATCGGCATTAGCCAACTTTTCTTCATTTACATTATTTAGGTAATAGTTTGGATTTTCTATATAACCTTTAATATCTGAGCTTAGCAATAAGGTAGAAAAAATGGTGTTTTCTTCATTTTCGGCAATGGGTACTTTTGTTTCATCAGTAATAGCCATAGAAAAAGATCCTATAATTGGTTTTCCGTCAGGGTCTAAAGCTTTAATATTCAACTTGGTTTTATTTCTTTTTTGATAGGTTTCTTTATCAGGATTGATGTTGAGATCTAATACATTTTTTGGCAATTGAAAAAGTAGTCTTTCGGCAATTGGTAGCAAGTTTTCATCTAAAAGGGTAAACTGAGTAATTCCTTGTGGAAATCTTGATTGCGCTAAGCGAGCTGTAAAATTTAGACCAGAAAGTTTTGATTTTCCTGAATAAACGATGTTGCCAGAGTTTTGGGCAATTACGGTATATTCTTTATTTATATTTTTTTCGGCGAAAGCCTGATTAGTGGCAATTCTTACTAAAACGCTATCATTTATGTTGGGCGTTAAACTTAAGCTTAGTCCTTCTGTTTTAGCTAAAGGAAGTTTAAATTTTTTCTCAGAACCATCGGCAAATTTCACTACAGCTTCATAAGTTTTACCTTGTTGAGGTATAAAAGCAAAAACGCCCATGCCAAGATGTTTGGAGCTTATATTTGCTGATCTCCCATTTTCATTATCCTGAATATAGCCAGATATTGTTTTACCCAAACCATCAGCACCTATCGCTTTAAAAGCAACCCGACTCCTTACGCCAGTAATTAAATCGCCACCTTCAGGGAAAAACTGAACATCGGTTTCATTAGAGGTACTTTTAATAGGAATATACTTGTTTACAATAGTGCTTTCGGCTATTTTTAAAGACGTAGTTAATCTTCCTGTTTTTGATAGAAAAGGTTTATCGTTGGTAAAAGTAATGCTGATATCTCCTTTATCATCAGTAGTGGTTTTCCCTTTGGATATGCTTCTAAAATCTAATTCGGCATGGTAGCTTACCTCTTTATTGGCATAAGGAAAACCATCTAAATTGCTGTAATTAATGTTGGCAGTAACGTTTTCATCGTTTCCGCTTTTAGAGAAAGTATAGGTTGTTTTTGTAACCACTTGGTTAGTCCAGGCGTTACCCACTTTAATGGTTCGGTCAAAATAAAATTCTTCCCCAAAATTTCTCATCCAAGTGGTGTAAGCCCTAAGCCTGTAATTGCCTTCTTGTAAAGAATCTTTTAATTCGAAATTTCCCCAGCCAAAACCTGCAATCAGAGGTAATCTTAAAGTTTTTTTAATGGAATCTCTGCTGTTAATTAAATCAACATATAAAATATTACTTTGCGTGGTAGGACCTAAATTTTGGGCATCTAAAACATAAGCTTTAAACCAAATATCGTCTCCAATGGCGTAATAGGGTTTATCTGTATGCAAATAAACTTTTTCTTGTGGTTGAGTTTGAGTGTAGTTTTGGAAGTTTGAAAAGAATTTTTTTAAAGCTTCGTCATCTCTAATAAAACCAAATAGCCCTAGAGCGACAAATAATATTGAAATTATAAAGTAGTATTTTGTTTTCATGGTATGTAGATTGTTTTCTAAAGCAAGGGTTTATTCTTTGTAAGAAAAAACCTCAAATTATTCTAAATGTTTGAGGTTTTATATTTCTGTGAATAGCTATTAAAATTGATTTTTCCACATCATACTTTCAACGGGTTTGGTAGTCTTATTATTATATTTTGCATTTCCTTTGGTGTTGTACATGGTTTCAATTTCTCCTTCTACCACAAAATAAATTAACTGACCAATAGGCATTCCTGCGTAAATTTTAACAGGCTGAGTAGCTGATATTTCTAAAGTCCAGGTGTTGCAAAAACCCACATCTCCTTTTCCTGCTGTAGCATGAATATCAATTCCTAATCTGCCAGTGCTTGATTTTCCTTCCAAAAAAGGCACATGTTTATGCGTTTCGGTATATTCTAAAGTTACGCCTAAATACAAAGTGTTAGGTTGTAGCACAAAACCATCTTTAGGAATTTCAAAATGCTCAATTTCATTATGTTTTTTTGCATCAAGCTCTCGGCTTTTGTAGCAGGCCAGGTGTTTTCCTAAATGTACATCGTAAGAATTGGTGCCCAGGCATTCTCTTTTAAAAGGTTCAATTACAATTGTTCCGGCTTCTATTTCTTTTAAAATCAGTTGATCAGAAAGTATCATGGTTAATTTTTGCTTTTGTCTAAAATATGATTTATTTAAAATAATATTGTAGATATTTTATAAATTTAAATATGCCTATTACTTTTCAGGAAAATATCAATCAAGATACCTCCATTGCATTATGGAAAATTACTGAAACGCCCGAAGAATTAGAACAGCAACTTCAACTTAAAGAACATGAGCTTACCTTATTGCGATCTTTAAGTAAAGAGAAAAGAAATTTGCATTGGTTGGCTACCCGAGTATTGCTCAGGAAAATGCTTAACACTGATGAATATATAGATTGCCAGGCAGATGAGAACGGAAAACCAGTTTTGATGAATCATCCTCATCATATTTCCTTAAGTCATTCTCATGAATATGCCGCTGTAATGGTAAGTAAAACAAAAAAAGTAGGAATTGATATCGAGATCATCAAAACTAAAATTGAACGTGTTCAAAATAAATTTATGAGCCCAAAAGAGATTAGTTTTATTGAGGAAAAACATAAAATTGAGCATTTATATGCTTGTTGGTGTGCAAAGGAGGCTTTGTATAAACTAAACGGAAAGAAAGAAACTTCGTTTAAAAACCATATCCATTTAGAGGCGTTTAATTATTTAGATAAAGGGGCGCTCCAAGCTAAAATAGATAAATCTGATTTTAAAGAGTTTTATACGGTACATTATAACAGGTTTGAGGGTTACATGGTTGGTTACGTTGCTGAGAAATGATAAAAAATACAAAAGTTAAATTTGAGGATTGGGGTTTGTTAGATTATCAGCAGGCATGGGATAGGCAGGAGCAAATTTTTTCTGATACCATTGCCATCAAAACTAAAAACAGAAACCAACCCGAAGAAGCCGTAATTACTCCTAATCATTTAATTTTTGTAGAGCATCCTCATGTTTACACTTTAGGTAAAAGCGGTAAACCCGAGAATTTACTTTTAGATGAGGCTGCGTTAAAAGAAAAGCAAGCTACTTATTATAAAATAAACCGGGGCGGAGACATTACTTATCATGGGCCGGGGCAAATAGTAGGTTATCCAATTTTAGATTTGGATAACTTTTTTACCGATATACACCTTTACCTTAGAACTTTAGAAGAAGCCGTAATTTTAACATTAAAAGATTACGGAATTGCAGCAGGCAGGTACCCTGGTTTTACAGGAGTTTGGTTAGATGCAGATAACGACAAAGCCCGAAAAATTTGCGCAATGGGTGTACGTTGCAGTCGTTGGGTAACCATGCATGGTTTTGCTTTTAATGTAAATGCCGATTTAAATTATTTTAAAAACATTGTTCCTTGCGGAATAGATGATAAAGATGTTACCTCTATGCAAAGAGAGTTAGGCGCACCAGTAAACTTATCAGAGGTAAAAGAAATCCTTAAAGGGCATATATCCGTATTATTTGGTATGGATTTGGTTTAAAAAGGAAATATGAAAAGTTTGTTGATTGTTCTCCTATCTGCAACTATTGGCAGTGGATGTGCAAAGAAAGATAATGAGGCTCAAAACCCCAATAATGCAACCTTTAAACCTATTTCATCAGTGAAAACTTATACTTATTTAGCCCTTGGAGATTCTTACACTATTGGCGAAGCAGTTATGCAAAACGAATCCTTTCCTTATCAGTTGGCACAAGTTTTAAAAACAGATAGCAGTGCTGTAGAAGAGCCGAAAATTATAGCTAAAACCGGCTGGACAACTGATGAACTTATTCAAAACATTAAAGCTACGCCTTTAAATCCCAAATATGATTTTGTAACGCTACTTATTGGGGTAAACAACCAGTACAGAAATTACGATATAGAAATTTACAGAAAAGAATTTGCAGCGCTTTTGCAAACTGCTATTAATTATGCCGGAGGTAAACCAGAAAGAGTTTTTGTGATTTCTATACCTGATTGGGGCGTGACTACTTTTGCTAAAAACAGCGGAAGATCAATTACTCAAATTGCCAAAGAAATTGATGCTTATAACGCCATTAACAAAGAGGAAACAGGAAAAATGCAAGCTAATTACCTGGATATTACCCCTATTTCTAGAGAAGCAGCAACCAATATTAGCCTTATAGCCTCTGATGGGCTTCATCCTTCGGCACAAATGTATATGCGTTGGGTAGAAAAACTGAAGCCTTTGGTAGCGTTAAAATTAAATTGATTTTTAGGGTTTAACCCGATGCAAAACTGATTTAATTGATTTCCATTCCCTCAAACAAAAATTGCGTAATAACAAGTCTAAACTTATCATTACGCAAGCACATAAAATTGATTATTTAAACAGCTTTTGGAATAGCTGAAGTTAAAAATTTGGGTGCTTCTCTTTTTTTGGTGGCTTGTTCAAAAGCATACGCTATTTTAATAATTTCGGCTTCCTGATAAGCTCCTGCAACAAAAGAAATCCCAACAGGCAAACCATGTATCATGCCCATTGGCAAAGTAATATGAGGGTAACCTGCTGTAGCCGCCGGACCAGAAAATGAAAACCCAGTGCCGTAATCTCCATTTATATTATCAATACAACTTGATGGACCATTACTTACACCGCAAAGTGCATCTAATTGATTTTCTTTCATCAAATCGTTAATAATAGATCTAGATTTTATAAGTTTTTCTACCGCATCTTTATAAGCTTTGCTATTTAAACCTTCTCTTGCGTCACTAGCTATTAGTGTTTCTTGCTTAAAATAAGGCATCGCGGTTTCCTTATTGGCATTGTTAAATGCAATTACATCGGCCAAAGTTTTCACTTTTGCGTTAGCTGTAGCTAAATATTTATTTACACCATCTTTAAACTCAAATTGCAGCACTTCGGTTTCTGCATTACCTAAAGCAGCATTTACTTTGCTATTCAAATCTATTTCTACAATGGTAGCGCCTTGGGCTTTTAAAAGCTCAATGTTTTCTCTAAAAAGAGCAATTACATCTTCATTTCTACGGGTAAATGTAGAGCGCTCCACACCAATTTTTTTTCCTTTTAATGCATTAGGATCTAAGCCCAGAGTATAATCTGTTTTTGCTTTTCCTTTACTTTCTTGTGTGATAGGATCTTTAGCATCTATTCCGGCTAAAATGCCTAAAAATATAGCGGCATCTTTTACTGTTCGTCCCATTGGGCCAGCGGTATCTTGTGTTGCAGAAATTGGGATAATTCCACTGCGACTTATTAATCCAACTGTGGGTTTAATGCCTACTAATCCATTAATAGAAGCTGGAGAGGTAATAGAACCGTCTGTTTCTGTACCAATTCCTATCACACATAAATTTGCCGCAACTGCAGCTCCTGTTCCTGCGCTAGAGCCAGATGGATTTCTATCTAAAATATAAGGCATTCGGGTTTGCCCACCACGACTGCTCCAACCACTGGTTGAGCGGGTAGAACGAAAATTTGCCCATTCGCTTAAATTAGTTTTTCCCAACAAAACCGCACCAGCTGCTCTTAATTTTTTTACCACAAAAGCATCTTCACTCGCTATATTTCCTATTAAAGCAGTTGCGCCAGCAGTGGTCATCATTTTATCTGCGGTATCAATATTATCTTTAATTAATACCGGGATGCCATGCATTGGACCACGAAGTTTACCTGCTTTACGTTCTTTATCCATCTCCTCCGCAATTTTTATAGCATCGGGATTTATTTCTATCACCGAGTTAATGGCTGGGCCTTTTTTATCAATGGCATTAATTCTTTTTAAATAAAGTTGAGTAATAGATTTAGAAGTTAATTTCCCCTCTTTCATCATTTGCTGCAATTGGTCTATAGTGACTTCATTGAGCTCAAAATTATCTTTAAATAAATTATTGTCGGTTTGCCCTGATGATTCAATCTCACTTGCTTTAAAAGAAGTAGAAGCAATTGAGGTGGCAGCCAAGCCAGCTACGGAGGTGTTGATAAGGAATTTTCTTCTATCCATTGGGATTAATTTTTGTTTAAGTTAACAAACAATCATTCACAATTTAGAAAGATATTATCAAAAATTATATAACCTTTTTGATACAAAAAATCCCGGCTGATAAGGCCGGGATTGAATTAAAGTTTTATGTTTTTTGCCACTTTAGGGTCTGATATGAAATCAGTAACTATTTGTAAAGTTTCATCCCTCACAAAGTCGTAATTTTCTTCTTTAGCAGGCTTAGATTCGCCTTTCTTTAAGGCAGCTAAACCTCTAGAAACTCTTCTTTGATTTTCACGCTCAAAGTTTTTTAATTCCAATTCATCGCGTTGTTTTCTTAACGCTTGCTCATTTAGCGGAAGAGAATCTTCTGTATCTCTCTTTTTAAATTCTGTAATGTCTTGCAATAAGTAATTAAACTCTTTACTGCTCTTCATTCTGGCATCATGAGTAGACTTTAATAAAGCAATTGGGTTGCTTAAATCAGTATATTTTGTGTAAGTACTGCTTTTGATTTCGTCCCAGGGAAGTGCAGCTTTTTCAGAACTCTCGCCATATTTATCTGCTGGAAAAATAGTAGGAAATTCAATATCTGGTACTACTCCTTTATGTTGGGTTGAGCTTCCGCTGATGCGATAAAACTTACCTGTTGTTAAATTTATTTGTCCGCCTCTATCGCCTAAATCGGGGTTAACCCTTTTCATATCAATAGCAGATTGTACCGTTCCTTTTCCATAAGTGGTGTTACCGATAACAATTCCACGACCATAATCTTGTATTGCACCAGCAAAAATTTCTGATGCCGAAGCGCTAAAACGATCTGTCATTACTGCCATGGGGCCTGTCCAACTTACTGATGGATTTTCATCTTTATCTACCTCTACTCGGTTGCGTAAATCACGTACTTGCACTACCGGGCCAGTTTTAATAAATAAGCCGGTAAGCTCTATAGCCTCTAACAAAGAACCACCACCATTGCTACGTACGTCTATAATAATGCCATCAATGTTTTGACTTTTTAGAGAATCTAAAATCAATTTCACATCTCTGGTTGTTGATTTATAATTAGCCTCGCCAGCTTGCATGGCTTTCCAATCTGCATAAAAAGCAGGAATTTCTATAATGCCATAAGTGAAAGTTTTACCGTCTCTTTGTATAGATTTAATGGTTTTCTTTACCGATTGATCTTCAAGAATAATTTTCTCACGCACCATTTGTACAATTTTTGGTGTGGCAGAAAGATCTTGGTCTTTAGATAAAATTTTAAGTCGTACGGTAGTCCCTTTTTTACCTCTAATCAAAGAAATGGCATTATCTAAACGCCAGCCTACCACATCTACAAAGTCTTCATTACCTTGGGCAACTCCAATAATTTTATCATCAATTTTTATTTGCTTGCTTTTATCAGCCGGACCACCAGTTACTACACTTTTAATGGTTACAAATTCGTTTTCAGACGATAATGTTGCGCCGATTCCTTCTAAAGACCTAGCCATATCAATATTAAAATTAGCGGCATTGGCTGGATTAAAATAACTAGTATGCGGGTCTATAGATTCTGTAAAAGCCGTCATAATCACTTGAAAAGCATCTTGATTATTGATCTTATTTGATTGGCTGATTAGGTTTTCATACCTTTTCTTTAATGCATCTTTAATTTCTGTATCAGTCTTTTTAGCCAATTTTAAGTTCACAAAATCATACTTCACTTTCTTAGTCCATGATTGATTGCTTTCTGCATCGTTTTTAAACCAAGGCAGTTTTTCTCTATCATAAACATAAGACTCGTTTTTAGTAAAATCGAAGTTTTGCGCTAAGGCTTTCACAGAAAAACTCAACTTTTCATTGTATCTCTTTTGATAAACATTAAACATGTAAAATGCAGGAGTTAAATCTCCAGCTTTTAAATCATCATCAAATGTTTTTCTGTATTGCTCAAAATCAGTCACATCAGCAGCTAAAAAGTAGCTCTTGTTAGGATCCATTCCTTTAATGTAATTATCAAAAATTACAGAACCCATAGAATCATTCAATTCAACTTTTTTATAATTGAAAGAGGTAACCAATGTGGCTATTTCTTTGGTAATTAATGCTTGCTGAGGATCGGGTTTTAAATTATTAGAACCCGGCACTTCTTTATTTACCCTTGGACTGTTATTTATCCATGGAGCGGCATTACAAGCTAAAGTAGCTGTAATAAATATTCCTAAAAAAACCTTCTTTAACATATCCTTAAATTTTTCGAACCCTGTTGTCACAGCTATCATTAACGTCTTATTTCAATAAATAATGCTTTAAAACTAAATAAAAAAAAGACAGAAATGTTCTGTCTTCTGGTAACAAGTTTAATTATAAAATATTTGGCTTCAATAAATATTTTATGGTTTGGGATTAGTTTTGCCTGTTTTAACCGATATAATGAATGGTGTAGAGGGTTCACTCTCATTTTTTACCCTATCTAATGTAGTCACTACGTAGGTATAAGTCTTTCCTTTTTCTACGCCTCTATCTTCCCAAGAAGTAATATCGCCGTAATATATTGCTTTCATATTACTTGCATTGTCTAAATTCATCTCCTCACCCTCATTAAATCTGTAAACTACAAAGCCATAAGTCTTATCTTTTCCAATAGTTTTAGAAACTAGGGGTAATTTCCAACTTAAAAGAATTCCTTTATCATCTTCTACGGCTAGTAAATTTTGTGGTTTGTTAGGCGCTACAGAATCTAACCAAAGCATTAAAGGAGGTAAAGAAAGGCTCCTGTAATATTTGTTAGCCAATGTATCTGCAATACCTAAAGGGTTGTTGGTTAAAGATTTTGAACTAAAAAACACACTTCCTTGTACCCTTGAGTTTAACCTGTTATAAGAAATTTGGCGTGTAAATTGAGTTGGGCTTTTCCAGCTTAAATCTTTTGTGGCGTTAATTCTGTAAGCGCCTTGCCCAATGTATAAATGTCTTCCAAAACTGTTTTCGCTCCACCAATCAACTAATTTGTTATATGGAGCCGCTTTAGTTTCAAAAGACCAGTAAATTTGCGGGTTGATATAATCTACCCAACCTTTTTGTACCCATTTTTTAGAATCGGCATATAAGCCATAATAAGAATCGCCTCCAAAAGTTTCAGAACCTTGTGGATCTTGTGATTTGTTTTTCCAAATCCCAAATGGGCTAATTCCAAATTTCATATAAGCTTTGTGAGCATGAATGCTATCACTTAATTGATGAATTAATTCATCAACATTATATCGTCGCCAATCCTTAATATCTTTAATACCATTATTGTGTAGAATGAAAGCCTCAGTATCATCAATTACCTGCCCTTTTATGGCGTAAGGGTAAAAATAATCATCAAAGTGTACTCCGTCTATATCATAATTATCTACTACGTTTAAAATAATTTTATTGATGTAGGCTCTTACTTCGGGCAAACCCGGATTGAATAATTTTTTGCCATCGTATTTAAAAAACCACTCGGGCTTATTTTTGGTAATGTGGTTAGCGCTGATGGTTTCTTCTTTTCCGTCAAATGAAGCTCTGTATGGATTAAACCAAGCATGTAATTCCATGCCTCTTTTATGGCATTCTTCTATTGCAAACTGTAAAGGATCATAAAATGGATTTGGAGCTTGCCCTTGCTTACCTGTTAAATATTGCGACCAAGGTTCCTCACTTTTTGCGTAAAAAGCATCGGTTGCAGGCCTAATTTGAAACATAATAGCATTTATGCCTTGTCGCTGATGCTCATTTAATAATTTTATGAATTCGTCTTTTTGCTGCTTTGTTGTTAATCCTGGCTTTGTTGGCCAATCTATGTTTACCACTGTAGCCACCCAAACGCCTCTAAATTCTCTTTTAGGAATAATGGATTGCTGAGCCTGAGCATTATTTAAAAATAGGGTTAATAATAGTGCAGAGGATAAATAATTGAAGAACTTCATTTATGAATTTTTGATTTTGACTTTAACGTTCAAAGATAGATAATCTGATGTAAAGCTTTCAATATATTGAATTTCTAAAATTTGAGTACGGTATTTTAAAAAAATAAGAAAGGAAATGAGTAGCAAAAAAAAATATTTATTTAATACGTTTAAAAAATTAACTTCGAGGCCAAAATATTGTTAACGATTTTAATTTCGTTTAAACATATTGATAACAAATTTTCAAAAAGGAATCCTGATCATTTTTAAGGCTTTTTGGAACAATAATTGTGACTTTTATAAACAATAAACTAGAACAAAATGGAAAATCAAGGGCAAAAGAAGAAGGATACAAACAAAATCTACTTTCTTATTGCGGTAATTGTAGCGCTTTTAGGAACCAATGTTTATCTTTTCTTCCAAAAAAACAAAAGTGATCAAAGAGTGGTCACGGTTAATGATGATAAAACAGCTCTACAAACAGAACTAGAAAAATTAGAAACCGAGTTAGAGCAAGCAAATAGCTCTACAGGGCAATTATCTGAGGAGTTAAAAGTAAAGGATGAGGAGTTAAAAGCTAAAATTGCACAGCTAAGGGTTGCTTTAGGAAAAGGGCAATTAACAGCCGGAGAGCTGGCAAAAGCCAAAGAAGATGTGAAACAATTGCGGTATTTTGTAAATAAATATACTGGCGATATAGATCAGCTGCAAAAGCAAAACGCTATGCTAACAGGGGAGAGAGATAGCTTAAAAACTACCGTAACCAGCGTAAAGCAATTAGCAGATAATTTGAGTAAAAAGAACGATTCGTTATTTGTTAAAGTAAAAGCGGGTGCAGCAATTAAAACATCTTCCTTACAAATTGGAGCATTTAGAAGTAGAACCAGTGGCAAAGAAATAGGGGTAACAAAAGCAAGCACTGCTCAAAAAATTAAAGTTAATTTTACTATTAATACCAACCCAATTGCAGAAAAAGGCACTCATGATATTTATATGAGGATTTTAGACCCTGCCGGAAATTTAATTACTGGCGAGGGTGGCACATTTGTAGCTAACGACCAAGAGCTACAGTACACTTATAAAACTGCTCTTGAATTTAACGGAGAAGCTAAAAATTTCACAATAGATTGGAATAATAGAAGTCCTTTTCAGGTAGGTAACTACACTGTAATTCTTTATGCAGATGGTTATACCATGGGCAGAGGAACTTTTGCTTTAAAATAGATTTAAAAAACATATTCATAAAAAGCTCGGGTTTATTTAAAACTCGAGCTTTTTTTATTTAAAAATAAGCTCTTACTTGTAAGCCTCCGGTATGAATAGTTTTTACTTCGTTAGACTTTCTGCCTTCATAAGTAAAATTTAATTGAATGCCATTAGAAATGGTTCTTTGAAAACCTGCCGACCAAGTTGTATTGCTGCCTGGCTGTAAACCATCTAATAATTCATAGGCTATTGCCGAGTTATTTTTTCCTTCAAATTTATTATTGATGAGGTTTAACTGCGCAGAAACTGTTCCCTTTTTTATTAGATTATACCTTAATTCTGTACCTAATTTGGTATTAAAAGTTTTCTCGCCACCCAAAGACGCTTCATTTTTTTGATTCATTAAATTAAGCGTTAAAGTGGTTTTAAAATCAGTGCTAAACTGATAACCAAACTCGGGTTGCAATGACAAATAATTTATTCGGTAGTTTCTTTCGGTAAATAATTCGGAACTAAAATTTTTATTCCCCTGATTTATTTGAACAATAAAATTGCTTTTTCTGATAAAATTCCATCTTAACCTTAAGCCCTGTTCTTGTCGGTCTCGGCTATCAAAGCCATTGGTTAACAATAATTTACTGCCCGTTTTTTGAATATTAACATCTAAACCAAAAACAGGATTAGCTCTGTTAAAAAACAAGGTATTTCTTACAAATGAATTTAGCGCAATTAAATCATTGCCATCAATTTGGGTTTGATAAGGATTAAAAAGAATTCCATCGCCGGCTAATACTTTTTTATCAATTCTTAAAGAAGTGATGTTAGAAAGTTTAGCTATAAACGAGGAGAATTTAGCTTGTATGTTTTTAAAAACTGAAGCAGGATTAATGGTTAATGTTTGGTTAATATTGGTAAAGTTAGATCTGATAAATTCGTTATTGGGCCTAAAAACCTTAATGTATCTGGCTTGATCAGGATATCTTGAAATCTCAAACTCATTTAATTCTTTAATGCCATTCCCATTATAATCATTCCAAGAATAAACACCTTGTGCGGCCGCAACTTCTAAATAAATAAATTCTCTTTTAGGCTCTTGTCCCGTACCTAATTCATAAAAAGAGTTTAAATTGAACAAGCCTTTTACTGCCGAAAAATTATAATCCACTCGGCCTAAAAGTGTTTCTTCATTTTTGTTTACAGCGCTGTTGTTAATATAAGTTAAGGATCTGTAAGTGGCATTTACAGCCAAAGTAGATTTCACATTTTTACTTAAAATAAGTTTGCCAGTAAAAGTATTTGCTTTGCTGTAAGCTTGTAAATTAGTTCCAATTGGTAGATCATCAAAACGCTGGTTGTATTGCAATAAAAACTCTCTTTTAGCTTTATCAGCCGATTTAAAAAAGAATTCGTACTGTCTAAATGCAAAAGATTGAAAAGTTAATGTATCTGTAAGTTGATTCTTTGTTTTATTATTTTCTTGCTCAAAAATAAAACCACCTTCTATGGTTTTATAAAGTTTAGCAAAGCCAAATTTTTGTTTTAAGAAATTGCCTTTATCATTTGCAATTGATGCGTTTAGTAGGCTTCCATTATAGCTAAATTTATAGCCCTTATTTTGGTAATTGATGCCTAAACCTTGTTGCAAGCCATCATAACTTTGCCCTCTAATAAAACTTGATACATTGTAGGTAAGCTGTTTTACATCTGATTTAAAAAGTTGCAAACTTAAAGTGCTCCAATATTCATTGGCGCTTTGTAAGGCGGTTCCTCTAAAATTAAAATCTCTATCAAACTCTACCGGTCTGTATCTTTCTAAGGGTTTAAACTGTTGGTTTACATATTCATAGCTCAGTCTACTATTCAGCTTTAAGCCGGTAGAATCTGTTCCTTTTAACAGGCGCTTATCTTGAAGTATTAATTTGTAAGCCATGCCTTTATTCTGCTCATTTTGTAAATCAGAGTAAAGGTTTAAGTCGTTATTACTTAAGGCAACTTCAGAAAATATACTGGTTTTAGCGCTTAACTTATAATCAGCGTTAAGCGTAATTAATTGTTGTTTTTTTGGGGTAATTAATAAGGTAACAGGTGCATAATCTCCTTGCAAAAAACCATTTATGGGTGGCGTAAACACATAAACCCTGCCGTTTGCTACAGAATTTGTGTTAATCTTATAATTCCCTTTATTGCTTCCCACAAATGTAAAACCCACTCTGTACTTTGCCTGGCTGGGTTGGGTGGCATAAACGTAAACATCGTTAAAGCCTAAAGTATCTATCTTTTTGTATAAAATTTCATTTTCATTAAAAGCAATGCTATCTACATTTGGAAAAACTGCATTATTTGTTTGGTTGCCTATTTCTTGTAAAAATTGTTTTTGACTGTTGTTTAAACTTTGTAGAAATGGTCTATCCGGATTATCTTGTTCTGAATAATAATTAAAGCCCAATTTTAATTTTTTGCTCTTATAACTTTGGTTGAGCTGAAATAAACTGCGGGCAAAAACCTTATCAGAATATTCAAATTCTACAATAATTCTTGAATTTCTGGTGATGAGCCTTTTGGTGGTGAAAGAAAGTTCGGCAGTATTATAATCCATTATATAATCATTGTCTTGGCCTCTCAACAATAAATTCCCATCTAAAAAAACTCTTTCTGTACCAGATATTACAATAACAAATTGTTCGCCATTGTTCCCGGTTAAACGATAAGGTCCTTGATTACCTTCTATACCATCAAATAAGTTTCTGGCAGACCTGCCTTTGGCAACTGCCCCGGCAAAACCAGTTTCATACTCGTTCCCTTTTTTATCTTTAAAATTATTAGAAGCAAATGCGCCTTGTGTTCTTTTAAAATAGTTGGTAAAATAACTATCAGGTTTACGCAATTCATAATCTCCGGCTATAAGGGTAGTTCCTTGTCGCTTAAGCTGAATAAAAACCTTATCAAAATCATTAATTTGTTGTGTATTTCCCTCAGGTTGGATGGGAATATTATCATCAGAAATAGCGGCTAAAATTTCAATTTCATTATTTAGTTTACCTGATAGCTGAAGCACCAAATTTGAGTTTACGGCTAAATCCTGATTGTTTCCAAAGCCAATTCCACGAGAGATGCTTCCGCTTTTGTTAAAGCCTTCAAAATTAAAAACCGCATTCTCTTCTTTAGCAGCAGTATAAATGTAAGGCTTGTTATTTATGACTTCTTCTTCTATTAATGAAGGGTTTTTATTGAATCTTTTTTGAGAAAGCAATAAGGGTAAAGTAAAGTATTTAACCGTAACCGAATCTGTTTGCGGTTTAATTTTATAGGTTAATAAAGTGCTGGCATAATTTATTTGGTAAGTAATAGGGCTAATTTCTATAGCGCCGTTAAATAGCTTAAAACTATTGGGAACAATGCTTAATGAATCTAAGAAAACCGAATCTTTTACAGCGATTTTTTTTAAGGTAGAAAAACTTGGAGTTTGTGCATAGCAATAAGTAGCTGAAAGTATTAAAAGGAAGCCGATTAAATACTTTCTGATCATTAATTTACTAAAGGTAGAATGATGTGAAAGGTGGTTCCAACATTAATTTCGGTAGTAAAATAAATGATTCCGCCCATATTTTCTATAGCCTGCTTAACAAATGCAAGTCCTAAGCCGGTACCAGAGCTTTTTGTAGTAAAATTTGGAACAAATATGCGGTCTCTCAAACTTTCGGGAATACCACTGCCATTATCCTTAATGGTTACCTCTATTTTATTGTTAGTTACTATGCCATTAATGGTGATAATGCCTTCTTTATCATCTGTTGAAGCTTCAATGGCGTTTTTAAGTAAGTTATTGAATGATCTAAGCAGTTGATCCTTATCAGCAAGAATTAAATGATTTTGTAGTTCATTTTCATTTGTGATAATTTTTATGCCTTCCATTTGCCCGTAAACCTGAGTTGCCCTATTGAGTACGTCTAATAAGTTTACCTCCTCTAATTTTAGCTCGGGCATTTTAGCAAAGTTTGAAAATTCTGATGCAATTCTACTTAAGCTATCTATTTGCTCTAAAAAAGATTTACTAAATTTTTGAAACTTATCATCAAAATTAACGTCTTTATCTCGCCAAGATCTATCCAACATTTGGATACCTAACTTTAATGGAGTAAGTGGGTTTTTAATTTCATGAGCCACCTGTTTTGCCATCTCTCGCCAGGCAATTTCTCTTTCAGATTGGGCTAGTTTATTGGCGTTTTCTTCTAAGGTTTCAATCATAGAATTATACTCTTTAATTAAGCTGCCAATTTCATCGTTTCTTTTCCACTCTATAGGTTTGTTCTTTTTACCAATCATGGTTTTAGAAATACTTTCTTGTATTAAACTAAGTGGGCTGGTAATTTGATTGGCAACCACAAAAGCAAAAAAACCAATAGCAACAAAAACAAGAACGTAAATATTGATTAATAGGTTTAGAAAGGTTCCTATTTTTTGATTGTAATCATCTAAATTAGAAAAGTAGGGTAACTGTAAATATGCAATAACATCGTTATTTGCATTTTTTATAGGTCTGTAAGCGGATGTAAATTGTAGCTTATCGATATTTTCTTCCTGAATAAATTCTGATTTTTGCTGTAAATTTAAGTTGATAAAAGCAATAGGGTTCATTCTATCGGCTATTAAGCCAATCACAAAAATCTTATTTTGAGTAGAAAAAAGTAGTTTCCCATTGGTGTCAAATAAGTTAAGATCGGTGTTGTACATTTTTGAAAACTCCTCAAAAGAGAGGTTATTATTCTGATTATTATCTGCAGGAGAGTCGTTTGATATGTTACTTTCAAAAGCTTCGGCAATTACTTTGATTTTGTTTTTAATTAAATCTTGTTGCTGCTCTTTGTATTGGATAGAGATGTAAGAAAAAGTAATAATCCCAATAATTAATAAAGAACTTACTACCGCTAAAACCAGTGCAATTTGAATTCTTGTTCTGTAAAGGATTTTATTATTCCCAATAAAAAGTGTAAACTTTAATCTTTTGAAACCAAATTCATAAGATTTAAATAATTTCCAAATCCATTTATAAGAGACGATGATGAGCGAAAAAATAAGAAACAAAATAAAGAAGAAAGATAAGGAAGCCAGCTCTCTCCAAAATGTGTTTGACGGGTGTGTGATAATGATAATATTGTTGATGCTAGGCTGATAGATGATGTGATCAAACCCATTCTTTTTTAAAATTACAAAGTCTTTAAGTTTGCCGGTAAAGTCTTTGTTTTTAAGGTCATAAACATAATTTCCGTACTGGTTAACTAATTTTTTATTATCATAAAAGGCGTAAGAATAATCTACAAAATCAACTCGTTGGTCTAACTTTCCGTTTTGTAAAAGCTGAGGAAAAGCACCATATCTTTCAAAATCTTTAGATTGTAATTCAAGGATGATGGTACCTAGTTTAACATTATTCTCTATTAAAGGGATAATAGCAAAATAATTTTGTGAACCCAAGGTGTTATTTCGCCTATAAAAATATTCACTCACTTTTAAGGCACCGTTTTCTACCAGTTGCCGGTAATTATGAAGACTTATTGTTTTTTTAGAATTAATAATAGAGTCGGTGTTGTTAAACAGGTAAATACGGTAATCAAACTTGTTTAAGTCGCCGCCTAAATAAAGTTTATTAAAACGGTTATTGAGCTGTTTGCTGGTAAATGATTTGCCTGCCAGCATTTGCTTTAATTCTTCGTCATTTGGAATCTCTTTTTCTATTTCAACAAAAGAAATAATAGAGTAAGGGTCATCAGCCGATTGCAGTTTTAATAACAAGCGTTTTCTAATTTCTAATTCCTTTACATTCTCAAACCTATTTAATTTAATAGAAACTAAAGTGGCAAAAAGTAAAGAAATGAGTAGTAAAGCCGGAAAAATAATTTTACCATTATAATAGTAAATTAATCTGCCAACAATTAAAACCAAACAAAAGATGAGAATAAAAAATACGCTATAGTTGCTAAAAAACAACTCATAAACATTAAACAGCACAAAAATTATAGCCAATAAAATTAGTTTTTGCTTAATGCTAATTTTAATAAAAGACGAAAACGTGATGAGAATATCTATGATTAAATAGTAGGCAAATAAAGCAAGCATCAATATTAAAACACCAACAAGACTTATCCAGTTTAGGTTAATTAAATTAGAAACTTTAAAGTTGATGTTAGAATTAAATACAAAGCCAAAAAAGATGTCGGAGTATAAATAGGAAACTACTATTGCTACTATTATCCCATAAATTAGTATAGGATAACCCATCCAAGGGTTATTAATAGGTTTAAAAATTTTAAGCTTATAGCTGTGAATAAAAATCACAATCCATAATAAAGTCATCACATTTAAGCCTAAATCTGCAAAAGATGGAAAGTAAAAGTTGGAGGCGTAAATATTGGGGTTAAATAATTCGAGGCTGTACAAAGCTTCCGGAAAATGATATTTCAATCCCAAATACCTTAGTAAGCAAAAAGTGATGGTTAAAAAAAATGCAGCTAAACCCGGCGAGCCATTATCGGCATAGAATTTACAAATGCTATTAATTAATAAACCTAAAATAATGAATCCTAATGCCCACATAGTAATTTCTATTTTACTGTAAGGCACATTATTGTTGATAATGCTTTTCTTGATAGAGAATAAATATCTACCCGCAATATTCTTAATATCAGCAACGGGAAAATCAGATAATTTGGCTATATCAACTGTTTTATCGATAATTAAATCTTGCTTAAAGCCACTATTTAAATATTTGTTTTGATAAGGATAATTTGATTTTACCGGGATTAAGAAAACTACAAAGAAGTTGTTTTCTGTTTTTTTAATCACTTCATACCAGCCGTTTGGATATTCTACAAAGCTTGTTCCTTCTTTTAATCCCTGAACGTTGTTGGTGTTAATAATGGCATCAGACCAAAAATGAAGCTTATTGTTTTTATAGGTTTGAAAAAAGATGTTCTTACTGGTAAAATATTGGATGGTTTCAATAGCTAAGTCGGCATCTTTATCTAAGCTTTTTAACTGGTTGTAGCCTTCAGTGCTGGTTAAATAATCATAAACCAAGGTTTCTTTGGCTCCTAATTCGGCTGTAATCTTATCGGCAACATCTATAAAGTTAACTAATTTGGTTGCTGCCCATCTGGCGGTTAAAGACGTGGCAAATAACCCAAGAGTTACTAAAAATAAAAGCCAACGAATTTTAGTTGCAGTTTTCAATCAAATTAATGCTAGTTGGTAAATTTAATATAAAATAGAGGATAGTAAGCAAATAGGTCTCCTAAAATCAAGCCAAAAAAAAACAGGACTAAAAATCCTGTTCTTTTAAATTTTTATTTTTTATTTAAATGGTGGCGCTTGAAGTAGGCATAGCTCTATCTACTTTTTTAACTAAACCTTGTAAAACATTACCTGGCCCTACTTCAATAAATTCGCTTGCGCCATCAGCTAACATTCTCTGTATGGTTTGTGTCCATTTTACTGGTCCGGTTAATTGAGCAATTAAATTATGCTTAATACTGGCAACATCTAAATAAGGTTTTGCATCTATATTCTGATAAATTGGGCAAACAGGTTGTTTAATTTCTGTGGCTACAATGGCAGCTTCTAATTCTATTTTAGCGGCTTCCATTAAAGGAGAGTGAAACGCACCGCCAACATTTAATTTTAAAGCTCTTTTTGCACCTGCTGCTAATAATAATTCACAAGCTCTGTCTATTCCGGCTATGCTGCCAGATATTACCAATTGCCCCGGGCAATTATAATTTGCTGGCACAACTACGTCACTTACTCTTTGGCAAATATCCTCTACAGTAAAATCATCTAAACCCAAAATTGCAGCCATAGTAGAGGGCTGTATTTCGCAAGCTTTTTGCATGGCATTTGCTCTTTTAGCAACCAATTTTAATCCGTCTTCAAAAGATAAAGCCTGGGCTGATACCAATGCAGAAAACTCTCCTAAAGAATGTCCGGCTACCATGGCAGGTTTAAAATCATCACCTAAAACCTTTGCTAATATTACCGAGTGTAAAAAAATGGCGGGTTGCGTAACTTTTGTTTGCTTTAGATCTTCATCTGTACCATTAAACATGATCTCTGTAATAGAAAATCCTAAAATCTCATTGGCTTTTTCAAATAATTCTTTAGCTAAGGCCGAGCTTTCATAAAGTTCTTTACCCATGCCCACAAACTGAGCACCTTGCCCCGGAAATACGTATGCTTTCATGTATTAAAATTTAGTTTTTATCACAATCTTATTTTTTTAATTAAGCCAAATGAGCTGTAATTAATCTTAAAAATTCAGATCTGGTTTTATCATTTTCAAACTCACCTGTAAATGCTGATGTTGTAGTTGATGAATTTTGTTTTTGTATGCCTCTCATACTCATGCACATGTGTTTACATTCAATTACAACAGCAACGCCAGCCGGTTTTAAAGTGTCTTGTATGCAATCTCTAATTTCGTTGGTTAACCTTTCTTGCACTTGTAATCTTCTGGCAAAAGCATCTACCACTCGTGGAATTTTACTTAGCCCCACAATATGCCCATTAGGGATGTAGGCAATATGTGCTTTACCAAAAAAAGGCAACATGTGATGTTCGCACATAGAATAAACTTCAATGTCCTTAACAATCACCATTTGGCTATAATCTTCTTTAAACATCGCTGATCTTAGAATCTCGCTGGCATCTAAATCATAACCATGAGTAAGAAATTGGAGGGCTTTGGCAGCTCTCTCAGGTGTTTTTAAAAGGCCTTCACGATGAGGGTTTTCTCCAATAGCAGTTAAAATCTTTTGATAAGATTCAGAAATAGCTTTAATGCTGTCTTCATTATAGCTATCTGTTTTGTGGTATCCTATTTCTGGGTTTTTGCTCATCTTTTTTATTTAATCGCCAAAGTACTCTACAAAGTTATTGGCAGTTTCATACAATTTTATGCAATGTAAGGCCGCACCTCTATCGCTAATATGACTGGCTAATTGTTTCCAAATTTCTATAGCCAACACTTCCGTAGATGCCATTTTCCCTTTCATAAAATCTACATCTAAATTCAGATTTTTATGATCAAGCTTATCTACCACCTCATTAATAATGATATCTTTTAATTCTTTTAGATCAATAACAAAACCAGTTTCGGGATTAATTTCTCCTTTTATAGTAACAAAAAGATCATAATTGTGACCATGCCAGTTGGCATTTGCACATCTTCCAAAAACTTCTTCGTTTTTCTCTTTACTCCAATCTTCACGATACAGCTTATGGGCTGCATTAAAATGTTCTTTTCTTGTGATATAAATCATTTTAACCAAATAAAGTGCAAATATAAACAAAGGATTTACATGGATAAGGAACTCTTTCATTCATTGTGCTTAAATTTGTCTATGAAAATTCTTTTAGTAGCAGCTACCTATCAAGAAATTGAGGCTTTTATAAAACACCATACCACTAATTTTAATGCTGATGAATGGTTAAAAATTGACACCCATGAGGTTAAAATTTTAATTACCGGAGTAGGAATGGTGGCCACAGCCTTTGCTTTAGGTACTGAATTTGCAAAAAATAATTACGATTTAGCTTTAAATGTTGGTGTTGCTGGCAGCTTTTATAGAAATATTAAGATAGGCCAATTGGTAGAAGTAAGAGAAGATATATTATCTGAATTGGGCGCCGAAGATGACGAAGAATTTATAAGTTTAGACCAATTAGAGATGGGCGAAGTAGAATTTAGAGCTTCAGAGAAACATCATATTAAAGAAGATTTAAGAAAAGTAACGGCCATTACCGTAAACAAGGTGCATGGTAATGAAGAAAGTATTGAAGAAGTTAGAGAAAGAATAAACCCAACCATAGAAACCATGGAAGGCGCAGCTTTCTTTTATGCCTGTGAAGAGGCTAATGTGGCCGCACTTCAGGTAAGGGCTATATCAAATTACGTAGAAAAGAGAAATAAAGGAAACTGGAACATGCCTTTAGCTGTTAAAAACCTGAACAACTGGTTAACAGAAGGTTTAAAAAATTTAAAATAGTATAGCATGAAACTCACGCTTGGTTTTTCTCCCTGCCCTAATGATACTTTTATTTTTGATGCCCTTATTCATCATAAAATAGATACCGAAGGATTAGAGTTTGATGTGATTTTTGATGATGTAGAAACGCTGAATCAGAAAGCGTTTGCTGCAGAATTAGACATTACAAAATTAAGCTATCATGCTTACGGTTATGCCTTAAAAGATTATGTTTTATTAAATGCAGGCAGCGCTTTGGGCTTTGGTGTGGGGCCTTTACTCATTTGTAAAAAAGAACAAGACTTAAGCAATCCAAACCTTAAAATTGGCATACCAGGGAAATTTACCACGGCTAATTTTTTACTGAGCTTAGCTTACCCTCATTTAAAAAATAAGGAAGAAATTGTTTTTTCGGCCATAGAGCAAAAGCTTTTAAATGATGAAATAGACCTAGGCCTTATCATACATGAAAACAGGTTTACCTATCAGGATAAAGGATTAATAAAGGTTAAAGATTTAGGCGCTTATTGGGAAGAAAAAACGCAATGCGCTATCCCCTTAGGTGGTATTGTAATCAAAAGAGATTTGCCTCAAGAGATTAAACAAAAAGTGAATAAATTGATTAGAAAATCAGTAGAATTTGCTTTTGCAAACCCAGCATCGGCTTTGCCATTTATTAAAACCCATGCACAAGAAATGGAAGAAAGCGTGGTATATCAACACATAAACCTTTATGTGAACAAGTATTCTTTAGATTTAGGTAATGAAGGTAAAAAAGCTATTGAAATGTTGTTTAACCAAGCTTTTGATCAAAATATTATCCCAAAAACAAATCAAAGTTTATTTTTGGAACAATAAATGATAACCTATAACGCTGTTTATTAGTAAATTGACATTCATTAATTTTCTTACGGATACCCAAAACAAACAAAATGAAAAGTAATAGCAGAAGAAAATTTATTCAAAACACCTTAACCGCAACGGCAGCTTTTACAGTTGGCGCTCCCTTATTAAATGCGCAACAGCTTTTTGGTGCCGAGCGTAAAAACGCAACTCAATTTGGTGGTGGGCAATTAGAATTTTCGCAGGTGAAGCTGCCTTATAGTTACGCAGCTTTAGAACCACATATTGATGCTTTAACGATGGAAATTCACTACACAAAGCATCATACAGCATACATTAAAAATGTAAATGATGCCATTAAAGCCGAAGGAATTGAATCGGCTACTGAAATGGATTTCTTTAAAAATGTTTCCAAATTATCTGCAAAAGCAAGAAACAATGGCGGTGGCGCATACAACCATAATTTCTTTTGGGAAAGTATGAGCCCTAATTCCAATAAAATGCCAACTGGTAAATTGGCAGATGCAATTAATAGTTCTTTTGGTTCTTTTGATAAATTTAAAGAGGGATTTACGCTGGCAGCCAGTACTATTTTTGGATCGGGCTGGGCTTGGTTAATTGTAGTTGACGGGAAATTAAAAGTGATTACCACGCCAAACCAAGATAACCCATTAATGGATGTGGCTAAAGATAAAGGCAAACCTTTATTGGCCTTAGATATTTGGGAACACGCTTATTACCTTAAATACCAAAACAAAAGAGCCGATTATATTAAAAACTTTTGGGAAATTATTAATTGGGATAAGGTGGCAGAGCGTTTAGGGAAGTAGTTCTTTTAAACTAAAAATAATACATCATTAATTTACCTCGCTAAAGCGAAACAGAAAAATTTATATAAAGGAGTTCTGAGAAATTGGGACTCCTTTTTTGTTGGGTCAGACTAATTGATAACCGTATTCTTATAAATTTTTAAGAACATACCAACACTCAGCAGGCTACTTTTCAAATTATTAAGTTCTTTAATACTGCCAATAGTTGCGTTTTCAAACTTTTTGGCTATTTCAGAAAGCGTATCTCCAGTTTTAACTTTATAGGTAATATAAGTAGGTTCAATATTTTTCTTTGGGATTTCTTTTAGTGCTGTTTTATTCACAATTAAGATTTGCCCGGGTACAATTTGATAAGATTTTAATTGATTCCAAACCTTTAAATCTTGGGCTTCCACATCGTAACTATTGGCTATGCTTATTAAATTTTCCCCTTTTTTAACCAAATGTTTTTGCGCCTTTTGCTGATTAATAATGGGCCTATCTATTACGCTAACTACTTTAATGGCAGTGTTTTCATCGGTATTTAATGCTTCAAAAAAATCAGCATAATATTTAGAAGTTACCTTAGGGATAATTAATCTTTTTGGCGAGGATACAGATCCGTTAATCAAATTCTTTTTATAAGATGGATTTAGATTTTGCAATTCTATGGCATCCATATTTAAAGCCTGAGCAATTTTATTAAAGGAAACATATTTGTTTACATAAACAGAATCGGTATGTAAAACCACGTCTTTATCCACTTTAATATCTTGGTAACGATGATAATAATTCATCATATAATTTGCCGCAATAAAAGCCGGAACATAGTTTCGGGTTTCATTTGGTAAAAAAGGATGGATATCCCAAAAATTAGAAGAGCCTCCTGCTTTTAACATCGCCCTGCTTACGTTTCCGGCGCCACAATTGTAAGCAGCTAATGCTAATAACCAATCTCCAAATTGATTGTATGCATCTCTTAAATAAGCAGCAGCGGCGTAGCTAGCAGCAATAGGATCTCTACGCTCATCCACATAATTGTCTATTGTTAAACCATAAACTTTACCTGTGGTGTACATAAATTGCCATAAACCTGTAGCTCCAACTCTAGAAACTGCCATCGGATTCATAGACGATTCTATAATGGGAAGATATTTAAACTCCTGGGGGATTTTATAGGCGGCTAAAGCTTGTTCAAAAATAGGAAAGTAATATTGCCCCAGATTAATCATCTTGCCCATTTCATCTTTTCGCTTGGTTAAAAAGATATCAATATAAGTTTGAACGTAAGGGTTGTAATCTAATGAAACGGCAGATTTAATAGAATCTAAACGGTATTTGTAAATTAGGTTGGGATTAAACTTTAAAATCTCTGTTTGCAGGTTAATTTCTCCGGCAATAAAAGCAGTATCAGCACTTACCAGGTTTTTAATAATTCTAGATTCTCTGGGAGTTAACGTAACTGTTTTTAAAGTGTCGTTTTTTATCTTGGTTTGAGAAATAACATCAGCGGTAGCAAAACAACAAAGAATAATAAACCAAAAAATAAATTTCCTCATTCTTTTAATTTTTACAGTATAAACACTGGATAGTATTAAAATGGTTAAGCCCGATGACTAAAATAAGTAGAAAATTCTAATAACTCGGCCTCTTTAAAGCTTTTTCCAATAACTTGTAACCCTAACGGTAAACCTTCTTTATTCTTGCCCGATGGTAAAGAAATTGCTGGCAATCCGGCTAATGATGCTCCAACAGTAAAAATATCGGCTAAATACATCACCACCGGATCTGTAATTTCTTCTCCAATATTAAAAGCAGGTGTTGGTGTGGTAGGGGTAATGATAAAATCGTACTCCTCTAAAATGGCTTCAATTTTTTCTTTAATTAACCTTCTGGCTTTTTGTGCTTTTGAGTAATAAGCATCATAATAACCGGCGCTAAGCACAAAAGTGCCTAACATAATTCGGCGTTTTACTTCTTCTCCAAAACCTTCAGATCTAGATTTTTTATAAGTGCTCATTAAATCTTTAGACTCCGGGCTTCTATAACCAAAATGAACGCCGTCATATCTGGCTAAATTAGAAGAGGCTTCTGCTGTGGTAAGAATATAATAAGTTGCCACTACGTAATCTAAATATTCAAAAGATACGGGCTCTACGGTATGTCCATCTGCTTTTAATTGTTCTATTTGTTGCAGCACATTTTGCTTAATCTCTGGGTCTAACCCTTCCGAATGTAGTGTTTCTTCTATGTAAGCTATTTTTCTTTTGATGTGTGGAGCAAGTAATTTAGAATATTGCGGAACTGGTTCTGAAGAAGAGGTGCCATCATAAAAATCCTGACCGGCAATTACTTCCAATATTAAAGCAGCGTCTTCTACTGATTTAGCAATTGGGCCAACTTGGTCAAAAGACGAAGCGTAGGCAACAACGCCATAACGAGAAACCCTTGCATAAGTTGGTTTTAAGCCTACTACTCCGCAAAAAGCTGCCGGTTGTCTGATAGAGCCTCCTGTATCTGACGCTAATGATGCAAAACAAAGGTTGGCTTGTACTGCCACTGCCGAACCACCTGATGAACCGCCAGAAACTTTTCTCTCATCAGCAAAATTCTTTACTGGTCCAAAATAGGAAGTTTCATTAGAAGCGCCCATGGCAAACTCGTCACAATTTAACCTTCCAATAATAATGGCGTCTTCGGCTAAAATACGCTCTACTACGGTGGCGGAGTAAACAGCAGTATAACCTTGCAAAATTTTGGATGAGGCCGTCATTTGATGGTTTTTATAGGAGATATTATCTTTTAATCCTATAATCATACCGGCTAACTTACCCGCTGTTCCGTTATTTATTTTTTCTTGAATATGGATAGCTCTTTCTAAAGCTTCTTTTTCAAAAACTTCTAAAAAAGCATTTAAATGGGCGTATTCTTTAATACGGGCACTGTAATAGTGAATTAAATCTTTTAAACTAATCGAACCTTTTTTGAGGTCTTCTTGTAAGTCTATTAATTTAGAATACGATTTAATTTTTTCTTTAATCATTTTACAAAACAAAACCTTGAATTCCCGAAATTAAGAATTTCGACCATTCAAGGTTAATAGAATCCTAAATAATTAGGACATAAAAATTTTATTATTTCTCTTCTGGCTTTTCAGACTTATCAACTCCGTTTTGAGCGTCTTTAAATTCCTTCACTCCTTTACCCATACCTCTCATTAATTCTGGAATCTTTTTTCCACCAAATAAAAGCAATAATGCCAATACGATTAAAATAATTTCTGGAGCACCTAAACCCATTTTCTTACTGATTTAAATTGTTTAAACTTCTGTATTTTCTTTTGGAGCATCTAATTTAGTTTGCTCCTTCACTCGCTCTATCTCTTCTTCTCTTTTCAATTCCTCTGTAGCGGTGAGCTGGTTAATATTTCTATGTATTTCTCTTTTAACCCCGTCAGAGGCATCTTTAAATTCTCTTATCCCTTTGCCTAAACCTCTTGCTAATTCAGGTAATTTTTCTCCTCCAAATAAAAGCAAAACAGCAAACACAATTAAAATTACTTCTTGTGTTCCTAAATTTAAAAATAATAAAACTCCGTTAAACATGTTTTTTGGTTTTAAAGAGAACGCAAATATAAGGATTTTTATTTTCTATTGATTTCTTAACAGCGCTGCAATTATAAATTTGCTAATTAGGAGCCAACCAATATTTTGGATCTTGCTCTTGACTAGATTTGTAAATATGAAATTCTATTTCTGCTTGTCCATCTGCAGTGCCTATGGTTTGCTTTGTACTTAGCTTTTGCCCTTTAGAAACACTTACCGAACCTAAATTTTTATAAGCTGTAAAGTATTCTCCATGCTTAATAATTACAACCGTAGAACCTACAATATCTATTACTGTTGTTACAGTTCCTTCAAAAATTGTTCTTACGGCAGAGCCTGCATTTGTTTTTATGGTCCAGCCGGTTACTTCACGGGTAACATTTCCTATTTTTTGGATACCAGCATATTCTGTTACTACGCCATTTGCAACCGGCCAAGGCAATCGGCCTCTGTTACTCACAAAATCTGCCGATAATTTTGCGGCTTCTGGTGTAGAGTTTAAAATAGAGGTATTTGTAGTTCTGGCAACTGGCGCTTCTTTTCCTTCGGCTTTTGCTTTTGCCGCGGCAGCTCTATCTGCATCTTCGGCCTTTTTTCTGGCAATTTCAATTTCTCTTTGTATAGCTTGTCTAATGGCTCTATCTAGTTTTTGTGCGTCTCTTTGTTTTTGAGCCAAATCTTGCTTTAACCTTTTTTCTTGAGAGCTTAAACTACTCACCACTTTTATTTGCTTGTTTTGCGCAACTCCTAAAGTGCTTTTTTCCTTTTGCTGATCATTTAGTAAATGATCTTTATCTAATTTATTTTTATTTAGTTGGGTAATTTTATTCTTTAAAGTATTTTGAGTATTCTCTATATAACGAGCTTGCTTTTGACGGTATTCTCCAAATTGTTGAAGGTATTTCATTCGCTTATAAGCCTGATTGAAATCTTTTGCTGCAAAAATGTACATCAATTTACTGTAAGAGCCTTGATTTTTTTGGGCAAAGCGCACCATAGCAGCGTAATCTGACTTTAACTGACCTAATTGTGATTGTAATGATCTGACTTGATTGGTGTTCTCGTTAATTTGGCCATCTAATAACCGGATTTCAGAATTAATGGTGTTAATTTTTTCTACCCTTAATCTTATTTGTGTTCTTAAAGCATTTAACTGCTTTAAAGTAACGCGTTTATCTAAAGATGTTTTTTGTAAGGTATTGTTAATCATCTCAATATCCTTATTCAATTGCGCCTTTCTTTTCTCTAACTCTGATCTGGTTTGCGCAAATAATTGAACTCCAGAAAACAAAAGAAATATAATAAATAAGGATTTGAAGTATTTCATTGTGGTAAAGGTATTAATTTAGTCTATCACTGAAAATCTTTTAGGGACATTAAAAGGAAAATCAACTGGCAAATTTAATTGTGTTTTGCTGTATTCCATAGCCACCTTAATTTGTTTCTTTGCTGTTTTAGAATCTAAAGAAACTTTTATAGGGATTAATTGATTGGCAATTTCCTCAAAAAGTGGTGTATTTACGGTTAATGTTTGTTGCGCAAACTCATCTGATAAAAAAGTATAGGTAGCCTTAAACTGCTCATTAAACTGAAGGTTATAGTTTAAACTTTGGCTGTTTCCTTTGATGTTTAATAGTGCATTATCTAATATAATATTGCTGTTTCCATTCAGCGTAAAAGGAACACAATTTCCAACCAAGAGGGATTCTAAGGTTAAATAATCTATTTGTTTATTGGTAAATTCATGAATAAAAGAGAATGGCTTTTTGATATAGTCATCATTAATTCTATCCATAATTTTAACACTATCTGGCGTAATGATGGTTCTGGCTATTTCAAACCCAGCAAAAGCGGTTATAGAAACCCAAATGCCCTCGCCTTTTTTTATTCTGATATTAAGCGTAGCGTCATATTCCTTCCCATTTAAATTTAAATTGGTGATGGCTTTGGTAGAAAAAGTAGAGAAAACAGATTCTTTAGACCTAATAGAAAGTAACTCTGTTTTTTTGTTTTCTATGGGTTGAGATCCCCCTGTTTCTTTAATGATCGCTTTTTTAGCCTTACATGAAAAAAATACTGCGCAAAAGGTTAACAATAATAACTTGTTCAAAATATTTCTTTTCATCAATTGCAATTACAAGGTAAAAAGGCTATTCGCCCAATTTTTTTTGATTTATTTTTTTCTCTAATAATGCATTTGCCGGATCTAAAGCTAAAGCCTTTTTCCAATTTTGGAGTGCATTTTCTATTTCTCCAAGTTTAAAAAGGATATCACCAAGGTGTTCAAACTGTACTGCATTGTTTGGATTATTTAAAATTGCTTTCTGCATCCATACTTTTGCCTCTGCATATTTCTTTTCTTTAAACAATATCCAAGCATAAGTATCTTGAAAAGAGGCGTTATCATTCTCTAATTGATTAGTTTTTAGAGACATTTCTTCGGCCTTAGCCAAATTCTCATCTCTTAACGATAAATAGTAAGCATAATTATTTAAGGTATAAGTATTATTAGGTTCTATAAGCAAAGCATTTTCATAAGCCGCCACAGATTCTTTGTATTTTTTTTGCTGTTGATATGCATCACCTAAGCTGCTATAAATTTGTGCTTTTAGGCTTACGTTCTCTATATCAAAACCCAAAGCATTATTAAGGTAATTAATGGCTTTATCATATTCTTTGTTTTGGATATAACCTAAAGCCGTAAAAAAGTACAATGGATATTGGTTAGGAAATAAGGTTAAAGCTTCTTCGCCATTTTTAATAGTTCCTTTAGCATCATTTAAAGAAAGTTGTATTCTTATGAGTTGTTCCCAAATGGCATATACATTTTTGTTTAAGTCTAAGGCTTTTTGATAGGCTATTTTTGCGCTTTCGAGTTCGTTTTTCTGAAAAAGCACATCGCCATAAAGGGAAAAAGATTTTGGATCATCGGGATGTGCTTCTGTTAAAATTTTAGATAGCTCTAAAGCATATTGCAAAGCCTGCGGATCTGGAAAAGCATCAAAATACCTGATAATCACTTTAACCTTTTGGTCGATATTTAAATCAGGTTGTTTAAAAGCCATTTTTAATTCTTCAAATGCTTCTTTTGGCTTTTTTTGACCATCGTAAATTTGTGCAATGGCTAATCTAGTAAATGGATTAGTGCTATCTAAAGTTAAGGCTTTTTGATAAACGGTTAAAGCTTCATTAACCTTATCATTTGCGTAATACAGGTCTCCCAAAAAAAGATAATACCTCACATCTGAAGGGTTGTTTTTGATGAGTTGCTCTAAATCGGCAGCAGCCTTATTGATGTCATTTTTTTTAAGATAAATTTTTTGTCGCCCTTGTAAAACCTGATCTGTTAAGCCTACTTTTTTTTCTAAATCGTTATATAAATTAAGCGCTTCATCGGCTTTGCCCATCATAAATAGGGCGTTGGCTTTATCAAAACGGTAATCTAATTTTTCGGGGGCAATTTTTATCAGCTCATTTAAAGCGTAATCTATTAAAGCGTAATCTTGCTGCTCTTGATAAATGTTTGCCAAAAGCAACCAATACCATTCGTTATCTGTTTTAATTGCGGTAGCTTTCTGAGCAAATTCTCTGGCATTACCTAAATCGCCTTTGTTAAAATAAATTTGAGCCAGCTCATAATAAGCGTTATAATTTGTAGGATCTATTTTTAAAATTTGATTAAAATAATCTATAGCTAAAGTTGGGTTTTGAACCACTTTTTCCCTCAAGCCCGAATAATATAATTGCACTACTTGAATGCTATCTTCTGGGCTTAACACTTTTCCGCCAACAATTACCAGCTCTTGCTTGGGTTGTTTAGTTTTTTGCGCATAAGACGAAATGCCTATCGCGATAAGCATCATCAATAAAATATTTCGTCTGTTTCTCATTTATTTTACTCCTGTATGTCCGTAACCACCGGCGCCTCTTTCTGTTTCAGAAAGTTCATTGGTTTGTACCCATTGCGCTTTTTCATGATTAGCAATAATCATTTGAGCAATTCTATCGCCATCTCCAATCATAAAATCTTCTTGAGAAAGATTAATTAATAACACTTTAATTTCGCCACGGTAATCTGCATCTATGGTGCCCGGCGAGTTTAACACCGTAACACCAAATTTAAACGCTAAACCACTTCTTGGTCTTATTTGCGCTTCAAAACCTATAGGTAATTCTATAAACAAACCAGTTGCAATAAGTTTTCTTTCGAAAGGTTTTATCGTAACAGCTTCTTCCAAATTGGCTCTTAAATCCATACCAGCAGAAGCTAAAGTTTCATAAGCCGGAAGCGGATGTTTAGATTGATTGATGATATTTATATTCATAAACTGGATAATATTTTTTTTAATGGCTTGCGCTCGATATATAAAATTAATAAGCCGAAAGTTACAAAAAGTAGGTTTCCTACAATTAAGTTTCTTTTAAAAACTACAAAAGATAAGATTACTATGATGATTGATAAAGCTAAGTAGCCCATATTTCTTTTTAAATCATAAGGAATTGGGTAGTTTTTTTGACCAAGAATGTAGGATAAAATCATCATACTGGTGTAAGCCAATAAAGAAACCCACGCCGAAGCCATAAAACCATATTTTGGAATAAAAATAATGTTTAACACGATGGTAATTATAGCGCCTAAGCCAGAAATATAAAGCCCAAACCTAGTTTGGTCTGATAGTTTATACCAAATAGACAAATTCATGTAAATGCCTAAACTTACATAGCCAAACAACAAAATTGGAATTACATTTAAACCTACCCAAAACTCTTCGGCAATAAAATATTTTAGAATTTCTATGTTAGCAACTATACCCACACATATCAAACAGATTGCTAAAACAAAGTAATTCATAATTTGAGCATAAGTTTTTGTGGCGTTTTCTTGCTTAGCATGACTGAAGAAAAAAGGTTCGGCACCCAGTCGGTACGCCATAATAAAAATGCTTAAAAACACCGCTATTTTAGCGCAACCAGCATAAATACCTGTTTGGCTTTCACTAATTGTCGTTGGTAATAAATGACTGAGAAAGATTTTGTCAATATTCTCATTAATAATAAAAGATAAGTTAGCCACAAAAATAGGCCAACTATAGCTTAACATTTCTAGCAATAATTTTTTATCGAGTTTAAATTTAAGTTGAAAAATCTCTGGTAATAAAAGTAAGAAAGTAAGTATACTGGCAATTAAATTTGATAAAAACACATAACCAATCCATTTTGGGCGATACCATACTGATAAAGTATCAGCTAAAAATAATTGATGTTTAATAATGATTGGAATCACAAAAATGAAAAATAAATTGAGACCAATAAATGTTAAAACATTTACTAATTTAATGATAGAATATCTGCCTGGCTTACCTTCTGATCTCACTTTTGCAAAAGGAACCACGCTTAATGCATCTATTATCAAAATGAAAATGAAGTATTTGATGTAGGTAGTAAAATCTATTAAAGATGTGCTTCTTCCATCTTGTAGTAAAACGGCAATGGGCTTTAAAAAAAGTAAGCTGCTTATTAAAAATAGCAAACTTATAAAAGCTACCACAATAAAAGTGTTGCTGTAGATGATATCTTTTTTACCTTCTTTTTTATTGATATAACGAAAAAAAGCGGTTTCCATTCCAAAAGATAGTAAGGCATTTAAAAGCGATGCATAGCTATACATTTCACTAAAAATACCATAGAGCTTTTTGCCGTAAACGTTAGTGTATATTGGCGTAAGGAAGAAATTTAAGATGCGGGAGGCTACCGTACTGATACCATAAATAGCGGTTTGCCCTGCAAATTTTTTAATTGTCGACAAGTTATTTCTTTAAAATATTAAAATTCTGATAGTTTTTTGCTTCCATTTCTTCCATCACTATATCGTCAACTCGGGCGTTATCTGGCCCGTATTTGCACCAATCAATAAACTCATCCATCATCTCTTCATCTCCTTCGGCTTCTATATAAACAGAGCCATCTTTTTGGTTTTTTATGATGCCTTTAATCCCCATTTGATCTGCTACAGCTTTAGTAGAAACCCGGTAAGCAACTCTTTGTACCCTGCCCGAAACCACAATTTTTAATGCTTTCATTATAAGATTTACAATTAATGATATTTTTTTAAGCTGTTAAAAATGATTTAAAACTTTAAAGCCTGTAATTTTTCTTTCTCAACTAAAAACTCATTCCATATTTGTTCTAAAATGGTTTTGGCCGGTAATATATCTTTAAAATTTGCAGCTACTTGTCCAATTTCTAATTCCCCATTTTGGATATCTCCTTCAAACATTCCTTTTTTAGCTTTGCCTTTTCCAAGCAAATGAATCAATCCTTCTTTATCAAGGCCATTTAAATCAGCTTCAAATATTTCTCGAGCAAAGTCATTCTCCAATAACCTAACTGGAGTAAGTTTTTTCATGCTCAATTTTGTAGATCCTTCTTTTGCCTGAATAATAGCATCTTTAAAATTTTGATGAGCTGATGATTCAACTGAAGCTGCAAATCTACTTCCAATTTGAACGGCTTCGGCACCTAAAGCAAAAGCAGCTAACATACTTTTTCCTGATGAAATTCCACCGGCGGCTATTACCGGAATATTTACTTCATCAACTATTTTAGGAATTAAACAAAGTGTGGTGGTTTCTTCTTTTCCGTTATGGCCACCGGCTTCAAAACCTTCGGCTACTAAAGCATCCACACCTGCATCTACCGCTTTATGGGCAAATTTAGAATTTGCAATTACATGAACAACTTTTATGCCTTCGGCTTTTAATATGGCAGTCCAAATATTAGGATTGCCAGCAGAGGTGAACACAACCGGCACTTTTTCTTTGATAATGGTTTCTACATGCTCTTCAATAGATGGATATAACAGCGGTAAATTAACTGCAAAATTGTTAGAAGTATGTTGTTTGGTTTTTTGAATATGATTTTTTAAAACATCAGGATACATAGAGCCGGCACCAATAATACCTAAGCCACCAGCATTAGAAACCGCCGAAGCCAATTCCCAGCCGCTACACCAAACCATGCCTGCTTGTATAATGGGAAATTTAATTTGAAGTAACTGGCAAACTCTATTCATTCTTTGTAAAAATGAAGCTTTATTGGCAATTCACAAAATAGAAAACTTAAATTAACTTTTTCACCGTAGATTTATCACTCAATTTGCCGTTTTTTAAATGACTAATTAAGTTTAATCCGGGTGTTTTACCTGTTGCAATAGTTCCTAAATCGTTATCAAAACCCAAAAATTTTGCGCCATTAATGGTTGCCCATTGTAAAAGTTGAGTAAAAGAAAGATAATCTATATTTTTTTGCAGCACTTTCATTTCACTCAAAAGGCATAATTGATCATTAGAAGCTAAGCTATCAGTACCAATGGTAATAGGATAATTATTATGCTTAAAAAAATCAAAAGTAGGCAGTTTGTTTTCTATGTAAAGATTGGCATTGGGGCAAAAACACCAGTTAATTTTAAGATTAAATCTTTTGGTGAAATAAATGTCTTTTAGGCTAGTGTAAGTATTGTGAACCAATAAAATTGGTTGATTATCGGGTAAAAAAGGAATAAGAGTTTGTAAAGAATTTTTTGATTGAGCTTTAAAGCCGTCAACATTGATGTTCATTTCTTTAAAAAACTCCATAAATGGACCATCTTTATATCTGTAAAGAAAATTTTCTTCTTCATTTTCTTGATTATGGATAGAGATGGGATTGTTTACTTTTTTGCAAAATTTAGTCAGATTTTTTAATAATTCTTTTGACAAGGAATAAGGAGCATGCGGAGTAATAGAAGAAGAATTTTGAAAGTGTGTTTGTAGTTTTAAAGCTTGTGCGATTGTTGCCTCTGCTTTTGCAGGATCAAAACCTAACATTTCTATAAAAGTGTGGTACTTTATGTTGCTTTTTTCTTTTACTGATGCTGAAATAGATTGATTGGCAATATCACCAACGGCTACAATGCCATTTTGAAACATTTGCTCATCAGCTTTTTTCATGGCATTTATCACTTTTTCCTCTTCTTCTTGCCTTTTACCGATTACATTTTTTATAAAAGGAATTAGCCCAGTTCCTTTTTCTATTTTTTGATGAAGATGCGAAAGCTCTAAATGACAGTGTGCATTTACAAATCCAGGGACAATTACTCCATTAAAGCGTTCTATGTTAGGGTCTGATAAAGCTTTTTCATTAGTTACTGCTAAAATTTTGCCGAGATCATCTGTTACTACAATACCGTTTTGTATAGGCTCTCCCTCTAAAGTAAAAATATAATCGGCACTAAATCTTCTCATAAGTAGTTAAAAAAAAAGAAAAATTTTATTGTTAAAATTTGAACAATAATTTTACTCAAAAGGTTTCTATTTTAGTAATAATATCTTTAAATAATTAATTTTTATAATTATAAAAATGAAACAAGCATTATAAATTAATTATGATTTTAAAATAGCAATAAATAGCCAAAAAATTGTACTTCTAATAAATAGGAACTGGAGTTGGGATGCAATATTTGAGTAAAATAAGCTGAATGGTAATGTTAACCTCTTTTTTTTGGACTTTTTGAGAGGAAAGGGGCTATAATGTACCGCCAGATTATCGTAGCGAAAGAGCTTGCAATTGCCCCAAAAAATTTTTTTTATAAAAACGCCGATAAGATTTTTTAGGTTTTATCGGCGAAGTGTGTTTTATATCTTTTTAATTAAGATTTACTGAGTTTTGCAATTGCGGCCTCATCAACAAACCATTGCAATTCACCATTTTTTGGCGCTATTAATTGAGCAGGATATTTGGAAATGTCTTTTTCGGCTTCAAAAATTGCTTTTATTGCATCGGCCTTATTAGCGCCAAAAGCTAAAAAAGCTACATTTTTAGCTTGGTTAATTAAAGGGGCTGTCATACTAATGCGGTAAACTTGCTTGTCTTTTAGATACACTTCTTTAACCAGTTCTTCATCTATCCAAACTATTTCTGTACCAGGAAACAATGACGCTGTGTGGGCATCATCTCCTAATCCTAAAATAATGAGATCAAAATAAGGTTCTTTATCTTTTGTAAAGAATTGACAAATGCAACGTTCATAATCTAAGGCAGCTGATTCTGGATCTAAAGAAGTATCTACCTTAAAAACCTGATTTTCTTTGATGTTTAAGGCGTCTAAGAAAGCGTTTTTTGCCATTAAATAATTACTATCAGGATGGCTGTGTTCTACATAGCGCTCATCGCCAAAAAAGAAAAATACTTTAGTCCAGTCTATCTGGTTTTTGTATTCATCAGAGGCTAACAATTGGTATAATTTTTTTGGCGAACTTCCTCCAGATAGCGCAACAGAGAATTTATTATTTGCAGCGATGGCTTGTTGAGCACATTTTACAAAATAATTAGCAAAAGCTTTGTATAGCTCATCTGTATTGGCAAAAACGTTTAGTTTCATTTTTTTTCTTTTTCAGATTTCTTAATAGGTAGCGTAAACCAATGAAAACCGTCTTTTGCTATTAAAGCTTCTGCAGTTTCTGGTCCCCAGCTATCGGCAGAATAATTTGGAAAGCTGATACTTTTTTTGGATTCCCAGCTTTCTAAAACAGGCATTAATAATTCCCAAGCAGTTTCTACTTGATCTCCACGCATAAATAAGGTTTGATCACCTTTCATAGCGTCTAATAATAACGTTTCGTAAGCTTCTGGAGTATCTGTTGAATAAGTTCCGTCGTAATTAAAAACCATGTCAACAGGGTTTAATATCATGTCTAAACCTGGTCTTTTGGCTTGAACTTGTAAACGGATGCTCATTTCTGGCTGTATACTAATAATAAGCCTATTTTGCTGCCAACTTTCTGTTGATTTGGAAGGAAAAATTAAATGCGGAACGTCTTTAAATTGGATACTAATAATAGAAGATTTTTGATGAATTCTTTTTCCTGTTCTTACATAAAAAGGAACATTTTGCCATCTCCAGTTGTCAATAAAAAACTTTAACGCAGCAAAAGTTTCGGTATTAGAATCTGGATCTACATCTTTTTCTTCGCGGTAGCCTACTACTTTTTCGCCCTCAACCCAACCTTCGCTGTATTGCCCTCTAACTGTATTGTGTCTAATTTCTTCTGACCCAAATTTGCGCATGGCTCTTAAAACATCAACTTTTCTATTGCGAATTTCCTCGGCATCAAAATTTACCGGAGGTTCCATGGCCACTAAACACAAAACTTGTAAAATATGATTTTGTACCATATCTCTTAAAGCGCCCGAGGTGTTGTAATAACCGCCACGATCTTCTACACCAATATCTTCGGTTACAGAAATTTGAACATGTTCTATATAATTACGATTCCAAATGGGTTCAAAAAGTGCATTTGCAAACCGAAAAGCCAACATGTTTTGTACCGTTTCTTTTCCTAAATAATGATCTATCCTGTAGATTTGAGATTCGTGAAATATATTTTTTAATAAATGATTGAGTTCTTTAGCTGATTCTAAATCATGACCAAAAGGCTTCTCCACAACAATTCTGGTTCTGTTTATATCATTAGCCAGCTTCATTTTTGCTAAATTTTTAGCAATAATTGGGAAGAATTGAGGCGTTACTGCCAGGTAATGAATAATTACAGAAGGTTCAGACCAAGAAGCATCACATGTTTCAATAATCTTTTCCATCTTTTCATAATCTTTTTCATTATGAACATCGGCTTTTAAATAAGAAATATGCTCTGCAAATTCAGCCCATTTATCTTTTTCGGCTTTGCCGCTTCTAGAGTGTTTGTTTACACCTTCTAGCAACACCTCTCTAAAGCTGTCATCTTGATACGCTGTGCGTCCTAAACCAACTATTTTAAATTCTTTAGGCATGTATTCTGCTAAAAAAAGATTGTACAAGGCTGGTATCAATTTTCTTTCGGCAAGGTCTCCTGTGCCGCCAAAAATCATGAATACGGTTGGTTTGGGTTTAATGTGGGCTTTCATTTTACGTTATACTTCCATTTTTTAAAAAGTCTTCTTAATCGGTTTTTTTAGGTTGATTGTTGAAGATTTTTTTCGTCACCATCATATCTTTAAAGTTTAAAAGCAATTTTTATTTATGCCAATTTCTTTTAAAAATTTAGGAATGTGTTAACAGATATTTGAATTTATTATTTAATTAATAGTTTACAGGGGCTAAAAATAGAAAAATAATTTAAAGCTATGGCGTAGGTTGAAAGGTTTTAACACAATAATCATCTTCGGTTGCCCATAAGAAAGCGCCACCTTTTATTCCGTCTCTGTTACTTACAATTTTAATGTTATCATCAAGCTTAAAGCTGATTTTCTTGGCATTACCGCCACTTAAATAAAGAAAATCATAGTTTATTACGGTTTTAAAGGTGTGTAACACTTCTTTCATTTTGACGTTCCATTTTTCGAGACCATCTTTTTCTAATGCTTTATCTCCTATAAAAGAATCGTAATCTTTACTTTTTCTAACCGGAAGATGGGCCAATTCTAAATGAGGTAAAAGTTTTCCATCTATAAATAATGCAGTTCCAAAACCTGTTCCTAACGTAATTACCATTTCTAAACCTTTCCTACTAATCACTGCTAAACCCTGAAAATCAGCATCGTTAACTAATCTTACAGGTTTTTTTAATTCGGATGCTATTACTTCACTCAAATTATAGTTTTCCCAAGCTTGCTTATCTAAATTGGGCGCAGTAATTACTATTCCATCCTTTATATAACCCGGAAAACCTATAGATATTTTATCAAAAGGAGGATAGGTTTTAATTAATTCTTTGATAGCCTGAATAACGTTTTCTGGGTTTGCCAGTGTTGGCGTTGGTATTTTATTGTATGGAAACAGCATTTCCCCATCATTATTAAGTACTGTAGCTTTAATGTGAGAGCCACCAATATCTATGGCTAAAAAGTTTTCTTTTTTGTTTGATTCCATTTTTAACAATGTTTTTGTTGGTTTATTGGGTATTTATTTCTAAAATAAAATGTTAAAAATTTCTAACACATGGGCTAATTTAAGCAATATTGATAAACTAATAGTACAAGATTAAACGTAATTAAATATGAGATTTAAATCTCCTTTTCTGAATTTTTTTATGAATTTTTTTGCCTTTTAATTTTAACAACCTTTAAAAATGAAAAGTAATAGCAACAAAAAAGGTTAGACATTTAAATATCTAACCTTTTAAAATATTTAGCTAAAGCTGTATATGATTATAAGCCAAACTCGGCTTTAACTTGATCTACAAAGTCTAATTTTTCCCAAGTAAATAATTCCACTTCTAATTCTTTCACTTCGCCGTTTGCACCGTAAAAAGTCTTTTTAACAACTTCGTTGGTACGTCCCATGTGGCCATAAGCAGCAGTTTCTGAATAAATTGGGTTTCTCAATTTTAAACGTTGCTCTATAAAATAAGGGCGCAAATCAAAAATCGCTTCTACTTTTCTAGCAATTTCGCCATCAGTTAAATTCACTTTAGCAGTTCCTTTAGTGTCAACAAAAACACCACAAGGTTTTGCCACGCCAATAGCGTAAGAAACTTGTACTAAAACCTCATCAGCAACACCAGCAGCTACTAAATTTTTGGCTATATGACGAGTGGCATAAGCAGCAGATCTATCTACTTTTGATGGGTCTTTACCAGAGAATGCACCACCACCGTGAGCGCCTTTTCCTCCGTAAGTATCCACAATAATTTTTCTTCCGGTTAAACCAGTATCACCATGTGGGCCACCTATTACAAACTTTCCGGTTGGGTTAATATGGTAAGTAATTTGATCATTAAATAAGGTTTGCAGTTCTGCTTTAAGAGATGCTTTTACTCTTGGAATCAAAATAGAAATAATGTCTTTCTTGATTTTTGCCAACATGGTAGCTTCCTCATCAAAATCATCATGCTGTGTAGAAATTACAATGCTATCAATTCTAATAGGTTGATGATCATCATTATACTCAATAGTTACCTGAGATTTTGCATCAGGTCTTAAATAATCGATTTCTTTGTTTTCTCTGCGTAAAGCGGCAAGCTCTATTAATAATTTATGAGCAAGATCTAACGCCAAAGGCATGTAATTATCGGTTTCATTAGAAGCATAACCAAACATCATTCCTTGGTCGCCAGCACCTTGCTCTTCTGGATTAGAACGATCTACCCCTTGGTTAATGTCTTGAGATTGATCATGAATAGCAGAAAGAATTCCACAAGAATTAGCTTCAAACATGTATTCAGATTTGGTATAACCAATTTTTCTGATCACATCTCTAGCTATTTTTTGAACATCTAAATAAGTTTTAGATTTTACCTCGCCAGCTAAAAACACTTGTCCGGTAGTTACTAATGTTTCACAAGCAACTTTAGAGTTTTTATCAAAAGCTAAAAAATTATCAATTAGTGCATCCGAAATTTGGTCTGCAACTTTGTCTGGGTGTCCCTCAGATACAGATTCTGATGTAAATAAATAAGGCATATTTAAATTTTTAAATTTATCTAATAAAAACTATGAAGGATTGCAAATTAAAGGTGCTGATGCAGTGAGGCTTTAGCAATTTTTTTACGTGGTTGCAATCGTTTCAAATCATTCCACTTTAATGATTGCAAAGGTATAACAATTTTTATTTTATGGAAAAAATAGAATTACTTTGTGCATAATTTAAATTTTAAATTTTTGAAAAAGAGGATCCTTTTTATTGTTAACCCAATTTCTGGCGGATTAAACAAAACTTTTTTCCCCTCTTTGTTAGATCAGTACTTAGACCATTATCTATTTAATGCGGAAATAGTTTTTTCTGAATACAATGGCCATGCTATGGCATTAGCAGCAAACGCTGTAAAAGCTAATTTTGATATTATAGTGGCTGTTGGTGGAGATGGAACTATCAATGAAGTAGCTTCTGAAGTGGAATCATCTGGTAAAATAATGGCAATAATTCCTTGCGGATCTGGCAATGGGCTAGCAAGAACATTAGGCATTCCTTTAAATAATATTAAAGCTATTCAAAGAATTAATTTGTTAAATACCACTAAAATAGATGCTGGTATTTTTAACGGAAAGAAATTTTTTAACATGGCAGGTATGGGTTTTGATGCGCATATCAGTGCAATTTTTGCCGGAAATCATAAAAGAGGATTTAAAGGGTATATAAAAACTACTTTAAAAGAAATCTCAACTTATAAGCCCGAACGGTATATTATTGAAATTGATGGAGAGCAGTTTGAGCGGACAGCTTTTATGTTAAGTATTGCCAATTCTTCTCAATATGGTAACAATGCGCATGTTTCTCCAACGGCGTCATTAAAAGATGGTTTACTGGATTATTGTATAATAAAGCCTTTTTCAATGTATGCATTCCCAGCATTAGGTTTCAGAATGTTTGCTAAATCTGCTCAATACTCTAAATATGTAGAAATTATTAAAGGAAAACAGGTGAGTATTATAAGAGACAAAAGTGGCCCAGTTCATTTAGACGGAGAGCCATCAATGATGGATAAAGATCTGTTGATAACTGTTAAGCATCTGGCCTTAGAATTGGTTATTTGAAGTAATTTTTCTTAAATTCATATTCTTTACCTAAAATAACTCAATATGAAAAAGTGGTGTCTTCTTCTGGTAGTATCTTTTATGATTACTGCCACTCAAGCTCAAATCAATATTAAATTAACAAACATTGAAGAGTGGGTTAAAACTAGCTTTGTGGGTCAGGGAGTAGTTATTGGGAATATAAAAACCAATTTATCTGGTAAAGAAGCGGCAGGTACTTTTTCTAATAATGGGATTTTACAATTGAAAAATGGCTTGGTAATGTCTACCGGAGACATTTCTACAATAGCAACTTTAAACGATAAATTTAACGAGAGCACTGCTTTTAAAGCTTTTGGTAAGCCAGATGTGGATAAAGATCTCCAAAAAATCATAAAAGGCGTCTTTTATGATTTAAGCTTTATTGAGTTTGATTTTGTTCCAAATAATAATAGCATTCAGTTTAATTACCAATTTGGGTCTGAAGAATATCCTGAATTTGTGGGGTCTGAATTTAACGATGTATTTGCTTTTATTGTTTCTGATGGAGATAGCTCTAAAAACATTGCACTTATTCCTGATAAAAAAACACCGGTAAGTATTAATACAGTCAACTTTAAAACCGACTCAACTTATTATATCAACAATAATGTTTTTTCTTTTGTGGTGTCAAACAGAGAAATACCTATAAATACTCAGGAAGAAGAGGTTTACAGAAGCAAGGTTGGAAAAGTATTATTTGGAATTAAAAAGTTTTTTATCCCTAAAGATTCGGAAGAAGAACTAGAGCGATTGGGTATGCAGCCTAACGATGCATTGATCAAAAAAGTGAATGATAAACTATATAGAAACCTGCAATTTGACGGTATTACCACCAAATTAGTTGCCCAAACATTTGTTACACCCTATAAAAAATATCATCTCAAAATAATTATTGCCGATGTAACAGATAATGTTTACGATTCGGGTGTTTTTTTAGAACAAGGCAGCTTAATTACCAAAAAAGACATCACTCAACCGGGTTTTGTAGATTATTCAGATCTCGGTAAAGAAATTGATCTTAAAAGGATTCTAAATGGAGAAAAAATACAAGATATATTAATTCAGATAGAAAAGGATAGCAACAAAAGTAGCCAAGCTATAAATCCCTTATCGGCGGAAGCCAAATCTAATGGCGCCATTATTTATTTTGATTTTGATGATGCTAAGGTTTTAGAATCTGAAATGAGCAAAATCAAAGCCTTAGCCAAAACTTCTGAAATCTTAGGTAAAGCCTATAAAATAGAGGTAATTGGGCATACGGATAGCAGGGGGAGCTTAAATTATAACTTAATGCTTTCTGAAAAAAGAAGTAAGGCTGTGGCCGAATGTTTACAATCTATTTCAACAGGGATTAAAAATATAGTAATTTCTAACAAAGCTTACCTTGTGCCAGCAAGTGATAATGAAACCGACCAAGGCAGAGCAATGAACAGAAGAGTAGAAATAAAATTTATAAAAAATTAGTAAATGAGTAACGATAAGCGCTCTAAAAAATTTAGCAGTTTTGATGGTATTGTTTTTTCTACCAATCCTGATCAGGAATTTTCATCTTTTGAAGAAAAAATAGAGGAAACTTTAAAGCCGTCTAAACAAGATTTAAGAGTCCAATTAGATAAAAAACAACGAGGCGGTAAAGCCGTAACCTTAATTAGTGGCTTTATTGGGAGTGATGATGATTTGAAAGTTTTAGGTAAACTTTTGAAGTCTAAATGTGGGGTTGGAGGCTCGGTAAAAGATGGTGAAATTTTGATTCAAGGAGATTTTAGACAAAAAGTAATGGATTTGCTTTTAAATGAGGGTTTTAAAGTAAAAAAAATTGGAGGGTAAAATACACTAAGTATAATGGTTTTTCTAGCTGATTAATAGCAACTTAACACTTAGTGTATTGAGTACAATTAGCTGATTTTTAGGTATTTAAATTCTATTTTTTTGTTTTATTCTAGTTATTTTTGTGCAACCAATTATAACTTATGAATAGGACAGAAATAGGCAAAACAGACCTAAGTCAATTTAATTTTTCAGAAAATTTAGTCATCAATTACCAGCTTGATGTCCCTCAATTAATGGAGAAAGCCATATTAAGAGGAGAAGGAAAATTAGCTGAAAATGGAGCTTTAGCTATTGATACAGGTACATTTACTGGTCGGTCGCCAAAAGACAGGTTTATTGTAGAAGATGAACATACCGCAGAAAATGTTTGGTGGGGAGATATCAACATTAAGTTTGATGCACAAAAATTTGATAAGCTCTATCAAAAAGTAATCAACTATTTAAATACCAAAGAAGAGATTTTTGTAAGAAATTCTATGGCTTGCGCCGATGAAAATTATCAAATTCCTATTTTGGTAGTTACCGAAACAGCATTTCAAAACCTTTTTGCCCATCACTTATTTTTAAGACCCGAGGAAACAAAGGTTATTCCAGCATTAGAGCAATGGACAGTTATTGCTGCCCCAGGTTTTAAAGCCGATCCTGAGATTGATGGAACTCGTCAATTCAATTTTTCTATCATTAATTTTTCCAGAAAGATCATTTTAATTGGAGGTACTGCATATACAGGTGAAATTAAAAAGGGAATTTTTTCAGTTTTGAATTTTATTTTACCTCATCAGCACCAGGTATTATCTATGCATTGCTCTGCAAATGTGGGTAAAAAAGGCGATACGGCTATTTTCTTCGGATTATCAGGAACAGGGAAAACAACCTTATCTGCTGATCCGGATAGAGCTTTAATTGGAGATGATGAACATGGTTGGAGTGATGAAGGTGTGTTTAATTTTGAGGGCGGTTGTTACGCTAAATGCATAGATTTAAGCGAGGATAAAGAACCTGAAATTTTTAATGCCATAAAATTTGGAGCTTTACTAGAGAACATAAATTTTTATGAAGGTACACGTACCGTGGATTATTCTGATATTCAAAAAACAGAAAATACAAGAGTAGCTTATCCTTTAAATTACATTAAAAATGCGGTAATTCCGTCTAAAGCAGCCATCCCAAAAAATATATTCTTTTTAACCGCCGATGCTTTTGGCGTTTTACCTCCAATTTCTAAGCTCACCTCACAGCAAGCAATGTATCATTTTATTTCTGGTTACACTGCAAAAGTAGCCGGAACGGAAGCAGGCATTACTGAGCCACAAACTACTTTTTCTGCTTGTTTTGGAAAAGCCTTTATGCCATTACATCCGGGTGCTTATGCCGAATTGTTAGGCGATAAAATCGAAAAACATGGAGTAAACGTTTGGTTAATAAACACAGGTTGGTCTGGCGGTCCTTACGGCGTTGGTAAAAGAATCAAGTTGGCTTACACTAGAGCCATGATTCATGCTGTATTAGAAGACACTTTGATAGATGCAGATTATCAAACACATCCTGTTTTTGATTTAGAAATGCCAGTTTCTTGTTTTGGAGTTCCGTCAGAAATCCTTAATCCTAGAAATACATGGGTAAATAAAGCCGCTTATGATTTAAAAGCCGAGGAATTATCTGAATCTTTTAAAAGTAATTTTCAGCAGTTTGAAGATAAATTAACTTATGAGATAAAATGACAACAGTTTTTACGGTAATAAATTAATAACTAAAAATTAAAGAGATAAATTTGGTTTTTAGTATTAAAATGGTTTTTATTGTAAAAGAATTGTCCTGATGGGGCAATTTTTTTTTATTACGGCGTTTATTGAAAGCCTATATTAGAGGGAATCAAGAAAACTTTGTAATAATTTTAGTGGATCGCATAAAAATTTTGATTTTAAATTGATTTTAAAGTTTAAATCATAAATTTGTTATTCACTTTTTTAAAATTGTCATCATAACAATCATTATCAAATAATCAAACACACACATTAATTTATTCAAAAACTTAAAAACTAAAAAACAATGGCAAACGCACCAAAACCTACTATGGCTAAGAAAGAGAACTCAAAGGGTTCAGGGATTTTCGCAGGACTAGCTATCGTCATCTGCATCGTTATCGGATGGGCTTTATTTTTAATTGTAATGGGCAACGGATCAAATTTTCAAGGCGGTGTGAACACCGGTCAGCCACTACCAGGTAATTACTTCGGAATGGTTTACAAAGGAGGATACATTGTACCTTTCTTAATGTCAATGTTTTTAATGGTAATTGTATTTTCTATTGAGCGTTTCTTTGTAATCAGTAAAGCTGCTGGTACAGGTAATGTAGACGTTTTTGTGAAAAAAGTACAATCTATGCTTTCTTCAAACAACGTAGATGGCGCAATTAGCGAATGTGACAAACAAAAAGGTTCTGTTGCTGCGGTAATAAAATCAGGTTTGTTAAAATACAAAGAAGTTGAATCTGATACAATTATGGATACAGAACAAAAATGTTTAGCTATCCAGAAAGATATTGAAGAAGCAACAGCATTAGAAATGCCAATGTTAGAGCAAAATTTAACCATTATTGCAACATTAGTATCAGTTGGAACTTTAGCCGGATTATTGGGTACGGTAACAGGTATGATCAAGGCCTTTGCAGGTTTAGCTGCTGCTGGAGCTGCCGATTCTGCTGAATTAGCAAACGGTATTTCTGAAGCCTTAATTAACACTGCAACAGGAATTGCAACTTCATTATTCGCTGTAATTTCTTACAACTTCTTTACTTCTAAAATAGATAGTTTAACGTATTCAATAGATGAAGCTGGTTTCTCTATTGTTCAAACTTACGCTGCAACTCATAAATAAATAAGTTAGTAAAAAAGGCTTTTATGCATAATAAGAGCCTTTTAATTAATTTTTAACTAACTCATAAACTTAATAAGATGCCAAAAGTTAAAATTAAAAGAAAAAGTACAGTTACAGATATGACTGCGATGTGCGATGTTGCTTTTTTGTTACTAACCTACTTTATCTTATCAGCAACAGCTCGTCAGCCAGAAGTTTTACCTGTAGATATTCCATCTTCAACGGTAACTGTTAAAGTACCAGATAAGGATGTAGCTACACTTACTATAGGTGAAGGTAAAGTGTTTTTTGGAGTAGTTGGGCAGGATGTAAGAATCAATATGTTAGACCGTATGGCCGAGCAATACAGCGTTACGTTTACACCAGCAGAGAAAAAGCGTTTTTCAGTTATTGAATCATTTGGAGTACCAATGACCAGTCTGAAAGAATACATTAATATGGAAGCTAACGAAAGAATGAAAGTAAAGCAACCTGGTATTCCCGCAGATTCTGGCGCAAACAATGAGCTAAAGCAATGGATTTTACAATCTAGATATGCAACAAAAGAGCTACATGGTAAAGATCTAAGATTTTCTATAAAAGGTGATTCTGATGAGCAATATCCAACTATCAGAAAAATAATTGATATTCTTCAAGATCAAAACATCAATAAATTTAGTTTAATCACCTCCTTAGAAGCGGAAAAATAATTTAAAAAGACACCATTATGGCAGAATTAGATACCTCCGGCGGGGGTGGTAAAAAAGGTGGGAAAATAAGAACCAAGAAAATGTCGACCAGAGTAGATTTAACTGCTATGGTTGATTTAGCCTTTCTTTTAATTACTTTCTTTATCCTTACTACTACTCTTTCCAAACCTCAGGCCATGGATATGTTCATGCCTGATAAAAACGATGATAACCCAGAGGAACAATTGGATGTGAAGGCTTCTAGAACTATGACTGTTCTATTAGGCTCAGACAACAAAATTGTTTGGTACATGGGCGTATTGGGTGATAACCCTCCAACTGTTGATAATTTTGGTAAAAACGGAATCAGATCTTCTTTTGTAGATGCAAATAAGAAGGTTGTTGCTGGCACAGGAGATCCCAAAAAAGGTTTAATGGTTATTATTAAGTCATCTGATAAATCTAACTACAAAAATTTTGTTGATATTTTAGATGAAATAAAAATTTCTTCAGTTCCTTCTTATGGTATTAGTAATAAGATTGAAACGGCTGAGATTAATTTAATGAAATCTCAGGGTGCTTACAAGGAATAATATTCTAAATATCAACACGTTATTAATTTAAATTTAAGACAAGATGTCCAAACTAGATATATTAAATCAGAGCTGGATTGACATAGTTTTTGAAGGTAGAAATAAAGAATACGGAGCTTATCAACTTCGTAAACAGAATAATAGAAATACCAATAAAGCAATGATTATAGGCGGGTTATTTTTTATAATCGCCGTATCCACTCCAGTAATTTTAAAATACATTGAAGGATTAAATTCTGATAATGTAGAAAAAGTTAAGGAGACAGAAGTAATTTTATCTACTCCACCTCCTGTGGATGAGAAAAAAGTACCACCTCCACCTCCTGTAGAGCCACCTCCACCAAAAGTGGATCAGGTTAAATTTCCTCCTCCGGTTGTAAAACCAGATGAAGAAGTGGTAGAGGAAGAACCACCTACAATCCAAGAATTAGAAAAGGCAGATCCTGGTCAAAAAACCATTAAAGGTGATCCAAATGCTGATATTGTGATTAATACACCAGTTGGAGAAGGTCCTATCAACCAAGAAAAAACAGAGGATACCAATGAAATCTTTACTAACGTAGAGGTTTTACCAACTTTCCCTGGTGGTTTAGAACAGTTTGGTAAATTCTTAGGTAAAAACTTAAGATACCCACCAATTGCTCGTGAAAACGGTATTCAAGGAAGAGTGTTTTGTACTTTCGTAGTAGAAAAAGATGGTTCTTTAACTGATATTAAAGTAGCCAGAGGTATTGGCGGCGGTTGTGATGAGGAAGCTATTAGAGTACTGAAAAGTTCTCCAAAGTGGAATCCAGGAGTTCAAAACGGTAGAAATGTACGTGTATCTTACACAGTGCCAATCTTCTTCCAACTTCAACAATAGTATTTAATGGCATATCAAAAATTTAGAGATAGACAGAAATCGCCCGCAAAGCGATTTCTGCTCATTTTAGGGCTAGTGATGTTTGCAATTTATTTTGTGTTAGGCATCTTAATTATTTTTTGGGATGAGTTTCCGTTACTTTACGGAGTAGAAAAAATTTGGAAAATTGCATTTGCATCCTTATTAATTATCTATTCTTTTTTTAGATTCTATAGGTTAATTAAACAGCAACAACATGAAGAAGAATAATGTTTTTTCGCTTCTTGGTTTTATTGCAGGAAGTTTAGCTCTCGTTTTTGCTTCCTGTAATCAAAATGCAAAAGTTGAAGAGCAAGGCATCACTAATGGAAAAGCTACCATATTAGCAGATGAATCATTATTTCCTATTGTGGATGATGAATATCAAATATTTTCCAATACTTATACCAGAGCAGATATAAGCATGGTTTATAAGCCACAGCAAGAAGTCATTAATTTATTTTTGAGTGATAGTATAGATTTGGCAATTATGGCCAGAGAGCTCACCAAAGAAGAAGCTAAATATTACGATAATAAGAAAATCATTTTAAAAGTTACCAAGTTTGCAATTGATGGGATTGCCTTAATTACAAGTCAGCAAAATCAAGATTCTGTAATTTCTGTAGAGGAGATAAAAAGCGAATTGTCAGGTAAGTCTAAAAATAATAGAGTTTTTGTATTTGATAATCCTAAATCAAGTACTGTTGAATACTTAATGAATTTGTCGGGCGTTAAAACATTTCCAAAAAACTTTTACGCTTTAAAGGCTAATAAAGATGTGATTAAGTATGTTATAGAGCATCCTAACGCTATTGGAATAGTAAGTGTGGCTTGGATAAAGAGACCAACACCAGATGTTATTTCTGATGTAAAATCTATTAGAGTAATGGGAATAAGTAAAGATAAAGGAGCGTATTTAAAACCGTCTCAAAGTAATTTAAAATTAAAAACCTACCCATTAATTAGGTATTTGTATCTAATTAACGGACAGGGTAGGGCAGGTTTAGGCACAGGTTTTGCATCTTTCCTTGCCGGAGATATAGGACAAAGAATCATTTTAAAGTCAGGTTTGGCACCAGATTCTTTATCAAGTAGACAAATTAACATTAGAAACTAAATTTTTTTTTATAATTGAATTATGAATGTAATTAAGAAAGTAGTGATAACTACCTTAGGTTTTGTAGTTATAGGATTAGTAACTCAAGCTCAAAGTTTGGAGGATGCTAAAAAAGCAGTAAGAGCAGAGCAGTTTCAAAAAGCTAAATCTATGTTCAGTAATTTGGTTAAAACACAACCAACTGCCGAGAACTATTTCAATTTTGGAGATTTATATCTTTTATTGAATAAGCCAGATTCTGCTAAAATAGTTTTCCAAAGCGGTTTAACTGCCGATCCAAAGTATACTTTAAATTACGTAGGATTAGGAGCGGTTGATTTATTTGCTAAAAATGCAGCAGCAGCACAAGCTAACTTTGCTAAGGCTACTGAAGGAATGAAGAAAAAAGACTTTCAAGAATATATTTATATTGGAAAGGCTTATACTTATGAAGCTTCAAGAGATTTAACTAAAGCATTTGAATGGTTTGAAAAAGCCAAAGAGTTTGGTGAGAAAGAACCTGAATTGCATATTGCAATGGGTAACGCTTACAAAGCTCAAAAGAAAAATAGTGAGGCAGTTGCTGAGTACCAAAGAGCCATGAATTTGAAAGAGAATTTATTGGGTGTTGAGGTAAATATTGGTGAAATATGGACCCAAGCTTTCAACTTTGAATTAGCTGAAACTAATATTAAGGCCGTTATTGCTAAAGATCCTAATTTTGGACCAGCTTACAGAGCATTAGCCGAAAATTATTACCGTTGGGCATCTGGTTTTCCTAACAGAAGAGCAGAATTGCTTCCAAAAGCAAAGGAAAATTATTCTAAATATTTAGATTTAACTGATAGATCTACAGAATCTCAATACAGGTATTTAATATTCTTATTAAATGCAGGTGATTATGTAACCTTAGAAAAATCTTCGACAGATTTTATCAATCAATCAGTTTTAACAGAGGAATATATTTTGGCTAAAAGGTTTAAAGGTTATGCTGCAATAGAAAATAGCAACAATGTTGCAGGTGTAGAAGCTTTAAACTCATTTATTTCTAGCGTAAAAAAAGATAGATTAATTGCTGATGATTACCTGTATTTGGGTAAGGCTTATCAAAATGATAAGAAAGATTCTTTAGCTATTGTAAATTATGTTAAAGGCTATGAATTAGATACTACTAACACAACGGTGTTAGGGTCAATAGCTAAAACTTATTTTTCTGCTAAGAATTATGATATGGCAGCAAAGTATTATGAAAAGCTAACAAAACTACCAAAGTCATCTTATACAGACTGGTTTTATTTAGGTTATGCTAACTATTTCAAATATGCTAATCTTGCTAAAGCTAATTCATTAGATGAAAAGGAAATTAAAAAGACATTACTCACCGCAGATAGCGCCTTTACTTATGTTGCTGTAAAAGCTAATAATGCTGATGCTTACCTATACGTGGCAAGGGTTGAATACTATTTAAATCCAATTAATGAGAATGAGAAAGCTAAAGGAGCTTATGAGAAGTTTATAGAGATCACCAATGCGAAACCTACAATTGCAGATAGGGATAAAACAAATTTGGTTGATGCTTACTCTTATGTAGGTGCTTTTTATATCAAATCAGATAAAGTGAAATCTAAAGATTATTTTGAAAAAGCGTTGGCTTTAGCGCCAGATAATCAACAAATAAAAGATGCTTTAGCAGCTTTAAAAGCTTCTTGATCGTATTTATTATCATACTAAAGGGGTAATCATTTTAATGATTACCCCTTTCTTTTTGTAGTTAAAATGTAAACGGTATTTATGATTAGATAGGATATAAACCTAAACACAACTGGTAGTAATTTGGGAAGCCAGTTTAGTTAATTTTAAACTAAAACTAACTCAGCCTTACGTTTTTTGCCATTAGAGAAATGATTTAAAAGTGATGAAAGAATATTACTTTTTCATTTCTTGTTGAATGGCATTGTATAATTCTAAAGCTCTTTGAGTGCCAATTACATACACTAAACCATCTCTATCGGTTAGTTTAACCGCATCTTTACCGCCAGCATAAAACCTAATGGTGCCATTACGGTGTAAATTATAAACCGGATTATTTAATAAATAGTTGCTGTACTTGGTGTTTTCTACTTTTACAATACTATTTAAGTCTATTTTTACTAAACGAGTAGTCCATAATCCATTTAAAATAACGGATTTATTGTTTACAATAGTTCTAAAATGGAGTACAAATAGCATCATCACGCTAATAAAAAGTATGGCACAACCTACTAGAAGCAACAAATCTCCATTTCGTTCTCGGTTCTCTGTCCAGTAATAAGCGGCAAAGCAAAAAATAGCCATTACCATTCTTATGCTAATAAAGTTGTAATCTCTACCTAAGTATTGTTTTTCATGAAATGGGTAATTATCGGTCATAATTAGTTTTTATGTACTTCTAAGATAAATATTTTTTTGGTGTTTGATTTTACTTTAAATCTATCGTCACTTCTATAGCCACAAATCCATATAATTTTTCCGTCGCCATTTACTAAAATTGGGATTGATTTTTTATCATCTAATGGGATTTTCTGACTAATTAAAAAGTCGCTCACTTTCTTCTCTCCATGCATTCCAAAAGGTTTAAAACTGTCTCCTTCTCGCCATGCTCTTAGTTTTAAGGGATAAATTAACTCTTCAGCATCAACATAAATAGAATGTGCTTCTGCAATTAAACTTAAGGGTTTACTAGCTAATTCATCAATACTTAAATGATAATTACCAATAACAGCCTCGTGTTGGTCGGCCTTTATAAATTGCTCTCTTAATATGAATTGAGCTTTAGTTTTAAGAGTTAATGTCTCTCTATCAACGGTAATACAATGTGTATCAGAAAAAAACTTCCTTCCTGATTCGCCATTTAAGCAATTGATTAAATTTTGAATGGTAGTGATGTTAAAGCCAAAAGGTCTGAATAATTCAAATAAAATTAATTTTTGAGGATGTACTTTTTTAAGGTCATTTATGGCTATTTCTATGTGCTGATCCTTAAATTTAAATAAATGGGCTTGATGATTTTTTACAGTTTCAATCAATAATTCTTCTAACTCGCTAAAATAATCTAGGTTCTTTTGAAACGTATCTTCTAATGAAGGGTTTAACTGTTTCATTTCGGGAATCACATTTAACCTAATTTTGTTTCTCGCATATTTAGTTGATGCATTAGAGCTGTCTTCTACAAAGCTGATATTATTTTCTTCAACCATTTCTTCAATATCAGCACTGTTGAAACAAAGTAATGGTCTAATAATATCATGATGCTGCACTTTTATTCCATGTAAACCTGCAATTCCGGTGCCTCTAATAAGGTTGAGTAATACGGTTTCCATAGCATCATTTTGATGTTGTGCAATAGCTATTTTTTGATAGCCGAAGCTTTCTTTTAGACTGTAGAAAAACTCGTACCTTAAATCTCTGGCTGCCATTTGTATGCTTAGCTTATATTCTTTAGCGTAAGCTTCTGTTTCAAAAGCTTGCAAATGAAAAGAAACACCTAATTGATCAGCTAAATTTTTCACAAAATTTTGGTCGCGGATTGATTCTTCTCCACGTAAATTAAAATTGCAATGAGCAATTCCAAACTTAAAACCTGCTGACGCAAATAGATGAGCCATGGTTACAGAATCTTTTCCGCCACTTACTGCCAACAAAATTTTATCTTGTGGCATAAACAGTGTATAAGAGTTTACAAAATCTTTGAATTGTTGAACCGGTAATAACATGAATCAAAATTAACCGTTTAAAATCGTTACCAAAAAACTAATTTTGCTGTGTGAGAAAATATTTAATATTTCTTTTCTTAATTGTTGTTTCTTTTACTGCCTGGGCACAAAAGGTAACAAGGGTAGAATTGATTCAATCTGATTCCTTTATAGGTTTAAAAAGAAATGGTGAAAACACCAATAAGGTAATAAGACCTATTTTTAAACAAGACAACGCTACCTTAACCTGTGATAGCGCCTATTTTTATTTAGAGAAAAATAGTTTTGAAGCTTTTGGGCATGTTCATATCAATCAGGCTGATACCATTAATATTTACTCGGATTTGTTAAATTATGATGGGAATACCAAACTGGCCATTCTAAGCAATAATGTTAAACTGACAGATAACGACGCAATTTTAACCACCAATAACTTTGATTATAACTTAGGGACAAAAATTGGAAGATATTACAATGGTGGTAAAATTGTAAATGATAAAAATGTGCTCACCAGCGAAAACGGTTATTATTTTACCCAATCTAAAGATGCTTATTTTAGGTATAAAGTAAGGGTAAAATCGCCAGAGGTATTAATTATATCTGATACACTAAAATATAACACCAATACCAAAATAGCTTACTTTTTTGGTCCTACTAATATTTACGGTAAAACAGATACTTTGTACACCGAAAACGGGAATTACAATACTGTAAATGATCAAGCTTCTTTTGGTAAGAAAAATTTATACACTCAAAACTCTAAAAGTTTAAAAGGTGATAGTTTGTTTTACGATGGTAAAGCCGGATATGGCCGAGCGGTGAAAAACATTGTCTTTATTGATACTGCCCAAAAAGTTGAATTAAGAGGTGATTTAGGCGTTTATAAAAAGAAAGATGAAAGTATAACCGTGACTAAAAATGCCTATGTAATTTTTACTACAGAAAAAGATTCTGTTTCTAGAGATAGCATTTGGATGACTGCTGATACCTTAAGGAGTAGTGTGATGATGAAGATGGAGTTATTTGCAATGAGGCAAAAAATTGAAGAATTGAATAAAAGCGATTCATTAAAAACCGATGTTTTAGAAGATTCTCCTCTAATAACAGATTCTTTGAACAATAAGACGTTACAAACAGATAGCGCAAATCTATTGATAAAAGATACACTTCAAGCTAAAGTGGTTAAAAAGGAGCCAGTAAAGAAACCAGAAGTAACCAAACCAAAAAAAGTTAAGCCCGATGCGCTCTCATTTAAATTAATTACTCGGGCGCCATCAACTGTTGTGCTTTGGCCTGCAGTGAGAGTTAAAAAAGTAAATCAATTGGGGTTAGAATTTGTGCCATTTATAAAAACTAGCATTCTCACTAACTTGGCAGCTTCTTTATCTTTAGAAGCATCAGACACCACAAAAATTAGAATTATTAGTGCGCATAAAAAGGTTAAAATATTTAAATCTGATTTACAAGCTAAAGCAGATTCTGCCTTTTTTAGTTACGGAGATTCGGTTTTAAGGATTTATCAACAGCCTATTGTTTGGGCAAAAGGAACACAACTTTCGGCAGATACTATGTATATCCAAATGAAAAATAAAAAAATGGATAATATGGATTTGATTAGAAATGCCATCGTGGTAAACACTGAGAAAGATTCTACTCAATTTAACCAGATTGCAGGAAAAACCATGAAAGGTTATTTTAGGAAAGAAAAGTTAGATGTGATTTTTGTAAATGGGAATGCCGAGAGTATTTATTTTCCTAATGATAGCTCAGAAAATAAAGGAATGATGCGATCTATTGCTTCAAGAATGCGCATAAATTTTGATAATGATAGTTTAATGCAGGTTTCGTTTATTCGCCAGCCAGAGCATAATTATTACCCTATAGAGCAAGTTACTGAGGAGTTGAGGACATTGCCTAATTTTAATTGGAAACCAAAGGAGAGACCAAAATCAAAGGAAGAAATTATACCGACTTTAAGGCCGAAAGTAGCCTCTCCAACTAAAAAGAAAGAGCCTGTTAAGCAGGTAATTAAGCCAAAATTAGTTGTTATAAAGGCTAAACCTAAATCTACAGCAATTCCTAAAAAAGATTAGTGTTTGGTTTGAGTTTTCAAAAAATCAATCAACTTTTGAATAGCTCTGCCACGGTGGCTAATTTTATTTTTCTCGGCTAAATCCATTTCTGCAAAAGTAATGGTGTAACCTTCGGGTTCAAAAATTGGATCATAACCAAAGCCCATATTTCCACTAATTTCAGTCCTAATTTTGCCATTTACAATGCCTTCAAATAAATATTCCTGATGATTTAGAATTAATGAAATTACGGTTCTAAATCTGGCTTTTCTATTGGTGATGCCTTGCATTTTCTCTAAAACTAGATCCATGTTTTTAGCAAAATCTCTATCTCCAGAATATCTGGCAGAAAAAACACCGGGTTCGTTATTTAAAGCTTCTATTTCTAAACCAGTATCATCAGCAAAACAATCTGTTTGATATTGATCATAAATATATTTGCTTTTGATGGATGCGTTTTCATCTAAAGTTAATCCGGTTTCGGCAATATCTTCTTGGCAACCTATATCGGCTAAACTAATAATTTTAAAAAAATCGGCAACTTGAGATTGTACTTCTTCTAATTTATGAAGGTTGTTGGTGGCAAAAACTAATTGGTGTTTCATTAAAATGTTTTAAACTCGTTCCAAAAAATGGTCTTTTTGTTTACGTCTTGTTGCAATCTGGTTAAATCCCAAGTACCCAAAATAGAGATGTTTTTAAAAACCGATTTTTTGTTGGCTACAGCCCCGGTTATTTGCAGTGATTTAGGATCAATGCCAAAAGTGATGATTTTATTGCAGGCAAAAAAGTCTTTCAAATCATCAAAATTAAGCGCATCATTTTTTTCTGTATTGATGATAGCCACATCATTTAGCTCTAGTTTTTTTGCACCTAAAATTTTTAATAAAAAGGTTAAATCATCTCGTTTTAAAAAATCAACTGCAGGTTCTTTCACAATAATTAGTATGTATTTATTGTTTTCTCCGAGGTATTTGAAATCTTTTTTAGCGTTTGGTAAAGTGATTTCAACGACAGCAGGGTTGGCTTCCTTATTTGGAATTTCGTTGGTAAGAATTTCTTCTTTAGCTTTTGGTAAAGGGTCTAATACTACGGCACTCACCTCTTTTTCTGGTGCAGAAATCTCTTTTTTAGGATGATTAATTTCCTCCTGATTTTTTACCACATAAATCTCTTCGTCAATCAAAAAACTTAAAGCCATTAAATTATCAGTTTGTAAAGGATTCATGCTTACAAAAGTAGCCCAAAATTTGTTAAAAAAAGTTAAAGCATGGTTTTTACGCTAAAAAGGACTTACTTTCGTTTGATTAATGATGCAACCTGTAAAATTTTCTTTACTGTTCTTTTTGCTTTCTTGCTTTGTAATTTCTTGTAAATGGTTAAGCAAAGACGAAGAAAAACCTATAGCAAAAGCTTACGATAAATATTTGTATTTAAAAGATTTGGAAGGCGTGGTGCCTAAAAATGTGCATGGAAATGATAGCGCATCAATGGTTTTAGCTTTTATAGATCAGTGGCAGCATGAGCAGGTGATGCAACATCAGGCAGAAACCAATGTAAACATAGATAATCAGGCCATACAAAACCAATTAGAAACCTATAAAAGGTCACTCATTAGATTTCAGTATGAGCAAAAGCTAATTCTCCAGAAATTAGATACTGTAGTTAGCGATCAGGAAATTCAAAAATACTATCAAGAAAATAAAGACAATTTTCAATTGAAGAAACCTATTCTAAAGGCTTCTTACATTAAATTACCAGCAAATGCACCTAAAATTGCAATGGTTAAAAAGCTCTTTACGTCTAAAGATATTCGTGATGCAGATTTGTTAGAGAAGTATTGTTTTAAGTATTCTCCAAATTTTTCTTTGATGGATACCACCTGGCATTACACAGAAGAATTAGCGCAAATTTTTCCAATTGATAAGTTAGGGGAAAATAATTTCGATAATCTTAATCGTATATTTGAAATTTCTGAGAATAATACATTATATCTCATAATTTTGCGAGATTCGAAGTTTAGAGATAGTTTGTCTCCAATTGCTTTTGAAAAAGAGAATATTAAGAATCTGATATTAAATCAGAAAAAATTGGCACTCATTAATCAGATGGAAAAAGAAGTCTTTGATGAGGCACAAAAAAATAATGAATTAGAAATATACGATAAATGAAGAAATTTTCAGTTTTAGTAAGCCTTATATTTTTGAGTTTGGCAAATATATACGCTCAAAATAAGGTTTTAGACAAAGTGGTAGCGGTAGTTGGTGATAATATTATTCTTAAATCAGAGATAGATCAACAATATGCACAATATTTAGTGCAAGGCAACAAGCCCGATGAAACCACAAAATGTTTCTTTTTACAAAACATGTTAAGTCAGAAATTACTTTCGCAACAAGCGGTTTTAGATTCTATTTTGGTAGATGAAGAAGATATTGATAACGAGGTGGATAGAAGAATGCGTGTGATGACATCAAGAGCTGGAGGGCAAGAGAAGTTAGAAGAGTTTTTGGGAAGATCTCTTATTCAATACAAGGATGAAATAAGACCAGAAATTAAAGAACAGTTGGTTGCGCAAAAAATGCAAGCAAAAATCACCGAAAAGGTAGAAGTTACCCCTTTAGAAGTGAAAAGATTTTATGAGGCAATACCTAAAGATTCATTACCAACATTTAACACCGAAGTAGAAGTTGGAGAATTAGTGGTTTACCCAGAGCTCACCAAAACAGAAAAAGAATTTTATAGAGATAAAGCAGAGTCTTTAAGGTTGAGAATTAAAGGTGGGGATAGTTTTGGAACTATGGCCAGGTTATATTCTCAAGATCCAATGTCTGCTAGAGAAGGTGGCGATTTAGGCTTTTTTGACAGACAAACCATGGCAAAAGAATTTACTTCTTGGGCTTTTAAATTAAAACAAGGAGAAATGTCTCCAGTTTTTGAAACAGAGTTTGGATTTCACTTTTTAGAGGTTGTAGAGCGTAGAGGAGAGCAAGTTAGAGCAAGGCATATTTTAATTATTCCAGAAAACACTCCAGCCGCTTTAGAAAGGGCTGCTGCCGAGATAGATTCTACTTATCAGAAAGTAAAAGCAGGCAAATTAGATTTTTCTGCCGCAGCGTCTTTGTTTTCTGATAACAATGAGACAAAATATAATGGTGGGATGATGTTAGATGCCGAGAACGTATCCGCAAGATCTACTCATATTCCAACTGATAAATTAGATCCTAAAGTGTTTTTGGTAATTGATACCATGACGGTAGGAACTTATTCTAAACCAGAATTATTTGCAGATGCTAGAGGAAAAGCAGGCTATAGATTTTTATATTTAAGATCTAAAGTTGCGCCACATGCTGCAAACTTAGAGCAAGATCTTCCAAAAATTAAAGATGCAGCTTACGAAGATAAAGTGAACAAAACCGTAAGCCAGTGGTTTGAAAAAAGAAGAAAATCTACCTATATTAAGTTAGATACAGAATATTACAATTGCAGTGTGTTAAAAGATTGGATTACTACCCCCAAAACTACTGGAAATTAACAGATGAAATACAATTCAGACGTAGAAGCGGTTGACGCTTTAAGCATTGCTTACGAAGAAATAAGGAAAGAAATTGCCAAAGTAATTGTTGGGCAAGATGAAGTGGTAAAGTCTGTTTTGATTTCTATTTTTAGCAACGGCCATTGTTTATTGGTAGGTGTGCCAGGGTTGGCTAAAACACTTTTGGTGCAAACTGTAGCAAGAGTGTTAGATCTTTCTTTTAATCGCATTCAATTTACGCCAGATTTAATGCCTTCTGATATTATTGGCAGTGAAATTTTAGGAGAAGACAGAAATTTTAAATTTATTAAAGGGCCGGTTTTTTCAAATATTATTTTAGCCGATGAGATTAACCGGACTCCGCCAAAAACTCAAGCAGCTTTACTAGAGGCTATGCAAGAAAAATCTGTTACTGCGGCTGGTGTTACCCATCATTTACCAAAGCCATTTTTTGTTTTGGCAACACAAAACCCTATTGAACAAGAAGGAACTTATCCTTTACCAGAAGCTCAATTAGACCGTTTTATGTTTAATGTGTCTTTGTCTTATCCTTCTTTTGAAGAGGAATTAAATATTGTTAAAAGCACAACAAGCAATGTAGTTGCTGAGTTAAAAAGAATATTAAATGCCGATCAGATCTCTTACTTCCAACAATTGATAAGGCAAATACCAGTTGCAGATCATGTGTTGGAATACGCCGTTAAATTAGTGGCTAAAACACGTCCGCAAACCCAATATGCTACTCCAGAAATCAATAAGTATATCAGCTGGGGTGCTGGTCCAAGAGCATCTCAATATTTAATTATTGGCGCAAAATGCCATGCAGCAATCAATAGAAAATATTCTCCTGATATTGAAGATGTACAAGCCGTTGCTCAACCTATTTTAAAACATAGAATTGTAAGGAATTATAAAGCTGAAGCAGAAGGGATGAGTACAGAGCAAATTGTAGCTAATTTATTCTGATATAATTTCTACTTCACTCATAAAAGCCGTTTTGTCTGTATCGGCATACATTCCGTAGGCATCAACTAATAAACCTTTTGATCCATCTTCGCAAAGTATTGCGTAAAGAATTGAACTATCAGCCGGATTTGTAAGTCCTTCAAATCGGTGTATTTCTACCACTTTTAATTGATGAGCTTTAAACTCTTTTTCTGCATCTTTATGATAAAGATTCGCATTTTTTATATCAAATTCATAGGTAAAACCTTTCTCCTTTAGTGCATTCATAGCTTCAGAAAGTGTTTCGTAATTTTCTTTGTGTAGGTTCATGAGACTGATATTAGGTTAAAGTAATAACCTATCAAATTTTGTACCTAAGCCTTTGTAATTTAAAAATACCTAAGGTAAATAGGCATCTAAAATAATGTTCCATTTCATTTCTTGGTCTATTTGCCAAATACGAATATAGTTGTAGTCTTTGCCTGAAATAATTGCCTTACCGTAAGTGTAAGCTAAATCTCCGCTTAAAGCTCTGTCTGCAAATGTTGGCGTAGAGTTAACCACCAATTTTTGTTCATTAATAAATTTTAAAGTTTCTTCTTTGCCAATTTTAGGTAAGTGGTTAGGAAAGTATAATCGAACTTTTGGGTCATAAAATTCATCTAAACTTTTATTTCCAGATTTGTTTAATGATTTGCCTAATAAAATATCAGTATTAAAAACAATGTCTTCTCTCCATTGAATTTTTTGTGGACCTATTAGTTTTGGATATTTGTAATTAGTGGGGTCTAAATAAGCCAATTCTAAAACAGAAATAGGTTTTTCATGCTCAATTCCGCCATCTAATACTAGTTTCCATTGTTTTTTATTATTGGCTTTCCAAACAGAAATATAATGACCATAATCAACCTTATCATCATTATTAAAAACATAAGGACCTGTAGTAAAGCCAAAATCGCCAGATTTAGAGATCATGGCGTATTCTGGTTTCCAGCTCAAGTAAAATGAAGTTTGCTTTTGTTGGGTATAAAATGCTATTGCATTGATGGGGTTCGGTCTAAAAACAGTACAATTTGGGTCTGCAACTTTTAAAAAAGCTTGGTTTAATCCATCTTTTTTTACGTTAACATTAAAACGTTCCTCGGCATTAATTAAAGATTTAACCATTCCATCGTTTGTTTGAGAGAAGGAATGAGATGCAACTATGAGGATTAAAAAACTAAGAGCAATAATATTTTTCATTTAATTTTTTTTGTTTTTTTAGATTCATCAAAATTTATACCTTCATTTATTAAAAATAGATCTTTTATGAAAACTTCCAATATTACCATTTTATTATTATTCTTTATAAGCGGTGTTGCAAATGCTCAATTTCAGCAAGATGTGCAAGGTAAACCTATAATGGCAATTGCTTATACAGATGTAGTTGGAACACCATTTTTATTTGATAATTTGTTAAAAGGTACCGCCACGATGGAAGATGGGACTGTCTATAAGGATATATTTTTAAAATACGATTCTTTTAAGGATGAGTTGTTTTTTAAAAATCCTAAAGATGAAACCTTGCTAACTTTTGTTTTGCCAGTAAAATCATTTTTATTAGAAGCCGGTACTGAAACTCATTTGTATAGAAATGGATTTCCTGAGATAGATAATTTTAGTAAAAAAGCTTATTATAGAGTGTTGTTTGATGGGGGAATAACGCTTCTGGTTAAAAATTATAAAACGATGGTGGAGAATAAACCTTATAATTCTGCAACTACCGAAAAGAGATTTATACACAATACCAATTATTATGTTTTAAAGGAAGGAACAATGAAAAAGTTTAAGCCATCTAAAAAAGATTTTTTAGAATTGTTTCCTGCAAAGGCAACTGAAATAGATGCTTTTATGAGAAAAGAAAAGATAGATTTTAAAGATAATGATGACCTGGTAAAGGTTTTTGAATATTATAGTTCTTTATAGTGTTGAGAAAAATGTAAAGCTGGTCTAAATTTTAGACCAGCTTGTGCCTTCTTTACCATCTTTTATTTGATAGCCAATTTCATTTAGTCCAATTCTTATTCTGTCTGAAGTGGCGTAATCTTTATTTTCTTTAGCTGATGTTCTTATTTTAAGGATAAAATCCATCAAGGGATTCAGGTCATCATTGGCCTGAGAATCATCTGAAAGCCCTAGTACATCTTCTATAAATACCTTGATAAGGCTAGTTAACTTTATTAAATTTTCTTCATCAATGGTGGTTTTTCCATCATAAATAGAATTAATAATTTTTGAAGCATCAAAGAGTTCTGCTATTAATATGGGGGTATTAAAATCATCATTCATTGCTTCTGTAAACTTTTGCTCAAGCTCGGCAATATTTACAGTTGATGTTGAACTTGTTTTAAGTTTATCTAAAAGACTTACCGAAGCCATTAATCTTTTAAAGCCTTTTTCACTAGCATCTAATGCTTCGTTAGAAAAATCTAAAGTGCTGCGATAATGTGCTTGTAATATAAAAAACCTAACTGCCATTGGGCTGTAGCCTCTTTTAAGTAAAACATGGTCGCCAGTAAACAATTCGCGGGGTAAAAAACTATTGCCTAAAGATTTAGACATTTTTTGCCCGTTTACGGTAAGCATATTAGTGTGAATCCAGTAATTGGCTGGATGTTTACCACATGAAGCTACGTTTTGAGCAATTTCATTGGTGTGATGAGTGGGAGCTAAATCCATTCCGCCTCCATGAATGTCAAATTGTTCTCCTAAATATTTATTGCTCATTGCCGAACATTCTAAATGCCAGCCCGGGAAACCCATCCCCCATGGAGAAGGCCATTGCATTAAATGCTCTGGTTTGGCTTTAATCCAAAGTGCAAAATCTAGCTTACCTTTTTTTTCATCCTGCCCACCTAAATCACGAGTGTTGTTCATCAGGTCTTCTAATTTCCTGTTGTTTAACACGCCATAATCTTGGTTTTGGTTATATTTTTCTACATCAAAATATACTGTTCCGTTGGTTTCATAAGCAAAGCCTTTGGCCAAAATGGTTTTTACCAATTCTATTTGTTCTATAATATGACCGGTTGCTGTAGGCTCTATACTTGGAGGCAAAACATTAAAGATATGCATTACCTGATGAAAATCATTAGCATATTTTTGTACAATTTCCATCGGCTCTAAAGCTGATAATTTTGCTTTTTTAGATATTTTATCTTCACCAATATCTCCATCACCTTCTAAATGCCCAGCATCGGTAATGTTTCTTACGTATCTAACTTTATAACCCAAGTAACTTAGGTATCTAAAAATAATATCAAAAGAGATGAAAGTTCTGCAATTACCTAAGTGAACATCACTATAAACAGTGGGCCCACAAACATACATTCCAACATAAGGAGCGTTTAATGCTTTAAAGGTTTCTTTTTTTCTACTAAGTGTATTATAAATTAAAAGATTTGGATGCATGTTGCAAAATACAAAATTTGATGTAATGAATAAATTAATTGGCTAAGGTAACGTTACATCTTACCGGATAGTGATCTGAATAATCTTTTTTAATAATTTTATAACCCTTAAAATCAAACTCAGGGCTTGCTAAAATGTAATCTATCTGAAAGTTTGGAAAAGCACCATTATAAGTAATTCCTAAACCGCTTCCTTTTTCATAAAAACCATTTTTTAAGCTCTCGGTCATCTCACTTAAAGTGTAAGAAACGGGAGTGTCGTTAAAATCTCCCATCACAATGTAAGGGGTTTTACAAGTAGCCATTTGTTCTTTTAATATTTTTACTTGTTGACTTCTTTTGATAAAAGCATTTTTTAATCTTCTTACAATTCTTTTTGAAGAAACTACATCTTTTCCGTTGTTAATGTCAGTCTTTACTTCTTTTAAAAACACGTAATCTTCTGGCTGAAAAGAAATGGAGGCTAAATGGATCACAAAAACTCTAAATATTTTAGTCCCTTTTTTAACGTCTATCCAAATTGCTTTATTTCCGTTATCTATTTTATCAAAATTGATGTCTCCGTGTTTAATAATAGGATATTTACTAAATACTGCAATTCCATTAGATTCATAATCATTATCTGTAGAGGTGCTGTAATAATAATTTTTTGTATTTAAGATGTTTAATATAGAATCCTTAATATCATATTTTCCTTTTTTGCGGGTAAAAAATTCTTCAAAGCCTACAATGTCTGGTTGTTCTGCGTCAATTAGTTTAAAAACATTTGAGCGGGTGGTGGTATCTAGCTCAGAACCAAACTTTTTAACGTAATGCACATTCCAAGTCATTAATTTAATAGTGGTACTGTCAGTTTCAAAGTTACTGGCTGCCGCAGTTCTGAAGCCGATGGTGCGTTTAAGCAATTGGTAGCCGCCTAAAATAAACACCAAAGAAAACAAGAAATACCATTTTCTGTAAAGCAACCAAAAGATAATAAAGAGGGTGTTGGCTAATAAAATAAAAGGGTATGCCAAGCCAAATAATGCGATATACCAGTATTTTTCAGGATCTGTGGTGGTGGCTAAATAGCTCAATAAAAGACATATTATCGCCAGAAAATTTAAAAAGAGAAAGGTTTTTTGTAAGAAACCGATTTTACTTTTCTTCATTGTTTTTACTAGCGTTAAATAGAATTTCTTTCTCTTTTTTTGATAGATTATTGTACCCGGTTTGTGATATTTTATCTAAAATTCTATCAACCGCTTCTTGATCTGGGATGGTATTTTTTTGGGTTTTTGATGGAGCATCGTAATTTTTAGAAACCACTTTGAGCTTAGATTTTGGTAAAAAGAAATTCTCAAAAGGCTTATTCCAGTCCATCCCGTTTTGTAAAGATTTAATATAAAAGAAGCCAAAAAGAGCACCACCTATATGTGTAAGATGACCACCAGCATTTGGACCAGCTATGCTAATTAAATCAATAACAATGTAAATAATGGCGATCCACTTTAGTTTTACCGGACCAAAAAACAATAAGGAAATGGTATAATCAGGCAAAAGCACTGCCGTTGCAACCACCACTGCTGTTACTGCTGCAGATGCACCAACCGCAGCCGATATTAATTTAGTTTGTTCAAATGCTGGAAATAAGTTATAGCAAAGAATGTAGAAAAATGCTCCTGCTAAGCCCCCACCTAAATAAACGAATGTTAATTTTTTGCTATTTAAGTATTCTTCAAATATTTTTCCAATCCAAAACAACCACAACATATTAAACAGAATATGAAAAAATCCTGCATGAAGAAACATGTAAGTGAAGGGAGTCCAAAATCTGTTGAGTAATTTGGGTAAATGAGTAGGGACAGCTAAATAATCAGTAATGATAGCACCGAAACCAGATTGCTTAGCAAATAAAAATTCAACAACACCTAAAAGGCTCAATACCACAAAAACAATGACATTGATGCCAATAAAAAGGTTCACTCTGCTACCAGATTGGAATGCTTTCATTTTCAATTCATTGTAGATACTCATAAGCCCTAATTTAAGGATGTTTTTTCTAAAGAAAAAGATTAAAATAAGCTATCAGAACGTTTAATATTCCAAGCTTTTAAAAGGATAAAACCAATTAACATGCCACCCAAATGTGCAAAGTGAGCCACATTATCATCGGGGTTATTAGCTACGCCACTGTACAATTCAAATGCTCCATATAAAATAACTAAGTATTTCGCTTTCATAGGGAAAAAGAAATAAATGTATATTAAAGCATTAGGAAACAGCATTCCAAAAGCCAATAAAATTCCAAAAACCGCACCTGATGCACCCAAAGTTGCCGTATTTATTTTAGCATTTAAATAAGCATTTGCTAACTCCACCGATGCTGTTTTAGCTTCTACACTAACAGGGTTGGCGCTGTAAAACGTTAAAATTTCATTAAAATTAGGCTGAATTTGGTCGGGAACATTTTCTACAATAAACTTCTCAAAATTACTTGCGGATGGTTGTGCACTGTATATTTCTACTTGTTTTTGTAACGGAGATAACTCAAAATATTGGACACCCATAAAAAGTATTGAAGCGCCAATACCTGTGAGGATGTAATAATTTAAAAACTTTTTAGAGCCTAAATAATTTTCTAGAATAGAACCAAACATCCATAAAGCAAACATATTAGAAAAAATATGCATCACACTTGCATGCATAAAAAGGTGTGTGAACAATTGCCAAATTCTAAATTTTGAAGACGAATAATAAAACAAGGCTAAATGCTCTGTTAAATCAAATCCAAATGATTGAATAAACACATAAGTGGCAAAAAAAAGAATCCCGTTAATAATTAATAAATTTTTAACTACCGGGGGAAAAAGGGTATTTCCTAATGGTCTAAATTCTCTCATACTTTATCCTGCTGTTTAATGTTTATTAAACTTTTCTGCTAATTCTTCTAACGTTATTTTAACGATAATCTGTTTACCGTAAATAGATGCATTTGGAGATTGACAAGCAAAAAGCTGATCAATCAAATTATTCATCTCTTCTGTTTCTAAGCTTGTACCTGCTTTAATTGCCGAGTTTTTAGCTAAAGTTCTGGCTAAATTATCTCTTTTATCTAATTTTAAAATGGTGTGATTGTTTTTAAAACCTTCAATTAACTGTTCTAACATAGCCGCTAAATCATTGTTTTCTGGCAAATCGGCGGGTACACCTTCTACTACTAAAGTGTTTTTCCCAAAATCTCTGATCTGAAAACCTAAAGCATTTAAATCTGGTAACAGTTCATTAGCCAAAGCAAAATCAGTAGTGTTTAAAGTTACCGTTTGTGGAAATAAACTTTGCTGACTTAAGCCTTTATTTTGATCTAATTGAACTAAAAATCTTTCATAAAGAATACGTTCATGAGCCGCCTGTTGGTCTACCAGCATAAAACCCGATTTAATTTGGGTAATAATGTATCGCTGATGAAGTTGAAAAACCTGGCGGCCACTAATGGTTTCTATTTTTTCATCTCCGGTAGTAATTTTTTTATCTTCCTTTAAATCAAAACTAGATTGTTTTTGCTCATTGGCGTAAGCAATTTCATATAAAGTATTCCAATTAGTTGGGATGTTTTGCTTTTCGCCGATGGTTCTTAAAAAAGGAATTTCTTTAGTGCTTTTTTGTTGCTCCTGGAAAGGGTTAAAATCTGGATTAAACTTAATAGATGGAGGCGTAATTTCACCTAAAGGTTTATCAGTAATCATCCCTTGAAAAGCCGTTTCCTGATTAAAATCAAGCGTAGGCGTAATATTATATCTTCCTAAAGATCGCTTTACAGCCGATCTGATGATGGCATAAATTGCTTTTTCATCCTGATATTTAATTTCTGTTTTGGTAGGATGAACATTGATATCAATTTTAGCGGGATCTATCTCTATAAATAAATAATAAAGCGGAAAATATTCATCAGGCAAAAGCTGCTCAAAAGCAATTTTAACCGCATGGTTTAGGTAAGCATCCTTAATAAAACGGTTGTTTACAAAAAAGAACTGGTCGCCTCTGGTTCTTTTTGCGCTAGAAGGCTTTCCTACAAAACCTTTCACCTGTATAATGCTGGTTTCTTCATCAACCGGAACCAATTTTTCATTGTAATGATTCCCTAATAAATGAATAATACGTTGTTTAAGCTGTGTTTGCGGTAAGTGATAAACCTCTTGCCCATCATGGTGAAGGGTAAAATAAATCTCGGGATGTGCCAAAGCTACCCTTTGAAATTCATCTAAAATATGCCTTGTTTCTACCGGATTACTCTTTAAAAAATTTCTTCGGGCTGGGATATTATAAAATAAATTCTTCACACTTATGGCAGTGCCGGCAGCGGTAGCACAAGGCTCTTGATGAATTACGGTTGATCCTTCAATTTCTATGGCACTACCTAACTCATCTTCATGTCTTCTGGTTTTTAATTCTACTTGTGCAATAGCGGCAATAGAAGCCATTGCTTCGCCTCTAAATCCCATGGTTCTTATGGCAAAAAGATCTTCGGCTTTATTAATTTTTGAAGTGGCATGTCGCTCAAAACACATTCTAGCATCTGTAGCGCTCATTCCGCAACCATTATCAATCACTTGGATTAATGATTTTCCGGCATCTTTAATAATCAACTGAATTTTATCAGCACCAGAATCTATGGCGTTTTCCAGAAGTTCTTTAACAGCAGAAGCGGGTCTTTGTACCACTTCTCCGGCAGCAATTTGATTAGCTACCGAATCGGGTAAAAGTTTTATAATATCAGACATGAGCCTCAAAAATAAGCAAAATTTCGGGTCTGTAAATTCAACAACACATAATTTACATGAAATCAATGTCATTCTTTTTGCATATCCAATAGGCTTGCTTATATTTAATTTTTAACAAAAGCGCTTAAAACAAACAAATGAAGAATTACATCATCATCATTTTTATAGCAGGAATTCTAACTGCTTGTGGTTCAAAAAAACACGCCGATTTAATTGTTCAAAACGGAAAAGTTTATACCGTTGATGATCAATTTTCTATGGCTGAGGCATTTGCAGTTGTTGATGGTAAAATAGTTGAGCTGGGCAGTTCGGCAGCAATTTTGGCCGCTTATGATGCGCCCGAAATTATTGATGCCAAAGGAAAAGCTGTTTTTCCTGGTTTTATTGATGCTCACGCCCATTTTTTAAGATACGGACAAGGTTTACAAAACGCCAATTTAGTAGGTACAACAAGTTGGGGGCAAATTTTAACACAGTTACAGGCTTTCGCCGATGAAAATAAAGAAGGGTGGATTATTGGCAGAGGATGGGATCAAAACGATTGGCAGCAAAAAGAATTTCCTGATAAAAGTAAGCTAGATATTTTGTTTCCAAACCGACCGGTGATGTTGAGCAGAGTGGATGGACATGCGGTTATTGCCAATCAAGCCGCTTTAGATTTAGCTAAAATAGTTGCAGGGCAAAAGCTAACTGGTGGCGAAGTGGTTACAAAAAACGGAAAATTGACTGGTCTTTTAATAGATAATGCGGTTGATTTGGTGACTAAAGTTGTTCCACCATTAACCAGCAATCAAAATAAAGAAGCTTTATTAGACGCGGCAAAAAACTGCTTCGCGGTAGGATTAACTACCGTTGATGATTGCGGAATAGATTTTACAGATGTAAATTTTATAGATTCTTTGCAGAAAGCTGGAGATCTTAAAATGCGTTTATATGTGATGCTTTCCGACGCCCAAAAGAATTATGATTTTTTGTTTAAGAACGGAAAAATCAAAACGGATTTTTTGAATGTTCGCTCATTTAAAGTTTATGGAGATGGTGCTTTAGGCTCTAGAGGTGCTTGTTTATTAAGTCCTTATCAAGATGCGCCGGGTAATTCGGGTTTTCTTTTATCAAATGCACAACACTTTAAAGAAGCAGCAAAAAAAATTGCCGAACATGATTTTCAAATGTGTACCCATGCCATTGGAGATTCGGCAAATAGAACAATTCTAAAAATTTATGCCGACGTGTTAAAAGGAAAAAATGATAAGCGTTGGAGAATAGAACACGCCCAAGTAGTAAATCCAAATGATTTTAAATTATTTGGAGATTTTAATATTGTGCCTTCTGTACAACCTACTCATGCTACTTCAGATATGTATTGGGCAAAAGATAGGTTGGGGAATGAAAGGGTAAAATCGGCGTATGCCTACCAACAATTACTAAAACAAAATGGCTGGTTACCTTTGGGTACAGATTTTCCGGTAGAGGATATTAACCCTATTTATACTTTTTATGCTTCGGTAATCAGAAAAGATTTGCAACAAATTCCTGCAGGTGGTTTTCAGATGGAGAATGCTTTAAGTAGAAAAGAAGCTTTGCAGGGAATGACTATTTGGGCTGCCAAAGCTAACTTTGAAGAACAAGAAAAAGGAAGTTTAGAAAAAGGAAAATTTGCAGATTTCGTGATTTTGGATCAGGATTTGATGACTGTTCAAGAAAATAATCTTCCTAAAACTAAAGTAATTCAAACATATATTGGAGGTAAAAACGTTTACAAAAAATGAATCACAAAATCTTAGTACTATTAATTTTAGTCATTTCAGCCTCTTTTTTAGCTTGTGGGCAAGAGCATCAACAAAGTAAGACTTGGTTAAGTAATTTTAAAGAAATTGAAAAAACTACCGTAGTCTTAAATAACAGTGAGGAGATTTTACCTTTAAAAGACCTCGAAAAGAAAACAATAGCCAGTATAGATTTAGGTTTTAACCACCATATTGTTTTTGATAGTTTGCTTAATAAATACGATAAAGTAGATCATTTTAATGGGAGTGTTTATCAAGCAAATAATCAGCTTAAAGCGTTAATAGATGATTTGAAATTTTATAATACCGTAATTCTCTGCCTTTCTGATGTTTCTGTTTTTAATGAAGAAGTGCTCGGTTTGATTAAAGAATTAGAGGGCAAAAAGCAGGTTATTATAGCTTTATTTGGAGATGGACGCAGTTTAACAAAACTAGACCAGTTTAACGCTCCAATTGTTTACAGTCCTCAACATAATAATGACGCAGCAAATTTTGTAGCACAACTTATTTTTGGAGGCGTTAGCACCGAAGCCAGATTAGCTACAAGTTATACCGAAAAATACCAAAAAGGAGAAGGAAGTGATTTGGTAAAAATAAGATTGAAATATACTGTTCCAGAAGATGCAGGCATTAATACTGATGATTTAAAAAAAATAGATGCCATTGCTGCCGAAGCTATTAAAGAAAAAGCAGCTCCGGGAATGGTAGTTTTTATTGCTAAAGGCGGCAAAGTAATTTTTAATAAAGCTTACGGATACCATACTTATGATAAAGAAACAAAATCAAAAATAGATGATATTTTTGATTTGGCATCCATCACAAAAACATCAGCTACCACCATGGAAGTGATGCGTTTGTACGAACAAGGACAATTAAATTTAGATACTTCAATTAGCACCTACATTTCTAAAGCCAGAAAAACCAATAAGCAAGAAATTAAAGTTAAAGAAGTGATGCTCCACCAAGCTGGTTTTATCCCTTTTATTCCTTTTTACAATGCCATGGAACCAGGAGATTCTAGCTTAGATTCTACAGAAACTTACAGCGTGAAAGTGGCCGATAGTTTTTACATGAAAAAAGACTACTACAAAGACATTATGTGGAAGCAAATGTTAGAGAGCAATGTTAAAACCAGTGGCAAATATGTGTACAGTGATTTGAGCATGTATTTTATGAAAGAAATTGTAGAAAGTATTAGCAGGCAGTCTTTATCAAGTTATGTTAAAACCAATTTTTACGATCCTTTAGGCATGTACACTACAGGTTTTAATCCAAGATATAGATTTTCAAAATCAAGAATTGTACCTACAGAAAACGACGAGTATTTTAGAAATACTTTATTATGGGGTTATGTTCATGATCAGGGAGCGGCCATGGTTGGTGGTGTTTCTGGCCATGCTGGCTTATTTTCAAATGCCTCTGATTTAGCTACTTTGTACCAAATGTTGCTTAATAAAGGTACTTATGGCGGAAAAAGATTTTTTAAACCTTCTACTGTAGAGTTATTTACCGCTCGTCAATCTAACGTAAGTAGGAGGGGTTTAGGCTTTGATCGTTGGGATCCCGAACCTAATAAAGACTATCCTTCTAAATTAGCTTCTTCACAAACTTATGGGCATACAGGTTATACTGGCACTTGTGTTTGGGTTGATCCAAAAGATGATTTGGTATATATTTTCCTGTCTAACAGGGTAAATCCAAAAGTAACTAATCAACTTTCTACTTTAAATATAAGACCTCGCATTCAGGATGTAATTTATGAAGCCATCGCAAAGGCTAATCAAAAGTTAAACTAAGGCATTATTATTGTGTTTAATAGCTAAATCATTATTATTAATCATGAAAAAAGTATTACTATTAGTCCTTATATCAGGATTTACTTTCATTTTAGGAGCATGTTCTCCTAAAATTACCAGCCCTAACCTAGGTAAGCTAGAAGCAAGAGAAGCTGTTTTAGTTTTAAACACCCAACTTAATAAGTTAAACTTAGCGTTAGAAAGAGAAAAGTTATCGTTAGGCGCTTTAGAAAACGAGGTGAAAAAAGCCAATGATAAAGCTTCTCAATCTGCGTCAGATTCAAAATCACTCTCAAACAAACTTTCTGATAATCCTGGAGATTTAGGATTGTCTTCAAGAGCAGAAAAAGCAGCAAAAAGAGCATCAAGAGATGCTCAAAAAGCAGGCAAACTGAATGATAGCTTAGGGAAATCCAACAAAAAAATAGAGCAGTACCAAAAAGATATTGAAAGTACAAAGGAAAAATTAAAGGAATTAGAAGGAAAAATAGAATTTGTTCCTAATAACTAGAACAACAATAAAGGGAGCATTTGCTCCCTTTATTGTTACATTTAGCTAACACTAATCACAATCTAAACCACTTTCTTTGCATTATAATTTATTTTTATAAATGAAAATCGGAATTGTTTGTTACCCAACATTTGGTGGGAGCGGAGTGGTAGCCACAGAATTAGGCAAAGCCCTTGCAGATCATGGTCATCAAGTACATTTTATCACTTACAGCCAGCCTGCAAGATTAGATTTTTTCTCCGAAAACCTATTTTATCATGAAGTTTCTGTGTCAAACTATCCCTTGTTTGATTACGCACCTTATGAATTGGCATTATCTAGTAAAATGGTAGATGTGGTAAGGTTTGAAAACTTAGATTTATTACATGTACATTATGCCATCCCACATGCTTCGGCTGCATTTATGGCCAAGCAAATTTTAGCAACTTATGGCATCCATATTCCTGTGGTAACCACTTTACACGGTACAGATATTACCTTGGTAGGCAGAGATCTCACTTACAAACCGGTAGTTACTTTTTCTATCAACCAGTCTGATGGCGTTACCGCCGTATCAGAAGATTTAAAAAGAGCCACTTATGATCACTTTGATATTCATAAAGACATTAAAGTAATTCCCAACTTTATAGATCTTAATCGCTTTAGTTTAAAAGCTAAAGATCATTTCAAAAAAGCCATTGCCCCACAAGGAGAAAGAATTTTAGTGCATACTTCTAACTTTAGAAAAGTAAAACGTACCCAAGATGTGGTCCATATTTTTCAAAAAATATTAGAAAAAGTGCCTGCAAAGCTACTCATGGTTGGCGACGGACCAGAGCGTGTAAATTGCGAGCAATTGTGTAGAGATTTAAAGGTTTGTGAGCATACCCGTTTTTTAGGTAAGCAAGATGCTATCGAAGAAATACTTTCTGTAGGAGATTTGTTTGTGATGCCATCAGAAGCCGAAAGTTTTGGATTAGCAGCATTAGAGGCTATGGCCTGTAAAGTGCCTGTAATTTCTTCCAATACAGGTGGTTTGCCCGAGTTAAACATTAACGGAGTAACCGGTTACATGAATGATGTGGGTGATATTGCCGGAATGGCTAAAAACGCTATTCACATTTTAGAAGACGATGCTCGCTTAGCTGTTTTTAAAGAAAATGCTTTAAAAAGAGCCAAAGAATTTGAGTTGAGCCTTATTTTACCAATGTATGTAGACTTTTACACAGAAGTAATTGCACAAAGTAAAAAAGCTGTTTTAAACAAGTAAGGTTTAATTTTTTGGAAAAGGAAAGCTAGTACAAATTATTCCCGCTAGTCCGGCTTTATGTTACAAGTCCGCCTTGGCACAATTCCCAAACCACTTCGGGCTTTTCACGTCAATCCGGTTTAGGAAGTTAATTCCACTGCCCTTAAACGAGATAAAACAAAAAGCACACTCAACAAATAAAAGAAATTTATAAATTCTGTTTTTTTGTAGTCATAATAAATATTTCACCGTAAGGAATAGAAACCTGGCAGACCATTACCTAGCTTTTTTCGTTAAATAATGTTAATAGTTAGGTTTTGATAAAAAGATAGATAAATTTGCAAATTGAATTAAAGATGAAAAAATACCTTTTATTATTAGTAATTACCACCGTAAGCTTAAGTTCTTGCCTAAAAGAAGGAAATGACCCTTACAAAGATGCTCAGGAACAGTTGGTGAAGGACGAAGAAATTATTAAAAAATTTATTGCTGACAATAATATAGACGCATTAAGGCATGAATCTGGCGTTTATTACCAAATTGTAGCACCCGGAAGCGGAAGTCACACTTATACAGGTAACTCTAGAACTTCTGTTAATTATACAGGTAGACTATTGAATGGTAATGTTTTTGATTACAGCAGATCAACAGCTACTTTCTCATTAGGAGGGGTAATTGTAGGTTGGCAAATTGGTGTACCTTTAATTCAAAAAGGTGGGAAAATACGTTTATTAATACCAAGTGGTTATGCTTATGGTGCTGGCGGAAGTGGTAGTATTCCCGCAAATGCAGTATTAGATTTTGATATAGAATTAGTTGATGTACAATAAGATAATGAGAAAATTTTTAAGCTTAATCCTTTTGTTTAGTGCCGTTTTTGTCTCTTGTAAGAAAGAAACCAGAGACCTCAAGCAAATTGAAGATGAACAAATTCAAGCTTATATAAAAGCCAATAACTTAACGGGTTTTGTAAAAGATGAAAGCGGGTATTATTATCAGATCCTTAACCAAGGAACTGGCGATCAACTTAAATATTCTGACTTAGTTGCTTACATCCCACAGGTAAAAGTATTAGGCGGCGGCGAAATAAAAACAGAAGGAAGCAGAACGCCAACTTTGTCTAACTACGCTTATGCTAGAAGTTATTTAGGCTATATTTCTCCTGTAGGTTTTAGAGAAAGTATTGTTAAACTAAACTTAGGTGGTAAAGTTAGGGTAATTGTACCTTCTTATTTAGCTTACGGGAAAGATGGGTTTGGAAGTATTGTAGAAGGAAATACGATATTAGATGCTACATTTTATGTGCCTAATACAAAAGATGAAACAGAATTGGGTGATATATTAATTACTCAGTTTAAAAACACTATTCCAAGTACATTTACTAGAAATACTGAAGGTGTTTATTATCAAATTATAAACCCTGGCACCGGAACAGAAAACGTAACCTTAACTTCTAATTTGAAAATAGCTTACACCGGACGATTATTTGATGGAACAGTGTTTGATTCTGCACCAGTAAGTAGCCCATTTGCCAGCACTTTAAATTCTTTAATAGAAGGATGGAAGACTACCGTACCTTTAATCAAAAAAGGTGGTAAAATAAGAATTCTTATTCCTTCTTATTTAGCCTACGGACCTACTGGAAATGCAGCTATTCCGGCAAATGCACCTTTAGATTTTGATATAGAATTAGTAGATGTTACTAATTAAAATGGATTAAAATAAAATAAGAAAAGCGGCTTTTGGCCGCTTTTCTTATTTTAATGCTTCTTTATAAGTGGCTAAACAACGTTCTCTAGCTACTTTATGATCAACTATAGGCTTTGGATATTTAAAGGGATCTGAAAACTCCGGCACCCATTTCTTAATGTATCTTAAATCTTTATCAAATTTTTTTACTTGTTCATAAGGATTAAATATTCTGAAATAAGGAGCCGCATCTACTCCGCAACCAGCTGCCCATTGCCAGCCACCCACATTACTTGATAATTCAAAATCAAGCAATTTACGGGCAAAATAATGTTCTCCCCAACGCCAGTCAATTAACAAATGTTTGGTTAAAAAACTAGCCACTACCATTCTTATGCGATTATGCATAAAGCCAGTTTGGTTAAGCTGACGCATACCTGCATCTACAATTGCATAACCAGTTTTTCCATCGCACCAAGCTTTAAATTCATGCTCATTATTTCTCCATTTTATTTTATCATATTCTGGTCTGAAAGAGTTTTTTGCCGAATGTGGAAAATGCCAAAGAATAGAAAAATAAAAATCTCTCCAAATCAATTCGCTTAGCCAAACCTCGCTTTTATCCATCGATTTTTTAACCAATTCTCTGATACTGATGGTTCCAAATCTTAAATGAACACTAATTTGAGAAGTAGCCTCTTTTGCAGGGAAATCTCGGTCGATACTGTAATTTTTTAAAATATCCTGGTAAACTTTATCAGGGAATGGGAGTTTACTTTGGGTAAACCCCATTTCTTCTAAACTAGGGATCTCCAATTTTGAAGTATTCACAAAATTTTCGAAGTATTTCTCTGTAGGATAAGCTTTAGTGTAATAAGGCTGTAATTTTTCTAACCATTTTCTTTTGTAGGGGGTAAAAACTACGTAAGGTTTGCCATCATCTTTCACTACTTCGCTTTTTTCAAAAATGCATTGGTCTTTATAAGTGTGAAATTGAATATTTTTTTGAGCAAAGAAAGTAAGGAGTTTTTCATCTCTTTCTTTTGCATAAGGCTCATAATCATGGTTGGTGTAAACTGCGGCTACATTATAAGTATTTAATATGTTTTCCCAAACCTGAGTAGGAGTGCCATATTTTACTATTATAGAAGAACCAAATTCTTGAAGTTGCGTATTTAGCTCCCTTAATTGCTGATGTATAAAAGTTACCCTTGCATCGTCCTTATCTTCAAGTTTATCTAAAATGTTTTGATCAAAAATAAAGATGGGTAAAACTTTTAGGCCACTTTTTAACGCATAGTATAAACCGGCATTGTCTGTTAATCTTAAATCTCTTCTAAACCAAAAAACAGAGTGTTGTTGTTTATCCATAAATGTTTTTTAATGCGCTTTTAATATCTGGATATTTAAATTGAAAACCGGTGGCTATTATTTTTTTTGCTTCCATTCTGGTGCTACCCAAAACAACGGCACTCATTTCTCCAAAAATAAGTTTGAGAATAAAAGCTGGAACGTTGGGTAGCCATAAAGGTTTCTTTAAGGTTTCTGCTATGGCATGAGTTAACTCGGCATTGGTAATAGGATTTGGCGTACTCATGTTATAAGCTCCAGAGAGATTTGCATCTTCTATACCTTTTAAATACATATTTACTACATCGTCAATATGAATCCAAGAGACGTATTGTTTTCCGCTTCCAAGCGGAGAGCCCACTCCAAATTTTATGGGCGCAGCCATTTTTGGTAAAGCACCGCTATTTTTATCTAAAATTACCCCAGTTCTAAATTTAACTATGCGTAAACCCAAATTTAAGGCTTCATCTACGGCTTGTTCCCAAAGCACACTGCAATGACCTAAAAAGTCGCTATTAGGCTCATCATCTTCTGTCATCCATTCACTTCCTCTTTCACTATAAAAACCAGATGCAGATGCAGAAATTACAGCCTTTACTTGATGTGGATGTTTTTTTAGAAGTTGATAAACCAATCTGATAGATTCAGTACGGCTTTCTATGATGGTTTTTTTTCTTTCTTCAGTCCATCGGCTATCAGCTATGCCGGCTCCGGCTAAATGAACAATAAAATCTACTCCATCTATGCAATGTTCATCTATTTGGCGCTGGTTTACATCCCATAAATAAGTCTTGATTTTTGGGTTTTTCCCAAGAGAACGACCCAAATGAGCTACCTCATAACCATTCTGAATCAATAATTGGCTCAAATGCCGACCAACATTTCCACTTCCACCAGTAATTAACACTTTCTTGCCCATAGTTATTAAAGATAACTCTTTGAAAGAAATTTAGTTTTGGTTTTAGAGGTAATTCTGATTTTATTTATTCTTAAAAATTAACTACTAATATAGGTTTCTAGGTTTTTGATGGTTTGTTTTTGATCTTCAATAATAAATTTCACCACATCGCCAATAGAAACCATTCCAGTCAACTGACCGTTGTACATTACAGGTAAGTGTCTGATGTGTTTATCAGTCATTAATTGCATACAATGATCAAGGCTATCTTCTGGAGATATTACAATTGGAGAAGGAGTCATCACTTCTTTAATTTGCACTTCTTTAGAAGATTTACCCAACAAAACCACTTTTCTGGCATAATCCCTCTCGGTAAAAATTCCGGTAAGTTGCCCTTCGTCTACAATCAAAATAGCACTAATGTTAAACTCCATCATGTTTTGTAGCGCTTCAAAAACCATAGATTTTGAAGAAATAGTGATGAGTCTGATTTCTTTTTGTTTTAGAATTTGGTGAACTTTTATCATGAGGAGCAATTTTGGTTTATTTAAATTTAAGGATTAAAAAATCTAAAATCAAAATAAATTGCTGTGTTGTAAAGTGCATTGTGAATTTTACAATCAAACAAAAGAATATGCTTTTGCTTTTTTGTAAAATATAAATAGCTTTAAGGTAATTAAACTAGGTTAATTTCTCTTTGTAATTAATCAAATTTTGAGCCATTCCATTAAAAATAAATAAGTGGAAAGGCCACATCAGCCACCAATATAAGCGTCCCCATACACCACTAGGTCTAAATGTTGCCACCTGACTTAGTATTTTTTTTCCGCCTCTTTCTATAATTTTAAATTCTAACCAAGCTTCTCCGGGTAGCCTCATTTCTGCGTAAAGCAATAAACGTTTGTTGTTTTTATCAGCTAAAATCACTCGCCAAAAATCTAAAGCATCGCCAGCTTGAATGTCGTTTCCACTTCTACGGCCTCTTCTGGTGCCTACACCTCCCAATAATTTATCAATCAGCCCACGTAAATTCCATAACCAATCTAAATAATACCAACCTCGTTTACCACCAATAGCCCAAACATTTGCCAATACCGTTGCTGTGTCTTCTTCAAATTCTTTTTTAACCTTGTATTCTAGAGTCCCATTTTGTGGCACTTTTACTTGGTCCATAAACGATGTGTCTAGGTAGCCACGGTTTAACGCATCTTTCCAGCTAGAAACAATAGAATTTTGTTCAATTTTAACGAATGCCAATTTTAAAGCGTCCATATAACTAAAACATTCTCTAGGAACTACTTTTTTAATGTCGTCATTCCTGCAAATCACTTCATTTTTCATGCTTTCTACCAAACTGCTGGCAATATTGTAATTTACTGATGTTACAATATTAAGCCAGTAAGAAGATAAACGCGGGGTAAGTATAGGAACTGTGATTATATATCTTTTCAGCTTTCTAGCCTTAGCGTAGCCCAAAAGCATTTCTTTGTACGATAAAATATCGGGTCCGCCAATGTCAAAGGTTTTATTTAAAGCATTTGGGTTGCCCAAAACTCCTTTTAAATAAGCTAAAACATCTCTAATGGCTATAGGCTGACAAAGTGTTTTCAACCATTTTGGGGCAATCATAATAGGCAGTTTTTCTGTTAAATCTCTAATGATTTCAAAAGAGGCGCTGCCAGATCCAATTATAATTGCGGCTCTCAAACAGGTGTTGGGAATTTTGCTGGCTTTTAAGATGTTTTCTACCGAAAGTCGTGATTTTAAATGTTCAGAAAGCTCATCGTCATTTACAATCCCCGTAAGGTAAATAATTTGTTTACAATTGGTTTTTTCTAATGCATTTACAAAATGATTGGCCGATAATTCTTCTAACTCCCTAAAATCTGTATATGCATTTCCCATAGAATGCACCAAATAATAAGCCGCATCAATATCTTTTGGAATCGCGGTTAAAGAAGCTTCATCTAAAAGGTCGCCGGTAATAATAGTGGTAAGCGGAGTGATTTCATTTTCGTCTTTTATCCGACGTTTATCCCTCACCAAACAGAAAACCTCATGCCCAGCCGCTTGTAAAACTGGTAAAAGTCTGGTTCCTATGTATCCATTTGCACCTGTGAGAAGAATCTTCATAATCTCTTAACGCATTTTATGCTGAACAGTTTTTCAAAGGGTAGTGTCAGCTTCATAAAACTTTTTTGGGCGTTCCCCAAAAAGGGACCGGGCTATTTATTGCAATCTGTTTGTGAAAAACAAAAAGCCCGCCTGACCGGCTAAGCAGGGATTGCCACTCTTATCCCTAATGCAGAAATTAGGGTTTAAAAGTTGCCCGAATTATTTATTGATTTACTTTTTCTTTATTGATTTTGAGCCTCCAATATTATATCTCAAGAAAAAAGCCTGTTGATTATCGGTAACACCATCAAGAAAATGATAACTGAAAACAAATTTGCCTTCTAAGTTTTTAAAACGAATGGGTGTCCAACCTAAATCTACCCTGTTATAAGTTTTTGAGGTATAAAAAGGATCTCCATAAATAATATGATGTCCCTCGCCAGCGTAAAAAGTATTTTGAACACTAAATTTTTTATAAGCTGCATAAAGGTTAGAAATAAACCCTGCTGGTGTGTTAAAAGACGAAGAAATAGCTCTGGTACGTTCAATAGAAACCATTGCCCCGGCAGAAATAGTTAACGAATCTAACAGCCCTTTTTTTGATAAATCTAACCCAATTTCTATTTGTGCCCCACCGTTATCTTGCAAAAAATCTCCTGGAATAGGAATGGCCGCCCCAGCGTTGTGAAAAAGATAAGCGTAGTGAGAGATAAAAAATGCACTGGGTTTATACCTGCCTGATAAGCCAAAAAGAAAGGTTTCTTTATCGTTATTGGTTTGGCGGCTGGTCCAATCTATCCAAATGGTTTCCTTAAATTTGGTAGTCTCATATTTAGCCAACATTCCTTCTACGTTTGGTCGGTAATAATTTAAAGTATCTTTTAATAACCCTCTGGGGTAATCGTTAAGTAGATTTAATCTTGGGAAAGACCCAATATAGAAACTAAAATTATTTTTTTCATGCTGGTAATAAACAACTGGATCAACCTTATCAAAAAAGTTATTTTTTTGAGAGCCAAATTCATATAAAGCGTTAAACCCGACTCTAATTCTATTGAAACTATCTAATTTTAATCCAATTTCTGGCGAGATTCTGTTCCCAAAAATAGTTTGAGAAACTCTTTTAGAGTTGGCGTATTCTCGGTTATCCATAAAACCAAAAAGATGCAGATTCCCTTCTACCACTTGTGCTTTAATAGCGGTATTTGTTAAAATTAAAAAGGTAACTATCCCGAAACTAATTTTTTTTAGGCTCATGTTTATTTTACATTCATATTGATCATTTTGCTGTTGCGTGTACCAACAAAAGGTTCAGTTTTTATAGATATAAATAGTTTATAATCTCCGGTTTGTGGTGGAGCTTTTATGTTTATTTTAACATTTATGCTTTGTTTAGCTTCAATGGTTAAGTTATTTAATGTTGATTCAATAGGCTCTATTTTTATAATATTGCCGTTTTTTAAATAGCCATATTGAAAGATACAAGCCCATTTTTGATTTTCCGACGCAAAACTAATAGCCCTGTGGTATGGATTTACAACTTTAAAAGTAATTCCAATTTCTTCATTAGCTTTCCATTCTTTTGGGAAATTAATAGGCTCAAAATTAATTTTAGGATAATATCTTACACTGTCTAACCAGGTGATATGATAAGTTCCTTTTATAGTTTCTATAGTTTTTTGGTTGAGTAAAGTGGCTTCTCCAACTTGCAGCAGCAATACTTTTTTATTTTGGAGGCTGTCTTCTAAAGGCCATAAATCATATTGGGTTTGCCTGTAATTAATAGAATTATAAGCTACGCCTTTTAAAGATTGAGTATAAAAATTATAAAAAGAAGGTTCTTGAAAACCATCTTCAAAAACCACTGAATAACCTTTGGCTTCGGCTTTAATTTCTTGTGCCCAAGCCTCATAATTTTGAAAAGAAGCTACAAATTTGATCTTATTTAAAGCAGGAATATAGCCCATAATAACAAATCTAGCTATTAAAATTAACAAGATATTGACGCCAAACAACCACTTAAATTTTTTAAAAGCAGCTAAGTTTTGAACAGCATAAACATAGCCTAAAATGAACAAAGCAATAAACTCTATTAAAGGCCATTGAGCCTGCACTCTGCCTTTAAAAGTGCTGATGAAAAAGAATGAAAATACACCATAAACCACAAATTTTAAGGCTCTTAAAAAAAGGTCTTCTTGTGCTTTTAGTTTATAACCGTAATAAAAAAACAGCCAACCCACCAAAGGGCCCATCATTAACAATTGATCTATAAAATACTGACTGCTGTAAACAAATTTATATGCTTTTGCAGATCTATCAATTAAATGGTAATAAAGCGAAGGATAACCATTTAAATATTGCCAATAAAGATGCGGAAGGCATAATGCTACCCCTAAAATAATGGTGAGATAGAAAGATTTTCTGGTAAATAGTTTAAAGTTTGAAAGCAATACAAAAAATATCAGCAATATGCCATGGTATTTACTCAGCATTAAACCTGCACAAATAATACCTAAAGCTAGTGCCCATTTTATTTTATCTTCCTTAAGATATAATTGGTACACATATAAAAACAAAACGCTAAAGAAAAACAAAGGGACATCTGGCGTAGTGATAAAGCTATACACATGAAATAACAGCACAGAACTCACCATAATGATGAAGAGCTGAATGTGTACACCATATTTTTTTACAATGAGCCAAAGCAGATAAAGTGCTAAAGCATTGCTTAAAACAGTAAAAAGTCTTAATCCTAAAGGGTTGTTAAATAAAAAATATCCTGCTTTTATAAATATAGCCACCATAGGTGGATGGTCAAAATAACCCCAGTCTAAAAACTGAGCATAAACCCAATAGTAGGCTTCATCAGGGTGTAAACCAGTAAGATAAGCTTGTAATAAATTAAAGAGTAGGGTGATGCCTAAAAAAAATAGGAGTAGGTTTTTTGATTTAGCTTGCTTAAAACTCTGATTTAAAAATTCACTCATTATCCTGCGAAAGTATAAATATAATTAGCAAAAAAGTTCCAAATAGAAACCGCTGCAATTGCAAATACTTTTGAAAGATAAAAATTGATTTTTAATTTATCATTTAATATGTAAATGATCAAATTGTTAAACAGTAAACCGATAAGCGCAATACCAAAAAATTTCCCAAATTGCTCAAATGCCTTTGGATCTTGGCTTTGAAAAGTCCAGTACCTGTTTAATAAATAATTACTGATGGTGGCTAATAAAAATCCGGCGGAGTTAGCTACGTATTTATGAATTTTTAGCTTTTCTTTAAGAAGATAGGTAGTGCCAAAATCAACAAAAATGCCCGAAAAACCCACTAAACCAAATCGTAGGAATTTGAAAACGAATTCTTTACTTAAGGTAATCGCTAACAGCATTTAAAAAGAGATATTATAAGAAAACCTCTGTTTTAGCAGAGGTTTTCTTTATTTATATTTTGAAATTAAACGCCTAGTAATAATCTGGATGGATCTTCTAAAAGTTGTTTTACTCTCACCAAAAACCCTACAGATTCTCTTCCATCTATAATTCTATGATCATAAGATAAAGCAACATACATGATGGGTCTAATCACTACTTGTCCGTTTTCTGCAACTGGTCTTTCTACAATATTGTGCATTCCTAAAATTGCAGATTGTGGCGCATTGATGATAGGAGTAGATAACATAGAGCCAAATACACCACCATTGGTAATGGTAAATGTGCCACCAGTCATTTCTTCTAAAGTTAATTTGTTATCACGAGCTTTTACTGCTAAAGCAACTACTGCTTTTTCAATTCCGGCTAATGAAAGCGTATCTGCGTTTCTAATTACAGGTACAACCAATCCTTTTGGGGCAGAAACAGCAATAGAAATATCAGCAAAGTTGCTGTAAACAATTTCTTCTCCATCAATTTTTGCTCCCACAGATGGGAAATCTTTTAATGCTTCTGTAACTGCTTTGGTAAAGAAAGACATAAAGCCTAAGCCAACACCATGTTTTTCTTTAAATTGATCTTTATATTTTTTACGCAATTCCATTACTGGAGCCATATTAACCTCATTAAAAGTGGTTAACATTGCTGTTTCATTTTTTACAGCTACTAAACGCCTTGCAATGGTTTTTCTTAGAGAGCTCATTTTTTCTCTACGCTCTGTTCTTTCTCCTGAAATTGCAGGGGTAGCAGGAGCAGCAGCCTTAGCAGGAGCACTTTCTGTTTTAGCAGGAGTTGCTTGTGCTTTCATGGCGTCGTCTTTGGTAATTCTACCATCTATTCCAGTTCCACTTACTTGTTGAGCATCAACACCTTTTTCAGCTAAAATTTTAGCCGCAGCCGGTGATGGAGTTTTATCAGCGTAAGAAACACTTAATTTATCTGCTGCAACTGGGGCCGGTTTTGGTTCTTCTGTTTTTGGTGATGATACAGCGCCTGCGCCAACGGTAATGGTGGCCACTAAAGCACCAATTTCTAAAGTATCACCTTCTTTAGCTACCGTATTTAAAATACCAGCAATTTCTGCAGGCAATTCAAAAGTAGCTTTGTCTGATTCTAATTCGGCAATTACCTCGTCCATAGCAACGCTCTCTCCGTTTTGTTTTAACCATTTAGTTAAAGTTACTTCGGTAATAGATTCGCCAACAGCAGGCACTTTAATTTCTTTTATTGCTGTAGCGGCAGAAGTTTGAGGAGCAGCCGTTTCTTGTGCTGGAGCAGCAGCAACCGCTTTTTCTTCTTGTACAGGAGCAGCAGCATTACCGCCATCTTCAATTTTACAAACAAGAGCGCCTATTGCTAAAGTATCGCCTTCTTTGGCTATCGTTTTTAAAGTTCCAGCGCTTTCTGCGGTAAGCTCAAATGTAGCCTTGTCTGATTCTAGTTCGGCAATTACTTCGTCCATAGCAACTTGGTCGCCGTCTTTTTTAATCCATTTAGAAAGGATTACCTCTGTGATCGATTCGCCAACTGCTGGCACTTTAACTTCTAAGCTCATGAATATTGCTTTATTTTTAACCTTAATCGAATTTTTTAGCCTTAGCAGTTGTTTCTATAATCAACTCTTTGGCATCTTCTACATTTTTAATCTCGAAAGCTTTAGCAACAATAGCAGTTTGTTCTGCAATGTGTTGTTTAGCAAAACCTGTTGCAGGGCTACTGCTTGCTTTTCTTGCTATTACGTCAAAATCAAATTTTGACTTTCTAAATATTCTAGAAATAAATGGCCAAGCGCCCATGTTTTCAGGTTCTTCTTGAACCCAAACAAACTCAGCTTTCTTGTATTTTTCTCTAATTTTTTCTAACTGCTCAAAAGGAGTAGGATACATTTGCTCTAACCTTACAATTGCAACATCATCTCTAATGCCTTGTTCTTGAGCCTCTAATAAATCATAATAAATTTTACCAGTACATAAAAGCACTCTTTTTACTTTCGCGGCTTTAATATTTGGGTCGTCTATTACTTCTTGAAATTTATTTTCTGTAAAATCTTTTAATGGAGATACACATTTTGGAGAGCGTAGTAAGCTTTTTGGTGTAAATACAATAAGTGGTTTACGTATTTGTCTTTTTAATTGGCGACGTAAAGCATGGAAAAATTGAGCAGGAGTAGTGCAATTGATCACTTGCATATTAAATTCTGCACAAAGTTCTAAGAAACGTTCTACCCTTGCAGATGAATGCTCTGGACCTTGGCCTTCAAAACCATGAGGCAGTAACATTACCAAGCCGTTTGCTCTTTGCCATTTAGTTTCAGCTGCAGAAATATATTGATCAATAACAATTTGGGCACCATTAAAAAAATCTCCAAATTGAGCTTCCCAAACGGTTAATGCATTAGGGTTGGCCATTGCATAACCATATTCAAAACCTAAAACACCGTACTCAGATAAATGAGAGTTAAAAATTTCAAAAGGAGCTTGAGTTTCAGAGATGTTTGCTAAAGGGATATATTCTTCTTCAGAATCTTCTACTACAACTACAGCATGTCTGTGAGAAAAAGTGCCACGTTCTACATCCTGGCCGCTTATTCTTACTCTTTTTCCTTCCTCTGCAATACTGGCATAAGCCATTAATTCTCCCATTGCCCAATCAAAGGTTTTGGTTTCTTCTACCATTTTCAATCGTTCTTTAAATAAACGGTCTATTTTGGATAAGAAAACTTTATCTGTTGGTAGTTGGGCAATTTTTTTAGCAATCTTTAAAAATGTTTTTTCATCTATGGCTGTGGCCGGAGAGCTTGCAAAATCTTCTGGTTTAGAAAATCTTACTTCTGTCCATGCACCAGAGAATGCTGGGTTAGAAGGTGCGCCTTTATCTTCTTTAGATTCATTTAATCTTTCTTGCAAAAGATCTCTGAATTCTTTTTCCATTTGTTTTGCCAGATTTACATCTACAGCACCAGAGGATAATAATTTTTCTACATAAATCTCTCTCGGATTTGGATGTTTTTCTATGGTTTTGTACAATAAAGGCTGCGTGAAACGAGGTTCGTCAGATTCATTGTGACCATATCTTCTGTAGCAAAGAATATCAATAAAAACATCGTTATGGAAACGTTGACGATATTCCATCGCCATATTAATGGCATAAACTAATGCTTCTACATCATCTCCATTTACATGGAATACTGGTGAAAGCGTCACTTTTGCTATATCTGTACAATAAGTTGATGAACGGGCGTCTTTGTAATTGGTAGTAAAACCAATTTGATTGTTAATCACCAAGTGGATGGTTCCACCGGTTTTATAACCATCTAACTTAGCCATTTGTAATACTTCGTAAACTATGCCTTGGCCAGCTACAGAAGCATCTCCATGAAGTAAAATAGGAGCAATTTTTTTATAATCACCACCGTATTTCATATCCATTTTAGAACGAGTAATTCCTTCTACAACCGCATCAACAGTTTCTAAGTGTGATGGATTTGGACATAAACTTAAGTGTACTTTTTGGTTTGATGAGGTTTCTACATCGGTTGAAAAACCTAAATGATATTTTACATCTCCGCCAAAAGGCAAGTCTTTATTGTATTTTCCTTCAAATTCAGAGAAAATGTCTTTATAGGTTTTTCCCATAATGTTGGCCAACACATTTAGCCTTCCACGATGAGCCATTCCTAAAACAAATTCCTGTATTCCTAATTCGGCACCTTTTTCTATAACAGAATCTAAAGCAGGAATTAAAGACTCTGCTCCTTCTAAAGAAAATCTTTTTTGACCTAAAAACTTAGTACCCAAAAAGTTTTCAAAAGCTACTGCCTGATTTAATTTTAGTAGAATTCTTTTCTTTTTCTCTACATCAAAATTAGGCGTATTTCTACAAGATTCCATGCGTTCTTCAAACCATTTAAGTTTGAGTGGATTTCTCATGTACCTGTATTCTACCCCAATAGATTGAGAATAAGTATCTTCTAATAATTGGTAAATATCACGTAATGTAGCAGGACCTAAGCCAACTTCTATACCGGCATTAAAAATGGTATCTAAATCGTCTTTAGAAAAACCAAAGGTTTCTAATTCTTTACCCGGAAAATATTTTCTTCTTTCTCTAACCGGATTGGTTTTAGTGAAAAGATGGCCTCTTTGACGGTAGCCATTAATCATGTTAAGGACATTAATTTCCTTTAAAACATGCTCAGGAGCACTTGCTCCTTTGCCAGTAGGAATGTTTTTGCCTTCAGACTGTTGTCCGAAATCAAAACCTTCGAAAAATTTTTGCCATCCAAAATCCACCGATTGTGGATCTGATTTGTAAGACTGATATAAGGAATCTATATAAGCCGAATCTGCATTGCTGAGATAAGATAAACTATCCATCAAAAAACTAAATCTTTATTGAGCTGCAAAAGTAAAAAAATAGGATTGTAAACCACTAAATTAATGGATTAAATAAATTTTTTATTACAATTTAAATATGATTAAGATGCAATAGACATCCCTAATTTCTCTGTAATTTGAGTAAATTCTTTGATATTTTTAATTAATATCAAATTTTCTTGTGGGCAAATGTTGTGGTATGATACTTGGTTTCCCGCTAATATTAGAGGAGTATTACCTAGGTTTTCTCTCAGTTTTTTGACAGTAACATCAATGTTATTATCTGAATTTGATACCGTGAGTACTGAAAAGGCAAAGTCGGGCTCAAAATAAGCGTTCACTTCTGCTATACTTTCAAAAGGTAAATTTTGACCCAAGTAGAGTGTTTGATGGCCATTTGCTTTTAATAGGTATTGTGCAAATAGTAAACCTACTTCATGCGTTTCATTAGGGGGTAAAAAAAGCAAGTATCTTTTACTATCATGCTTTGATGGCTTTTTGTGTAAATAAGTTTGTTGTATTAATTTTTGCCCTATTTTATGAGTAGCAAAATGCTCATGTGCCGGATTAATACTGCCCACTTGCCACATAAAACCTACTTTTCTTAAAAATGGAAATATAATATCTGCCATGGAAGCTTCCATTCCCATGTCATTAACACAGCCTGTTAAAATTTCGTCAAACTCATCATCATCCATTTTAAGCATGGCGTTAGATAGCATTTGAACCTGAACATTTGCATTATAATGATCTTCTTTTAAGCGTTTTACTAGATTATTGATTTCATCAATATCCATTTTGGATATTTTACTGATTTTATATCCGTTTTCATTTAGGGTGGCAATATTTAAAAACATACATAAATCCGCATCATCATAATATCTGATATTGGTATCTGTACGCTTGGTTGTGAAAAAATTATAACGCTGTTCCCAAACCCTAATGGTGTGAGCCTTTATTCCTGTTAAGTTTTCTATATCACTGATGGAAAATTTTTTCACTACCTTTTTCAATTATCTTGCTACACTAAAACGTTTCAATTACGCAAGGGTAACAAATATATAGGTGGTTTGTTTATAAAAATTAAATTATGTTTAAAGGGTATTAATTTCTTGAAGATAAATAGTTGCCTGTTGTTTTATTTTTTCGATTTCTAAAGGCTCCATTTTTTCTAAAAGCCGGTACATCATGCTCACCCTTTGGTTTTTCTTTAGCTTATTTTCATGGGTTAAATAAAAATTCCAGTATAAACTATTTAAGGGGCAAGCTTTGTTTCCGTAGCGTTTATCTTTATCATAAACACAACCTTTGCAATAATTACTCATTTTATTGATGTAATTGGCCGAAGCAACGTAAGGTTTAGAACCCACAATTCCGCCATCAGCAAACTGGCTCATCCCTCTGGTATTGGTAATTTGAACCCATTCTGCGGCATCAGCGTAAACACCTAAATACCATTTGTCAACCTCATCAGGATGACAGCCAGCCAATAGCGTAAAATTCCCTATCACCATTAATCTTTGAATATGATGTGCATAAGCGTTGTCTAAAGAGTTATTGATGCACTGCTTTAAGCAATTCATTTTTACTTGGCCATCCCAAAACCAAGATGGCAAAGCATTTTTGTTTTCTAAAAAGTTTTGTTGTGCAAATTGTGGCATTTCGGCCCAATAAATACCTCTCATGTATTCTCGCCAACCTATTACTTGCCTTACAAAACCTTCTACTTGTGCCATGTCTATGGTTTCTTGATTTAATTTCCAAGTGCTGATTACCTGATTAACGACTTCTTGCGGAGAAATCATTTTTAGGTTGAGCGCAAAAGAAAGACAGGAGTGAAAAAGGGTGTGATGTTCTTTTAACATGGCATCTTCATACTTACCAAATGCGGGGAGCAATTCATCACAAAAATATGCTAAAAGTGCTAACCCATCTTCTCTGCAAATGGGGTAAGAAAACTCTTTTTGGGTAATTTTTCCGAAAGAAGGAACTTCCATTTGCTTAAGCATTTTTACCAGATCTGTTACGTCTCTTTTAAACGTAAGCGGTTTTTTTAGCGGAGTTTTGCCATCATATTTTTTTCTATTTTCATGATCAAAATTCCATTGCCCGCCTACAGGGTCTAAATTATTATCAACCAGAATATGATGTTTTTTACGCATATAGCGATAAAAGTTCTCCATGAGGTATTGCTTTTTTCCTTTAAAAAATTCTTTCACTTCTTCTTTAGTAGTGTAAAAATGTTCGGTATCAAAAATTGCCGATGGGATGGAGATAGATTTGGAATAGGCTTTAAATTGTTGGTCTAAACGGTACTCATCAGGCATTTGATATTCAAATTTTTCTATGCCTAATTTTTGAATGAGCCAGTTTAAGTTTTGGGTAAAGTTTTGCTGATTTTCTTGGGCATCTAAATAATAATAAATAACCTGGTGACCTTCATCTTTTAACTCACTGGCAAATTGCCTCATGGCAGAGAAGAACCCGACTATTTTTTGGATATGGTGTTTTACGTAATGCTGTTCTTGCATTACTTCCATTAAAACATAGGTTACTTCGTTGTTTTTCTCTTTAAACCAAGAATGCGAGTGATTGAGTTGATCACCAAGAATTAGTCTTAATATTTTTGCCATTGTTAGGGCAACAACAAGATGAGCTATTTAGTTTCTATCAAAATAGAATTGAGAACGCTTTTGATTTCTTACGCTTTATTGGTTTAGCATAAATATTACTGCTTTTGATGCAATTCTTCGGGTTTTAAAGCGCCTAATTCTGGCAACCAAAGCTTCATATATTCTGCTTTTGGGTCATAATCTTTAGCTTGTTTAGGAATGTTGAAGTATCTGTTTTCACGAGGATCATTACCTACACCGGCAATGTAAGCCCAATTTCCCCAATTGCTAGCAGGGTTATAATCTATCAGCTTTTCTTCAAAATAAGCTGCACCCCAGGTCCAGTTTACTTTTAAATCTTTTACTAAATAAGAAGCTACATTTTGGCGACCACGGTTGCTCATAAAACCGGTAAGGTTGAGTTCTTTCATGTTGGCATCTATAAATGGTAAGCCAGTTTCTCCGTTTTTCCATTTTTCAAAAAGCTCTTGTTGGTTTGGGGCTACTTCTGGTTTTACGCCTTTAAAACCGCCTTCCCTAAAAAAAGTACCGCTATGTTTTTTAAACATAAATCTAAAATAATCTCGCCACAGCAATTCAAAAATTAGCCAATAGGTTGATTCATTTGCGCCTCTTTCTTTTTCGTATTTTTTTATTTCCCAATAAATTTCTCGTGGAGAAAGGCAGCCGGCGGTTAACCAAGCTGATAATTTAGAGCTATAATCGCCGCCAATTAAACCGTTTCTGGTGAGTTTATATTTTTGTAAAAGGTTAGTGTCCCACAAATAATATTTTAATCTTTTCAATCCTTCGGTTTCGCCGCCTTTAAAATCAAGAACAGATCTTGAATCTTTTGGAGAAATGTCTATTCCTAAATCTTGCGCAGTAGGGATTACTGATTCTTCTAAATTTTGCGGAACAATAATTTTATTTGGGGTAGCAATGCTAGGTTTAATGATGCTTTCTCTTTCTACTTTTTTTCTAAAACTGGTGAAAACATCAGGAATATCTTTGATTGGAAAAGGAAGATCTTCTTTATGGTATAAAGTATGGCCAATAAAGTGCTTCAAATTTATTTTTAATTTCCACAAGGCATCTTCTGTTAAGGATGATACTTCTGTTTCTTCTGAGGCTACTTCTCTGTGGTGAAAAACTTCGTCTACTTTATATGCTTTACAAATTTGTGGAATAATTTCTTCTGGTTTGCCTATTTTAATAAGCAAATCTCCTCCCATTTTTTGAAAAGAGGATTTTAAATCGGCTACACTTTCTAGTAAAAATTGTGTTCTAAAACCACCTGTTTTTTGAGTATGATAAACTGTTTGTGTAAAATGACGTGGGTCAAAACAAAAAACAGGAACAATGATGGCCGCTTTTTGAGTAGCTTCTAATAATATTTCATTGTCGTGAATTCTTAAATCATTTCTAAACCAAACAAGTATAGTTTTTTCACTCATGTTGTGCCTAATTTTCTCTTAAAAATATGATTGATACAATATTGCTTATTATTTAGTATTCTGGCAACGGGTGGAGCAATATTTTACTTCGTTCCAACATTTTTCCCATTTTTTGCGCCAAGAAAATGGTTTGTTACAAACAACGCATACCTTTTGAGGTAAATTAGTTTTGGCTATGGTTTGTCCTTTTTTGTTTTGCATTTTTTTGAGTTAAAGCACTGAGCATTAGGGATAGGAACGGCATCCTTTTTTTTAGCGTGGGTTTAGGGGTGGATGAAAAAAAAGATATAGTGGATAGCTCGCCCGAATGCCCAAATTCTTTTCTTCAATGATAAACAATATGATGTGATAGATGTTTTACAAACAATGAAAATTGCACTAAAAGAACTTACAGATAAAGATATAGACCGAATTATTGAAATGGCTTGGGAAGATAGAACCCCGTTTGAGGCTATTGAATTGCAATTTCAGTTGAATGAGCAAGCGGTAATTAAATTGATGCGTAGAGAACTGAAACCTTCTAGTTGGCGTTTATGGAGAGAAAGAGCGCACCAAGTTTCGCATAAGCATTTAAAAAAGAGGAGTAGTGAAATTGATCGTTTTAAATGCACTTTGCAACGTCAAATTAGTTTCAATAAAATATCTAAACGATAGGTGTTTGTAATTTATGTTTTGTTTATCTTTTTTTAAATATTGTTAAACAAAATAAGGTTTTTAAGGTTTAAGTTTTAATTAATGATGAAAAATAAAGTCGCAGTATTTAGAAAAGAGCATTTTAATGCAGCTCACCGATTGAATAACCCCAATTGGAGTGAGGAAAAAAATGCAGAGATATTTGGAAAATGTAATAATCCAAACTACCATGGTCATAATTATGATTTAACTGTAAAGGTGATTGGTTACCCAAATGAAGAAACCGGTTATGTGGTAGATACCAAGGTATTATCTAAAATAATTAAAGAAAAAGTAATTGACAGATTTGATCATAAAAATTTAAATCTGGATGTTATTGAATTTAAGGTGTTAAATCCTTCGGCAGAAAATATTGCCATGGTAATTTACAATTTATTAAAAAGTGAGATTGATCCTGAATTGGATTTGAAAGTAATTTTATACGAAACTGAACGAAACTATGTTGAATACCCAGCTTAACACTTATCCTACAGAGGATATTTTAATTGACGCTATTGGCGATGAACATGTTGGAACTTCTTACGATACCCCATTAAGAGAAGATGCTTTCCTTTTAGATGATGCAACTAAAATTGAAATGATTGAAAAACATTTCAAACACATTATGGAAATTATGGGACTTGATCTTTCTGATGATAGTTTGAAAGGAACTCCAAAAAGAGTGGCTAAAATGTACATCAAAGAAATTTTTAGTGGTTTAGACCCGGCTAACAAACCCGACATTAAATTATTTGATAATAAATACAAATACAACCAAATGTTGGTTGAAAAAAACATTACACTTTACAGTAATTGCGAACATCATTTTGTGCCTATTATAGGGAAAGCACATGTGGCTTATATTAGCAGCGGTAAGGTAATTGGTTTATCTAAATTAAACAGAATTGTGCAATATTATGCTCAGCGTCCGCAAGTACAAGAGCGTTTAAATATTCAGATTGCTAATGAACTGAAAAGGGTTTTAGAAACTGAAGATGTTGCGGTGGTAATTGATGCGCATCATTTATGTGTATCATCTAGAGGAATAAAAGATACCCAAAGTTCTACTATTACTGCAGAGTATGGCGGTAAGTTTTTAGATATGGAAACCAGAAATGAGTTTTTAAAATACATTGGTTAAGATGAACTATTTAGTAGTTGGAGGAAGCTCGGGAATTGGGTTGGCGTTGGTAAAAAAACTTGTTGCCGAAGGGCATCAGGTTTACTCGGCATCAAGACATGAAGGTGATTTGCCTGCTGGCGTAACTTATATACCAATAGATGTTTTGGGAGATGTAAGTGCTTTAAAAGAACAATTGCCTGATGTTTTAGATGGCTTAGCTTATTGCCCAGGCACTATAAATTTGAAACCTTTTGGCCGGTTAACCGAAGAAGATTTTTTATTAGACTACAAGGTAAATGTTTTGGGTGCAGTAAAGGTAATTCAGTTGACTATTAGTAAAATGAAAGCAGCGGGTAATGCATCTGTGGTTTTATTTAGTACGGTTGCCGCAAAAACCGGAATGGGTTTTCATGCGAGTATTGCAGCTTCTAAAGGCGCTATTGAAGGTTTAACAGTATCATTAGCGGCAGAGTTTGCCTCAACCAAAGTGAGAGTAAATGCAATTGCGCCATCTTTAACTGAGACACCTTTAGCTCAAAATTTGATATCTACGCCAGAGAGAAAAGAAGCTTCAAACAAAAGACATCCTTTAGGTAGAATTGGTACAGCAGAGGAATTGGCAGATGCTGCATTTTTCTTACTTTCGCCGCAAAGCTCATGGATAACAGGGCAAATTTTAAGCATTGACGGAGGTATGTCGTCAGTTAGAAACTTTTAGATGAAAAAATTTAGCTCAGCCGATATTGCAGGAATGGAAAGTAGATTCCGAACAACTTTTATGAACAGTATTTCTGGTTTTAAAAGTTTGCAAATGGTTGGGACTAGGAGTGAAAAAGGAGAAAGTAATTTAGCCGTTTTTAGTTCTATTTTTCATGTGGGTGCAAATCCGCCTTACTTAGGCTTGGTAGTAAGACCTGATGGAAATGAGCATGAAACCTTTCATAATATTTTACAAACAAAAAATTATACCCTAAATAATGTGTTAGAGAGTAATTTTATAGCGGCTCATCAAACTAGCGCCAGGTATTTAGCTGGGCAATCAGAGTTTGAAGCCTGTGGATTTACTGAAGAATATATTGAAGGTTTTTCTGCTCCGTTTGTAAAAGAGGCTAATGTTAAAATAGGGTTAGAATTTAAAGAATTTTTACCTTTTTTACTAAACCGCACCAAAATTGTGATTGGGGAAGTAAAGTATATTTTAATTGATGAAGACTTAGTAGAATCTGATGGTTTTGTAGATTTAAACAAAGCAAAATCAGTGACTGCTGCTGGTTTGGATGCTTATTATACCACTAATCCTTTAGGTCGATTAACTTATGCCAAAACCGGAAAACAACCTCAATTTTTGAACGTTAATAGTGATAAAGAATAGAAGCATGGCAACTAAAGAAAAAATCCAAAACGCATACATAGATTATATCCTTACAGAAGGTAAACAACCCATATCTGTGTTTTCTTTCGCCAAGAAAAACAAAATGGCCGAGGAAGAATTTTATAAATATTATAGTTCTTTTGATGCTATTGAGGCTGATGTTTGGACAGATTTTTTTATAAAAACCATTGCCGAAGTTAAAGCTCAGGAAGTATGGCAACAATATTCGGCCAGAGAAAAAGCATTGTCTTTTTACTACAGTTTTTTTGAATTGTTAAAAAGCAAAAGAAGTTTTGTAAACCATAGTGTAAGTCAATTTAAAAAAGGATTACGTACCCCGGTTCAGTTAAAAGAAGGTAAAATAGCTTTTGAGGAATTTGGTATAGCAATTATACAAGAAGGTTTAGAAACCGGAGAATTAGCCGATAGAAAATTTATTAGCGACAGATATAAAGATGGTTTGTGGGCGCAAGTTGCTTTTCTTCTTAATTTTTGGATAAAAGATTACTCTGCCGATTTCGAAAAAACAGACGAAGCCATAGAAAAAGGTGTTAACGTTACTTTCGATCTTTTCCAAAGAACACCCATAGATAATCTTCTTGATTATGGAAAGTTTTTGGCTCAAAATGCGGGTTTTAAAATGCCTTTTTAATCAAGTATCAAGATGTAAGTATCAAGTATCTATACTTGGAACTTTCAACTTTTTACTTTCAACTTTTCACTTTTAAACATGAAAGAGCAAAATAGTATTCCGGCCAGTAAAGTTGCCCGTTCTGCAAAATTTGTAGGAACAGGAATTAAAATTGGAGGAAACTACATTAAGCATTATTCTAAAAAATTATTTAATTCGGAACTCACCAGAGATGAGCTAAATGAAGATAATGCAGCTGATATTTATAACTCTTTAAGTCAGCTTAAAGGCAGTGCTTTAAAAGTTGCTCAAATGCTGAGCATGGATAAAAACATTCTTCCAAAAGCTTATACCGAGAAATTTTCTTTATCGCAATATAGTGCTCCGCCTTTAAGTGGGCCGCTAATTATGCAAACTTTTAAAAAGAATTTCGGCAAAACACCAGATAAAATTTTCGATAAATTTGATCTTAAATCAACCAATGCCGCTTCTATTGGGCAAGTACACAAAGCCGAATTAAATGGTACAAAACTGGCGGTAAAAATCCAATATCCAGGGGTTGGAAACTCCATCTCATCTGATTTAAAACTCATTAAACCTTTTGCCTTTAGGTTATTGGGTATGAGCGAAAAAGAGCTGGATATTTACATGAGAGAGGTAGAAGAACGCTTGGTAGAAGAAACAGATTATGAATTAGAGGTTAAAAACTCTTTAGAATTTTCTAAGGCTTGCGCCGATATTCCCAATCTTGTTTTTCCAACTTATTTTGAAGAACTATCTGGTCCAAAAATAATTACCATGAGCTGGCTAGAAGGGCAGCATTTAAAAGAGTTTTTATTAACCAACCCATCTCAAGAATTAAGAAATAGCATTGGGCAAGCTCTGTGGGATTTTTACAATTTTCAGCAACATGAATTAAGAGCGGTACATGCCGACCCACACCCAGGAAACTTTTTAATTACGCCTGATGGAAAACTAGGAATTATTGATTTTGGCTGTATTAAAGAAATTCCTGATGATTTTTATTATCCATTTTTCTCTACCACATCAACAGATTTGTTAGATAACAGAGAAGAAACCATTAAAGCTTTTAGGGCTTTAGAAATGATACTTCCTAAGGATGATGAAAAGCAAATTGAGTTTTATTATCAAAATTATAAGCAAATGATTTCGCTATTTGCAGAACCTTATATGACTGGAGAATTTGATTTCAGTCAGACTGCATTTTTTGAGTCCTTATATAGTTTTGGAGAGAAAATTTCTAAAATGCCAGAGTTTAAGCAAGCCCGTGGGGTAAAGCATTTTATTTATATCAACCGCACCAATTTTGGTTTATACAACATTTTACATGAGTTGGGCGCAAAAGTAAAAACAGATACTTATAAACCTCATGTAAAGTTGGAGTTTTAAGAATCAAACCTAAATATTAATTAAATTTTATTGCTAATTGAAATTTAATTAATATTTAAAATATTTATTTCATTCGGTTAAAATCCAATCAAATATTAGGCTTTTTGGTCTAATATTCTTGGTTAATAATATCTATCTACAGACTAATAATTACCATTTTCATAATTGACAATTTATTAATTGATTTTAAACATTTGATAATGAGTGTCTATTTGTTTTTATAGGCAAAAAAAATCATTTCGTTTTGATAAAATAATAATCTGCTATTGAAAATAATAATTTTTAGATAAGCAAACGATGTCTGCATTATAGTTTTCGTAAAAGTAAATAATCATCAAACTTTTAAAACTTTGTCTACAACCTTTTGTTTAACTTATATTACGAAATCTTAAACAAAAACAAATTTTATGAACTTACCTACATTAAATTTTTTGACAATCCCAGCAGGGGATTCAGCAGGGTTAGACCGCATTATTAATGGTGACCCAATAGCAATAACCTTTTTTATAGGTTACATGGCTATGTTAGCATCTTCAGTATTTTTCTTTTTCGAAAGAGGTTCAGTAGATCCTAAATGGAAAATTTCTCTTTTGGTCTCGGGATTAATTACAGGTATTGCAGCTGTACATTATTATTACATGAGAGATTTTTACTTAGCAACAGGTGATAGCCCAACTGCCTTCCGTTATGTAGATTGGACATTAACCGTTCCGTTGATGTGTGTGGAATTTTACTTATTAACTAAGCCATTTGGCGCAAAAGGTGCAACCTTATTTAAATTAATCTTAGGTTCTGCAGCGATGTTAATCTTTGGTTTTATTGGTGAAACATCAGGTATTGATAACAACATAATGTGGGGAATACTTTCTACTTTAGGTTATTTGTACATTGTGTATGAAGTATTTGCTGGTGATGTAGCTAAATTAACTAAGCAGTCTAACAGTCCTGCTTTAGCAAGAGCAATGTTCTTGTTAAAAATCTTCATTACTTTAGGTTGGTCAATTTACCCAATTGGTTACATGGTATTACCAGGTAATTTATTAGCAGGAGCGTTTGAGGTAAGTTCAATTGACTTATTCTACAACTTAGCTGATGCAATTAACAAAATTGGTTTTGGTTTAGTAATTTATTCAGTAGCTATTTCTGAAACTGCTAAAGCAAGAGCGTTAAAAGCATAATATTTCGATATTAATCGAGATAAGAAAATTTAAAAATCAAAGTCAAAGTATAGTTTATATAATTATACCTTGACTTTGTTATTTTAAGCCTCCAAATTTTGAGTTTTTTTGATGCAAAATAACTTCTTAAATTTTTATAATCACACCATTATTGGCGCAGGTGCATCTGGTTTGTGGATGGCATATTCCCTTTTTAAGCATGGTTTATTAAAAAATAAGTCACTAATTATTGTGGAAGAAGACACGCAAAAAACCAACGACAGAACTTGGTGTTACTGGGCTAAGGAAGATTTATTTCCCAGTCAATTGGCTAATAAAACTTGGTCTTATTCTCATAATTCATATAGCTTTTCCCAAAAAGGAAGTATTTTTCCATACACTTATTATCATATCAGAAGTCAGGATTTTTATCAAAAGATGAAAGCCGAATTGGAAAAATGTGTAAACATTACCTGGCTTTATTCCTCCTTACAATCTTATCAAACCAATGATGGTGTTACGGTTAAAACCATTAATGCGTCATGGCAAACTGATCAATTATTTCTATCGGCTTTGCCTAATAAAGAAGATGTTTTTTCATCCAATGCATTAAAAGCTTATCTAAATAATTACAATAATCAGCCTATTTTATTATGGCAATCTTTTGTGGGTTGGAGAATTAAAACAGAACAACCTGTTTTTGATCAAGCTAAAATGACGATGATGAATTTTAATATTCCTCAAAATGGACATACCCAATTTATGTACGAATTGCCTTTTTCTGAAACGGAGGCTTTAGTAGAGATGACCAGATTTGGCGAAACAAAGTTAGCTGTAGCTGAAGCCGAGTCTATTTTAAAAAAGTATGTTGACACTAAAGATACTACTTACCAAATTGAAGAAGTTGAAATAGGCGCCATCCCCATGACTACCCATTTTGATAGCAAAAGAAAAGTATTACCACAAAACGAGTCGGTTATTTATTTAGGGACAATTGCTGGTGCTATAAAGCCAACTTCTGGTTATGGTTTTAAAAGAATGGCCAAATACGCAGATGATTTAGCTTTTGCGCTGAGTAAAAATTTACCACTACCCACACATTTTAGGCCTTGGAGATTTAGATTGTATGATACTTTGCTGTTGCAGATTTTAGCATCGGAAGGAGAAAGAGGAAAAGAAGTATTCGAGACTCTTTTTAAAACACAGTCTACGCCAAAAATTTTAAAATTTTTAGATGAGGAAACTAATATTTGGGAAGAAATAGGCATTTTTTCTAAATTACCTATCTTCCTTTTTTTAAAGTCGTTGGTTAAATATATTTTCAAATAAGCTATGTCCTACATCAACTCTAAATTATTTACCGTTCAAATGATTTTGCAGTTGGTATTACTTATCCTTTTGTATTTTATTGACTTTGGGGCCAATTTACAAGCCATTTCTGCAGGTATTCTATTGTGTTTAGTGGGTATTCCGCATGGCGCTAATGATCATTTGTACCGAGAAGATCAGACTTGGTTAGGGATGTTTAAGTTTTTGGGTGTTTATTTAGGAATAATAGGTTTATACGTTGTGCTTTGGCATTTTTTGCCTCTAGCAGCGCTCATATTATTTTTTGTTGTTTCATTCCATCATTTTGGACAGTCAAATTTTGAGAACGAGAAAGTTTGGTATTTACCTTCTATTTTATGGGGAATTTTATTGTTGACTTTCCCTGTTGTTTTACATTTTGATGAAGCCTTACTCATTTTTAAATCAATGATTGGAAAGGGTAATTTTAACGAATTAATTTTTGAATTTAAATTAGAGAAACTAAGTGTTTGGCAAATTTTGAGTTTGATGGGTTTTGCCATAACGTATTTAGGAAGCATTTTTATTTACCAAAAGCAATATTTTTTAAAATACTTTTTACAGCTTATTTTAGTAAGTTTTTGGTATTTTTTTACCCCTTTACTATTTGGCTTTATTGTGGTTTTTTGCCTTTGGCATGCTTTACAATCAACCCAACACCAAGTAAATTTTTATACCACCTTTTACAAAAAGAAAACGATTGATTTCTTTTTAGCCATGCTTCCCTTTAGCTTAATATCTTTATTAGGTTTTGCCTTTTATGTATATTTTTTCAGTTTTAATATTGGGCATTCTTTCATTTTGCTCTCCTTAATTACGCTGCCGCATGTATTGGTGATGCACAAGCTTTATGGGAAAGGCAAGCAAATGGAAATCAAATAATCTTATCAAAAATTAGTTTACCGGAATTCAAGTATGTTTAACTGAAATTTATCTCTGTTGAATTTCTCTCTTTATTAAGATGATTTTTCTCATTATTTACTCAATTGATAACCTAAGCCTAATTGCACATATTCATAATGTTTATCTGTCATGTAAAAAACACTAGCATTTAGTTTTTTAAATTCCCAACCTGTTCCTATTCTAAAACCTGTGAGATTTATTTCTCTGGTATTTGCTCTAGCTCTTCTTTGTTCAAACTCGCTACTGTTATTATTAACAATAGGGAAAACTGTTTTTTCAGAGATAATAAAAGCATTATTAATACTTGGTGAGATATAAAAGCCACTATTTTTGAAGGGCATTATTTTTAAACCTAAGGGAATGTCTATATATGATTTTAATATTCTGTATTTAGGAAATTCAGGTGTGCTTTGTTCTAAAATATCTACTTGCTCATACCCTTTTCTGTTGTATATAATTTCTCCACTTAGTTTAATTCTATTGCTTTTAATAAGTGCATAATCAAAGTTTAAACCTATAAATAAAGCTTCGGTGGCTTCTGTTCCTCCGTACATAGCAGTTACTATGTTATCATACTTATAAAAAGGAAATGGATCACGAAATTCGTAAAGTTTGGCATCGCTAAATTGTATGCCTGTTTTTAAACCATAGGTAAATTTGCTTTGGGCTGCAAGATGATTTGAAATAATTATAGCAGCAAATAAGCAGCAAAATGTTTTTGCATTTATCATTATAATTTTATGTTTAAAATGAGATTTGAATAGTAGGCGCAATAGAAATATTATTGATGCCTAACTGAAAAAGATATATAATATCGCTATTTAAACCTATTGCCGCATTTTCGGAAATATTATAATTTAATTGAAGCTTTAAAGGGAAACCCCAGTCAAACTGTTTTGGGTCCTTTCCTGAGGTATAAAAATCAGTACCTACAATAAAATAGTTCCCATTGGCATCTTTATCTATATCATATACAGCTCTAGAAACGTAAAGTTTATTAACTGCAATACCAATACCCGCTTGAAAGGAGAACTTATTTTTTTCCCAGTATTTATGGCTGTAAACTAATTGATAGTAAATCTCACGATGGTCTTCATTCTCTCCCCAGTAAAGTTCAGCTAAGTCATTATAAGCTCTGGGTTTTTTAATGTAGGTAAATGAGAAACTAATTTCATTTTTTTTATTCCATTTATAAAATGCCTCTTGCTTTATTCCAAAATCAGTATAAACTTTATTGTTTTCAACATCATTTACTCGTGGCAATGGATTACCGAAAATACTAAGTTCTGGAGCTGATGTATTATCAGCACTTGATGACAGTAAATTGGCGTTAAAGGTATCAAAGTATATTCCGCCTCCACTTCTAAAACCAAATTTAGATTGAGAAAATACCGTATTTACCAAAAATATTAATGGGATAATTAAAGAAACTTTTTTCATAATAGATATTCTAAAAGTATAAAATAATCTCATTATCCCAACTAATTAGAGGAGATTATTTCACAGAATATATTTTAGTCTATCAGAAGTTTGAGGATTAGCTTAAATGAGCTCTTTGGATAAGGAATGGGAATGAAGTAGATTGCAACCAGTAATGGAGGTTGTTGTTATGCCTTATTTCTCCAAAACAAAAAAGGAGATTTTTTAGGTCTCCTTTATGTTTAATCTTCTACTACTTCGCTATTGAGCGAGGGTTGCTCTTTAATTTCTTCTTTAAAATATCTTTTTTGGTAAATTAATATCATAATCACACCAATAGAAATAGAGGCATCGGCAATGTTAAATACTGGTCTAAAAAATATAAATTCTTCGCCACCCCAAACCGGAAACCAAGTTGGGAAATTTCCTTGCAGCAATGGGAAATAGAACATATCTACTACTCGGCCATGGAAAAGTTTTTCGTAATTATAAATTACCCCATAAAAAACAGAATCAATAATGTTTCCTAAAGCACCGGCAAATATTAAAGCCACATTTATAACCAAGCCACGATGATATTTATACTTAATTAAATGATGTAAGCCGTAACCAATACCACCAACAGCCAAAATTCTGAATAGGGAAAGGGCTAGTTTTCCGGCTTCGCCGCCAAACTCCATTCCAAAGGCCATTCCGTTATTTTCTGTAAAATGTATAATGGCCAAATCTTTAATCAGATGAAATTCTTGCCCAATAAACATGTTGGTTTTCACCCAAACTTTTAAAGCTTGATCGGCCAGTAAAATAAATAAGATGGCAATAATTGGCTTGTTATAACCCTTCATTAATATTGTTTTAATTTAGCTTCCATGCTTAAAGTAGCGTGAGGAACAGCCATTAATCTTTCTTTCTGAATCAATTTTCCGGTTTCTCGGCAAATTCCGTAAGTTTTATTTTCTATACGTACTAAAGCAGCTTCTAAATTCTCGATAAATTTTTTCTGACGAGCAGCTAATTGGTTCAATTGCTCTTTTTCTAAAGTAGCCGAACCGTCTTCTAAAGTTTTATAAGTACCGGCGGTATCATCCGTACCGTTTTTATTTGGGGAGCTTAATGAGTTAGCTAATGAGGCCAATTCTTCTTTAGCGCTATTTAATTTATCAGTAATCAGCGTTTTAAATTCTTTTAATTCAGAATCAGAATAACGTGTTTTTGTAGTTTTATTTTCCATGTTTAGTCCTTCTTTATAGAGATCATTAATTTTGTTTCTTCTATTTCTATGGTATCTGCTTGCGTTAGGTTATCGCTCATTTCTAAGCGGGTAGCTAAAGTTTCGGCGCAAATATAAGATAAATTATTCTCCACTGCTTTAGCAATCACCTGATTGTTTTCTAGGGTAACAATTATCTTATCTATAACCTCAAAACCCAAATCTTTTCTTAAATTTTGAATCCTGTTAATCACTTCTCTGGCAATACCTTCTTCTTTTAATTCTTGTGAAATGGTAACATCTAAAGCTACTGTTAATTTGCCCAAATTGGTGACTTGCCAGCCCGGTACATCTTCAGCAATAATTTCTACATCTTCTGGCAAAATGGTGTAAATATTATTGGAAGCAGTAATCTCAGCCGAACCATTTTCTTCAAATGCTAATATTTGGCTATCGTTAAAATTACTAATCAAATCTGCAGCCACTTTCATATCCTTACCTAGTTTTTTCCCTAGTGATTTAAAATTAGGTTTTATTTTCTTTTTGATAATGCCCGCTGTATCAGTAATGTACTCTATTTCTTTGATGTTGGTTTCTGACAGTATTAATTCCTTTACGTTTTCTACTTTGTGTTTGAATTTTTTATCTAAAACCGGAAGCAAGATTTTACTTAATGGTTGACGAACATTTATGCCTACTTTTTTACGTAAAGAAAGTACCATAGAAGAAATATCTTGTGCCAGTTGCATTCTTTCTTCTAATGCTTTATTTACCAAGTTTGGATGGTATTCTGGGAAATCGGCTAAGTGAACCGAGCTGATGTTTTCTTTTTTGGTTACCGCATTTAAATCATGAAACAACCTATCAGAAAAGAATGGAGCGATTGGCGACATTAATTTGCTGATGGTAATTAAACAAGTATATAAAGTTTGGTAAGCCGAGATTTTATCTTCGGTGTATTCGCCTTTCCAAAAACGGCGACGACTTAAGCGTACAAACCAATTACTCAAATGCTCATCTACAAAGTTTTGGATAGATCTTGCTGCTTTTGTAGGTTCAAAATCGTTGTAAAACTCATCTACTTCTTTAGATAAAGTATTCAATAAAGAGATGATCCACTGGTCAATTTCTGGTCTGTTGGCTAATTCAATTTCTTCCTCGGCATAGGTAAATTTATCTATGTTGGCATAAAGCGAGAAGAAGGCGTAGGTATTGTATAAAGTGCCAAAAAACTTACGGCGAACTTCATCTAGGCCTTCTAAATTGAATTTTAAATTATCCCATGGTGATGCATTAGAAATCATATACCAACGGGTAGCATCAGCACCATAAGTTTCTATGGTAGAAAACGGATCAACAGCATTGCCTAAACGTTTAGACATTTTATTGCCGTTTTTATCTAATACCAAGCCGTTAGAAATTACATTTTTAAAGGCAATTCCAGGGTTGTTATTTTTTTGATTGACTGCTTTTATATCCTCACTGGCTTCGCTTAACATGGTGGCAATGGCATGCAAAGTAAAAAACCAACCACGAGTTTGGTCTACACCTTCGGCAATAAAATCTGCTGGGTAAGCGCTTTCAAATGCTTCTTTGTTTTCAAAAGGATAATGCCATTGTGCATAAGGCATGGCGCCAGAATCAAACCAAACGTCAATTAAATCTAATTCACGAAACATCTTTTTTCCATCGGCGGAAGCCAAAACAACATCATCTACAAAAGGGCGGTGCATATCTGCCAAACGGAAACCCTGCGGCATAAAGCCTAAAACAGCGGCTTTATCAATTTCTTGGTTTAGCTCTTCAATAGAACCAATACATTTTTCTTCGGTACCGTCTTCGGTTCTCCAAATTGGTAAAGGTGTGCCCCAGTATCTTGAGCGAGAAAGATTCCAATCCACCAAGTTCTCTAACCAATTACCAAAACGCCCGGTTCCGGTGCTTTCTGGTTTCCAGTTAATGGTTTTATTAAGGGCAACTAATTTTTCTTTAACAGCGGTAGTTTTAATAAACCAACTATCTAATGGATAGTATAAAATTGGTTTATCAGTTCGCCAGCAATGTGGGTAACTGTGTTCGTATTTTTTAACGTCAAAAGCCTTGTTATCTTCTTTAAGTTTAATGGCAATTAAAACATCTGTCCCTCTAAAGTCTTTTTCCGCTCTTTCTGCATCACTATAATATTCTTCTCTCACATAAAGTCCGGCAAAATCGGTCACTTCTTTTACAAATTTACCTTGCTTATCTACCAAAGGAAATTCGTTGCCTTTTTCGTCGTACACCATTACAGATGGGACGTTATTTTCTTTACAAGCTCTAAAATCGTCGGCTCCAAAAACAGAAGCAGTATGCACAATTCCAGTTCCGTCTTCAGTAGTTACAAAATCAGCGGGAATGACTCTGAATGCATTTTTTTCTAAATCTTCATTAGTGGTGCCATCATAAGGCATTAATTGCCAATAGCGCAAACCAATTAAATCTTTTCCAGAAAACTCGGCGGTTATTTCCCAAGGAATTACTTTATCGCCACCTTTATAATCCTGAAAAGAAGCATTTTGACCTTCAGTTTTAAAATATTTAGCAACTAACTCTTTCGCTAAAACTACGCTTGTAGGTAAAAAAGTGTATTGGTTAAAGGTTTTAACTTTTACGTAGGTAATTTTTTCGCCAACAGCTAAAGCACAGTTAGAAGGTAAAGTCCAGGGTGTGGTTGTCCAGGCAATTATTGAAGTATCTTCTTCTGGTGTTTCAAATAAAACATTGATTAAAGGATGAATTTGATCTGTTTTTAACCTGAATTGCGCAACAATAGAAGTGTCTTTAATATCACGATAAGTACCAGGTTGGTTTAATTCGTGAGAGCTTAATCCGGTTCCGGCAGCTGGAGAATAAGGCTGTACGGTATATCCCTTATATAAAAATCCTTTTTGGTGTAGTTGTTTTAATATCCACCAAAGAGATTCTATGTATTCGTTTTTGTAGGTGATGTATGGATCTTCTAAATCAACCCAATAACCCATTTTTTCGGTCAAATCATTCCAAACATCGGTATAACGCATTACCTCTTTACGGCAAGCGTCATTGTATTCTTCTACAGTAATTTTCTTTCCGATATCTTCTTTGGTGATGCCTAAAGATTTTTCTACTGCTAATTCTATAGGTAAACCATGGGTGTCCCAACCACCTTTACGTTTAACCTGAAAGCCTTTTAAAGTTTTATATCTACAAAAAATATCTTTAATAGAACGGGCCATTACATGGTGAATACCCGGCATTCCATTAGCTGAAGGTGGACCTTCAAAAAATGTATAAGGTTTAGAATCAGGTCTGTTTTGTATGCTTTTTTCGAAAATTTTGTTGGCTTTCCACCCCGCTAAAACCTCTTTGCCTATTTGTGATAAATTAAGTTGTTTATATTCTTTGTACATCAGCGCTTTTCTCCAAAAATTAAGGTTGCAAATTTACGCATTTGAGTTGAAAAAACCGATATAAAAGCTCATTTAATGGGCTAATTTTTTAACCTAATAAATTGACAGTAAATGGGATGTTTTTTTTAATGATGAAATTCTAAACGATACCTGATGCGATAGAGAAATCTGTTTTTTGGAGAGGTATTTGTTTAGTTTTAGTTAAATTACGATAAGCATGTTAATGTTAAGAAAATCAATTCCGGTATTTAAAATAGGGATAGTTATTACCGCAATAGGGGCTGGGCTTTACTTTTATAATGAAGATTACGGCAAATTTGTAACCGGTGCGGGTTTAGTAACCTTATCTGTTGCTTTGGCTTTATATGTTTTCTTTATGTTTAGAAGGTATGGAGATAAGAGCAGAAATTAATTTTAATCAAATTCTAAAATCACTTGTTTTTTTGAAAGCTTAGCAATAAAGCAGGTAAAAAAATAAGGTTAAAAAGCATGGCTAAAACTAAAGTGATGGCCAATAAAGTTCCTAAAGCTACTGTTCCGCCAAAGGTAGAGAAAGCAAAAACTCCAAATCCAAAAAATAGAATAATTGCCGTATAAATCATGCTAAAGCCTGTTTCTTTAATGGTTTTAGATATAATTTGCGAAATGCTTTGGTTCCCTAATTTTAATTCTTGTTTATAGCTGGTTAAAAAGTAAATGGTTTGGTCTGATGCAATTCCCAATGCAATGCTAAAAATAAGAATGGTAGACGGTTTTAACGGAATACCAAAATAACCCATTAAACCGGCGGTTATTAATAAAGGGATAAGATTTGGTAAAATAGAAATGATAATCATTTTAAAACCTCTAAATAAAACCCACATAATAGTAGCTATGAGTAAAATAGCTAACAACAAACTGTCTCTTAAATTAGACACTAAATAGTTGCTTCCCTTCACATACATCACTATAGGGCCTGTAAATTCTACCTGATATTTGGCTGGATTAAAAATAGAATCGACTCTTGGTTTTAACTCTTTTAAAAGTTCATTTACTCGTTTTGAGCCCACATCTTTCATTTGAAATGTAATGCGAGAAACCTGCCTGTCTTTATCTAAAAAACTTTGCATCATATTGTTTTTCTTTCCTGAATTGGCGGCGTAAAGTAGGATAAAATTTTTCTCCATATCGTTTGGGATGCGGTAAAAAGTCGGATTGCCATTGTAGAAAGCCTGCGATGAATATTTAAGTACGCTGGTTAAAGAAATAGACCTGCTAAACTCAGGGTAAGAGGAGATAAGTTGTTCTAAACGGTCTGTTTTTTTGATATTTGATAGACTAATAATGCCATTTTTTTTCTTTGCATCTATGGTAATTTCCATTGGTAAAACGCCATTAAAAGAGGCTTCAAAAAACTTTAAATCCTGATAAACCGGGTCATTTTTAGGTAAATCATCAACCATTAAGCCATTAATATTGATTTTAGAAATTCCAATAAACGCTAAAACGGTAATAAAACCCACTGCGTAATAAATGCTTTTTCTGTATTGATGAACGTAAGCATCAACTTTGTTTAAAAGCCAATCTAAAATGCGCCATTCATTTTTTGTATCGGTTTTAATTTTTGGAGCAGGTAAAAAGCTAAAAATTATGGGGAGCATAAAAAGGCAAATCATCCAGGTAAACATCACACCAATACCGGCAGTAATTCCAAATTCTTTTAACACATCGCTTTGCGTAAAATATAAAACGCCAAAACCCACAGCAGTTGTTAAATTGGCTATAAATGTGGTGATAGAAATTTTCTCAATGGTGATGCTTAATGCATTTTGTTGATGCTGATTTTTAATAAATTCAGATTGGTATTTATTGATGATTAAAACGCTGTTTGGAATACCAATAATCACAATTAAAGGAGGGATGATGCCGGTAAGTAAAGTGATTTCGAAACCTAACAATTCCATTAAAGCCAGACTCCAAACTACCCCAAATAAAACAAACAGAACAGGAAATAAAACCGCATAAAATGAGCGGAAAAACAACCACAAAATAATAGCCGATATTAAAATAGAAAGGCCTAAAAACAGGGTGAATTCTTTGGCTATTAAACCACTAACTACGGTTTTTATATAAGGTAAACCCGAATAATGGACTATAATTTTTTCTTGTTTTGCAAATTGCTCCGCCTGCTTATGAATTTGATTAATTACTTTAATTTGGTTTGCCGATACTAGTGTTTTATCATCAAAAGTAATGGCCATAATACTGGCGTTTTTATCGGCATTAAATAAGAAATCTTTGTAAAAAGGAAGATTTAATAAGGTTTGCTTAACGCTATCTAATTGGGCTTGGTTTTTAATGGAATTACTAACTAAAGGGCTGAGAATAAATTTTTTATTTACTGTATCTTTCTTTAATTCTACCAAATTGGCCAAAGAAATTACTTGTTGTATCCCTTTTATATTTTTAATATTTTGATGAAGTTTAAACCAGGCATTAAAAAAATCTTTTTTAAATAATTGATGGGTTTGTATGCCTAAAACCATTACGCTGCCGTCTTCTCCAAATTTCTTTTTAAATGCAGCGTATTTAATATAAGTAGAATCGGTGGTTGGTAATATTTTACCGGGGTTGTAAGCTAGTTTTACTTTTGTAGCTTGGAAAGTAGCAAATAAAGTACTCATCAAAAAGAAAGCGAGAATGAGTTTTCTGTTATTAAGAATAAATTGGGATAAATAAATCCACATAGTTTTGTTTCTGATTTGTTTTTAAACTCCAAAAGAGATGACTCCAAATTTCTACTTATCTTCTTTTAGGAATTTACGTAATTTAGAAGCGTGAAGATGCTTAGAATTTCATTGTTTTTGGGATGCTTTTTTTGTGGTTTATTAACCTTTGGTCAGCAGGTGCCTATTGGCCAATGGCGAACGCATTTACCCTATAATTCAGTAGTATCTATTGATGCGGGCGACCAAGAAATTTATTGTGGTACCAAAGGCGGAATTTTCACTTTAGATAAAACCGCTGGGGAGCTTAAAAAACTATCAACCATAGATGGTTTAGCCGAAATTAATGTAGCCACATTAGCCTTTAATGCCACCACCAATCAATTAATGGTGGCTTATGAAAACTCTAATATTGATTTATTAAGCGGAGATAAAATTTACCATTTAACAGATATTTTTGATAAAACAGGTTTAGGAAATAAGCGCATCAATGCCATTACTTTTAAAAATGAATTGGCTTATTTAAGCTGTGGATTTGGAATTGTAGTTTATGATCTCCTCAAAAGAGAGGTGAAAGACACTTACTTTATTGGTAACGGAGGCAGCAATTTAGAGATCTACAAAATTGCTATAGAGCAGCAAAATATATTTGCCACCACTGCTGATGGGCTTTATCAAGCCAGTTTAAACAACCCCTTATTAGCAGATTTTAATTCCTGGACAAAGCATGGTGTTTCCCAATCTTATCCCGGAGGAATAAGCACTTCTATAGCGAGTTTTGATGGCTTTATTTATGGCGTTTTTGGCAATAGCATTTATAAATTTAAAGATACGGGCTGGCAATTAACCCAAATTTTTGGTACTGATGTAAAATCATTAAGAGTGAGCGAAAACAAGCTTTTAACCATCGCACCGTTCAGAATTATCAGTTATGATGTGAATGAAAATATCAGCAAAAACATTCAAAACACTGCTAATTTCTCCTCAGCTAACGATGTGATTTTAGATCAAGATCAATCTGTTTTAATTGCCGATGGGAAAAAGGGATTGGTGAAAACAATGAATGGAACTTCGTTTAGCAATATTTTACCTAATGGTCCAAATACCATCGCTGTAAAGGAACTTAAATATCTTGATGGAAAAATAATTCTTTCTCCAGGTGCTATTACCGAAACTTTTGCGCCTACTTTTAATAATGATGGTTTTTCTGTTTTTGAAAACGAAGGTTGGACAAGTTTTAGCAGCACTAACATTCCAGCTTTTGCGCCCATAAGAGATGTGGTTACAGCCACAGAAGATATCAGCAATCAAAAAAAATATTTAGGTTCATATTTTAACGGATTGGTAGAATTTAGTGCAGATCAATCGCTAAAAATTTATAATCAAAATAATAGCAGCTTGCAAACTACCATCGGCGATCCAGCTTCTATCCGTGTAAACGGAGTGGTTTTAGATAAAGAAAATAACCTTTGGGTTTCGCAATATGGGGTTACGCAACCACTCTCTGTAAAATCTGCATCAGGCCAATGGACAGCTTTTGGTTTCCCTGATGTTTTGATCAATCCTTTTACAGAAGTCAGCGGCTTATTGATAGATCAGAATAATAACAAATGGTTAAAATTAAGAAACTCGGGAATTATCGTTTTTAACGGTACAAAATATAAAAAACTCGGTTTTACTACTAATGATGGCGGCATACCCGGAAGTAATGTAAATGCTTTAATTTTAGATAAAGAGAATGCCGTTTGGGTAGGAACAAATAAAGGAGTAGCCATTTTTTATGATACAGAAAATATCTTTTCGGGGCTTAATGCCGATATTCCTAATGTTGTGGAAGGTGGTTTTTTAAGACCATTGTTAAGTGCCGAAAACATCAATTGTATTGCTGTTGATGGCGCAAACAGAAAATGGATTGGTACTGATAATGGCGTTTGGCTTTTTAGTGCTGATGGAACCAAACAAATCTTATTTTTTAATAAAGATAACAGTCCGCTTTTAAGCAATAAAGTAGTAACCATTACCATTGACAGCCAAAGCGGGGAGGTTTTTTTTGGGACAGGGGCAGGAATTATTTCTTATAAAGGAGATGCAACAGAACCGGTTAATAAAATGAATAAAATTACCGTTTACCCCAACCCAGTGAGGCCAGGTTTTAACGGAACCATTGGTATTAAAGGCTTAAGCGAAAAAGCGAATGTTAAAATTACTGATATTAACGGGGTTTTAGTTTATGAAACTATTTCTAACGGCGGCGAAGCCACTTGGAATGGAAAAAACTTTAGCGGCGAGGAAGCTTCTTCTGGCATTTATTTGGTTTTAATTGTAAACCCAGATGGGACTGATACCGCCGTTTCTAAAATTTTAATTGTAAGATAATGCTGCATAAAACCCGGGGAATAGTTTTAAAAACTACAGATTATGCAGACAATAGTATCATTGCTAAAATTTTCACGCAAAAATTCGGATTACAATCTTACCTTATTAATGGGGTAAAAAAGCCTAAAGCTAAAATCAGGCTAAATATGTTGCAACCTTTGCACATTTTAGATTTGGTGGTTTATCATAAACCTAACGGCACTATTCAAAGAATTTCTGATGCTCGCAGCGAACCTATTTTGCAAAGTATTCCTTATGATATTGTAAAAAGTTCTTTGGTTTTATTTATCAATGAAATGATTTATAAATCTTTAAAGCAAGAGCATGAAGATGAAATTATGTTTGAATTTATTGCCAAAAGCATAGAATTATTAGATCATAGCGAAAAAGGAATTGCAAATTTTCATTTAATATTTTTGATGAAACTCACTCGGTTTTTAGGTTTTTATCCAGATATTAGCTATGCAGATTCCACCTCTTTTTTCGATTTAAAAAATGGCGTATTTGTACATAATCAACCATTACATCTTTTTTTTATTGAAGAAAAATACCTAGCAGATTGGTTGCAAATTCTCCGCAACTCTATGGATGATTTTTTAGAAATTAAGCTAAACTCAGCATCCAGAAAATATTTACTCCAAAAAGTGATTGATTATTATTCTTTACATATTGACAGCATGGGCGAAATCAAATCTCATGTTATTTTAGAAGAAGTTTTAAGTTGATAGGAAATAAAGTGAAAATAAAATAGGGCTGGCTCCAAGATTTGTCAACTCTCTAGCCAAAGTATAAGAGAGTTGACAAATCTAATCACAAGCCACAAAAAAACGGGTTATCCATGCAAATGGACAACCCGTTTTAACAATAAAAAAGAATAACTTATTTAGTTAAGCTTCTGTAGATAAAGTTATAAGTTACACCTACTGTAGCATAGTAAGATTTACCTACGTTTCTGCCTGCAACTACGGCGCCACCACCAATTCCAATTCCAATATTTGGATCTACTGGAGCATAAATGCTTCCACCAACTCTAGTGTAATTTACCTTAGTAGCAGGAAAAAAACCTGTGAATCCGCTTCTTAAAATATCAACACCACCTGTAGAGGTTTGGTTGCCAATATATCCATCAATGTAAAAACGATTAGAGGCATAACCCACTTTAACCTGACTTAAAACTGCATCTGGAACTTCGGTACTTCTTAAGCTATACCCTAACTGACCAGTAGCAAATAAACCATTGCTTGCTTTGTAATGAGCTAAACCAATTGCATTAAAAGTGGTAGCTCTGTTTCCAATGGCAATAATTGATTGTAAACCTTCATCTACTTTATAATCACTCATTGGAGTAGTTACCCCAAAAGATCCTTGTAAAGAAAGATTTCCTTTTTTAGCAAATTCATATTTTAAAAATGCAGAAAGGTCTTGTGCGCCATCCTTTTCGTTAGAATAACCTAAATCACGTAATACATCTGGATTACCATTTCCTACGGTTTGCACAAAAGGAACATTGAAAACCACATCTAACTTATCTGATAAGCCATAAGTACCGTAAACATTAAAACTGTTAGTAGATACGCTTTTGAAAATAGGAGTTTCATCTATCTCATCAGGAAATAAGAACACTTTTTTATAATTTTCATGAGTTAAGGAAAAAGAAACGCCTCCACCTTTTTTACCTTGCATAAATCCACTTAAAGGAGTTTGTGCAAAAGAACCTGCCGTTAATCCTAAGATTAATCCAGTACTTAATATTGCTGTTTTTGTAAATATCTTCATTTTGGTTGCTTTAAATTTTAATTGTCAATTTTAATAAAATGTTGCTTATCGGATTTTTTTACTTTTATTATGCGTTGTTAAATTGCATCTTCGGACAGAATTACGAAATATTAACAACTTCTGGATTTTATTTTTTTATTTTATTTTTTGAAACATAAAATCTATACAAAAGTTTTACTCGTAGTTTGTTGAAAATGATTGCTTATCGGAAATAACACAATCATTATTTAATTTAAAAAAATAGAAATGAAAAATATTAACCCATTTAATTCGAAATTTTCAATAGCTGCAATTGCACTATTTATAGCGTTTGGTTTTACAGCGTGTAAGAAAGACAGTGATGTAAGTCCTACAATTGCACAAGTTGCGGTTACCATGCCGGGCTTTAGCCAACTAGAAGCAGCAGCCATTAGAGGTGGTGTAGCCGTAGTTTTATCTAATAAAAATGCAGGAGACCCATCTGGTGCTTTTACAGTTTTTGCTCCAACAAATGATGCATTTGCTAAACTAGGTTTAGTTAATCCTCAAGATTTAAACGTTTTACAAAAATCTTTTTTAACTAACGTTTTATTGTATCATGTTAATAATGGCAATACGTTACAAACGTCTTTAACTGGCGGAGCATCAGTTTCTAGTTTATTAGTTACTCCACCGCCAGCAACACCAGTAACTAAAAGAATAATCAATAGAAACGGAGAATTTTTTGTGAATGGTTCCAAAATTTTAGCTACCAATGTAAAAGCAGATAATGGAACTATCCATGTTATTGACCGAGTTTTACTAGCTTCAGGGGCTAACATTGCGCAAACAACCATATTCTTTGCAGAAGGTAAAGGGTTTGTAAATCCAGAATTAACTTATTTATTAGAAGCGGTATTGTATTGTGATTTAGCAGGCGCTTTGTCTGATGCGAATGCAAAGTATACAGTTTTTGCACCAACAAACCAGGCTTTTAGAGATTTAGGTCAATTATTAGGAGTTCCTTTAAACCAACCTTCTGATATTAGAAAATTACCAAAAGCAACAGTTACTCAAGTATTATTAACTCATGTTTTTAATTTAAGCGGTGGCGGTAAATTTACTTCAGAACTAAATGCAGGAACAATTACTGCATTAAATGATCAGGTAGTTACTTTAGGCGCTTATACCAACGGTTATTTAACTGTTAAAGGAAGAGGAAATTCTACAGCTGCAAATATGGCCATTCCAGATGTTCAAACCACAAATGGAGTAGTACACGTGATAGATAGAGTTTTATTGCCACAATAATTAAATAAATAAATATTTTTGAAAAGCTCAGTAGAAATGCTGGGCTTTTTTGTTTTATAATTTGTAACTAAGTTTTTTTAACAGCGTAAAACGAAAGGATCATTAAGGAGTTTTCAATACTCTAAATATCAAATTATTTTAAAATCAATAGCTTTAGATGACTCATAGTCCTAAAATGCCGTCTGTTAAAGTTTCAGGGATATTTAATAGATCTAATCTTTATCAGGTTATTTCAAGCTATTTTAATTTTCCTCATCTTTTTTTATCAAGAAAGCTATTTCTGATTTTCTTATTGTTTTTTTGTATTACCCAAAATGCTGATTCGCAGGTTTGTGGCACATCAGGAATTGATGGTCCTCAAAATGCAGTACCGCCAGTAAACACTTATTTCCCACTCGGCTCAACGGCATCTTTAGTTGCCGGAAGTAAAACGCTCACTTTACTGGCAGTTCCTCCAAATGATCCTAATTACAATTTAAGTTATGGGGTTACGCCTATAAAATCTGGTGATTTAATTCTGATTATTCAAATGCAGGATGCCACTTTTGATTATACCAACAGTAATGTATATGGAAGCGGGCTTGCCACTTTTGGTGCTGATGGTTTAGGGGGAACAGGTTATACTGGTTTAGGTACTTCAGGAAAATTTGAATACGTAGTAGCCACAAGTAACGTTCCTTTAACAGGAGGCGTATTGACTTTTAGGGGAGCTGGCGCAGGTTCTGGCGCAGTAAATACTTATACCAATGCAGATTTTACAGCAACTAGAGGTCAACGCAGATTTCAAGTGGTTAGAGTACCTCAATATTCAAATTTGATTCTAAATTCTACCATTACTACGCCTCCATATAATGGAAGTGTTGGAGGACTTATTGCTTTTGATGTAGCCGGAACCATGCAGTTTAACGGTTTTATAGTGGATGCTTCAGAAAGAGGTTTTAGAGGAGGATATGGTCCTGTTGCCACTTCTGGAACTAATACCAACTCTGTATATGCAGCACTATCCAGCTCTACAAGATCTGTAGGAAAAGGAGAGGGAATTGCGGGTACGCCCAGATACATGTGGGATGGTTTTAATCAGGTGGATAACCTGGCAGAAGGTCTTCCTGGCGGGTCTTATGGCAGAGGAGCTCCTGCAAATGCTGGTGGTGCAGGAAATGATCATAATGCTGGTGGTGGTGGTGGTGGAAACGGTGGTTTTGGTGGCGTTGGTGGAAGAGGTTGGCAAGGCGGTGGTGGAAATTTAAGTCCTCTAACAAGTGCTGGCAGACCCGGAAGTTCAATTCCTGCAGATGTATCCAGATTAATTATGGGTGGTGGCGGCGGAGGCGGTGATGCTAATAATGCTACCTCTGGCGTAAAAGGGGGTGTTGGTGGTGGAATTATTTTAATTAATGTAGAAAAAATAGACGGAGTAGGAGTTATTAAATCAAATGGTGGCGTTGGGCAAGCTGGGGCTTTTGGCTCTAGTCCAGATGGTGCCGGAGGAGGTGGCGCTGGTGGAAGTATTTTTGTGAGATCATTGGCTGCTAGTCCAACCGCTAATTTAACATTAGAAGCTAAAGGTGGCAATGGAGGAAATACCAAAAATGATGCAGGTAATGAGCATGGGCCAGGTGGCGGTGGCGGTGGCGGACAAATTTATACTCAAGTACCATCGGCTACTATTTTAAGTGATGCCCAAAAAGGAATAGCAGGTAAAGCTAATAACGGAGCCGGAATTACCCATGGCGCAGCAAATGGTTTTGACGGAAATGTTACTTCGTTTATCACATCAGATTTACCTTCTTATTTGCAAGGAGGAGGCTCAATTTGTTACCCTATTTTAGATGTTACTTTAACCGAATTAAATGCTGGTGCAGCTGGTGCAAGAGCCGCAGGCACTACTGCAACTTATAAATTAAGGGTTACCAATAATATAGGCGGCGGAAACGCAGGAGATGTAAATGTGGGTTTTCTGATGCCTTATGGCTTTAGTTTAAGTACTATATCAGCCACTTTATCAGGCGATGTAGCCGGGCCAACTTCTCCGGCTTTTACGGTTGGCGCTACAGGCAATATTACTTTAGGATCTTATAATATTTCTCCTGGAGATTATGTGGAATTTACTATTTTGGTAAATATAGCCTCAAATATTCCTAGTGGGATTTATCATGCAAGCGCTCAAGCCTCTTATTTAGATCCCACAAGAACCAGCGTTAATCCCGTTAGGAAAATTACTGCTAATGATAACCCATTTGCAGGGAGCAATACTAATTATGAAACCGGAGGAATTTCAGATGTTCCAGGGACAAACTACAATGGCGAATTAGTCACTAAGTCTGCTGAAGATGTTTATATTAATGCCTTAGCAGCTACAGATTGTAATGCTGTTGTAAATGGAGATTTTAGTAGTGGATCTTTAAATCAATACGGCGCTCCATCATATTTTGGTAGTTGGGGAGTGGTAAATCCAGCAACAGATAAAGTTAATGTGGTTCAACAATATGTTATTTTTGGTCCAAAAGGAGCACTCATAAGAAATAACGGATCTGATCATTTTTCTCTTCAACAGACTGTCAATTCAATTAAGCCATCTTCAAATTATACATTAACTTTTAGTTATTCTCAACTTATAACTTTAGGATGTGGAAGTAATGCTACCTCTAAAATGCAGGTTGAGATATTAGACGGAACAACAAATGCCGTAATAGTTCCCGCTACAGAGTTTAATGCAAATAGTTATACACCTTTAATTGGCAATATTAATTTCACAACATTGGCATCAACCAATTCGGTGATTTTAAAAATAATAGACCCAGGATCACCAAATCCAGCTTGTGGGGTATTTATTGATAATATTACCATTACCTCTCCCTTATCTATTACAACAACCAAAAATAATGTGAGTTGTAAAAATTTAAGTGATGGCAGTATTGTTATCACTTCTTTGGCTAATGCTGCGCCACCGTATAAGGTTTCTTATTCTTCAGATGGAGGGGCTACTTATTCTACTCAAATCAATTCAGGGGTAATTACTGGTTCAGATACTCCAATCAGTTTTACAGGTTTGGCCGCAGGTAATTATATTGTTAAAATATCAGATCAAAACGGATGTATTACCACTAGAAATATCACCATTAATGAACCAAATATTTTAACATTAACAGGTATTAATACTTCTATTTTATGTTATGCAGGTACTTCTACGGTTACATTAACAGCTGGCGGCGGTACAGCACCTTACCAATATAGTATTGATGGAACTAATTTTCAGGGGCTAAATACATTTCCAGACCTTATTCAAGGGAGTTATACTTTTACTGTAGTAGATGCAAATTCATGTAGTACTACCTTTCCAATTACAATTACACAACCTGTGGCTTTAACCCTAACAGGTACAAACACCAGTATTCTTTGCCATGGCGGAGCTTCCACTGTTACTTTATCTGCTAGTGGCGGTACGGGAAGCCTTCAATATAGTTTAGATGGAATTGTTTTTCAGGCATCAAATATTTTTAATGGAGTATTAGCTGGTCCGCAAACATTTACAGTAAAAGATGGAAATGAATGTATCAAAACTTTATTAATTGATATAGCCGAACCATCACTTTTGACCTTAGCTGGAGCCAATAATGATATTCTTTGTCACGGTGCAACAGCTGATGTTACCCTTACCGCTGTCGGCGGAACGGGAGCTTATGAATACAGCAAAGACGGTATTACTTTTCAAACCTCAAATATTTTTAATGTTGCTGCCGGCTCTCATACTTTTACGGTAAAAGATGCAAATGGCTGTTTAACCACATTTTCAACTTCACTAACAGAACCAGCTGCTTTAACTTTAACAGGTACAAATGCAGCTATTTTATGTAATGGCGGCACCACTACAGTTACTTTAACGGCTTCAGCCGGAACAGGTACTTACCAATACAGTAAGGATGGAACAACATTTCAAGCTTCAAATGTATTTGCAGGAATTTTAGCAGGAGCACAAACATTTACGGTAAAAGATGCAAACAGCTGTATCAAAACATTCCCTATCTCTATTACCGAGCCATCACTTTTAAGTTTAACAGCTACCAACACAGCTATACTTTGCAATGGGGGCACTGCTACCGTAACGCTTTCTGCATCTGGCGGAACAAGCACTTATCAATACAGTAAAGACGGTGTTACTTATCAATCATCAAATACTTTTGCCAGCCAAATTGCAGGGAGCTACACATTTTATGTAAAAGACTTTAATAATTGTATCCAAACCAAAACACTAATAATTACTGAGCCAGCTGTTTTGGCTGTAGCCGAGACTCATCAAAATATAAATTGTTTTGGAGATGCTACTGGAAGCATTGACGTAACCATCAGCGGAGGCACTTTACCTTATACTTTTACTTGGACTAATGGAGAAACAGCTTTAGACCAATCTAATTTGGCGGCAGGCACCTATACTCTTAATGTTACTGATGCTAATTCTTGTACAATTTCTAAAACCATAATAATTACTCAGCCTCCTGTTATTTCAATAGCAATGAGTAGAGTGAATGTGAAATGCTACGGAGAAGCAACAGGTGGCATAAACGTAACTTTAACCGGCGGCACAGCTCCTTATACTTTTGAATGGAATAACGGTGCAATTACCGAAGATTTAAATAATGTTACAGCGGGTAATTATAGTGTAACAGTTACAGATAGTAACGGATGTTTAGGTTTTGCAAGTCTCAGCATCACTCAGCCAGCAGCGGCATTAACTTTAACGGAAACACATATTAACAATACCTGCTTTGCAGCTAACGCAGGTTCAATAGACTTATCCGTAAGTGGCGGCGTTTCACCGTACTTATACAGCTGGAGTTCCGGTCAAACAATACAAGATATAGCTAGTTTAGCTCCAGGAAATTATACTGTTACCGTTACTGATGCTAATTCTTGTACTTCAACAAAGACAATAACTATAACTCCGCTTACCCCATTTACCTTAAGTAGTAGTAAGATTGATGTTATTTGTAATGGAGCGGCCACCGGAGAAATTAACCTTAATCTTTCAGGAGGTACTTTACCTTATACTATCATTTGGAGTAATGGCGCAACTACAGCAAATCTGCAAAATTTAGTAGCGGGTACTTATAGTTATACTGCAACAGATAATAATGGCTGCGTAATCAATAATAGTGTTACCATCATTCAGCCGTCAGCTCTAACCTTTGTAGGTGTCAATACCTCTATTCTTTGTGCTGGCGGAACTTCAAATGTAACTTTAACCACTTCTGGCGGAACAGGAATTTATCAATACAGTAAAGATGGCATTACATTTCAGTCTTCTAATGTTTATACTGATTTGCTTGCAGGTGACTATACTTTTACGGTAAAAGATGCAAATAATTGTATCAAAACATTTTCGATCACCATAAGCGAACCCACTTTACTTACTTTAACAGGATCGAATACCAATATTTTATGTTTTGGTGAAACTTCAAGTGTAACGTTAACCGCTTCCGGCGGAACAGGCGCTTATCAATACAGTAAAGATGGCATTACATTTCAATCTTCAAATAGCTTTAGTAGCTTAACAGCAGGGACTTACACTTTTTCTGTAAAGGATGCAAATAATTGTACCAAAACATTTTTAATTACCATAAGCGAACCTACCTTACTTACTTTAACAGGATCGAATACCAATATTTTATGCTTTGGAGAAACTTCAAGTGTAACGTTAACCGCTTCTGGCGGAACAGGCGCTTATCAATACAGTAAAGATGGCATTACATTTCAATCTTCAAATAGCTTTAGTGGCTTAACAGCAGGGACCTACACTTTTACTGTAAAGGATGTTAATGATTGTGTGAAAACATTTACAACTACTATAGCTGAACCCACTTTACTTACTTTAACAGGATCAAATACGGCTATACAATGTAATGCTGGAGTTTCTACAGTAACCTTAACTTCAACAGGTGGTTCAGGAACTAATCTATTTAGTAAGGATGGCATTAATTATCAGTCATCCAATCAATTTAATACCTTAACAGCTGGAGCATATACTTTTTATGTAAAAGATGTAAATGGATGTCAAGTGACTTTTCCTTTAACCATAACAGAACCAGCTGCCTTAACTTTATCCATTTCAACAAAAACCGATGCCACCTGTAACGCCACCTCGACTGGAAGCGTAACTGCGGGAGCAATAAACAATGCAGTAGGAACAATAACCTACAGTTGGAAAAACAGTGCAAACGTAGTAGTCGGTACCACAGCCACCGTCAACAATCAACCAGCAGACACCTATACGCTTACGATAACAGATAATTGTTTCACCAGAACCAATACGGTATCGATAGCAGAACCAGCTGCCTTAACCTTAGCAACATCTACAAAAACCGATGCCACCTGTAACGCCACCTCAACCGGAAGCGTAACCGCCGGAGCAGTAAACAATGTGGTAGGAACAGTCACTTACAGCTGGAAAAATAGTGCTAACGTAGAAGTCGGTACAACAGAAACTATAACCAATCTGCTAGCAGGAGTTTACACTTTAACTATCAGCGATAATTGTTTTACCAGAACCAACACCGTAACCATTACAGAACCAGCCGCTTTAACTTTAGGAACATCCACAAAAACAGATGCCACTTGTAATGCGACCTCAACCGGAAGCGTAACTGCCGGAGAAATAAATAATTCAGTTGGAACAGTCACTTACAGCTGGAAAAACAGTTCAAACGTAGAAATCGGTACAACAGCCACCGTAAATAATTTACCAGCAGGAGTTTACACTTTAACAGTAACAGATGATTGTTTTACCAGAACCAATACCGTAACAATATCAGAACCAGCCGCATTAACTTTAGCCATTTCGACAAAAACTGATGCCACTTGTAACACCACCTCGACAGGAAGCGTAACTGCCGGAGCAGTAAACAATGCAGTTGGAGTCTTAACTTACAGTTGGAAAAACAGTGTAAACGTAGAAGTCGGTACCACAGCCACCGTAAACAATTTACCAGCAGACACCTATACGCTAACAGTAACAGATAATTGTTTTACCAGAACCAATACAGTAACAATATCAGAACCAGCCGCCTTAACCTTAGCCACATCCACAAAAACTGATGCCACTTGTAACGCCACTTCAACCGGAAGCGTAACTGCGGGAACGGTCAATAATGCAGTTGGAGTCTTAACTTACAGCTGGAAAAACAGTGCAAACGTAGAAGTTGGAACCACAGTAACCGTAAATAATTTACCGGCAGATACCTACACGCTTACAGTAACAGATGATTGTTTTACCAGAACCAATACAGTAACAATAGCAGAACCAGCTGCCTTAACTTTAGCGCCATCTACAAAAACCGATGCTACTTGTAACGCTACTTCAACCGGAAGCGTAACTGCCGGAGCAATAAACAATGCAGTCGGAACAGTTACTTACAGTTGGAAAAACAGTGTAAACGTAGTAATCGGTACCACAGCAACTGTAAATAATTTACCGGCAGATACCTACACGCTTACGGTAACAGATGATTGTTTCACCAGAACCAACACCGTAACGATAGCAGAACCAGCTGCCTTAACTTTAGCGCCATCTACAAAAACCGATGCTACTTGTAACGCTACTTCAACCGGAAGCGTAACTGCCGGAGTAGTCAACAATGCAGTTGGAACATTAACTTACAGTTGGAAAAACAGTGTAAACGTAGTAATCGGTACCACAGCAACTGTAAATAATTTACCGGCAGATACCTACACGCTTACGGTAACAGATGATTGTTTCACCAGAACTAACACCGTAACGATAGCAGAACCAGCTGCCTTAACTTTAGCTATTTCGACTAAAACCGATGCCACTTGTAACGCCACTTCAACCGGAAGCGTAACTGCGGGAGCAGTAAACAATGCAGTTGGAACAATAACCTACATTTGGAAAAATAGTGCAAACGTAGAAGTCGGTACCACAGCAACTATAAA
>NZ_SWBP01000010.1 GCF_005116455.1 Pedobacter cryophilus
CAGAATGCATCTGCATTGCTTGGCGTAATACTTAATACTGGTAATGGCCAAATGCGGATATCATTGCTTGATGTGCTTACGTTTCCATTTACATCTGTAACTGTCCAGCTTATGGTGGTTAAACCTGTGTTTAAAGTTCCACTTGCATCTGTTCCTGTTCCTATTCTGCTGGTTGCTCCGCTCAATACATAATTCACACTAGCAACGCTGCAATTATCTGTTGCTGTTAAAGTAGGTAAGCTATAAGTGTTACTGGCTACAAAACAAATTTCTTGGAAAGCTAATTGGGTAATGATTGGGGCAATTGCATCTACAACAGTTACTACCGCTGTTGCTGTTGATACGTTTCCGTTTACATCTGTTACTGTAAGGGTTACTGTATTTGCTCCAACATTGCTACAATCAAAAGCTGTTTTGCTTAATACGATTGTTGCAATCGCACAATTATCTGTACTTCCGTTGTTGATAGCTACAGCTGTAATGCTTGCATTTCCGGCTGCATCTAATTGGATGGTTGCGTTTTGTGTGATTACGATTGGTTTGATGTTATCTTCAACTGTTACCACTGCTGTCGCTGTTGATACGTTTCCGTTTACATCTGTTACCGTTAAAGTCACGGTGTTTACGCCAACTTGCTCACAAGTGAAAGAAGTTTGATCTAAAACAACTGTTGCAATCGCACAATTATCTGAACTTCCGTTGTTGATAGCTGCTGCGGTAATGCTTGCATTTCCAGCTGCATCTAATTGGATAGTTCTGTTTTGTGTGATTACAATTGGAGCGATCTTGTCTTCAACTGTTACTACAGCCGTTGCACTTGATACGTTTCCGTTTACATCTGTTACTGTTAAAGTCACAGTGTTTACGCCAACTTGCTCACAAGTGAAAGAAGTTTGATCTAAAACAACTGTTGCAATCGCACAATTATCTGAACTTCCGTTGTTGATAGCTGCTGCGGTAATGCTTGCATTTCCAGCTGCATCTAATTGGATAGTTCTGTTTTGTGTGATTACAATTGGAGCGATCTTGTCTTCAACTGTTACTACAGCCGTTGCACTTGATACGTTTCCGTTTACATCTGTTACTGTTAAAGTCACAGTGTTTGCACCAACTTGCTCACAAGTGAAAGAAGTTTGATCTAAAACAACTGTTGCAATCGCACAATTATCTGAACTTCCGTTGTTGATAGCTGCTGCGGTAATGCTTGCATTTCCAGCTGCATCTAATTGGATAGTTCTGTTTTGTGTGATTACAATTGGAGCGATCTTGTCTTCAACTGTTACTACAGCCGTTGCACTTGATACGTTTCCGTTTACATCTGTTACTGTTAAAGTCACAGTGTTTGCACCAATGTTCTCACAAGTGAAAGATGTTTTATCTAAAACAACACTTGCAATCGCACAATTATCTGAACTTCCATTATTGATAGCTGCTGCGGTGATGCTTGCATTTCCGGCTGCGTCTAATTGGATGGTTCTGTTTTGTGTTACCACAATTGGTACAACTTTGTCTTCTACAGTTACTACCGCCGTTGCAGTTGATACGTTTCCGTTTACATCTATTACGGTTAAAGTCACTGTATTTGTACCAATATTGCTACAATCGAAAGCTGTTTTGCTTAATCCAATAGTTGCAATTCCACAATTATCAGAACTTCCATTGTTAATGCTAGATGGAGAAATACTTCCAAATCCTTCGGCATTTAACTGGATGGTTACGTTTTGTGTTACCACAATTGGTGCAAATTTATCTTCTACAGTTACTATTGCTGTCCCAGATGCTGTATTACCAGAACTGGATGTAGCAGTTACCGTTACTGTAACTGGATTACCAATATTAGAACAATCTAACTGCGTAATATTTAAGGAAAGACTTCCACCACCCAAAATTGATCCATTATCTACTTCCGAAGGATCTAAAGTGTAACTTCCGTTAGCATCAAGTTTAACCGTAATGTTTTTTGTTTTAACATCTAATTCAATTACTTGAACAGTTCTACTTATTTGAGCTGACTCGTTACCCGAACCATCAATAGCTTTATACAAAATAGTATAAGTGCCTGCTAAATTAACATTAACGCTTCCTGAGGTTTCAACAGTTGCTGAACAATTGTCAATTGCATTTGCCCCTGGATCTGTGAATGTAGCACCTACAACTACTTGAACTACTTGATTTCCATTAAGGGTAATAGTTGGTGCCAGATTATCTTCTACAACTACAGTACCAACATCAGTTGCCGAATTTCCTGCTGCATCTGTAGCTGTTAAAACAACTTCAATACCTTTATTTCCTGAATAAGCATTTCCGTCAGAAATTTTGTAGCCATAATTTTGATTACTAAATGCTGATGCCCATATCACTTCACCATCGAATGATGCATTATAAACAGCTTGAGGAGTTGATATTGAACCTACGTAAGTTCCATCGATTTTAAATTCATGAATAGCATTCCAAGTATTAGGAACATTACCCCAACCATTAGTCTGACCACCAAAATAAATATGATCATTAGCTACTACTAAGCTACCATAAAGATAAATTTGTCCAGGAAGGCTAATACTTCTTTGAAATTGACCAGTTGTCTTGTTTAAAACATCTATACGATTTCCTCCATAACCAATCACATATGCAAAATTCGCATCTGTACTAATTGCCGAAGCATATTGACCATTGGCAACATTATAGGTCCAAACTTTCTGACCATTCTCATTAATTCTGGTGAAATTGTACGGGTTATTAGAAGTCCAATTAGCCGTGTAATAGTCAGTTTCGCTATCTGCATCCATCCATAACTGCATCATCTGATTCTGCCCAGAATTAAATGACCCAAGAACATTTCCAGCTACATCTAATTTGTATACCGTTGACCCTGACCATTGTGGCATCCAATATTCTCCTGTATTTGGATTAAATCCTGCACCAACACTGTAATTTTCTCTAATTACAGTACCAACACTTGTAATGGCAGTTAATGTACCACCAGTACCACTATTTAAATCAATACAATCAAAAACAGATTTATCTAAACTAAAAGTAAGAGCTCCATTGCTATTGTCTATAGAACCATTATTTAAACTAGCCGGAACTACAGTAACTTGTCCATTTGCATCTAACTGTACAGTTACTCTACCTGCATTAACTATAGGTGCAGTTGCGTCTAAAACAGTTACTTGTCTTGTAATGGTCACAGACTCATTACCGCTTCCATCAACCGCTTTATAAGAAATGGTATAAACACCAGGAGTACTCAAGTTGAGATTAGAGGTTACTACTATATTTGTAGAACAGTTGTCATTAGCTGTTACACTAGGATCATTGAATTGAGTATCTGAACCAACTGTTAGCTGTGCAGCACCATTCAATGCAATTGTCGGAATGGTTGTATCAGGGCTAATAGTTACAGAACCTGACGCAGAGCAACCAAATAAATCAATTACTGCTACTGAATAAGTACCAGGGCCATTAGGTATAAATTCTCTTAAGGTAGCATTAGCAACAATAACACCATTTTTTGACCATTGGTAAAGCGAAGATTGTGACGCTATTAAAGCTTCTCCAGGACAGTAAGCATCTACTCTTCCAGTAATTTCAACAACTGGGTTATCATTAACAGTTACTACAGTTGGTAGCGAAGTACCAGAACAGCCACCTGAATTTGTAACTGCAACTGTATAAGAACCTGTTTGTGTTGCAGTATAATTCTGATTAGTTGCTCCACTAATAGCAACTCCATTGTTATACCATTGATAAGTATCACCTAAGTTGGCAATTAAGGGGATTGTTCCTCCTTGACAAACCGTGGTTTGTCCTGAAACAATAATTGCTGCTGGCTGAACATTAACTATCGCATTAGCTGTAGTAACATTTCCTGCATTATCTGTAACCGTAAGTGTTACTGGGTTTGCACCTATATTAGCACAAGTAAATACAGTCTGAGAAAGTGTAATAGTCTTTATTCCACAAGCATCTGAGGAACCATTATCTACTTGAGCTGCAGTAACTGTAACTGTTCCGTTCGGCGCTAAAGCTGCAACCACATTTTGAGCAATTGCCGTTGGTGCTGTATTATCTGCTTGAAAGCTTGTATTTCTATGAAATAAAATGCGACTTGAATTTGTACCAGAAGTAGCAATGTCAGGTACAAAATCTCCGTCTAAATCACCAATTACAATACCCGAAACTTCTGCTTGCCAGCTAGAAGTATAATCAATTCTTGTAGCAAATGTTGGAGCTCCAACAGCTGAAGTTGTATTTTTATAAACAGAGAAAACATTAACTCCAAGCGATTTTGTTACCACATCAGGATAACCATCACCATCAACATCACCTACACCAATTCTGTAGTTGTTGATAGGAGAGGGAAAATTTACAGTTGGCGCAAAAGTAATATTACCTACCGTAGATATGTTCCTCCATATCGCCACGTTGGTATCACCAGAGTAGTTACAAGAAGTAAAATCAATTTTTCCATCTTTATCAAAATCAGCAATTTGAGATCTATAAGGATAAGTTCCAAACCCGTCAGCAGCATTAGAATCAGAAGCCCAAAATTCAGGTGCCTCTGCAGATGGTGTAAAACTACCAACTGTTGTAGTATTTCTAATAGTTACTGCTCTATTACCATCTCCTTGAGAAGCTAAAAAATCCGTTTTACCATCGCCATCAACATCTGCTACTTGAATACCAGTACAACGAAATGTAACACTACCATTGCCGAAGAGTTGTGCAGGACCAAATGAAATATTACCGGGACCTGTGCTTGTATTAAAAGCAACCCTCACAAAACCACCTGACTCACCAATGATATCTATTTTACCATCATTATTAAAATCACCAGCAGCAATTTGGTAACCACTTACACCTGGGATTGATTGAGGTGTCGCTAACGAAATATTACCTAGTGTACTTGTATTTCTACTAACTTGAGATGTAGCTAGTATATCTTTTTTACCATCTCCATCAAAATCAGCGGCATAAATACCAGCTCCACCTCCATTTGTGTTTAGAGCTGTAAAAGACAATGCACCTGGTGTAGAATTATTTCTAGCAACTGTTAAAGAACCGCCATTTGAAGATATTACTTCAGGTTTACCGTCAAGATCTAAATCCTGAGAAATCATATTGTAAGCCCCGCTGATTCCTTGTAAATCAAATGATCTATTATTATAGGTTTGATTATCTAAAGGTGTAGGGCAGAAAATACCATTAAATGAAACTGTAGAATAAGCTGTGCGGTTACATTGGTTAGTAACTGAAATAGGAGCAGTTGAAGCTCCAACTGGTACAATTACTTCTAATTGTCCAAAGGTAGCACTAACCACAGTTGCTTTTGTAGAACCAAAATAAACTACGTTATTGGAAATAGTGTTTGGGTCAAAGTTTGCACCAAAGATTGACACCTTACTTCCAATAAATCCAGTATTTGGAGAAAAAGAATTTATTACAGGTACAGTGTTACAAGTTTGTGCAAAAGATTGTACGCTTACTCCCAAGCATATAATCATTATAAAGGTTGAAAATATTTTTCTCATGATCCAGTTGTATATATGATTTCAATTGTTAAAGTTGAAGCATCCAATCCTTTTGGGACATCAAACCTCAAATTTGCATGATCATCTGAATAGCATGATGCAATAAACATATCACCAAGATTTGTTTTGAACAATGGTATTTCTACCTCAGCTTTGTTTCCAGCGGCATCTTTTAAAGCAAGCTTAAATCCAACTTTAGGGAATGATCCCCCTTCGTTAAAAGCATTTAATAATACTTTAGCATTTGATAAAGGATCACACTTTACTACAGCATAAGAGACATCAAAATGAAATGATGCCTCTTTGAGTGGAGTCCAGTTTTTGATGAACTCTGGTTCTGATTGCGCCAAAACCAATCTACTGCTTCCTAACAATAGTGTTAAAAGCAGTAACGACAGGATGTTTTTAATTGATTTCATAATTATATTAGTTAGTTGATATTAGTTTAAAAATAAAGGTGATGGTGAATTAAGAGTTGGTGTTGAAGGAGCAATAAATAAACTTATTAGAACATCAACCAAGGAGGGGAAAAATAAAATAGGATAAAAATTTTTGAAGATTTTTTGAAACTTAAATTTATTCCTTTCGTAAGAAACATTTTTAAGTTCTACTGGGAGTAGAATTTTTTTCATGTACTTTTAGTTTAATTTATATCAAAACTAAATACATTTTTTCAAAATCTTATCAGGTAAAAGTATGATTTTACTATTATTTTAGTTAAATACCATTAAATAGGTAGTCAAGTTTTAATTTATCTGGATAACTTTAATTAATTGATTATTAATTAATTAATTACTAATCAATTTTTTTTAATGATTTGTAAATATTTTAGAGGTTAATTTTTTATCTATTTATTCCAATAATATTTGACAGCCAAGCTCAATCATAAAGATTAGCTAAAACATGATTTTTCCCTTCATAAAAAATCATTAAAAATAAAAAGTTAGGGATGAGATTTAAAGATAATCTGCCAGATTGCAGATTCATTAAGACTGATGATTAAACACAACCATCCAATTATTTTTTATAGCTAAGCATAGCAATCTTTCCTTTTGAGCCTGTAAAAAGCACTAGGTTTCCTTTTTTAGCTTTTTGGCAAGTATGAAAACCAGCTAAGCTTAAAGTTTGCCAAGTTTTTCCTTCGTCATCAGAAAAATCTGTTCCGGATGGGCCGGTGGCAATCAAATTATTTTCACTAATTACCTCAATGGCAGAACGGTAACCATTAGGAGACTTTATAGATTTGCCCCACTCCCCTATTCTCCTGTCTTGATGAGTATAATTATCTACCAAAGATTTTTCTTTCAAATAATCACCTCCTACTGCAAAAATTTTACTATTAGATATAGCGATAGAAAACGTACCGGTTGATGCTTCGCCTTTTATGATAGGAATTGCTACTGCTGTCCAGGTTTGTCCTTTATTTATTGAAGACCATAATCTGGAGGTTTTGCCTCCGGTTGCAATGTAAACTTTGTTTTTATGCGTTCTTATGGTGGTACCACTTGCTGCAAAAGCAGCTTCACCATCTAGTAATTGTATTTGGGCTTTTGCCGATATATTCTCCCAGCTTTCACCTCCATTTTTGGTGGTTAAAATTTGCATTAAACCATTAATAGGATCTCCAAAGATGATTCCCTCCTTCTTATTCCAAAAAGCCATTCCGTCTAAAAAAATAGAGGGATCATTGTTTTCATACACTTTTTTCCATGACTGGCCGCCATCAATAGTTTTTAAAATATAAGCTGGCGAACCTGCATTTACTATGATGGCTTCTTTGGCAGAAAAAGCCTCAATATCTCTAAAGTCGATTTTCTCAAACCCTTTTAGTTGTTGCCATTCAAAAGTTTCACCATTGGTGGTTTTGGCTATCCAGCCGTTGCTTCCGCTCACCCAGGCCACTTTATTATTAACAACAGACAAGCCTCTGATACTGGTGTTTTTACCGCTATCTAAGGTTATGATTTTATAATTTTGAGCTATTGTGATTTTTAAAAATGATAAGATTATCAAAATTAAAACAGAGCATATCTTCATTTTGTAGCTTATTTAACCCGGGTCCAAATATCGGTTCTACCTATAAAAGAAACGCCAATATAACCTCTAACATTCAACTTATCGTTACCACTTAATGTTAAATTGCAACTGTAAGTTTTACCAGTTTTTGGATCATAAATGCTACCATCATCCCAATTTTTATCATTATAGCTAAAGCCTTTTAGAATTTCTAAACCCAAAATAGGACGAGTTTTTAAATTTTCTTGCGGATTTTTTGAGTCGGTTTTGGGCTTTCCCTGTTCATTATTTGGAGCTTGTAGCCAAGCTAGTTTTCCTGCGTAAGTATTTCCTCTTTTATAAATCTGGATGTGTGCATTGCCATCTTTATTAAGCCACTTCCCTACAATTGCATCAGCAGATTGAGAGAAACCAACAACGCTAACTAATAGCAGTGTCATCAAAAGTAGTCCCTTTTTCATTTTGTTATTTTTAATCTTATTTGAGGAAAGTTAAAGTTTAATTTTAAAATAATAGCTGATTTACAAAGTAAATTTTAGAAAATGAAACCTGCTTTTATAAAAATAAATACTGTTTTAAAGGAGTTTATAGGTGCGTTAACGATTGTAGCGGCATCCTTTTTATTGTGCGCCCTTCGACTCCGCTCAGGATGACAGTAAAAAGATACCTTGCCTGCGGCAGGCAGGAAACGCCCATATCAATATTTTATTCATCAAAATTAGGTTTAAGCTTTAAAAAACAAACTTGATTTTATTACCTTCATGGCATGAATGAAAATCTTGATCCAAACTCAGATAACTTAAGCTTTACCGATAAAGAGATCGAAAAAGTATTAAGGCCTCAAGAGTTTGAGGATTTTACCGGACAAGAAAAGATATTAGAAAACCTCAAAATTTTTGTTCAGGCGGCAAAATTACGTGGCGAAGCTTTAGATCATGTGTTACTTCATGGTCCGCCGGGATTAGGAAAAACCACGCTTTCTAATATTATTGCCAATGAAATGGGCGTAAATATTAAAATTACAAGCGGTCCTGTATTAGATAAACCTGGCGATTTAGCGGGATTACTTACCAACTTAGATTCTGGCGATATTTTATTTATTGATGAAATTCACCGTTTAAGTCCTTTAGTAGAAGAATATTTATACTCGGCAATGGAAGATTTTAAAATTGATATTATGCTGGAAAGTGGCCCAAATGCCCGTTCGGTACAAATCACTTTAAACCCATTTACTTTAGTGGGTGCAACTACTCGCTCTGGCTTATTAACTTCCCCACTAAGAGCAAGGTTTGGAATTAATTCTCGACTGCAATATTACGATGCTAAATTATTAACTACCATTGTATTACGATCTGCACAGATATTAAAAACCAATATTACGGATGAAGGTGCTTTTGAAATTGCCCGAAGAAGCAGAGGAACTCCCCGAATTGCTAATGCGCTTTTAAGAAGGACCAGAGATTTTGCCCAAATTAAAGGAAATGGAAGTATTGAAACCGAAATTGCTCGTTATGCGTTAAACGCTTTAAATGTTGATGAACATGGTTTAGATGAAATGGATAATAAAATTTTATCGACCATTATTGATAAATTTAAAGGCGGACCAGTAGGATTAAAAACAATTGCAACTGCCGTAGGAGAAGAAGAAGGCACTATTGAAGAGGTTTATGAGCCTTTTTTAATTCAGGAAGGTTATTTAATGCGTACCTCTAGAGGGCGTGAAGCCACGGAAGCGGCATACAAACATTTAGGTAGATTGAAATTAGGAGCACCAGGAACACTTTTTTAATTCAGATAAATATTATATTCGAGGCATGCAAGCACACAACTTTGACGTAGATATTACCATACCATCGTCTAAACAGAAAATTAAGATCAATAAAGATCTCATAGAAGTAAACAACACTTCTATTGCCTGTAAAGATGTAAAAGCCGTTAAATACGGTGTTTCTTTAATTGGTAGCCAGAAAAACCCGGAACGTAAAGAATATAATATTGATGTTCAAAGCGTTGACGGAAAAGAGATTAGCATTAAATTTAATTCTAATAAGGTAGAGGATCTTTTAGAAGAAGATCATACTTATTATTATATCATGTCGGGTTTATGGCAATATGTGAAAAAACATTTGGTGAGTCACTTTATTGAGATTTTGAATGAAAAACAAAGTTTTGAAATTGGGAATGCCGTTGTAAACCACGAAGGATTTGTGATGACTTACAAAACCAGTTGGTTTTTTGGTAAAATAAAATCGGAATTGGTGCTTTGGAGAGATATTAAATACTACTTAAGTAAAGGTATTTTACATATAGATAGCTTGAGCGACAAACGTAAAAAAGTAAGTGTAAGCTTACACTACGATTGGAATGCGGTGGTTTTAAACACATTGCTGCATTATTTATGGCAAGATCACAGAAAAGAGAAATTAGCCAAAGGCGAAAAAATATAAATCATAAAAAAGAGTCCCAAGAAATTGGGACTCTTTTGATTTAGAGTTGAAATTTTAATAGCGCTTAAAACAAACCGCTATTTTTAATTAAAACCTTTTTAACTACCTCATTACCATCACTAAATTTAAGCTTTAACATATATAACCCTGAGTTTAAAGTGGAAGGAATTTTAATAATAGGAGTATTAAAATTTTGCTGAAACAATACTTTGCCTGCCGTATTATAAATATAAGCTGTAAAGTTCTTGTCATCCATTCCTGAAAGATAAATTACATCCGTCACCGGATTAGGATACAACAGAATATCTATATTTTTAAGACTAAAATTAACTGCTCTTATATCGCTGTACTCAAAAATCCCATTAAAATCAACTTGTTTTAAGCGATAATAATTTATCCCTTTTGCAGGTAGGTTGTCTTTATAATGATAGCTGATTAATTGATTTGAAGTTCCATTTCCTTTTACTTCAGCTATTTCAATAAAATCAGTACCGTTTGTGCTACGCTCGATTATAAACTTATCGTTATTAATTTCAGAAGCAGTTTCCCAATGAAGCAATGTTGCATCCTCATCGGCCTTAGCCAAAAATTTAGTAAGCTTAACTGGTAAAACTGATGGAATAACCCCTACTCCAAAATCTGAGAAACCAGTAATTCCACTTGCCGAAACCGTTACACTATTTCCTGTTTGAGATGAAGGATTATTGCTGCCGTAATTACCCCAGGAGGTATATGAATAATCTCTTTTTAAAACCACATAATTTAATGGATTGCTTGATCCATTTGTAGAACCATTTGCATTTAAAGTAATATCATAATTACCACCCAACAAACTCACATTTGGTGAAATGGTCCAAATTCCTCCATTTAAAATTTCACTTACAGTGGCACTACCTACAGTTACATTAGGTGCGGATCCAGAAATGGTATTTGTAAAAGCCGAACTAATTACTGTTGGACCAACAATTGAATTAAAGTTAATACTAACTGGAGAATAGGTACTTGAAGAACCCACTGGGAAGCTATAATTACCACTAGCATTTACATTTCTATCTAACTTACCATTGATATAACTAGTAGCTGTTGAGCTGATTGTTGCATTTGAATTGGTCATTTTAAAAATTTGACCCGAACCCACAGTTACAACACCATTTATTAAATTCACGTTCCCACCAAAACTTGTTGTTCTGGTTAAAGTAATTCCGCCTGTTTTATTAATTTCAATTCCGTTATTAAGTAGCTGATTCAAGTAAAACGAATCAAAAGTTGCTGGCGAGTTGTTATCAAAAATTAATTTACCAGTGCCAGTAACAGATGAAAATGTAGTGCCTGAACCAAAACCATAAAATATACCCGTACCTGTTATATTAACTGATCCGTTATTAATGATACCAAGTGGCGAATAAAAGTTTTGAGGTAAATTTAAGGTTGAACCTGATGCAACCTCAATAACTGATGCTGCATTACTAGTTGGAACATTAGAAGGATACTGTATTGCATTCCCAATAACAGCTTTTACAGTACTTGTTGGCACTCCATTACTCCAGTTTGAAGCGGTATTCCAATTGGCACTTGTTGTACCTAACCATGTTGTTGTAGTGGCTTTTAAGCCGATACAGAACATCGTATTTGTAGAGAACGGAGCTAATCCTGTTGCTGAAACTGTTATTACACCTGCATTTTCTATTATGCTTGCGCCTGTAACAATAACCCAAGGAGTGGTGGTATTTGTACTTGTTGCAGCTCTTCTTAGTAATACATAATCACTAATGCTTACTCTCCCATTTGTGTATTGTGAAGTTTTTAAGCTAATATCAATCGTACCAGAATTTGAAAATACGCTTGGCTCAATAAACCATTGCCCCGCATTGATAAATGAATTGATAATATCTGCACCACTTACAAACGATACGGGTGCAGTCGCATAAGAATCGTATTTAACGTTGTAAATGGAAGATGTTGAGATGTTATTATTTGTAATGGTGATTTCTCCATACTTTCTAATTCCATTTCTATGATATTGAAAATCGCCTAAAGGAAAAAGATAAGTTCCTGTAGTATTAACAGATTTAATGATTTTTTCTGCTGCAACAGCATTTATTGGTGCTGCTATTTGAAGAGTTGATAAAGCATTAGTTTGCTCTAAATAATTAGAACTATTACTCCATGCATTTACTAAACCTGAGATGATATTGATGTTACCACCAAACTTACCCAAAACATTAATTGAATTGGCGTTTCCAATATTGATACTGATATTATTACTGACTACACCTGCATTTATACTTGTAAAACCGCTTAAAGCTTCAAATTTTAATGTTCCGCTTCCGCTGATGCCACCTAAATAACCATTAAAAGCTGTATTAAAACCTTCTAGTCTCGCGATTTCTATTTCAGAATTATTGGTTAATCCGTTATTTAAAATTAAACCGCTGTGGAGCTTCAAACCGGTAATTCCTGAGTTAATAGTTAATGTACGGGCGTTATCTGTTGCTGCATAAACCAAAGGATAATTGGTTAAACCAGATGGAATGATTGCATTAATAGTTGCATTTGGTATTCCAGCACTCCAATTTCCAGTATTATTCCAAGTTGTGTTTGTTGCGCCTGTCCAAGTAGAAGTTATTACACCTGTATTAGTTGCTATAGCAGTTGAGTTAATCCCAATAGTAAAATCACCAAAGGTACTTAAATCAGTTAAACCAGCATTTACTGTAGCGTTACTTACAACCGACCCACTTGTTGTGCCTCCTGTTTGTGTAGAAGCAGTTTTTGTACCTTCAAAAGTCCATGGGGTTTGGGTTGTTAATTTTTCTCTTTTTAAAACCACATATCTATTTGGATCTGTTACACCGTTTGTAAATACTGATTTTTGAAAACTTACATCGTAAGTTCCACCAGTTGGTACGGCGTCTGATGAAATTCTCCAGTAATAAAGTCCTAATTGTGATGTAGTAGTACCAGTAGCAAAAGTTAAATTAGGGTTATTGGCTCCATTGCTATTTTCTACTGTGATTTTTTGCACACCAGTTAAACTGTTTAAAGTTATAGTAGTAGGCTCGTAACTAGCAAAGGCTTGTCTATTAGGAAAAACATAAACACCAGTACTATTAACTGCTCGGGTTATTTTACCCTCAATAAAATTAGTTGAACTAAACCCTGAAATTGCATTAGCATCTGTGTTAGTGATTTCTAATCCTCCAGAGGCAGAAATTATTGCATTTGTGCCTGAAAACGTAACGTTTTTCCATATACCAGACAGGGTAATGTTTTCATTGGTAGATAGACTTAAATCCTTATAACCTACTAAAGAATAGGCTGTAACGCTAGGTGTTGATGTACCATTAAAAGCTAAAGTTCCTGTTCCTTCTATGGCTGTTGCCGAGTAATTGGTGAAATTTAATGCCCCTGTATGATTAATCTGAAGCGTTCCGTTAACAATTAACTTATTTTTAATTACCAACGCAGTTGGCAAAGAAGCAGTAACACCAGCATTAATGATAACTTTTAATGCCGTTGGAGAAGTGGCAATTGTTGGCATTTGAGCTGTTGTTGCATTGAATTTCACAATGGTTGAAGCATCTGGTACAGCTCCATTACTCCAATTAGCTGTGTTATTCCAATTGTTATCAATCCCTAGCCAATTTGCATTACTTGGAGCAATAATATTGTTTTCGTCAACTTTTGCTATATAAATATCTGACTTAATAGATGCCCAAGCCGGAAAACGAGTATTAAAATCTGTATCGTTAAAATTAGGGGTAAGTGTGGTTGTGCCTAATGTTAATACGGTTTTAAAATCACTAGCCATTACTACTTTATTGCCTAAAGCATTATAAGTAGCAATAGGCGGAGCTTTTACTGCTTTCAAAAAGTTAAAGTTTTGATCGTAATAAGATACTACGCTGTAAGCGGTAGTATTATTAAAAATGTAATCTCCACCTTTATCAATCACATTATTTGCCAACCCATTAGTTACACCTACATAACCGTTTTGAGTAGTAACAAATGTTGACTCAGAAAAATCTTGATTAAGTTTATAACTTACAAAACTACCTGCTGAGTTAAATATGAGTGTACCTTGAAAAAGATAAAAATTTGTACCTGATATATAGTTTGGATATGAATTTGGTAAAGTATTATAAGGTGCTCTGGTTGGGAAAGTAGAGACATTTGCCGAAATATAGTTAACATATAAATCGCCAGTTAATGGATTAACCCCTCTTAACAAAGTTGGGCTTACGCCATCAGATAAAGTGAAATTTTTAGTTCCATCTGCATTAAGTGATATAATGATAGAATAAGCAGAATTAACATAATTAGACATTTCTGAGGCTATACTTTGACCATTAAAGTACCATTGGTTGCTATTGGTATATATGCCAAAACTTACTTTACCATCATTACTTACAAATTGGTTAGGGAAGGATAGACTAGCCCAATTAGCAGAGTATAAATCATTATGCCAAACCTCGTCTCCATTTACATCAAATTTTGCAACTCTGGCGGGATATCTAAATGCGTTATTTGGGGCATTTGTATCAATATTGGCAGATGTCATTCCTACGTATAAGCTGCCATCTGGTGTAAAATCTAAACCATGAACATTTGGTATTGCAATACCCGAATTCCCAAATTGAATATCGGTATTACCAATTTGAACTTTTTTTATAAACTGAGCGTCGCCTGAATTGTTAAACTTTATCAAATAAAGTCCCCAATTATTTAATATAATGCCATTTCCAAAATCAACTGGTAAACTTGCATTACCTGTAAAAAGACCATAAAAATCTCCGTTACTATTAAATATTCCTTTGAGTAAACTACTTTGTCCAAAATCTCTAATTAAGGTTTGAGCACCAGTTGGCGATAGTTTGCCTATGATGGTTTTTACTTGAGGGAAACTTCCAAAAGCGCCTCCATCTAGTTGTTGCCCTGCAAAAACAGCCTTACCAATTATTCTGGCAACAAAGCATGTGTTGTTTTGATTATCAATTTTAAGCGTTTGAATTTCTGAGCCTGCACCACCAAAATTCATGGCAAAATCAAAACCACCACCAATTTGGGCTTTGGTAATGGTGCTTGCTAATAGGAGTAAAAAGAGTAATAATTTTTTCATGATTTTATCTTTATTGATATAGTAAAAGTGAGCTTTTACAAAAGAGAAATCCATACGATAAACTGCGTATCTTTTAATACTCCTTGCATTAAAGGGGCTAGGTGGAAAATGAAAGGAATAAAAAATAGGGAAACCTTTTTTAAAGATTTCCCTATTAATTGATTTAAGTTTTTAACGTTTCCTTAAAAGGTAGCTGTTAATTTACCATCGTAAAAAGACCATGCTTGGTTTTCTAAAATCACGGTTGCAGTTAAACTATTTGTACCTATAGCGGTAATAATCATTTGTCCACTACCTGCATTATAATCTACAGTTCCTTTTTTATAAGTCCCCCTAATTACGTAAGTACCAACAGCAGTAACTGCTGATGCAGAAAAAAGTACTGTATTATTACTTACATCTTTGGCTACAATGGTATAATCGTTATTACTTTTTGTTGTAATAACACTTGTGGCAGTAAAGTTTTCGGGAGCCGACCATGCCTGAGTTGTAGTGTTATAAAAATTAAATTTAGCAGTTAGGCTTCCTTCAACATTTGTTGAGATTGGATCTTCTTTTTCGCAACCAATTGTAAACATTACTGCTATTAATAATAGCATACTTTTAATTTGATTTTTCATGATTGTTTTATCTATTAAGTTTTAAAATTTAATTGTTCATTGTAGCCCATTCTGTATCGTAATCTGGATTAGATTTTTCTTTAGCTTTTATATCTTGTAAAGCTTTTGTAAATGCAGCTGTTAAACTATTGATGTTAAGCACATTGTTAGCTAAATCCGCTGGACTAACTTTTTTATTTTTTTGGAGATCATACTTAGCCCCATTTAAGCTTCCTTTTAAATAATGGGTTTGATAAGTGTCGCCTAAAACAGGAGCTAAAAGTTCGAAATTTACTGTTGTAGTCATGTAGGCAGAACTTCCTTCAAAGTTTAGTTTAAAATTTAAGATGAGTTTCAAAAGTGAGTTTACGCCAGTTTCTTGCATCACCTTATGCTCTGTAGTGTTAGCCGCTAAAGATTCGGCTATTGGCCTGATACCATTTAAACTTTTTGTGTTTTTGTAAGTGACAAAAAACTCGTCATGTGTATTTTCTTCGGGTGTATCGTAAGGTGTAGCTGCTTTATAAGCCACAGAATTGGTGATTTTATCTACATCAACTAGCTTAACCCCAAACTCAGTAATTAAGGCATTTGTTATTTTACCATACAATTGGTTTAAAACATCGTCCCAAACTTCGGTAGGGAATTGTGGGAATGATGCAATTTTAGTGGTGGTTTCATAACCACCTCCCATTACATATTTAGTTTTTTGATCATAAAATGATGTACTTCCTTTAGCTGCAAAACCCATTATACCTAAGGTTTTCATACTTCCAAAATTTGGGCTGTTGATGGCACTTGATTTATTTACAACATATTCAGTTGACCCTTCTTTTCCTTTTGACTCTATCCCTTTATTAAAAGCAGGTTTAGTGGTTACATTAATAAACATTCCATCGGTAACCATTGCCCCATATTTAACTTCGGGATAAATGCCTGTAACATTAACAGCGCTTTCGTTTTTGCTTCTAGATACTTGTAAATAACAACCGTTAAAAGCAATATTTGCCTCGGCTGCACCGGCCATATTTCTAAACATAGCAGGCGGAATCACTATTTTCTTTTTAGGTGCAAAATAGCCCACTGCATAAAATGTTTTAATTCCAATTTGTGAACCAGTAAGCTGCACTAAAATTGGCGTTTTTGTATCTTCGGGCATATCTTCAAACTCTAATACTACATCTTTATTTAAATCTAAAGTTGCATTTGAGCTTTGGCCATTAACCGAAAGTAATTTGATTTTATGGGTTGGAGGGTTGATGGTAAAAGAAGAGTTTTGACCTTTATCGCTAACAATTTCTACCTTTCTTGGCTCTTTATTTTTTGAAAACGATGAGTAAACACCCATAGTAACATAGTTTGCTAGCACACCATCAACTTTAACGCTTCCGTTAATTTTGGTGGCTTTCCAGCCAGTTTTACTAGTAAACATCATCGTGTATATTGAGCCTCCAGGTTCCCATCCTCCAAAAAAATCTTGTCCAATTTCTTGTACTGCTAATGGATGTAAATTTGTCATTAAGCCAGGTGTAAGTGTAACAGATGTTAAGTCATCAGTATTGCCTACCATACCCATTGCCCCGCCGCCTACAGCGAAAGCGGCTTTTGCCATTTTGCCTACTACTTTATTCATTAAGCCTGCACCAAAGCCACCACCTTCTTTCTTTGGTTTGTCGGCTGTGGTTTCTTCTGTTTTAGTAGTATCTTTTTTACCCACTAAGCCTTTTAGTTTCCCTAATTGGGCAAATGAGTTTAAGCTAAAGCCGATAATTAAAACGGTAACAGTAAAAATTTTTCTGTTCATGATTTCTTTTGTTTGATTGATAGCATCAAATTGATGAAAAATGAAGAGGTAAATCCATACGATGAACTGCGTATTTATATGCTTATAAGCTGTATTTTGAGTTGAGATTTTAACAAACCCTTTATTTGAAACACAGGCTTGGTTTCCTAAACCCGTGTGAAGCGGCAGCCCGGACTGAGTTTTTTACGAAGGAGGACTATAGCGTAAAACGGGACTAACGCTGTTTGAAGTGCAGGTTTAAGTTTTTCTAAAAATTTTAGATTAATCTGTTTTGGGTTGCTTTTTCTAAAGCGTTGGTCTTGTTATTTACTTGTAGTTTTCTGTAAATATTTTCGATATGTTTTCGAACGGTACCATAACTGATGTATAGATTATCGGCTATTTTCTCATAACTGAGGCCATTTTTAAGCTGACTTAACAATTCTAATTCTCTTTTGGTTAAACCAAAGTCTTGTAATTGAGTTTGCTTATCGTGTAATACTGGGTTTCTTAATAAATTGAGCACTTTAAGCGCTATACCTGCCGACATGGCTGCCCCGCCAGATAAGGTTTCTATCACCGATTGATGCAAAATATCGGCAGTTTCTTCTTTAAGTAAATAACCGGATGCGCCAGCTAAAATGGCTTTAAAAATATTCTCATCGTCATCAAAGGTGGTGAGCATCAATACTTTAATTTGTGGATGTAGCATTTTTAATGTTCGGGTGGTTTCTATGCCTCCAATTCCGGGCATTTGAATATCCATGAGCACAATATCTATTGGATGCTGCTGTATATTTTTTATTAATTCTTCGCCATTGTAAGCTGTTAGCAAAACTTTAAACTCGGGGTAAGGGTTTAATTTACTTAAACAGGTTTGCAATGCTAAGCTGTTATCTTCTGCTATGGCTATGGTTATGGGCATTTTCAAATCAACTCCAAACATCTTGGTTTCTTTTTAAAATTGAAATACGAATTGTTGCGTATTATTAAATTGGAATGTTAATTTGAATAGCCGTACCCTTACCAATACCTGTTTTTATGCTGTATTGGCCACCAAGTGTTTCTATTCTTGATTTTATATTTTTTAATCCGTAACCACTTGGTTTACTTTCTAAATCATATCCCTTACCGTTATCAGAAATATTAACGCTTAGGTCGTTTTTGTCTCCACCAGAAATGGTGATGTTTAAAGCGGTACTATCAGCATGTTTAATGGCATTATTTACCCCTTCTTGTATTATTCTAAAAAGGTTTGTAGCGGTTATAGGTTGTAAAATGCAATGATCTACTGTTAAATTTTCTACAGTAATATGTGGTTTACCGTTATGGTAAGGCTTTACATAATCTCTTAATTTAATGATAAACTCCTCTAAACTAAACTCTTGCTGATTAATTAACCAAACTGTACTTCTAAGTTCTCTGATGGTATTTTGTGCAATTTTTTGAGTTTCTATAAGCTGCGTATCGGCAGGGTTTTTATCATTTATATTTTGAATTGCGCTATTGATAAAACTTAGTTGCGAGCCAATATTATCATGTAATTCTCTTGATATTCTTAGTTTTTCTTCTTGAATTTGATTTTTAGTTTCTACAGTTGCCAGTTTAAATTTACTTTCTTGCTTTAATTTATATCTGCTAAAAATTAGTGAACTAATAAAAGCTATAGCGATAAAAAAAAAGGTAATTACGGCTATAGTATTATTTCTTTTAGATAAAGTAAGTTGCTGTATTTTAGATTCTTTGTTTAATAATTCTATTTTCTTTTGTTTGTTGGTGGCATCAAATTGTTCTTGCAGGCGGCTTACCTCTTTTGTGTTTTCTAAATTAATAAATTGGTCTTGTGCTTTAGAAAACTGTTGTTGATAATTATAAGCTTGCTTAAAATCGCCTCTTCTCTGTTCATTTTGAGCTAAATTCTCTAAAGTTTCTGGAATCAGTTCCTTTGCCTCAATTTCATTCTCTAGCTTTAAGGCCTTTTTAAGGTATTGTTCACTTTCGGCATATTGTCCCATTTCGCTCAACAAATTACCTAAGTTGTTTCCTATTGCAGCCGTTAACCATTTATTGTTTGCTTTATCAGCATATTCAACAGATTTTTTATAGTAAGCAGCCGATTTAATAAAATCCTTTTTAACCTTATAAAGTATTGCCAAATTATTGTAGGTTAAGCAAATTCTATCGCTAATATTTTCTTTGAGATAAAAGTTTAGTGCCTTTTGATAAGATTCAGAAGCCTTAAAAAACAAATTTTGCTGTTCATAAACTGTTCCTTTATTATTGGCTAAATCTGCAACCGTTCTTTCATCTTTAACTTTAATCGCTAATTCTTCGGCAATGTTGTAGTAATTTAATGCTTGATCTAATTTTTTCCAGCTTAAAAAAAGAGCCCCTATATTTTTGTTTATTTTAGCTTGCAAGGCAAAATCCTTATCGCCTAATACTTTTAAGGCTTCCTGATAATATTTTAAAGCTTTAGAATTTTCTCCCATATCTGCATAAGAATTTCCAATCTCATTATAAGCTGATGCTATAATTTCAATGCTTTTTTTCTTGCGAGCAATTTTAACTACCTGATTAAAACATTCAATAGATTTTTTAAAATCTCCGGATTGAGAAAATTCTAATCCATAGTTCTGATAAATGGTTATTTTATCTTGATCGCTTTTTGCAGCATTAATTTTTATTTGCAAACTATCCTTAGAAATTGGAGCTGCTATAATTAAAACAGGAAAAAGGAATAAAAGGAGTGCAAAAAATTTCATTAGACTAATGGTTCTTAATAAAATGTGAGTTAATTTTTAATAGCTTATACTTTCTAAATATGTCTGTAAACCATGCAAAAAAATAAATATTTTCTAATCATGACTGATAATTAATCAACAATAAATATATCTACTTTAAAATGTATTTAAAATCAAATTTTAAAATTTATACCACATAAAACATTTTGCGTTCATTTTAACTTCTTTTGGTATTAAAAACTTTACACATTTAACGCTATCTAATTCACTTAAGAATCAATAGATTTACTTTAAACCAAATTAATCAATATCATGGATCAGGAAATCATCAATTTATATGATCAATACACCCATTCTAAAATGGATAGAAAAGGGTTTATTCAGCGTTTAGCAAAACTAACCGGAGGAATGGCAGTAGCGCTTACTGTTTTACCTTTATTAGAAAACAATTACGCCAGTGCAAAAACTATAGATTATCCTGATCTTATTACCGCTGATATTACCTATCCTGCGCAAAACGGAGATATGAAAGGTTTTTTAGCAAAACCAAAAGGCAAAAAGAAATTAGGAACTGTTTTAGTGATTCATGAAAACAGAGGTCTAAACCCCCATATTAAAGAAGTGGCTAAAAGAGTAGCAAACGCTGGTTATATCGCTTTAGCGGTTGATGCCTTATCACCTTTTGGCGGCACACCTGCCAATGAAGAGGAAGCCAGAGGTTTATTTGCTAAAATAGACGCGGCAAAAAATCTTCAAAACTTTTTAGATAGCTTAACTTATTTAAGAAAACTACCCGAAGGTAACGGAAAAACTGCTTGTGTAGGTTTTTGCTGGGGAGGCGGAATGGCTAACGACTTAGCCGTTAATGACCCTCAATTAAATGCAGCAGTAGCTTATTATGGCAGGCAAGCAAAAGCAGCAGATGTTTCTAAAATTAAAGCAAGCGTAATGTTGCATTATGGTGGTTTAGACGAAAGAATAAATGCTGGCATTCCTGCTTATCGCGAAGCTTTAGAAGCCAATAAAATAGACTATCAAATTTTTGTTTACGATGGTGTAAACCATGCTTTTAATAACGATACCTCTCCTACCAGATACAATGAAGCTGCGGCTAAATTAGCTTGGGACAGAACTTTAGAATTATTCAAAAAAGAGCTTAAATAATTAATGAATATCGCTTACATCACCTACGAAAACGTGGGTAAATATGCTTCGTCTGTAGAAGATGAGGATGGAAAACTATTATCCTTTTTACAAGAAAAAGGTTTAGCTATTGCCGAAGAAAAATGGACCGACGAAAGTGTTGATTGGTCAACATACACTCATGCTGTTTTAAAATCTCCTTGGGATTATTTTGATAAATTTCCACAATTTAATGATTGGCTTAATGGTTTAGAAAAACTAAATATCAAATTATTAAACCCTTATGATACCATCAGGTGGAATAGTGATAAACACTATTTAGCTGCTATTCAAAAAGAAGGATTATCGGTTACTCAAACCCAATTTTGCGAGAAAAATACGCTTCCTGATTTAAAATCCTACTTTCAAATTTTAGGTGCTGATGAATTAGTAATTAAACCTACCGTGAGTGGTGGTTCTAAAAACACATTTAGGTTTACTAAGCAAACCGTTTTAGAAATTGAAGTCCTCATCCATCTTTTACTAAAAGAAGAAGCCTTTATGATTCAGCCTTTTCTTAAAGAAATTGAAGACGAAGGCGAATGGTCTTTTTTATTTTTTAATGGAGATTTTAGCCATAGTTTATTAAAGAAAGCAAAGTCAGGAGATTTTAGAGTGCAGCATTATTTAGGTGGCACAATTCATCCACAAAACCCTTCTGACGAGCAAATTTCGATAGCAAAACAATATGTAGATCTTTTTGCAAAAGACTGTTTATATGCTCGTGTAGATGGTGTTGATGTGAACGGAGCCTTTAATTTAATGGAATTAGAACTGATTGAACCCTTTTTATTCCTATTCACTCATCCGCAAGCTTATGAAAATTACTATAAAGCTTTAAAAGCCATGCTGTCTTAATGGGGCTTAAAAGCTCTATATTTGCCAATAAGATGGCTATCCCAAAAGAAAAATATGCAGAAATAATTAAAGCTGAGGCTAAACGCCTTGGCTTTTCTTTTTGTGGAATTGCCAAAGCACAATTTTTAGAAGAAGAAGCGCCCAAATTAGAACAATGGCTCTCTAAAAATTACAATGGCAAAATGGATTATATGAATAACCATTTTGACAAACGCCTTGATCCCAGATTATTAGTTGAAGATGCAAAATCGGTGATTTCAGTATCACTCAATTATTTTACCGAAGAAAAACCAGTCGACCAAACCGCTCCAAAACTATCTAAATACGCTTACGGAACCGATTATCATTTTGTACTGAAAGACAAACTCAAATCTTTATTACATTTTATAGAAGCACATATTGGAGAAGTTAATGGACGAGCTTTTGTTGATTCGGCACCAGTTTTAGATAAAGTTTGGGCACAAAAGGCAGGTTTAGGTTGGCAGGGCAAACATTCTAATTTAATTGGGAAGCAAACCGGTTCGTTCTTTTTTTTAGGAGAGCTCATTATAGATGTTGACTTATCCCCAGATCAACCTTTTATTACCGACCATTGCGGAGATTGTACCAAATGTATTGACGCCTGCCCTACCGAAGCTATTGTTGCACCTTATGTAGTAGATGGCAGCAAGTGTATTTCTTACCTCACTATTGAGTTAAAAGACCAAATCCCGACTGAATTTAAAGGAAAAATGGACAATTGGATGTTTGGTTGCGATGTTTGCCAAGATGTTTGCCCATGGAATAGGTTTGCTGTCCCACATCAAGAACCAGCTTTTGAGCCTCACCCAGATTTACTCCACCTGAAAAAATCTGACTGGGAAGATATTACCGAAGAAATTTTTCAAACTGTGTTTAAAAACTCGGCAGTTAAAAGAGCTAAAATAACAGGGTTAAAAAGGAATATTGAGTTTTTGAAAATTTAAAGGTGAACTATAATTTGGGCATTTAAATCCCGATGAAAAATCGGGACAGGCTAGGCTTTCCGATACCTGCCTGCCGCAGGCAAGGAATCTTTTTTTGTCATTTGTAAAATGGCAAGGAAAAAAAGGATATCTCTTCTTTTAAAGGCACAAGAAGCCTTTACCCACTTTCCTTACCCTTCATTCTTGCGCCATATTGGGGTTTAAATAGGGATACTCACGAAAGCCCCCATTTGGCGCAAGTATGTAGCGTTGGCTTGTGAAATGGATACTTGTGCCTTGCATTTTCATTAACATACCATTACCTCAATTATACTGTTTTCAATCTTCCCTTATAAACCATCATTAATCTTCATTTTAAAAAAGCACAAGAAGCCTTTGCCCACTTTCCTCAACCTTCATTTTTGCGCCATATGCGGCTTTAACAGTAAAACAAAATAATTCTTGGTACGTATTATGTGTTTAAATAAATAATAATCTTAAATTTGTGATAAGATGTCAAAAAATAACACCATGGTAAATAAAGCAAAAGAGAAATCTTGTGTCAATCCTTTGGTTAAAATGATGCAAGACAAATTAACAATTATGAATGCCATAAAAAATGGCAAAGATTTGTCTACTTTAAAAGGTATAAAGATTGTCTCCCCAATATAATCTGACAAAGACCCAACATGGCTTTTATATTTTCAAGACTGATGACGAGATAGAATATACTGCTTTCTTCACACAATGTTTGGTAGATGATAAAGAAGGAAACACTCACAAAGTTTACAGTTTTGGATTTGAAAAAAACGGTTCATACAATTCAGAAAAGTTTGCAGCTAAACACGACCCAAAAATAAAAGCAACTATAATTTTTATAGTAAATGAATTTTTCCGCTCAAATGGAAGTAATACATTAATTTATTTTTGTTTTCATGATGATAACCTTGCAAGGCAAAGAAGTATAACTTTCAGCAAATGGTACAATGAATCTCTTACTGACAATATTGAACATCATAAAACAACGTCAATTTATAATGATAAACCAATATATGTTGGCACATTAATATTAAGAGACAATCCACTACGAGAATTAGCTTTTGAAGCTATAGATAACTACATTCGAGATTTAGTTTCAGAAAAAGAATCCTAATCTGATAAGAATTGACACTAATCAAATATCTATAAAGACTTCCTATAATAGAGTAAATGGCCTCACCTGATTTCTCTGATGAAGGTGCGCCATCTACCACAAGTCTTAGAACAATTTTCTAAATAAAGCCAAACTTGTTGCTTTCTTATTTATTATTCTAGGGTTAAAAAACTAAAATTCTTCTATTTAAAGCTAAAATAAATTTTATTGCTCAAAACAAAAGCTTCCAAACTAAATCTGCATTTTTACCAAAATTTTTATCCATGGCAAAAAATGGCAAAGCAGCCTTAAGCTTCATATTCATCACCCTTTTAATAGATGTTACTGGCTTAGGAATCATTATTCCTGTTTTACCAAAATTAATCTCCGAATTAATTCATGGAAATTTAAGTGAGGCAGCAAGTTATGGCGGTTGGTTAACCTTTGCTTATGCCTTTGTACAATTTATTTGTGCCCCTATTTTGGGGAATTTAAGTGATAGATATGGCCGCAGACCCGTTTTATTATTTTCCTTATTAGGATTTAGCATAGATTACCTTTTTCTTGCTTTTGCACCTACCATTTGGTGGCTATTTGTAGGAAGAGTGATCGCCGGAATTACAGGCGCCAGCTTCACAACAGCCGCAGCCTACATTGCAGATATTAGTGAGCCTGAGAAAAGAGCTCAAAACTTTGGAATCATTGGCGCCGCTTTTGGATTGGGTTTTATCCTTGGGCCAGTAATTGGTGGTGTTTTAGGTCAATTTGGTTCTCGTGTACCATTTTTTGCCGCTGCCGGTTTAAGTTTATTAGGTGCTATTTATGGTTTTTTTGTCCTTCCAGAATCTTTACCTGCACACAAAAGAAGGCCTTTTGAAATTAAAAGAGCAAACCCTGTGGGCTCTCTTCTTCAATTAAAAAAATATCCTGCTGTAAGTGGTTTAATCTTTACTTTAATTCTCATGTACACCGCCAATAATGGCTTGCAAAGTACATGGTCTTATTACGGAATGGAAAAATTTAAATGGAACGAAGCTTGGGTAGGTTATTCTTTAGGCTTTATTGGCTTAATGATTGGCGTGGTTCAGGTAGGTGTAATTAGATGGGCTATTCCAAAATTTGGTCAAGAAAAGAGTTTATACATTGGCTTATTATTTTACGGTATTGGTTTATTTCTTTTCGCATTTGCCACCTCCGGCTGGATGATGTTCGTTTTTATCATTCCATACTCTATGGGAGGAATCGCCGGTCCTGCACTGCAAAGTATCATCAGCGGTTTTGCTCCATCTAATGAGCAAGGTGAAATTCAAGGCGCTTTAACCAGCTTAATGAGCGCTACCACCATTTTTGCACCTCCATTAATGACAAGTTTATTCGCTTATTTTACCAGACCGGGTACGCCGTTTCAATTCCCTGGCGCTCCTTTTTTACTGAGTGGAATTTTAGTGCTATTAAGTGTTTATTTAGCGTACAGAAGTTTAAGATATAATCATAAAAAGCCTGTTTAAGACCATTATTATCTAGCGATCAGTTAGTATATTATGATTAAAGATTTGTCAACTCTCTTGCTAATTTTATAAGAGAGTTGACAAATCTAAAAACAAACAAAAACATGTCTTTTCCATCATTAAAGCACCAACAAACTTCAAAACAATTCCCAACAAATTGGCTATTAACAAAATTTAACCTTTAAAAAACCATTTGATTTTTATATTTGTAGCAGATGTTCTACAAAATCCACCTGCGATTTAAAAAACTGCTTTTAAGTATCATTGATGCTTTCTATCCTTTATTTAAAAAGCTCCTGCCTCTTCAAACATTTCGTTACGCTGCCTGCGGAGGTGGAAATACAGCTTTTAACATCTTTATCTACTTTATTGCTTATAATTTTATATTAAAAAAAGAGATTCTTCATTTACCTTTTGTGGCTATTAGTCCGCATATTGCTGCTTTCATCATTGCCTTTTTCATCACTTTTCCAATAGGCTATTACTTAAATATGTTTGTGGTGTTTGAAGGCTCCTATCTAAAAAAGAGAATTCAGCTCTTTAGATATTTTTTGGTCGTTCTCATTTGTATTTTGCTCAACTACGTGTTCCTTAAATTATTTGTTGAAAAATTTGGCTGGTACCCTACCCCTTCAATGATTGTAACCACCGGGTTGGTCATCATATTCAGCTATTTTTCTCAAAGAAATTTCTCTTTCAAAAAAACTTAAGCTTTTTATCTAATCATAAGTAAACTTCCCTTATAAACAGGTAGTTGTGGAGAATGAGCATCTATAATATAATAATACATCCCTTGAGGTAAGGGGATGTTCTTCAATTTGCCATCCCATCCTTTTTGGTAACCTTTTGATTTAAATACAATTTGTCCGTACCTGTTAAATACAGAAATATCAACATCAGCACTCCCCATCACTCCGTTAATTTCCCATAAATCATTAACGCCATCCCCGTTAGGAGTAAAAGAATCGGGTATTTTTAAATCCTGATCTACATAAATAGTAACTTCATCTTCTGCCTCACAACCAGATTGTGAATCTGTAACTACTAATTTATAGGAAGTAGTTACGGTGGCTGTTGCAGTAGGCTGTAATAAAGTGGCATCATCCAAATAAGTTACCGGCGACCATTTATAAGTTAAATTGGGCGGAGCAACAGCCATAATTTTTGTTGGTCGGTTTTCTAACACATAAATATCTAATCCTGCATTTACTGTAAATTTTTGATTCACGGTAATGGATATCGGGTTTGAAAAAACTCTACAACTTAAAGAAGTGATGTTTTCCTTTTCGGCAGCTGCCATTCTATAGGTGTATCCTTTTAAATCGGCGTTAGCAATAAAAACATTTAAATCTTTTGTATTACTGTTTGGCACATCAAACCAACCTTGTCCATCATTTTTATCTACTTGCCATATAAAAGCAGGGTCTAAATAACCTGTAGATACATCGGCTCTAAAATTATAATTAGCACTTAATCCTTCACAAAGTTGTAAATTACCTCCTGTAGTAATCCCTACTGTTTGAGCTAAAATTGTGGGTCCGCAGGGTCTAAAAGTAATATCATCAAGCGCTATATCATTCCCGCAGCCTCCGCCAGAATCGTTAATTAATTTAAGAACCACCTTAGATACATTTGATGGGCTTTTAAAGAAAAACCCATAACTTTTCCATTCCGGGGAATTGGTATCATTAATAAAACCGGTAGAATAAGTATTAATTAACGTTCCATCTTCTTGCTCCACCCTAAAAGTGATTTTAGGTTTCGTTATCACTCCGCATGGCGCAGAAGACTTAATTACATTCGCTATAAAGGAAGAAAATTCATAAGTGGTATTTGGACATAAATTTTCAACCGAAAAGGTGTAAAATATCCCAGGATTATTTGCTGCATTTACCAAAAACATATAGCCATTTGTGTCATTAGGCGTATGATCTTCAGTTAGTGTATGCCATGTATTACTAAAACAACTGGTTGTTCTATTGGTAATTACGTATTGTCCGTCATCAGGGCAATCAGCTCCTTTATATTGATAGCTGGTAGAGGCAGCGCCTAATGAAGGTCCTACAGAAGAAGGTCCCGATCCAAAATTAATAACCACCGTTGGATCGCCCAAACTACCTGTACATACTTGTGCATTTAGTTTAAAATTGCTGCATAAAAGAAACACCAATAGCAATTTTAGCTTCATCCTCTTCTTAATGGTTTCAATAAATCTTCCAATCCGTTTAACTTAATCTCATAAATAGTGGCCAACTGTTGTCCTAATTTCCCGGGTGGCCAACCTTTTGCAGCAAACCACTCTAAATAAGACACAGGCAAATCGCAAAGTAGGCGACCTTTATATTTACCAAAGTACATTCTTACTTTAACTAAATCCAGTAAAATACTCGAATCCATAACTTAGTAAAAAATAGTTCCTTCTAAATAAAGTACTGCTTTGCCGCTGATTTTAACTCTTTCGCCCATATCTTCCACCCATAAACTTCCGCCTCGTTTTGATATTTGTTGTGCAGTTAATTTTTTCTTTCCTAACTGCTTAGACCAATAAGGAATTAAAGTGGTATGTGCCGAACCCGTAACAGGATCTTCATTTACCCCAACTTGAGGGGCAAAAAATCTAGAAACAAAATCAACTTCTTCTCCGGGTGCAGAAATAATCACTCCTCGGCAATTTACTTTTGCCAATTCGTTAAAATTAGGATCGGCTAAAGCCACCTCCTCTTGATTTTTAAAAATGAGGAGATAATCTGTTTTCCCTTTTAAACATTGAATAATGCTTGATCCAAATATTTGTGTTAACGGCTGAGGACATTCTATCTCTACCAAAACATCTGTAGGGAAATCTAAAGTAAAAACTCCATTTTGGTAATGAACAGGTAAAATTCCACTGCGGTGAGAATAAAATTCTAACTGAGAAATTTCAGGATGAAAATATTTCTCTAACACAAAAGCGGCAGCCAAAGTAGCATGACCGCAAAGATCAACTTCAGTAGTTGGAGTAAACCATCTGATTAAAAATTGATGCCCATCTTTAACTACAAAAGCAGTTTCTGCTAAATTATTTTCGGCAGCAATATTTTGCATCAAATTATCTGATAACCAATTGGATAATACACAAACCGCAGCTGGATTTCCGCCAAATACTTGATCGGTAAATGCATCAACTTGATAGATGGTTAATTTGTTCATTGAATGAATTTAAGTTTAGGTGAAGGTAAGAAGATTCTTTATTTTGAAAAGTATTATCAAAGATTCGGCGTAAAAGCTGTTAAAATTTGTTAATTAAATAGGTGTTGCATTTAAATATCATAGTTTAGCAATAGTTATTTATTTAAAATTGACTTGTATTATTTATTAATCTATCTTTGCGGGATGTTTAAAAACAAGAGCTTAGCAATTCTAAGCTTTATTCTATTTGTTACTATTGTTTTTACTGGTTGTAAAAGCAAGTTTGAGAAACTAAGATTAAGTACTGATGTTGGTAAAAAATATCAGGAAGCCATTCGTTTATACAACAAAAATGATTATTCAAAAGCTTTAATCCTTTTTGATGATTTGGTTCAGCGTTATAGAGGGAGAGCAGAATCTGAAGATTTATACTACTATTTTGCTTACACAAACTATAAACTAAAAGATTTTTTAACAGCAAGATACCACTTTAAAACTTTTGCAGATACTTATCCAAATAGTGCAAAAGCAGAAGAATGTAGGTTTTTAGCGGCTTATTGTTTTTACTTAGATTCTCCTAATTTTTCATTAGACCAAGATAATACCTACAAAGCAATAGAGGCATTACAATTTTTTATCAACCTTTATCCAAAGAGTGATAGAGTTGCCGAAGCCAGTAAATTAATTTTAGATTTAAGAGATAAATTAGAACAAAAGTCTTACGCTAACGCTAAATTATTTTTAGATATTAGTGATTATCAAGCGGCTGTAATTGCATTCAGAAACTCTACTAAAGATTTTCCTGATACAAAATATGCCGAAGAAATGGATTTCTTAACTATAAAGGCGCAGTATTTGTACGCTAAAAACAGTTTAGAAACCAAGCAAGAAGATAGGTATAACGAAGCAATTGCCGAGTACACCAGATTTATAGAGAAATATCCAAAAAGTACCTATTTAAAAGAAGCTAATCAATTAAAAGACGATGCTTTAAAGGGTATTGAGGAAACAAAGAAAATATTAGCAACTTATTCGGGAATTAAAACGGAACAAAAAAATGAGCAATAACATAACAAAACCTACTGTAGCTAACACCACAGTAACCAGAGATTTAAGACAATTTGATATTGAAACAGAAAACGTTTACGAGTCTTTAGTTGTGATTAGTAAAAGAGCTAACCAAATTGCGGCCAACATGAAAGAAGAGCTTCATGGTAAACTAGCTGAATTTGCAAGTTCTAATGATAACTTGGAAGAAGTTTTTGAAAACAGAGAGCAAATTGAAATTTCTAAGCATTATGAAAGAATGCCAAAACCTTCTTTAGTTGCTATAGACGAATTTATTCACGGAAAGGTTTACTACAGAAATCCTTCTAAAGAACAAAAGTAATTTGTTCTATATTTGAGCATTATAAATATGCTTAAAGATAAAAATATACTTCTTGGCGTTTGCGGCAGTATTGCAAGCTACAAATCAGCAGAGCTGGTTAGGTTATTTGTAAAAGCTGGTGCAAACGTTAAGGTTGTAATGACCAAAGACGCTACCTCGTTTATTACTCCTCTTACACTTTCTACACTTTCTAAAAATCCTGTTTTTATAGATTATTACAAAACCGAAACTGGGGAATGGAATAATCATGTTGAATTAGGCATTTGGGCTAATTTAATGATTATTGCACCAGCCACAGCTAACACATTAGCAAAAATGGCAAATGGTTTATGTGATAACTTATTAAGCGCTGTTTATTTATCTGCTAAATGCCCCGTTTATTTGGCTCCTGCCATGGATTTAGACATGTGGAAACACACTTCTACTCAAAAGAATATTCATAAATTAATTAGTTACGGCAATCAAATTATTAAACCTAATGCTGGTGAATTAGCTAGCGGACTTTATGGAGAAGGTAGATTAGCCGAACCTCAAGAAATTTTTGATGCTATTGTTAATGACATTAGCAAAAGCCTTCCGCTAAAAAATAAAAAAGTATTAGTTACAGCCGGCCCAACTTATGAGGCTATAGATCCGGTGAGGTTTATAGGTAACCATTCCTCTGGTAAAATGGGCTATGCTATTGCCGAAGAATTGGCTAATCAAGGCGCTCAGGTTACTTTAATTAGTGGCCCTACTGCTCTAACCGTTTCCAATCAAGGTATTAAAAAAATTGATGTCATATCAGCAGCTGAAATGTTAGAGACTTGCAAACAAGAATTTGAGCAAACTGATATTTGTATCATGAGTGCTGCTGTTGCAGATTATACCCCACAAGAAGTTGCGACTCAAAAAATTAAAAAAGAAGCCACAGATTTTTCTATCCAACTTAAAAAAACAGAGGATATTCTTTATCAATTAGGTGAAGCTAAAAAACCTCATCAATTGTTAATTGGCTTTGCTTTAGAAACTAATGATGAAGAAGCTTTTGCAATCCAAAAACTCAAAAAAAAGAACTTAGATTTTATTGTTTTAAATTCTTTAAATGATATTGGAGCTGGATTTAAAAAAGACACCAATAAAATTACCATTATTGATAAAAATTTAGTGAAAACTACGTTTGAGCTTAAAACTAAAACAGAAGTTGCTAAAGATATTTGCGCTAAAATAATTGCTAGCTTATGAAAATTTTAATTGCTTGTTCACTTTTACTTCTTTCATTTTATGGCTATAGTCAGGATTTGAATGCAAGAGTGCAAATTTTATCTCCCCAAGTACAAAGCACCAATAAAAGACCGCTAGAAGTATTAGAAACAGCCATTACTGATTTTTTGAACAACAGAAAATGGAGCGAAGCACAACTACAAGCTTCAGAAAGAATTGATTGTAATTTGGTCATCACTATTAAAGAATGGGATGGTTCAAGTAACTTTAAAGCCGAAGCACAAGTATTAAGTAGCCGACCAGTTTTTGGAAGCACTTATAACTCAACAGTATTAAGTTTAAATGATAAAAATTTTGATTTCAACTATTCTGAAGGGCAACCTTTAGATTTTGCTGATCAAAACTTTATTAATAATTTAAGTTCATTGTTGGCATTTTACGCTTATGTAATTGTAGGTTTAGATGCAGATACTTTTTCTAAATTAGGTGGCTCAGCGTATTTTTCTAAAGCTCAAAATGTTTTAAATAATGCACAAAATGCACCTTACACGGGTTGGAAAGCTTTTGAAGGATTAAGAAACCGATATTGGATGGTAGAAAATTTGAACAATAAAAGCTATTTACCTTTGAGAGAAATATTATATGCTTACCATAGAGAAGGATTAGATTTGATGAGCGATAATTTAAATAAAGGCCGAAAAAACATTGCAGAAGCGCTACCAGCTTTAAGTACTTTAGATAAACAAAAGCAAGGTGCCATGTTTAATCAGGTTTTCTTTTCGGCCAAAGCCGATGAGATTATCAGTATATTTAGCAAATCTGATCCTTTAGAAAGAACCAAAATATACAATATCATGGCTGATGCCGATCCGGCAAATGCTACAAAATATGAGGAGCTTAAAAACGCTAAATAATCATTCCTAAAGCCAAAAGAAAAGAATTGTTATGCTAAGCAGATTGCTGATAAAAAACTATGCCTTAATTGATAATCTAGACATTGCTTTTGATAAAGATTTAAATGTAATTACAGGAGAAACCGGAGCCGGAAAATCTATTGTTTTAGGTGCTTTAGGCTTAATTTTAGGCCAAAGAGCAGAAGGGAAATACTTCTTTAATCAACAAAAAAAATGTATTGTTGAAGGTTTTTTTAATATTCAATCTTACACTTTAAAAGACTTTTTTAATACTCATGATTTAGATTATGATGATGAAACAGTTTTAAGACGAGAAATTAGTTTAGAAGGTAAATCCAGGGCTTTTATTAATGATACACCCGTCACGCTTTCTATCCTTAAATCTTTAGGAGAAAAGCTGATTGATGTGCATTCACAACATGCTACTTTAGAAATCAACAATGCCGATTTTCAGCTTTTGGTGGTTGATGTGATGGCTCAGAATCAAGATTTATTAACCGGCTATCAATTACAGTTTCAAGTTTTTAAAAAGCATCAGCGAAAGCTAAAAACTTTACAAGACGATTTAGATAAGGCTAAAGCTGATCAAGATTACTTTCAGTTTTTATTTGACGAATTAGAAACCGCAAATATTATTGCTGATGAGCAAGAACTTTTAGAAAATGAGCTCAATAGCTTAACCCATGCCGAGGAAATTAAAAAGAATTTGCTTTCTTCAAATTATTTAATTGCTAACAGTGAAGATGCCGCTTTAATTAAATTAAAAGAGGCACTCAATCAGCTTCAATCTTTAGAAAAATACAACCCTTCTATTGCTACATTTTCTGAAAGATTAAAAAGCTGTATCATAGAAATTAAAGATATTGCTGATGAATTAGACGATTTAGAACAATCTACTTCTTTTAATGAGTTGAGGGCAAATGAAATTAACGATCGATTAAGTTTGTTGTTTGCGCTACAAAAAAAACATCGTGTTAACAATAATGAAGAATTGCTGGCTCTTCAGAATGATTTATCTGAGAAGTTAAATAAAATTTTGTTTGCCGATGATGATATTCAGAAACTCGAGATTGAATTAGAAAAAATCAATGCTGAACTACAGCTCAAGGCTCAAAAAATAAGTTCTAACAGATCAAAAGTAATTCCTGCTATAGAAAAACATATCATCAATACTTTGGCTCAAGTTGGGATGAACAATGCACAACTTAAAATACAACATGATGTTTCTACAGCCCATCAATTTGATCAAAATGGAATAGATCAAATCAAATTTTTGTTTAACGCCAATAAAGGGCATCAATTAAACGAATTAAATAAGGTAGCCTCAGGTGGAGAACTTTCTAGGTTAATGTTGAGTATAAAATCTTTAATTGCTAAAAAAACAGCTTTACCCACCATTATTTTTGATGAGATTGATACCGGAGTTTCTGGCGAAGTTGCTGGCAGAGTAGGAAATATTATGCAGCAATTAGCACAAGATATGCAGGTAATTACCATTACACATTTACCTCAAATGGCTAGCAAAGGTAATTCGCACTATTTTGTACACAAAGAAATTAAAGATGATTTTACCTTTACTCAAATTAAAAAGTTGAATACCGAGGAAAGAATAGTAGAAATAGCAAAAATGTTAAGCGGCGAAAATCCAAAAGAATCGGCATTACAAAATGCTAAAGAGCTTTTAGAAAATTAATGCTAATAAAATCTAAAATTTTATAACCTTTACAAATAAATATCAATGTTATCCATGTCAACAACTGGTAACCGATAACTCACAACAGAATACTGATAACTGATAAAAAATGGCTTATAACTTATTAAAAGGAAAACGCGGCATCATTTCAGGTGCACTAGATGAAAACTCTATTGCTTGGAAAGTAGCAGAAAAAGCACATGAAGAAGGTGCAATATTTGTTTTAACCAATGCGCCTATCGCCATGCGAATGGGAGAAATAAATGGTTTAGCAGAAAAAACAGGATCTCAAATTATCCCGGCAGATGCTACTAGTGTGGAAGATTTAACCAATTTATTCACTAAATCTCAAGAGATTTTAGGTGGTAAAATAGATTTTGTTTTGCATTCAATTGGAATGAGTGTTAACATTAGAAAGAAAGTGCCTTACCCAGAGTTAAACTACGATTACTTCTCAAAAGGTATTGATGTATCGGCCATGTCTTTACATAAAATGTTAGCTGTAGCTAAAAAATTAGATGCCATTAATGAATGGGGAAGCGTTGTTGCCTTAACTTATATGGCCGCACAACGTACCTACCCTTTCTATACCGATATGGCTGATATTAAAGCGATGCTAGAGTCTATTGCCCGTAGTTTTGGTTATCATTATGGTTTAGATAAAAAAGTGAGAATTAACACTGTTTCTCAATCTCCTACTCGCACAACCGCAGGTTCTGGAATTAAAGGATTTGATAATTTCTTTGATTTTGCTGATAAAATTGCTCCTTTAGGTAACGCTGATGCACAATCTTGTGCTGATTATTGCATTACTTTATTCTCAGATTTAACACGTATGGTAACCATGCAAAATCTTTTCCATGATGGTGGATATTCTTCTACTGGTGTAAGTATGGATGTAATGGATAAAATTGGTGGTGGAGAATAATATTACAAATACTCATTAACAAAAAAAAGAGCTAGTTGATAGCTCTTTTTTTTGTTTTAGCTTTTTTAACCCTGTGAAAATTAAACTGAGGATTTCAATTTTATTATTTGCCATACTTTTTCAGGTGGTGAGTTGTTCAAATGAAAAAGTAATTCCGTATGATGACTTGAGATTAAAGCTTTCAAAAATACGAGAAGCAGATCAATCCATTAGAGAATCTTATTTATCTGCTACTCCGAAAGAAATTCCTGCAATCATAAAAAGCATGGATTCTATAGATAAAGCAAACAAAAAAGATGTGCTTAATATTCTTGAAAATTATGGTTGGATAAAACAAAGTAAAATTGGAGAAGATGCCGCTGATGCATTATTTCTTGTGGTTCAGCATTCAGATTTAAAAACGATGAAGAAATACTTTCCTCAATTAAAAGATCTGGCAAATAAACATGAAGCTAAAAAAACCTATGCTGCAATGATGGAGGATAGAATATTAATGGATGAAGGTGAAAAACAAATTTATGGAACACAGGCTGTAAGTGGTTTAAGGGAAACTAAAGAATTAATAGTAATCTGGCCTATATTAGACCCTAAAAATGTCAATAAAAGAAGAACTAAAATGGGCTTCACAACCGCAGTTGAGGAAAATGCATTAAGACTAAATGCACTTTATAATCCAAAAGAAACTCTTCCCAAGAAACAAAATTAATGTAGGGATAACCCTCGGGTTATCCTAAAATAAATATTCCTATAAAAAGATAACCTGAGGGTTATCCCTACTCTTTTTCAAGAAATCAAATCCAAAAAACAAAGTTTTTAAACTAACAAATTAGTTGTAAACTTGAACATGTTTAAATACTTATTCATTTTACTCTTTTCTGTTTACGTTAATGAAACCTATGCTCAAGAAAATTTCACCATTAGCGGCATTGTAAAAGATAAACAGGGAGAATCTTTACCTGGAGCAGGAATTTTTGTGAGTGGTTATAAAAACGCAACAATTAGTAATAATAATGGCGAGTTTAGCTTGAAATTAAACCCCGGAAATTATGAATTATTGGTGAAAATGGTAGGTTTTAAATCTGGTATATTTCAGGTTATTGTTTCTGACAAAAATATAGGATTAAACATTACGTTGGTAGAAAACACCATTCAACTCAATGAAGTGGTGGTGAAACCCGATTTAAATAGAGAATACAACTTAAAAACTTTTACCGAATTTTTTATTGGAAAAACGCCAAATGCAGCACAATGCAAAATCATCAATCCTGATGTACTTTATCTAAATTTCGATCAGCAAAGCAGAACCTTAACAGCCAGCTGCGATGAATTCTTGTTGATAGAAAACAAAGCTTTGGGTTATAAAATCAAATACTTAATCAAAGAATTTGAATATGATATGGTGAATAGAATCATTTTCTACCAAGGTTCTCCTTATTATGAAGATTTACCGGCTTCTGATAGTAAAAAAAAGCAATGGGCTAAAAAGCGATTAGAAGCTTACAATGGTTCTCCTCAACATTTTTTTCGCTCTTTATACGAAGAGAATAGTATTAAAGAAGGCTTTGTGATACATAAATTAATAAAACATATAAATACTCAACGTCCGCCAGATAGTTTAATTAAAGCTAATATTAGACGTTTTAGGGCAAAAACAGGTGATACATTTTTTTTAAATGGTAAAACAAATGATTCGTTGGAATATTGGCTTTCTAAAAACAACATGCCAAAAACAATCTCCACTTTAAATAAGGCTGAAGTATTGCCAGATACATTGGTAAAAACTTTCGATAGCAACATTAAAAAAATAGACTTTAATGATATTCTTTATGTCGTTTATAAAAACGAGAAGGAACATCCAATTTATGCAAATCTATTCAACCAGTCCATTTCACGACCTTTAGATATGCCTAATTACCAAATAAGTTTAATCAACTTAAGTATAAGACCTATTTACTTTTATCAAAGTGGAGCTATATATAATACAAAATCAATGATTTATGAAGGCTATTGGTCTTGGGAAAAAGTTGCAGACAGCGTCCCAATGGATTATCTCCCCGTTAGGTTGCAAGCACACTAAAAAAAATTTAATAGTTTAAAAAAAACAAAGCCTCTACTTAAAAAAAGCAGAGGCTTTATCGCTTCTATTAATTTAATCACAACACAAACCCTTATTACTATTCTTCAGACGGAATCATTACTACTTTAACGCTTAAAACCCCTGGATTTTGGATCACTTGGTTAAAATCTGAACTTTGAACTTCCAATACCACTTTACTGTTAGAAGCCGAATAGCTGTATGCTAATCCATTGTAAGTTTGTGGTACAGATATGTAGTTATTTCCATTATCATAAGACACATAAACTAATAATCCATCATAAGTATTCACATAACTATCTCCTTGCAAAAAGCTAAGAGAAGCAGAATAAGTAAAACCCCCATCAGTAGTTGTCCAGCTGCTGGCATTTACACTATAAAAAATTGTTTTGTTGGGTACCGTATAATATTGTTCGGTTACTTTGCGGCAGGAGGATACTCCTAGTATCAACAACCCTGCAAATAAAATCATCAGCTTTTTCATATTGTTTGTCCTTTATTTAAAGACGATAGCTTTTCACTATTGGTTGCATCTTAAACAAAAAAAGCACCGCAAATATTGCGATGCTTTTCTATGAAGGGGCTTCAAATTTTATTCTCCACCTTCTTTCTCTTCCTCTTCTTTCTTTTTCTTCTTTTTAGAAGTTTTTGCAAGAATCCTGATTTCTTGCTTTTCTTTATCAAAGTCCACTTCCATGGTATCACCTTCTACTAATTCTCCTTTAAGAATTTCTTCGGCAATTGGATCTTCTAAAAATTTCTGAATTGCTCGTTTTAATGGTCGGGCTCCAAAATTAGGGTCAAATCCTTTATCGGCAATGTATTCTTTTGCTTCTTCGGTCAATTTAATCTCATAACCTAAAGCATGTACCCTACCAAATAAAGCTTTCAGCTCAATATCAATAATTCTAAATATTTCGGCTTTTTCTAAAGAATTAAATACAATCACATCATCTACTCTATTTAAGAATTCTGGCGCAAAAGCTTTTTTCAAAGCACTTTCTATAACGGCTCTACTATGGGTATCGGCCTGAGAAGCTTTGGCTGCGGTGGTAAAACCAACACCTTGGCCAAAATCTTTTAACTGGCGAGCTCCAATATTAGAAGTCATAATCACTATCGTGTTTCTGAAATCTACTTTTCTACCTAAAGAATCTGTTAACTGACCTTCATCTAATACCTGTAAAAGTATATTGAATACATCAGGGTGAGCTTTTTCAATCTCATCTAATAAAATTACAGAATAAGGTTTTCTTCTTACTTTTTCAGTAAGCTGACCGCCTTCTTCATAACCTACATATCCCGGAGGCGCTCCTACCAATCTAGAAACTGCAAATTTCTCCATGTATTCACTCATGTCAATCTGAATCAGAGAATCATCAGAATCAAACATAAAACGAGCTAATTCTTTGGCTAATTCTGTTTTACCAACTCCTGTTGGGCCTAAGAATATGAATGAACCAATTGGCTTTTTAGGATCTTTTAATCCAGCTCTTGTTCTTTGAATGGCTTTGGTTAATTTCTTGATAGCATCATCTTGTCCAATAATTTTTTCGTTGATTTTCTCAAACATGCCTAATAATTTTTGGCTGTCTGCCTGACCAACTCTTTGAACCGGAATACCAGTCATCATAGAAACCACTTCGGCAACATTATCTTCAGATACAATGTATCTTTTAGTTTTGGTTTCCGCTTCCCATTCGGTTTTAGCTTTTTCCAATTCTTCTAAAAGGTTTTTCTCAGTATCTCTTAATTTTGCTGCTTCTTCATATTTTTGACTGCGAACTACTTTGTTTTTCTCAACCTTAATTTGCTCTATCTTTTGCTCTATATCAATGATATTTTGCGGAACATGAATATTGGTTAAGTGAACACGAGAACCTGCTTCATCTAAAGCATCAATAGCTTTATCTGGCAAGAAACGATCTGTTATATATCTTGAAGTTAAACTTACACAAGCATTAATAGCTTCGTCTGTATAAGTTACGCCATGATGCTCTTCGTATTTGTCTTTAATTCTGTTTAAGATCTCAATAGTTTCTGTTGGTGTAGCCGGTTCAATCATTACCTTTTGGAAACGACGATCTAAAGCTCCATCTTTTTCAATATACTGACGGTATTCATCTAAAGTGGTAGCACCAATACATTGAATTTCTCCCCTAGCCAAAGCAGGTTTAAACATATTAGAAGCGTCTAATGAACCAGAAGCTCCACCAGCACCAACTATGGTGTGAATCTCATCTATAAATAATATGACATCAGGAGATTTTTCTAACTCATTCATTACAGCTTTCATTCGCTCTTCAAACTGCCCACGGTATTTAGTACCGGCAACTAAAGAAGCTAAATCAAGCGTCACTACTCTTTTATTAAATAAAACCCTTGAAACCTTACGCTGTACAATTCTTAAGGCTAAACCTTCTGCAATGGCAGATTTACCCACACCAGGCTCACCTATTAAAATTGGATTATTCTTCTTACGTCGAGATAAGATTTGCGAAACTCTTTCAATTTCTTTCTCACGACCAACGATAGGATCTAATTTTCCATCCTCGGCCATACGTGTTAAATCTCTTCCAAAATTGTCTAAAACAGGAGTCTTAGATTTAATATCGGAAACTTTTTTGGGAGTAGTAAAAGAATCCTCGTCTTTAAACTCATCCTCACCACCAGCGGCAGAACCGGTTGGATCGTCTCTAAAACCTTCTCTATTATTTTCCACTTCAGATTTAAATATCTCGTAGTTTAAATTAAATTGTGCAAGTATTTGTGAAGCAATATTATCTTCCTCTCTTAAAATAGATAGTAATAAATGTTCAGTACCTATCACATCGCTTTTAAAAATCTTAGCTTCCAAATAGGTAATCTTTAAAACTTTTTCTGCTTGTTTAGTTAAAGGAATGTTTCCTAAATTAACGGTAGTTCCCGAATTGCCTCTAACAGCATCCTCTACTGATCTTCTTAATTTAGCCGTATCAACACCTAAAGATTTTAAAATCTTTATTGCTACGCCATCACCTTCTCTTATCAAACCTAATAATAAGTGCTCTGTACCTATATAATCATGACCTAATCTTAAAGCCTCTTCTCGGCTGTAAGAAATAACATCTTTTACTCTCGGTGAAAATTTAGCTTCCATATAAAACCTTTCTCTTGTAGTGTTGAACGTCCTAATGTATTAATTTGTTTCTTAATCATTCAGTAACGTTTGATAGTATTTATCAACAATACGACCAATTTAGTGGAAAACGCTACTTCTTAAGGCAAGTTCACAATTTTTACTCATTTTTGACCAAAAACACGATATTTGAAATTCATTTTAAAGAAATAATGGCAGACGAAAAAATTATCTTTTCCATGGCAGGTGTAAACAAGATTTACCCTCCTCAGAAACAGGTTCTAAAAAATATTTACCTCTCCTTTTTTTACGGCGCTAAAATTGGTGTAATTGGTTTAAACGGATCTGGAAAATCATCAGTACTTAAAATTATTGCTGGCTTAGACAAAGCTTATCAGGGCGAAGTGGTGTTTGCACCGGGTTATACGGTTGGTTATCTGGCGCAAGAGCCTTTGTTGGATCCTTCAAAAACTGTTAAAGAAATTGTTGCCGAAGGCGCAAAAGAAATTACTGATATTTTGGAAGAGTACGAGGCCATTAATGAAAAATTTGGTTTGCCCGAGGTTTACGAGGATGCAGATGCGATGGAGAAGTTGATGAACAAACAAGGCGAGCTTCAAGATAAAATTGATGCGGTAAATGGCTGGGAATTAGATGCAAAGTTAGAAAGAGCCATGGATGCTTTGCGTTGCCCTGATCCGGACTCTTCAGTTGTCAATTTGTCAGGAGGGGAAAGAAGAAGAGTGGCTTTATGTCGCTTATTGATACAACAACCCGATGTTTTATTATTAGATGAGCCTACCAACCACTTAGATGCCGAATCTATTGACTGGTTAGAACAACATTTGAAACAATATGAAGGAACCGTAATTGCGGTAACTCACGATAGGTATTTCTTAGATAACGTAGCCGGATGGATTTTAGAATTAGACCGAGGCGAAGGTTTACCTTGGAAAGGAAATTACTCTAGCTGGTTAGACCAAAAATCTAAACGTTTAGCACAAGAAGAGAAAACAGAAAGCAAACGCCAAAAAACGCTTGAGCGTGAATTAGAATGGTCTAAAATGGCCCCAAAAGCTCGTCATGCTAAATCTAAAGCTCGTTTATCTAATTATGAAAAGCTAGCATCAGAAGAAACCAAAGAAAGAGAAGAAAGACTAGAGCTTTTTATTCCACCCGGACCAAGACTAGGGAATGTGGTAATTGAAGCCGCCAACGTAAGTAAAGCTTATGGCGATAAAGTATTATTTGATAACCTTACTTTTTCTTTACCACCAGCAGGTATTGTTGGAATTATTGGACCCAATGGAGCAGGAAAAACAACCTTGTTTAGATTAATTACCGGACAAGACCAACCTGATGGTGGTTCTTTTAGAGTGGGAGAAACTGTTAAGTTGGGTTATGTAGATCAAAGTCATGATGATTTAGACCCCGAAAAATCTGTTTGGGAAAACATAACTGGCGGTTTAGAAAACATACAATTAGGAAATAGAACTTCAAATTCCAGAGCTTATGTTTCTAGATTTAACTTTAACGGAGCAGATCAACAAAAGAAAGTAGGTGTTTTATCTGGTGGAGAAAGAAACCGGGTGCATTTAGCCATCACTTTAAAAGAAGGCAGTAATGTGCTTTTACTAGATGAGCCTACCAATGATATTGATGTAAACACTTTAAGAGCTTTAGAAGAAGCTTTAGATGATTTTGGGGGTTGCGCCGTGGTAATTTCTCACGATAGGTGGTTTTTAGATCGTATTTGTACGCATATTTTAGCCTTTGAAGGCGATTCGCAAGTTTACTTTTTTGAAGGGAATTACTCTGATTATGAAGAGAATCGTAAAAAACGTTTAGGAGATATTGCGCCTAAAAGAATTAAATATAGAAAGATTGTTTAGGTATTTTTCAATAGAAGAATGCCTGTGTTTTTTTTTACGCAAAAGACGCAAAGTTTAACTCAAAGAGCGCATAAGTAACCTTTATTCTTTTTTCAAGCAGGGTCTCGCATAGCGGACCCTGCTTTTTTGCATCGAAATTTTATTTTTAGTACTGCCCCGCAACAGGGATGGTAGGTAAAGCTTTTTTTAAAGCTTGTGCTTTTTTGCACCATAGCGATAGCGGAGTACCGCACAGCCCGGCCGTTGCCCAAATATTTAAAAATTTAAGAATCAGGTAGGATTTAGATAATTTTTTAATTGATTTATTTTCTAAAAACCTTGCTCATTCTTTTATCTAATAAGAACAACATTTTTCCTCTGTTTTTAACTAATCTTGAAATTCCTCTGCTAAACTTATTCATTGGCTTAGTTATAGACTGATTAAGCTTTTCTGGCAGATCTTGAATATCATTAATTAAGTGCTGGTATTTTTGATTGCATCGGCTTTGCTGCATCAGCAAAAACTCGTGATTTAATTGAGCATCCATCATTTCCTCCTTTGTTTAATTGGTTAAAATAAATTTACAATTATTAAACTCACTTACAGGCAAGAAAAAAGTAACAAAACTGTTGATAACAAGATATTTGTTAACAATTAAATAATCGTAAATTTATAAAACAATGAATAACAATCACTTAATTTTATAGACCTCTATAAAAGGGTCGAAAAAATTTAATCTAAAATTTATGACCTGGAAAAAATTTAGCGGCGAAACTATTAAATCGCCCATCTTAGAAGAAGTAGAACAAGCCATTGAAAGAGAGTATAACCTTGGCAACAAATTAAAAGTTTGTATAGGTACAGATTCTCAAGTTAAAGGAGCCATTACTGATTTTGCTACTGTAATTGTATTTTTAAGAGAAAAAAAAGGTGGGTTTATGTTTATCCACCAAGAGCGTACTTCTCAAAAAATGAGTATTAAAGAACGAATGCTTTCTGAGGTACAAAAATCTATTGAATGTGCTTATGCTTTATGTGATCTTTTAGATTTATATGATGTTGACTTAGAGGTTCATGCTGATATTAACACCAATCCTAATTTTAAATCTAATGCGGCCCTACATGAGGCAATGGGTTATATTTTGAGTATGGGTTTTGTTTTTAAAGCTAAACCAGAGGCCTTTGCCAGTTCTTATTGCGCTAATAAAATGGTTCAATAAAAAAGCCTGAACCTTTTGTAAGGCCCAAGCTTTTTTATTGATATAAAGCAATTGAATTAACTTGCTATGAACTCTTCTTTGCTTAATAAGGTACCTTGGGTATAATTTTCTGAGTGCTGAGATTCATCTAAACCTAATTCTTCTTCTTCGGAACTTACACGAATGGGCTCTATAAAATTAACTATTTTAAAAATGATGTAAGAGAGAATAAAACTATAACCAACTGCAATAAACAAGGTTTTAATTTGTACCCAAAAGAAAGCTGCGTTACCAAAAAACAAACCATCGTTTCCGGCTCCGTTAATTAATTTTGTTGCAAAAATACCCGTCATCACCACTCCTACCATACCACCAACACCATGGCAAGGAAATACATCTAAAGTATCGTCTAAACTAGATTTTGACTTAAAATAAACTACTATATTAGAAATAACAGCGGCTACAACACCAATAAATATACTGTGGTGAATGCTTACAAAACCTGCTGCGGGTGTAATAGCTACCAAACCTACTACTGCACCAATACAAAAACCTAAAACCGAAGGTTTTTTTCCTCTTAATACATCAAAAAACATCCATGATAAACCTGCTGCGGCTGCGGCTGTATTAGTAGTTGCAAAAGCAGAAACAGCTAATCCGTTTGCTGCCAAGGCAGAACCTGCGTTAAAACCAAACCAACCAAACCACAATAAACTTGTTCCTATTAATACGTAAGGAATGTTTGCAGGGGGTATTTCTTTATGCTCTAAGTGAACTTTTCTTCTTTTTAAAACCAAAGCACCTGCTAAAGCAGCACAACCGGCAGAAATATGTACTACTGTGCCTCCGGCAAAATCTAAAGCTCCCATTTGGAATAGTAAACCATCTGGATGCCAGGTCATGTGAGCTAAAGGAGCGTAAACAAAAATGCTAAACAAAACAGTAAATAATATATAAGAGGTAAAACGAATACGTTCTGCAACTGCACCTACTACTAAACCCGGAGTAATTACGGCAAACATTAATTGATAAAAAGCAAATAGCCCTCTTGGGATGGTTGGCGCCAATGGCCAAGGCTCAGAAGACATTACGTCTTTAAAAAACAAATGAGTCATTGGGTTGCCTATAAAACCATTAATGGATTCTCCAAAACAAAGACTGTATCCTACTACTATCCATAAAACGCCTACAATACCAGCCGCAACCACACTTTTTATCATGGTAGAAAGCACATTTTTTCTGTGAACCATACCTCCATAAAAAAAAGCTAAACCTGGTGTCATGATAAAAACTAATGCCGTTGCAACTAAAATCCAAGTTACATCTGCTGGATTATACTTGCTTTCATCAGAAAAATTTGCATTTGTTTGCACAAATAATACTGCGATAGCAATAATGACCAGAATACTAAAGGGCATTAACCTTTTAAAAATAGAATTTTTCATTTTTTTTGTTTTGGTTTGATTATTTATACAATTATCAGAAATTATTTGATAAAAAATGAAATTATTATCAAATAATATTACAAATATCATATAATTTTGATTTAAAAACACAAAAACAACCAATTATTTATATAAACAACCATAATTTATCCTAAAAACCTTTTAACATTTTGAACGTTTAGGAGATTATGAAAACGTATACAGTTAAGTTTGAGCAAAAATTACCTATAACCTTAGAAGAAGCTTGGGACTTTTTTTCGTCTCCAATTAATTTAGCCAAAATCACTCCTAAAAGCATGGCTTTTATCATCACTTCTGACTATAAAGTGAATACCAAAATGTATGAGGGAATGATTATTACTTATAAAGTTGCACCCCTTCTAGGTGTTAAAATAGATTGGATGACCGAAATCACTCATGTAAAAGAGGGAGAATATTTTATTGATGAACAACGCTTTGGACCTTTTAAATTTTGGCATCATGAGCATCATTTTAAAGCCATTGAAGGTGGTGTTTTAATGACAGATAAATTAATTTATGGCATTCCTTTCGGGATTTTTGGCCAAATAGCTAACGCGATAACTGTAGCCAAACAAACTCAAGAAATATTTGACTACAGAGAAAAAGCGGTGGAAGAATTGTTTGGAGTTTATAAGTAGAAGTTTAAAGTGGAAAGAACAAAGTAGGTAAACGATATGTTCACTTTAAACTTTGAACTCTAAACTTTAAACTTACTCCCCTGCACTACGCCTCTTCTTTCAATTTCATCATCAACATAGGTTTGGATTTCTGATTTTCTTAATCCCCAGTTTGGAGCAATAAGCATATCTAAGTCTGAAATTCCAAAAAGCCTTTGAATCACTAAATCTGGGCGAACCATTGGCAATAACTCACATAAGAAATCGGTGTATTCTGGTAAACTGAATAATTTAAACGGCTCTTTTTTGTATCTAGCCCCCATAATAGAACCTTCTACAATATGTAAATGATGAAATTTCACAAATTTGATTTGTGGAAATCGGTTAATTTCATCGGCGTAAGCCAACATCATTTCTTTTGTTTCGCCTGGTAAGCCAAAAATGGTGTGTACGCAAATATCTAGCTTGGTGTTTTCGAGCAGTTTTAAGGTATCTAAAAATTCATCGTGAGAACAACCTCTATTAATTTGAGATAAGGTTTCATTATAAATAGATTCCATACCCATTTCTAAATCTACATCTACCCTATCGCTATAACTTTCTAACAGTGCAATTTTCTCTGCATCCAAACAATCTGGTCTGGTACCCACAGATAAACCCACAACATCTGCCGGATTCACACTTAAAGCTTCATCATATAAAGTTTTTAAATAATGAGCCGGCGCATAGGTATTTGTATTAGGCTGAAAATAAATAATAAACTTTTCGGCTTTATAACTTTTTCTGGCTTTTTGCATCCCGTACTCAATTTGCTCTTTCATGGTTTCCATGGTGCGAGAAGTGGGCGTAAACGAATCTACGTTGCAATAAGTGCAGCCACCGTAACCTTTAGAGCCATCTCTATTGGGGCATGTAAAACCCCCATCTACAATAACTTTGTACACTCTTTGTCCGTTATATTTGCGTTTGAGATGAGCGCTGTAGTAATTATAATTCTTTTCGCCGAAAGCCAGTGATTTTTCCAATGTCAAATGATATTTTTGCAAAGATACAAATTGAAGCCGATTACAAATTAATAAGCAATGCTTAGAATCTATTATAAAAAAAATACCCGACTTGCGAAGGAATATGATTTAACCTTATTGAGGGATATTCCCATGGAAAGTTTGGTTTGGGTAGATCTACAAAACCCAACAATAGAGGAAAAAGTAACCATAGAGACTTATTTTGATATTAAATATTCTTCAGAAGAAGAATCAGTAGAAATTGAAAGCTCTTCTCGTTTTAGCGAAGTTGATAACGAAATTATTATCAATTCTAATTTCTTATCCATTAATGAGCAAGGTTTTGAATACAGTCCGGTTTCTATGATTTTAGAAAAAGGGATTTTATTTACCTACCGGGATGATGATTTAAAAACTTTTGGTGAATCGGTAAAGAAAATTAGATCAAACCCTACTTTATATGTAAACGGCTATCAAATTCTTTCTACCATTTTAGAAACTTGTATAGATCAAGATGCAGATTTGATTGAAAATATAGCCCGTGAAATTGCCGAGCTTAATAAAAGTTTAAAAACAACCACTGAAAAAGTAGATGAAGACGACCTTTTAAAGATTTCTTCTTTGCAAAACGACAATATGATGTTGCGTGAAAACATTATAGATAAGCAAAGAATGATTTCATCTTTAATGCGCTCTTCCACTTTCCCGGAAGAATCTATGGGTGTTTTACGTTTAATGATTAAAGATATTAGCTCTTTATTAGAACATAATAAATTTGCCTTTGAGCGATTAGAATATCTTCAGGACACTTTTTTAGGTTTAATTAACATTGAGCAAAACAGAATCATCAAAATATTTACGGTAGCCACTGTGGCTTTTATGCCTCCAACTTTAATTGCCAGTATTTACGGAATGAATTTTAAAGTGATGCCCGAATTAAATTGGCAGTACGGTTATTTAGTAGCCATTGTTTTAATGATACTTTCTTCTTTTGGAACTTTAGTTTATTTTAAAAAGAGAAGGTGGCTGTAAAAGAGTATCAAGCTGCTTGTAGAAAGTATCAAGACACAAGTATCAAGTATCAAGATGCTTGTAAATAGTATAAAAAAGTAGTATCCAGTATTAAGTTTATAAACGTTTTAGGTTCTTGATACTTGTATATAGTATAAAAAAGTAGTATCCGGTATCAAGTTTATAAACGTTTTAGGTTCTTGATACTTGATACTCATATCTTGATACTAAATCAATACTAATTACTTGAAACTTATTCCTTATTCAAAAACATCCTCACTAAACCCATAAACCAGGCATCAGGTAAAACCCTTCTTAAAAATAGCAGAAACGGAGCTCCGCTACCAACAGCATATCGCAATCTAAAATTATTACTATTTGCTGCTTTCCAAATAATTTGCGAAACCACTTCTGGACCAGGTGCTGCGGCGGCAGCTTTTAAATAATTTGCAGAAATTCTATCGGCGTAAGCATCATATACTGTTAAACCCTCTTTCTTTAAGGTATCAGGAGAACGATCATAAAAATCAGTACGAATAGCTCCAGGCTCAATCAATTTAACTTTTACGTTGAAAGGCCGCAATTCAAAACTTAATGATTCTGAAAAACCTTCTACCGCCCATTTTGTACCATGATACAAACTGTACAAAGGAAAAGTTAATCGTCCGCCAACAGAAGCGATATTAATAATAGTTCCACTTTTTTGTTTTCTAAAATAAGGGATAAATTGTTGACAAACGCTCATCAATCCAATTACATTGGTATCAAATTGCTTTACAATTTGATCTTTAGTGGCGGCTTCAAAAGGTCCTAAAGCTGCATAACCAGCATTATTAACCAATACATCTATCGCACCAAAATCTTTTAAAGCCATTTCAAAAACCTGCTGAATGTTTTCTTCTTTTAAAACATCTAAAGCATAACATTTGATATGATCGTAATTAATTAGTTCTGTTTCATTTATAGGTTTCCTCATAGTTGCAGCTACATTCCACCCTTTACTGGCAAAGTAAATAGCTGTTGATTTTCCAATTCCTGAGGATGCTCCGGTAATGAATATGGTTTTAGACATGGTGTGTGTTTTAATCAAATATAACATAAACAAAAAACAAACTTTGTTAATCAATTTGCCTTAAACCAAGTTTTTAGACTAAACCCTAATTTGGTCATCAAATTCATGTCTATCGAACATCTTAATACTATGCTTTATGAGTTCAAAAACGTAAATTTGCCCACCTTTTTAAATGATTTTAACGCCCGGAACATGCAAGAAACCGAAGTATATAAACCTAAAAATAAAATCCGATTTGTAACCGCAGCATCTCTTTTTGATGGTCATGATGCTACAATTAACATCATGCGAAGGATTTTACAATCATCTGGTGCAGAAGTAATTCATTTAGGACATAATAGATCTGTGGATGAGGTGGTAAATTGTGCCATTCAAGAAGATGTACAAGGTATTGCCATGACATCTTACCAAGGCGGACATATAGAATACTTCAAGTATATGTATGACCTTTTGCAGGAAAAAAATGCTAAACACATTAAAATTTTTGCCGGTGGTGGTGGCGTCATTCAGCCAGAAGAAATTAAAGAATTAGAAGCCTACGGCATCACTAAAATATATTCACCTGATGATGGCCGTAGCATGGGTTTACAAGGAATGATCAACGATATGTTGATTAAATGTGATTTCCCTACCATCGTTAAATTAAACGGAGAAATTAAAACTTTACCCAATAGAAATATTAAATCTATTGCTTCAGCGATTTCTGTTGCCGAGAATTTCCCTGCAGCAGCAGTTGATTTTTTAAATGAAGTTCAAAAACTCATTGGAAATAAAACCATCCCCGTTTTAGGTATAACTGGTACTGGCGGGGCAGGAAAATCATCTTTAGTGGATGAATTGGTACGCAGGTTTCTGGTTGAAACTGATAAAACAATGGCCATTATTTCTGTTGATCCATCTAAAAGAAAAACAGGTGGTGCCTTACTCGGCGATAGAATAAGGATGAACGCCATTAACAACCCAAGAATTTATATGCGTTCTTTAGCTACTCGTCAGGCTAATTTGGCGCTCTCTAAATACGTTCAAGAATCTATCAATATCTGCAAAGCTTCTGGTTTTGATTTAGTAATTGTAGAAACCTCTGGAATTGGGCAATCAGATACTGAAATTACCGAACATTGCGATGTTTCTTTGTACGTGATGACTCCCGAGTTTGGCGCCGCTACGCAATTAGAAAAAATTGATATGTTGGATTTTGCCGATATGGTGGCCATCAATAAATTTGATAAAAGAGGTGCGCTAGATGCAATACGTGATGTAAGAAAACAATACAAGCGCAACCATATGATCTTTGAAGCTAAGGATGAAGATTTGCCAGTATATGGCACCATGGCTTCTCAATTTAATGATCCCGGCACAAATAATCTGTTTTCCGCTTTGATGAAAAAGATCAAAGAAAAAACCGGAATTGATTTTGATGCTAAAATGGCTTTCACCAAAGAAGAATCAGAAAAAATATACATTATACCACCAGATAGAACTCGTTATTTGGCAGAAATTGCCGAATCTAATGAGGCTTATAATGAATACGTAAATGCACAATCTAAATTTGCTCAACAGCTTTTTCAACTGCATGGCACTATTGAGCTTTTAGAAAAAAGTAAAGGAGATGATGCAACCATTCAATCTTTAAAAGACACTTATGCCCTTATAGAAGAAAAATTAGATGGCGAGTGTAAAAGATTATTAAGAGAATGGCCTGCAACGGTAAAACAATACAAAGCAGAAAACTTCATTTATAAAGTTCGTGATAAGGAAATCAAACAGTCTTTATTTTACGAATCACTTTCTAAACTTAAAATTCCTAAAATTTCTTTACCTAGATATGAAGCTTGGGGAGATATATTAAAATGGTTATTAACCGAAAACTTACCAGGAGAATTCCCTTATGCGGCCGGTGTTTTTCCGCTGAAGCGTGAAGGAGAAGACCCTACCCGTATGTTTGCCGGCGAAGGCGGACCAGAACGTACCAATAAGCGTTTTCATTATGTTTCTTTTGGGCAACCTGCAAAACGTTTATCTACAGCATTTGACTCGGTTACATTATACGGAGAAGACCCGCATGTTCGTCCTGATATTTATGGTAAAATTGGAAATTCAGGGGTAAGTATTGCAACTTTAGACGATGCTAAAAAACTATATTCTGGTTTTGATTTATGCGCACCAGCAACTTCAGTTTCCATGACTATTAACGGCCCAGCGCCAATGCTTTTGGGCTATTTCATGAATACAGCCATTGATCAGCAATGTGAAAAATACATTACTGAGCATGGTTTAGAAACTGAAGTTTCTGAAAAAATTGATGCCATTTATAAAGCTAAAGGAATTAAAAGACCACATTACGAAGGCGAATTACCTAAAGGAAATGACGGCTTAGGATTAATGCTTTTAGGAGTTACGGGAGATCAGGTTTTGTCTCCTGAAATTTACAATCAGATAAAAGCAAAGGCGATTGCCAGTGTTAGAGGAACCGTACAAGCCGATATTTTAAAAGAAGACCAAGCACAAAACACTTGTATTTTCTCTACAGAATTTGCCTTGCGAATGATGGGCGATATTCAGCAATATTTTATTGATGAAAAAGTAAGAAACTTCTATTCAGTTTCTATTTCTGGCTATCACATTGCCGAAGCAGGTGCTAATCCAATTTCTCAATTGGCATTTACGCTTTCAAACGGATTCACTTTTGTAGAATATTATTTAAGCAGAGGCATGCATATTGATGATTTTGCACCTAACCTCTCCTTCTTTTTCTCTAACGGAATAGATCCAGAGTACGCTGTAATTGGAAGAGTAGCTCGTAGAATTTGGGCAAAAGCCATTAAACAAAAATACAAGGGGAATGATCGTTCTCAGAAACTGAAATATCATATTCAAACTTCCGGACGCTCTTTACATGCTCAGGAAATTGATTTCAACGATATCCGCACTACGCTACAAGCGCTTTACGCCATTTATGATAACTGTAATTCGCTACATACCAATGCTTATGATGAGGCTATTACCACCCCAACAGAAGCATCTGTACGTAGAGCAATGGCTATTCAGTTAATTATTAACAGAGAATTGGGCTTGGCTAAAAATGAAAATCCGCTGCAAGGCGCATTCATTATTGAAGAATTAACAGATTTGGTAGAACAAGCGGTTTTAACCGAATTTAAACGAATCAACGATCGTGGCGGTGTTTTAGGCGCAATGGAAACCATGTATCAACGCAGTAAAATACAGGAAGAATCTTTGTATTACGAAACCTTAAAACATAATGGCGAGTACCCAATTATTGGTGTGAATACTTTTTTAAATAAAGAAGGTTCTTTAACGGTGAGTCCGGGGGAAATTATTAGAGCCACCGAAGAAGAAAAACAATTACAAATCAGCAATTTGAAAGCTTATCAAAACAGAAATGCCGATAAAACTGAAGATCTTTTAAAAGATTTACAACTAAAAGCCATTCATGGCGAAAATATTTTTGAAGGCTTAATGGAAGCTTCTAAATACTGTTCTTTAGGGCAAATTTCTAATGCACTTTATGAAGTTGGTGGGCAGTATAGAAGGAATATGTAATAGAGTCCGCAGTCGGTAGACGGCGAACCGTAGTCTGAATTAAAGAAAAGCAGTTATTTCCAAATTGGGAATGCTGCTTTTTTTTGAAAGGCAATTTCCTGTTTTCATAGCTCCCGATAGCCCGGCTATTCGCTACAAATCCGCTCGCTCTTGGTCCCGTGGTTTTTTCGCTGCTATCCGCCTTATTTTACTTAGGCTAGCAAAAACTTTTTAAATGTGTTTACAAAACCTAAACCATTTGAAGCACTCATTATAAAAGAGCGCAATACTATAAAACAGTTTTAAGAACCTCCATTATGTTTAACTTTTATTTTAAATTGTTTTATTATTAGTTTAATCCATTTATTTGATTTACATTTGCCTAATTAAAAATTAGTAAAAATGAGTAATGGAGTAGTAAAGTTCTTCAATTCAACCAAAGGATTTGGTTTTATTAAAGAAGACGGAACAGACAAAGAATACTTTGCACATGTTTCAGGTTTAGTAGATGACGTTAGAGAAAACGACGAAGTAACATTCGATTTACAAGACGGAAAAAAAGGATTAAATGCTATAAATGTTAGACTTGCTTAATTAGCAGTTGAATTAATATAAATCACATTTAAAATCGTTAATAACCATTGCCAAAAGCAATGGTTATTTTTTTGTACCCTAATTTATAAGATTTATTAAGGTAGAAAAGCACTGAATAAAGGGATCAAGCGTAAAAGTTGGGGACTAGCTTAGGCATAAATTTTAGATAATCGGAACAGGAAGAATTTAACATTTCTCACCCCTCTAAATTGAGATCTAAGAGCCTTTATTTTTGCATTAAATGATTCTGCTGATGCATTTGTGCTTTTATTATCAAAGTAATTCAATATGGTTTCATAATTGTTTTGAATGGTTCTTGCTATGGTATTAAAGGATTTGTAGCCTAATCTCTCTATTTTATTATACCATATTGCTAATTTTTTAAAAGCGACTAATCTATCTTTTGAATGGCTCAATATG
>NZ_SWBP01000011.1 GCF_005116455.1 Pedobacter cryophilus
AAAAATCAGGAAAAGTAAACTTTTTCAATCAGATTGACAGGGAGTTATGTAAGGAGTAATAAAAAGGAGATAATAATAGTTGCGAGATAAATAAAAAAGTTACACCTTTGCACTCCGCAATCGCAAGGAAGGCGGGGGATTGAAAAGAGAGAGAAGCTTAATAAGGATAGGAAAAAAGATAATTTTCGACTTGAAATAAAAAGCAAAAAAAGATTAGGAAGTAACAAAAATAAGTTACATCTTTGCACCCCGGTCAAACGGGAAGGAAAACCTTAAGGAGCGATTCTAAGAGGAATAAAAAAAAGAAAAAAAGATTTGGAATATTAAAAAATAAACTTCATCTTTGCACCCCGATCAAACGGGAAACATCTCTGGAGCGATTCTAAGAGAGATCAAAAATTAGAAAACATCAATAATCCATAGGGATTAACGATATAAGCCAAACTGCGAAGAGCGGCGACAAGTTCTTTAAAAAGATATCATGTAGCGTAACAAACACCGATTTTCTTCGGTGTCAAATCAACAAAGAATAATTAATATTAACATCAAGTTAGTATCAAACAAACATTTTACAATGGAGAGTTTGATCCTGGCTCAGGATGAACGCTAGCGGCAGGCCTAATACATGCAAGTCGAACGGGATTGGAGAGCTTGCTTTCCATGAGAGTGGCGTACGGGTGCGTAACGCGTATGCAACCTACCTTCATCAGGGGGATAGCCCGAAGAAATTCGGATTAACACCGCATAAAAACACAACCTGGCATCAGGAAATGTTCAAATATTTATAGGATGAAGATGGGCATGCGTGTCATTAGCTAGTTGGTGAGGTAACGGCTCACCAAGGCGACGATGACTAGGGGATCTGAGAGGATGACCCCCCACACTGGTACTGAGACACGGACCAGACTCCTACGGGAGGCAGCAGTAAGGAATATTGGTCAATGGAGGCAACTCTGAACCAGCCATGCCGCGTGCAGGAAGACTGCCCTATGGGTTGTAAACTGCTTTTGTACGGGAATAAACCTTCGAACGTGTTCGAAGCTGAATGTACCGTAAGAATAAGGATCGGCTAACTCCGTGCCAGCAGCCGCGGTAATACGGAGGATCCAAGCGTTATCCGGATTTATTGGGTTTAAAGGGAGCGTAGGCGGCCTATTAAGTCAGGGGTGAAAGACGATGGCTCAACCATCGCAGTGCCTTTGATACTGATGGGCTTGAATATAGTTGAGGTAGGCGGAATGTGACAAGTAGCGGTGAAATGCATAGATATGTCACAGAACACCGATTGCGAAGGCAGCTTACTAAGCTATTATTGACGCTGAGGCTCGAAAGCGTGGGGATCAAACAGGATTAGATACCCTGGTAGTCCACGCCCTAAACGATGATAACTCGATGTTGGCGATATACAGTCAGCGTCCAAGCGAAAGCGTTAAGTTATCCACCTGGGGAGTACGCCCGCAAGGGTGAAACTCAAAGGAATTGACGGGGGCCCGCACAAGCGGAGGAGCATGTGGTTTAATTCGATGATACGCGAGGAACCTTACCCGGGCTTGAAAGTTAGTGAATCATTTAGAGATAGATGAGTCCGCAAGGACACGAAACTAGGTGCTGCATGGCTGTCGTCAGCTCGTGCCGTGAGGTGTTGGGTTAAGTCCCGCAACGAGCGCAACCCCTATGTTTAGTTGCCAGCATGTAATGATGGGGACTCTAAACAGACTGCCTGTGCAAACAGAGAGGAAGGAGGGGACGACGTCAAGTCATCATGGCCCTTACGTCCGGGGCTACACACGTGCTACAATGGATGGTACAGAGGGCAGCAACATGGCAACATGAAGCAAATCTCAAAAAGCCATTCACAGTTCGGATCGGGGTCTGCAACTCGACCCCGTGAAGTTGGATTCGCTAGTAATCGCGTATCAGCAATGACGCGGTGAATACGTTCCCGGGCCTTGTACACACCGCCCGTCAAGCCATGGAAGTTGGGGGTGCCTAAAGTCCGTAACCGTAAGGAGCGGCCTAGGGTAAAACCGATAACTAGGGCTAAGTCGTAACAAGGTAGCCGTACCGGAAGGTGCGGCTGGAATACCTCCTTTCTAGAGATTGAATTGACAAAGTTTGTTTCGTTACATGAATATTTTTTTAAGATAAAAAAGATGAACCTGAAGAGATGAGCATCGGTGGGTGATCCACTGAGGTAGGGAAGGCTAAAATAGTCCCGTAGCTCAGTTGGTTAGAGCACTACACTGATAATGTAGGGGTCAGCAGTTCAAATCTGCTCGGGACTACAAAATCATCTTCAAAGGGGGATTAGCTCAGCTGGCTAGAGCGCCTGCCTTGCACGCAGGAGGTCAACGGTTCGACTCCGTTATTCTCCACATTTAAGTAGTAAATAATTAGGAATAGTTCTAATTAAACTTAAAAAGTTCTTTGACATATTGGAAGAAGTTATTGAAAGAGAAGATAACAAAAACAACAGGTAGAGCAATCTACAAAAGAAAGTAAATAAGAGCACACGGGGAATGCCTTGGCTCTCAGAGGCGATGAAGGACGCGATAAGCTGCGATAAGCTACGGGTATTGGCACATACGAATTGATCCGTAGATTTCCGAATGGGGAAACCTAACTAACTGAAGGTTAGTTGCAATAGCGCAAACCTGCCGAACTGAAACATCTAAGTAAGCAGAGGAAGAGAAAACAATAGTGATTTCCTGAGTAGTGGCGAGCGAAAGGGAAGAAGCCCAAACCTATATTGTTAAGGCAATATGGGGGTTGTAGGACCACAATATGATTATTAAAGCGAAGTTGAACAGGTTGGGAAGCCTGGCTATAAAGCATGATAGCTGCGTAAACGTAAGTGATAATATGATAGTGGTATCCTGAGTACCGCGGGGTCGGAGACGCCCTGTGGGAATCTACCAGCACCATCTGGTAAGGCTAAATACTCCTGAGAGACCGATAGTGAACTAGTACCGTGAGGGAAAGGTGAAAAGAACCCCGAACAGGGGAGTGAAATAGAACCTGAAACCGTGTGCTTACAAGCGGTCGGAGCAGTGTATACTGTGACGGCGTGCCTTTTGCATAATGAGCCTACGAGTTACTCCTCTCTGGCAAGGTTAAGTGTTTAAGACACGGAGCCGAAGCGAAAGCGAGTCTGAATAGGGCGTACAGTCAGAGGGGGTAGACGCGAAACCTTGTGATCTACCCATGGACAGGTTGAAGGTGCCGTAACAGGTACTGGAGGACCGAACCGATAAACGTTGAAAAGTTTCCGGATGATCTGTGGGTAGGGGTGAAAGGCTAATCAAACTGGGAAATAGCTCGTACTCCCCGAAATGTTTTTAGGAACAGCGTGGTGGTTAAGTTTAACAGAGGTAGAGCTACTGATTGGGTGCGGGGGAGTCAAATCCTACCAAATCCAGACAAACTCCGAATGCTGATTAAATATACACTGCAGTGAGGCCCGGGGTGCTAAGGTCACGGGCCGAGAGGGAAAGAACCCAGACCAACAGCTAAGGTCCCAAAATTACTATTAAGTTGAACTAACGAGGTCTGATTGCATAGACAGCTAGGATGTTGGCTTGGAAGCAGCCATTCATTTAAAGAGTGCGTAACAGCTCACTAGTCGAGCGATCGGGCATGGATAATAAACGGGCATAAAATAGTATACCGAAGCTTTGGATTTATACTACGTATAAGTGGTAGGGGAGCATTCTAGTTGCGGCGAAGATATCTGGTAATGGGTGTTGGAGCGGCTAGAAAAGCAAATGTAGGCATAAGTAACGATAAGGCGGGAGAGAAACCCGCCCACCGAAAGACTAAGGTTTCCTGATCAACGCTAATCGGATCAGGGTTAGTCGGGGCCTAAGGTGTACCCGAAGGGGGAATCCGATGGACAACTGGTTAATATTCCAGTACTTTTTATAACTGCGATGAGGTGACGGAGTAGTGACACTGCCGCGAACTGACGGAATAGTTCGTTAAAGGCCGTAGGTATAGGACTGGTAGGCAAATCCGCCGGTCTTGCTGAAAGCTGATAGTACCGCAAACCTTCGGGGGCGTGGATAGTGCAGGTAATCAGACTTCCAAGAAAACCCTCTAAGCTTCAGGTTATAAAAACCCGTACCGTAAACCGACACAGGTAGTCGAGGAGAGAATCCTAAGGTGCTCGAGTGAATCATGGCTAAGGAACTCGGCAAAATGGCCCTGTAACTTCGGGAGAAGGGGCGCTGGCAGCAATGTCAGCCGCAGTGAAAAGGCCCAGGCGACTGTTTAACAAAAACACATGGCTTTGCAAAATCGAAAGATGAAGTATAAGGCCTGACACCTGCCCGGTGCTGGAAGGTTAAGAGGGGATGTTATTCGCAAGGAGAAGCATTGAATCGAAGCCCCAGTAAACGGCGGCCGTAACTATAACGGTCCTAAGGTAGCGAAATTCCTTGTCGGGTAAGTTCCGACCTGCACGAATGGTGTAACGATCTGGGCGCTGTCTCGGCCATGAGCTCGGTGAAATTGTGGTCCCGGTGAAGACGCCGGGTACCCGCAACGGGACGGAAAGACCCCATGAACCTTCACTACAATTTAACATTGACATTGGGTACAGGATGTGTAGGATAGGTGGGAGACTATGAAGTGGCGTCGCTAGGCGTTGTGGAGTCAACGTTGAAATACCACCCTTTCTGTATTCGGTGTCTAACCCCGCTAAGCGGGGGACATTGTTTGATGGGTAGTTTGACTGGGGTGGTCGCCTCCAAAAGTGTAACGGAGGCTTTCAAAGGTATGCTCAATACGCTTGGTAACCGTATGAGGAGTGCAATAGCATAAGCATGCTTGACTGTGAGGCCTACAAGCCGAGCAGGGTCGAAAGACGGATATAGTGATCCGGTGGTTCTGCATGGAAGGGCCATCGCTCAAAGGATAAAAGGTACTCTGGGGATAACAGGCTGATCTCCCCCAAGAGCTCATATCGACGGGGAGGTTTGGCACCTCGATGTCGGCTCGTCACATCCTGGGGCTGGAGAAGGTCCCAAGGGTTCGGCTGTTCGCCGATTAAAGTGGCACGCGAGCTGGGTTCAGAACGTCGCGAGACAGTTCGGTCCCTATCTGTTGTGGGCGTTGGAAATTTGAGTGGGGCTGACCTTAGTACGAGAGGACCGGGTTGGACTGACCTCTAGTGAATCTGTTGTTCCGCCAGGGGCATTGCAGAGTAGCTATGTCGGGAATAGATAAGCGCTGAAAGCATCTAAGTGCGAAACTAGCCACAAGATGAGATTTCCATTGAGGATCGTAGAAGACTACTACGTTGATAGGCTATAGATGTAAAGCTGGTGACAGCAAAGTCGAGTAGTACTAATTATCCGATACTTTCAGGTAAACTGATTTGTTGTCTTCTCTGCAATTACTTCTTTCAATAATATGTCATTGTTGTCATGTTATAAGTTAAGAGTTATATGTTTTAAGTTGAAAAACTTTGGGCTATAGCTTGAAACTAATGACTAACAACTATTAAAATATTTAGGTGCCTATATCGGCGGTGTCCACCTCTTCCCATTCCGAACAGAGAAGTTAAGCCCGCCAGAGCCGATGGTACTGCAGTAAAATGTGGGAGAGTAGGTCGGTGCCAAATTTTATAAGTCTAACGACTATAAAGCTTAAACCCTTCATCCAAATGATGAGGGGTTTTTTGTTT
>NZ_SWBP01000012.1 GCF_005116455.1 Pedobacter cryophilus
CCAATCATTACCCAATTAGCTTTCCAAGAAATTTGTTTTGTAGCCAGTAACACTTATAGCTTACCTACTTTAACAGCAACAGATAATTGCAGCGTTGCTAGTGTGAATTATGTATTGAGCGGAGCAACCAGCAGAATAGGAACAGGAACAGATGCAAGTGGAACTTTAAACACAGGTTTAACCACCATAAGCTGGACAGTTACAGATGTAAATGGAAACGTAAGCACATCAAGCAATGATATCCGCATTTGGCCATTACCAGTATTAAGTATTACGCCAAGCAATGCAGATGCATTCTGTAATGAAGTAAGCTTAACTCCAAGTTCAAGCATTCCAGCAGTAGCTTACCGTTGGATGTACAACAACACTTTATTTTCAAGTAGTGAAGTATTGAAGTTAAGTATCGCAAATGCAGATGGCAACTACCAATTATTTGTAACCGATATCCACGGATGTGTGAACACACAGATAGCTAGTTACAACTTCCAAAAAGAAGGAACAGTAAGCAGCTACACCATTTTAGGTATTAGAGAAGTAAAATTGGGAGAGAACAATAAAGTACTTTCAGGAAGTGTTGGCGCAATGGGCTACAAAGGAAAGATAGATATTAAGAAGAACAGCAGTGTAGCAGCAGCCGGAGCATTTGTAAAAGCTAAGTCTATTAAAGTTCAAAGTCCATCAAACGTACCTACAAAAATTTATGCACCAGTTGTTACCAGTTTACCAACGATGCAATACTTTACAGGCAGTACCAAGAACTTAGCTAAAGTAACAGCAAACACCAACAATTCGACCTTAACAGGCAACTACAAAGAGTTAACGGTAAAATCAGGAAAGACGGTAACTCTAACCGGAAACTTGTTTGGAAAGATAGAGATAGAAGAAGGGGCAACAGTAACGTTTACCTCATCAGTTATCAATATCCAAGACTTAGAAGTAGAAGGCGGAGAATCAAAATCGAAATATACACCAAACTATACTCAAGTAATCTTTAGTACAGATGCAATAGTAAAAGTGAGCGATAAAGTAGATATTGAGAGAAGGAGTAATATCAATCCAACAGGGAAGAAAGTAATTTTCTATGTAGGAAGTATGAAAGATCATGGTAAATACAATAGCAATTCGCATGATGATGATGACAGATGCCCAAGCCGAGGTAAAGATCATAAAGATGATGACGATGATGATGATGATCATGAAGGAGAATACGGAAACGGCGAGTTCAAAGTCAATGGAGGTGAATCTATTGTCAATGCGAGTGTTTATGTACCAACGGGAAAAATCAAAGTTAACGGAGGTGAGAAATCAACAACCAGTATGACAGGAATGTTCATTGCAGAGAAAGTAGAAAGCAGTGAGAAGAATGTAAACTGGAATGGCTTTAGTTGCAGCGCAGCGGTTGCAGCACCAGCGATCTTTGCAGTAAACAGTGTAAATACAGCTAAAGATCAAACGGAAGTAAGCTTTAAATTGATAGAAGAGCCATCAAAATTAGTGGCTTATCCAAATCCATTTGCAAGACAAACCACGGTAAGTTTCAGCATCCCTTACCAGGAAGACAATGCAGTATTAGATATTTACGATCTAAAAGGCACCAAAATCCAGAGCTTGTTTAAAGGGA
>NZ_SWBP01000013.1 GCF_005116455.1 Pedobacter cryophilus
TAATCTATCTTTTGAATGGCTCAATATGGAGGATAGTTCCTGAGAAATCTTATAGGCTTCCAGTAAATCTGGATATAGCTTAAACAACAGCTCCGCTCTATGATTTTGAGATGGTGTCCAGTTCACTTCTTTTTTAAACAGCAAATACCTGCTTCTTACTAATAATTGCTTTAAAGTGTCTCCATTATCCAATAGTTCTGCAACCCAGGGTTTCTTTGCTTCTTTAGCAAGATCCATTTCTTTGTTTTCTTGCTCAATGGCCTCCCATCTATGTTTTATCCTGATTTCCTGAACAGCCTCATTTGCCAATTGCTGTACATGAAACCTATCTGAGACAAGCTTTGCTTTGGGAAAGCTTCTTCTGACAATCCTGGACATGGTTGGAGCCAAGTCCAACGTAACTTCTTTAACCCTTTTTCTTTCCCTTTCCTTGATCTGGTGTAGTACTTTTATCACCGACTCGCTTTCTGTACCTTTAATGACCGCCACTAAAGCTCCTTTTTTGCCCTTTGCAGCCTTATTGGTAAGTACCGTATATAATTCCCCTTGTGAAAGACTGGTCTCATCAATAGATAGATATTCACCTAGGTTTTCTGGGAACAACAACCAGTTTTCAGCATGTTCGGCTTGTTCCCATGACGTAAAACCACTCAAATGCCCGAGGTATTGTTCTTCCAAACGTTTACCATCTACTCCAAAAAAACTTCCAAGTGTTTTACAGCTTATCGGGCTTGAATCCAAATAGGCTTTCAAAAAAAAAGGCAAATTCTTGAGTCATTTTTGTGCCTTCAGCGACCATATTCCAATCTCTAATTACAATTTTACCTGTACCTACATTCAGCCATCTACGCCTTTTAAGCTTTAAAAAGCATGGCTTGCCACGTAAAGGAAAGTCTCTCACCGAAATCTCATCGAAAAAACCTTTTGATCTCAGTTTTTGACCACTAAACTCTATTGGTGCAATATTCTTTTCTTTCAGATAGATATAATAAGAATCTGTTATCGTCTCTACTTTATCCAGTTCAAAGTAGTCGCTAAGCCCCTCAGGAAGTATTATTGATAGTAATGTAGAGTCCAAAATATTGTCTTTCTACAAAAATAATTAAAAAATATTCCTCCCCAACTTTTACGCTTGATCC
>NZ_SWBP01000014.1 GCF_005116455.1 Pedobacter cryophilus
ACTTACAGTTGGAAAAACAGTGTAAACGTAGTAATCGGTACCACAGCAACTGTAAATAATTTACCGGCAGATACCTACACGCTTACGGTAACAGATGATTGTTTCACCAGAACTAACACCGTAACGATAGCAGAACCAGCTGCCTTAACTTTAGCTATTTCGACTAAAACCGATGCCACTTGTAACGCCACTTCAACCGGAAGCGTAACTGCGGGAGCAGTAAACAATGCAGTTGGAACAATAACCTACATTTGGAAAAATAGTGCAAACGTAGAAGTCGGTACCACAGCAACTATAAACAATCTGCCAGTAGGAGTTTACACTTTAACAGTAACAGATGATTGTTTTATCAGAACCAACACCGTAACGATAGCAGAACCAGCCGCCTTAACCTTAGCCATCTCGACAAAAACCGATGCCACCTGTAATGCCACCTCAACCGGAAGTGTAACCGCCGGAGCAATAAACAACGCAGTTGGAACAATAACCTACAGTTGGAAAAATAGTGCAAACGTAGAAGTCGGTACCACAGCCAACGTAAACAATTTACCAGCAGATACCTACACGCTTACAGTAATAGATAATTGTTTTACCAGAACCAACACCGTAACGATAGCAGAACCAGCTGCCTTAACTTTAGCGCCATCTACAAAAACCGATGCTACTTGTAACGCTACTTCAACCGGAAGCGTAACTGCCGGAGCAATAAACAATGCAGTCGGAACAGTTACTTACAGTTGGAAAAACAGTGTAAACGTAGTAATCGGTACCACAGCAACTGTAAATAATTTACCGGCAGATACCTACACGCTTACGGTAACAGATGATTGTTTCACCAGAACTAACACCGTAACGATAGCAGAACCAGCTGCCTTAACTTTAGCTATTTCGACTAAAACCGATGCCACTTGTAACGCCACTTCAACCGGAAGCGTAACTGCGGGAGCAGTAAACAATGCAGTTGGAACAATAACCTACATTTGGAAAAATAGTGCAAACGTAGAAGTCGGTACCACAGCAACTATAAA
>NZ_SWBP01000015.1 GCF_005116455.1 Pedobacter cryophilus
AAAATTGTAGTTTAAATTTTAATTGTAGAGCAAAATAAGACCCTTATTGGGGTAAAAACATGTCATTATAGAGGTTATTAACAACGTTGTCTGATTAAACACCCTTTATATTATTTATATGTTAGTTGAACCAGTTTGGTAGTATTGATAGCGTCTTAACTTAAAAGCTCTATTTAAAAAAAATTAAGAAACATTTTAGCCAAAAGTTCCATTCAACAAAATCTTGAAACATTTAAAAAACAAAAAACCGCTTCCATATTTAATGAAAGCGGTTTTTAATTTATTAGTACCCAGCGCCGGAATCGAACCGGCACAGTTTCCTATCGGTGTTTGAGACCGACGCGTCTACCAGTTCCGCCAGCTGGGCATTTTTTTAAAGAACATTAGCTCTTTAACGGGTTGCAAACTTATTAATAGATTCTCGTATTCGCAACATATATTTTTTCCTATACCAAATATCTTTTATCTGACTTAAAATAAGCGATTGCTGAGCTGGTTTAGCTTGTTCAAATTCTTTAGTAAACGATTCTATTCAGCATTTAAACTATCTTCTAACTCTTCTACAGTTTGTTTTACTTGTGCTAGTTGTTGCTCATCGGCATCAAACTCTAATTCCATAAAAGCTTCATTTACTTCCATCATTTCCATCAAAAAATCTTGAGGAAGTTCGTATTTCTCTCCTTCTTCTAACTCCCCTTTAGCTGCTAAAACATAAGCCAAAAGCTGATCTGGATTGGATAAGGTTTGGAAAGCTTTATTGTTAAGTGTAGAAAGTTGAAGAATTTCTTGCTGCTTTTCTTCAGATTCATTCACAAAAAAATCTGGATGA
>NZ_SWBP01000016.1 GCF_005116455.1 Pedobacter cryophilus
CATATTGAGCCATTCAAAAGATAGATTAGTCGCTTTTAAAAAATTAGCAATATGGTATAATAAAATAGAGAGATTAGGCTACAAATCCTTTAATACCATAGCAAGAACCATTCAAAACAATTATGAAACCATATTGAATTACTTTGATAATAAAAGCACAAATGCATCAGCAGAATCATTTAATGCAAAAATAAAGGCTCTTAGATCTCAATTTAGAGGGGTGAGAAATGTTAAATTCTTCCTGTTCCGATTATCTAAAATTTATGCCTAAGCTAGTCCCCAACTTTTACGCTTGATCCACAAATAGCCCCCCTTCCGGGAAATTTAGGTATAAACAAAAAACCCCTCATCATTTGGATGAAGGGTTTAAGCTTTATAGTCGTTAGACTTATAAAATTTGGCACCGACCTACTCTCCCACATTTTACTGCAGTACCATCGGCTCTGGCGGGCTTAACTTCTCTGTTCGGAATGGGAAGAGGTGGACACCGCCGATATAGGCACCTAAATATTTTAATAGTTGTTAGTCATTAGTTTCAAGCTATAGCCCAAAGTTTTTCAACTTAAAACATATAACTCTTAACTTATAACATGACAACAATGACATATTATTGAAAGAAGTAATTGCAGAG
>NZ_SWBP01000002.1 GCF_005116455.1 Pedobacter cryophilus
CTCTGCAATTACTTCTTTCAATAATATGTCATTGTTGTCATGTTATAAGTTAAGAGTTATATGTTTTAAGTTGAAAAACTTTGGGCTATAGCTTGAAACTAATGACTAACAACTATTAAAATATTTAGGTGCCTATATCGGCGGTGTCCACCTCTTCCCATTCCGAACAGAGAAGTTAAGCCCGCCAGAGCCGATGGTACTGCAGTAAAATGTGGGAGAGTAGGTCGGTGCCAAATTTTATAAGTCTAACGACTATAAAGCTTAAACCCTTCATCCAAATGATGAGGGGTTTTTTGTTTTTATCCCTGCTCTAAATCCCTGATGGGGACTATTTGGGATCAAGTGTAAAAGTTGGAGAGGAATAATTTTTAATTATTTTTGTAGAAAGACAATATTTTGAATTCTACATTACTATCAATAATACTTCCTGAGGGGCTGAGCGACTACTTTGAAATAGATAAAGTAGAGACGATAACAGATAGAGTTGTTGTTTAAGCATATCCAGATTTACAGGAAGCCTATAAGATTTCTCAGGAACTATCTACCATATTGAGCCATTCAAAAAATAGATTAGTCGCTTTTAAGAAATTAGCAATCTGGTATAATAAAATAGAGAGATTAGGCTACAAATCCTTTAATACCATAGCAAGAACCATTCAAAACAAAATGAAACCATATTGAATTACTTTGATAACAAGAGCACAAATGCATCAGCAGAATCATTTAAGGCAAAAATAAAGGCTCTTAGATCTCAATTTAGAGGGGTGAGAAATGTTAAATTCTTCCTGTTCCGATTATCTAAAATCTATGCCTAAGCTAGTCCCCAACTTTTACGCTTGATCATTTTTTGTGTTAATGAAATGATAGCAGAGCGAACAGGTTTTTTGGGTTGATTGTACAGGTTTGGCTACCTAAACCTTATTGAAGTGGATACCTGCCATCGTGTGTAAGGCCTGAGGCCGTATGAACGGAAAGAAGGACTACATAACTTTTTTGGAATACGGAAATAGCGTTTCTAAATTATCTTTACTCCTACATAAAGCAAATAAATACCTTTAGTCCAAATATTACAATTAACACCCTATTTATACTCCTTCTAAATAGTTTCAATTGACAAATGATTGACACATACTATTGCTTGCTATTATACTTTTGTGAGAATTAAAAAATTAACTAATTGAAGTACTTAAAGGTTATAGCATTTACGCACAAGCAAATTGATTTGAAAGAATTGGGATGCTTAGTTTTACGTAATGAAGCTATTGATGAAAGGCTTTTATTAGTGAAATCTAAGTTTGATATCCCTGAAATTTTCTATTTAGCGACGTGTAATAGGGTTGAGTTTGTATTTACCGCAGAGCAAAAAGTGAATAAGGAATTTGTTCATGAATTTTTAGGTACTCTTCACGCAGAGTATTTAATGAGTGAGCAATTAGAAATGATTGTTGAAAACTGTTGTGTTTTTGAGCAAGAAGAGGCTCTAAATCATTTAATGCGTGTTTCTAGTTCATTGGAGAGCTTAGTTGTGGGTGAAAAGGAAATTCTGGCCCAAGTTAGAAAAGCATACGAAGAATGCCGAATTAAGAAATTTACTGGCGATTATTTAAGATTGGTAATGAATAGAGTTGTAAAGACAGCTAAGGAAGTTTACACTTATACTAATATTTCTAAAAACCCAATTTCTATTGTCTCTTTAGCTTATAGGAGACTTAGAGATCTTAAAATGTGTTCGAATTCTAGAATATTAATTATTGGTGCAGGGGAAACCAACCAAAATATTGCTAAATATTTAAAAAAGCATACCTATACCAATTTTTCGGTTTTTAATAGAACTTTAAGTAAAGCGCAATCTCTTGCTAATGAGCTTGGAGGCGAAGCTTTTAGTTTGGAAGATCTTCAGAATTTTGACAAAGGATTTGATGTTATTATTACTTGTACCAGTGCTACTGATCCTATAATTACTGAAGAATTATACAAAAAACTATTAGGTGGTGATGAATCAGCAAAGGTTATAGTTGATTTGGCTATTCCTAATGATACTGCCCCCGAAGTTGTACAAAATTACAATGTACAATATATTGAGGTGAACTCTTTAAAAGATACTGCTGAGAAGAATTTGCAAGAGCGTTATCAGGAATTAATTAATGGTGAAGCGATTATTGAAAGTAATATTAAAGAATTTAGACCAATTCTTAAGCAAAGAAGAGTTGAGTTGGCAATGAGAGAGGTTCCTAGAAAAATAAAGGAGATTAAAGAGACTGCGTTAAACGCAGTTTTTGCAGATGAAGTTAATGGGTTGGATGCTGATTCTAGAAAAGTATTAGAAAAAGTGATGAATTATATGGAAAAGAAATACATCAGTGTACCCATGATAATGGCCAAAGATATTTTGGTTAATAATGACTAATATTCCCCTAATTGTCATTAATTAGAAATAATAGATTTTCTTTAAGTAAAACAATTTTGTAAAGTTTAATTTTACGAACTAAATCTCTAATGTATTGAACAGAACAATTACCATAGGAACCAGAGGAAGTGATCTTGCTTTATGGCAGGCGAATTATGTAAAAGATAAACTTGCTGAAATAAATGTTAAGGCTGAGTTGAAAATTATTAAGACGCAAGGAGATAGTATTCTTAATCTGAGACTTGATAAATTAGAAGGAAAAGGTTTTTTTACCAAAGAATTAGAGGAACATTTATTAGAGGGTTCGGTTGATTTGGCAGTGCATTCTCATAAAGATTTGCCAACTAAAAATCCTGAAGGGCTAATTATAGCTGCAGTTTCTACTAGAGAAGATCCTTCGGAGCTTATTCTGATTTTAAAGGATTGTGTAGACTCTTCTAAAAAGCTTTCTGTGAAGCATAATGGTACCGTAGGAACTTCATCTAACAGAAGACAATCTCAATTATTTGCTGTTAGGCCTGATTTAGAATTTCAAAATTTAAGAGGAAATGTTCCTACAAGAATTCAGAAATTAAGGGATGAAGATTACGACGCCATTATTATTGCAAAGGCTGGAGTGAGTAGGTTAAATATTGATTTATCTGAATTCTATGTGGAAGAAATTGAGCCTACTGCAGAATTAGTCCCATCTCCAGCGCAAGGCGTTTTAGCTATTCAGATTAGAGAAAACGATCAGGAGTTATTTGATGTTTTACAGCATATTCATAATAGTGAAGTTGCAGCTCAAATTGCTGTTGAAAGGAAAGTGCTGAATTTATTTGATGGCGGTTGCCATATGCCTTTAGGTTGTTATTGTGAGAAGGAAGATGACCTATTTCATGTTTGGACAACAAAATCTAAAGATGCGGAGGAGTTTCCAGATAGATTATACATTTCTTCTCAAACTACAGAGGGATTAGCAGAATTAATTGTGTCTAAGTTTGATGTTGAAAAAAGAAAAATGCCAAAGAAGGTGTTTATTTCACGAGAATTAAGTGAACATAGTTATTTTAGAAAATCGTTAGACAAGCATACTATTGAAGTTGAAGCCAGATCTTTAATTAGAACCGTTCCCACCATTCATAAATTAGACTCCTATATATTTAGGAATGTCGATTGGATTTTCTTTAGTAGTAAGAACGGGATCGAGTATTTTTTTGCATTAGAGCCAATTTTACCAAAAGATTTAAAATTTGGTGTAGTTGGAAGAGGTTCTGAAGAAGCATTAAAACAATTAGGGAAAGTTGTTTCTTTTGTTGGTGAAAGCATTGATACTACTGAAATTGCCGAAGAATTTGCAGTTATTGCAAATGGTCAATCTATCTTATTCCCGTCTGCAAAAGATTCTTTACGAACCATTCAGAAGGCGATGTCTGCTGAAACCACAATTTTAGATTTAACGGTTTATGAAACCATTTTAGAAGAAGGGGTTAGTCAGAGTTTTGCCGATGTTTTGGTTTTTACCAGTCCTTCTAACGTAGACGCTTACTTTGCTAATAATTTATTAGATCCAGGACAAAAAGTGGTAGCAATAGGAAAGTCAACAGGAAAGAAATTTGATGAAATGAATGTAAATTATATTTTGCCATCATCTCCTGATGAGATTGGATTGGCAGAAGTAGTTTTTGGAATAGATATTTAATTAGGATTAAAGAACAAGGATTATAGGGCAAGGATCAGAGAACTTGTAATCAAAAATTCAAATCATATGTTAATCAGACCAAGAAGAAATAGGAAATCTCAAGTAATTAGAGATATGGTGCAAGAAAATCGTCTTCATGCCTCTGATTTTATTTTTCCTTTATTTATTATCGATGGAAAAAATCTAAAAACAGAAGTGGCCTCCATGCCTGGTATTTTTAGATATTCTATAGATAATTTATTGTTAGAGGTAGAAAGTTGTTTGAAGTTGGGCTTAAAATCATTCGATCTTTTCCCAAACTTGGAAGAATCTCTGAAAGATCAAACAGCCTCTGAAAGCTTGAATGAAAAAGGACTTTATTTAAGAGCAATTAAAGAAATAAAAACTCATTTTCCTGAGGCATGTATTGTTACAGATGTGGCAATGGATCCTTACAGTTCTGATGGTCATGATGGTTTGGTTGAAGATGGCGAAATTATCAATGATAAAACTTTAGAAATTCTTGCCCGCATGGCTGTTGCGCAGGCAAGGGCTGGAGCAGATATTATTGCTCCGTCTGATATGATGGATGGCAGAGTACAATATATTAGAGAAGCTTTAGATGCTGATGGGTTTTCTAATGTTTCTATTATGTCTTACACAGCTAAATATGCGAGTGCTTTTTATGGGCCGTTTAGAGATGCGTTAAATTCAGCTCCAAAATTTGGAGATAAGAAAACGTATCAAATGAATCCTGCCAATCAAAAAGAAGCTCTTATTGAAGGTGCATTAGATATGCAAGAAGGTGCAGATTTTTTAATGGTGAAGCCTGCTTTAGCTTATTTGGATGTGATTAAGTTAATGAAAGATAATTTTGATTTACCAATTGCAGCCTACAACGTAAGTGGCGAATATTCTATGTTAAAAGCAGCTGCCCAAAGAGGATGGTTAGATGAACAAAGAGCAACTTTGGAGACCTTAATGGGTATTAAAAGAGCTGGTGCAGATGTGATTTTAACTTACCATGCAAAAGAAGTACTAGCTAAGGGCTGGGTTTAATTTTTGATTTACTTTAGGCGATTAATATGCCTTAAGTTTTATGCTTTAAAAGATGTTTGATTCAATAAAAAAAATATTTAGTACCGAAACCGAAAATGCATCTCCAGTTTATGGTGACAAGCCAGATATTATCAGAGAGAAATCGGCAGAGTTGTATGAGAGGGCTAAAAATTATTTTCCTGGCGGAGTTAATTCTCCTGTAAGAGCTTTCAAATCAGTTTATGGAACTCCTTTATTTATAGAAAAAGGAGATGGTTCTAGACTTTGGGATGCTGATGGAAATGAATTTATTGATTTTTGTGGTTCTTGGGGACCATTAATTTTAGGTCATAATCATCCAAAAATTAGAGAGAAAGTAATTGAAGTGATGCAAAATGGAATGTCTTTTGGTGCTCCAACTGCTTTAGAAAACGAGCTTGCAGAACTTATTATCAAAAATAATAAATACATAGAGAAAATTAGGTTTACAAGTTCTGGTACAGAGGCTGTAATGTCTGCCATTCGTTTAGCCAGAGGCGTAACTAAAAGAGATAAAATCATCAAATTTGAAGGCTGTTATCATGGCCATACCGATGCGCTTTTAGTAAAAGCAGGATCTGGATTGGTTACATTTGGAGAAACATCTTCGGCGGGAATTCCTAAAGCTTACGCTGATGAAACCATTGTTGTTTCTTTAAACGATAAGGAAGCTGTGAAAGCTGCTTTCGAACAATTTAAAGAACAAATTGCCTGTGTAATTATAGAGCCTGTTCCCGCAAATAATGGTTTATTACTTCAAAATCAAGATTTTTTAGAGTTTCTAAGAGAGATATGCGATCAAAATTGTTCGTTATTGATTTTTGATGAAGTGATTTCTGGTTTTAGAGTAGGTTTTGAAGGTGCTGCAGGTTTTTATAATATTAAACCAGATATCATCACTTATGGAAAAATAATTGGTGGTGGTTTACCTGTTGGTGCTTATGGCGCTTCTAATGGAATTATGTCTAATATTTCTCCTGAAGGAGGTGTTTATCAAGCCGGAACTTTATCTGGTAATCCGGTAGCCATGGCGGCAGGAATTGCTCAGTTAACTGAACTTTTGAAATCTGGTTTTTACAAAGAAATGAACCAGAAAACTTTAGAATTTACAGATTCTATTCAACGTTATGCGACATCTAAAAGTTATAAGTTTAAGGTTTTTCAAATAGGATCAATTTTTTGGTTTGCTTTTACCGAAAAAGAAAAAATTCAAACTTCAGAAGATATTGATGCCTCTAGTATGGAAAAGTTTAAAATGATGCACAGAGAGTTGCTTAATCGAGGAATTTATTTAGGTCCGTCTGGTTACGAGGTAGGTTTTGTTTCTGCTGCACACAGTAAAATAGATTTAGAGAAAGCTAAAAGAGCTATCTTTGAAAGTCTTGATATAGTTTTTAAGAACAGATAAACATGTCGACAAAACCAATTGCCATATTTTATGCACTTGTTTTTTATGTGTTCGCTCAGCTTTTTTGGTGGGCAAGTCTTTTAATAGAATTAGAACCTACTAAAAGAGGAATGGTAATGGGTGAAGGATTTGTCTTTATTTCTTTGATGAGTTTTGGAATTTATAAGCTTCATCAAGCAATTAATAAAGATAAAAAGATAAGCAATCAGCAAAAGAATTTTTTACTCTCGGTAACCCACGAATTAAAATCACCTTTGGCTTCTATAAAGCTTTATCTCCAAACTATTCATAAAAGAGAATTAGACCGAGAGCAACAACGTAATTTCATTGGTAAATCTTTGTTAGATATAGAGCGATTGGATGATTTGGTGGAGAATATGCTGTTGGCTACCAAAATAGAGAATAAATCATACAGCTTTCCCAAAGAAGAATTAAACTTATCAGATTTGGTTGAAAAAATTGTTTCGAGGTTACAAATTCATGTTTGCAGTAAAGAAGCAATTATTACTGCTATAGATCCAAATGTTTATATTACGGCAGATAGATTTGCAATGGCTTCTGTTGTTACCAATTTAATTGAAAATGCAGTAAAATATTCGCCAGATTGTATGCCTGTTCATGTAGATTTGCATCGAAAAAGCAATGGAAAGGTGTGTTTTAAAGTTGCCGATTTAGGTATTGGTATACCCGATGAAGAGAAACCTAAGATATTTAATAAATTTTACAGAGTAGGAAGTGAAAATACTCGTAAAACTAAAGGTACAGGTTTGGGTTTATTTATTGTAAAGCAAGTACTTGATCATCATCAAGCACAAATAAAAGTAAAAAATAACCAGCCAAGAGGAACGGTTTTTGAGGTTTCTTTTGATTAAATAAAAAGAAAATGTCTGTAAAACAAAGAATTTTATTGATGGAAGACGAAGAGCATTTGCTCGAAGCCATCAAATTGAACCTCGAAATGGAAGGTTTTTTTGTAAGAGCTGTCACCGATGGTAAAAAAGCACTAAAAGTTTATAAAGAAGAGAAATTTAATCTCATTATTTTAGATGTGATGGTACCAGAAATTGATGGTTTCCAAGTGGCTGAAACCATAAGGTTAGAAAACAGTGAAGTTCCTATCATGTTTTTAACTGCAAAAAACACTTCCGAGGATAGGATTATGGGGTTGAAAAAAGGTGCTGATGATTATTTAACTAAGCCTTTTAACTTAGAAGAATTGATTTTAAGAGTACACAACCTCATCAAAAGAAGTATGAAGGGTGATGATTTGAAAGAAATCAATTCTTACAAAATTGGTGACAAAACCATTTATTTTAACTCTTTTGAATTAAAGAATGATGATGGCACAGTTACCGCATTAACAAAAAAGGAAACCATGCTTTTAAAGCTTTTAATTGAGCGTAAAAATGAAGCAGTTTCTAGAGAACAAATTTTAGAAACGGTATGGAACTATGATGTTTATCCATCTACCAGAACCATTGATAATTTCATTCTTACCTTTAGAAAATATTTTGAACCAGACCAAAAAAATCCAATCTATTTCCATTCTATTCGTGGTGTAGGATACAAATTTACCGACGGGCATTAATCAAACATGTTCAGTAATTCGGCAAGAATAGCAGTTTGTGGTTTATTATTTTTAGTTGCAGCCTTGGCTGTATACCTAAAAGTATATGAAGTGTTTGCTTTATGCCTGATGTTTGTAGGTATAGTAATTTGGGGGTATTTTAAAGAAGGTACAGTTATTTTAGCTGCTAAACAGTATAAATTAAAAAACTACGATAAAGCTAAAACGCTTCTTTTGTCTATTCAAAATCCAGCGTATTTAAAAAAAATACGTAAAGCTTACTATGAGTTTTTATTGGGAAGTATAGCCATTAATCAACTCGATTATCATAACGCAGAGTTTCATTTAGGAAAAGCCGCAGTTTTAGGTTTAAGAGCGAGTGATTTGGGCGTAGCGTTAATGCACTTATCCAACATCAGTTTAAGAAATCAAGATAAAGAAAAAGGCTTAATTTGGATTAGACAAGCAGATAAATTACCCTTAACAGAAAAGTATAAGAGTATATTAAGTAATATAGAAAAAGAACTACAAAAAATTTAAATGAACGATTCCTTATTTATTAAAGCCGCATTTTCACAAAAAACAGAACGTCCACCAGTGTGGATGATGAGACAAGCAGGTCGTTTTATGCCTCAGTACTGGGAAATTAAGAACAAATATTCCTTTTTGGAGATGTGTAAAACACCAGAAATTGCTGCTGATGTAACCATGTTGCCTGTAGATTTATTAGGAATTGATGCCGCCATTTTGTTTTGCGATATTTTAGTAACAGGTGAGGCAATGGGTGGCGATTTAAGTTTTACTCAAGGTGTAGGTCCAAAATTCGCAAATCCAATCAAAAATGCAAGAGACATTGATAATTTACGTGTTGATGTGATGGATAATTTGCAATACGTAGCAGATGCCATTAAAGTAATTCAACAGCGTTTAAATGGTTCCATCCCTTTAATTGGTTTTGCAGGGGCGCCGTTTACGGTAATGAGTTATTTAATTGAAGGTGGGTCATCTAAGGATTTTAAATTAACCAAGCTTTTTATTCATAACCATCCAGATTTAGCACATAAATTATTAAGCAAAATTGCAGCTGTTACAGCTGATTATTTAAACCTTCAAATCGCTGCTGGCGTAAATGCCGTACAATTATTTGATAGTTGGGCGCTTGCTTTATGTTGGGACGATTATAAAGAATTTTCTCATAACTATAACGTAGAAATCATTTCAAAATTAAACCGTAAGGATATTCCAGTAATTTCTTTTTGTAAAGGAAGTTCAGTTTTTGCGCCTTTAATGGCCGAAGCTAAACCAGATGTGATCTCTATAGATTGGAACGCCGATTTAAAAGATATTAAGCATCGTTTACCATCAAACATTGCGGTTCAAGGAAACTTAGACCCTCATATTTTATATGCTGATAAACATGTAATTAAAGACAGAATTCACAGATTGTTTGAGCGTATGCGAGGAGAAAATGGATTTATCTTTAATTTAGGTCATGGTATTATGCCCGATATTCCTTTTGACAATGTAAAATATGCTATTGATGTAGTAAAGGAGTTTAGGTATTAGCCTCATCCTAAATCCTTCTCCGAAGGAGAAGGACTTTTACTTGCAAGCTTTTACTTTCTACTTTTAACCTTAAACTTATAACTTCAGTGTACCAATACGTACTTGCCATTCATATTATTTTTGTAGTTAGCTGGATGGCTGGCTTGTTTTACATTGTGAGGTTGTTTATATACCATACTGAAGCAAATTTAAAACCAGAGCATGAACGATTAATTCTTCAAAAGCAATTTGAAGTAATGGAATCTAAGCTTTGGAATATCATTACCACCCCTGCAATGGTACTTTCTGTAAGCGCAGGTTTATTAATGCTTTATCTTAACCCACTGCTTTTAGAAACAGATTGGATGTGGGTTAAACTTGGTTTTGTAGCGGGGTTAATTGTTTATCATGTGATTTGTCAAAATATTATTTCTCAATTAAAAAGAGGAAAGTATTGGATGACCAGCACTCAGTTAAGATTTTGGAATGAATTAGCTACTATTTTCTTGGTGGCAATTGTTTTTACGGTGATCTTAAAAAGCGCAATAGATTGGCTTTACGGGCTTTTAGGCTTAATGGCATTTGCTGTTGTAATTATGATTGCGGTAAAAATTTATAAAAAGCAGCGTGAAAAATCTAAATAGATATAAAACAAAAAAGAGGTCAATTAATTGACCTCTTTTTTGTTTCTAATTGCAATTAATTACAATGATTTTGAGATATTCAATATATTTTGAATACTTTCTGATGAAGGATTTCTTGCCAACTGATTTAAAGAAGGTTTGATACTTTCATAAAAATTGATTTCCGACTCGGTAAATACCGAAATCATTCCATCAATTTCATTGTCTAAAATTGAATTTGAAGTAGGAGTAACAGTTTCTATCATACGCTTTGTTTGTTTTTTTATAGAATAGAAACGTGTATCCTTGTTTAATATTTTATTTCATAATAAAAAGTTAAAATTAATTTTTTAGGGTTAATTCTTTGCTTACCATCATCTTACGTAAGTTATTAAGTGCATACCTCATTCTTCCTAAGGCGGTATTAATACTTACGTCAGTTAGATCTGCAATTTCTTTAAAACTCAAATCGCCATAATGTCTCATAATCAACACTTCTTTTTGTTCTGAAGGTAAGAGGTGGATTAAAGCTTTAAGATCATCATAAGTTTGTTGCTTCACCATTTTTTCTTCAATGCTTTCATCATGAATGCCCAGCACATCAAAAATGTCAAAACCATCTCCGTTGGTAATTACAGGCGAACGTTTTTCTTTTCTAAAATGATCAATAACTAAATTATGCCCAATTCTTAAAACCCAAGGCAAAAACTTCCCTTCTTCATTATACCTTCCTGCTTTTAAAGTTTTAATTACTTTAATAAAAGTATCCTGAAAAATATCTTCAGCTAAAAACTCGTCTTTAACTAAAAGATATATAGAAGTATAAATTCTTGATTTGTGTCTCGTGATGAGATTTGATAGCGCAATTTCATTCCCTTTAATGTAAAGGTGTACCAATTCCTGGTCGGTTTTCAGTTGAAAGTTCATAATTACTCCTACTTTAAATTCTTTCTAAATTAATCTTAAAAGTGAGTAGAGTATCTTCTATATGTTTTCTCCTATGTTTGAAATTTGAACTAATATTATTTATTGCATCAAATGAAATAATAATTTTACTAAAAACAAAATATAAAAATGAATTTAAAGTAATATGAAATATTTAATACTGTAAAATAACATTTTCATGATAATTTTATTTCTTCTTTGACCTCAATATAAACTTAATTACGCAATTATTTATATGAATGATACAATAACTTAACCAAATATTAAAAGTAAAGTCAATTTTTTTAGGAATAGAGAAAAGATAGATATTACCACTATTTTTGCAGCACTAAACAAAATCTTTAGAAATTGTTTAAGATAGATGAGAAGCTGAGAATTTTGAGATGAAAGAAGAAGAAAAAGATCCAAAAAAGAATATTATAATTAAAGGTGCCCGAGTACATAATTTAAAAAATATTGATGTTGCCATTCCAAAAAACAAATTGGTAGTCATCACAGGGATGTCTGGCTCAGGAAAATCATCCTTAGCTTTTGATACTTTATATGCAGAAGGACAAAGAAGATATGTAGAAAGTTTATCTTCTTATGCCCGTCAGTTTTTAGGCAGAATGAACAAGCCTGATGTTGATTATATAAAGGGTATAGCGCCAGCAATTGCCATTGAGCAAAAAGTAATTACTTCAAATCCTCGTTCTACAGTGGGGACTTCAACAGAAATTTACGATTATCTTAAGTTGCTTTTTAGTAGAATTGGAAAAACTTTTTCACCAATTTCGGGGCAATTGGTGAAAAAAGATTCGGTAACGGATGTAGTGAATTATTTATCGGCTTTGCCAGAAGAAAGTACTATAACTATTTTATGCCCACTTTATCCTCATAACCAAAGAACTTTAAAAGAAGAACTTGCTGTATTATTGCAAAAAGGGTTTTCCAGAGTTTCTATTAATAATGAAATCAGAAAAGTTGAAGAACTTTTAGAAGACGAAACCATTGAAAACAAAGAAGTTGAAGATGAGCACAAAGTTTTAATACTCATTGATAGAATAGTTACTAATCAGGAAGATGAAACCATAAGCCGTATGGGCGATTCTGTTCAAACGGCTTTTTTTGAAGGTAAAGGCGATTGTTATGTTGATTTTGAAGGTAAAAGGAAGCATTTCTCAGATAGGTTTGAGCTAGACGGAATTAAATTTGAAGAGCCAAGTCCTAATTTTTTTAGTTTCAATAATCCTTACGGAGCTTGTCCAAAGTGCGAAGGTTATGGTAAAGTAATGGGTATTGATGAAGATTTGGTTATACCAGATAAATCAAAGTCGGTTTACGATGGCGCCATTGCTCCCTGGAGAGGCGAAAAAATGAAAGAATGGTTAGACGCATTAGTTGCCAATTCTATTAAATTCGATTTTCCAATACACCGTTCCGTGAGTCAATTGACTAATGCCGAGAAAAAACTCCTTTGGAAAGGAAATAAATATTTTAAAGGTTTGGATGATTTCTTTAAATTTTTAGAAGAACAAACCTATAAAATCCAATATCGTGTCATGTTATCTCGCTACCGCGGAAAAACCAACTGTCCTGATTGTTTAGGCAGTAGGCTAAGGCCCGATGCTACCTACGTAAAAATTGATGATCACTCCATTACAGATATTGTGTTGATGCCGTTAAAAAAAGCTTTAACCTTTTTTGACGATTTAAAGTTAGACGAGCAACAACAAAAAATTTCTAAAAGACTGATTTTAGAGATCAGAAATAGAATTTTGTTTTTAAACGAAGTGGGATTAGGATACCTTACCTTAAATCGTTTATCTAACACTTTATCAGGCGGAGAATCACAAAGAATTAATTTAGCTACCTCTTTAGGAAGCTCATTAGTAGGTTCTATTTATGTTTTAGATGAGCCAAGCATCGGGTTACACCCAAAAGATACCAATAGGTTAATTGGCGTTTTAAAATCTTTAAGAGATGTGGGTAATACCGTTTTGGTGGTAGAGCATGAAGAAGAAATGATGCAAGCCGCAGATCATTTAATTGATATTGGACCAGAAGCAGGTACTTTAGGTGGTGAGTTGGTTTACTCAGGAAATTATAAAGATATATTAACAGATGAGCGTAGCCTCACCGGAAAATATTTAAGCGGGAGAGAGCAAATTGAAATTCCTAATAGAAGAAGAAAACCAACTGATTTTATTGAAATTAAAGGCGCTAGAGAAAATAATTTAAAAAATATTAATGTCAAATTCCCTCTACATGTTTTAACCGCCGTTACAGGAGTATCGGGTTCTGGAAAAACTTCATTGGTAAAAAGAATTTTATTTCCCGCTTTGCAAAAAGTAATAGGTAATTATTCTGGAGAACAAACCGGTTTTTATGATGGGATTGAAGGAGCATTAAATAGTATTTCACAAGTAGAAATGGTTGATCAAAATCCAATAGGAAGGTCGTCAAGGTCTAATCCGGTAACTTACGTGAAAGCTTGGGATGAGATTAGGGCTTTATTTTCTAGTCAGGGAGCAGCAAAGGCTGCAGGTTTAAAACCAGCGGCATTTTCTTTTAACGTAGAAGGCGGCCGATGTGATGTTTGCCAAGGCGAGGGCGAAGTGAAAATAGAGATGCAGTTTATGGCCGATATTTATTTGCCTTGCGAATCTTGCGGAGGGCAACGCTTTAAGCAACATGTTTTAGATGTAACTTATAAAGACAAAAATGTTGCTGAAGTTTTAGAAATGACCATTGATGAAGCCATTATCTTTTTTGCTGAGGAACAAAAAATTCTCAATAAAATTAAGCCTTTGGCAGAAGTAGGCTTGGGTTATGTGCATTTGGGGCAATCATCTAATACTTTGTCTGGAGGTGAGGCACAGCGTATAAAGTTGGCGTCTTTTCTAATTAAAGGCAACAATAGTCATAAAACATTATTTATTTTTGACGAACCAACCACAGGGTTACATTTTCACGATATTAAAAAATTGATGAAATCTTTTGATGCTTTAATTGAGCAGGGAAATACCATTATTGTAATTGAACATAATATGGATGTGATAAAATGTGCCGATTGGGTAATTGATATAGGTCCGGAAGGTGGAGATGAAGGCGGCGATTTAGTTTTTGAAGGCACACCAGAAGAATTAATTGAAATAAAGGATTCCTATACCGGAGTATATTTAAAAGAGCGGTTTAAATAGAAGTCCGAAGTCTTCAGACCGTAGTCTGAATGGCTAACAAACTGTAAACTTATAACCATTAACCGGTAACTAACATCCGATATCCGTCAACTAGCAACTGACAACTAACAACCAATAACTGACAACTGAATACAATGAAAGAAGAATCTAAACTCATCAGAACGCAAACGCCAAGATCATCAAATAGAGAGCATTCTACGCCTTTATACCTCACTTCTAGTTTTATTTTTGATGATGCAGAACAAGGCAGAGCTATTTTTGCTGATGAGCAACAGGGAAATATTTATTCAAGATACTCTAATCCAAACACAACCGAGTTTATAGACAAGGTTTGCGAGTTAGAAGGTGCCGAAGCTGGTTTAGCTTTTTCATCTGGCATGGCAGGTGTTTTTGCTTCTTTTGCAGGTTTGTTAAAAGCCGGAGATCACATTGTTTCTTTTCGTTCTATTTTTGGTTCTACACATCAGTTGTTAACTACTCTGTTTCCACGATGGGGAATTACTTCAACCTACGTTGATGCTGCAAATCCGGATGATTTAGAGAAAGCTATTCAGCCAAATACCAAAATGATTTTCTTAGAAACACCTTCTAACCCAGGTTTAGAATTGGTAGATTTAGCATGGTTGTGCAAAATAAAAGAGAAACATCCTCATATTATTATTAATGTTGATAATTGCTTTGCCACGCCTTATTTGCAAAAACCAATTGCTTATGGTGTTGATATTGTAAGTCATTCGGCAACAAAATATATGGATGGGCAAGGCCGAGTTTTAGGTGGAGTAGTAGTTGGCAGAGCCGATTTAATAAAGGAAATGATGTTTTTTATCAGGCATACCGGTCCGGCAATGTCGGCTTTTAATGCGTGGTTATTGTCTAAAAGCTTAGAAACACTTCCGTTAAGAATGGATAGGCATTGCAGTAACGCTTTGGCTGTTGCCAAAGCTTTAGAAAAAAGTGCTGAAGTTGAAGTAGTACGTTATCCTCATTTGCCTTCTCACCCACAATATGAATTAGCAAAAAAGCAAATGAAACAAGGTGGTGGGATAGTTACTTTTGTAATTAAAGGCGGCTTTGAAAGAGCAAAAAGATTTTTGGATGCTTTAGAAATGATTCTGATTTCCTCTAACTTAGGAGATTCCAGATCTATAGGTACGCACCCATCTTCTACTACACATTCTAAATTATCAGAACAAGAAAGATTACAAATAGGCATATTTCCAGGAAGCATCAGGCTTTCTATTGGCTTAGAAAATGTAGAGGATATTCTTGCTGATGTGAAGAATGCTTTAGAAAAGTCTAAATAGGTCATTAATAGTTTAAATTTTCTTGAGTTTGCAAGATTCTCATATCTCACATCTCAATACTCATATCTAAAAAAAATGAAAATAGAATTAAACAGAGTAAATAGTGCAGTCCACTTTGAAGCTACAGGTAGCAGCAGTGATATAAAAGTACATATAGATGGTTCACCTGAGATTGGTGGAGAAGGTTTAGGCGTTCGCCCGATGGAATTGGTGTTAATGGCTTTAGGTTCTTGCAGTTCTTTAGATTTAGTGAGTATTTTAAAAAAGCAACGTCAAGAAATTACCGATTTCTCTGTAGAAGTTAGCGGAGAACGAAGAGTAGAATTGCCACCCGTTTTTACTAAAATTCACATGTTAATTAAGTTAAGCGGTAACTTAGATGAGCAAAAAGTAAATAAAGCTGCCGAATTAGCCATTAGAAAATACTGTTCTGTACATGACATGTTGGTTGCTGGCGGCGTTGAGATTACTTATTCAATAGAAATCAATTAATATTCATAATTTTAGATCTATTAATTACGCTCTAAACAAATACCTTGCTCTCTAAAAAAACAAAATATGCCATTAGAGCCCTTATTGCCTTAGGTGAGCAATTTGGCGGCGATTCTATGAATATTTTAAGCATTTCGCAAAAAGAAAAAATTCCTAAAAAGTTTTTAGAACAAATTCTTTTAGAAATGCGTAACGCTGGCTTTCTTTTCAGTAAAAAAGGTGCTGGTGGCGGTTATTCTCTTCTAAAAAATCCTGATGATATTAATTTGGTGCAAGTGATGCGTTTAACCGGTGGACCTATTGCTCAATTGCCTTGTGTAAGCTTGAATTTTTATCAGAAGTGCGATGAATGTAAAGAAGAAGCAACTTGCGGCATTCGAGCTACTTTCATGAATGTTAGAGATGCTACTCTTAAAATATTATCAGAAACCACTATAGGTGATCTTATCCGTAAAGAAAAAAGCTTAAGTAGCTAATTTTTATTCTGTTAAATTTTTTATTTTACTTATTTTTAATAAAAATTAATATGGAAAATTCAATTTATCATATCAGAATTAAAAAGGATTATGCTTCTGTTGATTGAAGATAAAACACCCGATTGGCAAAAAGAGGAATCGTTAAAACGACTTGAGAAAATGAAAAGTAATCCTGAATCGGTTATTTCTGAGGAAGATTTTTTTAGGATTTTAAATAAAAATGCCTAACAAATACACTGTTTTATTTTCTTCAGAATCCATTATCGATGTTTAAAATGCAGTATAATGGTATAATCAACAACAAGAAAACTTCAAAAACGAATTGAAATTTACTCTTAAAATCCTTTCCAAAAATCCGTTTCATTATCAGATTAGGTATAACAATATTCGGATGGCAAATTTCCGATTATTTCCTTTTGCAATTCATTTTGAAATAGATAAAGTTTCGTCTATTATTAGAATAATTTCAATTTTTCATTTCAGCAGAAATCCTTATTGGTTAAAATAAAAAAAATATTTTCACAAAAAGACTACTAAATACATAGACATTATATATATTTGTTGCGTGATCAGAAATTCAACTATTCAAAATACCATGTCTTACTGTTGCTGTATAAAATTTAACAGCGTTTGTTAAGCAGTAGAGGCACTATAAGATCTTTTTAGTTAGTGTGTTAGTTTAAGCCTCTTCTATTTATTGGGAGAGGTTTTTTTTTGATTTAGGTTAATATTAATACAAGGATTACAATATATTATGCAAAGCTTTAGAACAGAATTAGAAAATCCATTAGTTGAAAAAGACATCATTGCTTTAGAGCAAAAGATTAGGGCTTTTAGAGAAGGGAAAATTGATGATGAAAGATTTAGAAGTCTGCGTTTAGCGAGAGGTGTTTATGGCCAGCGCCAACCTGGAGTGCAAATGGTGCGTATCAAATTGCCTTTTGGTAAAGTTACGTTTAAGCAATTTCTAAAAATAGCCGATATTTCTGATGAATATGCATCAAGTAATTTGCATTTAACCACCCGTCAAGATATTCAAATCCATTATGTGAGTTTAGATCGTACGCCAGAGCTTTGGTCTAAATTAGAACAAGATGATATTACTTTAAGAGAAGCTTGTGGCAACACGGTAAGAAATGTAACAGCATCGCCAACTGCCGGAATAGATCCTTCAGAACCTTTTGATGTTTCTCCTTATGCTCATGCTTTTTTCGAATATTTTTTGAGAAACCCTATTTGTCAGGAAATGGGAAGGAAAATAAAATTTGCTTTCTCTTCTAGCGAGGCTGATACCGCTTTTTCTTTTATCCACGATTTAGGCTTTATCCCAAAATTAAAACTAGAAAACGGGGAAGACGTAAGAGGTTTTAAAGTGGTTTTAGGAGGTGGCTTAGGCGCCCAACCTTCTTTAGCTCATATTGTACATGAGTTTTTACACGAAGATTTAATTATTCCTTATGCCGAAGCCGTTCTACGTGTTTTTGATAGACATGGCGAAAGAAATAACCGTAATAAAGCCCGCTTAAAATTCTTAGTCAACAAAATAGGTATTGACGAATTGGTGAAATTGGTTGAAGAAGAAAAAATAGCCAATAAAGTTAAAACCTTTAAAATCAATAGAGATTCCATCATCCAACCACAAGCTGCTGCACCACAAAATTTTGCTGAAGTAGCAATCAAAGATCAATTAGCCTATCAATTATGGTTAGATACCAACGTTTTTGAGCAAAAGCAAAAAGGTTTTTACGGGGTGTATGTAAAAGTTCAAACCGGCGATATCAAAACAGATTTAGCCAGAAAGTTTATAGCCGCCATTAGTGGTTTAGTGGCAGATGAAATTAGAATTACCATTAACCAAGGCTTGCTTTTAAAGTTTGCAACAAAAGAAGCTTTGCCTTCTTTGTTTCTAGCTTTAGAGGAATTAGGCTTATCAGCGCCAGGTTTTGATAGCGTTGCCGATGTCACTACTTGCCCAGGTACGGATACCTGTAATTTGGGAATTTCTAATTCTATGGAGCTTTCTAGAGTGTTAGAATCGGTGATTTATGATGAATATCCTTCCTTTATTGAAGACAAAGAAATCAAAATAAAAATTAGCGGTTGTATGAATTCATGCGGTCAGCATGGCTTGGCTCAAATTGGTTTTCATGGAAGTTCTATGAAAGCAAATGGAAAAGTAATGCCTGCCGTTCAGGTTTTATTAGGTGGTGGAATTGTGGGTGATGGAGTAGGCAGAGCTGCAGATAAAGTGGTGAAAGTTCCTTCTAAAAGAGCACCTCAGGTATTAAGAGCCGTTTTAAATGATTATCAGGCCAAAGCCGATACTTATCAAAGCTTTCATCAGTATTATGATGATTTAGGTAAAGATTATTTTTATCAATTATTGAAACCAATTGCAGATCAAACTACCTTAACGGATGAAGATTTTGTGGATTGGGGACATCAAGAAACTTTCCAAACCGCAATTGGTGTGGGTGAGTGTGCCGGTGTGGTGATAGATTTAGTAGCAACTTTAATTTTTGAGGCTGAAGAAAAGTTTGAATGGGCAAAAGCATCATTCGAAAATAAGGCTTTCGCCGATGCTATTTACCAAGCATATAATGCAATGGTAAGTGGTGCAAAAGCTTTGTTATTAGATAAAGGAGTGAATCAAAGTACACAAACTGGTGTAATGAAAGCTTTTGACGAGCATTATGCCGCCGCTTTAGCAATAGAAAGTTTTACCGATTTGGTTTTACAAATCAATAAAAACGAACCTTCAGCAGTTTTTGCCGAAGCATATTTAGCTTCAGCAAGTGATTTCTTAACAAAAATTAAAAATTTCAGGGTGCAACCTGAGTTAGCAATATAACAATGGTTAAAGAACCTAAAATAACATTAGTGGGCGCAGGCCCTGGCGATGTAGATTTAATGAGCATTAAAGGTGCGAAAGCTTTAGCAAAAGCCGATGTGGTATTGTATGATGCCTTAGTAAATGAAGAAATACTAAGCCTTGCACCAGAAACGGCGGTAAAGATTTTTGTAGGGAAGAGAGCCGGAAAGCACTCTATGAAACAAGAAGAAATTAATCAATTATTGGTAGATTGCGCCTTAAATTACGGTTATGTAGTTCGTTTAAAAGGAGGAGATTCTTTTGTTTTTGGACGTGGATACGAAGAAATTGATTTTGCAGCTTCTTATAATATAGAAACAGACGTAATTCCTGGAATTTCTAGTTCTATAGCCGTTCCTGCATTGTGCGGGATTCCTATTACTCATCGTGGCGTAAGCGAAAGTTTTTGGGTAATCACAGGAACCACAACCTCAGGAAAAATATCTGATGACATTTATGTTGCAGCAAAAACACAAGCAACTGTAGTGGTTTTAATGGGGGTAAATAAAATTGCCGAAATTGTTAAGATTTATCAAAAGGAGGGTTTTGGAAGATTACCAATCGCTATCATCCAAAATGGATCAATGCCTAATGAGCGATATGCCTTAGGCGTAATTAATACTATTGAAGAACAAATAGCAGAAAAGGGCATTGCTGCTCCGGCAGTAATTGTAATAGGGGCTGTGGTGGGTTTACATCCAAAATTTCAGCCTATTTTAGAGTCTTATGAGTTTGTTGACGCAGAATAAAAATATAGCAGAGGAAAAAGAAAGCAATGAGCTTTTTCCAATTTTTTTGAAACTACAAAATTTCCGTACCCTTTTGGTAGGAGCCGGTAATGTAGGTTTAGAAAAATTGGAGGCTATGCTGTTCAATAGTCCCAAAGCTAATGTAACCGTTTTAGGAGAGCGTGTTTTGCCACAACTTAAAGAACTTATAAAAAACTATCCAACTGTCGAACTTTTTGAACGAAAGTTTAAAGAAGAAGATTTAAAAGGAGTAGAATTAGTGGTTTTAGCTACTGATGATAGAGATTTGCACAGATATATTAGGGGGATTGCTAAAGAAAGAGGTTTACTGGTAAATGTTGCCGATACGCCCGAGCTTTGTGATTTTTATTTAGGATCAATTGTAAAAAAAGGAAATTTAAAAATTGCCATCTCAACCAACGGAAAATCGCCAACAGTAGCAAAACGCATTAAACAGGTTATTAATGATAGTTTGCCTGATGAAATTGATGACACTTTAGATCAAATGAGTAAGCTTAGAGATACCTTAAAAGGTGACTTTGCTTACAAAGTGAAGAAGATGAATGAAGCAACTGCCAGTTTAGTAGAAGAGCCAAAGCAATCAAAGCAAATCATCTCTTCTACGGCTTTAAGTTGGGTAATTTGGACTATTGTAGTTGCTTTTGCAACCATTACTTTTTTTGCCTTATGGAATCAAGAACCTGCTTTTAAAGCCTATATAGAACAAGTAAATCCTCATTTTTACTATTTTTTAGCCGCAGGTTTTGTTTTTGCAATGATAGATGGAGCCATTGGGATGTCTTATGGAGTTACCTCTACAACTTTTTCCTTATCAATGGGAATTCCACCTGCATCAGCAAGTACGGCAGTTCATATTTCCGAAATTTTAAGTAACGGAATTGCCGGTTGGATGCACTTTAGAATGGGTAATATCAATAAAAAATTATTCAAATTATTGATTATTCCAGGTGTTATTGGCGCAGTAAGTGGTGCTTATTTACTATCTTCTTTAGAGCATTACAGTCAATATACTAAACCTATTGTTTCTGTTTATACTTTGATTTTAGGTTTAGTGATTTTAAGAAAAGCATTCAACGTTAATAAAGTCATATCGGCAGATAAAAAGATTAAAAAAATTGGAGTTTTAGGTTTTACAGGTGGTTTTATAGATGCCGTTGGTGGTGGAGGCTGGGGTTCTATTGTTTTATCTTCTTTAATTGCCGGAGGTAGAAATGCTAGGTATTCTTTAGGAACAGTTAAACTGAGCAGATTTTTTATTGCTTTAATGAGTTCTTTAACCTTTGTAACCATGTTAAGCGGTTTACATTGGTATGCAGTAGCCGGTTTAGTAATTGGTAGTGCAATTGCATCGCCAATTGCGGCAAGGGTTTCTAACAAAATCTCTGCTAAAACCATTATGGTTGCCGTTGGAGTCATTGTAATTTTAGTAAGCTCAAGAAGTATTATCAATTTTATATTGCTTTTATTATCTAATTAACTAAAGAGGATATTCTTATTTTTACCGCAAAATGAATAGGGCAGAAGAAATACAAAACATCATCAAAGATTTAACGCCACAACAGGTTTTGGCGGTTTTGGCGAATCAACATCAAGGAGAAATTATTTTTTCTACCAGTTTTGGATGGGAAGATCAAGTGCTCACAGACATGATTTTTGCTCAGGATTTACCTATCAAAGTATTCACCTTAGAAACCGGTAGATTATTCACCGAAACCTATTATACCTGGAATCGTACTTTAGAAAGATACCAAAAACCCATAGCAGCCTTTTATCCTGATAAAGACAAACTAGAAAAAATGGTGACCGAAAAAGGGCCAAGTAGTTTTTATGAATCGGTAGAAAACAGAAAAGAATGCTGCGGAATTAGAAAGATAGAGCCTTTAAACAGAGCTTTAAAGGGATATAAAATTTGGATTACCGGTATCAGAGCAGAGCAATCTGTAAACAGAGAAAACATGGACTGGGTTGAATGGGATGAAGCGCACCAATTGGTAAAAGTTCACCCTATTTTTCATTGGACTTTAGATGATGTGAAAGCTTACGTTAAAGAAAATAATGTGCCTTACAACCCATTACACGATAAAGGTTTCCCAAGTATTGGTTGCCAGCCTTGCACCAGAGCCGTACAACCCGGCGAAGATTTTAGAGCTGGCCGCTGGTGGTGGGAAGATCAAAGTAAAAAAGAATGTGGATTACATGAAGTAACGAAATAGGTCCGCAGTTTGAAGTCGGCGGTCCGCAGTTTGAAGCGGAGACTCATCAAGCGGAAAGTAAAAAGTTTGCAGTCCGCAGACGTTAGTCTGAAGACGAGATTTATTAAACGAATAAAAAATATTTATAAATGAGCTTAAGTTCTTGATACTCGATACTTAGTACTAGATACTCAATACTCAATACTCAATAAAAAAATGGATTATTTAGATCAGTTAGAGGCAGAAGCCATAGCGATTTTACGGGAGGTAGCAGGGCAGTTTGAAAAGCCAGCTTTATTATTCTCAGGCGGAAAAGATTCTATCACTTTGGTGCGTTTGGCAGAAAAAGCCTTTCGGCCGGGTAAGTTTCCTTTTCCATTGGTGCATGTAGATACTGGGCATAACTTTCCTGAAGTGATTGAATTTCGTGACAAATTGGTAGAGAAAATTGGTGAAAAACTGATTATTGGACATGTACAAGATGCCATAGACAGCGGAAAAGTGATAGAGCAAAAAGGTAAAAATGCGAGTAGAAATGCTTTGCAAACCGTTACCCTTTTAGAAACTATCGAGAAAAACCAATTCGACGCTTGTATTGGTGGCGCCAGAAGAGACGAGGAAAAAGCCAGAGCAAAAGAACGTATTTTCTCAGTTCGCGATGAATTTGGCCAGTGGGATCCAAAACGTCAGCGACCAGAACTTTGGAACACCTTTAACGGTAAAATCCACAAAGGAGAAAACGTAAGAGTTTTCCCTATCAGTAACTGGACAGAGTTAGACGTTTGGAATTACATCAAAAGAGAAAACATAGAAATACCTTCTATTTATTATTCTCACGAAAGAGAAGTGATAGAACGTAACGGGGTTTTAATGGCCGCACATGAGTTCTTAAATATGGATGCAGATGATATTGTACAAACCAAAAGTGTGCGTTTCCGTACCGTTGGTGATATGACTTGTACCGCAGCCGTAGAATCAGTGAAAACAGAAATAGACGATATCATTTTAGAAATCAGTCAATCAAAAATTAGTGAACGAGGTGCCCGTATGGATGATAAAGTTTCTGAAGCAGCCATGGAAGACCGTAAGAAAGGAGGATATTTTTAGTGGATATATTAAAATTTTTAACAGCCGGAAGTGTTGATGACGGTAAAAGTACCTTAATTGGTCGTTTGTTATATGATACAGGTTCTGTTTTGGCCGATCAGCTAGAAGCTATTCAGAAATCTAATCGTAAAAACGACGATGGAACAGTAGATTTAGCCATTTTAACCGATGGATTAAAAGCCGAACGTGAACAAGGAATTACTATTGATGTAGCCTACAAATATTTCCAAACCGAAAAAAGAAAATTTATCATTGCAGATACTCCAGGGCATATTCAATATACCCGTAACATGGTTACCGGAGCTTCCAATGCAGATTTAGCCATTATTTTAATTGATGCCCGTAAAGGGGTAATAGAGCAAACCATCCGTCATTCTTATTTGGTTTCTTTATTGGCTTTAGAGCATGTGGTGGTTTGTGTGAATAAAATGGACATGGTAGATTACAGCGAAGAGGTTTTTGATAAAATCCATGCTGATTACCATACTTTAGCCACCAAATTAAATATTAAGGAAGTTACTTTTATTCCCGTAAGCGCTTTAAGAGGCGATAATATTGTTTTTAATTCTGAAGCCATGCCTTGGTACAAAGGCAAAAACTTATTAGAACATTTAGAAACCGTTCCGGTGCATGAAATTGACAGCTTATTGCCTGCTCGTATGGCGGTGCAATGGGTGGTAAGGCCGCAAACAGACGCTTTACATGATTACCGTGGCTATGCCGGCAGAGTGTTGAGTGGCGCTTTTAAATTGGGCGATGTAGTAAAAGTTTATCCATCAGGTACCAGCTCTAAGATTTCAAAATTAGAAACCTTTGATGGCGATTTACAAATTGCCGAAGAAGGAAAATCCATCACGCTGCATTTAGAGGGCGAAATTGATATTAGCCGTGGCGATATGATTGGCGAAATTGAAAGAGCACCTATAGTTGCCAGCCAAATAGAAGCTGATATTTGTTGGATGGATACCCGCGAATTAGACACCTCCGCAACTTATTTTATTCAACACCAAAGTAAAGTAACCCGTTGCAAAATTAAAGAGGTATTGTACAAAGTAAACATCAATACTTTAGAAAAAGTAAATGCAGATACTTTTGGTTTAAATGATATTGGCCGGGTAGAAATTAAAACCGCCGATGAACTCGCATTTGATCCTTACGAAATCAATAAAAGAAACGGGGGCGCCATTATTATAGATAGTAGAACCAATGTTACGGTAGGCGCTTTAATGTTAAGAGCCGCTTTGTAACCAGTTTAATAAATTAACCAAAAAGCCCTTGATGTTAATCGTGGGCTTTTTGGTTTTGGGCGTTTTAACACGCTGTCCGCTAAATCTTTTTGGCTCCAAAAAGCCAAAAAGGATACCGCTTCCATCGTTAACGCACTATTTCCCTTTATTTAAGATTTGCTTTTTCCTCTCCAATAGCGAATTTATACTTCTCCAAAAAAATTAAACTTTGAGCCTTGGTAACACTATTGCTTGGGTTTTAAATGCCATCTTTTTGTAAAAAGCAAAAGCCTACCTAACCTCTTTTACAACGAAATTTAAAATACCAGAATATTTGTATTCTCAATTTCTATTAAATAATTTACTTTTAGGGAAAATCCTAAAATAATGAGTAAAAAACCCGTTAAGAAGAAAATTATTAAAGCAATGGTTGATGCTTATGATAAAAGAAGACTAAGAAACAGCCAAGATCTACCAATTATTATTCCTGGTGAAAAAAGAGAAGACACTAAAAGTATTTGGGTGCCTAAAGAAACATTAGATAAGTTGTTTGCAGATAATCCTACCGCCAATGGTTTAAGAATGTACTTAGGCGTTGCGGGGAATTATAAAGTAGATAATGATACCTATACCTCAGCAGAAAATCATCTCGGGCAAACTACTTTAATTTTTGTAACTACGCATTCAAGCGTTAGCCCTCCAACAATGGCAAGTAGTGTTGATTTATTAAATAATGACGATATTTCAATTTCTGATGATGACTTAGGAGGATCGGGTTTAAACGATCAGGAAACTTGTCCACCTCCACCCATAGGTTCATCTTGTACTGAATTTTAATTTGATATGTTTTTACTTGTTTTTTCTTTTGTAGTTGAATTTTTTGCGGCGTTTATCGGGCTTCTTAGAAGAAAGTATTTAGAAAATAAAGGCTTAAGGTATTTCCCTATTTTTATATTTATTCAGTTTTTAAATATTTTGGCAAGTTCGCTTTACACCAGAGTATTTCTTATGGGGTATAACCTTTGGATGTATAACCTCTTTATGGTGTTTGATATGCTGTCTTTTTCATATTTCTTTTACTATCAATTTGATAGCTTGAAGCTTAAAAAAATAACGGTATGGCTTTCCATTCTTTTTGTAGTTTTTTATATTGTTAATTGGCTCTTTATTCAAGACTTTTTCAAATATTTTAGTAACCCGAGATCTTTAATGGGAGGTAATTTAATTGTGTTTTCATTAATGTATTTCTTTCAACTATTTAACAATCCTAAAATGGTAGAAGATATTAGTAGGAAAGCACAATTTTGGATAGTGATAGGGATTTTCTTTTTTTACCTTACCTCTACAGTAATTATGGGCTCATTAAATTATTTAATAGCCATGGATTCTGAGCTCTATAAATATTACAACCACTCTGCTACCATGAAATATTTAGCCATGTCTCTTTATAGTTTTTATATTATAGGTTTCTTATGTCACAAAACGGACCAGACGTAATAGGAACCATCATTTTTATAAGCATTGCTTTTGCGGCTTTAGGCATTTTTGTATTGATGTTATTATTTGCCTATCAGCGAAAATATATTAAGCACATTAAGGCTGAAGAAGCACTTAAACTAGAAAACGAGCGTAATCTTTTAAATGCCCAAATAGAAGTAAGAGAGCAAACTTTAAAAGATACCGGTGCCGAATTACATGATAATGTAGGGCAACTTTTACTGCTGGCAAAAATGCAATTAGCTCGCCAAAATGATGTTAAAACAGCCAATAGCAGAGATTTAATTCAGAGTGCCATTGAAGAAATTAGAGAACTTTCTCATCGTCTTAATTTAGACTGGAGTCAGGATTTTAACTTGATGGAACTCATCGAAATTGAGCTAAAAAAGTTAAGAAAATTAGATATTCTTAAAATTGAATTCCTTCCTTTAAAGCAAGATTTTTTAATAGATCAAAAGTATAAAATTATTATTTTAAGGTGTTTGCAAGAATCTATTCAAAACATGCTGAAACATTCCTCGGCCAGTAAAATAAAACTAGAGGTAGCATTAGAACAAAATCATTTGATAGTATCGCTTCATGATAATGGTAAAGGGTTTAACCCAATTTTAAAAACACAATCAGCAGGTTTAATAAACATGTCTGCCAGAATGAAATCTATTGGTGGAAGTTTTGAAATTAATTCTGACATGGCAGGCATGGGCACTACTTGCAAATTTATTGTTCCATGTGATTCCCAAATTGGAACTGACAGTAAATAATGCCACAAATTCGCGAATGAAAACGAATACTATGAGTTTAGCTTCGTGGAAATCCGTGTATTCGTAGCAAAAAAATAATCTTAGAAGCAGCATCCGCATCAAAAAATAATACCACGAATACACGAATGAAAACAAATATTATGCGTTTAGCTTCGTGAAAATTCGTGTATTCGTGGCAAAAAAAACAAGCTTAAAAGGAGCATGCGCATAAAAAAATAATGCCACGAATACACGAATGAAAACGAATACTATGCGTTTAGCTTCGTAGAAATCCGTGTATTCGTAGCAAAAAAATAATCTTAGAGCAGCCTCCGCATCAAAAAATAATAACACGAATACACGAATGAAAACAAATATTGTGCGTTTAGCTTCGTGAAAATTCGTGTATTTGTGGCAAAAAAAATAACCTTAGAAGAAGCATTTGCATCAAAAAATAATGCCACGAATACACGAATGAAAACGAATGTTATGAGTTTAGCTTCGTGAAAATTCGTGTATTCGTGGCAAAAAAATAACTTTAGAAGAAGCATTTGCATCAAAAAATAGTACCACGAATACTATGCGTTTAGCTTCGTGAAAATTCGTGTATTCGTGGCAAAAAAAGTAACCTTAGAAGAAGCATTTGCATTAAAAAATAATGCCACGAATACACGAATGAAAACGAATACTATGCGTTTAGCTTCGTGGAAATTCGTGTATTCGTGACAAAAAAAAATAACCTTAGAAGAAGCATTTGCATCAAAAAATAATAACACGAATACACGAATGAAAACAAATATTATGCGTTTAGCTTCGTGAAAATTCGTGTATTTGTGGCAAAAAAAATAACCTTAAACTATGTGGCAATAAAAAAGCCACGAAAGAACAAGAATGCTATTATTTCATTTCTCTAAAATTTTCTTTCCTATTATATTTACCTTATGCTTTTACTCACTTTTATAGTGGCCATTTTGGTTAATTTTGTAGGATATGCCCCTTTAGGTAACATCAACCTCACCACTGTTCAAATTTCTATCAATAAAGGTTTAAAGCAAGCACTCATTTTTGTTACTACTTTTTCAATTATAGAAGGAATTTTCACCTACGTTTTAATGCGTTTTGCCGAATGGTTTGCTTCCAAAAAAGATTTACTGCATTGGTTAGATTGGGTTATTGTTGCCGTTTTAATCATTATGGGAATAATTAGCTTAAACCAAGCAAGAAAAGAAGTAATGCCAACAGACGATGTGAGAAAAAGGGATAGCATTAAAACGGGTATTATTTTAGGCGTATTTAATCCGATGATTATTCCTTATTGGATGATTGGTGGTACTTACCTCATTAGCCATCAATGGATTACTACCAAAGGATTGGGCTTAGAGATTTTTGCAGTTGGGGCGGCAATTGGCTGCTTTCTATCCTTGTATTTGTTTGCTCGGTTTGCGCAATATATTCAAAATAGATTCTCTTTTAGCAATAAAATGATTAACAAAAGCATCGCCATTATCTTTTTTGCTTTAGCATCTATTCAAATTATCAAGGAAACTTATTTCTACTTTGTAAAATCATAATTGTGTAAAGACTTGAAAATAATTTAGTTTAATAATACATGTTTAAACATATATTATTATCTTTGACCAGAATTAGAAACTATTAAACTAAAAAAGTATGTCAAATCAAGGAAAATGGGTTTTAGATCCAATGCACTCAGAGGTTCAATTTAAAGTAAAACACTTAGTAATCTCTACCGTAACAGGGACTTTTAAAATTTTTGAAGGAAGTTTAGAAACTACAAGCGAAGATTTTTCTGGTGCAAACATAGAATTTTCATTAGATGTAAACAGCATTGATACCAACCAAGGAGATAGAGATAATCACTTAAAATCAGCAGATTTTTTTAATGCCGAACAATATCCAGCTATTAAATTTAAATCAACATCTTTCACGAAAGACGGAGATGATTATAAATTAGACGGTCATTTAACCATTAAAGACGTCACTAAACCTGTTTCTTTAAAAGCAGAATTCGGTGGAATAGCAACAGATTTTTACGGAAATGTAAAAGCTGGTTTTGAAGTTACTGGTAAAATTAACCGTAAAGAATTTGGCTTAACTTGGGACGGTATTACCGAAGCAGGAAGTATTGTAGTAGGTGAGGATATTAAATTAGCCATCAACGTACAATTTGCTAAACAAGCGTAATTGAGTCCGGAGTTTTCAGACGGCTGTTTGCAGCTCTGGATGACTAATATATAAATAAAAAAGTCGGAATAGCTCCGACTTTTTTTATGACCTCAAATTTTTAATCTTTATTCCTTTCTCTTTGTTCCTTAATCTTTATTCCTTGTTTCTTGCTCCCTACTCTTTTTTCAAAAACTCCAGATTCCAAATTTTCTCAGCCTTTCGGCCGATAATCCAAAAAGAGATAGCTAAAACCATAAAAAATAAGGCTTTGTGCCAAGTATCCCAAAAGTATTCAAAAAACCTACTGTAGAGATTTACAATTAGAAATGTTGCGCCAAACTCTCTGGCCATTTCATCTTTAAACTTAAAACCTAAAAAGAAGGTAAGTCCACAAATAAAAATAGAAAGTGAGCCCCATCCAATTAAAGAAGTTTGGTTAACGCTATACCATTGATCAATAGAACCAAAATTTCCGAAGATGGATAATAGCCATAAAGCTGTAAAAGTGTATAAATAAGCTATAAAATAAGTGGTTTGGAATAGAAATTCTAGTTGTTTGATGTTTCTTAGCAACCATGCTCCTGCAATTAGTAAAGTACCAAAACAAACAAACCTTAAAGGATAATTCATCCCTAAAAAGTATAAATTTCCTTTGCTGATATAGCTTGTCTCGGTGCCAAACCATGAGCCTAGTGAGAGTAATGCAAAAGCCCAAATCAATTTTGATTTAAAATAGTAACCTAAAAAAGCATAAATAGGAACTGCGGCTAAGAATATTAAAGAATAATGATCAGTATTTCTAGAAATTGATTTCCCAAAATAAGCCAATCCATTTGCTATAAATAAAATACCACCAAACAAAAGTGCTTCATTGCTAAATACTTGGCGCACTTTGTTTTTTCTTCTTTTATTCCCTAAAAATAAAAACCATGCAGCCGCTAAAAAAGATAAAATACTGATGATAATGTTAGGTGTTTGATAAAGTGTTTCTAGCAAAACCAGTATCTCTTTATCAATTAACAAAGAGCCCAGAGCAAAAACACCACAGGCTAAAGCAATGTAAATAGAATATTGAGCCAGTTTTTGCCAATCAAAGTTTTTGATGGCATAGCTTTTCTTTAATTCAGCAGATTTTACTGGGTCTAACAATTTCTCGTCTTCCCAGTGTTGAATCATTTTATCTAAAAATTCAGCTTTTTCACGGTCGATGCGCATGTATCTAAATTAAAGAATAGCTTTGATATTGAAGAAAAAGAAACTAGCGTTAATGAGTTTGGTTCTCAAAATAGTTTAAAGTACTGATTTTGTCTTTCGCTAACTGTTCAGTTAGTTTAGCTAAACCTTCAAATTTAATATCATGACGAATAAAGTGAAGGAAATCTAAGCGAATACTTTCATGATAAATATCTTCATTAAAATCAAAAATATTCACTTCAATATTTTGGCTCATTCCGTTAATGGTTGGTCTATGACCAATATAAGCCATCCCTCTAAATTTACAATTGTGGTTTTGATGGTTTTTTAGATTTGATTTTTGATTATCTGATGGAGAGAGTTGAAAAGGATTATCAATAACTTGATTTTTATTTTTGTTGCTTTTCTCTGGAATATGAATTTCCACAGCATAAATCCCATCAGAGGGGATAATTTTATAACTCTCTTCTATAAATAAATTTGCAGTAGGGTAACCTAAAGTTCTTCCAATTTGGTCGCCTCTAATCACTTTTCCTGATAAAGAAAAAGGATGTCCCATCAATTCATTGGCAACATCAACATCTCCAATAGAAAGAGCCTTTCTAATACGAGTAGAGGAAATGGCTACATCGGCAATGTCTTGCTCTGGAATTTCATTGATTTGGTAACCATAAACTGGGCTAAATTGCTGTAATTCTTTTAAGCCACCGCTTCTGTCTTTTCCAAATCTATGGTCGTAACCAATCACAATACCTTTCATCCCAATTTGATTGATCAAAATTTCTTTGATGTATTGCTCTGCGTTTTGGTTAGAAAAATCTCTGGTAAAAGGAGTGATAATAAGGTGATCTACTCCCAATTGCTCCAACAATAAGGCTTTTTCGGCAATGGTATTGATCATCTTTAACTCATGATCTTCGGGGTGTAAAATCATCCTGGGATGAGGGAAAAATGTTAGGATTACCGATTCCCCTTTAATTTGATGTGCTTTTTCTATCAGTTTTGTAATGATTTTTTGATGCCCTAAATGCACCCCATCAAAAGTGCCAATGGTAACCACAGCATTTTCTAATCTTTCAAAATCTTTAATGTGATGATAGATTTGCATGTTTGAAATTACTTAAAATCAGGCTGAGTTTTAATTTCTCTGATATGATTTACCAGTTCCATAATTTCAAAAGAGTCTTCAATTTTAAAGTTGCCACTTCTTGTTCTTCTCAGTTTAGAAAGAAAAGCACCGTTATTTAGTTTCTTGCCAAAATCATGAGCAAGAGATCTAATGTACGTTCCTTTGCCGCAAACTACTCTAAAGTCAACTTCTGGAAGCTCCACTCTGGTAATTTCAAATTCAGATATGGTTACTTTTCTGGTTTTTAATTCTACTTCTTCGCCTCTTCTGGCTTTCCTGTAAAGTCTTTCTCCATCAACCTTAATTGCCGAGTGTACTGGCGGATATTGGTCTAACTCGCCAATAAAATTTTGGCAGTTTGCTAAAATAGCTTCTTCTGTGAGGGTAGAATAATCAAAAGTTTGGTCTATCTCTGTTTCTAAATCATAAGAAGGCGTGGTAGCTCCTAAAGTAAAAGTACCTGTGTACTCTTTTTCTTCGGCCTGATAGGTTTCTATTTGTTTAGTAAGCTTGCCAGTGCAAAGTATCAGTAAGCCAGTAGCCAACGGGTCTAAGGTGCCAGCGTGGCCAACTTTTAACTTTAGCGGTTTAAAAGAATTTCTAATTTTTCCAACTACATCAAAAGAAGTCCAACCATAAGGTTTGTTTAGTATTAAAACTTCGCCTTCGGTAAAATTAAATGCAGGAAATATTTTCTTTATCGAGTTTTCACTCATTACATCACGTTAAGGTTATGGCCGCTTAATAGCAACACAATAATAATTGCACCGACTATAATTCGGTAAATCCCAAATATTTTAAATCCGTTTTTACTTAAATAGCCTATAAAACTTTTAATCGCTATTAAAGCAACAACAAAACCAATCACATTACCAATTAATAATAAATTAATTTCATGATTACTAATGGTATGTCCGTCTTTATAAAAATCATAAAGCTTTTTGGCCGTTGCAGCAAACATGGTAGGTACAGCTAAAAAGAAAGAAAATTCGGCAGCAGCTTTTCTGGTGAGTTTTTGAGTCATTCCGCCAATAATAGAAGCTCCTGATCTGGATACTCCAGGGATCATGGCTAAGCATTGAAAGACACCAATTTTAAATGCCGTAGGATAAGAAATTTGATCAGGATCATCTAAATCAGCATTTTTAAACCATTTATCAACAAACAATAAAATGATTCCACCTAATAATAAAGAAATAGCTACAGTTAATGGACTTTCTAATAATTGGTCAATGGTATCACTAAATAAAAGCCCAAAAATTACTGCGGGAATAAAAGCTACCAGAAGCTTAAAATAGAAATCAAAAGATTTAAAAAACCTTTTAAAGTATAAAACCACAACAGATAGGATAGTGCCTAATTGAATGGCTACTGTAAATAATTTAACAAAGTTATCTGATTGAATGCCCATCAATGATGATGCGATAATCATGTGGCCAGTAGAAGAAACAGGTAGAAATTCGGTAAGGCCTTCAATAATGGCCAATACAATCACTTCAAAAATGTTCATACTTTAGCTGAAGACTTTTTTAATATGGCATAAAACCCCAAAGCAAAGCCTATTAAAACTACAATTGGCGCTAAAATAATTTTTGTAAAATTATAAATATCAGTATCGCCACTCATTAGCGTGAATCCTGTAATTACTACTACAATACTAATGATGAGCAATTGGTAATTTTGCTTACCAAAAACAAATTGAGCAGGACTATTATCTGATGGATTTGACTGTTTTTGAGCCATAATTTCTTATCTATATAAATCGTAAACTTTTAATTTTAAATATTTTGTAACTGCAAAATAGGTGCTTAAACATGATATGAAAATGCCTACACCAATTACAGCAATAAACACAATTCCAAACTCGGTATAATTGGTTAAAATCACCAGTTCTGGGATTTGTTGTTGCGCAAAATATAAGGTGAGCACCAATAAAATAATGGCAATTAAACCTGCAATTAGGCCGTGTAAAACTCCATACATAATAAACGGTTTTCTAATAAAACCTCTTGTTGCACCTACAAGTTGCATACTTTTTATTAAGAAGCGTTGTGAATAAATAGCCAACCTGATGGTATTATTTATTAATGCTACCGCGATGATTAACAATACAAATCCAAATCCGAATATGACTAATGAGATGGTTTTGATGTTTTGATTGATCATATCTACCAAAGATTTTTGATAGCGTACTTCGTTAATTAAAGGATTCTTTTGTAGTTGTTTGCTTAAAATGTCTATGCTTTGGTTATTTGCATAATCAGCTTTTAGGTAAACATCTATGGAGGAAAGTAGTGGGTTATAACCTAAAAACTTAATAAAATCTTCTCCTAAATCTTGAGTTAAATTTCTGGCGGCTAATTCTTTACTAATATATTGAGTAGATTTTACGTAATTGTTAGCTTCAATTTGCTTTTGTAAAGATAGGATGTCAACTTCCTTGGTCCCTTCGTTAATAATTACGTTTAAAACAATGTTTTCCTTCACATAGTTAGACAAGTTTTTGCCATGTACTAAAATGAGACCTAATAAACCCACCATTAAAAGCACTAAAGAAATGCTAATTACTGTAGAAATATAAATGGTTTTGGTTTTTTTAGATGCTTTGCTGTCTTCAAATTCTTCCATAAACAAAAGATTATTCTGCGAAATTAATAAACCTGTGCTTAAAATAAGCATCTAAGTTTGTAAACTATATAATTTAACATTTTTTAGCTTAATTTTTTGTTGGTTTAAATCAAAAAATAAGTAAAATTTAAATGGTATTTTAAGTAAAGCCAAGGCTAATTACTGAACTAAAATTATGGAGGTTGAAAATTTTAAAAGCGTAAAATTGAAACGATATTTTAATCATTAAAAGGATTACAACTTGAAGATGTGAATGCTATTATTTAGCTTTTAAAATGCTTTTAATGAGGTTTTCTAGCTCATCTAAATCAAAAGGTTTGGCTAAAATGGCATCAGCGCCGGCTATTTTTGCTAAAGACTGAATATCATTGTTTGCCGAGAAATAAATTACCGGAATGTGCTTGTAATCTGGATGGCTTTTTAAAAGTTGAGTGGCTTTTATTCCGCCAATTTCTGGGATCCAATTATCCATTAAAATAGCATCGGGGTTAACCTTAGAAACTTTCTCAATAATATCATGTGAAGTTTCTGAAACCTCCACATGGTATCCCCAATCGGTTAAAATAATAAAACATAATTCTAAAATGTTTACATCATCATCAAAAATAAGAATCGTTTTTTTCAATTTAATTAAGGGTTGTGTTAATGTTGTTTATGTAATTAATTATTTCTTCAATATTAAAAATATGATCTACCTCAAAAAGGTTGATGGCTTGCTGTGGCATAAATTTAATTTCGGCAACCGCAGGATCTTGCACAATAGTTATTCCATTATTTCTTTTAATGTAAAATAATCCTTTGGCACCATCAGAATTTGCACCCGAAAGTAATATGGCAGCTAAATTTTCGTGATACAGATCCGCTAAATTTTTGAAGGTTACATCTATAGATGGTCTTGAATAATTTACTTTTTCAGAAGAATCTAAAGATACACTATGGTCATTTTCAACTAGTAAGTGATAATCTGGTGGCGAAAAATAAATAGTGCCAGGTTGCAAAATTTCCTTTTCTTCACATTCTATAACGGGTAAGTTTGTTTTTGAAGAAAATATTTTTGCAATTGAAGTTGGGGTATTACTTTTTCTATGGAGTATAATAATAATAGGGAAATTTATATCACTTTTAATTTTAGGAATAACTTGCAGCAAAACATCAAAAGACCCTGCCGACCCTCCAATTACCAATAATTCTATTTTTTTGTTCAACAATTTTTCCTCCATATTTTCTCTCGTCCAATTTGTGTGTATTTTGATTCGAGATCAGAAAAGCGGATAGTTTCTTTGCTCCCTAATGCCAAAAAAGCCGAATTTTCTAAACTATCATCAAAAAGAGTTAAGACTTTTTCTTGCAAATCTTTATTAAAATAAATGAGCACATTACGGCAAATAATTAACTGAAACTCATTAAAAGAACGATCAGCAACTAAGTTATGGGTGGCAAAAACGGTGTTGAGCTTAAGCTCATCTATTAGCTTGATATGATCATAAATAGCTGAATAATAGGTGCTAAAATCTTTAATTCCGCCACTATTAATGTAGTTTTCTGAATATAGTTTCATATCGCCTATAGCATAAATGCCTTGTTTAGCAACTTCTAAAACCGAGGGATTAATATCAGTTGCGTATAAAAGCGTTTTATGTAAGAGCCCGGTTTCATGTAATACAATGGATAAAGAATAAACTTCTTCGCCGGTAGAGCAACCTGCTAACCAAATTTTAATGTGTGGATGTGTGGCTAATTCTGGTATAATGGTTTCTCTTATAGTTTTATAGAAACTGGGATCGCGAAACATTTCGGTTACATTTACTGTAATTTCTTCCACAAAACGACTTAAATATTCTTCGTCATTTAAAATCCTATATCTTAACTCTGCAAAACTTTTATGCTTGTCTATCAAACATAAACGGTTAACTCTTCTTTTAAGAGAAGCCATGCTATACTCTGTAAAGTCGTAACCGTATTTTTGAGCTACGTCTATCAATAAAATATGAAGCTCATCCTCCTTAATTAAGTCGGCTTTCATTATCTATTAAGTATTTGTTTATAAAAATCATTAAATGATCTAGGTTTACGGGTTTGGCAATATAACCATCAGCGCCAGCAGCAATACACCTTTCTTTATCGCCAACCATTGCTTGAGCGGTAACTGCAATAATGGGTAGGTTTTTGAAATCATCTGTATTTCTTAGTAGTTTAATTGCTTGATAGCCATCAATTTCTGGCATCATCATGTCCATTAATACCAATTTAATGGCGGAATGTTCTTGAAGAATAATTAGACCTTCTTTGTAGCTTAAAGCATGATGAGCAGAAAAACCTTTTGCCTTAAGTACCATCTTTAATGCAAAGATGTTTCTATAGTCGTCATCAATAATAAGTATCAAATTATTACCAATCATATTAATTTTGATAAAGCCAAACTCTTAATAAGGAAAGTAGCTGATCTAAATCTACCGGCTTAGAGATATAATCTGATGCTCCTGCTTTAATACATTTTTCACGGTCGCCCATCATTGCTTTAGAAGTAACTGCAATAATAGGCAGTTTTGCATATTTAGCATTTTTTCTGATGGCTTGTATGGTTTCGTATCCATCCATTTGAGGCATCATAATATCCATTAAAACCACATCAATATTGGGGTTGTTTTCTAATTTAATTAATGCTTCTTTACCATCTATAGCACTAATCATGTTCATTTGGTATTTTTCTAAAACTTTAGAAATCGCAAAAATATTTCTCACATCATCATCAGCAATTAAAACGGTTTTATTTTTAATTACCTCGCTTAAAACCCCTAATTTTCTTAAAGTTTTCTCTGATTTCTCTGTAGAGTCTTCACTTACTAAATGTAAAAATAAGCCTACTTCATCTAAAATTCTTTGATAAGTATTTGCGGTTTTTACCACAATGGTATCGGCATATTTTTTAATTTTTTGTTCTTCTATTTTAGAGATATTTTTACCTGTAAAAACAATAATCGGTAGATTTTCTAATCCTTTGTTTTTTCTTATAATTTCTAGTGTTTCAAAGGTTTTACTATCGCTTATCCCCATATCTAAAATCACGCAGTCTACATCTTGCTCTTGCAAAGCTTTAGCGCTATCTGCTACCGAGTTTTTAATTTCAGTAGAAATATTAAAATTGCTTAAATAGTAGGAAAGTGCTGTGGCATGTTGTGGGTTTTCTTCTACAATTAGTACCTTTTTTGGGTCTTTATTTAAAGCATTTTCTATTTTAGTAAAAATACTTCCTAGCTGCTCAAATGCAAATGGTTTATCAATAAAATCAACAGCACCTTTTAGTAAACTTTCTTTTTTAGCCTGCAAAGAAGACATAATATGTACCGGAATATGCCTGGTTTTAGTGTTGGCTTTTAACGCATCCATCACCATCCAACCATCCATTACGGGTAACTGAATGTCTAATAAAATTGCAGACGGCTTATATTCTAAGGCAGCAGGTAATGCTAAATCGCCTCTAACTACCACAATTGCCTTGTAGTTTTCTTTATTGGCGTAAGTAATTAATGTTTTAGCAAAGAAAATATCATCTTCTACAATCAAAATTACTTTATCATTGGGGCTGATGTTTAAGCGATCATCTGCAACATCAGCAGGAATGGTTGTTACAATATTTGAATAATCTGGAGGCGAAATTGCTTCTTTTTGCTCTTCTATTTTATTATTATCTTCAACTAAAATTGTGGCTTGTTGCGTTGTAAATTTTGGAAGAGTAACTATAAAAGTACTGCCTTTGCCCGGCTCACTTTCTAAAGTGATAAAACCACCAAGTAATTTAACTAATTCTCTACTAATGGATAATCCCAATCCGGTTCCGCCAAATTTTCTGCGGGTAGAGCCATCTTCTTGCTGAAAAGCTTCAAAAATAAGTTTCTGTTTATCTTTTGAAATGCCTATTCCTGTATCTGTAACGTTAAATGATATTTGATTGTCTTTTTCTGATATGTGCAGGCTTACCTTTCCTTCCGAAGTGAATTTGATAGCATTAGATAATAGATTTTTAAGAATTTGCCCTAATCGGGTAATATCTGTTCCTATGGTATCGGCATGTTCATCAATAGTAAAAACCAAACTAATATTTTTCTGATTTACTATTGGGTTAAACATTCCACTTAATTCATCCACTACAGTTTTTAAAGCGGCTACCTCATAGTGCATATCCATTTTACCGGCTTCAATTTTTGATAGGTCTAATATTTCATCAATTAGAGCCAATAAGCCATTACCTGAACTTTGTATTACTTTAGCAGATTCTATTTGATCTTCATTTAAATTTCCTTCTAAGTTTTCGGCTGTTAGCCTAGAAAGTAAAAGAATAGAATTAAGAGGCGTTCTTAACTCATGAGACATGTTGGCCAAAAATTCTGATTTATACTTGGTACTTAAAGCTAATTCTTCGGCCTTTTCCTGAATAACAATATTTCTATCTATAATTAATTGATTTTTTTCTTCTAATAGTTTAGATCTTTCTTCTAATTCCTGATTAGATTCCATTAATTCTTCTTGTTGTACTTTTAATTCTTCTTCAGATGCTTGTAGTTTTTGAGTTTGAACTTCTAATTCAAAGTTTAGCGCTTCTAATTCAGTATGTTGTGATTGTAACTCTTCTGTTTGTGCTTGAGTTTGCTCTAATAAATTCTGATTATGTTTTCTAAAGCTTGCACTAATAATTGCTGCCCCAATGGTTGTTGACGCACAATCATGAAAAGATAAATCTATTTCATTAAATTTACTTGTACTGCCTAATTCAATAACGCCAACAGTATTTTTCTCGTAAGTAATAGGTATAATTAATAATGAGTCTAATTTTATTTTGCCTCCAGAAAAACTAAGCCCATAATTTTCTTCTGTTAAATTTTCAATCAGTTTTAATTTCTTTGAGGTAAATACTTGGCCAATAATTCCTTCACCTTCATCAAAAGAATTTTTCATGTATTCTTCTTTACCGTAGGAGGCTTTTAATTCTAATTTACCCTCATTATAAATGTATATGGCGCCATTATTACATTGGCCGTATTCAATTAAATAATTTAAAGATTCACCTGCTATTTCTTTAATGTTTTTATTCCCAACTAATTTATCATTAATGATAGCCAGCCCTTTTTGCATCCATTCATCGTCATTAATTTTATTAAAAGAAGTTTCTAAAGATTCGGCCATTAGGTTTAGCGACACACTAATTTTACTTAAAATGCCTAAATCATCACGTTTAATTCGGTCCGAATAATTTCCTTTAGCAATTTTAATGGCAATATCTTCAATAGCTAAAATACTCTCACTGGTCTCGTAATCTTTAGTTAATAATTCATTTTTTAATTCTTCACGCATTTTAAAATCACTTCTTATTTTTCTGTAAAAAATAAGAGCTGACAGTAAAGAAATTATTGTGAATACAAAAATGAGAATAGAGGTGTAAGTGGCTGATTGCTTTGCTTCTTGGCTTCTGCTTTTAAATAAGGTTTCTTCAATTTGGGTCATGTTGTCAATCAGAAATTTACACTTATCCATTTCTAATTGTCCGTTTAACATGTCTTGTAAAGAAACAGACTGATTTTTTAGTTTTCGATCTAAATTTCGATCTAAAATTCCAGTTCGTGAATTGATGATGGTATTTAATTCAATCCAATTTTTTTCTTGAATTGGATTATCTGAAGTGATTTCTTTGAGTGAGGCTAATAAATCAGGAAGTTCTGTTTTACTTTTTAAATAGGGCGCTAAGAATCTTTGATCTGATGTAATTACGTAACCTCTTTGTCCGTTTTCGGCATCTTTAAGGCTCGACATTACATTTTCTAATGATCTTAAAACTTTTTCGGTATGTCCTACTAAATCTTGATTCTCTACTAATCCTTTAATAGAAAGTAATGCAGCAGCCGAACTAGCAATAAGTAATATAAAGGAAAGGCTTAAACTTAGTTGTAAGTTTTTTAAGAAATTTGAATTCATTTAATCTTTTAATTTAATAGGAATACTAAAATAAAATTCAGCGCCGTTGCCTTTACTGCTGTTCACTCCAAATTTTCCAGTATGTTTATTGATAATTTCTGCGCAAATGTAAAGGCCTATTCCTAAGCCCTGAAACTTTAGAGATGATTCCTCAACCCTATAAAATTTATTAAATACGCTTTTTTGTTTTTCAAAAGGTATACCAATGCCGTTATCTTTTACTTTAATAACAACCTCATTTTTATTGTTTTCTCTGGTGATGGTCACCTGTTTATTATCTGGCGAATATTTTAATGCGTTGGTTAAATAGTTAATTAGCACTTGTTCTATTCTTGCCTCATCAGCATAAACTTCTAAAGGTTGCTCATTCCCTAAAATAGTGATAATGGCATCTTCATGTGTTTGATGGATGGTTTCACAAGTACTTTCTATTAAATTTTGAATATTAAATAAATGCTTGTTAAGCTTTAATTTCCCGCTATCTATTTTAGAAATGTCTAACAGTTCGGCAATTAAATTATTCAATTTGCCTACCTGTAAGTGTGCTTTTTCAATGTACTTTTTAATCTGTAAAGATTCGGTGTCTTTTAAGTTTCTATCTAAAAGTTGAATGTATGCCTTAATACTGGTTAAAGGAGTTTTAAGTTCATGGCTGGCAATACTTAAAAATTCATCTTTTTTCTTTTCAATTTGCTTTTGGTCTTCAATATCTGTAAAAGTGCCTACCCATTTTGTGATTTTTTCCTCGTCTTTTATAGGGATAATTCTTAGTAAATGAAATCTGTAATCTTCACTATTCAATTTTTTCACTCTAATTTCCATTTCTAAGCTATTACCCTTTTGCAGTTCAACAGCCCATTCGCTGGTGATATTTTTATCATCAGGATGCGTATCTGGAAAAATTTTATCGCTTGATGAATAGCTAAACCAATGCTTATTTACAAACTCTATGTTACCACCATCATCAGATGTAAAAGCAATTAAGGGTAAAGATTCTAATGTGCTATGTAATTGTTCTACTTTATCTCTTAGTTGGGCTTGTACGGTTTTTCTTGTCTCAATCTCTGCTCTTAAAATAGTTTGAATTTCATGAAGCTCTTTGGTTTGTTGATATAACTTTATAAAAGTATTTACTTTCAAAAGTAAAATATCTGGATCTATAGGTTTAGTTACATAATCAATTCCGCCAGAGGCGTAACCTTTAGCAATAAACTGCTTATCAATATTTACTGCAGATAAAAATATGATGGGAATATCTTTGGTTTTTTTAAAACCCGAGAGTGTTTCGGCAACTTCAAAGCCATCCATTGCAGGCATTTGAACATCCAAAATAATTAATGAATAATCAAAAGAAAGCACTTTTTTTAAAGCTTCTTCACCAGATGAAGCAATATCAACAGGATGATTTTTTAATTCAAGCAGCTTTTTTAACGAGTAAATATTCTCTGGTTTATCGTCAACAATTAAAATCATATTTCATTAAAAAATACAAACTAAGATTAGTTTTTACTCAGAATGGACGGTAAGATAAGATAAGATTTCTGAAAAGTTTTTTTTAGTTCAATTAATAAATTATTTCTCAGAAATAATAAGCCATTAAATTTATTATGCTTGCATAGTAAGTTAAAGATTGTTAGCTTTGAAATACCATTTAAACTTAATAATGAAGCACCAAGAAACTATAGATTATTTTCTAAAGATAACCTGGCAAAATATTGCTAACCGCTATAATCAATTAGCGTCAGAATTTGGCATTACTCAATCTATTGGTTATATGCTCATCAATATTGATGAAATAGAAGGAACTACGGTTTCAGAAGTTGCGGCTTTGCTGGGCTTAAAATCAACCAGCTTAAGTAGAATGTTAAATAATTTAGAAACTGATGGTTTAATTTATAGAGAAAGTCACCTTACAGATAAAAGATCGGTTAAACTTTATCTAACAGATAAAGGTAAAGAGAAACGCCATTTAGCCCGTGTGGTGGTAAAAAAGTTTAATGATTATTTAGAAGCCAATTTAGCCGAAGATGAAAAACTTCATTTAGTTAATTCGCTCAAAACCATCAACCAATTAACAACCGATTACAAACCCTGATTTTTACAATATTTTATTATTTATGAAAAGATCAATCAAAAAAGTAGCAGTGCTAGGTTCAGGAATTATGGGATCACGTATAGCTTGTCACTTTGCCAATATAGGTTTAGAAGTTTTACTCTTAGATATTGTTCCTAAAGAGCCAAATGATGTTGAGAAAGCAAAAGGTTTAACTTTAGATATCCCAGCTGTTAGAAATAGAATTGTAAATGAAGCCCTCGCTTTTGCCGCAAAATCTAATCCATCGCCAGTGTATAATAAATCGGTTTTAAACCGAATTAAGACCGGAAACTTTGAGGATAATATGAAAGATATTGCCTCTTGTGATTGGACAATTGAAGTGGTGGTGGAAAACCTAGACATCAAGAAAAAAGTTTATGATCAGGTAGAAAAACATCGTAAACCAGGCACTTTAATTACTTCTAATACTTCTGGAATTCCTATTCACATGATGGCGGAAGGCCGATCAGAAGATTTTAAAAAGCATTTTTGCGGGACTCATTTTTTTAATCCACCACGTTATTTAAGGTTATTAGAAATTATTCCAACACCGGCAACAGATCCAGAAGTTGTTGATTTTTTGATGCACTACGGAGATAAATTTTTAGGAAAAACTACGGTTTTATGTAAAGATACTCCAGCATTTATTGCCAACAGGGTAGGCGTTTATTCCATTATGGCACTATTGCACTTGGTGCAAAAAATGGATTTAACCGTTGAAGAAGTGGATAAATTTACTGGTCCGGTTTTAGGTCGACCAAAATCTGCCACTTTTAGAACTACTGATGTGGTTGGTTTAGATACCATGATTAACGTAGCAAACGGGCTATATGCAAATGTGCCAAATGATGAAGCTAGAGAAGCTTTTGTATTGCCAGATTATGTGAAGAAGATGCAAGAGAACAAATGGCTTGGCGATAAAACTGGGCAAGGCTTTTATAAAAAGACAAAAGATGCAGCCGGTAAAACCGAGATTTTAGCTTTAGACTTAAAAACACTCGAATATCGTTCTCAAAATAAAGTAAAATCAGCCACTTTAGAAGCTACAAAACCTATTGAAAATTTGCGTGAGCGAATGAAGGTTTATGCAGCAGGTAAAGATAAAGCAGCAGAGTTTTTTAGAATTTCTTTTTCAGGATTGTTCGAGTACGTTTCAAATCGCATTCCCGAAATTTCTGATGAAACCTATAGAATAGATGATGCCATGCGAGCTGGTTTTGGTTGGGAATTGGGTCCGTTTGAAGTTTGGGATGCACTGGGTGTTAAAGCAGCTGTAGAAATGATGAAGGCCAACGGAAATACTCCGGCAGCTTGGGTTACTCAAATGTTAGATGCCGGCAATTCCTCATTTTGTAAAGTAGAAAACGGAGCTAAATCTTATTATGATATCCCTTCAAAATCTTACAAACAAATTCCTGGTCAAGATGCGTTTATCATTTTAGATAACATTAGAGCCAACAAAACCATTTGGGAAAATGCAGGTACAACCTTAACCGATATTGGCGATGGAATTTTAAACTTAGAGTTTCATACCAAAATGAACACCATAGGTGGCGAAGTGTTAAGCGGAATTAACAAAGCCATTGATATTGCCGAGAAAGATTATAGAGGTTTAGTCATCGGTAATGATGGTGCAAATTTCTCAGCCGGAGCCAACGTTGGGATGATTTTTATGATGGCAGTAGAGCAGGAGTGGGACGAAGTGAATATGGCCATTAAAATGTTCCAAAACACCGCAATGCGTTTACGATATTCTTCCATCCCAGTAGTGGTAGCACCCCATAATCTTACTTTGGGTGGCGGTTGCGAGTTTTGTTTGCATGCCGATCATGTTCAGCTTAACGCCGAAACCTACATGGGTTTAGTCGAGTTTGGTGTAGGTTTAATTCCTGGTGGTGGCGGTACAAAAGAATTTGCTTTAAGAGCTTCGGATGCTTTTGTTGAAGGGCAAATAGAGCAAAATGTATTGAAAGACAGGTTTTTAACCATTGCAATGGCAAAAGTTTCTACTTCAGCACAAGAAGCTTTTGATTTAGGTTACTTATTAAAAGACAAATATTCCATTTCTATGAATAGGAGCAGGTTGATTGCTGATGCCAAACAAAAAGCTTTAGAATTAGCTGATGCTGGATATACCCAACCTGTAAGAAGAACCGATATTAAAGTATTAGGGAAATTTGGTTTAGGAATGGTTTACGCCGGTGCTAATACGATGAAATCTGGAAATTATATTTCAGAGCATGACCAAAAAATATCTCAAAAACTAGGATACGTGATGTGTGGTGGAGATTTATCTGCGCCAAGCATAGTAACCGAACAATATTTATTGGATTTGGAAAGAGAAGCATTTTTGAGCTTGTGCGGAGAAAAGAAAACTTTGGAGAGAATTCAATCAATCATAACTAAAGGAAAACCTTTAAGAAATTAGAGAAAGTATCAAGATATGAGTATCAAGTATCAAGATGCTCATAAAATGAAAAATTAAATCATTTATGCGTTTACAAGTCTAGATACTTGATACTCGCTACTCAATACTAAATAAAATGGAAGCATACATAATAGCAGGATATAGAACCGCAGTTGGTAAATCAGCAAAAGGCGTTTTTCGTTTTACTCGAGCAGATGATTTAGCTGCTGAAGTCATTAGAGAATTAGTAGCATCTGTTCCTAATCTTGATAAAACACAAATAGACGATGTAATCGTAGGAAACGCTACGCCAGAAGCAGAGCAGGGGCTAAATATTGGTAGAATGATTTCTTTAATGGGATTAGATACTGATAAAGTTCCTGGGATGACGATGAACAGATATTGCGCATCGGGCTTAGAAACCATTGCCACGGCAGTTGCAAAAATTAAAGCCGGAATGGCAAATTGTATTGTTGCTGGTGGGGTAGAAGTGATGAGTGGAATGCCTTTTGGCGGATGGAAAATTGTTCCAAATCCAGAGGTGGCCATAAAAAATCCAGATTGGTATTGGGGAATGGGATTAACTGCAGAAGCTGTAGCTAATGAGTTTAATGTGAACCGAGAAGATCAAGATGAGTTTGCATTTAAATCGCATCAAAAAGCAGTTGAAGCCATCAAAAATGGGCATTTAAAAGATGGCGTTTTACCAATTACGGTAAAAGAAAACTACGTGGATGCCAACATGAAGAAGAAAACCAGAGAATATATAGTGGATACTGATGAAGGTCCAAGGGCAGATACCAGCACTTCGGCTTTAGCTAAATTAAAACCGGTTTTTGCAGCTGGAGGGTCGGTAACAGCCGGTAATTCTTCTCAAACTTCAGACGGGGCTGCATTTGTTTTAGTGGTTTCAGAAAAAATGTTGAAAGAACTTAATGTACAGCCTATCGCTCGTTTAGTAAGCTATTCGGTAGCTGGTGTTCCACCAAGAATAATGGGAATTGGTCCAATAGAAGCAATACCAATGGCATTAAAGCAAGCCAACATGAAGTTAGACGATATGGATTTAATAGAATTGAACGAAGCTTTTGCTTCGCAATCACTAGCCATCATCAGAAAACTAGACTTAAATACCGATAAACTAAATGTGAATGGTGGTGCAATTGCATTAGGGCATCCACTAGGTTGTACCGGAGCAAAACTAAGTGTGCAAATATTCAACGAATTAAAAAGAAGAAACCAGAAATACGGAATGGTGACCATGTGCGTAGGCAGCGGACAAGGTGCGGCAGGGATATTTGAAATGCTATAATAAAAGGAATCAAGATAGGAGTATCAAGAATCAAGATGCTTTTATGGTTAAATTATAAATTTTTATGCGATTTGAAAGTGTCTTGATACTTGATACTCGCTACTTAATACTAAACAGTATGGAAACACTAGAAAAAAAATCAATCAAAGGCGGTGAGTTTATCATCAGTGAAACTAATTTTCAAGACGTATTTATTCCTGAAGAATTTGATGAAGAGCAATTAATGATTAAGAAAACCTGCCAGGATTTCTTAGAAGCAGAAGTTTATCCAAATTTGGATAGAATAGATAGCCAAGAAGAAGGTTTGATGCAATCTTTAATGGATAAAGCAGGCGAACTAGGTTTATTAGCAGTTTCTATTCCAGAAGAATACGGTGGTTTTGGAAAGAATTTTAATACTTCTATGCTGGTTGCAGATGTAGTTGGCTCGGGTCATTCATTTGCGGTGGCACTTTCTGCGCATACAGGAATTGGTACTTTACCTATTCTTTATTACGGAGATCAAGCACAAAAAGATAAATACATTCCAAAATTAGCTTCTGGCGAGTGGAAAGCTTCTTATTGTTTAACCGAGCCAAATTCTGGTTCTGATGCTAACAGTGGAAGAACAAAAGCTGTTTTAAATGAAGCCGGAACACATTATATTGTCAACGGACAAAAAATGTGGATTACCAATGGTGGCTTTGCTGATATTTTTATTGTTTTTGCCAAAATTGATGATGATAAAAATCTATCCGCTTTTATTGTTGAGAAAGATTTTGGTGGAATCACCATGAATCCCGAAGAGCATAAAATGGGAATCAAAGGATCATCAACTCGGCAGGTGTTTTTTAACGATTGTCCTGTTCCTAAAGAAAACCTACTTTCTGAAAGAGAGAACGGATTTAAAATAGCAGTAAATATTTTAAATATTGGGCGTATAAAATTAGGCGCCGCAGCTATTGGTTCTTCTAGAAAAGTATTGGATCATGCTATTAATTATTCAAATGAAAGAGTTCAGTTTGGATTGAATATTTCAAAATTTGGAGCCATTAGATATAAACTGGCAGAAATGGCAGTAAGGAATTTTGCGGTAGAAAGTGCTACTTACAGAGCTGGTCAAAATATTGATGATGCTTATGATGCTTTAGTAGCTGGCGGAATGGATATGGCGAAAGCTAAGTTGAAATCAACTGAGACTTTTGCAGTAGAATGCGCCATTATCAAAGTTTGGGGATCAGAAATGTTGGATTATATTGTAGATGAAGGCGTACAGGTTTACGGCGGAATGGGTTATTCTGCAGATGCGCCAATGGATAGAGCTTATCGCGATAGCCGAATCAACAGGATATTTGAAGGAACTAATGAAATCAACAGATTGCTGATTGTAGATATGCTTTTAAAAAGAGCGATGAAAGGTGAGCTAGATTTAATGACTCCAGCCCAAGCTGTAGCAGGCGAATTAATGTCGATTCCCGAATTTGGTGAGGAAGATGATGCCTTATTTGCAGCAGAAAAGAAAACTTTAAAGAATTTAAAGAAAGCAGGTTTAATGATTGCTGGTGCAGCAGTACAAAAACTAATGATGACACTTTCTAAAGAGCAAGAAATTTTAATGAACATTGCCGATATTATTGGCTCGGTTTACGTGGCAGAATCAACCATTTTAAGAGTCGAAAAATTAGTGAGTATCAAAGGCGAGGAAGCTTGTAAAGGGCAATTAGATATGATGCGTATTTACTTGCAAGAATGTGTAGATAAAACCCACTTAGCAGGTAAAGAAGCTTTAAACTCTTTTGCCGAAGGCGATGAATTAAATATGATGTTAATGGGCTTACGCCGATTCACTAAAACAGCGCCTTTTAATATCAAAGATGCCAGACAAAGAGTTGCGAAGCAATTAATTGATGCGAATAAATATTGTTATTAATTGCAGACGGTTTATCAAATAGCCCACGGTTTAAACCGTGGGCTATTTTGTTTGCCCTATGCCTCGGTCTGTATCCTCACAGACCGAAATGCAGTAACTTTTTAAATAACCAATTTTGGCAAATGAAAAAGGTTCATTAAAAGTTGATTTTTTTTAACGTTGTAGCGATTCAGAAGATTCCGAAATCATCGTTTACTGTTGAATAAAATAATAGGAAAAAATTTGAAAAGTAGGGATAAACCTTGGGTTGTCCTTTACAATTTTTTAACAAACGGATAATCCGAGGATTATCCCTACACCATTGGCGAATTGGTGACTATAAATCGTATTCTTTTATTAAGTCAAAGATTTAGTAAACTTTATTTTTAATTATAGATTTTATTGTTCTGGCTATAATAGCTAACCAAGGATCTATATCATCCCAATTATTATAGGGTGATTCTACATCTTTTACCCCCATCTGTCCGTAGTCTTAAGCGTAGCTTGATTACGGATTAACTAATAAAAAGGAGTTTCTGACTCTTTTTACATGATTTTGTTTCTCCAGAAACCGAAATTTGATTATTAAAAAATAATGCTCTGTGAAGACATAGAACATGGAAAATAAAGAAATATCAAATTCAAGCCAAAAATACTTCCGCAGGAATCCCTAATTTTTGATGCAGCACTTTTGCAATTTTAAGGGTTAAAGGTTTTTTGCCACTTAACAATGCCGAAACATAGCTTTTGCTGCCAATCCAATTGATTAGATCTTTGTTTTTTAAGCCTTCTTCTTCCATTTTTTGCTTTACAACCAAAAGTGGGTCGGGTTTTGGGATTTTAAAGTGCACATCTTCATATTGTTTAATTAGCAATAAAGCCACTTGTAAATCTTCACCTACTTTACTGTCAATAGAAATGTTCAAATCAAATTGAGCATCAACCCAATCTAATAATTCCTGATATTCTTCGTCTGTTTTTAAGATATGTAAATTCATTAGTGTTTAAATTTTATGGTTGATACATCTATTTTATCATATTCTTTATGAGTCCCAAACCACTTAATTTGAATCACTTTATAAATAAAAATAACTCTAATCACCAGTCTATAATGGTTGCCCATAATATTAATTACTACACGGTCATCACCTACTAAACTTGCATTTTTATAAGTCGCTTTTAGCTCCTGAAAATTTTTAAAATCAGCATTTAAAAATTCATAATACCATTCAAGTAAAGCATTCTTTGCTTTTGGATATTCCTGTACATAAGTTAAAAGTGTTTTTCGGTTGATGATGTTAAACATTTAGAGTTTACTTATAGTGAACAAAGTTAAAAGTTTTCTATTAGTAAACAAGTTGTTTTGACAATTTAGATTTCTTATCATCAAAATGAAGTTCTTTAGCTAGTAAATCATCAATTTTTGATCTCCAACTCCTGTTCTTCTTTCTTTTTTTGTTCTTGTTCTTTTTCTGTTTTTTTCTCGTCTCGCCGTACTTCTCTTTTCTCTTTTCTTTCTTTTAAATTTTCTTTAATAGAAGAAAAAGCGTCCTTAGCATCATCAACTAAGCTTCCGATTTTTGCAGCGCTCTTTTTAAGTTTAGCTTCTTTTTCTCGGCTCACCCCAACACTTTCTTTTACACCCGTAAAAAGAGATTGCCACAGGTAATTAAAAAAAGAAGCATAATAGGGTCGGCTATATAAAATACGCCCTTCGGTAAATTCTCCCTTTTTAGAAGGATTTTCAGATTTGATGATAAAACCATTGGCAACGGTAGAAATAAAACCTTGATCTTTTAGGTTTCCATTTTCTTCTCGTTTTAAAATACTCACATTTAAATCAGAATAATAAAATTGCATGGTGCCTCTTGCTATGTTTTGATTGGCCTTTACATCAAATGAAACCTTACTTATGGTGGCAGATTTTATTTCGGCCATGCCTAAAGGTTTAACTATTTCATTTAAAATTTTGCCGTTAAAAGCACCAACCGTACCGCTATAATCATGGGCGCCAAGTTCACTTCTCATGTAAAATTTCATATTTAAACTTACCGGGGCTTTTCCAAATATTTCGGCCTTAACATTAGCAATCATTACGTCATCCTTTTTTAGCGAAGCAATATTATTGGTTACATTATTTATAGTTCCACGTAAGTTGTTAAACCTAATAATACCGGTACGCTTACTTTTTGCATCATACTCAGCATAGCTAATATTTACATTGTTGAGATTAACTTGCTTAATGCGCATATCTAAAGCTACGTTTAGCAATTGTTGATGTGGGAATTTTCCGGTTTTGTCTGTTCTTTTTCTGTGGTAGGCATTGTTATTATAAACATCCACTCTTGCTTTCTCAATCGAAAGTGATTCGGCCATTAGAATTTGCTGCTTTAAGAATAAGTCGAAATCAACATCTTTAATAATGATATTTTCAAAATCCAAGTCAAATCTGTCTTTTGCATAGCCTGCTTTCTCATGAAACGCTGCTTTACTTAGCCGGGGTTCCATTTTTACATTTTTTAACAGCAATTCATTTCTAATCGTCGAAAAACTGAGTTCGCTGGTTTTTACATAATACAAGCTATCAGGAGTGGCAATTTGATAGTCTTTAATATTGATTTCTACATTTTTAGTGTAATAAACCCTGTTTTTATCTTGTGATGCTAAGGAGTCAATTAATAAATCATTAATAGTAATATTTAGATTTTTTAAAGAGGTTTGCTTTTTTTGCTCGTTGCTATTATTTACAAAAGTAAAATCTACGTCCTTAAGTTGAATAGTATTGATTTTTAGCTCTTTAAATATTTCTTTAATCAGTTCATAAGGGTTTTTCTTTTTCTTAAGCGTATCAACAATGTCGTTATAAGGCTGTCTGTTATTCGTGATTTTAAGTTGTGGATGATCAATAATAATGTTGGCTATATTTAATTTTTTGGTGCTTACCGCTTCTTTCGCATTGGCTTTATTAATAATCAATTCGTCAACAGCTAATTCGTAAAGATTATCTGGAGCCTCATTTGTAATTTTTAGTTTCTCGTAAACTTCCATAATGGGCGTGAGTTTGAAATCTACCAAATTAAGATTCCCATTTATAGGATTTACATCAAGGCTTTTGTATTCTATTTTGTACAAGCTATCAGTTGAGTTGATCACTGCCTGTTTAAGCTGTTCTTCTAAAAGTGGTTTCCAGTTTCTTTGCAGGTACTTTGCGCCAAAGAATAAACCAATACCAGTGATTAAAATAATACCAAGCAGCCACAATAGAATTTTTTTCATATTTGAAATTTGTGTGGTAAGGCTATTATTATACCGTTTCTTTAATTTAAAGGAATTAAATTTTTAAAACTGAAAAGAGAAAGATTTTGAAAGTTATTTTTTAGCTAAAAGGCCTTAAATTAATTTCAGTTTAATTTTTTGACATAAAAAAACACCAATCTTTTTAAAGATTGGTGTTTTTAGTAAAGAGAATTAAAAAGGATGATTTACAAAATTATCCCTTTACAAAATGTTTCAACTGAATAATTTCTTGGTCAGTTAAATATCTCCATCTGCCTCTGGTTAAATCTTTCTTGGTTAAATTAGCATAAATTACCCTATCTAATTTTACCACTTCGTAACCTAAGCTTTCAAAAATTCTTCTTACAATACGGTTTTTACCACTATGAATTTGAATACCAATTTCATTTTTAGCGCCACCAGTTACATATTTAACTTCATCAGGCTTAATTAAACCGTCTTCTAGCTCTAAACCAAAGGCAATTTTGTTAAAATCTCCTTGAGAAAGGTTTCTGCTTAACTCTACCTGATAAATTTTGCTGATGCTATTTTTTGGATGAGAAAGTTTATCGGCTAACTCTCCATCATTGGTCATCAATAAAAGTCCTGTGGTGTTTCTGTCTAATCTTCCAACTGGGTAAATACGTTCTTTACTAGCTTTATCTACTAGTTCCATTACCGTTTTTCTTTCCTGAGGATCATCAGTTGTGGTGATATAATCTTTTGGTTTATTTAATAAAACATAAACCATTTTTTCTCTTTTTAATAGCTGACCATTGTATCTGATATCATCTACCATTGGGTTTACTTTGGTGCCCAATTCAGAAACGGGTTCGCCATTTACGCTCACTACTCCAGCTGCAATCAATTCGTCGGCTTTTCTTCTAGAGCAAATGCCGGCATTAGAAATAAATCTGTTTAATCTAACCAGTTCGCCATCTTTTTTAAATGCAGGTTTAGAACTGCTTCTGGTTCTTAATTTTACTTGGTCATCATTAAATTCATTTGATGAGGTATTTTTTTCATCATCTTCTCTTTTCTTATGAGGTCGGCTGTAATTGTCGCTTCTGTTTTCATCAGATCCACTGCGTGGTCTATCGCCAAAAGGCTTTTTATCTCTATCAAAAGATCCTTCTCTTTTATCACCGTAAGGTTTTCTGTCGCCAGCATCTTCTCTTGGTTTTCTATCGTAAGAACTAGCTTCTCTTGTTGCGTAAGGTTTTTTTTCTCCAAATCCTTCACGTTTATCGCCATAAGGTTTTCTGTCTGATGATCCTTCGTTTCTAGAGCCAAAAGGTTTTTTATCTCCATAAGAAGAACCTTCACGTTTATCGCCGTAAGGTTTTCTATCAGATGAACCTTCGTTTCTAGCGCCAAAAGGTTTTTTATCTCCGTAAGAAGATCCTTCACGTTTATCGCCATAAGGTTTTCTATCAGAAGATCCTTCGCTTCTAGCTCCAAAAGGTTTTTTATCTCCGTAAGAAGATCCTTCTCTTTTATCGCCGTAAGGTTTTCTATCAGATGAACCTTCGCTTCTGGTTCCGTAAGATTTTTTTTCTCCGTAAGAAGATCCTTCTCTTTTATCGCCGTAAGGTCTTCTGTCTGATGAACCCTCGCTTCTGGTTCCGTAAGGTTTTCTGTCGCCAGCACCTTCTCTTTTGTCACCATAAGCTTTTCTATCTTGAAAAGAGCTTTCGCTTCTTGTTCCGTATGGTTTTTTTTCTCCAAAAGAAGATCCTTCACGTTTTTCACCATAAGGTTTTCTATCGCTAGATCCTTCACTTCTGGTTCCGTAAGGTTTTCTGTCTGAAGAACCCTCACTGCGGGTTCCATAAGGTTTTTTTTCTCCAAAAGAACTACTTCCTTCTCTTGAGCCATAAGGCTTTTTATCTCTGTTAAATCCAGAATCGTCTTTCTTGCTAAAACTTGAAGAGGATGATTTAAAGGATTGATCAGATTTTGATCTGCCGGTGGTTTCAGATCTATTTGGCTTATTAGGGCCTCTTCCGGATTTGTCGTCGCGACTGTTCCTGTTATTATTAAATGGCATGCTACAAAAATTAACCTTACAAAAGGGGCACAAAGGTACTAAAAACTTTAAGTATTAGTAGTTTATCCACAATTTTAAATCATAAAATTCGAGCAATTTTTTGCGTAAAATGAAGGGCTTAAAATGGAGTAATTTTGTAACTATTTGAAAATGTGGCATGTAATTTGTAAATTTGTAAAACTTTTTAAGTATTGGGGATTAAAACAAGAATTATGGTAAAGAAATACGTAGTTGCTTGTAGCATGATGTTGGTAATTTGTGTACTCACAAAAATGTTTGGTTACAGCTACTCCACCAGTTTTAGTAAAGTGATTTTTCCAAATATAGAAAGCGCCAGAAAGTTAACAGAAAGCGTTTTTTATAAGGATTTAAATTTCGCTAATGAATTATTGCCTATTGGCGATAAAAAAATTGAATATAGAATGGAAAAGGCTTTAAAAGCCAATTCATATTCAAAATTGCAAACTCTTAAATTACACCAAAAGGCCGAGGTATGGTTTCCTATTATAGAGCCAATTTTGAAGAAATATGGTGTGCCCGAAGATTTTAAATATGTTCCTTTAATAGAAAGTGGTTTCACCGGAAATCAAGTTTCTCCAAAAGGTGCCGCTGGCTTATGGCAATTTATGCCGCAAACCGGTAGAGATTATGGTTTAAAGGTAAACGACCAAATTGATCAAAGAATGAACATTCGTTTATCAACTGTTGCGGCGGCTAAGTATATTAGAGATTTATACAAGCAATTTAACAGCTGGACTTTAGTTGCGGCTGCATACAATGGCGGCGAGGGCAGAATTAGAAGAGTGATCAACAAGCAAAACCAGGATAATTATTTTAAAATGGATTTGAATAAAGAAACTGGTAAATATGTGTACAGTTTAATTTCAATGAAAGAAATTATTGAACATCCTGAAGATCATGGCTATAAGATTAAAAATCCTAGAAAGTTGATGGCATTAAAATAGGAATAAAAATGACATTATAAATAACAAGGCTGAACTTTAGGTTCGGCCTTTTTTCGTTAATTTTGCGAGCTTTTAAAACAAAAATCATTACAATTTTTTATTAGCAGAGAAAGCTGTTTATATGAGTAAGAAACCAATTGATCTGGTAGAACAAAGTGAAGTAGAAGTATATGGCGCCAGGGTTCATAATTTAAAGAATATAGATATTTCATTCCCTCGTAATCAACTGGTAGTAATTACCGGTTTAAGTGGTTCGGGAAAATCATCTTTAGCTTTTGATACCATTTATGCTGAAGGACAGCGACGTTACATGGAAACTTTTTCGGCTTACTCTCGTCAGTTTATGGGCGGCTTAGAAAGACCAGATGTTGATAAAGTATCGGGCCTAAGCCCTGTAATTGCTATTGAACAAAAAACCACTTCAAAAAATCCACGTTCTACGGTTGGGACTATTACAGAGATTTATGATTTTATGCGCTTGCTTTATGCAAGGGTAGCCGACGCTTATTCTTACAATACAGGCGAAAAAATGATGAAAATGTCTGAAGATCAGATATTACATCAGGTCTTAGAACAGTTTGACGGCAAGCCTATCAATATTTTAGCTCCAGTAGTAAAAGGTAGAAAAGGGCATTACCGCGAATTATTTGAGCAAATTAGAAAACAAGGATATTTAAAAGTACGAGTAGACGGAGAAATTGTAGATGTTGTGCCTAAAATGCAATTAGACAGGTACAAAATTCATGATATTGAAACCGTAATAGATCGTTTAATTGTAACTGAAAAAGATAAAAAGCGCTTGTACACTTCTATACAATCGGCTTTAAAAATTGCAAAAGGCATTATCAAAATTTCAGATAAAGAGAACAAGGTTTACCATTTCTCTAAATTTTTAATGTGCCCAACCACAGGCGTTTCTTATGATGAACCGCAACCCAATACTTTCTCGTTCAACTCGCCTTATGGTGCTTGTCCAGAGTGTGATGGCTTAGGTTACATTTTTGATGTAGATGAAGAATCGGTCATCCCAAATAAAAAGCTGAGTATTATTAATGGTGGTTTGGCTCCTTTAGGCGATTACCGCGAAACCTGGATTTTTCAGGTAATTAAAGCGCTTGGAAAAAAGTATAACTTTTCGCTTTCGCAGCCCATAGAAAAATTAGATCCAAAAGCCATTGATATTCTTTTACATGGTGTAGATGAGTTAATTACTGTTCCGGTTGAGTATAATAAATGGAATGTACAAAATTATCAAATCCCTTTTGATGGCATTATAAAAATGCTGGAAGAACAAAACGAGAAAAAAGGAGATGCGGTAAGCAATGATTTAGAAAGTTTTAGGGTTTTAAAAACCTGTCCGCTTTGTGAAGGAGCAAGATTAAAGAAAGAATCGTTACACTTTAAAGTGGATCACAAAAATATTTTTGATTTAGCTTCTATGGATATTAAAAACCTGCAAACTTGGTTTGAAGGTTTAGAAGATAGATTAAATGAGCGTCAGAATATCATCGCTAAAGAAATTTTAAAGGAAATAAGATCAAGAATTGGCTTTTTGTTGGATGTTGGCTTGGTTTATTTAACGCTAGACCGTACAGCAAGAACGCTATCAGGCGGAGAGGCGCAACGTATTCGTTTGGCCACTCAAATTGGCTCGCAACTGATGAATGTGATGTATATTTTGGATGAGCCTTCTATCGGTTTACACCAAAGAGATAATGATCGCTTAATTAAAGCCTTAAAAGATTTGCGAGACTTAAGCAATACCGTTGTGGTGGTAGAGCATGATAAAGACATGATTTTGGAGGCAGATTATGTGATAGATATGGGGCCAGCTGCCGGTTTACATGGTGGCGAAGTCGTGGCACAAGGCACACCTGCTCAATTGTTAAAATCTCATACGCTTACTGCATCTTATTTAAATGGAGAAAGAGAAATCAGTATCCCGGCAAAAAGAAGAGAAGGAAACGGCAAAGTGTTATCCTTAAAAAATGCGACGGGTAACAATCTTCAAAACGTAAGTGTAGATTTTCCTTTAGGCCAGCTCATTTGCGTAACCGGCGTTTCTGGAAGTGGTAAATCAACTTTAATTGGAGAAACCTTATATCCGGTTTTAAATAAGCACTTTTTTAGAGCTAAAAAACAACCTATGCCTTTTAAAGAAATTAAAGGTTTAGAGCATATAGATAAAGTAATTGAGATAGATCAAACCCCAATTGGACGTACACCAAGGTCTAATCCCTCCACCTATACCAGTGTTTTTTCTGATATCAGGAATTTATTTGTGGCTTTGCCCGAGGCTCAAATTAGAGGTTATAAACCCGGCAGATTCTCTTTTAATGTAAAAGGTGGAAGATGCGAAACCTGCCAAGGTGGTGGAATGAAAGTGATTGAAATGAATTTCTTACCCGATGTTCAAGTTCCTTGTGAAGAATGTGGTGGAAAACGATACAACAGAGAAACTTTAGAAGTTCGCTTTCGCGGAAAATCCATCAGCGATGTGTTGGATATGAGCGTAGAAGATGCGGTAGCTTTTTTCGAGAATATTCCATCCATTTATCGTAAAATAAAAACTTTAAAAGATGTGGGTTTAGGTTACATCACCTTAGGACAATCATCCACAACTTTATCTGGTGGCGAGGCACAAAGGGTAAAATTAGCGACAGAACTTTCTAAAAAAGACACCGGAAATACTTTTTACATTTTAGATGAGCCTACCACAGGTTTACATTTTGAAGATATCAATGTGTTGCTGGGCGTTTTAAATTTAATAGTTGATAAAGGGAATACCGTATTGGTAATTGAGCACAATTTAGACGTGATTAAAGTAGCCGATTATGTGGTAGATCTTGGTCCGGAAGGAGGCTCTGGTGGAGGAAATATAGTTTTTGCAGGTACGCCAGAAGGTTTGTGCAAAGTGAAAGAAAGTTTTACAGGTATTTTCTTGAAAAAGGAAATGGATAGTATGATAAAATCAAAATAAAGAATGCTCAAAATGAGGTCTTATTTAATTTTAAGAAATTGATTAAATTAGATTCATCAAATGGAAGATAAAAAGATAAACATAGTTTCTGAGCCCACTGCTGATTATGAAAAAGCAGAAATGGATTTGCTTAAATTAGCATTGACTAGGTCATACACAGAAAGATTTTTAATTATGACAAGGCTAATGAAAATGGATATGATGTTTAGAAAAGCAAAAATTACCCATAAGCCATTTATAGAACCTAAAAATATCTAATTCCAATCTAAAAAAGCCGCTAATCGCTCAAAAGACCAAATAGATCTAATTGCTTTGGAGAAGATTAAGAACTTAAGAGGCAATAATAATTAGGAAATTACCCCTTTCAATATCCATCTCCTCTAGCCTTTCTCTAGAATCCCTTTTCAATAAAGTTTATATACTGTTTGCCCCCACCAATTAAAAACTATCTAACTATTTATATAATAGACAAATAACATTTTTTTTATCAAAATCATTTATTTCTATATTAATTTGATAATATTTTGGTAACCTTTAAGCGGTTTCAATAGTATTACTTTGCGGGTAAAACGCAAAAATATATATACATGAACAAATTATTTTACTTCCTTGCTGTGATGATTACCATCAGCGCTTGCTCAAAAAAATCAGATTCTAATTCTACGCCAATTATTCCAATAGTTACAAAGGCACCTCCAGCTCCTTATACTATTAAAGAAGATTTTGAACAAGGGGTTAAAACATCTTATGCCATTGCAGATGTAAGTTTAAAAACCGGAAGCTGGTCTTTTGAAGATGCCTTGTTAGGGAAATTAGCAGCCGACGTTAAAAACGACAACCAATCCGTTCGTTTAAGAACAGGAAAAATATCCATGAATTTTGATATTGACAGCATATCTATGATCAAATTTAGTCATGCTCAATATGGAAATGACGCCGTTTCTGAATTAAGTTTATGGGTATCTTCAGATCAGGGCTTAACTTATTCCCAGTTAGGGAATTCGATAAATGCTGCATCTAAAACTTTTGCGACAGATTCTTTTAAGGTTACCCTTCAAAAAAAGGTTCGTTTTCAAATTAGAAAAGTGGGAACGACAAGGATAAACATTGATGATTTTATTTTTGTGGGTGCGGGTAATCCTAATATTGTATTTAACGCTATCCCAGATGTAGATCCTACAACGCCACCATATACTTCTACGCCAGCTCCAGGAAGAGGTACGCCAAGTGGCACCGGTACTGATGTGCAGCCAACAACCGGTGATAATAGTAATTTGCTATTTGGTAATCCATCAAACGCCTTAGCTGATGTAGTGATGAAAGAAAACTACTTAATAGATCAAAAGTATTATGTACAATCTTATAGCAGCACCAGAGGAACAGCAAATTGGGTGAGTTGGCATTTAGATGAAACGTCATCAACAAATGCAACCGCAAGATTAGATAATTTTGGTGCTTTTACTGGTTTGCCAACCGGATTTTATCAAGTACAAAGTAATAGTTACAGCGGTTCTGGTTTTGATAGAGGACATATTTGTCCATCTGCTGATAGAACAAGCTCTGCGGAAGCAAATTCGGCTACTTTTTTAATGACTAACATGATTCCGCAAGCGCCAAACAATAACCAAAGAACTTGGGCTAATTTGGAAAACTATTTAAGAGCCGAAGTACAAAAAGGAAACGAAGTTTACATTATTATGGGAAGCTATGGAAAAGGCGGAAGCGGTAGTGTTGGCAGTGCAGAAACCATTAACAACGGAAATATAACCGTCCCCAACCGAGTTTGGAAAGTGGCAGTAATATTGACCAAAGGAAATGGAGATTTAGCCCGAGTGGATGCCAATACTAGAGTTTTAGCCGTAGATACACCAAATGAAAATACCATTAATTCAGATTGGACTACTTACATTACTACTGTAGATGCGATTGAAAAAGCTACTAATTATAATTTATTATCGTCATTACCAGTAGCGCTTCAAACTACTTTGCAGAGTAAAATTTATAAGCCCTAAGCATTCATAAACAAATAAAAAAGGGATGATTTCGGTTAAGAAATCATCCCTTTTTGTTTAATAAATTTATTGAATTGGTGTTACTTATTACTGAATTTATAAACAGAAATAGTGTGATATTGTTGCCCTGGCTTTAGAACTGTAGTTGGGAAATTAGCTTGATTAGGGGCGTTTGGAAAATGTTGTGTTTCTAAACAAAATGCAGTTCTAAAATCATCTTTAGTACCATTTTTTAACACATTATTACCAGCCATAAAATTACCACTATAAAATTGTAAGCCGGGTTCTTGAGTATAAACATCCATAATAATGCTTGTTAAATCAGCAGTTACGGTTGCCGCATGGTTCATTCCCATTGCTTGTTTTCCACTCAAAACATAGTTGTGGTCATAACCCAATCCAAATTTTAATTGCTCGTTAGCATTTTCTATCCTTGCGCCTATGCTTTCTGCTTTGGTAAAATCAAAGGGGGTAGAGGCTACCGCTTCAATTTTTCCGGTTGGGATAAGTGTAGAATCTACTGGGGTGTATTTATCAGCATAAATTTGTAGTTTATGATTTAAAATAGTTCCATTTCCTTCTCCATTTAAATTAAAATAAGCGTGATTGGTTAAGTTTAAAACAGTTGCCTTATCTGTGGTAGCAGTATATTCCATTTTAAGCTCATTATCATCAGTAAGGCTATAAATTACTTTAACGGTTAAGTTTCCAGGATAACCTTCTTCCATATCCTTACTTAAATAGCTTAATTCTAAAGTATGCACATCTAATTTTTTAGCATCCCAAACCACATAATGATAGCCTTTAGCGCCTCCATGCAAGGTGTTTTTTCCGTTATTGATAGAGGAAGTATATTCTTTGCCATCTATCGTGAATTTACCATTCGCGATACGGTTGCCATATCTTCCAATAGTAGCACCATAATAAGCATCTGGCGTTTTGATGTAGTTGTTTAAGTCTTTTAAGCCAACTACCACATTTATTAACTGTCCGTCTTTATTAGGCACAAATAGATTTACCAATCGACCACCATAATTAGTAAAAAAGGCTTTCATCCCTTTTGAATTTTCCAAAACATACAAATGAGTTTCTTTCCCATCAATTACACTATCAAATAGGGTCGAATCAGGTTCGCTCATTAATAGGCTATCTTTATTTGTAGACGAGGCTTGTTGCGTTTTTTGCTGACAAGCAGTTAAACTAAGAGCCACTATAGCAACTCCTAAAGTTGATTTAAGGTAATTTTTCAATAATTTAGGTTTAATAATTAGAAAATATGCCTTTTAAAATCAGGCTATTATAATACTAAAGTAGTATTTAATTGTAAGTAAGACAATTAAAATGTTCAATAATATTTTTTTAAAGTATTGGAGGTTTTTGAAGATTGTGATATTAATTCTTGGTCAGTTCGCCTCTAATAGATGTGCCTAATCGTCTTAACAACCGGTCTTTAGGATAGTTTCTGCCTAAAAGATACATCAGTTTCGTTACTGCAGCTTCAAACGTCATATCGTATCCGTTTAAAACGCCCATGCTTTTTAAAGCACTGCTAGTAGCATATCTGCCCATTTCTACCGAGCCAACTTTGCATTGAGAAATATCAAGAATTATTTTGCCGTTAGCTATAGCGGCTTCTATTTTTTCTAAAAACCATTTAGCCGTTGTGGTATTTCCTGTCCCAAAACTTTCCATAATAATGGCTTCGGCATCAGAATTTAAAACAGCATCTACAATTTGCGGACTAATACCTGGATAAAGTTTTAGTACGCCAATGTTGTTGCTCACATTGGTATGCACTCTTAAAATACTGTTTTCTAATTTCCCTATTACAGCGTCATTGTATTTGATATGTACGCCAGCTTCTACCAAAACCGGGTAATTTGGAGACCTAAATGCCTCAAATTTTGCAGAATTATATTTGAAAGTTCTGTTTCCTCTGTAAAGCTTATTCTCAAAGTAAATACATACTTCGGGTACTCTAGGTTTTCCATCTAATTTTGCCGATGCAATTTCTAAAGCGGTAATAAAATTCTCTTTAGCATCGGTACGCACCTCTGAAATAGGTAATTGAGAGCCCGTGAAAATCACTGGTTTACCCAAGCCTTCTAGCATAAAACTTAAAGCTGATGCGGTGAAAGCCATGGTATCTGATCCGTGAAGTATTAAAAAGCCGTCATGATCTTCATAATTATTTTCTATAAGTATTGCCAATTCCGCCCAAATATCTGGCGTCATATCAGAAGAATCTATAATGGGATCAAAAGAATGAACGGTTAATTCATAATCCATTCTTCGTAACTCGGGAACATTTTCTATAATTTGTTCAAAAGTAAAGGGAATTAATACGCCGGTATCAGGATCTCTAATCATTCCAATGGTACCTCCGGTGTATATCACAAATATTTTGGTCATCTTGAGACTAGATTATAGACTAAATTTAAAAACAGTACAAATTAACACTATAAATTTATACACCAAAAACTTTGACAGAATTTGCCGTAGTAATTTCTGCAACCTCCTCTAAACTCATATTTTTAATGTCAGCTATTTTTTGAGCAATATGAATCAAAAAAGAGCTTTCATTGGGTTTGCCCCGATGTGGAACTGGTGCTAAATAAGGAGCATCGGTTTCTAGAACCAAATTTTCTAACTCTAACTGCTCAACCACTAAATCTAAACCTGCTTTTTTATAAGTCACCACACCGCCTATTCCCAATAAAAAACCAAGTTTTATGGCTTGTTGTGCTTGTTGAATATTGCCAGTGAAACAATGAAATATGCCTCTGAGTTTATCATCATTCATTTCTTCTAAAATTTCAAACACCTCATCAAAGGCTTCTCTGCAATGAATAACAATGGGAAGGTCTAATTCTTTTGCCCATAAAATTTGTTTCTTAAAGGCAATTTGCTGTTCTTTTAGTAAAGATTTATCCCAATAAAGATCTATCCCAATTTCTCCAATAGCATAAATATGATGATGGTCAATAGCGGTTTTAATCGAGTTTAACTCTTCTTCAAAATTTTCTTTCACATCACAAGGATGCAATCCCAACATAGGGAAACAATTTTTTGGATGAGATTGTTGCAGCCCTAAAACCAATTTAATAGAGGCGCTATCTACATTAGGAAGAAACAATCTGGTGATCTGGTTATCCCAGCATCTTTGTAATTGCTCTTCTAATTTTTGAGGATCTGTTTCGTAATAAATATGGGTATGCGTATCTGTAAGTATCATGATCAACAAAAATAGCATTAAAAAACCCCTTCTTTTAGGGAAGGGGTTAGTTTTTTATTTTATTGGAGCTACCGGAGCTGGTGGCGGAGGAGTGCCACTTTTCTTAATTACATTCACTAATTCTATTTCAAAAATTAGTGGAGTAAATGGTCCAATCATACCGCCTGGCATTCCTTGATCACCGTATCCAAGACTAGATGGAATGATTAAAGTAGATTTTCCACCTTTTTTCATTTGCAATACGCCTTCATCAAAACCAGGGATTACATTACCTCTTCCTATAATTAGGTTTAAAGTAGTGTAAGGAACTCTAGCAGGGTTAAATATTTTTTCTTTTTTAGCTACATCTTCTAAGCTTGTGTCAAATACTTTTCCAGAGATTAATTTTCCGGTATAGTTAACTTGAACGCTATCGCCAGCTACTGGTTGTTCACCTTTACCTTCTGTAAGGGTTACCATTTGTAAGCCCGAAGGAAGTACAGTTGCCTTAAGTTTATTATCTTCAACGTATTGCTTAATTTTAACAACTTCTATTTTCTTAGCTTTTTCTCCTTCAGCTTTAAAGAAAGTTTCAATTTTGGCTTGAAATTCTTCTTGTTTAGTAGAATCTTTATGGATAACGTCTTCTATTTTAACAGTATAGATCACATATTTTCCTTTAATGCCTTGTGGTCTTGGTTGCCCTTTTTTCTCAGCAGAATCTAAATCAATTTTAATAGTTGCGCTATCACCTTTAGTAAGCATTTTTACGGCATAAAATAAATCACCGTCATACATTGGCTTAGGTACAAAAGTTTGAGAAGCTCTACCTAATTCGTAAGAATTATAAAGAACAGAGTCTCCGTCTGTTTTTGCAATAATGTTTAAGCTGATAAAATCGCCTTCTTTAATAGAATCGCCTTTAGCATCTTCATGGATGCTATACATTAAACCTGCCGGACCTTTTTGAAGGCCACCTTTACAAGCTGCAAATCCTAATGCAGCAACAGTAATCATTAATAATCCTTTTTTCATCTATATTTTATTGTTTTTATATACTTTTTGTTGTTATTAGTCTATGGTCCATTGTCGATGGTCAATTGTCCATGGAAATTATTGCAATAATAAGTGTTTATACTCTGGCAATATTGATTTAAATTTTTCAATCACAGTTTCAAACGGTTCATCTGATTGGCCGCCCGAAGCATTTTTATGTCCCCCGCCGTTAAAATATTTTTTACAAACTTCATTAGCAGGAAAATCTCCTACAGAACGTAAAGAAAGCTTAACTTTATCAGAACGTTCTATAATAAACGCCGCTAACTTAATACCATTTATTGAAAGCGCATAATTTACTACACCTTCTGTTTCTCCGGTTTGTATATCAAACTGCTTAATATCTTCCTTACTTACCGTAATAAGTGCAGTATTATATTCTCTAAAAACTTGTAATCTGCTGCTTAAGCAGAAGCCTAAAAATTTCAATCGACTTTCGGTAGCGTTATCGTAAACTTGTTGATGAATTTTCCAGTTTACGGCACCAGCATCTATTAAATTGGCAACAATTCTGTGCAAATCTGAAGTTACTGTTGGGAAACGGAAAGAACCAGAATCAGTCATGATACCAGTATATAAACAAGTAGCTACATCTTTATTAATTAAATCTCCATCATTTAAATGATAAACAATAAAATCATAAATTAATTGAGCCGTAGCACAAGCTTTGGTATTCCAATGTCTAAAATCTTCAAAACCTTCAGGTTCTAAATGATGATCAATCATTACTTTTATGGCAGTTGATTTTCTTACTTCTTCACCAAGTTCATTGATTCGCGAAAGCGCATTAAAATCTAAACAAAAAATAAAATCAGCATCAGCAACCAGTTGTTTACTTTCTGCTTCCTTCTCTGTATAAATAATTACTTCATTATTGTGAGGTAGCCAATGTAAAAAATGAGGATAATCAGTTGGAGAGATCACCTTTACATCATGACCTTTTTGAATAAAATAGCTGTATAAACCCAATGAAGAACCCATAGCATCACCATCAGGCTTGTGATGGGTGGTGATAATAATCTTACAAGGTTGAGCTAATTTTTCTTTAAGCGAGTCTAAATCAATCATCAATTTTATTGAAAGGGCGAAGTTAAGCAAATCATCCGAAAATATGTGCAATACTTTTTGTTATGATTTTAAAAGCCTACTTTTGCAACAATTTTAAAAAAATGAACATGGTAACGAACAGAACTTTTACAATGATTAAGCCTGATGCAGTAGCAAACGGACACATTGGAGCTATTTTAGATGATATAATTAAAGGCGGTTTTAAAATTGTAGCGATGAAATACATTCAGCTTTCTCCAGAAAAAGCGGGTGAATTTTATGCAGTTCACAAAGAACGTGGTTTTTATGGCGAATTGGTAAGCTTTATGTCTTCTGGACCTATAGTAGCTGCTATTTTAGAGAAAGACAACGCTATTGAAGATTTTAGAAAGCTAATTGGCGCTACTAACCCAGCCGACGCTGCAGAAGGAACTATCCGTAACAAATACGCAAAATCTATTGATGCAAATGCGGTTCATGGATCTGATTCTGACGAAAATGCACAAATTGAAGGTAGTTTCTATTTTACTGCTTTTGAGCGTTTTTAAGAAAGAATGAGTTTTTGAAAGGCTTCTGTGAGAAATTGCAGAAGCTTTTTTTATTGAAATTAAAATGGATGCGCTATTTATAGAAAAGTATAACTTTGAAACATGAAAATTTTAACTCGTCAATACGTCATTTTTTTTATTATTGTGTTAGTGGTGTCGCCAATAATTGGAATGGGATTAATGAATGAAGAATTTACACCATTATTTGCCGCCAGAGCATTATTTACTGCAACTTTAAGCACCGTATTATATTTTATGTTTAATAGAAGAACAGCGCAGCAAAGAAAAAACAACTAATTTTAAAGAAACACAATTTCTTCTACTACCACTGCGCCAGCTTTTTCGTTTAAATTACTGATGATTTGACTGCGCATCATTTTCAATTCATTTTTTACTACCGAAGATTCTATTCTAACAAATAATTTTTTGTCTCTGATGAAAATCTCTTTGGTTCTATTGGCCACCGCCTTACCTACCACATCTTCCCAAGAGGCTACAGCAAAAGTTTCGTCAAATTTTCCTTTTAAACGATAAACCTTTAACAGTTGATCCATCGCCTCTTTTAAGGTTTTATCATTGGTTCTACTCATGGCTTACCATACTTTTATCAATATGAAATAATTTTAAATCAACACCAATCTCTTCAAAAATACGCTCTACTCTTTCTGCGTTGGTATCGGTAATAAAAATCTGACCAAAATCTTCTTCAGAAACCATTTTCATCAATTTAGTCATTCTTAAATCGTCTAACTTGTCAAAAATATCATCTAATAAAAGTAAAGGTTTAAAGCCTTTTTGCTGATATAAAAAGCTGTATTTAGCTAATTTTAAAGCAATTAAAAATGATTTTTGTTGGCCCTGAGATCCAAACTTTTTTAAAGGCATCCCATGTATCTGAAAAGTTAATTCGTCTTTGTGTATGCCTACGCTGGTTCTTTGTAGTATTCGGTCTCTTTCTACCGATTTTTTTAATAAGGTTTCAAAATCTGCTAAAAACAAAGGCGATTCATAAATTAGCTGCACCAATTCGGCTTCATCACTCAAATATTTGTAGTGCTCATTAAATATGGAAATAAAGGATTCCATAAAAGCTTTTCTTTTTTCAAAAATCTTGTTTCCGGCTCTTACCAACTGCTCATCAAAAATTTCTAGAAGAGTAGGGTCGTACCTGCCGGTTTCTGCAATTTGCTTCAACAGTGCATTCCGGTTTTGTAAAGTTTTGTTGTAGATAATCAGTTCATCTAAGTATTTGGCATCAGTTTGCGAAATTACGGTATCAATAAACTTCCTGCGTTCTTCGCTTCCATCTAAAATTAAGCTGGTATCGTTTGGCGAGATCATCACCAAAGGGAACAAACCAATATGATCAGCCAGACGCTGATATTCTTTTTTATTCCGCTTAAATTGCTTTTTCTGATTTTTTTTAATGCCACAAGAAATCAATTCATCAGAATCGTTTCTATCAAACGTTCCTTGTATCATAAATAAATCTCTATCCTGCTTTATTTGTTGACTATCTATCGGATTAAAATAACTTTTACACAAAGAAAGATAATGTATGGCATCCAATAAATTGGTTTTACCTGCTCCGTTGTTTCCGGTAAAAGCATTCGCCCCTTCAGAGAAACTAAGCATAGCTTCATCGTAGTTTTTAAAGTTAATTAACGACAGGTTTTTAAGATACATTGGGTGTAAAGTTAGGAAAACCAACGGGTTTTATCTGTAAATGATGAGTATGGTAGATAAATTTTACTGTTTAAAAAGCCCTTCATTGTCTTTCTGTTATGCTTTTTACATTAAGCGGATAACTATCTCACAATAATTTAATAAATGAGTTGTTGTTTTTAATGAAAACACTATTTTTGCACTCTTTAATAAAATCAAAATGTCAGATAAAGAGAACGATCAGCTTGCACAGCTAACAGGCGAATGGGGTAAAACCGGAGCTTTTATTCAGGAGAATAGAAAAAGCCTATTGGTAATTGGTGCTACAGTAGTAGGATTAATTTTACTATTTTTTGCTTATCAAAGATTTTATTTAGCGCCAAGAGAAACCGAGGCTGTTGATCAAATGTTTAGGGCACAACAATATTGGGAACAAAAAAACTGGGATAAAGCCATTAAAGGCGATGGAAACTTCCCTGGTTTCGAAAAAATTGTAGAAGATTATGACAATACCAAATCAGCTAACTTAGGTTACTATTATCTAGGAATTGCTTATTTAAATAAAGGCGAATACCAAAAGGCTGCTGAGAACTTAACTAAATATAGTGGTTCTGATCCAATCCTGGCTCCAGAAGCTTTAGGCGCAACCGGAGATGCCTATGTAGAACTAAAAAATTACGACGAAGCAATTGTGTTTTATAAAAAAGCGGTTGCTAAAGGCGATAACCTTTTTGCAGCACCAATTTATTTGAAGAAACTAGGATTGGTTTACGAAGAGCAAAAAGATTTTAAATCTGCGGTAGACAGCTACTCAAAAATTAAAACTGATTATCCTGAAAGCGCAACAGCAAGTACAATTGATATGTACATTGCCAGAGCAGAAGGTAAATTATAATCAATAAAAAAATGAACAAAAAAAGGTTAGTTGATTTCAGCTAACCTTTTTTATTTTTACAATATGGCCACTCATTTAAAAAACCTTTCAGATTTTTCTCATACAATTGTTCCTTCGGGCAAACCTTTTCGTTTCGGAATCGTAGTAGCCTCTTGGAATGTTGCGGTTACCGGTAAACTATATCAAGGCGCTTATGATTCTTTGTTGAAACATGAAGTGGAAGAAGATAACATCATTTCTGTTGATGTAGCAGGGAGTTATGAATTGATTTCTGGTGCCGATTTATTATTGAGCAATAAAAACATAGATGCAGTAATTTGTTTAGGCTGTGTAATACAAGGAGAAACCCGCCATTTTGATTTTATTTGCGATGCGGTGGCCAATGGAATTGCTCAAGTAAGCATAAAGCACACTAAGCCCGTAATATTTGGAGTTTTAACCACAGATAATCAAGAACAAGCATTAGATAGAGCAGGCGGGAAGCATGGTAATAAAGGAGATGAAGCAGCAATAACCGCTATAAAAATGGCACACCTTCATTTATCTTTAAAAGATTAGTGTTTAATTTATAGCAATTTATATATCTTTAATAAAAATTACGCTCATGAAAATTTTATCTCCATACAATTTGAGGTAAATGTTTCATCACCGTACAAAAAATCATAAACAAAATGAAAAAAGTGATTTATGTAATGCTCACGGTAATGATATTAGGTACTATGCTTCAAGCATGTACTTCTAAACTTTGTCCGGCTTATAATTCCTATCCTCAAGCAAAAGGAAGAAGGTAAAAAACAATTTACTTCCAAAACGCTTATTAATCAAAAATAACTTAAATGAAAAAGATAGTTCTTTTATGGGCAATTGGTATTGCTCTATTTTCTTCGGCTACAGCTCAAGAAAAAGATCAAGTAATTAAAAAAGTATGGGAAGCAGTTGGTGGTAAAGCTACTTTTGAAAAAAGCAGGTACATCCAATTCACCTTTGCATCAGAAAGAAACGGACAAGTAGGTAACGGAAGAAATCATATTTGGGATAGGTATACTGGCGATTATCGTTTTGAAAGCAAAGCCGCAAATGGCAAAACCACCACCGTTCTTTTTAATGTGAATACGCAAAAAGGAAAAGCTTTTGAAGATGGGATATTACAGCCAGATACCACATCTGCCAAATTAATAAAGAGAGCTTACGGTGCTTTTATTAACGATACTTATTGGTTAATGGTTCCGCTAAAATTACAAGATCCAGGCGTAAATACCGCTTTAGAAGCTTCAGAAACTATAGACGGTGTTAAGTGTGAGGTGATCCATTTAAATTTTGATAAAGTAGGTTTAACTCCAGGAGACCAATATTGGTTATACGTAAATGCGTTAACCGGAGAAATCACCAGATGGAAATTCTTATTACAAGGACAAAAAAATACCTCAGTATTTGAATGGGCGCCTTATCAGGATTTAGGAAACGGATTAAAATTATCACTTAAGAAAACCAATTTAGAAAGCAAAAGTGCCATCGTGTTTCCGGGGACGAAAGTTTTGCCAAGTGTAACAAAAGATATTTTTATTAAACCATGAACTGGATTAAATTAGAAAGCGAAGAGCAAATTAATGAAATTAAAAATGATGCAGGTTATAGTATTATTTTTAAACACAGCACCCGCTGTTCCATTAGTATGATGGCAAAGAAAAGAGTAGAGATGGATGCCGATGAATTGCCACAAGAGATTAAACCTTATTTTTTAGATTTAATAGCCTTTCGTGATTTGTCAAGCCTTATTGCCGAAACTTTTCAGGTACATCATGAGTCGCCGCAATTGCTGCTTATTAAAAACGGAGAATGTTTGTTAGATCAATCTCATGGAGATATTTCTATTGAAGAAACTGTTGAAGTAGTTCAAGCATAAAAAAAGCTTCCCGAATTTTCGGGAAGCTTTTTTGTTACCAACCAAAATCTATTACTCTTTTAATATCTGGATGTAAGCTGTAATGTACAGGGCAGTTTAAGCCTGTATGTTCTAATATTTTCTTCTGCTTGTCAGAATATTCGTCTTTTTTAGGGAAGTGTAAGTTTACATGTATTTCGGTGACTCTTCTTGGGTTAGCTTCCATTATTTTAGTCACTTCTGCTGAAGCGCCATCCATATCAATTTCATGAGTTTGCGCAGCAATACCCATTACGGTAAGCATACAATTTGCAAAAGAAGTAGTCATTAAATCTGTTGGAGAAAAAGCTTCGCCTTTTCCGTGGTTATCAACCGGGGCGTCGGTAATAATTTCATCACCAGATTGTAAATGAGTAGAAGTGGTTCTTAAACCACCATTGTATATCACTTTAGAAGTTGCCATAAAATTTATTTAAGCTCAAATTTAAAAATTTTATTGAGGGAAAGATCGCAATTCTTTTATATCAATTTGAGCGCTTTAAGCAAGTGAATAAGCTAGCATATATAGTGAAAAACATAAGAAAAATCCCTTTCATAAAATATAGCCTTCAAGTTCATTTTTTTTTATCTTTACACCCCGTTAAAAAATTGATATGATGCCATTTCTGCAGTTAAATAAGGTCACCAAGAATTTTTCAGAAAATACACCATCAGGTGTGTCTGAAATAGATTTGACCATTCATGCAGGGCAAATCATTACCATAATAGGCGAAAGTGGCAGTGGAAAAACCACACTTTTAAAACTCATTTATGGCTATTTAGTCCCACAAATAGGAACCGTACTTTTTAACGGAGAGCCCATTAAAGGGCCTACAGAAAAACTAATTCCTGGGCATGATGAAATGAAAATGGTGACCCAAGAACTTACCTTAAATATTTATGCCAAAGTTTTTGATAACATTTCATCACAACTATCTAATGCAGATTTAGAAGCAAAGCATGAGCTAACCTTACAAACTATGGAGTTTTTAAGGATAGATCATTTAGCAAACAAAAAAATAGTAGAATTAAGTGGGGGAGAGCAACAAAGAGTAGCCATTGCCCGAGCTGTAATTACGGAGCCCAAGGTTTTGTTATTAGACGAACCTTTTAGCCAGGTAGACACCATTTTAAAAAGACAGTTAAGAGACGATATAGAGCGTTTAGCAAAATTTTTAGGCATTACGGTGATTATGGTTTCACATGACCCTACAGATGGGCTATCGCTGTCTAACCATGTTATTTTTATCAAAGACGGAAAAATCATTAGAGAAGGCAGTCCGCAGGAAGTATATTTTGACCCACGAAGTGCTTATGTAGCCAAATTATTGGGGAAAGCCAATATCATTAAAAACGCTCCTTTTTTACCTTACACCGCCCCAATTTATGCGGTTTATCCTCATCATATACAGTTATCTGAGCAGCCAACAGCTTATTTAGCTACGGTAAGAAGTGTGCATTTTAATGGTGCTTACCAAGAAGTAGAACTTATTTTTGAAGGTAAAAACCTATTGGTTCACGATGCTCAATTTGTCTCTTTGCAAAAGGGAGATGCTGTTTATTTTGATGTCAATCAATACTTTTCTTTAGAGAATTAGGGCGTTTCCTTGCAGGTCGCATGTTGCAGGGCTTCGCTTTGCTACGGTTTTTTTTAAATGAAGAATTTAAAAAAGAACTCAACCCTTTCACTCACTAACGCAGATCTAAGCTACCAATTTAATAAAGTCCTTTACATCAACAATTGGTAGTTTAGCGTTAGCGAACTTTTGGAAATCAATATCAAAACTTATTAAATAATCCATTTTGTGGTTTAACGCTGTAAAGTATTGTAAGGCATCTTCTATATCTTTAGAATCTGATTTTAAGGCGTCTAACGCACCTTCATGATTGCTATCTATTACTTTAATATGTTCTAATAGTTTTAATAGCGTAGTTTTGGCAACATCAACTCCGAGATATTTAGTAAGCCAATAACCTATAATGTGTAGAATTGAGGAGCTGATAAAAAGCTTTATATTTCCTTTTTCCTCTTGCTCAAAAATGAGTTTTACATCTTCATAATTCTTACGTTTTAAAACAAAATCTAAAATAACATTGGCATCTAAGAAAATTTTAAAAGCCATATTTCTCAGATTTATTTTCGTAGTAAGCTTTCTTAAAATCTATTTCAGCATCAATTTCAGGAACTTCGAGTTTATCTATATAATCTATTAAAGATTCTGAATCAGCTTTATTGGCTAATTTTTTTAAATAATCCTCCACCAATTCAGATAAGCTCTCTTCAATTTGAGAGGCATATTTTTTAGCTTTTATCAAAACCTCATGTTCTATTGTTAGATTAACTCTCGTTTTCATCATTCAAAAATACGTATAAATTTTATTTATGCGTATAATTTTGTTTTTTCAACAAAAAAAAACCGACGATGATTTATCGCCGGCCTCTCGGTTTAGGTTGATTGGTAAAATTCTTAAATATTTTTAGCTAGCCAATCGCCAACTTCACTGGTTTTATAAGCTTTGTTTTTTCCGGCTAAGTCTTCGGTTACAATACCTTCGGCTAAAGATTTATTGACTACTGCTCTAATCGCATCTGCTTCAGCTTGTAAGCCAAATGCATCTTCAAACATCATAGCTGCCGAAAGTACAGTTGCTAATGGATTGGCAATGTCTAAGCCTGTTGCTTGTGGGTAAGAACCGTGAATTGGCTCATACAAAGAAGTATGAACGCCTTTAGATGCTGATGGCATTAAACCCATTGAACCAGAAATTACTGATGCTTCATCGGTTAAAATATCGCCAAATAAGTTTTCGGTAATTAATACATCGTAAGAATTTGGCCATTGTACCAAACGCATTGCTACGGCATCAACAAATTCATAACTTACGGTTACTTCTGGATAATCTTTTTCCATATCCTGTACGGTTTCTCTCCATAATCTGGAGGTTTCCATGACGTTGGCTTTATCTACACAGCACAATTTTTTACCACGAGTCATGGCAATTTCGAAGCCCATTTTAGCTAAACGTTGCACTTCAGCTCTGGTATAAGTACAGGTATCAAAAGCGGTATCTCCATTGTCTTTTCTGCCTTTTTCGCCAAAATAAATACCTCCAGTTAGCTCACGTAAGATAATTAAATCAGTTCCTTCTATACGTTCTCTTTTTAGCGGAGAATTATCAATTAAAGAAGGGAAAGTGAAAGTTGGACGAACGTTGGCAAATAAGCCTAGTTTCTTACGCATTTTAAGCAAACCTTGTTCTGGACGAACAGTTGCTTTTGGGTCGTTATCGTATTTTGGATGCCCAATTGCGCCAAATAAAACGGCATCAGCGGCCATACAAACTTCGTGTGTGCTATCTGGATAAGGTTCTCCACAAGCATCAATGGCGCAAGCGCCTGTTAAAGCTGATGTCCAGGTAATATCATGATTATATTTTTTGGCAATTACATCAACTACCTTAACGGCTTGAGCAATTACTTCTGGTCCAATTCCGTCTCCTGCTAATAGGGCAATATTTAGTTTCATTCTTTTTATTTTAGTATCGAGTAGTTAGTATCAAGTATCAAGAGCCTATCTACGTTCTATTGTAATTTATTAAGTTTATTTTAGTATTAAGTATTTAGTATCGAATATCAAGACCTTTGCAGGTTTACTATCTATTTGCCACAATATAAGGAGTCTTGATACTTGCCATCTTGCTACTTATTTGTCACAATACAGGAATCTTGCTACTTGCTACTTGATTCTTGATACTCAAAACCTTTATATTCCTGCATTTGCCCTTCCATAATGTTCAACATTTTTTCGGTGGCTTTAATGGCACAAACGGTTTGGTCTGAATCTAAACCTCTGGTTTTAAAAGTTTTTTTATCTGTTTGCCATGTAATTACTGTTTCGCATAAAGCATCAGAACTGCTGCCGGGTGCAATATGTACCACGTAATCTATCAAAGCTGGAAGTAGTTTACCTTGTGATTTATATAAAAAGCTTAATGCCAGCATAAAAGCGTCAAACTGTCCGTCTCCCTGGGCGTGTTCTTCGTAAACTTCTCCATTTATTTTAATGGCAATAGTTGCCGATGGTCTTAAGCCTTTAGAATGCGAAAGCACATAAGATTCTACTTTTACTTTATCCTGATAAGCTTTACTGTCTAAAACATCAGAGATAATATAAGGCAAATCATCTTGAGTAACGGTTTCTTTTAAATCGCCCAACTCAATCACTCTTTGGGTAACTTTCTTTAAATCGGCATCATTTAGTTTTAAGCCTAATTCTTGTAAATTCTTTTCAATATTGGCTTTGCCCGATGTTTTTCCTAAAGCATAAGAACGTTTACGCCCAAATCTTTCAGGTAATAAATCGTTAAAATAAAGATTATTTTTATTGTCGCCATCTGCATGGATGCCCGCAGTTTGGGTAAATACATTTTCGCCAACAATGGGTTTATTAGCGGGTATTCTTACGCCTGAGAAAGTTTCGACTAATTTACTCACTTTATAAATAGAGCATTCTTTTAGGCTAATTTCAATTTCGGGTAAAAAATCATTAATCACGGCAATTACGCTTGCCATTGGGGCATTTCCGGCTCTTTCTCCCATTCCGTTTACGGTTAAATGTAAACCATCAATTCCGGCGTTTACGGCTTCTAATGCGTTGGCGGTACCTAAATCATAATCATTATGTGCATGAAAATCAAAATGGATTTGAGGATACTTAGCCTTGATGTCTTTTAAAAATTTAAAAGTTTCATGAGGCGTTAAAACCCCTAAAGTATCGGGCAATAAAATTCTTTCAATGTTTTGAGTGGCTAAAAAATCAAGGTATTGAAAAACATATTCGGGCGAATTGCGCATTCCATTACTCCAATCTTCTAAATAAACATTGGTTTTGATTCCTTCTTTTACACCTAGCTCAATTACCTGATTGATTTCTGAAAAATGCTGTTCAGGAGTTTTTTTAAGCTGATGAGTTAAATGATTTAAAGAGCCTTTGGTTAATAAATTTTGAACTTTAACGCCAGCTTGCAACATCCAGTCAATAGAAATACCATGATCTACAAAAGTAAGCACTTCTACACGCTCTAAATATCCGTTAGCTGTTGCCCAAGTGGTGACCGCTTTTACAGCTTCCAATTCCCCTTCAGAAACTCGGGCAGAAGCAATTTCTATTCTATCTACCTTCAATTCTTCCAGTAACAGTTGTGAAATTGTTAATTTCTCTGAAACGGAAAATGAAACACCAGATGTTTGTTCGCCATCTCGCAAAGTAGTGTCCATGATTTCTATTTTCCTTTTTTTCATTTGAGGTTGAATCAAGTGTGAGCTAATGAATAATTATTTATAAAGGAAGATGGGTTGCAAATTCCTGAATTTCAGTTTTAATGTTTTGTAAATAATCAATATCATCAAAGCCATTTAGCATGTTATCTTTCTTATAAGAACTGATGTCAAAGTTTTCTTTTTCGCCTGAAGACAACAACGTAATGCTTTGATCATTTAAATTGATCTCTAATTCTGTTTCTGGATTTGCATGTACGGCTGCAAAAATTCTATCTAAGAATTCGGCACTGACTTGTACTGGTAAAACGCCGATATTTAGGCAATTACCTCTAAAAATATCTGCAAAGAAACTTGATACTACTGCTCTAAAGCCATAATCGTAAATGGCCCAGGCGGCATGCTCTCTAGAAGAACCCGAACCAAAGTTCATACCTCCTAATAAAATTTTTCCTTTGTAAACTGGGTTGTTTAATACAAAATCTGCCTTTAAGCTACCATCTGTATTGTATCTCCAATCTCTAAATAAATTATCGCCAAAGCCCACACGTTCTGTTGCTTTAAGAAAACGAGCTGGGATGATTTGGTCTGTATCTACATTCTCTATCGGAAGAGGAACTGCAGTGCTTTTTATGATGTCGAATTTATCGTATGCCATTTTGTGTCTTTTAATATGTTTTAATTTGCTTAAAGCTAAATGCTCAAGGCTGAAAGCCTAAATGGCTAGCCACTTTGCTATTGCTTTAAGCTTTCCGCCTTCTGCTTTAAGCTTCCTCCATCATTAATTCTCTCGGATCTGTTACTTTACCGGTTACCGCGGCAGCAGCTGCAACCAACGGACTAGCTAATAATGTTCTGGAACCTGGTCCTTGTCTGCCTTCAAAATTTCTATTAGAAGTACTCACTGCATATTTTCCAGCCGGAATTTTATCATCATTCATGGCTAAACAAGCAGAACAACCTGGCTGACGTAAAACAAAACCAGCCTCGGTGAAAATATCTAATAAACCTTCTTCTTTGATAGCAGCTTCCACAATATGAGAACCTGGTACCAACCAAGCGGTAACATTGTCAGCCTTTTTGCGACCTTTTACGATAGAAGCAAATGCTCTAAAATCTTCAATTCTTCCATTGGTACAACTTCCAACAAAAACAAAGTCAATGCTTTTTCCAATCATTGCATCACCTTCACCAAAACCCATATAATTTAAAGATTTAGCATAAGTTGCTGCACCACCTTCAACAGCATCAGCAGATGGAATATCCTGGCTAATTCCCATTCCCATACCTGGGTTGGTTCCGTAAGTAATCATCGGTTCAATTTTAGAACCATCAAAAGTGTATTCCTTATCAAAAACTGCATCAACATCAGTTTTTAAGGTTTTATAGTAAGCTAAAGCTTTATCCCAAGCCTCGCCTTTAGGGCTAAATTCTCTTCCTTTTACATAGTTAATGGTGGTTTCATCAGGGGCAATCATTCCGCCTCTGGCTCCCATTTCTATACTCAGGTTACAAACTGTCATACGGCCTTCCATAGTCATTTGCTCAAAAACACCACCAGCATATTCTACAAAATAACCTGTAGCGCCAGAAGTTGTCAATTGAGAAATGATAAATAAAGCCACATCTTTTGGCGTTACACCAAAACCTAAAGAACCCGTTACATTGATTCTCATTTTCTTAGGCTTAGGCTGCATAATGCATTGCGTAGCCAAAACCATCTCCACTTCTGAAGTTCCAATACCAAAAGCAATGGCTCCAAAAGCACCATGAGTAGAAGTGTGAGAATCGCCACAAACAATGGTTGCGCCCGGTTGCGTAATGCCATATTCTGGACCTACCACATGTACAATTCCATTTTTTTGATGACCTAATCCCCAGTGAGAAATACCATATTCATTACTGTTAGATTCTAATGCTTTCAACTGATTAGCCGAAAGTGGATCTTCAACTGGTAAATGTTGGTTAATAGTTGGAGTATTATGATCTGCGGTAGCAAAAGTACGCTCAGGATATAAAACCTTAATTCCTCTGCTTTTTAAACCCAAGAATGCAACCGGACTAGTCACCTCATGAATCAAATGACGATCTATAAAAAGCACATCAGGGCCACCTTCAATTTTGCGGACTACGTGGCTGTCCCACACTTTGTCAAATAATGTATTGCTCATTTTTTTTATTTTTTATGTCATTGCGAGGAACGAAGCAATCTATTTGTTTCATCCTCATTTTATTTTTTATTTGGGCGTTTTAACACGCTATTCGCTCATACTGCACAGGCCTTATTCTCGAGGGCCGGTATCCGCTGCTATCGTTAACGCGATGTGCAACGTTAATAAAGGAAGGATAATCCGAGGATTATCCCTACGGTGCCGTAATCTGTGTCCACAGACGTATTATGCCATGGTCTGTGTCCTCACAGACCATTTCGTTATCTTCACAGACCATTTCGTTACACTTATATAAATTTATTAACAGCGTCTAAATATGCATTTGCTGATGCTTGCACTATATCTGTACTAAAACCATAACCCGTATAGTTTTTGTCTAAATATTTAATACGCATATTCACTTTACTCACATCATCACTTCCGCCTTCTATGGCATCAATATGGAATTCTTTAATGCAAATGTCTTTATCTAAAATAGAATTAATGGCTTTAATAGTTGCATCTACAGGTCCGTTACCAGATGAAGTTGCCTCATGCATTTTACCGTTAATATCTAGCTTAATAATAGATGTTGGAATTAGTGGATCGCCACACATCACCTGTAATAATTTAACCGTTACGCCAGCTTTGTAATTGCGTTCTGTTCCATCACTCATTAAGGCTAATAAATCATCATCCTTAATTTCTTTTTTTTGATCGGCGACTAATAAAAAGCGCTCATAAACATCATCTAAATTGATTTTTTCTAACACATAACCTAATCTTTCTAAATGGTGTTTTAAGGCATGACGGCCACTTCTGGCAGTTAAAATAATAGCCGATTGATCTATACCAACATCCTCGGGGTTAATAATTTCATAGTTTTCACGATGTTTTAAAACGCCATCCTGATGAATTCCTGAACTATGAGCAAAAGCATTTTTACCTACAATAGCTTTATTAGCTTGAACCGGCATACGCATCATTCGGCTCACCATTCCGCTTAATTCGTAAAAATGCTTACTGTTAATTTTGCTGTATTTATTTAAAGTCTGATGTGTTTTTAAAATCATAGCCACTTCCTCTAAAGAAGTATTTCCGGCTCTTTCACCAATACCATTAATGGTACATTCCGCTTGGCGGGCACCATTCTGAATTCCTGCTATGGTATTCGCGGTAGCTAAACCTAAATCATTATGGCAGTGTACAGAAATAATGGCCTGATCTATGTTTTTTACATGATCCATCAAATATTTTATTTTCGAACCATATTGGTCGGGTAAGCAATAACCGTTGGTATCAGGGATATTTACCACTGTTGCACCCGCTGCAATTACGGCTTCCACCATTTGGGCTAAAAATGCATTATCTGCTCTTCCGGCATCTTCTGCGTAAAATTCAATATCCTCAACAAATTTTTTGGCATATTTAACGGCATCAACCCCACGTTGTAAAATATCCTCACGTGTACTGTTAAATTTGTATTTAATGTGCATATCCGAAGCGCCAATTCCGGTATGGATACGTGGTCTTTTTGCATATTTTAGAGACTTCGCAGCCACATCAATATCATTTTTATTTGCTCTGGTTAAAGCGCAAATGATAGGCTCTGTTATCGCTTTTGAAAGCTCCACCACACTTTGAAAATCTCCCGGACTAGATACCGGAAATCCCGCTTCAATTACATCCACACCTAAAGCTTCCAGGCGGAGTGCAATCTCTATCTTTTCAGAAGTAGTCAATTGGCAGCCCGGCACCTGTTCGCCATCGCGTAACGTGGTATCGAAAATGTAAATTCTATTAGGATCGTGTAACATGTTAATTTTTTATTGTCCGCTTTCGCAGGATGCATTTATTATTGCTCAACTAATGTTGAATAATTTTCTTTTTCTATTATTGAATTCTTTTCTAATATTCTTTCGATGACTTTTACTTTGCCATTTTCTAATACTATTCTTTTCTCTAAGCAATTTGGTAGCAGTGATTCAAAATGACCAACATAAATCAGGGTCATTCCATTACTGCATAATTCATCAACCAATTGGTTAAAATGTTGTGTCTGTTGCAGATCTAAACCTTGGCAAGGTTCATCCAAAATCAACAGCTCTGGATTTTTGATAATGGTTCTGGCCAATAAAACCATGCGTTGCTTACCTAAAGGAAGCGCACTCAATAATTCATTTTTGTTTTCGGTTAAACCGAAATAAGCTACCAATTCGTCAACCTGAGCACTTTTTGAAAAAGGTAAATGCTGAAACAAACCCACCGTATCATAAAAACCTGATGCAATACTTTCCCAAACGGTTGATGAAGCATCAAAATACCAATGAAACTCTGGTGATATTAAACCTATATGTTGTTTAATGTCCCAAATGCTTTCGCCACTTCCTCTTTTGTTTCCAAATAGATAAAGCGTGTTGGCATAAGATTGCGGATGATCACCATTAATCAAGCTTAATAAAGTTGATTTTCCCGACCCATTTGGACCTTGTAAAAGCCATTTTTCTCCAGCTTTCACTTCCCAATTGATGTTATTTAAAACTTGCTTTTCGCCATAGCTGATATTTACATCAACCATTTTCACTATGTTATTCGACGAATAAACAGGAGATTCCTTTAAAAAATCAGGAATTTCTCTCTCATATTTTTCAGGCAAAGCCGATGCTATTTCTCTTGAATTCATCTCGACTAGTTCACCTGCTTCGATTGTAGCAAATCGATTGATACAAAATGGTAATTCTGCATCATTACAAATCAAAATTAATTGTACACCTTCCGCTGAAACATCATCTAATAAAACATTTAAGTGTTTACGAGATGCCGCATCCAAACCAGTATAAGGTTGATCTATAATTAACAATTGTGGCTTTAACCATAAGGCTTTAACCAATTGCAATTTTTTATGCTCGCCGCTTGATAATTCAATTAATTGTGAATTTTTTAAAGCAGAAAAACCTAAAGCTTTTAATATGGGTTCAGCATCGGCGAAAGCCAAATTATTTTCCTTGCCATAGCTCATTAATTCAGCATTAACAGTCAAGGTTTCTTTAGCCTGCACACTTGTATAACGCTGCTGGTAATAGAAATTTGCAACACCTTCTACATTCTTAAATTGGTACCAGCTTTCTACAAATAAGGCTTTAGCGGGCAATAAGCTTTCTGTATTAAAGTTGATTTTCACCTCTCCACTCACACTTTGTAAACCCACAATTGCCTTCGCTAAAGCAGTTTTTCCGCTTCCGCTGATTCCGCTTAACAACCAATTTTCACCTTTCAAAATTGTCCAATGCAAATCCTTCAATACCAGTTTGTGTTGATATTTCAGGTTTAAAGTGGAAATAGAAACAAAAGCCTCACCCCAACCCTCTCCAAAGGAGAGGGAGTTATTATGGCTCTGCTCATTGTTCAAATTTTTCATTTTTTTTTGTTTCCATTCAGCCCCCTCTCTTTTGGAGATGGGATTTAGGGGTGAGGCTTCTTTTATGCCGTTTTAATAGTTTTCATTGCTGTCATCGCTTTTCTCAATACCGCACCAACTTGTTCAACTTGGTGTGTACGGATAGCATCATTAACTGCTATTAAAGTTCTGTTATCAACACCAGCATCTTTACCTTCATTAAAGTTTTTGCCTACTAAATCAGTAGTCACTTTCTTCATGAAATCGCCTAATAAAGGCTTGCAAGCTTGATCAAACAAATAACAACCATATTCTGCAGTATCAGAAATCACGCGGTTCATTTCGAACAATTTTTTACGAGCAATGGTATTTGCAATTAAAGGTGTTTCGTGTAATGATTCGTAATAAGCAGATTCTGGTTTAATTCCAGCTTGCACCATCGTTTCAAAAGCCAATTCTACACCAGCTCTCACAAAAGCCACCATTAAAGTATAGTTGTCAAAATATTCTTGCTCGTTGATTTTAACATCTCCAGCTGGAGTTTTTTCAAAAGCAGTTTCGCCAGTTTCGGCTCTCCAAGCCAATAAGTTTTGATCTCCATTAGCCCAATCTTCCATCATGATACGGCTAAATTCGCCACTCATAATATCATCCTGGTGTTTTTGGAATAATGGACGCATAATGTCTTTTAATTCTTCAGAAATCTCAAAGGCTTTGATTTTTGCAGGATTACTCAATCTGTCCATCATGGCTGTAATACCACCTTGTTTTAAGGCTTCGGTAATGACTTCAACTCCGTATTGAACTAGCTTAGAAGCGTAACCAGCATCAATTCCTTTTTCAACCATCTTATCAAAAGATAGGATAGAACCTGTTTGCAATAAACCACAAAGAATGGTTTGTTCTCCCATTAAATCTGATTTTACTTCAGCAACAAAAGATGATTTTAAAACACCTGCTCTATGGCCACCAGTACCAACTGCATATGCTTTTGCTTGTGCCAATCCTTTTCCTTGTGGATCATTCTCTGGGTGAACCGCAATTAATGTAGGTACTCCAAAGCCTCTTACATATTCTGCTCTAACTTCACTACCTGGGCATTTTGGAGCCACCATAATTACCGTAAGGTCTTTACGGATTTGCATGCCTTCTTCCACAATATTGAAACCATGAGAATAAGATAAAGTAGCACCTTCTTTCATTAAAGGCATAATAGATTTTACTACTGCAGTATGCTGTTTATCTGGAGTAAGGTTAATCACCACATCAGCATTTGGAATTAATTCTTCGTAAGTGCCTACTGTAAAATTGTTTTCAGTGGCATTTTTCCAAGAATCTCTTTTACCTTCAATAGCTTCTTTACGTAAAGTATAACTTACATCTAAACCACTATCTCTTAAATTTAAACCTTGATTTAAGCCTTGAGCACCACAACCTACAATTACTAGTTTTTTGCCTTTTAAAGCATTTACGCCGTCCAAAAATTCAGAACTGTCCATAAAGTCGCAAACACCTAATTGGTTTAATTTTTCTCTAAGAGGTAACGTGTTGAAATAATTTGCCATTTTTTTCTTTTTTTAGTCCGAAGTCGGCAGTCCGAAGTCGGCAGTATTTCTCGTTTAATTAATGATTTATTGTTAAAATTTACATGGAGTTTTGTTCAGCAATTGCTGCGGACAGCGGTCTGCGGACTTTCCTACTCAAAAACTACATCGTAAATACTTTCTCTCCTTTGTTTAAGTATTCATTTTCTACTGCATGTTCACCGGGTTCTAAGCGCTCAAATTCTCTAAGTTTTGCATGGAAACCATCACTTGCTTTAATAATGGCCACTCTTGCACTTCTTACAAATTCAATTAAACCATATTGTTGCAGTACTTCTACCAAAGCATCTGTTTCTTCTCTGTGCCCTGTAGTTTCAAAAACAGTATAATCACTTCTAATCACTACCACTCTTGCGCCGTATTGTCTTAAAAGTCTTTCTACACTCACTTTTTCGGCAATAATTTCAGTAGGAACTTTATAAAGTGCTAATTCTTGCCAAATAATATCTTCGTTAGCATTAAAATACACTTTTAAAACTTCTACTTGTTTTTCTAATTGTCGAGCTACTTTTCTGATCACATCTTCAGTTTCTGTTAACACGATATTAAAGCGATGAATGCTCTCTACTTCAGAAGGGGAAGTGTTTAAACTATCCAAGTTAAGCTTTCTCCTGCTAAAAATAATAGCGATTCTGTTTAATAAACCAACTTGGTTTTCGGTATAAACTGTGATGTTAAATTCCTTCTTGTCTTGATTTGCTTCCATTTTAAAATCAATTTGTTAAGTCCCAATTTTAACCATCCCCTTTAGGGGATTGAGGGGTGGGGATTATTTTAACCTTATTTCACTTACACTGCATCCCTGTGGAACCATAGGGAAAACATTATTTTCTTTGGTCACCATGACTTCTAAAAGGTAAGATCCTTTTGAATTAAGCATGGTTTTAAGTGCATCAACTAAATTTGCTCTTTCAGATACTTTTTGCCCATCAATATAATAGCCTTTAGCAACTGCAACAAAATCAGGACTGGTGATATCTACAAAAGAATACCTTCTATCGTTAAACAATTCTTGCCATTGACGAACCATTCCTAAAAACTGATTATTTAAGATCATGATTTTTACGTCAATGCCACTTTGCATGATGGTACCTAATTCTTGAATGGTCATTTGGAAACCGCCATCGCCAATAACCGCCACAACTGTTTTATCTTGAGCACCAAATTTAGCACCTATTGCAGCTGGTAATGCAAACCCCATAGTGCCTAAACCGCCACTGGTAATGTTACTTCTGGTATGGTTAAACTTGGCATATCGGCAAGCAATCATCTGGTGTTGGCCAACATCTGTTACAATAATGGCATCTCCGTTGGTTAAAAGATTCAATTGATGAATCACTTCGCCCATGGTTAATTCCCCTTCAGTGGGATTCAATTCTGGGTGAATTAATTGTTCATTTTCAATTTTATCAAAAGACCTGAATTTTGATAACCATTCTGTATGCTTTTTTTCTTCTACTAAAGCAGTTAATAATGGAAGGGTTTGTTTACAATCTCCCCAAACGGGTACAGTAGCTTTTACATTTTTATCAATCTCAGCCGGATCAATATCTAAATGAATGACTTTAGCTTGTTTAGCGTATTTATCTAATCGTCCAGTTACCCGGTCATCAAAACGCATTCCTATCGCAATCAATACATCGCATTCATTGGTCAATACATTTGGACCGTAGTTACCATGCATGCCTAACATTCCTACATTTAAAGGATGGTCTGTAGCTATTGCGCCGGCTCCCATAATGGTCCATGCCGATGGAATTCCTGCTTTTTCTACAAAAGCTTTAAATTCTTTTTCGGCATTGCCTAACAAAACACCTTGTCCAAAAAGTACGAAAGGTTTTTTAGCTTGATTAATCAATGCAGCAGCCTGCTCCACATAAGAAGTTCTTACAATAGGATAGGGGCGATAGCTTCTGATGTGATCACACTTTTTATAGCCTTCAAATTCTACTTTTTGAATTTGGGCATTTTTAGTAATATCAATTAAAACAGGTCCTGGTCTGCCAGTTTTAGCAATATGAAATGCTTTGGCTAATACTTCTGGAATTTCAGAAGCATCAGTCACCTGATAATTCCATTTGGTAATTGGCGTGGTGATATTGATGACATCAGTTTCCTGAAAAGCATCAGTCCCTAAAAGATGTGCAAACACCTGCCCGGTAATGCAAACCATAGGCGTACTGTCTATTTGCGCATCAGCAATTCCGGTAATTAAATTGGTTGCACCTGGGCCGCTAGTGGCAAAAACTACCCCAACTCGTCCGGATGAACGGGCATAACCTTGGGCAGCATGAGTAGCGCCTTGTTCATGTCTCACCAATATGTGTTTTAGATGATCAGTATAATCATATAAAGCATCATATATAGGCATAATTGCACCTCCCGGATAACCAAAAATGGTGTCAACGCCTTCTTCAATTAATCCTTTGAGTAAAATTTCTGAACCTGATAATTCTTCAACCATTACAGTTGTTTCGTTAGTCTTCGTCAGTAACGCATCCTTCTGTTGCATTCTTTACTAATTTAAAATATTTATACAATACCCCGCTTTTTACCGGAGGTTCTGGTTGTTTCCATTCTTTTTTTCTAGCCGCAAGCACTTCATCAGCTAATAAAACATTGATGGAGTTTTTGGTAGCATCTAGCTCAATGATGTCATTATCCTGAATCAAAGCGATATTTCCACCTTCAAAAGCTTCAGGTACAATATGTCCTACCACAAAACCATGTGTTCCGCCAGAAAATCTACCATCAGTAATCAAAGCGACTGATGAACCTAAGCCTGCTCCAAAAATTGCAGAGGTAGGTTTTAGCATTTCCGACATTCCTGGTCCGCCTTTTGGTCCAACATACCTGATCACCACTACATCACCTGCTTTTACTTTTCCTGAAGAAATACCGTGAATTAATTCAAATTCACCGTTAAAAACTCTGGCCGGGCCAGTAAAGCTTTCGCCTTCTTTTCCTGATATTTTGGCTACACTACCTTGTTGGGCAATATTTCCGTAAAGCATTTGTAAATGCCCGGTTGCTTTAATTGGGTTTTCTAATGGGAAAATCACTTTCTGATTGTCGAAATCAAGATCTTTAGCTTCTGCAGCATTTTCAGCAATTGTTTTTCCGGTTACGGTTAAGCAATCTCCATAAATCAATCCTTTTTTAAGAAGATATTTCAGTAAAGCTGGAGTACCGCCTAAATCGTGAACATCCTCCATCATGTATTTGCCGCTAGGTTTTAAATCGGCAATCACAGGCGTTTTATCACTAATCTCCTGAAAATCATTCATCGTTAAATTAACGCCAACAGATTTTGCCATCGCAATCATGTGCAATACCGCATTGGTTGAACCCCCTAAAACCATAATCACGACCATGGCATTATGAAATGCTTTACGGGTCATGATATCTTTAGGCTTGATATCTTTTTCAAGCAGTATTCTGATATATTTTCCTGCTTCCAAACACTCGTCTTTTTTCTCCTGGCTTAAAGCCGGATTAGAAGAGCTGTAAGGTAAACTCATACCTAAAGCCTCAATGGCAGACGACATGGTGTTTGCAGTGTACATTCCTCCGCAGGCACCCGCACCCGGACAAGAATGTTGAACCACACCTTCAAAATCTTCATCATTAATAGTCCCTGCCATTTTCTGACCTAAGGCTTCAAAAGCAGATACAATATTTAAAGATTGACCTTTGTAATTTCCAGAATGAATACTTCCACCATAAACCATAATGGCTGGGCGGTTCAATCTGCCCATCGCCATAATGGCTCCCGGCATATTTTTATCACATCCCGGTAGGGCAATTAAACTATCATAATAATGACCGCCGCAAACAGTTTCAATAGAATCGGCAATTAAATCTCTCGAAACCAAAGAATAACGCATGCCTTCTGTTCCGTTGGTAATGCCATCAGAAATACCAATGGTATGAAACATTAAGCCTACTAAATTTTGATTCCAGACTCCTTTTTTAACAATTGCAGCTAAATCATTTAAGTGCATGTTACAAGTGTTTCCATCGTAACCCATGCTCACAATACCTACTTGTGCTTTAGCGAGATCTTCTTTTGTTAAACCAATTCCATATAACATGGCCTGCGAAGCAGGTTGGGTAACATCTTGAGTAATTGTTTTACTGTATTTATTTAACTCCATTTATATGATGACTTCGAAACTTAACTTATCTAAAACAATGTTTTTATAAACCCTTTGAATGGTAGAGCCAAAACTTTCTGAAAATGATATAGGAAAAACAACATCATCTACAGATTGGATGCCCGAAATTTCTGCTGAAGTACCACATAAAAAAGCAGCATCAGCAGTTTTTAGATCATTTGCAGTCAGGGTTTTTTCTTCGACTTCTATTTCTAATTGTTTGGCAATTTGTAATACCATACTTCTGGTAATACCCGGAATAATATTTCCTTTTGTTGGCGTATAAAGTTTGCCGTTTTTTTCAATAAAAATATTTGCTGAGGATGTTTCAGCCACATAACCGTACATGTCTAAGAGTATGGCTTCATCAAAACCTTTTCTTTTGGCTTCTGATAATGCCAGCATAGAATTGAGGTAGCCTCCGGTAATTTTAGCTGCAACTGGGGCAGAAAGTGGATTAGCTTTTTCGTAAGAAGATATGCAAGTTTTTAATAAACCTTCTCCGTAATAGGTATCAAAAGTCCAGGCGGTAATTACCAAGTGAACCGTTGCTGGATTGCCCATTGTTAAACTTCCTTCGGTGTAAACCAATGGTCTGATGTAGGCGTTTTTAAGTGAATTTGCCTCTAATAATTTATAGGTGTCTTTTACCAATTGATCAATGTCCCAATTAAAGGGTAAGAAAATTTGCTCGCAAGAAGATTTCAATCGCTCAAAATGTTCTTTAGCTTTAAATAACTTAATCCCGTTTGCGGTATGGTAAGATCTTATGCCTTCAAATGCGCCAAAACCATAATGTATGGTTTGACTTGAGAAACTCATTCCAAGTGATTGTGCAGGAAAAAAATTTCCGTCTTTATAAATGATACTTTGTTCCTTAAAACTGTCCATGACCGTTTTTTGAATAATTTGGTTAAAAAAAAAGCCTTCTGTTTTGGAAGGCGTTATTGTTAAATGGTTATTTTTAAATTAAACACGCCTTCTGCTTTTTACTGGTCATCAGTAAATCAATAATTATAATGAGATTGATCAGAAGAAATAACATGTTTGAATGATAAAATTTATTTTATTTGATAATCTCAAGTTAAGTTAAGCTTTGCGTTTTGTCAATACTTAATTTAAAGAAGCTGAAAAAAAAATTTAATTTCAATTTGAGAAGATTAACAGAATTTAAATTTGGGGTCAGACCCTTTGATTGGGCTTTAATTTCCAATTATTTGTACCAAACAACGAATCGGTATTCGGTATAGTCGAGGTGAGTTAGAGGAAGCAGAGTTAAATTCTGCCTAAAATCACCTATCATCTAAAATGTTTTAAATGTTTAAAACATTTTAGGGCATAAAAAAACCAGCAGATGTCTGCTGGTTTTTAAATTATTTTGAAAAACTTATTTTTCTGTAATACCTTCTGCTAAAACAATCACTTTATTATCAATTACCTCTACCACACCGCCTTTGGTATAAAATTTTTGTTCTTTATTAGCCGATCTTACCACTACTTTTCCATTTTCTAAAATAGAAATAATAGGAGCGTGGTTGTTTAATATTTCAAAAGATCCCAGCGCACCAGGTACAGTAACCGAAGTTACTTCGCCTTCAAATATTTTTTTATCTGGAGTTAATATTTCTAAGTTCATGCTTTAGTATCTAGTCGTAAGTATCAAGTATCAAGTTGGTCGATTTATCTCGATACTTGATACTAAATACTTGATTCTTAATTAGGCGTTTGCTTCAGCCAATATTTTCTTACCTTTTTCTATCGCTTCTTCAATATTTCCAACTAAGTTGAAAGATCCTTCTGGATATTCGTCAACTTCGCCGTTCATAATCATATTGAAACCTTTGATGGTATCTTTAATATCTACCAACACCCCTTTTAAGCCCGTAAACTGCTCTGCCACATGGAAAGGTTGAGATAAGAAACGTTGCACTCTTCTTGCTCTTGCTACTGTTAATTTATCTTCTTCAGAAAGCTCGTCCATTCCTAAAATGGCAATAATATCTTGAAGCTCTTTGTAACGTTGTAAAATTTCTTTCACATTTTGTGCACAAGTATAATGCTCATCACCAACTACTGTAGGCGTTAATATTCTTGAAGTAGAATCTAGTGGATCAACCGCAGGATAAATACCTAACTCGGCAATTTTACGAGATAATACCGTTGTTGCATCTAAGTGGGCAAATGTTGTTGCCGGAGCTGGATCGGTTAAATCATCTGCAGGCACATAAACCGCTTGTACAGAAGTAATAGATCCTCTTTTAGTAGAAGTAATACGTTCTTGCATGGTACCCATTTCAGTGGCCAATGTTGGTTGGTAACCTACTGCAGATGGCATACGACCTAATAAAGCCGAAACTTCTGAACCCGCTTGAGTGAAACGGAAAATGTTATCAATAAAGAAAAGAATATCTTTTCCCTGACCATCAGCTTCACCATCTCTGTAATATTCTGCAATGGTTAATCCTGATAAAGCTACACGAGCTCTAGCACCAGGAGGCTCATTCATTTGACCAAAAACGAAAGTTGCTTTTGAATCTTTAAGTGCTTCTTTATCAATTTTAGAAAGATCCCATCCACCTTCTTCCATAGAATGTTTAAAGGCATCGCCGTATTTAATAATACCAGCTTCAATCATTTCTCTTAATAAATCGTTTCCTTCACGGGTACGCTCTCCAACACCTGCAAAAACAGATAAACCATCATAAGCTTTCGCTATGTTGTTAATCAATTCTTGAATAAGTACTGTTTTACCTACTCCCGCTCCACCAAATAAACCAATTTTACCACCTTTTGCATATGGCTCTAAAAGGTCAATTACTTTAATTCCAGTAAATAAAATTTCATTCTCTGTAGAAAGATCTTCAAATCTTGGAGGTAAGTTGTGGATAGATTTACCGTTGGTGCTGTCAATATTTTCAATACCATCAATAGCTTCGCCAACTACGTTAAATACACGTCCTTTAATAGATTCACCAATAGGCATTTTGATAGGGGCTCCACTATCAACCACATCCATTCCTCTAACTAATCCGTCAGTAGAATCCATGGCTACAGCTCTTACCCTGTCTTCACCTAAGTGTTGTTGAACTTCTAATACAATCCTTTGTCCGTTTTCTTTAGTGATGACTAATGCATCAAAAATTTTAGGAAGTTTCGCGTCTTTTGCAGAGAAGCTCACATCTATAACCGGACCAATGATTTGCGCTATTTTTCCAATGTTTGGCATATCGAAATTTAATTATTTATCAATGAGATATAAATCTTTATCAATTGAATTTTTGAGTGGGCAAAATTACTGTTTATTCGTCAAATTACAAATATATGTCTGCAAAATGTTTTAATTGTTTACTAAAGTTCTAAAAGTGGGATTAGAATTTTGTTTTAAACTTAAATTGAGCCTTATAATCAGGCTATTTAATGCGCTTTCGCAGGACAGACAAATTACTGTTTAATTAAAATTAATATGGTTTTAAATAGCAATGAGGCTGGTTTTCTTCATCCTGTAGAAGAAGGTGAGAAAATATTTTACAATTGAAAAAAAATTCCTTCAAAATAATTGGATTGAATTAGAATATTTGCTATGCTTGCATATTAAAAGCGGAATCTCTTTCGCTCTAAACCTAATTATACTTAAATAACAACAAAATGAATTTTAAATACATTTCTAAATGGATGTTTGCGGCTTTGATTTTGGTCGCCACCGCATGTAATGATAAAGAGGAAACAGCGATTGCGGTTACGCCAACCCAAGGAACTGCAGATTTTTCCAGATACATTTCCTTAGGTAATTCCTTAACCGCAGGTTATGCAGATGGAGGCCTTTTCCTCGCGGGTCAGCTCAATTCTTTTCCAAGTATTATTGCACAACAAATGAAACTCGCGGGTGGAGGAGAGTTTACTCAGCCTCTTTTTAGCACTACTCAAGCTAATGGGTCAGGATATTTAAAATATGGTGGCCTCACCACAGCAGGAACCCCAAATTTGATTCCGGTAACTACCAACTTAGGAGTACGTGGTCAAGTCGCTATTCCTGGATTTGGTAATGTAACACTGTACACCAAATATGTAGGAGAGCTTAACAATTATGGTGTACCCGGCATCAAGCTTCAGCAAATCACTTTTGCACCTTACGGTAATTTGAATGGTTTTTATGAACGCCTACTTCCTGGTAATGCGGGTACCAACACTAAAACTTATTTAGATTTTGCAACCGAAAAGCCATTTACTTTCTTTACCAATTGGTTAGGAAATAATGATGCTCTAGGTTATGCAACCTCAGGCGGTGTAGGAGATGTACTTACTCCGAAAGCAGATTTTACTGCTTTGTATACAGCCTTAATTGCCAAGTTGACTGCTACAGGAGCTAAAGGTGCAGTAGCTACCATTCCTGATGTTTCGGCTATTCCATTTTTAAATACAGTAACAGTAGTGGCTTTGTTGGCAGGCGTAAAAAAGGTTAATCCAGCGGTTACAGCCATTTATATTGAAACTTCTACAGGCGCAAGAGTAGCAACATCAGAAGATTTAGTGAATCTAACCTTCTCTACTTCTTTATTAGGGTCGTCCACTGGTCCGGGAGCACCTTTTCCATATGGTTTACATCCAAACAATCCAATAGAAAGTAAATATATATTAGATAAAGCAGAGGTAGCTAATGCACAGGATTTTGTGAATAGTTACAACGCAACCATTAAATCTGTTGCCGAAGCAAAAGGTTTGGCTGTATTTGATGCTTATACTTTTTTAAATACTTTAAAGGGAAGCGGTATCCAATATGACGGAACTACATTAAATTCTGCTTACATCAGTGGTAAAGTTTTTTCTTTAGACGGAGTGCATCTTACGCCAATGGGCTATGCAGTAGTTGCTAATGAATTTATTAAGGTAATTAACGCTAAATACGGATCTACGCTTCCTACGGTTAGTTTAGGTAATTATACTTTTTTAAGGTTTAATTAAAAAGACCTTAATTTTAGATTTGTCAACTCTCTTATAAAGCGGCAAGAGAGTTGACAAATCTTTACATTTTTATAAAATTGAAAGGATCTGGCTATTGCCGATACTAATATCAGAGGATGATATTTTTGTTTTCAAGGGATAATCCTCGGATTATCCGTTATTAAGATCTTTTGACAATCCTAACAATATAGGATGATATTTTTGTTTTTAAGTAGGGATAATCCTCGGATTATCCGTTATTAAGATCATCTAATTTTTTAGATTCGTTAACGCTCTCATAAAGTGGCAAGAGAGTTGATAAATCTTCCTACCAGAAAAAACGGTGCAAAAGCCTAAAAATCTTCCTTTAGGAAATCCAGATTAAAATGCCAAATCAACTCTTATTAATCACTATGTATCACGATAGGAATTAAACGCCCTGGTTTTTTTAATTATGCAGATAAAAAACTAATTTCGACACGATGAAAAAAATACTGGTTACCGGGAGTAATGGTTTATTAGGTCAGAAATTGACAGAACGAATATTGGCTCAAAATGATTTCGAGTTAATAGCCACTTCAAAAGGCGCAAACAGATATACCACAAAAGAAGGTTATACCTATGCATCTATGGATATTGCCGATAGGGAAAGCGTAGAGGAAGTCATTAATACTTATCTCCCTGATGTGGTGATCAATACCGCTGCCATGACTAATGTTGATACCTGCGAAATAGAGAAAGACTTATGCTGGCAATTAAATGTGACAGCTGTAGCGAATTTAATAGCAGCCTGTGCTCCACATCATATACAATTGATTCATTTATCTACTGATTTTATTTTTGATGGTGCAGATGGACCGTATTTGGAGGATGCAGAACCTAACCCATTGTCTTATTATGGAGAATCTAAACTAGCAGCAGAAAAACTACTCGAGGAATCAAACATTCACTGGACCATCTTAAGAACCATTATTGTTTATGGAATTGTGAATGATATGAGCAGAAGTAATATTGTACTATGGGCAAAAGGAGCATTAGAGAAAGGTGCGCCAATAAATGTGGTAGACGATCAATGGAGGATGCCAACTTTAGCAGAAGATTTAGCTGAGATTTGCTTATTGGCCGCAGCCAAAGGAGCACAAGGAATATATAATGCATCAGGTAAAGACATGATGAGCATTGTGGAGCTGGTAGAGCAAGTTGCCGATTTTTATCAATTAGATAAATCTTTAATACAAAGTATAAGCACCGCTTCTCTTGATCAAACCGCAAAAAGACCTGTAAAAACGGGATTCATCCTAGATAAATCCATCAATGAATTAGGTTATCAGCCTCATTCTTTTTTAGAAGGACTAAAAATAATGGATCAACAAATTAGTGCCAGAAAAACCAATTAAAGGTTTAGGCGTTAAGAAATTAATTAATCATTTAACTATTCAATCAAACTTAAAAAAATGGCAATAAAAATTGGAGACAAAGCAACTGATTTTACTTTATTCAGTTCAGAATTAAAAGAAGTGAATTTATCAGACTTCAAAGGGAACAAAGTAATTATTCATTTCTTCCCGATGGCATTTACTGGCGTATGTACCACCCAATTATGTACTATGCGAGATAATTTTAGTTTTTACGAAGGTTTAGGCGCTCAAGTTTTAGGAATTTCAGTAGACTCTCCTTTTACCTTGGCTAAGTTTAAAGAAGAAAATCAATACCAATTTCCTCTATTGTCAGACTTTAACAAAGAGGTTTCTCAGGCTTTTGGTGCTTTTTATGACGAGTTTGTTTTCAACTTAAAAGGAGTTTCTAAAAGAGCAGCATTCGTATTAGACGAAAATCAAGAAGTGATTTATGCCGAAGTATTAGAATCTGCCGGTGATCTTCCAGATTTTAAAGCTATTGATGAGTTAGTGAAATAATTCAAAGTTTGTAATTATCAGTAGGGTGTCACCCTGAGCGGAGTCGAAGGGTCATCATGCAAGGGCTTCGACTCCGCTCAGCCCGACAAGACCGATTAGACTGTTATTACTAGTACCCTGAGCGTAGCCGATTTATTGTCACCCTGAGTGGAGTCGAAGGGTATAACACTTAATTATGAAGTATTATTACGTCTATATCCTAAAATGTAATGACAACTCGTATTATACAGGAGTCACAAATAACATAGAGAGAAGATTTGAAGAGCATCAAATTGGGGAGGATATAAAATCTTACACTTACAATAAAAGACCAGTTTCTCTGGTATTTTGTGAATACTTTTTAGATATCAATCAAGCAATCATGTTTGAAAAGCAAGTGAAGGGATGGACTAGGAAAAAGAAAGAAGCAATCATTGCTGATAATTGGGAAAAGTTAAAAGAATTGTCGGTTTGTAGAAATGCTAGTCATTTTGAAAATAAGGGCTTCGACTCCGCTCAGCCTGACAGCCCCGATTAGATTTTATTCTTATTATGTCACCCTGAGCGGAGTCGATTTATTGTCACCCTGAGCGGAGTCGAATTATTGTCACCCTGAGCGAAGTCGAAGGGTCATCAATTAAAGGGCTTCGACTCCGCTCAGCCTGACAAGAGTGATAATTTTGATTGTAGCAGTATGTCACCCTGAGCGAAGCCGATTTATTGTCACCCTGAGCGGAGTCGAAGGGTATTTTTCAAGTTATTACCACACCATTAGTGTAATTTGATAAAACATTTTGCAAAGTAGAATGAAATTCCTACTTTTGCAATCCCAATAAGGGAAACGGACCTGTACCTGCCTGCCGGCAGGCAGGGCTTAACACAATGAAGCAATGAATGACAAATGGGTTGTTTATGTTTTATTAAGTGAAGTAAAGAAAACCAGATACGTAGGTTTTACTTCTAATTTGGATAGAAGATTAAAAGAGCATAATAGTGGATTTAATAAATCTACAAAAGCATACAAACCATGGAAATTGGTTTACAAAGAAATTTTTGAATTAAAGTTAGACGCAAGAAAACGAGAACTTTATTTGAAAAGCGGAATAGGAAGAGAATTCCTTAATGATTTATTGGACCTGTAGCTTAACTGGATAGAGCACCTGACTACGGATCAGGAGGTTAGGGGTTCGACTCCCTTCAGGTCCACAAAATATGGAATATCGAAGCGTTCACTAAACGCCAGGTATGCAGGGTTCCCTGCCTGCCGGCAGGCAGGGACTCCCTTCAGGTCCACAATCAATTTAAGGTAAAGCCTTTTTGCCAACAGGCAGAAAGGCTTTTTAAATTTTTATTGTAATATGCTAAATATTGTTCTCTTTGGCCCTCCAGGCGCTGGTAAAGGCACTCAATCTCAAAATTTGATCAACAAATATGCATTGGTACATTTATCTACCGGTGATATATTAAGAGGCGAGATCAGCAGCGGTACCTCATTAGGCTTAGCGGCTAAAAAATTAATGGACGAAGGTCTTTTAGTTCCTGATGAAGTAGTTATTGGAATGATTTCCAATAAACTAGATCAAAATCAAGATGCCAAAGGGTTTATTTTTGATGGTTTCCCCAGAACAGTTGCTCAAGCAGAAGCTTTAGATCAGTTGCTAGTTTCTAAACAATCTGCCATCTCTGGGATGATAGCCTTAGAAGTAGATCAGGAGGAATTAGAAAAGCGATTGTTAGCTAGAGGTAAAGAATCGGGAAGACCAGACGATCAAAATCCAGAAATTATCAAAAAGAGAGTTCAGGAATATACTTCTAAAACTGCTCAGGTAGCCAATTACTATCAAGCGCAAAATAAATTTTATACCGTAAAAGGAATTGGCTCTATAGAAGGTATTTTTGAGAATATAGCCAAAGTAGTAGAAAAGCTAGGTTAAATATCTTCATTTTATAATGGTTCATTAGTCTTTGTAATTGGTGAATTCTTGGGTAAGTATTTGATAATTTTCAAATCAACCCATCTTCAAATCTTCAAATCATAAAACCATGTCTCAAGGATCAAACTTCGTTGATTACGTTAAAATATCTTGTCGTTCTGGAAACGGAGGACCTGGTTCTGCCTACCTGCATCGTGATAAAAAAACGAGTATGGGAGGTCCGGCTGGAGGAGATGGTGCCAGAGGTGGTCATGTGATTGTGAAAGGAAATGCTCAGCTATGGACATTGTTACACCTTAAATTTAGGAAACATGTGTTTGCCGGAGAAGGTGGTGCAGGTGGAGCAACCATGAAATCAGGAAAAATGGGGCGTGATGAAATTTTAGAAGTCCCTTTAGGAACCATCGCAAAAGATGCCGAAACTGGAGAAATTCTTTTTGAGATTACCAAAGACGGCGAAGAACAAATACTATTGAGCGGGGGTAAAGGAGGTTTAGGGAATTCTCACTTTAAATCATCCACCCATCAAACACCAAGATACGCTCAACCAGGCTTGCCAGGAAAAGAGGAATGGAAAGTACTGGAATTAAAAGTACTGGCAGATGTGGGCTTAGTAGGATTTCCAAATGCAGGTAAATCTACCTTACTTTCGGTAATTACTGCTGCAAAACCAGAAATTGGCGATTACCCATTCACCACTATTGTTCCAAATTTAGGAATTGTTTCCTACCGTGGTCACCAGTCTTTCATCATGGCTGATATTCCCGGAATCATAGAAGGGGCATCAGAAGGAAAAGGATTAGGATTTAGATTTTTAAGACATATAGAAAGAAATGCGGTTTTGCTATTTATGGTACCCGCAGATACCTCCAGAAGCATCAAAGAAGAATACGAAATTCTACTTTCAGAACTATCCGCCTTCAACCCAGAGTTGATGCAGAAACCCAGAATCATCGCCATCAGCAAAACTGATTTATTAGATGATGAACTTCAAAGAGAAATTCAAAAGCAATTGCCTAAAGATATTCCATCCATATTCATATCCTCTTTAGCCAACAAAGGCTTAATGGATTTGAAAGATTTGCTTTGGAAAGCAATAAATGGGTAGCCTCACCCCAACCCTCTCCAAAGGAGAGGGAGCGCTTATATTGTGGCAATAGATTCGATATAGTGACAACGTTTTACACTATAAAGACTGTCTCCTTTTACAGGAAAAAAATTCTAAAGCTTCTTACATTTTTAAAAGCCTTTTTATTTTATAGATAAACATTCAGCTCTGTGAACTCCGCGTCCTCCGTGGTTAAAAATTTAAAACCTCTCCTTAAAAGAATCATTTCAAATAAACACTATTATTCTATGAATAGAGATTTACCTATGCGAACTCCGCGTTCACCTCTGCGTCCTCCGTGGTTAAAACTTTAGACTCTCTCCTTACAAAAATCCAATTCAAATTGACACTTCCATTTAAAATTTATATTTTGGGCAAAATCAATCCTATTAAATAAATAATGGCGCATTTACTCAATCTTACCACATTTACAGATAAAAGAGGAAACCTAACCGTAATTGAAAAAGCAATCCCATTTGATATCAAGCGTATTTTTTATATTTACGGAGTAGATGATTCTATCAGAGGAGGGCACCGTCATCATCAAACTATTCAAGCAGCCATTTGTCTTAAGGGAAGCTGTACTATCTCTAATAATGATGGAAAAAATACAGAAAATTTCGAATTAGATAGTCCGGCTAAATGTTTAATCATAGATCCCAAAGATTGGCATCAGATGTTTAATTTTACGCCAGATGCAATTTTAATGGTGCTGGCATCAGAATATTACGACGAGCAAGATTATATTTTTGAAAATTATAAGGCATGATCGAATACGAAGACTTAGGAAAGTTAAACGAACCTTTTTTTGAAGATTTTACCCACAGTTTTCATAAAACCCTCAGCTCAGGGTGGTATATTCTTGGCGACAATGTGAAAGCATTTGAACAAGAATTTGCGGAGTACACCGGGAGCAAATATTGCATCGGACTAGCGTCGGGTTTAGATGCTTTGGTACTGGCTTTAAAGGCCTTTAATTTTCTACCAAATGCTGAAGTAATTGTTGCATCAAATACCTATATCGCTACCATATTGGCTATCATCAATGCCGGACACAAGCCCATATTGGTAGAGCCTGATTTAGCCACTTACAATATCGATCCAGAGCGAATTTCCGAAAAGATTAATCATCAAACAAAAGCCATCATGGTGACTCATTTATATGGGAAAGTAGGGGAGATGGATAAAATAGCGGCAATTTGTAAACAACATGATCTCAAATTGATTGAGGATTGTGCCCAAGCTCATGGCGCTACTTTTAAAGGCGAAATGGCAGGTACTTTTGGTGATTTTGGCGCTTTTAGCTTTTATCCTACCAAAAATTTAGGTGCTTTAGGCGATGCCGGAGCATTGACAACCAATAAGGAGACATTATGTAACCTGATTAAAGCCTTAAGAAACTATGGCTCATCTGCAAAATACCATAATGATTACATTGGCTTTAATTCCCGTTTAGACGAAGTACAAGCAGGTTTTCTATCTATAAAGCTGGTAAAGTTAGCCCAGATTACCCAACATAAAAGAACATTAGCGCAATCCTATTTAGAAAATTTAAAAGCTGATTTTATCCTACCACAAGTTCATCCAGATTATTTTGATGTGTATCATATCTTTAATATCCGTCACCCCAAAAGAGACGAGTTAAAGCAATACTTATTAGCTCATGATATTAAAACAGAGATTCATTATCCCATCCCTCCGCACCAGCAAAAAGGATATTTAAATATATTCAAAAGAGAATCCTACCCCATAGCCGAAGAAATACACCAAACTACCCTCAGCTTACCCATTTCATTCGCTCACCAAACTTCAGAAATAGAAAGAGTGATAGAAGTGATGAATAGGTTTTAGTTGGTTGGTTGGTTGTGGGTCACCCTGAGCGGAGTCGAAGGGATTGATTTGATGATGCATCTGTAGCGCCTTTACTATCAAATGAACTATGTATTCCAATTGGAATACAATCCTTTGCAAGACAAACCCGCCTCCCTTTCTGTCATTCTGAATTCATTTCGGAATCTCCGTGGTTTGGAATGCTGACTTACTTTAATGGTGAACCTTTGAACTTCGCCCGCTATTTTCCTGTCATTGCGAAGCCAGAAGGGCTGGTTTGGTATGGGAAGGCTGTGGCAATCCCCGAGTTTTGAAACACTTGCTTAATTTGTAGTATAGTTTTGGAAATCTGTTTTCCAATCATATTTATGCCACTCATTGCCGTGGAGGCCTATTACTTTTTCTTTAGCAAAAAAGTAACAAAATGCCACCGCTTCGCCATTAGCTACAAAGTTTCTTCTTTAACTTCTTCATCGCCACCGCTAATGCAAAGGCGGAATAATATGCTGTACTTTGGTTTGTCTGGCTACTTCTTTGGGTTGAGTTAAATTCATTATTTGCGGCTTTGCAAAGCCGATATGCAGAGCAACAAAGCAAGGATGGCCTTAAAGGATTTGGAGGGAGAACCCATAAATCTTTTGAATTGCCTTTCGCCTATCACAAGCTCCAAACAATCCGTAAAAGTGGTGTAGAAACTTTATGCTTGCACTGCCATACCCACGACTTGGATTGTTGCTTCAAAGATTTGTGGAGCTATCCCGAACAAAGGCTTTTCAGCCTTGATTTTTTGGTTACTTTTTTATCAAGAAAAAAGAACTAGGCTTGTCCCGCCATTAGGGACGGAGAGGCTTGAGCTTTTGGCAAAATACTGTTTTAATGAAATTCAATTTTTCAATTCATATTTATGCCGCTCATTAGCCGCGGAGGCCTATTACTTTTTTCGCAAGTTTTATATGTTTTTAATTGCCCTCAAGCATGCGTACGCAAGATTCTTTAGCAAAAAAGTAACAAAATGCCACCGCTACGCCGCTTGCTACAAAGTTTCTACAAGTTGTACTGCATCACCACCGCAATCGCCAAGGCGGGATTTAATGGTGTACTTTGGTTTGTCAGGCTATTTCTGAAGCTGAATTTGAAACCTATATTCCAATTGGAATACAATCCTTTGTAAGACCAAACATGTTGATGGCCTATGCTTCGACTCCGCCCAGCCTGACAACAGTAGTGGTTTTAGTAGAATGTCACCCTGAGCAGCTTGTCCCGATTCTGTCTCAGCAGGCTCGCTTTAGCTGACCATGCGATATTAATAGCTGAAAATTAGATAATTAAAAAAGGTAAGTAGTAGGAGAGTCGAAGGGCACCACAATCAAAAGGCTTCGACTCCGCTCAGCCTGACAACCTTGGAATTAAACCCTGCTCACCACAATATTTCCCATCACTAACATATCCATTTTTGTTCTTAAATAGCAAGCCAGTGCTTCTTGAGGAGTATTTACAATAGGCTCATTCTCATTAAAAGAGGTATTCAATAAAATAGGAACCCCTGTTTTTTGTCTGAAATTCTCAATTAAACCATAATACTTAGGCTCTACCAATTGATCTACCGTTTGCAAACGACCAGTTCCATCTACATGAGTTACCGCAGGTATTTCAGCGTGTTTCTCTTTTTTAATAGGGAACACTTTTTCCATAAAAGGAACCTCATCAGTGACTTCAAAATATTCGCTGACATATTCTTTGAGAATAGAAGGGGCAAAAGGACGAAAAGATTCGCGACGCTTAATTTTAGCGTTTAAAATATCCTTAGCATCAGCTCTTCTTGGGTCGGCTATGATAGAACGATGACCTAAAGCTCTAGGCCCAAACTCTGCTCTTCCTTGAAACCAGCCTACTACGCCCGAGTTAATCAAACAATCTGTAACCCTATTGAAAAGTGCATCGCCTTCCAGTTTTTCAAATTTGATGTCTTTTTCTTCAAGAATTTTAACGATTTCTTCATCTGAAAATTGACTACCAAAATAACCATGGGTAGTAGGAGCAAGCCTGGGCTTATCTAATACTTGGTTATAAACCCAAAGTGCAGCACCTAAACAAGTACCCGCATCATGCCCCGCAGGTGGAATGTATAAGTTTTCAAAAGTAGTATGTTGTATAATTTTACCATTGGCTACAGAATTTTGAGCCACACCACCAGCAATACAAATATTTTTTAAGCCGGTTCTTTTTTGAAGGTGATTTAAGATGTGAAAAATCAATTCCTCTGTGATGCGCTGTACCGAAGCAGCTAAATCTTTATGGTATTGGCTTAGTGGTTCTTCCGGCTTCCTTGCTGGTCCAAATTTATCGACTAAATGATCTGTAAAAAGACTGTCCATATGTGGGATGCCACCTTCCCAAACCATTTGAACACCCGCCTTTGGGTGATTAAAATAAGCTAGATTTAATTCAAATAGCCCATTATCTTTAAATAGCAGGATATCACGTAATTGCTCCACATATTTAGCTTCCCCATAAGGCGCTAATCCCATTACTTTATATTCATCTCCATAATGCGGAAAACCTAAATACTGGGTAAGGGTAGTATAAAATACCCCAGCAGAATGAGGATAAGAAACCGTATCTAAAACTTCCATTTTATTCCCTTTTCCAACACCAATCATGGTAGAAGAAAAATCACCAAAACCATCAATAGAAAGTAAGGCCGCATCTTCAAAAGGAGAGGCGAAAAAGGCACTGGCTAAATGGCTTCTATGATGTTCTACATTAACTATTTTAGCTTTTAAGCTGCCTTTTTCTAATTCAAAGAAAGACAAGAGTTCTTCTTCTATGTTAGCCGCTTTTTTGAGGTTTTTAGCTCTGTTAATGATATTAGAAAGACTCAATCTGTTTTTTAAAGCAGTCAACACTTTCTTACCGAAATTAGCTTTAGGATCTCTGGAAACAGCAATATAATCTACTTCTTGAATAGATATACCCGCTTCTGCTAAGCAAAATGAAATCGCTGATTTAGGGAAACCAGCCCAATGTTTAATTCTTCTAAACCTTTCTTCCTCAGAAGCAGCAATTAATACGTCGTTATGGTAAATACAAGCTGAAGCATCAGCATGGTAAGCGTTTATTCCAAGGATATACATGTATGATGTTAAATTGCTGTATCTGTTTTATCTATGGCGAAGATAAGAATATTTGCTTTTATGCCAATGCCAACTAAAAACTATAAACCTCTAAAAAATTAGGTTTAATCAATTTCATTTGGGCGTTTCCTGCCAGCCGCAGGCAAGGTAACACGCTTTCCACTATATCTTTTTTTGTCATTCTGAGCGGAGTCGAAGAACGCACAAAAAAAGGATGTCGTTTCAATCGTTAACGCTTCATTTCACCTAAACGTTTCTTCTTCAACTCATAAATCTTAGCATCTACCAAAAATCTAAACCAAAACCCTTGTAGAAAATGAAAAATTAATCCCCGTCCTCCATCAAGAAATCCTAGTTTAATAAAATACCTGATGATGAAATACACAAATGGCCGAATAAACAAAGGAAATTTCTCGTACAAAGATTTAGCATAACGACGACGTTGTTGTGCATTCCCATTTGCCTTAGCTTGTACTAGCTGTGCAGTATTTTTTGCAGCATATCCATAAAACTGGTCTTCCGCTTCTAAGGTCGACCATCGATTATGTCTTTCGGTGAATGATTGTAGAGAATCCGTTAAAGTATCAATCATGTCGGTTTTAATGGTCTCACACGTACCCTCTACCACAAAATGTTGGTCGTACAATTTATCTTCGCATTTGCCAAAACCTTTTCTAAACAATATGGCATGATAAACGGGGTAATGCCCTCCATATTTCATCCATTTACCCATAAATAAGGTTCTTCTGCTAATTAAAAAACCTTTAATTTCTTCAGAAATGGTATTGCTAAAAATTTGTAATAATTCAATGGCAAGTTCAGGAGTGATGCGATGATCAGCATCCATATTTAAAATCCAGGGCGTTTGAATGGGTAAATGCTCAAAAGCCCAATTTCTTTGTGCACCATAATTCTCAAAAGGATGATGAAATACCTGAACCGGATATTTTTCTACAATGCCTAAGGTTTGATCTGTTGAACCAGAATCTACCAAAAATATCGGGCAGTTTAAGGCTAAGATGCTTTGCAAACAAGCTTCAATATTTTTCTCTTCGTTAAACGAGAGGATAATAATAGATAAAGAACGATCAAGCATGGTACATCAATTGATATTTATCTCGTAAAGATGAAAAATCTTTTAATAAGGGTTTAATCGCCAATTGGTTTTTATGAAAATGATACAACTCATTTTTTAAAGCTTCAACAGTTTGATGATGAACCAAACCATAATGGTTTGCATTCACCCATTCACATAATCCAACTTTATCTGAAATTAAAACAGGCGTTCCAATAGCTAAAGACTCCATCACTACATTCGCGAAATTCTCATTATAAGACGGCAATACAAATAAATCATGTGCTGCCAAAAGTTTAAACTTATCATCACCATAAACAGCACCGTACCAATTTATCATAGCTTTCAGCCTTAAGCTTTCAGCTTTCAGCTTTAAGTTTTCCACATAACCCTCTTCCCCTTCCCCCACTATAGTTAAGCAAAAAGGAAAAGAAACCTCTGCTAAAGCATCCAATAATAATTCAATCCCTTTTTTAGGATGTATCCGAGATAAGAAAATCAATTTTAAAGTGCCATCAAATACCCTTGTTTTTTGAGGTAAAACGGCAGGAAAATTCACAATATTATGAATCACATAAATTCGAACAGCTTTACTTTTAGATTGTCGACTACCTATCGCCGACTCTATTTTACCATCCAGATATGCTGGCTGTTGTCTGCCGGCCTTGGACTTTCCTCTCACCTCATCATAATCTGAACCTGGACTGCCACCTTCAGACTGCCGACTTCGGACTGCGGACCCCGGACTGCCGACTTCGGACTTCTCCATCAAATCCACAATCTCCACTTTTGAATAATCACCGCCAAGCGATGCTGCAATCTCTTTTGCCTCCATTAGGGTAGTGGCATGAAAGTGACAAGCACTCAGTAATCTTATCCCTAATAGTTGATGAAAAACTCGCTTTCCTTTACTAAAAGTATAATCACCCAACATCCCTCGGGGTGAAACAATCGGTTTAATTCCTCTTAGTAAACAAATGACTACACTGCCCATACTTACCAAATTCCACCAGGAATGGATATGGATCACCTCATAGCTTTTGGCATTTTTCCATAACCAAAATAATAAAGCAGGGGAGAAGTGGCTATGGTCTTTGGTCCATCTTTTAAAATACCTCACTGGCACACCTTCTACTATCTTTTGTTCACCAGAGGGATAAGGAAGCTCTTCCTTTCCATTGGCTAAGGTGGTAATCACTTCTAATACCACAGTCTGCGAACCATCAACTGTCGAAGCATTTAATCTTTCTTCCTTGCTCCTTAATCCTGCGGACTGCGGACTGCCGACTGCCGACAATTTATCCTTGCTCTTTGCTCCTTGTTCCTTATTCAGTACTTCCTTTACTGCGGACTGCGGACTACAGACTCTTTCAACCAAAGCTTCGCACAATGCCGCCACAGAATAAATAGGGCCACCATAAATATAGGCTGGTTTATAAGAAGCTGTAATGTGGAGGATTTTCATTTATTTTTTATTTGATATATCTATTAATAATTGGTTGGCATTTTATTTCAACCAAATAAGATAAAGCAAAGACGATAATCAATTTTAAAGGGATGTCGAAATACCAACTAATACCTGTGCTCCATTGAATAAAAATGATGTAATGAAAAATATAGAAACCATAAGAAATAGGGGCTAAGTGGTGGAAAGGAAAAATGATGCTTTTGATGAAAAGTTTAAACATTCCTCCTTTTAAAGCTAAAAAAACAAACAAGAAGGCAAAAGTAAAGTGTCTTAAAAACAAAAGGGGATATACACCCGCTCTAAATTCCCCGAAATTTACTTGTCTATATATTGTTGTAATTGTTAAAAGAAGTAGGATTGGAAAGAAAGCTATAAAAGCTCTTTTTACATTAAAGGTTTTATTTGATAAAATAGTTTTTAAAGAAGACAACTCTAGGCCACACCACCAAATAATTAGATAAGCTGGGATGAGAAATAAATGGTTAGGGAATAATATGTAAGCTAACATAGAAATAAAGCTTATAAACATGATATAAAACAATCTAGAGTCTTTGTTTCCTATTGCTATATATACAAAAGGGAAAAGAAGATAAAATCCCCATTCGTATGAAAGCGACCATAAAGGTGCGTTACCCATAAAACTATCCACAAAGACACCTGGTTTACCACTAGAGAAATCTTGTAGCATCAATAAATTACCAATAAATTCTTTCCAAGTGAATTTTGACAAAGGCAGAATGATTAATGATAAGCCTAATGCAATGATGAACGGGAAATATATTCTTCTAAATCTTTTAATAAAATAGGATTTTAAATCCTTATTTATATTATGAGTCCAAGACGTATGAATAACATAACCAGAGAGGATAAAGAAAATAATAACAGCTTCTTGGCCAAACGAAAACAAAAATTTTACTGATGGGTGAATTGGTGAGTAACTTAATACCCAATGACCGATAGCTACATAAAAACTAGAAAAGCCTCTTAAAGCCTCTAGCGTTAGATTTTTTTGAGCTAAATTTTTATTTTCAGAAAACAATTTATCTATAAATTAATGACTGTTTAATTTCGTTCCACATTTTTACATAGCCCCAGTTTAATAAAATCTTCCTATTTTCTTCTTTTTGGACGTTAGGGTCTAATTCTAGAGAAGCTATCATTTTCTGTTGTAAAGTAGTTACATCTTTAAAAGGATATATAAAACCATTTTTACCTTCAATAATGAGATCTGTTGCCGAGCCTACAGTATCTGAGGTAATCACAGTACAATCACATGCAATCGCTTCATGTACTGATACACCCCAATTTTCTTCTCTTGTTGAATGTACGAAAACATCTGATAAATGATAATAGAGAGGTAAATTAACGTAATTAATATATCCTAAAAATCTAATATCTATTTCATCTCTTTTTTTACAATAAGCTTCTAAATCAGGCCTACTATTACCATCGCCTATAATTAAAAGTGTCCAGTCTGGTTGATTACATTTTATAAATGCATTAATTACATCAATAGGATTTTCTCTACTCACCAATTTAGCAACACATAAAAACACTTTTTGATGATTTTTTAATTGGAGTTTATTTTTCAGTTTATTTAATTCTAGCGAATTGATTTTATTAAACTTATTTTCATCAATTGAATAAGAAAAGAAATTAATCTGATTAGATTTTTTACCTAATGCCAATATATAATCTCTTGTTTGGTTACCTACTACTAAGAAATGATCAAATAGTTTAAAGGCGATTTTTAAAATTGGGAGCTTCCAATACTTCCAAGCTATAGGTTGATTTCTTAATATTGAATCTGTTCTTAAAGCTAGTTTATTGGAGTGAATAAACATTAAATCTAAAATATTCAAATATTTTCCATTGTATCCATTACTAATGATGAGTTCATATCCATTTAACTGAAGTATTTTTTTTAAATCACTTCTTGATTTTGTAATATGGTAGTTGTAACCTTCGAAGAGGTCAAAGCCCCAATCAATTTTTCTACTGATCTCTTTATCGTAATGAAGTTGCTTGTCCGTACCAATATAAATTACATCAAACTTTACTTGATCTTTTTGAGAAAAAATATATTGAAAAAATGGAACTTCAAACTGTGTAGGGTGAGTCACAATGAAAGCAATTTTAGGTCGTATCGTAGTCAAAATAGTAGAAAACACTACTTTTATTTGGTTATTGTATTTCTCCCAACTTATTAATTTTGATTGTGCATAAGCATTTCTACTTATGAGCTCTTTCTCCGATAAACTTAAATGGTAAAATTTTAAAATCGAATGATTTAGCGCTTCACTGCTTAATTCTTGCATGATGAAGCCATCAAATCCATCAGTGATTTTCTCGCCTGCTCCAACAAAAGGAGAGACAATATTAGGAATGCCTAACATCATGGTTTCTGGCACTACCATCCCAAAAGAATCAAATCTGCTTGGTAAAATATGTAATTGGATGTTTTCTGCTTGTAAATACTGTATCAGTTTAGGTTGATTAAAAGAGCCGGCAAAAACTACCTTTCCATTGCTTAAATTATTTTCATCTAACCTATCTAATACCCAACTTTTAGAAATCTTCCCAATCAGGTGTAATTGAAATGGAATCTTTAAGTTGTTAATAACATTCAATAAAAAATCAAGTCCTTTTCTCAATTCCATATTGGCTATAAAAGCAATTTGTAAAACAGGTTGTTCAAAGTTTATTTTATTAATTTCTAATTTGGGTAGTGCTGCGCCAACATGTGCGGTAAAATGGAGGGCTTCAGATGTTTTTTCTTGATAGCTTTCCTTTGCAAAATCAGAACAATACAGGGCAAAATCAATATACTGTCTTTCTTTTAACTTTAGCGCTATTCCATAATTGGTTTCTTGTATACCTAAGGCAATAGCACTCTCGTGACTAATAGAAGGGAAATCCATTACGACAGACATTTTCCACTTTTTAGCAAAGAAACTCAAAGGCCAGCCACAAGTGTCATATAAAACCAAAACGGTATTTTTTCTATTAAAAAATAGATAAGGAACTAAAAAAATACCAAAAAAATAGCTCCATAGGTACTGAATATTATTATAATTGCTAAACTTCTTTTTTGGAAAAAGTAAAAAGTACAATTTTTCATGCAATAAACTCAGTAGCTCAAAAAAGGGGAATATAGAGAGGGAGACCTCTTTATCAATGTCTTTTACACGTTTTTTAAAGACTCGGAAATTAGCTAAAGGATGTTTAGGTTTTATTAAAAACCAAGTACAAAGGCTCACCTTGCTAAACAAATCAGAAAGAACCAATGCATTGGCTAAACGATAGGCGTGTTGTACCCCTGGATGGATAATAAGGATCTTCTTCTTATTCAAGTTCTAATTTTTTCTTTTTCTGTAAATAAATTACCTTATCTAAATAGCATATTCCCAACGCAACGTACATCAAATTATAAACATTATAAACAATGGGAACTGTCGAAAAAATAAGTAGTATAATAATTAGCATAAAGATTTTATTAATATAAGTATTATACAGTAATCTGTAAAACATGAAAATCTTTAGAGCTAATAATAAATATCCTCCCTCAAATATCACCTTCCAAACTTCGCCTTCAGGTGGAATACCTTTCAAATAAGGAGAATATCCAAATAATTCATTAGCCCCCTGATATCCTCCACCTAGACCAGCCCCGAAATAAGGGAAAGGACCATTATATCCTAAAATTACATCAATAAATTCTGTACCTCTAGAAGAACCTTCTTCTTTATTATCTTCCACTCTCGATTCAAAATTACTATAAGCCTGATCTAGTTTTTCTATAGAATTAACAGGATCATTTAGTCCAACATTTAGTAATATGATAAATGCTACTCCTACTACAATTTGAAATAAAAGACTTATACTTTTTAAAAAGTCAGATGAAAATATTATGAAAGAAAAAATACCAATGATGTAAAAAGCAGTTACTCCTCTAGAACCAGAAATAAAGCAACCATAAATACCTAGTGTGATTAAAAAACCTAACAATATTCTATTAAAGTTTTCTTTTACCATACATGCACAAATAAAAAAGGTATAGAAAATAATATAAGCACCAAAACCTGAAATAAAACTAAAAGTCCCTGTTACTCTAATTGAATCTCCAACAGCAGCTTTACCAGCTTCTTCAACAGACCCTTCCACTAGGTATTTATTTAATATGTGTTCGGCTGGTAATGAGTATTGAAAAGCACCTAGGATAAATTGAAAAATACTTGCGAATAAAAATAATTTGAATAATCTTTCAATAGGAAACCAATTCCTAAATTGTAAATAAACTAGAATGATGAGCCAAAAAGTAAAATGTAAGATAAAACCTAAAGCGCCATGGAACAAGGTTACATTTAATGGATTAAAGGCTTCAAAAATTAATACTATGCCGTATAATTTTAAAACATCGGCTATTTTTTTGTTTTTTTCATCGAAGGTTTGCTCCTTTACTTTGTGAAAGTAATAGATTAGGAAAGGGCAAATTAATTGAACTGCAAATATTAATGTGCTAATAATAGAATCCGAGAAAACCCACTTTCTAATTGCACCAGAAAAAGTAGTAATTGTGAACATCATTACTAGTAACCACATATTCTTTTTTAGCGCATCGGTTTTAACAATTTCATTTATGACCATAACTAATAAACTAGTATTAAGAAGTATGCTTTTTGATAAATTCTAAATATTTTTTTGAAGTTGAAAGTATGCTATGGCTTTTAAGATGAGTTTCAACAGAAGATTTATCAAATAGAGTGTTTTTTGATGTGAAATATGTTTTTAATTGAAAATATAAACTTTCAATATCTCCATTTTGAAAATTTAATGATTGTTTACCACTAGCTTCGATCAAACCACCATTTTGAGACACCATTAAATCGCAACCACAAGCCAATCCTTCAAGCGCAACAATACCAAATGGTTCTTTCCATTTAGAAGGCACTACCATTAATTTGTGCTGATTCAATAAATTCACTAAAGATTGGCCAATATGTTTGCCTGAAAAAATGATTTGATGATTAAGGTTTAAGCTAAACACAATGTTTTTTAGATTTTCTAATTCAGGTCCAGTGCCGATAATTGTTAAGCTTGGGCATAAATGATCATTTTTTTTTAGTAGATGTAGTGCATTTACTAATGTATCTACTCCTTTGTCAGAAACTAATCTACCAACAAAAACAATGTCGAATTCTCTTTGTTTACTTAAGTTTTTAAATAGATGATCATTATAACAATTTCCAATTACACAGCCCTTATTAAAATTTAGTGAGTCTTTCACAAATTCACTACAATAAATGTTTATACTAAACTTCGCAATGTATCTTTTAATTCTTTCTAGTAAATCTATACTACCATCTATGTTGGTATAGGTAATTTGGTGGCTCACAAAAAAAGGTTTTCTCTTAAAAAATAAAGGCCACAAACCTTTTAAACTTATATTAAAGTTTAAGTAGGCATCACACTCTTTATAGTAATTATAGAATTGAAAAATGCTTGGATTTCTTACTGTTTTATAGGGCGTTGTTTCTATATTGTCTGCTATTGGTTTATTACCTACAAGCGTAATCACAATTACTTCGACGCCAAGTTCGCTTAAACCTCTTGCTAAAAAGTCCATCATATTTTCCAATCCACCTAAAACCGGTAAAAAAGAGGGACTAAATATTAAAATTTTCATTACACTTTGTTTTAGCGCTTAAAAATAGCCACGATTCATTTTTCCTAAATTCATTACTTAAATAGGTGAAATTCTTAATAATAAATTCATTTTTAAATTTAGAACTCAATTCTTGTTTATTAATTTTATTTATAGTGACTATATCATGTGTTTTACAAAACCTTTCCCTCATTTTTGTTGAAACATCTGGATAAATATCGTGATGCAACTCAATAAGGATATCACAGTATTTCAAACCTTTGGTTTCCTTTGGATCAAGTAAAATATATTCGTATCCCTCAATATCACACAAAATAAATGTTGTTTTATCTGGACTAAGCCTCGCACTTAAATTTTTTGAAGTGCATTCGCCAAAAATTTCTATGGAATTTTCAATCCACAAATTGTTTAACATTAAGTTTCTTTCAATTTGCTTTCTACCTTTTTTTTCAGTCTCAAAGGCTGCAATTTGTAATGAAGGATTAAGATACTTTACACCGCAAACATAATATCCTTCAGCAGCTCCTATATCAATAAAAAGATGATAATCTTTTAAGAAATCCTTAGTAAAGAAATGTGATAATTCATGTTCATAGGTGCCTATTAGTTTGGGGGTTAAAACAGAACCCACACTATTAAGATTATATTTTAGACCCTTAAAAGGTCCTTGATGAATTTTATTTCCTAATTTATGAGAATAGTAATACTGAGGGATGTTAACATTGCAATACAGCCAATATTTGTATTTTAAATGTTGAACTATTTTTTTAAATATGTTCATTAATTTTATTTGCAATATTTTTCCAATCAAATTCTTGCTGTAAAGTAACTAAATTACTTTTGATATCTTTAATTAACATTGGGTTATTTATTGTTTCTAATATAAGTTTTGCTGCCATTGAGCTATTTTCCGGAACAAAAATTAGATGCTCTTTATGCTTTAAAAAACCATCAGTCATATCCCCTTTATTACTAAAAATTAATGTTCTATGAACTATTGCAGCAACTGAAATCCCGCTTTTTAGACTAAAACCCCCAAAGTTCTGTTCAAGTTTTTCTATAAGTAGTAAACCAATTGTATTAGATAAAATAATGCTTAAATCATTTTCTCCAACAATACCATGCACATATATACATGCGGCTAATTCGGGTGCGTTTTTTATAAATAGATCAATAATATTTAAATTATCATCAGATAATTTCCCAATTATTTTTAGATCACATTGCCCACCAGAAAGTATATTAAATTCTTTAAAAATGGATAACGCTTGGTGGTGATCACGATTGCCCCACAAAGTAAAATAAGGTCGTGTATCATTTTTTTTTAAGTGAGTTGTTTGTGGTATTATGTTAGGCCCAATTCTAAGTAAATGACTGTTTTTTTGGAATAAAATGCATTGTTTAAGGTATCTTTCAATACTAGTAAATACTACTGTCGAATTTTTTAATATAATGGACAAACATTGTTTTTGAAGTAATGAATAAATTTTTGTTTTAAAGGAATGTCCCGGTCTAATGTAAGTTTCGTGTACAATAGTGAAAATACGCTTCTTTTTGAGAGAAAGTATAATTGTTAGCAACGCAAGCCAAAAAGGAAACCCTTTTCGATGGAAACTATAACCTACATATTGTAAAATGATAACGTCGGAATGGTTATTCAATAGGCCATTTAACAACCTAAATTTCTCTTTAATGCTTTGTAAGTTGTTTATATTAATATTATCATCCGAGTAATTTGTAGATGTAAAAATTTGAATTTGATGAGAGTGGTATTGTTTTAGAAATTCAGATAAATGGGCAGAATAATCCCCAACACCATCATGCTCACCAGTCCAATATTTTGATATGATGCTAATTTTCAATTACTTTAAGATAACTTGACCAAGTTTAATTAAATGGTAAATACCTCTAGGAGTAAACCTTTTATAAAAAGGGTACTGTTTAGAGAAATAGAATTCTTTTGCTTCTTTATATTTTTTAAGATTTAAATAACTCCCAAATAAAAGTATATATTCATCTGTTAAAATCTTTTTGTGCAGAGAAGGGTATTTTTTGTTTATGCCAAATTCATCTAAGATTTTATATTTAAAAACTATAGCGTTATTATTTGATAATTTAGAGATTGAATCCTTACTTATTCTATAATTTGAAACAAATTCATTGACAAAGTACAGTTTAAGGTCATATAAGATTGTTGCTCTTATTATCAAGTCAATATCACAAGCATCTCCAGCAGTCTCATAATCTCTATAGCCCAACTTTCTTAATTGAGCTCCTGATATCAAAAATCCATTACTTGGGCATCTTTGTAAAAGTGTTGCCTTTATGTTATCAGTTTGTAAACCAACAAATGTTACACTTCTTTGGTAAGAAAGGTTAAGGTTATCTGTTGCATTTTTATTCTCTATATCGTTTTGATCTATTATTTTTTGCTTACCATATAAAATTAAATTGTTAGGAAAATTTAATTCTTCTAATTTTTTTAATAAACATATCAACCCTTCTGATGTAAAAGAATCATCATCATGCATAATTACACAATAGTCTCCTGTAGTTTGTTTAATTAAAAAATCAACATTTTTATTTTGCTTTAATGCTTTTTTGTGGTGGAAATATTTTATTTCATAATTTTTCTGTGGCAAAAATGATTGTAAATCCTTTTGACTTAAACTAGGGATAGTCGAATCGTCACCTATTAAAATTTCGAATTGATAGTTGCTTTCAAAAAAGCAAGACAAAATAGCTTTTTCTAAAAATTCGCGTCTGTTATATGTAGGAATGCAAATAGATATTTTCATATAGATTTATGATAGCATAAAAGTATACCACTATTCTCCTCTAATTTTTTATGCTTTATAATTTTGAAATTTAATTGAAGAAGTTCTTTTAATTTTTCCATGGTTTTGTTCTCTTTGGGAGAAAGATGATATTCCATAGTAAGAATCTTAACTTTATTCCAGCACTTTAGCTTTAAAACTTCCCATTCAGCCCCTTCACAATCCATCTTTACTAAATCAATTCCAACACCTATTCCATTGACAAATTCTTCAAAATTTATTTGGTCAATACCGCCCTTCTCATCTTCAATAGATACTCCAAGTCCACTTACGATTTGTTGTTCCCTTTTTTGTTCTATTAAGCTTATTTTACAGTTTTTAGCCCCTACAGCTTTATTATAAAAATTGATATTTTTATTAGGGCAATTTTTAATAAAATGAACTTTTAGATTAGGATTTGGCTCAAAACTATGAATAGTGGCTTTAGGGAATTTAGCATGTAAAGCTAAAGTTGAGAATCCAATATTGGCACCAATATCAATAATGGTATTGACGGGGGAATTTATTTTTTCAAAATAATAACAATCGTCTAAAAATAGCTCTCTAAAAATAATAAGTGAGGTAGTATCTTCTTTTATATAACTTAAACCTTGTATTTTCCCATTTATGTAAATTTTATTAGGCATAGCTATTTTTGCTACACTTGTAAAAAATGGCATACCTAGTTTTTTAGCCCGGAAGTTTCTATGGAAAAATTGTAAAGCCCTCTCTAACATGCTAGAATATTCTCTGTAAAATTTGAGTAATCAATATCTCCATTTTTCTAAGATTTTGTGTAATCTTATTAGGGTATAAGTTAATTGGACTGAAGCTATTTTCTTGAAAAGAATAATTGGCAGGTGAAATTTTACTGCCTCTTTTAAGGAAATCTAAAATGAATTTCCTTTCCCAAGTTTTAATTCCAGTATTATGGTGCATTAAATAGCCAGCAGGTATAAAGCCCATGCCTTCTGGTCCCACAATACTGACTTTTATAGAGCTATAATTTTGAATAATGGTTGCATTCAAGATATCCTGATCACCTGTAATAGGATTTAACCTTTTATGGGTCTTTGTCCTTTTTATGGCTGGCTTAAGTTCTGTTAAGTCATTACCATTTTGAACAAGTAACAAAATGTTGTTTTTCCATTTACTAATTAAGTCTAGGGAGTTGATGGAGCACCCTATAAAGCCACTATTAATATAGAAGTTGAAATTACTCCCATTTTCTAAATCATAGTCATATAATTTAGCCCATTGCTGTTTAATAGGGTGGTTGTAGGGCATTATAGGATAACAATCATCAAGTACTAGGCCCATTCCATAGTCAATCCATTCTTCAAAAAAATCCCAATCACCAATAATGGTAATATCAGGATCAAAATAATAAATTTTATAATTTATATAAATTTTAAAGAGTTGCTCAAAAAAGAAAGGTTTGTAGTAACGTAAGTGCAATTTTGTTTCAATCTCTATAAACTCAATTTCAATATCTTTGATATTAGACAAAAAGTATTTGTCATTTTTTTTATTCAGTTGGGATATCCAAAATGGTAAAGCCCCTTTATAACCAACAATTATTTTACCACTAAAATTACAAGCACAAGCAGAGTTAATAAGCGCTCCTACACCATATTCATACCTATTCTCAAATAATGTAAATATGATTGATTTAGACATAAAGGGTGATATTTTTTAAAGCAGTTAAGTTAGGTTTTTTATAATATTTGAAACAGGCATATAAATATTTGAAAGTTAAAATATAGCCACTATTCCATTTTGCTTTTATTTTTAACTTGTATATTTCTGGATAAATGGGAATCATCCACAAAAGAGTAGATTCAAATTCACCTAATGGGATCTTAGAATTGTTATTTTCATGAACACGGTAAGTACCCACAATATCACCACTGTAATAAGCTAATAAATTTTGCTGATAGCTCTCATACCATAGCATGGCATCGCATACTTGTGTAGGGTAAAATAAGCCAAATTCATTTTTTAATTTGTCTAGACTTCCTTTTTTTGCTAGAGTATAATTCCAATGTATCCTATAAAAACGTTGATGGTTAATATTGATGATGTTATGGGTAATCCCTTTATATGATTTAAAAATAGTGCCTAAATCTGCATTTTTTTCATCATCAGTTCTTTCGTAACTATTGATGACCATATCAATTCCTTCATGAACTTGAAAATAGGAAACACTACGTTCTAAAAAATCATTAACTACTAAATCATCCGCATTAAAAATAACTACAAATTCTCCCTTTACCTTTTCATAAACCTCATTCCAGTTCTTCCCAATTCCAAAGTTTTGAGAATTTTGATAAAGTCTAATTTTATCATGGAATTCATATTTCTCCAATAATAGCTCCCAGGTTCCATCTTTTGAGCAATCATCCTGAACAATCAATTCCCAATTCTTGTAGGTTTGGTTAATGAAGCAATTTATTGTTTCCTCAATAAATTCAATCGCATTATATACGGGTAAACAGATACTGACCAGTGGTTGATAATTAAACATAATCTTTATTAGCTAAAACACAAGATTAGCGTATTAAAAAAATCACTAACTTTTATTCTTCCCCTTATAAAACCCCCAAATATAGCCCTAAATTCTTTCCAATTTAAAATATTAGCAGTACGTTTTAAAGATGCTTCAGTATCGGAAATGTGATGCATACACATGTTTCTTGCCTTTATTCTTTCTCGCATACCTAAGTAATTGTTGTCCGATTTTTTGGTGAGGTTATTAGAATGGGAGCGATAATTGTTCAACGCATCTGGGATATATGCAATTGAATGTTTAGTGCAAATTAGCATATAGCACAGCCAATCTCCTGCATACTTATAATCATAGGTTTTCGCTATCACGTTTTCAATAGCTTTTTTTCTAAATAAAACAGCACTTACATTATTAATCGTACAAGTTTTAATAAGGCTATGTTTAAGTTCTTCTATCCCATTTATTTGATATGCATTATCCCATTTATCACTGTGGTATTTTTCTGCTTTTTTTATTTTAAAGCTCCCTGTTTTTTTTTGTTCTGTAATAATATTAGAATCGGTGTATACAAAGCCTAAATTATTGTTTGCTTCAAGCATTTTTAAGCAAATTTCTAAAAAGGTGTTTTCCGCAAAGTCATCACTTTCGGCAATCCAAATATATTCTCCTTTAGCTAGTAATATTCCTTTTGCCCATTGTTTAAATGGGGAGCCCCCATTTACTTTGTTATAAACTATTTGATTTACTTTGGGATGTCTTTTATATTTTTCAATAATTAAACTACTATTGTCTGTACTGCAATCGTCTAGTATAATTAACTCAAAATCTTGATAGGTTTGTGCCAAGATCGATTCTATTCTTTTATTTAGAAAAGACGAATGATTAAAATTGGGAACAATAACTGAGATTTTAGGCATTATTTAAAATATCTTTTGTTGCCTCTAAATATTGTTTTCCCCATTTGGTACACGGTTCTAAATGGTTTCCTTCTGCCCACTCATTCCAGGCGTTTATGAAAATAAAGTTATCTTCTCCATTTTCCTTTTTAATCTTCTCAGTAAGTTTTAATAGCCATCTTTTATATATTTCAGGATTGTTATTTTTAAATATAAATCCTCCTTTTTTTCTTCTGGCAGTATTATCCCACATAGGAGTAATACATGGCATAACTCTACCAAGGCTTTGCTTTTCTATAAAGGCTTTAAATGCTTCATTACTATATTGTTCATAATTACAAATCACATGATCCCAATATGGAGTTTTCTTAATACCAAAATTATGAAGTTTAATTTCCAGTTTGTTAGGTGTAATTCGATTAGCTTGTTTGAATTGAGGTTGAAAATCCATTACTGCATCAAACCCTAATTTTGATGGAGATATCTCAGCTTGATGTGCATTTACCATAATTAGATACAGGTCATTGAACCCATTTTTTTGTGCGATTTTTCTCCATAACTCAATTGTTACTTTAATATTAGGAAATAAATGTGGTCTGTAAATTACAAATACAGGTTTCCCATCAACTGTAATATAATTTTTATGCCTAAAAAAAGTTTCGCACAAAAAAGACATGTGGTCACCATCATCTTCATCACTATAGTTTTGTTTTATTAATACTTCTTGATCATGCCCGTCCCATCTCCTTGTCCAGTTTTCGTTTGCCCAACAGAGCATAAATGGAAAATTCAAATCATTTTTCAGAACAATATCTAATGCCTCGTTCATCAATCTTTTACCATTAAACCAATAATGATAATAGCAAAAACCTTCAATACCATGTTGTTTTGCCAATTTGATCTGTTCTAAATGTGTTGTGATTAACCTTAGATCATAAAAACCTAAATCTGAAGGTAAATGTGGTTGATAATGCCCTTTAAAAAGAGGTTTTGCCTTGGTTACATTGGTCCATTCTGTAAAACCTTTTCCCCACCACTCATCATTTTCAGTAAATGGGTGAAATTGAGGTAAATATATTGCGATTGGTTTAATTTTATTTGACAATATGAGCTTTAATTAATAATAGTAACATTAGCCACTTACAGCTAAATAATATTTATTAGGTAATTGATATTTTGATACAGTGTTTTTGATGGTTTTTTTAAATGATATATTATCATAAAAATTTTGATTAAGCAAAATAAACTTAAGACAAAAAACGAACGCATACGTTATTTATTAATATATTTTAAATTGTGGATATAATTTAAAATATATTAATGATTCAATAAACTTTTAAACTGTAAAAAATTTAATCTATATTTTAATGAAGTTATAAAAACTTAAATTAATGTGGCTTATATGATAAACCTAGATATTCTTTAAAATCTTTTCCTATCAAGCGCCTTAAATATATGAAATTGAAGACATTATGTTGCGATTCGTTTAAATGAATGCATTTTTATTTTTTGTTTAAGCGAAAGAATAAAATAAAATATATAAAGTTTTACTTTGTTACAAACATGCAGCTCCTTAGTGAAAATATATTTTCTAAGTTCCTCTTTTATATTAATAAAAGCACTCTTATATAAGATATTTCTAAAATATTTAAATAGATTAGAGTAGTACTCATTTTGAAAAATTTCGTCTTTTTCGTAAGAACTTATTCCTCCGTTATTAAACTCTGCTAAAATCTCATTTATGTAAATAGGTTTTTTAAACGAATAAGCTCTTAAGTTCAGGTCGTAATCTGCACAAATTTTAAATTTTAAATTATAATTACCAATTGACGTCAATAATGATTTACTATAAAAAACACTTTGATGACAAATATTTCTTTCAATTATTTTTTGTAAATTAAATTCTCCATCATAAACAGATTTATTTATAGCCCAAGGGATATTTCCATTAATAGACACATTACCATAAATCCAATTATTTGGGTGCAATAAACATAACTTATGAATTTTCCCCAAAACATCTGAATTATATAATGAGTCGTCACTACCTAAGAAGTATAGCCAGTCACCTTGTGATAATTCAATTCCCTTATTCATTGCATCATAAACACCATTATCAGTTTCTGAAATAATTTTAACGCGTTTATCATTATAGGAATTTGCTATTAATATTGTTTTATCGGTTGAAAGCCCATCTATAATCAATATTTCGTAGTTAGTAAAGGTCTGAAAAAATACACTATCTAGACATTCTTTTAAAGTATTGGATGAATTAAATGTGGGGATTATAATTGTAAAAAATACTTTATCCATTGTTTACAAACCAAAATTCTTTTGCTACCATAATTGCATTTAAATTAGTATTAGCGTACTCGTAATAACCTTTTGATTTAAGATATTCTATTAATTCTGATCTTCTTTTACCCGCACCAATAGGTGAATATTCTGCTGCCTCAACACAAATTATTTTTGGGGCACTAAAATCAAAATTAATAGACTTTATAATAGCTTCATCTAATCCTTCAACATCAATGCTTAAAAAGTCAGGAAATATCCCATTGTTGTATTTTCTTAATACATTATCAATATTATCAGTATCTATTAATTTTATTTCGTCTAAAACCTTACTACTATTAATCATATTTTCATATTCTTCCTTACTAAAAGTACTTAACGTGTCGTCCTTCATAATGTAAAAGTCCATTTTACCACTAATATTACTTATCCCAATGTTTAAGTTAACATCCTCTGGTCGTTCAATTTTAAATTTTGATAGTAATTTGGGATTTGCTTCAATATTTATACCTCTACAACCATTTTTATAGAACACAGCAGTGTTGTTTAAATAAAATGGATCGTTTGCTCCAATATCCAAATAACTTGGTTTTGTTATACCACGCAGCTCAAAAATGTATTTGATAATTAAATCTTCACCACATTGAGAAAATGATTCTTTTTTGTGGGGGTTAATATTTTTAGTTCCTTTTGAATTGAAAATATATTTTAGTAAACGATTAATTTTATTTTTCATTTTTATATTAAAAACATTTTGTCTTTTTTTAATTGAATTTGGTCCAAAAGTTTTATTACGATGATGATTTAGTAGTTGATGATAATTTGAGCAAATAGGGTGATCAGAGTAATATTTGGTTTGGAGTTGATTTAGTTGATTTACACAATTAAACTCATTTTTTAGACGATATTTTGAAAGCTTATAGTGATTGCCAAATTGAGAGGGCATTCTGTGTAATTCGATATTATATTTTATTGCTAGGAGAGAAAGAATGGATTGATCCCATCTGTGTTCAATGAACTCTTTGAAATTATTTTCCCCACAAATATTGGGGAGACTACTAATAACATTAATATTACAAGAATGTAATAACCACTCTTCTATAAATTTAATACTTAAATCACTTTTTTTGAAGAGACAAAATGCGGCATCACAATGCATTCCATCCCAATATTTTTTGTTGTCACAGTCCATTAAAATAAAACAATCACGTTTTGTCCAAAGCTTATTGTTAAAGTCTGAATTTTGAAATAATAGTATATCTGTTTTATTTAAGCAAATATCAATCAACGGATTTATGTTATTAATAATCTCTATGCCACAATCAGAATATATTACAACATCACCATCATTGAGTTTTTTTAAAGCTTCAAGAATTATAAAAGGTTTCCATATCCAATAACCAAGCCCTTTTGAGTTTGAGAAAATATCTGAATTTTTTTTATAAAAATCAGTAGGAATGAGATCATTATAATCATATGAAAAAATTGTTGAAATTCCGAACTCCTTTGCGGATATATTTAGCCTATTTCTACTATCAATAAAGAGATGGTCTGATAGATTAGTTAAAGCGATATTCATTATTTCTTTATAAATCAATTAAAGTTTAATATTTAATCGCTAAACGAGAACTAAAATCTATTCTATTAAGATATATATCTAGTTTGTTATTCAAAATATATTCGTCAACAGCTTTTTTTTGTCCCATCCATTGTCCATAATCATCAATAATCATTACCCCTTTATTCACTAGTATTGGATATAAGTACTCTAGTTCATGAATTGTAGATTCGTACCAATCAGTATCAAGTCTTAATAATGCTATTTGATGAGGTATCTGATTAGGTATTGTGTCTTCAACTTTCCCCTTTATAAAATGTATTTTGTTGGGATTGTATCCAATGGATAATAAATTATTTTTTACTTCTTCTATATTCGAATAACACCATATATTATTTCCATTTTCTTTTTCACTCAATTCTTTCTCTAAAAGGATTGAAGCTATTTTGTTATCAAAACTAATGTCATTAGAAGAAGGAGTTGCCATCCCTTCAAAAGTATCATATAGATATAATTCTCTATTTAATTCACCTAATTCAATTAATGTTTTTGCAATTAGCATCATGCTCCCTCCTTTCCATACTCCGCATTCGACAAATGCTCCTGGTATATTATTTTTAACAATATATTCAACTGCTCTTATTAAGGAAATCATCCTTAATGGGCCAGTCATAGTATATTGTTTCACATTGTTGATTTTTTGAATTTCATCTAAAGTTAAATCATCTAAAGTAAAATATAAACTGTATTCTTCATGTAATTGATTTTGTAAGAAATGTAATTCGTTGATTTTTTTTAAGCTATCAGAAGAAATACTAAGGTCTAAATTCCTTTTTTTTCTCTGTATTTCTAAGTTTAATTTACTTAAAAAATATTTAATGATTTTTTTCATATTTCTATATTCTGGTTTTTAAGAATTTAGCAGGGTTACCACCTACAACTGTATAAGGTTGGACGTTTTTAGTTACTACGCTCCCCGCAGCTATTACACAGCCATCACCAATAATAACCCCTGGTAATATAATCGCACCACATCCAATCCAAACATCATTTCCAATAATTACATTATTTTTTTCTTCGTCCCATGGATTTTCCCTTAGTAGAATTTTTTTTTCAATGCAATGATTTGCGGCAATAATTCTTACATTTTGGGCTATCAGACAATCATTTCCTATTTTTATATAACCTCCAGCTGCTCTAATGTCACAAAACTCACCAAATGATGTATTTTCTCCTATATCTAGGTGTGAGATTTTGTTGTTTTTATCCCTATTTACAATTGTTAAAAAGCAATAGTTTGATATATAAACATTCTTATTAATTTTAAGATCTTCAATTGCTTCGTATCTTATTATGACCTTATTTTCTATAAAGCAGTTGAATTTAGATTTTAGAGATTCTATTTTTCTAAAATGAGTATATTTCTCTATTAATTTACTTTTGATGAAAGTTAATATCATTATCTACTGTTAATCTGTGTATTGCCATTTATTTAATGAGAGCAAGATTCCTGTTCTATTTCCTGTATTTAAAAAATTATTATTTTCAATTGAAAAAAAAATTTCAACACTATCAAAAAGAGTGGTGTTAATTTCACCCATTATAAAAGTGATTTTATAATTTCCAGAATTTAGATTGTATAATGGAATAGGAGCTATTACATTATAGAGGCCAGGTTGTCTAATTTCTATTAACTGCTCTGCGGTAAGTTTATCAGTATCTGAGCTGGAATATAAATGTGTATCAAAAGTATCTGAAATTGTAAAGCCAATATTAAAGTATTTGGTGGGTTTCACAATCTCGTATTTTATTGAAGCATATGAAATAGTTTCTGCTTTAAAACTATTAGTGATTTTTTTTTCATAACTAAATAAATCTATTTTGTGTATAAAGCCAAGTTTATTTATTTTACTTCTATCATGTGTGTATTTAGATTTTTGATGATCAAATTGCAAATATTCTTGAGTAACAATATCTATAGAATTATAATTAGATAATTTCCCATTTTCTAAAAGAATACCCATTTGGCAAAGTTCTTTGATTGCAGATAGATTATGGCTAACAAACAAAATTGTTCTACCCTCACTTTTACTTACATCATTCATTTTTCCTAAGCATTTCTTCTGAAATTCAGCATCTCCTACTGCAAGTACCTCATCAACCACTAAGATTTCTGAATCTAAATGCGCTGCTACAGCAAATGCTAAGCGTACATACATACCACTGCTATAACGCTTTACTGGCGTATCAATATATCGTTCAATCCCAGCGAAATTGACAATTTCATCAAATTTACGGCTTATTTCTTTTTTACGCATCCCTAAAATGGCTCCATTTAAAAAGATGTTTTCACGCCCGGTGAGTTCTGGATGAAATCCCGTACCCACTTCTAATAAACTGGCTACTCTGCCTTTTACTTTTACGCTACCTGTGGTAGGGGAGGTCACACGGCTCAATATTTTCAATAAAGTGCTTTTCCCTGCGCCATTCCGGCCTATAATTCCCACCGCATCGCCCTGTTCAATTTCAAAATCAAGGTCTTTTAAACTCCAAACCATATTGCTTTCGCCTTTAGTGGTACGGTCGTTAGTTTCACCTATCTTTAAAAAAGGGTCATCTTTTCCTCTAACTTTATATGCCCATCTTTTTAAATCATTAGAGAGCGTCCCTGTCCCAATCTCACCCAATTGGTAAGCTTTAGATAAGTTTTCTACTTTAATTGCTTTCATTTTTATTTTTTGTAGGTAATAGGTGTACAATCATATATCAATGGTTTTCCACCTAATACATAATCAAGACCCCACTGATTATTTTTACCTAGGTTTTTTGCAATGGTTTTTTCACCTATTCTATTTGCATCATCTAAAAAATAATTTAAAGAATCGTTCATAATTTTATCTTGTAAATAAATAAAGGCACCAGCTCTACAATATGGATTGTTGTAAGCAATAGGCGCATCAATAATTACAAGATCTAAAGGCTCATTTTTTAATACAAAGTCTAAAGATTTAAAATTAAACCACTTAAAATTATGTGAATTAAAATTTAATGATTCGCTCAAATCAACTTGATGAAATTCTGTCACATCATGAGTTTGAACAGTTTCTTTAATTATTTTCAACCACTTTAAATCCTGCTCTATACAAATTAGTTTACAATCTAATGCTTTTTCTTTGATTAATTGGTTTATAAAAATAGTACTACTTCCGGCTCCAAATTCCAGTATTCTTTTGGGTTTATATATTAATATATAATTCATCAAATGCAATAATGCGGTAGGAGACATTGACCATGTGGTCATAGGGAAAGCGGGTAAATTTTTAAAATAAGAATGCAAAATATTGAGACTGTAGGCCTGTATTGTTTTTTGCCTTTGCTCTTCTAGCCTTACCGGAAGGTGCCAAAATGATTTAATTTTATTAAGCATTATAATATTTATTATACGGTATTAAATTTTGTCTTAAACTTTAGAAAGTATAATTCTATCAAATAATAAGACAAAATAGCCATGGTGAAAATACCAATGATGTTGAAAGGGAATTTATTCCACCAAATATAGTTAACGTCATAAAACTTATCACTAAAAACAAATAATTGTTGCCATAAATATAGGCTATAACTAATTTTGGCTTGGTAATTTAAAAAGCTATTATTCAATAAAAGTATAGGTTTGCAATTTGCACTAATGAGTAATACTAATAAAATACTAAGCGAGCTTAATGTAGAACCAAACGGTAATAAAACCTTTCCAAATTGGCCATTGTACATAGCATGTTCAATCAACCAAAATATAAAAGTAAATACCAACAAGTATAAATTGGGGTTTTTTAAAAAAAATGATATCGGAATTAATTTTTTAGCATATAACAACGCACCTATAGAGCCGATAATAATAGGTTCGGCTAGGTTGAATAATGGAGATAATGTATATAACTGGTATTCAGGATGTAAATACACCAAGACTCTTGAAAATGGGTTTAAGCAAATAATAGCAATAGCGATGTAAATCACCTTATCACAAAAGAATTTGAATATAGTTGGCCAAATTAAATAGTATTGCTCTTCAACAGATAAACTCCAAGTATGCGCCAGAATAAATGTTTTGGGAAAAAAAGGAAAATTTGATAAGTATAAAAAAGCACCTATAAAAGCACCATTATTGATATCTAATTGATAATAATAGTTAATTAAATAGGCAATAAATAAAAAAAAAATAAATGCTGGAACGATTCTTAAAAAACGCCTCATGTAAAATTTTCTCAAATTGATTTTACCGTTTTTTAGCTGTTCTTTTATCAATAAAGATGTAATGAGAAACCCGCTCAAAACAAAAAACACCCTAACCCCTAATTTTCCATCATGTAAAAAGTAACGTATATTATTAACTATAGAAACAGGTATGTTATCAACAAACTGCTGATGAGCAATAATTACAATCAGTATAGATAAGCCTCTTATTCCATTTAGGCCGTTGAAGCTTTTATGATTTAAATATCCATTTAAAGAAAGTGGTTGAGCTAGGTTTATCATTATACGGTATCAACAAATGTTTTTTCAACCCTGTTAAAAATAATTACGCCTATAAATAATAATAAAACAGAGATAAAGGAGGTGTACAAAAAGCTTTGTAGATTAAAACTTCCTTCTCCTAAAAAACCCAGCCTAAATCCTTCTATAATAGTGGTCATTGGATTATATTCAATAATCCAGGCATATTTAGGGTATTTACTAATTGCTGTACTCAGTGGGTAAATTACCGTTGTGGCGTACATTAATAATTGAACGCCAAAAGTAACCAAAAAAGCTAAATCACGGTATTTAGTAGTCATGGCTGTAATAATAAGGCCAATGCCTAAACCTTGGATACCCATTAAGATAACCAACAAAGGAAATAGCATTACATAAAAAGTGATATTAAAATTTGCTCCGGTAAAATAATAGTAAGTCAATAACAATATAAATAAGAGCATTTGAACACCAAAGCGCACCAAATTACTAACCACAATACTTAAAGGCATAATTAAACGAGGGAAATAAACTTTTCCAAAAATATTGGCATTATCTTTAAATACGGTACTGGTTTTGGTTAAACAATCTGCAAAATAATTCCATGCCGTAATGCCAGCCATGTAAAAAAGCGGTTGAGGTAAACCATCTGTTGAAATACCTGCTAAATTACCAAAAATGAAGGTATAAATAATGGTGGTAAATAAAGGCTGTATAAAAAACCATAATGGACCTAAAATGGTTTGCTTATAAAAACTAACAAAATCTCTTCTTACCAATAATCCTAAAAGGTCACGATAGCGCCAAACATCAGCTAAATGTAATTCAAACAGATTATTTTGAGGCTTAATTTCTAAATCCCATGATTCATCCTGAGCGTTTTGTAATGGCATTTTTTTAGAGTTAATAGGCTGCAAATGTAATTTTTTGTTTTGTTAAAATTAATAATTGTGTTTACTTAGGGCTTAAGCTTATTAATAATTTATTTATTCATTATTTTTTTTAACAATTAATGGAGCAGTATCTTGATTTTTTGGGCATAATTTTTAAACCCATAATTATTTATGGTGCTGTTTTGAATTTCTATAGTCTTTTGGTTAAAATTTAATAAATCTACGATGGTTTTTAAAATTTCTTTAGGTTTTTTTGGATCACATAAAAGGCCTGTCTGTCCTGATATTACAGCATCACGGCTACCATCGCTATTTCCGGCAAGTACAGGAACACCACAAGCACTGGCTTCAATAAAAGTGATACCAAAACCTTCTCCCTCACTGGGCATCACATAAACATCTGCCAATTGATAATGCGCTATGAGTTCATCTTCTTGAATAAAGCCTAAAAACTTTACATATTTATTTACTTTGTATTGATTAACTAGCTGTTTTAATCTGATGATTTCTTTTTCATCAGCTTTGCCTGCAATGAGATAAACAACATTTTGATTTGTTTTGATTAGCTCTGGCAATAGTTGTATGATTTTATCATAACCTTTATATTGTTCTGTAAATGATAACCTAGCTAATGTTAAAAGTACTTTTTGAATAGGTTTAATTTGATAACGAGCCAATAGATAATTTGGCTTATCTAATATTTTTGGGATTTTAAAATAAGGGTCTAAAGCATTTGGAAATACTGCAATTTTATTTTCATCAACTTGATGTTTATTTACTAATTGTTGTTTTGTAAAATGGCTAACCGCTAATATTTGAGTACTAGCCTGTATTACTTTTTGTTGTACAGCGTTGAGGTTACCCCAAACTTCTATGCCATGGGCATGTAAAATAAGCTTAGTTTTAGGCTTTAAAAGCATGATCATCCATGCTACAGGAGCTAAATGAATATGGCTTAAAATTAAAGTATCGGCCCAAAAACCACTTAAAATGCTGTAAATACTAAATAGTAATTTACGACCTTTAAAACCTTTAAAATGGAATTTTTCTATGTATTTTTTATCAGGTTTATCATCTAATAAGATAGCGGCTTTAATTTTAAATTCAGGATTTTCTTGATTTATTATAGTCAGAGATCTTAACCAACTTTTATTCACCTTTTCTATGCCTCCAGCCTGCGAAAAGGCACTCAAACCCAGAAATAAAATTTTCTTCTTATTCATAACCTAGATTTTGCACTTATTATTTAAAATCTAAAGCATCTTTACCCCCAAACTTTTCCAACACAATTAAACTCATAATTTTAGACCAATGTAATTGGTCTTCTTCATAGGCTTTGAATAAGGAAGTTAAAGATTTGTTTTTTAAATAAGACTGCTTGGTTTGTAGATATAGAGGATGTTCTTTAAGCCAATATTGAAAGGGAAATGTAAAACCCATTTTTGGGCGGTCCCAAATCTGTTGTGGTAATAAATTATCAAAAGCATGAATTAATAAATGCTTTGCGGGTTTATTTTTATTGAAAATGAGAGATGCAGGTAAGCTATTACAAAGTTGTACCAAATCTTGATCTAAAAATGGGACCCTAACTTCTAAACCATGTTGCATACTCATATAATCTGCATCTTTCAATAATTGGTTTTGCATAAAATAATGCTGTTCATACCAAGCTGCTTTTTTGCCATCGTAAGTGAATGGTTTAACTATTGAAGGTTCGGGGATAAAATGCAATGCTTTTTCTTGTTGTTTATTATCTATATTAAAGAAATGCTGTAATTGTTGTGGATTAAAAAAACCTCTTAAAAAAAGATATTCATAAATACTATTCTCTCTGTGCTTTAAATAACTGACTCTTTGTAAGGCGTCTTTATGAATTAATTTAGCTCCAGCAACAATTAAGCTTCTAAAATTTCTGGCTAAAGGGATATTTTTTATTCTTTTAAAAGAGGGGTATCCTCCAAATAATTCATCGGCTCCGATACCAGAGAGTACTGCTTTTAGCCCAGCATCTTTGGCGGCTTTAGATACAAACCAAGAGTTTATACCATCTGTACTAGGCTGATCCATGGCTGCAATAATTTCCTCAAAATATTGGTCAAAGTCTTGCTTGCTAACCTCTTTTGCAATATGTTTCCCTGGTAATTTGGCGGTAATAGTATCCTGATATTTCTTTTCAGAATATTGAGCCTCTGGAAAATGTAAAGAAACAGTAATTAATTTATCTTCTTGATATTTTGAAGCTTGTAAAGCTAACAGAGAGCTATCTATTCCGCCACTTAAAAAAACGCCAATAGAAGCATCAGCAACTAATTGTTTCTGAATGGCTTGGTCTAATGCTCTATCTACTAATATTTGTGCTTCTAAAGCTGATACCTTTAACGCTTCAATCTCTTTATTAAAAAAAGGGACTAAATTTTCAATATTCAGCTTTTTTGAAGTTAAATCAATTTTTAAGAAATGACCTTTTTTAAGCATCCAAACATTACTTAAGGTAGTCATGGGTTCAGGCAAATGCCCCATACTTAAAAATGCAATAGGCCAATCCTTGTTTACGGCGATTTTAAAAGGTAATTGACTAAATGCTTTAACTTCAGAAGCAAAATATAAAGAATCTTGTTGTTGAGTATAATATAGCGGCTTAATTCCCTGTGGGTCTCTTACTAAGTAAAGTTCTTTTTTTAAATGATCAATAAGGGCAAAGGCAAACATCCCCTTTAATTTTTTAAATGCAACAACACCCCATTCAATAAAGGCATTTAATATGACCTCTGTATCCGTACTGCTTTTAAAAACATAACCTATATTACACAACTCAGTTTTTATGTCTTGGTAATTATAAATTTCGCCATTAAATATGATTCCATATTGCTGGTGCATATCAAACATAGGTTGATGACCAAGATTACTCAAATCTAAAAGGGATAATCTACGATGACCTAATGCTAAACCGCTACTTTCATCAATATAAAATCCCTCATCATCTGGTCCGCCATGCTGTTGTATGGTAGTCATCGCTCGCACACAAAAAGTGAGTTCTTGTTTTGAATAATTCTTATTGATGATACCTGCTATTCTACACATATTTTTTTCATCCTGAATTTATGTCAGAATCTTATCAGCTATGAGACACTTATTTAAGTGAGATGCGGTGATAAATACCACATAACATGGCGGTCAATAGAGGGAATTATTAATCTGATTTAAGCTTGATCATTATTTTTTGATCGTTTCCAAAACTTCCACCAAGATTTTTTATCATCATCAGAATAATAGCCGTAACCAGAGTAACCACTATAGTCGGAATAATAATAACCATTATAATGACCAGTATATTTAGTGCTGTAATAACGTGAATGTAGTGCATCTTCAATAAAGGCATTTAATACAATTACCGTATTATTTAATCCATATTCTTGTTCTATTCTTTGTGGAATAGTAGCTGCATTATATTTGGATACACCAGCTCTAATAATGAAAAGATTGATGTCACTTTGTCTGATGATTGGGATGGCGTCTGATACTAAGCCAACTGGAGCTGTATCTATCATTACATAATCATAGCTAAGTTTTAACTTCTCAATCATTTCTGTAAATCTTTCACTATATAAAAGCTCAGACGGATTAGGAGGAACCGGGCCAGATAAAATAAAATCAAGATTTTTTTGAGATGAAGAATGGATAATGCGTGATAACTCATTTTCTTGCCTAGATAGGTAAGAACTTAATCCATTGTCGTTTTTAACATTAAAAACTTTAAAAAGTTTAGATCTTCTTAAATCCCCAGCAATCAAAATAACTTTTTTATCAATCATCGCAAGTGTACTTGCCAAATTTAAAGTGACAAAGGATTTCCCTTCGCCAGATATTTCTGATGTAATACAAACTACTTTACTACCTTTTTCTGTAGCTAAGAAAGAAAGATTAGTTCTTACAGATCTTACTGATTCTGCGAAAATAGATTTAGGTTTTAATAAAGTTAAAATTTCCTTGGTTTCTTTATCGTTAGAATCAGTATATTTTCTTATTACTCCTATAATAGGCACATTGGTAATACTCTCTACAGTTTCTTTATCATAAATATAAGGGTTAACACTTCTATTTAAAAATATTAAGCCAATACCTACTAAAATACCTAATATCCAAGCAGATCTATAAATTTTAACTCTATCTGGACTAATAGGTGTTGTTTTTGCTACCGCGGGCTCTATAATAGAGGCACTACTTAAAATAGATGCTTTAGTGATTTGAGCTTCTAATCTTTTTTCTGACAAGTAAGAGTAAATTTTTTGATTAATATTAAAATCCCTATCTAAAACTTCCATGTTTTTTGATGCAGTTGGTAATTTGTTTAACTCGGCGTAGAAGACATTGATCCTTGTATTAAGAGATTTAATTTGAGTATTTAAGCGTTCAATTTGTGAGTTGATATTTTTATAAATCGTGTTTTTTAAAATGGTGAGTTGGTTGTTAATTTCTTTTAAAGGGGGTGAGTTTTCATTATAAATTGACAGTGCATCTAGTCTTTTAAAAACGAGTAGGTTATATTGTGAAATAAGACTTCCAATCATTGGATCAACAGAACCAAAAATATCCAGATTTAAATTCTTGCTATTATCACTATTACTTATTTGTTCTTTTAATTGCTGATAATTAAGCAATTGAACACGTGAATCATAAACTTCTGTTTCTGTTCTTTCAATGAATAATTGTTTATTCGAAGTATATTTATCTATATCGCCAATTTTTAATTCTTTTTGGTATTGTTCAATTTCAGTTGCTGACAAATTGACTTCCTTTCCTAGCCTACTTAACTGGTTATTAATAAAGGTTATAATTTGGTCAGAAGATTTGGCTTTTTGAAGGATATCGTAATTGAGATAAGTTTCTGCAACAGCATTAACAGCGTCTTTTGCAAAGTAGGGGTTAGTATCCGTGATACTTAAACTGGCAATATTACTAAATTTGGAAGTTTCGTTTAAGCTTACTCCATTCCTAATACGCTGAAATAATTCTTCCTCAGTATTAAATTTAAAGGAATATTCAGAGTCTTCATTTGGGCTACTTGTTTTATCTAAAGAAAACTTGAAGTTTTGTATGATTATTGGTTCATTATATTGGTATTTTTTTATTATTATAATGCCTTCCTTAGGATAAGCTAAGGTAAAATCATTACCTCCTAAATATTTAAAAATGAATAGATTGCTAGGTCTGTATGCATCTTTATTTAATACATTTACTAAAAAGGGTTTATTTGGATAAGTTTCTGTGTTTCTTACTTTGCCTTTAAAGTAATAGCTTACCTGCCAATCCATTTTTTTTAGTGCTTCTATAATTACTTCTCTACTTCTAACCACATAACTCTCATTTTGAATTTTAGCAGCACCCCTATCTCCAGAACTAATTATGGTTACCATATCAGTAAATTCTGATTTTTTCTCATCGTATTTAATATTGGTACTAGTAGAGTAGATTTCAGGCGTGTACCATAAGTATAAAAAGGAAGTGGTCAGTGCAATAATTAATGTCCCTGCTATCCAATACCACCTACTACCAATAATCTTAATTATTTTTGTGTAGTCTAATTCCTGTTCTGGTAATTTACCTTCATTAGGGAGTGGTTTTCTTGAGAGGAAGGGCTGCGCCATGTTTATTTGGAGATATTGTTAATAATAATGTAGGCGTTAACTGCCGCAAGTAAGGTTTGAAGGATTGTATTTACACCAATTAATCTATCCGAAGATCTAAATAAGCCAACTGGTTCTGCGTATATGATATCGTTGTTTTGTAAAATTAAGCGCTTATCAGAAAGACTATTAATATCAGATAAATTAGCAATAATAATAGTAGGGTTTTCTAAATCACCTCTAATGATCTTTATTTTCTTTTTATTTGCTCTTGCATTTAGCCCGCCCACAGTACCTAGTAATTCTACTAAATGTGTTTGGTCTTTAGTAAGCAATACATTGGTTTGAGATACAAATTCACCTAAAAAGGTCACTTTTGCATTCGTAATATTAATATCAATTATAGGGTCTTTTAAAAGCTTCTCTTTATATTGATCTTCCAGAAATTTTTCGGCCTCCACTCTTGTCATTCCAATAAGTTTTAACTTACCTAACACTGGGATATTTACAGTACCGTCGTTTTCAACCAAGAATGTTTGTATTTCTAATTGTCCGGTATTTACAGCCCCTCTTTCGCCAGTTAATTGTACTGTACTTTGTAAATTTTTTATCGCTAAAATATTCCCAGCTTGTATTCTTTGAGAAGTACTAGCTATATTTTGATCACCTTGTATGACAGTAACAGGCTCTTTGGCCAACTTTTCTTTTCCTGTTATAAATAAAAGATTTTTATTCTTAGGGCTGCAAGAGCTAAGAATCAGGATACCAATAAAAAAAAAGAGGATATTTTTAAATTGGTAAATAGGTGTGATTTTCATTTTCGCGTATCTATTTCGATTCCAATGATAATTAAATTTTGTGCAAACATAAAATTTTTTGAAGGAATGGTTGGAGATTGTTAAAATTATTAAGAGCACTCTTAAGAACGAGTAGTTGCTTTGGAAAGTATTAATCTTCGAAACCTAACAAATCTTTTGGGGATACTTTTTATTATTGTAGAAAGTTTTAACAAAAAAAGAAGGTGAATTTTCACTTTCTTTCTATTTCAATTAACTGAAATATCTATTCAATTAAAAATCTAATAAATCTTTAGGATTCACACGTAGAGCCTCAGCAATTTTGGCTATATGACTTATATTCGTATTAGTTTCTCCTCTTTCAATCCTTCCGATTTGCTTTAATTCAAACCCTGTTTGTTCAACTAAATATTCTTGAGTAAGCTTTTTTTCTTTTCTTATTTCAATAATTTTATTTCCAACTTTATTAATAAAGTCCTGGTCTCTATAATGTTTTCTCACATGCTTAATGTGCCACTTAAAAAAAATAATTGTTAGGTCATATTTGACTTATTTAGAAATAATTATATATTTGTTAAACAATGAATTTAAAATATATTATTACTAATAGTTTTGATTTTATAGATTAGCGAACTTCCTGAAATTTGAAGCATTCGCACTTAGAGTCTTGTTCTAGAAAACTGGTAATTTTTAAGACAACAAGAAGATAAGTGAAATGCTCACGCTAAAGGCGTGGGCTCACTTATTTGTTGTCAGGTATACCAGTACCTCTAGAACGATAAGTTGAGTTCCACGCCTTTAGTGTTTCTAAACTTATTAAAAAAGGCTCCTTAATATTTACCAATATGGAGCAAGCAAAAATCATTTACGCCCTTAAAATTTGCGCACCAGAATAACCCTTTTTTAAAGAGGGCGTGGTTTTTTTGTTAATTAGTTTCAGTGTTTTAAGCCAGCCCTCTTTTTTATTCCTTTAAAGGCATTAACTCCACCTGCTACGAGCAAAGGAATCTTCTTTTTTTTTACCCTCAACAAATTTAAAATGAAGCAAAAAATACTTGCTATGGCCACGCTTTGGACTTTTTTAAGACATAAGGATTTTGAAGGTAAAAGGCTTTTTGAAGGGCATAAGGCAGAAGGCATAAGGCGAAAGGCCTTGGGGCTTGTGCTTAAAAATTGGGAATGGTTTGTCACGCAAAGATGGCCACAGGTTTCAGCTTGCAAAGCATGGAGATTACAAAGGTTCACCACTTATTTAAGCCAGTGGGTCAAAACTCAAAACCCTTCGACTCCGCTCAGGGTGACAAGTAATGCGGTGAGTTCGTCATGCAAAGGACTACATTTCAATTGGAATAAATATTTCAAATTAAGCTGTAGCGCTAGCCCGAACAACCAAAGTACAGCGTCTTATTCCGCCTTGGCGATTGCGGATAGCCCAACAGAAGTTAACGCAGAATCTTTCGAAGCAAACGGCGCCATGCCTGCCGGCAGGCAGGTAGCGGTGGCTCTTTGGTCACTTTCCAGCTATAGGGACCTGCGTAAAGCATGCTTGAGAGCAATTAAAAATATAAAAACCTGCGAAAAAAGGACTAGCCTCCACGGCAATGAGTGGCGAGAGTATCATTGGAAAACTAATTTCCAAAGGTTCACCACTTATTTAAGCCAATGGTTAAAAACCCAGAACCCTTCGACTCTCCCGATGAAAAATCGGGACAGGCTGCTCAGGGTGACAAGTAATACGGAGAGTCCGTCTTTCAAAGGGGTGGTATTCAAAAGGTTCACCACTAAATTAAGCCAGAATTCCACACCACGGGGATCCCGAAATGAATTCGGGATGACAGCATGGGAGGTAGGTTCGTCTTGCAAAGGGTTGGGATTTCATTGGAATAGAATTTTGAATGTAATCGAGATTCTTGAGCGTGGGGTTGGTAAAACGCCGAGCCGGGAGTTGGCCTGTGAAAGGAAGGATCGTTTTACCTTGATTTTTTGGTGCCTTTTTCATCTAAGGAAAAAGACACGAGCCTCCGCGGCGATAGAGCGGCGAGAGTATAACTGGAAAGCAGATTTCCAAAGGTTTACCACTAAAGTAAGCCAGTATTCTAAAACACACAACCCTTCGACTCCGCTCAGGGTGACAGATAATGCGGTGAGTCCGTCTTTCAAAGGATTGTGGTTAAAAAGGTTCATCGCTTATTTAAGCCAGTATTCCAAACCGCGGGGATCCCGAAATGAATTCGGGATGACAGCAAGGGAGGAAGGTTCGTCTTGCAAAGGATTGTGGTTCAAAAGGCTCAGCGCTTATGTAAGCCAGTATTCCAAACCACGGGGATCCCGAAATGAATTCGGGATGACAGCATGGGAGGAGGGTTTGTCTTGCAAAGGGTTGGTGTTCAAAAGGTTCACCACTAAAGTAAGCCAGTATTCCAAACCACGGGGATCCCGAAATGAATTCGGGATGACAGCAAGGGAGGAGGGTTCGTCATGCAAAGGGTTGGTGTTCAAAAGGTTCATCGTTTATGTAAGCCAGTGGCTCGTTATCCAAAACCCTTCGAGTCTCCCGATGAAAAATCGGGACAGGCTGCACAGGGTGACAGCATGGGAGGAGGGTTCAGCTTTCAACAAATCAACAAATCATCAAATTTCAAACCATAAAAACCTAATAATTTATGAAAATTAACATCCCTATTATCACCAAACTCTGGCGCTTGTACAAAGAACGTCAGGAATACAAGAAACAAATCAAAATTCGTCTTTTAAGAAGGCAATTAAATAAAGGCCGTAAAGTAGTAGAAACGGAACATTGGACAAATCGGTACTTGGAGGAGGATAGAGAGGGGGAACAAGGATTAAAGAACAAGGAGCAAGGAACAGAGATTAAGGAGGAAAAGTATGCTGCTATTGGAGCGCAGTTTTCAGTATTTGCGTTTATAGGCATCATTCCTGATGCGAAATCTGTTTTAGGCTGGAAATTTATTATCCCTATTTTCCTTCTGCTATTATTGCTGGCTTTTCTTCCGGTGATGGTGAAAGCAGAATTGAAATCAGATAGTAGCACCACTTTAAAAATAGGAGACCAGGTTCCTGATCTGACCTTAAAGAACATCACTAATTATAAAAGCGCAACCGCTAAACTGTCTGATTTTAAAGGAAAGCTGGTGATTCTGGATTTTTGGGCTACCTGGTGTGGGGCTTGTGTAGCGCACCTGCCTGATGTTGCGAAATTACAACAAGAGTTTGATGGGCGTTTACAAGTGATTTTGGTAAATGCAGAGGCTAAAGCTTCAGAACAGCAATTACAATCTTTTTTGAAAAAGCATATAGGAACTTTCCCTCCTTTGCCGCTGATCTTAAATGATCATCAGCTGAAACCTTTATTTCCATTTACTTCTATTCCCCATTATGTATGGATTAGTCCGGAAGGTAAATTATTAGCCATTACAGGAGCTGCGGAACTGAATAGAGAACAGGTGAGCCAAAGCCTTCAGCAACCGTCTGCTGTGAAATTTGTGACCAAAGTCAACCTCGACTTAAAACAACCTTTGTTTTTAAAAGAAAATGCCACCCTGTCACAAGTACAGGCTTATCAGATCGTCTTAAAAGGATGGATTAGTGGACCAGGCAGTGGGGTGCATTTTAGAAAAAATGGGACTACTGTTTTTGGGCTTTCTATCACCAATAAATCATTAGAGAGCCTTTATCGCTTTATTAATAACCATCAAAAAGGGCTGATGCCCATGATGAATGTAAAGGAGGTAGCTGGTGATTTTGCCGAACCAAAAGAAGCATCACAAAAGGCCCTTTGGAATAAGGAAAATTTGTGGAGTGTGGATGTTCAGGTGCCTTTAAATCAAGCTCACTTACTGTATGACCGTTTGTTAGAAACACTCAATCAGAATTCTCCTTATATGGCTCAAATAGAAACCAGGCAATTGCCAGCATGGGGGCTAGAAAAACTGCCGGATTTCGGAAAAACAGCAAAAGCAAAAGCAACATTGCAAAGCGGAGGGCTGATGATCCAACAGCAATCGACTTCTTTTTTAGTGAACTGCTTAAATGCACAAGGACTTTCCTTGCCTGTTGTAGATAGAACCAATTTTGAAGGATTGCTGGATTTGCAGCTGAGCGGAGCCCTCCATACAGTAGATGCCATTAACCAGGAACTGCTGCCTTATGGCCTTTGCCTTAAAGAAGGAGTTTATCCGGTAAAGCTATTTTCTATCTCAAAAAAAGAATCACCTCTTCAAACCCAAACTAAATAAGCTTATGAAAATGAATAAATATGTTTTAATCATCTTATTAGGAGTCTATTTGCTATGCGCTGCAAGTGGACTTAAAGCCCAGCAAATGTTGAGCGGGCAATTAACAGATAGCCTAAGTGGGAGCCCTCTGCTAGGGGCAACTTTAAAAGTTTTACCCCAGGATAAACTATATAAGAGCAATAAAGATGGTCGCTTTAATTTTCCTGTTACTGGAGCACAAGTTCAACTCTTGATTAGCTATACGGGCTATCGCTTAAAAGTGCTGAATCTGAAAAGCCCTTTTCCAGCTACTTTAAATATAGCCATGGTACCGAGTACCCTGCAATTGAATGAAGTAGTGGTGAATACGGGTTATCAGGTAGTCCCGCTAGAACGTTCAGCAGGTTCATTCAGTTTAGTCTCGGCAAAGCAATTGGAAACCCAGGTTGGCAGTGATGTTTTAAGCAGGTTAGAGACTTTAGCCAGTGGATTAAGTTTTGACCGTACCGAACCCTTTGCACCAAAATTAGTGGTAAGAGGCTTAAGTACCATTAATGGTCCCAGAAGTCCATTGATTGTGGTTGATCAATTTCCTTATGAAGGCGATTTGAATAACCTGAACCCCAATGATATAGAAAGTGTAACGGTGTTAAAAGATGCTTCTGCCGCTTCTATATGGGGAAGCAGGGCAGGAAACGGTGTGATTGTGATCACTACTAAAAAGGGGGTATACAACCAGCCTTTAAAAGTAAGTTTTAACAGTTTTGCACAAAGCAGTGCGAAACCTGATTTAGGACAAATTCCCACCATGAGTGCTACCAACTTTATTGATGTAGAGCAAATGTTGTATGCTAAAGGATTTTATAATAGCGATTATCAGGCTGCCGATAAACCTCCCCTTAGCCCTTTAGTAGAAATGTTTTTTGCCAGGGATGAAGGTAAATTGACTGCACAAGAGGTAAATGATGCCTTGGCCATTTACCGAAAGGTAGATGTGCGCAGAGAATTATTGGACAAGGTGTACCAGCAACGGTTTTTACAACAGTATCATTTAGGTTTAAGTGGAGGAAGTGCAAAACAGCGATGGAATTTTTCTGGAGGTTTTGATGATGGACGCAGTGAATTGGATGCGCCTAATAAACGCTATAATTTGTTGGTGAACCAGGAAATTAAATTTTCTCCGAAGATAGATTTTCGTATGAATTTGGCTTATACTCGCCAGCAGGCCGAAGATGGAAAAGATGGAATCAATACCATAAGTACCGCTAAAGGCAGTAATATTTATCCTTATGCTACTTTAAGTAATGAGCAGGGAGAACCCTTAGCACTCCCCAGAAATTATAGCCTCAACTATTTAGAAAGTCAGCAGAATAAAGGATTGCTCAACTGGTTTTATTATCCTTTAACAGATCATCAATACCGACAAGCATCTTCTAGTACACAGCATTTCACAGGTTCAGCAGAAGCGAGCTATCGAATTTTAAAGGATCTTAAATTTTCGATGCTTTATCGTTATGAAAAGCAGGATGTTCAAAGCACTCAATTACAACAAGAAGAGGCTTATGCGGTCAGAAACTTGATCAATAGCTATTCCCGTAAAGCCACTAATGGAGAGATCATTTATGGGATACCCCGAGGAGCGATCAAAGATGATGAAAGGAGTACTTTAAATATACAGCAGCTCAGGGCGCAGCTCAATTACCAGCACCAGTGGAAAAAAGGAGAATTATATGCGCTGGCTGGCGTAGAAAGAAGAAGTCTTGATCGTTTTAGTCAAAGTCAGCGTTTATATGGTTTTGATCAGGATACCTATACCTATGGAAGTATCAATCCATTAACGCCTTATCCTACATGGGTAACGGGGTCTAACTCCTTTATTAGCGATGGCAATAGTATTGCAGCCGGAGCAGATCATTACCTTTCTTTTTTTGCCAATGGTTCTTATACCTATCTCCAAAATTATAGCCTTACTGCAAGTGTACGCAGAGATGCTTCCAATTTATATGGCTTAAGCACCAACAAGAAGTGGAACCCATTATGGTCTACCGGATTTGCTTGGAATATATCTGGCGAGGATTTTTATGGTTTAACAGCTTTACCTTATTTAAAGTTGAGGACTAGTTTTGGTTATAGTGGCAATTCAAATGCAGCACAAACAGCAGTAACTACTATACGCTACCGAGGGAGTTCATTATATACCGGTTATCCTTATGCTACTTTCAATCAGTTTGAAAATCCTGAACTCCAATGGGAAACCGTAGGGATGTGGAATATAGGATTAGATTTTAGTAGCAAGGGAAATAGAATTTCTGGCAGTTTAGAAGGGTATAGAAAAAGAGCAAAAGACCTTTTTGGAACTTATCCTGTAGACCCTACAGCCGGAGTGGGGGCTTCGGTAACCCGTAATGTAGCGGCCATGCAAGGCTGGGGAGCAGATCTTCAGCTGAATACGATCAATACCAAAGGGAAGCTGCGCTGGGAAAGCCAGCTCAACCTGAGCTGGTATAAAGATAAAGTCACTGATTATTATTTGCCAAACGTACAGGTGAGTGATTTTGTAGGCAGTGTGCAACCTGGGGTAAGTGGTTTAGCCGGAAAGCCAGTTTATGCTATCTTTTCTTATCCATGGGCAGGTTTGAGTGCCACAGATGGCAGTCCACAGGGATTACTAAACGGCAGCCCTTCTGTCAATTATCAAACGATAATGGGGTCGGAAGCACAATTATCAGATTTGGTGTATCATGGAAGTGCTATTCCTTTATGGAATGGGGCATTCACCAATCGCTTTGCTTATAAAAGATGGGATTTGGAAGTCGCACTCCACTTTAAGTTCGCTTACTTTTTTAGAAGAGAAGCACTTTCTTATTCCTCACTTTATAATAATTGGGAAGGTCATCCAGAATTTGCACAAAGATGGTTAGCACCGGGAGATGAGGTCAACACCAATGTTCCTTCTTTGGTTTATCCTGCTTCCATTAGTCGGGATATTTTTTATGCAGGAGCCCAAATTCAGGTAGAGCAAGGAGATCATGCCCGTATACAGTATGTAAATATGGCTTATAAAATCCCATTAAAACAAGCCCCCATCAGCCAATTGCAGGTTTATGCCAATATGGCTAATCTGGGGATTCTTTGGAGGGCAAATGATAAAGGAATTGATCCGGAATACAGATATAGTAATTCATTGCCTCCCATGCGTAGCCTGTCTTTGGGTTTGAGAGCTAATTTTTAATATTAAAATGAGATAAAAATGAAAAGAACATATATTTTATTGGGCATTTTATCAGCCTTCAGTAGTTGTGATAAATTTTTAGCAGAGAAACCAGATGCAAAACTGGCGGTCATTAATAGTTTAGAGGATGCGCAAGCATTATTAGATTATTATCCCAATGTGGATAGGAATGATGTAGGAGTAAGTGAGGCCAGTGCCGACAGCTATTTTCTTTCAGATGCCGAATGGGCTAGAAGAGCAGAATCAGATCAACGCATTTACCTATGGGAAAAAGATCAGCTTTTTATGCCCGATTCTCGTGATTGGAGACAAAGTTATGCCAATATTTATACGGCTAATGCGGTATTAGAAAGTTTAAAGAAAATTAAACGGACCACACAAAATGCACTGCAATATGACAATGTAGCCGGACAGGCACACCTGTTAAGAGGTCGTACTTTTCTCATGCTGGTTTGGACTTGGGGTTTAGCCTATGATGAACAAACAGCTGCTCAGAATTTGGGAGTCCCACTGCGGTTAAATACCAATTTTAATGAAAAAGTGCCCCGAGCAAATTTAGAGCAAACCTATCAGCAGGTGATAGATGACTTGAAGGCAGCAAGTAAGTACCTCCCTTTACGTGGAAATTCTAAATTGAGGGGAAGTAAATTGGTGGCTTGGGGATGGCTATCCAGAACTTATCTGAGTCAGCGGGTTTATGAGCCGGCGGCAAGCTATGCCGATTCTGTATTGCAAGTGCAGAACACCTTATTAGACTACAATCAATTGAATAGTGCCGCTGCTTTTCCTATACCAGAACTGAATGCAGAGATTGTAATGGATACCAGATTATCTACTCCGGCAACATTGGCTCAATCCCGAGCTAAGATGGATTCTACCTTGATATTATCTTATGCTGCAAATGATTTAAGAAAGAAGATTTATTTTAGAATAAATACGGATAAAAGCTATGCATTTAAGGGAAATTATGCAGGCGGACCTACTTTCTTTAGTGGGATTGCGGTGGATGAAATGTACCTCAACCGAGCGGAGGGATTTGCCAGAACAGGTTTGCTGCAAAAAAGTATGGATGATTTAAATACCCTGCTGCTTAAAAGACATAGTACTGGAACCTATGTGCCTTTACAAAATTTGAATCAAACCTTACTGATTGAAAGGGTATTGGAGGAGCGAAAGAAAGAATTAATCTTTAGGGGTTTAAGGTGGATGGACATCAAAAGATGGAATGCCGGTGGTGCTCAGCTCACTTTAAAAAGGAGGATCAATGGGCAGGAATATGTGTTGCTTCCTAATGATTTAAGGTATGCCATAGCCATTCCGCAGAATGCATTAGAATTAGGTGGTATTGAAGATAATCCCAGATAAAATGAAATAAAGAAAAGGGGTGTTTTAAACCCCTTTTCTTATCATATACCTACTCTGCTTTAGTAGCGAAGGCATCATCAACTACAGCTTGATTGCTGCCATAACCATTAAGAATGGTTTGTAATTCTGACTGCGTATCAACGCTTTGGTCAACTTCCAATACACAAGGAATCTCATCTAGCTGGTCGCATGAAGGAATGTCCATGGCATCAATTAGCGTATACTCACTGCTGGTTTTGCTTTGACTTAAGGCATTGCCATCAAATCTCCAATAGGCATTTACCCTTTTAGATGATTTTACGGGTTTGAATGCAACAGTACTCACTGCTAAAATGATTCCTAAAAAGAGTGCGCTTGCACCCATAATTTTTGATCTATTCATGATATTAATTTTTAATAATTACTGTTTTTAATGAGGTGAACAGCCTCACCTTGGCTTTAATGATCCCTGGAGATCCTGATCATTTCAGTCGGATTTGTTTTGGGGGGTGGAGCCGGATCCGATGTTCCTTTGCGGTTTCAGGTTTTGTTGCCCATGTTTCTCCTTTCTGCTATAGCATCAGCTGGTGAATGCTTTAATTTTTCAAAATATATTGCTGTTATCGATAAAGCCAGGAAGAAAAGATTAAAAAAAAGATGTTGTGTCCAGCTCATTTCCGAGAGGACGCCACCACAACTACAGGGTACCCTATCAAAAACCAGCAGCTTTACCAAAATAATGTACAGGGTAAAGGCGGTCAATAAAAGGGTAGAAAGATAAAGTCCAACTTTATAGGTGTACTTCACTAACAATAAAGTCACCAATAGCAATTCTAAAAAAGGGAGTGCAAAGGCGAGCACATCAGCCATCCAATTTGGGAACACCTGGTTACGCATTTGCGAAAGACTGAGTGAAGGATCTAATAATTTAGCGATGGCGGCATAGCTCCAAAGCAGGGTTAAAAAGAAAGTAGTGCTTACTCTTATGGACGAATAGTTCATCATCATCTGTTTTTTTATCAAATAAAACAGACCAAAAGGAGGAAAAACTTCCTTTTATTTTTATGAAAAAAAATTAATGTAAGAACCAGAAGAAAGCCTTTTTTTGAAGAGCAAACATTTTTTTTACCCCAACAGACCAAAAAGCTTGCTCAAGGCTAAAAAATAAACAGAGGAGGGATGACCGATCTCTTTTTGCAGCATTTAACTTCAACCTATAAAAAAACGCTGCTGAATAAAATCTATGAAAGAAGACTTTATCAACGACTCTTCAGTAATTGCTTACCTCCATGAGCTATTAGAAATGCAGTATGAAATGTTACAATTACTCAAGAAACTGAGCAGTCCAAAAACGGCTACCTGGTTGGATAACAACGACATTAAAGCATTGCTCAAGATCAGTGATAGTACGCTCTATCGCCTCAAAAAAAACAGGCAATTAAAGGTCCGTCTTATTGGTGGGAAACAATTCTATTTACTTTCGGAGTTGGAAGAGGTCATCAAAACGGTTTAGAAAAACCTAGCCCATTGCATTGAATTTTTGTCAGGCTAAGCGGAGTCGAAGCCTCTCTCTTGCATTGTGGATAGATAAAACGCAGGGTCAGCTAAAGCGAGACCCTGCTGGGACAGATTGCTGTAATTTGAAATTATTGTCAGGCTGAGCGGAGTCGAAGCCCATTCTTTTGATACCGGAAACCCCTTCGACTCCACTCAGGGTGACACAGTGGTGGATTTGAAATTATTTGTCAAATCCTAAAAAAAACCACCCCCTAACCCCCGCCAGCGGGGGACACTTTGCGTAATGGCCATTTAACAGAATCTTAATTTAAAACAAAAACGTTGCTTACGAATCCCAATTTTTGTCAGGCTGAGCGGAGTCGAAGCCCATATCTTGTAAAACGCATAACCCTTCGACTCCGCTCAGGGTGACATAGTGGTGGATTTGAAATTATTTACTTAAAAAACGCAGGGTCAGCTAAAGCGAGACCCTGCTGGTACAGTTGCTGTAATTTGAAATTATTTGTCAGGCTGAGCGGAGTCGAAGCCCATTTCTTTTGCTCTCCTTATACCCAAGCTTTGAACTTCTTTTGAAATCAGGCTGTTTTGAAAAGCACTCCAAAAGAAATCCCGAATCATTCCAAAGCAATGTCCTATAAATAGCAGTCAAATGCAGTCAGGATCAGTCAATTTCATTCAGCGTTATTTTATTTATAATCAGCTATTTACATTTGATTCAAGCAATAAAAAAACCGGTTTGATGCTTTAAAAATAATTATCATTAAAATTTAAAAAAATGGGAAAATTTCAAAAAGGAATCCTGGGTGGATTCTCCGGCAAGGTCGGAACAGTGATTGGTAGTAACTGGAAAGGCATAGATTATATGCGCAGTTTACCAAGAAGGAACAAAAAAGATCCTACACAAAATCAGGTAGATGTGAGGATTAAATTTCTGTTGGCTATCAATTTTTTAAAACCAGCCAGCAGTATCATCACCAATGGTTATCGCAACATTACGGGTTCTTTAACCCCGCTTAATTATGCGGTTTCCTACCATCTTAAAAATGCCATTATAGGCAACAGTCCAAATTTCGAATTAGATATGGCAAAGGTGGTGATTAGTCGTGGCGAACTCACTGGCATTTCACAGCCTGTATTGAGTAGCGCTGTTGCGCAAACCATCAAGTTTGCCTGGACTGATAATTCTATGGTAGGTTTAGCAAAAGCAGATGATCAGGTGAGTGTATTGGTGTATCAGAAAGACTTGAACCTTCATATTATTTTAGAAAATGGAGCAGCAAGAGCTAGTGGCGAATTGGTGCTGGCTACCCCGGTCGAGTTTTCTGGTAAAGATGCAGATTGCTGGATGACCGTAAAAAGTGCGCAAGGCAAATTGATTGCTACTAGTGCTTATTTAGGTAAGATCACGGTGCTTTAAAATTAATCAAATGTTTAACCTAAGTCCCGGGCGATGTTCCGGGACTTTTGATCAAAAAAATTATGAAACAGATTATTCATCAAATACAGGTTAGTCTTCGGCAGGAATACCTTTTGGCTATCATTTTATTTTTGCTCTTATTTCTTATGCCCAATTGGTTTCAACAATGGTTTCCCACTGCTGCTTGGATTGACCAAGGAATATGGTCGGTATTATTATTGGCCATGCTGAGCTATATGTTTGTTCTTGGTTTAAGCTTTTGGCTCTATAAGCGCACCTGGAAAATTTTGGGTTTACCCAGTTTATTATTTATGGTTTCACAATTTAAATACTTAACGCTATGGCAACAATTCGTGTTATACTGGTTATCTTTTGCTTTACTGCTTTTGGCAGGGATACTGTGCCTGTTGGCAATATTTTAGCAGATGATGTACAAAGGAGAAAGCATTTACTGTCTTATGCCCAACTGCAAATAGGGGTAAGAGAAGCCAGCGGAAATAATGATGGGAAAGCGGTAGAAATGTATTTGCAAACTGTGGGTTTAAAAAAGGGCCCTCCCTGGTGTGCGGCATTTGTGAGTTGGGTATTTCAGCAAGCTGGTTATTCGAAGCCTCGTACGGCTTGGTCACCAGCCTTATTTGGACCTAAAGTGAAATCCAAAGAAATTATTCCAGGCAATTTATTTGGGATATGGATGGTCCCTTTAAATAGGATTGGTCATGTTGGATTGATAGAAAGTAGGCAAGGCCATTGGATCATGACGATAGAAGGGAATACCAATTTAGCTGGAGGGAGAGAAGGAGATGGGGTATATCGTAAAAGGAGAGCTATTAAATCTATCCATCAGTTTTCAGATTGGCTTCCGCCATTGGAGGTAGTGCCATGATAAAGTTTTTGGGATGGTTGCTGCTGCTGACTCTTTTTTGTTCCTGTAATTTAATCAGAGGAGTAAAAAGCCATATGCAGAGAGAAAAGACAATAATGGAAGAAAATCTGGTGCTTTTGATGAAACAGGATAGCTTGAGCGTGGAGCAAAAAGACAGCTTTAGTGTAGCACAGCACAAATTAATGCTCACCATTTTTCCGGAGGGGGAATATAGTTTGGATTTAAAAAGCGGAATGAAAGCTAAAGGCGGCAAAATTATGGTCGCTATGGAAACCCAACAATTGGTCAAACTTTTGGAAAAGCAGGCTTTTCTGAACTCTTCCCTAAAAATAGGGATACAACAGGCTAAAAGAATAGCAGTCAGTAAACAGGAGAAAAAAGAGGTGGAAAAGCCCTTAAAGGGTTTTTGGTTGTTTTTGCTCCTGCTCATTTTATTGGGAGGGTTTATTTATAGGAAGATGAAATAGGGCGGATAATTATGGGTTTAAAGTTAAAACGCAGGGTCAGCTAAAGCGAGACCCTGCTGGGACGAGAAAGGATTGGATTCCAATTGGAAAACCTGTTTCAAATTAAACTACAGAAATAGCAAGACGAACCAAAGTACAGCGTTTTATTCCGCCTTGGCGATTGCGGTTAGCAGAGGAGAAGTTAAAGCAAAAACTTACGAAGCAATCGGCGTAGCGGGGAGTTTTTGGGTACTTTTTTCGGAAAAAAGTGCCTTGAGTTGGCCGCTCAAGAGGCCGGAAAGCCTTGAGTGCAAATGCCTTGATTTTTAGTTTTTTAGAAAAAAAGTCAATGGTAGCGGAGTCGAAGCCCATTTTCTTGCAAGACGCATAACCCTTCGACTCCGCTCAGGGTGACAGCTAATGAGAGGGGTTCAGCTTTCAAAGGATTGTGGTTAAAAAGGTTCACCACTAAATTAAGCCAGTGGTCCAAACCACGGGGATCCCGAAATGAATTCGGGATGACAGCAAGGGAGGTAGGTTCGTCTTGCAAAGGGTTGTTATTCCAAAGGTTCATCGCTTATGTAAGTTAGTATTTTAAAACAAACAACCCTTCGACTCCGCTCAGGGTGACAGGTAAAACGGTAGGTTCAGCTTGCAAAGGATTGGATTCCCATTGGAATATCTATTTCAAATCAAGCTACAGAACTAGCCAGACAAACCAAAGTATAGCGTCTTATTCCGCCTTGGCGATTGCGGGTAGCATAACAGAAATAAAAGCAGAACCTTTCAAAGCAATCGGCGCCATGCCTGCCGGCAGGCAGGTAGCGGCGGCGTTTATTCATAATGTCTATTGTTTTTCAAAGGCCTTCATGCTTTCGTTACACTCAAGATGGTATCTTTTGCGCTGAAGCAACCTGCGGAGCATGCTTGAGAGCAAATAAAAATATAAATACTTGCGAAAAAAGGACTAGCCTCCAAGGCAATGAGTGGCGAGAGTTTAATTTGAAAGCCCATATCCAAAAGTTGACTACTTCCATAAAAAAAACACCCCCAACCCCCGCCAGCGGGGGACACCTTGCAAAATGGCCATTTAACAGAATTCTTAGTTTAAAACAAAAATGTTGTTTGCACATATTAATTTTTGTCAGGCTGAGCGCCTGCCTGTCCGGTAGCTACCATTAGGACACATCTTAAGTTTTAAAAGCAGCAAGTTTCCAACCTTGATAAATATTTTCAAATTTATCAAGACCTCTTTTTATGATGATAGGACCTGCGGCCTGTGATTTACGATTTCCTTTCCACCCCCCTAATCTTGCGATAATCCAACTTGCCCAGGAGAGTTTATTTTTTGGATAAGGATTACTTGTTTTAGCGGTTCCATTTAAATGATTTTTTTCAATTGCTTCTAAACAATTAATTTCTTGATGATCAAACACTTCGCTAAGATCTTGACTGTCCTCTTTTCCATATGCTAGATAAAGCTGCATCACTCTTAATGCAGAATTTAATACCATCAAAAACAGTTTTCTAATCGCCCATCCAGTCTCTAATTGACTATCTTCTATCTGAAAACCTTGTTTTTTTAGTATCCGAAACAATTGTTCAATATACCATCGCTGTTTATAGCGGTAAACTACCATCAAGGCTTCCTCTAAGCTTAAGGTGACTTGGTCCGTTAGTAATCTCCAGCAAATACAATCTTTAGAATCATTGTTTTTTTCTTTTACCTCTATAGCATACAATTCTTTTTCGTCTATTATTCCTTCGGTAACACCTTTAGTAGGCTTTTTGATGCTTACTCTTTGGTACCTTACCTCCATCTCCACAACTCTTTTGGTTTTATCTTTACGCAGGTCGGCTGGTAGAGCCAGTAAATATTCTCCGCAAACAGGAGCCTCTTTCAATACCGAATATAATTTAGACCCATCGGCTAATCTTCGGTTGTCTCTACTTCGAATAATCAAACTGGTCCGATGATCCGGAATTAAGCAGAACTGTTCATAAATATCTCCTTCTCTATCCTGAATAATAGTGATATGAGTGGCTTCTGCTAAAGTGGCTTTGGCTTTGTTACTCGCTTTAATCCACTTGTAAGATTCCTTTTCTTCTATAGGTTCTGTTTTATAAACCTTGGTAGTATTATTTGATTTGTCCTTTGTGCGATGCCATAACTGGAGATCACAAAAGCCAAGCATGCTTTCGTTATTGGCATCCAGCACCAAGCTTACATGAGTAAGAAATCCTAATCCTACTTTATTTCCCACCAAACCTAATCCACTAGCTGGTTTGATGTTAGCATTGTTACTTAACCCCAGAGAACTGCTGTCTTGAATCACCAAAACCTCTCTGCCTACTGTGTTTTTAGCACAACGCTGAGTCATTTCCCTAATCAAATCAGATTCCTTAACAGACTCATTACCTAAAAATCGATAAAACCCTTTCTGCTCTGCTTCACTTTTTGTTGCTGAATGGATAATAGAAGATCTGCTCAGCAGTAAGGATGATGAGATCATCTCTGCTCGACGCTCTAAGCGCTTATCTCCTAAAATACCTTCAAAATCAGGCTTATGCCCTATATGCTCCATGCCTCAAAGATATTTTTTATTTGTGTCCTAATGGTAGCTGTCCGGTAGGCAGGGAGTCGAAGCCTCCCTATTTATCACCTTAATCTTCTTTTGGATTTTCATAGCAATACTTTTGTAAAGACCTGCTGTATTTGATTAAATGTCCTTCTTCTTTTAGTTCATTGATCCATTTGCCTATAGTTTCAGGGGTACAGTTAAAATAATTTGCAGCATAATTTCTTGAAATTAATCGACCTTTTTTGATCATGATTAAAACGATATGCAAATTTTCGCGGTGTTGCCGATATGTTGACATGAGGAACTCAATAGATCATAAATTTGCATGTTTGGTGTAGGGGTAAGAAATTTATTACCCCAAAGCGAGTTTTTACTTGCTGAAAGGAGAATATAATCCTTATCAATCTGGTTTTGACAGGGATTTGTGCAGTTAATTTGTCCATGATGGAAACACTTCAATTTCATGAACAATTATTAGTTCGTATCCCACGCTTAAGTATAGGCGATGCAGCTCAAAGTCCTGATCAATACCTTGATCATCCGGTTTTTAGAGAAGCCATTTATTTGGCCAGTGATGTGGTCTATCAAAAATTAGTCAAACATGATTTTTTATATCATGATTTAGAACCTAAATTGTTAGTCACTTTGCAACGATATCATCAACGAATGTGCTATCGCAGCACACCATTTGGTGGTTTTTCTGCAGTCTCTACCCTTCCATGGAATACAGGTAATACAACTTCCACACCTTTACTGTTAGACCTAGATCGTTTTCGTATTCATTATCAGAAGGCTGCAGTTTTTAAAAAAAGGAAAAGATTTAGTGTAAAACAATGCTACTGCGTGAACCCTAGTCTTTATGTTTATGGAGCGCACTATCGCTATTACCTTTTGGCCGACCAAACTACCAAACGCTGGGTTTTTGCTTTAAATGAAATTGAAATCAACCCTTTAATCGCCTTTCTCGTACAATTACGAAAGCCTTTAAATGTAGGGAGCTTTAAATCTATCAGGCAATTTCAAAAGTATGGAGCATACCAGTTGCAAAAGTTTTTCCAAAATCTTTGTCGTTTACAATTCTTAGTACCCTGTGATGTCGATTAATAAATTTATAGATAAGCCTTCAGTTTCAGGCAGTTCTTTTAATGCCTGTACATTTTTTAGGGTAGATGGAGCGCTTGATCCTATCATTAAAGAAAAATTGCGGATAGGCATAAAGCTATTGCAGCAACTATCTTTTCGGGATGATTATTCTGCTTTTCAGCTGTTTAAAAATGAGTTTAAACAAAAATATGATCAAAGATTTGTGCCCTTATTGCAAGCTTTAGACCCTGATATGGGGATAGATTATCTTCAGCTTTCAGATAAAACAAAGCTGATGAATAGGCAATGGTCAAAAGTCCATTCCGTTTTAATGAATAAATGGACGGCATTAGGTGTTTGTAGCCATGCAAAGATTGAACTGACTGACGAGGATTTGCTTTTAATAGGGGGAAGTACAAAGGAGCCATTTTCACCAAGCTTGATGGTTTTGTTCCAAGTGCTTGACGAGCGGGTTTTTGTTATTGCTGCCGGTGGTCCAAGTGCCTTACAAATGATGGGACGCTTTACGAAATTTGATGCGGATTGTTTTGCATTAGCAAAGTCTGTTATCCATCAAGAAGAAAAGAATAATCCGGAGGTGATATTTGCCGAATTGAATCATCAGGAAGAATTGAATACTGAAAATATAAGTGGTCAGCAACTGCGTACTTATCAAATTTCTTTGATGTTAGCACACTATCACATTGGACCTTATGAAATAGCTTTAAGTGACCTTTATTTGGGTTTGGAAAAGGATATGCTTATTCTTTATTCTAAAGCACATCAAAAAAGAATTATCCCTAGATTGAGTAGTGCCTATAATTATCAAAGAAGTGATTTTGGTCCTTTTAGATTGCTTTGTGATTTGCAAAAAGAAGGTTTGAATGGTCAGTTGTCTTTTAAGATGGAAGAATACTTTCCAAATCTTCATTATTATCCGAGGGTGTGTTATCAGGATGTGATTTTATCGCCAGCACAATGGCATTTGAATAGTATGCTATTTGAAATAGTGGGCAATAGCCATCAGAGACAAGATCATTTCTTTAAGATCATGAAGGAATACCAATTGCCTGTAATATTTGTATGGGTACAAGGGGATCAAAAATTAGTAGTAGATACGTTAAGACAGCAGGATGTGGAGCTTTTTTTACAAAGTATGAAAGGTGTAGCGACTTTGATAATAGAGGAGCATTTTGTGGCAGATCATCCATTGATCAAAACAGCTGAAGGAGCAACTTATCAGCATGAGTTGATGGCCATTATGGTTCAGCAAAAAGCAGTTTATCAGCATGTAGAGAGGGTAATTGTTGATGAGCAGGTTGAAGATGAACGCTTTAAACGAGATTTTTTTCCAATGAGTGACTGGTATTATTTGATCATTGAACTTCATCCCTCGCAATGCAATGAGTTGCTATTGACCTGTATAATTCCTTTTGCTGAATTATTAAAGGCTAAAAATTTAATCTTAGAATGGCATTTTTTACGGTATGCAGACCCACAACCCCAATTACGTTTCCGATTTAGACCCAAAATTTTGAAGAAAGCTGGTCATGTAGTTTTGCAAGATCAGTTCACCAAATTGTTAAAGCAAATGGAACGATACCCATTTGTGAAAAATGTAAGCATTGCCATCTATAAGAGAGAACTGGAGCGATATGCTATTCTGGGAATGGCACATACAGAACAATTGTTTACTTTCAGTAGCGCATACGTTGCTAAATTATTAGGAAAAAAAGAGCATCAAGAGGCCTTATTTACCCTTCAGTTGTGGGCTTGTTTTGAATGTTTAGGTTTGGAAAGTACTGAAATTGGAAAGATCTGTTTTGAGCAGTATGTGCACATGAAAAATTTATATGGTTTAGCTGTAGATCAAAAGATAATGGGACTGCGCTTTAGAACAGAACGAGTTCAATGGCAACAGTACAGGTTTGCCCACCAGCGCATAGCTTTGATTCAGGATATTTATCATTTGGCGCTAATAGAGAAATTAAATAAAATAGGTTTAAATCATAAAATTAACATGTTGTTTACCTTTTCTCATTTACTGTACAACCGATATTTTGAAAAAGATCCTTTACGGGAGGAAATTTTTATTTATTACGCATTGAGTCAGCTGGTAAAAGATCCTAGAATGATAGGTGCTTGATCCCAGATCAATATTTTAACCATAGCGGGACCTTAAATAATGGTTTTTAAGCATTAAACTTCACTTTGTTGACCATGGAGATTATATTTTAACAGCAATATTTCTGCGCCTAGCTGATGGAAACGACCTTAATGGTCACCTTTCTTATTTGCTCTTCTATCCGTAGTCAATAATTTGGTGTTTAACTGCATTTGTAATTGTGCTCTGCAAGCAGAACCAACGGGAAGTTTAGCGCCATTTTCCATTTGGACTTCATGGTATTGAAAAGTGCTCATCTTATCTATATTGATCAGATATGATTTATGTATTTTGACAAAATTCTCTTTGTTGAGTTTATATTCTAATTCTTTAAGGGTGAAATAAGCGATATATTTACCCTGTAGCGTGTGTAGGGACACATAATTATGTAAAGATTCTATATAAAGCAGGTCCTGATAGTAAATTTTAATGATTTCTCCTTGTTTATTTCCTTTGATTAAGAAGTATTGATTGTCTAATTCTACATAATTTGTTTTTGCGGTTTGTAAACGGCTTTTCACTTTGATGACTGCTTGAAGAAATCGGGCATAAGAAATGGGTTTTAATAAATAGTCGTAAGCGTCTTTCTCAAAAGCTTGAATCGCGTAATTTGGATAGGAAGTAATAAAGATTACTGCGGTATGTCCTTGTATCAGACTGGCCAGTTCCAAACCATTGATGCCAGGCATATCAATATCTAAAAAAGTAATTTGATTTTTACCTGGTGCGGTAATCAAAGGGAGGATATCCCTTGGATTAGTAGTGGCTTTTTGTAGAAAAAGGTGTGGAGTCTCTGAAATATAATCACTGATAATTTCTAATGATGCGGGTTCATCATCTACAATAAAACAATTAAACATAAGCTTGAGGTTTAGATAGGTTAATTTTTAAACGTAAAAAGAAAGTATGATTTTTTTGGTAGTAAACCATTTCATGTTGTTGAGGATAAAACAATGCCAGTCTCTTGGTCAGGTTTAATAATCCTAAGCTATTTCCTGATTGTTGATCCTTTCTGATAGGGTTACTTGTTTTTAATAAAAAATATCCCTTACGGAAGGATAAATGTATTCGCCCTGGTTGTTTAGCATCACTAAGTTCACCATGTTGAAACATGTTTTCGACCACGGTAATTAAAATATAGGGGAGGATGAAAGGGTTTTTATCTTGTGGTTCAATGAAATTTTTCACAACAATATGAAACGACTTTCTTAGTAATTGTAATTTAATGAAATGAGAAATATAGTTTAATTCGTCTTTTAATGGAACCGTAGAGGTAGAACTTTTACCCATTAAATTATAGCGCATCAATTCTGCAAATGAAAGTAAATGTGAGGCTATGTTTTTATCGACTTTCCGGATTTCGTTATACAAAAAATTTAGTTGATTGAATAAAGCATGAGGATGGATTTGTGCTTTGATAAAAGCATTTTCTGTAAGTAATAAATCAGTTTTTAATTGTATGGCCTCTAATTCACTGGTTAATTGTGTTTTTTCTAATGCGGAGATGTTTTTGTTTTTTTGAATCACAGTTAATGCCGTCCAATATGCTGTACTTAAACCCAAAATATAGAGCGCTCTATAAATACTGGCCAATAGGAAAACAGGGTTAGTGGGCGATAGGGCAAGAGGGTTAATTTGTAAATAAAAGAGCAAATAATAAATTCCATATCCGCACAGATAATAAAAAAAGAGTTCTAAAATTATAGCAAGGGCTAGTTTATGAATTGATTTTAAGGTTTTTTTGACCATCCTGTTTAATACCAGATAAGTATGGATATAAAACAAAGTGGCATAAAGTAGATAATGGATTAAGTAATCTAAGAAATGATGAAAATAGCCATAAAAACTAGCGGCTAAACTTACCTCATAAGTGATGAAAATTAACCACCCCAGTAGATGAAAAAATATCGTTTTCGAATTTTTTAAATCCAATAATAGATCACTGATATCACGCATTGTTTTCATTTCAGCAAACGAAAGATGTTGTTCGGGTAAAAAACTTGTAATTAAAGGAGTTGCGTTATAAATTAAATGTAAATAAAATAATATAAAATGATGAAACAATTAGAGGAATTGCCCAAAATCAAGGTCAAAAGACGATTCATTTCTGAATCTAAAAAGAAGGAGAGTAAGTGTTTTACAGATCCTACAGTAATTATTCTAACAACAGTAACTTATGTTGGTTAATAATTTATTTTAGTCTTTGAATGCCCCGAATAATTAATTTTTTTCGGGGTGTTTTTTTAACCTAAGATTAGGTACCAGCTTCCGCGGCGATGAGCGGCGAGAGTATCATTAGAAAACTGATTCCCAAAGGTTCACCACTAAAGCAAGCCAGTATTCCAAACCACGGGGATCCCGAAATGAATTCGGGATGACAGTAATAGAGGAGGGTTCGTCTTTCAAAGGGTTGGTGTTCCAAAGGTTCATCGTTTATGTAAGCCAGTGTGTCAAAACTCAAAACCCTTCGACTCCGCTCAGGGTGACAAGTAATACGGTGGGTTCGTCTTGCAAAGGCCTAGATTTCCATTGGAATATGAATTCCAAATCAAGCTACAGAACTAGCCAGACAACCCAAAGTACAGCGTCAAATTCCGCCTTGGCGGTTGCGGATAGCAGAACAGAAATAAAAGCAGAACCTTTGGAAGCAAGCGGCGAAGCGGTGGCTTTTTGGTTCCTTTTCAGCTAAAGGAACCTGCGTTAGCATGCTTGAGAGCAAAAGAAACAATAAAAAACCTGCGAAAAAAGGAACTAGGCCTCCACGGCAATGAGTGGCGAGAGTATCATTGGAAAACTAATTTTCAAAGGTACATCGCTTCTTAAAGCCAATGTTCAATACGACAAAACCCTTCGACTCCGCTCAGGATGACAGGAGGGTCAGAGTTCGTCTTGCAAAGCATCGGATCTCCAAAGGTTCACCACTAAATTAAGCCAGTATTCCAAACTGCGGGGATCCCGAAATGAATTCGGGATGACAGCAAGAGAGGAGGGTTCGTCTTGTAAAGAGTTGTGGTTCAAAAGGTTCATCGCTGATGTAAGCCAGTGGTTAAAAAACCAGAACCCTTCGACTCCGCTCAGGGTGACAATTAATACGGTGGGTTCGTCTTGCAAAGGATTGGATTCCCATTGGAATACCTATTTCAAATCAAGCTACAGAACTAGCCAGACAACCCAAAGTACAGCGTCAAATTCCGCCTTGGCGATTGCGGATAGCAGAACAGAAATAAAAGCAGAACCTTTGGAAGCAAGCGGCGAAGCGGTGGCATTTTGTTACTTTTTTGCTAAAGAATCCTGCGTAAGCATGCTTGAGGGCAAAAGAAACAATAAAAAACCTGCGAAAAAAGTAATAGGCACCCGCGGCCATGAGCGGCGTGAATATCATTGGAAATCGGATTTTCAAAGGTTCACCACTTATTTAAACCAGTATTCCACAACCCAAAACCCTTCGACTCCGCTCAGGGTGACAGGAAAGGGGCAGGGTTCGTCTTGCAAAGAATCGAATTCCCAAAGGTGCATCACTAAATTAAGCCTTATTCCTCACCACAGAGATCCCGAAATGAATTCGGGATGACAGCAAGGAGGGGAAGTTAAACAAATCCAATTTTTTTATTCCCTATAATTTCTTTAAAATTGAACCCATGCTGATTTCCATTATCACTGCGACTTATAATTCTGAAGAATATCTAGCAGAGGCCATTAATTCTTATCAAAAGCAAACTCATGTAGAGAAAGAATTGATCATCATAGATGGAAAATCCACAGATAAAACATTAGAAGTAATTAAAGAACATGCTGCACAAATAAATTATTTGGTTTCCGAAACCGATCAGGGAATTTATGATGCACTAAATAAAGGAATTAAGGTAGCCAATGGTCAAATTATAGGGATTCTTCATTCCGACGATCTTTTTTATAGTCAGGATGTCTTATCCGAAGTGAGCAAAGTTTTTAAAGAAAACCCAAATTTGGAAGCCGTTTATGGCGATTTACAATACGTGAAACGAAATGATACCACCACCATTATCCGAAAATGGATTTCTGGTTCTTTTAGTAAAGAAAAAATGAGCTGGGGTTGGATGCCCCCTCATCCTGCACTTTTTATCAGAAAAGAATGTTTTGAGAAATTTGGAGACTATGATCTTAGATATAAATCTGCGGCAGATTACGATTTGATTCTGCGTTTTTTATATAAAAACAACATCAAAACTGAATATATTCCCAAGGTGTTGGTAAAAATGAGAGTGGGTGGTTTAAGTAATTTATCCTTAAAAAACAGATGGAGAGCTAACCGAGAAGATTATAAGGCTATGCAAGAAAATGAGATTCCTTTTGCTTTTTTTGTGGCGATATTAAAACCTTTAAGAAAATTGAATCAATTCTGGAACAAAAATGCCTAATTTTAAATCGTGAATTTTGATTTGTCTATATTCGATACAGAGTGGCTGTATTATTTAGTGGTGATAGTGATCTCTGGTTTGGTATCATTCATTGCTATACCCTCCATTATTTTTGTGGCCCGAGAGCGGCATTTATACGATGATTTACAGAGCGATAGAAAAGAACATGATCATGGCATTCCAAGGTTAGGGGGAGTGGCGATCTTTTGTAGCTTCACTATTGTTTCGTTGCTTTTTGCTAAATACGATGCTTTTTTACCCACCAATATTTTGCTCACCTCATGTATCATTCTATTTGCCGTAGGTTTAAAAGATGATTTGGCAGGAGCAGGACCAGGGACAAAATTTATGATGCAGTTTTTGGTTGCGGCCATTTTGGTGGTTTTAGGAAACGTACGTTTAACTAGTTTGTATGGTGTTTTTAATGTGCAGGAAATTCCATTTTCAGCAAGTATTATCTTATCAGTTATCATTATTATGTTTGTGGTGAATGCTTTTAATTTAATTGATGGAATTGATGGTTTAGCGGGAACCATTGGATTGGTGGTTTGCCTTACTTTTGCTGTACTATTTATTCACATGGGGCAAGTAGAAATGGCTTCTTTGGCTTTCAGTATGGTGGGTGCATTGGTCGGTTTTCTTTATTATAACTACAGTCCCGCCCGTATATTTATGGGTGATACAGGGAGTTTGCTTTTAGGTTTGATCTCAGTTGTATTAGGAATAAAATTCATAGAACTCAATAAGTTCAGCCCTTCCAATTACGATCCTGTTTTTTCCTCTGCACCTGCAATTGCCGTGGCGGTTATTATTATCCCTTTATTTGATACTTTCAGGGTTTTTTCTTTACGGATTTTAAAAAGAAAATCTCCTTTCGCAGCCGATCGTAATCATATTCATCACCGTATTTTACGCTTAGGGTTCAGCCATATTCAAACGACTTGTCTGTTGGCATTAACCAATTTAATTTTTATTTATTTAGCCCTTGAATTCCGAGATTGGGGTAATTTTGTATTGATATTTCTTTTCTTAGGGATCTGTTTTCTTATCAATTGGGTCACAACTGTTTTAATCAGAGTTAAAGACAGAAAGAGCTTTAAATTGGTTTATTTTTTTAAGTAATCAGAGAATCCATTCCAATTCCAATTAAATTTACGCAGAGCGACAAAGCAAGGCAGTTTTGCAGAGCGACAAAGCAAGGTCGGCCTTTGAAGATTTGGAAAGGAAGTCCAATAAATCTTTTGTAGAAACTTACCTAAAGCAGTATCCTCAGCACACCGACGAGTGTTGCATGAACTTTGTTAATTCACTGCCGTTCCCACGGCTTCGGTTTGCCTGCCTGCCGGCAGGCGCTTAAAGATTTATTGAGGCTAACTGAGTAAATATTCATCAGCCTTGATTTTTTGGTTCCTTTTTCATCAAGGAAAAAGTGACTAGGCTTAGCCCGCCAATGAGGGCTGGAAAGCCTTGAGGGAGAAGGCAAATAGCATTTCAATTGAAATAAAGTAATTCAATTCATAATCTCGCCGCTCATAGCCGCGGAAGCATATTACTTTTTCTTTAGCAAAAAAGTAACAACTTGAGTGTAACGAAAGCATGAAGGCATTTAAAAAACAATAAACATGATGAATAAATGCCACCGCTTCCTGCCTGCCGGCAGGCATGGCGCCATTAGCTACAAAGTTTCTGCTTAAACTTCTTCATCACCACCGCTAATGCCAAGGCGGAATAATACAGTTATGAATGGTTAGTGCTAGATGTTCTGAATTTAATTTTGAAATTCACTATTCCAATTAAGATTATGCCTTTGCAAAGCCCATATGCATATAGATAAAGCAGAGCGACAAAGCAAGGCCGGCCTTTGAAGATTTGGAAAGGAAGTCCAATAAATCTTTTGTAGAAACTTACCTAAAGCACTACCCTCAGCAAACCGACGAGTGTTGCAGAAACTTTGTTGATTCACTGCCGTTCCCACGGCTTCGGTTTGCGCTTAAAGATTTATTGAGGCTAACTGAACAAATATTCATCATCCTTGATTTTTTGGTTCCTTTTTCATCAAGGAAAAAGTGACTAGGCTTAGCCCGCCAATGAGGGCTGGAAAGCCTTGAGGGAGAAGGCAAATAGCATTTCAATTGAAATAAAGTAATTCAATTCATATACATCCGCTCATAGCCGCGGTTTGCCTAGTCCTTTTGCTTCAGCGCAAAAGGACCAAAACGCCGCCGCTACGCCGATTGCTACGAAAGGTTCTGCAAATATTTCTTCAATGCTACCCGCAATCGCCAAGGCGGAATAAGACGGTTATGAATGGTTAGTGCTAGATGTTCTGACGTTAATTTTGAAATTCATTATTCCAATTAAGATGGTGTCTTTGTAAAGTCATTATGCAGAGCAATTAAGCATATCAACAATGCAGAGCGACAAAGCAAGGACGGCCTTAAAGGATTTGGAGGGAAAGCCCATAAATCTTTTGCATTGCCATACGTTTAGCACAAGCTTTAAACCTGCCTACCGGCAGGCAGGCAATCCGTAGAAGTGCTGTAGAAACTTTATGCTTGCACTGCCCTTCCCACGGCTTCGGTTTGAGGTTAAAGATTTATTGAGGCTAACTGATCAAATATTCATCAGCCTTGATTTTTTGGTTCCTTTTTCATCAAGAAAAACTGCGAAGCACTCTTGAGAGCCTTTAAAAAACAATAAACAACTCGAAAAAAGGAACTAGGCTTAGCCCGCCAATGAGGGCAGGAAAGCCTTGAGGGAGAAGGCAAATAGCATTTCAATTGAAATAAAGTTATTCAATTCATAATCTCGCCGCTCATTAGCCGCTGAGGCCTAGTCCTTTTGCTTCAGCGCAAAAGGACCAAAACGCCGCCGCTTCGCCGATTGCTATGAAAGGTTCTGCAAATATTTCTTCAATGCTACCCGCAATCGCCAAGGCGGAATAATACGGTTATAAATGGTTAGTGCTAGATGTTCTGAATTTAATTTTGAAATTCACTATTCAATTGAGATGGTGGCTTTGCAATGTGGTATAGCAGAGCGACAAAGCAAGGCCGGCCTATTAGTCCCGATACGTATCGGGATGGAAAGGAAGTCCAATAAATCTTTTATAGAAACTTACTTAAAGCACTACCCTCAGCATAGGAGAGACCCTGCTTGAACAATAACACTACCAATCATCACTAAAAAATGATAAAAACAACAATACGCAAACCAGAAAAATTAATCCCATTTGGTAACTTGCACAAAATTTTAGAAGATGAAGGTTGCGATCAATGGGTTTGGGCGAATAGGGAGGACGGTTTTAAGGATTTTAGCAGAAAGAAGTAAGGTGGAAGTGGTTGCTATCAATGATTTGACTGATACAGAAACTTTGGCACACCTGCTAAAATACGATTCCGTACATGGAAATTTCAAAGGAACCGTTACTTATGATCAAAATCACATCATCATTAATGGTCAAAAAATTAAGGTTTTTGCCGAAAAAGATCCTGAAAATCTTCCTTGGTTAGCCTTAGATATAGATGTGGTGATAGAAGCAACAGGTAAATTTTTAACATCAGCTTTAGCTAACAAACATATAAAGGCAGGTGCTAAAAGAGTGATCCTTTCGGCTCCTTCTCCAGATAAACAAATCCCAACAATAGTATTAGGTGTGAATGATCAAGAGATAGATTGGAGTTTACCCATCATTTCAAATGCATCTTGTACCACTAATAATGTGGCCGCTATGGTGAAGGTTTTAGACGATCATTGGGGAATTAAAGAAGGCTACATCACCACCGTACATTCCATGACGGGTGATCAAAATTTACATGATGCTCCGCATCGTGATTTAAGAAGAGCAAGAGCAGCTTCCTCCTCTATCATTCCAACCACTACAGGAGCGGCAAAAGCTATTACTAGTATTTTCCCTCATTTAGAAGGAAATTTAGGAGGTGCAGGAATTAGGGTTCCGGTATTAAATGGCTCGCTGACCGATTTTACCTGCGTTTTAAAGAAACAACCTGCTTCGGTAGAAGAAATAAACCAAGCTTTTAAGGCTGCTGCCGATGGCGAATTACAGCATATATTAGAATATACCGAAGACCCCATCGTCTCCATAGATATTATTGATAATCCTCATTCCTGTATTTTCGATGCACAATTAACCTCTATTGTGGGTGGAATGGTAAAAGTAGTAGGCTGGTATGATAATGAATATGGCTATTCCAGTAGATTAGCCGACCTTACCGAGAAAATTAAGCTTTAATTGCGCCAAAATGATCAAATTTATACCAACAGTTGCAGTGCTTCCGCTTAGAAATAGCGTATTAAGAGAAGGAAAATTAAAAGACGAAGAATGTGTATTCTTAAATGATGATGCCTTAGATACCTTTCATTTAGGATATATTTTAGATCAAGAAGTAATTTCTGTAGTTACTTTTCATCACCAATCTCGACCAGGTTTTCCAGGAGAAGCCTTTCAGTTAAGAGGGATGGCAACTGATGCTGCATTTCAGGGCAAGGGTTACGGCAATCAATTGGTTAACTTTGCCATCGTATATCTAAAAGGTCAAAAAGTAAATTATATATGGTGTAACGCCAGGCAAAAAGCATTCAAATTTTACCAAAGTTTAGGCTTCGAGTTCATCAGCGAAGAATTTGACATCCCCGGAATAGGCATTCACAAAGCCATGTATTTAAAAATTCAGTAAATAAAAAATCATCCATTCCAAGGCAATACAAAATTAACCACAATCTAGGTATCCCCCTCACGGAGGGGGTTAGGGGGAGGATTCTCGCTGTTCTCATTAAAAACTCATCCATTTTAATCTAATACTCTTTTTAAACCACAATCTAGGTATCCCCCTTACGGAGAGGGTTAGGGGGAGGAATAATGTAAAAAATATTCCAACTTATAGTTTAATTATCTATTTTAGTATCTCTAATCCGCTTAAAAACAAGCAACTATGATTCCTGCGAGCAAAAATAATATCTGGCATTATAATAAAAATCTTAAATCATTTGCTTCTGCGAATAGAAAAGACATGACTAAAGCAGAAGCTTGTTTATGGAAATTCGTCTTAAGTGGCAGACAAATGATGGGCTATCAATTTAGAAGGCAGCGACCTATTTTAAACTATATCGCAGATTTTATGTGTAAAGAGTTAATGTTGATTATTGAAGCTGATGGTTTAACTCATCAATGGGAGGAGAATGCTAAAAAAGATATGATAAGAGAAGAAGTGTTAGAATCTTTAGGATTTACTGTGATTAGATTTACTGATCAAGAAATACTAAGAGATATTACAAATGTAATTAGGGTGGTAGAATATTATATTGAAGATTTTAAGGAAAAATCAGTTTTACTACCTCCTTTAATTCCTCCGCCAGCGGATAAGAATACCTAAATAGCTTACATCTCAAACGTACTATTATCCATTATCGACAATCTAGGTATCCCCCTCTCGGAGGGGGCAGGGGGAGGTTTTCATTCTCAATTTTAAAAAACTAAATTTGAAACCTACCACAATCTTTAAACCACAATTTAGGTATTCCGCCTCACGGAGGGGGTTAGGGGGAGGATTCTTGATTTTTCCGTTAAAATAAAATCTATCTCAAACAAGATATTTAAATCACAATATGGGTATCCCCCTCACGGAGGGGGTTAGGGGGAGGTTTTTTAATTCACTCAAAAAAAACATAAAAACGGAGGGGCGCATTTCAAAATTAACCCAAAATTTAATCTAATTCCTTAGTTTAGCACCTCAAATTTAGAACATGAAAACAATAGACGATATAAATTTTTCGAACAAAAAAGCACTCATCAGGGTAGATTTTAATGTGCCTTTAGATGCTGATTTTAATATTACCGATGATAAAAGAATGACGGCAGCTTTGCCAAGTATTCAAAAAATATTGAACGATGGCGGTAGCGTGATATTGATGTCTCACCTGGGTCGACCAAAAGACGGACCTACTGATAAATACTCTCTAAGGCACATTGTGGCTCACCTTTCTAAATTATTAAATAAGGAAGTGGCTTTCGCCGATGACTGCATAGGCGCTCAGGCAATAGAGAAAGCAGCGAGTTTAAAAAGTGGCGAAGTGTTGCTTTTAGAAAACCTGCGTTTTTACAAAGAAGAAGAAAAAGGCGATGTGGCTTTTGCCGAAAAGCTTTCTAAACTAGGAGAAATATACGTGAACGATGCTTTTGGTACCGCACACAGGGCACATGCTTCCACCTCTATTATTGCTCAGTTTTTCCCTCAAGCCAAATATTTTGGTTATTTAATGGGTGCTGAACTAGCTAATGCCGAGAAAATTCTGAATCACGCCGAAAGACCTTTTACTGCGATTATGGGTGGAGCAAAGGTTTCGGATAAAATATTACTGATCGAAAAATTATTAGATAAAGTAGATTATCTTTTAATTGGAGGCGGAATGACCTATACTTTTATTAAAGCAGCAGGTGGCGAAATAGGAAATTCTTTAGTGGAATTGGATAAAGTAGATTTAGCCAAAGAATTGGTGAAGAAAGCCGAAGCAAAAGGTGTGAAACTATTAATCCCTACCGATTCTCTTATTGCAGATGCTTTTTCAAATGATGCCAAAACAGAAAGAGCTTTGAGTAAAAATATTCCAGAAGGCTGGATGGGTTTAGATATTAGTGACGATACCATTGCAACTTTTAGCGAGGTGATCAAAAAATCTAAAACCGTTTTATGGAATGGTCCTATGGGTGTTTTTGAAATGTCTAGCTTTGAAAAAGGCACCAAAGAAGTGGCTTTTGCAGTAGTGGAGGCCACAAAAAATGGAGCTTTCTCTTTAATAGGTGGTGGAGATTCGGCAGCAGCAGTAGCTAAATTTGGTTTAGAAGATGAAGTAAGTTATGTTTCTACCGGTGGCGGGGCATTATTAGAATATATGGAAGGAAAAGAACTGCCAGGTGTAAAAGCCATTTTAGATTAATAAACATGAATAAAAGGTCTTTTTCCTAAAGGCTCTAATTTTTTAAAATAAATAATAAACATCATCTAGCATTAGCTGGGTGATGTTTATGTTTACAGTAAATCCATTCAAATGCTATTTTAAATTGTATGTCACCCTGAGCAGCCTGTCCCGATTTTCTTATCGGGAGAATCGAAGGGTCAGTAAGCATAAGGCTTCGACTCCGATCAGCCTGACAAACATTGAATCTTTATTTTATTAAACAATTTGAATTACAGCACTATGTCACCCTGAGCGGAGTCGAAGGGTCAGTAAGCATAAGGCTTCGACTCCGATCAGCCTGACAAACATTGAATCTTTATTTTATTAAACAATTTGAATTACAGCACTATGTCACCCTGAGCGGAGTCGAAGGGTCAGTAAGCATAAGGCTTCGACTGCGCTCAGCCTGACAAACATCTTACTTCGCTCAGCTTAAACAATATTAGACTCCACTTCAGCAATAGAGTAATATTTTTAATTACAACACTGTGTCACCCTGAGCGGAGTCGAAGGGCTATGCATTAAGGTAAGAAAGGGCTTCGACTGCGCTCAGCCTGACAAACATTGAATCTTTATTTTATTAATAATTTGAATTTCAGCACTTTTGTACCCTGAGCGGAATCGATTGTCACCCTGAGCGGAGTCGAAGGGCTATGCAATTAATTGAGATAGAAATCATCAATAAAAAAAGCATTTATTTGGAATTGGAATAATTAATATATTTGTATGAGTAGCTAAAAAAATCATCATGTATACTGAAGCTAAAAAATTACACCTTATCGAAGAGGTTCTCAAAATAAAAAGCGACATCACTTTAGATGCTGTAGAAAATTTTCTAAAGCATGCTGTTAAGAGTGTCAAAAAAAATAAAAAAGAATCAAGTTTTAGCGAATTCTCTGGGATCTGGTCGAAAGGAGAAGCTTCAGAGATAGAGCAAATTATTACTGAATCCTGTGAAATAATTAACCCTGATGACTGGAAATGACATAATAATAGATACCAATGTTGTCATAGAATTATTTAAGGGTAATACTATTATGTCCATATTATTGATTGCAGATAAAGAAACCGCTAATCAATATGGTTTAATAAAAACGCAATTGCTTCAAAAAGGGAAACCTATCCCTGAAAATGATATTTGGATTGCAGCTACAGCTAAACAACATCAAATCAAATTGATCACCCTTGATAAACATTTCCTTGAAGTTGAAGGTATTCTTTTGGAGAAGATTTAAAGGCTATTCACACTGTCCTAGCAGGTTCTCATTTTAGCTAATCCTGCGTTTTATTAATCAATTTGAATTACAACACTGTGTCACCCTGAGCGGAGTCGAAGGGCTATACATTAAGGTAAGAAGGGGCTTCGTCTCCACTCAGCCTGAGAAACATTCGACACTTTTAAATCTAGCATTTTTCTGTCTCAGCAGGGTCTCGCTTTAGCTGACCCTGCGTTTTAGTAGTCAATTTTAATTATTAATCAATTTAATCACACCGCTATGTCCACCCTGAGCAGCTTGTTCCGATTTTCTCATCTGGAAAGTCGAAGGGTATTCCTCCTATAGGTTTAATATAGCCAATTCTTAAAAATGAAATCAAATTGAGATGCATATTGAAATCTTCTCCCACCAATCTTAATTTCCCTATTCAATTCCGTTCAATTTTCCCACTTCTGCTTAAAACGTTAGCAATGACTTGTTTTTCAATGAATTAATGAGGCTGTTGAGGAGTGGTTTGTAGCTTTTTAAGTAAATCACTTTTACAAATATTGTTTAAACGATCAGTTAAAGAGGCTTTTTGATTGTTGAAAACTTTTTGTGGTAGAAAGTGGGAAAAAGTGGAGACATTATTTACTTTTACATAAGAAATTGTCAAACCTGTAAATATGTCCCATCTCATTGGAGAATTTGATTGCAAGTTGGATGCGAAAGGCCGTTTAATGGTTCCTTCCGGTCTTAAAAAGCAATTGCCTGCTGTTGATGCAGAGGGCCTGGTAATTAACAGGGGTTTTGAAAAGCATTTAACCATTTACACTAAAGCCGAATGGGATAAGATTACTGCTGAATTAGCGGCTTTAAATCAATACGAAAAGAAAACCAGAGATTTTATCAGATATTTTACCCGTGGCGCATCAGAATTATCATTAGATGCTTCAGGTAGGGTTTTATTGCCAAAGTCTTTGTTAGAATATGCCGGTGTAGGTACGGAAGTAGTGCTTTCTTGTCAGTTTGATAAGATAGAACTTTGGGCTAAAGATGCTTATGAAGCGCAATTAGATAATGAGCCAGAGAGCTTTGCAAATTTAGCTGAAGAAGTAATGGGAAGTAAAAGAGGAGGTAATGATGTCTAATTATCATATACCGGTGATGCTAAAAGAGTGTATAGATGCTTTGGATATACAGCCATCTGGGGTGTATGTAGATGTGACTTTTGGTGGCGGTGGTCATTCAAAAGAAATCATGAAGCATTTAGGTGATGATGGCGTTTTGGTAGCTTTTGACCAAGATGTGGATGCACAAAAAAATGTAATAGCTGATGAACGTTTTGTGTTTATTGATCAAAACTTCAGGTATTTAAAAAATAATTTAAGGATGCATGATTTGCTCCCTGTGAATGGAATTTTAGCTGATTTAGGAGTTTCTTCTCATCAGTTTGATGTGCCGGAGCGTGGTTTTTCTACTCGCTTTGATGCGGATTTGGATATGAGAATGGATCAAGCTGGATCATTAACTGCAAAAAAAGTGGTGAATGAATATTCTGAAGATCAATTGCATAAAATTTTCGGCATTTACGGAGAAATTCAAAATGCTAAATCTTTGGCAAAGGCGGTAGTTACCTCAAGATTAGCCAAACCTATTGAAACCATTGCCGATCTAAAATCGGCTATAGCCAAATTAATTCCTAAAGGAAAAGAGAACAAATACTTAGCACAAGTTTTTCAGGCTTTACGCATAGAAGTAAATCAAGAAATGGAAGCTTTAAAAGAGTTTTTAGAGCAAACGGTTGATGTTTTAGCCAGCGGTGGAAGGTTAGTGGTGATGTCTTATCATTCTTTAGAAGATCGTTTGGTGAAAAACTTTATGGCCAAAGGAAAATTCTCTGGTACGGTAGAAAAAGATTTTTTTGGAAATGAAATTAAGCCTTTTGATTTAGTAGTGAAAAAATCAATTACTGCTTCAGAAGATGAAATAAAAATAAACAACAGAGCAAGAAGTGCAAGGTTAAGAATAGCAGTGAAGAGATGACAAATAGGTTAAGATCTGAAATAGAGGAAGAGGAAATTATTGAGCCACAGCCGGTAAAACAGGAAACCCCTGCGCCGTCATCAGGTTCTTTTATATCCTTCCTTTCTAAAGGATCAATATCTAAAGAAGCTGCAACAGAAGCGTTACCCTTCATTATTTTTCTGGCTTTTTTAGGGATGATGTACATCGGCAACAGGCATTCGGCAGAGAACAACATTCGGAAAATAGATAAGCTGGGCAAAGAAGTGAAAGAGTTAAGTTGGGATTTTAAGACGCTGAAAGCTGATTTAATGTTTAAAAGCAAACAAACAGAGGTGATTAAAAGAGTCGACTCTGTATTAGGATTAAGAGTATCTATTAAACCGCCAATTAAAATAAAAGTAGTAAACAATGAACATTAGAACCAATATTCTGCTTCGTGTTTATGCAGCTTTCGGGCTCATACTCTTATTTGCTTGTGCAGTAATTGGGAAAATGGTGCATGTACAAGTGGTACAAGGCGAAAAGTACCGTTCAATGGCGGATAGTTTAAGTACTAAATATGCAGAGGTAGAGGCCGCCAGAGGAAATATTTATTCTATAGACGGAAGTTTATTAGCGACTTCAGTTCCTGAGTATGATATCAGAATGGATTTGCTGGCTGGCGGAATAGAAGATGATCAGGTTTTTTATGCAAAAGTAGATTCTTTAGCTTATGACCTATCTCGTTATTTTAATGATAAGTCCGAAAGAGAGTATTCCAGGTTATTGCGTAACGCCAGACAAGACAGAGAACGTTATTTTTTATTGAAAAGAGACATTACTTATCAAGATTTAAAAGCTTTAAGAAAGTTCCCAATTTTCAACTTAGGCAGGTATAAAGGCGGAATGATTTCGGTTCAACAAAATAAAAGAATATTACCATTTAGAGATTTAGCTTCAAGAACCATAGGTTATTATAATGCCAATTCTAACGCCGCTGTAGGTTTAGAAGGTGCTTACGGCGATTATATTAATGGAGAAACCGGAAAGCGCTTGGTACAAAGAATTGCTGGCGGTGTTTGGATGCCGGTAAATGAAGATGCAGAAATAGCGCCAAAGGATGGCGCAGATATCATATCTACCATTGATGTGAATATGCAAGATTTGGCACAAAATGCTTTAAAAAAGCAGTTGATTAAAAGTGCGGCAGATTTTGGTTGCGTAATGGTGATGGATGTGAAAACCGGCGAAATTAAAGCTATTGCAAACTATACCAAAGTTGCTGAAGACGATTATCAAGAAACTTTTAATTACGGAATTGCACAAAGTGCCGAGCCGGGTTCTACTTTTAAATTAGCCTCATATTTAGTCGCCATAGAAGATGGAAAATTTGGTTTAAATGATATTGTGACTACAGATGGCGGTCAGTATCGTTTGTATAACCACACCATTAAAGATCATGAAAATGAAGGCACTATTCCTATGAAAGTGGCTTTTGAAAGATCTTCAAATGTGGCTATTGTAAAGCAAATTTATAAGCACTACAAAGATAATCCCGATGCTTTTACCAGCAAGTTAAAAGCATTGCATTTAGATGAAAAACTGGGTTTACAAATCTCTGGAGAGGGAGCGCCCCTCATAAAAACCACTAAAAGTAAATCGTGGAGTGGCTTAACATTGCCTCAAATGGCTTATGGCTATGAATTAAAAATGACACCGCTTCAAATTCTCACCCTATATAATGCAGTAGCCAATAACGGTAAAATGATTGCCCCACTATTTGTACATGAAATTAGAAGATTGGGTAATACGGTCGAATTATTTAAGGCCCGTACCATTAAAGAACAAATATGCTCTGATAAAACTTTAGGCTTATTAAAAGAAATGTTAGAAGGCGTAGTTACACAAGGTACGGCAAGCGCAATCAATAATCCATTATATAAAATTGCTGGTAAAACCGGTACAGCTCAAGTTGCTGATGGTGCAAATGGTTACAAGGGGAAAAGAAAATACCAAGCTTCATTTTGTGGTTACTTCCCGGCAGATAACCCTAAGTATTCTATGATTGTGGTGGTGCAAAACCCTACTAAAGGATCTTATTACGCCGCACAAGTTGCCGGTCCAGTGTTCAGAGAAATTGCCGATGTAGTTTTTGGTAGTGATTTAAATATGGAAAGCAATGAGAAATTACCGCAATTGGTAGGCAATACCAAGCTGCCTGCTGTTAAGGGAGGCTATAAAAAATCGGCTCAAAAAGTTTACAGTGCTTTTGGCATAAAAGCTTTGTATGCTTCTAACAGTCAGGATCAAATGAGCTTAGATACCAACAACGGCATTGCTTATAAAGAAGTAAAATTAAATAAAGGCATGGTGCCGGATGTGGTAGGTATGGGATTAAAAGATGCGCTTTTTGTTTTAGGAAACTCAGGTTTAAAGCCTGTAGTTCAAGGGCAAGGGACTGTTAAAAATCAATCACTAGCATCAGGAACACCAATTTATAAAGGGACAAGAATTTTAATTGAATTACAATAAGTGGCTATACTAAAAGACATATTATATGGAGTTGCGTTAGAGCAAGTAGTGGGTGCTACCGATGTGGAAGTGGAAGCCCTGCAATTTGATTCCAGAAAAGTTGCGCTTCAATCTTTATTTATAGCCATTAAAGGAACCCTTTCTGACGGGCATCAGTTTATGGCAACAGCCATAGAAAAAGGGGCGGTTGTGATTGTTTGTGAAGCAATGCCTGCTGTGTTTGATCTTCAGGTGACTTATGTGAAGGTTCAAAATTCGGCGAAAGCCTTAGGAATAATAGCGGCCAACTTTTATCAGCATCCTTCAAAAAAATTAAAATTAGTAGGGGTAACAGGCACCAATGGAAAAACCACGGTAGCCACCTTATTGTATAAACTTTTTAGAGATTTGGGCTACAAAGCCGGACTCATTTCTACGGTAGAGAATCAAATTAATGATCAGGTAATTCCTTCAACACATACCACTCCAGATCCTATTGCACTCAATATTTTATTGAATGAAATGCTTGTAAAAGGCTGCGATTACTGCTTTATGGAGGTAAGTTCTCATGCAATAGCGCAATACAGAATAGAAGGATTAAGCTTTAGCGGCGGAATTTTTACCAACATTACGCATGATCATTTAGACTTTCATATCACTTTTGATAACTATTTAAAAGCTAAAAAAGCATTTTTTGATGGTTTAGATAAATCAGCTTTTGCTTTAACCAATGCCGATGATAAAAACGGATTGGTGATGTTGCAAAACACCAAAGCCCATAAAAAAACCTATGGTTTAAAGTCTCTAACAGATTTTAAAGCAAAAATTATAGAGAACCAATTTTCGGGTTTACACCTGGATATGGATGGGGAAGAAGTGTATTTTAAACTGGTAGGCAGCTTTAACGCATCTAATTTATTAGCAGTTTATGGTGCAGCTTTATTGCTAGAGCAAGATAAAACCAAAGTGCTTACCATTTTAAGTCGCTTAAACGGTGCCGAAGGGCGTTTTGATTATATCATTTCTCCTAACGGGATCATCGGAATTGTGGATTATGCCCATACGCCAGATGCGATAGAAAATGTATTAAGTACGGTAGATAATATCCGCTCTAAAAGCGAACAAGTGATCACCATTGTGGGTTGCGGTGGCGATAGAGATAAAACTAAACGCCCATTAATGGCAAAAGCCGCTTGTGAGTGGAGTGATAAAGTGATATTGACTTCAGACAATCCAAGATCAGAAGATCCTGAGCAAATTATTAAAGATATGCAAGCCGGTGTTTCTCCGGTTCATCAAAAGAAAGTTTTATCAATTACAGATAGAAAAGAAGCGATAAAAACAGCAGTTCATTTGGCTAAACCCGGAGATATTATTTTACTAGCCGGAAAAGGACATGAGAAATACCAGGAAATAAAAGGGGTAAAAAGTGATTTTGATGATAAAAAAATATTAAACGAATGTTTTCAGCAATTGAGTTCATAAACGCTAAAAATTTTCACTTAAAAAACTAAAAGGATGTTATACTACCTATTCAATTATTTAGATAAACAATTTGATTTCCCCGGAGCAGGTGTATTTCAGTTTATCTCTTTTAGAGCAGGAATGGCTATGATTCTTTCTTTAATTATCACTACCGTTTATGGTAGCAGGTTAATTAATTATTTGAGATACAAACAAGTTGGTGAAACCGTAAGGAATTTAGGTTTAGAGGGGCAAAACCAAAAGCAAGGCACCCCTACAATGGGTGGTTTAATTATTATTGCAGGGATACTAATTCCTACTTTATTATTAGCCAGAATAGAGAATATTTACATTATTTTAATGATAGTGACCACCATTTGGATGGGAGCAATAGGTTTTTTAGATGATTATATTAAAGTATTTAAAAAGAATAAAGAAGGCTTAGCCGGAAGATTTAAAATTATTGGGCAGGTAGGATTGTCTCTTATTGTGGGTTATACCATGTTTTTTCATCCTGATATTTTGGTAAGACAAACCATTACTGAAGCGCCTGCATCTACTAACGTGAGATCTATTCCTGGTGGTTTTAAAGAAGAAATTATCAATGAAAAAGGAGAGAAATTAATTCGTGTTGAAAAATCTACAGGGGTTTATTATGCAAAGGATGTAAAATCAACCAAAACAAACATTCCTTTTTATAAAGACAATGAGTTTGATTATGCAAAGGTTCTTAAATTTTTAGGCGACGATTATGAAAAATATGCTTTAGTCGTATTTCTTTTATTCGTTATCGTGATTATTACTGCCGTATCTAATGGGGCTAACATTACCGATGGGATTGATGGACTGGCAACAGGGACTTCGGCAATTATCGGAATTACTTTAGCGCTTTTGGCTTACGTTTCTGGTAATACCATTATTGCAGATTATTTGAAGATCATTTATATCCCAAACTCGGGAGAATTGGTGGTTTTTGCAGCTGCTTTTGTGGGTGCTTGTATTGGGTTTTTATGGTACAATGCTTATCCGGCTCAGGTTTTTATGGGCGATACGGGTAGTTTAACCATAGGAGGAATTATAGCCGTATTAGCCATTATGATTCGTAAAGAATTATTGATTCCAATTTTATGTGGAGTTTTTCTAATCGAAAATCTCTCTGTCATTATGCAAGTTTCGTGGTTTAAATACACCAAAAGAAAATATGGCGAAGGCAGGCGCATATTCCTGATGTCTCCATTGCATCATCATTTTCAGAAAAAGGGCTACCACGAATCTAAAATTGTCAGTCGTTTTTGGATAGTCGGAATTTTATTAGCCATTATCACTATAGTGACATTGAAATTGAGATAAGAGTATCGAGATGTAAGTATCAAGTATCAAGAACAAAGACAAAAGAATCAAGACAAAAGAAACAAGATGAAGAATAACCAACAACATATTCCACATAGTGCTCCCTCTCCTTTGGAGAGGGCTGGGGTGAGGCCTGTTGGGGTGAGGCTCGTTATTCTTGGAGCTGGAGAAAGTGGAGTTGGTGCGGCAATATTGGCGCAAAAGCAAGGATTTGATGTTTTTGTCTCAGATTTTGGAGTGATTAAAGAGGCTTATCAATTAGAATTAGAAAGCTATCATATTCCTTTTGAATCAGCTCAACATACCGAAGAATTGATTTTAAATGCTGATGAAGTGGTAAAAAGTCCGGGTATTCCAGATAAAGCACCCATCATCAAAAAATTGAAAGAAAAAGGCATTTCCATTATTTCTGAGATTGAATTTGCAGGAAGATATACTGATGCAAAAATGATTTGTATCACAGGTTCTAATGGTAAAACTACCACCACTTTGTTAACCTATCATATCCTTAAAAATGCAGGCTTAAATGTGGGTTTAGGCGGTAATATTGGAAAAAGTTTTGCCAAACAAGTCGCTTTAGAATCGTTTGAATATTATGTTTTAGAGATCAGCAGTTTCATGTTAGATAACATGTATGCTTTTAAAGCGCATTTGGCCGTATTGCTTAATATCACTCCAGATCATTTAGATAGATATGATTACCAAATGGCAAATTATGTGGTATCTAAGTTCAAAATCACCCAAAATTTAACAGCACAAGATCATTTCATTTATTGCGATGATGATATAGAAATTGCTAGTTTTTTGGCTTCCGCCGATGTAAAAGCACAACATCATCCTTTTTCAATAGAACATGAAACTATAAATGGAGCATGGCTTCAGCAAAATAACCTCACCATTCAACTTACCAATTCAGATCAATTCGATATGTCAATTCAAGATTTAGCACTTCAGGGGAAACACAATGTGTACAATTCTATGGCTTCTGGTATAACAGCCAAAGTTCTGGAGATCAGAAATGAAACCATCCGCGAAAGCATGGGGAATTACAAAAATATCGAACACAGGTTAGAGCATGTGGCTAATATTTCTGGAATCAGCTTTATCAATGATTCTAAGGCCACCAATGTAAATTCTACTTGGTATGCTTTAGAAAGCATAAATACTGATGTGATTTTAATAATGGGTGGAGTTGATAAAGGCAATGACTACAGTATGCTAACTGATTTGGTTAGACAAAAAGTGAAAGCAATTATTTGTTTAGGGAAAGATAATAAAGCTATTCATGATGCTTTTGAAGATGAAGTGGAAGTGATTGTAAATACCTTTTCGGCAAGTGAAGCAGTGATTATTGCTTATCATTTAGCCAAAAAAGGGTCTACAGTTTTGTTATCTCCGGCTTGCGCAAGTTTTGATTTATTCAAAAGCTACGAAGACCGTGGAAACCAGTTTAAAGCAGCAGTAAAAGAATTATAATATGATTAAAGCAATACTTAATCAAACTAAAGGAGACAGGTGGATATGGCTCATTATCATCTTGCTTTCGCTGATTTCTGTTTTGGCAGTGTATTCCGCTACCGGAACGCTGGCTTATAAAAGAGGCGTAGGTTCTGAGTCTTTAATGTTTAAGCACTTGATTTTTATTGTCTTTGGTTTTGTACTCATTTATTTTGCCCATCTATTAAATTACCGTTATTACGCTGGTATTTCTAAGGTTTTAATGGTAATTACTATACCGTTATTATTATACACCTTGCTTTTTGGGAGTAATGTAAATGATGCCAGCAGATGGATTGCAATACCCGGAACTGGTTTAACTTTCCAAACCTCAGATTTAGCTAAATTGGCATTAATTACCTTTTTAGCAAGAACACTTACTAAAAAGCAAGAAAACATAAAGGATGTAAAAACATCTTTTATCCCAATCATGGGCTCGGTTTGTTTAGTGTTTATCCTCATAGGTTTAGCTAATTTATCAACTGCATTAATGCTTTTTGGCGTAAGTATTTTGATTCTATTGATTGGAAGAATCAGCATGAAGCAAATCGCTATTGTATGTGTAGGAGGGGCAGCATTGTTAACCATATTGGTGTTATTTGGTCCTAGAAGAGAGACTTATAAATCTCGTATTAAAGCCTACTTTAATCCCGAGATGCAACACTCTGACAAAACTTTTCAGCAAGATCAATCAAAAATTGCCATTGCATCTGGCGGTATTATGGGTAAAGGCCCGGGGAATAGTACACAAAGAAATTTTCTTCCTCACCCTTACTCAGATTTTATTTTTGCCATCATTGTAGAAGAATATGGCATGGTTGGTGGTGTTACCGTAGTACTGCTCTACATGCTGTTGATGTATCGAATTACAAAAATTGTTACTCAAGCCCCAAAAGCTTTTGGGGCATTATTGGCAGCAGGATTAGGTTTTAGTTTAACCATACAAGCATTAGCCAACATGGCGGTTGCCGTTAATCTTTTCCCTGTTACCGGGGTGCCTTTGCCATTGGTAAGTATGGGTGGAACCTCCATTTTATTTACTAGTGTGGCTTTTGGTATCATCCTTTCGGTAAGTAAAGATGTGGAAGAATATAAATTAGAAAATAAAGGCAGCAAAGCCGAAAAAGTAATTATTGGAGAAATACCAGCATTAGCTTAGATAAGTATCAAGATATGAGTATCAAGTATCAAGATGCAAGCATCAAGATACTGATTTGAAGATTTGGAAATAAGATAATTTGAAGATGCTTAGCGGCATCAATATTAAATAAATTAAACATGGAAGTCCTTCTCTTTTGGAGAAGGATTTAGGATGAGGCTATGGCAAAAAGAATAATCATTAGTGGAGGCGGCACCGGAGGACATATCTTCCCGGCGATAGCGATAGCTAATGCCTTGAAGAAAATTGATGCCAAAACCGAGATATTATTTGTGGGTGCTAAAGGCAAAATGGAAATGGAAAAAGTGCCTGCCGCTGGTTATTCAATTATTGGTTTAGATATTCAAGGTCTTCAAAGATCTTCTATCACCAAAAACTTGCTTTTGCCTTTTAAAATTATTAAAAGTGTGATGACGTCTTTAAAAATCATCAAAAACTTTAAGCCCGATGCCGTAGTAGGGGTTGGAGGCTATGCCTCTGGTCCTTTGTTGTTTGCCGCATCTTTAAAAAACATACCCTACCTCATTCAAGAACAAAATTCTTATGCAGGCATGACCAATAAATATTTAGCAAAAAAAGCAAAGAAAGTTTGTGTAGCTTTTGATAACATGGCTAACTTTTTTCCTGCTGATAAAATTGTTAAAACGGGTAATCCGGTAAGAAGAGAATCTGTTAATATTGAAGGCAAACTAGATGAAGCTGCTGCATTTTTTGAGTTAGAGACTTCTAAAAAAACTATTTTAGTTATTGGCGGAAGTTTAGGTGCCGGGACTTTAAATACCAGCATGATGGCAGGCTTAACCCAATTACAGGAAGCCGGAATACAGGTAATCTGGCAAACTGGAAAATATTACTATAAAGGAGTGATAGAAAAATTTGGTAACCAGCCTAAAGATTTGGGAATTAGAATTTTTGAGTTTTTAAATCGAATGGATTTAGCTTATGCGATGGCAGATGTTATCATCTCTAGAGCTGGAGCCGGAACCATATCTGAGCTTTGCTTAATTAAAAAACCCGTTTTGTTAGTTCCATCGCCAAATGTGGTAGATGATCATCAAACAAAAAATGCTCACGCCTTAATTAATAAGGAAGCAGCAATTTTAATCTCAGATAAACATGCAGAATCTGAGCTAATAGATCAAACTTTAAAATTATTGGCCAATGAAGAGCAAATGAAATTAATTTCAGAGCGAATTGGTGCTTTAGGATTACCCAATGCCGACGAACAGATTGCTGATGAAATATTAAAAATTGCGATATAATGATAGCACTGGCAGACATAAAAAGAGTTTACTTAATCGGTATAGGCGGTATCGGGATGAGTGGTCTTGCCCGATATTTCCATCATCAGGGTTTATTAGTTTGTGGTTACGATAAAACAGCAACTCCTTTAACTCAGGCCATGGCTAATGAAGGAATTTGTATGCTTTATGAAGATGAAGCCAGTTTAATTCCTTTGTCTTTTCAGGGAAAAGATGATGCTACTTTATTGATTTATACGCCTGCCATTCCTAAAGACAGCAAAATTTTAAATTATTTTAAAAACAGGGCCTTTAAGCTATACAAAAGATCAGAGGTTTTAGGGATCATCTCAAAAGGGATGTTTTGCATTGCGGTAGCTGGTACACACGGTAAAACCACTACCAGTTCTTTAATAGCGCATTTGCTTAAAGAAGGCGGTATAGATTGTTCGGCTTTTTTAGGCGGAATAAGTACCAATTATCAAACTAATGTATTGTTTGGTAAAAGTGAAGTGATGGTGGTAGAAGCTGATGAATATGATCGTTCATTTTTAACACTTCATCCAAATATTGCTGTAATAACCTCTATGGATGCAGATCATTTAGATATTTACGGAGAGGAAAAGGAATTGCATGAATCTTTTAGATTATTTGCCAAACAGGTTAAACCTGATGGAAAGCTGATTAGAAAAATTAATTTGCCTTTAACAGGAGGTAAAACTTATGGAATTAATCAGCCAGAAGCACAAGCAGAAGGATTAAACATTAAAATAGAAAATCAAAGTTTCTCTTTCGATTTTAGAAATGAAGACTTGAAAATGGAGGCACTGGTTTTGGGTTTGCCAGGTCAACACAATATAGAAAACGCAGTAGCTGCAATTGAAGTGGCATTGGCTTTAAACATCAGTTTAGAGGATATCAGAAAAGGACTAGCTTCTTTTTTAGGAGTAAAAAGACGTTTTGAATACGTAATCAAAGAAAAGTCTTGCGTTTTTATTGATGATTATGCTCATCATCCCGAAGAATTAAAAGCCTGTTTTAAAGCGGTTAGGTCTTTATATCCTGAGCATAAATTAACGGTTATTTTTCAACCCCATTTGTTTAGCAGAACCAGAGATTTTGCTGCCGATTTTATTTCTGTATTAAACACGGTTGATGAATTGCTTTTGTTAGAGATTTATCCGGCCAGAGAATTGCCAATAGCTGGTGTAAATAGTCAGATGCTGGCTAGTAAAATGGATGTTGATAAAGTAAGGGTTTGTGGAAAAGAAGAAGCATTACACATCATCAGGAATGAAAAACCTACTCTACTTTTGACCGTTGGTGCCGGAGATATAGATACATTGATTCAACCTTTAAAAAATATTTTGCAAAATGCTTAAAAGAATAAACTGGAGGGCGGTTTTAATTGGGTTTGCTTGGGTACTTAGCCTTAGCAGCGTAATCGCACTCATGAGTTTTATCGAGATTAAAAAGGCAGAGAGTACTTGCGAAAAAGTACAGGTTATTTTGCCGGGAAATCAATTTTTTATTGAAAGAGCAGAAGTAGATCAAATTTTAACTTATAAAAATGGCTTATTGGTAGGCCGAAGATTAGGTGGCATTAACATACAAGATTTAGAAAACAAGCTAAAAGCAAATCCATTTATAGAATACGCCAAGGTTTATATTGATATGAATGGCGTGATACATGCAGATATTAAACAAAGAGTACCTGTTTTAAGAATTTTTAACTTATCAGGGCAAGATTTTTATGTGGATCAAAATGGTTTAAAAATTCCATTATCAGATCATTTTACCGCAAGGGTTTTGGCTGCAAATGGCTCCATTTTAGAAGATTTTGGCGGGAATGTAGATACTTTAAAAACGCAGTTGGGTAAAGATTTATTTAACACAGCCAAATACATCGCATCAGACTCTTTATGGAACGAGCAAATTGTACAGGTTTTTGTGAATAACAATAATGACATAGAATTGGTGCCACGAGTGGGTAATCAGAAAATTATATTAGGTAATGCCATAAATATGGAAGAAAAGTTTAGGAACCTTTTACTTTTTTATAAAAACGCATTGCCAAAAGTAGGTTGGGATACCTACAGTACTATCAATCTAAAATTTAAAGGGCAAATTGTTTGCGAGCGTAGAGATTCTACTTTGTTAAAGAATGCATCGGCCAACAAAAACATTTTAGACAGTACAAAAACACCATCAATAGCAACACAGGATTCAATACAAAATATACTTTAAACATGGAAAAAGGTATCACTAAACAATCAAAAAGCTCACCTATTGTAGTCGGTTTAGATATCGGAACTACAAAAATTTGTGTGATCATTGGGAGAAGAAATGATCATGGCAAAATTGAGGTTTTAGGTCTCGGTAAAGCAGAGTCTGCAGGGGTAACTCGTGGCGTTGTATCTAATATTGCTAAAACAGTAAAAGGTATTTTACAGGCAGTAGAAGAAGGGAGCTCGCAGTCTAACGTTGATGTAAAAATAGTAAATGTGGGTATCGCTGGTCAGCATATCAAAAGTTTACAACATCGCGGAATTTTTACACGTAAAGACCTAAGTAACGAGATCTCCAGAAACGATATTGATCGTTTAATTGACGACATGTTTAAATTAGCTATGAATCCCGGTGAAGAAATCATCCATGTGCTTCCGCAGGAATTTACAGTAGATAATGAGCCTGGCGTTAAAGATCCGGTAGGAATGGCTGGTGTAAGGTTAGAAGCTAACTTCCATATCATTACTGGTCAGGTTACGGCTATCAAAAATATTATGAAATGTGTAGATCAGGGGGGATTAGAAACTCAAGATCTTATTTTAGAGCCTTTGGCTTCTTCAGAATCTGTGTTGAGTGAAGAAGAAAAAGAAGCTGGAGTAGTTTTAGTAGATATAGGTGGTGGTACTACTGATGTCGCCATTTTCCATGAAGGCATCATCAGACATACTGCTGTTATTCCTTTCGGAGGCAATAGCGTAACAGAAGATATTAGAGAAGGCTGTTCGGTAATGCGTAACCAAGCCGAATTGTTAAAAGTAAAATTTGGATCGGCTTTGGCCGAAGAAAATAAAGAAAACGAAATTATTTGCGTTCCGGGTTTAAGAGGCAGAGATCCTAAAGAGATTTCTGTTAAAAATTTAGCGTTCGTCATTCAAGCTCGTATGGAAGAAATCATAGAGCATGTTTATTACGAGATTAAATCATCAGGATACGAAAAGAGGCTAATTGGTGGAATTGTAGTGACTGGAGGTGGTGCATTGTTAAAGCATTTACCTCAATTAATAGAATATGTTACTGGTTTAGATTGTCGTGTGGGTTATCCAAATGAGCACTTAGCAAAAAATGAAAGCCTACCAAAAAATGTGTACGAAGATTTAAAAAGCCCAATGTATGCTACCGGTATAGGCTTGTTAATTAAAGGAATAGAGAAAGTAGAACATGAGCTTCACAAAGAGAAATCATCTTCTAAACCAAGCCAAGTGGTGGTGCAAACATCAGTAACCGGCAAACCAAGAGGTTTATTTGCTTCGTTGTTAGAAGGAACTAAGAAGTTTATTAAGGATGATATTCCAGATCAAGACTTTTTGAAATAATTTTCAACAAAGCATAAGTTTTCCACAGTATCAACAATTGTGGATAACTAGTGTGGAAAATTTTATATAATTACAAGTAGATTAAAATAGAATTTATCAAAACTTAATAGCTGATAATTAAGGATATGCAGTTTGAAATGTTAAAAGAAAAGTCATCAATCATCAAAGTAATTGGTGTTGGCGGTGGCGGAGGCAATGCAGTTAACCACATGTACCGTCAAGGAATTACAGGTGTAGACTTCATTATTTGTAATACTGATGCGCAAGCGTTAGAGTTAAGCCCAATTCCCAACAAAGTACAATTAGGTGCAAGCCTAACTGAAGGAATGGGAGCAGGCTCTATCCCTGAGGTAGGTAAAAACTCTGCCATAGAAAATATTGATGATGTAAAAGATATGTTGGGTAGCAATACCCGTATGCTTTTTATTACTGCAGGAATGGGTGGTGGTACCGGAACAGGTGCTAGCCCTATTATTGCAAAAGCTGCAAAAGAATTAGATATCCTTACTGTTGCTATTATTACCACTCCATTTTCTTTTGAAGGCAAGCGTAGAAGAATGCAAGCCGAAGAAGGTTTAGAAGAATTGAAGAAATACGTAGATTCTTACTTAGTAATTTCTAATGATCGCTTACGTGATATTTTCGGAAATTTAACTCTAGGATCTGCATTTGGAGAGGCCGATGATATTTTAACCACTGCCGCAAAAGGAATTGCCGAGATTATTACTGTGCCCGGCTATATTAACGTGGATTTTAAAGATGTGCGTACCGTAATGAAAGACAGCGGTGTAGCCATTATGGGAAGTTATTCTGCAGAAGGCGATGACCGAGCTTTAAAAGCAGTAGAAGGAGCATTATCTTCTCCATTACTAAAAGATAATGAAATTGAAGGAGCTAGATATATTTTACTAAACATTAGCTCTGGAGAAAAAGAAGTCACCATGGATGAAGTAAGTATCATCACAGACTTTATTCAGGAGCAAGCAGGTTTATCAGCAGATTTAATTTGGGGTAACTGTAGCGATGCTTCATTAGGAGATAATATATCCGTAACCATTATTGCTACCGGTTTTCAAACAAAAGAAGAAAGAGAGCAAACCAAACAAAGTGCGCCTAAAAAGCAATTTTTAACTTCTGATACGCCTTTAATTAAGCCTATTAATGAGTTTTCTAAAAAAAGTGTAGAGCCCGTAATAGAAGATAGAATTCAAGTTCCAATGCTAAAAGCAGAAGAAACTGCTATTCCACAAGCAGATTTATTTGCAGATATGTTTACTACTAAAGATCACTCATTTAATGAGCCAACATCAGCCGTTGTAAAACATCAATTAATAGAAGAAGAAAAAGAAGAAGAGCCAGTAAAAGAATTAGATGGTTTTGAATTTAATTTAAAATTATCCGAATCAGAATTCTCTCAACCCTTAGCTTTTGAAGAAGAAGTAGAACAAGTAGTGTTGGCATCTGTAAATGTAGATGAACACAAAACAGATGAATCTATGGAAGAGCAATTGCGTAAGTCTAAAGAGCGTATTTTACGTTTGAAAGACTTGAGCATGAAATTACGTTCTACCAGTGGTTTGCAAGAATTAGAAAATGAGCCAGCTTATAAAAGAAAGCAAATGCAACTAAAAGAGGTTCCGCATTCGTCAGAATCTCAGGTGTCTAGGTTTACATTAAGTAATGAAGATGGTCAAACAGAAATTAGACCAAACAACTCTTTTTTGCATGATAATGTAGATTAAAACACAATATATTTAAATAGCAAAGCCATTCCCTTAACAAGAATGGCTTTGCTATTTACACCGCTTTTGATCTTTGGAATCAAAGTTGCTATTCCATCATATAAAGCGTAAATTTGCGCAGTTTTTTAGATTAACAATTTATTAAAATATAACAACTTGGATATTTTCGAGAAGATAGCAAAAAACATGGGACCTCTTGGTCAGCACCAAAAATGGTCGCATGGGTATTTCTCTTTTCCAAAACTGGAAGGAGAAATTGGCCCTCACATGAATTTTAGAGGGAAAGAACATTTAGTGTGGAGCTTAAATAATTATTTAGGTTTAGCTAATCATCCAGAAGTAAGAGCAGCAGATGCGCAAGCAGCACTAGATTACGGAATGGCTTACCCAATGGGCGCCAGAATGATGTCTGGTAATTCAAATCATCACGAAGCTTTAGAACAATCATTAGCAGAGTTTACCGGTTTTGAAGATGCATTTCTTTTAAACTACGGTTACCAGGGTATTTTATCAGCTATAGATGCTTTAGTTGATAGAAATGATGTGATTGTTTACGATGCAGAATCACATGCTTGTATTATTGATGGTGTTCGTTTGCACATGGGCAAGCGCTTTGTATATCAGCATAATGATATGGAAAGCCTACAAAAGCAATTAGAAAGAGCAACTAAATTAACAGAATTAAGTGGCGGTGGTATTTTAGTGATTACCGAAGGCGTTTTTGGAATGTCGGGTGCACAAGGTAAATTAAAAGAAATCATTGATTTTAAAGAGAATTTCAAATTCCGTTTATTAATTGATGATGCACATGGTTTTGGTACCATGGGTGAAACGGGATCAGGAACTCATGAGCAGCAAAATTGTGGAGAAGGGGTTGATATTTATTTTGGAACCTTTGCTAAATCTATGGCGGGTATAGGTGCTTTTATTGCATCAACAGAAGAAATCACAAATTATCTTCGCTATAATATGCGTTCTCAAACCTTTGCAAAATCTTTACCTATGCCAATGGTTTTGGGTTTAAAAAAGCGTTTAGAGTTATTAAGAACCAAGCCAGAGCTTAAAGCTAAACTTTGGGAAATTGCAACAGCATTACAAACAGGTTTAAAAGATAAAGGCTTTAATATAGGAACTACCAACTCTGTAGTTACCCCAGTTTTCTTAAAAGGCGAGTTAAGTGAAGCAACAGCTATCACTATGGATTTAAGAGAGAATTATGGAATTTTTTGTTCAATAGTTATCTATCCAGTTATTCCAAAAGGATTAATTATGTTAAGATTAATTCCTACAGCTATGCACACTTTGGAAGATGTACAAAAAACAGTCGCTGCTTTTAGTGAAGTAAGAGATAAATTAGAAAAAGGGTATTACAAAGAGAAAAAAGAAGTGAATTTATAGTTAAACGCTAAGAGTTCAAAAAACGCCTTTAACATCATGTTAAGGGCGTTTTTGTTTTAAAATATTTTTATGTATCTGATTATTAATAGTTTAATAAATTAGGCCAATTTTAGAAATGTTAAGAGTTGCTGTAATGTGGATAAAAAAGCATTTTAAAGCAGATTTTAATATTTAAAACGATTTTTTTTTACGAAAAAACATTATACATTAGCTTTAATAAGTATTAATACTAACCATAAAAACTAAAAGGAGTATTTTAAAATGAAAAAATTTGAAGAAGTAAAAAAATTAGTTGCAGAACTAGAAGGCGACGCAGATAAGTTTTACAACAAAGGTAACAGCGCAGCAGGTACTAGAGTTAGAAAAGGTATGCAAGACCTAAAAAATCTTTCTCAAGCTATTCGTCTTGAAGTTCAAGAGATGAAAAACAAAGAAGCTGGTAATTAATAAAAACTTTACCTTACATAAAACTCGTGAGCCCTGCTTACGAGTTTTTTTTATTTTATATCCTTTCTAAAACCTATTGCTTTAAAACAATTTCTTAAGATTTGTATTTCATTAATAACAAATTTTTGTTTTACATACCCATGAAATTAGATTTAGACCAACATAGAAAAACTGGCGACCAACCTGCTGACGACTTTGTGAATGACTATTTTTTAGATCAACAGAAAAAATTAAAGCTCGATTTGGCTTTAAAAAATTTGATCAAAAATTCAGACTGGTCTTCTTTTATTCTTGAAATCCCCGAAGCCGCATGGTTTGATAAAACGTTTAATGATCTCAATTTTATTCAGCCACAAATTAGAACTAAAGCGCTTCAGTTTTACAACAAAAAATCAGCTTATATACTTCAGCTTTTGGGTTTACTTTCTTTACCCTATTGTTATGCTGCCGCAGATGGTGCAAAAGTACTTTATCAAACAGAAAGAATGTATAAAGATGTGGCTAAGAGATTAGAAGAAACCGGATTGTTTGTAGCAGAAATGATGAATCCTAAAGCTTTTGAAGCAGAGGGTTCAGGTAAAATTCAACTCTTTAAAGTAAGGTTAATGCATGCTGCCGCCCGATTTTATATTCAGAAGGGGAATTGGGATATGAAATTAGGCCTGCCAGTTAACCAAGAGGATATGGCTGGTACAAACTTATCTTTCTCACTCATAGTGATAAGAGGTCTAAGGAAAATGGGTTTTGTGATTAATCAAGATGAGCAAATGAGCTACATTAAATATTGGAGTTGGATAGGGGCTATGTTAGGATTAAATCCCACTTTGCTTCCTCAAAATGGTAAAGAAGCTCACGATTTAGAGATTGCCATTAATCAGCGCCAATTTAAAGCTTCCGCAGAAGGCACTCAACTGACCCAATCTCTTTTAAAATGTTTTTACAGTTTAAACGATGAGAAGCAAATTAAGAATGTAGAAATAGCAGGCTTTATGCGATTTTTATTGGGCAATCCGGTATCTAATATTTTAGACTTACCAAAAGCTAATTTCCCGGTTTCTAAACAAATACTTTTAAAACTAAAAGTGAGCGTAGTTTAAAACAAAAAAAGAAGGGGAGTTTTACCTCACCTTCTTTGTCAAACTTATTAATTGTACTTAAGTCTATTAAACTTTAGTGTTTTTAACCTTTATTTGGCTGGGATAATATCTATAATCACCGTTCTGTTATAGAAACGTTCTTCAGGAGTGCTATTATCAAAAGGAGCATTATTAACGTCTTCTCCAAAACCAAGAGTTTCGAATTTTACATTATTCTTTCCACTACTTTTTAAAGCATTGTTTAAAAGCTTTTGTGTTTCCATAGCTCTTGTTCTAGACAAAGTATAGTTGTAATCTTCGCTTCCAATAGCATCGGTATGACCATGAATAATCACAGTAGAACCATCAGCTATTAATGGTGCAACAGTAGTTTTTAAGAAATTATCATAAGATGCAATGGTTTTAGTTTTGTCAAAATCAAATAAGATACTGTAACGGTATCCTTTATCTATTAAGTCATCTTGACGAACTAAACGAACAGTACTTTCTTTTTTAACAGTTTCTCCTTTTTTGGTGATACCTGTCATCACTACTTTGTAATCTCCAGTAGAACGATTGCCTAAAATTGTTTTTCCAGGAAAACTACCTTGATTTTTAGTGAAAGGACCAAAATTTTGAACCGTTCCATTTTCATCTGTCATAGCAATAGACCATGATCTTAATACATCTTCAGCACCATCTACATTAAAAAGAACGTGGCTATCTAAAGGATCTACCTGATTGGCAGTAATCTGAATTGGTTTCATCATTCCACCACCAACTTCTAACAACAATTCAGGAGAAGAACTTGTAATATCAACTCTGCGATCGCCAGTTCTCAATAAAGTAAGTTCTTTAGATCCACCTGGTTGTTCTGAAGGTACAAGTGGTTTAACACGTCCTTGTGTGGTAATTCTTGAGCTATTGATTCCAAAAACAGAAACCAAATATTCTTTAATTTCCTCTGCAAATACTTTTCCTTCTTCAGCACCATTTAATGAAGCACCGCTTAAAGAAATTGTAGCTTGTGGATTAGATCTTAAACGATCACCTAAGATGTTTAAAATGTTATGATAAACATTTATTTGTCTGGCAGAACGGCCAGTCATGTTTGCGGTTTCTTCTTTTTCTAACTGCTCTTCTTTAAAATTAGAAGCTTGACTTTGGTTTAATAAAATATATCTACTAGGTATTTTATTAGATTCGTTATCAAAAAACACATAATTTAAAAGAGGTAAAGTTTCACTTACCTGACGTTTTTGTGGAATTACTTTAGGTGCTCTTACAGAGAAATCAACATCACGATTAGGTACAACTACGTTATTGTTTTCTGTAACAGTTTGATTAGATCCTTTTCCAAATTTAAGCGCTAAACCAGTTCTTACTGTAGATATAGATAAACTTTCTATAGTACGTGGTTCTTGACCAAAATATGGATGAAAAGACATAAAAGGAGAAAGAACTACTGCTGTTTTAGCGTTAGGAGTAGAAATTAAATAATCATAACCTATACCCACCTGACCAGAAAATATTGTTTTATCTATAGCACTAAAATCGCCGTCTCTATCTTCTTGTTTTAGTTGAGTGTATTCATAATCTTTTGATAAGTTAAAGGCAACTCTTGGGCCTGCAAAGAAGTAAAAATTAGTTGCTCCAGCGTTTACACGTAAGCTAGGCTCTATAGTAACGTAACTCAAATTACTTTTTAATGTAGCAGGGCAATCACAAGGTGCAATTACATCGTCAAATTTTGCACCTCTTCCATCGTAACCAATATTTAACATTCCGCCAAATAATTTTCCAGAATTGTATTCCATTAATATTGATCCGAAAGGACGTACGCCAGTTCCTTTATGAAAAGCAGTAGGTACAAAGTAAGCATTATCTAGTCTTTGGGTTGTACCAGAGTAATAATTTAAGTTTCCTGCTGCAGATACGCCAAACCACCATGTTGGTGATGAGCTAATTTTTTGGGCAAAACTACTTGCTGATACAAACATCAATAAGCAGAGGATGATTTTTTTTGAGATTTTATTTTTGGGTGACATGATTTATCTTTTTTAAATGAGGTTAAAATAACTTTATAATAACCTCTATCTCCACATGTGGAGATAGAGGTATTTAAGAATGATTATTGAGGTTGAGTAACTGTGTTAGCGTTTAAGGTAACCTCTGTTTGAGCTAATAACCTTCCGTTAACCTTAGCTCCTGTTTTTAGAGAGATCAAAGTTTTACCTAGTATGATACCGCTAAAATCTGCTCCAGTATCTAACAAAGCCTGACCAGATACCACCCAGTAAATATTCTTTGCTTGTACACCTGGTCCTAAAGTGATTTTCGCATTGCTATTCACCGTTAAATCATTGGTAATGGTGAATACCCATGTGTCATTTGCATTACCAACTAGCGTAACCCCTTGGCTAGAGATTAATAACCCAGTAGTAAACTTATATAACCCTGGAGGAACAACCAACCCGCTTATATTTCCTGCACCTAAATTGATAACAGGAGCTGGAGCCGTTAAATTGTTTGATGATGTAAAAGCGGTTTCCATATTGCTTATGGCTGTTATCAAGTTTGCAGGTGTTGGTGCTGCATAAGTGGCGGCGTAAACTTTTCCGGTAACTATTGGTGTGGTAGATGATTGACCATTAGTATCCATTATTAAACCAAAACCTGTAATTGCAGTTGCTGCAATTGGGCTCACCCCTATATTTCCTATAATTGAAGTAACACCGGTTGTGGTGATTCCTGTTTTGGTAAGAATTGCATAATTACCAGCTAAGCCTAGATTAGGAAGAACTGGTCCTATACCCGTACCTGTTGGTAGCAATACAAAATTTGCAGTGATATTTTTGTTAACAATCATATCTACTGTTAACGGACTTACTGTACCAGAAGCATCTCCGCTCCAAAAACTAAAAGCATATCCTTGACTTGGTTGCGCAGTTAATACTACATCAGTTCCATAATTATAAGTCAATTGATTTGGTGTTTTAAGAACCATACCATTTACAGCAGTCACATTTAAAGTGAAAGTTCTAACTGTGAAATTAGCAACTAAAGTTCTGTTGTTATTTAATGAGAATGTATAATTAGGACTTGTAGAAACAATAGCTCCATTTTCTGTCCAATTAGCAAAAGTATAACCAGTATTTGCCGTAGCTATTGCGGTTACAGATGTTCCAGAATTGTAAGCGCCTTCTCCATCTGTCATACCACCAGCAGCTGGGCTTGATGATAAAATTAATGCAAATTGAGATGAAGGAATTAATCTGAAATTAGCCACTAAAGTTCTATTACCAACTAAAATGAATTGATAACTTGAACTGGTAGAAACAACTACATTATTATCTGTCCAGTTAACAAAAGTATAACCTGCATTTGCCATAGCATTTACAGTCACTCTAGAACCTGTTGGATAAGCTCCAGAACCGTTACTATTACCGCCTATAGCAGGACTAGAAGATAAATTAACCGAAGAGTTTCCTACTGGGATTGGGATAAAGTTGGCAACTAATGCTCTGTTTCCATTTACTTTAAATGAATAACTAGCACTTGTAGAAACAATAGTTCCGTTTTCTGTCCAATTTGTAAATGCAAAAGTTGGTAATGCGGTAGCCGTTACAGTTGCTGTAGAGCCTTGTGCAAAGTTTCCAGCACCATTAGGAATTCCACCATTTGTTGGATTAGCAGTTAAAGAAATACGTGGAATTGAAGTGAATGTCCAATCGTAATCAGCCGCCATAGCCGTACGTAAAGTATCTTTAGCTCCAGTTGTAACTTTTCCTGTATAAGTAAGGAAAGGATTAAATGGTGCATCTGGTGTAAAAGTAAAAACAGCAGCGTTAGCAGTTGGAGCTACTGTTCCTCCAATTACATTATTACCTTGTTTGATGCTGAATGTGCCATTATTAATAGAAGAGGCATTCATTGGAGTGTTAAAGGTAATGGTAACAACTTTATCTAAAACAACGTCTACTGCTTTATCCATAGGGTCTGAAGTTACCGTTGGGCAAAGGCCAACAACTTCTCCTGCAAATTCGTCTTTTTTACAGCCGGAAATAAAAATTCCGAATAATATTAGTAAGGCTCCGAATGTCTTATAAAATTTCGAATAACTTCTTTTTTTGGGTATTTGAATACCGTCCAAATTCAAAGTAGGTTTCTTGTTCATGATTGATTAATTAAGTGATATGAGTTTTTAATTTTTTAAATCCGTTTTGTGAGGTTTTATGGATCTGATACATGCAAAGCAAAGCAAGTGCTTGTTTTAAATAGGCTATGTTAAAAATAAATAGGACTTGAATATTTTGGAGCAGTTAAATGTGCTTCTTGATGCGAAGAAGCAGGTTCTTAGCATCAATTATTAGTTTATAAAATGATGATATTTATTTTATAATTACTTTAAATTTATTAATTATAACTAAAATTAACTGTGTTTATGCCCTGTTTTAGGGAATAAGTGTAGTGAATGGACTAAATAAATCTATAGGTATTAAAAACTTTAAATCTAGGGAAGTGATTTTTTAGTTTAAACATTGGTAATAGATAGGTCGCAGTAGTATTTAGGTGCGTTAGCGGTGGTAGCGATATCCTTTTTGTTTTTTACAAAAAGATACAGCGGACAACGCGACCCTTTTGGGGAACGCCCTTATTTTAAAGTTTGTACAAAAGAAATAGTCAATTAATAACTTTTTCTATTTAATTTAAATCAGCTGCTACGGCACAAATACCACTATCTATTATAATTATTGCTATTATCTATACTGCTGACTTCGTTCTGTCAATTGTTGACACTATAAATCAAAAATATTTCTCACAACCTATTGAAAATCAAAAAATAAAATCCTACTTTTGCAATCCTTTTGCTTGGGTATGTTATGAACCATAGGAAAAGAATTAAAGAATTAATAAAAAACACTTAAACAAAGCTTAATGCCAACCATTCAACAATTAGTTAGGAAAGGTAGAGTAGCTCTGGTGGATAAGAGTAAATCCCCAGCGTTGGACAGCTGTCCACAGCGAAGAGGAGTATGTACCCGTGTATATACTACTACCCCTAAAAAACCAAACTCAGCAATGCGTAAAGTTGCTCGTGTACGTTTAACCAATGGAAAAGAGATCAATGCTTATATTCCAGGTGAAGGTCACAATTTACAAGAACACTCAATTGTTTTAGTGCGTGGTGGAAGAGTTAAAGATTTACCAGGAGTACGTTACCACATCGTTCGTGGTGCATTAGATACTGCAGGTGTAGCGGGTAGAAATCAACGTCGTTCTAAATATGGTACTAAGAAACCAAAACCAGGACAAGTTGTTGCAGCACCAACAAAAGGTAAAAAGAAATAATTAAACGGAGGACAAGACAATGAGAAAATCGAAACCAAAAAAGAGAATCATCCTGCCTGACCCAAAGTTTAACGACGTTATGGTTACCAGATTCGTAAATAATATGATGTTTGATGGAAAAAAATCTATCGCTTATGACATCTTTTACAAAGCTATTGAAATGGTGGAAACTAAAACCACTGAAAATGGCTTAGAACAATGGAAAAAAGCTTTAAATAATGTAATGCCTGCTGTAGAGGTTAAATCTAGAAGAGTAGGTGGTGCAAATTTTCAAGTTCCAACAGAAGTAAGACCAGAGCGTAAAATTGCTTTAGGTATGAAATGGTTAATTAGCTATTCTAGAAAGCGTGGAGAAAAAACCATGATGGAAAAATTAGCAGGTGAAATCATTTCTGCAGCAAAAGGTGAAGGTGCAGCTGTTAAGAAAAAAGAAGATACACATAAAATGGCAGAGGCTAATAAAGCATTCTCTCACTTTAGATTCTAATTTAAAAGATTACATAGATTAATTTGATTACACCGATTTTTGGCTTAAAACTAAAAATCGGTGTAATCATTTAAAAAATCAAAGAAATCCATAAAATGTCAAGAGATTTAAGATTCACAAGAAACATTGGAATTGCTGCCCACATTGATGCGGGTAAAACAACCACAACTGAGCGTATTCTTTATTACTCAGGTGTAAGTCATAAAATTGGTGAAGTACACGATGGTGCTGCAACAATGGATTGGATGGCACAAGAGCAAGAACGTGGTATTACTATCACTTCTGCTGCTACTACAGTTGACTGGAAATACAGAGGACAAACTTACCATATCAATATAATTGATACTCCTGGTCACGTAGATTTTACCGTTGAGGTAAATAGATCTTTACGTGTATTAGATGGTTTGGTATTTTTATTCTCGGCAGTTGATGGGGTAGAGCCACAATCAGAAACTAACTGGCGTTTAGCTAATAACTATAACGTTTCTCGTATCGGTTTTGTTAACAAAATGGATAGAGCAGGTGCTGATTTCTTAAAAGTTGTTAAACAAGTTAAAGATATGTTAGGTAGTAATGCAGTGCCATTACAAATACCTATCGGTTCTGAAGATGGTTTCAAAGGAGTAGTAGATTTAATCAACTTCCGTGGAATTGTTTGGAATGAAGAAGATAAAGGAATGACTTTTACCGAAGTTCCAATTCCTGATGATTTAATTGAAGAAGCAAAAGAGTGGAGAGAGAAATTGTTGGAGTCTGTTGCTGATTATGATGAATCATTAATGGAGAAATTCTTTGACGATCCAGAATCTATTACTGAGCGTGAAATTTTAGATGCTTTACGTAAAGCAGTTATAGATGCAAGTATTGTTCCTATGGTTTGTGGTTCATCTTTCAAAAATAAAGGTGTTCAAACCATGTTGGATTATGTGATGGAATTATTGCCTTCTCCAATGGATCAAGAAGGTATTAAAGGAACTCACCCAGATACTGGTGCTGAATTAGTACGTAGACCTGATGAAAAAGAACCTTTTGCAGCTTTGGCATTCAAAATTGCAACAGATCCTTTCGTAGGTCGTTTATGTTTTATCCGTGTTTACTCAGGAAACTTAGAAGCGGGTTCTTATGTTTATAACGCTCGTTCAGAAAATAAAGAACGTATTTCTCGTATTTTCCAAATGCATGCTAACAAGCAAAACCCAATTCCTAATGTAGGAGCTGGAGATATTGCTGCGGTAGTAGGATTTAAGGATATCAAAACAGGAGATACACTTTGTGATGAAAAGAATCCAATTGTATTGGAATCTATGAACTTCCCTGATCCAGTTATTGGTTTAGCTATTGAGCCAAAAACTCAAGCTGATGTTGATAAATTGGGTATGGCTTTAAATAAATTAGCTGAAGAGGATCCAACTTTCCGTGTTCATACTGATCAAGATTCTGGTCAAACCATTATCCAAGGTATGGGTGAGCTTCACTTAGATATTTTAATGGATCGTTTAAAGCGTGAATTTAAAGTAGAAGTAAACCAAGGAGCACCACAAGTTGCTTACAAAGAGGCAATTACTGGTACAACTCAACATAGAGAAACCTACAAGAAACAAACTGGTGGTCGTGGTAAATTTGCTGATATTCAAATCATCATTTCTCCAAACGACGATGACAAAACAGGTCTTCAGTTTGTGAATGAAATTTCTGGTGGATCTATTCCACGTGAATTTATTCCGTCTGTACAAAAAGGATTTGAAGGTTCATTATCTAACGGAGTACTTGCAGGTTACCCTGTAACAGGTATGAAAGTTAGATTAATTGATGGTTCATTCCACGCAGTCGATTCAGATGCTTTATCTTTTGAATTAGCAGCCCGTAACGCTTACCGCGAAGCATTGCCAAAATGTAAGCCAGTGTTAATGGAGCCAATTATGAAGATTGAAGTATTAACTCCTGAAGAAAACATGGGAGATGTAATGGGCGATTTAAACCGTAGAAGAGGTCAGCTACAAGGTATGGATACTAGAGCAGGAGCTCAAGTAATTAAAGCCTTAGTACCACTTTCTGAAATGTTTGGTTATGTGACTCAATTACGTACCATTACTTCTGGTAGAGCAACTTCAACAATGGAATTTGACCATTACGAGCCAGCTCCAAAGGGCGTACAAGAAGAAGTAATAGCGAAAGCAAAAGGAAAAGTTACTTCATAGTATCAAGTAATTTGTATCAAGTATCAAGACACTTATAGGGCTTGATACTTGATACTTAAATGTAGCCATTCAACTATAATAAAAATAAACTCACTCTCAATAATTAATAGCTCTTATTGAGGGTATAAACAAACAAAGATGAGCCAAAGAATCAGAATTAAATTAAAATCTTACGATTACAACTTGGTAGATAAATCTGCTGAGAAAATTGTAAAGACTGTTAAACCTACGGGTGCGGTAGTTAGTGGTCCAATTCCTCTTCCAACAGAGAAGAAAATTTACACTGTATTACGCTCTCCTCACGTTAACAAAAAAGCAAGAGAGCAATTTCAATTGTGTTCTTACAAAAGATTGTTAGACATTTATAGCGCTTCAGCAAAGACTGTTGATGCTTTAATGAAGCTAGAATTACCTTCTGGTGTAGAAGTTGAAATTAAAGTCTGATAGATTTTTTATAGCATTAAAAATCCCTTTTCGTTTTTCGGAAAGGGATTTTTTTGTTTTAGAGATTTGGGTAACTAATATTTAGTGTTTATATAATTTAGAAAGCATATAAAATAATGACTATATTTGTCATGAATTAAATTGACAATAAAATGAAATCTATTATTAAAGCTGCTAGAATAAAAAAAGGTCTTAAAACAAGAGAAATAGCGCAAAAGCTAAATGTTGATTCATCTTTGATTAGCAAATTTGAATCAGGAGTTAGAAGACCAACAAGAGAGCAAATTATTAAAATTGCTCATCTATTAGATTTAGATGCACATGATTTATTGGTTGATTGGTTAAGTGGCCAAGTTGTTGATCAAATTGGGTATGGAAAATTTGCTTTAGAGGTACTTTCAGTTACAGAAGAGAAGGTGAAATACTACAAAAAAAATGAGTTAAAAACTGATGATGAATTGGCTGATACTCTAAAAGAAATTGATACTCTAAAAGAAAAGCTTGTACAATATAGAAACTTAGATAGCTATAAAATTACCGAAGCATTAGAACTAGAATATACTTTTGAAAGCAATAGGATAGAAGGAAATACACTTACTCTTAGGGAAACAGATTTGGTGGTTAATGAAGGAATTACTATTTCTGGTAAAAGTATGCGTGAGCATTTAGAAGCCATTAATCATAAAGAAGCTTTAGGTTATTTAAAAGAGCTTATCAATAAAGATTCTGATTTTTCAGAAAGAGATTTGCTGCTTTTACATTCACTTATCTTGAAGGGAATAGATTCAAAATATGCTGGTATATATAGAGATGTGCAGGTAATGATTAGTGGGAGTAAGCATATGCCACCACAACCTTATATCATTAAAAAACAAATGGAGGATTTATTTTTTTGGTATGAAGCGCACAAAAATGATTTACATCCTGTGGTATTAGCGGCAGAGTTAAGTGAAAGATTGGTCACCATCCATCCATTTTTAGATGGTAATGGTAGAACTTCTAGGTTGATTATGAATCTTATTCTTTTAAAAAATGGTTATGTGATTGCTAATATAAAAGGAGATGTAGAAAATAGAATGAAATATTACCAGTCTTTAGAAAATGCTCAAGTAGAAAATAGAAAAGAAGATTTTCATTTGTTTATAGCTAAAGAAGAATTGCAAGCTTTAAATAGGTATTGCTCTATTTTAGGGATTTAAATAGTGTTAATTGATGCTAATAATTCCTTTTCGTTTTTCGGAAAAGGGATTATTAGCTGATTAGTCAAAAGTTTTTATTTAGAGATTTTCAATTTTTAAATTGAAATCAATCCTTTTTTGTTTTATAAGCATAAGCAATAGTTACACCTAAATAAGAACCATTTGACAGATAAGTGCCTGTAATAGTTTCATCTTTTAGATTTACAATATAATCACCCTTAATTAATGCAGTAGCTACGTAACTCCCATTAAAGTTTAGTCCAAATCGTAATTGATCACCGTTTTTTTGAATTTTAGTAATACCTGTCCCTATATTAAGGGCCAAAAATGTTTGTTTTTGAGAAGCTGAATTAAATATAAGTAAATTTGTAGGTTGATTTGAATTGGTAGGATTGTAAGAAACACTATAATTATCTTCTTTGGTATTTGAAAAATTTAATTCTACTCCTGCACTAAACCAGAATCTTTGATTGGCCAAATTTGGATTAGTTTGATAAGTGATTTTAAATGGTAAGCTTGGTAAAAAATACACATATCTAGAGTTAGCAAAAAAATAACCGAAACGTTCATTGTTAGGTTGTAAATCTTTAAGTTGAATTGTTCCTTTATATCCATAAGGAACAATTCTTAAACTTATACCACCAGAAAATAAAAGATGTTTTTTTTCTACTTCATAACTTAATCCAGCTTGAACTCCAGGAGTATTAAATTCTTCAAAAATTTTGTTTGTTTGGAGGCTATTTATACTACTACCTAGATTAATAAAGCTTCCGATATTAAAGTTAATATAAGAGTTTGGTTTGTCTGAAGATTCTTGAGCTCTAATTTTGGTAAATGATATTAAAAGCAAAAGGAGTACAATGTTATTTTTTTTCATTTTGGCTAGATTTAATTTCAAAAATATCAAAATTATTTAAACTTCTATAATTTCAATTCGACTACTGATTTTCTTACTTCTTTCTCTTTCATCTTTTCTATCTTAGCCACCATGAAAATCGGAATGATTGGTTTGGGAGATATGGGTAAATTATATGCCCGTACATTTTCGAAAGCAGGTTTATCTGTTTCTGGATGTGATTTACCAGATCGAAAAGCATCTTTAGTTTCAGAACTTTCTCCTTTGGGAATTGTGGTTTTGGATGATGCAAAGGAAGTTTCCAATACTTGTGATTTTATATTTTACGCTGTAGAAGCCGAGAAAATATTAGAAGTAGTGGCATTTGCTGCAGAAGCAACTAAACCTGGTGCTATTGTTACCGGAATGACTTCTGTGAAAACCCCGGAAGTGGTTGCTTTTGAAAAGTACCTTCCGGCTGATAGCCAAATTTTAATTACTCATTCTTTACATGGCCCTGGTTTTGAAACTAAAGGGCAGAAGTTGATTGTTGCTCCGCATCGCATTAGCAAAGAAAATTATCAAAAAGCTTTAGAAATATTAGCTGTTTTAGAATCAGAAATTATTGAATTGGAAGATTTTCATCAGCATGACCAAATTATGGCAGATACACAAGCTGTAACTCACATGGGTTTTGAGAGTATGGGGACCGCTTGGAAAAATGCGGGAACTTATCCTTGGGAAAGTGGTGCTTATGTATCTGGAATTGATAATGTGAAAATATTGACCACTTTAAGGATTTTTGGTTATAAAGCCCATATTTATGCTGGTTTGGCAATATTAAATCCTTATGCGGCTAATCAAATAGCGGCGTATGCGCAATCAGAATCTGAATTATTTAAAATGATGATTCAAGAAGATGAAGTGAATTTTAGAGAGCGTGTTTATAAAGCTCGGGATTTTGTTTTTCATGGGCAACATAATTTGATTTTGTTTGATGATGAGATTATGAAAGAATTTAGTGTGGGCAATAACATCGCGTTAGCTAAACCTAATTCTCATTTAAGTTTATTGGCAATGGTTGATGCCTGGTATCAATTAAAAATCAATCCTTATGATAATATGATGTGCCAAACGCCACCTTTTAAATTACGTTTAGGTATTGTTGAATATCTTTTTAAAAATGATGATTTGTTGGAAGAAACGATCCAAACTGCATTATTTGATAAAAGCATAAGAGGAGACGATTTGGAGTTTCATACCGCAGTAAGAGAATGGGCATCTATTATTAAATATCAAGATATGGAAGGTTATAAAACTCATTTTAAAGAAGCTAAAGATTTTTTTGAACCTTTATTAGAAAAAGGAAGAACTCAAAGTGCGTTGTTAATCAATAGGTTAACCCAGTAATTAAAATTCCCATCCATATCATTTTCTTTCTTATCAGAAATTAAATTGATCAATATTTAGATTTATTTAGGGCATTTTTATGTGCCTTAATACTGTCTTTTTCACTAATTTAATATTTTACCCCTATTTTCTTAAGATTTTACTCCTCTAAAACTTTAGTGTCTTATACATTAGTGTTAACCAAATAAATCTTTTTTTAGAAAATTTTACTGTTTAAAATTCAATTAGAATTTCTGCTATGGCTGATTTCTATTGAGTTAACGTTGAGTATATCAAGTCTAAATTTGGATAGCTGGATTTAAATCTGTTTTAAACCAATTAAAAATTAAATATGATGAGAAAATTACTTTTGAAACAAAATCTCTTGATTAAGAAATTGTCAATTTCCCTGTTTGCTCTTATTATTAGTACAAATACATTCGGGCAAAGTCCAGAAATATTTTCTACTGCAGGTACTTACAGTTGGGTTTGTCCAACTGGTGTAACTACTTTACAAGTTGAGTGTTGGGGTGCAGGAGGAAGTGGAGGAAGTGCAACTGCAGCTGTTGGACGAGCAGGCGGTGGTGGTGGTGGTGGATCTTATGTTAAGAATAATTTTAGTGTAACTCCTGGTGTAAGTTATACAATAATTGTGGGAGCAGGTGGATTACAAGGTTTAACTACATCTGCAGGTGTAAATGGAAATCCTGGAGGTAAATCTGAATTTTCTGGACCTTCCATATCAACTTTAACTGCATCTGGTGGAGCCGCAGGGAGTGGTGCAACATCTCAAAATCAGTCAGGTCCAGGAGGATTATTAGGGGGAGTGTATGGAGTTAATATAACTTCTTCAGGAACTGCTAATAGTGGTACTTCATCTGCTATTACAACTATTTCTGGTGGTGGGGGTTCAGGAGCTACAGCAAATACTTCACTCAGTACTGGTGTTTTATCTTATATAACTATGACAAGTCAAGGTTCGGGTTATACTAGTGTACCTACCGTAACGATAAATGGTGATGGCACAGCTTCTGCAGTAGTTAATTTTGATATTGATGCTGGAGCAAGTTTAGTTACCAAAGGCGTTAGTGGAAGTAATGGAGTCTTAAGTACAGGAGGAGGAGCTGGTGGTGCTGGAGGAAATGGAGGGGCAGGAGGTGCAATTAATAATGTTCAGGGGACTGTTGGTGCTGTAGGTATCGCACCAGGAGGTGGAGGAAGTGGAGGTTATGCTTCAGCTTCTTCAGCTAAAGGTGGGGCTGGTGCAGTTGGGAAAGTAATATTAACATATCCAGTAACCTTACCAGTTTCATTAACTTCATTTTCTGCTCAAAAACAATCGTTATCAGTTCAATTAAAATGGACAACTGCTTCCGAAGCAAACAACTCTCATTTTGATGTAGAAAGATCAGCAGATGGAAAAGTTTTTAATAGCATTGGGCGTAAATCTGGTGCGGGTAACAGTAATACAATAATAGACTATTCATTTTCTGATCATCACCCTGCAGCAGGTACAAACTATTACCGTTTAAACCAAGTTGATTTAGATGGTAAAGCTACTTTAAGCAATCCAATTAGTGTTAATATGGGCTTTGAAGGTTTAGCAATGCAAATTTTTTCATCTTCAAATGCTTCAGATTTAAAAATTAATATTGCTGCCGACAAGGAGTCTTCAGGTCAGTTTATTATTTATACTGTTTCTGGTCAAAAAATAGTAGAACAATCTTTATCCCTAACTAAAGGGAATAATGATTTCTCTATTTCAATGCCTGATCTAGGAAGTGGAGTTTATATTGCAACCTATAAAAATGAAACTCAATCAATAAATAAAAAATTTGTGAGATAGTTTTCTCTAATATTATAATAGTCATCAGTAGGCTTTTGAGTTTACTGAATGACTATTTCTTTAATCCCAGACATTCGATATAATCTGTTTTTGATTAGTGTCTTTTGTTTAAATTTTTAATAAAACGATGATGAAAAAAATAGTTATTTTATTCAATCTATTAGTTGTAGCATCTTTTGTTTATGCTCAAGAGGAGGTTCCAGTTATAAAAAAAGTAACCTATCCGGCAGGTTATACCAGTGAGTTAAATGTAGTTTATACTTCTGCACCCGGTTGGGAAGGAAAAATGGATCTTTATTTGCCCTCAAAAGATAAAGGTTTATCTCCGGCAATTATCAATATACATGGTGGAGGTTGGAGTGGTGGATCAAAAGATACGCAAGGAGGTTTCAATACCTATTTTAAAGCTGGCTTTGCGGTGGCAAACATTGCTTATCGTCTTTCAGGTCAAGCAACAGCTCCTGCTGCGATAGAAGATACGCGTTGTGCCTTAATTTATCTGATTAAAAATGCAAAAGCTTTAAACATTGATGTGAACAAGATTATAATTATGGGTGGTTCGGCCGGAGGGCACTTAGCGTTAATGGGTGGTTTGTTAGCTAATGACAGCAGATTTGATACAAATTGCCCAGGAGTAAAAAATATTAAGGTAGCAGCCATTATTGATAAATATGGAATTGTAGATGTTGGCGATAAAAGATATGGCAAGTTTAGAAGCGGCTCTGAAAGGAAATGGTTAGGAGGAAAAGTTGCTGATCAAGCTTTTATAGAATCTGTTTCTCCAATTTATCAGGTTAAAAAAGATAGTCCGCCAATATTTATAGCACATGGTGATGCTGATCCAACAGTTCCTATTCAGCAATCTATCGATCTAAAGAAAAAATTGGATGAATTAGGTGTAAAAAATGAATTTATGACTATTCCGGATGGTTTACATGGGCAATTTACATCTGAGCAAAATGCAACGTTAAATAATGCAATTATGAAATTTATTTTGAGTCTGAAGGAATTCAAATGAATAATAAATTAATAATTTATCTTTTTTTGTGGATTACGAGTTGTACTCCTAGCATTGCACAAACTTCTAATCTGGTTTCAATAGATGTCAATGGTAAATTGACCTATGCTGCTGATAGTAAAGGAAATAAAGTTCCTGATTTTAGTGGGGTAGGTTATATGAACAGTGAATTGGCTATACCAACAATTGAGGTTGTGAAAACTGTAAATCCTGTATCGGGAGATAATTTAGCTAACGTACAGAGCGCTATAGACGAAGTGGCTGCTTTAACGCCAGATGCTAACGGTTTTAGAGGTGCTATTTTGTTTAAAGCGGGAAATTATAATATAAGTGATATCATCACCATTAATACGAGCGGAATTGTACTAAGAGGAGAGGGATTTAACGGTTCGGGTACCAATTTCATTGCTACCAAAACCTCACAGCATACCTTATTTAATTTTGCCGGAAGTACTGGTACAGCTCTTTCATATTCCTCATTAAAAGCAGTTACAGATACTTATGTTTCTATTGGGTCGAAACAAGTTACAGTAGCAAACGGACATACATTTGTAGTAGGTAACCATGTTTTTATTCATCATATTCCAAATCAAGCTTGGATTTCTTTATTGAAAATGGATATTTTAAGTACGTTAGCTGGTGCTGATGCTCAAACTGTTAATTGGACCCCTCAAGCCTATGATGTTTATTATGAAAGGAAGATAACCGCAGTAAATGGGAATATCATTTCTTTTGATGCGCCCGTTATGGATGTTATTGATCCATTATATACAACCGCTGAAGTGGTGAGGTTTAATGATTATAGAATACAAAAATGTGGTATAGAAAATATGAGAATTACGTCTACCTATACCTCTAACACAGATGAAAACCACGGTTGGGAAGCCATAGCTTTTAAAAATATAATAAACGCATGGGCTTCTAACATAGAAGTGTATTATTTTGGATTTGCAGCAGTAAATGTGAATAAAAGTGCTAGTTTCATCACCGTTGATAATTGTAAAATGTTAGATGCAAAGTCACAAATTACGGGAGGTAGACGCTATTCTTTTAATGTTGATGGACAGCGCACATTAGTTAAGAATTGTACTACACGTAGTGGTAGACATGATTATGTAACCGGATCTATTGCAGCAGGTCCAAATGTATTTTATAATTGTACTGCTACTTTACAACAGAATAATATTGGGCCTCATCAAAGATGGTCAACTGGTATTTTATTTGACCAAATTGTTGGTAATGGTCAACTTGATGTCGAAAACAGGACTACTTCTGGTTCGGGGCATGGTTGGGCAGGAGCGCAAATTATGTTTTGGAATTGTATGGGTAGTGAAATGGTATTACAAGATCCTCCAGGTGAACATAGAAATTGGGCCGTAGGATTTAAAGGAGTAATCACCAATGTTGGGTTTATGACTACAGAGCCAATGGGTATTAAAGAATCTAACGGAACCTATATTACTGCAATTCCTAGTTTATTTAATGCTCAGTTAAATGAAAGACTAAGCAATAATACACTTCCAATAGTTTTGGGAGGCTTCAATATAAAGGCACAGTTTACATCAACTTTAATTAGTTGGTCTACAGTTTCAGAGAAAAACAATTATGTTTTTTTGGTGGAACACGCTACTAATAATTTAGATTTTAAAATAGTTGGAGAGGTAAAAGGTAAGGGCAACTCTAATCAAACAGCTAATTATCAGTTTGAACATCTATCTCCTGTTATTGGTTTAAATTACTATCGTTTAAAACAAGTTGATTTTGATGGGAATTTCACCTATAGCCCAATTAAGGTGATAAAGTTTAAATCAAGCGGCCTGATTTTAAAATCAAATGTTGTGGAAGAAATTTTAGAAATGAATATTACTCAAGATGTAGAAACATCTTTATTTTTTTATAATAGTGCAGGGCAAAAAATGTTAACCATAAAAGGAAAAGGTACGCAATTAGTTAACGTTTCTAGTTTTCAAGCAGGTGTTTATTACATTAAAACGGCTGAGGGTGATAGTATTAAATTTTTGAAATTGTAAAATTAACAAGGGAAAAATAACGAGCCTTCTAAATATTTTTTGGATGTGATAACCAATTTACCTTTCATATAGTACTAAAAAGCGTAGCTTGGGCTGATTTTATTAACCTAAATCAATATTTATAAGCAATAAAAATATGTGTTTTTTGCATTCTTTTTTAAATGAGAAAGAAAAGGACATACACTCTAATTTAAAGGATTAAAAAAGTAAGATGAAAAATTTAAAACTTGTATGCTGTATTTTTTTACTTCTCTTAGGCGGTAAATTAAGTGCAAAGGTAATTTTACCGAGTTTAATTAGTGATGGTATTGTTTTACAACGAGACATAAAAATACCCATTTGGGGTTGGGCAGATAATGGCGAAGAAGTAACCGTTTCATTTAATGGGAAAACCTATGTTGCTAAAACAGGTATCGATAAAAAATGGAAAGTGATGCTTAATCCGGTTAAAGCAGGTGGTCCTTTTGAAATGAAAATTGTTGGAACCAATACAATTACTGTTAAAAATATTTTAATAGGCGATGTTTGGCTTTGCTCTGGTCAATCTAATATGGAGTATGAATTGTATAAATCTGCCGAGAAATATTCTAAAGAAATAGCAGCTTCTACTAATGATCAGATCAGGCATTTTCAGGTAAAAAGACGAATTGGTTTTAACACATCTAATGATATAGAATCTGTAAATGGGTGGCAGGCGGCTAGTCCTACAACGGTGCCTAATTTCACAGCAGTCGGTTATTTTTTTGCTAAAGATTTATATGAAAAGTATAAAGTCCCCATCGGAATCATCAATAGTTCTTTTGGCGGTACACCAGCCGAAGCATGGATGAATGAAAATGCTTTAAAAGATTTTCCAAATTATTATGCTAATGCGATGAAATATAAGGATACTGCTTTAGTAGATAAGATTACTGCGCAAGATAAAGAGATGGTGGATAGTTGGTACAAACAAGTGAATGATGGGGATATTGGAACAAAAGAAAAGTGGTATGAGAATAATTATAATTCATTAGACTGGAAAACAATACAAATGCCTGCTTTTTGGCAAGATAAAGGTTTAAGTGATGCCGGTGTGGTTTGGTTTAAGAAAGAGATAAATATTGATGCTGCAGATTTAGGTAAAAATGCGATATTAAAATTGGGAAATATCATTCAAAGAGATATTACTTATTTTAATGGCGTAATGGTGGGTACAACTGGTAATAAATATCTGGATAGAAACTATATTATTGAAGCAAAGCTTTTAAAAGTGGGAAAAAATGTGATCATCGTTCGTGTTTTAAATGAAGGTGGAGATGCAGGATTTATTAAAGATAAGCCTTATCAATTAGAACTCAATAGCAAAAATATAGACCTTAAAGGCGATTGGCAATACAAACTATCTAACAGCAGTAAACCTTTGCAAAGAGGCGGAATGACGACTTTTCAAAGAGAACCTACCGCAATGTACCATGGAATGTTAGAGCCGCTTGTTGGCTATGCCATTAAAGGTGTAATTTGGTATCAGGGAGAGTCAAACATTGGTAGAAACCAAGAATACCATCAACTATTTTCTGGCTTAATTACCCAATGGAGAGAAGAATGGGCGCAGGGTGATTTCCCTTTTCTGTTTGTACAATTAGCCAATAACAATCCGCCTAAAAAAGAACCTAGTGAAAGTAGTTTAGCTGCTTTGCAAGAAGCTCAACAACAAACGTTGGCCTTACCAAATACAGGTATGGCGGTAGCTAATGATATTGGCGAATGGAATGATGTGCATCCTAAAAATAAATTGGATGTTGGTAAGCGATTGGCTTTAGTAGCTCAAAAAGTAGCTTACGGTGATGAGAAAGTAGTATATTCTGGTCCCGTTTATCAATCTATGAAAATTAAGAAGAATAAAATAATTCTTAGTTTTTCAAACATAGGAAGTGGCTTAATGGCTAAAAACGAAGGGGAGTTAAAGTATTTTTCTATTGCAGGTGCTAACAAAAAATTTGTTTGGGCAAAAGCTAAAATATCTAAGAATACCATTACGGTTTGGAATGAAAATATATCATCGCCAGTAGCGGTAAGGTATGCGTGGGCAGATAATCCAGAAGGAGCCAATCTTTATAACAAAGAAGGTTTACCAGCTTCAGCTTTTAGAACTGAAAAATAGTTGAATAAAAATCAGCATAAAGCTTATAAAATGTATTTCATTCCTGTTATTTCACTCATTATCAGTTTATTATTATCCGGAAATGGGCTATCTAATAAAGTTAATATCATTAATGTTGCTAATGCAATAGAATTGAAACAAGCTTTAAAGGCTGCCAAACCCGGAGACGAGATTTTGCTTAAAGATGGTTTATATCAAGGTAATTTTGTGATTGCAGCCAGTGCTTCTGGCACTAGAGATAAACCTATTAAACTTACCGGGAGTAGAAACGCGATTTTAGATGCCAATACCATTCAAACAGGTTATGTATTATATGTACAAGCTAACTTTTGGACTATTAATGGAATCACCATTCGTAATGGTTTAAAGGGTTTAGTTACAGACCAGGCCAGTTATAATATTATAGATAATATACTGGTTACTCAAGTAGGCGAAGAAGCTATTCATTTCAGAAAATTTAGCAAATTCAATATTGTTAAAAACTCTGAAGTGAGTTATACCGGATTAAAAACGCCGGATTATGGTGAAGGAATTTATATTGGTACCGCTTATAGTAACTGGTCTAAAATTTCTAATGGAGAGCCTGATAAATGTGATTCTAATCAGGTTATAAACAATAAAATTGGACCTTTTGTAGCCGCCGAGTGTATTGATATTAAAGAAGGAACAACAGGTGGTATTATAAGAGGAAACAGTTTTGACTCTAAAGGAATAACAGGTGCAAATAGTGCCGATAGCTGGATAGACGTAAAAGGAAATTATTATATCATTGAAAATAACACCGGGAATAATAGCCAGCCATCTGTTTTGCTAGATGGTTATCAGGTAAATTGTGCTTACAGCGGTTGGGGGTGTTATAATGAATTTAAAAACAACATTTCTAATGTAAATGCAAAAGGTTATGGCTTTAATATCAGATTAAAAAGTAGTAAAGGAGTAGCTATAGGGAATATCATTTATAGCAATAATAAAGTTAAAGGAGCTTTAATGGGCGTAGCTAATATTCCGCTTTCAAAATAATTTCCCTAAGCTTAAAATAGGAGATAATTTTTATATTTATGAATGCTTTTTAAGTATGAAATACATCAGTTTTAAACTAAAACCTTTTAAAATTTATCAAAAAACATTTGCCTTTTATATATGGGTAATGTTTTTTTCTTGTCCTTTATTTGCGCAAATCAACCAGTTTCAGTTCGAACGTTTTACGGTAGAAAGAGGCCTTTCACAAAGCAGCGTATTATCTATCGCTCAAGATAGTATGGGCTTTATTTGGATGGGTACAAAAGATGGTTTAAACCGCTACGACTCTCAAGGGTTTGAAGTTTATAAACATCAAGTTAATGATAAAAACTCTATCAGCAGCAGTTTAAATATCAATACTTTATTAACAGATAGTAAAGGAAACTTGTGGGTAGGCACTCAAGAAGGCTTAAATAAATATGTCCCCGAAACCAATTCTTTTATCAGGTATTTAAACCAGCCAAACAATAAAACCAGCCTTAGTAATAATACCATCAGAAGCCTTTATGAAGATAAGCAGGGAAACCTATGGGTTGGAACAGAAAATGGACTGAATAAATTAGTTGGAAATCAAAAGTTTGAACGATTTTTTTGTTCTGGATCTGTAGGTAACAAGATGGTTCATCCTATTATAAAGGCCATTTATCAGGATAGTAAAAATATTTTGTGGGTAGGAAGTTTAAAAGGTTTGGTTTCCATGGATTTAAAAAATGGATTATATAGGCTTAAAACCTATGTACATGAGCCATTAAACCAGCAAAGTTTAGCCTCAAATGATGTTAACGCCATTACCGAAGATTTAAATCATAACCTGTGGATTGGAACCCATTTTAACGGCTTAGATTTTTTTGATAGAACAAATAATCAGTTTCGGCATTTTAAGAGTGAGCCAGGCAATCAAAATAGCTTGAGTAGCAATACCATAAGAAAAATAATGGTGAATAAAGATGGTAATCTTTGGATTGCTACCTTAAATGGAATAAATATTTTTGATCCGGTTAGTCGGCAATTTAAACTTCAAAAACACGATCCGGAAAATTCTACCAGCATTAGTCAAAATTCTATCTATGATGTTTTTCAGGATAAAGCAGGCTCAGTATGGGTTGGAACATATTATGGAGGCGTAAATGTGTATCATCCTAATGCCGTTACCTTCAAAATTTATAAATATTATTCTTACAAAAATTCACTGAGCAGTAATATTATCAGTGCAATTGTAGAAGACAAACAAAATAATTTATGGATTGGTACCGAAGCCGAGGGGTTGAATTATTATAACAGAAAAACAGGTCAGTTTGCAAAGTTTAGCGTAAGTTCTGGAGCTAAAAGCACCTTAAGTTCTAACCTTATTAAATCCATTGCTATTAATAAAAATGGCGACTTATGGATAGCAGCTTTTGAATCAGGTTTAGATTTATATTCTCCTAAAACCGGAATTTTTAAAAATTATAAGTTAAACCCTGATGATCCAAATTCATTATCAGCCAATAGAGTCTCTTATTTATTTTATGATCATTTAGATAGGCTTTGGATTGGAACCAAGGGTAGCGGGCTTTATCAATATAATGCTCAAAAAGATGGTTTTACATCATTATTAGAAAGTAAGAGTTTGTATCATTTGCCGTCAAAATTTATCAATTATATCTTTCAAGATCAAAAACAAAATATTTGGGTAGCGGCTTCCAATGGGATATTTTATCTTTCAAAAAATGGAAATAGTTTCAGCAAGTTTGAAAATCCCAATCAAATAGCTTTAAATAATGTAAACTGTATTCAACAAGATAGCAAAGGCTTAATTTGGTTTGGTAGCTCAAACAAAGGTTTGTTAAGTTTTAATATCGCTACAAAAAAGACAGTAATTTATGGTTTAGATGAAGGTTTGCCCTCTAATAATGTAACCAGTATTGTAAACGATAATGAGGGCTATTTATGGATAAGTACCGATAAAGGTTTAGCTAAATTAAATGCAGGTAAATTTAAAATTTACACCAGAGGTGATGGTTTGCCGGGTAATGTTTTTAATTATCACTCCTTTTTAAAGGATAGTAAAGGAGAACTATTTTTTGGTGGATATAATGGTTTGGTAAGTTTTAAGCCCGAGGAAATTGTTGAGAATAAAACAGTTCCAAAAATAGCTTTCACAAGGTTAAGGCTTTTTAATAAAAATGTAGAGATTAATGATGAAACTAAATTATTATCTAAAGCATTCATAAAAACTAACGAGATTACTTTTTCTTATGATCAAAATACATTTACCATAGATTTTGTAGCACTTAACTTTGTAAAATCTCAAAAAAATAAATTTGCCTACAAGCTTGATGGCTTTGAAAATGAATGGAAAGATTTAGAAAACCCAAGCATTACCTTTAATAATTTACCCAACGGAACTTATAAACTGCTCATAAAAGGGACAAATAATGATGGTATTTGGAACTCAGAACCAAAACAACTCATCATCAATATTAACCCCCCGTTTTGGAAAACTTGGTGGGCTTATTTATTTTATACCCTAGTGGTTATAGGTTTACTTTTTATTGTGGTGAGATTTTTATTAATGCGGGCTTTATTAAAAAGAGAGCATGACATTCATCAGATGAAGTTGTCTTTTTTCACTAATGTATCTCATGAAATTAGAACGCCTTTAACACTAATTATGGCGCCGCTAGAAAAATTGATACAAGACAGCTTTGAGAACAGAAATCTTAACAGGCAATTATTAGATGTTAATAAAAATGTAAAAAGACTTTATCGTTTGGTAAACGAGTTAATGGATTTTAGAAAAGTAGAATCTGGTAAGATGAAATTGAACGTTACCGAAGATAATTTGGTGAGTTTTATTAAAGAAATTTATTTGTCTTTTCAAGACATGGCTTTTCAAAGAAATATCCATTTTAAATTTGAAAGTGAACATTCAATTGTACAGGCTTATTTTGATAAAGATCAATTAGAGAAAGTTGTTTTTAACCTGCTTTCTAACGCTTTTAAGTTTGTTCCTGATCAAGGTAAAGTTTCCATTAATATTCAGGTAGTAGATTCTCAAATTTTAGTAAAAGTGTGTGATAATGGCGCCGGTATTCCAAAAGAAAGTATTCCAAAATTATTTACTGATTTTTATCAGGCAGGTAACCACCAACAGCGGAATGCAGGAACAGGGATAGGTTTAGCACTATCTAAACGGATTGCAAACCTGCACCATGGCGATTTGTTTTTAGATGAAAACGATGCTCAAACCTGTTTTTGTCTTTTACTTAAAACGGGGTTTAATCATTTTAAAAAGGATGAATTAAAAGAAAATATAGATCAAGAGGGTTTAACCGGTTATGTGTTGCAAACAGAAATAGACAACATGATAGATCAAGAACCTGTAAAAATAAATCAGGTTAATAAAGAAGGAAAGCATGTTGTTTTGATTGCAGAAGATAACTTAGAATTGAGGAAATTTATTACTCAAACTTTATCTTCTGATTATTTAGTTGTTGAAACCGAAAATGGCTTAAAAGCCTTGGAAATGGCTACAGAACTTATTCCCGATTTAATTATTAGCGATGTAATGATGCCCGTAATGGATGGTTTTGAACTTTGCCGAAACGTAAAAACTGATGAAAGAACCAGTCATATTCCTGTGGTTTTATTAACGGCTCGGTCTGGAGATATTCATGAATTGGAGGGGCTAAAAACAGGTGCCGATTTATACCTCACCAAACCATTTAGTTTGCGAAAGTTGCAATTAAACATACAGAATTTAATTGCTGCTCAAGAAAATAGGAGAAAGAAGTTTAGTCATCATTTTACACTACAACCTTCAGACGTTGAATTTGAATCATCTGATGAAGAGTTTTTAAATAAGATACTTCATTTACTAGAAGATAATATAAGCAATTCAGAATTTAATGTAAACCAATTTGCCGCAGAAATAGGAATGAGTACCCCTATTTTTTATAAAAAAATTAAAGCTTTAACAGGCTTAACCGTAAATAATTTTATTAAATCTATCCGTTTAAAAAGAGCGGTTCAATTACTACAGCAAGGCAATAATAATATATCAGAAATAGCTTATATGGTAGGCTTTACCGATGCTAAGTATTTCAGTAAAGAATTTAGTAAACAATACGGTATAAGTCCTTCAAAATTCAATTAGCTCCTTCATCAAATTATAACACACAAAATCGTTATCATTTTTTGGTAAGTTGCGTATGAGTAGCGTAACTACTATTTACAAGCTTTTAATTGGTCGATAAATAAGATTTTCACCCTTTTTATTTAAAATATTACCTCTGTAAACTTGGCTATTGCGCTAGTTTAGTGCTTCCCAAAAAAGTAAATTATAACCGAAACCATTATTAATGCTTAATATCTTGTTGGTATTGTTATTTAACAATGTATTAGTACAAAATAATGATATGGCTTTATTAGATTAAAAATTGCTGTTGAGAAAAAATGCCTATGAAAATAATTAATTTAACTACCCTTTTATATAATTAATTTAAGAAATGAAAATGATGTTGATGCGAAGATTATTAGTGTTACTTGCTGTGTTTTTAAGCCTTAGCCATTCTGTGAAATCTCAACAAACAAAGCGTTTAAACCAAGGTTGGGAGTTTTTAAAAGGAGATTTAGGAGGTGTTTGGGAAGCCATGAGGCCGGTTAAAGAAGGGAGCTCAGAAAGTGTACCCATTTGGTCAAAAGTAAGTCTTCCACATTGCTTTAATGCTCAAGATGCGGTTGACCCTGATTTAAATTATTATCAAGGGCCGGGATGGTATCGTACAAATTTAACTATAGAAAACAGCTATAAAAACGGAAGAATTCTTTTGCATTTTGAAGGTGCCGGACAAAAAACTGCGGTTTATGTTTACAATACCAAAGTAGGAGAGCATGTGGGCGGTTATGATGAATTTACGGTAGATATTACTGATGCCGTTGCTGCTTTTAAGAAAGAAAAAGTTTTTAACGAGCAATTTAAAGGTCAGGTTCCTATTGCTATAAGAACAGATAACTCCCGAGATTTAGAAATGATTCCGTCAAGTCTATCAGATTTTAATGTTTATGGCGGTATTTACAGGTACTTAAACTTGGTGTACACGCCTCCCGTTTCTGTAGATAAAGTTTTTGCATTAGCAGAGGTTGATGCTCAAGGAAAAAAAGGAACGCTAAATATTTCTGGTAGGTTTTATAATCCAACACAAGTAGGCACTGTCAACGCAATGGTTACAGTTAAAGATCCATTCGGAAAAATTATTTATACTTTAAAAAGTGAGGTTACCAGCTTTCAAAGTAAAAATGACTTAGCTAAAATCAACATCAATAAACCAAAATTATGGTCGCCAGATGCGCCAAATCTTTACACAGTAGAACTTAGTGTCGCTACAAACGGAGAAACTCATACCAATATAGAAAAAGTTGGTTTTCGCCATTTCGAATTCATTAGAAAAGGTCCTTTTCATTTAAATGGAAAAAGATTATTGCTAAGAGGAACCCATCGCCATGAAGATCATGCGGATGTAGCCGCCGCCATGACAGAGGATATGATTCGTACCGAAATGCTGATGATGAAAGATATGGGTGTAAACTTTATCCGTTTAGGGCATTATCAGCAATCAAGAATTGTATTAAACCTTTGTGATAGTTTAGGCATTATGGTTTGGGAAGAAATTCCTTGGTGTAGAGGAGGTTTAGGTGGCGAAGTTTATAAAGATCAAGCCCGTAGAATGCTCACAAACATGATAGAGCAGCATTATAACCACCCATCAGTAATTATTTGGGGCTTAGGAAATGAAAACGATTGGCCAGGTGATTTTACCACATTTGATGAAGAAGCGATTCGCACTTTTATGAAAGAACTCAACACTTTGAGCCATCAATTAGATCCTACCCGTAATACTGCCATTAGAAGATGTGATTTTTGTAAAGATATAGTAGATGTTTATTCTCCCTCTATTTGGGCCGGTTGGTACCGAGGAATATATACTGAATATAAAGAAGTTAGTAAAAAAGAATTTGATTCGGTTGATCGGTTTCTACATGTAGAATGGGGCGGCGATAGTCATGCTGGCAGACATTCTGAAACTCCAGATGATGCTTTAAGTAAAATTAAAAAAGCTGAAAGTGCTGATGAAAGAGCAGGAGACGCATCATTATTTGGCGGAAGTGCAAGGGTTTCTAAAGATGGAGATTGGAGCGAAAGTTATGTGTGTAATTTAATAGATTGGCACTTAAAAGAGCAAGAAACCATGCCTTGGTTAAGTGGATCTGCTTATTGGCCTTTTAAAGATTTTTCTACGCCAGTAAGACCAGATAACCCTGTGCCTTACATGAACCAAAAAGGCGTAATAGAAAGAGATTTTACTAAAAAAGAAGCTTTTTACGTTTTTCAATCTTACTGGACAGACAAGCTAATGGCCCACATTTATGGTCATAGTTGGCCAACACGTTGGGGAGATGTAGGAGAAGCTAAAATGCTGAAAGTATATTCTAATGCAGAGGAAGCCGAGTTGTTTTTTAACGGACAAAGTATGGGCGTTAAAAAACGTAATAGTCAAGATTTTCCAGCATCAGGCTTACGCTGGATGGTGAATTACAAAGAAGGTGTAAACCAAATAAAAGTAATTGCCAAAAAAGGAAAAGAAACAGTAGTTGATGAGCTGACTCAAAATTACCAAACTGCTAAATGGGGAAAGCCGGCCAAATTAATTTTAGAAAAAATAGCAGATGCTGATGGCGAAATCACCATTCAGGTTAAGGTTTTAGATGCCAACAACGTTTTATGTTTAGATGCTAAAGAGTATGTAAATTTTAACCTTACCGGTGATGGAAAACTGCTGGATAATCGTGGGACTTCATCAGGGTCTAAAAAAGTGCAGTTCTATAATGGAAGAGCAACCATCAGTTTGAAAACCAATGGTGGTAAAAGTGTGGCTAGTGCTAAAGCAGACGGAATTTCTACCGTGTTTTTAAATCTATAGTTTGATGAGCAGATTAAGGAGCATCCCATTTAAATCTTTTTACTGTTTGGCTATTTTGGCTGGTTTATTTTTGATATGCAGTGCTTCAAAATCTATTGCTTCGCCAATAAACATTAAAAACCAAGCAGAAGAAATTCTAAAAAAACAGATAATGGAAGAAGCAGAATGGGCTTTAAAACAAGAACCCATTACGGTAACAGCTTCAATTTCAAATAGAAGTGCAGGCGGTAAAAATGATTTCTATTCTGAAGGAGATTATTGGTGGCCTAATCCTCAAGATCCTAATGGGCCTTACATTCAAAAAGATGGATTAACCAATCCTGATAATTTTGTAGCGCATCGTTTTGCGATGATAAGATTTAGCCAAATTATAGGTTCTCTTTCATCGGCATATAAAATCACAAAAAACAAAAAATACGTAAAACATGCAGTATTACATTTAAAAGCTTGGTTTCTGAATCCAGAAACCCGCATGAATCCAAATTTGCAATTCGCACAAGCCATTAAAGGATTATTCACCGGAAGAGGAATTGGCATTATTGATACCGTTCATTTAATGGATGTGGCACAGGGAACTTTGGTGATGCAAAGCAAAATTAACAAAACAGATTTAGCCGCAATAAAGAATTGGTTTGCTGATTATTTAACTTGGTTAATGTCGCACCCTAATGGAAAAGCAGAAATGGCGGCTAAAAATAATCATGGTACTTGTTTTACCATGCAGGTGGCGTCTTTTGCAAAGTTAACCAACAATCAAGAGCTTTTAGATTTCTGTACAAATCGATACAAAACAGTTTTATTGCCAAATCAAATGGCAGCGAATGGCAGTTTCCCATTAGAAATGGCTCGTACAAAACCTTATGGTTATTCTCTTTTTAATTTGGATGCCATGAGTACCTTATGTCAGATTTTATCAACTCCAAAAGATAATTTATGGGCTTATGAAACTTCTGATGGAAAGTCAATTAAAAAAGGAATCAGTTTTATTTACCCATTTATAGCCGATAAAAGTAAGTGGGAATTAAAGCCCGATGTAATGTATTGGGAAAATTGGCCTGTAGCGCAACCTGCACTTTTATTTGGCGCAAATGCTTATCAAGAAAATAGCTGGTTTTTAACCTGGAAACAATTAGATCATCAGCCTAAAGTAGCCGAAGTTATCAGAAACTTACCGGTAAAATATCCATTAATTTGGATCAATTAATTTTAAAATATCATTGTATGATTAATCTTATCAACCCAAAAAGAATCTTTTTAATACTATTAATTGCCTTTTCTACTATTGGTTTTACAAACGCTCAAAAGCCTAATATTAGAAAAACATTGAAACATGCAGAGCAGCAAACTGATTTAATGCTGAGCGAAATTGAAAAAGCAGATGATAAAAACGGAACTTTAGTTTCGCCCCGCACTTTAGAAAACGGAGAATTAAAATTAGTGGCCTCCAAAGACTGGACAAGCGGTTTCTTCCCCGGCGAATTATGGTATTTATTTGAGCTTACTAAAGATGAAAAGTGGAAAACTGAGGCTCAAAAATTTACCTCCAAAATTGAAGAAGAGAAACTTAATGGCAAAACTCACGATATGGGCTTTAAGGTGTATAATAGTTTTGGAAATGGCTATCGTTTAACAAAAGACAATCATTATAAAGAGGTCATTATTCAATCGGCTAAAACTTTAGCCACTCGTTTTAATCCTATTGTAGGTGCCATCAGATCTTGGGATCATAATGCTGATAAGTGGGATTTTCCAGTAATTATAGATAACATGTTAAACCTCGAATTGCTTTTTGAGGCTACAAAACTTACCGGAGATTCAACCTTTTATAAAATTGCAGTGAGCCATGCCAATACCACTTTAAAAAATCATTTCAGACCCGATTTTAGCACTTACCATGTAATAGGTTATAACCCCAAAACAGGTGAAGTAGTAAAGAAGAATACTCACCAAGGCTACTCAGATGCTTCAGCATGGGCTCGTGGAATGGGTTGGGCGCTTTATGGCTATACCATGTGCTATCGCGAAACTAAAGATCCAAAGTATTTAGAACAGGCAAAAAATATAGAAAAATTCATATTTAGCCATAAAAATATGCCCTCAGATTTGGTCCCTTACTGGGATTTTGATGCGCCACAAATACCTCAGGAGCCCAAAGATGTTTCTGCCGCTGCAATATATGCATCAGCTTTGTATGAGTTAAGTGCTTATACCAATAACAAGAATTATATCGCGAAAGCAAATAAAATTATGAAAAGCATCAATAAGAAATATAGTGCTGCTTTGGGCGAAAAAAGAGGATTTATTTTAGATCATAGTACAGGTTCTAAACCTCATAATGGCGAAGTAGATGTACCCTTAAGCTATGCAGATTATTACTATTTAGAGGCTTTAGTGAGATATAAAAATATTAAAAACCAGCAACCTGTAATTCAATAAAATGAAGAATTTAGGCTCGTTAATTGGTTTTTTTAGCTTTTTATTCCTTTTAAACACTAGTTCAATAGCTAAAGATTATGTGGTTTCTTCGGCTATAGAAATTAATATTTTAAAATTAGCACCCGGTGATACAGTGATTCTTAAACAGGGAGATTGGAAAGATCAAAAAATTGTATTTAAAGGTAAAGGAACAGAAAAACAGCCTATCTATTTGCTAAGTTCAACAGCCAGTTCAATCACTCTGTCCGGAAACTCCAGTTTAAAAATTGAAGGAGAATGGTTAGTGGTAGATGGCTTGGCTTTCTCCGATGGTTACTCTGATAAAGAAGATGTAATTGTTTTTACTAAAAACACATCAAATAGCCGCTTAACCAATAGCAGTATTTTAAATTATAATCATCCTGATAAAAGCATAGATTATAAGTGGATTTCTTTAAACGGAACAAATAATAGGGTAGACCATTGTTCTTTAAAAGGTAAAACACATCAGGGAACTACATTGGTAGTTTGGCTTTCAGAAAAACCAAATTATCATCAAATAGATCATAATTATTTTGGTCCTCGCCCGCCTTTGGGTGTAAATGGAGGCGAAACCATTAGAATTGGAACCAGCCAATGGTCTATGTATGATTCTAATACCAAAGTAGAGTATAATATTTTTGATAAATGTGATGGTGAAGCCGAAATTATTTCCATAAAATCTGGGTATAACCAAATCAATAATAATTTATTTTATGAGTGCGATGGTACGGTTACTTTTAGGCATGGTAACAACTCTGAAGTGGCAAATAATTATTTTATTGGTAACGGCAAAAAGGGTACAGGCGGAATTAGAATTATAGGCGAGAATCAAAGTGTGCATGATAATTACCTGCAAGGCTTAACAGGGACAGGTTTAAGGGCAGCTATTTCTGTAATGAATGGGCTAAAAGGACCTAAATTAAATGAATATTTTGCGGTTAAAAATGCAAGTATTAAGAATAATGTAATTGTAAATTGTGTGGAGGCTTTTGCTATAGGTGCCGGAAAAAATAGTACAAGAGTGGTGCCTCCAACAAATTTAACAGTAAGTAATAATTATATTATTAAGCCTAAGATACTATGGAATTTAGAAGACCAACCTCTAAAACTAACAGTAAGTAATAATTATGTAAAAGGAGCTGAATTAATTGATGGTTTTACCCAAATGTTTGAAGAGTTTGTAACCACAAAAGAAAATTTAACCAAAGAAAAAAGTAAACAAGATGCCCCTTTTTGGCTTAACGAAAGTATTGGGCCAAAATTGATAAAAAATAAATTTCAGGTAATAGTGCGGTAGGTTTGGGATAACAATAGGGTTATTATATTTTATTAATTTTTGGTTTAGGTGAGGATAACTTTAAGGTTATCCTTTTTTTATTTATAAGGTTATTCTTACAATCTTATTTTCAGTATCAGAGATGATTATCTCCCATATTAAACTTTTCTTCTCTAAGCATACTAAACTCATTTTAGTTAAAATAATGTTCTTTTTTTAAGATTTTCTGCCTGTTTTTTTAAGATTTTACACCTATTAGTAGGTTAACTTATTTACTTTAGATTAACCAATTAGAACTATTTCAAATCATTAAAATGAACTCTTAACTGCTAACTGCAGTGCTTAATAGAATTTTTATTCTACTTAAGATTTGGGTTATTTAATTTAATGAAATGGTATTTATTTCAATAAAAAAACCAATAACCAAAAATTAAATTATGAAAAAACCAATTACTCAAAAACTAGTGAAACTAAGCACATCAGCAATGAAGGGGTTGTTGTTGCTTAGCTGGCTTTTTTTGAGCTTTTCTTTTTATGCAAAAGCTCAAAATACTGCTATTAAGATTACCGGTACGGTTGTAGATGCTAAAGGAGAACAACTTATTGGAGTGAGCGTTAAAGTAAAAGGCGGCACAGCAGCAGCAACTACAGATGTAAATGGGAAATTTAGTTTAACAGTTCCAAATGCAAGATCTATTGTTGTTTTTAGTTATTTAGGATTTGTAACAAAAGAAGAATTAGTAGGGGCTAAAAAAATATTAAATGTGACCCTCTTAGACGATTCAAAATTATTAAACGAAATTGTAGTTATTGGTTATGGCGAAGTCAATAGAAGAGATTTAACAGGTTCTGTTTCATCTGTGGCTATGACAGATTTGTTAAAAGCACCCGTAACTTCTTTTGATGATGCATTAGCCGGTAGAATTGCCGGAGTGCAAGTAACCTCACCAGATGGAATGCCCGGCGCAGCGCCAACCATTATCATTAGAGGAGGAAATTCTGTTACACAAGATAACTCTCCATTGTACGTAATTGATGGTTTCCCGCTTGAAAACTTTGATAACAACTCTCTTAATCCTTCAGATATAGAATCTATTGATGTGTTAAAAGATGCATCTTCTACCGCAATTTATGGTTCTAGAGGAGCTAATGGCGTAATTATGATTACCACTAAAAAAGGAAGCATTGGCGCTCCTAAAGTGGCGTACAAAAACTTTTTTGGCATTCAATCAAATACTAATAAAATTGAGCTAATGGATCCTTATGAGTTTGTAAGGTATCAATTAGATGTAGATTCTATTCCATCACTAGGAAATAGCAGTTATGTCATTTATGATATCTTTAGTCCTACACTTAATCCTACTGGAACAAAATCTTTAGAAGATTATAAAGTGGCAGGAATTGACTGGCAAGACCAAATATTCAGAAATGCAGTTATGCAAAATCATGATATTTCTGTAAGAGGAGGTAATAAGGACACAAAATATTCAGTGACAAGTTCATACACAAATCAAGAAGGTACATTAATAGCTTCAGATTTTAAACGTTTTCAAGCTAGAGCAACACTAGACCAAGTGTTGAATAAGAAATTTAAAATGGGTTTAAATGTAAACTATAGTAATATTGCAACTACAGGAAGTCAAATAAGTGGTCAAAATACTACCTCAGATGCTTTTTTAATAAGTGCCTGGAGATACAGACCTGTTACTGGAGATTTGGATGCCTTAGATGATTTGTTAGATGAGCCACAAGATCCTTCCTTAGAAGAATTTTCTTCAATTAATTATCAATGGAATCCTGTTTTAACAAGAAATAACGAAACTCGTGATCGTAAAACTTCTTTAATTACCGCAAATGCCTATGTAGATTATGCTATAACCAATAATTTAAAGTTAAAAGTTACCGGAGGTATAAATTCTAGGTTATTAAAGTATGAGCAATTTAACAACTCATTATCAAGATTAGGAAGTGCAATAAGCACCTTAGGTAATGGTGGCCCAAACGGCTCTATTAGTTACACCGGATCAGATAATTTTTTAAATGAAAACACCTTAACCTACAATAAAATTTTCCTGAAGAAACACACCTTAAATGTTGTTTTAGGTAATACTGTGGCGCTTAATAAAGTGAACGTTTCTGGATTTGGAGCTTCTTTGGTACCCAATGAAAATTTAGGAGTAGCGGGTTTAAGTCAAGGCGTTCCATTCTCTATACAAACAGCACAAAGACAAAACACTTTAGCTTCATTTTTAGGAAGAGTGAATTATAATTACAAATCTAAATATTTAGCCACTGCAAGTTTCAGGGCAGATGGTTCTTCAAAATTTGTAGGAGATAATATTTGGGGTTATTTCCCATCTGGTTCTGTGGCTTGGCGTTTAAGCCAAGAAGAATTCTTAAAAAATAGCAAATGGATTTCTGATGCTAAAATTAGAACCAGTTATGGCGTAATTGGAAATAATCGTGTTTCTGATTATGCATCTTATGCTTTATTAGGTACTGGAGGTAGAGACTCTTATTCTTCTGACGGAAACTTTGCTACAGGTTCTTATCCATTAACCTTGGCAAATCCATCATTAAAATGGGAAACCACAAAAGAAATAGATTTAGGGGTTGATTTAGGATTTTTTAATCAACGGATAACCTTTGTTGCCGATTACTACAATAAAAATACAACTGATTTATTACTGAGCTCTCAACTTCCTGGTAGTGCTGGTTATATAAGCGCTTTCCAAAATATTGGATCGGTACAAAACAGAGGATATGAGTTTTCTTTAACAACTGTTAATGTAACGGGCAAAAAATTTAATTGGAGCTCTAATTTTAATATATCTTTTAATCGTAACAAAGTATTATCACTTACCTCTGGTCAAAATAGCTTAACCACCATAGCAAGATGGTCTAGTAGTAATACCATAGGTTCAGCTCCCGGATTTATTGCTCAAATTGGTCAACCAATTGGCATGTTTTATGGCTTAGTTTCCGATGGTGTTTATCAATACGGTGATTTTGATGCCACCACAAATCCTACTACTGGTGGAATCACTTATCTTTTAAAACCAGAAATTGCGGCCTCTAGTATCAATAGATCATCTATACAACCAGGATTTTGGAAGTTTAAGGATTTGAATGGAGATTTAGTGGTAGATGCGAACGATTTAACTACCATTGGAAATCCAAATCCCGATTTTATTGGAGGGTTTTCAAATAACTTCAGTTATAAAGGATTTGATTTAAACGTCTTTTTACAGTTTAGCTACGGTAATGAAATTATGAATGTAAACCGTATTTTGATGGAAGGTGGCGGAGGTACAGGAGCAACCAAGGCTGCAAATATGTTTGCATCTTATGCCGATAGATGGTCACCAACCAACCCTTCAAATGAATTTTCGGCTGCTGGTGCAGGCGGTAGAGCTCCATCTTTTTATCCTTCAAGAATAGTAGAAGATGGTTCTTTTATCAGGTTAAAAACCGTGAATATGGGTTATGCTTTTAATCCTTCATTAACTAAAAAGTTAAAATTAAATGGCTTAAGATTGTTTGCTTCAGCACAAAATTTATATACCCTTACAAAATATCAGGGTTTAGACCCAGAAGTAAATGCTTTTGCAACGGCACTCACCACTGGTTTAGATTATTCTGCTTATCCAAGGGCTAGAACGGTAACTTTTGGATTAGACATTACATTATAAACTAACCTTTTAAGAATTAATTTTAAATAGACTTCCAGTTCAATTATTGAAGTCGATTTTTTAAACATAAAAAATATTAAAATGAAAAAGCAAGTCATTATATTATCAATAATTTTAAGTTTCGGACTCACCGGATGCGAAAAATTTTTAACAGAGCTGCCTCAGGATACTGTTGCGCCAGAAACTTTTTTCAAAACTAAAGAGCAACTAACTGCGGCATTAATGCCTGTTTATTCTCCATTAGGCAGTGCTGATGAGTCAACTTATTCTCGGTTTTTATCTTTAGAAGCAAATTCGGCCACTGATGAATATAGCGCCAGGAGTGCTGGTACCGCCATAAATGCAGGTCTTTATAATGCAAGCGCATCTTATGCAAACTTTACTAATTGCTGGAATAATCTTTATTTAGGAATAGAACGAGCGAATTTTTTATTAGAGCAATTAGAAACTTCACCAGCACCAGCAGCCGATGTGAAACAAGTAAAAGGAGAAGCTTTATTCTTAAGAGCGTATTACCATTTTATATTGGTAAGCTACTGGGGAGATATTCCTTTAAAGTTAACAAGTACAAAAAAAGCATCTGACGTAAGTAGAGCAAGAACTCCTGTTAAAGAAGTGTACGATCAAATTATTAAAGACATGACAGAGGCTGAGGGTTTAGTAAAAACTTCAACAGAATGGGGTGTAAACATTACCGGTAGAGTTTCAAAAACAGCAGTAGAAGGTATTTTATCAAGAGTATGTTTACATGCAGCAGGCAGGTTAAATGATGAAAGTTATTTGCCAGTAGCGGTATCTTGGGGTAAGAAAGTTGTAGCAAGTAATGAACATAGATTAAACCCCGACTATAAACAAGTTTTCATTAATCACAGTCAGGATGTTAATGATAATAAGGAAAACTTATGGGAAGTGGAGTTTATGAGAGATGCAACTGGCGTTTATGGAGAATTTGAGCGTTTTGGTTCTACAATAGGCGTACAAAATAATGATGTACCTACAGGATTTGCTCAAGCCGGATATTTTGCTACTGGAACACTTTATGACTCTTATGCTGATGGTGATTTAAGAAGAGATTGGACTATTGCCAACTATGCTTTTGTTGGTACTGATGCATCAAGAGGTAAAACATATCTTAACACCACAGCTACCGCATCAACACGTTGGAGACGTCCGTTAGCTAAATGGCGCAGAGAGTTTCAAAAAGCAGATGTTATTGGGATTAAGAATTTTGGTCCAACAAATTATCCTTTGTTAAGATATTCAGATGTGCTTTTGACATTAGCTGAAGCTGATAATGCGATAAACGGACCAACAACAGAGAATATTGATTATGTAAATCAAGTACGTAGAAGAGCTTATGGAGTTGATTTAGTAGGTAGAAATGTAATTAAATTAACCATCACTAATGGCGGAGCAGGTACTTCTTCTCCATATACACTCGCATCTGTAGTTACTATTTCTGGAGGAGGAGCAGCAAAAGATGCAAAGGCGGTGATTACAGCAGTATCGTCGGGTAGAATCACAGGTATTGCATTAATAGATGGCGGCGCAGGATACACTTCCAACCCAACTATTACGATTGCTGGTGGTGGTTCAGGTGCTGTAATTACTCCAACAGTAAGTAATGGTACAGAATATCAGTTGATTGCTGCAAATTATTCATCAGAGGATGAGTTTCATAAGTTTATAATGAAAGAACGTAGTAGAGAGCTTACTGGCGAAGGGCACCACAAATTAGATCTATTTAGATGGGGTAATTTCTTAACTACCATGCAAGCTATGATTCCAATAGTAACCACAAACTTTAGTGCCATGGCAGTTGCTTATAGAAACGTTACAGCCAGAGACCTTACTTTTCCAATACCTATTTCAGAAATGGAACTAAACCCAGCGATGAAAGGAAAACAAAACCCAGGTTGGGAATAAAAATAAAAACCTCCAAGATTTTCAAATCTTGGAGGTTTTTTACCTTAAAAGAGATCATTCTATTTTACCAATTTTTGTTAAATAAGCATTCAAATTGTTTTTTGCAATGGTTTAATACAACCTTAAATTAAGGGTACAACAAATAATTTTTTCTTTTTTCCTTATAATTATCCAATCCAGCTTTCCAACTGGCTCTAATTTCTTTTTCGGTTTTGCCATCTTTAATTTGCTGCATCAACAGGTCATTACCTGCAAGCTTATTAAAAAATGGAGTAAAAAAAGTGGCCTTTTCAGGATATTGCTGGTATAAATCAATTAATAATTTAAGATTTAATTCTTTTTGATTTCTAATGCTTTCTAGCTCCATTTTCCTAAAATCTATACCATAACAAAGTTGGTTTTCTAAAGGTGGATTTTTACTCATTCCAGCGATACTTACCGGAGTAAAAGAAAAATCATATTTACCTTTTAACAGTGGATGCCCTAAAACCTGAAACGGAAAATTAGTCCCTCTGCCTTGGCTAATTGCGGTTCCTTCAAACAAACAAATACTTGGATATAAATAAATAGAAAGGTTATTTGGGAGATTTGGAGACGGTTTAACCGGAAGAATGTAAGCTTTAGCATGATGGTAATTAGCCACTTTTATAATGTTTAATTCGCATTGCGCACCATTAGTTAACCATTTTTCGCCGTTTATCATTTTAGCAAATTCTCCAACCGTTAAACCATGTGAAATTGGAATAGGATGTATCCCTACACCCGATTTAAATTTAGGATCTAAAATTGGTCCGTCTATTAAATTCCCATTAGGGTTTGGTCGGTCTAAAATCAACAGAGGCACTTTATTATCGGCGCAAGCCTGCATCACTCTTGCCAAAGTAATGGTATAAGTATAAAACCTGGCACCAACATCCTGAATATCAAAAATTACTAAATCAAGGTCTTTTAAATCTTCTTTTGAAGGCGCTTGTTTAGTTCCGTACAAAGAAATTACAGGGAAACCAGTTTTGTTATCTATATAGTTACCCACTTTTTCTCCGGCATCAGCATCACCTCTAAAGCCATGTTCGGGACCAAAAATTGCTTTGATATTGACATTTAAACTCTTTAAAGTATCTACCAAAGGCACTCCATTAATTTCGGCAGTTTGATTAATAACCAAACCAATTTTCTTCCCTTTTAGCAACGGAATATATTTTTCTGTTTGGTCTGCTCCGGTTAAAATTGCATCTTCTTTTTGTGAGATTTGATTGGTCTCCACCTGCTCGTTTTTTGCTTTATTTTGATTTGCCCCGCAACCATTGCATGCCACCATCAATAGCGGTAAAAAGAGAAACAATCTGTTTAATTTTTGCATAGAAATAGAATTTTTTCTGTTAAATGGTTGCATATTTGCGTAGTAACAAATAAACAAAAACCATTTGAATTTAGGATTATTTATTGCCAATAGAATTTCTTTAAAAGCAGAACGCACTTTCTCTAAATTGATTGTGAGGATTGCCATTGTAGGAATTATGCTTGGTTTAGGTGTAATGTTACTTTCTTTAGCAATAGTGAAAGGCTTTAAAGCCGAGATTAGAGAAAAAGTACGTGGTTTTAATGGCGATATTCAGTACATTAAATATGATCTTAACTCTTCTTATGAAAACTCTCCGTTTAACTTAAGATCAGAAGTTTTACAACAAACAAAGGCTTACAAAGGGATAGAACATGTGGCGCCATTTGCTACCAAACCCGGCATAATTAAGGCTAATGATGAAGTAGAAGGCGTAATTTTAAAAGGAATTGATGGCAATTACGATTGGGATTATTTTAATAAAATATTAATAGCAGGTAAAACCATTAATTTTTCTGATTCTGTTGCTGCATCAAAACAAATTATCATTTCAGAATTATTGGCCAAAAGATTAAACCTTAAAGTAGGCGATGATTTTCTGATGTATTTTGTGCAGGAATCTTTAAGAAAAAGGAAGTTTGAAATTGTAGGTATATACAATACCGGCGTTGAAGAGGTTGATAAAACGTATTTAATTGGAGATATTTCTTTAATCAGGAAGTTAAATAATTGGCAGGCTGGTGAAGTAGGAGGGTATGAAATTAGGATTAAAGATTTTTCTCAATTAGAACATGACGCTAATGAACTCAATAGTTTTTTGCCACCACAAATTAAGACGGTAAGCGTAAAAGAAAATTATCCTATCATTTTTGATTGGCTTTCTTTGTTAGATGTAAATGCACAAGTAATTTTGGTGTTAATGTTGGTAGTAGCGGTTATCAACATGATTTCGGCCTTGCTTATTATGATATTAGAAAGAACCAATATGATTGGTTTATTAAAAGCTTTGGGCGAAAGTAATTGGGGTATCAGAAAAATATTTTTATACAACGCACTTTATTTGGTAGGTTTTGGAATGCTTTTAGGAAATATTTTTGGCTTGGGCTTAGGCTTTTTTCAGCAGCAAACTCAATTCTTTAAATTAGACGAGGCGTCTTACTATATGAAGTTTATTCCGGTAGAATTTAACCTGATGGATATCCTGTTAATTAATTTAGGAACTCTAATTGTTTGCCTTTTAGTTTTATTGATCCCATCTATATTGGTAACTAAAATATCGCCAGTAAAGGCCATTGCTTTTAAATAATTACTTCCCTAAATTAAGTTTAAAACTTAAACCACCAGATCCAATTTTTAAGTCTTGATAACCCAAACCACTTAAAGGATATTTCATAAAAGGTTCTACAGAAATGCTGTTTTTCTTTGATAAAGGATATAAAACACCAAAAGAAAAGTTTAAAGTTCGGGCAAACTTAAAGTAAGAGAATTGTCCGGCTGGGTTATCCAGTACACTTACCACATTACTTGTTTTTACCCCTGTAAAGGAATAATTCACTACCGAAAAATCATTTACATATTTCTCATTAATTACACTGTAAGCACTAAAACCTGTAGAAATAAAAGTATTTGTTTTACCCATTTTCATCGCAAATTTCAAATTCAAAGGAATATCTAAACCCACCAATTTTGCGTCTGTAGTTTGGGCACTTGGAACAGCTGCAATGGCGCTAAAAGACGCTTGTTTAAAATCGGTAGAATATTTTTTTGTCCCTTCAAAAGTGCTGGTTTGCCTGTTAATAGAAATTCCAGAATTGATACTGAGTTGATTGGTGATTTTTAACTCTGAAACTAGTCCTATTCCTAAATTAATTTGATCATTCACCCCGTTTTCAGTAAAGTTTACGTAAGTATTGGCATCAATACCTAATTTAAATCTTTTACCTTTTACAGCGTTTTTACGAGTTGTATTTTTGGCTAGAGCCGATACTAATGTTGTTTTTTCAGCTTGTTTTAATAAAGGTTGTTTGGCTAATAATCCATCTGCATCATATTGATCATCAGTATATTCGGCCTTATCATTTTCTTTTGGCTTTACGCCGATGCTACCTGATTGAGCCAGAATTTGATTATCCGGCAAATTGCTTAGTGATATCAATGAATTTTCATTGCTTTCAACAGGTAAAGTTTCAGCTGAATTTGCAAATTCAACAATCTCTTGGTTTCTTTCTACGAATTCAACTTCTTCAATTTGAGGTAGAGTTTTGGTAGGATTTAATGCTAATGTATTTTTAGTTACAGTGTTATTTTGATTGGTGCTAACCCTGTCCTTTTTTTCATCACGATTTAAAATTTCAGTTTTTTCTGATGAATTTAGCGCTATTTCTTTTTTTGGCTTTTCTAAACTTTCCTCGATTTTATTTCCATCAATAGTTGTTAATTGCGTCTCTTTTTCTTTATCTAATTGCTGAATAGATTTTTTAGTTAAACTCTTTTCTGAGGCAATTTCTGGCTGCGAATCATAAATATTTAGGAGTAAAAATAGGGCTAAAGCAGCAGCCAGTCCGCTTGGTATGGCATACCAAAAAATCAATCCTCTTCTTTTCTTCTTTTTGTTGGCATTAAATTTACGCCATCCATCATCAGCCATTTGATCATCATACTGACCAAAAGTATCTCTAATGTGGTTCCTTAATTCCTTGTCAAATTGCTCGTTCATAATTCAAATAAAAATGAGCTTTCACTAATCTTCTTAACTTCTCTTTTGCCCTTGATAAATAAACTCTGGAGCTGCTTGATGGCATTTCTAACATATCCGCAATCTCTTCATGAGTGTAGCCATCAATCTCATAAAGGTTAAATACAACTCGGTGCATTTCTGGCAAAGCCGCCAATAATTTTAAAATCTCTTCGGCACTTATTTTACTAATAATTTGATGGTCTGCTGGTGCTTCATCTGCATATTCAATATCTAAAACAGCGGCATGTTTAAGGTTTTTTCTTCTGTTGTCTATAGAAGTATTCACTACTATTTGCCTAAACCAAGGTTTAATCAATCGGTTATCATCAAAAGTTTTAATGGTTTTAAACAGTTTTATAAAAGCGTCGTTTACCGCTTCTAAGGCATCGTCTCTATTAATACAATACCTCAAAGAAATAGCCATAGCGTAAGCGTAGAAACGCTTATAGAGCATTTCATGAGCCGTTTTGTCTTCTTTCCGACATTTATCTATCAGTTCCTGATCGCTAAACTCGTGATAAGGTTTACGCATTAAATGGGTTATCGCTTTGTTTGTTTAAATATATGAATATCTGTTTATGTTATTTTTCTAGCAATACAATTTCTGCTTGTAGTTGATCATCATTATCTCCACTTTTTATACTTTTTAAAATCGCTCTATATGCTTTTTGATGCAAATTGAAGTCTAATGTATCTGGTTTAAAACCTAACTTTTTTGGATTCCCGTAGTAGTCTCCAAAAAATAAAGAAAAAGCTACATTCTGATTGTTTTGATTTATAATAGTAAGTTTTGCTTCTGCATAGCCAGCCACAACACAAGTAGTTCCTTTCGGGCAAAATTTATCTATTAAAGCTACCACAGTAAGTTTAAGATTATCATTTGCAGTACTTTTGAAATTTACAGATTGATTTGTTTTAAGTATCGAGGTTTTACCTAATTCAAGAGCTGGTAAATCGCTAATACTTTTCTCACATGCCACAAATCCCATTACAAAAAGAAGTACTGCACCAAAAATGTAAGATTGAAAGTTGTTGAGATACATAGCCGTTTTTAGGGTTAATACGGCTACTTAAAAACAAATGCTACAAAGGATTAGAGTTTTTTTGCTTCGTTCCAAAAAACATCCATTTCGGCTAAAGTCATATCAGATAAAGATTTGTTCAATGCTGTTGCTTTTGACTCTAAATATTGAAATCTTTTAATAAATTTTTTATTGGTTTTTTCTAAAGCATCCTCAGGGTTAATGTTGATAAACCTTGCATAATTAATTAAAGAAAATAGCAAATCGCCAAATTCACCTTCTGCTTTTTCTCTATCTATTTCTTGATCATTATCTACATTAAACTCATCTTTAAACTCTTGCATTTCTTCCTCAACCTTTTCCCAAACTTGTTGTTTTTCTTCCCAATCAAAACCTACACCTCGGGCTTTTTCCTGAATTCTTGATGCTTTTATTAAAGCAGGTAATGAGGAAGGTACGCCAGATAAAACAGATTTATTTCCTTCTTTCAACTTAATTTGCTCCCAATTTTGTTTTACTTGTTCTTCAGTTTCGGCAATTACATCTCCATAAATATGAGGGTGACGATTGATTAATTTTTCGCAAATTCCGTTCAACACATCCACTATAGTGAAATCATTAGTTTCTGATCCAATTTTAGCATAAAACACTAAATGCAGCATCAAATCACCTAATTCTTTTCTAATTTCTTGCATATCGCCTTCTAAAATGGCATCAGAAAGTTCATAGGTTTCTTCAATTGTTAAATGACGCAAGGTTTCCATGGTTTGTTTTTTATCCCATGGGCATTGTAGCCTTAAATCATTCATAATATTTAGTAACCTATCAAAAGCTTGGGCGGGTGTATGTTGAGGATCGAATACGTTCATGTTTCAAAAATAAGGATTTATTGCACATCGCTTTTGTAAAATACACACAGTGGCATAAACTTTGAACCCCAAATAAAAATAAAAGACCATGGAAGATTTAAAATCTAATGCATTTAGCCTTAAAGTGAATATAAATAATGACACCAAAGAAATGATAGTGCAACCCACTGAAACTACTGATGGAGTAACTTTTTATTTTTGTGAAATTGAAGGAAAAAAAATTAGCGAGTTAAGAAAAGATGAAAACTGGCAACAGGTTTGGGGAAGTTTAACAAGTTATGAAATTAAAGAAATAGGAAGCCAAATAGATCAGCATGAAAGATTTTAAAAAGGCTTAACAGCCCTCAGCATTTCTCTTTTACCGGCTGCGCCAGGTGCTTTTTCAATCTTCATCCCTAAGGCTTTCATAATTCTTTTTAAATCGCCGGTAATGGCATAAGTTACAAATACGCCTCCTGGTTTAAGAAAACTCACAATATGAGTGATAAAATCTTTGGTCCATAACTCTGGCTGATTGGCAGATGCAAAAGCATCAAAATAAATCACATCAAACAATAAATCTGAAGTAAAAACTTGAGCATCAACAGGCGTAATATGCAAGTTGCAAAACTCATTCAAAGCTACACTATGCTGTAATGCTTCTTCGTAGCTAGCTTTATATAATTTCCAGGTATTGGTAGACACCAATTGTTCGTAGTCTATTTGTTCTAACAAAGAAAACGGAAGTGGAAAAGCTTCAATTCCCACATAATTTAAATCAATTTCTTTGCCGGTACAAAAATCATTAGTCAGTAAAAAATTCAATCCAGTACCAAAACCAACCTCCAAAACAGCAACACTATCTATTAATTTATCAGCTAAATAATAGCGCAATCCCGAGTTTAAAAAAACATGGTTACTTTCTTGTAAAGCCCCATTTCTGCTATGATAATTTTCTTTAACACCAGGATGATAAACGGTTTTAGAACCGTCGGCAGTAACCACAATAGATAATTCCTCTGGTATTGACATGATGATGTTTTTCAACCTATAACTTAAAACCTAAAACTTTCAACTCAATTAGTAAACCTTCGTTCCTTTTTCTACCCACTTAGACCAATTTTTATTGTAGGTATGAATTTCTGTAGTTTGAACTCCGCTAGATTTATACAACGGATTTCCTTCATTTTTCCATTCAAAAACGCTTCCATAAAGATTGAATACATTTTGGAAACCATGCTTAATGAGCTTTTCTCCAATTTTTTCACTTCTATAGCCAACCGAGCAATAAACCACAATGGTAGCATTTTTAGGGATGTCATAAACTTTACGCATATCAAACCAAATGTATCCTACGTTGCGGGCATTTTTTAAGTGGCTCACTTCAAATTCTACTTTTTCTCGGGTATCTAAGAGGTAAACATTTTTAAGGTGTTTTAGCGAATCGACTGAAATAAGTGGAACAGTATGACTGTACATACTGTCTAACATTTGCTTAAAGTCTTTATTTTTTACTTGCGAAAAGGAAGAAAATGAGAGTAGTAAAAATGCAAATGTGAAGACTTTTTTGATCATAAAATATTAAACGCAGTAAATATTAAAATTGTTATAAGGATGCAAATAAGCAATAATTTATAGCACTAAACAAAGGTGAGCCAATTTTTAAATAAAAAATAAAAAAAGCCAGATAAAACACCTGTATTTTGATGTTTTGCCAAATTTTTATGAAATTTTGTAATGCTATAAAGTTTTTTGATAGGCTTTAACTAAAATAATTTCGCATCTGAAGAATACTGATGTTTTAAAATAATAGGTAAATTTATGGATTGAAGTAAGAAAAACTATAATAGCTATAAATTACCTATTAAACCAATAATATAAAGATCTTACCACGTATTTGATTCTCAAAGGATTTAAAATGCTGATTAGAGATAAAATTTTCATGTTTTTGAATCTTTAAATCTATAACAACAATCTTATAAAAATATTGTTACAAAATTATGAAATTGCCAATTTTCCCACTGCAACTCATTGTTTTCCCTGGAGAACAAGTTAACCTGCATATTTTTGAGCAGCGTTACCGCAATCTTTTTAACGAATTAAGAAACGGTAAGGAGCTGTTTTTTGGAATTCCTCCTGTAATTAACAACGAAATTTACGGTATTGGGACTAAGCTAAACTTATTGCAAGTGGTAAAAGATTATCAGAGTGGAGAAATGGATGTAATTGCAGAAGGAATAGAAGTTTTTAGCATCAATAAAGTTTTTCCTCAATATTTAGATAAAGCTTTTGCTGGTGCTGATGTAGAAATCTTAGAAAATGATGGAGCCTATGATTTGATCAAATTTGAAGCTTTAAAAATTCTTTACAATCAATTTCAATCATTAATGCCTCAAAAAAAGGAAATCAAAAATATACAAGGCGAAATTTATTCCTTTCAAATTGCGCATTTATCGGGTTTAAATGAACTTCAAAAACTAGAGCTTTTAGGAAATCCATCTGAAGAGGAACGACAAGAATTTATGATCGAGCATTTTCAAAAAATTATCCCGTCTATGCAAAGCATCGAGGAAACTCAAAAAAGAATTTTAGCTAACGGACATTTTAAAAACCTAAAAGCATTTAATTTTTCTAAGCCAGTTTAAGGTAGATAGCTAAGTGGTTTAGGGTATAAGGTTACAAATCTGGTGACTTGTAACGGACACAGCTTTTTTTAATAGCAACTTAATCTCTTAAACCTTACACCTTATACCTTATACCTTTCTAAAAAATCCTATTTTTGCCCTTCGAAAAAGATTTTTTATCGTTTATGAGCATTTCAAAAACTTACAATCCAAAAGAAGTAGAAGATAAGTGGTACCAGTTTTGGTTAGAAAATAAATTCTTCAAATCCGTTCCAGATGAGCGTGAGCCTTATACCATCGTAATTCCGCCACCCAATGTGACCGGAGTATTGCACATGGGGCACATGTTGAATAATACCATTCAGGATGTTTTGGTGCGTAGGGCTAGAATGAAAGGTAAAAATGCTTGCTGGGTTCCCGGTACAGATCATGCTTCTATTGCTACGGAAGCCAAAGTGGTTGCCATGCTTAAAGAAAAAGGAATCGATAAAAAAGATCTTTCTAGAGCAGAATTTTTGAATTACGCTTACGAGTGGAAAGATAAATATGGCGGAATTATCTTAGATCAATTAAAAAAATTAGGTGCTTCTTGCGATTGGGATAGAACGGCTTTCACTATGGACCCAGCTTTATCTGAAGCTGTAATTGATACTTTCATCCATCTGCACAAAAAAGGATTGATTTACCGTGGCGTTAGAATGGTAAACTGGGATCCAAAAGGTTTAACCGCTGTTTCTGATGAAGAAGTAATCAGGAAAGAAGTGAACCAGAAATTGTATTTCATCAAGTATCAAGTATCAAGTAGCAAGAATCAAGAAACTGAAAACGGGGAGTCTAAAGACTTGATACTTGATACTCAATATTTGACTATTGCTACTACCCGCCCAGAAACCATAATGGCTGATGCGGCTATTTGTGTAAATCCAAATGACGAAAGGTATCATCATTTAAAAGGAAAAAAGGTTTTTGTGCCTTTAATTAACAGAGAAATTCCAGTAATTGAGGATGAATACGTGACCATGGATTTTGGTACAGGATGTTTAAAAGTTACGCCAGCACATGATTTAAACGATTATGAACTCGGTCAAAAACATCATTTACCAGTAATTGACATTTTAAATGATGATGGAACTTTAAACGAGAAAGCCCAGATTTTAATTGGAGAAGATCGTTTCATCGCAAGAAAAAAAATAGCTAAAATGCTGGAAGAATCTGGCAATTTAGAGAAAGTAGAAGATTATAAATCTCAAATAGGTTTTTCAGAACGAACCGATGCTGCCATAGAGCCAAAGCTTTCTATGCAATGGTTTTGCAATATGGGCGAAATGGCTGGTCCGGCTTTAGAGTATGTAAACAATGGCGATGTAAAATTAATTCCAGATAAGTTTATCAATACTTATCGCCATTGGATGGGAAATGTAAAGGATTGGTGTATTTCTCGTCAGTTATGGTGGGGGCAACAAATTCCGGCTTGGTACGCATCAAACGGTGAGGTGGTTGTTGCTAAAACTGCCGAAGAAGCTTTATCTCAGTTTAAACTGAAAACTGGTAACTCCCAACTTACAACTGAAGATTTAAAACAAGACGAAGACGTAGTAGATACCTGGTTTTCATCATGGTTATGGCCAATTTCGGTATTTGACCCCACGGTTTTTGGAAATCCAGAAAGTGAAGGCAATGCCGATTTAAACTATTATTATCCAACCAATGATTTGGTAACCGCACCAGAAATTCTATTCTTTTGGGTAGCCCGAATGATTATGGCTGGCCACGAGTTTAGAGGAAAAGCACCTTTCGAAAATGTGTATTTAACCGGAATTGTAAGAGATAAACTGGGCAGAAAAATGTCTAAATCTTTAGGTAATTCGCCTGATCCTTTAGATTTAATAGAGAAATACGGAGCAGATGGTGTAAGGGTAGGCATGTTATTGTGTTCTCCTGCCGGAAACGACATCATGTTTGATGAATCATCCTGTGAACAAGGCAGAAACTTCGCCAATAAAATTTGGAATGCTTTTAGGTTGGTAAAAGGATGGAGCCTCACCCCAACCCTCTCCGAAGGAGAGGGAGCAGCAAACGCAATAGCAATTGCATGGTTTGATGCTCGTTTTAACGAAGCTTTAGCCGAAATTGAACATAACTATTCGCAATACCGTTTGTCAGAAGCTTTAATGGCGACTTATAAATTGGTTTGGGACGATTTCTGTGCTTGGTATTTAGAAATGGTAAAACCGGCTTATCAGCAACCTATTGATGCCGCAACTTATAAAGCAACTATCAGTTTCTTTGAAAATTTGTTAAAAGTTTTGCATCCCTTTATGCCTTTCTTAACCGAAGAACTTTGGCATGATGAGGTTTTTGGAGAAAGAGCAGAAAGAGAATGCTGCATTGTAGCACAATTACCAAATGCAGTAGTTACTAATCCAAAATTATTAAGTGAAATTGATTTGGTAAAACAAGTGGTTTCAGAAATTAGAAACATCAGAAACACCAAACAAATTTCTCCAAAAGAAGCCTTAAGTTTAGCTGTAAAGGTTAATTCTGAAATCGATTTTAAAGCTTATCAAAACATCATTTTTAAACTAGCTAATATTACTGAGCTAAACATTGTGGTTGAAAAATTGGCTGGTGCAGCATCTTTTATGGCGGGTAGAGACGAGTTTTTTATTCCTTTAGCTGGTAATATAGATGTAGAAGCAGAAAAAGAACGCATCACCAAAGAAATAGCATACTTAAATGGCTTCTTAAAAGCGGTTAATGCTAAACTTTCTAACGAACGTTTTGTGCAAAATGCCAAACCAGAAATTGTTGCAGTAGAGCAAAACAAAAAAGCAGATGCGGAAGCAAAAATTGCAATTTTGGAAGAGAGTTTAAAGGCTTTATAAGATATTGATATAATAAAGCCTCCAATTCATTTGAAAAGGAGGCTTTTAACTAAACAAAACACCAATTATAATTTATGCGCTTGCCAGCAAGTTGGAGTTGGTATCTCTAATTTGCCTGATATGATTTCTTAAAAATTCTTTAATTTCCCAACGTTTCTTTTCGTCTTTAATCTGATTTAATTGCATCACCACTTTTTGTTCTTCCTTGGTGCAAAAAATAATTTCAGAGAAACGAGTTTCAAAATAATCTAGTCGTTCAAATTTTAAACAGACTGTTTCGGCTTGATTTTTTTCTTTAAACCAAATTTCATCATCGGTTAAATAAATGTAATCTGGGTCTTTTGTAATTTGCAAATGATAAAGGCTAAATATGGCCAATAAAGCAGCAAATGAATAAATGAGATAAGAGCTTAATTCTGTAACGATTAGGTAAAGATTGAGGAGGTAAGTGGTACATGCCAATAAGCCAGATACAACCAATAATACAATTAAGGTTGCCTTGGAAAAAAGACAGAGCTCACACTTTACGTAGATACTTTGCTTCATTTTTTTACAGTTTTAGTTTTGAGGTTGAAGCTTTGTACGTAACAATTTCTTAAAGGTTTAAGTTTTTTTGTTTTTTTTTAACCGCAGAGCAAACAGAGATTTCACGAAGATCACAGAGAAAGATTTTAGCCACAAATGCACAAATGAGCACTAATCCAATCTGTGTAATTCGTGAAATCTTCTTAAAATCCGTGTTAAAAAAATCTACGCTCAATTTAACCACCCAGCATTAACGTAATTCGTGAAATTCGTGGCAAAGGAAAACTATCTATTTGTATAAATTGGCAACTCCTCCATAAAAGAATAACTCTGTTGCTCATAGTCCATTTTGCAATAATAATGTTGTAAGCCATTAGTTACCACAAGGTAATGTACTTGATGAATCATGTTGTACCTCGCAATTTGGTCAAAAACTTTCTGATCTATTTTTACATTAGTCGCTTTACATTCTACTAAAACATCGGCTTTGCCAAGCTGATTAAATATTAAAATATCAGTCCGTTTTTGTAGTTGATTCAGTTTTAAACCGCCTTCTAATTTAATGAGGGTTTTAGGGTATTTCTTTTGGAGAATAAGGAACTGAATAAAATGTTGCCTCACCCATTCTTCGGGCGTAAGTACCAATCTTTTTTTTCTGAGCTCATCAAAAATATAAGTCACCTCATTTTGTTGAGTGAGCTTAAAAGGATAGGGAGGTAAATTTAAAGCAACAGGTTTAAACATATGGCTAAAATACATGGTGAATTGTCAACATGCTAAATTTTAGAAAAAAAGATTTATAATTTAGCAGCACATGACTGCTCAAGACATTATCAAAGATATTAAAGCCCGTAAGCTAAAGCCCATTTATTTGCTTCATGGCGATGAAAGCTATTATATAGATTTATTGAGCGATTATTTGGAGCAAAATGTGCTTTCGGATGCCGAAAAAGGTTTTAACCAAACCATTATGTACGGTAAAGATACCGAGGTAATGACGCTTTTAAACGCTGCGAAACGTTACCCCATGATGAGCGATTATCAGCTTGTTTTGGTTAAAGAAGCTCAAGAATTAAAATTAGATAAAGCCGCAGAACAGTTTCAGGCTTACTGCGAGCATCCTTTAAGCAGCACAATTTTAGTGCTTTGTCACAAATATGGCAAGTTTGATAAGCGTAAAAAAGTTTATAAAGTTATTGAGAAAAATGGGGTGGTTTTTGAATCGGCCAGTATTTACGATAACAAAGTACCTGCTTGGATAGATGATTTTGCCCACGCAAAAGGATATAAAATTAACCCAAAAGCATCAGCGCTGTTAGGCGAATATTTAGGAAACGATTTAAGCAAAGTAGCTAATGAGTTAGAGAAATTAATGCTCAACGTGGCTAAAACACAAGAAATTGGTACTAAAGAAGTTCAAGATAATATTGGAATAAGTAAAGAATACAATGTATTTGAACTCCAAAATGCTTTAGCTCGTAGAGATGTTTTTAAAGCCAATCAAATTATCAATTATTTTGAAGCCAATCCAAAAGCTAATCCTTTGGTGTTAATTATGGGGAATTTGGCAGGGTATTTCACTAAAATCTTAAAATATCATTACGTAACCGATAAATCTCAATTGGCCAAAGAATTGGGTGTAAATCCATATTTTGTTAAAGATTTTGATGTAGCCGCTAGAAATTATAATCTCGGAAAAACTTTTGAAGTGATTTCTTTATTAAGAGCGTATGACTTAAAATCAAAAGGCGTTGATTCAACCGGAAATACAGAACACGGTGACTTATTGAAAGAGCTTATTTTTAAAATCATCCATTAAATATAATTTACGCTATGAACTTTAAACCTATAACTCATAACTGAATAACCATGCAATACTTTTTAGTAAAATCAGAACCCTTTAAATACAGTTGGGATAAATTTAATCAAGACGGTCGCACTTTTTGGGATGGGGTAAGAAATTACCAAGCTCGTAATAACCTAAAAGAAATGAAGGAAGGCGATTTAGTGCTTTTTTACCATAGCAATGAAGGTAAAAATGTGGTAGGCGTTGCTAAGGTGGTGAAAGAGTTTTATCAAGATCCAACCACTGAAGATAAAAATTGGGTGGTGGTAGATTTAGTTCCGGTAGAAACTTTGAAAAATCCGGTGAGTTTAGAAACTATCAAAAAAGATGAAAGACTTATTGATATTGCTTTGGTAAGGCAAGGCCGATTATCTGTAATGCAGCTTAAACAAGCAGAATTTGATAGGATTTTAGAATTGGGCGCTGGATAACCACAACAAAAAATACAAGAATCCGAGGTCTGTGTCCTCACAGACCTTAATCATATAATCCAATGAAAAACTACTTTTTATTAATCATCATCATCGGATTTGCATCCTGTCAATCCGAAATTAAGCAAGAAGATTTAATTGGAAAGTGGAAATACATCAAATATGAAGCGGTCAATAAACCTTCAGATGTATCTTCATCTGATCTAATTGATGAACAACAACCCTATATTGTTTTTCAAAAAGAGGGCAAAGCCGAGATTTACTCTAGTGGAAAAATATTGTCAAAAGGAACGTTCTTTATAGAAAATCAAATCATTAGATATGAGGAAGTTTTGGAAGGGAATGTCAAAAGAAAAATCGCGTTTTTGATTAAGGAATTAAACCAAAATCAACTGGTTTTTGAAACCATGGATGCCGAACCCAAACGCATTACTGCCGAGAAAATAAAATAATCCGATAATAAGGTATCCTCAAAGCTTCGTGAAAATTGGTGCAATTCGTGGCAAAAAAAGAGAAAAAGAATGCCACGAATACACGAATGAAAACGAATCTGACGTGGCTAAAATAGCTGTATAATTCTATAAAGTAATCGCCAAAGCTTCGTGGAAATTTGTGCAATTCGTGGCAAAAAAAGAAAAAATGAATGCCACGAATACACGAATGAAAACGAATCTGACGTGGCTAAAATAGCTGTATAATTCTATAAGTAATCGCCACAGCTTCGTGGAAATTGGTGCAATTCATGGCTAAAAAAGAAAAAAGAATGCCACGAATACACGAATGAAAACGAATCTGACGTGGTTAAAGCAGATGAATTATCGCCACAGCTTCGTGAAAATTTGTGCAATTCGTGGCTAAAAAGAAAAAAAGAATGCCACGAATACACGAATGAAAACGAATCTGACGTGGTTAAAGCAGATGAATTATCGCCACAGCTTCGTGAAAATTTGTGCAATTCGTGGCTAAAAAAGAAAAAAGAATGCCACGAATACACGAATGAAAACGAATCTGACGTGGTTAAAGCAGATGAATTATCGCCGCAGCTTCGTGAAAATTTGTGCAATTCGTGGCAAAAAAAGAAAAAATGAATGCCACGAATACACGAATGAAAACGAATCTAACGTGGCTAAAATAGCTGTATAATTCTATAAGTAATCGCCGCAGCTTCGTGAAAATTGTTGCAATTCGTGGCAAAAAAAGAAAAAATGAATGCCACGAACACACGAATGAAAACGAATCTGACGTGGTTAAAGCAGATGAATTATCGCCGCAGCTTCGTGAAAATTTGTGCAATTCGTGGCTAAAAAGAAAAAAAGAATGCCACGAATACACGAATGAAAACGAATGCGCTGTGGCTAAAACAAAATCATTATCGCCACAGCTTCGTGAAAATTAGTGCAATTTGTGGCAAAGTAATGGCCACAGCTTCGTGAAAATTAGTGCAATTCGTGGCTAAAAAACACGCCCTCAAATAATAAAAAACATTATAATTTAATATTTAAGCCTGCTATTTATAATTTAGAGCTTTATTATTGAATTTTGAAAAAACCTATTCTCGTTATCAAATTTGGAACTGCAGCCATTACCACGCCAACTCACGAGCTGGACGAAAGCGTAATTGCATCAATTGCACAACAAGTTGCCGCTTTAAATCACCATTATAATATTGTTTTGGTTTCGTCTGGGGCAGTAGCCGCAGGTAAGAAAAAGCTAAAAAACTATAGCGGTACTTTAAGTGAAAGAAAAGCTGCTGCGGCTATTGGTAATCCTATTTTACTACAAACTTATGCTCATTATTTTGCTCCTTATGATATTTCTATAGCGCAAAGTTTGTGCGAAAGACATCATTTTTCTAACCGGACACAGTTTTTACAGCTCAAAAAAACTTACGAAGAATTGTGGAACAATCAAATTATTCCGGTAGCAAATGAGAATGATGTGGTGAGTAATTTAGAATTAAAGTTTTCTGATAATGATGAGTTGGCCACCTTAATTGCCATAGGTTTTGGTGCCGATTTAATTTTGTATAGCACTTCAGTTCCTGGCGTTTTAGATGATAAAGGCATACTGATTAAAGAATTAAAAGTAATTGATAAGGAAGCTTTGTCTTTGGCTAAGAAGGAAAAATCAGCGGTAGGTTTAGGCGGCATGACTTCAAAACTCACCTTTGCTAGGTTAGCCACCCAAATGGGAATTAAAGCAGTAATATTTGGCGGAAGAACAGAAAACGGAATATTAAAAGCCGTTAAAGGAGAAACAGGAACTATTTGTATGCCTCAAAGCAGCAATATTTCTGCCCGTAACAAATGGTTAGCTAGTGGAAGCTTGGTGCGTGGACAAATACAAGTAGATGAAGGCGCCAGCAAAGCTTTACAAAAAAGGCATAGCTTATTAGCCGTTGGCATGGTTAAAATCATCAGAGATTTTGAAGCAGGAGAAGTTTTTGAAATTGTTGATTCAGAAAATCAAACCATCGCGGTAGCAAAATCTAAAATAGACTCTTTAAGTCTTAAAAAACTCACCAATAAGCAAAATATAGAGATTGCTCACGCAGATGACATCGTTTTGATCTAAAAAAATGGAGAATATTACCCAATTATTAAAAAATGCAGTTGAGGCCACTACGCAAATCAAAATATTGTCGGCCGAAAAAAAGCAGCAGGTTTTAGAGCAACTAGCACAAGAGATTGATAATAATATAGCATCTATTATATCAGAAAATAAAAAAGATTTAGATAGGATGGCAGATGATGATCCTAAAAAAGATCGTTTGCTATTAAATGAAGATAGGATAAAAGGACTGGCGCAAAGCATTATAGATGTTTCCAAATTAGATGATCCAACAGGGAAAGTCATTTCAGAAACTCATTTAGACAATGGCTTATTCATCCAAAAGAAAACCGTTGCTTTAGGTGTGGTGGGTGTAATTTATGAATCTCGCCCAAATGTAACTATAGATGTGGCCGCACTTTGCATCAGATCTGGAAACGTATGCTTGTTAAGAGGCGGCTCGGATGCCGAAGCGACCAACCTTTGTTTGGTAAATATCATTCAAAAAGTATTGGTGGGGTTTAATTTGAATCCTAATATTGTGCAACTTTTACCAACCGATAGAAAGCATGTAGAAGAATTGCTTACCGCCGATAAATACGTGGATATTTTGATTCCAAGAGGCTCGCAACAGCTCATAGAATTTGTGAGAAAAAACGCTAAAGTGCCGGTGATAGAAACCGGAGCAGGCGTTTGCCATACTTATGTAGAGGCTACTGCAAATTTAGAAAACGCTGCAAAAATTATTTGCAACGCCAAAGTTTCTCGTCCTTCGGTTTGTAATGCTTTAGATACAGTATTAATAGATCAATCTATTTTGGTAAGTTTAATTCCGCTGATGGCTAAGAGTTTAGCAGATTACGAGGTAGAAATTTTTGCTGATGAGCAAGCTTTTGAATTGCTAAAAAAGGCAAACTATCCTTATTTGGTAAAAGCAGCGCCAGCAGATTTTGGCCGAGAGTTTTTAGCTTTAAAGTGTTCGGTAAAAGTGGTGAATAATTTAGAAGCAGCTTTGGTGCATATTAAAGAATATTCCTCTAAACATTCGGAGGCCATTATTTCTGAAGATGCAGCTCAAATAGAAAAGTTTTTAAACGAAGTAGATGCCGCAGCAGTTTACGCCAATGCATCTACCCGTTTTACAGATGGAGGTGTTTTTGGTTTAGGAGCCGAAATTGGAATCTCCACTCAAAAATTACATGCCCGAGGGCCATTTGCTTTAGAAAAATTAGTGACCGAAAAATGGATAGTTAAGGGAAGTGGACAGGTGAGGGGATAAGTTGTAGGTTGTAAGTTGAAAGTTTTAGGTTATAAGTTTTAAGTTAAAAGAGATATAAATCATCAAAATATGCGTGTGGGTAACATTAAATTTATTTTAACTGCGGTTATTTTTTTTATTTCTTGCTCGCAGGCAGAATCTCAAAAAGTGAATTCTGAGGCTTATTTAGCCAGTAATTCAAAAAAAGGGGAAACAAAATATGCAGCCTCCTCAAAAATAAACGGGGTTAATTTTGTAGCGCCTTCCAGAGCTATAGACAACACCTGGACAAATGGTTTAAAACAAATAAACTCTTCTTGGGTGGCTTTTGTGCCTTATGCTTTTAGTAAAGTAGGTTTGGCAAATGTAAATTATGAGCCAGATAGACAGTATTGGGGCGAATCTGTAGAAGGTGTAAGAGTAAACATTAAGCAAGCACATGAAGCAGGTTTAAAAGTAATGCTTAAACCTCAAGTTTGGATGCAACGAGGTTGGATTGGCGATTTTGATTTAAGTACCGAAGAAGAATGGAAAACCTGGGAAACCGATTATAAAAGATACATCATGTATTTTGTGAAAGTGGCTGCCGAAGAAAGTGCTGAAATGATTTGCATTGGCACCGAATATAGAAATGCCGCTAAAAAACGCCCCGATTTTTGGTTGGCTTTAATTAAAGATATCAGAAGCCAGTATAAAGGGCAATTAACTTATTGTGCCAATTGGGACGATTACGAACAAGTTACCTTTTGGAAAGAATTAGATTTTGTAGGTATGAGCGGTTATTTCCCATTATCCGAAGCTCAAAATCCATCTGTCTCAGATTTGCAAAAGAATTGGAAACCCATTAAAGACAAACTAAAAAAGTACAGCAATAAAATAGGCAAACCCGTTTTGTTTACCGAATATGGCTACCGCAGTATGGAACAACCCGCTTGGCGCTCATGGGAAAAGGAAAACCAACCGGTAGTCACCAATCATGATGCGCAAGCCACCGCTTACGAAGCATTATTTAAAACCTTTTGGCAAGAAAACTGGTTTGCAGGCGGCTTTGCTTGGAAATGGTACACTTCTTTCCGCCGAATGGACCCCACCAATAACAACGATTGGACTCCACAAAACAAAAAAGCCCAAGAAGTAATGAAAGCTTTTTATGGGAAGTAGTTTTTGGGCGTTTAAACACGCTATCCGCTTTATCTTTTTGCAGAAAAAGCAAAAAGGATGTCGCTCCTATCGTTAACGCAAACAATAGGAGCATAGTAAAAAAGCACCAGATGATGAACAGCAATGCTTTAAATTATGATGAATTAAGGGATTGTTGGAAATAGATTTATTACAATTAATATAAAGAACAAGTCAGACTTTAGTACAAGTCCATGAAACTAAGATTTGAGTTATTTGGGGGTTTATTGCGTTTGGAAAGAATGTCGTAATACTATTTCCGGACGCAGTCCTCGGTTTTCAAAAAGCATTTAAGTGACCTTAGCGGAACACTTAAACGAGGAGGGGATGCAGGTCTAAAGTCTGTATATAATTGGACACCAAAATCAGCACATTAATTATGAAAAAAATTAAACTGAAAATCGTATTTATTTTATTGGTGGGATTGGTAACTTCTTGTGGGACTTTAGGTCATCTTAAATTTTACCATTATGATGCTTCAAAATATGAAGTAGAGAAAGATTTATTGGAGGTGATAAAAAGCCATACAGATGCTATCCCTTTAAAATGGAAAAAAAATGCAGTAGGCATGGATTTTTTAGATGAAAAATTTATATACTTTAAAAATGCTCCAGAGGAAATACTTCGAATCGGTTTTACAGGAGACTCAATTCAATGGAAAAGCCACACTAGTTCTAAGTTAGCTTTGGTAGGTGTATTTCGAGGAAATGAATGGCTTTTTGAAAAAGATATGAGTGCATCAGAAAAAGAACGACTACAAAAGCGATTAGAAACAGAAATTTTATCAAAGATGCGCCACTCATACAAAAAGGAAGAATAACAGCTGTAGTTTAATGCAAGAATAAAGCATGTAAAGCTTCTTATGTTTAGTTAGAAATAAAATAGAAGCCCTCTTTTGGAGGATTAAAAAAGGAAGAATCCCCCCAAACTGGTTTAAGTCTTAGCGGGTAAAGGCAAGAAGGGGATGGGTTGACTTAAATCTCAATAGCAGCACAAGCGTAGACAAAATGAGAGAGCCCAGTCCTAAAAAAAAAGGTTTTTTTATACCAAAAATAACAGCAAAAAGTACAAAGAAGTGCTAAGCTTCGCACTGTTTGGTGCATGTTATAAACAAGCTATTACAAAGCATTGAGTTTAGCCGCCTTGATGAGTCCATCCAAAGCGTAAAAGATATTTTCCTTGTCGTTTTCAGGCAGCTTATCAATATCTTCCAAACGTTTAATGGTCTTTTTATCCAGTTCCAGATCAGACTTACCGACCAGGAAATCTAAAGACACCTCCAAAGCATCCGCCATCCTTACCACCCCATTCTGTCCGTAGTCTGTCGGGTGGGGAAGAAGCGTAAGGGACTACGGATTGGTTAATAGAAAAGAGTCTCCAGACTCGTCTAAAGTAATAACTCAATTAAACATACGGTGTAAACTTTTTTAATATAGAATCTCCAAAAGAGATTCTATATTTTTAATACCTAAAACTTTAACTTCAGCCCTACTCCATTAGCGCCTAAAGTGCTTTCTAAATCAATTTTGCGATAACTTGTTTTTTGTAAGCCTTGGTTATAAGTAGTAATGGCTGTCTTAGCATGTTTACCATAGGCTACAGAAAATGGAAGCGAAATAAGAGTAGCGCCTGCCCCAATACCAAAAAGTGCCCAATTCATTTTCGCACCAGAAATTGCGGCTCCTAACGGATACCCAATAAAGAAACCACCTATAGAACCAAATATAGTAGCAGGAACAACATTCTTTTTTGCTTTTGTCATCGCTTCAAAAGCGATTGGGTTTGTTTTTGTGATTTCAAGTAATTGTTTAGGTTTCAATATTTTTCCATTTTGCAAATAGAGCGTACTCAAACTTTTTTTAATAGTAATGCTGTCTTGTGGTGTTTGCGCAAAAACAAAGTTTACGCATAGCAATAGTTTGAGGCTAAATAAAATTTTTTTCATAAGGTGAATTTTAAGATTAATTTTTAAGCACCTAAAGTATCGCCTTTCTTTTAAATTTCAAAAATATCATGCAAATTTTGTGGTTTATTTTGTGTATTATTTAATTAGTTAGTTGTTATATGTAAAGGGGCATAAATTTCAAATTGGTTGATGTTAAAATCAGTCAATTTTTTTTATTTTTGGGGCATTAAGTTTGCTAAAAACCGCTAAATTTGCAGCTTATAAGCTATATTTAGATAGATTTTGAAAATAGTTATATAAGCTAATTGTTAAAACGCCAACATGTATTTCCAACAAATTATATTGATCTTATTTTTAGCTATTCCTTCAATTAATATGGCAGAGGATAAGCGAGCGACTGAAGATCAAATTATTGGTAAATGGATGTCGACAGAGCAAAATTTAATGGTCCATGTGTATAAAAATGGCGATCAGTTTAAGGCTAAAATAATTTGGTTTGATGATGCCGATGACCGCAGCAAGCCCATGAACATCCGTCGTGATGAACATAATCCTGTTCATAGCTTAAGAGCAAGAAAAATTTTGGGTTTAGACGTTTTAAAAGATTTGAAATTTAATGCCGATGAAAAACGGTGGGAAGATGGCGTAATTTACGATCCAAAATCGGGGAGGCATTGGAGTTCTGTAGTCTATTTTAATAATAATGGTTTATTAGAAGTTAAAGGCTATTGGAAGTTTGAGTTTTTATGTAAAACCATCACTTTTAAAAAAGTAAGCTGATCTATGCTTTTCTGGCAAAAAAAACGGCATAAAAAACCTATAAAAACAGTTAAGCTCCAAACGGGGAGAATGGAGCTTAAACTAACCAATTATAAACCTAAATTAAACGAAAGGCATTTCTAAAATGCAATGAGGTAATCCTCTAATTGCATGGTGTAAAAGTAACACCATGCTGTTAATTAATTGTCACTAAATTGTCATGAAATTATTAAATACTAAATGTTATCTTCGTTTTATTGTTAAATAATCATGAAATAATATCAATTTATATGATATTTATAATATTATTTTAAATAATTGAATCATAATGTAATTAAAAGTATGAGTTCAAAAAAAATGAAAACGCCAGAAAAAGAAACTACTCTATTTATAAAAAATATGGTTTGCCCCAGGTGTATTAAAGCTGTTTGGGAAGAGTTAGAGCAATTAAATTACGAAGTGATAGATGTTTTTTTGGGTGTAGCAAGAGTAAAAGGACTTGTAAATGAGGGTGATATAGCTCAAGTTTTGTTAGCTAATGGATTTGAATTACTAAATGATAAAGACGAAAAGTTAATTGAGCGTATTAAAACAAACATTATTGCTTTGGTTCAATCAAAAGATCCGCTTATTCAACAAAATCTTTCTGTTTGGCTAGCCAAACAATTAGATACAGAGTATCAGCATTTAAGTACACTGTTTTCTGCCGTTGAAGGAATTACTATAGAAAGGTATTTTATTTTGCAACGTTTAGAAAAAGTAAAGGAATTATTAGTGTACAATGAACTAAGCTTAAAAGAAATTGCTTTTCAATTAGGGTTTAGCAGTATTGCTCATCTATCTGCTCAGTTTAAAAAAATGACTGGTTTTACCACTACTTATTTTAAAGAAATGGGTAACAGCAAAAGAAAATCATTAGATAATGTGATTCAGCCGTCCTAAAATTATATAACTCGTTTTATAAACTATATAACAAGCGCTATTTCTTTAGCGCTATTTTTGTGGTGTTATTATAAATATCATGAAAACTCAAAAAGAAATTTTTCCAGTAGTAGGCATGTCTTGTGCTTCTTGCGCCATAAGTGTAGAAAGTATGGTTTCCGCAACAAAAGGTGTGAAAAGTGCAAGTGTAAATTATGCTAATGAACAATTGCAGGTAGAGTATGATGCTGAGGATACCAATCCACAAAAAATTAAAGAAGCTGTTTTAGCTATAGGTTATGATTTGCTTATTCAAGCTAGTACGGCAAAAGATGAGCAGGCAGAATTACAAGAAAAGCAACTCAAAAAATTAAAAAGTAATATTCTTTGGGCCACTATTTTCACCATTCCGGTGGTGGTTTTAGCCATGTTTGGGATGCACATTCCTTATGCAAATTTGGTGATGTTGGTGTTAAGCACCCCTGTAATTTTTGTTTTTGGTAAATCTTTTTTTAGTAGCGCATTTAAATTGGCTAAATACGGTAAAGCCAATATGGATACTTTGGTGGCTTTAAGTACCGGAATAGCCTGGGTTTTTAGTGTTTTTAATACTTTTTTTGGTGATTTTTGGCTCAATAGACGTTTAACGCCTCATGTTTATTTCGAAGCCGCGGCGGTAGTTATCCTTTTTATCATGTTAGGGAAATTATTAGAAGAAAGGGCGAAATCTAATACTTCGCAAGCCATTAAGAAGCTCATCGGTCTACAGCCAAAAACAGTTTTGGTGATAAGAGACGGAAATGAAATGACCATAAAAATTGAAGAAGTAAGAATTGGAGATCGGGTTTTAGTAAAATCAGGAGAGAAAATTGCAGTTGATGGAAAGGTCATAGACGGGCACTCTTACGTAGACGAATCTATGATTAGTGGAGAGCCTATTCCGGTAGAGAAATCTACAGATGACAAAGTTTTTGCAGGTACCATCAACCAAAAAGGAAGTTTCAGCTTTACAGCCGAAAAAGTAGGTGCCGATACTTTGTTGGCTCATATTATTAAAATGGTACAAGAAGCGCAGGGTTCTAAAGCTCCGGTGCAAAAATTGGTTGATAAAATTGCCGGCATATTTGTCCCCGTGGTAATGGTGATAGCGCTCATTACTTTTTTTATATGGATGTTTTTTGGTGGTGAGAACGGGGTTACACAAGGTTTAATGACTATGGTTACCGTTTTGGTAATTGCTTGCCCTTGTGCTTTGGGTTTGGCCACGCCAACAGCAATAATGGTAGGAGTGGGTAAAGGTGCCGAAAACGGAATTTTAGTGAAAGATGCCGAAGGTTTAGAGCAAGCCCAACATATAAATGCCATTATCTTAGATAAAACCGGAACCATTACCGAGGGAAAACCTAGTGTAGCAGAGACTTTTTGGTTGAATAATGAAGAAACTCTAAAAGGTATTTTATTAGGTTTAGAACAAAAATCTGAGCATCCTTTGGCCTTATCAATCGTTCAAAAATTAAAGAAAGAGGAAGTAAAAGAAACTCAAATTCAAGATTTTGAAAGCTTAACAGGCAGAGGAGTGAAGGCTAAAGTGAAAGATGAGTTTTACTATGTGGGCAGCCATGGTTTAATGAAAGATCTCCAAATTGATATTCAAAAGCCAGAAATAGCCAATTGGAGCAATAAAGCATATACCATTATTTACTTTTCTTCGGCAACAGCATTAATAGCTGCGTTTGCAATTTCTGATCCTATTAAAATGAGTTCTAAAAAAGCCATTCAAGATTTAAAAGATTTAGGAATTGACGTTTATATGCTTACCGGAGATGCAGAATCCACAGCTAAAGCTGTAGCAAATGAAGTTGGAATTACAAATTATAAAGCAGATGTTTTACCTGCTGATAAAGCCGAGTTTATTAAGAAATTACAAGCCGAAGGTAAAAAGGTAGCAATGGTTGGGGATGGAATTAATGATGCTCATGCTTTGGCTCAAGCCGATGTTTCTATTGCCATGGGCAAAGGTTCTGATATTGCTATTGATGTGGCTAAAATCACTTTAATATCTTCTGAACTGGATAAAGTGCCGCAAGCCATTTCGCTATCTAAACAAACAGTAAAAGTGATTAAACAAAATTTATTTTGGGCTTTTATTTATAATGTAATAGGCATTCCTATAGCCGCTGGGGTATTATTTCCTATCAACGGCTTTTTATTAAACCCTATGATAGCTGGCGCTGCAATGGCTTTAAGTTCTGTGTCAGTAGTCACCAACAGTTTAAGACTAAAATTTATGAAATTGTAGGTTGGTTATCAGTTACCAGTTTTGGGTTATCAGTTTTTGGTATTCCGTAATCGGTATCTAATAATCAGTTAATAATATTATTCCACCAAAATTCAATTATTCAATCATTAATAAAATAACAAATATGGAAACCTTAAAATTTAAAACAAGTTTAAAATGTAGCGGATGTGTGGCTGCTATTCAATCAAAAATGGATGAATTAGAAAATGTTAAAAAATGGGAAGTGGATTTAACGCAACCCGTAAAAATTTTGACAGTAGAAGGCGATCATTTAAATGAAGAAGAAATTATCAAGACTTTGAAAGATGCGGGTTACAGCGCAAATAAAATGTAGAAACTATCTTTATATTTAGGGGTTATTAAATGATCACAAAAAATAGGGATGAAAACTAGTAAACTTTTTTACCAATTAGCGTTTCTAATTATTCTTTTTCATTCCTCATTTGTGTCTTCTGATGAAAATCAAGCTTTAAAACCTTACCAATTACCTAAAGGCGTAACTGCTAAAGATTATTTAGCCAACACCTTAATTATCAAGTATAAAAATGTGCCGTTACAGGGTGTTAAAACTTTTGGTAATGATTCAAAAAATTCCTCAAACAGTATAAAAATAACTTATCAAAAGCCTATTCTGGTTTTCGGAGATTTAGCTGTAAAAACATTAGCAGATCAACAAAAAATTAATGACAACGGTTTAAACCGAATTTTTGAAGTCGGTTTTGAAAGTGATATTTCTATTGAGCAGGTGATTAATGAAGTTTTAAAAGACCCAGGTATAGAATACGCCGAGCCTCGTTTTATCTATCAAACCAGTACTACCCCAAATGATGTGGATTATGTTGCTGGTTTTCAAAATTATCTTGATCAGGTAAAAGCGCCACAAGCTTGGGACATTCAGCCCAATGCAAACGGCGTTATTATAGCCATTGTAGATTCGGGATCTGATTTGCAGCATGTAGATTTAGCTACTAATATTTATCAAAATACGGCTGATCCTGCCAATGGTATTGATGATGATAATGACGGCTACATTGATAATTTTAGAGGTTGGGATTTTGTAGGTACATCAGCGGCTAATGTTGTAGAAGATAATAACCCAGATGTTCCTGCCGATTCTTTAGACCACGGAATTCATGTGAGCGGTTTGGCTTCTGCGGTAACTAATAATTCTATCGGAATTTCTAGTATCGCACAAACAGCTAAATTAATGATTTTAAAAGTGGGTGCTGATGATAATGCCAGGGCAATTTATCGTGGTTACGACGGAATTATATACGCCGCCAACCATGGAGCCAAAATTATCAATTGTTCTTGGGGAGGGCCGGGTGGCGGTGCTTTTGGTCAGGATGTAATTAATTATGCGGTAAGCAAAGGCTGTTTGGTGGTTGCGGCAGCAGGTAATGATGGGGATAGGGAACTCATTTATCCGGCGGCTTACAAAGGTGCATTTACGGTAGCCAACGTAAGGGCTGATGATGTAAAATCATCATCTTCAAGTTATGGTTATCACGTTTCAATTTCTTCTCCTGGAGCTTCCATTTATAGTACCGTAAATAGAGATAGATACGGTTATAAAAGCGGTACTTCTATGGCTACGCCAATTGTTTCTAGCGCTGCGGCTTTGGTGCTGGCTAAAAATCCCGGTTTAACCGGAGTGCAAGTTGGAGAATTGTTAAGGTTAAATACCGATGATATTTCTAGTATCAGCGGGAATAGTAATTTTCAAGATCAATTGGGTAATGGCAGATTAAATGTTTTTAAAGCATTAAATGCGATGAATATGCCGTCTTTAAGAAATCAAAAAACAACCATAAGCGATAAGTCTTTGGGCGCTTACGCCATTGGCGATACCTTAAGCTACTACTTTGATTTAAAAAATGTTTTGCAAGCAAGTAGTGATATCAACGTGACTTTAAGTAGCACAAATGCTAGTGTGCAAGTGCTTAATGCAACCTTAACAACGGGTGCTTTTGCGGCATCAGAAACTAAAAAAATAGGTCCGTTTAAAGTGGTGGTTAAGCAAGGCACATTAGACAATACCTCCGTATTATTTAAATTGAGTTATAGTTCTATTTCTTCCTCTTATCAAGACAAAGAATTTTTTAATACTACCGTAAATTTAGATTATCAAAATATTACTGTAAATAAGGTTTATACCACTATTACCAGTAACGGAAGGGTAGGTTTTAGCGGCGATAATGCTTCCAACGGTTTGGGTTTTGTGTACAAAGATTTTTCTTTATTGTACGAAGCTGCGCTAATGATAGGAAATGCTGCCGATAAGGTTTCTAATAATGCCCGGGGCATAAACGGTGTGGTAGATAATCATTTTAATAAAGTGGTGAGGGTGGGTAAGATTAACAATTCTGTAGCTGCTTATGAAGGGGTAGCCACCTCAAGTGATTTGCTAAGTCCTTCACCTTTAAATATTGAAGTAAAAAACCGACAAATTGCTTATAAGGATTCTCCTGATGATAAATATGTGGTGGTAGAATATGAGATTTTTAACAAAAGCACCGCCACAATTAATAATATTTACGTGGCTTTATTTACCGATTGGGATGTAGATGATGGTACAAAAAATTTAGTTAAATATGATGCCGGTTTAAAAATGGGCTACACTTATGCATCTACGCCGCTTTCTCCATATGCGGGTGTAAAGCTGCTATCTGCGGAAGCTAATCCGCTATTTTATCCTTTATCTTATCAAGTTGCCAGTGATCTTTTGCAGGATGGAAGCTTTACCATTGCTGAGAAATATCAAACTTTATCTAGCGGAGTTGGGGCAACATCTTTAGGATCTGGAAATGGTTTAGATGTGATGTTTGTGATTGGAAACGGAACTTACAGCATCCCGGTAAACGGATCTGTAAAAGTTGCATTTGCTTTTATTGCAGGAGATAATATAACAGATATCAGTAATTCGGCAATTGTTGCACAGGCTAAATACACCCAATTATTAACCGCAGTGGAGCCGGTTTTTACGGCTAAAGGTTTTGATGTTGCCCAAAATTTTCCAAATCCGGTAAAGCAAGAAACGCAAATTTCAATATACCTTCCCGGCAACGGAAAAACAACTATAGAGATTTATGATTTAACCGGAAAAAAGATTTTTACTTTATTAAACGCAGAACTTAAAAAAGGAACGCACTCTTTTAATTTAGATGCTTCTAACTTAAACAGCGGAATTTATTTCTACAAAACAAGTTTTGAGGGATTAGAAAAAGTGATGAAAATGGTGGTTATTAAATAACTTAAATACTGTTGAAACAAGCCCTGCATCTGGGTTCGTAACTTTCTTTTTCGCCTAACATTAATTGGTTTTTATTCTCTACCAATCTATAGCTAAAAAGTGCTGGTCCGCCACATTTCATACATACTGCATGTACTTTGGTCACTTCTTCTGCAATGGCCATTAAGGCTGGCATTGGCCCAAAAGGTTTTCCGGTAAAGTCCATATCTAAGCCAGCAATAATTACTCTAACCCCTTTATTAGCCAGTTTTACGCATACCTCTGGTAATTCATCGTCAAAAAATTGAGCTTCGTCTATCCCAACAATTTGGGTGTTGCTGCCATACAATAAAATAGCAGAAGAATGGTCAACCGGAGTAGAATGAATGGAGTTTAAATCATGAGAAACTACCGCAGTTTCATCATAACGGGTATCAGTTTTTGGTTTAAAAATCTCGACTTGTAATTTAGCAATTTGTGCTCTTCTTAATCTTCTAATCAGTTCTTCGGTTTTGCCAGAAAACATAGAACCGCAAATTACTTCAATGCTTCCGCCAAACTCATTTCTTCTTCTCAATCTTTCGTCGCCAAACAACATATATAATCCTAAACTTGATGTGTACCTTTCGGCTAATATCAGAATTATATGTTATTTTTGATAGCGTTTTACCAACAATAATACTTATTACATACGTTTTTATATCATGATGAATCAGCAGGAAATTCTTAGAAAGATAGGTCATATCATCCAGGAGTTAAATGACCAGCAACAGTATTTAAGTAACACCTCTAAAATCAATCTGTTAGAATTGGAATTGTTTACCGCCAATGCTGATTTTTTGATCGACCATATAGAGATTTTAAAGAAGTTGAATAGCCAGGGAAGCGAGACAAAAGTTATTGAGGAACAGGTAGAAACAAAAGCAAAAGAGTTTTTTGAAGAGGAACTCGTGATTGAAAAAGTAGTGGTTTATCCTCCTGATTTAATCCCAGATGAGGAAGATGAGGAATTGGAAGAAATACAAGAACCAAGAGAAAAGCCATTTTTTGCGTTCTCATTAGAAGAAGAACCGGTAGAAATGGTTTTTGATTTTGAAAAGAAAATACCAGTTGAGGAAGTTTTTGATAGAGAATTAAGTGAAGAAGAGAAGGAAGTTTTAAAAGCAAAATCAAATTTTCCAGAAGAAGTGGTTCCTATTATAGAGGAAGAAGAAGGTCCCGAGCCTTATTTGATTATTCAGGAAAAAGAGAAGGAAGCTGTAGTTGAGGAAGAAGTTTTTGCGGAAATTATAGACGAAGAGGCTTTTATTGTGGAAGAAGAAGTAGTTGAAGAGGAGGAGGAGGAAATTCTTATCAAAGAAAATGTTAAACCAACAGTAGTAACTATAGAACCTAAAATGACTTTGAATGATTTGCTTTCTTCAAAGAAAGATCAGCGTATGCCATCATCAAATTTAGGGCAAAAAGCTTCAATTGATCTTAAAACAACCATTAGCTTAAACGATAAAATGATTTTTATTAAAGAGCTTTTTAGTGGTTACAACTTAGCCTACAGCGAGGCTATTGAAATTCTTAACCGATTTGAATCTTTTGATGCGGCAGATAATTTCTTGCTTAAAAACTATGCTAAAAAGAACAATTGGGAAAATAAGCAAGATGTTGTAGACCGTTTTTATGAATATTTGAATAGGAAATTTTAAATAGTTTTTACCGCAAAGGTAAAAGAGAAGAAATCTAAGAGTTCTTCCAGTTCTCTGTGAATCTCCGCGTCTTTGTGGTTAATTAAATCACGCAAAGAGCGCAAAGTTTAAACGCAAAGTTCGCAAAGGTAAAAGAGCGAAGAAATATATGCGTCCTTCCAGCTTTCTGTGAATCTCCGTGTCTCTGTGGTTAATTATTTCACGCAAAGAGCGCAAAGTTTAAGCGCAAAGTTCGCAAAGAGCAAAAAAGAAGAAATATAAGCGTCCAACTTTCTACGAATATCAGAATCTCTGTGGTTTATTCTTAAAATAAATTGCCAAATATTAACTGTGAACCTACTTCACAATTTCTAATCTCATTTTTCATATTTAACGTCTTACAGGGTTGTTTTTTGTGAACTTTGGTTTACAATTTGTCAATCTTACTTTTCATCAAAAAATAAATGATCTATCTTGATAATTAATTTGTTTATAAGAATAATTAATTGCTTCGATATGAGAACAGAATTAATAAACGACATTATTGGCTGGGATACTGCAAACTGGTCTAAATCTCTTGATTATTGGAATCAGAAAATTGATATTAAAGGTAAAAATTACAACTGTTTAGAAATTGGCGCCGAGCAAGGAGGTTTATCTTTATGGCTCGCTTTAAATGGTAATAAAGTGATTTGCACTGATTTTAGTTATTTTGATCAGCCTCAAATTCTTCAAAAAGCAAAAAATTTGCATCGAAAGTATAACTGCGAAAGAAAAATTACCTACCAACCACTAAGTGCGCTAGAAATTCCTTATGATAATTACTTTGATATTATTCTGTTTAAATCTGTTTTGGGCGGTATTGGCTCTAATAAAATAAAAGACGTAGATCAATTAGTAATCAATCAAATATATAAAGCCTTAAAGCCAGGTGGGAAACTGTTATTTGTAGAAAACACAGCAGCTTCGCTATTACATAAATACTCTAGAAAGTGGTTTATTAGATGGTCTAGCGAATGGAATTATTCTAAACTTAAAGATATAGTGAAGCTTTTTTCGTCTTATAAAACGCTGAATTATAAAACAGTAGGATTTTTAGGAACTTTTGGTAGAAACGAAAAGCAAAGGATATTTTTAGGTAAAATTGATGCTATTTGTGATTATTTAATCCCAAAATCTAATCGGTATATTATGATTGGTGTAGCCGAGAAATAATTTTTTTTAAAAATAGCTTAAATAATACCCATTCTGTTAGAGTCTAACTTTAACAAAATGAAGAGTAAAATAGTGAAACTTATTAAAGAAGAGCCACCATAGCTTATAAAAGGCAGAGGAATGCCAATTACAGGCATTAAACCGATAGTCATGGCTATGTTCACAAAGAAATGGCAAAAAACGATACAGGCAACGGCATAACCATAAACCCGACTGAAAGAGGATCTTTGCCTTTCGGCGAGGTGTAAAATACGAAGCAAAAGCATTAAATAAATAGCAATCACCACAAAACTGCCCACAAACCCCCATTCTTCACCAACGGTACAAAATATAAAATCGGTACTTTGTTCGGGTACAAAGTTAAATTTTGTTTGGGTTCCCTGTAAATAACCTTTCCCTAATAAACCGCCAGAACCAATGGCAATTTTAGATTGGTCTACATTATAACCAGCGCCTTTAGGGTCTTTTACAATTCCAAGAATTAAATCTATCCTTACTTTTTGGTGAGGTTTTAAAATGTTTTTGTAAACAAAATCTACACTAAAAATGAATAGTAAAGAGAGGATAAACCCGGTAACAAATACCATAATAAGTTTCCTGTTTCTTTTGAAATTGTAAATCAATAATCCTAAAACCAAAAGCAATCCAACAATCACATAAATTTTAGTAAATAAGAGGGTGAAGATGAATAAGATGACCATGATTAGGCCTGCAATGAGGTAATATGGTGATAAGCCTTCTCGGTATAAAACAAAAATTAGAGAAGTAAATACCAACGCCGAGCCCGCATCAGGTTGTAAAATAATTAAAAAAACAGGTAAGCCTAATATAGCTACAGCCGGAATTAAAGTTTTAAAATCAGACAGTTTGGTGTTCATCACACTTAAATGTCGGGCTAGTAATAAGCTGGTTGCCCATTTGGCAAATTCAGATGGTTGCAACCTAAAACTACCAATAGGTATCCAAGCTTGGTTTCCACCTACATTTCTACCTACTACTAAAACGGCAATTAATAAGAGAATGGTTATGCCGTAAAATATGGGAGAAAAAAGATAAAAGAATTTAGAATCTAACAGCAGAATAACAGCACCTACTACAATTGCAATAACAATAAAAATAAGTTGTTTGCCAGAGTTACTATCTAAATTAATAAGAGTTTGATCTTCATTAAAAACTGCCGCATTAATATTAAACCAGCCAATAGCCATCAAACTCAAAAAAAGTAGAATGGTAAAAAAGTCTACATTAAAGAAAAAGCTTCTGTTTTGGTTATTCATTTTCCTTAACTTTTAATTTTGGGGTAGATATTGGTAAAACTGCTTTTCTTTCAGGTTTAGCAGCTGTTGTGCTGTCCTTTTTTGCACTAATTTTTGTAACAGGTTTCTTTTGCCCGGGTAAAAGGTTAGCATTTACCAATCTTTCGGTATAATATTTTGGTCGGCTAATAGAATCTTTCAAATATTTTTCGATCATTAAACTGGCTATTGGCGCCGACCATGTTGCGCCATAACCTGCGTTTTCTACCACCACAGCAATAGCAATTTTAGGATTATCTCTTGGCGCAAAGGCTACAAATACAGAGTGATCTGCTCCATGCGGATTTTGAACAGTTCCGGTTTTACCGCAAATCTCTATATCCATTATTTTAGAAAAATAAGCTGTTCCGTTGGGTGCATTTACAACTCTGCTCATCCCTTCAATCACTGGGTCAAAGTATTTTCTATCTATACCCGCATAATTTTTCTCAGTGTATTCTTTTTTGATAATTTTTTTCTCGCCAATAGCTTTCACCAAATGTGGTTTATAATAAAAACCTCTATTGGCAACAATAGCCATTACATTAGCCATTTGCAAAGGGGTAATTCCTAACTCGCCCTGCCCTATAGATAAAGAAATGTTAAAACTAGAAGTCCATTTATCGTTTTTAAAAACCTTAGTATAATATTCTGGAGTGGGTAATAAACCATTCCTTTCTGCCGGTAAATCAACACCTAAAGCGGTACCAATACCAAATTTAGCCACAGATTCTCGCCATCTTTTATAGGCATTTACCGGTCTCATTCCAGCATGATCTATCATTCGGCTATAAGTATAACCATAATAGGTATTGCAAGATTCTTCTATAGATTGTTCTAAATTAATAGTGCCATGAACGTGGGTACAACCCATAAAACCTCTTCGTCCATAGCGGTAACCACCGGGGCAATTATAATAAGTATTAGCCGTAATGAGCTGCATTTGTTGGGCAACTAAAGCATTGATCACTTTAAAAATAGAACCAGGAGGATATTCTGCCTGTATAGGTCTAATAAACATGGGTTTGTAAGGGTCGTTTAAAAACCTCATGTAATTATTTCCCCTTTGCCTGCCTACCATTAGGTTAGGATCATAACCCGGACTGCTGATAGAAGCCAAAATTTCTCCAGTAGCTGGTTCTATGGCTACCACGCTTCCAATTTTATTTACCATTAGGCTTTCGCCGAAGAGTTGCAATTCTTTGTCTAAAGACGATATTAAGCGATCGCCAGAAACAGCAACAGTATCATAAATACCATCAAAAAAACTGCCTTGCTCTCGGTTATGCACATCAACCATAATGTTTCTTACCCCACGTTGCCCACGCAAGAGCTCTTCATAAGATTTTTCAATTCCGGTTTTACCGATATAATCTCCACGGTTGTAAAAGCCATCGTACTTCTCAATTTCTTTATCGTTTACTTCTCCAATATAGCCTAAGAATTGTGCGGCTGTAGAATCAGGATAATACCTTACCGATCTGTTTTGGACGTAAAAGCCAGGGAAATCAAATAGTTTTTCTTGAAAGCCAGCATAAGTACGGGCCGAGAGTTGTTTTTGAAATAAAGAAGCCCGGTAAAGCGAATAGTTTTTTGCTTTTTTAAAAGAACGATCAAAATCTTTTTTAGTGATACCTAATAAACCGCAAAATTCTAAGGTATCTAAAGCCTTCACCTGGCCGGGTATCACCATTAAATCATATACAGGTTCATTTTGAACTAAAACTTTTCCGTGACGGTCTAAAATTATACCTCGGGCAGGGTAAATGATGAGTTTTCTTAATACGTTGTTATCTGCCGATAGTTTATACCTATCATCTATTACCTGAATGTAGAATAACCTACCCAGCAATATAATGGTAACAAGAATAAAAATTCCTTGGATGATGTACCTACGTTTAAAAAAACTGTTCATTTACGTTGTTTCTTTCTATAGAATAGTAATTCTGAAACAAATATTAAAATTACTGTAAATATTGAACTGAATAATACCCGACTTAGTGTAGAAGGAATCTCAGAAAACTTAAAAACCTCAAAATTTAACAAGAAAAAGTGATGAATAAGGGTTAAAATGAGTGCATAAAAGAAAAACCATCTAAAACCCATAATGCTTAAAGAGGGTTCGGGGTCACTGTCATAATTGTCTTTTTGTACCGTAATGCTAATAAAAAGCACCCTCACCAAAACCAAAATGCTACAAGCCGTAGCATGTAAACCCAATGTATCGTTAAAAACATCTACAGTAATACCAATTAAAAAAGCCAGAAAAAACAATAACCAATTTGGGGTTTCAAATGGTAAAAGTAAAATGAATAAAATGTAAAGGTAAGGTACATTTAAGTTGTAAATCACCATGTTTTTTAACAGAAAAATCTGAATAAAAACTAAAATTAAGAATCTTAATGTATTGATGATGAACTTATTCATTCACGCTTTTTTTGTTTTGTACTTCTAATGTTTGTTGTTCTGCTGCAAAAATATTTTTGATCACATAAACGTATTGCAAAGCATAAAAACTGGTGGATAATTTTACCGATATGTCTAAAAAGCTACCTCCACCTTTTACGCCTGATTTTAAAACTGTCCCAATTAAAATCCCTTTCGGGAAGATAACGCCTAAACCCGATGTAACCACCCTAGCTTTAGGTTTTAAATTTAATTGATTTGGAATATCTGTTAAAGTTACAATTTCAGGATCGTCGCCTTCCCAAATTAATGGTCCAAAATACGGTGTGCCTTCTATGGAAGAAGTAATTCTGGTATCTTCATGTAAAATAGACTGAATAGACGAGAAATCTTCAGAAACATTCCAAACAATACCCACCACCCCATTAGGGCCTATTACGCCCATTCCTTTTTTAATACCATGTTTGGAACCACGGTTAATGGTAATATAATTATTTCTGGAGGTGATAGATTTATTCACCACTTCGCCAACAATGTATTCATATTGGGTTCTGTTTATGGTGTCATTAACGGCTTTAATCACCACGCTATCATCAAAAAAAGAAGATTTCAGCTGATTTCTGAGCGCAACATTTTCTTTGGCTAGGCTATCATTTACCACACTTAAATGCAGGTACTTGTTTACATCGCTTACTTTTTGATAAATAGAGCCAACGTATTGATTGGAGGTATTAAAAGTACTCGCTCTTTGAAAATCATTGTTTCTTACCAATAAAATTATAGAGATAGTGAAGTAAATGATGAAAAGAAAAAAGGCGCTAAACCGACTAAAGAATCTCCAAAGATTCAACATAATTACTTATTTGAGATGCTAAATGGAAGATTTAATTTCTGAATAATTAAAAGCATTCATTATAAAATGATGCTCAACTTTAAAGTGATTTTTTTGATGACTGATGATTTTTTCTTTGCTCATGCTATCTTAATTCTTAAGATAAGTGCAAAAGTTGCACCTCTTTAAAACTCAGCCAAAGATATAGAAAATAGCAATCAAAGTAAAAGATTGCTATCCAACTAGTGTTATTCTAATAAGATTTTTTTTGTTTTTAATTGTAATGAGCTTTTCTTTATTTAAAAGCCACAATCATCAAATTAAAAAGATTTTTAAAGTAACTCGGGTTTAATTTTATCTCTAAAATTAGCTGCAAATTTAGCCAGTTTAGGTTCTATTACTGCCATGCAATAACCTTGGCTGCGGTGATTAATAAAATAATCTTGATGATATTTTTCTGCAGGATAAAATTGCTCAACCGCCGAAACTTCAGTCACAATTGGATTAGAAAATACTTTCTCTACATTTAACTGCGTAATCATTTCTTCGGTTTGGATTTTTTGTTCTTCAGTTTCATAAAAAACTACCGAACGGTACTGAGTGCCTACATCTGCTCCCTGGCGATTTAAAGTGGTGGCATCATGAGTTTTAAAAAAAATCAACAACAATTCCTGAAAAGAAACTTTAGCAGGATCAAATTCTATTTGTATAATTTCTGCATGACCAGTTGTACCTGTGCAAACTTGTTCATAAGTTGGGTTATCAACCTGCCCACCCATGTAGCCAGAAGTTACTTTTTCAACACCATTAACAGCTGTGAATACAGCTTCGGTACACCAAAAACACCCTCCTCCAAAATTTCCTTTTTGTGTCATTATTATATATTTTTTTGCTGAAAATATGATTTATGCAATATATTTGCTTCCAGTTAAAGATCAATAAGAATCATTAATTATCTGTCTGCAATTTTAAGACATATTTTTTGAGAAAATGTTTAAAAAATCAGTAAATATCATATCTATTTTAATTCTGTTAATTGTACAGCTGAACTTTTCAGAGTCGGCGGTATGGTTTGTAGATGAAGAAATTGAAATGTCTTTAGTTGAAAACAACCCAGAATCTTCTGCTCAAGATACTAACGAAAATGAATCTGAAATTAGTGAATCAGATCGTTTTTTGATTGATCAACCCGTATTATTGGTGAGGTATGGTAAATCACAAGCATTACCATTTATAACCGATAGTAGAATTTCTAGCCTAAAAATTTCTCTAAACAATCCTCCGCCAGAGGGCTAGTCGATTTCCCAAATTTCCAAACAAATTTTTACAATTTATTATTTTTTAAATTATATCATCATGAAATTTTCTTTGATAAAAGGATCTTTATTAGGGTCTTTACTTACTATTTTGGCATTAAATGTTAATGCTCAAAAAATTGCCGACAATGAATTAAAAGTTAATGTTGCCGAGATTGCTAATCCAATAAACCAGTTAAAAGAATTGGAGCCTATTAGTTTTAGCTACAAAGCAGATAAACAAAAGAATTTGAAATTGCCTTTAGGGCCTCAGTATGGCTTTGAAACAAAAAGTTTATCTACCAATTTTCCATCTGTAGTTTATGAAACTTCTAAAATGTATCCTGCCGGCAAAAACCAGTTTAAAACTGCAAAATATGATGAGGTAAATATGGAAAAATTGATTCCGGTTTTAGTAGCCGCCATTAATGAGCAGCAAGCACAAATAGATGTTTTAAAACGAGAAATTGAAACTTTAAAGAAAAAGTAGTTTTTGTATTGTTAATTAGTGTTATAATGTGAAAGAGAGGAGCTGATGAGGCTCCTTCTTTTGTTTTTTAAATTTGTGAGTTGTTTATCACATTCCGTGGTTTGTGTCCTCAAAAAACACTTTTATTACCTATTTTGATCTGTGAGTACACATGCAGAGGGGAAAGGTAGTTTTCGTCTGTGAGGACACAGGCCGAGGCAGAGGGTGAAGTATTTTTATTTATTCAATTCATAATGGTTTAATCTGAAACCAATTTTTGTGTATATTTGGTTTGAATTCAAACCAAAATAATGGAAAAACTATTTCAGTATCAGGCTGCTTTACTACAAAAAGTCACTAATGATTTTAACCGTTACTTGTTTAATGAGGTAGAATGGCAAGAAAGATTTGTGGGTATAAAAGGGCTAAGAGGTGTGGGTAAAACCACTTTATTGTTGCAACATCTTAAGTATAATTTAAAGGATACCAGCAAACATTTATATGTGACTTTAGATCATCCTTGGTTTTACAACCATACTTTGTTTGATTTAGCCCAACAGTTTCATCAAATAGGTGGACAAACCTTATTGGTTGATGAAGTACATAAGCTGAAAGATTGGAGTAGCCAAATCAAAATCATTTATGATGGATTGCCAGATTTACAATTGATATTCACCTCCTCATCTGCATTAGATTTATATCGTGGAGAGGCAGACTTAAGCCGACGGGTTTTAAGCTATGAATTAGCGGGTTTGTCTTTTAGAGAATATCTTTCCTTTTTTCATCAAATCCATTATCCAAAAATAGATTTAACAGAACTGTTGCAAAACCATATCCAACATGCTCAATCACTATCAAGTTTGTTTAAGCCTCTTTCCTTATTTCCAGATTATTTAAAAAAAGGATATTTTCCGTTTAGCAAAGGTTTAAGTCAGCATAGCTTTGAAGCAAGACTGATACAAACGATGGAGGTTACTTTAAATGAAGATTTAGCATACATAGACGGATATAATGCTGAACATATTTTTAAGATTAAAAAGTTGTTGGGAATTTTAGCCGAATCTGTTCCTTTTACTGCAAATGTATCTGCCATTGCTGATAAATTAGAAATTGGCAGAAACACCATTAAAAATTATTTACACGCATTAGAAAAAGCAGGCTTATTACATTTCTTAAATAGAGATGGTAAAGGCATTAGCTTACTTCAAAAACCAGATAAAATTTATCTGGAAAACACCAATCTTTCCTACGCTTTAAAAATTTCACCAGATTTAGGTACTTTAAGAGAAACTTTTGTTTTGAATCAACTGATTAATTATAGTGACGAGGTTTTTTTACCTAAAGAAGGGGATATATCCATCAACGAAAAAGGAAATCAATTTATATTTGAAATTGGAGGGAAGGGGAAATCTGCTAAACAAATTCAAAACCTAGAAAATGCTTATGTAATTGCAGATGATATAGAAACAGGTTTTATGAATAAGATTCCGCTGTATTTATTTGGGTTTCTTTATTAGGAATTAGATGGATTGAAGATTTAATTTTTCTGTTAACCGTTACTTTTTCAAAATTTAGATCGTTAACATCATGTACAAAAGTATTTGTAAAATGCGGATTGCAAATATTCCAAATCCTTTTTATTTGCTAGTTAGAGATGCTTATACTCTAACATCACGAACAGCGGTGTGACGAATCAAAAGGCGTCGACTCCGCTCAGCCTGACTTTAATTTGAAGCTCAGAATTCTTTTGCGTTAAGGATGGAAATGGATACCGGCTTTGAGCTTAAGGCCTGTGCAGTATGAATGTACAGCCTGCCCGAACGCCCAAAAACAAAAAAGTCGGTAGTTTATGAAAACCACCGACTTTTCTTTTATAAAAATATCAATCTTATTTCTGTGTTTTCTTTGCTTCTTGCATTGGGTTGCCTCCGGTTGAAGCGCCTCTTACTTGGTTTTGTTGTTTAAACAACTCAAACTTGGTAGGTTGGTTTACTCTTGGGAAGCTGTTGTTGCTGGCGTCAATATCGGCAGTTTCTAAATATGGGTCTAATTTAACAGAAGCCATAGTTTTGGTTTTAGCAAATACCTTGGTTACCTTATTTTCATCCTTACGCCAGATGTAAGCGGGTACGGTTTCTACTTCTTTGGTGCCATCGGTATAAGTCCATTCTATAATAATTGGAGATACCAAACCGCCTATATTAGAGAAATCTAGTTGGTAGAAATTGGTTTTGCTATCATATAGTTTTTTCTCATCAGCACTTAAAGAAGCGTAGTATTTGTTAAAGTTTTCTTTGGTAGCTGGGGTGGCGGCAAAACGATCCCACTTGTTGTAAAAATCTAACAAAGAAGTATCGGCTTCTACGGCAAAGGTAATGCCTGCATCGCGGTTACGCTTTCTGGCAATAATAAAGTTGTTTTCTTCGGCTTGCTTTCTTTGGTAAGCGCTTTCTACTTCAGGGTTTTTGCTATCCATTCTAAAAGCAATCACGTTATCAAGAGAAATATCAACGGCATCTGTTCCGTAAAACCAACCTCTCCAAAACCAATCTAAATCTACTGCAGATGCATCTTCCATGGTTCTAAAAAAATCAGCAGGAGTAGGGTGTTTAAAAGCCCATCTTCTGGCGTATTCTTTAAAAGCGTAATCAAATAACTCACGTCCCATTACGGTTTCTCTCATCACGTTTAAAGCGGTTGCTGGTTTAGCATAAGCATTTGGTCCAAAGTTGATGATGTTCTCTGAGTTGGTCATGATTGGCTCTAACTGGTCTTTAGGCAGTTTCATGTAATCTACAATTAAATGAGCCGGACCTCTACGAGAGGGGTAATTGTTGTCAAATTCCTGCTCGGCTAGGTATTGGCAAAAAGTGTTTAAACCTTCATCCATCCAAGACCATTGGCGCTCATCAGAGTTTACAATCATTGGGAAAAAGTTATGCCCAACTTCATGCGTAATTACGCCAATCATTCCGTATTTGGTAGCTTCAGAATAAGTTCCGTCTTTTTCTGTACGGCCATAGTTAAAGCAAATCATTGGATATTCCATTCCGTTAGATGCTTCTACAGAAATAGCCACTGGGTAAGGATAAGTGATGGTATGTTTTGAATAAACCTTTAAAGTATTGGCAATTACTTTGGTAGAATATTTACGGTATAAACCGTAAGCTTCTGGTCCGTAGTAAGACATTGCCATAGGCGATTTTCCTTCTACATTTACCTTCATGGCATCCCAAACTAATCTGCGAGAGCTTACAAAAGCAAAATCTCTTACGTTCTGAGCATAGTATGTCCACGTTTTTTTAGCTGTGGATTTAGACTTCATGGCATTTTTAGCTTCTGCTAAAGTCACCACCTCAATAGGTTCGTTAGCGCTTTGAGCTTGTTTCCAGCGGTTTAATTGTGCGCCAGTTAATACTGAGCTATAATTTTGACATTCGCCTGTAGAACCAATGATATGATCTGCGGGTACGGTAATGTTTACTTTATAATCTCCAAAAGTTAAAGCAAATTCGCCTCTTCCGGTAAATTGCTTGTTTTGCCAGCCCTGAAAATCAGAGTAAACGGCCATTCTTGGGTACCATTGCGCAATGGTGTATAAATAATTGTCGTCTTCTGGAAAATATTCAGACCCACCACGACCACCAACTGTGGTACGGTCGGTAATTTTATAATTCCAATTAATTTTAAATACAAATTTTGCCCCATGCGCTAATGTTTTTGGCATTTCAATACGCATCATGGTTTGGTTAATGGTGTACTTTAACGCACTACCAGCACCATCTGTAACTTTTAAAATATTTACGCCATAATCATTTGTGCCACCTATAATGGTTTGTAATTGACGGATACTCATTCTATCACCCATTTTACTACCATCAAAAGATTGGTTATCGCTGGTAGATTTATGTTCGTTTTCGTCTAATTGTAACCACAAATAAGTCAGCGGATCTGGCGAATTGTTGGTGTAAGTAACCGTTTCTGAACCAATTAAGCGTTGGTTTTTCTCGTCAATTTCGGCGTTAATTACATAATCAGCTTTTTGTTGCCAATAAGCCGGACCCGGTGCTCCAGAAGCTGAACGGTACATGTTTGGATCACGAATAATGGTTTCTAACTGTTCAAATTTGTTGCCATGGTTGGCACCCGGATTATTCTGTTGAAACTGCGCATAAGCAGCTCCACACAATCCAAAGCTTAATAAAAAAGGGATTAATTTATATTTCATATTTTTTGATATTTAGTATTGGGATGTGATTATTGCGTATTGAGATTTTAGTATTGAGTATCAAGAAGCTAGTATCAAGATGCTTGCGGTCTCATTTTGAACTTTTTACTTAAAACTTATTACCTTAAACTTTCAATTTTTCACTTAAAACTTTTCAACTTCAAAAAGGAAACCGCTCTATAGCCATTACCAAAGCAATCCCGAAAATAGCTGAAGAAAGAAAAAGATTCCATTCTCTTTTTTGCACTCTAATTAGTTTTACAATTAAAAAGGAGAGTAGCAACACCGAAAATACAATAATTATTTGTCCAAATTCTAATCCTATGTTGAAAGCAAATAGCTCTGCAACAACATTGTTGCTTTTACCCAGTAAACTCTTTAAATAATTAGAGAAGCCCATTCCATGGATTAAACCAAAAACTAGTGCTAACAGGTATATAGGGTTGAATTTTTGCTTAAACGTTCTTTTTTTAACAATATTGATAAAAGCAGTAATTACAATAGTAACCGGTATGAGGAATTCTATCCATGCAGATGGAATTAAAATTTGGTTAAAAACGCTGAGCGCCAAGGTTACAGAATGCCCAATGGTAAAGGCAGTCACTAAAATTAAAAGCTTTCGCCAATCGCTTATCAAATAAACACCACATAAAGCCGTTACAAACAAGATGTGATCATAACCTTGCCAGTCTAAAATATGCTGCCAGCCTAATTGAAAAAAAATAGAAAAATCTTGCATCAAATTGTTTTAGTTTTGGTCTGTAAATTGCAAATTATTAATTATGATAAATATAATATTCCTTTTAGCTGCTTTTTTTCATCCTTTCTATGTAAGTGTTACAGAAGTTAATCATAATTCAAAAAACAAAACTGTGGAGATAAGTTCTAAAATATTTTTTGACGATTTAGAGCATGGAATAGAAAAGGAAAATAAGGTAAGTTTTGATATTATTAAACCTACTGATAAAGTAAAAGTGAATACGCTTATAGCTGATTATGTAAAAAAACATTTGATCTTAAAAATTGATGGTAAAGTTTACACTATGAATTTTGTAGGCTATGAAATACAAGGTGAAGCTGCTTGGTGTTATTTCGAAATCCCAAAAATTAATAAGATAAATACGATAGAAATAAACAATAGTATCTTAAACCAATTACATGCTGAACAAATAAATATGTTAAATGTAACGGTAGCGGGTAAAAGGCAAAGTACCAAATTAGATGCTCCGGAGAGTAAGGCGAGTTTTAAGTTTTAGGTTGGTTATCAGACGAAAGTTATCAGATGTTAGATAGTTTGGTTAAATCTTGCCTATTATCCCAAAATATTAATAGCTCTACATATTCATCTTTAATTATATAAAATAAACTTACCTGTTTTACTAAAACACATTTGTAAATATCACTTTCTTTAGAATAAGAATAAAGTTTAGGATGAATACTGATGTTTTGGATGACTGTTTCTGTTCTATTAATAAAAAATTTCAACTCTTTAATTGTCCATTTTTCATTAAGATATTCTAGTATATTAAAATAGGTTAATCTCGCTGTAGGAGACCAAATAATATTAGAAGGAGTCATTTATTTCCCTAGAAATTTATGCTTTATTTCTTCCATCACATTTGAATGTGGAATTCCTTCTTTGTGGTTAAGTTGATTTTTAGCTTTATTAATTCCTTGCTGTACTTCAAAAGGAAGATCATTCCAAAAATCAGTCTCAGATAATTCTAATAAAGATTTTATCTCATTCAACAAGTTTTCGTCTTGACTTTGAATAATTTTTTCAACGATTTTATATTTTATTGAGATATCCATATTTCTCCTACTTTACATTAAAGATAATATTTTTAAATAACAGTGTATCGTTTAAAAAAAATCTAGAAAGTAAAAAGCCGTGATTTGTAATGAAGAACAAATAAATATGTTGAATGTAACGGTGGCGGGTAAAAGGCAAAGTACCAAATTAGATGCTCTGGAGAGTAAGGCAAGTTTTAAGTTTTAGTTGTTTGCTTTAGTTTTAAACCCGATTTGTACCCTGGGTTGGTCTTCTTTTTCTATAAATTTACTGAGATAACTGAATAGGAGTTCTATTTTTTCATCTTGTTTAATAAGTTTCTTTTCTACTTGTTCAACTTTAATAAAAACATCCTTATGTGCTATTAAAAGCTCTCTTATTTTGGTGTAAATTCTCATAATTAGAATATTTACTCTGATAGCTTGCTTACTGTTTAACACACTTGATAACATGAGTATACCATGCTCTGTAAAAGCAAAAGGTATTTTTCTTCTTCCGCCCCAACTTGAAGTCGCATTTTGCGACTTCAAGTACTCAGTTTTTAAAAACCTCATGAATACAAATTAATAATCTTGAATTGAGGTATCGCATTTTGCGATTCCTTTATAAAATAATATCTCTAAACCATAAAAAAAGCCTCCTTTTTGGGAGACTTTTTTTATGGTTTATATGAAATTCTAAAGTACCTCAATACAAATATTACTGATACTGAATATAAACAGGTTTTGGTGTTAATTTCAATAACTCTTGTGGAGTCATTAACCTGTTAGGTGCTTTCTTTAAATCATTTTTGTAAAATATTTTAAAACCTACAAACTGAACTGGTTCTTTATATAAATGGTTACGGTAAGTTCCTTTTTTCAATTCGGGTTCGCCCCAACCGTCCATGTGCATTACAATTTGCACTTCTTTTCTTAATTTAAAATTTTGGTAATTGGTTACCATGCCTTGTGTAAAGCGGTGTACCACTAGTATTTTAGCGGGTAAGTTGTTCTCTTTTACCAATTTAGCCAAGTATTCTGTTGCATAATTTACATCAACTGCATCGTAAGTGCCAATTTTTGATCCAGGTCTTGCTCCAGTTTTCATAGAAAACTCCGGGTCTATTCCTAAATGTACATGAGGCATTTTTAAATACTTTTCTAAACGTGGCAATTCGGCTTTTAAATTACTTAGCGCTACTTGCACATCTAAAAAAACAATGGCATTGTGCATTTTAGCAATAGTTAATGCCGAGTCTATTTGTTTATCTGGCATTCTGTTAATATAATTTCCATCTTTTCCGGGTGTGCCGCTAGCTACTGTAGCAATATAATGTACAGCCGGAATTGATTTAATGGTACTATCTGCTTTGTTCCATTTGGCAACTTCGGCGTTTAGCAAACGCCACATGTCTTTTGGAGCATATTCGCCTAAAGCACCCATTTTTTTAGAATAAAGGTTACCATAAAAAGCAACTATCCTGTTAAAGGGAAGAATGGCGCCATCTTTAGGTAAAACATCTTTTTTTACTGGCCATTTCCCAGTAGTATCTCCGTTGGCTAAATATTTTTGAAGTTCAAAATATTTAGCAGAATCTACTGGTTTAAAGAGGTCTTTTTCTTCGGCAGCTATAGTTTTTGTAGAATCGTTGGTGCTATTGTTTTTTGCTGGTGTTTTACTATCAGCACCAGAGCAAGAGTAAAATAAGGCAGCAACACAAAATAATTGTGGTACTAAAAGCAGGTTTTTTGTCGACAACATTTAATTTTTAATTTATTTGAAATTAGGACTAAGCTTTGGTGTTCTGAAAAAAAGATTTCAACATTATACCGAGCTAAATTTACCAAAAACGCCTAAGGGAAGATTTATTCCACTTTGTGCCTTTAGATACAACTCTCCAATGTCTAAGTTTTTTACTTGAGGGTAAGCACCACGTATTAAATTTTCTACTATGATAGACGAAAAACCGAGCGAATAAGTATTCAAGATCAAAAAATGTTCTTCTGGATCTAACAATTGAACCACTTCTTTCATCATTTCTTTAATCTGATCTTCCAATTTCCATTTTTCGCCTTTAGGGCCATGGCCATAAGCAGGAGGATCTAAAATAATTCCGTTGTAAGTTTTACCTCGCTTTAACTCTCTTTGAACAAACTTTAAAGCATCTTCTACTACCCATCTAATATCTTTTAAATTGGAAATCTCTTGATTTTCGTTAGCCCATGAAACTACTTGTTTAATAGAATCTACATGGGTGGTATCTGCGCCGGCTGCTTTAGCAATTAAAGAAGCGCCGCCTGTGTAGGCAAAAAGGTTGAGTACTTTAGGATTAGGTGTTTTGAATTTTTTGATTTTTGACGATATAAAATCCCAGTTAACAGCTTGTTCTGGGAAAACGCCAACATGTTTAAATGATGTTAAAGCCAATCTTAATTTTATAGATACATCTTTGTTTTGGTAATTTATATGCCATCTATCGGGTATTTTAGAATTCTTTTTTACCCATTCACCAGCTGTAGCCGATCTTCCTTTAAACTTAATATGATGCAGTTTTTGCCATTCACTTTCGGGGAGTAGTTTATCCCAAACTGCTTGAGGCTCTGGTCTAATTAAAATAAGTTCTCCAAACCTTTCTAGCTTTTCGAAATCTCCACAATCTATTAATTCATAATCTTTCCAATGTTGAGGAGAAAGTGCGTTTATAGAAGGTTCTGCCATATATTTGTGTATTCTAAATCGAGTTTTTTTATTTGAATTTTTAAGGATTAAAACTACTTTTTTAATAGCGTTTCCATCAGTTTGGTGGCAAAAACAAAATCATTTAGTTCTTGATTATCTGTAGAGGTAATTTCTTTATTAGAACCTTCCCACCATTTTTTTCCTTGGTGCAAAAATATAATATGATCTCCAATTCCCATCACCGAATTCATATCATGTGTAACTACGGCAGTGGTAATATTGTACTCTTCGGTAATTTCTTTAATTAATTCATCAATCATGATAGAACTTTTTGGGTCTAAGCCCGAGTTGGGTTCATCACAAAAAAGATATTTGGGGTTCATGGCAATAGCTCTGGCTATACCTACTCTTTTTTTCATCCCGCCTGAAAGCTCCGTAGGGTACAATTTATTTTTGCCTGCTAAATTAACCCTTTCTAAAACAAAATTTATGCGATCTAATTTTTCTGCTTTAGATTGTTCTGTAAACATATCTAATGGGAAACGGATGTTTTTTTCTACTGTCATAGAATCAAACAAAGCCGAACCTTGAAAAAGCATTCCAATTTCTTTTCTAATAGGAATTCTTTCATGTGTGTTCATAGAAGTAAAATCTCTGCCGTCATAAAGCACTTTGCCACTATCTGGTTCATGTAATCCCACCATATTCTTCATCAAAGTGGTTTTTCCAGATCCAGATCCTCCAATAATTAAGGTGGTTACGCCTGGTTTAAATTCCGCAGAAATACCCTTAAGTACTTGGTTTTCTCCAAAACTTTTATAAATATCTTTAACTTCTATCATAATAAGAGTTGTGCAATAATGTAATCAGAAACTAAAATAGCTATACAGCTAATTACAACTGCCTTTGTGCTGGCTTGGCCAACTTCTAATGCTCCACCGCTAGTGTAATATCCTTGGTAGGCAGATACTGTTGTGATAATGAAAGCAAATACAAATGCCTTAACCATAGCCACTACTACTGTAAATGGAATAAAATCTGTAGTTAAACCTTGAATAAATTCTGCTGCGGTAACGGCTCCAGAAGCGCTACCTGCTAGGTAACCTCCAGAAATGCTTAAGAAAATAGCTACAATAACTAACATTGGAATCATAATTACGCCTGCAAGTAATTTGGGTAGAATCAAAAATCCAGGCGCATTGATACCCATAATTTCTAAAGCATCAATTTGCTCTGTAACCCTCATGGTACCTATTTGTGATGCAATGCTAGAGCCTATTTTACCTGCTAAAACCAGCGAACAAACGGTAGGACTCAATTCTAAAATAGTAGAATCACGAGTAATTCCACCAATAATAGATTTGGGAATTAAATCACTGGTTAACTGGAAGGCGGTTTGTACGGTGGTTACTGCACCAATAAAAACAGATATAATACTAATGATTCCTAAGGAACCTAAGCCAATATCAACCATCTCTTTAAAGATTTCATTTTTGTAAATGCTAAGTTTCTCTGGCTTTCTAAAAATAGCCTTAAGTAATAGAATATATTTTCCGAAATGGTAAAATATCATAGTTTGGTTTTTGCGTAAAAATAAGCTTTTTTATCTATTGCAAATATTAAACCTAAATTGGTATTAAAATCAAATAAAATGAATGTATTAATTACCGGGGCTTCTAAAGGAATAGGCAAAGCAATTTCATTAAATATGGCAGCAAACGGCCATCACTTAGCTTTGTGCGCCCGAAATTTAAAAGATTTACAAGAGCTTAAAGCAGAGATTGTTAAGCTTTATCCAGCCGTAGAAGTATTTATCAAAGAAGTAGACTGTAGTCAAAAAAAGGCAGTACAGCAATTTGCAGCGCTTTCTTTATCGGCTTTAGGCCAAATAGATGTTTTGGTAAATAATGTAGGCGTATTTGTGCCCTCTTTTATATTAGATGAGGAAGATGATGCTTTAGACCTTCACATGCAAACCAATGTTTATGCGCCTTATTACTTATATAAAAAATTGGCTTCTTTAATGAAAGAAAGACGTTTTGGGTATATTTTTAATATATGTTCTGTGGCTAGTATAGAAACAATTGTAAATGCAGGTTCTTACTGTGTAACTAAATCGGCGTTGCTTAGTCTTAATAACATCATGAGAAAAGAGATGATGGACTATGAGGTAAAAGTAACGGCAATATTGCCAGGTTCTACTTTAACAAACTCTTGGGCAGGCACTTCCATTTCTCCTGATGAATTTATACAACCACAGGATGTAGCATCAGCTATTGATCAAATCATGAAAATGAGCATTGGCGCAAATGTAGATCAAATTGTGATAAAGCCCATCCACGGACAAATTTAGAACAGAAAGGAAAAATTAACATGACTAAGAAATTAACAAGAGACACCAGTAATAAGATGGTTGCTGGCGTGGCATCAGGTTTAGCAAATTATTTTCAGCTTGATGTAACTTGGGTAAGAATTGCTTTTGCTTTAGCAGCTTTTTTTGGCGGCGGTGGAATATGGATTTATATTATTTTATGGATTGCCGTTCCCGAAGAAAATAATGGGCCATTTAAATTTGGAGATTTTAAAACAGATTATAGGGTTAGCCCCGATGAACCAAATAATTTTGAATCTACTTTTAAACCCAAAGAGAAAGTAAATATGAATTTAATTGGGGGATTAGTATTGATTGGTTTGGGCTCTTATTTTCTTTTAGATGAATTTGATATTATTCCTAATTGGTTTCGTTTAGGCAAATTATGGCCTTTGGTATTTGTAGTGATTGGTTTAAGTATTTTATTTAAGGGAGCCAAGCAAGAATCTCAACCAAAAGATTTTGACACCTCAGATTTTAAGAAAAAAACTGATGAAACACCAACAGAAGAAGCAACTAATAAAAACGACTCATTTTAATTAGAAATTATGAAAACAGATAAAATATTTTGGGGAATACTATTGGTATTTATTGGTGGCATATTCCTTTTAGAAAACTTTGGAGTAATAGATTTTAGCTGGCATTACGCCTGGCGTTTTTGGCCAGTAATCTTAATTTTAATTGGCGTAAACATATTATTCTCTCGCTCTAACTCTAAGGTGGGTTTATTAGCAACTACCTTAATTACTATAATGGCTTTGGGCGTAATTACTTATATGGGGCTTCAAAAAAGAGAAAATACATCACGTTGGAATTGGAGTTATTCTGATGATAATGATGAATTTGATAACGATTCTTTAAACAATACAGAAATATCTAGTACTTACATAGAAGATTATGATCCTAAATTTAAAACCGCTAAACTTAATATTAGGGGAGGAGCAAGCGCTTTTGAACTAAGAGCTGGAACTGATAAACTATTTGAAGCTAATTTAAATCAAACAAAGTCTCGTTATTATTTAAAAAAGACAGAGACAGATAGCAGCGCAGTTTTAGATTTCAACTCTAAAAATAAAAAAGGCAATTATTCTTTTAAAAACGAAGAATTTGATGACGTGGTGATGATGTTAAATACACAGCCCTTATGGGATGTAAGCTTATTTTTTGGTGCCGGAAAAGCAGATTTTGACCTCAGTAACCATAAAGTAAAAAGCATTTACTTAAAAGGTGGCGCTGCAGAGTTTAATGTAAAGGTTGGCGATTTATACAATAACGTAAATTTAACAGCAGAAACTGGTGTTGCCGAAGTAAAAATAGAAGTACCAGAAAGTATGGGTTGCCAAATCAAAACTTCAACAGGCTTATCCTCTAAAGATTTTGATGGTTTTGTCAAAAAAGCCGATGGAACTTACGAAACTTCAAATTACCGCTCGGCCGCAAAAAAAATAAATATTGTATTAAAAGGTGGTTTAAGTGATTTTAATGTGAATCGTTATTAAATGAACCAAACAAAATATACTTTAGTTATTAATGGTAAACCAGCCGGACCGTTTACACTAGAGGAATTAAAAACTCAAAAGGTTAAACCCGATTCGTTCCTCAGAACACCCTTAATGGACGATTATAAAGAAGCTCATGAATTCCCTGAATTAAGGGAATTTTTGGGTTTTGCTAAACAATACACAAATCCACAATATTTTGCTGGCTTTGATTTAAGAATGTTAGCCAGCGTATTAGATTGGTTTATCATTGCTGGTATTATTGCCGTTTTAGACCTCATCACCATCTTAATTTTAGATCAAAGAGAGCAAACCATTTTTATATTATTAGCCAATATCATTATCATCCCAGTTTCAAAGTTTGTTTATCAGGTTTATCTCGAGAATGCTCAACAGGCTACCTTAGGAAAAAAAATGTTAAACATTAGAGTCACTAATTTGCAGGGTTTAAAACCTACATTCAATCAAATTTTAATCAGAAATCTTTCTAAAATCATTAGTACAGGGCTGTTTTTCTTTGGATACTTATACAGTTTCCTCAATAAAAAACAACAATGCTTACATGATATAATAGCTGATACCTTAGTAATAAAGGATAGATTGGTGTAGACTTAAATTATCAGTTTTAAAATATTTTGGAAAGCAAAACCAATAAAAGTAATTTCCGCTAGTCCGGCTTTTTATTACAATCTTTTTGTGAAAAACAAAAAGGATTTCCATTTCAATCCGGTTTAGATTATAAATTTTAGTGGTTTTTAACTATGTTTTATTTCTAATGTTCATAACAGAAAAGGGTGTAAGAAGTAACTAGATTTAACTGAGTAATTAGCTCAATATTTTTGTGTTAGGGATTGCAGCGGCATCTCCCGATTTTTCATCGGGAATACAGCGCAAAGCCCGCTCGAACACCCAAAAATCTAACCTTTTTTTAATGTTAACTTTTCACTTTCTATTTTAAACTTTTATCTCTAAACTTTAAACGTTCTGCTTCCATCCAAACTTTTTAAAAGAAAAACTATTTAATATAAAACGTGTATTTTTGACCAAATTATTTTTTGCATGGAAACTAAAGCAACAAAGGCTTTAAAAGGAAATTACTGTAATTCTATCACCCAATATTCTAGGTTTATTACTCGTGAAGTAAACGTTGGCGGTGTTTTAATGGGCGGAAACAACCCTATTAGAATACAATCTATGACTACTACAGATACTATGGATACCGAAGGTTCTGTAGCGCAAAGTATAAGAATGATTGATGCAGGCTGCGAATATGTGCGTATTACGGCTCCTTCCATGAAAGAAGCACAAAATTTATTAGAGATTAAAAAAGGATTAGCTGCAAAAGGATACACTACGCCGCTAGTTGCCGATATTCATTTTACCCCAAACGCTGCCGAATTAGCCGCTAAAATTGTAGAAAAAGTAAGGGTAAACCCAGGTAATTACGCCGATAAAAAGAAGTTTGAAGAAATAAATTATACCCCAGAAGCCTACCAAATTGAGCTGGCAAGAATCAAGAAAAAATTTGCCCCGCTGGTAGAAATTTGCAAAGCTAACGGAACAGCAATGAGGATTGGAACCAATCATGGGTCGCTGTCAGACCGTATTATGAGTTGGTATGGAGATACTCCAAAGGGAATGGTAGAATCAGCCATGGAATTTATAAGAATTTGCCATAGTATGGATTATCATCAATTGGTAATTTCTATGAAATCTAGTAACACCCAGGTGATGGTACAGGCCTACCGTTTGTTGGTGCAAACTATGGTTGCCGAGGGAATGAATTATCCTTTGCATTTAGGGGTTACTGAGGCTGGCGATGGAGAAGATGGGAGAATAAAATCTGCAGTAGGGATTGGTACTTTATTGGAAGATGGCTTGGGCGATACCATTCGTGTTTCTTTAACCGAAGAACCTGAGTTTGAAATTCCGGTTGCACAAGCTTTGGCACAACGTTATGAAAATAGAAAGCAGGTGATGGCGGCTGACGTTGAAGAACCTGATTTTGAAATTCCAGAAGGATATTCTCCTTTTGAGTACAATAAAAGAGCTTCGGCAGAGCTAAATACGTTTATTGGTGGTCATCAAGTACCACGAGTAATTTTAGATTTATCAGACCAAAACTTAAAAGATGTAGGCATTTTAGCTGCCGCTGGATACAATTATTCGCCAATTTTAGATAAGTACAACATGGGCGATCAGTCTATTGATTTTGCTTATTTAGGTGATGAGTTACCTTCGTTTGAGTTTCCGGGGAATTTAAAACAGCTTTACAATTATAAAACTTGGCAAAATCTTTCTTCAAAAACTAATTGTCACCCATTATATAATTTGAAAGAATATTTAGTTGCTGCTGAAAAAGACATTGCATTAAATTTGGTAAGGGTTTCTAATCATGATTTAGATAGTGATGATTTTGCTGCTTTACCTTTTGATAAAACTTTGGTTTTTGTATTAGAAACCACACAAGAATGCGGCATGGCAGATCAAAGAGCTTTCTTTTTTAAGCTGATGAATGCCGGAATTGATACGCCTGTAATTATCAAAAGATCTTATGTTTTTGATGAAAATGAAAACTTAGCAGAGAAAGAATTAAAAGCTCAGCTTTATGCTGCAACTGATTTAGGCGCTTTATTATTAGGCGGTTTGGGCGATGGTGTTTGGCTAGATGCTCCTCAGGTTTCTACTAAATTTAGGGTTTCTACTTCTTTCGGAATTTTGCAAGCTACCAGATCAAGAATATCAAAAGCAGAATACATTTCTTGCCCAAGCTGCGGTAGAACTTTGTTTGATTTGCAAGAAACTACCCAAATGATTAGAAGTCGTACAGATCATTTAAAAGGGATTAAAATTGGCATTATGGGGTGCATTGTAAACGGCCCCGGTGAAATGGCTGATGCCGATTATGGTTATGTTGGTACTGGTCCTGGTAAAATTACTTTATACCGAGGTAAAGAGGTGGTGAAGAAAAATGTAAGTTCTGATAACGCTTTAAATGAGATGATAGACATCATTAAAGTGGATGGTAATTGGATAGAAAAGGAAGAAGTAAATTGATGTCATGTTGAAATGAATTTAACCGTAAATTGGGTTAAAAAATCTCAGCTGGATTAATTTTTAAAAACTCTTCCCAAGGCAAGCCTTTATTTCCAATCAATAAAACTTTAGAGGGGTTAAAATATTTTTGAAAAGCATTTAATCCAGAAAGACTGGTTGCATCATTGCTTTTCACTTCCAAAGCAATTACTCGACCTCGTTTTTCTAAAACAAAATCTACTTCATCGTTTCTGTGTCGCCAATAATAAACATTAAAATTATTAACTAAAGCGGAGTTGACTAAATGAGCTCCAATTGCCGATTCTACCATTCGGCCCCATTCTTGTTTATTTTCAAGTATTTCATTAAAAGACTCATTTCTTTGAGCGCTAATTAAAGCATTATTGTGAACCTGAAATTTTGGACTCGAAGATCTTTTTCTGATGACATCTGCGGCGTATTTTTCTATTCCTGCTAATAAACCAGCGGTATCTAAAAGTTGTAAATAATGCGAAAGCGTGGTGGTATTCCCCGCATCTTGTAATTGTCCCTGTACTTTGGTGTAAGAAAGTATTTGACCAGAGTATAAGCAGCCTAACTCAAATAAACGTTTCATTAATGCGGGTTTGTCTACTCTGGTTAACATTAAAATATCTTTAGAAATACTGGTTTCTATCAATGAATTATTGATGTAATTTTTCCATCGTTCTTCTTCATTAATTAATGAAACGGAGCCAGGATAAGCGCCAAACCAAACATATTGATTGGCAGTAAAACCAAAAGCGTCTTGCATTTCTTTAAAAGACCAATGCCCTACATAAGTAGATTCAAAACGACCGGCTAAAGATTCGGTAAGACCTTGTTGTAATAATAACCTAGATGAACCGAGTAAGATAATTTTAATGTTGATGTTTTCTCTGCTATCTTGGTCCCATAGTTTTTTAACTATTTCGCTCCAATTATCAATTTTTTGTATTTCATCAATCACTAATAGAAATTCTTCAATTCCTTCGTTTTTGATTTTAATTCTTACACTTTCCCATAAAGAGGTTAACCAAACGCTGTCAGAAGCAGGTACTGCATCAGCAGATTCAAACTGATGCGGAATGTTTATCTCCTTAATTAATTGCCCAATCAAAGTAGTTTTACCCACTTGACGAGGTCCCATTAACACTTGAATAAACTTTTTTGGTTCTTTTATTCTTGTTGTAAGTTGTTGTAAATAAGATCTTTGGAACATGTTTTACAAATTACTCAATATATTGAGTAAAATTACTCAATATATTGAGTAAAATGAAATGATCTTATAAATTGGATTTTATAGCGTAAATGAGATCATGATTTAGTCTAATATAAAATCGGCGCAAGCCTTACAAACCTGCTCTAAATCTTTAGGTAATGTTTCGTTTGTGTAGGGATGACTTGCTCCAAAAACATGATCAGCACCTTCAATAATCAATAATTCGGATTTTTGAGGTTGAATAGTGTGGAATTCTTTTGCTACTTCTACATTCACTGCAGGGTCATTATCTCCATGAATTATTAACCAAGGAGTAGATATATTTTTAGCAGCCGCTTTTAAATCAAATTCTTTTTCATGTGTAATTACATCATCTAAAAGCGAGATATTTAAGGGCATTTGTTGTTTTGTTCTGGCGTTTAGCGTATAAAGAGTGCCTGTTTTTCTCCATTCTATCTCCTCTTCGCGTTTCCATAAATCTCTAAAAGCACCAATGGCAGCCCAAGTAATTAATTTATCAATTCTAAGGTCGGTAGCGGCTTGTAAAATGCTAATTCCACCACCATGGCTGTGGCCAATCAAGGCTATTTTTAAAAAAGGAAACTTATTTTTTGCAAAACCAATTACTTGGTTTAAGTCAGATAATTCTTTAGATGGGGTGTTGTTAGAAAAAACTGTTAAATCAGTAATATCTGATAAATCTTTAGGGTTTACACCGCTATGCGAAAAATTAAATTTGATAAAATTTATGGCCTTATCAGCAAAATAGGTGGCCACCAAATGATGAGTGCCCCAATCTTTAAAACCTCTAAAACCGTGTGCAAAAATCACCACATATTCTGGATAGCGATCACAAAAAGTAATATCACCAATAATTGGTAATTCATTTACACCAGATATTTCAAATTTTTCGTTGCTAAACATATCAATCAATAATCGTATTTCTAATTTAGAAATCCTAAAAAACTTTAATAATATATAGATATAAAAAATTTAAGGAGCTCATTTTTATTAAAATCTAAAACCTGTACTAAAAGATATTACTTTACCTTCTTTAGAAAACCCATATCCTAATGATAATAAGGCTTTATTATAAAGATTAACCCATATACCGGGGCCATAACCTTGATGCCAGTTATTGTTTTCGGCAATATTTGAGCTCACTTTTGCAATGTCATAAAAAGCATAAGCTCCAAAATCTCCTGTGAATATGTAATTTCTAAAACTAGAAACAGGAATACGCATTTCTGAATTGGCAAAATAAGTAGTTCTGCCGGCAAATCTTTGGTTACGAAAACCTCTTAGGTAGTGATTGTTTCCAATTTGGTTAGCCTGGTAAAATTTGTAATTTCCAATATTAGTCTCGGCTCCAAATCTTAAAGCAAAATTTACGGGAAAAGCAATATTAGGAGTTCCGTAAGTAGTAACTACACTACTAATGTGTACAAATTTATCTTTCTCGCCATTAATTTCATTAAAGTAGTTTATAGAGTTATTCCATTTAAAACCGGTTTTAGGGGCAAGTTCATTATCTACAAAGCTCATATTGAAATAACTTTTTAGGGTTGCAAACCTACCGGGATTAGTGTAGGTACTATTTTGTGCAGCTAAAAAGGTAGGCTCGGTTCTGGTTAATATTTTTGTAAAATCAAAACCGGGCCCTATCCCAAATTTAATATGATCTGAAAGTTGATATTGGATAAAGATAGAAGAGGTTAAAACTTCTGATTTCACTCTATAAAAATCAACTTCATCATTTATATTAGTGGTGCTATTTCCTATACCGTAGTAGTTAAAAGAATAGGCAGGGCCAGCATATTTTGCATCTAAAACTAAATCGAGTTTATTTGCTAATAGAGAATAAAAAGTGCTCTTATATTTTGCAAAATAAGCTCTTGATTGTAATGAATGTAAAAGAGATGCTTTTTGCTCATAACTGTAAGGTTGTTTTCTAAACCCATAGTGTTTTATAGAGTGGACTAAACCAATAGAAATACCATCTTTTGCATTCTTAAAATCAGCATTTATAGAAAGGGATTTTTTATCGTATTTAAATCCTTCAGGTTGGTAATCGTTAACCCAATCACTTTCAGATTTAACGATTTTTGTATTTGAACCATCTTTAAAATTATTATCAGGAGTGTCAAAAAGCAGTGTTCTTCCATTTTTGGCTTCATCAGCCAGGTAATCTTTCCCTTTCCCTCCAACTATTCTTAATTTGATGGGCAATTTTGATTCTCCTTTAATCACTAAACTATCTTTTTCTCCTAATAAATAGATGTTTATTTCTCTAGTCAATTGATTATCGAAGTTTCTGGTATAAATAAGACCATCTTTTTCACCGTCTTTTTTTACTTTATACATATTAACGATGGTTTCGTCTTCGGTACGGTTAATCTCTAAAAATTCATATTTATCAGACCCAGAAATAGTGACTTCTTTTGCTAATGTTTTGTAATAACTTATGGCTGTTTTTTCTAGGTTATTCCTTCTTAATTTTAGCTTTTCTATAATTAATTCACCGGTAAGTTGGTATGCCGCCGGCGGCATTTGCTTTACCGAATTGATGATCACACTATCAGTCAGTTGACTTTGCATGGTTTGTGCAATTTTAATCCAATCCGGGTAAGAAAGCTGATTCAATAAATTTCTATCTAAGTTTCTAGCTGCAATAGAGAGTTCTGCAGGGTCTTTAATTTCCTTTTCAAAAGACTGAATATCAGGAATCATCCCTTTTATTAATTTTGGTAAAAGGCCATCAAATTTGGTAAATACTTGGTCTCTATCTCTTGGAATAGGCTTATAAGTTATTTTTTTATCTTTTTCAAATTCGGCCCATCTCCATTGGTCTTCATGCCTATCCCAATCGCCAATAAGCATATCAAATAACCGGGCAGTTAAAAAACTTTTCTGATCAACTTCGTTATCATTATCTTCTTTTAACTTTTCATACATGGTTTCTGTACTCACTGCATTTTTGGTATATCCAAAACTTTTAAATTGAGAAAGATCTTCATCAGGTCTGATTTCTATAATACCCACTTTACCGCCAACTTCTTGTAAATATGGCCCTAATAATGTAGAATAGGGCATGTAAACTAGTTTAGGATTAGCATGAAAAACTTTTACAGCATTTGCTAAGCCAGGCACAGCTAAAGCCCCAAATGGATGTGCTGATGAAATTTGATCTTGAACAAATTCATCGGCAAAAGTATTGGTAAAGCCATCAGGTAAAAGTGCGGATGGGTCTTTATTTACTGTTCTAAATTGGTATTGATTGCCATCTTTCCCCATCATTCTTAAAGAAGTGGTTTGGTTGCCTCCTCCAAGCTGTAAAGGTGTTAAGCCTCCGGCAAACGAAGTTAATTCTAAGTAAGGAATTTTGATTGGAGTTGCCCAAACGCTACGGTAATGTTCGCCAAAGATGGCTCTCTTTACTGAAGAAGCTTTGTACTGCTCGCCAACAGCCATAATTTTTGTAGAATCAGAATAGTTAATCAGGTTTTCTTCTTTTACATCTTGTTTGCTTGCAGGTAAAGAATATAAAGGAGCTCTATAAACTAATTCACCTTTGCTACCATCGCCAATAGGCTCCCAAAACTCTACCCAACATTGCCCGTTTTTATAGTAATTTAATCTAGAAAAACCTTTAGTGCCATGTCCAAATAATGCGCCGTTTCCTTTAAATAATGCGCTATTTTTACTTCCAGCGCCACTAATAATATGGTTAAGATCTTTGTATTTTGTTAATTGCAGGGCATGCTCATGTCCGGTAGCAATCACCACATTTTTTTGATCTTGTAAAACAGCCAGCAAGCTATTTTTTAGTTGTTGATAGTCTTTGTTAGAAAGATCTTGGTTTGATAAACCATATTGCCTTAATAAAGGATAAATAGAACCAATAACCGGCAGTGGAATAAATAAATTATCTCTTACCAAGGTAAGCGGAAACATGTAATCAGTAAAGGTGTAGTAGCCGCCATGTTTTCCGTTAGAAAATAAAGGATGATGCTCTGTTAAAACAATATTTTTTCCTTTGTTTCTTAGTACAATATCTTTTACTTGTGCAATAAGTTGTTCTTTAGTGGTTGAGGTGCAACCTTGCTCATAACGGTTAGATTTGCTGTATTTAGTAAGCCACCATTCGCTATCAATTACAATCACAACCAAGTTGTTGTTCATTTGAATTTCTACCGGGCCACCGCATCCATTGCTAGGTAAAAAAACATCGGTACTATCTAAGTAATTCTCAACAAATTCTTCTTGCCTTTTAATGCTGGCTAAACCTCCTGGGCGGCTTTTGTTCCAATCATGATTGCCAGGAATAAATATTTTTTTTCCTGCAAAGTCTTTCACGATTCGCATTTGCTCAATAATTTTTTTCTCCTTTTCACCACGATCAGATGCATCAACTTCGGGCAAACCGAATTCATAAATATTATCACCTAAAAAAATTGCGACATCTTTTTTGCTTGATGTTTTTTTGATAACGGTATCTCTTTTTCCGTTAGAAAAAACGGTGTCAATTTGGTAAAGCTGAGATTCCATTAACTTAAGCGTTGGCTCTTGCTCTCCAAGACTGGGATTTCCTACATCTCCAACTAAAAAGACGGTATAATCTAAGGTTAAAGAATCTGGGTTATTTGCTTTTTTCCAATCTCTTTCGCTTTTAGCGTAAAAAGGTTTGTAAGTAGTACAAGAAGCATAGCACAAACTGGCTACTAAAAGAATAAGAAGTTTGGGGTGTTTAGTTGGTATCAATGCCTGTTATTTTAATGATATTTCCTGCTTTATTTTTGCCTTCGTTAGAGATGTATAATTCGCCTTTAGCATTAAAAGCAATCCCTTCTGGTTGTATAAATTCTTTACCCTTAAACGGGATGACTTTTTTAAGTACGTTATCTTTAGATATAACAACAATAATTTGATTAATTGCTGATAGCACATACAAATCATGGCTTACAGGATGAAAAGCCATTGCAGAAGGTCTTATAATCTCGTTTAGATTTTGATTTCCAATTATTTTTAGAAATTTTTTGGATGATTCTTCAATGGCATCCCCTTTAAATTGGGCTTCAATGGCATCCAACTTAATTTGATAAGTAGGGGTGGTATTTAATTTTTTAGTAGCTAAAGAGAAGCTGTAAATTCCTTTTGTTTCTTTGTCTTTAACAATGTTTTTGTCTTTAACGGCTAGTAACAAAGTATTATTTCGACTATCAAAAGCTAAACTTTCTATATTATTTTCTGTGCTTAATTGTGTTTTAAATTGGCTAATCACAGGTTTTTTATCGGTAAAATTCTCTATTTTAAAAATAGTACCATCAGCCCTAACCACGTAAATATCATTACCCACCTTTACTAAATCTTCAAAATCATCAGGAGTAGAAAATTCAATTGTTTTAACGATCTCTTTTTTTAGTAAATCATAAAAATAAACAATACCGTTTTCATCTTCAATTGCAGCAATTAAGCTATCATTAATAAAAGTAATTCCCGAAATCTCATTTAATTCTTTGGGTAATTGGTAAACCTCATAATTTTGAGGTAATATCTTTTCTGTTTTTAATGATTTGGACTCTTTATTTTTTTTATTATTGTTTGAACAAGAGCTAAAAAAGCAACAAAGTATCATGAATGTTAATAATTTATTCATTTGTGGATTTAAAATTGTAAGATTAGTTATTCTTGTGTTAAAGTCAAATCTTATACCATGAGTTCATATTTATTTTAAACCATTTAAAAAGTATCATGAAAGAATCTCTAATTGATCATATATCAGTCTTCGTTTTCGATTTGTTTAAGGAAAAACTTTCTACAAATTATTTATATCATAATTACATTCATACCCAGCAAACTGTAGAAGCAGCAGAGAAAATTGCTAAGGGTTATGATATAAATAGTACCGAAAAAGAAGATTTATTGATTGCCGCTTGGATGCATGATACCGGATATACAAAAGGTTATAAAAACCATGAAGAAGAAAGTGTAAAAATAGCCGAAGGTTTTTTAGGAAAAGATTTCCCTAAAGCCAGATTGGAGCTCATTAAAGCATTAATTTTAAGCACCAAGGTTGATGAAAAGCATGCAAATATTTTAGAAGAAATTTTGCATGATGCTGATTATATAAACATTGGGAAAAGCAATTTTTTTGAACGAGCCGAACTATTACGCTTTGAGTGGGAACTGGTTTATGAAAAAACATATACCGATTTAGAGTGGGCACAAGTGCAATTAGACTTTATTATCTCTAAAAATTTTAAAACTACTTATGCTCAGGCTAAGTATGGCGATAAAAGAGAAAAGAATATTCAACAGCAAAAAGAGGTTGTTGAAAAATTAAAAAGTGACCAGTTTAAACTACAAACTAAAGAAGATAGTACTAAACTTAAAGCAAACAAGGAAGGAAGAGGCATAGAAACTTTATATCGTTCTGTTTATGATAATCACATGAATTTAAGTGCCCTGGCAGATAACAAGGCAAACATTATGATTAGTGTAAATACCATCATTATTTCTTTGGTGATTACCCTTTTTGGATCTAGTTATACTTTTACAGGAGAAGGAATAACTCACGTAAGATTTGTTTTTCCGATGCTTTTTTTAGTAATAAGTAGTTTGGTAGCGGTGGTATTTGCTATTTTATCTGCAAGACCTAATATTACAAGTAAAGAAAAGTACGAATTGTCTAACAAAACCAGCAGTGCGCTTTTCTTTGGTAATTTTGCTCAGCTTTCTTTAAATGAATTTGTGAGTCATGTAAAAGGATTAAAAGATGAGAAGGAATCTTTATACAGCAGTATGTCAACTGATATATATCATTTAGGTGTGGTGTTAGTCAAAAAATATAAGCTACTTACTTGGTCTTACAATATTTTTATGACGGGTTTGATATTATGCGGGGTAAGCTTTTTGGTAATTGTGATTTTTTCTTCTTAAAATTTTTACAATCAACTAAAGAAATATAGCTGTAGTGGGTGAGTCCAAAATGCTCATATTGCTCTGATCCTTTTTTAACGCTTTCCCAGTTGAACCAGTTTTTTACTGTTTTTTTATCCTTTAATTTTAAAGTATAATTATCAGTAAGTAAAATATAATTAGGTTCGGGGATTCCGTTTTTTAAAAGTTTGTGAACAAGAATAACATCTTCACCCATTAACTTAGTGCGACCTTCTATTTTTACTAAACTGATATGTCCAAAATGGATGACGATTTTTATACCCAATTGTTCATCAGCTAAAAACTGTTGGTATTCTTCGGGATGTGAAGTTTGGTAAGAATCAATTTTTTCTTTAAAAGTGTCGTAAATGTTTTTACACTGTTTGGCTACTTTACCCACAGCAGGAAGTCTGCCGGTACGGTAAAAAAAAACGGCATCACCTTCAACTTCAGCCACCTTCATGTCTAACATGTTTGAAGAAACAATCTGATTGAGGAGATCAGTAATTACCTGGTTGGCAAAAACCGTTTCGGTAGAGGTAATAAATTTAGTGAAACCCGTAAGGTCTGGTATACAAAAGAATACAGGAACCAAAGATTTATTTTTCATGACAATTAAAAACCAGCTATTTTTTGAAACGATTTTAAAACACCAAGCTTACAAATAAAAATAGCTTCGATGAAGAAGCTATTTTGTAGCGGGGAGCAGGATCGAACTGCCGACCTCAGGGTTATGAATCCTGCGCTCTAACCATCTGAGCTACCCCGCCGTGGGTTTAAACACTGTTTTATTGTGTTTTTTTAATTTTATTTGACTTATTTGTTGAAGCATGGTTAACACTACAACAGCCATTTGCGAGTGCAAAGATGCGAATTTTTTTAAATAAATGATAAACTTCTTCTGTTTTTTAAACGATAAAAATAGACTTGTGAAGTTATCTGTAAGGATGTGCTTGATAATACATTCAAAAACAATTATTTAAAGAGCCACAAAGTAAATAGTGAAATTTATATTTATGAATTTAAGCGCCTAATTAATGATCAAAAACTCCACTGTATAGCAGTTTTTTAGTCATTATATTTTTGTTATTGATTTCAAGATGAATAATCTTACGTTGTTTCCAATTATTATTAGTACAATTGAATTAATCAACCAATATGTTTTGAAAATTGAGTTGCATTTATAGACTAAAATACTTTCCTTTAGAAAAAGAAGGCAAGAAAATTTTTTTCAAGTTTAATCTTTTATAGATATTTATACATGGCCGAAAAGTTAAAATTTGTTCTGGAATACGAAATTAGATCTTCTCCTAAAATACTTTATAGTTTTATTAGCGAACCTAATGGTTTAGCACAATGGTTTTCTGATGATGTACGCGTAAGAGACCACGTTTACAATTTTATTTGGGACGATGGTGAGGAGCAAAAAGCAAAGCTTTTATCTTTCAAGGAAAATAAATTAGTGAAATTTCATTGGGTTGATGATGAGCCTTACACTTATTTTGAATTAGAAATTGTGAAAGATGAGTTAACTAATGATGTAGCGTTATTAGTTACTGATTTTGCTTTAGAGGAAAATTTAAAAGACCGCCAGTTGATTTGGAATATTCAAATAGAAGGTCTTTTAAGTGTAATTGGAGCTTGATTTTTTGCTAATTTAGCAAAGTGAAAAAAATTCATCTTTTACTATTAAGAGCATTCATACGGCCGTTTATTGTCACTTTTTTTATTGTGATGTTTTTACTGCTGATGCTTTTTCTTTTTAAATACATAGATGATTTAATTGGAAAAGGTTTTGAATGGTATGTAATTCTACAGCTGTTGATGTATGCCTCAGCTACCAATGTGGCTATGGCACTGCCACTTTCTATTCTTCTTTCCTCCATCATGACTTTTGGAAACTTGGGTGAAAATTACGAGCTGGTTGCCATAAAATCTGCGGGTATATCACTTCAAAGAGCTATGGCTCCCTTGTTTGTTTTAATTACATTTTTAGGTATTGGCGCATTTTTGTTTTCAGATTATATGCTGCCGGTAGCTAATTTGAAAATGGGTTCGTTACTTTATGATGTAAGAGAGCAAAAAGCTGCTTTTTTAATTGAAGAAGGGATTTTTAACAACAGTATCCCCGGTTACTCTATCAGGGTAGAAAAGAAATTACAAACAGATAGTGGAGACATATTAAGAGACATAGTAATATACGATCAATCTAATGCGCAAGGGAATACCAATGTTTTAATGGCCCGTGAAGGGGAAATGAGTAAAACAAAAGATGGTAATTTTTTGATTTTGACTTTAAGAGATGGTGTAAGATATGAAGAAAGACAAGGTAAAACTGGCTATAACCCAAGGCAGCAATTAACTAGATTAAGATTTAAAGAAACCGAGCAAAAATTTGATCTTTCCAGCTTTCAATTTAAAAGAGAAGATGAAAGCCTTTTTAAAAGTAATTATCAAATGTTAAACCTTAAACAATTGGTAGCCTCTAAAGATTCGGTTTCTAAACTTAATGATAGCATTACAAAAACTACTTTTAATGCAGTAAAGCCTTATTTTAAAATATACTATCAAGCTAACAGATATAAATCATCAAAAACTTTAGATAGTCTTAACTTTAAAAAGCAAAAAATATTTGCAGGAATAAGAAAAAATCAAAAGGAAATGATTGTTGTAAGTGCTAAGGAAAATGCCAGAATGGTAAAAGAAGCAGTTTCAACAATTAATGTACAATCAACAGATTATATCAATATTATTAGAAGATATTTAATAGAATACAATAAGAAATTTACGTTGGCATTTTCTTGCTTGGTTTTATTTTTTATTGGTGCACCTTTAGGCGCCATTATTAGAAAAGGAGGCCTAGGTTTACCAGTTGTAGTATCGGTAGTTTTCTTTTTAATTTATCATATCATTAGCACTGTTGGAGAAAAATATGTTAAAGGAGGCAATCTTTCTCCTGTAATAGGCATGTGGTTGGCCATTTTTGTTCTTACTCCTGTGGGATTGTTTTTAACTTATAAAGCAACCATAGATTCGGCTTTGTTTGATGTAGACGCTTATAAAAATCTCTACAAAAAAGTATTCAATCGCAAAAAGAAAGATTAATGATCGAATATTTTTTTTGGGTTTTCATCTTTTTAATAGTCTACACCTATCTTGTTTATCCGGCAATTCTAAATATTATAGCAAAAAAAATAAAAGTTTCTCCTTTAGAAACTGATTTAGAACCTTTCGTTTCTATCATTATTCCGGTTTATAATGAAGAGCTATGCATCAAAAGTAAAATCGAATCTATTTTCAAGAATAATTATCCTTTAGATAAAATAGAAGTAATTGTTTATTCAGATGGATCTGATGATCAAACTGAAAATATTGTTATCCATTTGATGGATTTACATCCTCAACTTAAATTCTTATCGCATCAGGAAAGAAAAGGAAAATCATTTGTGGTTAATAAATTAGTTGAAGCCTCAAAATTTGATTTGATCTTATTAACTGATGCCAATATCATTTTTGAGAAAGATGCAATTAAGCAAAACCTTAAAAACTATTCGGATAAAAATATAGGTTTAGTGGCCAGTTTAGTCATCAATCAAATTCCCAAAGATGATCATATCACTTATCAAGAAAAAAAATATGTTTCTTGGGAGAATAATATCAAATATAACGAGGGTTTAATTTGGGGAAGTACAATTGCTCCATTTGGTGCTTGTTTCTCTTTCAGAAAAGAGTTTTTTGTAACTATTCCAGAGAATTTTTTGGTCGACGATTTTTTTATTGCCACTCAAGTTTTAAAAAAGAATCAGCGCTGTATTTTAGAAAAGGAATCGCTTTGTTATGAAGAATTAATAGGTTCTGTAGCTGTAGAATTTAAGAGAAGAAAAAGAATTTCGGCCGGAAATTTCCAGAATTTGGCCTATTTTTTTAAAACTTTCACTCAAATATTTAAGCCAATCGGCTTTTGTTTTTGGTCACACAAAGGTTTGCGGTGGTTTACTCCATTTTTTTTATTGAGTATCTTAATCTTCAATTTTTTACTTTTAGATAAGGGTTGGATTTATCAGGTTGTAATGATTTTTCAGGTACTTTTTTATTGCACCCCTCTGACGGTTTATGTCGCCAGTAAATTAAAGTCAATCAATAAATTGGTTAAATTTGCACACTATTTTCTGATGATGAATATAGCCTTGATGATAGGTTTTTTCAATTATTTAAGAGGGATAGAAGTGGGTTATTGGGATATAACTCAAAGAAGAAGATGATATGCTAAATACAATAGAAGAAGCAATTGAAGATTTAAAAGCAGGTAAAATAATCATTGTAGTAGATGATGAAGACCGCGAAAACGAGGGTGATTTTTTAACTGCAGCCAGAAATGCTACTCCAGAAGTGATTAACTTTATGGCCACTCATGGCAGAGGTTTAATTTGTGCTCCTTTAACACAGCAAAGATGTAGTGAATTAGATTTAGAATTAATGGTTGGACGCAATACAGCCACTTTTGAAACTAATTTTACGGTTTCTGTTGATTTAAACGGACATGGTTGTAGCACCGGAATTTCGGCTTCAGACCGTTCAAAAACTATTTTAGCATTAATTGACCCAAAAACAACGCCAGAAGATTTAGGAAGACCAGGGCATATTTTTCCTCTGATTGCTAAAAATGGAGGCGTTTTAAGAAGAGCAGGACATACAGAGGCGGCCATAGATTTAGCCGTTTTAGCAGGTTTAGAACCAGCAGGAGTGATTTGTGAAATCATGAATGAACAAGGTGAAATGGCTAGGTTACCTGAGCTTGAAATAATGGCTAGGGATTTAAACATGAAAATAATTTCTATTGAGGAGTTGATTGCTTATCGTTTAAGAACCGAATCATTAATTAAAAAAGAAGTAACTATTAATTTACCTACCCAGTGGGGCGATTTTGAAATGGCTGCTTTTACCCAAGTGAATACCCAAGAAAACCATATTGCTTTAATTAAGGGTAGCTGGGAAGAAAATGAGCCTGTTTTAGTGAGAGTGCATAGCTCTTGTATTACCGGAGATATTTTTGGCTCTTGTAGATGTGATTGTGGCCCGCAATTGCATAAATCTATGGAAATGATAGAGAAAGAAGGAAAGGGATTGATTCTTTACATGAATCAAGAGGGTAGAGGAATTGGTTTAATAAACAAACTAAAAGCTTACAACCTTCAAGAAGCGGGCATGGATACCATTGATGCTAATATTGCCTTGGGCTTTAAAATGGACGAAAGAGATTATGGTGTTGGGGCACAAATTTTAAGAAGCTTAGGGGTAAGAAAAATGCGTTTAATGACTAACAATCCAACAAAAAGAGCTGGGTTAATTGGTTATGGATTAGAAGTGGTAGAAAATATTCAGATAGAAATTGAATCTAACAAGCACAACGACACTTATTTAAAAACTAAAAGAGATAGGATGGGGCACACCATCATGAAAAGTGATTCGTAATTATTGCCATTAGTCTTGTTCCTCCTCTTTAGGAGGAACAATTAATTTTTGCATTGTTTTAGGCTTTTCTTTAGATTCTTCAGCTTCTTTCTTTTCCTGTTTTGTTTTTCTTCCAAAAGTGCTTTTAATAAACTCATCAAAAGTATCATACTCCTGAACGTAAACTAAACCCAAACCATTAATATAAATATCACTGCTTAAGTTAAAGAAATCTCGGTTTGCAGGTCTTTGAAAAACCTTACCTACAAAACTTCCATCTTTTCTAATATCATAAGTCATCTCTCCATCTCTGGTTAATTCACTCAGGGTAGAATTAAATACATTATTATTAAATAGATCGTTGTTGTATTTGTTATTGGCAAGGTTACCACTAATTTTTAAACGGCCATTAAGAAAACTATACCCAAAACCAATCTCACTTAAAGAGCGCATATTCAAGTCTAAATTTTTAAGATTTAAAGATTGTGATATAATATTGTTTAGTTTACTCAATCCTAATTCTAAACCAGAGCCTATTAAAGTTTGCTCATCTAATCCAATACCTGCACTAGAGTTTCCATTAAAGTTATTTCTTACCACCAAATTTATCACTTGTTGGGCTTCATTATCCTTATCATCTAAATAGCCTTGCAGTTCTGTTTTAATGCTGGAGTTATTAGGAAAATTAAGGTTAAAATCTATTTCTGGATTAAGTAAAGAGCCTTTTAAAAGCATTTCGGCTTCGGCTACTACTCTTGTATTTCTTTGATCATCTGTTACGGTTCTACCTGCGGCACTGTAAAGAGGTAATAATGATGTTCTTGTTGTATAAACCGCGTTTAAATTAATTTCAGCATCAGCTGGGTTACCCGTCCAGCGGATGGTACCACCTTTTCTTATATCAAAAGTTTTATTGATGATATTATTGGCTGTAAAGTCAAATTGCCCTTGGTTTATAATATAATCACCTCGCATTTCAAAATCACCTAAAGTGGTAATCTTTAAATTTAACTGTGCATCACCGGCGCCACTTAAATTTCCTACCTCGGTTAAAATATTAACAGTAGATTTCTCATCTACTTCTAAATTAAATTCCATGGTTAAGCCATTAAAAAACTTATCATCAGTTTTTTTATTTAGGCTAGAATCTTTAGCTACATAAACTATAAAATCATTAGCTCCAACTGTTGATGCCCCATTTAATGGGATGGTAAAAACAGTACCTTCTTCTGTTTTGGCTTTGATATTAATCCTCATGGCATTTGTAGGGCCAACAAAACTAAAATTACCAGTACTAAATGCTTTTCCATAATAAAGCGGGTTATTACTAGCTGTGGTGTTTAATGCCATAAAGTTGTTGGCATCTATTTTAAGATTGATGATAGGATTAGTAGGATTGTTAATGTCAACTGTACCGTTTGCTATAGCGGTATTTTGAAACTCGTCTTTTAAGGTTAATCCGTTTACCTTAATTACACTATTTTCAATGCTTATTTCATCATTAATGGTATAAGCGGTTTGCAAATAATTTACCGTAAGACCCGAGTTTACAAAGCTTACATTTCCATTAATTTTTGGGGCACTAAACTTACCACTCACTTTTAAATCAGATGAAATTTGTCCTTTAAGTTTTGATACTAAAGTTTTTACAGCAGGTTCAAAAATGATGAGCTCTGTTTTATCTAAAATAAGATCTAAGTTTAAATTGTTGGTTTCGCTTTTGAAATCTACATTACCTTTAACGTCCATGGTTTTACTGCCGCCTTTAAAAAGTACAGCATCCACATCTATTTTGCTAGTAAAGTTGTTATAAGTAGAAGCCATTTTAAGGTCTCCAACTTGGGTATCGTTATATTTTAAGGAATCAATAGTAATATCTGATTGTATTTTTGGGGTACCTAAAATTGCCGAGAGGTTGGCCGTTCCATTCATGGTTCCGTTTAGTTTTACGCCAAAGCTTTTGGTTAACTGACTTAATGAAGTGAGTTTCAAATCTTGTATCACTACCTCTAATTGGTCGTCTTCTGATGAAGAAATAGCGCCATTTATGGCGAATAATTGTTTATCGCTAGAAAGCTCAAAGCCATCTATAAGGGTTCTGTTATTATCAAATTTAATTCTTACCTGATCTCTTATTTTCCAAACTTGGTTATCAATAATTACATCAGAAGGCAGCAAGCTAATTTTAGCCAAAGTATCTAAACCAAATTCAATTAAACCGTATAAATCCAGTTGGTTGGTGGCGTCTTTATCAGATAATTTCACGTTAAAAGTAAGACTATCATTTTTTAATGTATTTTGAATGATGATGTTTTGTACAAATACGCCTCCTTCAGATAATTCAATTTTATCTAAAGATATGGTGGCAACTAAATTTTCACTGGTAGTGCTTTCATCAAGAATGATATTACTAAAAGTCATTCCGTCATAAGTTAAGGTTTTTATATATCCGTTAACTGTAGCAATATCCTTTTCAGTATCAAATATGCCATTAAAGGCTCCACGTTCTGGGATTTTTAATTTTGGAATAAACAGACTCGAAATAAAGTCGAAGTTTTTAAGATCTATGTTAAACTCAAAATTCTGAGGTTTTGAAGGGTAAATTTTAGTTTGGAAAGATGGGATATATTTTTTTACAATAGTTTTAAATGCTGATGGTAAAGTGGCTAAATCATAATTTCCTTTTATTTTAGCATCTCCAATATCAGAAGTTAAGGCTAATAATCTGTCCTTACCAATGCCTTCGGCTTTTAAATAAACAGAATCAACAACAAAAGATCTTTCATTATTGGTTAACCTAATTTGATGAATAGCTAAATCTCCTTGAATGTTTTCTAAGCTGTTGCCTGTAAAATTAGTTCTAATATCAGCATCTATTTGTATGGTATCTGTTGTGAAATTTAGGGCTTTTAAATTGGCGCCTTTAACATTTGCAACAAAATTAAAATCGGGTAATTTTGGATTAAGGTTGGCTAATCCGGTAAAATCTAATTTAACATTTTTATCATTTACGGTAAGTTTACCATCAAAAAGTTGACCTCTAATTTTACCATTAACAGCAATGTTTTTATACCTGTAATTGTTATAATCAAAGTAAGTAGCTTTTGCAGTAAGGGTTTCTGTTAACGATTTTATATCAAATCCTCTACCATTTACATTAGCTATAAAGCTTGTCCTATTAAGAGAAGGCTCATCTAATAAATCGCCAAGGTTAAAATCAATAGCTTGTAATTTGCCAGAATAAGAAGGAATACCAGCGCCGTTAATTTTCATGTTCACATCAGATTTTAACCTGCCTAATTTGGTTTTAAAATCTCCGTAAGCAATAAAATCGTTTTGAAAACCAGTAAATTGACCTGTAAAATTGATGTTTCCAAACTTGGTTAAAATAGGAGGAATATTTTTAGCTCTTTTTCCTGTGACTTTTTCAATGATGTATTCAATATCAGTTTTATTGGTGTAAACCTGATCGAAATCTAAATCTAAAAAAGTGTTTTTTAAATCGGGTAAACCTTTAACATGAAAATTACCTTTTACGTAACTGGCTTTACCTGTTTTTAAGGTGAAATTTTTAGCTTTAAAATCATCAACTTTTCCTTTAATATCACCGCTCACATCAAAAGATAAATTCATGTTGCTTAGCTGTGGTGCAAAAAAAGCAATATCCTTAGCGTTAATCTTAGCGTTTTTAAAATGGCCTTCTAAAACAACCTTATTCTGAATATCGTTAAAGTCTGAAAAATCCTTAAACTTCATACTAAAATAATCAGTTAAAGTAGTGTTAGGAGTTTTCAAAACCATTCTTTCCAAAACAATTTTGTTGGTATCTATGGTAGCAGCGGCTGTTAAGTCTTTTAAGATAAAACCACTTTTCTCAAAAAAATTTAAGTGATTAATTTGGGCTTTAAAGATGAAATTTTTAGTGTCTAAATTATTAATAATAGCACTTAAATGTTTTACATGCACATCATCATAATTAACTCCCTTCATTAAAGTGTCTTTAATTAAGTAGTTTTTGTACTTAAAATCTAAATTTTTAACCACAACATTATTGATGGTCACATCAAAAGGCTTAATCTTTTTTGTAGTATCTACTGGGCCTTGGTTAAAATAATCTATTAAAAAAGATAAATTGGTTGTACTGTCTTTATAAGTTTTTAAATAAAACTTTCCGTTTTCTAATTCAATATTTTGTAGTGTAATTTTTCTTTCAGAGAAGGGAGCGAAATAGCTAATATCTACAGTAAGTTTTGGGGCATTTATTAAAGTATCTTTATTTAAATCTTGAAGATAAAACCCTTCTAAAACCAAAGATTTAAAAGGTTTTAGGTATAAACTCTTAATTTCTACCTTGGTTTTTAATTCTTCAGACAAATAATTGGCAGCTTTTTTTGCTGCCCAAGTTTGAACGGGTTTAAATTGAAGCGAGAAAATTAACCCGCCTAACAATAGTAGAATGGCAATTAAAACGTAAAGGGTGATTTTGAATACTTTTTTGATAGTTTTGTATTTTAATTTTAAACTCTTTTTTGTGTCAATTATTCTTGGAATAGAATCTTCTTGTGATGAAACCTCTGCTTCTATTTGCATAGACGGAGAAATTTTATCTAATGTTATTGCTAATCAAGCTATTCATCACCAATACGGCGGCGTTGTTCCAGAATTAGCATCTCGTGTTCATCAACAAAACATCATTCCAGCCGTTCACCAGGCAATTGTTCAAGCAAAAATAAACAAAAATCACATAGATGCAGTAGCTTTTACTAGAGGGCCAGGTTTGTTAGGCTCTTTATTAATAGGTACATCTTTTGCCAAGTCATTTGCATTAGCAAATAGCATTCCGTTAATTGAGGTGAACCACATGCAGGCTCATATTTTAGCGCATTTTATTGATCATCCTAAGCCAACATTCCCTTTTCTTTGTTTAACCGTATCTGGAGGGCATACGCAAATAGTTTTGGTAAAAGATTATTTTGATATGCAAATAGTTGGCGAAACTTTAGATGACGCCGCAGGCGAAGCTTTTGATAAAACAGCTAAAATTTTAAATTTACCTTACCCGGGTGGCCCATTAATAGATCAACATGCAAAAACTGGTGATCCCAAAAAATATAAATTTCCCGAACCTCAAATTCCCGAATTAAATTTCAGCTTTAGCGGCTTAAAAACTTCTATTCTTTATTTTGTAAGAGATCAACTAAAAGCAAATCCAAATTTTTTAATAGAGAACATGAATGATGTTTGTGCTTCTGTGCAAGCTAGAATAGTTTCAATTCTGTTAAATAAACTCAAAAAAGCAGCCGATTTGTATCAAATAAAGGATGTAGCCATTGCTGGTGGAGTATCGGCAAACTCAGGTTTAAGAGAGGGCTTAATACAATTAGCCGCTCAAAAAAATTGGAACGTTTTTATCCCAAAATTTGAATATTGTACAGATAATGCCGCTATGATAGCCATTGCAGGTTATTATAAATACTTAAACAAAGATTTTGTGGGGCAAGATGTTGCTCCTTTAGCCCGAATGCCTTTTTAATTTTATGAAATATCTTATCGTTGGATTAGGAAATATAGGATCAGAATATGCCGATAATCGTCATAACATTGGCTTTATGGTGTTAGACCAAATGGTGAAAGAAGCAGGTGTAAAGTTTTCTACTATGCGCTTGGCAGCTTACACAGAAATTAATTTAAAAGGAAGAACACTGCATTTAATAAAACCTACTACTTACATGAATTTAAGTGGTAAAGCCGTAACCTATTGGATGCAGGACTTAAAAATCCCAAAAGAAAATATCCTTATTATAGTAGATGATTTAGCCATTCCATTTGGTTCTTTAAGATTAAAACCTAAAGGAAGTGCCGCTGGGCATAATGGTTTAAAAAGTATAGAAGGTATGCTAGATAGCAATGAATATGCTCGTTTGCGCTTCGGAATTGGGGATAATTACCCAAAAGGTAGGCAGGTAGATTATGTTTTAAGTGGTTTTGATGCTGATGAATTGCCCGCACTTCCAGCTTTAATAGATAAATCTATAGAAATGATTAAAAGCTTTGCAACCATAGGAGTAGAGCTCACCATGACAAATTTTAATAAATAGAAAAGCAATTTCCTGTGCTTTTTCGTTCCGCTAGTCACGCTATACGTTATAGTCCTCGCCCTATTTCCTCAAAAAGAAATAGCGCTGTGGGCTGCCACTGCTATCGTGTTTATATAAATTAGGCCTATGCAATTCAAAAAATCTTTAAATTCGTAGCATGAAAGTAAAAGTATTCGGCATCCCAAATTGTGGTTCGGTTAAAAAAGCCCGAACTTTTTTAGAAGAAAACAACATCGATTATGATTTTCACGACTATAAAAAAGAAGGTATTTCTGAAGAGCAACTTCAAAAATGGTGTGAAGAATTTGGTTGGGAAACCGTACTAAATAAAAAAGGTATGACTTGGAGAAACTTAGATGAGGCTACAAAATTAGCCGTTCAGGATCAACAATCAGCCATTAAAATAATGAAACAACAAACCAGCGCTATCAAAAGACCTGTAATAGAAAGCGGAAAAGGCAACCTCATTGGTTTTGACGAAAACCAATACCAAAGCAATTTTTTGTAATAAAAAGTCTGTAAAGCGTTAAATAACGTTAAGTATTTGCTAATGATCAGATATTAATAGAATTTTGTAAATAATGAAAAACAGTTTAATTATACTTTTTTTTCTTTTCCCACTTTTTTTGCAAGCTCAAAATGTGCTTACAGGCACAGCCTATGATGCAAATAGTAGAAGTAAATTAAAACTAGTTTTTGTAAACAACCTTACCCAAAGAGAAGTTGACCACAGCGGACAAAAAGGTGATTTTTCTTTAACCGCCGAATTAGGTGATTTAGTAGTTTTTTCTTGCCCTGGTTACCAAAGTGATACCTTAATTATAGAAAATTTAAGTCCTAAAATGGTAATTATGAGGCCAAGCCTTATTGTTTTAGATGAAGTTGTGGTAAATGCAAAAGCCATTAACAGACCAGAAAACGTGAGGTCGGTTTATTCATCAGCATATTCTTTAGCTACCACAAACGTTTTATCTTCTGATGGTAAAGTAAGTTTGGTAAACGCTTTTAGTAAACAATCCCAGCAAAATAGAGCTTTCCAAAAATTTATGGATAGTGAGTTAAATGAAAAACTAATTGATCAAAAGTTTAATAAAACTTTAGTAACCGAATTAACTAAAATAAGAGGGCAGCTTTTAGAAGACTTTATGTCTTATTTTCGTCCAACTTACTCTCAGGTTTCCACCATGAATGATGTAGACTTAAGAACCTACATTGTAAACTCCTATAATAAATACATTAAGCTACCTGCCGAAGAAAGAATTTATCCGCCTTTACCCAAAACATCATTTGGAGGGAGGTAATTTGTTTCACGTATTTCTTATCAATCTCTTCATAAAAGATAATGAACACTGTTTTGATACAGCCGTATATCAAAAATATTACCCTCAAGTATAAAGTTAGATTTGAAATCTAAAATAAAACAGCAACATTTGATGTTAGCTTGTATTAAAACCAATTTTACTTAATTATTTAGTCAATGAAGTTCAAAATTATTTCTAGCGTACTTTTTTCTGCACTTATCTTCGTCAGCAGTGCTTACGCTCAAAACCCACAACAGAGAGAAAATATTGCCATCCCAAAATTAAATCCGGATAGTAAATATGATTATAATGAAGCATTTGGTAATGGTTTTTATACCTCAACAAGCAATACCTATCGTTCGGCAAGTGGGCAACCCGGTCATCAATATTGGCAAAACAGAGTTGATTATCAGTTAAATGCAAAATTAAGCGATACCAACAATGAAATTACAGGATCAGAAATTTTAACCTATACCAATAACAGTCCAGATGAGCTTTCTTTCTTATGGATGAGCCTTGATCAAAACTTGTTTAGTAAAAAATCTAGAGGAACAGCTATTATTCCACCAGTAGGAAGTAGAAATGGTGGCGGCGGACAAGATTTTGATGGCGGATTTAAAATATCTGCGGTAAAATTGTTAAGTACTGCAAAAGGAGTGACTACAGCAACGGATATAAAATACATCATTAATGATACCCGTATGCAGTTGTTTTTACCTCAAAATTTAAAAGCATCAGGGGCGCAAGTAAAAATTAAAATAGATTTTTCTTTTGTTTCTCCACTTTACGGATCAGACAGAATGGGCGTTTTGCAAACCAAAAACGGTAAAATTTTTACTGTTGCGCAATGGTATCCAAGAATGTGTGTGTATGATGATGTTTCTGGTTGGAATATTTTGCCTTATACCGGCCCCAGTGAGTTTTATTTAGAATACGGCGACTTTGATATTAAAATTACTGCACCAGCTAATCATATTGTGGTAAGTTCTGGTCAGTTGCAAAACCCACAAGAAGTGTACCCTGCAACTGCTTTAAAGCGTTGGGAATTAGCAGCTAAAAGTGATCAATCGGTTATTATTCGGTCTGCTGCCGAAGTTACAGATCCAGCATCAAGACCAACCGGTAAAAAAGATTTAACATGGCATTTTATTTTAAAAAATTCTAGAGATGCAGCTTGGGCTTCTTCGCCTGCTTTTGTAGTAGATGCGGCTAAAATGAATATGCCAAGTGGTAAACATCCATTAGCAATTTCTGCTTATCCGATAGAAAGTGTGGGCGATACAGCTTGGTCTAGATCTACAGAATACACCAAGAAATCTATAGAGTTTAACTCTAAAAAATGGTACGAATACACTTATCCAAATGCGGTTAATGTTGCCGGAAACGAAGGTGGTATGGAATATCCCGGTATTGTTTTTTGCAGCTGGGAATCTACAAAAGACGATTTATGGGGTGTAACTGATCATGAATTTGGTCATAATTGGTTTCCAATGATTGTAGGTTCTAATGAACGTTTGTACGGTTGGATGGATGAAGGTTTCAATACCTTTATTAACACCTTAACTACTGAAGATTTTAATAACGGAGAGTATAAGCCTAAGCAAAGAACTGATATGCACCGATTAGCTCAGTTTTATACCAATCCACGTTTAGAGCCAGTAATTTCTAGTCCAGATAATATGAAAGAAAGAAATATTGGGGCACTTAACTATTCTAAACCAAGTACAGGTTTAGTATTTTTAAGAGCGCAAATATTAGGGCCAGAGCGTTTTGATAGAGCTTTTACAACCTACATTAATCGTTGGGCATTTAAACATCCAACTCCAAATGATTTTTTTAGAACCATGGAAAATGTGGCCGGAGAAAACTTAAGCTGGTTTTGGCGAGGTTGGATTTTAAATAATTGGAAAGCCGATATTGCGGTTAGAGATGTTAAATACTTAAATGACGATCCTTCTAAAGGCGCTTACATTACAATTGATAATTTAGAAAAAATGCCTTTACCAGTTATTTTGTTAATTAAAACAAAGAGCGGTAAAACAGAAATCATCAATTTACCGGTAGAGATTTGGCAGCGCAACGCCGCATGGACTTTCTTATTTCCATCTACAGAAGCTATAGAATCTGTAAGTTTTGATCCTAACCATGTATTGTTAGACGCTAATTCGGCTAATGATAATTGGGTGGCAGCTAAATAAAGCATTTTAAATAAGCAGAAAAGGAGAGCTCTGCATAGGAGCTCTCCTTTTTTTATGACCAAAACAAAATCTATTTTAAGCTTTTATTATTTGGGCTTTTGAACTTAAAGGTACAAGAGCTGGGATAATTTTTTTAGGTTTTTTTAATTGTACAATGCCTATTTTATTGAGTAAACGTACCATCGTATATCCAAAATCAACTTCAAACCATTTTACGGCATAATTTGCTCTTCCCGGGAATTGATGATGATTGTTATGATAACCTTCGCCCCAAAATAAAATATCTAAAGGAAGAATGTTTTTAGAAGTGTCTTCGTTTTCGAAATTTCTATAACCAAATTTATGTGCCCACCAATTTATAGCTAAACCATGTATAGCGCCTAATGCAAAGGTTACAGGTAAAAAAAGCCACATCCACCACGCAGTAACAATAAAATAATAGATTACTACATAAGTTGCTCCCCATAATACACGAGCTATCCAATTGTGGGCTAATTTGTCAAAAGCATTCCAATCGGGTAGGTTTTTGTGGTATTGTTCTTCTACAATAGTTTTTCCTAGAAAAATATCATTGTAGCTATTACGTGTTTTGAGTAATAAGGTGCCAATATTTGTAGAATAACTAGGCGAGTGTGGATCTAACTCTGTATCTGTATGGGCATGGTGCAAACGGTGTAATAAACCGTAAGCTTTAGCACTGAGGTAAGATGAACCTTGTGTGATAAAGCAACCAATAAAGAAAAACTTTTCCCAACCTTTACTCATAGTGAATTGGCTGTGTGCCGCATAACGATGATGAAATACCGACTGAAAGAATAAAGAAAGATACCAATGAAGGATAAAAAAGATAAGAAATGCCATTTAGCGTTTTTAATTAATTGGGTAAGGTAAACTAATTAAATTGCTAATGATGTTGTTTTAATGTTATATTAAAAATGATAAGGACAGATTGGTTCATAAAAGAGGGGTTCAAATTAATTTAAACTCCTCTTTTATTTGGTTTTTTGCACAAACCCTAGTTAAATAAACCTGGGTGGCAGCGGCATCCTCCCAATTTTTTATTGGGAGATAAAGCAAAACACAGGGCTATCTTAAATTATTTGCTCAACAGCACCTTTTCAAAAAATATATTTCAAAGTGAAGGTTTAAATTCAAAAAGAACCTAAACTTAATTGGTTCTAATTCAGTTTATTAATTTCGGTAATAATTTTTGCTCGGGTTTCATCACTTACTTTTACCAACGGTAAACGTACATGGTCATCGCAAATGCCTAATTGCTTCATACCTGCTTTTACGCCGGCAGGGTTGCCTTCTACAAAGCATAAACGGGTAAATTCTAACAAGCTAAAATGAGCTGGTTGGGCGGCTTTATAATCGCCTTTTAAACAAGTTCTAATCATTTCTGAAAAAACTAAAGGAACAGCATTGCCGATTACAGAAATTACGCCAACCGCCCCTAAAGCAATCATTGGAAGGGTAACTGGGTCATCGCCAGAAATTAAATCAAAACCTGTTGGTTTATTCGCGGCTATCTCATTAAAGATGTCGAAATTACCTGAAGCTTCTTTTACAGCGATGATATTTTTAACTGTTTTTGCTAAGCGAAGCGTAGTTGCTGCCGACATGGTAACACCTGTACGCCCCGGAACGTTGTATAAAATGATGGGTAAAGTAGCTGCTTCTGCAACGGCTTTATAATGTTGAAAAATGCCTTCTTGAGTAGGTTTGTTGTAATATGGAACTACAGAAAGTATGGCTTCATAACCAGTAATATTGAATTGGCTTACCGCCGAAACAATTTCAGCAGTGTTATTGCCACCAATGCCAGCCACCAATGGAATGCGTTTATTTACTTTTTGAGCAGTAAATTCAAAAATTTGTTTCTTTTCTTCGTTAGTTAATGTGGCAGATTCTGCCGTTGTACCCAACACCACAATGTATTCTATTTTTCCATTAATAAGGTGTTCAATGGTTTTTTCTAATCCTGGAAAATCAATTCCTCCATCCTGAAGAAAGGGGGTAACCATAGCTACTCCGGTTCCTAAAAATTTGCTCATTTTATTTTATCTAAATAATATTTTAATTCGGCCGAAAAACCGCTGATACTTTGTTGTTGGGTGTCTATCATGAAATCAAAAATAGCAGCTTGTTTAGGAAAATAAGCCCCTACTTTAAATAATGATTTGGATAATGCGGTTACATACATTAATGGGAAGCAAATTTCTGTACATAAGTTAATGAGGATATCAAATTCATTATTTACAAAGTTGATGATCTTCTCTTTTTTAGGCACATAATTCCATTCTACGTCTTCCTCAGAAATGAGTTCTATATTGCTATTGTGCGTTAGTTTTAAGGTTTTGTTAGAAAGAAAACCTAACAAACGGACTTTTTTATTGGCTGTTTTTAAAGTACTGGCTAATGCTTCTACTTCATTTAATTCTTGCTGATTTTGAATGGTTACTACAATACCAATATTTTGAGCATGCTCAATAGAAACAGAATGGTTTTTTCTGCTTATTTTTTTTATTTCTTGTTTTAATTGATGTAAACCAGATCTTAATCTGAATTTGCTAAATAATTTTTTCATTTTAATTGGTCTAACAAATCGTCCTCTGAAATGATTGGGATTTGTAATTTTTGGGCTTTTTCCAACTTGGAAGGGCCCATATTATCACCTGCAACAAGGTAATTTAACTTTGCCGAAATGCTACTTAAGATTTTACCACCGTTAGATTCTATAAGATCTTTGAGTTGCTCTCTGCTATATTTCTCAAAAACACCAGAGATGATAAAAGTTTTGCCACTTAATTTTTCGCTTTGCAAAACTACTTCCTTTTCTTCAATTTCAAAATTTAAGCCTTGGGCTTTTAAAATATCAATTTCTTTGAGGTGGGCTTGGTTTGCAAAATATTCTAAAACACTTTGTGCTATACGTTCGCCAATTTCTTCTGCTGCTTTTAATTCCTCAAAGGAGGCCTGCATTAAACGGTCAATATTTTTAAAATGTTGTGCTAATTTTTTTGCTACTGTTGCGCCAACATACCTAATTCCTAATCCAAATAACACTTTCTCAAAAGGCATTGTTTTAGATTTCTCTATTCCTTCTAATAAGTTTTGAATAGATTTTTCGCCAAAACGCTCTAATTGTTTGAGTTCTATTTCGTGAGTTTTTAAAGCATAAATATCACTAATGTGTTGGAGTAACCTTTTTTGATATAAAGCCTCTACGGTTTCGGCACCAATTCCTTCTATATTCATCGCCTTACGGCTGATAAAATGCTGCATTCTACCCACTATTTGAGGCGGACAAGCTTCATCATTAGGGCAATAATGCACCGCTTCCCCTTCTTTTCTGATCAATTCTGTTCCGCACTCAGGGCAATTATGGATGTAGTTTATTTTTTGTGCTCCGGCAATTCGTTTATCTAAATTTACTTTAATGATTTTAGGAATAATCTCACCGCCTTTTTCTACCAAAACGGTATCATTTTCATGTAAATCTAAACGCTCAATTTCATTGGCGTTATGAAGTGTTGCCCTTTTAACAGTTGTGCCAGCTAACAAAACAGGTTTTAAATTAGCAACAGGGGTAACTGCTCCAGTTCGGCCTACTTGGTAGCTTACTTTTTCTAAAACGGTTTCTACTTCTTGTGCTTTGTATTTATAGCTAATGGCCCAACGAGGAGATTTTGCCGTAAAACCTAATTCTTGTTGTTGCGCATAGCTGTTTACTTTTAAAACAATTCCATCAATATCATAGCTCAGTTTAAAACGTTCGTCTTCCCAAAATTGAATGAAATCTAAAACGTCATTAATGTTTTTACAGAGTTTGTTTTCTTTAGAAGTATGAAATCCCCAGCTTTTTACAGCTTGTAAACTTTCCCAATGTGTTTTAAATGGACTGTTATCACAGTATAAAAAGTATAAAAAGCAATCTAAAGGGCGTTTTGCTACTTCGGCAGAATCCTGCATTTTTACTGTTCCAGAAGCAAAGTTTCTTGGATTGGCAAAAGGGACTTCTCCGTTTTCTATCCGTTCTTCATTTAAACGTTCAAAAGCGGCTTTATGCATCAATACTTCTCCTCTGATATCAAAAGATGGAGGTACATTTGCACCATTTACTTTGATGGGAATGGTGCGTATGGTTTTAATATTGGTGGTTACTTCATCGCCTTTAGTTCCATCTCCTCGGGTAACTGCTCTTATCAATTTGCCATCTTCATAAGTGAGGTTAATAGATAATCCATCAAATTTTAGCTCACATACATATTCAAAATCATCACCAATAGCTTTTCTAACCCGTTGATCAAAATCTATTAAATCTTGTTCGTTATAGGTGTTACCTAATGACATCATTGGCCATTTATGCGTAACTGTTTTAAAGTTTTTGGTGATTTCGCCACCTACTTTTTGGGTAGGAGAGTTAGGATCAAGGAACTCGGGATGTGCTTTTTCTAAGGCTTCTAATTCTTTTAGTTTCTGGTCAAATTCATAATCAGAAATGGTAGGCATAGCCAATACATAATAGTGATAGTTATGCTGCTGTAATTCTTTTACCAGCGCATCTATACGGTCTTTTGTATCAAAAAGTGACATGGAAGCGAAGATACATTTTTAGGGCATTAAATTCCTAAAACGGCTTTTAATTTTGGATAACCTGTTTTACTTACCGGGATTTTTTCTCCTGATTTTAAAATTAAAACATGGCTATCTTTTTCAAAGAGTTCTATTTTAGTGATTTGGTCTAATTTAACAATGTAAGATCTGTGTACTCTTAAAAAAAGTTTTTCGTCTAAGCTTTTTTCAAAAAAGGCCAAAGTCTGACTTTTTAAAAAAGCACCCTCCGAGGTATGGATATTTACATAATCATCATCGGCAGCCAAATATTGAATATCGTAAATAGAAATTACTTTTATTTTATTGCCAGTTTTTACTACTACTCTTTCATTTTGAGTGGCAGATTGTATCTCGTTTACGGAAGCTAAAGTTCTCTTTTGCTGCTGTACAGGGTTTGTTGATAAAAATTTATCTATTGCCTTTTTAAACCTGTTTTCATCAAAAGGTTTTAAGAGGTAATCTACGGCATTGGTTTCAAAAGCTTTAATGGCAAATTCATCAAAAGCAGTGGTGAAAATTATTGGAGGCACTTGGTCTAATAATTCAAGCATTTCAAAACCGGTTATTTTGGGCATTTGAATATCTAAGAAAACCAATTGTGGTTGATGCTGATTAATGGCTTTTAAACCATCGAATCCGTTTTCACATTCTTGCACCACCTTAATATTTGGATAAGCGGCAAGGTACTCAGCAACAATACTTCTGGCCAAAGGCTCATCATCTATAATTAAAGCTTTAATCATGTTTGAGGGATTTGAATGGTGGTAATAAATTGGTTTTTTGTTGGATGGGCAATCAGTAAATCATTTCTGTTATATAAAAGCTGTAACCTTCTTTGAATGCTTGCCAAACCAAAGCCAGTTCCCTTATTTGGATGTGCAGTTTTAGCATCGTATGGATTTATAATTTCAATAATTAAATATGGCGCTTGGAAGTACGCTTTAATGCTAATGGTCACTTGTTCTAAAGTATCATACAAGCCAAATTTAATTGCATTTTCTACAATAGGTTGCAATAACATGGGCGGTATAATTAAATCTAAGGTATTTGGCTGAGCATCAATTAGGGTATTTAATCGGTTACCAAATCTTACTTTTTCAATTTCCAAGTAGAGTTGTAAATGAGCTAATTCTGATTTTAAATTGGTGAGTGAATCTTCCTGTCTTAAAGTTCCTCTTAAAAAATCTGAAAGTTGATGCACCATTTTTCTGGCTTCCAATGGTTTTGAAACCGTTAAAGCACTAATAGAATTTAAGCTATTGAACAAAAAATGAGGTTGAAGTTTTTCTCTTAAAGAAGCTAATTCTGCTTCTTTGGTGAGTTTCTCTGCTTCGTTTTTTCTCCTTTCTAATTCCTGTTGTTCTTGTTGATTATAGTACAACATACTTATAGCCGCCATGGTACCAATCAATAATAAGCTAAAGATATATCTTACGGGAATAGATAAATCTAGGAATTTTTGATACTGTTGATTGGTAGGGTTAATTGATGGAAAGGCAAATTCTAAAATGCTGCAAAAACCAACAGATAATATCATACACCAAATAATTACATAAATATATTTGTTGCCTGTTGGCTGATAAAAAGAGAGATTATTAGAGATGAGCCAGCATAATAAGGCTAAAATAATATTGGAGTAAGCACTGTCTTTTAAGGCCGTTTCTTGAGGAATACCAAAGGTTTGCAGCGCAAAAAACTGTAGCCCTGTGAGGATACCAAAAAGTAAAATAAAGGCTACTTTAAATTTTTTGTTATTTAGTGGTGATGCTGCCAAAATATGCTTAAAATAAGTGTTTCTTTTGCTTCAAATTGGTTGCCTTTAATTGAATCATTTCAAGATAAGAATGGCTTTCCTCTGGCTCAGAAATTTGGTAATGTATTTCTTTTCCGTGTGCAATTTCTCCAATATGGCTTAACTCGGTAACGGCTATAAATTTCCATTTAAGTGTTTGCTCATTTCTTGATGTTAATTCTTCTTGCTCCATTTGCCCTAATTGATAAGCCATTTCTAAGGCTAACTCTTCATTTATGGCATCTATTAACCTAAGTTGCTCATCAAACTGAAAGGAGTTTTTATCTTGATTAACAATTTGAAATATCATTTTAACTATAAACCAATTCATGATCTGTGTTTTAGAAATTTCTAATATCTATTCCACCCAAAATGGAAGTTCCTTTAATTACCAATACCTTACTACCATCAGTTAATACCTGATTAAGAGCTCTTTTATCATCAATTCCACCCAAAATTGCAGTCATTTCTGAAGTTACATTCCATGTTGGAGGAACAATAATTTTAGTGCCTCCTAAAATTTGAACCACATCTAAAACTACCGTTCCGTTGATGTCTGCATGGGTGAAATTAATTTCTGCTCCTCCTAAAATGGAAACAATATCGCCACCTTTAAAATTTTTACTCAGCACATTCTTTTTAGTGCCTCCAAATACAGAAACAGCTTCTATATATTCATCTCCTGTTTGTTGTTGCTTTTTATTTTCATCTACAGGTTCATCATTTTTTGTGCTTTCTGTATAATTATCAAATCCATTATTTGAACCTGTTTTAAAACTTTCTTTCCAACTATTATTTTTATTAAAGTCAAAATTTTGATGCTTGCGACCAAAAAGAAACCATAATCCTAATCCTATTAAAATTAAAGGCCAAGTGTATTGGAATACAGAAAGATCAGGCTCTATTCTTTCTACTAAAAAAACCGATCCTACTAAAGTCATAATCAACCAGCCCGAATTTTTAAATTGGTGTTTAAAGCCATTTGCAATACCAATTACGATCAAAAGCATTGGCCAGCTTAATACCCACGATGGGAAGTTTAATCCTAGTTCTTTAGCCAGTAGCACCAAGCCAACTGTTAGTATGGCTATTCCCACAACTTTTTTTCCGTAGTTTTTGCCTTTATTTATTATTTCTTGATTTTCCATTATTTTTAAATTATAGATTAAAGGTATCAGCAACGGCAGTACATCGCAATAATAATCCGACGGTTTGCACAATTAAATCGGTAAAGGGCTTAATATAATCGGTAAAAAAATGGAGGCAGATAATTAAATGAATTTGATGCTGATGGTTGTAATCGCTTCTTTTTCATAAGCATTGGCTAAACCAATTTCTTCTATCAACTTTTTAGAAATTCTTTTTAAGGGAATTTTAATCTCAAAAGGCTCTTCAAACGGAAAGGAGTTAAATTTTACAATATTCCTGTCTTTATCTTTATAAGAAGCAATAATTTTTGTTTCTCCATTTTTATGGAAAAACCCCGAATTTGGAAATCCTTTTTTAAAAAAGTCTATCTCCTCTTCTTTGGTAGCTCCAGGCTTGTTTAAGCATACGTATAAAGATAAATCATCACAAAATTGTAGAATCTTTAATTGATAATTTAAAAGCCTGTCATGCGGAATTTTTAATTTTTGAATTAAATGTTTTTGGCGCAGCTTTTCTCTTTCATAAAACTGTTTGCCAATTTCGTCCTCACTATCCTTATAAAAACTAGCATAATGCATACTACATAAAATTGCAGCATAAGAGTTGGCTTGGTCTACCTGTTCAATTCCGAGTTTATAAAAGTGGAGTTTTAATTTTTCGGGATAATTAAAAAATGTATAAGGATAACGCGTAAGATCATTTAATAAAGGATGAGCATCAGGTGTAATCCAAGCTCTATCATGTTGATGAATAGCAAATTTTAATGATTCATGATACTCTAAGGGGATAAATTCTTTTTTTAAATTTGCAAGAAACTCGCCAGAAATGTAGGCGTGATCATGTTGTGTGATAAAGATGAAATTATCTTGAGCTTCTCTAACTATCATTTTATTAAAACCCTAAATTACGATTTCTTAGTTTTTATCAAACCCTTAGCAATTATTTGATTTAATTTTAATTTTTAATATAAATATTCTTATATTCATGAATATTATTTAAATATTTAGTCTTTTTATTGATAATTATCTATTTTTTATTTAAAAATATTAAAATTATGGTTATAGGTGTGCCTCGAGAAATGAAAAATAATGAGAATAGGGTGGGTTTAACCCCGGCGGGTACTCATGAATTAGTCAAAAGAGGTCATCAGGTTTTAATAGAAACTCATGCTGGCGCTGCAAGTGGTTTTAGAAACGATGATTATGAAGATGCCGGAGCCGAAATCATTTTAACAGAAGATGAAGTTTGGGGCAGGGCCGAAATGATTATTAAAGTAAAAGAACCCGAAGAGCTTGAGTATAAAATGGCTCGTAAAGACCAACTTATTTTTTGTTTCTTCCATTTTGCATCAAACAGAAAATTAACCCACGCCATGATGGATAGCGGAGCAGTTTGCTTAGCATACGAAACCGTTGAAACCACCAATAAAGTATTGCCAATTTTAGTGCCCATGTCTGAAGTTGCCGGCCGTATGGCTATACAACAAGGCGCCAGGTATTTAGAAAAACCAGTAATGGGCAGAGGGATACTATTAGGCGGTGTGCCAGGGGTAACGCCTGGTAAAGTATTGATTATTGGAGCCGGGATAGTTGGCGTTCAAGCTGCAAAAATGGCTTCTGGTTTGGGTGCTCATGTCACCATTTTAGATACCAACATCCAACGTTTAAGGTATATTAATGATGTTTTGCCCCCACATGTAGTCACCATGTTTAGTAGCGAATATAACATCAGACAATTAGTAGCAAACCACGATTTAATAGTAGGAGCGGTGTTAGTTACCGGCGAAGTATCTCCAAAAGTAATTACCCGTGATATGTTAAAACTCATGCGTCCGGGTACAGTTATCGTAGATGTATCCGTAGATCAGGGAGGCTGCATAGAAACTTGCAAACCCACAACACATGAAAACCCAACCTATATTGTAGATGGTATTTTGCATTATTGCGTAAGTAATATGCCCGGTGCAGTTCCATATACCTCAACCATTGCGCTTACCAACAGCACTTTTCCATACATTATAGAATTGGCAGATAAAGGCTGGCGAAAAGCTTGTTTAGATAATTATGAATTGCTAAAAGGCCTTAATATTATTAGCGGCGAAGTAGTTTACAGAGGCGTAGCAGCTGCTTTTGATTTGCATTACAAACCGGTTCATCTTTTTTTAGATCCAAAACAAGAAGTAGAAGATTAATTTTTGAAAAGCAATTTCATCATTTAAACGTTACGCTAGTCCCACTTTCCGCTGTATCTTTTTTCGCCCAAAAAGCTCAAAAAGGATGCCGCTGCAATTGGGTTTATTGTACTCGGGCTTTTGCTACTATTTTAATTCCTTAAAACCTTAGGCCTAAACCCACAAAATAATTTCTATCAGCGGCAGCGTTAAAAAATCTGGTTCCAAAAGCATTTAAGTCATTACCCAAGCTGTATTTCTCATTTAAAATATTATCTGCACCAATATTAAAACTCAGTTTTGCTTTTTGAATTTGCTTTTGCCAGCTCAATTTCATCATCACTAAATGATAGCTATCTGCAAATACACTTGCAGCATCATTTAAAGATGTTTTTCCGTTAAATTGATATTGCCCATATAAATTAAAACCTTTGCTAAGGTCTAAATTAACATTACTATTCCAGTTAATTTTAGGCACACCAGTTAGTAAATTGCCCGAAAAATTATTACTGCCAATAGTATAATCTCTAAATTTAAAATCATTTAAAGTTAAGGCATTATTAAAATCAAGGTTTTTAATAAAGCCTGTTTTATTATTTAAAATTTTAGTTTGAAGTGCTACTTCAATTCCTTTTTGGTTAGTTCCACCAGCATTCACAAAAAAATCTTGGTCATTAGCATTCAATCGCCTCACTATGGCATCGTTTAATCGGTAATAAAACGCCGAAATATCTAAATTAACGGCCTCAAATGGCGTTCTAAGCCTCATGCCTAATTCGTAATTCCAACCATTTTCTGATTTTAAATTGGTGTTTATTTTAGCGTCCGACGCTCTTATTTCGGCAGTAGTTGGGGTAGAAAATCCCTTGCTAATTATTCCGCGTAAAGCAATTTGGTTATTAATTAAATAAGATAAACCCAACCTTGGCATCCATTGTGTTTTTAAGTTTTGAGAACCTGTAACCACCGCACTGCTAGATTCTGGTAAAGTTTCAAAGCTGTAACCGGCAAAATTTAAGCTATTAGAAATCTCGGCTTTAAAGTGTTTGCCGCTTTGTAAAGCAAAACGAGTAAATACAAATTGTAGTTGATTTTTAATTCTATCGGCAGCTAAAATAGTGGTGGTTTCGCCTCTGTCATTTCCATAATTAAGGATAGCTGTATTTGTTTTTTGATATTCCCAACCAGTATTCCATTGGTATTTTAGTTTATTTTTTTGGTTGTTTTTTAACTCAAAATAAGTACGAACTGCAAAAGAATGTTCTTTACGTTTTTCATAATTGGTGATAAAAGGATTTTCAAAATTTGTATTGATGCCTGAAATGGAAATGACATGTTTTAATTTGGGAGTGATTTGAATTTCATGCGCCAAGCCACCAAAAAAAGTTTTGTTATAAATTGCTGCTTTTTGTTCTTCAGCGCCAGGCGTATTTCCCACTCTTGGCCTAGCTCCTTGTGGGTTACTTTCAAATTGGGCGGGGTTTAATCCTCCGGGTGTTTCGTATCCTAAATCACTGTAAAAGCCAGAGAATTTTAAAGTAGCTTTTTTAGCGTACCTCCACCTTTCTTGAGTCTGGAAAAAATATTTTTTTAGTTGACTGTGGTCTCTGTAACCATCAGAAAGTTGTATGGCTTGATGAATATTGAAATCAAAATTCTTTCTGTTTTGATTGATACTGATATTTTGTCTCGCAAATCCATAAGAGCCAGCACCTAAATTTAAAGATATTTCATCGGCTTTAGCCTGAGTATTTACCAATATTACCCCGCCAGAATTTGCTCCAAATAAACTGCCATCCGGACCTTTTAAAATCTCTATATTGTTTATAGCAGATTGATCAATTAAGTTAAAATAAGTGTTTCCTCCACCATCAGTTAGCGGAAAATCATCATAATAAACTTTAATATTTCTAACCCCAAAAGGAGAGCGTAACAAACTCCCACGAATAGAAATTCGGTAACTTCCAGGAGATCTTTCTTCCATTTTTACACCACTAATGGTATTTAAAACGGGCAAAAGAGAATTGACAGTGCTTTGCTGTATTTGTTTTGGATTGATCACTACTGCAGAAGAGGGTAAACCAAGCAAAGGTTGCTCAGATAAATAGGCTTTTACCGTTATTTCTTGTAAAATACGGGTGCTGTCTTTACCTTCCTGAGAGAATAAATTGGAAAATGAAAATAAAGAGAATAAGGTAAATAGGGCAATTTTCATTGTTTATATTTGTGATACAAGGACTAATCTGTAAATAAGTTTTAATAATTTTAAAAAATCAAAAATAGCTTTTCAGAATTAATATTTTGATTGATGATTTTTATTAAAATGTCATTTCTGCAACAAACCTTTTAGCGCTAACCTGTTCTATTAGTATAATTTAAATAGCATGTCAAAATTATTCGAATCCATTCAAATCAAGTCGGTAAATTTTAAAAATAGGTTAGTGGTTTCTCCCATGTGCCAATATTCTTCTCTAGATGGGTTTAGTAGCGATTGGCATTTGGTGAATTTGGGAAGCCGAGCGGTAGGAGGTGCAGCACTGGTGTTTTCTGAGGCTGCATCGGTGTCCCCAGAAGGTAGAATTACACCCTTTGATTTAGGAATTTGGAAGGATGAACATATTGAAGGTTTAAAAAGAATTACAGATTTTATATCCTCACAAGGCGCTGTCGCGGGTATTCAATTGGCACATGCAGGTAGAAAAGCAAGTCACTCTGAACCTTGGAACGTTAGCCAGTTAATTTCTCCAAACGAAGAAAATGGATGGGAAAGAGTTGCACCAAGTGCCCTGTCATTTCATGAAAACACTTTATTGCCCAAAGCTTTAGACAAAGCTGGAATTATAAAAGTTATTGAAGATTTTAGAATTGCAGCGCAAAGATCTTTAACCGCAGGGTTTAAGGTGATAGAAATTCACGCTGCTCATGGCTATTTATTGCATCAGTTTTTATCGCCTTTGGCAAACCAAAGAACCGATGAATATGGTGGTTCTTTTGAGAACAGAATAAGGTTATTAATTGAAGTAACTCTAGCTATTCAAACAGTTTGGCCAAGTAACCTTCCGCTTTTTGTGCGCATTTCTGCTAGCGATTGGGCTAACGGAGGATGGAATATTGAAGAGTCGGTTTTGTTGTCAAAAATTTTGAAAGAGAAAGGTGTTGATTTAATAGATTGCTCTTCTGGCGGTTTAGTTGTTCATCAGTCTATCGAAGTAAAACCTTTATATCAAGTTCCATTTGCCCAAAAAATTAAAATAGAGGCTGATATATTAACTGGGGCAGTAGGTTTAATTACTACAGCCCAAGAAGCCGAATCAATTTTACAACAAGGCAAAGCCGATATGATTTTTATGGCCCGAGAGTTCATAAGAGATCCTTATTTTGCTTTAAGGGCTGCCCATCAATTAGAAGCCAACGTGAAGTGGCCCATTCAGTACGAAAGAGGAAAATTTAGATAGTTATTTTGCCGGAGTCATTTTTAGACAAACTGGACTGCCAACAGTAATTTTTTGATTATTATAGTTTAGTAAACCCGTTTTTTTATTTCGTTTAAAAACATAAACATCATCTGAGTTTTGATTAGCAACCAATAAAAAGCGGTCGTTTGCAGTGATCATAAAGTTACGAGGAGTTTTTCCTCTGCTACTTTCAGCACCAATTCTTTCTAATTCTCCTGTACTTTTATCTACCTTAAAAATCACTATTTCATTAACCGAGCCTCTATTTGTGGCGTAAAGGAATTTTCCATCATTAGATAAATGGATATCGGCAGCGCCATTTGTTCCTTTAAAATCAGCAGTATTCATGCTAATGTCTTGTAGGTGTTTTAGGGCTTTATCTTGGTAACTAAAAACAGAAACCATGGCTTTCATTTCAGCAATTACATAAACTCGGTTTGCTTGTTTGTTAAAAGCAAAATGTCGTGGTCCGTAACCGGGTTCTATTTTTGTAAAAGCTTGTGTAGCTTCAGAAAGTGGTTGAGCATTGTTTGGGTTGTATTGATAGGCATAAAGCTTATCCGTTCCTAAATCTGCGCTGTAAAGAATATCTCCGGCTGGTGAGAAAATGGCTGAGTGCGCATGAGGCTCTTTTTGTCGGCTTTTATCAACGCTACTTCCTACATGTTGAACGAGCTGAGTTAATTTCCCAATACTGCCATCGTTATTTAAAGGTAAGGCACTTACATTTCCGCCTGCATAATTTGCGGTAAAAATATATTTATTATCATTAGCGATGCTAATATAGCAAGGCCCAGTACCTTTGGTGTCTTGTTCATTAATGAAATTTAGTTTACCTGTTTTTTGATTAAAGTTAAAAGCACTTACGCCGCCTTTTCTATCTGTACCGCTTTCATTTACCGAATAAACTTTTGTTCCATCATCGCTTATTGCTAAATAAGAAGGATTTTTTATCCCTTCTGAAGAAGATTCATAAGTAAGTGTGCCTTTTTTACTGTCAAATTTGTACACAAAAAGACCTTTATCTTGTGTTTTGGTATAAGTGCCAACAATTAAGTGGTAAAAACGAGTCTTCTTTTGTGCAATGCCCGAAAATGGGATAGCCACAAATAAAAGTAACAAAATAATGTTTTTGAAGCTGCTGATCATGATTTTAAGCATTGAATTGGTGAGCAAGATAAAAGAAAATTCATAAAAAAAGAGCCTTCATCAATTGAAAGCTCTTTACATAAATATGGAATATTTTTTATGATCGTGGAATATTTGAAAAGTTAGTATAGGCCATTTCTTGGTTAAGAAATTTAGATTGGTAACTTTTGGTATTTCCGTTGATAAACATGCAGGTCTTATCTTTTATCAATCTAATTACTTTATCATTAAGTTCAACAGGTACAGCTGGGCAGCCAAAACTTCTACCTAAGCGACCGGTTGATTTAATAAAATTTTCACTCACGTAAGAAGCTCCATGTACAACAATAGCTCTGTTTCTTGCTTTATCATTAATTCCTTTATCGTGGCCATCTAATCTTAATGATAATCCATGCTTACCTATGTAAGTCTCGCTGGTCACATAAAAGCCTAAACTACTTTGGTGTGATTCTTCAATATTAGAAAAAGAATTTGCCAAATCTCCTCCACTTCCTTGTCCGTGGGCAACGTAAGTATTTAAAAGTAATTTGTTCTTTTCAAGATCTATAATCCACATTCTTTTTTCAGAACTAGGTCTTGTAAAATCAATAACAGTAATAATTTGCTTGTCTTGATTTAATTTGTGGTTGTTATTTAGATTGTAAAAACCAATAATAGCTTTTTCAAATACAGGTAAAGCTAAATTTGCTTCTTTTAATGAAGCATCTTCATAAACTTTATTTAAATAGTTAATAAATAAAATTGCTTTAGTATTTGTTTCTGGTGCTTTTTCGTAATCTATTTTACTTGGGGCACTTATCTCAATTGTGGTAACAGGTGTAATCTCTTTTTTTCTGTCTGTTTTCCAGCTAATGTTAGGTAATGTTAAGGTAACTACCGCTACTAATACACCAAAAACAGAATAAACTTTAACTCTTTTTTTTCTTAAACCCATGATTTAAATTAGTTTATATTTTTTGTACGAAACCAAGCCTTAATTGTTTCTCTTTATTGTGACTTAGTTTATACTTTGAAATTTCAATTGTGTGACTCTAATTTTTTAAATAATCAACTTCAAATTCTTTTTTAGAATAATTTAATGATAAAACCCTGTTATAGAGAAACTGGATTGCCATTTTATCCAAGATAGGTATTTTTTGGGCAGTAAGCGATTTTTCATAAGCTTTCTCATCACTAAAAATGGTTTTCCCTAACAAATTTTCAGAACTAAAAACTTTATAGGAGTGAGACATTAAGCCTAAAGCATGGCAAAACTCATGGCGTAAAACCTCATATTTTTTTTGATTGACTAAAGAAGGATGGATGTAAAGGTCGGCTTTTAAAAATTCATGACGTTTATTTAACGTAGGGCGCATAAATCCAAAGGGAACTTTGTCATTCTTAAAAGCAATGTTATGCTCAAAATTTGATAAATTATCTTCAAAATGAACCACAAAATTTCCATTTGATTTTACTAACTGAATAGGGATGTTTCCTAATTCTGGTCTTATTTCATCAATAAGTTGAAGCACTTTATCATAATCAACTGATGAGTATTTGCCTGTACATTCTACCAAAATAGGTTTTTCCCATCGGCTTAACCAAGCGTTTTTATAAAATGCAGTTTCCCCAAAATAGTGAACAACTTCTTTATCATAAAAAGAATTGGATGGGATTTCACTTCTATTTGTTGAGAATAGAAACGAATAGATAAGAATTGCAATTAAATTATACGCCACATTAAACGTTAAGACTTCTATATACGTTTAATATGTTTTTTTATTGTTCAAAGTATTAAATGAACCAGTCGTTATCTTTTTCTGGTGTGAAAAAGTTTTTCTTTCTACCTTCTCTTAAATATTTATAGAACGATAAACTAATCCAGATTAATAATATAGGTGTTAATATAAAAAGAAGGCTAAGTAGTGTAGAAGTTAACTCTAAGAGTAATAATATTCCGATAGCAACAAAAAATAAAAAGGTCGAAATTAAAGAATAGGCAGGGTTTTGTATCATATTTAAGCTCTTTACTGCTCAAATAAACGTGTTTTGTAGTAAAAAAGTTTTTGTATTTAAACGTTTTATGAAATAGAAATACTAAATATTTTCTCCAGTACCTTGTTCCTTTTTTACAAAGTATTTTCTTCATTTGGATTTTTAGGTAGCCAATAAAGGTAGTAATAGCCCAAAGTAAATACTCCCATAAAAAAAGGAATTAATGATAGATGTTTAAACGTAACATCACCATAAACCAAATGACTATCAAATTCTAAAAATTCTGTTACCATCCAATAAGAATTGGCTAAAATCCAAAGTGAAATAGCCAAATTATGGCAAAGTTCAGAAACCATTTTTCGAGTTCTGTAAGCTATAATTACAGCTATAGTTAAGGTAGGAACAATCATAATAATTCCTAAAGGTTTTAAAAACAAACACCAGCTGATGTCTTTTAATAGCCAAAAAACAATATGGAGATTCTCCATTTTTCTGTATTTGATGGGAATAGTGTAATGAGGCATTGATTGATGATGATTTTTTTGATTTTACAAGGTAAATATGATGAATTGTTTGGAGAAATTAAATCATCTTTTTTGGCTTCTGATTTCAAAATGGCTATTTCGCTCGTTTGCAACGAGTGCTTAACCCTTTATTTGGTTTGCAACCATTTTTAGCCAAAAATGTACAAATGAACACGAATTTTTAATTTTGAGTTTTTGCTATGCCTCAAACTAAGGAAAGCGAGGCATTATTGCGCTCGTTTGTAACGAGTACTTAAACTAGTTCCTTGGTTTGCAACCATTTTTTTTGCCACAAATGCACAAACGAAAACGAAAATTTTACTCAGCTCTCAAAATTTTCTCCATCTTCCTTCCTTTTGCCAATTCATCTACCAACTTATCTAAATATCTTACTTGTTGGGTTAACGAGTTTGTGATTTCTTCTACACGATAGCCACAAATTAAACCTGTAATAAGATGAGTGTTTGGGTTTATTTTAGCGTTTTGAAAGAATTTTTCAAAAGTTACTTTTTCTTCTATCAGCTTCAGGAGTTTTGCTTCATCATAACCAGTAAGCCAGTTAATTACCTGATGCAATTCTTCTTTGGTCCTGCTTTTTTTCTCCACTTTTGTTAAATAATGGGGATAAACCGAAGCAAAGGTCATTTTTGCGATACGCTCATCATGGTGGGTTGTATTATTCATAATTTGTTACAACCTTTCTAACTGTCCTTTTCTTTTTACTATGTTTTTATAATCCCATTGTATTGCTCTTGATTTTTTTAGCCAGCGCTTTAAATCATCGTCTTTTACTTCATTAACATGATTATAAAAAACCGAAGCATCTTTAAATTTTTTACCTCTTACGTTTAAACCTTCTTCTTCAAAATCTGCACCGCTCCAAAACATTAACCTTACACCTGCTTTTTGTTTACTGTAACCAACTATTGGGTTTCCGTTTAAGAACCAAACAGGGTGGGAGTGCCAAATCTTACTTTCTGCATCATTTAATTCTCCATAAATAATGCTAGCCAATTGGTTGCAAATTTCTTGATCTGCTGGGGTTTGTTTTTCGTGGTATGCTTTTATTTCACTGTTCATTGTTGTTGGCGTAAGATTGGCGATTGCTTTTAGCTTAATATCTTATTTATTTCTGATCACAAAATACACTAATTAACACTAATAATCTAGCTTGAAGAGTTTGAAAGCCACTTGTTATATACAAATCCTTGTTCTTGTTAAATTCACACAAAGTACAGATTCACACACCTTGGAACGAAAGTTGCCTTTTCTAATTTAAAAAACAACAAAACATGAAGCTTCACTTCAAAGCCTTTTTATTATTGCCATTTTTTTACCTAGCAGTTGGATGTACAAATAATAGCACAAAACAAACCGCTCAACAAGATTCAGATTCAGTTGCAAATAAGCCTACTACTCAAGCTTCAATTCCTCATGGGTTAAATTCTAATCAGCAATTTAAAGAAGATGTTATAAAAGCAGACGAAAAGGAAACTGGTTTAATTGCCAACATTAGGGATGAATATCAAAGGATACAAAGGTTAGAGAATGGCGGTAGTTTGCGTAAAGAAATGATCAATTTTAACTGTAAAAACGACCCTGGCAGCGGGCAATTGGTGAGGTATTATGAAGGTGATAAAATGGTTTTAATAGATTATTTGCTAAACAGCGAGCATTGGGGAGAGAAAAAAAGGATTTATTTAAAAAACGAGGAAGCATTTTTTGTTTTCAAACAAGAAATGAGCTGGATGTTTGGCGGTCCACCAAGTAAAACAGAATATCAAAACACGATAGATAAAATAAAAGAGCGTCGTTATTACTTAAATGCTGGAGAATTAATTAGGCAATTGAATAAAGAATTTGAAGTTAAAAGCTGGGAACAAAAAGTGAAAAGCGATAATATACCGCACACAACCGTTAAGCTAAAACCCAATTCTGCTTATCCAGATGCTGCTACAATTCCTCAAATGAAAAAGGGAATTGTGGGTTGTTAAGGAATCCACTTTTATGAAACATCATTGCGTCGGTTTGAAACGAAAGCTAATGTTACTAACAGCGTGAGTGTTAATTTTAATACTGAACAGGGATTTCAAACAAGCTAACTGTTGCGTGATGATAATGCGCTGGCAGGTTTTCAAATGTTTCCATTTTAGTAAGGCCTAAATAATTAAAGCCACATTTTTGATAATGTTCTATCAATTTTTGGTTTCCACCGATGGTATCTAATCTTACAAAAAGCTTTTGATTTGCTTTGGCAAAATCAATTGACCATTTCACAATTTCCTTCACCAAATTTTTGCCTCTAAAATCAGCGTGTGTAGCAATACGATGGATGTAAACAGAAGGGTCATTATTTTTTTCTCCCCAAATCTCAGGATCGTCAAAAGTTATTGCCCAAATGCAAGCTGTTTTGCCATCAATCAATAATTTAAACTGCCTATTTTCTGCTAATTCAGTTTCCACTAAAAACCTATTAAAAACGGGCCACACAACCTTATTTAATAATTTTTGAAGTGCTGATGCATTGCTGTAAAAGCTAAAAATTTCATCAATATCGTTTGCGTTACAGTTTACTATTTGCATGTGGATTTTTATTTCGAGTTGTTAAAAGCTCAATTTTAAGAAATTAAAAGGTAGTTTTTTTTAAATGAAAAGTATTTTTGTCACCACTAATGCACATAAGAATACGACGTTGGTATTTAACACTGCCAAGAGCAATAACGTTTTTTAACTATGGTTTGGTAATTGCGCTCGTTTGCAACGAGTGCTTAAAATGTTTTTTGGTTTGCAGCCATTTTTAGTCGCTAAGTTTTGTCATTCCAATCGGATTCATTTCGTAGTGTGATGATTTAGGTTTTATCGTTTTAAAAGCTGCCTATTTAAATGATTGTTCAAAACGGACAAATCCTTTTTATTTTAAGTTCGAGATGTGTTAAGAGCTAATTTGAACAGCGTGAGTTTTTTCTTTTTTTGAATTTAAAATATCACAAATCTTTTAAACCCCAAGTAAGTTTTATTTCATTGTTTGAAAAAGCCTTAGTTATCTAAACCCGATAGCAGCAAAAATCCCTTATTTGTTTTTCACAAATAAGGGATTGTAGCGAATAGCGGGACTAGCGTAACCTATGAAAAACAGGTTTTGCTTTCAAAAAAAAAAATTAGCTCAATAGGTTTTTCCAGCTTACTAAATCGCCAATAATTTTTTGCAAATCTTGGATGGCTACTCTTTCTTGTGTCATGCTATCGCGATGACGAATGGTTACCGAATTGTCTGTTAAAGTATCGTAATCTACGGTAATGCAAAATGGAGTTCCAATCGCATCCTGACGGCGGTAACGCTTACCGATTGAGTCTTTCTCGTCATAAGCCATGTTGAAATCAAGTTTCAATTGGTCCATAATTTCTCGGGCTTTCTCTGGTAGTCCGTCTTTTTTGGTCAAAGGCAAAATAGCGGCTTTATATGGCGCTAAAGCTGGATGAAGCTTTAAAACAGAACGAGAATCTTGCTTATCTTCGGTACTTAAATCTTGTTCTTCAAAAGAGTTAATTAAAGTCACTAAGAAAAAACGATCTAAACCTATGGAAGTTTCTATTACATAAGGAATGTAATTTCCGTAAGGTTTGCCGGTTTCCTCATCTACTTCTGGATCAAAATATTGCATTTTTTTACCAGAAAATTCTTGGTGCTGACTTAAATCAAAATCAGTACGAGAGTGAATGCCTTCTACTTCTTTAAAACCAAAAGGGAATTCAAATTCAATATCAACTGCTGCGTTGGCGTAATGGGCTAATTTTGCATGATCATGAAATTTATATTTCTCTGGATTAGTACCCAATGCTAAATGCCACTTTAAGCGAGTTTCTTTCCATTTATTATACCATTCCATCTCGGTGCCAGGGCGAACAAAAAATTGCATTTCCATTTGTTCAAACTCACGCATACGCATAATAAATTGGCGGGCAATTACTTCGTTTCTGAAGGCTTTACCTATTTGCGCAATCCCGAAAGGGATTTTCATTCTGCCAGATTTTTGAACGTTTAAAAAGTTCACAAAAATACCTTGTGCAGTTTCTGGGCGAAGGTAAACTTCTTCAGAACCTTCTGCCATTGCGCCAAATTGGGTAGCAAACATCAGGTTAAACTGTCTTACATCAGTCCAGTTAGCAGTTTTAGAAAAAGGGCAAACTATTTTATGTTCTTCTATGAGTTCTTTTAAACGAGGAAGGTCTTCTGCTTTTAGAGCGTTATCCATCTCGGTTTGTAAGCTTTCGGCCTTTAGCTTTTCGCCTTCTGCTTCATACGCAGCAATTTTATCTTCTAATAATTGATCGGCTCTGTATCTTTTTTTAGAGTCTTTATTATCAATCATTGGGTCGTTAAAGCCATCTACGTGTCCGCTAGCTTTCCAAACTTTAGGGTGCATAAAAATGGCAGAATCTAGCCCGACAATGTTTTCATGCATTTGTACCATGGCTTTCCACCAATAGGTTTTGATGTTGTTTTTTAACTCGGCACCTAATTGGCCGTAATCATAAACTGCACTTAAGCCATCATATATTTCGCTGCTTTGGAATACGAAACCATATTCTTTAGCATGAGAGATTACATTTTTAAAAATTTCTTCGTTTATTTTTGCCATGATGCTGCAAATATAACATTGCAGTTATTTTTTGATTAATATTATTGGTTTATTTTCAATTAATGGGCAAAAAGAATTTTAATTTAGAAACCAATAAGGGTGGGTTTATGATTTTAGAAAGTAGTCATACTTCCTGTACTAATGTTTACCATTCTATTAAAACCGCCGTAAAAGCCAATATCATATTTCTGAAAATCGAGATTTAAACTGATAGAAGTTTTATTAAAGCCTAAAAAATCATCACTATTATAAGAAGTACTTAGGGAAATACAATCCATATAAACGTAATCACTGGTTTGAGGATTTAAAGGAAACACCCAACTAAGTTTGGTGCTTAAATAAGAAGATTTTGTTTTAACAGATTGATCTAATCTATCTATTACTTCTAATTCTGTAGATGGGCCTGCAAAAAGTGATATTCTTGCGCCTCTATTTATGGGAGATCTAATAAATAAAGCTTCCACCTGTGGGCCCACAAAAACGTTGGTAGCAACTTTTTGATTGTAGCCCAGTTTAACGCCCATAATTGTTTTAACGCTAGTTCCTGAAAACAGGGTGGCAATGTTAGCGTCAAAACCGACATAAAAATAGCCATTTTTTATTTGTCTGTTAATTTGAGCAATAGATGTGTTAGAATACGTAACGGCAACTAATAATATGAATAGACTACGAAAGATGGTTTTTAAGCCCATGGTACAATTTTATTTGTTGTACGTAAGCTTGTATTTAAAGTTGTTTTTATTTAAATAGTTAAAATTTTTTGTTTCTAGTATGTGTTTATCTAGTTTTCTGGTCTTCCTAAAGCTTTTCCGTTCTGAAATAGTTTTTCTTCGGCTTCAACCTGTTTCTTTTCTTCGGCTGAGATATTTTTCTTGGTCAATTTTCTCATATCGGGTTGGCCAGCATCTACCCAGGCCGAATACCAAAAACTGCCTACGCTTAAAATAGAACTTCTCATTTGGCGTTCTACCATTCCGTTTAATTCTTTGTGATAGGCCGCAGAATAATCAAGAGAGTATTCTTTAATTACTTTGTTGTTACGTTCATTATAAGTGTATTTTCTATCTGATGGAAAAGATTTATCTAATCTTTTCTCAATGCTTAAAGTAGAATCTAACATGGTGAAAGTGTTTTCTACAATATTCCAGGCAGCATCTAAAGGATTGTTAATGTATTTGGCTTTTCCAACAAAATAATCGTAATCGCCAGCAAAAAGCTCTGGTAATCTGCTTTCCCAAAAGCCGTGTATGCCCACTTGGTTGGTCATTTGTCCGTTATAATTTTCCGAAGTATGTAAAGGAACGTGAGCATCGGCAATGTAATGTCCTAAATCTGCCGAGTGTTTAAGAATTAAAATAGAATCTTTATTTTCAAATGCTTTTACCAGTTTGTAATAGGTTCTTTGAATCTGCCAAGGCACAATTCCATAAGCATTTAAGGTGTCTTCAGATAATTTAGCAACTGCATCATTCCATTTTTTTGGGATGATATCAAAAGGTTTTTCGCCATAATGGTCGGCATCTAAATAATGACGAGGAGCTTCTAAAGAATCGGCATAACGCCTTTTATCAGGGTCTACTGCATGTTCTGTAATGTAATTGATGTTGCTTTTATAAAATCCTATTAAATCTTTTGGAAGCGTAAAAACAGCCAGCCTGTTAATTCTTTGATGGGCAAAAAATCCCCACGAACTAAATAGCAATAAGCAGGGTATAATAAGCAGTAAAATGATCCTTTTAGATTTCATTTTTTAAAAATAAGCGATGCGTTTTATAATTAAGCAAAATAGGTTTAAATTTTTTTTAAATTTGAATTTGTATTTAAATTTATTCAACCTATATTTGCAGCCCCGATAAGGGAATTTTTTCAAAAGAATAAAAAGCTAAACAATGGCAAATCATAAATCGGCATTAAAAAGAATTAGAGCTAACGCTACAAAACGTTTACGTAACAGATATCAGGCTAAAACTACCAGAACTTTTATCAAAAAATTGCGTAACTCAGTTAGCAAGGAAGAGGCAGTTGCTTTATTGCCTAAAGTTACGTCTATGTTAGATCGTTTGGCTAAAAAGAACGTAATTCACAAAAACAAAGCAGCTAACAACAAGTCTAAATTGACTAAGTTCGTTAACGCTCTATAAAAGAAATAAAATTTATTAAAAGCAGAATTCTATAAAGAGTTCTGCTTTTTTTGTTTTAAATCTCAGGGTTTTGTGTATTTTCATTTCATGAATACCTCCTATGAAAACAAAATAACCATAAAAGCTTGGGCCGAAGAAGATCGTCCGAGAGAGAAATTAAGTGCACAAGGCAGAAGATCTTTAACAGATGCCGAGTTAATTGCTATCTTAATTGGATCTGGTTCTACCTCAGAATCAGCGGTAGATTTAAGCAAAAGAATCCTCCATTCTTGTAAAAACGATCTAAATGCACTCGCCAAACTATCCATTCAAGAACTTTCCAAATTTAAAGGCATTGGCGAAGCAAAAGCTATTTCTATTATTGCTGCCTTAGAATTAGGCCGAAGAAGAAAGGAAGTGGAAATCACTAATCTTGATAAAATAACTTCTTCTAAAGATATTTTCAATTACTTATCGCCTTATTTTTCTGATTTGGTTTACGAAGAGTTTTGGATTATTTTGCTTAACAGAGCCAATAAAATCATCAATAAAGTGCTAATTTCTAAAGGTGGCCAAGCCGGAACCATTGCCGATCCTAAAATTATTTTTAAAGTTGCTTTAGAAAATAATGCGGCTAATATTGTTTTGGCCCATAATCATCCATCAGGAAACTTAAAACCTAGTCATGCAGATACAGAACTAACCAAAAAGTTGAGATCTGCCGGTTTATTGCTCGATATTTCAGTGATAGATCATCTTATTTTTTCAGAAAGAGCATATTTTAGTTTTGCTGATGAAGGAATGCTTTGATTTGGACTTTAATTAAAGAAATCTTTACTTAATCTGTAAAAATCTCCAACTTCTCTGTGGTTAAAATCTCCATGATTTTCTTACTTTTGCCGTTCAGAAACATATAGCATGAAGATTTCTTATCGTTGGTTAAAGCAATTTATTGATACAAATAAAACTCCAGAAGAGTTTTCTACCATTTTAACCGCAATTGGTTTAGAAGTAGAAAGCTTAGAAAAAGTACAAGCTATTCCAGGAGGATTAGAAGGTTTAGTAATTGGCTATGTTACAGAATGTGTTCAACATCCAAATGCAGATAGGTTAAGATTAACTAAAGTTGATGTTGGTGCTTCTGAATTAATTCAAATTGTGTGTGGTGCGCCAAATGTAGCTGCTGGTCAAAAAGTAGTGGTGGCAACAGTAGGTTGTACGGTATATCCAACCCACGGAGAGCCTTTTGCCATCAATAAATCAAAAATAAGAGGGGAAGTTTCTGAAGGGATGATTTGCGCCGATGATGAAATTGGTTTAGGCGAAAATCATGCTGGAATTATGGTTTTACCTAATGATGTTGAAGTAGGTGTGCTGGCAAAAGATTATTTTAAGTTAAATGATGATTTTGTTTTTGAAATTGGATTAACCCCAAACAGGGCTGATGCAGCTTCGCACTTAGGCGTAGCCAGAGATTTAGCGGCTTACCTTAATTTACCTTTATTAAAACCATCTTTAGAAGGTTTTAAAATTGATCATCAAAATTCAAAAATTACGGTAGAAGTTGTTGATGAAGATGCTGCCCCAAGATATTCGGGATTGTCTATTTCTGGCATCACTGTAAAGGATTCGCCTCAATGGCTAAAAGAAAAATTAGCGGTTATTGGTTTAAGATCTATCAATAATATTGTTGATGTAACTAATTATGTGCTGCATGATTTAGGTCAGCCGCTTCACGCTTTTGATGCCGATGAAATTGTTGGTGATAAAGTGATAGTGAAGAAATGTGCCGAAGGAACTGTTTTTAAAACTTTAGATGGGATAGATAGAACACTTTCTGCTGATGATTTAATGATTTGCAATGCCAATGAAGCCATGTGTATTGCTGGCGTTTTTGGAGGAATTAATTCGGGAGTAAAAGAAAGTACCAAAAATATATTTTTAGAAAGTGCTTATTTTAATTCGGTTTCTGTAAGAAAAACAGCTAAAAGATTTGCTTTAAAAACCGACGCTTCTTTTAGGTTTGAGCGTGGAACCGATCCTGAGATGACCGTTTTTGCTTTAAAAAGAGCAGCTTTATTAATTCAGGAAATAGCAGGTGGAGAAATCTCTTCAGACATTTTTGATCATTGCCCAAACCCTGTTGCCCCGTTTGAAGTAGAACTAACGTTTGATCATGTTCAAAAATTAATTGGTAAAGCAATTTTGCCTCAAGAAATTACGGCTATTATTAAAGCTTTAGGAATTGAAGTTGTAAATGAAACTGCTACTCAACTTTCTTTAAAAATACCTACTTATAAAGTTGATGTAACCAGAGCGGTTGATGTGATAGAAGAGGTTTTAAGAATTTATGGTTATGATAACATCGAGATCCCGCAAAAGGTAAATGCATCATTAAATGTATCGGTTAAACCGGATAAAGAAACCATTCAGCATAGCATTGCAGATATGCTGACCGCTAATGGTTTTTTTGAAATACTTTCTAATTCTTTAACTAAATCTGCTTATTCGCCTTCGTTAGAAGAAACTGTTAAAATATTAAATCCATTAAGTTCTGATTTGGATGTGATGCGAGAATCTATGCTTTATTCTGGTTTAGAGGCTGTGGCTTACAATCAAAACAGAAGAAATGCCGATTTAAAGCTTTATGAATTAGGTAAAACCTACCACATTGTAGAAGGGAAATATCAAGAGAGAAATCATTTGGCTATTTTTATGAGTGGGAAATCTGAAGCCGAGCAGTGGAATCAATCAGCTAAAGCCATTGGTTTTTACCATCTAAAAGCAAGTATTGATGCTATTTTAAAACGATTGAATATTATTAATCTACAATCTGATGAAATTGCTGATGACAAATTTGCTTACGGCATTGAATACAAAAGAGGTATAAAAGTATTGGTTAAGTTTGGAGCTGTAGCCACCAGCGAGCTTAAAAAAGCTGATGTAAATAAGCCTGTTTTTTATGCCAATATTAATTGGGATATGTTATTAATGTTGGTTAAAAATAATAAAATTACTTACAAAGAAGTATCTAAATTCCCAGCCGTAAGAAGAGATCTTTCTTTATTGTTAGATCAACCTGTTAAATTTGAAGCTTTAAAAAGAATTGCGCTTAAAACAGAGAAATCTTTATTAAAAGAAGTGAATGTTTTTGATGTTTACCAAGGTGATAAATTACCTGCAAATAAAAAATCTTATGCTTTAAGTTTTATTTTGCAGGATGAGGAAAAGACTTTGACTGATCAGCAAATTGATGGCATCATGCAAAAATTAATTACTAACTTCGGCAAAGAAGTAGGAGCTGAGGTAAGATAATCATAGGCGAAAGTCAAAAAATTAAAAAATATTTAAAGAAAAAAATGTCTGTAATAGCAAAGAAATTAGATCAGGTGATGGACCGCACCCAAAAGCTGGTTGATTTGTCAAAAGCCTTACAGGAGCATAATGACCTACTAAATTTAGAAAATCAGTCGCTAAAAGTAGCCTTAGAAACCAGTGAATCTAAGCGAAAAGAGCAGGACGAAAAGCTAAGAGTTTTGAAGCTAGCTAAAAGTTTAGAAGGCTCAAGTGAAAAAACACTTGACATCAAGCAAAAAATTAACGAATTTGTGCGGGAAATAGATAAGTGTATTGTATTACTAAAAAAGTAATGCATAGTGAACCTAAGCTCAAATGGGAGAAATCTCTATAAAAATAAATATTGCTGACCGTGTTTATCCTTTAAAGATAAATATGGAGGAAGAAGAAATTGTGAGGAGAGCTGCAAAGCTGATCAATGATCGTATAAAAGAATATCAAGAAAATTATGCGGTTAAAGATAAACAAGACTTACTTTCTATGTGTGTGCTTCATTATGCCTCAGCCTCCATTAGGGCCGAAAAAAAGGCTAGTAATGAGGATACAGACGTAGCAGAGAAGGTTTACCAGTTAGACAGTTTATTAAACGATTTTTTTAATCAGAAAAAATAATTGTTCTTTATATAAGCGTATTAAAATCTAACCGCTTTAGATTTTAGGTTTCACTATTAATTAAACTTAACACTTCGATATTCAGAAGGGTTGCAAAAACATCACTCATTTGGCTGTTTAGTCATCTGTTTATGGTTTAAACCCTAATCATGTTCGACAAGTTTACAATACATGAAGTCTAAAATTTAATGCGGTTTTTTTTATTTTATTTAATTAAAGTTTATGGAAATAATTATTTACCTCGCCTTAGCAGTAGTAGCTTTTGGTGGTGGTATTTTAACAGGAAGGTACTTACTACGTCAGCTCATTAAAAAGCAAGAAGTTGCTGCTCAAAACAAAGTAAAAAAGATATTGAGAGATGCTGAAAACAATGCAGAGATTTTAAAGAAAAATAAACTGCTGGAAGCAAAAGAGAAATTTTTGCAGATGAAAGCAGATCATGAGCAAGAAGTAAATCAAAAGAATAATACACTGGCTCAAAAAGAAAATTCTTTCAAACAAAAAGAACAATCTTTAAATCAGAAATTAGAGAATCAAAACAAAAAAGAGCAGGATTTAGAAAATCAGCGTAAGCAATTTGAAAAGCAAACGGAAGTTGTTATTAAAAAACAAGAAGAAATTGAGACCATTAAATTGCAGCATATTACGCAATTAGAGTCTATTGCAGGTTTATCAGCTCAAGATGCTAAAAATCAGTTAGAAAGCCAGCTTAAAGAAGAAGCCCGCACCAATGCAATGGCTTCTATTAAAGATATTGTAGACGAAGCCAGATTAACCGCTGCTAAAGAAGCTAAAAAAGTGGTAATTCAAACTATTCAGCGTACAGCAACAGAATCTGCAATAGAAAACACGGTTTCTATTTTTAATATCGAAAACGACGAGATTAAAGGTAGAATTATTGGTAGAGAAGGTAGAAATATTAGAGCTTTAGAAGCGGCAACAGGAATAGAAATTATTGTTGATGATACTCCAGAAGCTATTATTTTATCGGGTTTTGACCCTGTAAGAAGAGAAATTGCTCGTTTAGCTTTGCATCGTTTGGTAACTGATGGACGTATTCACCCAGCCAGAATTGAAGAAGTTGTAGCTAAAACTCAAAAGCAAATTGAAGAAGAAATTGTAGAAATTGGCGAACGTACGGTGATTGATTTAGGTATTCATGGTTTGCATCCTGAGTTAATTAGAATGGTTGGACGTATGCGTTACCGTTCTTCTTACGGACAAAATTTATTACAACACTCTCGCGAAGTAGCTAATTTTTGCGCTACCATGGCATCAGAATTAGGTCTAAATGCAAAGATGGCCAAAAGAGCAGGTCTTTTACATGATATTGGTAAAGTGCCTGATGATAACCCCGAATTGCCACACGCTATTTTGGGTATGCAATTAGCGGAAAAATATAAAGAACATCCAGAAATTTGTAATGCCATTGGTGCTCACCATGATGAAATTGAGATGACTTCTATGATTTCTCCAATTATTCAGGCTTGCGATGCTATTTCTGGTGCTCGCCCGGGTGCAAGAAGAGAAGTGGTTGAAAGTTACATTAGAAGGTTAAAAGAATTAGAAAGCTTAGCTTTATCGTATCCAGGTGTAGAAAAAACTTTTGCAATACAAGCGGGTAGAGAATTAAGGGTTGTGGTAGAAAGTGAGAAAATTTCTGATGCACAATCTGAAATTTTAGCTGCTGATATTTCTAACAGAATTCAAACAGAAATGACTTATCCAGGGCAAATTAAAGTAACAGTAATAAGGGAAACCCGCTCTGTAGCATACGCCAAGTAGGGATAAACCTCAGTTTATCCTTGTTCTGCAACGTAAACCGGTGGATAAATTTTGATTTTGAAAAGAAATAAGAGGGCGTTTTAACACGCTATCCGCTGTATCTTTTTTGTCACCCTGAGCGGAGTCGAAGGGATCAAAGAAAGGATGCCGCTACTATCGTTAACGCACCTAAACAGTTATAAAACAAAGCGATGGACTAATCTCCATCGCTTTTATTATTAAATATTATGGCAAAACCACAATCATCACCACTAAGAGAAATAGATATTCTACTTGCTAAATATTCAGAATCACATCAAAACCCTACCAATAAGCTTATTCACTGGGTTTGTGTTCCGCTTATTGTATTGAGCATTATTGGTTTAATTTCGGCTATTCCATTTCCTTACCTCAATTTTTTAGGAAAGTATAATATGTTTATCAACTGGTTTTCTTTAGTGATGGCCGCCTGTATTTATTACTATTTAAAGCTTTCGCCAATTTTGTCTTATTTAATGCTGTTCTTTTTTGGAATCTGCTATTTCTTTGTAGTGCAGTTAGAATATGTAGAGCAAGCTGGTGGCCCTGCTTTATGGCAATCTAGTTTGGTTATTTTTGTTTTAGCGTGGATAGGGCAGTTTATTGGCCATCAAATAGAAGGGAAGAAACCATCTTTGTTAACCGATTTAAAGTTTTTGTTAATTGGTCCGCTATGGTTAATGCACTTTATTCTTAAAAAGTTCAATATCAAATATTAAATCGTGTTGTTTACGTTAAATTAACATTAGCATCATTGTTACTTAATTATTAGGTAACTCACTCGTAACATTGGGATAATACTTTTGCATCAACTAAAACAAAGCAAAAGTGATACAAAAGTATTTTTCAATTCTTCTAAAAATCAGCTTCCTGCTGATTATTTCTGCAAATCAAGTTTACGCACAAACTGGTAAAATTGCAGGTAAAGTAACTGATAAAACTACAGGAGAAACATTAATTGGCTTAACTGTAGGTATAGAAGGAACTACTAAGGGCGCTGCAACTGATGTAGAAGGTCGTTATGTAATTTCAAATTTAGCCGCCGGTAAGTATAATCTTACCTTCAGATACCTAGGTTATAAAAGTAAAAATGTTACTGGTGTAGATGTTATAGATGGGAAAGTAACCAGTTTGGATGTGATTATGGAAGAAGCAGCTACACAAAGTTTAAACGAGGTAGTAGTTACGGCTTCTTACAGGCAAGAAACGGTTGGAGCTTTATATGCTCAACAAAAAAATGCCGTAAGTATTTCTAGTGGAATTTCATCAGATCAAATTAGAAAATCGCCAGATAAAAATACATCTGAGGTACTAAGAAGAGTAAGTGGAACGAGTATTCAGGATGGAAAGTTTATTGTGATAAGGGGTTTATCAGATAGATACAATACAGCATTATTAAACAATGCAATTTTGCCAAGTTCAGAGCCTGATAGAAAAGCGTTTTCTTTTGATATTGTACCCTCAAATTTGGTTGATAAAATTGTAATAAGTAAAACAGCTAGTCCAGATTTACCTGGAGATTTTGCAGGCGGTGTTACGCAAATTATCACTAAAGATATCCCAGACAAGAATTTTTTTGGTGTTGCTATAACAACTGGCTACAATTCTCAAAGTACATTTAAAGACTTTAGGTCTAATGGAAGAAATAGTACAGATTTTTTAGGTTTTGATGATGGAAGTAGAGGCATTCCTGATGGGTTTCCTAAATCCAGATCTTTGTACAATAATAACAATACCACAGTACAAGAAAAAATAGCGAATACCAAATTATTTGATAATCCTTATGCTGTTGAAACCACCACAGCAATGCCTATTCAAAGTTATCAAATCAATTGGGGTAATGTTAGAAATTTTAAAAATGAAGGAACTTTAGGAAGTATTCTTTCCCTTACTTACCGAAACGGACAAACTTATCAAGGTGCAACAAGAGAGACTTTTGATGGGATTGAAACTAACTATCAGTATAATGATCAAGTCTATAAATACAATACAACTTTAGGCGCATTAGCTAATTTTTCTTACAAGAAAGGAAAGAGTAAGTATTCTTTCAAAAATTTATTCAATCAAACTTTTGATGATAGCTATACTGATAGAACAGGAACCAATATTAATCAGGGAAACATTATCTACAGTGGTTCAGAATTAAACCAAAAAGGTTTGTTTAATACCCAGCTAGAAGGAGAGCATCGTTTTGGAGAGAAAAATTCAAAATTAGATTGGAATCTTAATTATTCAGTGGTAACTAGAAATCAGCCTGATTTAAGAAATATTTTATACAATCAGTCAGGTAGTAATCCTTATAGTTTTGCGGATAACTTTTCAAGACGTTTTTATTCTGATTTAACAGAGAATATATATGGTATAAATGCTGCTTATACTATTCCGTTTACATTTCTAGAAAAGAAGAGTAATATTAAGTTTGGTGGCTTAAAGCAAATTAGAAAACGAGATTTCAATTCTAGAAACTTCATTTACCAAGCAGCTTCTTTTGGCAATTTTGATGCATCTAAGTTAACGCTACCAAAAGAAGTTATAGTTAATGATGAAAATATAAGTGAAACAGGTTTTGTGTTTAATGAAATCACGAATAATTCTGATAGCTATAATGGCTATTCAGATTTAAATGCAGGTTATGTTATGCTGGATAATCAATTGTCAGATAAAATTAGATTAGTTTGGGGTGCAAGAGCCGAAAGTTATTTTCAAGATATTAATGCGCTTGGTAATTCTGGCTTACCAATTAGTGCTGATCAAACATTTTTTGATGTCCTTCCATCATTCAATCTTACTTATAATTTTAATGATAAGGCTAACTTAAGGTTTTCTGGTTCTCAAACCGTAACCAGACCAGAGCTTAGAGAATTAGCCCCATTTACATTCATCAATCAAGAAGAGAATACTTTAACAGCAGGAAATCCTAACCTAAAGAGAAGTAATAATACAAATGCTGATATCAGATTTGAATATTATCCAACAAATGGAGAGGCTTTTACCGCTACAGTTTTTTATAAGAACTTTAAAAATCCTATTGAGCAAATTGTTGGTTCCTCTGCTACTTATAGCAATCTTACATTTAATTTTAACAACGTTAAAAGTGCTTATTCTTATGGATTTGAATTAGATTTTAGAAAAAGATTAGATTTTCTTGGAAATGCGGCTTGGTTAGAAAACTTTACAGTAGCTTCCAATTTAACATTGATAAAATCTGAAGTTGATTTAGGAAACCAATCTACAGCAGCGGTGCGTCCATTACAAGGGCAATCTCCTTATCTAGTAAACGGAAGCATTCAATATAATTCACCTAAGTCAGGTGTTTCTCTTAATGTGCTGTACAATAGAATTGGAAGTAGAATAGCAAGAGTAGGAAACGAGAATATTCCAGATTTTTATGAAATAGGAAGAGATCTTCTTGATTTACAGGTTTCAAAGAAGATATTAAAAAATAAAGGAGAATTACGCTTGAATATTGGAGATGTTCTTAATCAAAGTCAAATACTTTATCAAAACTTTGATGGTAACAGAAAATACAACAAAGGGATAGATAATGATTTTTTTAATTACAAGACGGGTACAAATTTCACACTTGGTTTTACTTACGATTTCAGTTTTGCTAATTGAGTTAACAAATAGGTAACAATATAAAAACCTAAAGTTAATTGATTATTAATCTTGTGGTAACATCAGGTTTGTTTCTTTGAAAAAAAAATAAAGATGAAAAAGATCAACTATTTATTAATGTTATTATCAGTCGTTTTTGTTCTCAGTTCTTGTAACAATGGAGATGAAAATATTGTAGTTCCTATTTTGGAACCAGAAGTTATTGCTAACAATGTTTCTACAAATACAACACTAACTTCTGATAGGGTTTGGATTTTAAGAGGTGAAACACATGTTCAAAGTGGAGCAGTTTTAACCATCCAAGCAGGAACTATTATCAAATCTGATGTTTCTCAAAAAGGAGCTTTAATTATTGATAAAGGAGCCAGAATTGAAGCAGTAGGAACAGCAGCAAGCCCAATAATTTTCACTTCGGGAGTTGCAGCTGGATCAAGAGCTCCTGGCGATTGGGCCGGAATTACTATTATTGGTAGAGCACCAACCAATAGAGCAACTGTAGGTATCGTTGAAGGAGGTGTAAGTGGTCAGTTTGGTTTAGACAATATACCAACTGATAATTCTGGGACTTTAAAATATGTTCGTATTGAATATGCAGGTATTGCTGTAGCTCAAGGTTCAGAAGTGAATGCATTAAGTTTATATGCAGTTGGTTCAGGTACAACGTTAGATCATATTCAAATTTCTTATGCTAAAGATGATGCTTATGAGTTTTTTGGAGGTACCGTTAACGGAAAATATTTAATTTCTTACGGTACATCTGATGATGATTTCGATTTTGATAATGGATATACAGGAAAAATTCAGTTTGGAGTAGTTTTACGTCGTCCAGAATTAGTTGATCCTACAGATCAAGGAAATGGCGTAGAGTGTGATAATGAATCTTCAGTTCCAACTGCTGGTCCATCAACACCATTAACCAGACCTGTTCTCTCTAACTTCACTTTCTTAGGTTCAAATGGAGCGTCTAACGAAGCAGCTCAACAGCATTTTGCAAATAGATTTAGAAGAGCTACCCAGTTTGTAGTTGTTAATTCACTTTATGGTGGATTTAAAGAAGCCGGTGTTTCTATGGAGTCAGAGCAAACTGTTTCTGCTTATGTAGCAGGTACTTCTATATTTAAAAATAATGCGGTAACAGCAATGAAACAACCTTATTTAACTAATTCTGCTACTTTAAATTCTGCAGCTTTCCAAGTTAAAGCAGAAACAGAAGGCAATGTTACATTAGCAAATTCTGCCGCTTTACTTCTGTCAAATCCATTTAATTTATCAGCGCCTAATTTTTCACCACAAACAGCTTCTCCTGCATTGTTAGGAACTTATGTAGCTGCTGATAACTCAGGTTTCTTTACAGCAACAACTTACAGAGGAGCTTTTGCTGCTAACGATACTTGGACTAATACTTGGACTAATTTTAATCCAAATTCTTCAACTTACTAAAATAAATTTTTATCTAAGATTAAATCCTGCTCATTTATGAGTGGGATTTTTTATTTAATTAAAACTTCATCAATTCAAATTTCAATTTATTTTTAATCTAAAATGTTAGCTACTGGTTTTACAAAAGATACTTTTGTTGGAGCTATGGGAACTATTGATTGGAATGCAAATTGGTGTTTTGGTCCTCCAAAAACAAATGATAAATAATTCATTTTTAATAAAGCATAAAAAAGGGGAATCCATCTAGATTCCCCTTTTTTATTAAACCTAATTATCGTTATTCTTTGGTGAAAACGGCATCATAAATAACTTTGGTGATCACTCCGTTTATGGTTTCTGTTTCTTCTTCTGAAATTACAAAGGTTTTGCCATCAAAAGATTTCAAAATAGTAGTTTCAACGTCAGTACCTTCTTTTAAAGTTAAAGTTTTGGTAGAACTGTTAAACGTATAAGTGCCTTCGCCTTCTAACTGACTATCTGTGAAAGTTTTAAACGTAGTTTCTGTAAAAAGAAGATAAGCATCGCCTTTAGAATAGTTCTCACTTGCTTTTTGTTTAGAAACACCGTTTTCAAACAGCTCTAATTTCATTTCGGTTAAATCCCAGCGTCCTTTTAAAGAGGTTACTATTGCTGAGTCGGCATCTTTTTTACAACCTTGAAATGCTAGTACTCCAATGGTTAAAATAAGTAATAAAATTTTTTTCATGTGGTTTTTTTATTTAAAGATGCCGAAAAAGTATATTCATGATTAGGGATGTAGCTAATTATTTATTTAACGGTTGTTTGATACGAGCTGAATTTTGCGTTAGCGGTGGAAGCGGCACCCCACAGCCCCAATTTTTCTTTGGGGCGAGGAGTATAGCGTACAACGCGACCCTTTTTTAGGGGAACGCCCAAAGCTGGATAATAAAAAAAATGGAATGAGTGATGAGTGAGCTGGAACTAGAAATTTTTTCCTAATTTTTCTAACATATCTTTAGGTACATCTTCCAAATCTAATATCAAAAAACCATCCAAACAATCGGCAAATTTTGGATCAATATTGAAGCAGATGATTTTTGCATTTAAGGCAATATACTGTCTTAACAAAACCGGGACTTTAATATGAGTAGTTTCTATTTCGGTAATTAAAGCGTCTAAATTTTTTAAGGAATTGCTGCTTGCTGTTAAAATATCAGCATCAATTTTAGAATAATCTACTTTAAATTTTTTGCGGGGTTTTACCATGTGTGCCATTTCATAATCAAAATGGTTGCGATAAATAAAATCTACGATTAAAGATTTTGAGAACTTGCTAAATGAATTACTGATGGAAACTGGTCCAATAAGGTATCTGTATTTTGGATGGTCAACAAGGTACTTTAAAATGCCTTTCCAAAGTAAAAATAGAGGTAAAGGTTTTTGTTGGTATTCTTTTCTAATCCATGAACGACCGAGTTCTAAGCTGTTTTTTAAAACGGGACTAAATTGAGATCTGATTTTGAACAATTCTGCGGTGTAAAATCCTTTCTTACCAAAGCTGTAAAATATTTCGTCGCCTTTACCAATTCTGTAAGCGCCCACAATCATTTTAGTTTCTGTATCCCAAATAAACAAATGATGATAGTAAATATCATATCCGTCAAGATCTGTAGATTTATTAGTTCCCTCGCCAATAGCCCTAAAAGTAATTTCTCTTAGTCTGCCAATTTCTTTAATAATATTTGGAATATTGGCTGTAGGGGTAATAAAAACTTCGTAGTTTTTTTCGGTCCAAACTTTAAAGTCTTCTCTTAACAAGGCTACTTCTTTTTCCATCAAATCTGTAGCAACAGCATTTTGTATGGGCTCTACTTTTTTCTTGACTTTAAATAGGTTTCTGGGATTAAAAATTTTCTTTTCGTTCTCTAATCCCACTCCTAAAGCATAAGTTTTAGCTCTTAAAAAAGCCATTAAACTATTGTTATTTTCGTAATTGGGAATGTTTTTTATTTGAATAGGTTTTCCTATTCTTACTTTAATGATATCTCCTTTTTTATTAAAAAGCTCTGAAGGTAACTTTGCCGTTCTTAGCGTAGGGTGAATAAGAGAGAGTAAATTAAACAACAGGCCGTTGTTACCATGAAAATAGATAGGTAAAATGGGAGCTTTTGCTTTAGATATAATTTTCCCTACCACGGGATGCCACAATTTATCAGTAATTTGTTGTTGATCTAATTTGTAGGTAGAAACTTCACCAGCCGGAAAAATACCAATAGGTGTGCCTTTGTTAAGTAGGTTTAAGGTTGTTTTTATTCCGCTGATGCTGGATGAATGATCAACATTTTCAAACGGATTTACTGCTACAAAAAAATCGCTAAGGTTGGGTATTTTTTTGAGAATAAAATTAGCCATTACCTTGGCATCAGGTCTTACACTACATAATATTTTGATGAGTATCAAACCTTCAATTCCACCGTAAGGGTGATTTGCTAGGGCTATAAAGGCACCTTCTAAAGGAATGTTTTTGAGGTCGCTTTCGCTGATTTCTACCTTAACGCCAACTAATCTTAATATTTCATCTACAAACTCTACACCTTCAAATTCGGCTGCTTTTGCAAAGGTTTCGTTAATGTCATTTATTTTCATGATTTCCATAAGCAAAGAAGCCAAACCCGGCATTCTTAGCTTATCAATATTGGTCGCTTTTGCAAATTCCTCTGAAGTGATAATTTTCATTATTTACAAATATGAATCTTTTACTTAAAAATAGACAATATCTGGTATTGTAAATATTAAATTTTTTAATGTAGATTTAATTCTTCTATCTATCTATTTATGTATCAAAAGTTTAAACAATATTTCGAAATATCAAAACGAGAATTCAAGGGGATGATGGTTTTTATCGTTATTCTGGTAATAGTTTACGCATCTCCCTATGTTTATGAGAAATTAACATTTGAGCCAGTAAAAATTACTATCGAAACGCTAAAACCAAAAATTGTTGAGATTGAAAGTTTTAAGCAGGAATCTTCTTATGGGGATCAAAACCTAAACGAGGCTGAGGAAGTTAATAAAGGAATTTTGTTTAATTTTAATCCTAATAATTTGCCTTTAGAAGATTGGGTAAAGTTAGGCTTATCAGATAAACAAGCCCGAAGTATTAAAAACTACGAAGCCAAGGGTGGTAAATTTAGAACCGTAGCAGATGTAAAAAAGATGTACGCCATTAGTAATAAGCAATTTTTAAAATTAGAGCCTTACATACAAATTCCTCAAGAAAATAAATTCTCATCATCATTTAGTGAACCCTCAAAGCCAAATGTTTTCCCTTCTAAAGAATTATCTAAAGTAGTAATTGACATAAACACGGCAGATTCTGTGCTCTTAACATCAATAAAAGGAATAGGACCTGCTTTTGCTGCCAGAATCATAAAATATAGAACTCGTTTAGGCGGCTTCCATTCCAAAGAACAATTGAAAGAAGTTTACGGCATTGATTCTACAAAATATGATCAAATTACTAACCAAACAAAAGTAGAATCAATAGCTTTAAACCAAATTAAAATCAACGAATGTACTTTTGATGAGCTTAAATTATTTCCATATTTAAGTTATAAACAAATGAATGCACTTATTGCCTATAGAAAGCAACATGGTGTTTATAAAAGTATTGATGATTTGAATAAAATTGCGATCTTAAACCCCGAAATAATTCAAAAAATCAAACCATATTTATCGTTCTAATGATTCAAGAAAGAATTAAAAATAGTTTAAGAGATGTACACGATTTCCCCAAACCCGGTATCGTTTTTAAAGACATCACACCAATTTTAAAAGATCAAAAACTGTGTTCAGAAATTGTGGATGAATTTGTAGAAAGATTGAAGCATTTAGAGTTTGATGCTATTGCTGGAATAGAAAGCAGAGGTTTTTTATTTGGATTAATGTTAGCTAATAAATTAAATAAACCATTTATCCCAATTAGAAAAGCAGGAAAACTACCTTACAAAACTATTCAGCAAAGCTATGATTTAGAATATGGGTCGGCTACAATAGAAATCCATGCTGATGCTTTTCAAGAAGGTCAAAAAATACTTATTCATGATGATCTTTTAGCAACCGGAGGCACAGTAGAGGCTACCTCTTTATTAATTCAAAAAATGAAAGGGCAAATCGCAGGCTTTTCATTCCTCATTAGTTTAAATTTTTTAAACGGAGAGCAAAAGCTAAATAAGTTTTCAAAAAATAATATTTCCTTAGCTTCATTTACTTAATATTCATTCATAAATATTAAACCCATTTTTTAGACCAAAAACCAATTTAGCTCATTTGTATCTAACTAAATAGATACAAAATAATGAATCTTAATTTACTAATTTGTCCCAAAACCAATTATTAAAAGATGAATTCAAACGCACAAGCCGTAAATGGATACAATTTTTCTGAATCAGAAAGTCAAACCATGATTGCTAAAATGGTTAAAGATTTTGCACTAAAACACATCAAGCCAAAAGTGATGGAGTGGGATGAAGCGCAAACTTTTCCAGTAGAGATATTTAAACAATTAGGAGAACTTGGTCTAATGGGTGTACTTGTACCCGAAGAATATGGCGGTTCTGGTTTAGGCTATTTCGAGTATGTAAAAGTTATAGAAGAAGTAGCTAAAGTTTGTGGCTCAATAGGTCTCTCCTTGGCGGCCCACAATTCCTTATGTACTGGCCATATCATGTATTTTGGTAACGAGGAGCAAAAAAAGAAATGGTTGCCTAAATTAGCTACCGCCGAATGGATTGGAGCTTGGGGTTTAACAGAAGCCAATACAGGTTCAGACGCTATGGGAATGAATACCACAGCTGTTCTAGACGGAGATCATTACATTGTTAACGGATCTAAAAATTGGATAACTCATGGTAAATCTGGCAATATTGCAGTAATCATGGTGCGTACCGGCGAAAAAGGAGATGCTCGTGGAATTTCTGCAATAGTGATAGAAAAAGGAACTCCAGGTTTTACCCACGGTAAAAAAGAAAATAAGTTAGGAATGAGGGCTTCCGAAACTACCGAACTTATTTTTGACAACGTTCGTGTACCTAAAGAAAATTTATTAGGTAAAGAAGGAGAGGGTTTTAAACAAGCTATGAAAATATTAGATGGAGGCCGAATTTCTATCGCAGCCTTATCTTTAGGTATCGCAAAAGGTGCTTATGAAGCCGCCTTGGCTTATTCTAAAGAGCGCCATCAGTTTGGTCAGCCTATTTCTAGTTTTCAAGGAATCGCGTTTAAATTAGCAGATATGGCTACAGAAATTGAAGCGGCAGAATTGTTAATTTACCAAGCTGCTGATATGAAGAATAAAGGCTTAAATATGACTAAGCAATCTGCAATGGCTAAGTACTTTGCCTCAGAAGTTTGCGTACGAGCGGCTACAGAAGCTATTCAAATATTTGGAGGTTACGGTTATACTAAAGATTTTCCGGTAGAAAAATTTTATAGAGATTCTAAATTATGTACCATTGGAGAAGGTACCAGCGAAATCCAAAAAGTAGTAATTGCTAGAGAAATTTTAAGATAATTTTTAAGAAAAGCAGGGTACCTACTTTCATTAGTTTCGGTAGCCCTGCTTTACCTATTCCGAAGGAATCCCTTTGGGACATATCATTTGTTTTTCCTTTCTGACATTTCCAAATCACAGGTAATCTGGGCTTTTTGTCCAATCAAGTTTATTTAACTTGGTTATATTATAGAATATAAAAAAGTTAAAATATAGAAAAATCATACTAACTGTGATTTTTCTATATTTTTATAAGGAAAATTTTATTGAGCCGAACTTTTGTTACTTCTAGTAATCAATACTAAAACCACAATAAATACAGCAATACCAATAGCCCAAACCCAAGGTTGTCCGTACCAAACAGAACCACCATTCGTATTAATATCTACTTCAACTTTCTCGGGTACATCCTGAGCAAAAGTATAAAGACTTGTAAAAGTTAATAAAATTAATGCAGCAATACCTTTCAATGGTGCATTAAGAGTTTTTTTTAGTTCCATGACTTATTTATTTAATGACTGATTTTACAACACTTTTACAATTACTACGCCAAGAAATAAATTCAAATAATTACAGGATATTTCCTCTTTAAAAATGGACTGAAAAACTTAAAACAAAATAAAAATGGATTTATTTTGAGGAAATTATATCCGTTAACTAATTAGATAAATACATTTATTACACAAATCAAAAGATGGATACATTTTATATTTATTTTTATCTAAAATCATTTAAAATGAAAGAGATTAGAATCACTAAAAGAGATGTGAAATTTTTTCTATTAGGAATATTTACATGGCTAATAATTGTAGCCATTTGGGATTGGAAAGGAGTTAAGAGCGATCTTATTGAGGGATATAAGGCTGGTTTTTCTGACTCAAAAAAATAACAAATCAAATTTCTTTTATAATTACATTCATTTAATTACCTTTGCATCCCCAACAGAATTATAAAAGGGATAGAAAGGTGGTATTTAACAAATGATCATTATCAATGTAAAAGATGGCGAATCAATTGACAGAGCATTAAAACGCTTTAAAAAAAAATTCGAGAAAACAGGTGTTTTAAGAGAACTTCGCAGTCGTCAAGCTTATGAGAAAAAATCTGTAGCTAGAAGAATGGAAGTAAAACATGCCATCTACGTTCAAGACATGAACAAAGAAGCTTAATCTTTTAGATTAAATATTCTTTCAATATATAAACTATTTGTATATTCACTTTTGGGGATATATAAATAGTTTTTATGTTTTTAGAGCAGTTTTTAAAATATTTACAATACGAAAAAAGGTACTCCCCGCATACCTTAACTGCCTATAAAAATGACCTTTTTCAATTCTCGCAATTTCTTAAATCCGTTGATACAGAAATTCAATTAGCTAATCATCAAATTATTAGGTCATGGATTGTTTTTTTGATGGATGAGGATATTGATCCTCGTTCTATAAACAGAAAAGTATCTACTTTAAGATCGTTTTATAAATTTCTACTCAAGGAAAAAATTGTAGAAGAAAACCCTGTGTTAAAAATTCAGACTCCTAAGGTTGCCAAAAAACTTCCAACATTTATTTCAGACGATAAGTTAACTGGGTTATTAGATGCGAAGGTTTTTGAGGATTATTTTTCTGGATTGAGAGATAAATTGATTATCGAGCTTCTTTTTGGTACCGGTATCCGTTTAAGCGAACTGTTAGGAATTACAGAAAAGGATATTTACTTAGCAGAGAAAACATTAAAAGTATTAGGAAAAAGAAATAAAGAAAGAATAATTCCTATTAATTATTCTCTAATTAACTTACTTGATAAATACATTGTGGAAAAAAAGATTCAAGGTTTTTCCAATAACTCAGCTGTTTTAATCGTTACAAACAGTGGATTACCTGCATATTCTAAATTTATTTATAGAGCTGTGCAAAAATATTTAACAATGATATCTACTCAGGAAAAGAAAAGCCCTCATGTACTTAGGCATTCTTTTGCAACCAGTCTTTTAAACAAGGGTGCAGATATCAACGCAATTAAAGACTTGTTAGGTCATGCTAACTTAGCGGCCACTCAAGTTTATACCCACAATTCAATTGAAAGGCTTAAATCAATTTATAAACAGGCTCATCCAAAAGCCTAAAACAAGGAGGAAAAATGAAAATCGTAATTCAATCAATCCATTTTGATGCTGATCAGAAATTATTAGCATTCATCCAAAAAAAAGTAGACAAACTTGATCAATACTATGATCAAATTATTAATGGTGAGGTTTATCTAAAGGTCGACAACGTCACAGAGGAAACAAATAAAATTGTAGAAATTAAATTGATCATTCCCGGGAGTATTTTATTTGCTAAAGAAGAATGTAAGACTTTTGAAGAAGCAACTGATCTTTCGGTAGAGTCTTTACGTAAGCAAATAAGGAAATTCAAAGAAAAACTAAGATCTCATGAAAGTAACCACAAAGAAATAGTTAATCAGATATTAGATTAAAATATAGATAAACTGTTGTTTAACAAAGCCTTTTAAATATAAAATTCGATGAATATAAAATTCATCGAATTTTTTTTGAAAAAAATTTTGTTCAAGTATTAATTTTCGTAGTTTTGCAGTCCCTTAAGCAAATGATATTTGTGAAAAAGGAAAAAGTTCTTTAAAATTCTTGAAAAACGCCTCCTTAGCTCAGCTGGTAGAGCAACTGACTTGTAATCAGTAGGTCATTGGTTCGATCCCGATAGGAGGCTCATTCTAATTTTAGAATGATAGATTTTAAAATTGCTATTTGAAAAAATTGTAATTTTTTTTCGTTCAATCAAAAATAGAAGATGGGGGGATTCCAGAGCGGTCAAATGGGACGGACTGTAAATCCGTTACTTCGGTTTCGAAGGTTCGAATCCTTCTCCCCCCACCATTAAATTATTTGAATATCAAATAATTTAAATTGCGAAAGTAGCTCAGTTGGTAGAGCGATAGCCTTCCAAGCTATAGGTCGCGAGTTCGAACCTCGTCTTTCGCTCAATATGTTTACGAGTTACGATTAACGAATTCAGATTCGTAAGTCCAAGATCGGCAATCGTAAATGAAAAGCCGATGTAGCTCAGCGGTAGAGCACTTCCTTGGTAAGGAAGAGGTCAAGGGTTCAAGTCCCTTCATTGGCTCGTTAGAGTTTATAAAGAAAAATATATAAAATTAACCTACTAATAAGTATAAAATCATGGCAAAAGAAAAATTTGACCGTAGTAAACCACACTTAAACATCGGTACAATCGGTCACGTTGACCACGGTAAAACTACGTTAACTGCAGCTATCACTAAAGTTTTAGCAGATGCAGGTTATTCAGAAGCTCGTTCATTTGATTCAATTGATTCAGCTCCTGAAGAAAAAGAAAGAGGTATCACTATTAACACAGCTCACGTAGAATATTCTACAGCTAACCGTCACTATGCTCACGTTGACTGTCCAGGTCACGCGGATTATGTGAAGAACATGGTTACAGGTGCTGCGCAAATGGATGGTGCTATTATCGTAGTAGCTTCAACTGATGGTCCTATGCCTCAAACTCGTGAGCACATTTTGTTAGCTCGCCAGGTTGGTGTTCCATCTCTTGTTGTTTTTATGAACAAAGTAGATATGGTTGATGATCCAGAATTACTAGAATTAGTAGAAATGGAGATTCGTGAACTTTTATCTTTCTATAATTTCCCTGGTGATGATATTCCTGTTATTCAAGGTTCTGCATTAGGCGGATTAAATGGAGACCCAAAATGGGTTGGTAAAATTCTTGAACTAATGGAAGCGGTTGATAATTACATTCCAATTCCACCAAGATTAACTGAACTTCCTTTCTTAATGCCAGTTGAAGATGTTTTCTCTATTACAGGTCGTGGTACAGTGGCTACAGGTCGTATAGAAAGAGGAATTATCAATTCTGGAGAAGGTGTTGATATCTTAGGTATGGGTGCTGAAAACTTAAAGTCTACAGTAACTGGAGTTGAGATGTTCCGTAAAATATTAGACAGAGGTGAAGCAGGTGATAACGTAGGTTTATTGTTACGTGGTATTGAAAAAACTGATATCCGTCGTGGTATGGTTATTTGTAAGCCAGGTTCAGTAACTCCTCACACAGATTTCAAAGCTGAGGTTTACGTATTATCAAAAGCAGAAGGTGGACGTCACACTCCATTCTTTAACAAATACCGTCCTCAATTTTACTTCAGAACAACAGATGTAACAGGTGAAATTACATTACAAGAAGGAGTAGAAATGGTTATGCCAGGTGATAACGTTACTATCAATGTAGTATTAATTAATGCTATTGCGATGGAAAAAGGTTTACGTTTCGCTATCCGTGAAGGTGGTAGAACAGTAGGTGCTGGTCAGGTAACTGAAATCGTTAAATAATAATTTTTAATTACCCTTATGGGTTTTTAAATGAGAAAGTACTTAGGAAAATACTCCTAAGTACTTTTTATCTAATAAAAGTTTAGGTTTCTAAAATTAATAAACGGGAATAGTTCAACGGTAGAATAGAGGTCTCCAAAACCTTTGATCAGGGTTCGAATCCTTGTTCCCGTGCTAACGCGAAAATAAGAATGGCTAGTTTTGCAGAATATTTAAAAGAATCATACATAGAACTTACTGAAAAAGTAAGTTGGCCTACTTGGAGTGAATTACAAAACAGTGCTGTAATTACTCTTGTTGCCTCTTTAATCATTGCATTGATTATTTTAGCAATGGATGAGTCAGCTGGAAACTTATTAAAGTTAATGTACAAATCATTTGCATAATATATAGAGCATGAGCGATCAGTTGAAATGGTATGTAGTAAGAGCAGTTAGTGGTAAAGAAAAGAAAGTTAAGCAATATATAGATGCAGAGATAAGTCGCTTAGGTTTAACTCATTTGGTTCCTCAGGTATTAATACCGATGGAGAAATACTACCAGATGCGTGATGGCAAAAAAATTGCGAAAGAAAGAAATTTCTATCCAGGATATGTTCTTATTGAAACTGCATTAAACGCAGAATTAGAGCAGATCATTAAAAGCGTAAATAGTGTAATTGGTTTTTTAGGAGATAAAAGCGGAAACGCAGTTCCTTTAAGACCAGCCGAAGTGAACAGGATATTAGGCAAGGTTGATGAAATGGCGGAGCAAGGTGAAATGATGAATGTACCTTATTACGTAGGGGAAAATATCAAAGTAATGGATGGGCCTTTCAACGGATTTTCTGGCGTAATTGAAGAAGTTAACGAGGAAAAGAAAAAATTAAAGGTAATGGTTAAGATTTTTGGTAGAAGAACACCTTTAGAACTTAACTATATGCAAGTAGAAAAAGAATAAATAAAGTATCAAAATTTGAAGTATCAAGCATCAAGATTTAATGTCTTGTCTCTTGATATTTTCTAATTGATACTAACAAGATCTTAAATGTTACAAATGCTTCCACATTATTAACGTTGAGAAATAAATAAATAAACAAATGGCAAAAGAAGTCAGTGCGTTAATCAAATTACAAATCAAAGGAGGAGCGGCAAATCCATCTCCACCAGTTGGTCCTGCATTAGGAGCAAAAGGTGTGAATATCATGGAATTTTGCAAGCAATTTAACGCTCGTACCCAAGATAAGCCAGGCAAAATTCTTCCTGTTGTAATTACCGTTTATGCAGACAAGTCATTCGATTTTATCATTAAAAATCCACCAGTTGCAATCCAGTTAATGGAAGTTGCAAATTTAAAAAGTGGATCAGCAGAATCTAACCGTAAAAAAGTTGCCAAGATTACTTGGGAACAAGTTGAGGTTATTGCAAAAGATAAAATGCCTGATTTAAATGCATTCACAGTAGAATCAGCAATGAAGATGGTTGCAGGAACCGCCCGTAGTATGGGTATAAACGTTACAGGTGATGCACCCTGGAATAATTAATTAACAAAAATAAGTAAAAGACAGTGGCAAGATTAACAAAAAATCAAAAGACGGCACTTTCCAAACTTGAGGCTGGTAAAGCTTATTCCTTAAAGGATGCAGCTGCCTTGGTAAAAGATATCACCATCGCCAAATTCGATTCATCAGTAGATATTGATGTTCGTTTAGGAGTTGATCCGCGTAAAGCGAATCAAATGGTTCGTGGTATTGCAACTTTACCTCATGGTACCGGTAAAACAGTACGCGTTTTAGCTTTAGTAACACCTGATAAGGAAGAAGAAGCGAAAGCAGCGGGTGCTGATTTTGTAGGTTTGGATGAGTATATAGCTAAGATTGAGAGTGGGTGGACAGATGTCGATATTATTATTACTACTCCTAGCTGTATGGCTAAGGTAGGAAAGTTAGGTCGTATATTAGGTCCGCGTAATTTGATGCCAAATCCTAAATCAGGAACTGTAACTCCAAATGTTGGACAAGCAGTTACCGATGTTAAGGCTGGTAAAATCGACTTCAAAGTTGATAAAACAGGTATCATTCATTGCTCAATAGGTAAAGTATCTTTCGCTTCTGATAAGATTTATGAAAATGCTTTAGAAGTTCTTCAAATTATTTCAAAATTGAAGCCTTCTGCTGCTAAAGGAACATACTTTAAGAGTATTCACATCTCTTCTACTATGTCTCCAGGGATTGAAATAGAAACTAAATCAGTAGCGGGAATTTAATATTATGAGAAAAGAAGAAAAACACGAAGTTGTTTCTGCTTTAACTGAGAAAATGAAAGAGTACGGTAATTTTTATATTACTGACACTTCTAGTTTATCGGTTGCGAAAATCAATAATATTCGCCGTAAATGTTTTGAGAACGAAATTGGAATGCAAGTAGTTAAGAATACGCTTATCAGAAAAGCTCTAGAGCAATTAGATGGCGATGTAACTCCTTTGTTCGACGTTCTTAAAGGTTCATCATCAATCATGTTCTCAACAAATGCTAATGCTCCGGCTAAGCTGATTAAAGAATTGAGAAAAGGTAAGAATGAGAAACCAGTTTTAAAAGCAGCTTATGTAGATTCAGCTGTTTTCATTGGCGATAACCAATTAGATGCATTAGTAAATCTTAAATCAAGAGAACAACTTATTGGTGATATCATTGGATTATTACAGTCTCCAGCTAAAAATGTTATTTCAGCATTACAGTCTGGCGGAAACAAATTGGCAGGTATTGTCAAAACTTTACAAGAAAGAGAAGGTTAACCAAACACCTCAAGTTTGGAGTAAATTATTAATTAGTAAAAATTTAAAATTTAAATATAATGGCGGATTTAAAGGCGTTTGCTGAACAACTAGTAAACCTAACAGTTAAAGAAGTTAACGAGTTAGCTCAAATATTGAAAGACGAGTACGGTATTGAACCAGCTGCTGCTGCAGTTGCTATTGCTGGACCAGCTGCTGCTGAAGCTCCTGCTGCTGAAGAGAAAACATCTTTTGATGTAATCTTGAAAGAAGCTGGTGGTTCTAAGTTAGCAGTAGTGAAATTAGTTAAAGACCTTACAGGTCTTGGACTAAAAGAAGCAAAAGATTTAGTTGATGGTGCACCAAAAGAATTAAAAGTAGGTGTTACTAAAGACGAAGCAGAAGCTTTGAAGAAGCAGCTTGAAGAAGCTGGAGCTGTTGTTGAGATCAAGTAATTCATTACCCCTCAATAAAAAATAGCCTTAAACTCCATCCTCAAAAGAGGATAGGAGTTTATGGCTTTTGGTGTATATCACCAAAATATACTGAACATAGGTTCAGTTTTAATCGAATTTTCGGTTTAACTAAAATTTAAGACCCTTGGCAAACAAAAGCAATCAAAGGATAAACTTTGCTCAAAGTAAGCATGTGTTAGATTATCCTGATTTTCTGGATGTACAAATCCAATCGTTCAAGGAATTCTTTCAGCTAGAAACCACCTCAGATAACCGTCACACCGAAGGATTATTTCAGGTATTTGCTGAAAACTTTCCGATCTCTGATTCAAGAAACATTTTCGTTTTAGAATTTTTGGATTATTTTATTGACCCACCTCGTTATGACATTCATGAGTGTATAGAGCGTGGATTAACTTATAGTGTTCCTCTCAAGGCTAAACTTCGTTTGTCTTGTAATGATGAAGAACATGAAGATTTTGAAACTATCGTTCAGGATGTTTATTTAGGAACTATTCCTTATATGACTCCAAAAGGTACTTTCGTAATTAATGGCGCTGAGCGTGTAATTGTATCTCAATTACACCGTTCTCCGGGTGTGTTCTTCGGCGTAAGTCGTCACACTAACGGAAGCAAGTTATATTCTGCCCGTGTAATTCCTTTCAAAGGATCATGGATTGAATTTGCAACAGACGTTAATAACGTGATGTATGCTTACATTGATCGTAAGAAAAAATTCCCAGTAACTACATTATTAAGAGCAATTGGCTATGATTCTGATAAAGATATCTTAGAATTATTTGATCTTGCTGATGAAGTAAAAGTAAGTAAGTCTGGCTTGAAAAAGTATGTAGGACGTAAACTTGCTGCAAGGGTACTTAAAAAATGGGTGGAAGATTTTGTTGATGAGGATACAGGTGAAGTGGTATCTATTGACAGAAATGAGATCATTCTTGAAAGAGAAACCATTTTAGAAGAAGATCAAATTGATATGATTGTTGATGCAGGTGTGAAAACTTTAATCCTTTCTAAGGAAGATGGTAACACTGGCGATTACACAATTATTTATAATACGCTACAAAAAGATACTTCCAATTCTGCAAAAGAAGCGGTTGAACATATATATAGACAATTACGTAACGCCGAACCACCTGATGAGGAAACTGCTCGTGGTATCATAGATCGTTTATTCTTTTCAGATAAACGTTATGATTTAGGAGACGTAGGTCGTTACAGAATCAATCGTAAATTAAAAATGGATACACCAGTTGAAACTAAGGTTTTAACTAAGTTAGATATTATTGCGATTGTTAAATACTTGATCAAATTAATTAACTCAAAAGAAGATGTTGATGATATTGATCACTTGTCAAACAGAAGAGTAAGAACTGTTGGAGAACAATTATATGCACAGTTTGGTGTAGGTTTAGCTCGTATGGCTAGAACCATCCGTGAGCGTATGAATATTCGTGATAACGAAGTGTTTACCCCAACAGATTTAATTAATGCTCGTACATTATCTTCTGTTATCAACTCATTCTTTGGTACTAACCAATTATCTCAATTTATGGATCAAACCAATCCATTAGCTGAGATTACACACAAACGTCGTTTGTCAGCTTTAGGGCCAGGTGGTTTATCAAGAGAAAGAGCTGGTTTTGAGGTTCGTGACGTTCACTATACTCACTACGGTCGTTTATGTACCATTGAAACACCTGAAGGACCAAACATTGGATTAATTTCTTCACTTTGTGTTCATGCTAAAATTAACAGTTTAGGTTTCATTGAAACACCTTATCGTAAAGTTAATGACGGTAATGTAGTAATGGATCAACCGGTTGTTTATTTAAGTGCTGAAGATGAAGACGGAATGACGATTGCGCAAGCAAACGCTCAGTACAGTGATGCAGGTATTTTTGATGATGATAGAGTAAAAGCTAGATATGAGGGTGATTTTCCAGTAATTGAGCCTAAAAAATTAGATTATATTGATATTGCACCAAATCAAATTACTTCTATTGCAGCGTCTTTAATTCCTTTCTTGGAACATGATGATGCGAATAGAGCTTTGATGGGATCTAACATGCAACGTCAGGCTGTTCCTTTATTACGTCCTCAAGCTCCAATTGTTGGAACCGGATTAGAAGGAAGAGTAGCTCGTGATTCAAGAACACTGATCAACGCCGAAGGTAATGGTGTTGTTGAATATGTTGATGCTAATAAAATCACCATCAGATACGAAAGAAATGATGACGAAAGATTAGTGTCTTTTGATGGAGAATCTAAGAGTTACAACTTAATTAAGTTTAAGAAAACTAACCAAAGTACTTGTATTAACTTAAAGCCAATTGTTAAAAAAGGGCAAAGAGTTGAAAAAGGACAAGTATTATGTGAAGGTTATGCTACGCAAGATGGAGAATTAGCATTAGGTATCAACTTAAAAGTTGCATTCATGCCTTGGCAAGGATATAACTTTGAGGATGCGATTGTAATCTCTGAAAGAGTAGTTTCTCAGGATATTTTTACTTCTCTTCATATTGAAGAATTTGAATTAGAAGTTAGAGATACCAAAAGAGGAGAAGAAGAATTAACTCCAGATATTCCTAACGTTTCTGAAGAAGCAACTAAAGATTTAGATGAAAACGGAATCATTAGAGTTGGAGCAGATGTTCAAGAAGGTGATATTTTAATTGGTAAAATTACTCCTAAGGGAGAATCAGACCCTTCGCCAGAAGAAAAATTACTAAGAGCAATTTTTGGTGATAAAGCTGGTGATGTTAAAGATGCATCTTTGAAAACTCCTCCATCTATTAAAGGTGTAGTTATCGATACTAAATTATTCTCAAGAGCAAAGAAAACTTCTAAAGCAGAAGAAAAAGCAATGCTAGAGAAGTTAGATGCTAAACATGAAAAAGCGGTTAGAGAACTAAGAGAAAATTTAGTTGAAAAATTATTCACTATAGTAAACGGAAAAACTTCTCAAGGAGTTTTCAATGTTTACAAGGAATTATTAATAGCTAAAGGAGTGAAGTTTACTCAGAAGCTGTTAATGGAATTAGATTATAACCATATCAATCCAACAAAATGGACAACTGATGATGATAAAAATGATTTAATTAAAACCTTGTTACACAACTTCGGTATCAAAACTAACGAAGAGTTAGGAGCGTACAGAAGAGATAAGTTTGCAATTAGTGTTGGAGATGAATTACCATCAGGTATAGTTCAGATGGCTAAAGTTTATGTTGCTAAGAAACGTAAATTGAAAGTTGGTGATAAAATGGCTGGTCGTCACGGTAATAAAGGTATTGTTGCCAGAATTGTTCGTGATGAAGATATGCCATTCCTTTCTGATGGAACACCGGTAGATATCGTTTTAAATCCACTAGGCGTACCTTCTCGTATGAACTTAGGACAGATTTACGAAACTGTTTTAGGATGGGCAGGTAAAGAATTAGGATTGAAATTTGCAACTCCAATTTTTGATGGTGCTTCTCATGATGAAGTTGAAGCATACGTGAAACAGGCAGGTGTACCAGAATCTGGAAGAACTTACTTATACAACGGTTTAACAGGTGAGCGTTTTGATCAACACACTACAGTAGGTATTATTTATATGCTTAAACTGGGTCACATGGTTGATGATAAGATGCATGCTCGTTCAATAGGGCCGTACTCATTAATTACACAACAACCATTGGGTGGTAAAGCTCAATTTGGAGGTCAGCGTTTTGGTGAGATGGAGGTTTGGGCATTAGAAGCATTTGGTGCATCTAATATTCTACAAGAAATCTTAACTGTTAAATCTGATGATGTGGTAGGTAGAGCTAAAACTTACGAGGCTATCGTAAAAGGCGAAAATCTTCCAACTCCAGGTGTTCCTGAATCATTCAATGTATTGGTTCACGAATTAAGAGGTTTAGGATTAGATATTACATTAGACTAATAAGTTAAAAGTTTAAGGTTGAAAGATAAAAGTTTTAAAGCTTTACTTTCAACTTTTAACTTATGACTTTCAACTTAAAGAAAGAATATGTCTTACAAAAAGGATAGTAAAATCAAAAGTAATTTTACATCAATTACCATCAGCTTATCATCTCCAGAAGCAATTCTAGAGAGATCAAGTGGCGAGGTATTGAAGCCAGAAACTATCAATTACAGAACTTACAAGCCAGAGCGTGATGGTTTGTTTTGTGAGCGAATTTTTGGTCCGGTAAAAGATTACGAATGCCATTGCGGTAAATACAAGCGTATCCGTTACAAAGGTATTGTTTGTGATCGTTGTGGGGTTGAGGTAACAGAGAAAAAAGTACGTCGTGAGCGTATGGGGCACATTAATTTGGTAGTTCCGGTTGCGCATATCTGGTATTTTAGATCTTTACCAAACAAAATCGGATATCTATTAGGATTACCTACAAAAAGGTTAGATCTTATCATCTATTACGAACGATATGTAGTGATCCAATCAGGCTTAATGGCTGATCAAGGGATCAATTACATGGATTTCTTAACAGAAGAAGAATACTTAGATATCTTAGATAAGTTACCAAAAGAAAACCAATATCTTGATGATAAAGATCCTAATAAATTCGTTGCCAAAATGGGTGCCGAAGGTTTAGAAGATTTATTAAGAAGGTTAGATTTAGATCAATTGTCTTATGATTTACGTCATCAGGCAGCAAACGAAACTTCACAACAACGTAAAAACGAAGCATTAAAGCGTTTACAAGTTGTGGAAGCTTTCCGCGATGCAAGAAATCGTATTGAGAACAACCCAGAGTGGATGATTATCAAAATCGTTCCTGTAATTCCACCAGAATTACGTCCGTTAGTTCCTTTGGAAGGTGGTCGTTTTGCAACTTCAGATTTAAATGATTTATACAGAAGAGTAATCATCCGTAACAACCGTTTAAAAAGATTGATGGAGATTAAAGCTCCAGAAGTAATCTTACGTAACGAAAAGCGTATGTTACAAGAAGCTGTTGACTCTTTGTTTGACAACTCACGTAAAGTGAATGCCGTTAAAACAGAAGGTAATAGAGCTTTAAAATCTTTATCAGATATTTTAAAAGGTAAACAAGGTCGTTTCCGTCAAAACTTATTAGGAAAACGTGTGGATTATTCCGGACGTTCTGTAATTGTTGTAGGACCAACTTTGAAACTACACGAGTGTGGTTTACCAAAAGATATGGCAGCTGAACTATTCAAACCATTTATCATTCGCAAGATGATAGAAAGAGGAGTAGTGAAAACTGTAAAATCTGCAAAGAAAATTGTGGATAGAAAAGATCCATTAGTTTGGGATATTTTAGAAAATGTATTGAAAGGACACCCTGTTTTATTAAACAGAGCACCTACATTACACCGTTTGGGTATTCAAGCTTTTCAACCAAAATTAGTAGAAGGTAAAGCTATTCAATTACACCCATTAGTGTGTACCGCATTTAACGCGGATTTTGATGGTGACCAGATGGCAGTTCACGTACCACTAGGTAACGCTGCAATTTTGGAAGCCCAAATTTTGATGTTAGCTTCTCACAATATTTTGAATCCCGCTAACGGTACTCCAGTAACAGTACCATCTCAGGATATGGTTTTGGGTCTATACTATATGACCAAAGGCCGTAAAACTGAAGAAGGACATATTATAAAAGGAGAAGGTCAAACTTTTTATTCTTCTGAAGAAGTAATTATCGCTTACAATGAAAAGCAAATAGATTTACATGCTTTTATTAAGGTTAAAGCAATCTTTAAAGAAAAAGATGGATCTTTAGTTGAAAAAATTATAGATACTACTGTAGGTAGAGTTTTATTTAATGAGGTTGTTCCTGCTGAAGTTGGTTATATCAATGAATTATTAACTAAGAAATCACTTCGTGATATTATTGGTGAAGTAGTGAAGAATACCGGTATGGCCAGAGCGGCTAACTTCTTAGATGAAATTAAAACTCTAGGATTCCAATCAGCTTTTATAGGAGGTTTATCTTTCAACTTAAAAGATTTAAATATCCCAACAGAAAAGCACACTTTATTAGAGCAAGCTAAGAAAGAAGTTGAAGAGGTAACGGGTAACTATAACATGGGATTCATTACCAATAACGAACGTTATAACCAAATCATCGATATCTGGACTCGTATTAACAATAGACTAACCACTTTTGTAATGACGCAGTTGACAAATGATAATCAGGGTTTCAACTCTGTTTACATGATGCTTGATTCTGGAGCTCGTGGATCTAAAGAACAAATTCGTCAGCTTTGCGGAATGAGAGGTTTGATGGCTAAGCCACAAAAATCTGGTTCTGGAGGTGAGATTATAGAAAATCCTATTTTATCTAACTTTAAAGAAGGACTATCTGTATTAGAATACTTTATTTCTACTCACGGTGCTCGTAAGGGTTTGGCGGATACAGCGTTAAAAACTGCCGATGCTGGTTACTTAACTCGTCGTTTACATGATGTGGCTCAAGATATGGTAATTAAACACCATGATTGCGGTACATTAAGAGGGATGTTTACTACTGCTTTAAAAGATCAAGAAGATATTGTTGAACCATTATACGATAGAATTTTAGGTCGTACTTCTCTTCACGATGTTTATCATCCATTGACTAATGAAATATTAGTTAGAGCAGATTCAGACATTACTGAAGAAATTGCAAGAACAATTGAAGAGTCTCCACTAGAAGGAATTGAAATACGTTCTGTACTTACTTGTGAAGCTTCTAGAGGAGTTTGTGCATTATGTTATGGTCGTAACTTAGCTTCTGGTAAGCCTGTTCAAATGGGTGAAGCAGTTGGAGTAATTGCTGCTCAGTCTATTGGTGAGCCAGGAACACAGTTAACATTACGTACTTTCCACGTGGGTGGTACAGCATCTAACATTGCTGCTGAATCTCAAATCAATGCCAAATTTGATGGTTTAATTGAATTTGAAAACCTAAGAACTGTGACTATGGCAACTGAAGACGGTGGTATAGAAGTTGTTTTAGGTCGTTCAGGTGAATTTAAAATCACTGATCCTAATACGAATAGAGTAATCATGACTAATAATATTCCTTACGGTTCTTTCCTTTATGTTAAAGAAGGAGATATTGTGACCAAAGGAGATAAAATTTGTTCATGGGATCCATACAATGCGGTTATCATCTCAGAATTCTCTGGAAAAGTTGAGTTTGAAGCTGTAATTGAAGGTGTTACTTTCCGTGAGGAATCTGATGAGCAAACTGGTCACAGAGAAAAAGTAATTATTGATACTAGAGATAAAACTAAAAACCCTGTTGTTAAAATTGTTGACAAAAAAGGTGGAGCCATCAGAGATTACAATATCCCGGTAGGTGCACACATTGTTGTTGATGAAGGTCAGCAAATGAAAATGGGTGAAATTTTAGTAAAAATTCCTCGTACAACTGGAAAAACTAGAGATATTACCGGTGGTTTACCTCGTGTAACTGAATTATTTGAAGCGAGAAATCCTTCTAATCCTGCGGTTGTAACTGAGATTGACGGTGTGGTAACTTTAGGTGGTGTGAAACGTGGTAACCGTGAGGTAACTATCGAATCTAGAGATGGTCAGGTGAAGAAATACTTGGTTCCACTTTCTAAGCACATTTTAGTTCAGGATAACGATTTTATTAAAGCGGGTATGCCATTATCAGATGGAGCAATCTCTCCTGGAGATATTCTATCAATTAAAGGACCAGCAGCAGTACAAGAATACTTAGTAAATGGTATCCAAGAAGTTTACCGTTTACAGGGTGTAAAAATCAATGATAAACACTTTGAAACCATCGTTCACCAAATGATGCAGAAAGTAATGATTGAGGATGCTGGAGATACTCGTTTCTTAGAAAAAGAAGCCGTAGATAGATTTGATTTCTCTATAGAAAACGATGAAATCTATGATAAAATGGTTATTGAAGATGCTGGAGATTCTAATACGTTAAAATCTGGACAAATTTTATCAGTACGTAGATTACGTGATGAAAATTCACAATTGAAACGTAAAGATTTAAAGTTAGCTACCGCCAGAGAAGCAAGACCAGCAACTGCTAGTCCAATGCTACAAGGTATTACAAGAGCATCTTTAGGTACTAAATCGTTTATTTCAGCAGCATCATTCCAGGAAACCACAAAAGTTCTTAATGAGGCAGCAATTGCAGGTAAACGTGATAATTTATTAGGCTTGAAAGAAAACGTAATTGTTGGTCACTTGATTCCATCAGGAACTGGCTTACGTGATTACGAAAGAATCATTGTTGGTTCTCAAGAAGAGTATGATAAATTAATGGCATCTAAAAGAGAAGAGGAAGAAGTAGGAGCATAAGCTTAAGCTGATTTCTTTAAATTTTAAAGCTTTTAATAGATATTCTGTGTCAAATCAGAATTAATTTTAAAAATGAATATAAAAGTCCTCCTTTATCGGAGGACTTTTTTAATTTAGGACTATGGAAGAACAAAATAACAACCAATTAAATATTGAATTATCTGAAGAGATAGCAGAAGGAATTTATTCTAATTTAGCTATCATCACACATTCTAATAGCGAGTTTGTAGTAGATTTTATTAGGGTGATGCCTGGTATACCAAAGGCAAAAGTGAAAAGTAGAATAGTTTTAACACCAGATCATGCTAAAAGATTATTAAACGCATTAGAAGATAATATTGCTAAATTTGAGATGATAAATGGAGTAATTGAAGTTGGTAATAGCGACAATAATGGAATGCCATTTAATTTTGGTGGGCCTACAGCACAGGCGTAATTGCTTGTAAGATGAGAAAAACTTTTCGTAAGATTTTAAGAGGTGAACATTCATTTCAGGAAGATAACCATTCAGGATATCAACATCATATTGGGAAAATTTCTGAAGTTTGGAAGGGGAAAAATCATGATGATTACGGGATTTTACGCTTATACAGGCTTTTAATTATTACTGCATTATTTTTCTTTCCGGGAGTATTAATAGATGAGATTTTTAAGTTTAAGAATTACATCACCAGAAAGTTAATTGTAGAATTATATGTGTTGTTAAAAACACTATTTCCGCTCATTATTTTGGTTAATGGATGGTATGTTTATCCATTTGTGTGCTATCTAAATGTTTATCTCTTGATAGAAACATACCTTTATTTATTCAGTAAAATCTTTTTAGAATATCAGCATTTTAAGGTTTCTAATAAGCGGACGTTATTAATGTTGGTTTTTAATTTTATAGAATCAGGATTATCTTTTGCTGTTGTCTATATGTCTGGAGACTATATGAATGTTGACATGGAATATATTGATGCTATTTATTTTTCTTTTGTGACCAGTGCAACTGTGGGTTACGGAGATATCCATCCAGTTACGCATTTTGGTAAAATTATATCTACCATACAAATATTTTGTTCGATATCTTTTTTCGTCTTATTCTTTAATTTTTTCTCTGGTAAGGCTCATCAAACAAACGCTCAATAGTTTTAATGATATTTTCTAAATCGCTAGGTTCAAACCAATTGATTTGGGGGTATTTTCTAAACCAGGTGAGTTGCCTTTTTGCAAAGTTTCTGGTGTTTTGTTTAATTTTTTCTATGGCTTCTGCTAAAGAAATATTTTCTTCTAGATAGTTGAATATCTCAGAATAGCCTACTGTTTTTAATGCGTTTAAATCTTTAAATTCTTTTAGGTTGGTTACTTCTTCTACTAAGCCTGCCGTAATCATTTGATCAACCCTATGATTAACTCTATCATAAAGTTTTGTTCTATCGGTGTTTAAACCAATGATTATCGATTCAAAAGAACGATTTTTAGCTTCTGTTTTTCTAAATGAGGAGAAAGGTTTCCCAGTACTCATGCAAACTTCTAAAGCCCTGATAATTCTTTGTGGGTTTTGAATGTCAACTTCGGAATAATATAAAGGATCTAATTCTTTAAGTTGGATTTGAAGTTTTTCAATTCCCTCTGCTGTTAATTGTTGATTTAGTTGTTCTCTTAGGTTTTCATCTGCTTTAGGCAATTCATCAAAACCAAATAAAACAGCATTGATGTATAAACCAGAACCTCCAACCATTACTAATACATCATGCTCTACAAAAAGAGCTTCAATTTTTGAGATGGCTTCTTTTTCAAAACTCCCAACACTTACTTCTTCTTGTATGGAATGAGAATCTATAAAATGATGTTTAGCTTGTGACAGTTCTTCTTTACTTGGTTTGGCTGTACCAATGCTCATTTCTTTAAAAAACTGACGAGAATCAGCTGAAATGATTTCTGTTTGATAATGTTGCGCCACTTTTATGGCTAAAGCAGTTTTACCAATTGCCGTAGGACCTGCAATTACTATTAAGGTTTTTTTATTTTTTTGCATGATATGAAAAATCCGGTTTTGAGACCGGATTTTTATTATAATTTATTTTTCTAGATCTTCTTCATCAAAACCATCGGTATCAGAAAATTCATCCATAAATTCGTCGCTTTCTTCTTCCTCTTCTTCTGCAACTTCGGTATCTGTATTTAAACCTTCTAATTCTTCATCATCAGCTAAAGCAATATCCATTTCATCCAATACATCCAAATCATCTTCATCACCAGTAATTTCATCTGGTGAACCAAAAAATGGGATAATAATTTTTGGAGCTTCGCCTACTGATTTAAAAAGACTTGGATATGTTGCTGTTGGGTTGTTATCTAAAATTTTGATTAATTCTACATGAAATTCAAAAGGCTTATCAAAATTATAGATATAGTAAAATTTTTGATGAGGATCATCAATAAATCTGCTCAGCTTAGAGTCTTCCATAAGGGCAACTCCTCTTTCTATTTTCCTTTGATTTGGTAAATAAGCCAACTCCTCATTTTTAATCCATTGATCATTACTTACGTAAAAAGACGACGACTTTTCAGGATCGTAACCTATCATCTTGTGAAAAAATTCATGAAGATCTTTAAATGTTTGGTTGGATTTGATATCAATTTCTCTAATCACTTCATCGTAATCCTCAAAACTTATCCTAAATCTATATACTGCCATTGTGTAAAAATACTGTTTTGGTTTAAAATATTCTTTTTAATTTAAATGATTCACCAAATTTAATCCCATTTGGAGGCCTAAATCAGTCATTAATTTTAAAGCTTCTGCTCTGTTATTTTTAATTTCACCTTCTAAAATAGCCTCTCTTATTTGACTTTTAATCATCCCAACTTCTTTACCCGCAGGAATATTAAAAGCTAACATAATATCTTCTCCACTTATTGGAGGTTGCCAATTTCTAATCTGATCTCTCTCTTCTACGTCTTTGAGCTTTTGTTGTACCAGTTCAAAATTATTACGGTACTTCTTTATTTTGTATTCATTTTTGGTAGTGACATCAGCATGGCACAGTTTCATTAAAGCCTCAATATCTTCGCCAGCTTCAAAAAGCAAACGTCTAACGGCCGAATCGGTTACAATTTCTTGAGCTAAAACAATAGGTCTTAAATGCAGCTGAACCAACTTTTGAACAAATTTCATTTTCTCGTTTAAGGGAAGCTTTAGCTGATTAAATATTTTGGGTACCATTCTAGCCCCTTTATCTTCATGACCATGAAATGTCCAACCATGCCCTCTTTCAAATCTTTTAGTAGCCGGCTTTGCAATATCATGTAAAATAGCCGCCCAACGTAACCATAAATCATCAGTGGTTTGAGCTACATTATCTAGGACTTGTAAGGTGTGGTAAAAATTATCTTTATGCCCTTTTCCATCTATAATGTCTACACCAAACAAATCGGTCATTTGAGGAAATATAATTTTAAGCAAGCCTGTATCAAATAAATATTTAAAACCGATGGAAGGAATAGGAGATGAAATTATTTTGTTGAGCTCATCTGTAATGCGTTCTTTAGAAACAATTTGGATACGCTCTTTATTCTTTTTTATAGCTTCAATGGCATCTTCGGCTATGGAAAAACCTAACTGAGAGGCAAATCTTACTGCTCTCATCATCCTTAAAGGGTCATCAGAAAAAGTTTCTTCTGGATTTAAGGGCGTTATAATTATTTTTTCTTCTAAGTGTTTTAATCCATCAAATGGATCTAGAAGTTTACCAAAATGTGCCGGTGAAAGCTGAATAGCCATGGCATTAATAGTAAAATCTCTTCGTTTTTGGTCATCTTCTAAACTTCCATCTTCTATAATTGGTTTTCTAGATTCGGCTCTGTATGATTCTTTTCTGGCACCAACAAATTCTATTTCTAAATCTTGATAGCGCAACATGGCAGTTCCAAAACTCTTAAAAACGGTAACTTGAACGTTTAAATGTTTTGCAACTGCGGTAGCAAAATCAGGTCCGTTGCCTAACACTACAATATCAACGTCTTTAGATGGTCTGTTTAAGAAAATATCTCTCACAAAACCTCCAATTACATAAGCTTCCACATTCAGTTGTGCTGATAGTTTAGATAATATGGTGAAAACCGGATGTTTTAGGTGTTGCTTCAAAACGTATGGATATTATATTTTTCCTCAGCTGATTGATGAACAATCAGCTGAAAATTATTTTTGCAAATATAGGCTTATATCGGTTTATTGTTAAGCCGAATTTGGATTTGTATAGAGGTTTTATTTCCTGATAAATGCGAATTTGCCATCAGGTTCTAATTTCATGATGGTTGAGGGTTGTTTTTTCTCTATGCTTTCTTGCTCTAAATCTACCACATAATCTACTCCGTCTATAATTTTCTGATTAATTTCTGAAAAATTTGCAGGCGTGTTTTCTCCGCTGATGTTTGCCGATGTAGAAACTATAGGTTTTCTAAAACGTTGAATGAGTTGCTGACAAAAATCATGTTTAGGAATTCTAATACCTATACTACCATCTTCATTAATGAGATTAGAAGCTAAATTTTTAGCTCCAGAATAGATGATGGTTAAAGGGTTTTCACTGTATTCTATTAAATCATAAGCTATATCTGGTACTTCACTTATATAGCTTTGAAGTTTATTATCTGTATCTAAAAGAATAATTAAGCTTTTGCTATCAGCTCTGTTTTTTAAGGCATAAACTTTTGCAACTGCTTCTACATTAGTAGCGTCACAACCTAAACCCCAAACCGTATCAGTAGGGTAGAGAATAATTCCTCCAGTTTTTAAAACTTCCAAAGCTTTGTTAATTTCTTCTTTAAGCATGATATAAGGTTTTTTGATATACAGCCATTAAGTTTTTTGCTATTTGTTTTTCTCTAAAATTTAATGCAAATTTTTTACCCTGATTAACCATTTTTAGTTTCAAAGGTTCGTCATCATAAATATGGATAATAGCTTTTGTAAGTTGAGCAGCATTGTCATTCTCAAAATACAAACTATCTGGTCCGCCGGCTTCTTCTAAACAAGAACCTTTGGCCGCAATAACAGGAACTCCGCTGTTTAACGCTTCTAAAATTGGAATTCCAAAACCTTCAAATTGTGAAGGGTAAATAAATATTTTAGCTTGCTGATAAATGCCCGGTAAATCTTGAAATGGTACATCTTTTATAAAATGAACCCTGTTTTCTAATTCATGAAAGGCAATGAAATTTAATAGAATTTGCTCATAAGAAGTTGCTTTACCAACTAAAACCAAATGGATGTGTTTGGGTAAATGTTGTAAAGATTTTAAAATTAATAATTGATTTTTACGATTTTCTATAGTGCCTACGCAAAGTAAATAGTGGTTTGGTAGTTGATATTTTAGTTTAATATCTTCTAATTCGTTAATTGGTAATGGTTGGTAAAATATAGCATCACAACCCTGATAAACTACTTCTATTTTATCTTCTGAGGTACCAAAAAAATGAATAATGTCTTTTTTGGTTTGCTCACTAATTGCAATAATCCGATCTGCATTTTCACAAGCGGATCTAAATTTAATGTCATATATTTTTCTATCAATTCTTTTAAAATAATATGGAAAGCGCAGGTAAATTAAATCGTGAATGGTGACTACAGATTTGATACCTTCTTTTTTTAATTGCGATGGAATTTCGTGGCTTAAACCATGGTAAAGGTCTATTTTATCTTTCACCAGATCTTTCACCATTCCGTTACTTCTCCAATAAGATTTTAACAATTTAAACGGAGCTGTTTTGATTGTTAAGTTTGGTAAGCTGAATAAAAAATGAGTCCTGTTATTTTTAACAACATCAGGTGTATAGGCAAAGAAATCACTTTCAGGGTATTCCTGAGATAGAATTTTTATTACCGAACGAGCATAATTTCCTAAACCCGTAAGGTTTTTAAAGGCTCTTTTTGCTTCGAATCCTATTCTCATGTTTTTTAAGTTCTAGGTTGAAAGTTATAAGTAGTAAGTTATGGAGTCGTGAATAATCACCTATAACTTACTACTTATCACCTAAAACTCAATTAAACTGCTACGTTATGCTCTCTTAAAGCTTCATTTAACGAAGTCTTTTTATCTGTTGATTCTTTTCTTTTGCCAATAATTAAAGCGCAAGGAACTTGATATTCGCCAGAAGGGAATTTCTTAGTATAAGAACCTGGAATAACCACTGAACGTTCTGGAACAACCATTTTATATTCTACTGGCTCTGGTCCGGTGACGTCAATAATTTTTGTAGATGCAGTTAACACAACGTTTGCACCTAAAACAGCCTCTTTTTCTACTCTAACGCCTTCCACTACAATGGCTCTAGAACCAATAAAGCAACCATCTTCTATAATTACAGGAGCACCTTGAACAGGTTCTAACACACCACCAATACCTACACCACCACTTAAATGTACGTTTTTACCAATTTGAGCACATGAGCCAACAGTTGCCCAAGTATCTACCATAGTACCTTCATCAACATAAGCGCCAATGTTTACGTAAGAAGGCATCATAATTACACCTTTTGCAAGAAAAGCACCATATCTGGCAATACCATGCGGAACAACTCTAACTCCTTTTTCTTTGTAATCGGTCTTTAATTTCATTTTATCATGAAAAACAAAAGGACCTACTTTAATTTCTTCCATCTCGCGGATAGGGAAATAAAGAATTACGGCTTTTTTAATCCAGTCGTTTACCACCCAGGCACTTCCAATAGGTTCTGCAACTCTTATTTCGCCAATGTCTAGTCTATAAATAGTTCTTTCTATGGCATCACGATATTCTTTAAAATTCAGCAGGTTTCTATCATCCCATGCTTCTTCTACAGCTTTTTTTAGTTCGGCAATCATTATATTTTAATTTGAGTGCAAAATTAAGATTTTTTACCTATTAGCATGAATTTTGCGTTATTTTTGAACTCTTTATGGCAGAAAAATTAAGAATTGATAAATATTTATGGTCTATTAGGCTATTTAAAACCAGAAGTTTAGCTACCGATGCTTGCCGAGCCGGAAGGGTGAAAAAAGACGGAACCAATATTAAAGCCAGTTATGAAGTAAAAGTTGGCGAGATATTTCAAGTGTCTAAAAGCGTCGAGAAGAAAATTATTAAAGTTGTAGAGCTATTAACCACCAGAGTTGATGCTAAAAAAGCCATTTTAGCTTATCAAGATTTAACGCCACCAGAAGAAACTGCCAAATACAAATCAATGTTTCATTCGCCTTTATTGCTAAGAGACCGTGGAACCGGCCGGCCAACTAAAAAAGATAGAAGAGAGATTGATGATTTGAGCGATAGATTTTTTAATGTGGAAGAGGAGGATTAGTATTGAGTAGCAAGATAATAGTATCAAGTATCAAGACTATTAATTGACGGTTTAATTTTTATTAGGGCGTTTTAACACGCTATCCGTTACAATCTTTTGCTTCAAAAAGCAAAAGGATTTCCACTACTATCGTTAACGCAAAACCTACTGATTTGATTAAACGTAGGGATAATCCTCGGATTTTCCGATTGAAGCACAATTCTAAACAAAGGATAACCCGAGTACCAAAATCGTTTATTAGATAACTAGAGTATTATCCCTACCAAAGTTCTCCATAATTTTTAAACTCAATAAAGCATCTTCTAAAGAACAAGGATTTTCTCCTTTACCTAAAAAATAATTCACTGTTTTTTCAATCATATTTTGTTGAATATGTTGGGTGTTTTTAAAACTAAAATGCTCAGTTTCTGAGTTAATGGTTAAATCTAAATCGTGACCAAAAAACGAAAAAACTATTTTCCCTTTTGATCCTATCATCTCACATTTCTCTAGTTCATTATCAGGGTGACTGTTAAAGCACCATAATCCATTAAAAACAATGTCTTTGTTGAATATTAATTGTCCGCTGGTGATATCAGCAACTGCATTTTGCTGACTCTGATTTTTAGAAAATCCGTTGATATAATTTGGAGTACCAAAAATATGAACCAATATATCTAATTGATGAGGGGCTAAATCATAAAATAAACCTCCACCAGAAAGGGCCGGATTAATTCGCCAGTTTTCGGCAGTTTGAGCTATTTGAGTTGAACCTGGTTTTTGATATAATTTTAAATCGATAATGCGGATATCTCCAATAGCTTGCTCATCAATTAATTCTTTGATTTTAATAAATAGGGGTAAAGCCCTGCGGTAATGTGCAACAGTTACTTTTTTTTGATAAAGCTTTTCGGTAGCAATAATTTCTTCACACTCTGCAACGGTAAGTGTCACTGGTTTTTCTATGTACACATTTTTACCAGCCTTTAAAGCTTCAATAGCATAATCTTTATGGAAAGCGGGTGGAGTGGCAATGTAAATAGCATTTATATTTTCATCACTAATCAATTCTTCTGCGGAAGCGTACCATTTAGAAATTTGATGACGATTTGCATAATCTTTTGCTTTTTCGGCATCTCTACGCATTACAGCTTCTGTTGTTGAGTTAGGCACTTTTTTAAAAGCTGGGCCACTTTTTACTTCCGTAACATCGCCGCAGCCTAATATTCCCCAGTTTATTTGATTCATTGTTATACAGTATTGAGTAGAGCGTAATGAGTATTTAGATCAGATATTTTTTAATAATCTATTTTTTGTGTGGATGCTTTCCATTGCTCAAAAACTAAAATAGCTTCTTCTTTTAGAATCTGTTCGCTTTTTAGCTTTCTTTCTTCCAGTTTTAAGTCAATTTCCTCGTAAATAAATTGATCATCAAAACCTATAGCGGCAGCATCTGATTTGGTATTGGCATAATACATTTTATCTAACCGAGCCCAGTAAATTGCGCCTAAGCACATTGGGCAAGGCTCGCAGCTGGTGTAAATTACGCATCCTTCTAAAGTGAAAGTTTGTAGCGCTTGGCAAGCTAACCTAATGGTGGCAACTTCTGCATGGGCAGTTGGATCATTTGTGGTGGTTACCCTATTCGCACTTTTAGCAATTATTTTTCCGTCTTTTACTATTACCGCTCCAAATGGACCGCCTAAGCCATTTTTTACGTTATCTTCTGAAAGCGCAATAGCTTCCCTCATAAAATTTAAATGTTGCTCTTCCATTTTTTTATAAATTAAAAAGCCCGACTATTAGCCAGGCTTTGATGATAAGTTTAAAACTTAAAATTATTTTTTGTCGCTTTTGTAAGCTTCGTTTAAGCCTTTAATTACTTCTTTGGTCACATCTAAACTTTCATCAGCAAATAATATTGCGCTGTTTCCTTTAGAATAAGTTAATACCATTTTATAACCTTTGTCTTTTGCATGTTTCTTTAAATATTCGGCAACTTTATCATACAGTTTTTCATTTTCTCCAGCTTCTTCATTTTGTAAAGCCGAACCTGCATTTTGTTGATAAACTTGTAATTCTTGTTGTTTTCTTGCTAAACGTTGTTCTGTTTGTGCTCTTTGATCAGCACTTAAAGTGTTAGCTGCTTGTTGATAAGCTGCTACTTCACGTTGAAAAGCCGCACCTTTATCTTTTAAATCAGCTTCCGCTTTTTTTGATTTGTCTTCAAATTTAGTTTTGATTTCTTTAAAATATTCGTAATTATTTAAAAGAGAATCAGAGTTTACATAAACAATGCCTCCTGTAACGCCAGCTTCAGTTGGAGTTGTTTTAGTTTCACCAGATTTAGTTTCAGTTTTATTACAAGCCACTACGGCTACCATTAAAGCTACGCCAGCACTTGCTTTAGCAATATTTGAGATTAATTTATTCATGTTTAATTTAAAATTTACGCAAATATATAGATTAACTAAAAGTATCCTAATTCTTTAACTTATTTTAATCCCACAAGGGGAATTAATTTTTCCTAAAAAAAGAAAAGACTTCATTTTACTGAAGTCTTTTCCTTAAAGATTTTATGGTTGAATTAAGCCATTTGCTTGTTTAATTTCTCAGCAAGTACAGATTTTGGAACCGCACCAATTTGTTTATCTACAATTTCTCCGTTTTTGAAAAATAATAAAGCAGGAATATTTCTGATACCAAACTTCACAGAAATTTCTGGATTATGGTCTACATTCACTTTTCCAATTATCGCTTTTCCTTCAAATTCTTTAGCTAATTCTTCTACCACTGGGCCAACCATACGGCAAGGACCGCACCATTCTGCCCAAAAATCTACTAATACTGGTTTATCTGATTTTAATACTAATTCATCAAAATTAGCATCTGTTATTTCTAATGCCATAGTTTATATTTTTTAAATTCTAATCAAATATAGGTCCAAATAAATCATTAGCCAAATAGTATTTAGTTATCTGATGATAGCCTGAGGTTATTGGTATACTAAAGTGAAACCAGCTATTGTTTTGAGCAATTATTGAAAATATATATCTTTAACGGGAAAAAAGATAATTGTAATTCAAGTATTTGGTCATTGTTTTTATCTTAAACCTACCCAATTGATATGTTTCAGAATTTTTAATGAGTGTAAAAGAAATAAAAAGCTTAACTGGTATTAGAGGTTTGGCAGCCTTATATGTGATTGTGTTTCACTGGTATGCAGAAATCTCTCATTTTCATTTAACTGAACTCAATAGTTATTTCAAAAGGTTTTTAGGTCACGGATATTTAGCGGTCGATTTATTTTTTGTTTTGAGTGGCTTTGTCTTATGCTTAAGTTCTTACAAGCTGTTTCAGCAGTTTGATTTTAAGAATTACCAATCTTTTATGTACAAAAGATTTGTGAGGATATTCCCTTTATATATTTGTATTACCTTATTGTTTTTCTTTATGTTTAATGATAAGCTGAGCAAGCTTTTGGTGAATTTAACTTTGTTTCAGGGGCTTACTTTTAAATATAACAATTCTATTATTCCTCCGGGATGGTCTTTAACTAATGAATGGATCATTTACTTTCTTTTTCCATTTATGTTCTATTTGGTTTTGAGGATTGTAAAGAAGCCTTGGGTACTTATTCTGAGCGCTCTACTGATCTTAATTTTATTGAGTAGCGTAAGAAGTTATGATTTTAATTGGTCTAACTACAGCTTTTTAAGAAAGGTGGAGGGCTTTCATCCTGTGATTTCATTTAGCAGAGGCCCGGCAAGTTTGTTGCGAACTTTAGCCGATTATCTTTTAGGGATTTTTGTGTTTTTGATGTACCAAAGAGGTGCTCAAATAAAGTATTTCAAATATCTGATTTTGGTGTTATTTGTTGCATTATGTTTTAGTAAAACAGATATCCTCATCATTATGCTTATCCCTTTTATTATTCTTCATCTCACAAAGTCTAATGTTGCAAGTAATTTATTATCCCATAAAACTGTTTATTTTATTGGCTTAATATCTTATTCACTCTACGTGAATCATTATTTGTTTATCAAAACTTATAAGCAAGCATCAAGTTTATTAGGCGTTAATCATTGTTTATTTAGCTTTTGTTATGTGATAGTAGGGACAATTATCATGAGTATCATCACTTATTATAGCATAGAAAAACCTGCAATAAATTTGTTTAGGAGGTTTAAAACAAAAGAGACTGTTAGGGTTTAACAATCTCTTCATCCGTTTAAAAAGTTTTTTTCTTCTTGTAGATTTTTTACAAGCCTAATTCAACACATAATCTAACTCTATTTCATCTAATTGCGCTAGCAATTCTTTGGAGATATTTACTTGCCTTCCTTTGCTTTGCAAATCAATTTTTAGTTTGTCTTTTTTATCTAAAATGATAAAGTTGAGTTTTTTGGAACCCACATGATTAGAGAATATAGCATCTAAATCACTAATTAAAGTATCATTGATATGATTAATATCTAAGCTAATATCAATTTTTGTTGATTGTTTTTCTAATACATCCCGTAAATCAGAGAAATCACCATATGAGGTTCTATGCCTTTTAGATCCATCAGGATTAGAAAAATAGCCCACATTTCCTTTAACATATAAATAGTTATTGGGTACTAAATGGTGTTTAAACTTTAAGTAATCGTCTCTATAAATGGTAAATTCAAAAGAATCATCATAACCATCTAGTTTAAAAATGCCCCAGCCACGACCATCTTTGGTAGTCATGTGTCTTATTGAGGTGAGAATGCCTCCAACTTTAAATTGAAAATCAACACCTTTATCAATTTCATTAAAAATAGTGAGGTTGCCTTTTGAGCAATATTTGGTTAATACCAACTTATATTCATCAAGCGGATGACCAGAGATATAAATTCCAACTACTTCTTTTTCTTTAGCTAGTTTTTCCATGGCTCCCCATTCTTCGCAAGGTGGGAGAGAAGGTTCTTCTAAAGCTACATTGCTGCTGCCGCCAAATAAACTAGCTTGAGAAGAGTTTTCATTCTCTTTAAACTTTACTCCGTATTTAATAGCTTTTTCTAAAGGACTGATCCCTTCTTCATCTGCATCGTTAAAATATTGTGCTCTGTGGGTATTTTCAAAACAATCAAAGCCACCGGCTAATACTAAATTTTCTAAAGCTTTTTTATTGGCGGCTCTTAGATCTACTCGCTTAGCAAAATCAAAAATTGATTTATATTTTCCGCTTGCCCTGCAAGTTACAATGGTATCTACAGCGCCAGCACCTACACCTTTTACTGCTCCCATTCCAAAACGGATAGCATTTTGATCATTTACGGTAAACTTATGAAAGGATTCGTTTACATCCGGACCTAAAACATCTAAGCCCATTCTGCGGCATTCTTCCATAAAGAAAGAAACCTGTTTAATGTCGCTCATGTTGTTAGAAAGCACTGCGGCCATATATTCTGCGGGATAATTTGCCTTTAAATAAGCGGTTTGGTAAGCTATCCAAGCATAGCAAGTAGAGTGAGATTTGTTAAAAGCATAACTCGCAAAAGCTTCCCAATCTTTCCAAACTTTTTCTAAAACTACCGGATCATGACCTTTTGCTGCTGCCTGAGCAACAAATTTAGGTTTCATTTTATCCAGTACATCTTTTTGTTTCTTACCCATCGCTTTACGCAAAACATCGGCTTCACCTTTGGTGAAATCAGCTAATTTTTGCGATAAAAGCATCACCTGCTCTTGGTAAACTGTAATTCCGTAGGTTTCTTTTAAGTATTCTTCACTAGCAGCTAAATCGTATTTAATTTCTTCCTCACCGTTTTTTCGCTTTACAAAACTCGGGATATATTCCATTGGTCCTGGGCGGTAAAGCGCATTCATGGCAATTAAATCTCCAAATACGGTGGGTTTTAAATCCTTTAAATGCTTTTGCATTCCTGGAGATTCATATTGGAAAATCCCTACGGTTTCGCCACGTTGAAAAAGCTCATAAGTTTTTTCGTCATCAATTGGGAAAGTATCAGGATCTAAATCTATCCCTTTTTTAAATTTTACCAGTTTAACGGAATCCTTAATCAGCGTAAGCGTTTTTAAACCTAAAAAGTCCATTTTTAACAAGCCGGCACTTTCTACAACCGAGTTATCAAATTGGGTAACATAAAGGTCAGAATCTTTGGCCGTTGCAACTGGTACAAAGTTGGTGATATCACTTGGCGTGATAATTACCCCGCAAGCATGAATCCCGGTATTTCTTAACGATCCTTCTAAAACTTGTGCTTGTTTAATGGTTTCGGCAGTGACATCCTTGCCTCCAGCTAAATTTTTTAACTGGGTAACATTCTCCATTTCTTCTGAACGAAGCGCACTTTTTAAGCCAGCATCATCTAGCGTAAAAATCTTATTCAGCTTTAAATTGGGAATCAGTTTGGCAATTTTATCTGCTTCAAAAAGCGGTAAATCTAACACACGGGCAGTATCTCTAATGGCAGATTTTGCTGCCATAGTACCGTAAGTGATAATTTGAGCTACCTGACTAGCGCCATATTTATTAATCACGTAATCCATTACCCTGCCTCGGCCTTCATCATCAAAGTCAATATCAATATCGGGCATGGATACACGATCTGGATTTAGAAAACGCTCAAAAAGGAGATCGTAAGCAATAGGATCTATATTGGTAATCCACAAGCAATAAGCCACAGCAGAGCCTGCTGCCGAACCCCTTCCTGGGCCTACAGAAACATCTAATTCTCTGGCCTTGGCAATAAAATCCTGAACAATGAGGAAGTATCCCGGGTAACCGGTTTTTTCTATGGTTTGTAACTCAAAATCTAAACGCTCTTTAATTTCGGGCGTAAGATTGGGGTAGCGTTTTGCAGCACCCACATAAGTTAAATGGGCTAAATATTTGTTTTCTCCTCGTTTACCTCCATCAGCTTCATCTTCAGCAACTAAAAACTCTTCGGGGATATCAAATTTTGGTAATAAAACTTCACGATATAAAGAGTAGGTTTCTATCTTGTCTATTACCTCTTGAATATTGATAATCGATTCTGGAACATCAGAAAAGAGCTTTTTCATCTCATCTCCCGATTTGAAATAGTATTCGTCATTAGGCATCCCAAATCTAAAACCTCTGCCTCTGCCTTTTGGAGTCGCTAATTTTTCGCCTTCTTTCACACATAATAAAATATCATGTGCATGGGCATCTTCTTTATTTATGTAATAGGTGTTATTGGTAGCTACCAATTTTACATCATGCTTTTTGGCAAGCGTAATTAGTGTTTGGTTTACTCGGTCTTCATCTTCTTGGTGGTGACGCATTAATTCTATGTAGAAATTTGCGCCAAAAGTTTGTTTCCACCATATTAAAGCTTCTTCGGCTTGGTTTTCACCGAGGTTTAAAAGCTTGTTGGCTATTTCTCCGTAAAGGTTTCCTGATAAAATAATTAAGTCTTCTTTGTATTTTACCAAAGTAGCTCTATCTATTCTGGGTACATAATAAAAGCCGCTTGTGTAAGCCAATGAAGACATTTTAGCCAAATGATGATAGCCATTTTTATTTTTGGCTAATACCACAATTTGGTAGCCATTGTCTTTTCGTTTTTTATCGCTTAAATCATCACAAACAAAAAACTCGCAACCTACAATAGGTTTAATAATGGTTTCTGTGGGTTGTTCTCCGTTTTCTAAAGCAGTTTTATTTTTTGCTTCTGCAGCTTTGTTATGGTTTAAAACACCACTTACAAAATGGAAAGCGCCCATCATATTGGCATGATCTGTAATTGCAACTGCAGGCATTTTATATTTAGCCGCCGCTTTTATTAAAGATGCTACTGATATGGTAGATTGTAAAATAGAAAACTGTGTATGATTATGTAAATGAACAAAATTAACATCGGCTAAATCCTGTAAATTACTTTGATGATTTGTACTTAGGTTATTTTGATCGTTCTTCTGATTTGCTTTTAAAGCCGATGAAGCCTCTTTTAAATTTACATGTTTTAACCCAACCGATTTAACCGGTGCGGAATGAAAATTCTTGAATTCTTCAAAATAAGCTACTTCAACTTGTAGCTCTTCTTTAGTGAAAACTTCCCTACGCACCAATTCAAAAAAGCAACGGGTGGTGGCTTCCACATCAGCAGTTGCATTATGAGCTTCGGCAAAAGGTTTGTCAAAAAGGTATTGATGAAGTTCTGTTAAATTGGGTAGTTTAAATTTACCACCTCTGCCGCCTGGTAACTTTAGTAAGCTCGCTGTAACCTCCGTACAAGTGTCTAAAATAGGCATTTCTGCAAGTATAGATGGACAAGCCATTCTATGCAACTCGCAGCCCATGATGTTGATATCAAAGCCTAAATTTTGACCTACTACAAATTTAGCCTGAGCAAGTGCCGTATTAAATTTTTCTAAAACTTCTGCTAATGGAATCCCTTTTTCAATGGCCAATTCGGTAGAAATACCATGAATTCTTTCGGCATCATAAGGAATGTTAAAGCCATCAGGTTTAACCAAATAATCTTCATGAGCGATCAATTCGCCCATTTCATTATGTAATTGCCATGCAATTTGAATACACCTTGGCCAATTGTCGGTATCTGTGATAGGAGCATCCCAACGTTTTGGCAATCCGGTAGTTTCAGTATCAAAAATTAAATACATAGCAATTTATATATGTGTAAATGAGGGAATTAAGTGGGTTTTTGAAAATTCGACCACAATCTCAAATTTACCAAAAAAACGGAGGGATTTTAAAGTGTTGAAAAGTTGTTTTTGGGTTAAAAACAGGAAACATATAAAGCTTTTTCTAAGCTTAAATTTTTTCTTTCGTTTACAGTGAATTTCCTTATCGTAAACTTATCCCAAGTTCAATTGCTTTCTCAATTTTTTTGAGAGCTTATCTTTTACCAAATTATAAGACTGTTTAATATATTTCTCCCAATCAGCCTTATTCATTTTAGTAATATCTTCAATTAAAACCCATTTATATTTAGCTACATAAGGAGCTGGCTTAAAATTAGGCCAATTGCTAATTTCTTCAAATTCTTCATCGGTAACTTTAAATGATGCTGTTGTTGGTAGTTGATTTAATCCTACTACACAAAACATTTTTTGTCCAACAGAAAACACAAGATCATTTTCCCATTTTATATCTTCAGATGCTCCACGCATTTCCAAACAAATAACTCTTATACCTTCGATATCCATTTTCTATGGGTTATTTGCCTAATCTAAGTTCTGCTTTTACTACGCTTACATCATATCAAAATAGTAAACCTTAATCTTTTATCCTTGTTCCTTTATCTTTACTCCTGTATCTTAACTCTCCCAAACTGTAATTTTATCTAAAGTAATAGGCAAATCTCTCACTCTTTTACCCGTTGCATGGAAAACTGCATTGGCAATAGCAGGGGCAAGGCCGATGATAGAAACTTCTCCTAATCCTTTTGCGCCAATTGGATTAATGTAAGGGTCAGGTTTGTTCACAAAAAGGATATCTATTGGAGGAATATCAGCATGTACTGGCACATGATAATCTGCAAAATTATTATTGGCATAAACGCCAAAACGATGATCGTAAATTCCTTCTTCGGTTAATGCCATTCCTATTCCGCCTACTACACCACCAATCATTTGGCTGCGGGCTTGTTTCTCGCTAATGATTTTTCCGGCATCCACAGCTGAAACTACCTGTACTACCTTTACCATACCAGTAAAAGGATGAATATGTAATTTTACAAAATGAACCGCAAAGGAGTTAAAAGCATATTTCTGGCGTTCGTTTCCTGCTTTAGATTCTCTGGTAACGGTGAGTTCTTTTAGTCCTGCTTTTTTAATGAGGTCTGTATAACTGGTGCTTTTACCTCCCAAAATAATTGCTCCATTTTTGAAGGTGAAATTTTCATAAGCATGCTGCTGGCCATCTGTTACTATAAACTGATGGTAAACTTGCACCATTTTTTCTTTTAAGGCGGTACAAGCATCATAAACTGCCGAACCTACCGTAGAAGTAGTGTTGCTGCCACCTTGGGTTGGGGCAGGAGGCAGGTTGGTGTCTCCTAACTCTACAAATACTTCTTTACCCTCAGTTTGGAAACTATCCATAGCTACCTTTTTCATCATAATTCCAGTCCCGGGTCCAATGTCGCTGGCGGCACTTTGTATGGTTAATTTCCCGGTTTCATCTAATGTTGCTCTGGCTGTAGCCGAACTTCTTCCGGCGTTAAAAACACCACTTCCCACGCCATAGCCCACCAACATGCCATTTTCTTTCATAGAAGCTGGCTTTGGATTTCTGTTGCTCCATCCAATCTTTTTTGCACCTATTTCATAACATTCATCTAAAAATTTACTGCTCCAGGGTAGTTCATTCTCTGGATTGATGACAGCATAATTTTTTAAACGAAGTTCAATAGGATCCATGTTTAATTTATAAGCTAACTCATCCATGGCGCATTCTAAAGCATACATTCCGGTGGCTTCTCCGGGGCCACGCATCCATATTGGGTTGCTTACATCCATTTTTACCAGCCTGTAAATGGTGTTTACATTTGGGCATTTATACATAAATTGAGAAGGACGAACAGTGCCTTCCGTAAAATTATCAAAAGAAGAAGTTACGGCCCAAGCTTTATGCGTTATCCCTTGCAATATGCCTTCTTTTGATGCGCCAATCCCTACAAATTGTTTAGTTTCTGGTCGGTAACCTACCATAGTAAACATTTGGATACGTGTGAGCATAGTTTTTACTGGTCGGTTGGTTATTTTAGCCGCAATTACGGTGGCATCCTGATAAGGCCAAGAATGTAAAGCCATTCCAAAAGCACCACCCACATGTGGGGCAATCACCCTCACCTTTTTGCTGTCAATTTCATACAAACTGGCATAATGTCTTTGCGAACTAAATACACCTTGTGTTTTATCATAAACAGTTAATCCATCGCCTTCCCAATGCGCAATAATGCTTCCTAATTCCATTGGGTTATGGATGTGATTTGGCTGATCATATTCTGCCTCTATAAAAACTTCGGCATCTTTATAAGCATCAATTTGATTACGCACATAGTCTTTTGCATTTGGGTTAGGAGCAACGGCGTTTGCTATATTTAACTCCAAATTGGTTTGATGCGGAGCTTTCTGATAAACGGCTTTAATTAATGAAGCGGCATAAACAGCCCTTTCATAAGTATCTGCAATTACCATTGCAATAGGCTGACCTGCAAATAAGATTTGATCGTTATAAAAAACCTTATTAATGTTTCTATCTATAATAAGTGCCTGATCTTTTGCATAACGAGGAACACTGTTATTCACATTTAAATGACTCAGTACTTTAATTACACCGGGTGCGTTTTCTGCAGCTTTGGTATCTAAGCTATTAATTTTCCCTTTGGCTATGGTGCTGGGTACTAAAACGCCATAAGTAATGCCGGGTATTTGGTATTCTGCCGAATATTTTGCGCCTCCGGTAACTTTTAATATTCCGTCGGTTCTATCAGTATCTTCTGCGGCAAGATTCAATAAATTCTCCATAATATGCTGAGCTTAAACAAGCTTTTTTTTAAGATAAATGTGATGCTTTTAACAAGGCCTCTACTATTGATGATGGTGCTAAAGCCAATTTAAAATCATTATGACCATAACTTTTAGCGCCTTTCATGGCGATTTTTGCAGCTTCTTCAAAATTTTGTAGAGAAGCTGTTTTGCCTTGTAAAAAGTTTTCGGCATCATACAAACGCCAAGGTTTATGCGCTACGCCGCCCATTGCCAATCTAACTTTTTTAATGTTTTGCCCGTCCATTTCTAAACCAGCAGCAACAGAAATTAAGGCAAAAGCATAAGAGTGTCTGTCCCTTACTTTAAGGTAATAAGAATTGTTATAAAATTGATTTTCAGGAATAATGATGTCAGTAATCATTTCATTTTTTTGTAAATGATTATCTAATTGAGGAGAATCTCCGGCTAGTTTATGAAAATCTGCGAAAGCAATGGTGCGTTCTTTTTTTGCGCTTTTTAAAATCACTTTTGCATCTAAAGCTACCAAAGCCACATTCATATCACTTGGGTTTACAGCAATGCAAACATCCGAAGTGCCAAAAATACCATGCATTCTGTTGATACCTGTTAATGCGCTACATCCACTATTTGGTTCTCGTTTATTGCAAGGCATAGTGGTATCGTAAAAATAAGAACAGCGGGTGCGTTGCATCATGTTGCCTCCAAAAGTGGCCATGTTTCTTAATTGAGCAGATGCACCGGCATTAATTGCCATTGATAAAAGCGGATATTTTGTTTTGATGAGTTCATGATCTGCAGCCTGACTGTTTAAGGCTAAAGCACCAATTTGAACCCCTTGTTTTGTGGTATGAATGTATTTGAGCGGTAGCGGATTAATGTCGATAAGCTTGGTTGGAGCCATCACATTCCTTTTCATCAAATCAATAAGGTTGCTCCCTCCGGCAATAATTTTGGCATCTGGAAATTTATCTAATGCTTTTACAGCAGAAGAAATGCTGCCCATTCGGATATAATCAAAGTTGATCATAATTTCATTCCTCCATTTTTAACTTCTACAATAGCATCTACAATATTTGGATAAGCACCACAACGACAAATGTTGCCACTCATAAACTCTCTAATTTCTGTCGGACTATTGGCGTGACCTTCATTAATACAAGCTATGGCCGACATAATTTGCCCCGGAGTACAATAACCACATTGAAAACCATCATTTTTTAGAAAGGCTTCTTGCATTGGGTGTAACTTATCTCCGTTTGCAATGCCTTCTATGGTGGTAATTTTTTTACCTTCTTGCATCACCGCTAAGGTTAAGCAAGAATTAACACGTATCCCATCTACATGTACGGTACAAGCACCACATTGCCCATGGTCACAACCTTTTTTGGTCCCGGTTAAATGCAATCTTTCCCTTACAAAATCTAATAAGGTTTCCCTTGGTTCGGTTTCCATTTGGTAAGCTTTCCCGTTTACTTCAATGTTTAAAGGAATCTTTTCAAAGAAAGCAGCTAGTCGCTCGTCTGCATGTTGCAGAGCGGCTTTGGTTATTAAAGACGGACTTAAGGCAATAGCGGTTAAAGCGGTTGTAGCTTTTAAAAATCCCCTTCTAGAAGAGCAGATGAGTTCTTTTTCTTGGGTTTCAGGTTGTTTTTGATCGGACATGTGAATGTGATGAATTTAAAATAGAAGTTAGGAATAAAATCTTTATTAGGGGATAAATTTTTTGAGGTATTAGGATTGTTACTAAATTGTCAATCGGAATGATTGTAGGTATTTGGGGTGGTGGTGGTTTTGCTTATGAGAGAGTTTGAATGACTCCAATTAATATTTGTATCAGGAAAAAAATAAGAGCTAATTTTTGGGACAGAGTCCTCTTTTTTCTTTAGAAGATTTTAAAATATGGTGATGTTACGCTTAACAATATAACAGGTGGCTAGAGATCGCTTAATTGGATGAAACTCTTTTTCATTTCTATTTCGGGATGCGCTAATGGCCAAGAACATAAACAGCTTTGTGGTTTGAGTAACCGATGTTTATGCCAAATAATTTTTATTTATAAGAATGTTAGACCAATACGCTTGTTTAAGCCTATTTCAAAAATCCTAATTAAAGTAGAAAATTGAATATTTCCTTTTCCATTTTCAATTCTGGAGATATAACTTTTTTTAGTTCCAGTTTTTTCGGCTAATTGTTCTTGGGTGATTTTTGCTTCTTTTCTGGCTTCTTTAAGCATTTCACTTATAATGAACATTTGCGTTTTTTTTTCGTAGTTATTTCTACTCTCAGTTCCTATTTTTCCGTGTTCAACTTCAATAAGTTCGTCAAAAGTTGTTATGCCTCTATACTTTTCCATTCTTTTATTTTTTATTTTCAAAATACTCAGTCATTAAAATTAACGCTTTCTCCAATTCATTTTTTGGTGTTTTTTATTTTAAATTTCAAACCAAGATTGCACTCGTATGCAACGAGTGCTTAACCTTTTTTTTAGTTTGCAACTATTTTAAACTAATGGTTTCGCAACGCATAATAAAAGATTTGACGAGCGATACTTTAAGAGGATGACATCATATCCTTTTCATTTCTATTTTGTGATACGCTAAAAGTTAACATCACGAACAACTTTTATTTTGGAATTAGCTCTACTAATATTTCATTTCCTGCTTTGTCAAAATAAGTACAAGTCATTTTGGCTATAGAAACTGCCCATTTTTCAATCCCCGATTTCGCACAATCATTGCAAAAAGTTGGATAATCTGTTTTGCCTTGTTGATGAGCTTTAATATCGGTCTTAAACTGGTTTATGTTTGAATGGTTTGCAATTGTTAAAGGCTCATATTTAGCAGGACTTGATGTTTTGTAATTATTTCCGCCATAATAGTCAGTGTGTCCGTCTATTACAAATGCTTCATAATAGGTAACACCCAATTTTTTAAGGTCCTGAATGTAATTAGGAAAATCGGCACCTGATTTTACTTTGCTGTGAGCAGCTTTAATTTGTTCTACTGTAAACATCGTATTTGTTATTTTAAGTTTATTGTTTTCTTAATTCCATATTTCATTCATCTCTGTCAATATAATTGGTTTACCGTCAGTAACCACAATAGTATGTTCGTGTTGAGCCATAAAGCCGCCCATATTGCTAACCATTGTCCAACCATCTTGCAACGTTTCGGCATAAGTGGAGGTTGTTGAAATGAATGTTTCTATAGCTACCACAGAATTTTTCTTAAACCTTTGAAGATTAAATCTATCTCGGTAATTAGCTATTTCATTTGGTTCTTCGTGAAGACTACTTCCTATTCCGTGGCCAGTCAAATTTTTAATGACTTTGTACCCTCTTTTCTTCGCTTCAGTTTCCATTAATAATCCAATATCAGAAATGCGAACTCCTCCTTTTATATTGTGTATGGCTTTACGCAAAATTTGTTTGGAAGCCTCAATCAATTTTTGGTGTTGGTTTACATCTGTCCCTATAACAAATGAACCTCCATTGTCGGACCAAAAACCATCTAATTCTGCTGAAACGTCAATATTAATTAAATCGCCTTCATCAAGTATTTTTTTATCAGACGGGATACCATGACAAAATTCATTATTAACACTTATACAAGTCCAACCCGGAAAACCGTAAGTTAAATACGGTGCTGATTTAGCTCCCATGTCTTTAAGGATTTGTCTGCCATAATTATCTAATTCCTTAGTAGTTATACCCGGTTTAGCAAATTTTCTCATTTCTTTTAAAGTGAGGGCAACAGCTTCACTTACTTTTTTCATTCCAACTAGTTCGTACTCTTGTGTAATTGACATATTCTATTTTTCTTTAGTAAGTATTTTTGGTGTTATTGCGTTTACTTTTAATCTATTAGTAAATTTACATGATTATTTTTATTTCGAAAGCAAGTTGATAGCAATAGCCTAAGTACCATAAACCTGATTGCAGCGATATCCTTTTTGCTTTCTATCAAGCAAAAAGATTTAGCGAAAAGCAGGACTACCTTTAAAGATAATTACCGAACCCTGCTTTTCTAAAAACAAAAAAGCAAGACCGTTTCCAATCTTGCTTCCTTAATTCTTAACTCTATAACACATATTATAGGGTCTTGATACTTGTGTCTTGATACTTATATCTTCACTTACTGCATCAAAAACTTAAAGTTTGCGATATTTTTAAGCGATATTCCTGTTCCTCGTACTACTGCTCTCAAAGGATCATCGGCAACGTGAACGGGTAACTTTGTTTTAGAACTGATACGTTTATCTAAGCCTCTTAATAAAGCGCCTCCGCCTGTTAAATAAATACCGGTTTGGTAAATATCTGCAGAAAGTTCTGGAGGGGTGATTTCTAAAGCTTTTAGAATTGCTTCTTCAATTTTAGAGATAGACTTATCTAAACAATGCGCAATTTCTGTGTAAGAAACTGTGATTTGTTTGGGCACACCGGTCATTAAATCACGGCCTTGTACGGCAAAATCTGCTGGGGCATCTGTTAATTCTGGTAGGGCAGAACCTACTTCAATTTTAATTCTTTCGGCAGTTCTATCACCAATCATAATATTATGTTGGCGACGGATATAATTCACAATATCAGAATCAAAATTATCTCCAGCAACACGAATAGATTGATCGCAAACAATTCCTGATAAGGCAATAACGGCAATTTCTGTAGTTCCACCGCCTATATCAATAATCATGTTTCCCATGGGTTCTTCTACGTCAATTCCAATTCCTACTGCGGCCGCCATAGGTTCGTGAATTAAATAAACCTCTTTGGCTCCGGCTATTTCTGCCGAATCTCTTACTGCTCTTTTTTCTACTTCGGTAATGCCTGATGGAATACAAATTACCATTCTTAATGATGGAAAGAACCAGCCTTTACCGCCATTAATCATTTTAATCATCCCTCTAATCATGTGCTCTGCAGCGTTGAAATCTGCAATTACACCGTCTTTAAGCGGACGAACGGTTTTAATGTTTTCGTGGGTTTTTCCCTCCATTTGCATGGCCTGTCTGCCAATAGCAATTACTTTATTGGTGGTTCTGTCAAAAGCTACAATAGATGGTTCATCTACTACAACCTTGTCATTATGTATAATGAGGGTATTTGCAGTACCCAAATCTATCGCGATTTCCTGTGTAAACCAGTTAAATAAACCCATTTATATTTTTAATTAAGCTGTTAAAGTTTGCAAAAAAATGTTCTTAATACTAATTCTATTTTCATTATTTTATTGTGTGGAGTTGAAAATTATCTATATAGGGTTTTATACTACATTCAGATAGACTTTCTAATTATTAAACTCACAATAAATTAATTTAGTGCTTAAAGTGACGAACACCAGTTGTTACCATTGAAATACCTTTTTCATTGGCCATATTTATAGAGTCTTGATCTTTTATAGAGCCACCAGGTTGTAATACTGCTGTAATTCCTGCTGCTGCGGCTAGTTCTACACAATCTGGAAAAGGGAAAAATGCATCAGAAGCCATAACTGCGCCTTTTAAATCAAAACCAAAACTTTCTGCTTTTATTACGGCTTGTCTTAAAGAATCTACTCTTGAAGTTTGCCCAACGCCACTTGCAATTAATGTGTTGTTTTTAGCAAAAACTATAGTGTTTGATTTGGTGTGCTTCACCACTTTATTAGCAAAGAACAAATCTTTTAATTCTTGTTCGCTTGGTTGTATAGTAGTAACCGCATTCATTAACTCTGGTCCTTCTACGGTATTATCTTTATCTTGTTCTATAATTCCGTTTAATAAAGTTTTAAATAATTTACCAGGTAGTTTTACTTCTTTTCTTTTTAAAATGATTCTGTTTTTCTTAGAGGTAATTACTTTTTCTGCAGCTGCAGAGTAAGAAGGCGCAATTAAAACTTCAAAAAACAATTTGTTAATTTCTGTTGCGGTAGCTTCGTCCACCTCGCCATTGCAAATTAACACGCCACCAAAAGCCGAAACTGGGTCGCAAGCTAAAGCATCATTCCATGCATCAAATAAATTTGTACGGCTGGCAATTCCGCAAGCGTTGGTGTGTTTTAAAATAGCGAAAGTAGGCTCGGTAAATTCATCAATTAACGCTACAGCAGCATCAACATCAACCAAATTGTTGTATGATAATTCTTTACCGTTTAGTTTTTCAAACATCGCATCTAAATCGCCATAGAAATAACCTTTTTGATGAGGGTTTTCTCCGTAACGTAAAACGGAAGCTTTTTGCTCACTTTGTTTAAACACGGTTAAAGCATCATCTCCTTTGTTAAACCAGTTAAAAATGGCAGTATCATAATGAGAAGAAACGTTAAAAGCATTTCTCGCAAATGTTTTACGTTGTGCTAAAGTGGTTTCTCCGTTTTGTTCTTCTAATAAAGTATGTAAAGAAGTATAATCATCTTTTGAGGCTATAATCACCACATCTTGATGGTTTTTTGCAGCAGCTCTAATTAAAGAAATGCCACCAATATCTATTTTTTCGATGACGTCTTGTTCAGCAGCACCTGATTTTACAGTTTCCTCAAAAGGATATAAATCAACAATTACTAAATCAATTTCTGGAATTTCATACTGAGCAATTTGCTCTTGGTCTCCGCTATGGTTTCTTCTGGTTAATATGCCACCAAACACTTTAGGGTGTAATGTTTTTACCCGACCACCTAAAATAGAAGGGTAAGAAGTTAAGTCTTCTACCGGAATTACATCAACACCTAAATCTTTAATAAATTTTTCTGTACCACCGGTTGAGTAAATAGTTACTCCTAATTTGTTTAATTGATGAATTACAGGTTCTAAATTATCTTTGTAATAAACAGAAATTAAGGCGTTTTTGATTTTTACGGGGTGGCTCATGAAATTTTTTATTTGAAGCCGCAAAGATAGAAAAACCAAAATTTTTAAGCGAATGATTATGAATTATAATTCATTAAGATTTCAATAAATTTTGTCGTTTTATTTATTCTATTTTTTTGTCACTTTAATCTATTTGGAGTGAAATCAGCCCAAAATACTACTCAATTTTGTTATTTTAGAACAATGGCTTCTGTATTGATATTATTTGCACATCCTGTTTTTGAAAAATCGAGAGTTAACAAAGCATTGATTCAAAAAATCAGTAATCTAGAAAAAGTAACGTTTCATGATCTTTATGAAGCATATCCTGATTTTGATATTGATGTAGAACGAGAACAAGAATTGCTTCTAAAACATGATATTATTGTTTTTCATCATCCATTTTATTGGTACAGCACTCCGCCAATATTAAAGCAATGGATGGATTTAGTTTTAGAATATGGTTGGGCTTACGGAACAAAAGGTACTCAACTTCGCAATAAAAAATTGTTTAACGCCATTACAGCGGGAGGTGGTTTTACTGCTTATCAAACTGAAGGACATAACCGCTACACCATTAAAGAACTTTTAATTCCGTTTGATCAGACTGCTTTTTTGTGTAAGATGACTTATTATCCTCCTTTTGTTGTACACAATGCGCATTTGCTTAAACCAAATGAAATGGAGGCTTTCGCCGATGATTATTTAAAAATTATTACCGGTTTACGAGACGGCGTTTTTAACGAAGATGATTTAGTAAAAGCCGATTATATGAACAACCTGATAGGTAAACCTTATACTTTATAAAATGGAAATTAAATCATTTTTATTTCAGGCGGTAGTGTATTTAGCTTCGGCTATTATTGGGGTAAATATTGCTAAAAGATTGGGCTTAGGAGTTGTTTTAGGGTATTTGTTGGCAGGTATTGTAATTGGTCCGTTTGTATTAGGTTTTGTGGGCGAAGAAGGTAAAGATTTAATGCATGTAGCCGAGTTTGGTGTGGTAATGATGCTTTTTGTAATTGGTTTGGAGCTAGAACCTAATCTTTTATGGCGCATGCGTAAACTTATTTTAGGTTTGGGCGCTTTACAAGTGCTTATTACATCATTATTGATAGGCTCAATTGCTTATTCTTTTGGGCAAACTTGGCAAGCATCCATTGCCATTGGAAGTATTTTAGCGTTGTCATCAACTGCTATTGTGATGCAAACTTTAAGTGAGAAAAGCTTGCTGAAAACAACAGCAGGCAAATCAGCTTTTGCAGTTTTACTTGCTCAGGATATAGCCGTAATTCCGTTATTAGCCTTGTTCCCATTAATTGCAACAACAATTCCAGAAATGGAAACTGGCAGTTTAATTCATGATTTTAATGGTTGGCAACAAACATTAATTGTTTTAGCAGCTATAGCTGGCATTATTGTTTTTGGTAGGTATGTAATAGGACCAATTTTTAGATGGGTATCAAAAACTAGGCAAAGAGAGCTTTTTATGGCTACAGCTTTATTAATGGTTTTTGCTATTGCAGAGTTAATGGTTATTGTAGGTTTAAGTCCCGCTTTGGGTACTTTTTTAGCCGGAGTAGTTTTAGCAAATAGTGAATATAGGCATGAGTTGGAGAGTGATATTGATCCTTTTAAAGGATTACTTTTAGGTTTGTTTTTTATTACCGTTGGCGCTACTATAGATTTTAAAATTATTGGTTCTAATATTTTTACGGTAATCTCTTTAGTTTTTGGGTTAATGCTTTTGAAGGCAATCGTCCTTTTTGTTTTAGCCAGATTTTTTGGGGTTAAAAGTGATCAGAAAATTATTTTTGCAGTTTCGCTTTCGCAGATGGGCGAATTTGCCTTTGTTCTATTCTCCTTTGCTGGGCAATATGCAATTATTGATCAAGCCTTAATCAATCTGTTAATTTCAGTAGTTGCCATAAGCATGGCCTTAACGCCTTTGGTTTTTTTAGTGAACGAGAGGGTTATTTTACCTCGGTTTTTCACTAAAGAAAAGCAAGATAGAGCTGCGGATGATATTGATGAGCAACATAAGGTAATTATAGCTGGTTTTGGGAGATACGGAAATATTGTGGGTAGGTTTTTAAGAGCAAACGGCGTTTCTGCAACCGTTTTAGATAACGACTCTGATAGGGTAGATCTGTTGAGGAAATTTGGCTATAAAGTATATTATGGTGATGCTTCTAGATTTGATTTAATGAAAGCCGCTGGAGCAGAAAATGCCGAAATTATTATCATTGCAATGGATACGCCCCAACAATGTTTAGAAATGGTTTCATTAGTTAAAAAGTATTTCCCTCATCTAAAAATACTTTCTAGAGCTTATGATAGAAATGATTCTTACGATTTAATGGAAGCCGGAGTTGATCATATTTACAGAGAAACAGTAGATTCTTCTTTAAGATTAGGAACCGACGCTCTAAAAATGTTAGGTTTTAGAGCTTATAAAACACACCGGGCAGCCCGCACTTTCTTAAAACACGATGAAAAGTCTTTACTTGATTTAATAAAGCTACGTAACGACAGTAGCTCTTATATTTCTGTAGCTAAAGAAAAAATTACCGAACTAGAAGATCTTATTTTACGTGATTTAAAAGACGAGCAGATTTTAGAAAGAGATATGGGTTGGGATAGTAAAGCGCTTAGAAAAGCAATGGCAAAAGAAGCTAATGATTAACTCTTCATTTTTTTTAACAAACCTTCAATTACTTTAGGAAACTGCTGGTGCTCTAATTGTTGAATTTTAAATTTGATCATCTCTAAATCATCACTTTTATCAATTCTAAATTTTGATTGATGAATGATCTCTCCTTCATCAAATTCGCTATTTACAAAATGAATAGTGATGCCAGATTCTGTTTCTTTGGCTTCTAATACCGCTTTATGAACACGTTCGCCGTACATTCCTTTTCCGCCGTATTTAGGTAATAATGCGGGATGAATGTTAATGATTTTATTAGGAAAAGTTTTTAATAAATTTTGTGGAACCAACCATAAAAAGCCTGCTAAAACAATTAAATCTACGTTCAAATTTTTTAATAGGCTGATGATTTTTTCCGTTTCATAAAATTCCTTTTTATCAAAAATATGGGAGGGAACTTCAAAATTATCTGCTCTTTGGAGTACAAAAGAGTCGGGATTGTTGGTTAAAACTAATGCTACTTCTGCGTCATCACTACGTTTAAAGTGCTCCATTATTTTTTGAGCATTTGAACCAGATCCTGAAGCGAAAATTGCTATACGTTTTTTCAAGTGTATTTTATTTTAATCTTTCTTCAAAGATAAAATTTTGGATGTGTATTGAAAATGAATTTGTTTAATTCTTAATGATTCTTTTTGTAGAGGGCATATAATTTTTCGCCAGCGCTAATAGAAATTGACAAATCGTTTTCTTGAGGGGGTATTGGGCAGTTAAAACCATCAGCGTAAATGCAACTTGGATTATACGCTTTGTTAAAATCCAATATAAAATCTCCTTTTTTAATGTCTGCTAAAGTGAAATCTAAATATCGACCACCGCCATAGCTTTTTGTGCCACTGGTTAAATCTGTAAAAGGCAAAAAAACATAATCTTTATACTGGTCAGAATCTAACAAAGCTTTTAATTGGTAAACGCTTAGTTTTAATTTTTTTCCTTTTAACGTAAAGTGGAGGTAGCCAATTTTTAAAGCTTCTTTAAATTTACCAGCAGAAGTGGGCATTTTAAATTCAACAGGGACCGCCAGTTTTGTAAACGTAGCTTTTACTGCATATTTTTCATGAATTGGAAAAAACTTCAAATAGTTTACGCTATCTCCTTTAACCACATCATGAGTGCTTATGTATTGATTTCTAAAGTTTTTGAGTTTGCTTTTATAACTTTCATTTTGCGAAAAAGCAGTTAAGCTAAAGCATAAATAAATGATTAAAAAGGCTGGCTTCAACCAGTTTAAACTAAGCATACGATTTAAAAATTAACCTTTTTTAGCAGGGACAATCTCTAACTTAGGCTCTGGTTTGCCTCTGTGGCAAGTGGCACATTGAACAGCGGCAACGCCATGTTTTTCTTGATACTTGCTAAAATATTTCTTGTTTAGTTTAGCGGTCATCTCCATCATTTCTCTAGCTATAATTTTATGGTCTTTATCATCAGATGAAAAGTCTATTTTTTTAGGGTCGGTTTTTGAGGGCCCATGGCAAAAATTACATTTTACCCCTAAAGCAGCTTTAAAACCATCCATTATACTGTCTAACTCCACTTTAGTAATGTCTTTAGGGAGTACTTTTAGGTTTTTTGCTTTAAAAGGTTCTTCTTGTTTTTGTTGCGGATAAGTAGCAGCAAGGCTTACCATTCCAATAATGGCGATGATAAAAAGTAGGGGTTTAATTTGAGTTTTCATTGTATAATATTTGAACGACAATTTAAATATATACAATATTCTGACTTAAAGTATCAACCTCATCATCCAATCTGTTTGCGCATCGTCTCCCATCATATAAATATGACTGTCGAATTTTTGAAAACCAAAATTTTTATAAAATTTAATACCTCTTAAATTGTTTTCCCAAACACCCAACCAAATGTATTTTTTATCTTCTGCTATGGCCTTTATTTTTACTTCATTTAAAATCATTTCGCCAATTCCTTGGTTCTGAAAGCTTGGGTAAATGTATAACCTTTCTAACTCTAAGCAATCTTCTGCTTGTATTTCTGTTTGGCTTTCGCCGATGTTGATCTTAAAATAAGAACATAATTGATCATCTTGATAAACAAAGAAAAACCTCGAATTTGGATTATTGATTTGATTGATTAATGATTCAATACTAAAAGCTTTTTCAAAATAGATTCTTAAATTTTCTTGGGTATTGTGTTGCTCAAAAGCAGGTAAAAATGTTTCTTTTGATATTTTTTGAAGAAGGTGAACCTGATGAATATTTACAGGTTTTATTTTAATTGAAAATGGATTCATATAAAAAAATAAGGCTTTGGTTGTTAATCCCAAAGCCTTAAAATTAATACAAAAACCAAAAAAAGTAATTTTTAAATGTATCTATTTTGAAACGGATACGAATTAATCTTTTTATTTGCTTACCCTTCGACTCCGCTCAGGCTGACAAATAAAAAGAAAAGAATATGAGCGTAATTTTTCATTGGAGGAAACCCCAAGTCTTATAAATTTCCTCTTAATTCTTGTTCTCTTTCAATTGCTTCAAATAATGCTTTAAAATTACCAGCCCCAAAAGATTGTGCCCCTTTACGTTGAATAATTTCAAAGAAAACTGTTGGGCGGTCTTGCAAAGGTTTAGTAAAAATTTGCAGTAAATAGCCTTCTTCGTCTCTGTCTACTAATATTTTAAGTTCTCTTAATGGAGCCAAATCTTCATCAATTTCTCCAACACGTTCTAATAAATCATCATAATAAGTATCTGGAGTATTTAAAAATTCAATTCCTTTAGCTTTAAGTTTTCTTACTGTAGATATGATATCTGTAGCGGCTATGGCAACATGTTGTACACCTTCTCCCTCATAAAAATCAAGATATTCTTCTATTTGCGATTTCTTTTTCCCTTCTGCAGGTTCATTTATTGGGAATTTTACAAAACCGTTTCCATTGCTCATCACTTTACTCATTAAAGCCGAGTATTCGGTAGAAATAGCTTTATCATCAAAGGTAAGGATGTTTTTAAAGCCCATGGTATCTTCATAAAACTTTACCCATTTATTCATTTGATGCCAGCCAACGTTTCCAACGCAATGGTCAACATGTAGAAGCCCTATTTCTTCAGGGTTATATTCAGAATGATACGGTTGAAAGCCGGGTAAAAATAAGCCTTTGTAGTTTTTTCTTTCTATAAAAAGATGAATGGTTTCACCATATGTGTAAATTCCACTTCTTTTAATCTCTCCGTTTTCATCACTTAATGTTTCTGGCTCTAAAAAAGACCTAGCGCCCCTTTTTACAGTTTCTTCATGAGCTGAATAAGCATCATCTACCCAAAGTGCAATCACTTTAACACCATCGCCATGTTTTAAAACATGATGAGCCACCGGGTGATTAGAGCGTAAAGCAGAGGTTAATACAAAACGTATTTTTCCTTGCTGAATCATGTAAGAAGCGGTGTCTTTTACGCCTGTTTCTGGTCCGGCATAAGCCACACTTTGAAAACCGAAAGCTGTTTTATAAAAATGAGCCGCTTGTTTAGCGTTGCCCACATAAAATTCCACATAATCTGTCCCGTTTATAGGTAAGAAATCTGTTTTTGTTGCTGTATTTGTATGTTCTAGTGTTTGTGTCATGTCTTTTTTTTTATTAAGTCAGCAGTCTGATGTCCGTAGACCGCAGTTTGCATGGGTTATTTTATAGTCTTTATTCTCTTTTAAGTCGGCAGTCTGATGTCCGCGGACCGCAGATTGCGTGGGTTACTTTTATGATTTTATTAAGTCAGTCTTGATACTCAAATCTTGATACTCAAGACATCCAACTTTTATAATAATCAGGATCTTCAATTTCTATAGCTTCTTCTGTAAGCATTAATGGCCTGAAAGGATCAATCATCACAGCTAATTCTTCGGTTGATTCTTTACCGATAGATTTTTCTACCGTACCCGGATGTGGTCCATGAGGAATTCCACCAGGATGTAAAGTAATTTGACCTTTTTCAACAGATTTGCGACTCATAAAATCGCCATCTACATAATATAAAACCTCATCAGAATCTACATTAGAATGGTTGTAAGGCGCAGGAATAGAAAGCGGATGATAATCGTATTTACGTGGAACAAAAGAGCAAACTACAAAGTTATGTGCTTCAAAAGTTTGGTGAACCGGTGGCGGCTGATGCAATCTTCCGGTAATAGGTTCAAAATTATGGATAGAAAACCCCCATGGATAGTGGAAACCATCCCAGCCTACAAAATCAAAAGGATGTGTGCCATAAACGTAAGGGTAAATTAATCCTTGTTTTTTAATGAGGATTTTGAAATCGCCTTTCTCATCAATAGTTTCTAAATTTTGAGGTGTTTTAATGTCTCTTTCGCAAAAGGGCGAATGTTCTAAAAGCTGTCCGTTTTCGTTTCTATATCGTTTTGGAGCTTTTATTGGGCTAAAACTTTCTACAATAAATAGTCGGTTTTTTTCATCATTAAAATGGATTTGATAAATCACTCCTCGTGGAATAATTAAATAATCTCCATATTCAAACTGGATATTTCCATAACCGGTTTTTAAAACACCTGTTCCTTCATGAATAAAAATCATTTCATCGGCCATGGTGTTTTTGTAGAAATAATCTGTCATAGATTTTCTCGGCGCAGCCAAAGAAATATGCAAATCTGCGTTCACCAAAACAGGTTTTCTGCTTTTTAAAAAGTCGTCTTCTGGTTTTATTTTAAAACCTAGTAAACTAGTGTGCTTTAAGTGTTTTTCTCTCGCAATTTTTGGCTCTACACTATAGGCTTCGCCTAAAGATTTTACGAGGGTAGGTGCATAACAATGGTAAACCAAAGAATAATTACTAGAGAAGCCTTCGGTAGAAACCAACTCTTCTGCATATAATTCTCCGTTTGCTTTGCGAAACTGAGTATGTCTTTTAGGAGGAATGCTCCCTAATTTATAGTAAAATGGCATAATAAAATCGGTTGATTGAAAATTAACGATTTATTTTTGAAAAGGTTGTAAGTAATTGATAACTAATGTTATCTAAGCCTTAGAGAGAATATTGTGCAAACACAATTTTAGCAACCATTGCCGAACGAAATTTCGCTAGCACTGATAAAGAAATTAATCTGAGTTGCTTAAATGTGATTTGCAATGGCTTTAATTTTGGTTAATTGCGAATTTACAATTTTAAATTCGATTAAGCTAAATTTTGATTTAAGCGTTTGTTAAATTTTAGTGAAAAATTAAGCCATTTCTTTTGAGAAATGGCTTAACAAAACTAAGTTTTATTTTTAATTAATCAACAAATGCTTGAAATCCAGCGCTATAAGAGCCTTTTACTGTTTTGTTATTTTCCATTACTAAATCATAAGTAATGGTATAATTTGGTTTAGATCCTGAAACAGTTACACTACCAGATTTTATTTCAATTTCCTGAGTGTTACCACTATCAAAACTTGTACTCACGTTTGTGTTAAGGAAAACTGATGCGCCAGCCATAAAAAGTTTATTCTCATATTTTGTTTTCTTTTGGGCATCGGTTAACGACGCATCATTTACACCGTCAATAAAAGTATAGGTTCCTGTTTTAAATCCTCCAGTTGTACCAAAAGATTCTAACCAAATCCAAACTCCAAATTTTCCTTGAATATCGAATATTTGACCAGTATTATCTGTAATTACAGCGCCGTCAGTGATATAAAAATCATAATTAAGATGAGTATCTGTTGTGCCATAGTAAGGACTAATATCAAAATCTATCAATGCTCCCTTTTTTAAAACCGATTTAGTACCGTCATATTCAATGGTATTAGCATCTATTTCCATTTCATCATCCTTAGAACAAGATGAAAAGCCTAGCATTAAAGCAAGCATCATCATGGAGTAAATTTTATTTTTCATGATTTTTGTTTTTTTAAAATTAGTTAAGTGTAAACGCTGTTTAAATACCAATTATAGGGTATTTGTTTATTTAGTGTTAATTATTAGAATTTTAATTGGCTAATTCAGAAAAATCTCCTTTATAAGAACCTTTAACTGTTTTATTATCCAGTAAAATCAAATCATAAGTAATAGTGAAATTTGGTTGTATACCAGCAAGGGTAATTGTTCCTGATTTTACCAGAACTTGTTTACCGGTAGATAAACTTTCTTTCGCATTTTCATCAGTAATAACATAAGCATCCATAATGAAAGATTTATTTTCATACTTGGTTTTTAGCTGGGTATCATTTAATTCATTATCGGTTGAAGAATCAATACAGGTATAGGTACCGGTCTTAAAACTATCTTTACCAAAAGATTCTAGGTAAGCATAAATTACAATATCGCCTTTTACATCTATTAAGTTTCCATTTGCATCAGAAATAAAATCGCCATCGGTTATAAAAAAATCATAATTATAATGGGTATTGGTATTGCCGTAATAACAGCTTGCACCATAGTCAATAAAAATTCCTTTAGTTATCTTAAATTGTAAATTATTATAGGTAACATTATTATTTGTTAAAGTAGAATTTGAGTTGTCTTTTTCACAAGAAAACAAGCTTAATAAGGTAAAAAGAAAAATTATTGTTTGAATTTTAATTTTCATCGATTCTTATATAAAATTGATTAATTAAAACTTTATTTTAAATACAAGATTGTTTGTATTTATTAAACGGTAATTCTCTTCAAAAAAAACAGCCATTTGAGAATCTATTCTTACTTTTGATAACCACTATATAACCAATTGAAAATAACAGAACCCAATAATTTTAATCTTTCAACAAAATTGAAATAGCATGAAGTTAGTATCCTATAAAACCGAAGAAATAGAGCATTTAGGTGTGTTTTTAAACGGACATATTTATAACCTTAATTCTCTTAACCATGTAATTCCTGATAGTATGAATGAATTTTTATGGGGAGGAGATGCTTTAATGGAAGCTGCCCACAGGGTTCATGAAGATTTAATTTCGGGAAAAGTTGAAGGTAAAGAAGAAGTGTTTTTTGAATTACTTGCTCCAGTTCCACATCCTACTTCTTGTAGAGATGGTTATGCTTTTAGACAACACGTAGCTACAGCCCGTAGGAATAGAAAAGTAGACATGATTCCGGAGTTTGATGAATTTCCAATATTCTATTTCACTAATCATAACGCTGTTCAAGGTCCGGGAGAAATACGTTGTATGCCAGATCATTTTGAGAAATTAGATTTTGAGTTGGAAGTAGCTGTAGTACTCAATAAAAAAGGAAGAAATTTTACTGCCGCAGAAGCTGATCAATACATTGCAGGTTACTTGATTATGAATGATATGAGTGCCCGCACTTTGCAAATGGATGAAATGAAGTTGAATTTGGGGCCAGCAAAAGGGAAAGATTTTTCTACAGTAATTGGCCCTTGGTTGGTTACCCCAGATGAGTTAGAAGCTTATAAAGTACCCGCCGAAGCAGGGCATACCGGAAATAATTACGCATTAGAAATGAAATGCTGGGTAAATGGGATAGAAGTTTCTGCCGGGAATACTAAAAGTATGAACTGGACTTTTGCCGAAATTATTGAACGTTGCGCTTATGGATGTGATGTTTTACCAGGCGATGTTATTGGTTCTGGTACGGTAGGTACCGGATGCTTTTTAGAATTAAATGGCACAGGCTTATTAAATAATCCGGATTATAAAAGCCAATGGTTACAACCCGGTGATGTGGTAGAAATGGAAATTACAGGCTTAGGCCGATTATACAATACCATTATTAAAGAGGATAGCAATTTCTCTATCTTAAATCTTAAAAAATAATATGCTGAGCTTAAATATTGAAGATCTAAGTATTATGGAAGTGCAGCAATGGTTGGGTTATGCTGTTGCGCCTAGGCCAATTTGTTTTGCATCTACCATTGATAAAGCGGGTAATGTAAACTTATCTCCTTTTAGTTTTTTTAATATTTTTAGTTCTAATCCACCAGTATGTGTGTTTTCCCCATCAAGAAGGGTGAGAGATAATACCACCAAACATACTTTAGAAAACGTACTAGAAGTGCCAGAAGTAGTCATCAATATTGTTGATTATGCCATGGTGCAACAAACTTCTTTAGCCAGTACAGAATATGCTAAAGGCATCAACGAGTTTGAAAAAGCAGGCTTTACAGCCGTAAAATCTGATTTGGTAAAACCACCTCGAGTAAAAGAATCGCCGGTACAATTAGAGTGTATAGTTACCGATGTGATTCCACTAGGAACCGGACATGGGGCTGGGAATTTGGTGTTGGCAGAAGTGAAAATCATCCACATTAGAAAAGAAATTTTAGGTGTAGATGGGATGATAGATCAACATAAATTAGATTTAGTTGCCCGTTTAGGAGGGAATTGGTATAGCCGAGTGACTCCCGAAAGTTTGTTTCAAGTGGCTAAACCATTAACCACTTTAGGTATTGGGATTGATGCTTTACCTGATGATATTAAAAACTCTAAAATATTAACCGGAAACCACTTGGGGCAATTAGGAAACGTGATGGAATTACCCAATGAAGATGAGGTGAAATTATTTGAATTAGAACCCGAGGTTAAAGATATTTTAGATTTTACTATTGGCGATCAACAAACCCGTACGGTTCAATTGCATTTAAAAGCCAAAGAATTTTTAGATGATGGAATGGTAGAAGAGGCCTGGAAAGTTTTATTAATTAACCAGTACTAATCAAGAAAAAGAGACTGGAAGAAACTAAAAAAGCTGAATTTTTAAATTCAGCTTTTTTATGTCTAATATCATTTCAATTTTATAAATGATCTACCGCTACTTTATACGTTGGATCTTCTAAAATATTGACTTCAATAATTTCTGATGCGTTGTTTAACAGCTTAAGACAATCTGAACTTAAATGACGGAGATGTAATTTTTTCCCGACATTTTTATAACGCTCTGTTAACTTGTTTAAAGCATCAATACCAGACATATCCACCACTTTGCTCTCGCTAAAATCTATAATCACTTCAATTGGGTCGTTTAAAACATCAAACTTATCATTAAAAGCACTTACCGAAGCAAAAAACAATGGGCCATAAATTTCATAATGTTTAATTCCTTTATCATCAATATACTTCTTTGCCCTAATACGTTTAGCACTTTCCCAAGCAAATACCAGTGCAGATATAATTACACCAATCAATACAGCCAATGCCAAGTTATGTAGCCATACCGTAATTACTGCTACCAATATCCCAACAAATATATCCTGTTTGGGCATTTTATTAATCACCTTAAAACTCGCCCATTCAAAGGTTCCAATAGCTACCATAATCATTACGCCAGTTAGTGCGGCCATAGGAACCAAGCCAATAATTGGCGCTCCAAATAAGATAATTAATAATATGGTTAGGGCAGCTACAATACCAGAAAGTCTGGCTCTGGCTCCTGCCGAAAGATTAACCAATGTTTGAGCAATCATTGGGCAACCACCCATCCCAAAGAAAAAACCATTTAAGATATTCGCACTGCCTTGAGCAATACATTCTCTGTTCCCATTTCCTCTTGTTCCTGTAATTTCATCCACTAAATTTAATGTCAATAACCCTTCTGTTAATCCCACTCCGGCCATCACCACAGCATAAGGCAATATAATTTCTAAAGTATTAAGGTTTAAAGGGATTTCAGGAATATGAAAAGGAGGAAAGCCACCACTAACAGATGCAATATCGCTTACGGTCTTTGTATCAATACCAAAGCCTAATACAATAAGAAAAACTACAATGATAGCGACTAAAGACGGAGGAACAGCTTTTGTGATTTTAGGGAAAAACACTACAATAGCAATGGTTAAAGCCACTAAGCCGGCCATAATAATTAAAGGAGAACCTGTTAACCAGCTTACTTCGCCATTAATTACCGTTTTAAACTGTTCAAACTGTGCCATAAATATGATCACTGCTAAACCATTAACAAAGCCATACATGACGGGTTGTGGTACTAAACGAATAAACTTTCCTAATTTTAACAGACCTACAATAATTTGAATAATTCCTGCTAAGGCAACCGCGGCAAAAACATATTCTAAGCCGTTAGATTGCATTAAAGCAATTAGTACTACAACTGTAGCGCCAGCGCCACCAGAAACTAAGCCAGGTCGACCACCAAAAATAGCCGTAACTAAGCCCATTATAAATGCGGCATATAAACCCACTAAAGGAGGGAAGCCTGCTAAAATTGCAAAAGACAGTGATTCTGGAATCATTGTCATAGCAACGGTAAGCCCGGCAAGTATTTCTACTTTATAGTCTACTTTTTGCGAAAAATCAAATAAACGTAAATAAGGTTTCATCCTAAATCACTAATCTTTAAATCCCCAAGGTTTACCCGGTGTTGGAATTTCTTTCTTTAAGTCAAATTTAATGGAGAATAATAAATCAGAATTTACTCTGCGTAAGTTATAGGTAAAGTATTCTCCAGGGACTAAATCAATCCACCAAATGTTTCCAATTGCGGTAGGAAGTAAGTTTGTAGTTTCTTGATCGGCAGGGAATAATTGTCTGTTTTTTGAACCTGTGTTAGAGGTTTTTCCACCATACATGGTTACCTTATCAGGAGAACCATCTTTGTGGCGATGATCATGTTTTAGTAAAACACCAGCGGCGTCTTTGGTTAAAACCCAAGTTCTAGAGCTATCATTACCTACAAAAAACGGAATGTAAATTTTGTTTGGGGTGGATTTTCTTACATGCATCACCAATTTTTTTCCGGTGAAAGCTGTATCATTTTTTGGTCCGGCTATAATGGTTCCTTCAAATGCTTTTCCTTTTAATTTTTGCAGTTCGTTCCAAAAAATAGTTTGATTAGAGTCTTTTGTGGATGTGAGCTCAGTTTGTTTTAAGAAATTTTCAGGTTGATGAATGGTAAATGAGTACATCAATAAACCAAAACCTAACATTAAAAAGGTAAAATTTTTCATCTGCGCTGTGTTTTTATTATTTCAAGTATAGGTAAATAAGTGGATAACTTTTTCATCTTATGCTACCGAATCATTTTTTAGGTCGAAATATTTGGCGAGTAGGCGGTAAGAGTTAAATCTATCTTCTTTAAAATCTGTAAAGGTTGAAATTAGTACTTCATCGGTATCAAAATCTCTACAAATTTTCTCTATTTTTTCTTTCATCACTTCTGGTGTTCCAATAGCCATTCGTTTCCTGTTATGCAGCACTCTTTGCCATTCTTGATTATCATAATCCTCATCTTTAATATCATCGTATGAAAACTGCTGATTAAACTGTCCTCTTTCAAAACTCAATAAACGGTAATCCATTAAAGCCTGAACTTGTAAAACTTTTTCTTCATCTTCAGAGCAAAATCCAAAAATACCTACACTTGTTTGCGGTTCAGATAACTCGGCGGAAGCCTGAAATTTCTCTTTATACAATTTTATAGCTTCGGGGCCACCCATAGGATTAATAAATTGAGCAAATGAAACCGCCATTCCAAAATGAGCCGCAATAATGGCACTTTCTCCACTTGATGTTAAAATCCATAAATCAGGCGAAGTATTAATAATGGGAATGGCTTTTACCTTTGCTTCGCTAATGCCTTCTAAAGGTTCATCATTTAAAAGATGTTGCAGATCTCTTAATTGTTGGATATAATGTTGAGGATCAAAAGTATTGGAAGGATTAAGCAAATGAGCGGTTAATCTGTCTCCACCAGGTGCTCTGCCCATTCCTAAATCTATTCTGTTTGGGTATAAAGCTTCTAAAACCCTAAAATTTTCTGCAACTCTTAGGGTGCTATGGTTAGGCATCATCATCCCGCCAGATCCTAAACGAATGTTTTTAGTTTCGGCACCTAAGCGGGCAATCATCACCTCAGGAGAACCGGTTGCTAAAGTTTGAGAGTTATGGTGTTCGCTTAGCCAATATCGGGTATAACCCAATTCATCAGCTAATTTTGCAAGTTCTATGGTTTCTTGTAAAGATTGGTTGGCGTTACTTCCTTTACGAATTGGAGTTTGATCTAATACACTTAATTTGATATTTTTCATTGCCGTAAAGATAGCTGTTACAACAACGAATGTTTGCGTTCCATCTTCTTTCTGACGAAGTAGTGACTGGGGAAAAAAGAATACCACAGAGTAAAATGAGAAATTCGCAGACTAATAAATCCCAAATATAGAATCCGTGAAATCCTTATAATCTGTGTAATAATTATTTACCACCCAGCATTTGTGAAATTCGCTTAATTCGAAAAATTCGTGTTAATGATCACTAAGAAATCCTGAAGATAGAATCTGTGTAATCCTTATGATCCGTGTTCCAAAATCCTCACCACCCCAGCATTCGTGAAATTCGCCCAATTCGGCAAATTCGTGTAAAAGAAAACCGCTCCCAAATTAATGGAAACGGCTCTAATCTTGTTACTTGATACTTTTATCTTGATACTAGAATCTATTCTTATAATATTTAAAGTCTTTGCCAATAAACTTAGCCTGACTTCCTAATTCTTCTTCAATACGTAATAACTGATTGTATTTGGCAATCCTATCAGAACGTGAAGCCGAACCAGTTTTAATTTGACCACAATTTAACGCTACCGCTAAATCTGCAATCGTAACATCTTCAGTTTCGCCACTACGGTGAGACATTACTGATGTATAACTAGCATGTTGAGCCATAGAAACTGCGTTAATGGTTTCAGTAAGCGAACCAATTTGGTTTACTTTTACTAAAATTGAGTTTGCAGTTTGGTTATCAATACCTTGTTTTAAACGCGTTACGTTAGTTACAAATAAATCATCACCAACTAATTGCACTTTATCACCAATTCTTTCGGTTAATAATTTCCAGCCATCCCAATCGTTTTCATCCATCCCATCTTCAATAGAAATAATAGGGTATTTTTCAGATAAAGAAGCTAAATACTCGACTTGCTCTGCACTAGTACGTTTTGCACCGTTTGCACCTTCAAATTTAGAATAATCATAAATTCCATCTTTGTAAAACTCAGATGCTGCACAATCAAAAGCTAAACAAATGTCAACTCCTGGCTTGTAACCCGCTTTTTCAATGGCTTTTAAAATGGTTTCAACACCATCTTCAGTACCTTCAAAAGTTGGTGCAAAACCACCTTCATCACCAACAGCGGTAGATAAACCTCTGTCGTGTAAAATTGCTTTTAGGTTATGGAAAACTTCGGTTCCCCAACGTAAAGCCTCAGAAAAAGATGAAGCGCCAACTGGCATAATCATAAATTCTTGGAAAGCGATAGGCGCATCAGAGTGAGAACCACCGTTTACAATATTCATCATCGGGATAGGAAGCGTATTTGCATTTACACCACCAATATAACGGTACAAAGGCTGACGACTTTCTTGAGCAGCAGCTTTAGCAACCGCTAAAGAAACTCCTAAAATTGCATTAGCGCCTAAGTTTCCTTTATTTTCTGTACCATCAATGGCAATCATTAATTTATCAATGGCATTTTGTTCAAAAACATCTACACCTTTTAATTCAGGTGCAATTTTTTCATTTACATTGGCAACGGCCTTTAAAACACCTTTACCCATATATACAGCCTTGTCTTTATCACGAAGCTCAACTGCTTCATATTGACCAGTTGAAGCTCCAGATGGAACCGCTGCTCTTCCAATTATTCCGTTTTCAGTAATTACATCTACTTCAATAGTAGGGTTTCCTCTAGAATCAAGGATTTGTCTTGCATGTACATCAAGAATTAAGCTCATGTTATTTTTGTTTAATATTTATGCTGATTTACACTTAGTGTTATAATTACACTAAATTATAAATTTTAATTTGAATGCCAAAGATAATAAATTGTTAAGCCCGAAAAGTTGAAAGTAAAAAAACTCGACTTTAAATTTTTATTAGAAAAGGTGCTGTTGTAGTATTTAATTTAATGCAGCCGGGCTTTTTGCTCATACTGCACAACCTGTCTCGCATGGCCATTGGGAAGGCATTAGCCACATTGGCCGGTATTTGCGCCAATCCCGTTTAGTTTACTTGGGGTTGTGCTGTTGAAGTGAAGTGATTACAACTATTTTTTAGAATCAAGAAATATTTTCAATTACACTACTATTTCTTTTTGTATGAATAATGGCTAAAATCCTAACTTCTTTATCCATAATTCTATAGATGATTTTGTAGCTCCATTTGGTTACGGAGTGGTATTCTTTTCCTTTTTTGCTAAGATATTTTTCGGTAGAAAATCTTTCAGGCATTTTACTTAGGCTGGCAGTAAGGTTTAAATCTCAAGTCTCACTTTTTTGGCTGCATTTGGAGATTCTTCTTTAATGTATAAATAAATATCCTTTAAAGATTCTTTGGCATCTTTATCCCAAATTACGGTGTAGATTCTCGCTACCAATTTTCTGATTGTTTCTCTAAATCTTCTTGACTTGTAAATTCACCACCATCCATTCTTGCCTCTGCTTCTTCAATTTGTTTCACCAACTGTGAACGGGTAATTAATTCACCTTTAACATTATAACCCAAAATTGGATTGCTCTTATTTGTAAGCAATGCTTTTATTTTTTCAATCAATTTAATATCATCAGTTCTAACCAATTCTTCAATTAAGAATAATTTTTCTGCTTGAATATCCATAATAATAAATTTTGTTAATCAAATGTACCAAATTCTTTTGAGCGTTTTAATATGAACAATACTTCCTTTTATATTTATAATTTTTCACTAAATTAAATTTTAAAATCTCCAAAATGTCTTAAAGAAACTTTAATAAAAAACCCTAGAAAGCTTAGCTCAATTGCCTGAACAAAAAGTAAAAGAGGTTTCTGATTTTGCAGAGTTTTTAATGCACAAAATAGAAAACCAAATGCTAACCGAGGGTATTCAAAAACTAAATACTGATGATGAAACATTTTCTTTTTTAGCAGAAGAAGAGGAATTATATAGCACTAAAGATTTAAAGGCGAATTAAATAACATCAATCAAAATTTAATCAAGTTATTTAATCTGAAACTCAATTAAACAGGAATTTTCTTTCTAAAATCATTTACATTCTGCCAGATTAAAAACAAAGCCTTGTTTAAAATCTATGGGAGTATCTTTACTAAATGTAGTTCTACCTAAATAAGTTGATATTTCACCTCTACCCTGTATCAACTGATCTCCTTTTCTTAAAAATGCTTGCGGATTTTTATAAGTCGTTCCATTTAAAGTGTAGTTATAGTCAACAAATAAAGTATCGCCTTTAAATGCGCCTCTAACGGTCCCAAAAGTGTCTTCCTTTTCTGCAAAATTAAAAGAAAGTTCACCTTGTATTTCCCCATTAATTTCTTCTAATTTCAACAAAGCAGAGTCGGCATTACTCACTGCTTCATAACAGCTCAGTATTTTAGTTTTTAAACTATCAGCCATAGCAATGCTATCTTGATTTTTTTGATCTGCTGATTTTAGATTTCTGTTACAACTTGAAATCATAATAATTGCAATTGGCAATATTAATAATCGAATTTTCTTCATAACGAGTTCATTTAATTGTTTTTAGGTTATTTTTTTAAAATAAACGTTCCCTAATTTAATCATATAAAAATTATTTTTTTCCTGTTCTCATCATGTTGTTTGATGAGGTTGATTCAACTGCTTTTTTATTCTTAAGTAAATCTAATTTAACGATAATGGTTAACGCATAAAAAAAGGGAATTCTAAAATTACCTTCACGGCAACGATTGCATAGTTTTTTTTGTGGATTAAAAGCAGGAGCTCCATTTAAAATGTTTAATTTCAATCAACCAAAACCGAATTAAATATGCATCGCAGAAAGTTTATCCATCATACGGGCGCAGCTGTGGCCGCCACTTTGTTATCAGACAGCTTATTAGCAAATACATTAGCACTTCCCAAAAAGAAAATAGCCATGGTAGGTACTGGGCATAGGGGAACCAGTATGTGGGGAATTGATGTGATCAAAGATTATGGAGACGAAATTGAGTTTGTAGGTTTATGCGATAAAAACCCGGGTAGGGTAAAAACGGCTCAAAAAATGATGAATTTGAGTTGTGCAACCTATACCAATTTAGATCAAATGCTAAAGGAAACTAAGCCAGAAGTTTTGATTGTGACCACCATGGACAGCACCCATCATGAGCAAATTGTGAAAGGTTTAGAGGCTGGAGCAGATATCATTACAGAAAAACCAATGACAACTGATGAAGAGAAATGCCAGTTGATTATAGATGCAGAAAAACGAACTGGAAAAAAAGTGTATGTGACTTTTAATTACAGATACTCGCCACACCGACAAAAAATTTACGAATTAATTCATAGCGATGAAATAGGGAAAATCACTTCGGTAGATTTTCATTGGTATTTAGATACCTCTCATGGTGCCGATTATTTTAGACGTTGGCATAGAAAAAGAGAGTTTGGAGGCTCACTTTTGGTTCATAAATCAACACATCATTTTGATTTATTAAACTGGTGGTTAGATTCTGATCCCGAAGAAGTTTTTGCCTATGGCTCTTTAGATTTTTATGGTAAAAATGGCGCTTTTCGCTCCACAAATTGCAGACCCTGTCCGCATAAAGGCGAATGTAAATTTTATTTCGATATGACTAAAGACGCTAGGTTAATGAAGCTGTATGCTGATAATGAGCAGTATGATGGCTACCACAGAGATGGCTGTGTGTTTAGAGAAGACATTGATATTTTTGATAAAATGGCCGTTCAAATTAAATACGCAAATAAAGTGCAGGTGAGCTATTCTTTAACGGCTTACTCTCCTTATGAAGGCTACCGAATTTCATTTAATGGCACCAAAGGTAAAATTGATGCTTGGATTCATGAGAAGCAACCTTGGGAGAAAGAGAAATTTGATGAAGTTCAATTGACTAAAAACTTCGGAAAAACAGCATATTTTAGAATTGATAATACAGAACCAGGGCATGGTGGTGGGGATTTCAGACTAAGAAAACAGCTATTTAACCCCGGTGCTGATCCATACAAACAAGGTGCAGGCAGTAGAGATGGCGCAATGTCTTGTTTGATAGGAATAGCGGCCCGAAAAAGTATTGATTCTGGTAATCCAATTAAAATTAAAGATTTAACCACCATCATCCCTCATCCAAAAAGAGGTAACGTTTAATATTTAGTGTTTTTATAAAGTAAAGATAAGCAGAATTAGTCTTTCTTATTTTAATATTGAGTTTCAAAATAGAAATCATCAAATAGTGAATTTTTTTGCTGTTTGATGATTTTTTTGTGTTTAAATGCTGAGGAACACCATCTGATTTAATATAAATCTGAATTCGATTTGATTGAGTTTCAATTTTTTTTATGAGCGTTAACGATGGGAGTGGCATCCTTTTTGGCTTTTCCCAAAAAGATATAACGTACAGCGTGTTAAAACGCCCAAACAATTATTATTTCCATTATTACTAATCGAATTCAGGTTATAAAACCGAAATAAAATCAAGATATATGCCGCTACTTTTGGTTTTAAAATAAGTATCAATAACTTTGGTCACCGAGGCAAATAAATAGTATATTATTTTAATTAATTTATATCTCAATTCCTTATTATGAAAGAAGTATCCGATATCGGGGTAATTGGTATCGCTGTAATGGGCGAAAACTTGATCCTGAACATGGAAAGCAAAGGATTTCACGTATCTGCTTTTAATCGTACGGTTGATAAAGTAGAAAACTTTGTGAATGGTAGAGCAAAAGGTAAAAATATTTATGGTGCTAAATCTATCGAAGATTTAGTATCTTCTTTAAAAAGCCCTCGAAAAATCATGCTGATGGTGAAAGCCGGCAAGCCTGTAGATGATTTTATAGAATTATTGATTCCGCATTTAGCGCCTGGTGATATTATAATTGATGGTGGAAATTCTCATTTTCCAGATACAGACAGAAGAACTAAATATGTAGAAAGCAAAGGTTTACTTTTTATAGGAACCGGCGTGTCTGGTGGGGAAGAAGGTGCTTTATTAGGGCCATCAATTATGCCTGGAGGTTCTCCAGCAGCATGGGCAGCGGTAAAACCAATTTTTCAAGGGATAGCTGCCAAGGTAGATGGCGATGTACCTTGCTGTGATTGGGTTGGTGAAGGTGGCGCAGGTCATTTTGTGAAAATGGTGCATAACGGTATAGAATACGGCGATATGCAGTTGATTAACGAAGTTTACCACATTATGAAAGACGTTTTAGGAATGTCTGCTGATGAAATGCATGAAGTTTTTAAAGAATGGAATGAAGGCGAATTAGATAGTTATTTAGTAGAAATTACCAGAGATATTTTAGCTTTTAAAGATACTGACGGGGTGCCAATGGTTGATAAAATTTTAGATACTGCTGGGCAAAAAGGAACTGGAAAATGGACAGGTACAGTAGCTCTAGAGTTAGGTATTCCTTTAACTTTAATTACCGAATCGGTTTTTTCTAGATGTTTATCAGCTATAAAAGATCAAAGAGTTGCTGCTTCTAAAATATTATCTGGTCCAACTCCTTCTTTTAGTGGAGATAAAAAAGCTTTTATTAAAGATTTGGGAGATGCCTTATATGCTGCTAAAGTAATTTCTTATGCACAAGGTTACCAAATGATGAAAGCTGCGGGAGCAGAATACGGATGGAACTTAAATTACGGAAGTATTGCTTTAATGTGGAGAGGTGGATGCATTATCCGGTCTAGATTTTTAAGTAATATTAAAGAAGCTTTTGATAAAAATCCAGATTTAGCTAATTTATTACTAGACTCTTATTTTGCAGAAAAAATTCAGGCTCACCAAGCAGGATTTAGAAGAGTAATTGCATCTGCGGTAATCAACGGCATTCCTGTTCCTTGTCTAAGTGCAGGTTTAAATTATTATGATGGTTACAGATGCGAGCGTTTACCAGCAAATTTATTGCAAGCTCAACGTGATTATTTTGGAGCCCATACTTACGAAAGAATAGACAAGCCAAGAGGCGAATTTTTTCATACCAACTGGACGGGTAGAGGTGGAAACACATCTTCTACGACATACGAAGTTTAAAATTTTTAGTGTTATGAAAAAGCCTTTTGGATTTTATTCAAAAGGCTTTTTTGTATCGTTTTCATTGATTACTGCTGTTTAACATGATGAAATTTTAACCACTAAGGATCGCTAATACATGCATATATACTTTGCGGTCTTTGCGTTAATCTTTGCGCACTTTGCGTGAAATAAATAATTAACCACAGAGACGCGGAGTTCTCAGAGAACTGGAAGTATAGAATTTAATCTGTTTTACTCTTTGCGATCTTTGCGCACTTTGGGTGAAATAATTAACCACAGAGACGCAGAGTTCTCAGAGAACTGGAAGCATATAATTTAATCTTATACTCTTTGCGATCTTTGCGTTAATCTTTGCGCACTTTGCGTGAAATAATTAACCACAGAGACGCGGAGTTCTCAGAGAACTGGAAGCATATAATTTAATCTGTTTTACTCTTAGCGATCTTTGCGTTAAACTTTGCGCACTTTGCGTGAAATAATTAACCACAGAGACGCAGAGTTCTCAGAGAACTGGAACATATAATTTAATCTTATACTCTTTACGATTAACCTTTGCGCACTTTGCGTGAAATAAATAATTAATCACAGAGAACCCAAAGGTCACAGCGTTAAATGGTGAAAAATTTTGTCACTTCAATTTTTTTTGTAGATTTAAATTGTAAAATCTATCCTCTAAACTGCTTTAAGCTTAAAGCTAAATTTTATTTATGGAAACCAATACCCAATTGCAATTGGCCTCAGATTTTGTTCAGTTTACAGATAGAAATATCTTTTTAACAGGCAAAGCCGGGACAGGAAAAACCACTTTTCTACATAATTTAAGAACACATTGCCCTAAAAGAATGATTGTGGTTGCACCAACTGGGGTAGCGGCAATTAATGCAAAAGGCAGTACCATTCATTCTTTTTTTCAACTACCTTTTGGTCCTTACGTAGCAAGTCAGGTAAAAGATGATGCTACAAAAAGTAGTTATAACCGAAAGATGGGGCGGGAGAAAATCAACCTAATTAAGAGTTTAGATTTATTGGTGATTGATGAAATTAGTATGGTGCGGGCCGATACTTTAGACGGAATCGATGAGGTTTTACGTCGCTACCGAGACCGTTCTAAGCCTTTTGGTGGTGTTCAATTATTAATGATTGGAGATTTACATCAGCTTTCGCCTGTGGTAAAGGATGAGGATTGGCATATCCTAAAAAATTATTATGATAACCTCTATTTTTTTAACAGCAAAGCCTTATTACAAACGCAACCCATCAGCATAGAGCTAAAACATATTTACAGGCAATCCGACACTTATTTTATTGATATTCTAAATGCCGTAAGAGAGAATAAAATTGATGTTGAAACTTTAGAAAAACTAAATAAGCGTTACATCCCCAACTTCAATCCTGATGAAGAAGAGGGCTATATTACCTTAACTTCTCACAATCAATCGGCCAATCAAATCAACGAAGAAAAACTCCTGTCCATTAAATTAAAAGAGTATAAATTTAAGGCCGATGTTTCAGGTGATTTTCCTGAATTTTCCTATCCTAATGCTTTTGAATTGGTTTTTAAAGTAGGCGCTCAAGTCATGTTTGTGAAGAATGATATTTCTAGAGACAAGCTCTATTACAATGGAAAAATAGGGAAGATATTAGAAATACGAGAAGAATTTATCAGAGTAAAATGCCCGGGCGATGCACAAGAAATTGTAGTAGGCAAGGCAGAGTGGGGAAACTACAAGTTCGAATTAAATCCCGAAACTAAGGAGATTGAAGAACAGGTAGTGGGCACTTTTTCTCAATATCCCTTAAAACTGGCTTGGGCAATTACCATTCATAAAAGTCAGGGTTTAACTTTTGAAAGAGCAATTATAGATGCTAACGCAGCTTTTGCACATGGCCAAGTTTATGTGGCTTTAAGCCGATGCAAAAGCTTTGAGGGAATGGTTTTACGCACTCCAATTAGTTTTAACAGCGTTAAAACAGATGGAACGGTTTCTACTTACACTAAAAATGCGGAGCAAAACGAACCTAATGAAAAGCATTTAACCGATTCTAAAATATCTTTTCAGCAAAATTTATTAAATGACTTATTTGATTTCCGCCAAATGAAGTCTGTTTTGTTTCAATGTAAAAAACTTGCCGAAGAAAGTCATCAAGTGATAAGCTTAGGCTTTTTGGATTTGATTAATCAACTGAGAGAAAAAACAGAAGAAAGTATTTATGCTGTTGCCGATAAGTTTAAAAGGCAAATGGGTGCTCAGTTACAAGAAAACAGTTTGCCCGAAGAAAATTTGGTACTTCAAGATCGTATTAAAAAAGGCTGTGTTTATTTTATAGATCAACTACAAAATTTAGAAACCGATTTAAGTAAAGTAGATTTTGATGCAGATAATAAAGCGGTGAAGAAAAGTATGAATGATGTTTTGGAGCAATTGCAAAAAGAGATTTTTATGAAGCAAAGCGCACTTAAACTGTGTTCAGATGGTTTTCAAACATTAAGTTATTTAAAAACCAAAGCCAATGCCGAAATTGATTTTAACAATCAGAAACTAAAAGCCTCGGCAATAGAAAAACCAGCAAAAGCTGTTTCTGGTGTAAATCATCAAGATTTATATCAAATGTTTAAAAAATGGCGTGATGATTTAGCTGCAGAAAATAATGTTCCCGTTTATCAGGTTTTACCTCAAAAAGTGCTGACAGATTTAGTGAATAAACTGCCTTCAAATTTTGAAGAGTTGGAAAGTATTAAAGGAATTGGTAAAGTAAAAGTGAAGCAATATGGTAATGAGTTGCTCACCATGATTGCTGATTTTTGCGAAAGAAAAGATATTTCTCAAACTCCTTTTCAAGTCCTCATTAAAACAAAAAGCGAAAAAGTAGATACCAAGAAGTTGAGTTTAGATTTATTTAAAGAAGGCAAAACTGTAACAGAAATAGCCGAAATTAGAGGTTTTACTGCTTCTACCATAGAAACTCATCTTACGCATTACATAGAAACTGCCGAAGTAAATATTTATGATTTTGTAGATAAAAGCAAAGTAGAAAGAATTCAGGAATACATCTTAGAAAACAAACCGGCTTCTATGAATGATACCAAAGCCGCTTTAGGAAACGATGTTTCTTATGACGAAATTAAAGCGGTAATGAAGTTTTTGGCTTTGCAGGGATAATCCTTTGTTAGCGTTAAATATCTTAACAGTAATAAATTTTCAGTTTTCAATGATAATCTGATGATGCTGTAATAAACCAGCCAAACCTTGCACTGCAAATTTTGCTTTTTTAATTTGATTTAAATCAGGGTTAAATGAATAATTAAAAGCAGTCCTTAAATCGGCTTTTTCTAAATTGGTGTTTTCAAATTTAGCATCCAATAAATCACAATTATTAAAATTGACTTCTTTTAAATCAGCTTCGGTAAAATCTACTTCGTGAAGCGTACAGTTTTTAAACCAAGTATTTTTCAATTTCAATTGATAAAAGGAAGATAAATTGAGCTTACAATTTTCAAAATCTAAAGCTAATAAGAAGGTATTACAATGGTTAAAATGTAAGCCTAAAAGTTTGCAATCTTTAAATTTAACCGTTTTAAAAGCAGTTTTACTAAGATTAGCCAAACTTAAATCACAATTATCGAAATCGCAATCTGTAAAAGAAATTTGATGTAAATCTGCTTTAGCAAAATTACAATTCACAAATTTGCAATGCTCATATTCGCCTTTTGAGAAAGCTTGTTTGCTAAAATCTAAATCTTTAAAAGTTTGATCTTCAAAAAAGGTTTTTGAGCTGCTCATAATCAATTAAATTAATTCAACTGCATTATCTGGTGATAAAACTAGAATGTCAGCATCTTTAAAATCTTTTATATTTCTGGTCACTATTGCATCTAAATTAGGGATCGATTTAGCGGCTAAAATCTGAATAGCATCTTCAAAATCTTTTATATTTGATTTTAAAGCCTTTTTTAAAATCTGATTATCAATAGCTATAGGATATATGAAATCCATTAAATCATCTAAAATAACTCTCAAACTTTTATCATCAATTTGTTTATTCAGGATATAATAAGTAGTGGCAATAGAATGAGAAGAAGTATATAATTCAGCTTTTTTATTATCTGCAGCTCTTAATATTTCTGCAGCATATTTACTAAATGGCTGTCTATCGGCTAATAAATCAATTAGTATGTTGGTATCTAAAAACAGTTTAATCATCTGTTTTTATTTTCTAAGTAAGCTCTTCTTTCAGCCTCTTCATTAAAATTTTCAGGTAGTTTTACGGCTCCAATTAATCGCTTTAATTTTGGAGAGTATTCCATAGCGCTGTTTTCTTGCCTTTTTTCAGTTAAAGATTTTAAATAAGTTTCAACTATTTGAGATAAGCTACGTCCAGTATCCTTTGCGTAGTTCTTAGCATGTTCTATAACTTCTTTATCAACAGAAAGGGTGAGTTTATTTGTCATATCATACGTATATTTAGTATAAATATACGTATGATTAATAAAAAAGCAAAATAAATATTACCTAAAGCATCGCCACAAAATCGTCAAATAAATATCTAGAATCATGCGGACCAGGAGAAGATTCTGGGTGATATTGAACCGAAAATGCTTTTTTTCCTTTCACTCTAATTCCTTCAATAGATTGATCATTTAAATTAATATGCGTGATTTCTACTTTATCAGATTTTTTCACCTCATCAGCAATTACACCAAAACCGTGGTTTTGAGAAGTCACCTCGCAATGGTCTTTAATAATGTTTTTAACCGGGTGGTTTAAACCTCTATGTCCATTAAACATTTTTATTGTGCCAATTCCGTTAGCCTGCGCCAATAACTGGTGACCTAAACAAATTCCAAACAAGGGTTTATCTGCTGCCAAAATTTCTTTTACCGTATCAATAGCATAAGGCATTGCAGCCGGGTCGCCTGGGCCATTAGAAATAAAATAACCATTGGGTTGCCATTTTTCCATTTCTTTAAAAGAAGTTTTTGCAGGGAAAACCTTCGCATAAACACCTCTTTCGGCAAAATTTCTTAAAATATTTTTCTTTACCCCTAAATCTAAAACAGCAACTTTAGCCGCCGCATTTTCATCACCAACAAAATAAGGCTCAGTGGTACTTACTAAAGATGAAAGTTCTAAACCATCCATAGAAGGCACTTCGCTTAGTTTTTGCTTTAACTCCTCAATATCTAAAATCTCAGAAGAAATAATGGCATTCATAGCACCTTTATCTCTAATATGACGCACAATTTCTCTCGTATCTACATCAGAAATACCAACAATATGTTCATCCTGAAAATAATCCTGAATAGATTGATCAGCTTGTTTTCTACTAAATGGAATATTAAAATTTTTACAAACTAAGCCAGCAATTTTAATACTTTCAGATTCAGATTCGTTTTCATTGATACCGTAATTTCCAATATGTGTGTTGGTGGTCACCATAATTTGTCCAAAATAAGAAGGATCAGTAAAAACCTCTTGATAACCCGTCATACCGGTATTAAAGCAAATTTCTCCGGTTGTAGTTCCAATTTTTCCGGCTGCCTTGCCATAAAAAACTGTTCCATCTGCTAAAAGAAGTACTGCCGGTAATTTGGTGTAGTATGCGTTCATTATTTTTGAATAGCTTTAAAATGATTAAAAATTTGAGAAATAGGGGAGGCTAGAATAGTAAGTTTTAAAAAACTCAATTCCGTGATGTGATGTGAGGAAATAAGAATGTTCTTATGTTTCATCTCGGGATGCAAATCTAGATTATTTAAATGAATTATGACATATAAAGCTTCATTTTAAATTTTAAAGCGCAATCATTTTTCTAACTTTGGCATCATAAATAAAATAAATCAAAATATAAACTATGTCTGTTCACAAAGAAGTCAAAAGAATTACCACACACATATTGCAGGAAATGAAAAATAAAGGCGAGAAAATTGCCATGCTTACTGCTTATGATTTTTCTATGGCTCGTGTTGTTGATGAAGGCGGAATAGATATTATTTTAGTCGGCGATTCGGCTTCTATGGTAATGGCAGGACATGAAACCACATTGCCCATCACCTTAGATCAAATGATTTACCATGCTGCATCTGTAATTAGAGGCACAAAAAGAGCGTTAGTGGTGGTAGATTTGCCTTTTGGTTCTTACCAAGGAAACTCAAAAGAGGCTTTAATTTCGGCCATAAGAATTATGAAAGAAGCAGGTGCTCACGCTGTAAAATTAGAAGGCGGTGCAGAAGTGGCCGAATCTATAGAACGTATTGTAGCAGCAGGTATTCCGGTAATGGGCCATTTGGGGTTAACACCTCAATCTATTTATAAATTTGGAACCTACACCGTAAGAGCCAAAGAAGAAGCTGAAGCGGAGAAGCTAAAATCCGACATACAAAGATTACAAGAAGCAGGTTGTTTCTCCGTGGTTTTAGAGAAAATTCCAGCTTCATTAGCCAAAGAAGTTACTGCAAGCGTTCATATTCCAACCATCGGAATTGGTGCTGGTCCAAATTGCGACGGACAGGTTTTGGTAGTGAACGATATGATTGGTTTAACTAAAGGCTTTACTCCAAGGTTTTTACGTCAATATTTAAATATGTTTGATCAAATTAATGGGGCCGTTCAATCTTATATTAAAGATGTGAAAAGTGGCGATTTTCCAAATGAAAAAGAACAATATTAGTTTTATTAGAAAAGCAAAACCATCCAAATAAGTTAAGATAGTCCCGCTTTCCGCTCATACTGCACAAAAAGGCATTAGCCACAGGCCGGTATCTGCTGCAATCGGGTTTAATTAACTCAAGGCATTACTACTATGAAACACATGTTAGAACCAGATTTCTACAAAATAACTGATAAAGACATTCTTTTTGAAGACAATCATTTAATTGCCGTTTACAAAAAAGCAGGCTGGATTGTTCAAAGTGACGATACCGGAGATCCATCATTAGATGAAATGGTGAAAGCCTACATTGCCCAAAAGTATGATAAAGCAAATGGCGCATTTTTAGGAGTTGTTCATCGTATAGACCGACCAGTAAGTGGTGTCATTCTTTTTGCTAAAACTTCTAAGGCTTTAGACCGCATTAATAAAATGTTTAAAGAGCGTGAAATGCACAAAACCTACTGGGCTGTGGTAAGGCAAAAACCATCTCAAATGGAAGGCACTTTGGTTCATTGGTTGGTTAAAAATCCAAAAAAAAATATCACCACGCCATATAATGAACAAGTTGCCGGAAGCCAAAGGGCCGAGCTTCATTTTAAAGTTTTAGGTTTTTTAGATGGCTATTATTTGATAGAAGTAGATCCAATTACCGGTCGCCCACATCAAATTAGGGTACAACTTTCTACTTTAGGAAGTCCTATTGTGGGTGATAATAAATATGGTTATCCAAGAGGAAGTCGTAAAAAAAGCATTTGTTTACACGCCAGAAGATTACAGTTTATTCATCCTGTTAAGAAAGAGCCAGTAGAAATTTTTGCGCCTTTACCAAAAGATGGCTTTTGGGATAAATTTGAGAGTTTTTCTAAATAAATTTTGTAATGCGTTAACGCACATCCAGATTTTTTTTAAACATTTAGCTCTGTGAACTCCGTGTGCTCTGTGGTTAAATTAATATCTAGAAAAAAAATGACTTACTTTATTTTTTTTTAAACTTTAAATTTAGTTTTACTTCATATACACAGCCCATTCAAAGCCCTCAGATGAATTAACGTCAATCTTTATATTCGAGAAAATTCGTGTATTCGTGGCAAAGAAAAATAATTTTTGAGCCCTTTGCGTTAGAAAATCTACACAAAGTATTTAAACCACAGAGAAACAGAGGGCACAGAGTAAAATGATAAATTACTCTCCATGTTTGGTATCAGATCTATTGCGTATTTTGAATTAATTCCTGAAATTTTGTGTAACCATAATTCCGTAAATGCCGCCATCCATAATTCCAATACCTAACCTGCCAAACTTGGGGTTCAAAATATTTCTTCTATGCCCCGGCGAATTCATTAAACCTATATGCGCAATTTCTACCGTTTGTGCCAATGCCAGGTTTTCGCCAGCAGTTTTGTAGCTAATCTTATATTTTTTTATCCTATCAAAAGGAGTTTCATTTTCTAAGTTAATATGAGAAAAATAACCTTTTTTAAACATATCGCTAGAATGCGCTCTGGCTACAGTTACCATTTCAATATCTTTTTCTAATAAACTCAATCCGGCTTTTCTTCTTTCTTTGTTTACAAGTTTGAGTAATTGATTCTCAAATTGTTCATTTACCAGAGGATTTGCCACTTTGTAATGCAGGTAAACCGTTTCATCAGATTCGGGCTCAATAGTTAATCTGCTAATAGATTGTTTAATTTCTTCGCTAATTTCTGGCGCAATCAATTGATCTGCTGATTCTATTTGTTGGGTAAAATAAGAAGCTAAATAACTTTCCCTGGTTTTAGAAGATAAGCCTGGCCAAAAAGGGATAAAAAGAAAAATTAGTGCTAACAAAGCCGAGTAAAAAACACCTCGGATACTTCCAGGAAATATACCCATACTTTTGTTTAACGGACTTTGATGCGTTTTATTGGAGAATATTTTTACTAATCTGTAAGCTACGGCGCCAATTAATAATCTGGTAAGTAAAAGCGTAATAAAAAAAGAAAGTGGAAATAACCATCTTTCCATGATTCCAAATTGATCATCTAAAAAGGTAGCAATATATAGGTAAAAAGAAAAAGCTGCCCAAATACTGACAGCTAATTCAACAAGTTCTAATAAACCAATGATGAAACCCCTACGCCAGCCATGATAAATGGCTAAAATTATAACGAGAGCTAAAATAAAATCAACATAGTTTAACATGATTTTGGCTCATGCAAAAAACAATCCAAAAAATGATGTTTAAACAAATTTAAGCAATGTAACTCTCTAAAATTTTAAAGCCTTTGGTAGTAGAAATCTCTACTTTATCTGTTGTAGCCGGAATTAAAATACAATCGCCCATGTTTACTGGTAATTCTTCTACACCGTAGTTTAGCACATAAGAACCTTCTAAGCATACATGAATTACAAAACTATCTATGGAAGTATAATCTCTATGCGTATTTTTTGTGTAATCTAAAACGTTGGTAGTAAAATAAGGGCATTCTACCAGTTCAACTACTTTGTTTTTACTTGGCTCGTAATTAGTTTTTATGTCTTTATAAAAATTATAATCAATAGCATCTAAAGCTTCAGTGGTATGCAATTCTCTTTTATTTCCTTTATCATCCACACGGTCAAAATCATAAATTCTATAGGTAATGTCTGATGTTTGTTGAATTTCGGCAATCAATAAACCTTTACCAATGGTGTGCACTCTGCCAGCAGGTAAAAAGAAAACGTCATCAGCTTGTACTTCTTCCTTATTTAAAATATCATCTAATTTGCCCTCATTAAATTTCTTTAAATAAAGTTCTTTGTCAACTTTTTGGTTAAAACCCGATATTAAAGAAGCACCTTTATCAGCCTGTATCACATACCACATTTCGGTTTTACCAAAAGAATTATGACGTTTTTTCGCTAGCTCATCATCAGGGTGAACCTGTATAGATAAATCATCATTGGCATCAATAAATTTCACCAGTAAAGGAAATTCATTTCCAAAACGTTGATATACTTTTTTACCTACCAACTGTTCTTTTTCGGTAGTTAACAAATCAGCTAAATTTGTACCAGTTAATGGGCCATTGGCTATTACCGAAACGTCAGATTTTACACCTGATATCTCCCAAGTTTCGCCACAATTAGGAAGTGGAGAGAAATCTTTACCTAAATAAGTTTTAATTTTTTCACCGCCCCAAATTTTATCTTTAAAAATGGTTTTGAATTTTAGTGGATATAGGTTGCTCATAATATTTCTTGAGGTAAAACACAATTATAAACGCTGGTTGTGTTATTTAAATAAAATTTAAAATTACTTAATATTGCTTAATTCATCAATGATTTTATCATTCGCAAACGCTAAATATTTTGATGTAGGATGTGAAGTTCATCAATCATAATCATTCTTGGCTATTTCAAAAGCAATTTTAATTTTTTTAATTTAATAGTTGTTTAATTTGAATAATCGGAAATTTGTTCTAATTTTAAATATTATGCTTGCATAGCATTTAACCACTTATAAACGATAAATTTTTAAAATGAAAAAACTACTACTCTCGGGCATAGTAATGCTCTGTTTTTCACTATTGGCTTTTCCTGTTTTTGCCCAAAATGTTAAAGGTAAGGTCACTTCAAACGGTAATGAACCTGTTATTGGTGCTAGTGTTAAAGTACAAGGTACGTTTATTGGAACTTCCACTAATATTGATGGAAATTTTCAATTGAATGTAAATTTTGATAAAACGCCTGTCATATTAGAAATATCGTCTATCGGGTTTGAATCGCAAAAAATTACGTTAAGTGGTCCAAATTCTGATCTTAAAATTCAACTTAAAGAAGCTACCCTAAATTTTGATGAGGTTATCGTATCTGCATCAAGAGTAGAGGAACGAATTTTGGAAGCACCGGTTACCGTTACCCAAATAAGCGCTAAGCAATTATTAAGTGGTGGTGGCACAGAAATGTTTAGTAATTTATCTCGCTATCAAGGTATAGACGTAAATAGTTCTTCTATGTTGTTAACTACTATTTCTACCAGAGGATTTAACAGTCCAAAATCAGAACGTATGATACAATTAGCTGATTATGTAGATACTCAAGTACCCAGTTTAAACTTAAATGCGGGTAATATGCTTGGAATTGCAGAATTAGATGTTCGTTCGGTAGAGATTATTCATGGTCCTGCATCAGCATTATACGGTGCAAATGCTTTTAATGGCGTTTTATTAACCAACTCTAAAGATCCATTTTATTCAGAAGGATTATCTTTGAAATTAAGAGGTGGAAACAGAGATTTATTTGATGGCCAAATTAGATATGCCAAAAAGATTAGCGATAAACTGGCTTTTAAAATTAACGGATCTTACTTTACTGCAAATGATTGGTTAGCTGATGATTATTCATCAAAAAGAATTACGTCTGCCAAAAACTATGCCCCTGGCTCTGCTTATGGTTATGATGCTTTAAACAAATACGGAGAAATTAGTACTACACAAGCTGGTGTAAGTATTATCCCAAATGAAGTAATTTATACTCCAGGATGGACTGAAACTGGCTTAATAGCCGATGATAATAAAACAAAAGCTTATCGTATTAACCCAAGTATTTCTTATTTAATTACTGATAAAATAAAAGCCACTTTAGATTACAAAAGAGCAGGTGGAACTACCACTTACCAATCAACAAGTCGTTACCGTTTTAAAAATTTAAGTGTTGATCAGTTTAGAGCTGAGTTAAAATCTGACAAATGGTTTTTAAGAGCATTTAGAACCGAAGATAATGGTGCTGATACTTATGATTTAAGTTTCTTGGGCGCAAGAATGGCAACTTTAGATCCTACAAAGGCAGGTATGCCCGCATTACCAGGTGGAGCATCTAGCTATACTGCTTTATTTTTTGGAACTTACGGTGCTGCGTTACAAGGTGGAGCAACTCCAGCTCAAGCATATGCAGCGGCAAATGCAACTTGGCCAAAAGAAGGTTCTCCAGCTTTTAATACTTTACGTAAATATAATGCTGAGTTAAATCAACCAGAAGGATCAAGATTGCCAGTTAACTCTATCATGACTGATGTAAGTGGACAATATCAATTTGGTTTTAAATTTGCCGATGTTATTGTGGGTGGTGCTTATAGAGCTTTTGGTTTAGCTTCACAAGGTGCAGTTTTTGAAGATGCAGTTGGCGGAGAAAGAATTAGAAACAATGAATATGGTGTTTATGGTCAAGCGGCTAAAACATTTTTAGATGATGCACTTAAAATTCAAGTTGCAGGACGTTTAGATGATTTCAAAAACTTTGATGCTAAATTCTCTCCAAGAGCATCAGCTGTTTATACTTTTGGCGATAAAAGACAACATAATTTCCGTTCTAGCTACGGCGTAGCATTTAGAAGTCCAACACAAATTGATCAATACATTCGTTTAGATATTGGTAGTGCGCTATTATTAGGGAATGTTAGAAATGGTTTTAATGGATACACACCTGCAGCTTTAGCTCCAACTAATATAGCGGCTACTCTAGGTGGTTCTACAGCATTTAATTATTCTGCACCAAGATTAGATTTAGAACAAGTAGCTACTTTTGAAGTGGGTTATAAAACCATCATAAAGGAGAAATTAACTTTTGATGTTACTTATTACAGAAGTGATTACGATAACTTTATTGGTGCACAGCCATTTATTGGTAATACTGACGGTTCACGCCCAACCCCAGGCCAATTAGCAGTAGCAGTAGGAGCAGTGCCTGCACCAGACCCTGATAACAATAATACAGTTGTAGCAAAAAATCGTTTAAGCAGTGCGTCAAGCCCAACACGTATTATTCAGGTTTGGTATAATAGTACTCAGAAAGTAACCACACAGGGTGTGAGTTTTGGCTTAGGTTATAATTATATGAAAGAATTAAACTTTAACGCGAATTATAGCTATAATAAGATTGGTGATTTACCAGCAGGATTTTTAGCTTTCTACAATACTCCAGAAAACAAATTTAATATTGGTGTTGATGGAGAAATCAAAAAGAAATTAGGCTATAATGTGAACTACAGATGGCAAGAAGGTTTTACTTACGAATTCCCATTTGATGTAGGCCCAATTGATAATATTGGAACGTTAGACGCAACTGTAAGCTATAAATTAGATAAAATGAAATCAACCCTTCAGTTGGGAGGTTCTAATTTAACAGATTCTTACAATAAACAAATTTGGGGAGGACCAAATTTGGGTAGAATGATATTTGCAGGAATATTAGTTGAGTTAAAATAATTTTCATGTTAATTTTAGGAATCCCGGCTATTTAGGTAGTCGGGATTTTTTTTGTTTCCTTTTTTCCTGATAATTAGTTTTAAATTTATAGTTACAAGGTTAACAAGGGAATTATTATTAAATAAAATAAGCTATGAACAGCTGGAATCTAAATCATAAAAAAGTATTAATTACAGGCGGAACCAAAGGAATTGGAAAGGCAACAGTTGAAGCTTTTGCTGAGCTAGGCGCAATCATAATTTTTACTGCAAGAAATAAGGATGAAGTGATGAAAATGGAACAGGAATATGTTTCAAAAGGATATCATGTAATGGGTTTTGTGGCAGATGTGACCCTTGCAAAAGATAGATTAGCAGTAGTAGATCATATTCATAAACTCTGGGGCAAATTAGATGTTTTGGTAAACAACGCAGGGATGAATATCAGAAAGAAAACGATAGAATATACCGAAGAAGAATATCAAAAAGTTTATCATACCAATTTTTTTAGTGCTTTTGAATTTTGCAGGCTTTGCTATCCTTATTTGTTGGCAGCTAAAAATTCGGCAATTATAAATGTAGCATCGGTTGCTGGAAGTTTTGATGTAGGTACGGGTTCTCCGTACGCTACCTCCAAAGCCGCAATGATTCAAATGAGCAAAAGTTTAGCAGTAGAATGGGCAAAAGAAGGAATTAGGGTCAATACAGTTTCGCCTTGGTTTACAGTTACTCCTTTAACCACTTCATATTTAGCAGATTTAGAAAGATTAGAAAAAATACAAAAACGTACGCCAATAGGTAGGGTAGCACAAGCCGAAGAAGTAGCATCAGCTATTGCTTTTTTTGCAATGGATAAAGCGTCTTACATCAGCGGTCAGCATTTAATTATAGATGGAGGCTTAACTTCAGGCGTTTTTTAAGAAATTATTAGTCTTTTTCTAAAATTTCTTGTACACGTCCAACTTGTCCGTCATCTAACATCACTTTTATGCCACGATGATGTTTTGGCGCACTTGTTAAAATACGTTTTACAATACCTTCTGTAAGCTCACCGCTGCGTTGGTCTTTTTTTAACACGATATTAACTAAAGCACCTATTTTAATATTATTTCTAATTGTTCCGTCCATTTTTTAAATAATTAATCTTACACCGCCTAGTTCCGCTATTCTATGAGGGAAACTATTTCCGGGAGAGCCAATAAACATAAAATTTACCGGAATATTCCACTCAACAGATAGCTCTTGTATCAATTTAGGAGAAAATATCCTGTCTTTTAATTGAACATATTCTATATCAATATCGGGGTAAACCCTATCTAAAACCTCTATATCGCTTATTAAATTAGGAGGTGTTTCTTCTCCTTGTTTTAGAACATTAACAATTTTAATTTTTCGGGTATGCTCATTATTTTTCAAATAAAGCATCACCTTATTAAGGTTTGCTACATTATCTCCTTTGGTAAAAAACACAAATTCTTGCTCATTAATTCTATGGATGAGTCTAATTAAACTTTTGTTAATTACATAGACCATTTTTCTTAACGGTACACCTACTTGATGTTTATCAATAAAATCATGCAAGGGATTAAACAAGTATTGGATAGCGTGAATTAAGAATTTGATAAGCGCCGTTCTATTCAGCATGATCATTAAAAAGATAATGGCCGGTATAAAATACTCAAGGAAAACTACAATATTTCTTGGTTGATCACTACTTGCGGGCTTAATAAGTATGTTTCCCAGCAAGGCAATTAAAACGGCTCCTAAAGCAAAAAGTACGGTAATCCAGCTCGCTATTTCTGGTCGGGGTAATTTTTTTCTTTTTATTTTTAGCAGGATATTACCAATTGCAAATAAAGCCATAACAGCTAAAAATGAAATGGTATAAACACCAGCCAATAAACTTACATTTCCATTTGTGATGATCAACACCGAAACACTGAGGATAAAAAACAACAATATAATTCTGTAAGAACTGCCTTTTTTATTCTTTTTAAGAAAGTAATTAGGCATCACTCGGTCTAATGTCATACGTTCTAATAAACCAGATACGCCTACAAAAGAAGTTAAAACGGCTCCACTCAATACTAAAACTGCGTCAATAGAAATTACAAAAGCCAGCCAGCCACCAGCAGAAATTTCGCCCATGTGAGATAAAAGTGTGGTATAATGAACCTTTACTTCAGAAATTGGTAAAACAGTAATGGCTAAAAATGCAATTAATGGATTAAGCACACTTACCACAATCCACATGTTTTTTAATGTTTTAGGAAAAACACCTTCTTTTTGCTCTTCCACAAAATTAGCCGAACTTTCAAAACCGCTTATACCCAACATGGAGGCCGCAAAACCAAAAAATATGGCAGTAGCGATGCTTCCTGATGGTAAAGGACTTTTCCAATTTCTAATGAGTTCATCAAAACCAGTTTGCGAAACATAAATGACCATAGCTGCAATTAATACCACCATGGTAGTGAGGTGAAATATAAAAATACCAATAGCCACTTTTGCAGATTCTGTGATGCCCATAATGGTTAAACCCGCAAATATTGCTAATAGGATAATTGTAGACAAGATGATGGGTAGAGAAGGGATAAGATGATGTAAATAATGCATCCCCTCATTTGCAGAAATTACCGCCGTAGCCATGTAGGAAAGCAAGGTTAAACAAGCTGCCAGTGAGGCCATAGACTTGTTGGTGGTATTTAATAATGCATTATAAGCACCTCCATTTAATGGTAAAGCACCAACAACTTCACCATAAATTTTTCTGAAAGAAAAGAGTACAACGGCTACAATTAAAAGTGTTATCCAAGCATACTGACCAGCAAAACTGATGGTTAAAGCAGATACATACAGCACCGAAGAGCTGATATCATTTCCGCAAATAGATGTTGATGCTAATTCTCCTAATTTTTTATCTTCTTTCATAGGTTTACTCTAAAGATTAAATATAAAAAAAGCCTGAGTTTTTTAACTCAGGCTTTTTAGATTTTATTTTTCAACTAAAGATTATCTTAGTTTAGCTTGTAGATTTTCATCTATAGCCGCTAAGAAATCTTCAGTATTTAAATATTGATCTTTTGTTACTTTATTTCCGTGGATACAAACCGCTAAATCTTTAGTCATTTTGCCACTTTCTACAGTTTCAATACAAACCTGCTCTAAAGCTTGGCAAAAATTAATCAATTCTTGGTTATTGTCTAATTTCCCACGGAATTCTAAACCTCTTGTCCATGCAAAAATAGATGCAATTGGGTTTGTAGAAGTTGGTTTTCCATTTTGGTGATCACGGTAATGACGAGTTACTGTACCATGTGCAGCCTCAGATTCCATAGTTTTACCATCTGGAGTAATTAATACAGATGTCATTAAACCTAAAGAACCAAAACCTTGTGCTACTGTATCAGACTGTACATCGCCATCATAGTTTTTACAAGCCCAAACAAAGTTACCGTTCCATTTTAATGCAGAAGCAACCATGTCATCAATTAAACGATGCTCATAAGTTATACCTGCTTCGGCGTAAGCAGTTTTAAATTCATTTTGATAAACTTCTTCAAAAATATCTTTAAAACGACCGTCGTATTTCTTTAAAATGGTGTTTTTTGTAGAAAGGTATAAAGGCCATTTTTTGCTTAAAGCTTGATTAAAACAAGATCTTGCAAAGCCAAAAATACTTTCATCTGTGTTATACATGGCTAAAGCAACACCGTCTCCTTTAAAGTTAAAAACTTCAAATTCTTGAACAGTTCCGTCTTCGCCTTCAAATTTTACAGTTAATTTTCCTTTTCCTTTGGTTACAAAATCAGTAGCTCTGTATTGATCTCCAAAAGCATGACGACCAATACAAATTGGTGCTGTCCAGTTTGGTACTAAACGAGGTACATTGCTCATTACAATAGGCTCACGAAAAACAGTTCCATCTAAAATATTTCTGATAGTTCCGTTTGGAGATCTCCACATTTGTTTCAATCCAAATTCTTTTACACGAGCTTCATCAGGTGTAATGGTTGCGCATTTAATACCTACGCCGTACTGTTTAATGGCATTTGCCGCATCTATAGTAACTTGGTCATCGGTTTCATCACGATATTCCATTCCTAAATCATAATATTTAATATCAAGATCAAGGTAAGGGAAGATCAATTTATCTTTAATGAATTTCCAGATGATTCTGGTCATTTCGTCACCGTCTAACTCTACAACTGGGTTAGCAACTTTGATTTTACTCATAATTTATAGTTTTCTGTCTTCAAATTTCACGAGGCGTAAAGATAAGTTTTTGATTTTAAACAGCATGACTTAATTATAAATGTTTTATTAAGTTTTTTCAATATTGGCATATTTCTGGTGGTGTTTTCATTGTAAAAAGAATCATTATGAAAAATAAGCCAAAAAATAATATTGATGAACGTTTCAACAGGGACGGAGAGTCTGATTTAAGAGATAATGAAGCTCAAGATCTTAAATATAATGAGAAAAAAAATAGTTTTGAGTTAGATGTAGAATCAGAAGATGAAGATTACCAGCATGATGATCCTTATGATACTGCGGCAGATGCCGGTGAGGATATGAATTCTGATTACGACCAAGCCAACCCTTATGTTGGTGATGAGTATGATAAAAACCTTTCCTTAGAAACCGAGGTAGAGAAATTAGGGATGCACCTTACCACAGATGATTCTCTAAAAGTGAATGAAGTGGATGATGAGTTAAGTCAAACACCAGAAGATAATAGAGATGATTTAGACGAGGAAGGTTATCCTAAATTTAAAAAATAGCGCCTAATCTAAATCTAAATTAAAGGTTTTTCTAAAGTCTTCTAATTTTGGGTTTTTCTTTACCATAAACAAATACTTATCTGTAGAAGTGTAAGGCTTTTTGTTTTCTAACTGCTCTACAATTACGGTTTCTAATTGGATAGAGAAATTATGTAAATGGGTTCTTAGGTAGTTAAGAATGCCGGTTTTTTCATGCAATAGCTCACCAGCCTGAAACTTATTTTCTATTTGTAGTTCTATAATGTAGTTTTCTTTTAGGGTAGGAGTGTAGTTATCCATTAAGGTTACTAAACTCATTTTGTTTTCGGATTTTACCTGCTTTGAGTAGTTAACCCAAGCTTTTATAAAATCTTCTTGCGTAAAATCTTCTTTTTCATTTCCTGTTACCTCTATTATTTCTACTTCTTTTTCTTCCTTAGTTTTTATACTATTAGGATTATTTAAATTAGGAATAAGTGTAGCAATGCCGCTTTTGGGTAAAAATGATTTAGGCGTAATAGGTTTGGTTTCTACTTCTTTTTCGTCGGTTTTTTCTACAGGTTTAGGCTCTGTTTTAGGAATTTGAGGAATAATACTTGGAGCTGGCTTTATCGAAGTTTCTACAGTTTTTTTGTATTCGGCAGGGTCTTCAGCTAAAACTGTTTCAGGTTTTTTTTTTAATTGCTCAGCTAAAAGCTGAACATTTTCTGATTGACTTAATTGTAAAGCCTGTGATAGATGACTTATTTTTATGAGGGTGAGTTCTACCTGTAACCGCTGATTTTTGCTGATTCTGTAATTTAAATCACATTGGTTACTAATATTTAATGCGCTTAACAAGAAAGAAGCAGGTGCTTGTTTGGCTTGCTCTAAATATTTCAACTTAATGCTTTCGCTTACTTCTAAAAGTTGTACTGTAGCTGCATCTTTACAAACTAAAACATTTCTAAAATGATTAGCTAAACCTGTAATAAAGTGGTTTCCATCAAAACCATTATTTAAAATTTCGTCGAAAAGTAATAATGCTGCTGGTGTGTTTTGTGTTAAAAGAAAATCGGTGATTTTAAAGTAATAATCATAATCTAAGATGTTTAAATTATCAATTACTGCTTGGTAGTTTACCGCTCGATTAGAAAAACTCACAATCTGGTCAAACATAGAAAGGGCATCTCTTAAACCACCGTCGGCTTTTTGGGCAATCAGATGTAAGCCATCTATATCATAAGCTATTTCTTCTTTTGTTGCAATGCTGGCTAAATGATTAGCCATATCTTCCACCCTTATTCTGTTAAAATCAAAAATTTGACAACGAGATAAAATAGTAGGTAAAATTTTATGTTTTTCTGTGGTGGCTAAAATAAAAATAGCATAAGAAGGTGGTTCTTCTAATGTTTTTAAAAAGGCGTTAAAGGCACTTTGCGAAAGCATGTGTACCTCATCTATAATATAAACTTTAAATTTTCCGGCTTGTGGCGGGATACGAACTTGTTCTATTAGGCTACGAATATCATCAACAGAATTATTTGATGCAGCATCTAATTCATGAACGTTAAAAGAATTTCCGTTTTGGAAAGAGTTGCAAGAATCACATACTCCACAGGCTTCATGAGTATCAGTAAGGTTGGTGCAGTTGATAGATTTTGCAAGAATACGGGCACAAGTAGTTTTACCAACCCCTCGTGGTCCACAAAAAAGAAAAGCTTGTGCCAACTGATTGTTTTTGATGGCATTTTTTAGTGTATTGGTAATGTGTTGTTGTCCAACTACACTATCAAATAGCACTGGCCTGTATTTTCTAGCCGAAACAATAAAATTTTCCATCGCAGCTAAAATAGAAAGATGTTTGATGATGTGCAATATTTTGGGCTTAATGTTGATAAAAGCTACTACCAACTTTATGGTATTTTTAGGGTTTTGTGAAATGTTTTAATAAAAGCCGCTTTATTTTATCATATTTGTAATACTATTTATCTAAAAATATAAACATGAAGCAAATTCAATTAATTAAAGGATTCATAATTTTTTTAATAAAAGATGTGATGAGATTGAACACTAAAAGAGTTTTTTAGTAATATAAATTATTTTATTTACAGCGATAGTTTTTTAAACTATCGCTTTTTTTATGCTTTAGATTTTGAGTTAAAAAAAGAAGGAACCTGAAAAATAAACCAGACAGCAACGGCATCCTTTTTTGCTTTTTGGCAAAAAAGATACAGTGAAGGGCTGGGCTATCTTAAGTAATAAGAAACTGCCTTTGTTTTTCTAAAACATAATGACCTTTTGAACCTATAAATCTGACAAGGTGTCACTGCTATTTTGCTTCATCCTGTTTAATTGTGATGGTTTTACTGCCAGCTTAAGAGGATTTGCTGCCACTTGTTTATTGGCACAAGGCTTGTTAAATGATCATCAAATAGAATTTTGTAAATAATAAAAGAATATAAACATGTCAAAAATTATCGGAATCGACTTGGGAACGACCAATTCCTGTGTATCTGTAATGGAAGGTAATGAACCTGTAGTTATAGCAAACAGTGAAGGTAAACGCACAACACCATCTATCGTTGCATTTGTAGAAGGTGGAGAACGTAAAGTTGGTGATCCTGCAAAACGCCAGGCAATTACTAACCCCACGAAGACCATTTACTCGATTAAGCGTTTTATGGGTAACAGCTTTAATGAGGTGACTAAAGAAGTTAGTCGTGTACCTTATAAAGTGGTTAAAGGAGATAACAACACTCCAAGAGTGGAAATTGATGACCGTAAATATACGCCTCAAGAAATTTCTGCAATGATTCTTCAAAAAATGAAGAAAACTGCTGAAGATTTCTTAGGTCACGAAGTAACAGAAGCTGTTATTACAGTTCCTGCTTATTTTAACGATGCACAACGCCAGGCGACTAAAGAAGCCGGAGAAATTGCTGGTTTAAAAGTGAGAAGAATTATTAACGAGCCAACTGCCGCAGCATTAGCTTATGGTTTAGATAAAACCAATAGGGACATGAAAATTGTGGTTTTTGACTGTGGTGGTGGTACTCATGATGTTTCTATCCTTGAATTAGGGGATGGCGTTTTTGAAGTAAAATCTACTGATGGTGATACCCATTTAGGTGGTGATGATTTTGACCAAGTAATTATTGATTGGTTAGCAACTGAATTTAAAACCGAATACGGTATGGATTTAGTGAAAGATCCAATGGCTTTACAACGTTTAAAAGAAGCTGCTGAAAAAGCGAAGATTGAATTATCTAGCGCTACTTCAACTGAAATTAACTTACCATACATTACTGCTGATGCTAGCGGACCTAAGCATTTGGTGCGTAACTTATCAAGAGCAAAATTTGAATCTTTAGCTAGCGATTTAATTAAACGTACTATTGATCCTTGTAAATCTGCTTTAAAAAACGCGGGAATGTCTACTTCAGATATTGATGAGATTATTTTAGTAGGTGGTTCTACTCGTATGCCAGCTATACAAGAAGCGGTTGAAAAATTCTTCGGTAAATCTCCATCTAAAGGTGTAAACCCTGATGAAGTTGTAGCTATTGGTGCTGCAATACAAGGTGGTGTATTAACAGGAGAAGTAAAAGACGTTTTATTATTAGATGTTACGCCTCTTTCTTTAGGTATTGAAACTATGGGCGGTGTAATGACAAGATTAATTGAGTCTAACACAACCATTCCAACTAAAAAATCAGAGACTTTCTCTACTGCATCAGACAATCAACCATCTGTTGAGATTCATATCTTACAAGGTGAGCGTCCGATGGCAAAAGATAACCGTACTATTGGTCGTTTCCACTTAGATGGTATTCCACCAGCACCACGTGGTATTCCTCAAGTAGAAGTTACTTTTGATATTGATGCTAACGGTATTTTACATGTAGGCGCAAAAGATAAAGCAACTGGTAAAGAGCAAAAAATTAGAATTGAAGCTTCATCTGGTTTATCTGATGAGGATATCAAGAAAATGAAAGAAGAAGCAGAAGCTAACGCCGAGTCTGATAAAACAGCCAAAGAAGAAGCTGATAAAATTAACGCTGCTGATGCTTTAATTTTCTCTACAGAAAAGCAAATTAAAGAATACGGAGATAAAATTCCGGCAGATAAAAAAGCGCCAATTGAAGCTGCTTTAACAACATTGAAAGATGCTTACGCTGCCAGAAGCTTTGCTGATATTGATGTTGCTTCTGAAGCTTTAAATACTGCTTGGGCTGCTGCATCTGAAGATATGTACAAAGCTACTCAAGATGGCGGACAAGGTGCACCAACAGGTGAAGCTACTGACGCAGGTAATGCTGCTGATGAAGTAACCGACGTTGATTTTGAAGAAGTAAAAGACGAAGAGAAGAAATAATATTCTTTAAATCATCATATTTTAAAACCCGTTCTCTTTTTGAGGGCGGGTTTTTTTGTTTTAAATTGTGGAGAGGCGCAACCTTTCAGTTGCTGGTGGAGGTGTTTACTTGATTAACTGAAGTTTTATTCTTGAATTCTGTTTTTTAGGTCCATTCTCGAATGTAGAAATCTTGTGATTTCGATTTTCTCTTCACTTAGTATTCTGTAAAATATTATATGTTGACCAGATTTATAGCCAAAAATTTCGGGACTTATTTCGTTATAAATCTTGCCTAATTTTTGATTTTCTGCCAACTCTTTACAATCTTCAATGAGTTCTAAATAATATTTATCAGCTTGATTTTCAGACCAAATTTCATAGGTATAATCCCAAATCATAGATAAATCATCAACGGCTTTGTTTGTTAAAATGTAGTTAGCCATTTCTTTTTTTTGCTTTCAATAGTTCAAGATGTTTTTTTGGATCAAAATCTTTCACAATTCCGCTAACAATTCCCTCATTTATAGCTTTTTTTAGAGCAATTATCTTACTTTCTTCTTCTTCTAATAATCTTAAGCCGGCTCTAATAACTTCGCTTGCATTTTTGAATCTACCTTCAGAAACTCTATTATCAACAAATTTTTCAAAATAATCACCTAAAGAAACAGATGTATTACGTCCCATAATTTTATATTTTCTACAAAAGTACCAAATTTTGGTAATATCATAAGAAGAAGGTTATTTTTTGCGCTTGGAGAAGGGCGGAGCGTCTACGCCGTCTTACTTGATAAGGCTTTTGTTGTTTTTCTTTGGCTAAATTTGTCCCTTGTAATTCGAGTCAAAATCTACCATCCATTCAATTCCATATTTGTCTCTAAACATACCAAAATAAGAACCCCAAGGGCTGTCAGAAATAGGCATTTCAATTTGTCCGCCTACCGAAAGTCCATTGAATAATTTATCAGCTTCTTCTTTACTTTCTGCACTAATTACAATTTTGCTTCTGTTCTCATTTTCATTTGTTTTTCCTAGTATTTCAGGTACATCATTAGCCATTAAAATACTTTTACCAATTGGTAAGGCAATGTGCATTATTTTATTTGCTTCATGTGCTGCTACTGGAAATTCAGCACTTGCTAAATCTTTGAAACGCATTATTTTTGCGAACTCACCGCCAAATACTGATTTGTAAAAATTAAATGCTTCTTCGGCATTTCCGTTAAAGTTAATGTGAGGATTGATAAGTGCCATAATTTTAATTTTTCAGTTTTTATTTCTTATTCAAATGTGTAAGTGTAGGATGTGGTAACACTATAAAGCCTAACGGTTTTCGACTTGGCGATATGGCGGATTATTAGATTATTTTTCACAAAGTTCTTTCAACTTGTCGAGTGCTTTTGGATAGGTTTGGTTCATATAACCTAAAAAATCTTCAGTGGTGTCTAAGTCAACAGTAACGGTTGTAACCCGAAAGCTATTAGGACCGTTGTTTTCTTCGAAGGTATAGTTTTCAAATCCGTTAGCCCATTTTTCTACTTCTGGTCCTTCTGTAATTTCCTTGTCAGCTTTTAAAAGACCATAATGTTGAATAGAAACAAATTGGTTCGGAATGTTTTCAGCTATCTTAGAAACCATCCCTCCTTTTTCTCCTTTCTCATCTGTTCCGATAAATAGAATTTTATTTCCCTTGCCCCAACTTCCTTCATAGGTAGATGTTGGGTTAAACAAAGAAGTCCATTGTTCATAAGTTGATTTACTGGTGATGCCAAGCATAAAATCATAAATCTTAGACACAGGTGCATTGATGCTTACTTTGAATTGTAACTTTTTCATAATGTTAGATGTTTGTTTAGATTAACCCGTCAAGTATGTTTTTCTTTCTGTTTTTTCACAATATAAATTTAAGAAAATAGGTGGAAAAAGTCAGTCATTATTCTGCCTACATAAGGGCATATATATATGCAGGCAAATTTGTGGGTGGAAGATAATCTCTATTTGTTAGCTAGGGATTTAATCGCTAAAAGTTACGGGTATGTATTTTCTGAAAATGTTTCTGCTAATTTTCCGGACACAGTCCTCTGTCTTCATTTTAAAAATTTCAGTGATCCTGAAAAAGGAACACTGAAACCAGAATGGGAAGCAGCATCTAAAAGAGGCGACCCGCAAAACAGCGCCAAAAAGTTTCGAGGAACGGATCCGAAAAATCAACGAAATCTAGCGTGGATGGTTAAACTATTTCAGAGGGACAAGTATTCAAGGAATTTACGAGATATTGATGGCTGGCTGCGGAATCGACTTCGCTATTGCATTTGGAGGTCCCGATAGCCATCGGGAGGAAGAAGCCTGAAAGTAAGCGGAAAAACCTCATCCGATTAGGCGTAGATAAAGACCATGCTTATGCTTGGAGTAGAACCAGAAATGCTCTGCATTCACGAATACCAGAAAAGCAATAAAAAAGCATGAAAAAGGAGGCTGGCATATTGCCCAAAGCCTAATTCTAACTACTACCATAACCCTAAAAAGGCTTAAGAAACGAGGCTATCAATCTATGTCGGATATTTACATGGAACTCAACCCATCATTTTTTGAACCGTCTCGAAATGCTTTCGGGATGGTGCGAGAGGCGCACTTCATCAGAGAAATCGGGTGAGGCCGTCTACTCGATTATAAGAAGTACTTTTTAGTCGCCAATACAAGTGTCAACCATTTAAGCAATTAAGATTATGGCTTTTTACGAGGAAGAAAATTTTTGTTGGAATCTACTTGCAGGAAGTTTGATTTTTTTAGCTGTGATTCAGTTGTTTTTGATGAGCGCACTTCTGTTGGTTCAGATGTATCTGTACATTTCTGGATTATGTTCATAAGAGACTCTGTTCCCGTTACAGCAACAAAAATTGCAGTACAAAGCACAAATATCATGTTCAATTTTTGATATGAACTTTGTCGGTCAGAATTTTCTAAATTATTTAATGTTATTAATCCATTTACAGTTAGTCTTGCAAATATTTTAAGTTTTTTAAAGTTATCTGAATCTTTTTCTATGTATGATAAGTCTCTATAAAGAATTAAATCAATTTTAGACATATAAATTAATAACTCCATTACTCTTTGATTATGTAAATTAAGAATACTGGATTCATCACTATTTTCTGCAAGATTAACGGATTGTAGTGTTTTAGTTATGTTGTCTTCAAAACCGACACCTTTATTTCTAAGTTGTCTAAGTATTTTGATTGAAAGGTCGTCATCAATTTTTATTTTTAGTTTCATTTTAAAATGGTGAAATTAAGTTTTTAATTTGGTAAAGTTTTTACATTTAATTTCTTACCATTTTTATATATTTCATAACTTCCGTTACTAAGAAGATAGCGATAAACTTCCCCAGTTTTTGTATCTAGTACCCTGTTATTAAACATCTGATAACGATTGTTTTTTAAACCATCACTAATTGTATAAAGCAAATATAGACCTACAATAGACACAATTAGAAATAGTGTTTTAAAAATATAGTTTTTCATTATGATAAATTAAGTTTAGTTTAAATAGTTCAGTTAATCCCCCAAAAAAATAACCCAAATTCGGTACTTACCTTTGTTTGTATAAGACAACAAGTAAAGATATGAGACAAGAAGATAAACCGATAGTCAACCTAATTTTAAAGTTATTAAAAGGTTATAAAGTAAAAGAGGTGGAAACAATATTAGTTCATTTACAACATATTATAAAAAACCATAATTTACTAAGCATTGAGGAAGTACCTACTGATTACCGCTACTAACGATTTCTTGACATAAACCATGGGCGATAATCAAATTATCCTCAAAAGCTAGGCTAACTTCTCCAAACAATACTTTATCCATTGATTCAAGTTTTTCCTTAACTAACCTACGACATTCGTAATAACTTAATGGTTCAGACAGACAAATATCTGCATCCTGAAAATTTATAGTTTTGTTCGGGATTTTAAATTTGAATAGTTGTATTTCCATAATGTTCAGTTTCAGATCATTCAGTTACCACAATATAGGTAAGCATTTCTTATAACTAGTTGCTATACGCTACCAATAGCGTATGTTTTTTATATATGTAATGCAATATATCATTTGATTTTAAATATTTAGGTTGTCTAAAGGACTTTTAATTAAAAAATTTGCTTAATGCTTACATAAGGAGTCTCTTCATTCATGATAGATGTTGCCAGCTAAATTTTTATTTTTCAGACGCTATAAGAAGGGCGGTTTTTAAGAAGCAAAAGCCCAAGTAATTTAAACCGGGGCGGCAGCGGTATCTTTTTGCTGCGTTGGAAAAAAGGGGAGGAGCAAAAAATTTAGCAGAGCACCGGACTATCGGTAAAATAGCCGCACTGCTTTTGCTTTTCTAAAATTTTAAATAAAATGAACATTAAATATGATTGAATTTATAAGGCACAATTATTCTACTAATTCAAAATCACCTTGTACTACATCATTACATTTGTTCTCTTTTTTACATCCTAAAAATAAAACAAGAACCAACAGACTTAAAACAATTTTTAATCTTAGAGTGCTATTCATTACTTTTTTCATATCTATTTATCTTTCATTAAAATATTAATAACCTTAAATTCATTACCAACGGTAGCGATGTATGAACCTGCATTTAGTTCAGAAAATAATGCCTCTCCGTTTGTGATTTTTTTGGTGGCCACCGTTTTTCCATCACTGGTTACTTTTACTTCGGCACCTTCTTTTTTTGAAACTACTTTTATAGCTCCACGGGCATAGCATACTGCATTTTTTCTATAAAATAGGGTAGGGTCGGTTGATTGACTCACACTTACTGTATAGCTGTTTAAGGTAGATTCATCTTCAGATAGTACTTCATAAGTGATTGGAGATGAAAAATTATCGGTTACTTCGCCAGATTTTTGAAGCATTCTATTTTTGTAAAGGTTAGCGCCTTTGCTTAGCGTAAATACAGGTTTTAAATTAGCCAAGGGGTAACTTTCTGAAATGTTAATTTTTACCGTATTGCTGTTAATTATAGAGGCCAAACTGGTGATATTCATAAAATTAAAAGAGAGTATTTCTGATTGGTAATTAAGAGCTGGCTCGGCAATGCTATAAGATTGAAACAAATTTCCCTTGTGCTCATTCACCACAAATGCGGTTTGTTTACTTACTGTGGTGGTTTTATTTGCTTCGGCATCATATAATCTAAAACTGATGTTTTCCCCTTGTTGATTAGCAAAAACGGTTAGAAAAGCGTAATAATTTTTTTCGCTGGCAACGTAAGTTACTCCGCTTACTCCACGGCAAATATTGCCCACAAAAGCAGCCACCTTATCATTTGGGTTAACTAAGCGTTTACCGTCAACATTAAGTTTGGCAACAAAGGTCATGGTGTACTGGTAATCACTTTCTTTTACCGCCCAATTGGGTGCTTGTGCCAATAAGCTATGGCTGTAAATAAACAATGCTATAAAGCAAAATGCAATTTTTTTCATTTTGGATATTTTTTAATCCGTAGCATGATGTTAAAAATATCATGCTACGGGATTTAAATTTTAGTTCTTTATTATTTTTTGATAGATCACTTTATCATCCATTTTAACGCTAAGTATGTAAGACCCAGCAGGGATATTAGGCTGTATTTTCCAAACGTTAACTCCTAAATTAGTTTTCACAGTATTTTCAAACACTGTTTGACTAAACATATTGGAGATGATGATTTTAGCTTCTCCAGTTTTGTCACTGTTTACCATAATTTCGAAATTATGAAGGAAAGGATTTGGAAAAACGCTGAGTTTTTCTGTTCCTAAAGTAATCACAACTGGATTGGCAATACTTCCTAAAACGGCATCTGCTGAAAAGCTAATTGACTTAGAAGTAGCTTGAAGATTACTTCCAGAGCCGATATAAGCAGTAAGCTTTTCTGGTTTATCGCCATAAAGAGTGATGAAAGCCAAATCTACCCCTTGTACATTTTGAGTTTGGATTTGACCTCTTAATTCGCCATTCTCATTGTAAAAGGTGAGGTCTTGAAATCCTTCTGGTAATTTTACCACAGCACTCATGGTATGACTAAACTTTGCATAGTTGGCAGAAAGTTGCGTGTTTTCTTCTTTAACATCTACAACCGATGTAACTGAAACGCCGTTTACCTTTATAACTGGAGAAGGATTGGTTTGGGTGTTTTGTCTGTTCAAATACTCTGGGTAAGTGAATTTTTGAGCGATACCCGTATTTAACATGTAACCTTCGCCAGCTTTTAAGTATGTTAAAGTACCTTTCCAGCCCACTGTTGTACTATAAATTGCAAATGCAGCTTGTGATTTAATTACATCACCATCACTTGCATTTAAATTAGCCAGTGCATCAGCAAGAGGGATATTTTTAGAAACTACAAATGGGAACCAATTCCAATTGGTAGATAAATTGATAAACCATGTATTTAAATCTATAGGCACCCCTTTAATATTTAATTTTTGGGCGATGCCTAGTTTAATTTTATACATTTTATTGTTAGAGATACCGCCATTACTAGAAACTGTACCCGCCCATCCACTTTCTGCAGGGTTAGTTGCACTTACTTGGTAAGCATCAAACAATGCAGGTGCATTAGACATGATTAAATCTGATGTACCTAGGCTAAGAGGTTTGGTAAGCTCATTTAAGTTGTTAAATCTAGCATCGGTAACGTTAAAGGAGGTCCATGTCCAGCCTTGGTTTAATGAAATTTGCTGACCTGTAACTTCGGTGTTTTTAAAAATTGCTGGATTGGTATAGTTCCCTATGATTTCATCGGCCAAATAAGGTATGGTAAATTGATCATTTAAAACTGCTTCTTTCAATTTCCCGTCTGATGCATCCCAAATATAAAATGACACATTTTCTCCGCTCACCTGGTTGCTGTAAATTGTTAAGTAAACAAAATGCTCTTTTAAACTTGCATCATAAATAACACTAGTTACCCCTCTAATATCGCCATTAACTGTGGCTACTACTTTATCATAAAGGTCATCAGTGAAAATGTCACCCAATTTTACCCTACCAATAATATTCATAGATTGGCTAAACTTACTTGGGTCTAAATCAAAATTCGGTTCTTTTTCTAGTACTCTTAAGTCGAGTTGAATTTTCTCGTTATAGCCGTAATTGGTAATTAAAGATAAAATAGTGTTATAGTTACCTATAGCTAAATCACTATCTACAGTTGCCTTAAGGGTCATTTTAGTGTTTGGCGCAATGTTACCCGAATTTGCAGATAAGGTTAGCCAAGCAGGTAATTCAATAGTATAATCTTGATTTGTACCGCCTTTATTAATAATGGTGATATCAAAAGTGAGATTCTCATTAGCTCTTTTTATCATACTCACTACATCACTATGCCCTTCAACAAACCATTTTACCGGATTTTTATTGATAAGTGCACTCCATGTTATAGGTGATAACTGCCTGTTATCCGCCATGTCGTTTAGGTTAGAAACCGTTATGTAAGCTACTTTACCTTCAACGCTAGACCAATCAGTAATTTCGGGATTTAATGCAATTTGGTCGCCGTTTATAACAGCATTTACAACAATTGATTCCGTTGGACGAAGTGGTTTAATAGCCGGTGTTTCTTCAGAAAAAGCTAAAGGTTTATTATTCAATAAAGCATAACTGCTTGTTTTCTCAAAACTGTTTAAAGGATAATAATACGTTGGGCCATTGCCATTTGATAATTCTGGCTTATTAAATGTAGAATAAAGTAGTAAACCTGTAGTATTAAAATCTAGCTCATGGAATTGGTCTGCTTTGATTTGCTCGGCATCTCTGGCGGTTTCCCAAAGGGATAATTCATCTATTAAACCTACATAGTTTTGGTCTATAGTTAAAGGATTTACTTTGCCACGGGCACCCACAAAAATACTGCTGGATGAAAATCCTCCCAAATCAATGCTGGCATAAGAACCAACTTGGTTACCGTCAACATACATACGGATAGAGCCATTTCTGGTTAAGCTTAATGCCACATGATGCCAACTGTTGTTGTTCACTTTTACAGTTCCAAAAGGAAATGATTTTCCTTCGGCCTTTAACTCCACATTACCTGCTGCATTTAGGTTTATCGCCCATTTATTTCTAAAACCGTTACTTTCTAAAGCTTCGCTGTCATCGCCTTTTCCGTTTGATAATAATGTAGCTGTAGCACTTTGTTTGGTTTTCATCCAAAATGAAAGTGTGGCATCCATTTCTTTAGAAATAATCACTTTGGCAGCATCAGCAAAGGTTAAATAGTTTGTTCCATCAAAATTGTAGGCTGTACCTTTTGGAGTGATATCCCAATTGGTGTTGGCAATTACCAAATGTTTGTATCTAGCTAAATCATTTGCTAATAATCCGTTCCCTTCATTAATTGGCCAATAGCCTAAAAGGTCTGTTTCATTACCGTTTAAAACGGAGTTCATACTTGCAACAGAAGCTTCTCTGGTGATCGCTCGTTTCCAAAAACGTAAATCATGAATGTTTCCTTTAAAGGTATTTCCTCCAATTATTATTGGGTTTTCATTGGTGAAATTAAGTTTAGTACTTAAAGATGAAACTTGTACTTCCTTATCATTTTCAATGATTCTTAATATATTTGCAGTTGCATCATAAGAAAGTGCATAATGGTTAAAGGTATTATCTTTGGTGATGGTAGTTTGAATGCTTTGCCCACCTATCGTATACTTTAAAGCTGTACCATTTAATTCTATTTTAATCCCATTATTTTGATTTAAAAGAACTGCGGTCGCTGATGTGGTGGTGTTTTTCAACCAAAACTCGATACTGAAACTACCTGTTGTTATCGCCGGTTTGTTGATGGTTGCGGTATTGCTAGCTCCATCAAAAGCCAATGAAACTTCATGCTTTACAGGGCTTTGATTTTTTTGCACCAAAAACTCGAATTTAGAAACCGTTCCATTGGTTTTAACAGCTTCGTTAAAGCGTAAGGTAATATCATCACCCAAACCTAAAATACCGTTTTTTGGTGTTGGTGTACCAAATAAAACTGGCGAAGTAAGGTCTACTTTTCCTTCGATGATTGCCGATTCAAAGGCTGTTTGGTTATTGCAACTTGTACGAGCCCTTAACTCATAAGTTCCATTAGCTAAGCCAATAGCGGCAATATCCCAATTGTAATTTAACTCAGCACCAACAATTAATTCAATATTGGTGTCTCCACCGGTTAAAGCAATAGTATAATCTTGCTGAGTTTTATAAAAGGTTCTTAAGCCAATCCAATTTGGAGTGCCTTTTAACCTGTATTCTAAACTAATTTTTTGGAAACTGGCAAAACTGGTGTTAAAATCTCCCAATTTAATGTTCACTGGTTTGGTTGCTACACCTGTAAATGCGGTATTTCTATTTAATAACCAATTATTAGATGGTGCTAGAATACTTACCGGAGAACAAGCAGGAACAAAAGTTGCAGAGACCAACACGGTATCCACTGCGTTTTCATCACAAATAGAAGCTAATGAAACTTTGATGTTTTTATAATCAAACTGATCTTGCTTCACTTTTTTAAGTGTCATGGTGTAGGAAACTGTTTTTCCTGCCGGGATATTTACGATGGTTCCATTTGGCTCAATGTTGATAGCTGCATTATCAGGGTTGCTCGCTTGATCAACCAATAGCATGAAAGAAGCATCTTTATTTACCGTACTTGTGTTGCGTAAATGCAATACAAACTCGGCATTTCTACCATCAAATATGCCTGCAACATCTGCTGCTGTAACGGTAATCTCTGGTTTTTCTATCGCTATAGTTGGTAAAGATAACTGCACCTGGCTAGCTGTAGGAAGATCAACAATAGTTGCTGATGGGTTGGTAACATTTGGATGTGTTGGATTGTAAAAATGTGATAATTCTGGCCCCTCATAAGGACATGATGTTTGCCCACCTTTGGTGATAAAAATTGGTCCATTGCCATCAAAAGCATTGATGACATCTACACTTAATAGGTTATTTGCATCATTATCCTTTAAGGTATAAGTAATGGTAGTAGTCTCTTCGTCATCATCCGTATCTGCACTGCCAGAACCAGACCCCGTACTGGTTGTACTTTCCATAGCAAAGCCAGAATCATTAACCGTAAGCCCAGATGCAACAATAAAAGCTTCATCTACTTGCACTTCATAAGCATAGGAAGTAGAGCTTAAACGCCCTATACCGAGTCCTTTTGTTATTTCGCCTATACCGGCATCAAAAGAAATGTTTTCGAAAAAAGTTTTATTTAGTAAGTCTTGAAGTGCTTTATCAGAAGGAGATAATTTTTTAGTTACAGGGTCTTTTAAGCTCTCAATAATAGAATTTAAAGACGCTTTCAACTGGTCTTTATCTTTAAAAGCTTGGTATTTTTGTAACTCGTTATTTAAAATTATTTTTCTCCAAAGATTAATGGATGAATTGTAAGCACTTTTTGTAAGTACACCATTTTGATTTTCTTTAAGTGTTCCTGCGTTTATTTGAGCAATAATATCTAAATAACTAGGTATAAGCTCTGTTAAAATATTACGTTGTGTATATACAAATGTTGTTTTCTCTGGCGAGTCGCTAAAGTACATGGCTTTATTTACCTTAGGATATATGTTTGCAGCTGTTTTAACTGCACCATTCATATAGGTTACGGCAATTGGAACAGTATTCCTTTCAGTTGTGACTACCAAATCGTTATAAGTCCCGTAAAATTGATTGGCCGAAGTTCCAATATAAATATCGGCGTCGCTTCCAATCCAGTCTGGGTCATCACTTGTAGAAATAGTTTGACTAAATGAATACGTGGTGCTCACACTTTTCCCATCAGTAGTTGAACTGGTAGAAGTCATTCCTGCTGTGGCATCAGCTGTCGCTTCAGTTGTAATTTCTGGCAGTGGCACTAAACCGCCAGACAATGTTAATGTTGTTCCAGCAGATATTGTTGAACTAAAGTCGGTTCCTGAGGTGCCTGTTGTTGTAGTTTCTTTAGTGAAACTAAAAGAAGAACCTTTTTCTATAGTTGCAGAACTACCAGAACCGGGTGGGTCTCTTAATATAATATCAGGTATTTCTGGTCCTGCGGTTACAAATGTTTGCGAACCATCACTCACACCACCTAATAAAATACCATCTGTTTTATAATTAAGTACAGGATAATCAATACCGTTTGTTCTAAATTTTAAATTAATTGTTCTTTTAAAACCTGTTCCTATATCGGTATTTGGTGTTCCTCCTTGAAAACTATAAATCAAAATACTAGGATCTTTGGTAGAAACTTCAATTTTCTCACTCTCTGCTAACGCTAAATTATTGGTGGGCACCAATTCTCCACCTTCTACCGGCACCGTACTTACTACCGGATTGGTTAAACTTTTATCGTAATTTTTATAAATTTCTTGCCCTTGCACCTCAATGCTATAATTTAAAAATTGGGTGTAAATAGGCGTATTTTGTGTGGGTGCTATGGTGTAGGTGATGCCATTACTAACCATAGTTTGATCAGAAGTTTGGCTTAACACCTGATGAATAGGTGCTGCAACATGAGTAAATTTTAATACTTCTTGATAGGGTTTACCTGTTATGGTATCTTTTCCTTGAACAAACGTTGGATATTTTAATCCATTAATGGCGGTAAAATTAATGGTTCTATCAGCGTCTAAAATTGGTATATTATCGGGGTTTTTACCACTGGTAAATGTTAAATCATTTTTAGATAATATATAATTTAATGGTAATAATGCTACGCGATATTCTCCTGTTTCAGCATTGGTTTTAAAGCTGGTTTTATATTCTGGCGTTACGCTAGTTGCACCAGTAGGGAGGTAACCAAGCGTTAAATTTGCTGTACCAATATTGTTTTCAGAGGTGTAAACGGTTGTTCTGCTTACGCCGTTTGCATCTTTATAAGCATAAGTTTTTTTACCATCTGCACCAAATCCAATTTCTTTATCAGCTTGTACGGTGCCGCCTACAACCCTGCCAACTACCGTAACTTTAGTGTTATCAATAAACGTAATAGGTTCGTCACGGTCCTCAAAAAAGTCTTGGTAGGTATTTGTAGTAGTAGTTATTCCGTTTACTACAGAAATATTTCTTGCAGGATACCTGCCTTCAAAATCAAAAGTATGTCCGCTTTTACTTATACTTATTGCATGTTGCCCTATAGGTACTTCAATGGTAAACCGTCCATTAATATCTGTTTGGATAGGTATATTAAAGGCATCAATGGCTTGTACATTATCAATAAATACGTTTGCCTCTGGAACCGGAATTTGCGCATATCTATTCAGTTGTGTTATTTTCCCTGAGGCGTCTTTTACCGCCCAATATTCTCCTTTTTGATATTTAACATTACCTTTTACGTAGGCATTGTAAGCTTCATTTTCTTTAATATCTCCAGTTATTGGTGCGTCAGATGTATGAGGAAAAACATCTCTACTATCATAAACCGCAATTCCTTTAAATACAAAAGACGATTTATCTATAAAGTCTACTTTGTTAATTACGGTAGAGCCTACACCAATATAGGCCAATTGTTGTTTGGGATTGAATTCATGTTTACCCAATGAAGGAATAATGGTAAAAGAATCTCCATTACCTTTGTAAGGTATAGCGGATATCACATAATTCCCAAACTCATCTGTAACCCCTAAAATACCTAATTGGGTATTGGTTGGAATATTATTACCAGAGTTATCAAAAGTTGGTGTATTAGCAGTTGATAATAATGGATTACTTAGTTTTGCATCATTACCATGATAATTAAAACCATTATGTGCTAAATCATAAGCATAATCGCCTATTTTTTCATTGGCGGTGATGTAGGTATTTAAGCCGTTTTCGCCTCCACTTAAATATCTGCGGAAGTCCCTTTGGATTTGAGTTGGAGTAAGCGCCGTTTCCCAAACTCTAAATTCATCTAAATAAGCCGTTTTTCCGCCTCCCATTTTAAAATGAGACCAAACTTGAGAATGATTGCTAGCAGATGTATTGAATTTGATAGATAAATTATTACTGGTAAAAGTTGCAGAAGGTGGTGTACCTGATAATGTATTTTTAGCAAAAATGCCATTCATTTTAGTTACATAAGTTTGAGAAATATGTCGACCATTAATGTAAATCTCTGGTACTTTGTTATCCCTTATCACTGCACTAAAATGAGTAAATGATGTGTTTATATTTGTTATTGGGATGAAAACATCATCGCCTTTATTATCAATTTCTCCGCTTGGAATATAATTAGCTATAGTAATATAGTAAGCACCAACCCATCCAGTTAAAATATTATTACTGCCAGATTGAGCCATTTTAAACTTGAAATCTAAAGTTTCATTAGCATTACTTTCTAATTTGTATAGATTAAGTATGTCATTATTAAATGTATTATCTGGTTTAACCCAAGCTTGTAAAGTTACCGAGTCCTTAAGATTGGCACTTAATCTAGGTACGTTAATATAACCACCTAATGGCACTTTTAGTGAACTGCCAAAAAATGTTGATTTACCTGTTGGATTGGCTACAACCATTACATCTTTAACCGGGTTACCACCTGTAAAGCTTACGTTCCCTGTAATTACTCCTGTTGGATTTCTGTAACCTATTCCAGTAATGTAGGTTGTATAAAGAATTTCTACGCCATCAGCTTCTACACCCTTAGCCGCCACTTTATAACGATATAGCTTTCCACCCTCTACATTATTATCAACAAAAGTTCCGGCATCAGCTGGTAAGGTTTTTAAAACACTTCCCCAACTTGGGTTTTGGCTATCAATATCTTCGGTTCGGTAAATAGAAAGGCTAATGATCCTATCTCTGTTTTGCTTGATATCCCAATTAAGCTCAATTCTGTCGCTGAAATAGCCTTTTGATACCGTAAAAGCATCTTCTGAAAAAGTATTGTAACGGTACCTAATTCCCCAAGGGAAACCTAAATCATGCTTATAATATTGAGTAGGGGTAGCAGAATGTGGAGCATTAATAACCCCCATGTAGGGTAAACCAACACTTACACTCACTTTTTGAATGGTAATTGTTCTATTTACGCCGTTAACTGTTGTGGTTAATGTACGGTTAAGATTTTCATTATTTGAAGATGCGGCACCAATTACAGTAGCCACACCTTTTTGTTCCTGAGCTAATAAAACACCACAGCTTAACAAGATTAAGGACAATACGAGTATGTATTTCTTCATCAGAATTTGTTTTAGAATAAAAAGAAAAAAGTCAAGAAGAATCTTGCTAAGCTTATAATTTGATGATGTAGTTTACACCATAGTTAATTGGGCGAGTTTCTGTACCACCTGTATTGCTCGTATTTCCGTTTACGTTATGAGTATGGTCTCCAGCCCCAGTGGTTTGAAATTGTCCTATGATAATATTGTCAGTTGTAGCGGCGGAATTCTCTTCATTATGCGCATCGTTTTTGTCATAAGTACCGTCGCTTCCATTTCTTCTTCTTGCAATATAGTGTGTGTGATAACCGTTGGAGGACGTATTAATATTAATACCATGTAAATGCTGTTTTAAATCATCTTGTTGCACTGTTTTTAAAGCAGGGCCAGTATGGCTATTTCCTGAACCAGCTCCTCGTAAAAACATGGCTCTTAAATCAGGTGTGGTTGTTGTACCTAAAAGAGTTCTTAAATTTGTTGTATAATCATTAACGGGAATGTTACTCCCATCACAAAGCAGCCAACCTTGTGGGGCCGTTGTGCCAACAAAAGGCATGATAGCGCCTGTAGGAACTCCGTTTTGCGCAAAAATTGAATAGGGTACTGCTTGTAATTTTTCATTAGAAAAAACTACACTTCCTTGAGTAACTTTTAAATAAGCTGAGTGTGTCCCAATTTGATTGTAAATTGTTTGATCAATATCTAACACGTAGGAGAATACCCCAAAATTATCAGTTTTTACATTTGCTGTTCTTGTGAGTATAGGTTGTTCACTATTACCGGTTCCTAAATAATAAACGGTAAATACCAAAGCTAGCTGATCTATATTGGCTATAGCTGCGTTGTTTTCATCCCGGGCTATTCCTTGAATAGACATACCAGATGAGGTTACGTTTGTTTGAGCATTTATATTTAATGACAGAAGAAGTCCTAAAATGACTAAGAAAGAAAAGGAGAGTTTTTTCATAATTTTTATATTTTTTTTAACTGTTACGTAAAGCAACTACAAAGGTTAGGGTAAGAAAAATAGAGGCAGTTAAATTTCTATATTCGTGACATATTTTGAATATTTGACACATGTTTTTAAATGTTATATCATTACTAGTTGGCTTTTTGTGCTTGTTTGTGGTTTTACTGATGCTTTTTAATCAAAAGCCAAATCGCAAAACAAATGAGTATTTAATAGCTATTTTGATAGTAGTTGGTTTGCAACGTTTTCTTTATGCGATAGAAGTATTGGGGTTTATAAACAAAACGTATAGCCCTTTAAAAATTATGCCTGTGCTTGCAGTTTACATTGTACCCGTTTACTATTTATTCTTTAAAAGATTAATTGATGGTACAGGGAATTTTAATAAAGAACTGTTGCATTTCATCATTCCAACTATATTTATTTTAATAAACTTAGTGTTTGTTAATTATGGCATCAACAGAATATTCTACCTAGTTTACTCCGTTACCTATTTTACATTTAATATCAAAATTGCAAGGCAATATGTTTTTAAGAAAAAGTCATCTCTGTTAGATAGGGCAAATTATCAAACTACAAAAACATGGTTACTACTGATGTTAGCAGTCACTTTTTTGCTGGTTGTTTATTCAAACTGCTTTCTGTTTCAAGATTTAACTGTTAAAATGAATTTGAATACCTTTTATAGATTTTCATCTTGTGTTTGGTTAATCATTCTGATATACATGTTTAAAAACCCCGTAATTATTTTTGGCGAGCATGCATTACTAAAGAGTATTCAAGAAAATGAAGATGAGCCGCAAGATTTTCAAATATGGAATCACAAACCCTTACTTGTAATAGAAGATAAAGACAAAATTGTGCAGCAAACTCTAATAAACAGGATAGACTACATCATTCTAGAAATCAAAACATTACAACAATCAGCACCGCTAATATCTAAAACCACTTTAAATGCCGAAACTTTAGCTAGGGAATTAAAAATACCAAAACGTCATTTAGATTTTATATTCAAATACTATTGCCATTATTCTATCAATGATTTTGGTAATTTGGTTAAAGTGAATTATGCATTAACACTTATTAAACAAGGGTATCTTGAAAAGTTCACGGTGGCTTCTTTAGGAGAACAATGTTTATTTAATTCTCGATTTACCTTTTCCAAAAATTTCAAAAAATTTGTAGGTGTATCTGTTAGTGATTTTGTAAGTACTCATGGTCTTGTAAAAGACAATCAGCAATGGGCTACCTAAATAAGGTTTTGTTTTAAAAATCTTTAATCCCGTTCTATTTTCATTAAAAACATTTGTTTATTTATCAGTAGGTCGGCGCTGCTATTGATGAGCAAAAGCCTGAGTAGTATAAACCGGGGCGGCAGCGGTATCTTTTTGCCGTGTTTGGAAAAAAGGGGAGGTGCAAAAAATTTAGCAGAGCACCGGACTGCCTTAAATTAACTACCATGCATTTGCTTTTCAAAAAAGAAAATTTACAAGATTTTTTAAGCTTAAAGAAAAGGAGAAAATAAATAACTAAGCCTTGTTTTTTTGATTTTGTGTAAAAAAACTATAAATCTTTCTGTAAAAACTGATGTTTTATTAACTTCGGCAATCAATCAATAAATTCACATAAATCAAAATAAACAGATGAAAATTACCGTAGTTGGAGCAGGGGCAGTAGGCGCAACCTGTGCTGATAACATTGCCAGAAGAGAATTAGCAGAAGAGTTAATTTTGTTAGACATTAGAGAAGGTTTTGCCGAAGGTAAAGCTATTGATATGATGCAAACTGCTGCTTATTTAGGTTTTGATACCAAAATTAAAGGGGTAACTAATGATTATGCTGCAACTGCAGATTCTGAAGTGGTAGTAATTACATCTGGTTTGCCTCGTAAACCAGGAATGACTCGTGAAGAGTTAATTGGAACTAACGCAGGAATTGTAAAATCGGTAACAGAAAGTATTTTAAAACATTCTCCAAATACCATCATCATTGTGGTTTCTAACCCAATGGATACCATGAATTATTTGACCTTAAAAACATCGGGCTTACCTAAAGAAAGAATTTTAGGAATGGGCGGTGCTTTAGATTCTGCTCGTTTTAAATATTATTTAAGTTTAGAATTAGGTTGCTCTCCGGCAGATTTAAATGCTGTAGTTATTGGTGGGCATGGTGATACCACTATGATTCCTTTAATTAACCACGCTACTTGGAATAGCATTCCGGTAACGCAATTATTAACTAAAGAACAACAAGATAAAATAGTTGCCGCAACTATGGTTGGTGGTGCTACTTTAACCAAATTAATTGGAACTTCTGCTTGGTATGCGCCAGGTGCTGGTACTGCTGCAATGGTTGAAGCGATTGTACGTGACGAGAAAAAATTGATTTCTTGCGGTGTTGCTTTAAATGGCGAATATGGCCAAAGCGATATTTCTTTAGTGGTACCGGTAGTTTTAGGTAGAAACGGATGGGAAAAAATTATTAACTTTAAACTAAGCGATGCTGAAAAAGCAGAATTTAACAAAAGCGCTGATGCGGTTAGAAATATGAATCAGGTTTTAGTTGATTCTAAGTTTATTTAAACTAAATGACTCAATATTATTTACCCTTGCAAGTGGTAGACTTGCAGGGCGACGGCTTCCACCTTTTGGTGGAAGTTGTTGTTTTTGGACAAAATTTTAAAGCGGTTTTAGATACTGGCGCATCAAAATCTGCTTTTGATATGGATATTATTTCTGGCTTAGCTCCCCAAGATCAAATTATTCATATTCCAGATCAACATGCCATAGGTTTAGGAACTACTACTATGGAACGTTATTTTGTGAATTGCCCCGAATTAAAATTAGGAGATTTAATGATAGAAAATTACGAAGCTCCGGTTTTTGATCTTTCGGCTATTAAATTTGCTTATGAGAAATTAGATTTGCCATTGGTTATTGGGGTTATAGGAGGCGATATTTTAATGCAATTTAACGGAATCATAGATTATCAAAACCTAAGTTTAACATTATCTAAAAATTAAAGCGTAGTTTTTTGTAAATTGGATTGATAAAATCTACGTAATGAAAAAAGATATTCAAACCGCAGCAGACATTAAATTATTAGTTGATGATTTTTATAAAAAAGCCATTGCTAATGATGCTTTAGGACATATTTTTACTGAAGTAGCCAAGGTTAATTGGGAACATCACTTGCCCATTATGTATGCCTTTTGGGAATCTATATTATTAGGTGAAGTGGGATACAAAGGAAACCCAATGGACGCTCATTTTCGTTTAAACGAAAAATATACGCTTACCGCAGACCATTTTAATACTTGGAAATTTTTGTTTTTAGAAACTGTTGATGAACATTTTGAAGGTGAAGTAGCTCAAATGGCTAAGCAAAAAGCAATAAGCATTGCCGATTTAATGTTTTATAAAATCCACAACAATTACAATTCTCCGGGCGTTGCTCAGCCAAAAAAATAAATTAGATATTTTATCATCCTACTAAAAATAAGTAACTTGTATTAAGCCAATTGTTTATGATAAAGTTTTTGCTGGTTTTAATTTTCATTCCTTACTTAGCCACCGGTCAAAATTTAAATGGCTTTTGGAAAGGTAAAATCACTCAAGATACTGGCGGTTACGCTCCGGATTATAATTTAGAAGTTAATATAGTTCAAAAGAAAAATTATTTATCAGGCGAGACCAAGGCTTATTTAGGTAAAATAGTGATTGAAAGATTAGGATTTTATGGATATATCAAAAAAGATTCTGTTTATTTATTTGAATCTGAGCAAGCGCTAATTGAGAATGTTCAACCTCCAGAATATAAGCCATGCGTAAAGAATTTTGTATTAACCTACAAAAAAGATGTAAACGGAAACGAAATTTTATTTGGTAGATGGGATGGAATTGGATTAAAGAATAATACTAAAATGGATAATAATTTAATCGATTCTTTAGGTTTTATACTGGATGATCCTGAATGTATTCCAGGATTAGTTTATCTCTCAAAAAACGATGCTTTAAAAATTGAAACCAATCAGCCAACTCAAGTTATTACTTTTACTGATACCTTAAAAGGAACCCATATAAACAAGTTTAAAGAGATTGTAGTTTACAATCAAATTGTTGTAGTCTCTATTAGCGACTATGAAGAAGTGGACGGTGACCGCGTTTCTGTTTTTATGAACAGAGAAGTTGTAGAGAAAAATATTGGCGTAAGGAGGGTTCCATATATTTTCACACTAGCACTTAATCCCAATTATATTACTAACGAACTTTCTATCTTAGCTGATAATTTGGGCAAAATTCCACCAAATACTTCTTTAATAGTTATAAAAGATGGAGATTTTGAACATAAAGTTTATATTTCATCAGATTTAAAAAATACTGCGGCCATTTACCTAAAGTATAAAAAGCCTTAAACTGTTTATGAAGAAATTTATTCTTATTTTATTTTTATTTCCTTTTTCAGTATTAGCGCAATATAAAGGCATTTGGAATGGCTTTCTTACAGCAGAAAATAGAACTTACAGATCATATTACATTTTAGACGTTAAGGAAGAATTTGATGGTTTAATTAAAGGAGATGCCTATATATACAGAACAAATTATCTTTCTTTTTTAGGAAAGATGAATTTTATTGGTACCATAGATGGGAATAAGCTTCACATTTCTGAATTAAAATTATTGATTAACCAAAGGCCTATTACCAAAGAAGATTTTTGCTATAAAAATATGGTTTTGGAGCTTATTACTAAAGATAGTATCATTCATTTAACCGGGCCTTGGGAAGGGGCTTTAGCAAATAATGCTTACAGATGCGATCCTGGAGATGTGTTTTTGAGAAGATTAAATAAGGAGGGCAATGGTTTGGATCCAATACCTGATGACATTCTTGCACAAATTAAAAAAACTGAATTAAAGCCTGATTCATTTTTAAATACAGCCTTAACAATACCAAAGGTTATTGATGTGCAGGGCAAAAATGTAAAGATTCAGATTAGTGATTACGAGAAAATAGATGGGGATATTGTTTCTGTTTACTTGAACCGAGAAAAAGTGATAGACAAAGCTGAGATCAAAAAAAGACCGATAGAAAGAACGGTAAGGTTAAGTCAGCTAGTACAAATAAATGAATTGGTGGTTTATGCACATAATTTAGGGGAAATTTCGCCCAATACCTGTATGATGACTGTTGATGACGGTATCACTATACAAAAGGTATTTATAGAATCTTCGCTTCAAAAAAGCGCACTTTTATACCTCAGGTATAAGCCAGTAAAATAAAATCTCCTCTCAAAAAAAAATGCTGTTGAATAAGACTCAACAGCATTTTTAGTATTATAATGAGTTAATATTAAATATCAATTTTAGCGTATTTAGCATTCTTTTCTATAAACTCTCTACGTGGTGCAACTTCATCGCCCATTAGCATAGAAAAAATATGGTCAGACTCGGCCGCGTTTTCTATAGTTACTTGTTTAAGCGTTCTGGTGGCTGGATCTAGCGTAGTTTCCCAAAGTTGTTCGGCATTCATTTCTCCCAAACCTTTGTAACGTTGTACGTGTACACTATCTTCTTTTCCGGCTCCTTTTAACCTTTGAATGGCTACATCTCTTTGTGCATCATTCCAGCAATATTCAAATTCTTTTCCTTTTTTAACTTGGTAAAGCGGTGGAGCAGCAATGTAAACATTTCCATATTCTATCAAATCTTTCATATATCTGAAAAAGAAAGTTAAAATAAGGGTGGTGATGTGAGAACCATCAATGTCCGCATCCGTCATGATGATGATTTTGTGGTACCTCAGTTTGTCAATATTTAAAGCCTTATCATCTTCTGCTGTACCTATACTTACACCTAAAGCGGTAAAAATATTCTTGATCTCGTCGTTTTCATAGATTTTGTGTTCCATGGCTTTTTCAACGTTCAAAATCTTTCCCTTTAAAGGTAAAATAGCTTGAAAATCTCTGTTACGACCTTGTTTTGCAGTACCACCTGCCGAATCTCCCTCGACTAAATATAACTCACAAGCATAAGGGTCTTTATTAGCGCAATCGGCAAGTTTTCCTGGTAAGCCAGATCCACCCATTACGTTTTTACGCTGAACCATTTCTCTGGCCTTACGGGCGGCAGCTCTGGCTGTAGCAGCAATAATTACTTTATTTACAATTAGTTTTGCTTCTTTAGGGTTTTCTTCTAAAAAGTTTCCTAATGCTTCTCCAACTGCAATATCAACCGCACCAGTTACTTCATTATTACCTAGTTTGGTTTTGGTTTGTCCTTCAAATTGTGGCTCTTGTACTTTTACAGAAATTACGGCGGTTAAGCCTTCTCTAAAATCGTCACCAGTAATTTCAATTTTTAAGTTTTTAAGCAATCCAGATTTATCTGCATAAGACTTTAAAGTACGGGTTAAACCACGTCTAAAACCTGCTATATGAGTTCCACCTTCAATGGTATTAATGTTGTTTACATAAGAATGTACATTCTCTGTATAAGAATTATTGTAAGTAAAAGCCAGTTCTACCGGTATTCCATTTTTTTCTCCCTCAATATAAATCGCTTCAGGAATTAATGGCGTTCTGGTTTGGTCTAAATATTTTACAAATTCTCTTAAGCCGCCTTCACTATAAAAATGCTCATTAAGTAACGTTCCATCTTCTAAGGTTTCACGCTCATCTACTAAATCAAGATGTATTCCTTTATTTAAAAAAGCTAATTCTCTTAATCTGCTAGCAATGGTGTCAAACTTGTATTCTGTAGTTTGAGTAAAAATACTATCATCAGGTGTAAAAGTTACTATAGTTCCATTTGAGGTAGAAACACCTGTTTCTTTAACCGGATATAGTGGCTTACCGCAAGAATACTCTTGCATAAATATTTTACCTTCTCTGTGAATTTCGGCAGTTAAATGTGTTGAAAGTGCATTTACGCAACTTACACCCACACCGTGTAAACCTCCAGAAACCTTATAGGTGTCTTTGTCAAATTTACCACCAGCGTGTAAAACCGTCATTACTACTTCTAATGCCGATCTTTTTTCTTTGGTATGCATGGCAGTTGGAATACCACGTCCATTATCAGAAACTCTAATGGAATTGTCTTTAAGTATAGTGACATAAATGTGAGAACAGTAACCTGCTAAAGCCTCATCAATAGAATTATCTACTACTTCATAAACCAAGTGATGCAGCCCTTTAAAGCCAGTATCACCAATATACATTGCCGGACGTTTACGAACGGCCTCTAAACCTTCTAAAACCTGAATATTATCGGCAGAATAATTTGATTTGTCTTCCTTTTCTTCGCTCATTATTTATTTAGATCAATAATTCAAAAATACGTTTTATGCCTCAAATACCGAAACATGTGGATAACTATTAGGGGTGTTTTAGTGCGGTTTTTAATTTATTTTTTTTGAAAAGCAAATTTCTATTCACTTTATTAAGTTAAGTCTTGCTGTCTTTTACAAGTCTTTCTCTCCATTAAAAAAAAATGGGATTGCGGAATTTTTAATCCCATCATTTTATTTTACTTAAACCCTATTGTAGTTTAATTAATGATTAAACATGCTCAAATATAATTCTTAATTACTGATTAAAAATTATGGTCTGCCATTTGTCTTAGTAATAGTAGGAATATGTAACACAATTGCTGTAAGTACGTAAAAACCTTAAAAGCATTAAAATGAGAAAATTAGTTCAATTTGTTTGTAGAGTACATTACACTAAAAATGTAGAATTGGGTAATTATTTTCTCGTTTTTAAAAAATCATCTTTTTAAAATTTACCGATATGAAAAAATATATTTACTTAAAGCTCTTTATTTTATCAGTATTGTTTGCTGCTTGCAGTAAGGAACAATTACCAGGAGTATCTCCATACTCTCCAGAAAAGGAGTTAATAGAATTGAGCTTTTTAAAAGCTAACAATTCTAATTTAGACAAAGATTACAAAGCAATAATAGATGGAAAAGATATCAATATTGAAGTTCCAAAAGGAACTGATTTAACTAAATTGATACCAACTTTTAAAATTTCAGATAAAGCGACCTTAAAAATTGGTACTGCATTAATAGAAAGTGGTAAATCAGCAATAGATTTTTCCTATTCTCAAAGTTTTAAAGTAATTGCTCAAAACGAAACAACCAATGATTATTATTCAAATGTGTTGTTGGTGGGCTTACTTCCTAATTTAACTTTAAACAACAATAGTTCATACAGTTCTTATCTTAAAAATAACTTATATATAGACCTTTCATTTGCTATTCCAACAACTACACTTAACGAAGCTTATTTTGAAGATGCTTATAACGCAAGAGCTTATGGTGATTTTGATAAAGATGGAGATATAGACATTGTTGCTGTTGCAAGAAACGGAAAAGCAAATGCGGGTTTAGAGGTAGAATTTTTTAAAAACAACACTTTCCAATTCCAAAAAGATCAATCAGTTTTTACCGGTGGAGCACCAAAAATGGTGAGTGGTAGAAAAGCTATTGTTGGCGATTTTGATGGAAACGGTTGGTTAGATGTGGTTATAGCTGGTACTGGTTATGATGCAAATCCATATCCTGGCGAGGGCGTTAAAATTTTATTGAACACCAACGGAAAGTTTACTACTAAAGACTTAGGTGTAGGTATTGGTTATTTTGCCTCAGTTACATCTGGAGATATTGATAATGATGGGGATTTAGATCTTTTTGTTACCAATAACCAAAGCATTAGCAAGTTTTTGATAAATGATGGTAAAGGAACTTTTAAATATGATGCAGCAATGTATCCTAATACTTATTACAATAAAGGATATTTTTCATCAGAATTGTATGATATTAATAACGATGGTTATTTAGACTTAATTACCGGCGGACATGAACATAATAATGCAAACACTATCATATTATGGGGAAATGCAACAGGTAATTATTTAACTTCAAAAATGACTACCATTCCAAAAAACACAACTAATGGAGTGGTATTAGATTTTGATTTTTTAGATTACGATAAAGATGGTAAAACAGATATTTTAATTACTAGAACAGGTAGTGGAAACGCAGAAGCCGGTTATTACCAGGGATATTATTTGCAATTATTAAAAGGTAACGGAACTGCTTTTACAGATGTAACTTCTAGTAATTTGAAAAATAATGCTAACGCTAACGGCAGATGGGTAAACTGGATAAGAATTCAGGATGTGGATAATGATGGCGATTTAGATATTACTTCTGATGATAAGCTTTATGGTTTGGTTTGGTTAAATAATAATGGAGTTTTTTCAAAATAAGCGTTAACTTTAATTTGAAATTGAGAAAGCAGGATGATTATCATTCTGCTTTTTTTATGCAAGGCTAAATTTAAATTTATACTTTTAAAAATGGCAAACACCGAGAATAGTTTTTTAGAACTAGATGACTTTGGAAACTTAGAATGGTTGGCCCACCAAGTGGTGGAAGGCTTTATCACCGGATTACATAAAAGTCCATTTCACGGTTTTTCTGTCGAATTTGCCGAACATAGATTGTATAACGTTGGTGATTCTGTTAAAAATGTAGATTGGAAACTCTTTGCCCGATCTGATAAGCTTTTTGTAAAACGTTTTGAAGAAGAAACTAATTTGAGGTGTCAAATCCTTATCGACTGTTCTTCTTCTATGTATTATCCTGAAAAAGGACTTAATAAGTTTAAATTCTCGGCATTGGCCGCAGCCGCTTTAATCAATTTATTAAAAAGGCAAAGAGATGCTTTTGGGTTAACTCTTTTTGCTGAAACAATAGAGGTTCATACACAAGCAAAGTCTACATTATCTCATCAGAAATATATTTTAAATGAATTGGAGCAACATATTAAGTTAAATTCTGATTCAAAAAAGACCAATATTGTTGAAAATTTACATCTCATTGCCGAGCAAATTCACAAGCGATCTTTAGTAGTTATTTTTTCTGATTTATTGGAGAACTCCCTTTCTCAAAACTCTTCAGAAGAGTTGTTTGAAGCTTTACAGCATTTAAAATATAACAAACATGAAGTCATTATTTTTAATGTAAATGAGCTTAAACATGAGTTAAACTTTGATTTTGAAAATCGTCCTTATCATTTTATTGATAAAGAAACCAATGAGCAAATCAAATTAAATCCGGTTCAGTATAAAGAGGTTTATTTAGAAAGAATGGATAATTTTAAGAAAGAATTTGATCTTAAATGCGCTCAATATAAAATTGAACTGGTAAACGCCAGCATAGAAGAAGGTTTTTATCCTGTTTTAAATGCATGGTTAATTAAAAGAAATAGGATGGTTTAGTGTTAATGTTTGCTGTTAGAAATTTCATCTCGAAATAAAATTTCTAACACTTAAAGCTTAAGTATTAGAAATGGTATCTAATATCACTTTACAAGCAAATCTAATTTCTTCTTCTGTGATGATTAATGGAGGTGCAATTCGCATAGCATCATCACAATGCAAAAACCAATCGATAATCACACCTGCGTCTACACATTTCTTACTAATTTCTTCAACTTGGTTAAAATTATCTAACTGTATAGATAGCATTAAGCCCATTCCTCTCACTTCTTTTATTTTTGGATGAACTAATAGCGTTCTAAAAAGTTGTTCTTTTTCAAACACCTTATCCATTAATTTATCATCAAGAATGGTGTTTAAAGTGGCTAAACCAGCGGCACAACTTACTGGGTGTCCTCCAAATGTAGTGATATGGCCAAGAATTGGATTTTCTTTTAAAACATCCATCATTTCTTTAGAAGATATAAATGCGCCAATAGGCATGCCACCGCCCATTCCTTTGGCCAGTAATAAAATATCGGGAATGATATTGAAATGTTCAAAAGCAAATAATTTTCCCGTTCTGCCAAAACCAGTTTGAATTTCATCAAGAATCAAAACAGTTCCGGTTTCTGTACATTTTTGTCTTAAAGCGCTTAGGTAAGCCTGATGAGGAACCCTAACACCAGCTTCGCCTTGAATGGTTTCTAAAATTACAGCAGCCGTTTCTTGTGTAATCAGCTCTAAATCACTAAAATTATTTAGGTGAATAAATGTAATATCGGGTAAAAGTGGACGATAAGCTTGTTTGTAATATTCGTTACCCATTACACTTAATGCGCCATGTGTGCTTCCGTGATAGGCATGATGAAATGAAACGATGTTTGATCTGTTAGTGAATTTTTTTGCCAGTTTAAGCGCTCCTTCCGTAGCCTCTGTACCAGAATTTGTAAAATAGATAGAGGATAAAGAATCGGGTAAAACCGAGTTTAATTTTTGTGCAAATAAAACCTGTGGAGCCTGAATATATTCGCCGTAAACGGTAATGTGTAAATACTTATCGAGTTGGTTTTTAATAGCGTCAATTACATTTTTATGCCTATGCCCTAAATTACTTACGGCAAAGCCCGAAACAAGATCTAAATATTTTTTTTCTTGGGTATCATAAAGATAACAGCCTTCTGCTTTTTCAATTTCCAATAACCTTGGAAAATCTGAAGTTTGAGCGGTATTGAGTAGAAATAGTTGTTTGTGACTTAGCATTGTCACAAAGATAAAGCTTAATTACTAAAAAAGAATGAAGGGTTTAATAGATAAATAGATAGTTAGTTGCCATTTTCACCTCTATTTTTTAATTGTTTAATAAGTTCTTCTCTAAAATCTCTTTCGGCGGTGTATAAGCTTTTGATTTTTTCAGGAGAGATAATCTTACTAAATTCCTTACGATAACTTTTTTTGAGCTCCAGAATTTTTGTGTCATAGTAAAAATCATCATCAATCATTTGATCAGGATTATTAGCATTTTGAAGTCTGGCTTTTCTTTTTTGCTGAATAATTTGATTTTGATCTAGCTGAAATTGATTGTAAACAGGCCAAAATTTTTGTGATTCTTCTGGGGTAAGCTCTAATCTTCTGGTGATGAAGCCAATTTTTATAGCCTCTATTTGTTTTGCTCGTTTAACATTATTTGGTTGTGTTTGAGCAATTAAACTTGAAGATGTTAAGCTTATAAAAAATAATATAATGGTTAAAATACGTCGCATTTTTAATAGGTTGATTCTATGTAATTTTTAATTTCTTCGTCGGTTACCTGATTTTGATCTAAGGTGAAAATAGGTTGATCTTCTAAATTTTCTAAAATCAAAGGAACGTCAGTGGCATCGGTGTTTTGTTTTAAATAGGTTTCAATATCCTCATCAGAAACTTTAGAAAGTTGGTAATTGATGCTATTTGTACGCTGTACGTTAAAATAAATACCTAACGTGGTGGTCAATAAAATACAGGCAGCTGCAGCAAATCTTATCAAATTTAGCGTCAATATTTTTGCTTGCTTTTGCTTTTTTGTATTAGTGTTTAACTGCTTTTTTGAAATCTCAAAGTAATTAATTGGGGTTTTAAAACCAGCATCGTTTTTAGTGAATTCTTCTTTTTTATCTTCGAGAGCTATTTTTGAAAAGAGTTGGCTTTCAAAGTTCTCAAAATAGGAGTGAGGCGTTTTAAATGCGGAAGATTTTGAGGCTAAATTTTCTAAGCTAATTTGATTAATAATATTTTCTGATAAGTTTTCGAAATAGCCATCAGGCATGCTAAAAGAATTGCTTTTCTCTATCGAATTCAATAAAGGAGCATCTTTTTCCCAGTTCATGTTATCGTCCTCTTCTTTTTGCATATCTTATGGATACTTTTATTACTAAAAGGTTTAATCTGTTTTAAGTAAATGTTGTTCTATTTTTTTTACCGCTAAATGGTATGATGCTTTTAAAGCGCCAACGCTAGTGCCCAATACATCTGATATTTCTTGAAACTTCATGTCGTCAAAATACTTCATGTTAAAAACCAACTTTTGTTTTTCTGGTAAAGTTAAAATCGCTTTTTGTAGTTTCTTTTGTATGGCATCTCCGCTAAAATAATTTTCTTCATTTAGGCTTTGGCTCAACTGCTCAGATAAATCATCAATAGAAATATTATTTTTTGATCTCTTTTTATTTAAGAAGGTAATGCTTTCATTAGTGGCAATTCGGTATAACCAAGTGTAAAGTTGAGCGTCTTGTCTAAAATTGAGTAAGTTTTTCCAAACTTTAATAAACACATCTTGAACCAAATCATCAGCATCATCATGGTTAATCACAATTCGTCTGATATGCCAATAAACTTTTTGTTGATATTTATTAAGGAGTATAGAAAAAGCCTCATGCCGAGTTTTTTCATCTTCAAATTTCTGAAGGATCAAAGCGTCTTCTATAACCATTTTTAAATAAAAAAGCCGAAGGATTTACCTTCGGCTTAAGTAAAGGTATTTTTAAAATTATTTTCTTTTCATTACTTTTTTAACGGCAGCAACAATATTAGAACTGTCTAAACCGTATTTTTTCATTAATTCTGCTGGCGTTCCGCTTTCTCCAAAACTATCATTAACAGCAACAAATTCCATTGGAGTAGGTAGGTGAGTGGCCAATAATTGAGCAATACTTTCTCCCATTCCGCCGTATCTGTTGTGTTCTTCACAACTTACCACACAGCCTGTTTTTCTAACAGATTTTAAGACTGCTTCTTCATCTAAAGGTTTAATGGTGTGAATGTTTATTATTTCTACATCAATTCCTTCTTCGGCTAATATTTCTCCGGCTAAAATAGCTTCCCAAACTAAATGTCCGGTAGCAAAAATACTTACATCAGCACCTTCGTTTACCATCCAAGCTTTTCCAATTTCAAATTTTTGATCAGGAGCTGTAAAAATAGGTACTACGGGTCTTCCAAAACGTAGGTAAACAGGGCCTTCAAATTCTGCAATGGCTAAAGTTGCTGCTTTGGTTTGGTTATAATCACAAGGATTAATCACGGTCATTCCTGGTAACATCTTCATTAAACCAATATCTTCTAAAATTTGATGCGTTGCACCATCTTCGCCTAAAGTTAAACCTGCATGAGAAGCGCAAATTTTTACGTTTTTATCAGAATAAGCAACAGATTGGCGAATTTGATCATAAACTCTGCCTGTAGAAAAGTTAGCAAATGTTCCTGTAAAAGGAATTTTACCACCTATGGTTAAGCCGGCTGCAATTCCAATCATATTTGCTTCTGCAATACCTACTTGCACAAATCTATCTGGAAATTCTTTGATAAAATCGCCCATTTTTAACGAGCCAATCAAATCAGCACAAAGCGCAACAACCTGATCATTTTTTCTTCCAGCTTCTAACAAACCTGCTCCAAAACCAGAGCGAGTGTCTTTACTTTCTGTATATGTATATTTTTTCATTTTTTTATATTTTAGATAGCGGCATTCAATAGTGCTCCGCAGTTTTTCATCTTAATTTTTAATTGAAATTAGTAATCGCCATAGGTTTCTTCTAATTGGGTAAAAGCATCAGCTAACTGTTGTTCATTAGGAGCTATACCATGCCATTTATGAGAACCTTCCATAAAATCTACCCCTTTACCCATTTCTGTTTTCATTAAAATCATAATAGGTTTTCCGTTGCCAGTTTTGCTTTTTGCTTCTTCTAAAGCGGCAACTATTTTTTCCATATCATTACCTTCTGCATGCATCACTTCCCATCCAAAAGCTAAAAATTTGGCTTCTAAGCTTAAAAGATTTAAGATTTTGTCAGTTGGTCCGTCAATTTGTTGTCCGTTAACATCAATAGCACAAATTAAATTGTCAACTTTATTGTGTGGAGCAAACATAGCGGCTTCCCAATTTTGTCCTTCCTGCAATTCTCCATCTCCATGTAAAGTGAAAACTAAAGAATTATCATTATTCATTTTTTTAGCTAAAGCTGCTCCAATAGCTACAGACATTCCCTGACCTAAAGATCCAGAAGCTATTCTTATTCCTGGTAAATGCTCATGAGTGGTTGGGTGACCTTGTAATCTTGAATTTAATTTTCTGAATGTTTTAAGTTCAGCAATATCAAAGTATCCTGCTCTGGCAAGGGTACTGTAAAATACTGGTGATATATGACCATTAGATAGAAAAAAGAGATCTTCTCCAACACCGTTCATGTTAAATGAAGGATCATGCTTCATAATCTTGAAGTACAATGCAACTAAGTAATCGGTACAGCCTAAAGATCCTCCAGGATGTCCAGATTGACAGTCATAAACCATGCGTAAAATGTCTCTTCTTACTTGAGAAGCCATTCGCTTTAAATCAGAAATTTCTAGTGTCATAAATTGTTTGTTGTAATAAAGAACTCTAAATTAATTAAATAAGTTAAACTCACTAATTATAGAATCAATATAACATGTTAACAACACTATGTGGAAAACTTTTTTAATAAAATGATTTTATAACCATAATCTTTGTTTTGAGTTGAATGATTAATATTTTTGAAATTACAGAATGTTTATAACTCAACGTTAATAACTTTTAAAGCTTATGCAAAAAACTTTACAAAAGAATTTTTTCTGCCGTTTACAATCGATTTTTCTTAAATCTAGCCTGTTTTTAATTTTTCTTTTAGGTTTTAAAAACATAGCTCTAGCACAAACTACAGGTTCTGTAGGGATAGGTACAACCTTGCCTTATGCAAACGCTATTTTGGATATTACATCTACAGAAAAAGGATTGTTGATTCCTAGATTAACGGCAGCTCAGCGAGATGTATTAACTCCAAAATTAAATTTGGTAGCAAACGGATTGCTCATATATAATGTTACCACACTTCGATTTAATTATTGGAACGGCACACAATGGAATGATGTGGGTTTGGCAGGTGCTGCTGGTGCCAGAGGTGCTGACGGAACAGTTTGGTATGCTGGACAGGGTGTGCCTCCAAATAGTTTAGGTAAAGTAACAGACTTTTATTTGGATGCAATTACTGGAGATGTATATCAAAAAGATTTAACCAACATTTGGATTAGGTTTGGAGCTACCAACCCTGTAAATCTAAAAAATGCAAATAAAAGAGAAGTTGCCGGAGTTTTAATGACATCAGCTGCAGGAGCTTCTGTTAAGCAAAATTTTGCTTTTGCAGGTGCTCTAGTAGGGAATGCGGCTATTTGTTCTCCAAGTTTTGAATTGCCTGATGGGGTGATTATTTCTTATGCAAGAGTAATTGCGGCAGATGTTGTGGAAGTGAAATTTTATAACACAACAGGTGTTAATATCCCGGCAGGAAACTATCAAATAGCCATTATTAAATAATCTAGAATGAAATCTAATTCTACCTTTTATTCTTTATTAACTCTACTGATTTCAATGGTCAGTTCAACTGCCTTTGCGCAGTTTGTGAATAATGGCACAACTATCATCATTCAAAATAACACGACAGTTTTTGTAAACGGCGATTTTTCTAATATCAGTGGGTCAATTGTAAATTTAGGTAACCTCACTTTAACTGGTAATTGGTCAAATAATGATGTTCAAGGTGCTTTTAACATTGCCTCATCAGGAAATGTAAATTTCACAGGGCAAGACCAAACAATAGGAGGTACGCAACCTACTTTTTTCCCTGGTGTAGCTCTTTCTGGTACAGGTATAAAAAGGTTGTTAATTAATGCTACTGTTAATGGGGGGTTAAATTTAAACGATAGAGAGTTTGCTTTGGTTGATAAAAGTTTAGACTTTATCAATAAAAATGCAGCTGGTATTACTTTTACCACTGGTTTTGTGAGTACAGATTTAAGAGGAACATTGTATAGAAATACAAATTCTCAGTTAGACTATTTATTTCCGCTGGGTTCTAGAACTACTGGAAGTTTAAGATACAGACCAGTATTATTAAGGGCTAAAGATAATTTAGATAATTCTTTTGGAGTTACTTTTGTTAATAAAGATCCTTCTACTGAAGGCTTTGATAGAAACCAAAAGCGTTTTGATGTAAACGAAATTAATCCCGCATACTTCCATATTTTAGACCAGAAACAAGGAAGCAGTGCTGCTGATTTTAGCTTTTATTATGATAATCCTGGTGACGGGAATTTTAATCAATTAGTAAATTGGATTAGATTTAATCTTTGGGAAAAGGCAGGTATTTCTAACCCTCAGCCTTTTGCATCTGTAACTCATCCAGAATTAAATCAAATGATGACTTATTCATCAATACAAACCATTAGTTCATTACCAATGGCTTTGGCATCTATTACTTCAAATAACGACCCAATTACTTTCTTCAATAGTTTTACGCCTGATGGGGATGGGATAAATGATAGATGGGAAATAAAAAATATTGATCTTTTTCCTGATAATGATCTTACCATTTTAAACAGATGGGGAAGTGAGATTTTAAAGATAAAAGGCTACAACAACGGGAATGCCTGGGATGGTTTAGGATTAAACAATGGAACTTATTTCTACATTTTAAAAGTAAATGTGAATGGCGAATCTAAAGTATATAAGGGCTTTATTACACTACTAAGAAATAATTAGAATGAAGAAAACTATCATATTTTATTTCTTTCTATTAGCAAGTGTTTTTAACGCTAATGCTCAGCAAGATCCTCAGTACAGCCAGTATATGTTTAATACCTTGGTTATTAATCCTGCTTATGCAGGTTATAAAGAAGTGTTAAATGCCGGGGTTTTAAACCGAGATCAGTGGTTAAATATTGCCGGTGCACCAAAAACTCAATCTATTATTTTGGATGGAAGCTTTGGTAATGACGAAAAAATTGGCTTGGCTTTAAGTGTAGTAAATGATAAATTAGGTTTACAAGGTCAAACTACTGCTTATTTAAATTATGCTTATCGATTACAAGTTGGCGCTAATTCTCGTTTAGCCTTAGGTTTAGGTGTTGGAGTTGGGCAATATACTTTAAACGGAGGCGGAGCAACAACAGACGATCCAAACGACCCTAGTTTTTCTTACGGGAAATCTTCATTTATTGTGCCTGATGCCAGAGTTGGAGTTCATTACAGTAACGATAGATTTTACGCTGGTCTTTCTACCACAAATTTATTTTCTAGAGCGATAGACTATAGCAATGCAACTAAAAATATAGTAGCCAGGCAAGGAAGACATTTTTTCTTAACAGCGGGTTATTTAATTTATGTGAATGATTTTTTGAAGTTTAAACCTTCCTTTTTAATTAAAGAAGATACAAAAGGGCCAACCAATTTAGACATCAATAACTTTGTTCTTTTGGGAGAAAAAGTGTGGTTGGGCGCTTCATATAGAACATCTGTTAATTTATTAAATAAATCAGGGGTGGTTGGATCTATTAAATCTCCTGATGCAATTGTTGGTTTAGTAGAGCTATTTGCTGGTAAGGGATGGAGATTAGGATACGCTTATGATCATACAATTTCTTCTCTGCAAGGAAACGCAGGGGCAACTCATGAGCTTTCTGTAGGATATACTTTTGGAAGCAAAAGAGAAGTTAAAATACTTTCACCAAGATATTTTTAGAGCTATGAAAATTAAAAAACTTTTATTGTTAGTATTCTGCTCAGGAATTATCCTTTATTTTTTTCCTACTCGTTTGTTTTCTGATGATTTAGGAAAAGCTAATAAGTATTATGAAAAGTATGATTATCAGTATGCTATAGAGATCTATGAGCGGTTGTTAAATGAAAATCCTAAGTTAGAAATTGCCCAAAAACTGGCTAATTGCTACCGATTTGTTAATAATACAGTAGCCGCAGAAAAAGCTTATGCAACGGTTTTAACTTTCCCAGGCTTTGAACCCATCAATTACCTTTATTATGCCGATGCTTTAAAGCAGAATGCAAAATTTGAACAAGCCAAGCGTAATTATTTAATTTATGCTGAGCGTTTGCCAGAAAAAAGTGATGAAGCCGTTAAACTCGCTAATAGCTGTGATGCTGCAAGATTATGGTTAGAAAATCCAGATAGAAATATATTGGTCACTAATGAAGCTGATTTTAACTCCGAAAACTCTGATTTTTCTCCTGTGGCTTATAAAAATGGATTTTTATTTGTTTCAGACAGACAGTTTTTAAAACCTATTAAAGCTAATTCCAAAAAGGTTTATGGTTGGACAGGTAATCCTTATTTAAAACTTTACCAAGCGCAAAATACAAATGATACTTTAGACGGTAGCTTAAAGCTTTTTTTAATGCCCGAGCAAATTAACGATCAATATCATTCGGGTTCTGCTACATTAACAAAAGATGAAAACACCATTTACTTTACTAAAGCAGGTTTAGTTGGAGGTATAGAATACGGAAACACCAAAGACTTGGTGATGAAGAAGGCTATTTATTTTTCGGTAAAAGTTAATGGAGTTTGGTCTCCAGCCATTCCTTTTCCTTATAACAGCCCGTTAAATCACTCATTACAGCACCCAGCTTTAAGTCCTGATGGGAAAATTTTGTATTTCTCATCTGATATGCCAGGAACTTTAGGTGGTATGGATATTTTTTATTCAGAAAACACTGGTTCTGGATGGAGTAAGCCTGTAAATTGTGGTCCTACTATTAATACAAAGCAAGACGAAGTTTTTCCTTACATAAGAAAAGATGGGAAACTTTATTTTTCGTCAAGAGGACATATTACCATTGGTGGTTTAGATATATTTTCTTCAACAGGAGCTAAAAATACTTGGACAGATCCTGATAATTTAAAAGCCCCAATGAATTCTTCTAAAGATGATTTTGGCGTATTTTATTACCAAGATAATTTAACTGGGTTTATTTCCTCTAACAGAGCCGGTGGGAAAGGATCTGATGATATCTATAGGTTTAGTGAAGGACCAAAAGAGTTGTTTTTTGCAGTACAAGGCACAGTGGTAGAAAAGCAAACAGGAAACCCTTTAGAAGGCTTAAATATATTTTTGGTGAACAAAAAAACAGGAGAACAAAAAAGCGCAATATCTGCTGCCGATGGTTCTTTTAAATTTGATTTAAGTAAAGAAGCAGATTACATAGTAAGAGGCGATTTAGATAAGTATTTTAGTAAACAACAAGGCGAAATATCAACTAAGGGCGCTACAGAATCTACGGTTTACAACGTAAAATTTGAGGTAGAAAAAGGTGAAGAAGCCTTTTTGGTTAAGCTCAATAACATTTATTATGATTTTGATAAATTCAATATAAGAAAAGATGCAGAACCAGAGCTTTTAAAAGTATTAGATTTTATGAATTCTACGCCTAATGTAAATGTAGAAATGAGATCTCATACAGATGCCAGAGGAAAAGCAATTTACAATATGAAGCTTTCGGAGAATAGGGCACAATCGGCAAAAAAATATCTTTTAGATAAAGGTGGTGATCAAAAACGACTTACCGCAAAAGGATTTGGAGAAAGTCAATTGTTGAACAAATGTGCTGATGGCGTAAAATGTACTGATGAAGAGCATCAGTTTAATAGAAGAACAGAGTTTAAGGTTGTAAAGGTAGATCCGGTTATTTCTTATGTTCCTAACTTTTTTATCTATCCAAATTTCCCTTTTAAGCAATCATAAGAAACACAATAAACATATAGTTGATTAACCCAAAAAGGCGATGTAAATCGCCTTTTTTTTGTGTCTATTATTTTTGATTTTAAATGGCTTCTAAAAGTTGTTGAGAAGCATTTTTGGTATCTACTTTATTAATGATGGTGATAATTTTTCCGGTTTCATCAATCAAAAAAGTTTTTCTATCTGTACCCATGTATTTTTTGCCATACATACTTTTTTCTACCCAAACACCGTATTTCTCTACAATTTCTTTTTCAGTATCGGCAATTAAAGTAAATGGTAGCTCAAATTTAGCTTCAAATTTCTTGTGTGATTTTTCATCATCAGTACTTACTCCAATCACCTCAAATCCTTTACTGGTTAAAGACTGATAGTTGTCTCTAAAATCGCAAGCTTCGGTGGTACAGCCCGGCGTATTGTCTTTTGGATAGAAGTAAAGAATTACTTTTTTACCTGCAAAATCTGATAATGAAACAAATTCGCCATTTTGATTTTTTGCGGTGAATGATGGGGCTAAATCGCCTTCTTTTAATGCTGCCATATTTTATCTGTAAAAGTTAATAGAATAAGTTTTTTCGTTTTGCTTTCTATCGGTAACAACCAATTTAAAGGTATGTTTACCAAAACCTGTTTTTTCATCAAAGGTATGCCATAAATTTCCATTTCTAAGGTCATATTCCATTAAAACCCATTCTCCATCAATGTATCCGTTAAAACTTTCTATTCCCGCTAATTGATCAGATATTTTAAACAACATGTTTTTTTGTTGTGAAAGATTTGCGCCTTCTTTTACATTTATAGGTTTAATTGCTGGGGCAACGCTATCAATTCTAACATAAAAATTCCCAAAGGTTTTAGGTTTAGCTATAATAAATCCATTTTTTGCCTCTCCTCCTTGGCTACCACTTTCTGTATTTACAATCAGCATTTTATCGGCGTAAGCCAAAACATTACTGTCTATTTTAATGGCTAGTTCAAAAGCATCATGTATGGGTGTTAATTTGTTATGTATTTGATAAATTTTAGAAACACCATATATAGGTTTAGAGAGCGAAGCAAATTTAAAATCTAAATCATCATATAATATTCCTTTTGGCAAATTCACTTCTACTTCTCCGTTCTCAAATTGATGAGCAGTTTGATAGCTCATCAATTGCTTATTAGGTGAAGGCGTAATTTTTGATACCGCTGCCGGATTTGATTTAATTTTAAATTTTAATTCAGATTGATTCCCATTAATGTCTTTTACAATATATTGTACTTCATGTAAAGCATTGTCTGAGAGCTCTATTAAGCCATTGTTTTTAACGTTTGTATAAAATTTAACCTTGGTATTGGGCGCTACAAATCCTTTTTGAATCACTCTGCCCGAGGTTATTTTTGCAGGATAATCTATATAAGCGTTCACAGCTCGTCCAACTTCAAAAGCAAACTGATTAATAACAGATTCATAAATTACATTTCCATCTAATTTGATAGTGGTGGAGTACAAACCGTTACGATTACTGGTGCCGTCTTGTAGGTCATGGGCCATTATTCCGAAGCCAAACTCTCCGTTTACTGCTATTACAGGGACTTTATTTAAGGTATAAATGCCATTAGTCCCCACGGTTTGAAAATACTGCTTTGGTGTAAATTCATTAAAAGAATTATGGTTGGTTTTATAAATGTAAAATCCGTTGATAATAGGCTTTAAATGATCGCTTATTTGAAAGCCTAACGATAATGGATTAATGGTTTCTTCAGTTTTGGTGTTTCTTATTTCGAAATGTAGATGCGGACCCGCAGAACTGCCTGTATTACCAGACCAGGCTATAATATCTCCTTTTTTTACCGGTATTTCTATCGGCGTAAGCATAATATCTTGAGTAAATGATTTTGCCTTATATTGTATGCCTTTCATCATGGTTGCTATGCGAGGGTTAAATTTTTGCAAATGCCCATAAACGCTGCTCAATCCGTTAGGGTGATTGATATAAATTGCATTTCCATATCCACCAATTTGAACCCTCATTCTTGATACAAATCCATCTGCCACAGCATAAACAGGATAGCCTTCGCGTTGGTTGGTTTTAATATCTATACCTGCGTGAAAATGATTTGATCTAATTTCACCAAAGGAGCCTGCAAGCAATAACTTAATATTTAATGGATTGATGAAATAATCAGCGGGGATGCTTTGCTGTGTGATTTCCTGAGCTTTTGTGTTTATAAACAGGGTAAATAAAATGGAAAGAAAGAGGATGTTTTTTTTTATTTTAATCATTAATATAAGGCTAAGGCCGATGAATTTTAGAATGTTATTCTAATTTTATTTTATTTCGAAATTTAAAAGTTCATGATGAGCTAAATAACCTTTAAGCTTGTCGCCGATTTTAATTTTACCTACACCAGCCGGTGTACCGGTGAAAATTAAATCTCCTTTTTTTAACGTGAAGAATTGAGAAGCATAGGCAATGATTTGATCAAAATTAAAAATCATATCAGCGGTATTTCCTTCTTGTTTTAGTTCTTCATTCATTAATAGTTTGAAATTTAAATTCATGATATCTTCAAACTCACTTTTGGCTATAAACTCACTAATAGGTGCCGAATGGTCGAATGCTTTTGCTATTTCCCAAGGCAAACCTTTTGCTTTTTGCTCTGCTTGCAAATCACGAGCCGTAAAATCTATACCTAAGCCTATTTCTTCGTAATATTTGTGTGCAAACTTTTCTTTAATGAATTTTCCTTCTTTGCAAATTTTTAAAACTACTTCAATTTCATGATGAATATCATTAGAGAAACTGGGATGGTAAAATGGTTTATTTCCTTTTAAAACGGCAGTATCAGGTTTTAAAAACAAAACTGGTTTTTCTGGTACAGGGTTGTTTAGCTCTTTGGCGTGTTCGCTGTAGTTTCTACCTATGGCAATAATTTTCATGTCGAATAATTTTTGTGAAAATAAAAAAGCCCTAATGAATAATCACTAGGGCTCCTGTATTTTTATTGTTTCTTTATAAAACTGATATTCTTTTGATAATAGAATCAGACCCTGCAATTACTCTTACAAAATAAAAGCCGCTATTTAATTTAGAATCTAAATAAAACGTGTTAGATTGATCTCCAGCACTTAATTTTTGAGATAATAAAACAATTACCTCATTACCTAAAACGTCTAAAACTTTAATAGTTACTAAACCTTCTTTTTTTAAGGTGTATGATAAATTGAGTTGATCTGAAACCGGATTAGGATAAATTTTAACATTATCTATTGGCTTTAAAGTTTCTAGAGCAACGTTAGATATATTTTTTACTGGCGTTTTTGAAGTGTAATTTTTATTTACAGCAGACAATCCTGTTTTTAGAGAAGTCATTTTGTACATAAAAGAATCAAAATCTGTAGGGAAAACAGCGTTAAATACTGGTCTGTTAGGCCTGTTATCTTTAAACTTTAAAGTAGATTTAGCTGGAATAGAATCTTTAGAGAAAAAATCATCAGCAAATAAAGGAAATGTTGATGCAAGAAACACAACAATTAAGATTCCAATAACTGATATTTTTTTGTACTTATTATCCATTCTACTACTTTAAACAAAAGTATAAATAAAAAAACTAAAATTTCTAGGCTGTAAAATTTATTGTTCTAATTTAACAAAATTTAACAGCTTTAACCACATTAATCTATTGGCTAAAAGTTTTACGTTATTTAAGGTAATAGGGTTGTGTTTATTAATATTTGATTTACTTTTGCAATCTTAATTTCTTGAATGTGTCTAGTCAAAATAATTTAAATAAATTAACTGCCGCAGGTGTTCTTATAAGTTTAGGAATTATTTACGGAGACATAGGTACCTCGCCTCTTTATGTTTTTAAGGCTATAATTGGTGATCATGTCATATCTAAAGATTTAATTTTAGGTGGGCTAAGCTGTATTTTTTGGACACTTACCCTCCAAACCACCATTAAATATGTTTTAATTACGCTAAAAGCTGATAATAAAGGTGAGGGAGGCATCTTTTCTCTATACTCTTTAGTAAAAAGAAAGGCTAAATGGTTAATCATTCCAGCAATAATTGGTGGTTGTGCCTTACTGGCTGATGGAATTATTACACCGCCTATTACCATATCAGCAGCTATTGAGGGATTAGAAATCTTCTATCCTGATTTGCAAACCATCCCTATTGTCATCATCATTATTTCTATTTTATTTATTATCCAGCAGTTTGGAACTTCTTTAGTGGGCAAAGCTTTTGGGCCAATTATGTTTATTTGGTTTACCATGATGGGCGTTTTAGGTGTAAGTTACATTTTGCAAAACCCATTTATTTTAAAAGCAGTTAATCCTTATTATGCGTTTCACTTATTAACAGCAAACCCTGGTGCTTTAAGCATTTTGGGTGCTGTATTTTTGTGTACTACTGGGGCCGAAGCTTTATATTCTGATTTAGGACATTGTGGTAGAAAAAATATTAGAATAAGCTGGATTTACGTAAAAAGTTGCTTGCTACTTAATTACTTTGGGCAAGGAGTTTATTTGTGGAATATTCAAAACGAGATGTTAGATGGCCGCAATCCATTCTACAGAATGATGCCAGATTGGTTTTTGATATTTGGTATTAGTATAGCTACAGCGGCGGCAGTTATTGCCAGTCAGGCTTTAATATCTGGTTCATTTACTCTAATATCCGAAGCGGTAAGATTAAATATTTGGCCAAAAGTAAAAATCAATTATCCATCAAATGAGAAAGGACAACTGTATGTGCCAAGCATGAATTGGTTACTTTGGGTAGGTTGTATTGTAGTGGTATTGTATTTTCAAAGGTCAGAAAATATGGAGGCTGCATACGGATTATCTATCACTATTGCCATGTTAATGACCACTATTTTGGTATCTGTTTATCTTAAAAAGAGAAAATATCCAAACTATTTAATTGCCATATTTATTATTGTTTATGGAGCTATTGAAAGTGTATTTTTTGCAGGTAATATTGTAAAGTTCTTACACGGTGGTTGGTTTACAGTTTTATTAGGGTTCATTTTGTTTTCTGTAATGTGGTCTTGGTATACCGCTAGAAAAATCAAAAATAGGTATCTAAAATTTGTAGAGATTGAACAGTACTACGATATTATTAAGGAATTAAGTGAAGATGAAAGTGTTCCTAAATACGCTTCGCAGTTAGTTTATTTAACTAGTGCAAATTTTTCTTCAGAAATAGAATCAAAAATCATTTACTCTATACTTCAAAAGAAGCCAAAAAGAGCAGATGTTTATTGGTTGGTACACGTTGATGTAGTGGATGAGCCTTACAGATGTGATTATAAAATAGACCCTTTAATAGAAGGAAAGCTGATAAGAATTGATTTTAAATTAGGTTTTAGAATTGAGCAAAAGATTAGTGTACTTTTTAGAAAAGTTGTGGAAGATTTAGTGCAGAATAATGAAGTAGATATTACCAGTCGTTATGCCTCATTGAATAAACACAATATTGTAGGCGATTTTAGATTTGTGGTATTAGAGAAAATACTTTCAGGATCTAGTAATTTGTCTTTTTGGGAGAAAATAACTTTAGACTTTTACGTTATACTAAAACACTTTAGTTTGTCTGAAGAAAAAGGCTTTGGTTTAGACTTAAGTTTTGTGACTTTAGAAAAGGTTCCTTTAATGGTAACAGATAATGAAAAAGTTGTTTTAACCAGAATTGAAGCTCAAAAGCAATAAAGTTATTTCTTATCCATATAAAAATAAAACCCCAAATCTTACTCAAGATTTGGGGTTTTTTATGGAGTTAATATTGTGATTTCTAAATTAGAAACTGTTATGTTTCTTGATTAAGCTTACTATTTTTATAGCTGTAGCCGAAGTAAATAATTAACCCTAAACCTAACCAAATTAAAAATCTTAGCCAATTGGTATAGCCTAATTCTGTCATTAAATAAGCACAGCTCAATAAACCTAAAACTGGTATTAATGAAAGGTTTTTAAGTACAGAAAGAACAGTGATAGCTATAAAAAGGATGAAAAATAAGTACAAAGGCAAACGGTGTTTAATAACTTCCCAACCTCCACTAAAATTAAATAGATCTAAAATAGGCTGATAAAAGAAAATTAATATAGAAATAAAGATTACTGGGACAATGAATTTCCCATTAATGTAAGGCATTCTAAAGCGTTTCTTACCATCGTTAATTTGATCATCAGGTGGTAAGAGTAACACACCGGCACACACCAAAACAAAAGCAAATAAAGTCCCAATACTTGTTAAATCGGTTACCTCGGTTAAGTTCATAAACAAGGCTGGTATAGCTACTACAAAACCTGTAACAATAGTTGCAAACGAAGGTGTTTTGTATTTGGGATGTATTCTAGAAAAAGCTTTTGGTAATAATCCATCACGACTCATGCTCATCCAAATACGAGGCTGGCCCATCTGAAAAATTAATAAAACACTGGCTGTTGCAATTACCGCACTAATAGAAATCACATAACTAATGTTGTTTAAGCCTACTCTTTCAAAAACGAAAGCTAATGGATCTGCAACTTGTAATTCACTATAATTAACCATTCCGGTTAAAACCAAGGAAACCAAAATATATAATACAGTACATATTATCAATGAATAAATCATTCCTCTTGGTAAGTCTTTTTGAGGATTTTTACATTCTTCTGCTGTGGTAGAAATAGCATCAAAACCTATATAAGCAAAGAAAACACCCGAAACTCCTTTCATCATTCCAGAAAAACCATTAGGCAAAAATGGATGCCAGTTTGCTGGTGTTACATAGAAAAAACCTATTACTATAACAGCAATTACTACCAATACTTTAAGAATTACCATTGCATTGGTGGCTTTTTTAGTTTCCTTAATCCCAATGTAAACTAAAGCAGTAATTAAGAAAACAATTAAAAGTGCTGGTAAATCAGCTATGATTTTTAAGCCTCCAACAGAAGGAGCGGTAGTCCAAGCGTTTGCCGCAGACTGAACATTAGAACTAATTCCTTCTAATGAACCACCAGAGGCTATAATTTGTTGATTGCCTTTATACGCCGACATGTAGTCCATGGTGAGGTATGTGGGTATATTGATATTAAAACCTTTTAATAAGTTGACAAAATAACCACTCCAAGAAATTGCTACCGCGATGTTTCCAATAGCATATTCCATTAACAAATCCCAACCAATAATCCATGCAATAAGTTCTCCAAACGAGGCATACGCATAAGTATATGCACTACCCGCAACCGGAATTCTTGATGCAAATTCTGCATAACATAAGGCCGAAAAACCACAAGTGATAGCCGTTAATACAAATAAGATACTTACACCAGGCCCACCGTTAAAAGAGGCTGAACCAATGGTAGAAAAAATTCCTGCCCCAATAACGGCAGCAATTCCCATAAAAGTAAGGTCTTTTACAGTTAAGACTTTGTTAAGTTTAGCATGTTCGCCATCGCCATAACCGTCTTTACTGTCTTGTAATATTTTAGAGATTGATTTTTTTCTGAATAAACTTTTCTGCATATCAATTTTATCAGTTTGATGAACTCTCAAACTTAAAAATTATTTAGAGATATTTTTTCAAAACCGATATTCTTTCTTATTTAAAATAGAATTGGTTTTTTTGAGATGCTTTTTTTGAATTGTTAAAAACATGATTATTTCCTTCGCCTCATTAAAGCGTCTATTACCGTTAAATGATCAACCGAGTTTATAGTGTGTGTAGATTTTAAATGATGATCCCAATTTGGAAATATCTCATCTACGGTATTCTCTTCGTAATGTTTTTCAGTAAGTTGTACAACATGGTTAATTTTCATGGCGTAGCCATAATGTTTAGACCCATTTTGTGATGGACGATAAAGCTTGTTTTTAAACATGAAAAAATTGCCAGCCGGTCTGGATTGTTTGATATCGGATATGATTGGGTTTTGTGGATGACTTGTCCATTTGTTACTTACTAACTTATCTGATGAATATAAGAATAGTTCATCTAGCGAAGAGGTTCCGGTGCCTCTAGTGATGTTACAAAACAACCAATATTTGTTGTCTTTAAAAAGAATAGTAGAATCAACTGCTCTCACATTATCCATTAAAGTCATCTCTAATTCCCATTTATGAGGGAATTGGGCGCATTTGTACAACTCAATCGAATTATTTTGCTTAGTCTCTGGAATCATGTAAAGTTCGCCATTGTCTTCTATCAAATAAGGATAAGATAAGTGATAATCTTTTTCCAACACTTTTACCGGGTCTTTGTAATTTCCCTGTTCATCCATTTCTATAAAAGAAATAAAACCTTTGTTTTGCGAATAAATTAATTCTTCAATGAAAATGTAATATTTGCCATCTCTTTTAATAATATGTGGATCGGCCCAAAATTTATTTTTTGGAGGTAATATTTTTTTGAAATCAGAAAACGATGAGGAGGCAGTTTGAGAAGGATTCAGTTTGAATAAAAGTATCCATTGGTTAAAATAAAAAGTCTCTTGAATCTTATTTTTTATTTTTTTGAAAAGTAGTTTTGATCCAAAATACAGCATCTCTGTATTAGACGGAGTTGCATAAGGCTTTTTAGAGTAAAATTGAGGATGTAGGTTTAAAGTTTCAGTTCGCTTAAAAAACTCTTCTTCGCCAATTTTGTAAAGCTCTTCAATTTTTAAAGGCAATAAAGAAAGTGCTTTCCAGTAGTAATTATTCTTGTTTCTATTGATGCTTAAACTATCGGATGAAGAGTTTAATTTTTTTATAATAATGCCTTCATGATGGTTTTCTGTTAGAATTTTTAATATTACTCCCGTTTCTTTCCAGTTTTGTAAAACATCCCACATCCCATCCTTGCAGCCTAAATTCACTTCGTGATCTCCATGATGAAGTGACCAAATTCCATAGCGGGCTGCTTTAAGTATATTTCCGCTTAGTGTTTTAAAACTTAGGTTAATTAAAATATCAAGGTTGGTGTTTTTTATTTTTTCAATTTCGTACTCACTAATTTGATTGCTAAATTTTGTTTGAGTGAGATTAATCTCAATTTCATCTACAGATAAAAGATTTTTAATATCTTTTGGTTCAAAGGCATCAGGGCTAAACTTGTTTAATACTTTGTCTAATTTACAAACTAAAGTAAACAGGCTACTTTTATAGTAAGTAGTAATTTTCTTAATAAAACTTTTGTTATTGACCTCTTGTGTTTTGTTTTTTATGACTAAAACGATCTTACAATTTGAGCTGAAATGTATAATTTCTAACATTTTATAAGACCAAGCTGGAATTGTCGAATCATCAATGATGACCCCAATTTGAAGGTTTTCTTTCATCTTTAGTTTTTCTAGGTATTAATTTTTAAATGATACAACTTTGGTAGAAGATATATTGAAAAATAGATAATACTAAGTTAAAATAAATGCCTAAAAATTACAAGTTTTATAATTGTGTTTTTAGAAATTTGCTAAAATATGCACACTTAAATCTAGCATTAGAAAACTAACCAAATTGATTTAAAAGATTAGCTATTAATAAGCCTTGATTATAATGTTGGAGCTTTGACTCCTTTTACCTAGCTTTTTTAAAAATTAACGTTTAAATGTTGAAATCTTGTACTTGCCCAATTTGCGTAATATTTTAGCTTTGTAAAGGTTGATGATGATATTATTAAATCAAAATCGTTTTCTCAAATCTGAAATTGATAATGGCTGAACAAAATGTAAATTATAGTGAAGATAGTATCCGTTCTCTGGATTGGAAAGAGCATATCAGGCTTCGCCCTGGTATGTATATTGGGAAATTAGGAGATGGTTCTGCTTTTGATGATGGGGTTTATGTGCTGTTGAAAGAGATTATGGATAACTCTATTGATGAGTTTGTGATGGGAGCGGGGCGCATTATTGATATTACGGTAAGTGATCATAAGGTTTCTATTCGTGATTATGGACGAGGTATTCCATTAGGAAAAGTAATTGATTGCGTTTCTAAAATTAATACCGGTGGGAAGTATGATTCTAAAGCTTTTCAAAAATCGGTAGGTTTAAATGGAGTGGGAACTAAGGCGGTAAATGCTTTGTCTGGAAGTTTTGTTGTTCAATCTTATCGTGATAACAAAAGTAAAAAAGCTGAATTTGAAAAAGGCGAATTGGTAAATGATCAGCCAGAATTTGATACCACACAGCGCAACGGAACAGCAGTAACTTTTATTCCTGATGAAAGTATTTTTAGGAATTTTAGATACATCCCCGAGTTTATTGAGAACATGATTTGGAATTATGTTTTTTTGAATGCTGGCTTAACCATCAATTTTAATGGCCAGAAATTCTTTTCAGAACGTGGTTTATTTGATTTATTAACCAGAAATACAGATGCTGAAGCCAACCGTTACCCAATTATTCATTTAAAAGGAGAAGATATTGAAATTGCCATGACGCATGGGCAGCAATACGGTGAGGAATATTATTCTTTTGTAAACGGGCAGCATACTACGCAAGGAGGTACGCATCAACAAGCTTTTAGAGAAGCAGTGGTGAAAACCATTAGAGAATATTATAAAAAAGAATACGATGCATCGGATATAAGAGCTTCCATAGTTGCGGCAATTTCTGTGAGGGTGCAGGAGCCGGTTTTCGAATCGCAAACTAAAACCAAACTGGGTTCTTTAAACATTGGTCCGGATGGGCCAACGGTAAGAACTTTTGTAAATGATTTTGTGAAGAAAGAATTGGATGATTATTTGCACAAACATCCAGAAACTGCCGATGCTTTAATGAAGCGTATTCTTCAATCAGAAAGAGAAAGAAAAGATATTGCCGGCATTAAAAAATTAGCAAATGAACGAGCTAAAAAAGCCAGTTTACATAACCGTAAGTTGAGAGATTGTAAGTGGCATTTAGATGATGAGAAACTATCAGAAGAAGATCGTAAAAAAACTACTTTGTTTATTACCGAGGGAGATTCGGCTTCTGGATCTATCACCAAAGCCCGTCAGGTAAAAACTCAGGCTGTTTTTAGTTTAAAAGGAAAACCATTGAACGCTTATGGTTTAACTAAGAAAGTGGTGTATGAAAATGAGGAGTTTAATCTTTTACAACATGCTTTAAATATTGAAGACGGATTAGACAATTTACGATATAATAATATTGTGGTAGCTACCGATGCGGATGTGGATGGAATGCACATTCGTTTATTACTGATGACTTTCTTTTTGCAGTTTTTCCCCGATTTGGTGAAGACTGGGCATGTTTTTATTTTACAAACGCCTTTGTTTAGGGTGAGAAATAAAAAGGAAACCATTTATTGCTACAGCGATCAGGAACGTGTTTTAGCTATTGATAAATTAGGTGCAAAGCCAGAAATCACTCGATTTAAAGGTTTAGGAGAGATATCTCCCGATGAATTTGAAAATTTTATTGGAGAAGATATCAGATTAGATCCTGTGATTCTGTCTGGAGATACAAAAATTAAAAATTTGTTAGAATACTACATGGGTAAAAACACCATGGATAGGCAACAACATATTGTGCAAAATTTAAGGGTAGAAAAAGACGAAGCTGAGATTATTGCTGATGCAAAATTAGCTGCTTTGGAGGCTTTAGAAAACTCTGCAGCTTAAAACGAAAGCTCAAAGCTTAATTTGATTTAAAATGGTTGAATTTGTTAATAGAATTTAAAGTAATTTATCATTGGTAAAAAAGGAAATCAGCATTGCTTTTGAAGATTTTGGAAGCCTTGAAGAATTGAACAGTTCTGATCAGGAACTTTGTAAAGAAGCAGTAAAAGCATTAGCTAATTCGCACTCTCCATATTCTAATTTTAAAGTCGGAGCGGCCGTACGTTTAGCCAGTGGAAAAATTGTGTATGGCAGTAATCAAGAAAATGTAGCTTATCCTTCTGGTTTATGTGCAGAACGAGTTGCGCTTTTTGCAATAGGAGCCAATTATCCTGATGATCAAATAGTTTCCATAGCTATTACAGCACAAACCAATGAGTTTGAATTATTAAAACCCACAACACCCTGCGGATCTTGTTTACAAGTAATGGCAGAATATGAGATGAAACAAGAACATCATTTTGAGGTATTGTTATATTGTATTGATGGCGCAATATGGAAAACGAAGGGGGTGAGTAGCTTTCTGCCTTTTATGTTTTTTGAAGAGAGGTTGAGGGGATAGTTAACTACTGTGTTTTTTAATGCACAATCGACAATTAATAACCACAGAGTACGCAGAGTTACGTGGCTATTTGAGTTTGAGTAGAAATAAAGAAATAAGTTTTTTGATGTTTAAAAAATAAAATTAACCACGGAGTACGCAAAGGTCACAGAGCTAGATGGTGATTTAAAATAGGATTATAATGGAATTAGAAAATTCTTTGGCTACTAAAATAATTGGTTTAGCAATAAAGGTTCACAAAGAACTTGGTCCTGGATTATTAGAATCTGTTTATCAAGAATGTTTGTTTTACGAATTGAAGAAAAGTGGTCTGTTTGTAGAAAAAGAAAAGCCTCTTGCCATTTATTATGATGGTATTGAATTAGAATGTGGTTACAGATTAGATATTTTTGTAGCAAATAAGGTGATTGTTGAAGTTAAATCAGTTAAAGAATTAAATGAAATTTATCTAGCTCAACTTTTAACTTATTTAAAACTTTCAGAATGTAAATTGGGCTTGATAATAAACTTCAATGTTTTATTATTGAAAGATGGGATAAAAAGAGTGATAAATGATTAATGAAGGTGTTTTTTACCCATGCAGCTCTGTGACCTCTGAGCTCTCTGTGGTTAAAAAATAAATTACTGATAACGCAAAGGTTATAAGTTTAGGGGTAAAAAAAGATTAACCACAAAGGGCGCAAAGAACACAAAGCTGAAGTAACAAAAGATCATATAAGCCTCTGTGAACTCCGTGTTCTCTGTGGTAAAAAACATATAAATGGAAGAAAACAATTACGAAAACGAAAATACTTTACATAATGTGATTCCGCTTAGTGGGTTATATGAGAACTGGTTTTTAGATTATGCTTCTTATGTAATTCTGGACAGGGCTGTTCCGCATATTCATGATGGGTTAAAGCCAGTGCAGCGTCGTATTCTTCATTCTTTAAAAGAGATGGATGATGGGCGTTTTAACAAAGCTGCCAACGTAATTGGTAATACCATGAAATATCATCCACATGGTGATGCTTCTATTGGCGATGCCATGGTTCAAATTGGGCAAAAAAACCTTTTGATAGATACCCAAGGAAACTGGGGAGATCCTATTACTGGTGATTCAGCTGCTGCACCTCGTTATATCGAAGCTCGTTTATCAAAGTTTGCTTTAGAAGTTGTTTTTAATCCCGATACTACCGAATGGCAATCTTCTTATGATGGAAGAAATAGAGAACCCATTACTTTACCTGTTAAATTCCCGCTTTTATTAGCCCAAGGAGCCGAAGGTATAGCGGTTGGTTTGGCTACTAAAGTAATGCCTCATAATTTTATAGAGTTAATTGATGCTTCTATTGGAATATTAAGAGGAATTGCACCTAATATTATCCCCGATTTTTTAACTGGTGGTATGGCAGATTTTTCCGCTTATAATGAAGGGCAACGTGGCGGTAAAATCAGAGTACGAGCTAAAATATCTGAACTGGATAAAAAGACTTTAGTGATTACCGAAATTCCTTTTTCTACTACTACTATAGGTTTAATTGATAGCATCATATCTGCCAATGATAAAGGTAAAATCAAAATCAAAAAAATTGAAGATAATACAGCTAAAGACGTAGAAATTGTAGTGCATTTAGCACCCGGCATATCTCCAGATGTTACCATTGATGCACTTTATGCTTTCACCTCTTGCGAAGTTTCCATATCTCCAAACACTTGTATCATCAAAGGCGATAAGCCTCATTTTATGAGTGTTAATGATATTTTAACAGAAAGTACTCATTATACCAAACACTTATTAAAGCGAGAATTAGAAATTAAACTGCATGATTTGCAGGAACGGATTTTCTTTAGCTCTTTATTGAAAATATTTATTCAGGAAGGGATGTATAAGCATCCTGATTATGAAAATTCTACCAATTTTGATGACGTCACTCTTGTGCTTCATCGTTTATTTGAGCCTTTTAAACCCAATTTATATCGCGAGATTTTAGCAGAGGATTTTAAGAAGCTGATTGATAAACCTATGAGTAGCATCACCCGTTTTGATGTGAAAAAGGCTGATGAGCAAATGGCCAATTTGGAGAAAGAAATCAAAAATGTTAAACATGATTTAAAGCACTTAACAGATTTCGCCATCGCTTATTTTGAGCGTTTAAAAGAGAAATTTGGTAAAGGCCGAGAGCGTAAAACCGAAATTAGAACTTTTGATAGGGTAGAAGCTTCTCAAGTTGCTTTAGCTAATACTAAATTCTATATCAATAAAGAAGATGGATTTGTAGGGACTGGATTAAAGAAAGACGAGTACATTTTTGATTGCTCTGATTTGGATGATGTAATTGTTTTTAGAGAAGACGGAGTATGTTTGGTAACCAAAGTGCAGGATAAAACCTTTGTAGGTAAAGGTATTTTACATGTTGGTGTTTTTAAAAAGAATGATGAACGTACCATTTATAATATGGTTTACAATGACGGTAAAACCGGAACATCCTATATCAAACGCTTTTCTGTTGGGGGCGTAACCCGAGATAAAGAATATGATTTAACCAAAGGCACAAAAGGCTCTAAAGTAGTGTACTTTACGGCTAATCCTAATGGTGAAGCAGAAGTAATTAATGTGGCTTTAAAGCCGATGTCTAAATTGAGGAAACTCACTTTCGATCAGGATTTTGCCGAAATTGCTATTAAAGGAAGAGCCTCACAGGGAAATATCCTTTCTAAATTCGCCATTAAAAAAATTACCCTTAAAAGTAAAGGTGTTTCTACTTTGGCAGGAAGAAAAATTTGGTATGACCCAACCGTGAAACGTTTAAATGAAAACGGACATGGACGATATTTAGGCGAATTCCAAGCAGAAGATAAAATTTTATGTGTTTTTAATGATGGCAGTTATGAGCTTTCTAGCTTTGATTTAACCAATCATTTTGATGATAAAATGATAAGGATAGAAAAACATGCTCCTGAAAAGGTTTTCTCCTGCATCCATTTAGATGGGAAATCTAAAAATTATTATATCAAACGTTTTGTGTTTGAAGATTTAGCGATTGGCAAACGTACCGGATTTATTAGTGAAGAACCTGGTTCTAAAATGATTTTGCTCAGCAATGCAGATCATCCTGTAGTAAAAATTGAAGCTCTAAAAGGTAAATCTCAACTATTTGACGAACAAGAAATAGACCTTTCAGAAGCTATTGAAGTGAAGGGATTAAAAGCTCAGGGCAATAAACTGAGTCAGCATGATGTACAAAAAGTAACTCTAATTTCCGAAAAAAATGATGAGGTAGAGGAGGAAGAAGTTGAGCTTGTTGATGAATCAGAAAATGAGGAAGAGCCAGTAATAGAAAATACTGTTGATGATTCTCAAGAATTAGAAAAAAAGGTTGATGAATCTGAAAAGTTAGTTGAAGAACCAAAAAAGCAGGAAGTGGAGAAAAAACCGGAATTTGTTTCTACCCCAAAAGAGGTAAAGAAAATAGATTTTGAAATCACTAATCCAGATGAGATTAAGTTGGATGATAAAGGGCAGTTGGGATTGTTTTAAGATTTTTAAAATCAGAGATAATATTTGATTAAGAAATTGGTTAATTGTTAAATTAGATTAAAATTATAAACTATGATTACTAAAGCAAAATTAACCGAAACACTTACTCAATTCCCAGAAGAATTTACCATTGATGAGTTAATGGACAAATTAATTCTATTAGATAAAATTGAAAGAGGTAATCTAGAATCCGAAAATCAAGAAACCATTTCTGAGGGAGAATTAGAAATAGAAATGCAAAAATGGTTCAAATAAGGTGATTTATAAAAAGGGTATAAATTTTATAGTTTAGCTAAAGTGAAATAGACTAAAATTATTTTATCTTTGATACTATCAAATGATACTATCATAAATTGAAGCCTCCTGATCAAATTACGTCAGAAATTCTCCATCTCATTTCTTCCATAGCCGAAAAAATAGGATCAATCAATGCCAGGCATTTGTATAAAGCTCCGGCAGAGTTAAGGAAATCTAATCGTATAAAAACTATCCAATCTAGTTTAGAGATAGAAGGGAATACTTTATCAGAAGAACAAATTACGGCCATATTAGAGAATAAAAGAGTAATTGCGCCAGAGAAAGATATTTTGGAAGTTAAAAACGCTATTGAGGTTTATGAAAATCTACATTATTTTGAGTTTGACAAACTCACATCATTATGCAAAGCTCATCAGCTTTTAATGAAAGGACTAATTGCCGATGCAGGAAAAATCAGGTCGAAATCAGTTGGGATTGTTAAAGGATCTGAGGTTGCGCACTTGGCTCCCCCGGGGAATTTAGTTCAATCATTACTGAATGATTTGTTCAGTTATCTTAAAAATGATGAAGATTTGCTTTTAATTAAGAGTTGTGTTTTTCATTATGAATTTGAGTTTATTCATCCCTTTATGGATGGAAATGGAAGAATGGGAAGGTTATGGCAAACTTTAATATTGAAAGAATATTCTCCGGTATTTGGTTTTCTTCCAATAGAATCCATTATTAAAAATAAACAAGCCGAATATTACAACGCATTAAATAAATCAGGACATTCTACTCCTTTCATTACTTTCATGCTCCAAGTTATTGATCAATCTTTAAATGAGTTAATAAAATCGCAAAGAGTGACTTTATCTGGAAATGATAGGATGAACATTTATAAAGATAAAATAGGAAGTCAATCTTTCACACGACAAAATTATATGCGCTCTTTTCCAGATATTTCTACGGCAACTGCAAGTAGAGATTTAAAAGATGCGGTAGATAAAGCATTATTAATTAAACAAGGAGATAAGAATAAAACTGTTTATCAGTTCCAATAAAAAAGCAAGACTGTTTCCAATCTTGCTTTATATAATAAATACGGCATTAAAAACTGGAGGTTTAGCTCTTCAATAACCCAACTACAGTTATTCTTTTACTAATTGTTTTTTGCTCCAATCCATTTTTGAAGATAAAAACATGATGGTTGCAACAATAATGAATAAACCTATGCTTCCGTACAATAATGCAAGGTCTTGCAATTGGATAATAATAAATATAAAGCCATAAAATACACTCAAAATAGCCGATAATATGAATGCTGCTTTCTTGTTTTTAAGTAAAGAAGCAATAAAAACACCAATTAAAACTATAGTACTTACCGAAGCAATTAAATAAGCATAATTAAAACCTACTTGCTCGCTAAAAGATAAAAGTAAGGTGTAATAAATAATCATGGCTGCACCAATCAATACATATTGTAGTAAATGGACTTTCTTCTTCTGAATCATTTCTGTAAACAGCAACGAGATGAAAGTTAAAAGAATAATTAAAAAGCTGTATTTGGCTGTTCTCATGGTTTTTTGATATTGATCTACCGGAAGCATAAATTTAACGCCAAAAGAAGCTTTATCATCGGTTTTTAACACCGAGTTTACTTCTTCCCATTGTTGTGGAAACGGTCTGTTAAAGTAAGGCATTTTCCAAGTTGCAGAAAAGCCATTCTCGTTAATTGTGCGCTCTTCGGGTAAATATCTTCCAATAAAACTGGGGTCATTCCATTTGCCATTAATACTTACTTGAGTGCTTTTGCCTAAATGTAAAAAGCTCATTTCATTGCTTCCTCTCAAATCTAAATTGAAGCTAAAACTTAAAGAAGTTCTTTTTCCTTTACTTAAATCGGGTAAAATAATTAGGTTGTTAGTGAATAATTTTAAAGAGGTAAAATCAGGCTCCACTTGGTAAGTTTGGTTGGCCAGTTTAATTTCAGGATTATTTTTCATCCCTTTTAAATCACTTATTCCAATCACAATTTTAGCTTTATCCCATAAAATCATTTCAGGGTCGACACCTGATTTTTCTATTTCTAGCTCACTAAACTTTCCATTCACATTCACTTTACTGTCATAAACTACCGCATCAAAAATGCCTCTGTGCAATATTTGCGGTGTTACACTGCTTTTAACGTTTAGCAGTTCGGGCAAAATGTAAATGTTAGTTACAATTTCTTTATAAACCGTTTTGCCAGCAGCATCTTTATTCCCTATCAATTTTTTATACGGAAGCACCATAATTGGACCTTCTATTAATTGTTTACTCGACCATTTATCAGTTATTTCTTTAGTAATTTCATGCTGCCTAGCTTGTCTTTCATTAATTAAATCCTGAATTAAGTTAGACGGAATAAGTAATAAAATGGTTAATAAGCCAATAAGACCTACTTTAATAATAATTGATTCTGAGAACCAGCTTACCAAATCGTTTTTTTCGATGTTTGTTTGATCATTCATGATTTTTTAGTTTAAAGTACTTTGAATTTCAAAGTTGATGGATAAAAAAAATATTTTTTGCTTAATTAAATTTTCATTTCTAAAAAGAGATTTTATGAGGTTTGGATTTAGTTTCCAGCAAATGGAGTTCCAAATATGCCAACTGCAAGTTCGGCCCAAACAATAAATAATCCAAAAATAAGCAGGGCGCAAAGTATTATTCTGTGCTGAATTTTGGTTACTTTTCTAAGAACTAGTTCAACTAACAGACCTGTAGAAATTAATAATATTCCCATCATCACAAAGTCTGATAAAGTCCAGTTAACTTCATTTGTGAATTGCATGGCAATTAAAGGGATGCACAATATAAATGCTATTGCCATCATCATACCGATTAATCTTTTGTTTGGAGATTTCATAATTGTTGTTTTTTATTTGTTAATAATTAAAAGTGCTTTGAATTTCAAAGTAAAAGGTCAAAAAAATTATTTTTGTTGTTTAATTAAATTTTCTAAAGCTTCCAAGTGTTTTTTAAACGCTTGACGGCCTAAAGGCGATGCTTCATATTGTGTATTTGGCTTTCGCCCGATGAAACTTTTAGTCACAATAATATATTCCTCTTTTTCTAAAGCTTTTAGGTGTGATGCCAAATTACCATCGGTTACCGCTAAAAGCTCTTTTAGAGCGTTAAAATCATAATACTCATTGGCCACCAAAACACTCATAATTTGTAAGCGTAATCGGTTTTCAAAAGCTTTATCAAATTGGTCAAATATTTTCACTGCTTGTATTTAAAGTGCATTATACTACCATAAAGAATATGGAGAACCCCAAAGCCTAGCGCCCAAAAAAGAATTCCATAGCCTTGAAATGTTACTGCCAGTAATCCTAAAACAATTTCGCAGATACCCAGCCATTTAATATCCGAAAAAGTATAATGACTAGCTGAGATCAATGCTAAACCATAAAAAATTAAGCTAGCTGAGGCTAATATTCCAAATTGTCCTTTATATAAAAGGATAAGAATAAACATTCCTCCGGTTAAAAGCGGGATAGCCATGTTGTGGATTAACCTACGACTAACAGGATTCCAAGGATTTTTCCCTTTTTTCTCTGCTTGGCGCATGGTTAACCAAATTCCTGTACAAATGGAAAAGATGAGCACCCCCAACGCTATTAAAAGTAATTGTACCAATGTAGTGTGCGAAACTGTAAATGAATTTCCTAAATATTCAGGAGATTGATAAACCAATTTATAAGCCATAAATGCCCCAATTAAAGCATAAATACCAGCCAAAATGCCTGATAAACCGCTCAAAGAAATGAACTTGGTAGAACGTTCCATCAAATTTCTAATAGAACTGAGCTCGGTATAAATATCTTTTTCTTCCATTTTTAAAAGAACTTTGAAATTCAAAGTAAAACATTATAATTTGTATTTCAAAATTTTGATTCATTATTTTAAAATTAGTGTCTTATCAGAATTCTTACTTGTTATGCAGTTGAGTATTTTACGCATTTAAAATTGTAATCATTTGAGCAATGCCTAAAGTTTTGGGCTTGTTTTATCCCTCAAAGAGGAGAAATGAATGGCGCTGTAATTATAATCAGTAGGCAACATAAATTCTTTCGCACTAATTTAATTTATTTTATAACCGTCTATTCTTATTACTAATTTTACGCTCATCTATTAAATTAACAATAGCACACATGATACAAACCAACCCATTCCAAATAGAAGAAGAAATAGCATGGGAATATGCTACAGAAGGCATTACCCGTCAGATATTTGGGTTTAATGATCAAATGATGATGGTGAAAGTGAAGTTTGAAAAAGGTGCTGTTGGAAGCATTCATCAACATATTCATACGCAGTCTACTTATGTAGAAAGTGGTTTGTTTGAAATTACTATAGAAGGAGAGAAGAAAGTATTAAAACCTGGAGATGGCTTTTTTGTAGAACCTAACCTTTGGCATGGAGCCTTTGCTTTAGAAGCCGGTGTTTTAATAGATGTTTTTAACCCAATAAGAGCTGATTTTTTAAACCAAAAAAGCTGATGATCTTTATAGATCACCAGCTTTTTATGATTGCTTTTATATCTTAATTAGTTATAGATAGTAAATTCTACTCTTCTATTGTTTTGTCTTCCAGCTTCAGTAGCATTAGTATCAATAGGTTGAGCTTCTCCGTAACCTGTAGCCTCAATTCTTGAAGAATTAACACCTTTACTTACTAAGTAAGCTTTAACAGACTCAGCTCTGTCTTTAGATAATTTTAAGTTGTAAGCATCACTTCCTTGGCTATCTGTATGGCCAGCTAATTTTAAGCTTAGGTTTTTAGAGATAATTAGGCTAGCCACACGGTCTAAAGTTGAAAAAGAAGTAGATCTGATGGTTGCTTTAGCTAAATCAAATTCTAAATTTTTGATGGCTTCAGTTACAATTTTCTTATCTTCTTCTGTAATTACATAAGTAACTGGTTTAACAATTTCCATTTTTGGAAGTGGACAACCAGAACCATCAACTGCAGTACCTTTTGGAGTATTGGCACATTTGTCATAATAATCAGAAACACCATCACCATCAGCATCAGCCATTAACTTAGCCACTTTATCTTTTAAAGCATTTACTTCATCATCATTTTTAGATGCGTCAATTTGAGCTTTTAAATCATCATATTTAGCATTATAACCTGCTTCTAAAGCTGCGGCTGGATTTGTAAACGCTAATTGTGGTTTTGCTTTGTTACCCAATGCAAATTCTAAACCTGCATATCCGTAAGAAAAACGATCATTTTGTGGATCTCTTTGGTAACCATCTAAATTATCACCATCAACAAAATTCATTTTGTAACCTAAGTCTAAATTTACGCCTTTAGCAATTAGAAATTTTGTACCCACACCAATTGGTACAACTAATTCGTGGATGTTTTCTCCATTTTTTAATTCTACATTTTGGTTTGCGTTGTTAACAGCTGTTGGTTGGTAACCCATTAAACCTGCACCAGCAGTTACATAAGGAGACATAAAACTTTGGCGGTTAAGAATAGTGAAATTCCCGAAATTGAAAACACCACTTAAAGTAGCACCCCATTTTATTTCGGTCTCGTAAGATTTGTAAGGACTGATTATTGGCATCCCGTTACCCATTAATTCAGAATTATCTGCTTTTAAAGTTCCTCTAAAGAAATCTCCCTGTAAACCAAAGTTGTGCCATAGTTGTTTTTTGATGTATCCACCGTAACCTGCATCGGCTTTCCAGTTGGTGAAATCACTTTTACCTCCAATAACTACTGCTGGAGACATAGCGCCACCAGTTACACCAAAAGACCAAGTGCGATAAGCCGAAGCTTTTGAAAAAGGCAATGGGCTAGAAGATGTTGTTTCTTGAGCATTAGCAATAGAAGCTATAGCTAAAACACCTGTAAATAGTATGCTTCTTTTTAAGTTTGTTTTTGTGATCATGTTTGAATCTTATTATTGTTTATTAACGATACATGCTATGTCAAAACCTTGCCATGAAATCTATAACTTGGTTTTTTTTAATGAGAATGATGCTTAAATGTGTTTTAAAGGCATAAAAAAAGGCTTAGATATTTACCTAAGCCTTTTAAAAAAGCGAACTTTAAACAGTACAGTTACCAAAGTTTAGATGGATATACTCCATCTGAGACTAGTTTATTTATATTTTCTTGTACAATTTCTTTGTCTTCTTTGTAGGTAACACCAAACCATTTTGCATCTGTAGGGATGACTTTAAAAGTAGCGATGTTGTTTTTGATTAAATGATCAGCGATAAGCGGAATAAAAAATTCTGATTTAGGATTATTCTCGTTTTTTTCAACAAAGTCAACAAAAAGATCTTCGGTAATTTTGAAAACATCAGGTGTAAAGCCCCAAAAATTCATAGAAACCGGAGTTGATGCATCTAATGGAAATTCTTGCTCATCTTCTTCATAAACAATTCCGCCGTCTTTGGAGTAAACTTTTGTGCGTTCGTTAATCATGCTCATATTTCCTTCAGCGTCTGTTTGGCAAACGCCTCTAGAAACCGAACCGTTTTCTGATAGCGTGTTTCCAATTTTGTAACCTACAATGCTGTATTTATTTGCATCAGCTTCGGTTGTTAAAAAATCAACCATGTTTTTAAAAGCTTCGTAACCATAATAGTCATCGGCATTAATTACACAAAAAGGCTCATGAATTTGGTTTTTCGATTCTAAAATGGCATGACCAGTTCCCCAAGGTTTGGCTCTTTCAATATCTTTATCAATACCGTATTTTTTTAGGTCGAAGGTTTGGAAAATATAATCTGTTTCTACTTTGCCTGCTAATTTAGGTTCAAAAATACCTTTAAAGCTTTCTAAAAATTCTTCTCTTATGATGAAGCTGATTTTCCCGAATCCTGCTTTAATGGCATCGTGAATAGAATAATCTATAATAGTTTCGCCGTTTGGGCCAAATCCATCAATTTGTTTCATGCTTCCGTAACGGCTTGCCATCCCTGCTGCAAGAATAAGTAATGTAGGTTTTTTCATGTATTTAAATAGTTTTTTTAATTAAATTTTATGTGTTGATGGCTTTTTAGAAACCAAAAAGTCCGCCACTTCTTGGCTTTTTACCAGTAATCATTCCAAAAATGCCTCTTACAATTTCTCTGCCAATTTGCCTGGTAATAGGTGCATTCATGGCTTGCTCTAACATGCTTTTTTCTTGAGGTTTATTTTTTGATGTAGAATTTTCTTGAACTACGGCTTTCTCCTCTTCATCATCCTTCATTTTTTGGTTAATCTTAGCCGCTAGCATTTCATAAGCGCTTTCAGGATCTAAACTTTCCTTATACTTTTTGTAAAGATCAGAGCTTTCCATGAGCGAAGTACAATCTTCATTACTCATTGGGCCCATAATTGCCCTTGGAGGAGTTAAATGTGTTGCCACTACTTCTGTTGGTATCCCTTTTTCGTTTAATACGGTAATTAAAGCCTGCCCTGTACCTAAACTGGTTAAAACGGTATCAATTTCATAAAAATCAGACCTAGGGAAAGTTTTTACTGTTTTTCTTAATGCTTCTACATCATTTGGTGTAAAAGCTCTTAATGCATGTTGAATTCTATTTCCTAATTGTCCTAAAATACTTTCTGGAATATCTGATGCCGCTTGGGTACAAAAGAAAACGCCAACGCCTTTTGATCTGATTAACCTAATGACTTGCTCAATTTGTTCTAAAAATGCTTTTGATGAATTATTAAAAAGCAAATGAGCTTCATCAAAAAAGAATACTAATTTGGGTTTATCTAAGTCGCCAGCTTCAGGAAGTGTACTAAATATTTCGGCTAACAAACTCAATAAAAATGTGGAATATAATGAAGGCTGATCTTGTACATCAGAAATATTGAGTAAGCTAATTAATCCTTTTCCATCCACTTTTTGGAAAAGATCAGCAGTGTCAAAAGAACATTCTCCAAAAATAGCGCCTAATCCTTGTTGCTCTATCGATACAATTTTTCTTAATATGGTACCCGAAGTAGCTGTAGATATTTTTCCGTAATTTTCTTTAATTTCATCAGCACCAGCACCTTCAGATAAATAGCTTAATAGCTTTTTAAGATCCTTAAGATCTACCAAAGCCATTTTGTGATCATCGGCATATTTAAAAATAGCAGCAAGTACACCTGTTTGGGTATCATTTAAATCAAGTATTTTACCTAATAAAATGGGGCCAAATTCTGAAACAGTGGCTCGCATGGTGGCACCTGTTTTACCAGATAATGAATACAATTCTACAGGGAAACCTGCAGGTGTAAAAGGTTTTTTTAGCGCTAATCCTCTTTCTTCTAATTTTGGATTTGAAATACCAGGTTGATTTAATCCTGATAAATCTCCTTTTACATCAAGCATAAAAACCGGTACTCCGGCGTCAGAAAGTTGCTCTGCTATTAATTGAAGCGTTCTCGTTTTACCTGTTCCTGTTGCTCCGGCTATTAAGCCATGTCTGTTCATCATTTTGAGCGAAAGGTTAACTTCGGCTTCAGCTACGATGTGTTGATCAAGAATTCCGGCACCTAAATAAATAGATAAACCTGTTGGGTTATAAGACGTTTTAATCTTTTCAACAAATAAGTTCTGATCTTTTAACATGCTCCTAATTTAATAAATTCTGTTCACTCTAAGGAACAGCTATTTTAACCTTATTTTTTACGTAGGTATCCAGCCAATTATTCATTTCCCAAAGCATGTGTAAAATAGATTCTTTTGCTCTGTAGCTATGCGCTTCTGATGGTAAATTTACTAAACGAGTAGTGGCGCCAAAGCCTTTAAGAGCACTGTAAAAGCGTTCGGTTTGAATAGGAAAAGTACCCGAATTATCATCGGCTTCGCCATGTATCAATAATAAAGGTGTTTTTACTTTATTGGCATAAGAAAATGGAGACATTTTATTGTACACACCCGGTGCTTCCCAATAAGTTCTTTCTTCGGCTTGAAAGCCAAAAGGCGTTAAGGTTCTGTTGTATGCGCCACTTCTTGCAATTCCGGCTGCAAAAAGATTGGTATGTGCTAGTAAATTTGCGGTCATAAAAGCACCATAAGAATGGCCACCTACAGCAATTCGTTTTGGATCTGCAATGCCCATTCTGGTAATTTTATTTATGGCAGCTTCTGCATTTTCTTTCAGCTGTTCAATAAAAGAATCATTAGGTTGTTCATTACTTTCGCCAACAATGGGCATATCCACATTATCCATTACGGCGTAACCCTGCGTTACCCAATATACAGGCGAAGCCCAAGAAATTTTAGTGAATTGAAAAGGAGAACCTTTTACTTGCCCCGCAGCTGCAGCGGTTTTAAACTCCTTTGGATAGGCCCACATTAAAACCGGCAATTTTCCTTGTGCGGTGGTATAATTTTTAGGAAGGTATAAAGTAGCTGATAAGTTTAATTTATCTGCCCTTGGGTAGTTAATTTGCTGCTTAACCACTCCAAATAGCTGTGGATAAGGGTTTTTAAAATAAGTGAGTTGCGAATTTTTATTGTTTGGCAACTCTACAGCAAAATAATTTGGTGGGTCTATTTCAGATTCTCGGCTAATAATCAACTCATTCCTATTATTAAAGAAAATAGGTTTTTCATAAAATGGAGCTTTTGAGCGAAATAAGGTATCGGTTAATTTTGTTTTAACATTAAATTTTAACAAAAAAGGCCTGTTTCCTTTGGCTGATGCGCCTTCAGAAATAGAGAAAATATGCATGTTATTAGCATCTGCAATTCTTCTAACAGAGTTGTATGCCAACAATAAAACGTCTTTATTGTATTCGTTTTTTACGGCAACAAATTGGCCAGGGTCGTTGTAAGTATCTTCAGAATACCTGTCCCATAAATTTACACGGTATAAAGGTTGAATAGGTTTTATAAACACCCTTCGCTCGGCTCTGGTTTTCCACCATCTTTCTGTAACAATTGCAATTTGATCATCACCCCAATTGATGGAATTAAATCTTAAATAACAATCGGCTAACTTTCTTCTGATGCCATTTGCACCTACTTCTTTAGTAAAAATAAGATCTCTAAAAGTTACTTTTTTAGCAGGGTCTCCACCGTCTTGTGCCTCTACCCAAAAATAGGTTTGAGGTTTATCAGAACGCCAACCAAATTCTCTTGGTCCGGTAATTACCGCATCAAACCCAGTTGGGAGATTGTCTGCCAAAGGTACATCAGCTAAATCTTGAATCTCTTTCCCGTAACGATCTTTAATGTCTACTTTATAAGGAAAAAATCCGATAGGAACTAAATAGGAGTAAGGCTTATGAATGCTGGCTGTCATTACCAAAGTACCATCTGGCGAAAAATCAAAACTTTTATAAATGTTTGGGCGGTTAAAATCTACAGCTTGTCCATCTAAAAATATCATTTTCATTTGAACAGTTAAGTAATAGTCAAAAAGTAGCTCATCATCATTATTTTTAAGTAAATCTTGATAAGTCCTGGATGGGGTAGCTTTACCTAAATTTTCCTGAACGTTTGGTCCGTTTGGAACTATTGATCTTAACGGAACTTCTTGTTGATTGGCCAAACATTTAGCTAAAATAGATTTACTATCTGGCGCCCATTCATACAATTTACCATATATATCATTTAAAGCATTTTCAGATAATCTTTTAGCAGTTTTACTGTTGATATCGCCAGTCCATAATTGAATTTCGGTATCAGTACTTACACTAAAAGCCACTAAATTTTCATCCGGAGAAAAGCTTACATCTTTAATTTTTGCTTCTTTAGGCAAATTCTGAAACTCAAATTCGTCTTTATTTTTTAGATTCTTGATTTTAAAACCACTGTAATAAGAAGAACGACTGTTCCCCATATTTTTGGGATTAATTCTTAAACCAGCTAATTTTAATACAGGTTGTGAAATTTCTTTGATAGATGGATAGCCGGGCTCTTCTAAAATCGCCATATAACTCCCTTTTCCGCTAATAATGACAGATCTGCTGATGGCATTTTCAACCATATCAATCATTTCTTGCGGTGGTTTTTTGTAACCAGAATTTTCCTGAGCTTGGGCGGATATTAAATTTATTAGCCCAATACCAAACAGTATCGGGCTAATAAATTTAGACTTAAATAAAAAGTTTAAATTCATTTTTATTTGATGTACTTAAAATCGTGGTCTTTTTTGATGGCCAATAAAGAGTGGTAAATCAAACTAATAACATTGTCAACATCTTCTTTATGAATCATTTCTACCGTGGTATGCATATATCTTAAAGGCAAAGAAATTAACGCAGAAACCACACCTTCATTTGAATAAGCAAAAGCATCAGTATCTGTACCGGTAGAACGAGAAGAAGCTTGTCTTTGAAAAGGAATATGATTGTCTTCGGCAGTTTTAATCAATAATTTATTAAAAGTATTGTGAACCGCCGGAGCGTAAGACATTACCGGGCCTTTACCACATGCTAAATCTCCTTGCGTAATTTTACTAATCATAGGCGTAGAAGTATCATGGGTAACATCAGTAATTAGGGCTAAATCTGGTTTAATTCTATGCGCAATCATTTCGGCACCACGTAAACCAATTTCTTCTTGTACAGAATTCACAATGTATAAACCAAAATCTAGTTTTTTCTTGTTCTCATGTAGTAAACGAGCCACCTCGGCAATCATAAAACCGCCAGCTCTGTTATCCAAAGCTCTACCCACGTAATAACGATCGTTTAAAACCATAAATTCATCTTCATAGGTAATTACACAACCTACATGAACACCTAATTTTTCAACTTCTTCTTTAGTGGTGCAACCGCAGTCTAAAAAAATATTTTTTAATTGTGGTGCTTCTTCTTTTTCGCCACCAGAACGGGTGTGAATTGCCGGCCAGCCAAAAACAGCTTTTACAATTCCTTTATCAGTATGGATATTTACTCTTTTTGAAGGCGCAATCTGATGATCTGATCCACCGTTTCTTATCACATAAATTAAACCATCGCTAGTAATATAATTTACAAACCAAGAAATTTCATCGGCATGAGCCTCAATGACTACCTTGTATTTTGCTTTTGGATTAATAACCGCAACCGCTGTTCCGTAGTTATCTACAAAATACTCGTCAGTAAAAGGCTTAATATAATCTAACCATAACTTTTGGCCTTCCCACTCAAAACCAGTTGGAGAAGGGTTATTGATATATTTTTCGAAAAATGCTAATGATTTTTTATTGACAACAGTAATATGTTTTTTTTCTTTTTGATCCTCTTTCTTCTTCGCCATTTTATTTCTTTTTGATATAGTTACAAATATAAAAAACCAATTAAAACCCTAAGGTTTTTTATCTAATGAGTTTGTAAAATGAAACACTCCTTTTGGTTATTAGAATGTAAATATTTTTATGGAAAGGGTGCTGCATCACACTATTTATCACCCGTCTTGCTTTTCGCTCATACGGCTTCTGGCATTAGGCTCTATGGCCGGTAAACGCTGCAATCAAGCTTATTTTACGCAGGTTCTTCATACTATTTAAGTTTCCTCCTTGCAATGTTTAAATCAATAGGCTCCAAAAAAATTAGGTGCTAATTTCTTTTTCCATAATCACATAATCTATTCCGTTTTTAGAAAATCTATCTTCGGTTTCTGTAAAGCCAAACTTCTCATAAAACCCTGAAGCCGAAGTTCTGGCATTACACCAAACTTTAGTAAAATGATGCTCTTCTGCGTAAGCTAAAATATATTCTATCATTTGTTTACCAAAGCCCATTTTTTGGTATTCACTATCGGTCGCAAATTTTCTAAATTGTAAAACCTCGCCATATTCAAATAAAGAAACTACCGTAATCAGTTTATTATTGTGAAACAAACCTAAATGCATTCCTAAATCATCTTCTGGGAGTTTAATTGCGGCTAATGGCAATTCGGGATTTAACTCCTTTTGCCTGATTTTCCAGGTGAGTTCTTGGGTAATTTGTTCTATAGGATGCAAGATAATTAGATATTAAGTTTAAAATCTCGAAGAATCCTTTTTCTAGCACTTAATATATAAATAAGTGCTGCAAAAGAGTTGAAAACTATAAAGGAAACGGTCCACATTATTTTTTCTGATTGATCTATCCTTTTCGAAGTCCAAATTTCATAAAGACTCAATACACTAAAAAAAATGGTAATCAGTAAAGCTATTATAATAAAATCCTCGCCAAAAGGCATATGAAGAATTTTAAACAAAACAGCTGTAATTAAAACAATTAAGCTTAATAGGTAAGTTGTAATTAAAAGGTTTTTGTTAATCATAAGGTTTGGTTTTTATGTTTTACAAAGGAATATTTCCGTGTTTCTTTCTTGGGTTATTCACCACTTTATTCTCTAACATTTTAAATGCTTTAATCAGTTTTACTCTGGTTTCTGCGGGCTCAATTACCTCATCAATAAAGCCTCTTTCAGCTGCTCGGTAAGGATTGGCGAAAATATCAGAGTATTCTTTTTCTTTCTCCAGCCATTTTTCTTCGGGGTTTTCGGCAGTAGAGATTTCTTTTTTGAAGATTATTTCTGCCGCACCTTTAGCTCCCATTACCGCAATTTCGGCAGTTGGCCAAGCGTAATTCATATCCGCACCAATGTGTTTAGAATTCATCACATCATAAGCTCCGCCGTAGGCTTTACGGGTAATTACTGTAATTCTAGGAACGGTGGCCTCGCAAAAAGCATATAACAGTTTGGCGCCATTGGTAATAATGGCATTCCATTCTTGGTCTGTGCCGGGTAAAAAACCTGGTACATCTTCAAACACCAATATTGGGATATTAAAAGCATCGCAAAAACGGACAAATCTGGCCGCTTTTGTAGAAGCATGAATATCTAAAACTCCGGCTAAAAATGCTGGCTGATTGGCTACAATACCAATACTTCTGCCTGCTAACCTGGCAAAACCTACTACAATATTTTCTGCAAAATCTTTATGAACTTCTAAAAATGATTCGCTATCAATTACTTCGGTAATAATTTCTCTTACATCATAGGGTTGATTAGCGTTTTCGGGCATCATCTCATTGAGTTTTAGCCTTTTTTCATCGCCAATTTCATAAGGTTCTGCTGGGGCTTGTTCCTCACAATTTTGAGGAACGTAGCTCAGTAATTTTTTAAGATGTTGAATGGCCTCAATTTCATTTGCACAAGCAAAATGAGTCACTCCAGATTTTGTGGCATGGGTTGCTGCTCCACCTAATTCTTCTGAAGTTACTTCTTCATGGGTTACGGTTTTTACCACGTTTGGCCCGGTAACAAACATATAAGAAGTTTGCTCTACCATTAAAATAAAATCGGTAATTGCCGGCGAATAAACTGCCCCACCTGCACAAGGCCCCATAATTGCAGATAACTGCGGAATTACGCCAGAAGCCATGGTGTTTTTGTAAAAAATATCGGCGTAGCCACCTAAAGAAACCACTCCTTCTTGAATACGGGCTCCTCCAGAATCATTTAACCCTATTAATGGAGCGCCATTTTTAAGCGCCATATCCATAATTTTACAAATTTTTTCGGCATGAGTTTCTGATAAAGATCCTCCAAAAACAGTAAAATCTTGAGAGAAAACATAGACTAGTCGGCCATTAACGGTTCCATAACCTGTAATCACCCCATCTCCAGGATATTTCTCATATTGCATTCCAAAATCAGTAGATCGATGCGAAACAAACATTCCAATTTCTTCAAAAGAACCCTCATCAAGTAAAAAATGCAAGCGCTCTCTTGCAGTAAGTTTACCTTTTTTATGTTGTTGATCTATTCTGGTTTTTCCTCCACCAAGAAAAGCTTCTTCTCTTTTTGTGTTTAGTAATGTTAGTTTTTTATCCACTTTAATTTTATTGGCAATTTTGTGAAAGTATAAAAATTATGATGAAGCTACTAATCATAAATATGAAAATCAAAACAATATCATATCTAATTAATTACATTAGATTGTATTTTGTTAACACATATTTTTTTAGTTTTGTGAAAACCAAAAACTAAAGTGTTTACATTACACTTTGTTATATGAATAGGAAATTTAAAATACTTTTGTACACTAACTTGTTCATTGCAATTTTTATTGCCAAAATGTTCATTTCTACTGCACCAGTATTTTTTGATCTTGATCAAAAAGTTGTAAACGCTGCTATAATGCAGTTAGAGCTAGAAATCGAGGCCAAAGAAAACAATGCCGATACTAAAAACGTAAACAATTTTTTAAAAAAAGGTATTGATTTTATAAATAACCAGAATTTCTCAGTCAATACGGTTTTAAAAATTGATGATATAGATTATCATTTTGTTTCAAAGAAATACATTAAAACATACTTCCCAAGAGTTCTTACTCCACCACCAAACCACATTTAGTTTATCAAAAATAACTAATCAAGGTTTTTAACTTTATCAAATTTTATGTCTGATCAATCATCCTACTCTGCTAAAGGCATGAGTAAATATTTTCTTGGGAAAAATCTTAAGAAAGATATACCTGCAAGTATTGTAGTTTTTTTAGTGGCTTTGCCTTTATGTTTAGGTATTGCATTAGCATCAGGAGCGCCGTTATTTGCCGGAATTTTAAGCGGAATAATTGGTGGTATTGTAGTGTCTAGTATTAGTGGATCTCAGTTAAGCGTTAGCGGACCTGCGGCAGGTTTAACTGTAATTGTTTTAAACGCAATTACAGATTTAGGTAGCTATGATATTTTTTTAATGGCGATAGTTGTTGCAGGGCTAATTCAAATTTTATTAGGCATTTTAAAAGCTGGTACCATTGGTGATTATTTTCCTAATAGTGTAATTATTGGTATGCTAGCAGCTATTGGTATTATATTAATTCTTAAGCAATTACCACACGCGGTTGGTTATGATGCAGATTATGAAGGAGATCAAAATTTTGCACAGCCAGATCAAGAAAATACTTTTTCGGCAATTATTTCTGCTTTTAATAAATTTAATGGGGGTGCAATTATTATTAGTTTATTATCTATAGCGGTTCTTATTTTATGGCCAAAAGTTAAAAAGTTAGAAATTATTCCTGCCCCTTTAATTGTTGTGGCTTTAGGAATTATTTTGGCAATTGTATTTAACGGAACTTCTTTAGCACTTGCTCCAGATCAATTAGTACAAATACCAGTGGTAACTAATTTTGCTGATTTTAAAAATTTATTTATTTTTCCTGATGTAACGGCACTCAGCAATCCTAAACTTTGGACAGTAGCCATTACCATTGCTGTTGTAGCCTCTTTAGAAACACTTTTAAGTTTAGAAGCGGTTGATAAAATTGATCCGATTAAAAGATCATCACCAACTAACCGCGAATTGGTAGCTCAAGGAATTGGAAATACAATTGCAGGTTTGGTAGGCGCTTTACCTATGACAGCTGTAATTGTAAGATCTTCGGCCAACGTAAACTCAGGCGGAAGAACCAAAGTTTCGGCTATTTTACATGGTGTGTTTTTAATGTTGGCGGTATTACTGATACCCGTTTTAATCAACAAAATACCATTATCATGTTTAGCTGCAATTTTACTGTTAGTAGGATATAAATTGGCTAAATTTTCTTTATTTACACAAATGTGGAAAGACGGTAAAGATCAGTTTATTCCATTTGCAGTAACTATTTTAGCCGTAGTATTTACAGATTTACTCATAGGAGTAGGAGTAGGATTGGCTGTAGCAATTTTCTTTTTGTTACGAACCAATTTTAGAAACCCTTATTTTTATACCATTGATAGATCAGAAGGTACAGACATTATTAGATTGAAGTTAGCCCAAGAAGTATCATTTTTGAATAAAGGTGCAATACAATATGTTTTAACCCACATGCCGCCAAACAAAACGGTGATTATAGATGGTTCAAACTCTCTTTTTATTGATAAAGATGTGTTAGATACCATTCATGATTATGAACATAATGCGTTCACAAAAAATATAAAAGTAGAATTAATAAATGTGAAGTCCTCATACGTAGTTCCTAAATTGAGCGATATGGCATTAGATCCAAAAGAGTTGTCTTAGTGATAAACCAATTAAAGAAAATAAAAACGTGGAAAATAAAAAAGAAGAAAGTAAAGAAAAGAAGCACATATCTATAGGGCATAATATAGAGGAATTGACTTATGATAACCTTTTACAATGGAATAAAGAATGGGTTGCGGATACTTTAAAAGAAGACCCAGAATACTTTAAGAAATTGGCAAAAGGGCAAAGCCCACCTATATTATGGATTGGTTGTGCAGATAGCCGCGTACCAGCAAATCAAATTACGGGTACCAACCCAGGCGATATTTTTGTACATCGTAATATCGCCAATATGGTGATCCATACGGATATGAACATGTTAAGTGTTTTAGATTATGCAGTTGCTGTACTTAAGGTAAAACATGTAATTGTTTGCGGCCATTACGGTTGTGGAGGTGTTTTAGCAGCAATGAGCAATAAACAATACGGCTTAATTGATAATTGGCTACGTCACATTAAAGATGTGTATAGAACCTACGCTTTTGAGTTAGATATGATGGAAGATCAGGCAGAAAAAGGCAATAAACTTGTAGAATACAACGTAATAGAAAACGTTTATAACCTTTGTAAAACCAGTACTATCCAAAACGCTTGGAATCAAGGTCAGGAATTGAGTATTCATGGTTGGGCATACAGCTTAGAAACCGGAATTATTAAAGATTTAAAAGTTTCTTTTAATTCTGACGAGAAATTGGCCAGCATGTTCAAATTCGAGAGTAAATAAATTTAGAAAAGCTAGGGCTGGTTTATAACAACAAAGCCAGTCTTAGCTTTACTTATATACCAAGCAATTCTTCCATTTAAATTCCTCCTCTGCACAACAATCCTAGCTTTTAATCTAATAAGGTTAAGTTAAATATCTCTTAATTAGTTATTAAAATCTCCATTGATCCAAATCAATAAGTATTGGTCATGTTGCTGTCTACACAAATAATAAAATCAGCAAGATTTAAATTTTCTTTTGATAATTGGTTGATGTTTTCTTGAGATACCGTAGAAATGGTACCGTATTTAAGTTTACTGTTTTCTCGTTTTAAATACCATAAAATTCCTTCGTAACGGTCGGAGTGATAAGCACCGTTATAATGAATAAATACATGGTCTTTTTGGTAGTTTTTTAATATGAAATGCGCCATAGTAGCGTCTTTAACAGCCTGAGCTTTTACCAATAAATCACTTCCATGTTCTCCCATCATTTTTAAAATGTTTTTATAGGTGGGTAATTCAGCGTCAAAAGTAATTGGGAGTGGCGCTATCCATACTTTTTCTTGCTCTGGTAGAGAATCTAAAACTCCAAAACCATTTTTATAAACCAAGTTTGCATATTTTCTGGGAATATTAGTAGCCACAAAAGACAATTGCTTTTCTTTAGCTAAATCAACCAAAGGGGCGTAATCTGTTGCGTAGTTTGGCCATAATCTAGCTGTAGATTTTAGTGCTTTTGCATCAATAGTGCCTTTTAAATAATCATTTAGCTGGTTTTGGTTATCTGCTTCAAACATCTCGGCACCTAAAATTAATTTCTTTTGGGCGCTTAGCGCTGATGTGACCTCATACTGTAGCCAATGTGAAATTGCGTTGTTATGTAATTCTCCAAATAAGATAACTTCTTTATCAGTTAAAGCTTTAAGCATTTTACCATAACTTACTTTTTCGCCTTGAGCATTGTAAATTTGGTAAGCAGGTTTCTCCTGACTAAAAGCCGAGACCATGATGATATTTAAGAATAGTAAAAAGAATATTTTCTTCATTTCAGGTTATTTTAAATTTGAGATTACATCTATTCAAATGAAAGGATCATTCTGCTTTTTCACGAAATTTTATTTGCATGCCGTGAATAAAATTTCTAAGAATTTGATCTTTGCATGGGCGATATTGGTTTTGAGTAGGATTACGGAAAAAAGCACTCAACTCATGCTTACTCATCCGAAAATTCACCAAATCTAGTATTTCAACAATATCCTCATCTTTAAGATTTAAGGCAATTTTTAATTTTCTGAAAACAATATTGTTGTTTAATTTTTTTTCTGGTTTAGGTTGATCGCCTTCTTTTTTACCTCGTTTTAGATTAATAAAGCCACTTAAGAAAATTGCTAAATCATGATCATAAAGAGGCTTATACTCTGGGTCATCATCTTTTTTTAGCCAATCACTAATTTGTGCTCTGGTTACTTCGGCGTCAGCTAAGCCAAATGTTTCTATCATTTGAGCATCACTTAAATCAAATGTGTAGCGAATACGGCGTAGAATGTCATTATTAGTCATGGAGTAATATCTCAATATTTTAAACAAATATCATGATTTTACATCTATACCCAATGCAATTTTTGGTTTTTGTCAAATCAGCACAAGACCTGTTTTTATATAGCATATTAATTTAATGTAAATAATGATTTAAATCAGTTAAGTATTTAATATTTTCTTAACATTATCATAACATTATTAGAATGTAAATTATACTTTTGCAGCGCAAATAATATGTGTTTTCAATAAGCATATTTATTGATGTTGTAAAAATAAAAAAAATGAATTTTTTTTCTAAAACAATAATTACACTCCTTGTAGTTTTGATGAGCTTTTTTTCGGTAAAAGGCCAAATAACTCTTCAAAAGGCTGATTCAACCACTAAAAAAAGTAATTGGTATGATAATCTTTCTTTGAGAGGATACGCTCAGTTTAGATATAATAGATTGTTAGAAACCAATGATAAGCTAAAATGTGAGCAATGTGATAGATCTTGGGGCGAGAATGGTGGTTTATTTTTAAGAAGGGTACGTTTAGTGTTTTTTGGGCAAATAAGTAAACGAGTTTATTTTTATATACAGCCAGATTTTGCAAGTTCGGCAAGCACTACAAGCTTAAATTTTGGGCAATTAAGGGATGCTTATTTTGATATTGGTTTTGATGATGATAATGAATTTAGGATAAGATTAGGGCAAAGTAAAATCCCTTATGGTTTTGAAAATATGCAATCTAGTCAGAACAGATTGACTTTAGATAGGAACGACGCTTTGAATAGTGCCGTTGCAAATGAACGTGATTTAGGCGCTTTCTTTTATTGGGAGCCAAAAGCAACCAGAGCTCTTTTTTCTGAGTTAGTTAAGATTGGATTAAAAGGAAGCGGAGATTATGGCGTTTTTGCTTTTGGTGTATTTAACGGGCAAACCGCCAATAAACCCGAATTAAATAATAAACTACATATTGTAAGTAGATTATCTTATCCTTTTCAAATTAAAAATCAAATTATTGAGCCCGGTATCCAAGCCTATACGGGTAAATTTGTGGTGGCTAAAGATCAACTTTCTCCGGGTGTTAAAACAGTGTCTGATTTAAATTATACCGACCAAAGAGTTGCCGCATCTTTAATAGTTTATCCAAAACCATTTGGTGTTGAGGCAGAGTATAATATTGGCAGAGGCCCCGAATTTAATAAGCTCACAGATTCTATTGAAGTACAAAAATTATCAGGTGGTTATGTTTTATTAAATTATATGATTAAACATAAAAGTCAGTTTTATTATCCTTTTGTGAAATACCAGTATTATGATGGCGGTAAAAAACATGAGAGAGATGCCAGAAGTTATACCGTTAAAGAATTAGAAATTGGCTTAGAATGGCAACCTGTTAAAAGCTTTGAGTTAGTAGCTATGTACACCATTTCTAATAGAAGATTTGAAGATTTTTCTTTGAAAAATAACCGCCAAGCTGGGCAATTATTAAGATTGCAAGCACAAGTTAATTTTTAAAGCGAGTAAAATATTTTTATTTACGGGGTATTGATTTTTAGAATTGAGACCCGATTTTTTTAGCAGTGCTTAAAGTACCTAAGCCGGATAGTAGTGCAAAGCCCGCAACCCGATTTTTTATCGGGTGAGGACTTGTAACGTATAGCCGGGGCTAGCGTAACCTATGGAAACGGAACATTGCCTTTCAAAAAATTGATTTATAAAACCAATAAGCCGTAATCTCTTAAGGTATTGATGGGTTTGGCATACCAAAACAGCTCAAAATCATCAAATTGTTGTTCAAAGTTGGTTTTTAGTTGCTCAAAGGTGAGGAGGTTTTCTTGCTGGGCGCTTAATTTTTCTAATGTTTGAGCTAACCACAGTCCTTTATCTTGATCTAAGTTGATCTCAAAACTTTCTTTTTTATCATGAAAAGTCATTTTTAGCAAGTCCCAAGTTTGCCCTCTTTTAGATTTGGTATAAGAAGCTGTGGTGGGTTTACCGCCTAACCAAACCACTTTAGCGGTTGGTTTGGTGTTAAAATGCTCATCTGTTGTTAAACAGTTTTGGATGAAATCTTTTTTAATGCTGGTGCGAGGAATTTTAAAATCGAACCAATCTTGTAAAGGAAAATCGAAGCAAATGCCATGCATAAAATTGAACAGTGATTTTTTTAATCCGAAGCTAAATTTATCATGATTGATGCCTGTTTTATCGGTAAACTCAATATCATTATGAGCAAAAGTAATGTCTTTTTTTTGGGGAATAATGCCAAAAGCTGCTGGATTTAAACCCACCGGACTATGTGCCGTTAAAGCAAACTGATGCCAAAAACCTGATTGTAAAATGCCAGATTCAAACATTTGACGCACCATTTCTAAGCTGTCAACCGTTTCTTGCACTGTTTGGGTGGGGTAGCCATACATTAAATAAGCATGTACCATAATACCAGAATTTGTGAAATTATTGGTTACCCTGGCCACTTGTTCTACAGTTACACCTTTTTCTATTAAGGCTAATAATCTGTCAGAAGCTACTTCTAAACCGCCAGAAACGGCAATGCAACCAGATGCTTTTAATAAAATGCAAAGGTCTTTGGTGAAGCTTTTTTCAAAGCGAATGTTTGTCCACCAAGTGATGGTTAATTTTCTTTTTATGATTTCTAAAGCGAAGCTGCGCATTAAAGCAGGAGGAGCAGCTTCATCTACAAAATGAAATCCTTTTTCGCCGGTTTGGGCAATCATTTCTTCAACTCTATCTGCCAGTAATTTGGCGGCAATAGGCTCGTAAACTTTAATATAATCTAAAGAAACATCGCAAAAAGTGCATTTTCCCCAATAACAACCATGTGCCATGGTAAGCTTATTCCATCGGCCATCGCTCCATAAACTATGCATGAGATTGGTAATTTCTATGACCGAAATATATTTATCTAAATATAAATCTGAATAATCTGGCGTACCTAATTCATTTTGTTTATAGTCTTTTCTTAACGAAAAATTGTTGTAAACTACCATTCCATTTTCTCTTAAAAAGGTTCTTTTAAAAAAGTTATGGTTTGGATTATTTGTTGACGGGTTTAAAATATTAGACACCAACAATTCTATAGGTAATTCACCATCGTCTAGAGTGATGTAATCAAAAAAGTCAAAAACACGAGGGTCAGAAATACTTCTTAATTCGGTGTTTGGAAAGCCACCACCCATAGCAATTTTTATAGTCGGAAAATGCTTTTTAATATATTGGGCACACCTAAAAGAGCTGTATAAATTTCCTGGAAATGGTACAGAAAAGCATACCAGTTTAGGCTGAATGGTTTGTAGTTTTTGATCTAATATTTTTAAGGTAATTTGGTCTATATAGGTGATTTCTTGCTGAAGAAAAGTGTATAACTCATTAAAATCATTGGCACTTCGGCCTAATCTTTCGGCATATCGGCTGAAGCCAAAATTTTCATCGGCGCAAGCTATAATATAGTCTGATAAATCTTCGAGGTATAAAGTGGCTAAATGTTTGGCTTTATCTTGAATGCCCATGTTACCAAAAGCCCAGTCCATGTCATCAAGCTGTGCAAATCTGGAGGCTTGTGGTAAAAAATTATCGGTACAAATTTGCCTGGCAAATGTTTGATTTTCTCCCTGTAAAAAGGAAATTACTTCATCTATGGTTTGCAGATAATGGTCTTTTAAAGCATAAATTCTTTGCGAATTTGCATCGTTTATTTTATTGTTTTGATAAGTAAAATCGAAAAGCTGATTTAAATTTTCTTTAGAAAAAAGGGCTAAAATTACTTCTATACCCAAATCCATTTGAAAAGCGCTGATGTTTTTGGTATTCAAAAATCCTTTTAAATAAGCCGTTGCCGGATAAGGCGTATTAAGCTGTGTAAAAGGAGGAGTGATAAGGAGTAAATCTTTCAAGATTTGACAAATTTATTGAAATTCTTTTATTCTTGGTTAAACATTTAATTATGGCAATGGTTTCTCTGCTTTTTTAGCACCTAGTAAACCTAAACTCATAATGATGCTGGTAGCTAAAATCATAAGGAAAAGCAAGCCAGTTTCTACACCACTAATTCTAAGTTCTTGTGGTAAATTATAGAATAAAAGTATGCTGATAAGCCCTCTGGGAGTGATAGAAACCAATGGAGATATAGACTCTTTAGCAATAAACTTTAAATATAGAAGTCTGATTAAATATATAGCAGTTAATATTAGTAGTGAATGTTGTATTAATGTTAAATCTTGTAATTGTTCTATAATGATGGTAAAACCAAATATTACAAAGAAGAATGTTCTAATAATAAAAGCGCTTTCGGCAGAAAGTTGATGGAGTTGCACCAAATCTTTAGAAAGGTTTGGGTAAATAAAATGCTTTCTGAAAAATGGGATCTTAATTTCTTCGGCATTATTTAAAAATAAGCCAAAGGCTAAAACAATAATTAATGCAGAAAGGTGAAAACTTTGACCAATAGCATACACCAAAACCAATATAGAAATGATCAAGAAAAACTTTACGTGATGATTGATTTTTCCGATAAGGTAAAGTAGTAAAAGGCAAGAAGCGGCTGCGAAAATAATAATTGATATGAGCTCCATCCCTAAATTGGCGAAAGCAGTTACATTATAACTTTCGTTACTTATTGCAAAATTAAATAGAATGATACCCACAATATCAGAAAAGGAGGATTCATATATCACAAATTCTTTATGTTTTTGAGTGATTCCACTTACTGATGGGATAGCAATAGCCGAACTGATGATACTAAATGGGATGGCATTTATAAAGCAAAGGTAGTAGGAAGATTGTGTAAGTTCATGCAAAATAACTGTAATGGCTGCTGTAGTAAACAATAAAATAAAAAAAGCAGCAAAGAAAGTTTTTTTAATGAGTTTGTTTTTTTTATTCTCATACTTTAATTCTAACGCTCCTTCAAATACAATCAAAATTAAACCAACCGTACCAAGGGTTGGCAAAATTTTTAAAAAATCGAAGGTTTCAAATCCAAAATAATTTACAACCTGCTTTAAGCCTATCCCCAATATTAGTAACAACAGTACTGATGGTATTTTGGTCCGCTTGGCTATCATATCAAATAGGTAAGAAAAAATTACCAGTCCGCTTAATAATATTAATATGTTGTAGGTAGTCATAAACTTAAATACTCTTTATCAGCTAAGGTAGCCGATTTTTATGATTTAGAAAGTTGGGTTGTTCTTCTTTAGGTATGATGTTACAATTGATTGATAGGTGAAAAATCAATAACTAATTTAAATTATGGTTTAAAAACATTAAGCGTATGAGCTGATATTGTATTGATTAAATAGCAGGATTTAGTAGGAAAAGGATTTTGATGGGATGATCAGATTTTGTATTCAATAAAATATTTTTTTCAAAAAAAATAGCCCAATTTGGGCTATTTAAAATCATTTGTAAGAAAGATTAGTTTTTAACTTTAATGGTGGTATCACCATCATCAGTTTTCATTTTCATATCTTCTCCATCCATTTTCATTTTAGAAGAATCTGTTTTGATTTTGATTTTATCGCCATCAATTTTAATTTTCATACCATCTAACTTATACTTACCATCTTTTTCTTTGATCAACATACTGTTAACTACATAACCGTTTTGATAAATTGTATCTAAAGTAATTGGATCGTAATAAAATTCTATGGTGGCTTTAGTAACGCTATCAATGGCAACTCCGGTGGTTGGGTCAGCAATGATATAAACGGTTTGTCCGTCGGCAAGGTTTACATATTTTCCTGATTTTACGATTGGTTTTTCAACCTCTATCATATCATCATCAGACATCATCATGGTGCTATCACCATCGTTGTTTTCTGCAGTTTTATTATTACAAGCTGTAAAAATTACTGCAATCATTGCTACACTAAGTATAATCTTTTTCATGTTGTTTAATTATTGTATTTAACTTTCTTTTCGTCGCCGTCAATCTTTATTTTCTTTTCATCAGTTTTGATTTTGGTTTCGTCACCATCAACCTTGATTTTTACATCTCCAGAGTTAATATCTACTTCAACATTATCATCAAACTTAGACTCATCTAAAATGTAAGTACCTTCGGAAGTTTTAATTATTGAATTATTCACTACTACTCCAGTTTCGCCATAAATGGTGTCTTTTGTGGTCAAATCCACATAGAATTTAACTGGTTTGTTTGCAATACTGTCCATGGCAAAGCCAGTTTCTGGGTCTTTAATGATAAATACTTTTTCGCCTGTTTCTAGATTTTCAAACTTAGCTTCGGGTTTACCGCAAGAAGCTAAAATCACAATTGGGCTAATTACTAATGCTGTTTTTAATAATGTTTTTAAATTTCTCATTTTAAGTTTTTTTTTGAGGTTTGTGTGATGTTTACAATAAGCAGACCAATTGCACTTTATAGTGATAAGGCATCTATAGCGGGATATCTTTGAATTTTAGGCCGTCTTAGAAAAGAAACACTTTTATTGTTCTAATTAAAAATTAGAGCAATTTAATTTTGGTTTGTAAAGCTGAGCAGTTCCTTTAGCGTAATTTAATTTGTTTATAAAAGATTATCTTTTTACTCTGTGTTCTCTGTCTCTCTGTGTTTAAAAAAAAAACCTTGTTAAGGCTCTGAAATACGACAGAATAAAATCTTTTATCTATGATGAAAAATTTTAACCACGGAGGACGCGGAGGCCACAGAGCTAAATGTTTATAATTTGTGAGATAAAATAATGAGTTCAAAATTATAAAACCTTTCAAATTTCTTTTTTGTTTAAAAAAGGATTAAACAAAAAAAGCAAGATTTTCATCTTGCTTCTAAATGCTTACTTAATTTAAAATTATTCTTGCTCTAAGAAAGGATATCTGTAATCAACTGGTGGTTCAAAGCTTTCTTTGATGGTTCTTGGTGATACCCAACGAAGTAAATTAATCATCGAGCCGGCTTTATCATTAGTGCCTGATCCTCTGGCGCCACCAAAAGGTTGTTGACCAACTACAGCTCCGGTACATTTATCATTAATATAAAAATTACCTGCGGCATTTCTTAAAGCTACTGATGCTTGTTCTATTGCATATCTATCTTGAGCAAAGATAGCTCCGGTTAAAGCGTAAATAGAAGTTTCATCAACTAGCTTAAGTGTTTTTTCAAAATCTTTATCATCATAAACATAAATGGTTAAAACTGGCCCAAAAAGTTCTTCGCACATGGTGGTATATTTGGGTTGGCTGGCTACAATAATGGTAGGCTCAATAAAATAACCTTTAGATTGATCATAATTACCACCGCAAATAATCTCTGCATCCGCATCATTTTTAGCCTGATCTAAATATTTAGCTAGTTTTTTAAAAGATTTTTCATCAATTACTGCATTTACAAAATTGGCAAAATCTTCTGTTGGTCCCATTTTAAAAGTAGCAATGTCTGCCAACATCATTTCTTTCATTTGTGGCCATAAAGATTTGGGAATATATGCCCTAGAAGCAGCAGAGCATTTTTGTCCTTGATATTCAAACGCACCACGAACAATACCCGTAGCTGCGGCTTTATAATCTGCGGAAGCATGAACCAGAATGAAATCTTTCCCGCCAGTTTCTCCTACAATTCTAGGATAGCTTTTGTACTTATGAATATTGGTTCCTATGGTTTTCCAAATGTGTTGAAAAACAGGAGTAGAGCCAGTAAAATGAATACCTGCAAAATCTGGATGATTAAAAACTACTTCACCAACTTCTGGTCCATCAGCATAAATTAAATTGATTACGCCATCAGGTACGCCAGCTTCTTTAAAAATTTTCATTAATACATTAGCGGCATATACTTGGGTATCTGCTGGTTTCCAAACCACAACATTGCCCATCATGGCGCAAGAAGTAGGTAGGTTTCCCGCAATAGCGGTAAAATTAAATGGTGTTAAAGCAAAAATAAAACCTTCTAATGGTCTTTGCTCCAATCTATTCCATACGCCACGAGGTGAAACAGGCGGCTGTTGCTTGTAAATTTCTTCCATATAACTCACGTTAAATCTCAGAAAATCTATCAATTCACAAGCGGCATCAATCTCGGCTTGAAAAGCATTTTTAGATTGGCCAAGCATGGTAGCTGCATTTAACTCGTAACGATATTTGCCAGCAACTAAATCGGCAGCTTTTAAAAATATGGCAGCTCTATGTTCCCAAGCTAAGTTTTCCCAATCTTTTTTGGCAGCTAATGCAGCTTCAATAGCTTTTTCTACATGGCTTTTATCGCCGTAATTAAAATAGCCTAAAATATGCTGATGATCATGAGGAGGGCGAATAGCAACTTTTTTGTTAGTTGTTACTTCTGCATTTCCAATATACATTGGAATATCTATTTGTTTACTTCGGGCTTCGGCCAGCGCATTTTTAAGTAAAGCTCTTTCTTTGGTTCCAGGGGCGTAGCTATAAATAGGTTCATTAGTAGGTACAGGGACGTTAAAAAATCCTTTAAGCATAGATATTTAATTTATGGTTTGTAGCAAATATAAGGTTTTATGTTTTAAACGATTTCTTTAAAAGAGTATCAATTTAGTGATGGAATTTTTTTAAACAATTTTTATAGAGAGGTGTAAATTTGAGGTAAACACAATGTTATATATCTGTTACAGGCTTTTCATTTGTTAACGAAAACCTATATTTGACCAATAAATTTTAAACTATGCAGATTAAAAAAATTATTCCTTTTGCTTTTGTTATTGTGGCTTTATCCTTAGTTTCTTGGGGTGTAGTTGCGCATAGATCAATTGGTAAAATTGCCGAAAACCATTTAACTCCTAGAGCAAAAATTGCAGTCACCAATTTATTAGGTGCAGAGACCATGCCTTTGGTAAGTACTTATGCAGATGATGTAAGATCTGCAAAGGAATTTTCTTACACAGCGCCATGGCATTATGTAAATTTAAAGCAAGGTTTAAATTACGAGCAATATGTGGAAGCTTTAAAGGCTGATACCGGTGCAAATGTTTATAATGCTTTGCTAAAAATGGAGAAGCAATTAAGAGATAAAAATAGTTCAAAAGCTGACCAAGTTTTTGCGTTGAAATTTATTATTCACTTAGTTGGAGATTTACACCAGCCTTTTCATGTTGGAAGAGGTGAGGATAAAGGCGGGAATGATATTAAAGTGAAATTTAGAGGTAGAGACACTAATATGCATTCACTTTGGGATAGTGGTTTAGTAGAATACAATGGCTTTAGTTTTACAGAAATGGCTACTGCGTTTGATAACGTTAGCGATGATAAAATTAAAAAATGGCAAAGTGATGAGGTAACCGTTTGGTTATTTGAATCATACCAAATTGCTACTAAATTATACGCTGAAGCTGAAGAAAGTTCTGATTTTGATTATACCTATTATCCAAATCATTCAGAAATTTATAAAGAAAGAATGCAGAAGGCTGGGATTAGATTAGCTGGCTTTTTGAATAAGATTTATCAGTAAAAAATAATTTTACTAGAGTAAAAAAACACAGGATTAATAGTTCTGTGTTTTTTATTTTATATGCTTTTCATAAGCCAAAAAGTGTTGTATTGGTAAAAAATCTTCTCGTTTATAAAGCTTAAACCCATTGGCTTCCATCTCTTTACTTACTTGTTTTACACTCATTTTATGTAATTCTTTAATGGCAATAGTTGGGTCTTCGGCTCGGTATTCTAACAGTAAAATTTTTCCATCAGGTTTTAAAGCTTTGGCTAAGGCCGATAACATTTCTTTCGGATAAGCCAACTCGTGGTAAACATCAACCATTATCGCTAAGTCTATAGAATTTGCAGGTAGATTTGGATTTTGCTCATTTCCTTTAACCACCTCAACATTTTTAATGTGTTTTTCTAATTGATTTCGCTTTAAAAGCTTAATAAACTCATCCTGAATTTCAACAGCATAAACTTTTCCTTCAGCAACTTTTTGCGCTATTCTAAAAGTATAATAACCGCTTCCTGCGCCAATATCAGCAACAATGCTTTTACTATTTATAGGAAGTTTACTTATTGCCAAACTGGTATTTTCTTCTTCATTTCTATTGTTACGTTCTAACCAATCAGCACCAGCTGCATCCATTGTAAAAGATATTTCTCTGCCCTTATAAATTTTTCCAATGCCATCTCTACTGGGTGTTTGATATTGATAAATGCTATCTTTTTTGGCAGTTGACTTGTTTTTTGTGGTTTGAGTACAAGCAACCTGAGAAATCAATAGCAAAACAAGAGTGAGTATTTTTATCATTTTTAAAATAATTTATCTTCAACGTAAAGAATAGAAAGCGAATGAAAATTGTTTTTATTACCTAATCTTTATTTGCCATTTGCTTTTAACTAAATTTGCTTCATAAAAAACAACAGCTATCAATTAAATGCATAAACTCCGTTACTTATTATTCCCCTTTTCTTTGCTGTACGGAGCGGTTATTTTTATTAGGAATAAATTTTACGATTGGGGCTTTTTTAAATCTACCTCTTTTCAAATCCCAATTATTTCTGTCGGTAATTTAGAAGTAGGGGGGTCTGGCAAAACGCCTATGGTAGAATATATTCTTCATTTACTTCAAAAAGATTATAAAACAGCGACTTTAAGCCGAGGTTATGGGCGTAAAACTAAAGGTTTTAGATGGGTTAAACCCGATGATGAAGCCTTAAATACAGGTGATGAACCTTTGCAAATCAAACAAAATTTTTTGGAAGTTGGGGTTGCAGTTTGTGAAAACAGGGTAGCCGGGATCAATGAAATTCAGAAGGAATATCAATTAATTTTAATGGATGATGCTTACCAACACAGGGCAGTAAAACCTGGGTTAAGTATTCTTTTGTTTGATTACCATCAGCTGCAAAAGCCAAAATTATTTTTACCTGCAGGGAATTATAGAGAGCCTTTTAGTGGGAGAAACCGAGCCGACATTTTAATAATCACCAAAACTCCAAATGGTATTTTATCTGCCGAAAGGCAAAATATAAAGGATTCTTTAAAGCCTTTTTTGCATCAAAAAGTATTTTTTTCTGGGATCAGTTATCATCCTCAATTACAAGCAGTTTTTAGTGATGCCACTTTAGAGGTAAGCAACATTAGCAAACAAACCGGAGTATTATTGTTAACCGGGATTGCTAAAACTCAGCCTTTAGTGTCGGCTTTAGCGCAATACAGCTCACTTATTTTTCATCATGCTTATCCAGATCATCATCAGTTTAGCCAAAAAAATATGCTTAAACTTGTAAGCGATTTTAAGCAGATGCCGCAGCGTGATAAAATTATCGTCACAACACAAAAAGATGCTGTACGTTTAAGGTCAGCCGAGTTTCAAAAAATACTGGCAGGTTTACCCATCTTCGAATGGAAAATTACCGTAAGTTTTGATGAAAATGAAAAAACAGAATTCGATCATTTAATTACAAAATATGCTCAATCACATCAGAGAATCAATTGATTACATTAAACATAGAATAGGAGATTTTAACCCCGAGATTGGAATTATTTTAGGAACCGGCTTAGGTGGCTTAGTAAATGAGATAAAAATAGAGCATCAATTGATGTATTCTAATATTCCCAATTTCCCAATTTCTACCTTAGAATTTCACTCGGGTAAATTAATTTTTGGTACGCTTTCTGGTAAAAAAGTAGTGGCTATGCAAGGCCGATTACACTTTTACGAAGGTTATAATATGAAGCAAATTACTTTTCCGGTAAGGGTTTTAAAAATGTTAGGCATCCAAACTTTATTTGTTTCTAACGCCAGCGGAGCTTTAAATCCCGATTTTAGAAAAGGAGATTTAATGGTGATTGAAGATCATATTAATTTACAACCTGATAATCCTTTAATTGGAACCAATTTTGAGGAATTTGGTCCGCGTTTTCCTGATATGAGCGCACCTTATCAAAAAGAACTGATAGATAAAGCGTTAAGCATCGCCAAAGAAAAAAATATTACTTGCCACAAAGGGGTATATGTATCGGTAACGGGGCCAAATTTAGAAACCAAAGCCGAGTATAAATTTCTAAGAATTATTGGTGCAGATGCTGTTGGAATGAGTACAGTACCTGAAGTTATTGTAGCAAACCATATGGGGTTACCTGTTTTTGCCATTTCGGTATTAACTGATGAAGGTTTCCCTGAGACTTTAAAGGCGGTTTCGGTTGAAGAAATAATTAAAATAGCGATGGAAGCCGAGCCAAAAATGACAGCCGTTTTAAAAGAGCTTATTTTACAACTATAACATTGAAAAAGCTTTCTCTATTTATTCTATTTATTTTCTTTTTTGGACTTTCTTACGCCCAAATTTTACCGGGTAGGCAATTTCCAGAAAGACCTACTTCTACAAATCCAAATACTAACGGTAATGTAGAAAACATAGATTCGCTTAGAGAGCAGTTAGATGCAAAAAGAGATTCCATTGTTTATACTGCTAAATTTATAAAATTTACCAAAGAAGAATTTTTAAGAGACAGCACTCGTATTTTTCCTTTAGATACTAATATTCAAAACTTTCATCGCAATAAAATTATTGATGACCCTGAAAATCCTACCATAAATTTAGGTTTAAACGGAATGTCTTACAGAGATTTATTGTTTAATCCGGCTAAAACCATAGGTTTTGATGCTGGCTATCATTATTATGATAGGTATTTGATAAAGCCTGAAGATGTGATGTATTATCAGGCTAAATCGCCTTATACAGAACTTTACTATGTTACGCCTGCTTTTGGTAGGTTAACAGAGCAAATGTTTAGAGTGGTACACTCGCAAAATGTAAAACCCAATTGGAATATTGGAGGTAGTTTTGCTAAAATGGGCTCTCGTTCTTTTTATGGTTCACCTGCTAAAAAAGCTGATGCCTTAGCTGTAAATCACCTTAATGCATCATTATGGAGCTGGTATAATTCAAAAAACAAAAGATATACGATGCTGCTTAACGGCACTTTTAACAATTTAAAAGGATATGAAAATGGTTCTATTTACAACGATTCTGTTTTTACACAACCCACTAACATAGATCCCGAGTTTGAAGATGCCAGATTAAATACCGCCAAACATAACTGGAGAAATAATAGCTTTTATATCAAACAATTTTACAACATAGGCAAGCAAAAAAGCATAGATAGCAACGCCGTAGTTTTACCCACACAAAGAGTGAGTTATAAATTGTTGTACAACACTCAAAAGTTTTATTTTACCAATGATGGGTATGATAATAGTGAATTATTAAAAAACTACTATATCTATCAAGATTCATCAAAAACGTCTGATTCTACTCAAATTACACACCTGCAAAACGAGTTTTCTTACAGCTTTTATTTACGTGGCAAAAGCCTTTCTTTTTTAAGAAATGAGCTTAAAGTAAACGTAGGAATACAGCATGATTACTATAAATATCAGCAATATACATACGATACTAATTTTCAAAACATCACCCTAAACGGTAATGCCGATTATGGTTTTAGTGATAAAGCCAGCTTAAATTTAAAGGTTCAGCAAATTATTCAAGGTAGAAATTTTGGAGATTTTTTGTACGAAGCGCAATCAGAAATTAAACTAGGCAATAAAGTGGGGAGTGTGGTATTAGATGCGTATTCGCAAAACCAAAGTCCGGCTTTGGTTTATGAACGCCAGTTGAGTAACCATTACCAATGGAATGCCAGTTTTCAAAAAACTAAGACTCAGCATTTAGGTTTTTCTTATTTAAACCCCAAATACTTTTTTAAGGCTAAGGCCGAGTATTTTTTAATTTCTAATCATCTTTATTTTGACCAAGGTGCAAATGGAGATGCCATTCCAGCTCAGTTTGCCAGCAATATTAATCTCTTAAAACTGAGCGTGAGAAAGGATTTTAAATTTGGGAAGTTTAATTTTGAGAACTATTTAGTTTACCAAAAAACAGATTTTGAGAGCGTATTAAGAACGCCTGAAGTTTATACTTTTCATAGTTTATATTTCAAAAACACCTTTTTTAAAGTTTTAAAAACAGAAATGGGTGTAGATTTAAAATACTTTAGCAAATATACCGCACCATCTTATGCGCCAGCCATTGGTCAGTTTTACAATGCCGGCAACTTACGTTTTGATACTTACCCCATTGTAGATGTTTGGATAAGAACCAATTGGAAAAGAGCTAACCTGTTTTTAAAGTATGATTATGCCAACCAAGGTTTGTTTTCTACCGGTTATTATACTGTAAATAAGTACCCAATGCCTTATGCTTTAGCAAAATTTGGAGTAAGCTGGCGTTTTTACGATTAGGTTTTTTGGGCGTTCGAGCAGGCTTTACGTTCATACGCCTTCAAGGCCTTAAGCTTTTGGCCGGTATCCACTTCAATCCTTAACGCAGTAAAAAGCCATTACAAAACTTTAGTGTGATTAATCTTTTTTGTGCCTAGCTGTTTATGCTCAAGTAAATATCCAATAGTAATACTCATTACTAAAATAACGGTATCTCTTATTCCAATTTCTACAAAATAATTAGTAAACGTAGTTTTCATCATAGGAATCAGAAATATAGTATCCATTATAATATTAATAGCAAACCAAGAAAAGCCTGTGATAAATCCATTTAAAATATAATGATTACCTAATATTTTGAAATGGCGATAAAGCAAATAACAGCCATCAACACTGCTAAAAACAAGCATTATAGATTTAAATAAATTATAGGAGATTAGCAATTCGCCATTTCTATCGTAAAAAAAGAAAGAAAACCCAAAAGGAATGAGCCAGCTTAAAAATCCGAGAAAAATATTTCTGATGATAATAAGCAAAATCATGATATAGGTTTTTAATAAATATCTGTACTTATTAAATTTTCATCAATGATGGCTATCATTTAAGACTAAACTTTTAGTCAGTAATTTGATCAGTAAATGCTTTATAAAAACACCTCTTCAGGTTTTTTAAAGCATTTAAATTCTAAGGGATTATTGCTGAAATCTAAAATAAATAGAATTTTTTGTTCGCCTGTTTGACCTTCATATCTGGTTTGAGGTTCAATAATGAAATGAACTTGGTTTGCTTTTAATTTTAAACTCAGTTTTTCAAATTCTTCGATTGATAAAATGCAGCCAAAATGAGGAATAGGAACTTTTACGCCATCTACCAAGCCGCAATAATCAAGTTGGGGAATATGGTTAGAAACATGAGCCGAAATTTGATGACCAAAAAAATCAAAATCAACCCAATGATCAGTTTCTCGGCCTAATGCACAACCTAAAATTTCATGATAAAAACGTTTAGTACTGGCTATGTCTTTTACTTTAAATGCGTAGTGAAAGCTGTTTTTCATTTAATCAATATCCTTTAGTTAATGATACAGTGTGTTTTAAAGGTAAACCGTTTAAAAGATTTTTATAATTTTTTACCACCAATAAAACTGCCGATTCTATATTGGTAATGCTGGCAATATGTGGGGTAATTTGAATTTTTGGATGCGCCCAAAAAGGATGATCGCTTGGTAAAGGTTCGGTTCTAAAAACGTCTAAGAAAGCGCCAGAAAGATGTTCGGTATTAAGGAGCTCCATTAAATCTTGTTCTACTAAATGCTCTCCTCTGCCCACATTAATTAAAAAACCGCCTTTATTAAGTTTCATCAAAAGGCTTTTATTAATGATATTTTCTGTTTGTATGGTTGCCGGAAGTAGGTTAATCAACACATCAGTATTTTTTAAGCAGCTATCCATTTCTGCTGCTCCGGCATAGCAATCTACACCTGTAATATCCTTTTTAGACCCCGACCAGCCTTTTACTGTAAAGCCAATTATCGCCAATTTTTTTGCTACATCAGCACCAATTTCTCCTATACCTAAAATAGAAATATGAGTGTTAGCAATGTTTTTATAAGTTTTAGGTTGCCATAATTTATGCTCCTTTTGCTGGCTGTATAAAGGGATATTTTTAAGCTGAACTAAAATTGTGGTCAATAAAAACTCAAACATATCATGTGACAGGTTTTCATCTACAATTCTACAAACCGTTTGATTTTCTTTAATTTCTTGTTTTTTAGTGATATGATCTATGGCAGCACCAACAGATTGAATCACTTTTACATTTGGAAAATTAGCTAAAACATCAGCATCTGGTTTCCAGCATAAAACAAATTCTACAGATTCTTTATCCTTGATATTTGGATAAATCTCTACTAAGGTTTCGGGAAGGTGAGCTTGCAAAGCAGTTGCCCAATGTTTTGGATCTTTATGGTTAAAAATTATAGCGATGCTCATCTGTTTTGGTTTAAATAATTAAGATTTAGCATCCCATTCTTTTTTTAATAAAGCATATTGAAATTCACTTCCCCATTTTCCTTTAAAAAATATATTCTCAATAAAGTGCCCTTCCTGTCTAAAACCAACACTTTTTAATAAATTAATGGAAGCAATGTTTTCTGCATCAACAATTTCAACTACTCTGTGTATGTTTTTTATGTCGAATAGAAATGTCATAATTCCTAAAAGCACTTCTTTTGCAAAGCCATTTTTTTGCTGAAGGTGTGAAATAGTAATTCCTATTTCTGCAATTCTAACATCATCATCTTGAAGTTTAATGGCACAGTCTCCAATAATTTTTCCAGTTTGTTTGTGCTCAATTCCATATTGAACCCATTCGCCAGCGGCACCAAACTTTTTATCTAACTGAGATTGAATAAAATCTTCAGCTTGCTCTAAATTCATCACATCAAATCCTTGGTATTTTGTGACTTCTGGATTTGAGCGATAAACATGAAAGTCACTTAAATCTATTAATTTAAGGTTGCGTATTTGTAGCCTAGAAGTATTGATGTTTAAGATTTCCATCTTTTTAATTGTACCGATTTAAAATTTACAGCCATGCAATAATAGCTAAATTTTAAATGCTAAAGGTTTTAGATGAGCCCTCTTTTTTAGCCATATTAGATATAAAATGACAATGGCTAATGGCAGTTTCTTCTAAGGGTTTATTTTTAAATTTATCTGCAAGTGAAATTTGAGTTAGTTCTCCTAAGTTGCCCTCCCTAAAAGATTCTTCCGAAATGGGGATTTTTAAATCGGAATAAATTTGTTTGTAATCATAAATTCTTAACCTGTTTTGAGGCTGAATGGAGTTGTCAATCCATTTCCATTCTAGGTCAGAAAACTGCAAAAAGTTATAAATATTTATAGATGAATCTAAATGTGCAAAATGATCTGAAAGGTCAATAAAATGCGACATTACTCCATTCTGTTTTTTTACCACTCTATTAAACTCGGCCATTATCGGAATCAAAATATCGGGATATATATGTTCAAATGTGTTGTTAGAATTAATTAAATCAACAGAATTACCGGCTAGTGAAAGTTTCCTTGCATCTTCAATAAGGTAAATGATGTTTAATTTTTGAAGGATTTCCTCCAAAGAAAGGGTGTCATATTTTAGAAGAATATCTTGGGTGATCTCCAGTTTGCTTGGTATAAAATCGAAGTGATTTTTTAGTTGTCCTAAATCATAACAAGTAACTAACTTCTCTAAAGTAGTTTTTATTCTCTTTTTGGAGGTTAAGAATGAAATATCTACTGAATATATTTGGTCCGTACCAACTAAAAAGAAACTGATAGGGACAATGGGATACCAACCAGTTCCTATTTCTAGGCAAGTCGCCGGAATTGGTTTGTTACCATATTTCTGAAAAGCTTTTAGATGATCTCTTGCATGTGCAAGTCTGTCATAAAAATATTCATCAGATAGGTTTACACCTTTGGTAACATACTTCTGAAAAATGTAATTGATTTGTTGGCTTAGCGGTAAAAAGGAAATAATTTTTTGAACAATTGCCTTTTGTTTCCACTTTTGCATGATATAATTTTCTATTGATAAACCTGTGTTTAGAATGATTTACTAACGCTTTTCGTAATTAATAATAATGGTTAAATCTTTATTGCCAATTACCTTTAAACCATGCGAACTTCCTGGTCGGGTTAAAACTGCATCACCAGCTTTTACTTTAAAAGAGCTGCCATTCATTTGCATTTCGCCTTCCCCATCAACAACATAATAAATTTCATCTTCCTTTTGTAAATGATACCCAATTGCCGAACCCGGTTTTAGCACTCTTTTTTTGAAAACCAGTTTAAGATCCTTTGCTTTAGCAAAAAAATGAGAACCTGTAGTGATGCCTCCACCATTATGAGTGCCCGGTTCTTGCACCGCAATATCCTTCTCGTTTTCTAATAAATAAGCTTCCACTAATTGCTTTGCTATTAAAGGAGCAGTTTGATAAAGAACCACAATGCTTAATAAAATGCTGAGGATGATTTTATATTTTTTCATGACTGAGGCTTTGGTTGGTTTGAACATACGGAGATTCAAAGATATTAATTTTTCTGTCCTTAGAGTTCCGCAGGGCTCTAAGGATTTAATAATGGAAAAGAGTCTCCAGACTCGGCTAAAGTAAATCTAACTAAAAATTCACCAACCCAAAGTTAAATAAACGGGGGTGAAGCGGCACCCCGGATTGCCTTTTTTTCAAAGGCAAACGGAGTATAGCGTAAAACCCGACTGGCGGAAATAAACAGCAATAGCTTACCTTTTCTTAACATAAAAATAATAATGTCTATTAATTTAGTAGTTATTTGTAATTCATCAGCTTAAAAGCGTAATTCTTTACTCAAAATCCTTAAGTTTGCATCTCAAAAACAAGGCTTAGAGATTGAATTTTTACCTCTTATATTTTTTGGTTGCGGCTTCTATTTTTAGCTTTATCGCTGTGTTTTCGCTGCTGAGCGTATATGCCGAGCGTAAAATTTCAGCTTTCATACAAGATCGTTTGGGCCCCATGGAAGTGGGAAAATACGGTTTATTGCAAACTTTTGCAGACATTTTAAAGCTTATTCAAAAAGAATTTATTGTCCCCACCGTTGCTGATAAGGTTTTGTTTACGCTGGCCCCGGTTATTATTTTTATAGCTGTTTTTTTAGGTTTTGTGGCTTTACCTTGGGCGCCAAATTTGGTTCCTGCCAGTATGAATATTGGTGTTTTTTATGTTTTCGCCATTATTTCTGTAGAGGCATTGGGCATTTTGATGGCGGGTTGGGGCTCTAATAACAAATACAGTTTATTTGGGGCGGTTCGTTCGGTAGCGCAAATGGTTTCTTATGAAATTCCAGCGGGTTTTGCCATTATTTCTGCGGTGATGATTGCCCAAAGCTTAGATTTACAAGTCATCAATTATAATCAGGGAATTTTAGCCACTCAAGAAATTAAGTTTTTGGGCTTTTTAGAGGTGAACCAAATTGGAGGTATTTTGGCCTGGAATGTTTTTCAATCTCCGCACCTAATTATTGCTTACATTATTTACTTTATTGCTTCTTTGGCCGAATGTAATAGAGCTCCTTTTGATATTCCAGAGGCAGAATCTGAGTTGATTGGGGGCTTCCATACTGAATACACCGGACTGCGTTTTGCGTTCATATTTTTAGCCGAATATGCCATGATGTTTTTGGTAGCCATGTTTGGGGTTACTTTGTTTTTAGGAGGTTGGAACACGCCTTTCCCAAATATTGGGAGTTTAAAATTAGCCGATTATACCACTGGAATTTACTGGGGTATTTTTTGGGTGATGGGCAAAAGTTTATTGATAGTAGCCATTCAAATGTGGATTCGCTGGACTTTACCTCGAATGAGGGTGGATCAGTTAATGTCGCTTTGCTGGAAAGTGTTAACGCCCCTAGCTTTTGCCTGTTTGGTAGCCTCGGGATTATGGAGATTATTGCTTTTTTAAAATGATAAAAACTGCTTTAAATGGATTTTTAACGGCATGGAAAGGTTTATCCTTAACCATGGGGCATTTTGTGGGCGCTAGAAAATCTAAAAAAGTAAAGGGAATTAAAGAAGCCGATTATTTTGAACAGCAAAATGGGATTGCTACGGTTCAATATCCGCATCAGAAATTACCGGTGCCAGAGGTGGGGCGTTATCAGTTAAATGTAGAAATTGATGATTGCATTGTGTGTGATTTATGCGCCAAAATTTGTCCGGTAAATTGCATTGAAATTGAGGCTATAAAATCTACCGAAGCGATTGGTAAAACCTCTGATGGATCTGTAAAACGTTTGTATGCGCCTAAGTTTGATATAGACATGGCCAAATGTATGTATTGCGGTTTATGCACTACGGTTTGCCCAACCGAATGTATTGTGATGACGCCTGAATACGATAAAAGTGTGACTCATATTTCTGATTTGAATTACAAATTTGCCACCATGACAGAGCAAGAAGCCCAACAAAAGAGAGCAGAATTAGAAAAGCAGCAGACCGAAAGACAAGCTGCAAAGTTAGCGGCTATGAATAAAGCAGAAGATCAATAAAGATGGATGTAGCGCAAATTATATTTTACATTTTAGCGGCTATTGCGGTGCTCAGCGGTGTTTTTGTGGTGAGTAGTGGGCATTTGGTTCGTTCTGTATTTATGTTTTTTGTGACTTTATTTGCCGTTGCCGGATTATATGTTTTTGCTTTGGCAGATTTTGTGGCTTTAACGCAGGTTGTGATTTACGTAGGTGGCGTTTTAGTTTTATTGCTTTTTGCATTTATGCTCTCCAACAAAGAATCATTAGATGGTTTTGGGAAAATATCTTCTGGTTTATTATCTACCAATCGTTTAGCCGGGGTAATTATCTCCTTTGCTTTCCTGTTTATTTTGGTGATGATTTTTAGTAAAATAGATTTTGAATCTTTAAACTGGATAAAAGCATCACAATTGAGCGGAAACGTTAAAACCGTAACAGATGACACCATTAAAAATATAGGTGTAAACATGATGAGTAAATATCTTTTACCCTTAGAAATGGTTTCTATTTTATTAATGATGGCTTTAATTGGTGCGGCTCATATTGCGAGAAAAGAGTCTCATGAATGATAAAAACGTTAGTTTCTAAATTTGGAAACTTTTAATTAATTTTGAATATATTTAAGTTGATATACTTTGAAACAAGATTTTTAGAAGAGGCTGATCAATTCATAGCGACACTTGACTTAAAAACTGTAAAAAAGGTTTTTTACAATATAGATTTGGCAGAACAAACCAATGACCCAAAGTTGTTTAAAAAATTGCAACATGATATGTGGGAATTTAGGATAAGGTATAATGGTTTACAAGTTAGATTGCTCGCCTTTTGGGACAAAACCAATAGCAATCATACCCTAGTTTTTGCTACACATGGATTTATCAAAAAGGTAGATAAAGTTCCGGCAAATGAAATTGAGAGAGCAGTTAGAATAAAGAACAATTATTTTGATTTAAAAGGAAAAATTTAACGTCATGGAAAAAGAAGAAATAAAATCATATTCTCTTTCAGAAATGAAGGACAAATATATTGGAACTTTAGGCTCTGTAGAAAGAGAAAACTATGAATATGAGCTTAGAATGGATGTTTTAGGGAGAATGATTAAAACAGCAAGACAAGAACGTAATTTAACTCAAGAACAATTGGGTGAATTAGTTGGAGTTAAAAAAGCTCAGATTTCAAAATTAGAAAGTAGTGCAAATAGCGCAACTATAGATACTATATTAAAGGTTTTTAAAGCGCTTAAAGCGGATATAAGCTTTAATGTAACTCTCGAAAATCAAAAATTGCAGTTGTTATAATGGTTTTATTTAAATCATATAATTTAAAAGGGTTCATTATTGGTCAAAATAATAGGAATTTATGATCCCTTTACAACATTTCTTATTTGTAGGCGCAACTTTATTCTCATTAGGATTATTTGCCGTAATTACCCGTAAAAATGCCATTCAAATTTTGATGGGAATTGAGCTCATGATTAATGCTTCTATTTTAAATATGGCAGCTTTTGGCAAATATGATAAGGTTGATAATACCGGTCAAATCTTTGGCTTGTTCATTATTGTTTTGGCGGCAGCAGCAGTTGCGGTGGCGCTGGTTATCATCATGAATTTATATAAAAGGGCAAAATCTATTGATCCTAATCAAACCAATACATTAAGAGGCTAATGGAAAGTATATTTACACCATATATGCTTTTTAATTTTGCTTTAATAGCCATTACAGCTCCTTTTTTAGCTTTTATTTTTTCTTTAATCTTTAAAAGATTTGCTGCTGTTATTGGTATTGCAAGCATTGGTTTGTCTTTCATTAGCTCGTTAATCTTATTTATTGGAGTTTGGAAAAAGCCGGTTTTACATTTTTCTTTTGATTGGATACAACTCGCTAATTTTAAAATAAACTTAGGCTTTTTACTGAACGATTTAACGGTGATTATGCTTTTGCTGATCTCCTTCATCGCCTTATTGGTCCATATTTATTCGGTAGAATACATGAGGAAAGACGATCTGAAATACAGGTATTTCGCTTACCTCAGCTTGTTTTGTTTTGCCATGTTGGGGGTAGTTTTAGCTGATAATCTTTTCCTAGTTTATATTTTTTGGGAGTTGGTTGGTTTTGCTTCTTATTTACTTATTGGTTTTTGGTTCAAAAAAGAAAAAGCCGTTTTGGCTAATAAAAAAGCTTTCATTATGAATAGGATAGGAGACGTTGGTTTCCTTATCGGTTTAATGATTTTGCTCACTCAATTCCACACTTTAGATATTGATGTACTATTTGGGCAAGGAAATTTAATCGCTTCTTCTTTTGTTAAAAACGATATTTGGGCAACACCTTTTGGCTTGATGCCTGCTTATTGGTTAAGCATAGCAGGCTTTTGTTTTTTTGCTGGAGCCATCGCCAAGTCGGCACAATTTCCTTTACACACTTGGCTGCCCGATGCAATGGAAGGTCCAACAGCGGTTTCTTCTTTAATTCACGCTGCAACTATGGTGGCGGCAGGTGTTTTTTTACTCTTAAGAATTGCGCCATTATTTAACCAATTGGTGTTAACCAGCATGGCGGCTATTGGTTTATTTACCGCTTTTATGGCGGCAAGCATCGCGGTAACGCAAACTGATATTAAAAAAGTATTGGCTTTTTCTACCATTTCACAATTAGGGTTTATGATTTTAGCAGTTGGTGTGCAAGACAATGCCGCGGCTATTTTTCACTTAGTTACTCATGCTTTTTTTAAGTGTTTATTATTCTTAGCGGCCGGAATGGTGATTCATCAATTGCATCATTTAAAAGAAAAATATCAGGAAAATTTTGACGATCAAAGTTTAGAAGTAATGGGTGGTTTAAGAAAACTCATGCCTATTACTTTTATCGTTTTTGTGGCCGCTTCAATTGCTTTGGCAGGATTGCCTTTTACGTCAGGCTATTTATCAAAAGACGCCATTTTAGTGAGCGTTTTTGAATGGGCTGATGAACGTGGCGGCATTTATTGGGTTTTTCCTTTATTGGTTTCTATCACCTCATGGCTCACTACTTTTTACATTTTTAGAGTCGTTTTTAAAGCGTTCTTCGGCGAATTTAGGTTGCCTCAAATTTTGGGTAAAACTGCAGAAGAGTTAAAAATTACCGATCCTAATCGTTGGATGACCATTCCGGTAATCATTCTGGCTTTGTTTTGTTTTGCATTATTCTTTGCCTACAATCCATTTAATTTAGAAAGTTCGTGGATTTATGGAAGCTGGAACAACCATCCACATCATACAGGAATGTATCCTATTTTAGTCCCTATTTACATTAATGTACTCAGTTTTGCCTTAATTTTTATGGCTTATCAAGCGTATGCAAAAAACACATTTGCGTTCAATAATCAGGCGAGTTGGTATTATAAACTATCTTTAAACCAATGGTATTTTAATAGTTTTTATGATGTTTTTTTAATCAAAATATTGATGCTTAAAACCAAAGCCTTTTACTGGTTTGATCAAAAAATAATAGATGGATTTATCCATTTATTAAGCAATATCATTATCATCATTTCAAAAATAACCTCTTGGTTTGATCACTATATTATTGATGGTTTAGTAAACGGCTCGGCTTGGCTAGTCAGCAGGCTTGGTATTTGGTTAAGAGGCATGCACAGTGGCAAATTGCAACATTATTTTATTTGGATGTTGCTCATATTTTTATCATTCTTTATTTATAAACTCATCATTTGATATGGGATTATTATCCATTTTAATATTTCTTCCCTTGGTTTTTGGCATGTTCATCTTGCTGATGCCTAAAGCGTTGAATCATTATTTTAAATACTTAACAGTCGGCGTTTCGTTAGTCCAACTTTTAATTGCCAGTTGGCTGTATTTTAATTTTAAAACCGGAGATGGTTTTACCGGCGTAAACCAATTGGCACAATACCAATGGGTCGAGAAATTGGATTGGATAAGACTAGATGTGGGCAGTTTTGGTACCCTACAAATAGATTATCTTTTAGGTGTTGATGGTTTTTCAATAGGCTTAGTTTGGCTTTCGGCTTTAGTAATGCTCATCGCTTCGCTTTCATCATGGGAAATTAAAAGTAATTTAAAAGGATATTTTGCCCTTTTTTTATTGTTAGATACGGCTATTATTGGTGTCTTTTGCTCCTTAGATTTGTTTCTTTTCTACATTTTTTACGAGTTAATGTTATTGCCTTTATATTTTTTAATTGGAATGTGGGGTGGCGTTCGCCGAGAATACGCAGCTATTAAATTCTTCTTATACACGCTTTTCGGGTCTATTTTTATGTTATTGGTCATTGCAGGTTTATATCTGTCAGTAACCGATCCCGAAACCGGAAACCATACTTTTAACCTGGTTCACGCCATGAATCCTGCAAATTATTCAGCAGGTTCTATTTTCTCGGCATTAGACAATATTCAAATTTTAGGTTTCTCGGCCAGGGCAATAGGGTTTATCATTGTGTTTATCGCTTTTGCCATAAAAGTTCCGGTTTTCCCTTTTCATACTTGGCTACCCGATGCTCACGTAGAAGCACCAACGCCAATTTCTATTATCCTTGCTGGCATTTTGTTAAAAGTTGGCGGGTACGGCATCATCAGAATTGCCTACGGAATTTTCCCTGATATAGCCATTTCACTTTCATGGTGGATGGGATTGTTAGGCGTAATTTCTATTATTTATGGAGCAATGAATGCTTTGGCTCAAACCGATTTAAAAAGATTAATTGCCTACTCATCTGTTTCACACATGGGTTTTGTACTGTTAGGCATTGCTTCTTTAACTTCAGAAGGGATTAATGGCGCCATGATGCAAATGATTTCTCATGGTTTCCTTTCGGTGATGTTATTCTTTATTGTGGGGGTAATTTATAACCGTGTTCACGATAGAGATATTTATAATTTTAGAGGTTTAGCCAACCAAATGCCGGTTTTTACCGGTTTTGTGATGATTGCTTTTTTTGCTTCTCTCGGTTTACCCGGCTTTTCAGCCTTTATTGCCGAAGCTTTTTCTTTAATTGGCGCTTTCAGTTCTCAAAGCTTAAACGGTTTGTTACCACGATGGATGGCTGTTGTAGCCGCAATCGGAATTTTATTGGGAGCAGGTTATTTCCTTTGGACCTTACAACGCATGTTTTTTGGCACTTTAAGACTCAAAAAAGAAGAGTGGAAAGCACAATTGGTAGATTTAAATTTCAGAGAAAAATTAGTGTTATTCCCTTTAGCTGCTTTAGCTTTAGTTTTAGGTATAATGCCCTCTTTAGTTTTTAATGTAATGAGCTCATCTATCAATCAGTTTATATTATTGTTTAAATAATATGGATTAATCTATTGAATTTATTTGGGTCTCTTTTTTGGATTTCTCCTATCATGAAAACAAGAAATAATTTTGAGTGATTTATTTTCTTCATCAATAATGAAGTACAAAGAATAAGGGAATTTCTTAAGCTTAAAAGCTCTGATATTTTTATATCTAATTTGGTAAAATGGATTTTTAGATAAAGAGGAGTAAGCGTTTTTTAAGGATAAAATAAAGTATTTTGGAGCATCAGCACTGTAAAGCGAATAATAATCTATAGCATTCTCAATTTCACTTTGGGTTAAAGGTGAGATTGAAATTTTATACGCCATACTTAGAACTTAACTTTTGTATTGATTCATCAGCACTTAAATAATCTTTATCATCTTCTAACAATCGTTCATCTAAAACTGCTTTCATTTGGTCACTCAATTCAAAATCATCAGTATCCTCTTCAACAATAATAGTGATAGGTTTAGATTTGAAAGTTGTTTTTATAGCATCCAAAATATCAGAATTTAATTCTTGTGCTGATGTTAAATGATAGGTGGTATACATTGTTAATTTGATTAGTGAAATCCTAATTATTATGATTTGAATATTAATATGATTAAATATAGAAAAAAGAAAAATTATAACGTTGTAAATTTCTCTAATTGTACATTTGCCCAAAGAAATTTGTTTTTAAAATCTGAAAGAAGATATTTTTAATTCATCCATGCAAAACCTCCCAAACATTACCCAAACTACCAATGATATTTTAAATTCGCTGCCCTATTTAGCAGCAGAATGGACAATTATTGCTGGCTTTTTATTGGTGATTTTGCTTGATTTATTTGTCAAAAATTCAAAGCAAATTGCTTTTGCTTTCGCAATGCTGAGTTTAATTATCAGTGCAGGGTTCTTATACAAACAATTGCAAGAAATTAATACCAATTTACTCTTATTTAACGGCATGTTTAGCTTAACAAAAGCAGCTACTCAGTTTAAATTATTGGTGGTTTTTGCCTCTCTTTTATCGCTTTTGTTTTTCTATCAAGATCATCGTTTAAAGCATCATACCAAAGGAATTAATGATTTTATCAGCATATTTTTAGCCTCAGTTTTAGGCATGTTTTTACTCATTTCTTCTGCTAATTTATTGATGCTATACCTTTCTATTGAAATGATTTCTTTAGCTTCTTATTTAATGGTGAGTTATAATGCTTATAAAAATAAACAAGCCGAAGCAGGAATGAAATATGTGTTATTTGGCGCTGTAGCTTCGGCCATGATGTTATACGGAATCAGCTTAATTTATGGCTTTACTGGCACCATTAACCTTTACGGAGATGAATTAGCTAATGGATTAATCCAAATTGGTAATGCCGGAAGTACTTTAGCCGTTATTTTATTGATGACAGGGATTGGATTTAAATTATCTTTTGTCCCATTACATTTCTGGACTCCCGATGCTTATCAAGTTGCGCCCACTTCTGTCACTTCTTTTCTTTCTACCGCACCCAAAATTGCAGTTTTTGGCTTGTTATTTTATATTCTACCTCAATTTCAAATATTAGGAGGAAATGTATTTGCACAAATAATACTAGGCGTAGCAGCCATTTCTATGATTTTGGGGAATACCATTGCCATTTTTCAGCAAGATCCAAAAAGGATGATGGCTTACTCGGCCATTGGGCATACGGGCTTTATTTTAATGCTTTTTCTGCTTCCGCAAGATGCCATTTTAAAAGCCTTATTGTTTTATTTGGTCGCCTACACCTTAATGAATGCAGGTACTTTTATGTCTTTCACCTATTTAGAAAATAAGTTTGGAGCTTTAACCCTTTTAAATTATAAAGGTTTAGGTAAAAAAGCGCCATTTATTGGGGTTTTAATTGTCCTTTTAATGATTTCCCTCACCGGTTTGCCTCCAACAGCAGGGTTTATAGCTAAGTTTTTAGTGTTTAGTGCTTTAATTAATTTGGCTTCCGCCGATGTTTATGTTGCAGGTTTATTGGCGATAGCCGCTTTAACTACAGTAGTTTCTTTATTTTATTATCTAAAAATCCCATTAAACTTCTTTTTAAAACCAAATGAAAATGAAGTAAAAGAGCAGGAGGGAGGTAATTTCTTATTGATTTATGTAGCCATTATTGCAACCTTAATTTTAATGATAGGAATCTTTCCTTCTATTGTTGCTTAATAGCTGATAGTCAGAAATCTCTGTATATGGATGACAAAAATGTTATAAAAATGGGAAAAGCCAAATCCTATGATTCCAACTTAGAACCTATGTCTGTTGAGGAATTTAACAACAATATAGATCAATCATTAGATGATTCTATTAATGATAGAATAATTAAGGCCTCCGATTTGAAATCTAAAACTCAAGAGTGGGGTTCAGTTTTTCACTTATTGAACAACCCATCGGGGGGAAATGTATGTTAACATCACATCTCTAGCGCATCATAAACCACTACTTTAGCCATTAAATGACTGCACTTTTCTACAAAAGCTAAATGAATAGGATGTTTTTGGTAAATAAGTTGTCCTTCCAAATCATCAAAAAACAACAATTCGGATACCTGCCAACTCGTATCCACAACTTCTCTTTTTTCGGTGCTGGCTAAAACACCAATATGTATTTGTTTTACTGTTTCAATCTTTTCTAAGGTTTTAAGTCCTTCAATTAATTGTTGTAAATCTTCTTGTGAGTCAGGGTTTTTTAGCCAAAAGAAAACATGATGCACCAATTGCTTTTTTTTAGGTTTAGGTAAAACCGATGCCGATACCGCCAAACTTGTTCCTAAAATGGCAGTAGTCGCTAAAAATTTTCTTCTGCTGTTTACTTTCATAATTGTTAATGGATAATTTTTTGTTTAATCAATATTAGTATTCAATTTGTAAAACGGTTTCTCTTTTTTCTGAAAATATTTATTGATCTTGAATGGAGAATGAGATTAAATATTTTCTTCTAAGTACTTAAGAAGTTTTTTTGGATCTTGCCTATTATCCCAAAAACTTATTATCCAAATATTTTCTTCTTCTACTTTATACACAATGCTAAATGTCGAACTGAGGCTATTCTGATTTTTGGGAATTTACTAGCCATAGCACTAAATGGATGAGCAACAATAAATTCAATCTTTTCCCAAGTGATTTTGGCTAATTTTTCTGAATAAGATGTGGATTTATTCCTATTTATCCAATAGGTGAGAATTTCATAAAATTGAATTTCTGCTGTTTTGGTCCATTCAACTATTAGCCTTTTTTCTGTTTTAGCCATTCAGTTGTGTTTTCCATAAATTGGTTGTGATTAGTGGTTCTTCCGTTTATAATATCTTCTTCACTCATCTTAATCATTAATTCTTGCTCTTTTGTAAATTCAATAACTTCCTTTTTCATTTCTCCCGATGAGATAAGATGATCTAAAGCAATCAAGAATTCAGTATTTCTGATAGATAGAATTTTATTAATCAATTGATTTCTAATTTGATCTACTTGTGCCATACTCAAATTTAAAAAAGTTTAAGGAGATTTTTAATAGTTAATTTCATAGTGTTTTTCAGCCTAGTTTTTCATTCCCTTAAATTTAAAAACATTTGAGGTAAAACCAAGTTTCTTGCAAGAACCTAAGTTAAATAAACCTGATTGGACGAAAAGCCCGGATTGGCTTTTAGCGGGATAGTGTGATGACAAGCCAAACGGACTTGTAGGGAAAGCAGGGCTGCTGCAACCTATAAAATACTGCTTTTGCTTTTCTAAAATAAAATCACAATAAATTTTGTGTAAAGAAATGTGACGCTAATGACGTTTTAGATTTCGCTTTCCCTGATAAAGTACTAATTTTGTGAGCTTCATTAAAACTCAATAATGAGCGACTCAATCAAACACGAATGCGGTATTGCATTCATCAGATTACTCAAGCCTTTATCTTTTTATCAGGAAAAATACGGTACGTCACTTTATGGCTTAAACAAGCTGTATTTGTTGATGGAAAAACAGCATAATCGTGGGCAGGATGGTGCCGGAATTGCGACTATAAAACTGGATATTAAGCCAGGCAACCGTTATATCAGCCGTTATCGTTCTATGGAGAAAAATGCCGTTCAGGATATTTTTTCTTACGTGATGAAGAAGTTTGCTGATGTAGAAAAGCAAGATCCAGCTTTGTTAAACGACCCTACTTGGCTAAAAGAAAATGTAAGTTTTACCGGCGAGGTTTTGTTGGGGCATTTACGTTACGGAACTCACGGAAAAAACAGCATAGAGGCTTGTCACCCATTTTTACGTCAGAATAATTGGATGACTCGTAACTTGGTGATTGCCGGAAATTTTAACATGACCAATGTTGATGAATTGTTGCAACAATTGTATGATTTAGGTCAGCATCCAAAAGAAAGAGCCGATACGGTTACGGTTTTAGAAAAAATTGGTCACTTTTTAGATGATGAGAACCAATTGCTTTTTGATAAATTTAAAAGAGAAGGTTATGATAATGCGGAGATTTCTCAGCTCATAGGCAATCATTTAAATGTAGGTAAGATTTTAAAAAAATCTGCTAAAAGCTGGGATGGTGGTTATACCATTGCGGGTATTTTGGGTCATGGAGATGCTTTTATATTAAGAGATCCAGCAGGAATTCGTCCGGCTTATTATTATCAGGATGATGAAATTGTGGTAGCAGCGTCAGAAAGACCGGCTTTGCAAACAGCATTCAATATTAAAATTGGGGATGTAAAAGAAATTCAACCTGGGCATGCTTTAATTATTAAAAAAGACGGTACTGTAACCGAGGAGATTTTTAGAGAGCCGGTAGAGAAAAAAGCTTGTTCATTTGAGCGTATTTATTTTTCTAGAGGTAGCGATGCTGATATTTATCGTGAGCGTAAAAAATTAGGTGATTTACTGACTTCAAAAATTTTAGATCGAGTAGATCATGATTTAGAGCATACCGTTTTTTCTTATATACCCAACACGGCCGAAGTTGCTTTTTACGGTTTAGTAGAAGGTTTGCACTCTTATAACAGAAAAAAGCAAAGAGATGCACTGGTGCATAGCCGAAATAATTTAACAGATGAGGAATTAGATAGGATTCTTAAAATTACGCCAAGGGTAGAAAAACTGGCCATTAAGGATGTGAAAATGAGGACTTTTATTACGCAAGATGCAGATAGAAGTGATATGGTTGCTCATGTTTATGATACTACTTACGGTTTGGTAAAGCGAGGTGTGGATACCATTGTGGCCTTAGATGATTCTATTGTGAGAGGAACTACCTTAAAGCAAAGTATTTTAAGGATTTTTGATAGATTGGGACCTGTAAAAATCATTATTGTATCATCAGCACCTCAAATCCGTTACCCAGATTGTTATGGTATTGATATGAGCCGTATGGGCGAATTTGTTGCCTTTGATGCTGCCATTCAGTTATTAAAAGAACGTGGTATGCAACAACTGATAGATGATGTTTATACAAAATGTTTAGCTCAGGCTGATGCACCAAAAGAAGAGGTGATTAATCATGTTAAAGAGTTATATGCTCCTTTTAGTCCCGAAGAAATATCGGCCAAAATTGCCGAGATTATCACCCCAAAAGAAATCTCAGCTAAAGTAGAAGTGATTTATCAATCTTTAGAAAATTTACATGAGGCTTGTCCAAATCATTTAGGTGATTGGTATTTCTCAGGAAATTATCCAACCCCAGGTGGAAATAAAGTGGTAAACAGGGCTTTTATGAACTGGAAAGAAGGGAAGAATAATAGAGCTTATTTATAGGCTGTAGTCCATGGTTTATGGTCGATGGTCCATGGACTATCGACCATAATATCAAATAAGCGTATCCGAAAAAATTAAATTATAGATCAGCTTTAGCGCAAAAACAATAATTAAAACTCCAGCAATTTTATTGAGGTTTTGAATGGTTTTCTCCTTGATTTTATAACGCATTCTGTGTGATAAATAGGCTTTTAAAGTATCCATGCCAAATAAGGTAATTAAAATAGCACCAAAAAAAGGTATCACTTCTCTCGACGTTAAATTGCCGTAAACAGAATATACACCGCTGGTTACACTTACCCAATACAACAAAAGAAAAGGATTGAAAATACACATGAAAAACCCTTTTAGAAAGTAGCCTGCATGTTTTGTTTTAGAAGGAATCTCGTCGTAATTAATTTTTACTTTCTTTAGCAGGTAATATAAACCAATACTCATTAGTACCACACTGCCCATAATGCCAATTGGAATACGATAAGTACTTTCGAAACTGAGCAGAGTGGTGCCAAATAAGGTAATCACTACATAAACTAAATCGCTAATTACAACACCAGAGGCTAATGCTACGCCAGCGTAAAAGCCTTTTTCTATACTTGTTTTAATTAATGCGAAAAAAACGGGTCCGGTTAAAAACGACAATACAATACCTAAGCCAATTCCGTAAACGATAAGTTCTAACATGAATGTTTTTAAATGGTTTATCCTTTAATGCGAATATGCAATTTTCAAAAGTAAAACCATAGTTTAATTTTAATTGAAAAAATTTAAATATATAACGATTCTAAAAAAAATGAATTATGTTAGGCCTTAATTATAAATTTATTTTCAAAATTTTAAAGGTTTAATCTTCATATGGAGCAAAATTTAAAAACTAAATGGGCGCAGTTTATTCCTTTAGTTACAGTATTCTTTTTTTGGGGCTTTGTTGCGGCCAGTAATGATATTTTAATTCCAGTATTTAAGAAAGCATTTGACTTAACCCAAAGCCAAAGCCAGTGGGTATCCTTAGCATTTTATATTGCTTACACGGTTGGGTCTTTAATTTACATGGGGATATCCATGTTATTGAAAAAAGATTTAATCAATATCATTGGATATAAAAATGGACTTGCTTTAGGCTTAGTTATTTCGGCTGTGGGTACTTTGTTATTTTACCCAGCAGCAAATTTAGGTTCGTTTCCTTTAATGTTAAGTGGTTTGTTTATTGTAGCCTTAGGGTTCTCTTTACAACAAACGGTAGCTAATCCCTTAGCCATTGCTTTGGGGCCTATTACAACAGGTTCTCAACGATTAACTTTGGCAGGCGGAATTAATAATTTTGGGACTACCATTGGGCCTTTAATTGTAAGTTTTGCAATTTTTGGTTCAAGTGCCAATGCAAATACTGATATCAGCATTGAAAGTGTTAAAATCCCTTATCTAATTTTGGGTGCAGCTTTTTTGCTTGTTGCCGTGTTTTTGAAATTTTCTTCTTTGCCAGATAGGCCACCTCTAATTGAGGCTTCTGATGATACTGGCTTAAAAGGTTCGGCTTTAAAATACCCTCAATTGGTAATGGGAATGATCGCCATTTTTGTATACGTAGGCGTTGAAGTATCTACTGCCAGTAATTTACCAGCTTACATGGAAAAAGATTTGGGTTTTGCAATAAAAGATATCGCACCTTATATTTCTTTGTATTGGGCAAGTTTAATGATTGGTAGATGGACTGGAGCGGTAGAAGCTTTTACAGATAATATTTCGACTCAAAAAGTACTCCGTTTTATTGCACCTTATCTTGCTTTTGGTATTTTTTTATTAGTGAATGCTATAGCAAAGCATGATTTAGCCCCGTTTTATGTTTACGGCTTAATTATTTTAGTTTTAATTCTTGCTGATTTCATGAGTAAAGGTAATCCTGCAAGAATGTTATTGATATTTTCTCTAATTGGGATAATTGCATTATTAACAGGAATGTTTACCAGCGGGATGATCAGCGTTTATGCATTTACAAGTGTAGGTTTGTTTTGCAGTACTTTATGGCCATGTATTTTTACATTGGCAGTAAGTGGCTTAGGTAAAAACACAAGTCAGGGAAGTAGCTTCTTAATTATGATGATTATGGGTGGTGGTATTGTAAGTTGGCTGCAAGGCTATGTTTCAGAATATACCGGTATTCAATACAGTTATGTAATTGGAATTCTTTGCTTTGCTTATTTGGCTTATTATGCTTGGAAGGTGAGTGGAATTTTAAGAAAACAAGGAATTAGCTTTGATAAGCAAGTTGCAAGTGGCCACTAATTGAATGAATAAAAATAAAGTTCTTTGTTAAAATAATAAGAACTGTAATGATTTAAAATGGTAAAGAAACCAAGTTTTAATGAGATTTATATGAATTTAGCTTCCGACTTGGCTAAGCGTTCGCATTGCGTAAAAAACCAGGTTGGGGCGGTTCTAACAAAAGATACCCGTATCATTTCCATTGGATACAATGGTCCGCCAGCCGAAACTCACAATTGTGATGAAGAATGGCCTTTAGAGGGTTGCCCTAGAGATTCTAGAAATAGTTGTTCTTTGGCTTTACATGCCGAAGAAAATGCCATTCTTTATGCTGTAAAAAATGGAACGCAAATTCAGGGAGCTACTCTTTACACCACTTTATCTCCTTGTATTGCTTGTGCAAGGCTAATCTTGTCTTCGGGTATTATTGGAGTTTATTTTAAAGATTCTTATGCCGCTTATAAAGGTTTAGCTACTGATGAAGGGGTAGATTTTCTAAATAAATTTGGAGTAGCATGTACTAAATTGTAAAATGATTTCAATAATTGTTATATTGACAATTGAAAGCCTCGTTTTTTTATAGAAATGGGGCTTTCTTGTTTAAAAGGAGTTTTTGTTATCAAATCTTTAAATCAATAATTTTATGCTAAAACAAGAATGGATATTTTTAAGTTTGATAATTAAAACTCAAAAAAAAATATGCGTTACCTATTCCTTTTTTTTATTCAGTTAATTGCAGGTGCTTTAACAGCTCAAAACTTAAAAGATAATCGCATAAATGAACTTTCTGGTTTGGTGGTGTCTTCTAAAAGTGATGATTTGTTATGGGTACACAATGACAGCGGCGATGAAAGCAGGATATTCTTGATCAATAAAAAAGGAGAGACTTTAAGTACATTTAATTTTAATAAAAAAGTAATAGATTGTGAAGATATTGCCATAAATACGAGTAAAACAGGCGTTCAATTATATGTTGGAGATATTGGCGATAATGCTGCAAAAAGACCATTCGTTAGCGTTTATAAGTTTCAAGAACCCAACCTTTCTTTAAGAGGAGAAAAAGAATTTCCTATTCAAAGAGTAGAGGAGTTAAGATTTAAATATCCTGATGGCGCCAGAGACGCCGAATGTTTAATGATTGATCCAATAGACCAAAAAATTTACATCGTTTCTAAAAGAGAAGATAGTGTTGGGCTTTATTCTGCACCTTTAAGCAGTAAAGCAGGAAGTATCATCACCCTAAAAAAAGAAACAACACTTTTCTTTAAAGCTCCAAAAGGAGCTAAATGGATAACAGCAGGAGATATTTCTTTAGATGGAAAGGTGGTGCTTATTAAATCTTACATACACATCTATTATTGGGACCGTCGCAAAGGCGAAACATTAACACAATGCCTTAAACGACCTTATGTAGGTTTGCCTTACAAGCCTGAGCAACAAGGTGAAGCTGTTGGTCTTACGCATAGTGGTACACAATATTATAGCATTGGCGAGGGGAAAAACACAGAGGTTAATTTTAAAACAATCAAATAATTGACTTGATAAAATAAATAAAAAAAAATCAAATGTTATTTGAGTTCAACCTTTACACCAGTTTTCTACTCATTTTCTTCTTCCACATTTTGGTTTACGCTTTTTTGTTTTTTAGAAGAAGCCAAAAACAAGATAATTATGCCGACTTAATAATGGGTTTCTTTCTAATAATTGGAGCCCTGTTAATTGTTCCATTTATGGTTGGTTTTGCAGGTTGGTATGATCATCAGCCTTATAGAGATATTCTCTTTTTTGTACCTTTTGTACATTCCTTAGCTATTGGGCCACTATTATATTTTTACACTAGAGCAATTTCTAATTATAATTTTAGAATTAAAGGGCAATTATTTTTGCATCTTTTACCCGCGTTAATTTATTTAGTAATAACATTAATCAATAGTTTGTTAGATGTTTTTGTGTATGAAAATTACAATTTAACCAATGAATATGAAGATCCTGATTTTGCACCCTGGTACACCATTCTCTCCAGTTTTAGCATTCTAATTTATCTTTTTTTATCCTTTAAGCATTACCGTCATTACAAAAAGTTCACTCAAATTACCACCTCTTTTGCAGATTTAGCCAGTTTAAAATGGCTTCGTAATTTTCTTTACGCTTTTTCAATCCTTACTATTTTACCTTTTATTAAAGAGATACTTTCTACCTTTTATTTTTTTGAAAAGCTGAGGTATTTTGGTCCTTGGTATTATTATTTAGCTTTTGCTATTGTGGTTTATTATATCGCAATTAATGCTTATCAGGCTGTTCTTTTACCTTTAAGGCGGATACAATTTAATCCACATTCTTTAGCTCCTTATCAATTATTAGAAAATAATAATGATGATGATGAGCAGGAAGATATTCTGGTTTTAGAGCCTCAAATCTTTCCGGTTAATGAAAAACTAATTCAGCTTAAAGCTAAACTCATTACCCTAATGGAAGAACAATATTTATTTGAACGTTCTGATTTAACCTTAACAGATGTTGCTATTAAATTAGATACCAATGCTGTTATTTTAAGTAAAGTGGTGAATCAACAATTTGGCCTCAATTTTAACGATTACGTAAACCAGTATCGCGTAAACGCAGTAATTAAAAGAATAGCTGATCCTAAATTTAAAAATCAAACTTTATTGGCTATAGCTTTTGATGCAGGTTTTAATTCTAAAGCTACTTTTAACAGAGCTTTTAAGAAATTCACAGGTAAAAACCCTAAAGATTATTTATCTGTAGCGTAAATTATTTTTAACATCTGTGATTATTTTCTTCTTATTAAGTCTGCTAAGATTTTATCTCCATTTTAATTCGTGTTAATTGGTGCATGATTGGTTTAACTTTACAATCTATTCTTTGTGCGCTCTGTGAATTTCTCTGTTTATTCCGTGGTTTAAACTGTTAAATAAGTCTCAAATTATAATCTGCTACCTTTTAATAAGCCTCAAATTATGATATGAGGCGATGCGCTTGCTTTTTACCGGCACATTTGGATTCAACAAAACGGTAAGTAAGCATGAAAAAAATAATACTCTTCATCATATTTTCATTAGCAATCAACATCGCGGTAGCACAACAAAAAGATTCTCTATTAATGATAAAAGACACCCTAGAATCTCAATTTTTAAATGAAGTAGTCGTAAAATCAATTACGCCTATTTTACAGGTTAAAACAGACCGAGTTTTGTTAAATGTTGATGCAATGGCAAATAGTGCGGGACTTAACGGATTAGATTTATTGAGACAAGCGCCAGGAGTAAGTGTTGATGGACAAGAGAACATTAAAATGAACGGTAAAAGCGGAGTTCAAATTTTATTGGATGGGAGATTACAAACACTAAGTTCACAGCAAATTACCTCCCTTTTAAAAGGGTTAGATGCTGCTAATATCAAAACTATAGAGATTATTGCGAATCCGTCTGCCAAGTATGATGCGGCAGGTAATGCGGGTATCATCAATATCATTTTTAAAAAATCTAACCAAAACGGTACAAATGGAAGCTATAGTTTAGGCTATCAACAAATGGATCATTATCGCCAAAACGCAGCTTTTAACATTAATACCAAAAGCAATAAATTAAATGCGTTTGCAAATGGAAATTATGCTAATAGTTTGCAATTCACCAAAGTAAATTCAGAGCGATTTATTGCCGATCAATCTTTTATCCAAAGCGGAGTTGAAAGACAAGGCTATCAAAATCCAAGTATTAGAATCGGACTTGACTATAAAATTAATACCAAGCATAGAGTTGGAGCGGTGTTTAATTATAACCGTTTATGGGATGATTTTCCTTCTGATGCGGCAACTGTAATTTTTGGTGCTAACCAAAATGATTTATTAACTACAGCCACCATTGCTAATTTAACCGAAAATAAATTTGCCTCTAACCTTAACTATCAATTTGCTGATACCAGCGGAAGAACATTAATTTTTGATGCCGATTGGTTAAATTTTAATTCTAATTTATATAACAGCGTGGTAAATTTATTAGCCAACAGCACTTCTAAAAGTTTATTTGATAACGATACCAAAACAGGAATTAATTTATTTGCCTTAAAGGCTGATGCTGGAATTAAAATCAACAAGAAAGCAAATTTTGAAGTAGGATTGAAATTCTCTGCCAGTAAAACAGCCAATATCTTAAATGCCAAACAAGAAATTGATAGTCAAAATCCAACGGTACAGTTTAATGATTTTGATTATCAAGAACGTATTTATGCTGCTTATCAAAACTTCAATACCTCATTTAAGGATAAGTGGAGTTTTCAGTTTGGTTTAAGAACCGAGTTTACCAAAATGAAAGGTTTATCGGTTGACCAAAATCAAAACCGTACCGCTTTGCCCGATACTTCCTATCTAAATATTTTCCCAACTGTTTATTTAAGATACCAAGCTAATGAGAATCATGCGTTTGGTTTTACATATAATAAAAGAGTGGATAGACCTTCTTTTCAAGATCAAAATCCTTATATCTACCGAGTAGATTATTTTGTGAGCAACCAAGGAAATCCGTTATTGTTACCTCAGTTTACACAATCTGTTGAGTTAAATTACACCTATAAAAATCAAACACAATTCAAATTAAGTTTCAGCCAAAGTAAAGATTTAATAGAATTTGTGAGTACTCAAACTGGTAACCAAATTGTAGGTGTACCAATTAATGCAGGGTTAAGAAGTTTTGTGAATATGAGTGTAAGCTCTCCTTTTACAGTGAATAAAATATGGACAGGATATGTAAATGCCGAACCTTATTATCAATTCTACAAAGCAGATTTAAGCCGTTACAATGGTTTAGCAAAGGTGAGCAATGGAGGTTTAGGTTTTAATAGCTACATCAGTAATAATTTTGAATTGGGTAAAAAATGGCAAGCCAGTCAAAGTACTTGGTTTAACTACGCAAGTCGTTCGTCTATCTATAAAACAAAAGCCATTTACAGTATCGATTTATCAGTAAAAAAGAAAATTATGAATGATAAAGCAACACTTACTTTCACTTTCAGAGATTTGTTAAATACGCAACGTTGGGCGCAATCATCACAAGTAGGAGAGGTAAACCAAAGCAGTGTGCGTAAGTGGGAAAGTCAAGGACTTTATGTTGGTTTTAGTTATAGATTTGGGAATCAAAAGCTAAAAACCAACCAACAAAACGAAAAAAATGTTGCGGAACAAAGCAGAATAAAATCAAGAAATTAATGAATACTTGAGAAGAGTTTGTTTTAAATTATACGTTCGCTAGAAAAACTCATCATCATCATCTTCGGGTAAAATAGGTTCGTCTTTAAGCTCATCCTCATTGCTGTTTTCAGAATTTTTAAATTCATCATCATTGATGGGTTCATCTTCAGGTTGATTGTTTATAATTTCTTCATCCGTATTGGTGATTTTTTCTTCATCAACAAGGTTCTTTTTATTTTTTGGATCATTCATAACCTAAATTTTTATAAGCCAAGCAAGAAGCTTACCATTATTATTTAGCCTCATAGTTTTTAATTAACTCATAATAAAAGCCTATTCCTTTTTTAAAGTCCTCAATTTTTATTCGCTCGTTTACGCCATGAAAACCTTCTGGATCTGGAAAAGGAATAAATCTAAAAACCTGTGAAGTCAATTCTCCAAAATACCTTCCATCGCTAGCGCCCAAGGCTAAATATGGTGCCACAATCATTCCTTTTTTAATGGTGCTAATTGTTTTTTGCAGATATTGAAAGGAATCATCATCTACATTGGCCACTTGTTTTGGCTCATTTCCTTCGCCTTTAGGTGTAATTTGAATACGGTCATCAGCAATTACTTTTTTCACATAAGCAATCACCTCTTTTTGTGTGGTGCCGGGTTGGGTTCTAAAGTTAACAGTCGCTTGCGCCTCACCCGGAATGATGTTTTCTTTTACTCCAGCATTAAATAGAGTAGTTGCCATTGAGGTTCTAATGGTTGCATTGCCAGCAGCAGTTTTACTGTAGGTATTGGCAATAATAGGATTAAACAGCCATCTGTTGGCCATGGCCATTTTAGTGACAAAAGGCATTTCTGGGCCAACATAGTCTAAAAAGTTTTGTACAGTTGTACCAAATTCTACCGGAAACGGATTTTCTTTCAATTTTACCACCGCTTTTGCCATTTCATCTATGGCGGTTTCCTTTTCGGGCATAGAAGAATGGCTTCCCGGAATATTGATTTTCAAGTTAAGCGTTTGATAGCCTTTCTCTGCAATTCCAACTACCGAAGCTGTTTTTGTTAATCCAGGGACTTTATATTCGGTAATAATTCCCCCTTCATCCAAAACAAAAGCGGGGCTAATCTTTCGGTCTTTAAATAGTTGCGCCATTTGTTTGGCTCCTTTTAATCCAGATGCTTCTTCATCATGTCCAAAAACTAAATAAATATCGGTTTCGGGTATAAAACCTTGTTTTAATAAAAGTTCTACGCTCTCTAAAATGGCAATTAAACTACCTTTATCATCAATAGCACCTCGGCCATAAATCATATTGTTTTTAATAGCACCAGAAAAAGGAGCAACATCCCATTTGTTTAAAGTAGCTTCTTCGGCAGGTACCACATCTTGGTGAGCCATTAAAATTATAGGTTTGGCTTTCGCCGATTTGCCTTTCCAATGCAAAATCAAACCTAATTTATTCACTCGCTCTAAGCTTAATTGAGCAAATGTTAGCGGATAAGTTTGAACCAGAAATTGTTGAAACCCAATAAAAGCACTGCTATCCATTAGCGCAGCATCATCATAAGAAATGGTTTTAAACCGAATGGCTTTTTGTAAATGAAGCACACAAGAATTATTCAAGTTTAAATTTTTTGCTTCAGAGGTAGCAATTTGCTTACTTCTAAAAGTAAAAGTTCTGAAAAGAACAATCCCAATAAGGAGTAAAAGAATAATACCTAAATATTTAAAAAACTTCTTCATTTTGATTTTTAATAAGGTTGTATGGGTAATTTAAATTGACAAAATTATTTAAACAAACTTCTTACAGCTATCAATCTTTTCTGATAATAAGAGTTTAACGGAGAAATGGTTACACCTTTAACTTTGCCAGAGGTAGCATAAATAAATTCTATCGGCATGCCTTTTTCTGTGGTGGTGATACCTATATATCCAATTACTTTTTTGGTACTGTCTGATCTGGAGAATAAAATTAAATCTCCGGCTGATGCTTCGGTTAAAGGAATGGGTCTTCCCACATTACTAAAACTAGCAGTAGAAGTAGGAACCACTACTCCAAAATGGTTAAAAACATAACTGATAAAACCTGCATTATCAAAACCTGTTTGTGGATCTTTTCCTCCATAAACATAAGGTGTTTTAAGTAGCGTTTTAGCAAAAGCAACTAAAGCCAAAGCATCAGTTTTTGGTGCAAAAACTGGGGTTTTTAAAGGAATTGAATCTGCTTTTTTAATAATAGTATCAATTACAACAGTATTTACAACGGTGTCTTCAATAATGATTGCAGTTTGTGCTGTATCTAAAATGGTTTGTTTAGCGGCAATCACATTAGATTTTTTTCGATTTTCATCGCAAGAAAGTAATAAAGAAAGGAATAATCCCGCAAAGGCAATTTTTTTGATTACGCTAAATATCATAGGTGTACTCGGTATTGATTTTAACTAATAAAAGCTTTAAATATAAATTTACAATTCATAATGCATTTCAATGCATCTAATTTCTAATTTTATGATGTAGGGCTTATTAAATTTTTATATTTGCCCATGCAAGAGAAAATCCTGATCCTCGATTTTGGCTCACAGTACACCCAACTTATTGCCAGAAGGGTGCGAGAACTAAATGTTTATTGTGAAATTCATCCATTCAATAAAATTCCTGAAATAGATAGTTTCACTAAAGGAGTAATTTTATCTGGTAGTCCGGCTTCTGTTCGTCAGGCCGATGCACCACAAGTAGATTTTAATCAGTTTCACGGTAAATTACCTTTATTAGGTGTTTGCTATGGGGCACAATATATTGCTCAACACTCTGGCGGTAACGTTGCTCCATCAGAAATTAGAGAATACGGAAGAGCAAACCTAGAATATATTCATGTCAGTAATCCATTAATGAATGAATTGCCTGTACGTTCACAAGTTTGGATGTCTCATGGTGATACCATTAAAGAAATTCCAGATCATTTTGAAATTATAGCCAGTACCGACACCGTAAAAGTGGCAGCCTATCAAATTAAAGGCACACAAACTTACGGCATTCAATTTCATCCAGAAGTTACCCATTCAACAGACGGAAAGCAGCTTTTACAAAACTTTTTAATTGATATTTGCGGTTGTTCACAAGATTGGACTCCTTTCGCTTTCGCTGATACCTCTATTCAGGAATTAAAAGACCAGTTAAAAGACGATAAAGTTGTTTTAGGCCTATCAGGTGGCGTAGATTCTTCTGTTGCTGCCCTACTTTTACACCAGGCGGTAGGTAAAAACCTGCATTGTATTTTTGTAGATAATGGTTTGTTAAGAAAAAACGAATTTGAATCTGTTTTACATTCTTACCAAGATTTAGGTTTAAATGTTAAAGGTGTAGATGCCAAGCAAAGATTTTACGATGCTTTACAGGGATTATCAGATCCAGAACTTAAAAGAAAAGCAATTGGCAGGGTTTTTATAGAAGTATTTGATGATGAAGCTCATCAGATTTCTGATGTAAAATGGCTGGCTCAAGGCACTATTTATCCAGATGTAATTGAATCAGTTTCGGTAAACGGAGGTCCTTCGGCAACTATTAAATCGCATCATAATGTGGGTGGTTTGCCCGATTTTATGAAGCTTAAAATTGTAGAACCGCTTAAATCTTTATTTAAAGATGAAGTGAGGCGAGTAGGGAAGGCTTTAGGTTTGCCTGATGATATTTTAGGCCGACATCCTTTTCCTGGTCCGGGTTTAGCTATTAGAATTTTAGGCGATATCACCCCAGAGAAGGTGGCTATTTTGCAAGAAGCAGATTATATCTACATCAAGAATTTAAAAGATGCTGGCTGGTATGATAAAGTTTGGCAAGCCGGAGCAATCTATTTGCCTATACAATCTGTAGGTGTAATGGGTGATGAGCGTACGTATGAAAATGTAGTAGCATTAAGGGCAGTAAGTTCTGTAGACGGCATGACTGCTGATTGGAGTCATTTACCTTATGATTTACTGGCTAAAATATCTAATGACATCATCAATAATATCAAAGGAATTAACAGAGTAGTGTATGATATCAGTTCTAAACCGCCAGCAACTATTGAGTGGGAATAATTTTTTTTATATAACATTGGTATTTTTGGTTTTAGGGGCATGTTCTTCTAAAACCAATCCTACCATTCAAAAACCTGCTCCAACTACGCCACAAGTTGCGGCTAAACCTAAAGTAGAAGATCCTAAAAAGCCAATTCCTGCAAAGCCTGTAGAGCAACCAGAAATAGTGATTTCGTTAATTTTGCCTTTTGAGCTAAATACCATAAACTATAAAACGGCTACTTTAAAGGAGATTAATAAAGCAGAAATAGCGATAGATTTTTATCAGGGATTTAAAATGGGATTAGATTCTGTTGCTAAAACCGGGAATACCAAGTTTAAGCTTCAAGTTTTTGATTCTAAAGACGATCCTACTCAATTAGTGAATTTGGCGGCAAAAGCCGAAATTAAAAATTCAGATTTAATTGTTGGTCCTGTTTATCCTAATGGGATTAAATCTTTTTCGGTTTATAGCAAAGCCATGAAAAAACCAATGGTTTCTCCTTTGGCAGCATCAGACCAAGATTTGTTTAATAATCCTTACCTCATTTCTATCAATAATTCGGTAGATCAACATGCTTACAAAGCAGTTTCATTTATGAAATCTCAATTGAAGCCCAAAAAAGTAATTTTAATTAGAAGCGGACAAGCAGATGAATATAAATATGCAGTTCCGTTTAAAAAAGGAATCGACAGTTTAGCAAAAGGATTACCTTTTTCTGAAATAGGGATTAAAGCTGTTGGATATGAAAATGTGTATAAATCGCTAAACCCAACAGGTTTAAACGTGATTATTGTACCCGGTACAGAGCGTATTTTTTTATTAACCTTATTTAAAGAACTAGAGAAATTGAGCAACAATTTCCAAATTGCTGTTATTGGTCACCCAGGTTGGGAAAAAGCCCAATATTTAGATTTTAACTTGCTAGAAAAGCTAAATACGTATACTACATCATCTTATAAAATTGATTATAAATCATCTAAAAGCTTAGATTTTATTAGAAATTACCGTTCAGCTTTTTCTTTAGAACCTAGTGAGTATGCATTTAAAGCATTTGATATGGGTTATTATTTTGGAAAGTTAATGAACGATAAGGGAAAAGGTTTTTTGACAGAAATTACCAAACAACCATTTGATGGTATTCATAATGATTTCAACTTTGTAAAGGATGCCAAATTTGGTTATTACAATGCCAGCTTAATGGTTTTAAAATATGAACAAGGGCAATTAAAAAAAGTTAATTAGTATGAAAGCCATTCATCAACTTGCTACTTTCCAAAATATTATAGCGCAATATCCTTCAGATCAGCCTTTAAGTCGTTTTTTAGCGGCTTTCTACCGCCAGAATAAGCAAATGGGCTCAAAAGATAGAAGGATAGCCAGCAGGTTGTTGTACAATTATTTTAGGTTGGGGAATATTCTTAAAGAAGAAAGCCCCCAACAAAGGTTAATTGTAGCAGAATTTTTAGTGAACAACCAACCCAATTCGTTTTTAAATCATTTTAAACCCGAGTGGGATGAGTTGGTTCATCTTCCCTTAACCGAAAAAATTAAAATAGTAGAAGAGCAATTTCCAGCTTTCCATTTAGCAGATGTTTTTCCGTTTAGTGATCATCTTACTTCTGTTTTAGATCCTCCAGCTTTTTATTTATCCTTCTTTATTCAGCCCGATCTTTACATAAGAATAAAAAGAGGACAAGAAAAAGGCATCATCAATTTGGTGACGGATGCTGGCATCAATTTTAAAATTATCAATCAACAAACCTTAGCATTCCCAAATGGCACCAAACTAGATCAGCTAATTGCAGACAAAGGAATTTATGAAGTGCAGGATATTTCTTCACAAAAAGTAGGGACTTATTTTAAACCCAATAAATGGGATAAATGGTGGGATTGTTGTGCCGCATCTGGCGGAAAATCTTTGCTTTTACATGATGAACAGCCTGATATTAAATTGTTGGTTACCGATAACAGAGAATCAATATTAGAAAATTTAAAAGAGCGTTTTGCCCTTGCGGGGATTAGAAATTACCAATTAAAAATTCTGGATCTTACTTTAAATCAAGACCAATATTTACACGATTACGTTTTTGACGGAATTATTTATGATGCGCCTTGCAGCGGAAGCGGAACTTGGGGACGTACACCAGAAATGATTGCTCAATTTGCAGATCATAAAATCAAATTCTTTACTGAACTGCAAAGAAAAATTGCCATTAACGTAGTCAAACATCTTAAACCCGGTAAACCGATAATCTATATTACCTGTTCCGTTTTTAAAGAAGAAAATGAAGAACAAGTAGCTTGGTTGGTAAAAACCTTCGATTTAGAAGTTGAAAGCCAAGAGTTAATCAAAGGTTACCAAGCTAAAGCTGATACCATGTTTGTAGCAAGGTTGCTAAAGAGATAAGTTGTAATTTATTTAAAAGAAAATTTGTTAAGAAATAATGTTAGGGTTTTATTCTAATAATCTTATCATCTTTTAGAATCACAAGTTCGCTATTCATTTTCTTTTTGAACTCTATTAATCTATCGTAAACTTTATCCATTCCTTTCAAGATTTTGGTTTGGTTGGGTGTCATTTTATGTGTTTTCATAATAATAGTTTTTAAGTTTATTGTACTTGGCTTCGCTAAAAACATCTATTTCAGTGTTTATAGTTTTTTTTAGCAATTAAATCATGTTTTCCTTCTGAGTTATCAAAAATCATAAGTTCGTCGGCAATTGGAAGATAGATTTCAAATAAATTTCTAATTCCGTTTATGTATCTACGTTTTATAACTTCAGTTTCAATATAATGTCCACCTTCTTTAACTCTTGTTTTAACTCGTTCAATAGCCAAATCTACATTTTGTAACCAAAAGAATAGGAGTGTAACATGATAATTTTTACTTTTAGCTTCTGCAATTTTTGATTTGTAGCTTTTTGTAGCAAGAGTAGTTTCAAAAGCGAAGTCATTATTGGATTCTAAAAGTTCATTTATTCTTTTAAGCATTATTCTTCCAGCCTCTAATGAAACTTTTTCTGGTTGAAATGGAGATAAACCTTTTGCTATTTCATCTGCATTAACAAATTCTTTACAATTTAAAATTTCAGGCAATATTGTGAAAGAAGCTGTTGTTTTTCCTGCTCCGTTACAGCTGCAACTATGTAAAGATTCTTTTTCACTGATAAAGTTAATTAATTCCTACTTTTTTAAGGTGTACTTTTGAATCTTCATTACAGCCCCGTATTATTTCTAAAAAGTTTAATTGCTATAGCTAATAAAATAATTCCAAAAGCTTTTCTAAGAATATGTAAACCTGTAGGGCCAAACATTTTTTCTATGCGTTGAGAGTTTTTTAATACCGCATATACAAAAATCATATTAATAAATATCCCCACTAAAATATTGACGGTTGCATATTCTGCTTTTAGAGATAGGAGAGTGGTCATGGTTCCGGCTCCGGCTATTAAAGGAAAAGCAAGAGGAACAATTGAAACTGCATCTGGCATTTCTTCCTTAAAAAAGTTAATTCCCAACACCATTTCCATGGCGATGATAAAGATTACAATAGAACCTGCAATGGCAAATGAAGAGATATCTAAACCTATGATATTTAATAAGCCTTCTCCAAGGAAAAGAAAAATAATCATAAGGATTAAGGATACCATAGTAGCTTTTTCTGACTGAATATGACCGCCAGCTTTTTTTCTTAATTCTATAATTACGGGTATGGCTCCTAAAATATCAATGATTGCAAAAAGAATCATGGTAACAGATAGGATTTCTTTAAAATTGAAAGGATTGTTCATAGCGGGCTATTTATGAATAAGCTGTAAAAGTAATTTATTCAAAGTATATAAAAAACAAAAACCCCTGATGATTCATCAGAGGTTTTGTTAAAGTTATTTAAAACCTGATTTATTTTTTTAATGAATCAGCATAGTTTTTTCTAACAACCGAATGTTTTTTACCATAAGCATAATAAATAACTACACCTAAAAGCATCCAAATACCTAAACGCATCCAAGTATCTAATGGTAAAAATACCATCATGGTAAAACATACCACTACACCTGCTATAGGTACAAATGGAACCCATGGCGTACGGAACGGACGAGGAGTATCTGGATTTGTTTTACGCATCCAAATAATACCAATACAAACCAATATAAAGGCAAATAAAGTACCAATACTCACCATTTCTCCTACAATTGCTACGGGTACAAATGCAGCAAATAAACTCACAAATACAGCAAATAATAAGTTTGATTTATGCGGAGTACCAAATTTTGGGTGAACTTCTGAAAACACTTTTGGTACTAAACCATCTTTAGACATGGTAAAGAACACTCTTGATTGTCCCATTAACATCACTAAAATAACTGAGGTATAACCTGCTAAAATGGCAACAATAATTGCTTGTTGTAACCAAACATAAGGTGTTTTAGCGATAGCTACGGCTACTGGTGCTGCACTACCTTTAAATTCGGTATAATTAGCAACCCCTGTCATTACGTGAGAAAATAACACATATAATATGGTGCAAATAATTAAAGACCCTATAATACCAATTGGCATTCCTCTTTTAGGATCTTTTGCTTCTTGTGCTGCGGTAGAAACTGCATCAAAACCAATAAAAGCAAAAAACACTACACCAGCTCCTCTTATAATACCAGACCAACCAAACTCGCCAAATTTTCCTGTATTTTCTGGAATATATGGGGTGTGGTTAGATGGGTTAATAAATTGCCAGCCCACAGCTATAAATACTAAAACTACGGCAACTTTTAAAATTACCAACATGTTATTAATAAAGGCTGATTCTTGCGTTCCTCTAATTAATAATAAGGATAAACAAACTACAATAACAACTGCAGGAAGGTTAAGATAACCACTTATCATTACACCATCTACTAAAACTGGTGCATCCCATGGAGACATGGTGAGTTGCGGGGGAATAGTGATGTCAAAATAATGCAGAAACTTGGTGAGGTATTGAGACCAGCTGATAGAAACTGTTGCCGCACCAAGTGCATATTCTAAGACTAAATCCCAACCAATAATCCATGCCATAAATTCGCCCATTGTTGCGTAAGAATAGGTATAGGCTGATCCTGCAATAGGAATCATACTTGCAAATTCTGCATAGCACAAACCAGCAAAAGCACAACCAACAGCACCAATGATAAAAGAAATGGTTACAGCTGGACCGGCATTATTAGCAGCGGCTAATCCAGTTAATGAAAATAAGCCAGCACCAATAATGGCTCCAATACCCAGAGCAACAAGATTAAAGCTAGACAACGTTCTTTTTAAACTTCCTTCCCCGGTCTCGGCTGCCTCAGCTAGAAGAATATCTAACGGTTTTTTAAAATTCATAAATCTTTGTTTAGTTAAGTTTTAAATCCAAATTTGTGTTAATAAAGTTCTAAATATATCAAAAATTGCTATATCGATGAGGCTTTTTAAAAAAGCCTTGTCTAAAGTCATTAAAAAAAAACTAACAAGTGCTTTACAGCATCACTTTTTAATGTAAAAAATTTGATAAACAGTATTTGAAAAATGAAAGAAACCTAATTGACAGCAACTTATTTTATAATGAGAAAAAAATTGCCACACTAAAATTTATTTAAGTAGAAGATTTAAGGTATTCAACATTCTTATAAACTCTAATTGAAAGGAGGCTTCAATCTTAATAGCTTTTTTGGAATAAGGATGTTTAAACTCAAGCGATAACGCATGTAGCATCATGGTATCCATTTCTAATTCATTCTTAAAATAGCGATTTTGTTTATTACAACCATGTGGTCTATCGCCTATAATAGGATGCATTACATGAGCCAAGTGCTTTCTAATTTGATGCATTCTACCCGTTTGGGGATTCGCCTTTATTAAGGAGTATCTTGATGTAGGATGTGTCCCGATTTGAAAATCAACCTCAGCTTTGTTTATGCACTTCACATAGGTTAAAGCTTCTTGAATTACGCCGTTATCTTTTTTTAAAGGGTAATCAATTTTTAACTCATCCGGAAAATAACCTCGCACAATAGCTAAATACTTTTTATCCATCTCATTATCTCTAAACATTCCTTGCAATATTTTATTAGTTTCTTGATCTAAAGAAAATAGCAAAACACCACCAGTTTTACGGTCTAAACGATGTGCAGGCCAAACATTTTGCCCTATTTGGTCTCTAAGTAATTGTAAAGCAAATTCTTCGGCATCACGGGCAATAGAAGATTGATGAACCAGTAAACCATGGGGTTTATTGATAGCCACAATATTTTCATCCTGATAAAGTATTTCCAGCATATTGCTGCAATGATAGGGAATTAATAGAATTATTAATTCGTCATTTTTGTATTTTGAAACCTAAGTCTTTTGCTTTTTCTTTTTTGCAGCCGGAAATAGAATATTATTTAATATTAAACGATACCCTGCAGAATTTGGGTAAAGATTTAAATCTGTTGGTGGGTCGCCAACTAAATGTTGATAATCTTCTGGATCATGGCCACCATAAAAAGTCCATTGCCCTTTACCAAATTGCCCATGAATGTATCTGGCTTCATTGTTAGATTTTAACTCGCCCATTACCAATACATCAGGCTTTAATAAAGATTTTTTGAATGCAGTAGTTTGGCCCATAAAACCTTTTACCACTTTATCATGATTTTGGGTGAGCATAGTAGGAACTACATCCCATTTTGCCGAAAAATCAAAAAGCGTGAAAAAATCTCGGGTTCTTTCTATGGCTCTGCCATTGGTTACATCAATATCAGAAAACTCGTAATTTAAAGGGTTAAGATCTAATTTAAAATTTTGGAAGGCAAAAGTGTTTCCAAAATTTAGCTTAGATTGGGCATTAGGATCAACCCCATCACCGTCAAACATGTTTTCGCAAATATCAATTCCTGCGGCTGCCAAGGCAATGTCATAACTATCAGTGCCAGAGCACATGGCAAAAAGAAAACCTCCGCCACCACAAAAATCTCTTATTTTTTGTGCCACACCCAGTTTCATTTGTGAAACTTTATTAAAGCCTAGTTTTTTTGCCGTGGCTTCTTGCAATCGCACATCATCCTGATACCAGCCATTTGCTCTATAGTTTGCCCAAAACCTTCCATACTGGCCTGTAAAATCCTCGTGGTGTAAATGCAGCCAATCATACAATGGTAGCTTACCTCCAATTACATCTTCATCATAAATAATATCATAAGGAATTTCGGCATAGGTGAGCACCATAGTTACTGCATCATCCCAAGGGAGTTTGTTTTTTGGCGAATAAACTGCAATTTTTGGAACTTTCTCTAACTTTACAATATCCATATTCACTTCTGGATTGCTAATCTCGGTGAGAATGGCTGTTACTTTGGCATCGGGGATAACCCCATAACTTACCCCACGTATTTTTAGTTCATTTTCTATTTCCTGATTATAGTTGATTAAAAAGCTGCCGCCGTAGTAATTTAGCAACCAATCTACTTCTAATCCTTTTTTTAAAGTCCAAAAAGCAATCCCATAAGCTTTTAAATGATTTTTTTGTTGCTCGTCCATTTTAATAAGAATAGACGCAGAAAAGCCTTTAAAAGCAATAAAAAGCAAAAGTGTGCAAAGTATTATTTTCTTCATTTCTCTAAAAATAAGGATAAACCTTTAAAACGTTTACATAGGCTGAAAATTTTGTTAATTTTGACGTTCGAAAAAAACACAATTTATGAGTAAAGCAATTATAAAAACTGAAAAAGGTGATATGACTGTTCAATTTTATGATCAGGATGCCCCAAAAACAGTAGAAAATTTTAAGAAATTGGTAAGTGAAGGATTTTACAATGGATTAACTTTCCATAGAGTACTTCCTGATTTTGTGATTCAAGGTGGATGTCCTTTTTCAAGAGACGAAGCTACAGCTTATAAAGCTGGTTCTGGTGGCCCTGGTTATCACATTGATTGTGAGCTAAATGGAGAAAACCAATACCATGATAGAGGGGTGTTATCTATGGCTCATGCAGGTAGAAATACAGGTGGTTCTCAGTTTTTTGTTTGCCACAGCAGAAACAATACAGCTCATTTAGATCGTAACCATACTTGTTTTGGAAAGGTAATTGAGAATGTTGATGTAGTTGACGCTATTAAACAAGGCGATAGAATATTGTCAATTGAACTTATTGAAGGCTAAAATGAGCCTTAAAGAATTTATTTTCTTTAATTCAAACAAAACATTAAAACAACAAATATGAATTTAGCAGGTTTAGTAGCCGTATCCGGTAAACCAGGATTGCACAAACTGATTGGCCAAAACAAATCTGGCTTTATCTTAGAGAGTTTAGATGAACAAAAATCTAAAACGATAGTAAATATTTCTACAGCAAAATTAGCTTCATTAGAAGATATTACGGTTTACGGTGAAGACGAAGATCTTAAGCTGAAAGATATTTTAGAAAAAATGAAATCGGTAGCTAAAGTTCCTGATGCTAAAGCTGATGGAAAAGAATTAAGAACATTCTTTTTTGAGGTTGCACCAAAACATGATGAGCAAAGAGTTTACTCTTCAGACATTAAAAAAATTGTGAGTTGGTTTCATATTTTAAAAGATATGCCTCTGTTTTCTGAAGCAGAAGTTGTAGTAGCTGAAGAAGGTGCTGCTGATGATAAAGCTGAAGGGAAAGAAAAAGCAAAATCTATAAAAGCTATTCAGCCTAAAGCTGCAAAGCCAAAAAATGAAAAAGCGCCAAATGCAAAAAGTGTTGGTGTAAAGAAAGCAGGATCTAAGAAAAATCCATAGTTTTTTAGAGCATAAACAAAAAAAAGCGATGATAAACTCATCGCTTTTTTTTTTGTTTTAATTTTAAAATTTTAGGAATTGAAATGATAAATCAACATAAAAATTAGGCTCAATACAATTGCAATTATCCAGAACATTCTTTGTTCATTTACTTGTCTGCCACTTTTAAATCTGTAATTCCTTTTTCCTCCAAAAAAATCCATAGTTTAAATATTTATATCTTATTCGTGATGATAGGGTTCCCCTTTTAAAATGGTGAATGCTCTGTAAATTTGCTCAACAAAAAACAACCTAATCATTTGATGAGAAAACGTCAATTTAGATAGTGATATTTTATAGTTAGCTCGTTGATAAATGCTTTGATCAAAACCATAAGGCCCTCCAATTAAAAAAACAAGATGAGAAACACTGGCAATCATTTTTTTATTCAAAAAATCTGCAAATTGTAGTGAACTTAATTCGGTACCGCGTTCATCTAAGATAACTACAAAATCTGTTGGCTGAATGTTTTTTAAAAATTGTTCTGATTCTTTGTTTTTTTGCTCTTCTTCACTCAAATTTTTTACTTTTTTAATATCAGGGATAATCTGAATTTCAAACTTGATATAATGCTTTAAGCGTTTTAAATATTTATCTAAGCCTTCTAAAACATAAGAATCATCAGTTTTTCCAATAGCTAAAAGCGTTATTTTCATTAAGGAGACAAATTAGCTGTAATGTAAATTTACAAAACAAAGGTTGTTTATAAATTGATTGTAATCAAGAAAATGAATTTGATTTGGAAAGTTTAGGTTTGTTATTAGCTAATTAAACAGCGGAAAAGATTTTTGTTGATCTTCTAACGCATTTTTAACAGCTTCTAAAATAATATTTGGGTATATAGGTTTGTTGATAAAATCATAAGCCCCCATTTTTATAAGTTCGGCAGCTAAATTAGGATCACCAAATCCACTTACAATAATAACGGAGGTTGCAGGGTATTCTATTTTTATTTTACGGAGAATTTCTCTGCCGTCAGTGTCTTCTAACCTGAAATCACTTAAAACTAAGTCAAATTTTTTCTTTTGCATTTGTTCAAATGCAGTAGCGCCACTCTCTGCAATAGTGGTTTCGTATCCGTTTTTTGTTAAAAATTTAGACATGATTAAGCAAATACCTATCTCGTCATCAATGATTAAAATTTTATTCATGTTTAAATTACCTAAATGGATAAATTATTATAGATAAATACAAGGTTAAATAATGTTTAAATGTAGATAAAATATTTTGATTGATTAAAATTGAATTGTTAACATTGAGCTCATCCAGTAATTAAGTTAATTTTTAAATTTTTAAAATCATTAAACATGAATAAGCTTAAATCCAATATTTTACTTATTGTCTCGGTTTTATCTTTTGTAACTATTTTTTATAGCTCCTGCAAATCAAAAAAACTGGCTTTGCCAAAAGAAGAGGTAGTTGCAGAAGTTGTGCCAGAAACGCCAAAATTAGTTGAACCCGAGAAAAAAGAAATAGATTCTGACGGAGACGGAATAGTAGATGCTTTAGATAATTGTCCGAATGAAAAAGGAAGTGCAGATAACAGCGGTTGCCCAATTGTTGTAGAAAAGCCTTTTAACTATAAAAATATACAGTTCGAATTTAATTCATCAGTGTTGAAAACTTCATCTTATGCAGTTTTAGATGAAATTGGCCGTCAAATAAAAAAGAATCCTTCTGCTGTTTTTCAACTGAATGGGCATTCTTCTATAGAAGGTACTGAAAAAAGAAATATGATGCTATCTGTAGATAGAGCAGTAGCCGTAAAAGCTTATTTGGTAAACAACGGAGTAAGAAATGTTAATTTATTGGTTAAGGGATTTGGAGAAACATTGCCAATGGTACCTAATACCACGGAAACCAATAAAGCATTAAATAGAAGAGTAGAGGTGAAGCCAATAAACTAATATTTTTTAAAGGATTGGAGAATTATTTTCGATAAACAAAAAAGCAAGCTTAATTTAAGTTTGCTTTTTTGTTTAATGCGGTTACCTTTAACGATATGTTAAAAAACATGCTAAAAAAACCGTTTCTTATCCTGTCAAATTTAATTGGGCATGAAATGGCTATCAGGACTAAAGAAATTGAAGAAAATAGATTAATTGCATTAGGCTCTTTGTTGTCTAATCAACAATGGGCTTTAAATTCTACAAATATCAACGACTATGAGTTTAAAATTTTTAGTCAGTTTGGCGATGATGGGATCATACAATATTTAATTAAGCATTTACAAATCACCAACAAAACATTTATTGAATTTGGAGTAGAAGATTTTTTAGAATCTAACACCCGATTTTTGATGATGAATAATAATTGGTCTGGCTTTGTAATGGATGGATCATCAAAGCACATGAATAATCTAAAAAAACAGCATTGGTATTGGAAATTTAACTTAAAACATAAAGCTGCTTTTATAGATAAAGAAAATATAAATTCGTTATTGGCGGATACAGGTTTTAATAATTTAGGTTTGCTGCACATAGATTTAGATGGAAACGACTTTTACATATTAAAAACACTTGATTTTTCAAAATTAAACCCTGCAATTTTGATTTTAGAATACAACAGTGTTTTTGGAAATGAAAGAGCAATTTCAGTTCCTTATGATAAAAGTTTTGTGCGTACCAGTGCTCACTACAGTAATTTGTTTTTTGGAGCTTCACTACCAGCCCTTCACTCTGCTGCAACCGAAAAAGGATATGCTTTAATTGGTTGTGCATTAAATGGTCATAATGCTTTTTACGTAAGAAGAGATTTGTTAAATGATAAAGTAAAGGAGCAATCAATAAAAGATGCTTATATAGAGAGCAATTTTAGAGAAAGTAGAGATAAAGATTACAACTTGTCTTATTTAAGCGATACTGATAGGTTGAATGCCATAAAAGGATTAACTGTTTTTAATGTATTAAATAAGCAATTAGAAAAATTGTAGTTAGCGATAACTTTTGGGTTTAAAAATAAACAATGTCAATTTATATTAATGGTACTCAAAGGCTTTTAGTTCAAAAAAAAGTATTCAGTATTTATGGGTAAGCCGGCTCACCTTTAAGTTTAATTTTGCTTCAAAATAATTAACTCTTCTTTTTTTAATTTCTGCTTAAGCCATAGCGTGAGTTTTGTTTTGGTGGTTTCTGATAAATCAGTTTTGCTTTTATAGAGCATTACTGCCACAACCCGCATACTATCTGTGCTTTCATCAAAAAGATGGTTAGAAAGTGATAAATTCTTAATTTCTGGAAATAGAATTTTCACTTCACCCAAAATAGATTTATTATCATAACGATACAGATCAATACTTTTATTAAGTTCAACAATCTTTAGATCCTTTTCATCGACCAGATTTTTACTGCCATTTATTTCTCTTAAAATGATATTTCTAATATCTGTAGTATCTTGAACAATTTTTAGCTGTGTGTTTAAAATTTTATAGCTTGTTAATTTTGAGGTTAGCTTCTTTATTTCTTTTTCATCAAATCTTTTATTCAAAAAAGCCAATTCTAAATTCTTAGGGTTGGTATTAAAGTTTAATTTTTTATAAATAATTGTATAACCCATGCTAGAAAACTCATTGGCTACAAACTCATTAACTTTTTGATTATATCTTTTCTCATTTAGAAGGTTATAGGCTAAATAGATACTTGGCAATATCATTAATATTATTAACGCTGTAATGCCATATCTCACCTGTTTTTGATGTTTGGAATGCACTTGTTCTGCGGCAGGATATTTTAAATATTTTACGATAAAAAATGTAGCAATACATATAAAAACACAGTTTATGGTGTATAAAAATAAGGCACCTAAAAAGAATTTAAAATTACCAATAGCCAAACCATAACCAGCAGTACAAAGCGGGGGCATTAAAGCTGTAGCAATAGCCACACCCGGAATGGGATTGCCTTTTTCAACTCTTGTAATTGCAATTACCCCTACTAAACCGCCAAAAAAAGCAATTAATACATCATAAATATTAGGAGAAGTACGGGCTAAAAGTTCTGATTGTGTTTCTTTAAAAGGACTTAAAAAAAAGTATATGGTAGCAACTAACAAGCTTACTATTGTAGCAATAAACAGGTTTTTTAAAGATTTTCGTAACAAAGCAAAATCAAAAATACCTAAACTAAAACCAGCTCCAATAATTGGTCCCATTAAAGGGGATATCAACATCGCACCAATAATTACTGCTGTAGAATTCACATTCAACCCTATGGAAGCAATGACAATAGCACAAGCCAAAATCCATAAATTAGAACCTCTAAAAGAAATATTTGCTTTTACATTATTTAAAACCTTTTCTTTGTCTTCTTCTCCGGTATTTAAGTCTATAAAACCCAATAATTTATTCATATCTTAATTTTCTTTATGCTTATTTAATCAATTCGAAAATCAATTTTAAAACTCTTTTTCTTTGGGGATAAGATAATAAATAGTTGATTAAAAAAAATCAATAAATGGGCTATAAAAAAAGATCCCTCCACTTAATCAGTCGAGGGATCTTTTTTATGCTTTGAGTATCGGCGTAAGCCTAAACTTAATTAGCCATGTTTTTACGGATAATATTTAAAGCTGCACCTTCTTGGAACCACTTAATTTGTTGTTCGTTATAGGTATGGTTCACTTCAAAAGAATCTGTAGAACCATCTTTATGGTTTAGTATAACTGTTAACGGTTTACCCGGAGTAAAGCTGTTTAAACCTAAAATGTCAAAAGTATCGTCTTCTTGAATTTTATCATAATCTGCTGGGTTTGCAAACGTTAAACCTAACATTCCCTGTTTTTTAAGATTAGTTTCGTGAATACGAGCAAAAGATTTTACAATAATAGCTCTAACCCCTAAGAAACGAGGTTCCATAGCTGCATGCTCTCTAGAAGAACCTTCGCCATAGTTTTCATCTCCAACCACAACAGAACCAATGCCAGCAGCTTTATAAGCTCTTTGTGTAGCAGGTACGGGTCCGTATTCTCCAGTTAATTGATTTTTAACGGTATCAGCAGTATCATTAGCAAAATTGATAGCGCCAATTAACATGTTATTTGAGATATTATCTAGGTGACCACGGAATTTTAACCAAGGTCCGGCCATGGAGATATGATCAGTAGTACATTTTCCTTTAGCTTTAATTAATAATTTTAAGCCTTTTAAATCTGTACCTTCCCAAGCTGCAAATGGCTCTAATAATTGTAAACGAGCTGATTTTGGATCAACAATTACATTTACTTTGCTTCCATCTTCTGCTGGAGCTTGGTAGCCCGCATCTTTTACATCAAACCCTTTTACTGGCATTTCCCAACCTGTTGGTTCGTCTAATTTTACTTGCTCTCCTTTTGAGTTGGTTATGGTATCTACCAAAGGATTAAAAGTTAAATCTCCGGCAATTGCCATTGCAGTTACAATTTCAGGAGAGGCTACAAATGAATGGGTATTTGGGTTTCCATCTGCTCTTTTAGCAAAGTTTCTGTTAAAAGAAGTGATGATAGAATTTTTCTCTTGTTTTTCTGCACCATGACGAGCCCATTGTCCAATACATGGTCCGCAGGCGTTAGCTAAAACTACACCGCCCATTTGTCCAAAAGTAGCTAAGAAACCGTCACGTTCTACAGTGTAACGTACCATTTCTGATCCTGGAGTAATGGTAAATTCTGATTGAGCAATTAAGTTTTTATCAACCGCTTGTTGTGCTAAAGAAGCGGCTCTAGAAATATCTTCATAAGAAGAGTTGGTGCAAGAACCAATTAAACCTACGTCTAATTTTGCAGGCCATCCGTTTTCTTTAACAGCAGCAGCAAATTTAGAGATTGGCCAAGCCAAATCTGGAGTGAATGGTCCGTTAATATGTGGTTCTAATTCAGATAAGTTTATCTCAATTACCTGATCAAAATATAATTCTGGGTTGGCATAAACTTCATCATCACCGGTAAGGTGTGCTTTAATTTCATTCGCCATATCAGCAATATCGCCTCTTTTTGTTCCTCTTAAATAGATTTCAGATTTTTCATCATAACCAAAAATTGAGGTAGTAGCACCAATTTCGGCACCCATATTACAAATGGTTCCTTTACCTGTTGCAGATAAAGAACGAGCGCCTTCACCAAAATATTCTACAATAGCGCCAGTTCCACCTTTTACAGTTAAAACGCCGGCTACTTTTAAAATTACGTCTTTAGCTGATGCCCAACCAGAAAGTTTTCCGGTTAATTTAACACCAATTAATTTAGGAAATTTTAATTCCCAAGCTAAGCCTGCCATTACATCACAAGCATCAGCACCACCAACACCTATAGCAATCATTCCTAAACCACCAGCATTTGGGGTGTGAGAATCTGTTCCAATCATCATTCCACCAGGGAAAGAATAATTTTCTAAAACTACTTGGTGAATAATTCCAGCACCTGGTTTCCAAAAACCAATACCATATTTATCAGAAACAGAAGCTAAAAAGTCGTAAACTTCTTTGTTAACATCTTTTGCCGTATTTAAATCTGCTTCGGCACCTACTTTAGCTTGTATTAAGTGATCACAATGTACTGTAGAAGGAACTGCAACTTGAGGTCTGCCGGCTTGCATAAATTGCAATAAAGCCATTTGGGCAGTTGCATCTTGCATAGCTACGCGGTCCGGTGCAAAATCTACGTAATCTACACCTCTTTGATAAGCTTGTGTAGCAGAGGTGTCCCAAAGATGGGCGTAAAGAATTTTTTCTGTTAAAGTAAGAGGTTTACCTACTGATTTACGGGCAGCATCAATGCGAGTGCCAAAATTTCCGTAAACTTTTTTGATCATATCTAAATCAAAGGCCATTATTGAGTTGATTTTATTTTGTGGACAAATTTATTTCGAGTTGCTAATTTATAAAAAAATGCTTTCACGAGACTCGTTTTTATGTAAACAAATTTCATTTAAATGATTTTTATTGAATTTTAAGAAGAACATAGCATTAGTTTGATTTAGATCATAATCCTTAAAATTATTTTTAAAATAGTTAAAAGTTTAAAAAAAGTTTAAAGCGTTTTAAATTCATAACCCTTCTGTTTCCAGTATTGCAGTGCTTTAGGCAAAGTATATTCTAAACGCTTCCATGCTTTTAAGCTATCGTGAAAAACAACAATAGATCCATTTTCTGTGTGTTTAAGTACGTTTTTTAAACATTTTTCAGGCGATAGTTGCACATCAAAATCTCCACTAAGCACATCCCACATTACAATTGAGAATTGAGATGAAGAGACGTCAGACTGCGGACTGCCGACCTCGGACTGCCGACTATTAACCAACTTCTGTATCTGCGAAAACTTTATTCTCCCATAAGGTGGTCTAAATAAATTGGTTTGAGTAAGTTGTTGACATTTGTTAAAATTTTCTAAATAAGTTTCATCATCGGTAATCCATCCTTTTAAATGATTAAAAGTGTGATTTCCAATGGTATGTCCATCCGCTTTAAGCTGAGCAAATATTTCTGGATATTTAGTGATATTTTCGCCAATGCAGAAAAAAGTAGCCTTTGCGTTAAAGTTTTTTAAAGTTTTTAAAACCCATGGTGTAACAATAGGTATAGGTCCGTCGTCAAAAGTGAGATAAATAACCTTATGGGATCTCGCTTTATTCCAGATGAGCGATGAAGGATAAAGTTTTTTTAAGAGAAAAGGAGTTTTTATCAGATACATATTTCTAAAACGAAAGTATAGATAAATTTAGAACACAAAGAAATTATAGATGATTAATCATACAATGAATAAGTTAAAATCAAGAAAATTATTAAGCATTACTTTGGTGGCTGTGCAAATATTTGTGTTTTCTATCTCTAGCGCTTTTGCGCAGGGAGGGGAGAGAATTACTTTACAGCAGGCAGTTGATAATGCCTTGGCTAACAATTTGCAGATTAAACAGGCTCAATTTCAAAGCTCTATTACAGAAGAAAATTTGAAGCAAAGTAAGTTTGAAATGTATCCAAATGTAACTTCATCAGGGTCGGCAAATAGACAGTACGGTTTGTTTTTCGATAATCAAACCGGAAGCTTAATTAATACTAGCGTAGATCAAGTAAATGGGAGATTGAATTCTAATGTCTTACTTTTTAATGGAGGCAGTTTAATTAATCAGATTAAACAAAATAAGTCTCTTTTAATGTCTGATAAAAGCAATATAGAAAAAGTAAAAAACGATTTATCTTTAAACGTAGTCACTACATTTTTATCAATTGTAAATAATAGAGATCTATTAAAAGCTAGTCAACAACAATTAGATTTATCTAAACAACAATTAGAAGTTGCTCAAAGGAATTTTGATGTAGGGAACAATACTCAGGCTGATTTATCACAAGCTAAAGCACAAGTTGCAACTAATGAATTGAACATCACAAATGCAGATAATGCTTATCAACTTTCTATGTTAAATCTTAAGCAACTAATGGAAATGGATTCTGAAAAGCAAATTGATGTAATATTGCCAGCTATTGAGGACGTTTCTTTGATTGAGAATAAATACTCCAGTTTTGATGTGTATAGCAAGGCAATAACAAACTATCCGGATATAAAAGCAGTTTCTTATAACACGGAGGCATTTAAGTATGGGGTTAAAGTAGCTAAAGGTAATTTGTATCCAACTTTAGGTTTTGGTGGAGGCTTAAGTAGTGGTTACTCTAGTGCAAATCCATTGAGTTTTTCAAGCCAATTTACAGATAATAACTTCGGACAGTTTTTAGGATTTAACTTATCAATACCTATTTTTAATAATTACAGGTCTAGATCACAATATAATATTGCTAAAATTAGATATGAAAATGCAAAGGCATCAGAACAGCTGACTAAAAATAATTTAAATAAAGTAATAAGTCAGGCAGTGTTGGATTTGAAATCTGCAATTAAGAGTTATTCAGCCACGCAAAGTGCTTTTAATTCTTCAAAAGAGGCTTTTAATGTGATTAAACAACGTTATGAAGTAGGCTTAGTTAGTGTGATCGAATTAAATACCTCTCAAACAAATTACAACAAGGCTGAATTTGATTTCATTCAAGCTAAATACAATGTTATTTTTAGAAGCAAGGTGATTGATTTTTACCTTGGAAACCCATTAACTCTTTAATCAAACCTTAATAATCAAAATAAAATGAATAAGACGCTTAGAAATGTACTCATTGGTGTTGGCGCTTTGGTGATATTGGCCATTGTAGCAAATAAAATGGGCTGGATAGGAAAAAGTAAAGCTGTACAAGTTGCTGTAACTAAGGCCGAAAATAAAAACATCATTGAAACTGTATCTGCTAGTGGTAAAATACAGCCCGAAATAGAAGTAAAATTGAGTCCAGAGGTTTCTGGAGAGATAGTAGAGCTAAATGTTAAAGAAGGTGATATAGTTAAAAAAGGACAATTACTTTGCCGCATCAAACCAGATATTTTAGCTTCTGGTTATGAAAGAACTGTGGCTTCTTATAATGCACAAAAAGCAACAGTAGCCAGTAGTCAACAACAATTGATACAATCTGAAGCTAACTTTAAAAATATAGAAGCTCGTTTTAAAAGAAATGAAAAGCTTTTTAAAGATAAGGTAATATCTGCAGCAGAGTTTGATGCTGCCAAAGCAGAGTATTTATCGGCGAAAGCCAGCTTAGAAAGTGCTCGCCAAAGTGTGGTAGGTGCTAAATTTGGTTTGCAACAATCAGGTGCAGTAGTAAAAGAAGCTGGTGATAACTTAGCCAGAACAAATATTTATGCTCCGGTTGATGGCGTGGTATCTAAATTATCTATTGAGAAAGGTGAAAGAGTAGTGGGAACGGCTCAAATGAGTGGAACAGAGATTATGACCATTGCTAATTTAAACAGCATGGAAGTAAATGTAGATGTGAATGAAAATGACATCAATCGTTTAACTTTAGGTGATACCGCAGTAATTGAGGTAGATGCTTTTTTAGATCAAAAGTTTAAAGGTATAGTGACTGAGATTGCTAGTTCTGCTAATGTAGTTGGAACCAGTGCAGATCAGGTGACTAATTTTGCAGTAAAAGTGAGGATTTTAACCGATTCAGATGTAGATAGTAAGGGCGCTAAACTGCCTCCACTTCGTCCGGGTTTGTCTGCAACGGTTGATATTCAAACCGAAAAAACTTATGGTTTGGTAGTGCCAATTCAGTCGGTAACCATCAGAGAAGAAGAAAAAGCAAAAGATGATAAAGTAGACGGACCTAAAAAAGACGAAGCTGATGATGCCAAAAAAGATAAGAACAAGCCTAAAGCTAAAGAATATGTTTTTGTAGTAGAAGCAGGTAAAGTAAAGCAAGTAGAAGTAAAAACAGGTATTCAGGATGATCTTAATATCACTATTTTATCAGGCATAAAAGCTGGTCAGCAAGTAGTTAGCGCTCCTTATGCGGCCATATCTAAAACCTTAAAAGATAAAATGGAAGTAGAAGTGGTAGAAAAATCAAAGCTTTTTACTACAGATAAGAAAGAATAAATCCCATATTATTCATAATTTGTCCCGGTCTGCACTACAGGTCGGGACTTTTTTATTTAAAAATGTTCAAATTTGAATCAGACACCTAAATTTGACACACATTAAATTTGTTTATGCAGTATAACCTAAATAAGATAGCAATTATTGGAGGCGGAAGTTGGGCAACGGCTATCGTGAAAATGTTATGTGATAACATAGAAGAGAAAGAAGTTTTTTGGTGGATGAGAAATAAAGCTGCTGCAGATCATATTTGTCAATACAGGCATAACCCAAATTACCTTTCATCAGTAGAAATTAAGGTAAAGCCCGAAAACGTTTTTACCGATGTTAAAAAAGCCATAGAAAATGCTGATATGGTTTTATTAAATGTACCCGCAGCATTTTTAAAAGAAGCCTTTGAATATATTACAGCAGATGATTTAAGAGGAAAAAAAATTATTTCGGCCATTAAGGGGATAGTTCCTGATGAAAATCTAATCATCGGCGAGTTTATGCATTATAAATATGAAATTCCTTTTTCTGATATCATTGTAATTAGTGGGCCATGCCATGCAGAGGAAGTTGCGCTAGAGAAATTAAGCTATTTAACTATCGCTTCACAAGACCAAGCACTTTCCTGCTATTTTGCTAAAATGATTTGTACCAGATACATTAAAACAAATATATCTGATGATATCTACGGGACAGAATACGCCGCAGTACTCAAAAATATTTATGCTGTAGCTAGTGGCATTTGTCATGGGGTTGGCTTTGGTGATAATTTCCAGGCAGTACTTATTTCTAATGCTATAAGAGAGATAAAAAGATTTGTAGATGCCATACATCCAATTTGCAGAGACATCAAAGAATCAGCTTATTTAGGAGATTTATTGGTAACCGCTTATTCACAATTTAGTAGAAACCGTACTTTTGGCAACATGATAGGGAAGGGCTATACCGTAAAATCGGCTCAGTTAGAAATGAATATGGTTGCCGAGGGTTACTATGCCGTAAATTGTATTCACCAAATTAATAAGCAGTACAAGGTAAATATGCCAATTGCCAGGGCAGTTTATGCTATTTTGTATGAAAAGCACTCTCCAAATATAGAAATGAAATTATTAGCCGATTTAATGTCTTAATTGTAATGCCTTTTTTTAGATCTGAAATAGCTAACTTTCATTACCATCAATATGGTAATGGGAATAAGATAATGTTGGCCTTTCATGGATTTGGAATGCGGGGCAACCAGTTTAAAGTTTTGGAAGAATCTTTAGGACAGCACTATAAGATTTACAGTTTTGATTTGTTTTTTCATGGAGAAACCGAATTATTTGATACCTCAAGAAAAGCGGTAAAGCAAAGTATTAATAAAGCTTTATTTGCAAAAGAAATCATAAAATTTTTGAGACATTTAGGTATAATGGATCAAAAATTTGAGCTGCTTTCTTATAGTATTGGTTCCAAATTGGCATTAAGTTTAATTAGTTAAATTCCTGAAAACATCAACGAAGCCTATTTTATTGCTCCAGATGGTATTGAACCTAATAAATTATTAGAAATGGGTTCTAAAAATAAAATAGTTAATCATTTATTTTGGAGATTAGTGTACAGTCCAAAAACGGTGAAGTTTCTTCTAAATAATCTTTACCGCTATAAGTATATTGATAAATCATTACATGCTATTTTAGAAAAAGAGTTTGTAAGTACGGATACGAGATTAACTTGTTATAATACCATCACTTATTTTGCTGCTTTAAGTTTAAATCCTCAAAATTTGGCCCAAAATATTAATCATAATCAAATAAAAACGCATTTTTACTTTGGCAAAAAAGACGGTTTATTTCCACCTGGTATTGGTGAAAGATTTATTTCTAAATTGGGAAATGCAAATCTTTATATCATTGATGATGGGCATGATTTGGTAAATTTAAACCTAAATGAATTAATGAAATCACATCTGCAAAATTAAATTACATCATGATTAAAGATCAACCTTATCGTTTTTTAAAATGGTTTTTTATTTTAGTTGAAAAATATATTTGCAGTCATTTTTCTAAAGTTTCTTTTATTGGCGAGGTTAATTCATCAAAAGATAAAGCCACATTAATTTTGATGAATCATTTTAGTTTTAACGACGGGGGAATTATTCATCGATTTTGCAGAAAAATATTGAAGAAACAGTTTAAAGTAATGGTGGTTGAAGAGCAAATGAAAGCCTTCTCATTATTAAAATATGGCGGATGTTTTTCAGTAAATAAAAAATCTCGTACACTGGTTAATTCTCTAAATTATGCTGCTTCTTTATTAAATGATGAACGTAACATGTTGGCTATTTTCCCTCAAGGAGAAGTGTTTTCTTCTCATTTAAATAGGGTTCATTTTGAGGGTGGCTTAACTAAAATATTGCGCAAAAAAGAGAAAGAAACTCAGATTATTTTTGTGGTTACCTTGCTTGATTATTTGGATAGTTTTAAGCCTCAGGCTAGAGTTTATTATGAAGAATATATTGGAATTGAAGATTTTAAAATGATAGAAGAGGCTTATAATTTGTTCTATAAATCTTGTAAAATAAAACAACAGCAATTACATCATCCACCCCAAGAAGTAATAGACGTAGCCTAATTTAGTTTATTCTCCTAGTAAGCTTATCATCCTTAAAAAAACCTTTTTCTTTTCTTCCATCAGGATAAACAATAAGCCCTTCCCCGTTTTTTAAACCTTTAGAGAAATTTCCTTCATAAACAATTCCGCTACTGCTCATCCATTTTCCTTTACCTGCTTTTTGCCCTTTAATGTAACTACCAATATATTTATTTCCATTTTTATAAATCATGATTCCTTGCCCATGGCATAAGCCTTCTACCCAATCGCCGGTGTAAATATCTCCGTTAGCATATTTGTAAATTCCTTTTCCCTGATATTTATCTTTAAACCATTGGCCACTATAAATCCCTAAAGAACTTTTAAAAATACCTTCTCCTTGGGCTTTCCCATCAATAAACTTTCCGGTGTAATTATTCCCGCTAGGGTAAAACATTATGCCATTGCCATTTAAGGTGTTAAATAAAAAATCACCTTCATACCTGCCTCCGTTTTTATAAAACAGTTTACCTTTTCCACTACATTTTCCATAGGCAAATTCTCCTTCGTAAATATTACCGTTTACAAATAAATATTTCCCTTTCCCATGGGCATTAAAATCAGCTATTCCTCCTACATATTTATCTCCGTTAACAAATATCATATTTCCTTGATAGGGTAGGCCTTTTTTCCAATCGCCTTCAATAATTCCCTTATCTTTCATGATCACTTTTCCACGGCCTTCAAATAATCCATCCTTAAATTTTCCTTCATATAAATCGCCTCCGCTGGTTAAGTATTTCCCAGTTCCATTTTCGCAATCTCCGCTTAAGCATGGGTTTTGCGAATAAACATTTACGGAGAGAAATAAGATCAAAAAGGTGAAAAGTTTTTGCATGGTTTAATAACTTAAAATTGATAAACTTATTTCAGGTCAATTATAAAAATGATGGGCATAAAAAAAGCCTGTTTTGAAATCTCAAAACAGGCTTTTCTATCAATAATTATAATTTAAGATCTTCTTCTTCTGTTTCCACTATCAGAAGATGATCCACCACCATCATCTTTGCGTTTTCCAGAAAAATCTCTGAAACCACCGCCACTGCTGCTTCCACCACCACTACTTCTTCTATCTCCACCGCCGCTGCTTCTTCTTTCTCCGCCACCGCCGTATCCACCGCCGCTACTTCTTCTATCACCACCGCCGCTTCTTCTTTCTCCACCACCGTAGCCACCGCCACTGCTTCTTCTTTCTCCACCACCGCTGCTTCTTCTTTCTCCGCCTTCAGATCCGCCAGTAGCATCTCCAGAAACTTCAATTCTTACATCTCTTCCGTGGAAATCAATTGGCTTAAATGCTTCGGTTACTTTTTCAACAAATTCTGTTTCCACTTCAAAGAAGGAGAAAACACCTTTCATATCAATTTTACCAACAGATCTGCCGCTAATACCTGTATTGTTACAAATATAACCTAATAAATCTCCTCTGGTAAAATCATCAACAGCACCTAAATTGATAAATAAACGGGTAAATCCAGCGCTAGTTCCTCTCGGACCTCTTTCGCCTCTTTCTCCACGTTCGCCTCTATCACTATCTCTGCCTCTGTCATCTGCGCTAGCATTTAAATCAGGAGCATTTTTGTAATCATCTAAAAAGCGGTTAAACTCTAAAGAAGCAAAACGTTTGATAATGTCTTCTTTGCTTAAATCAGCAAATTCATCCATTATTCTAGGAATATACTGGTCTATTTGCTTCTCATTCACCTCTACATTATGTACTTTATGTACCAATGCAAACAATTGCTTTTCTACCACATCAAAACCAGTTGGAATCTCGGCCTTGGTAAATTGCTTACCAATAGTTTTTTCAATCTGACGGATTTTGTGTGTTTCTTTTTGATTGATAATGGCAATTGAAATACCTGTTTTACCAGCTCTTCCGGTTCTACCACTACGGTGAGTATAGTTTTCTATCTCATCAGGTAAAGAATAGTTAATTACGTGAGTTACATCATTAACATCAATACCTCTAGCAGCTACATCTGTTGCAATTAACAATTGTAAGCTTCTTTCGCGGTAACGCTTCATTACCTTATCTCTTTGTTGTTGAGATAAATCTCCATGTAAAGAATCAGCATTATAACCGTCTTTTACCAAATGTTCGGCAATTTCTTGCGTTTCAATTTTGGTACGACAGAAAACAATTCCAAAAATCTCTGGATTATAATCTACAATACGTTTAAAGGCTGCATATTTATCACGAGCCTTAACAATATAGTACTCATGTTCAATATTTACATTACCAGTGTTTTTAGTACCCATGGTCAGTTCCTTAGGATCTGTCATGTACTTTTGAGCAATTGCTCTTACTTCACGTGGCATGGTTGCAGAAAACAACCAAGTTTTCTTTTCTTTTGGAGTAGTAGAAAGGATATCATCAATATCTTCTTGAAAACCCATGTTTAACATCTCATCAGCCTCGTCTAATACAACGTACTTCACTTGTGAGAAATCAATGGCTTTTCTGTTCAAAATATCTTTCATACGGCCTGGTGTGGCCACTACAATTTGAACACCTCTTTTAATGTCTCTTAACTGGTTTACAATATTGGCACCGCCATATACTGCTACTACGTTAACATTAGAAAGGTTTTTAGCATAATTTTTAACGTCGTTGCTAATCTGTAAACAAAGTTCACGAGTTGGGCAAAGAATTAAAGCTTGGGGGAAGTTTTTGTCAGAATCAATAAGTTCTAATAAAGGAAGACCAAATGCTGCGGTCTTTCCGGTTCCTGTCTGGGCTAATCCGACAAAATCGTTGCTGCCTGATAACAAAACGGGAATGGCACTTTCCTGAATTGGAGTTGGTTTTTCGAAACCTAACTCAATTATCGCATTAACAATATCACTGCGGATCCCCAATTCATTGAATGGGTTCATGATAATCTATAATATTTAGCAACATTGCTAAACTTGCCGCAAAGGTAATGTTTAAATACGTAATAAACAAACATTCCGACTTTTTGAAAGCTAAAATATTCTGATTAATAAGGAGTTAGCATATTGGATATTTTTTTTGATTTGACTTTTTGAAAATCAGATTAGGCAGATATGCATTCAAGACATTAATTAGCACTTACTTTGTAAATTGTTTCAAATGTGCATCATATAAAATTCAATCTTAAACCTTTTTTCTTATGCTTATCTTTGCCGCCGTATGAAATTTAATAAGTACCATATTGTTCCCGAATTAAAGAAGAGTTTAGAAGAATTAGGGTTTAAAAAACCAACTGATATTCAGTTTAAATCTATCCCGCAAATTTTATCGGGACAAGATATTTTAGCTATTGCACAAACCGGGACTGGTAAAACAGCAGCTTTTGCTATTCCTTTAATTAGTATGTTACAGCAAAATAAGCATAGAGAACCAGAACAAAATGTAAAAGCAATAGTAATGGTACCTACCAGAGAGTTGGCTTTGCAAATTGAAAATGTTTTTAAAGAATTAGGAAAATATACAGATATAGAAACCATTTCTTTAATTGGTGGAGTAGAAATTGAGCCGCAATTAAAGAAATTAGAACAAGGTGTTGATGTGCTGATTGCCACACCCGGAAGAATTACCGATTTAGTACATAAAGGCCATTTAAACCTTAAAAAGATAGATTTTTTAGTTTTGGATGAAGCCGATCACATGCTGAATAAAGGCTTTTATCAGGATATAAAACATTTGCTTCAATTTTTACCGAGAAGAAGACAGACTTTGTTTTTTTCGGCCACGATTGATGAAAACATTAAGGATTTGGCTTACGCTTTGGTGAGTAAGCCGGTAAGGATTCAAATTTCTCCTAAAGATCCGGTTTCTAAAAATGTAGATCATTCGGTTGCTTACGTGGCAATGGATGATAAGCGTTTCTTCTTAGAACGAGTTCTTAAAGAGCATCCCGACCAAAAAATATTAGTTTTTGTACGTACAAAAGTAAGAGCCGAACGTGTTTTTAAAGCAATGGAAAGGGTAGATATTAAAACCACAACATTGCATGGAGATAAAGAACAAGAAGATCGTTTTGCGGTTTTGGAAGATTTTAGAGAAGGCAAAATTAAGGTATTAATTGCAACAGATATTAGCGCCAGAGGTTTAGATGTGAAGGGCGTAGAGTATGTAATTAATTATGATTTACCAGATGTTGCCGAAAACTATGTTCACCGAATTGGTAGAACGGGTAGGGGAAATAACAGGGGTAATGCTATTTCCTTTTGCAGCGAAGAAGAAAAACCAATTTTGCAGGAAATTGAAACATACTTAACGCAGCCAATTAGAATAATGTCTATTCTTAAAACAGAATACGAGGAAACTTTAGCCATTTCTGAAGCACATGGTAACGATTGGAGATCTTTAATTAAGGAAGCTGAGGAAGCTCCAAAGCTTAAAAAGAAGAAAAGAAAATAATTTTTATTTTGATTATCAGCCTATTAAATAGGATTTAGCATTCTTATTTAAGAAATAGGTAAAAAATCATACCTTTGTGACGGGTTAGTCTTCTACGACCAGCTCCTTCTGAACTCCCCCAGGGTGGGAACGCAGCAAGGGTAAGAAGTTGTAGCGGTGCGATAGAAGTTGCTAACCCATTTTTTTCCTTTCAAACTCTCCATTTTTATAATATTCAATATTTAACATTTATTTATATCATTTAGGTGAAATTATTTGCTTAAATTTTTAAAAATAAACAGTGATATTAGGAGAATAACCAAATTTATAGCGCTAAATATTAAAGATTCTGATATATTTGAAGCATAGAGATTTAACAATTAATTAGGAAATCTTCTATTTAATTGTCAAATTTACACTTGATAATCAATCAACAAACCAAATTTAAATAACATGAAATTTTTTATCGATACAGCAAACTTAGCTCAAATTAAAGAAGCTCAGGATTTAGGCGTATTAGACGGCGTAACAACCAACCCAAGTTTGATGGCTAAAGAAGGCATCAGCGGAGACGAAAAAGTATTACAACATTACAGAGACATTTGCGCAATTGTAGATGATAACGTAAGTGCAGAAGTAATCTCAACAGATTTTGACGGAATGATTAAAGAAGGTTTAGCTTTAGCGGCCTTAGATGATAAAATTGTAGTGAAGATTCCGATGATTAAAGACGGAATTAAAGCATTAAAATATTTTAGCGATAGAGGAATTAGAACCAATTGTACCCTTATTTTCTCTGCCGGACAAGCATTATTGGCAGCAAAAGCTGGTGCAACTTACGTTTCTCCTTTCCTTGGTCGTTTAGATGATATAGGAGCAGATAGCTTTGGTTTAATAGAGGATATCCGTTTAATTTTTGATAATTACGGTTACGAAACTCAAATTTTAGCCGCATCTATAAGAAATTCCGTTCACATTGTAGAATGTGCCAAAATTGGTGCTGACGTAATGACTGGTCCACTTTCGTCAATTTTAGGGTTGTTAAAACACCCTTTAACAGATAGCGGATTGGCTCAGTTTTTAGCAGATCATGCTAAAGCAGCAGGTAAATAGGCTCAACAAAATCAAATCATATTTAAAAGCTTTCTCATTTTGGGGAAGCTTTTTTGTTTTTAGAAAAGCAATGCCTGTACTCCTAATTTTCGCTAGTCCGGCTATTTGTTACAAGTACGCTCGCTCTTATCCTGCGGTCTTTCCACTGCTATCCGGTTTATTTAACAAAAGTCATTTCTTCTTAAGTTGGTTTCCTCAAAAATTAAAAAACATTAAATTTAGATCATATAATTAGGGATGAAAAATTACGATATAATGATCATAGGGGCTGGTCCAATAGGTTTAGCTTGCGGTATAAAAGCAAAAGAAGCAGGCTTATCTTATTTAATTTTGGATAAAGGATGTTTGGTGAATTCTTTATACAATTATCCTCAAAACATGACTTTCTTTTCCACTTCAGAAAAACTGGAGATTGGAGGAGTTCCCTTTGTATCTAACAACCCAAAACCAACCCGAGCAGAAGCATTAGAATATTACAGAAGAATAGCTTTGAAATTTGAATTGAACATTCATTTATTTGAAGAAGTTATTAGTGTAAAACAAGATGAATGTTTCGAGATAAAAACTTCAAAAGGAAAATATCAATCAAAAAATGTAATTCTTTCTACGGGTTTTTATGATTTGCCAGCTTTAATGAATATCCCCGGAGAAGAGCTTCCAAAAGTTTCTCATTACTATAAAGATCCTCATTATTACGCTATGCAAAAAGTGGTGGTAATAGGCGCCAGTAATTCTTCTGTTGATGCTGCTTTAGAATGTTACCGCAAAGGAGCAGAGGTCACTATGATTATAAGAGGAGATCAAATTGGAGAAAGAGTAAAATATTGGGTGCGGCCTGATATTATAAACAGAATAAAAGAAGGAAGCATTAAAGCTTTTTTTAACTCAGAATTGAAAGAAATCCAACCAGATGTTGTGGTAATTGATACTCCAAAAGGGGAAATAGTATTAGAAAATGATTTTGTTTTAGCGCTTACAGGCTATCAACCTAATTTTGAATTCTTAAAGAAAATGGGAGTGGATTTAAGTGAGGATGAAAAGAAATATCCTCAGCACAATCCAGAAACCATGGAAACCAACCAAAAAGGAATGTATTTAGCAGGTGTGGTTTGTGGCGGTATGGATACACATTTGTGGTTTATAGAAAACTCAAGAGAACATGCAGATAAAATTATTGGGAATATTGCTAAGAATTAAATAGGCATCAATTAAAGAAGAAAACTAAAATTCATTTTCTAATATCAAATTAATTTGTTCTTTCAAGTTATTCAAATCCTTAGAAGCATAATAGATACGCTCCATTCTTACTCCATGATATTCATGGATGATAAAATTTCTAAACGAACGAGGAATATGCCAAGGATAATTATATTTTTCTAGTACCGAAATATCAAGATGTTTTACAGCTTCCCCAATAATTAAAAATTGATACTGAACTGCGCTTTGTAACTTAATATCAACTAAAAAATCAACCTCTGATGTTTTTTCAACAAAGCCTTCAATTAAATTAATAGCATTAGATATATGGATAATTCTCTCTTTAAGTGAAACCTTATCCATATATTTTTATAAAATCAGGCTCTGCTGTTTTTAAAGAAAAATCTTTTAGGTAACCTTTCTCCACTACATCAACTTTCCTTTTAATGGGTTTGCTCAGTAAATATTCTAAATCTAATAAATCAAACATCGAATATTTTTTATCGTCTTTAAGCTCAACCATTAAATCAATATCGCTTTTAAAGTTATCCTCACCTCGGGCAACAGAACCAAATAACCAAGCTTTATTTACTCGTCCATCAAGTGAGAGTGTTTTTTTTAGCGAATCAATAATGTTTATAGGAGTTGATTTTTTTGAATGATACATCACCTTTTCTTCTGCCAAGTGTAAAACCTGCAATGCAATATCCTCATCTTCCAATTCTAATACTAGTTTGTCAGATAACCACGCTATCAATAATTCATCTTTATCTGCTTCAAAATAAGTGGCTAATTTGAGTACTAGGTCTCTATTTGGTTTTCTTAAACCTCGTTCTATTTTACTTAAAATAGCTTGGTCAATATCTAAATAAGCCGAAACCACCCTAAGGGGGAGATTTTTTTGCTCTCTTAAATTCTTAATGATATCACCAAAGCTTTTCATTTTGATAAATTTTATTTTGACAAAAATAGTCAAAATTTTAAATCTATTTTATCAAATGTAAAATTTCACCCAAAGGTTGGTCAATTTCAATTTTAATACCGTTTACACCGGCAGCTTCAGCAGCTTCCACATCAGTAAATTTATCCCCAATAAAATAGCTTAAAGAAGCATCTAGATTATGATCTTCAATTCCACGTAATAACATTCCGGGTTTTGGCTTTCTGCAATCACATTCGCCAGTAAAATTTGGGTGATGTGGGCAATAATAAAAATCTAAAATTTTTATGCCATGCGATAAATAATCTGCTCTTAAATAATCATGCATTTTAGTTAAAGTCTCTTCAGTATACCAACCTTTGGCCAAACCGCCCTGATTAGTAGCTACTAAAATAATATAACCTCTATTTTGTAATTCATTTAGAGCGTCATAATTATGAGTTAAAATTTCAAAATCTTCAAACTTGCAAACATAATCGCCCAACTCTTTATTTATTACGCCATCTCTATCTAAAAAAATTGCTTTTTGCTTAGTCATTTCCATTAAATTTTTTGCGAAGATAAATAATTAATAATATGTAAATTTCAATCTAAGGACAGAAAATATACTGTATTCAAAAACGGTATATTTTCATAAATTTTTTCCTTATCTGGTAAAAACCTGATGGTTTAGTCTAAAAAGTAATCAAAAAGTATTGGGAATAATAAATAATAATATATTAAAAACCCCCGCTTTTATTGCGATATTTTAAATTTAATACTTTAAATTTTATGTTATTTTTAATCAATTGAAGATTTTAAGGGAGTGTTCTTGTGTATTTAATAAAAAAAATACAGATATGTTACATTAGAAATTAAATTCATATTTTGTTTTTCTAAACCAAAACTAAAATACAATTTAATGAATCAACCAGATCAACCTCAACAAGGATTATACGATGCCAAGTTTGAACATGATGCTTGTGGTACCGGCTTTATCACAAATATCAATGGGAAAAAGTCTCATCAAATCATTGTTGATGCTCTTACCATGCTCGAAAATATGGAGCATAGAGGCGCTTGTGGGTGCGACCCGGATAGTGGAGATGGAGCAGGAATTATGCTTCAAATACCACATGAATTTTTCTTAGATGAATGCATGTCTCATGCCATAGACCTTAAAGAACCAGGTAATTATGGTGTGGGTATGATGTTTTTACCAAAAGACTCCATCACCAGAGAAGCTGTCAGAAAAATTATTGAAACCTGTGCAACACAACTTAAATTCCCGGTTTTAGGCTACCGCGAAGTTCCGGTTAATTCTGATGTAGTTGGAGAAACAGCAAGAGCTGTAGAGCCTTTGGTAAAACAAATTTTTGTAGGAAAACCAAGTCATATAGTAGATAATGATGATTTTGAGCGTAAACTTTATGTGCTCAGAAGATTAATTACCAGAACCGTAAATGAAGATATAAAAGAAGGAGGAGGAGAATTTTATTTTACCTCACTTTCTTCAAGAGTAATTGTATATAAAGGTCAGTTAACAACCTATCAGGTTCGTCAATATTATTCTGACTTACAAGACAAGCGTTGTGTTTCTGCTTTTGGGATGATACACTCTCGTTTTTCTACCAACACTTTCCCATCTTGGAAATTAGCGCAGCCTTTTAGATATATTTCTCACAACGGAGAAATTAATACACTTACAGGAAATTTAAACTGGTTTTATGCTGGTGTAAGATCTTACGTTTCACCATTCTTCACCAAAGAAGAAATGGATATGATTTTACCTGTAATTGATGATAATCAGTCAGATTCTGCATGTTTAGATAATATTGTAGAAGTGTTAATGCATTCTGGTCGTTCATTACCTCATGTGATGATGATGTTGGTACCAGAGGCTTGGGATGGAAACGAAGCAATGGACCCAATAAAGAAAGCATTTTACGAATTTCATGCCACTTTAATGGAGCCTTGGGATGGTCCAGCAGCTTTAACTTTTACAAACGGAAAATTAATAGGATCTATCTTAGATAGAAATGGTCTTCGTCCGTTAAGATATGCCATCACCAATGAAGATACTGTAATTGTAGCTTCAGAAGCCGGTGTTTTGGCTTTAGATGAAAAAACTATCTTAAGAAAAGGTAGGCTTCAACCTGGTAAAATGTTCCTTATTGATATGGAACACGGTAAAATTATTACCGATGATGAAATTAAACATCAAATAGCAGATCGTCAGCCTTACGGCAGATGGTTAGAGAACTACAAAATCAGGATGGAAGAATTGCCTGAGCCACGAGTTTCTTTTACCAGCATGTCTAAAGAATCTGTTTATCGTTACCAAAAAGTTTTTGGCTATAGCCGAGAGGATATAGAAACCATTATTAAGCCTATGGCTTTAGATGGAAAAGAGCCAATAGGTTCTATGGGAACTGATGTTCCATTGGCAGTTTTGTCAGATCGTCCACAACATATTTCAAGTTATTTTAAGCAATTTTTTGCTCAGGTAACTAACCCACCAATAGATCCTATAAGGGAAAGATTGGTAATGAGTCTGGCTACTTTTATAGGAAACAATGGCAATATCTTAGATGAAGATAAAATGCATTGCCATTGTGTTACGCTTAAGCAACCTATTCTTGTAGATAACGAGTTAGAAAAATTAAGAAGTATTGATACCGGTTTATTCCACGCTAAAACTTTACAAACTTACTTTAAGGCTGATGGTCTTTCAGGATCTTTACAAAACGGAATTGATAGATTATGCCGTTATGCAGAAGATGCCGTTAATGATGGTTTTGAGGTATTAATATTATCAGACAGAGCATTAGATTCAGAACATGCTCCAATTCCTTCTTTATTAGCGGTTTCTGCAGTGCATCATTACTTAATCAAAAAAGGTTTAAGAGGTGCTGTAGGTTTAGTTGTTGAAGCCGGCGATGTTTGGGAAGTTCATCATTTTGCGTGTTTACTAGCATTTGGTGCAACGGCAATTAATCCTTATTTAGCTTTGGCTTCTATTCATGCACTTAAAGTGGATGATAAATTAGAAACCGATTTAGAAGAAAAAGTTTTAATAAAAAATTACGTAAAATCTGTTTGTGATGGCTTGTTAAAGATATTCTCTAAAATGGGAATCTCTACCTTACAATCATACCACGGTTCTCAAGTATTTGAAATTTTAGGAATTAATAAGCAAGTAGTTGATCAATATTTTGTTGGTGGAGTAAGTAGAATTGGTGGCTTAGGGTTAGACGAGTTAGCTCGTGAGGCATTGTCTAAACACATCAGCGGATTCAAAGGTGATGCAGAACATTTACTTTCTGAAGGTGGAATTTATCAGTGGAAACGAAGAGGAGAAGCTCACTTATTTAATCCTACAACCGTTCATTTATTGCAACATGCCACAAAAACTGGTGATTACGAAACCTATAAAAAGTATGCTTTTGCAGTAAATGATCAAAAAGATAAGATGTACACCTTACGTGGCTTATTAGATTTTGCAAAACATAGAGAATCTATTTCTATTGATGAAGTAGAACCTGCAGAAAACATCATGAAGCGTTTTGCAACCGGTGCCATGTCTTTTGGTTCTATTTCTCATGAGGCACACAGTACTTTAGCTATCGCGATGAATCGTATTGGTGGTAAAAGCAATACTGGTGAGGGCGGAGAAGATGAAATGAGATTTGAGACCATGCCTAATGGCGATTCTATGCGCTCAGCTATCAAACAAATTGCTTCAGCAAGATTTGGAGTAACCATTAATTATTTAACCAATGCTGATGAGCTTCAAATAAAAATGGCTCAGGGTGCTAAACCAGGCGAAGGTGGGCAGTTACCCGGTCATAAAGTTGATGATTGGATTGCAAAAACTCGTCACTCCACACCAGGAGTAGGATTAATTTCGCCTCCTCCACACCATGATATTTATTCTATTGAAGATTTAGCTCAGCTTATTTTCGATTTAAAGAATGCCAACAGAGCAGCAAGAATTAACGTAAAATTAGTTTCTAAAGCGGGTGTTGGTACTATTGCAGCCGGAGTAGCCAAGGCACATGCCGATGTGATTTTAATTGCAGGTTATGATGGTGGAACAGGAGCTTCTCCGTTAAGTTCTGTAAAACATGCAGGCTTACCATGGGAATTAGGTTTAGCCGAGGCACATCAAACTTTGGTGAAAAATAAATTGAGAAGTCGTGTGGTTTTACAAGCCGATGGACAATTAAAAACAGGAAGAGATTTAGCCATTGCAGCTTTATTAGGTGCAGAAGAATGGGGTGTTGCAACAGCAGCATTAGTAGCGGGTGGTTGTATTATGATGAGGAAATGTCATTTAAATACTTGCCCGGTTGGCGTAGCCACTCAGGATACTGAATTAAGAAAATTATTTACAGGAAAGCCAGAGCATGTAGTAAATCTGTTCCAATTTATGGCTCATGAGCTTCGCGAAATTATGGCGGAATTAGGTTTTAGAACCATTAATGATATGGTGGGTAGGGTGCAGTTCTTAAAAATGAAAGAAGGCATTACCCATTGGAAAGCTAAAAAGTTAGATTTCTCAGCAATGCTTCATCCAATGACTTATCAAAAAGGAATGACATTGTACAACAGCGAATCTCAGGATCATGGAATGGCTGATATTATAGATTGGAAATTATTAGAGGTTTCAAAAGGAGCTTTAGATAGCAAAATTCCGGTTTTTGGTTCTTTTGATATTAAGAATACAGACAGAACGGTAGGAACTCTTTTATCTAATGAAATAGCTAAAATTTACGGATCGGCTGGTTTGCCAGATAATACCATCAACTTTAAATTTAGTGGCTCTGCTGGTCAAAGCTTTGGTGCATTTGCCTCAAAAGGAATTTCTTTTGAACTAGAAGGAGAAGCTAATGATTACGTTGGAAAAGGTTTATCAGGGGCACAAATAGCTATTTATCCTTCCAAAGAGAGCACATTTGTACCAGAAGATAACATTATTGTAGGTAACGTAGTATTATACGGCGCTACTTCTGGAGAATTATTTATAAGAGGACAAGCAGGAGAGCGTTTTGCGGTTAGAAACTCTGGAGCTACAGCGGTAGTAGAAGGTGTTGGAGATCACGGTTGCGAATATATGACTGGTGGTAAAGCTTTAATTATCGGTAAAACCGGAAGAAACTTTGCAGCAGGGATGAGCGGTGGAATTGCTTTAATTTATGATTTAGATGGTGATTTTAAAGAGAACTGTAACCTTGAAATGGTTGATTTAGATCCGTTAAATCCAAAGGATGAAGAGTTAATCATTAAGTTGTTGAAAAAACATCATCAATTAACACAAAGTTCAGTAGCTAAATTCTTGATTGAACACTGGAAACAGGAATCGGCCAAGTTTATTAAGGTATTTCCTAAAGAGTTTAAGAGAGTTTTAGCAGAAAAAAAGCAATTAGAATCAATTTATTAAGATGGGAAAAGTAACGGGTTTTAAAGAATACGGAAGAGAACTTCCGGGAAAAGTACCTTCTACTGAGAGGGTGAAAAACTATAAAGAATTTGTAGGCATGTATACTGATGAAAAGCTCAATGAGCAATCTGCCAGATGCATGAATTGCGGAATACCATTTTGTCATAACGGCTGTCCGCTTGGGAATGTAATTCCTGAGTTTAATGATGCGGTTTATAAAAAGAATTGGGAAGAAGCGTATAAGATTTTAAGCTCTACAAATAATTTCCCTGAGTTTACAGGAAGAATTTGTCCGGCGCCATGTGAAGCAGCATGTGTTTTAGGTATTAATAAACCAGCTATCGCGATAGAAGAGATCGAAAAACACATTATAGAAATTGCTTTTGAAAAAGGATATGTAAAAGCTTATGAGCCTTTAATTCGTTCAGAAAAAAGTATTGCTATTGTAGGTTCTGGTCCGGCTGGATTGGCCGCAGCAGCTCAATTGAATAAAGTAGGACACTTAGTTACTGTTTTTGAAAGAGATGACCATCCAGGTGGATTGTTAAGATATGGTATTCCTGATTTTAAGCTTGCTAAAGAAGTGGTTGAAAGAAGAGTAAAGCTGATGAAAGAAAGTGGCGTAATTTTTAAATGCAATACAGAAGTAGGTAAAGATGTTTCTGCAAAAGATTTAGTTAAAGATTTTGATGCTGTATTATTAGCAGGAGGTTCTACCATTCCAAGAGATTTACCCATCCCCGGAAGGGAATTAAAAGGTGTTTATTATGCCATGCAATTTTTAAAGCAGCAAAATAAGCGGGTAAGCAGTATTGCTGTAACCGAAGAAGAAATTTTGGCAACAGGTAAAGATGTAGTGGTTATTGGTGGTGGAGATACAGGATCTGATTGTGTGGGTACGTCTAATAGACAAGGAGCAAAATCAATCACTCAGTTTGAGTTGATGTTTCAACCTCCAAAAGAAAGAACAGAACACATGCCTTGGCCAAACTATCCAATGGTATTAAAAACCACAAGTTCTCATGAAGAAGGTTGCCAAAGATTTTGGGGAATCAATACCAAAGAATTTATTGGAGATGGTGCTGGTAATTTAAAAGAACTAAGAATTGTTGATGTAGAGTGGGAAGTAGATTTCTTAGGAAGGCCAGTAAAGTTTAAAGAAGTAGAAGGAACAGAAAGAATAATTCCTTGCCAAAGAGTTTTCTTAGCCATGGGTTTTATGAATCCTCAATATGAAGGAATGATTGAGCAATTAGGCGTTGAGCTTGATAACCGTAAAAATGTAAACGCTGTAGAAGGAAAGTTTAAAACTACAGTTGATAAAGTTTTTGCCGCAGGAGACATGAGAAGAGGTCAATCATTAGTGGTTTGGGCTATATCAGAAGGTAGAGAAGCAGCCCGAAAAATTGATCAATATTTAATGGGACATTCTGTTTTAGAAAGTAAAGATGCCATCAATCTTTTTGAAGATGCTTTTTAAATTCTAGTTTATTAATACTTAAAACAAAAAAGGAGATGATATCATCTCCTTTTTTGTTTTATTAAAGATGTTTATCTAGTCCTCAAAATCGCAATCTCCAAAAGCATTAAGATTAGCTTTGAATTTATTGTAAAGGTTAACATTAGAAGTGCTAGAAATAATAATAGTATTATTAGTCTTTGTTGCCAAGCTTAAATCATTGGCTGCTACGTTTAGCAAAAGTTTATTCAATTGTAAATTTATTAATCCTAAATAATCTGAATTTGAATTAATAACAACATCTTCGGCTTCTACTTCAATTTCGTAATCTTCATTAAAATAAAATTCTACAGGGGTGGTAATTCCAGCCTCATTCTTATAAATGCCTTTTAATGTAAGAGGAATAGTGTTGTCAGTTGATTTTTTTAGAACTAATTTAAGTTCAACTTCATCATATGTGCCTTCAGGAATTTGTACGCTACCTAAAATTGGACTCAGATTAAATAAATCAACATTTGAGATTCCCTTTAATTCGTATTCAATTTCAACTGTTTTGTTTTCAGCCTCAAAGTCAACTTCGTTTACATTTAAAAATCCGGAAGTAAAATTTAAGCTATTGGAAGAACCTACCACAGCGACTAACCCACTACCAGAACTTGATGAAGCTACCGTTGCAGAATATCCAGTTGGTTTTACTTGATATTTTACTTCACCACCACCACCAACAGAATCATTTTTGTTGCATGCCGCTAAAATTGAACCCAATCCAAATAGAATTAAGCTGGTTTTTAAAAAGTTACTTTTCATAATTTCAAAAATTTAATTGTTTTAGTGTTGAATTTGAATGAAGAAGTTGACTTAGAAGTTTAAAGTCAATTAAAATAATATAATCGGATATTTCACATTTTTACAATTTTTATGCCACTAAATATTTGGTTCTTAAATAGCGTTTTTTGAAAATTTATGGGTACTTATTCTCAATAGCAAGATCATTAAACCTATTATAAAGTTGAAAATTAAAGCACTAATTTATTTTTGATCTAGATTTTTCTTTCCTAAAATCAATTTATCTTTAGCTTTTTTAACTCTTTCTTCTCTGGTTTTTAGTTGCTTAGCACTAAGTATATAAACCGCATATTCTTTTTTATTGGTGAAACTCAAAGACTCAAAAAAGGAAATAGCATGAGGCTCATTTTTTAATGCTTCTAAAAGATCTTCAGGGATTTTAACTGTCCTTTTTTCTTGATCAATATAATCTGCGAAAGCTGTTTTGTTAATTTCTGCTTTGCTAGCGTTAGATTTTCTGACTTGATCTTCTGGTTTAATTTGTAAGGCAGTCCAATTTTCATTTACCGAAATAGAAGCGACTGGTCTGAGGTTAAACTTTTTTAATTCATCCCAATGGTGCATCATTCCTAAATCTGTAGCTATTCCCGATGATTTTTTAGGATAAGAAATCCAAAGAATGGTTTCTGGTTTTAAAACGTTTTTGATTTTTTCCATTTCCAAAACCAGCTCAACTCCATTTTTTATGAAAATTTGTATTACATCGGCGGAAGCCAAAACAGAAGAAAAAACTTTGTTGAGAGAAGGTATTGGTTCTAAAGACTCTAAATAATTATTTGGAGCGTTTAAGATTAATAAGCTTTGATTAGGTTTAACCTTTAATTTTTTAAATAAAGCGTTCATCTGTTGTAGATTGGTTACAAAAAATGAAATTACAATATTAATTAAAGTATGAGCAGAGTCTTAATGAAGAGAACAAAAAAAACTCCAGATATTTCATTTTAATATCTGGAGTTTGATTTTTTTTATAAAATATTTAATTGCCGTAAATCATAGCGTCATTTCTGTATCCACTTGTTAAGTTAGAGTACCAATCGGTAAAATTTAAACCTCCAGAAATTGCCCAATCTCCAAAATGTAAATATGCATTTTCAATAGAAACGCCTTCTTTAGGGAATTTGAACTCTTGATTAAAGTGCATAGCCCACGGTCTGTTATTTGAATTTACATAATAAATAGATCCCGGCGTTAAGCTACGATCATCAAAGGTGCCAAACAATGAAGTATTAGCTAAATTAGTTGGTGTTTTACCAGGAAGGTGAATTTCATATCCTCTTCTTCCATTGCTAATTAAGAAGGGATCAAAGGGTGCTGTAGAGAAAAATGAAGAGTGGTTACTTGTTTCAGAGAATTTAATAGTCATATCTAGTATAGAACCAGAATTTGGCGCACCATCAATTAATAATTTATGATTATCAAAAGGAATAATAACGGCAGAACTATTTTGGTTTGCTTCGGTACCGTTTGCGTTAAATGATAGGTATCCTTCAGAATATTTACCACCACTAACACTTGTAATGTCTGATGGATTTACTCCTAATTTTACTCCAAAACCGTTTTTATATTGTGCAAAAGCTGTTTTTGCAGTAAACTTTGCAAGCATTTCTACTGAATTGTTATTCGCATTGCTTACTAAAGTATATCTGTAATTAAGTACAAGATCATTCATGTCATAATCTCCACTTAATGGCCAATTATCTTCAAAAGCTAATGTTCCCCATCCATACTTAGAGGGTGAATAGGTATTGTAAGCTCTTCTTGGATCTTTTGGATATTCGTCAAATTCATCAAAAACACCATCTCCATCTTCATCTACAGGAGGGTCTAGTGGTTTAACTCTAACTTTAGAAAGGGCCGATACAGGATTAGCGCTGGCATATAAAACTAAATCGTTAAAATCCTGATCACAGGCTGGGTTATCTCTTTGTAAATCTTCAAAACCAAGAACAAACACATTTTCGGTAGCATAATTTAAAAGTACCGAGTGCACCTTTAAATTTACGTCTGGTTCTGGATTATACTGTTTATCTGTATAAAATTTGGTAGAACTACTAATTACTGCTTTTGCTGGTCCACTTTCCCAAGCATCAGATAATAAAACAATAGAAATAGTGGTACCTGCATTAAATGAACCTAAACTCACTCTATCACCTGAAACCAATCCACCTCCAGATATTCCATCAGATGCATTAGGAAAAATGTATCTGATAGTTGATATATCATCTTTAGTGGTAGGAGGGTAACCAGTTGGATAAGTATAATAACCAACAGAATTTAGGTTCCCTGCACCTTCGGCAACAAATGTGATAAACACTTCTCCTGTTTCTACAACTTCTAAAGTATGTTGAGCGGTAGCAGCAAGATATTCTGGATGGTGAATACGAACATCCTGTGCATCAGGTAATGAGGCATTAATGTATGATAACAAACCAGCACTTACGTTTCCGGGTTGAGCCATTAGATAATCTGGTCTTCCGTTGCTGCTGTAAGTGCCCATGTACTCGTAATTTGTGCTTAAAGTTGATGGCGGTTGATTGTTTTTACCGAAAACTACCATTGGGCTATTTTGTGGAGGCTGACTTAAGATAATATTACCACTTAATCCTTTTGGTCCTCCTAAAGTAAGCTCTAAATCGTTTGACGAAATAGAAACTGGCACTTTATTCATTAAACCTATATAAGGAGTTTTAACCAGTAATTCTTTAATATAAGTAGATACGTTTAAACTGGTAATGATAAAACCGTTTTTATCTGAAATCATCTTTAGCAATTCCTGAGTATCGTCTAAAGTGTTTAACGTTACCGGAACACCTGATATAGGTTCTCCTAAATTGGTTAAAAGTCTGATTTTGATTTTAACTTCCCTTACGGTAGAAAATTTGAAGCCATCAGGAGCAATTTTGTTACTGCTGATGTTGCTTTCTACAACTTCATTTTTTTTGCAGGCAAATAAGAAAGTGATCAGAAATAACCCAATAATCCAGAGTTTAGGAGGTGTTAATTTTTGAGAGTCCATTTAATTTTGAGAGATATTAATTTTTGTACTTTGTGGTTCGCTATTTTTATACCAAAAATATGCATTTAACTGTAGTGAAAAGAAAGTTTATTAACTAAATAATTGAGATTATTGAGTTTATTACCTTAATGTATATTTAAAAGCGGTTTTTAGGAAAATTATTTTCTCAGTTATTTTTAAGATAATATTTCATTTGTAGGAGTTGTTAATTTGTTAAATATTGTGAGAAAAATTATTGTGGATTATTGAGGAAAAATAACTTCAAAAGTTGCCATTGGGACTATTTAAAACAAGAAAAATTAATATCCATTTTAAAATTTACGAGCTGGTTTTGCTATAAAAATCCCAAAGTACAATACCAGTACTAATTACAATATTAAAAGAGTGTTTGGTGCCAAATTGTGGAATTTCTAAACAAGTATCAATCTGTTTCATCACCTCTTCGCTTACCCCATTTACTTCGTTTCCAAAGAATAAAGCATATTTTTTATCAAGCGAAGGTTTAAAATCTAATAAACTCACACTATTTTCTGCTTGTTCAATGGCTACAATTTGAAAGTTGTTTTGCTTTAGTTGAGTAACAGCATCTTCTACGTTTTCAAAATACTCCCAATGGATAGATTGTGTAGCACCCAAAGCAGTTTTTTCTATTTCACGATGAGGAGGTTGAGCCGTTATTCCGCATAAATAAATAGCTTCAACCGCAAAACCATCAGCAGTTCTAAACGCCGAACCAACATTGTGTAAGCTTCTTACGTTATCTAATACCACTATTATAGGTAGTTTTTCTTGGGTTTTAAACTCTTCTATACTAGGTCTATTTAACTCCTCCAGTTTCAGCTTTCTCATTTGGTAAATATACAAGAGCTTTATTAATTTGAAATTGCCAGCATGCTAAAAAATTTAAAGATATTTGCAATAATGATAAACACAGAAGAAAAAGCGCAATTGCTAAAGCGTTTAAACATTGCCCAATTAAATGAAATGCAAATTGCTGCAGAAAAAGCAATACAATCTAATAAAGATGTAATGGTGCTTTCTGCAACTGGCTCAGGTAAAACGTTGGCATTTCTAATTCCGCTTTTATACCGCTTAAAAAAGGATGCCAAGCAAGCACAGGTTTTGGTAATAGTACCATCAAGAGAGCTTGCGCTGCAAATTGAGCAAGTTTTTAGAGCTTTTCAATCGGGTTTTAAAGTAAGTTGTATTTATGGCGGCCATTCTACCAAAACAGAAGAACAAAGTTTAAGTGTAACTCCAGAAGTAATTATTGGTACGCCAGGTAAAATTAGCTACCATATTAGAAAAGAAAACATCAATCCTCAAGAGTTAGAATATTTGGTTTTAGATGAGTTTGATAAATCACTAGAAATGGGTTTCCAAGTAGAAATGGAATTCATTATTGAGAATTTAACCAATGTAAAACAAAAAATATTAACCTCGGCTACCAAAATGGACGAGATTCCGCTGTTTGCAAGAGTAAATAATTTAGCCACAGTTAATTTTTTAAATGATGATGCTCACGCACCAGAACTAGCTTTAAGGGTTTTACATACGCCATCAAAAGATAAATTAAAGCTGTTGATGCAGGTGGTAGCAGAGCACCCAGATGGACCAACTTTAATTTTTTGTAACCACCGCGAAGCTGTTGACAGAGTGAGTGAAATACTTTGGGATAAGGGAATGTCTAACGGAATTTATCATGGCGGGATGGATCAACCGGAAAGAGAAAAGGCTTTAGTGAAATTTAGAAATGGAACACATGCAGTTTTGGTCACCACAGATTTAGCTTCCAGAGGTTTAGATATTCCTGATGTTCAACAAGTTATTCACTACCAAATTCCTTTCACAGAAGAATCTTTTACGCACCGTAACGGCAGAACAGCCCGAATGAAAGCTACCGGAAAAGCTTATTTACTGTTAGCAGATGATGAATATTGCCCAGGTTATATCAACCAAAAGGTAGAAGAAATAGCAAATATTCCTGATTTTAAATTATTTGACGCCAGTAAATGGGCTACACTTTACATTGCGGCAGGTAAAAAAGATAAAATTAATAAGATAGATATTGTGGGTTTGCTTCATAAGAAAGCAAATCTAGAGAAAGAAGATATAGGTTTAATAGAAGTTTTTGATCACATGTCTTACGTAGCGGTGCTAAGAAAAAAAATAAACCAAGCTTTAGGATTAATCAGACCCGAGAAAATTAAAGGAAAGAAATATAAAATTGGGATTGATGAATAACTTGCGTTTTTGTTTTGTAAGCATTTAGTTTTTACAGTAAGGAATTGATTTTTAGTAAGACTAAACTGTTGAAAATAATTATCATGAAAAAATCAATATTAATTTTAACCATCATTTTTAGCTTTCTAGGCCATTTATCAGCACAAGAAAAAGCGGTATTTCAAACTAAGGAAGGAGCCATAAAGGGTTATGATGCTGTTGCTTATTTTAAAGAGAATAAAGCAGTAAAGGGTAATGAAAAATATTCTTATCTCTGGAAAGATGCTCTTTGGTTGTTTAGTAACAAAGAAAATTTAAAGGCTTTTAAATCCCATCCTGAAAAATTTGAACCCCAATTTGGTGGTTATTGCGCTTATGGTTATGCTAAAGGTCATGCTGCTCCGGTAGATCCAAATGCATTTAAAATTGTGGATGGCAAGTTGTATCTAAACTACAATTCTGATGTTCAACAATTATGGAATAAAGATATTCAGGGTTTTATTAACGATGCATTAAAAAATTACAAAGCAGATTTAATAAAATCAGGAGAAAAAGGGAACTAATTTTACTTCGATAAAGTTCACAAAAAAAACCTTCTAATTTTTGAGGGTTTTTTTGTTTTAAAGCGGATTGTAAAAGGAATTTATTATAAATTAATTACATTTAAAAATTGACCAATATTAAACCTTTTTTAATCTTTACAGTCGAGTTAAAATATTGATTTTCTTAATGAGCAAACTAAAACGTATTGTTTTTTACATTCTTTTCTTGTTTTCACTATTCTCAGTAGAAAAAACGTTTGCACAAGGAACATCAAATAAAGGAACTGATTTTTGGGTTGGATATGGAACTCATATAGCAACAGGAAATATGGTTTTATATCTTACTTCTGATGTAAATACTACAGCAACGGTTTCAATAAATGCCTTAGGATCTACTCAAATAGTAAATATTACAGCAAATATTGTAAGTACAGTAACTATTCCATCAACAGCTCATTTAAGTGTAGAAGGTAAATCGGCATTAGGTATTCATATTACATCTTTAAAACCCATAATAGTTTATTCTCACATTTATGCAAGTTCTGTTTCAGGTGCAACTTTAGTTTTACCTACCAATACTTTGGGTAAAGATTACTTTTCTATCAATTATAAACAGGTATCTAACCAAAATAATTCTGCTTCTTGGTTTTTTGTGGTTGCAGTTGAGGATAATACACAGGTAGAAATTACCCCTTCGCAAGCTACTCAAGGCGGTTGGGTTGCAAATACAAAATATACAGTAAATTTAAATAAAGGGGAAATTTACCATGTCTTAGGTGCCTATACAAACGCAAACGGAACTTTAGGGGTTGATTTAACGGGTTCTAAAATTAAATCAGTTTCCACAACCGGAGTTTGTAAAAAAGTTGCTGTTTTTTCTGGAAGTAGTAAAATATCAATTAGTTGCTTAAATAATAACACAGCAGGTTCTGCTGATAACCTGTTTCAACAAGTTTATCCTACGGCAACTTGGGGTAAAAAATTTATAACTGTACCACAAAAAGAGAGAAATTTTGATGTGTATAGAATTCTTAAAAGCGACCCAACAGCAGTTGTTACCTTAAATGGTTTAGTAATCCCTAATGCTAGTTTTACAAATGGTTTATATTACGATTTTGAATCACAGGCTGTTAATAATATAAGTTCTGATAAAGCTATACAAGTAGTTCAATATGCAGTAACACAAGGTAGAGGAATTAATTGTACGCCTATTACTGGTGACGTGGGTGATCCTGAAATGATTTTTTTAAATCCTTTAGAACAAACATTGACTCAAATTACGATGTATTCTTCTCCAAATTTTAATATCCTTAAGCATTTTATAAATGTGGTGGTAAAGAATGAGGGAGTTGCGAGTTTTAAAGTTGATGGTGTGAGTAAATCTACAAGTTTTATCCCTGTTGTAGGAAATGCAGCATATTATTCTGCTCAAATTTCAGTTGCCGCGGGTACCCATAATTTATCTTGCGATGAAGGTTTTAATGCCATTGCTTATGGTTTTGGTGGGGCAGAATCTTACGGCTATGCCGCCGGCGCAAATCTTACTGCTTTTGGTGTAGAAACAATTGATGATGTAACAAAGCAGGTTTTACAATCTGCTTGTGCAGCTACGCCATTCTCTCTGTCATTAAAATTGCCTTATCAACCTGTTGAAATTTATTTAGATAAAGGAGATGGTACAGGGTCAATATCTATTCCTATTGAGTTGTTGTCACAAACTACAAAAGATGGAGAAACAACTTACGTTTACTCTTTAGCAAAAAGTTTAATTTTTACTTTGCCTAATACCTATCCTTTTAAAGTAAGAGTAATTAAGCCAACCATTGATGATTGTGGTACAGGAGATGAGTTTAATTTTGATTTAATTATTAACCCTAAGCCAGTCGCTAATTTTAATACGATAGCAAAGTCTTGTTTAAGAGAAGCTGTAAATTTCACCTCACAAGCAGACCCTAATGAACCTAATATTAGTAATTACTTATGGGATTTTAACGGAGAGGGAAGTGCTACCACAAAAGATGCATCATTTATTTTTTTAACATCTGGTTTAAAAAAGGTGAGGTTTTCTGTAAAGTCTGTTTCTGGATGTTGGTCTGATGTGGTTGAAAAAGAGGTTAATGTAGTTGAATTGCCAGTTCCTCAATTCTCAGCTCCTTTAGCAAATTGCGTAAATAAAGATATTAGTTTTACTGATCTATCTACAACCGCCGATGGAACTATTGTTAAATGGGATTGGAATTTTAACGATCCTTTGTCTACAACAAACACATCAAATCTTCAAAATCCAACTCATAATTACAAAACCTATGCTATTTATTCGGTTAGGCTTACCGTTACTACAAGTACTGGTTGTATTAATACTATTATTAAAGAAGTAATTGTTTATCCAGAACCGGTAGCAGATTTTGAAGCTTCAGAAGTTTGTGTACAAGCAGCACCAACAGCATTTACAAATAAATCAACTGTTTTAAATAACGGTAACCTTAGCTATTTATGGGATTTTAATGAACCATCATCAGGCATTAATAATACATCAACATTAAAAAATCCTACTCATTCTTACAGCGTTGCCGGTAATTATATTGTGAAGTTAACCGTTACAAGTGATGCAGGTTGCCAAATAGAAACAACTAAAACAGTAAGGGTAAATCCTAAACCTCTGGCAAATTTTACAGCTCCTGCGCAATCTTGTTTTAATGATGCCATTACTTTTACGGATGTTCCAGAAATAAACGGACCAATAGTAACCGATTATTTATGGGATTTTAACGGCGTAGGGACCTCAACATTAAAAAATCCTCAATTTACTTTTCCAACTACAGGTATTAAAACAATAAGATATTCTGTAAAGTCTGATAAAGGTTGCTGGTCTGATATTACTTCAAAAAATATTGAAGTGATGGCTTTGCCCATTTCTGATTTTTCTTTCAGTACCATAACTTGTGTTAACAGAGATATTTCTTTTACAGATCAATCAACTACTATAGGGCAAACCATTGTAAAATGGGAATGGGATTTTGGAGATCCAACGTCAACATCTAACCTATCAAACCTCCAAAACCCAAATCATATTTTTAGTGCTGTTAAAATTTATGATATAAAATTAACGGTGACTACCAATTTAGGTTGTACCAAAACTATCATCAAGCAAATAAATATTTATCCTTTGCCCGTTGTTAATTTTGATACTCCAGATATTTGCTTAGATGATGCATCGGCTCAATTCACCAACAAAACTACTGTTGCAGATGGTTCTGCTTTAACTTATATATGGGATTTTGGAGACCCAAGTTCGGGTATTCTTAATTCATCAACATTGGTAAACCCAAGCCATAAATATAGTAGTGCGGCAAATTATCAGGTTAAACTGATGGTAAAAAGTGCTAAAGGTTGCGAATCACAAATAATTAAAACGTTTACTGTAAACGGAAGTACGCCCAAAGCAGATTTTGTGGTTCAAAATGGTAGTAATTTATGCAATGATGTACCGGTGGTTTTTGAAGATCGCTCTCTAGTTGATTTTGGCGAAATCACAAAAATTGAATGGTATTATGATAGTGCTACGCCAACTGTTGTAGAAGTTGATAACAACCCAAACTTAAGATCGGCAACAGCCAAAAAATATACTCATCAATACCCAGTATTTTTTAGTCCGGCGCAAAAAATAGTAAATGTAAAGATGTTAGCTTATTCTGGAAATAGTGCAACATGTGTAAGTACGGTTATCAAATCCATCACTTTAAAAGCAGTTCCTATTGCTAGTTTTTTAATGCCTGATGGTTGTTTACCTAATGGCGAAGCACAGTTTTTCAGTCAATCTACATTTGATGGGTTTTCAACAGGTTTAACTTATGTTTGGGATTTTGGAGATACAAATACGGGATTAAATAATACATCAACACTTGTAAATCCAACACACTTATATAAAGCAGCAGGCGATTATTTAATTACACTTATTGTTACCGCTCCAAATGGTTGTGTAGCAACTTTAAGCAAAACATTTACAGTTAAAGGCGCCATTCCTCAGCCTTTATTTAATGTTTTAAATGAAAATGCACTTTGTAGTGATTATAGCGTAGTTTTTAATGAAGTGTCTACATTAAGTTTTGGGGAGCTAAACAAGGTAGAATGGTATTTTGATATCGATAATCAATTAAATAACCCAGCTTATCAATTGGTAGATAATTCTCCTACTTTAAGAGCTGATGTCGCAAAGTCTTATTCTTTTACGTATCCAACTTTTAATGCGCCATTAAATAAAATTGTGAATGTAAAAATGAAGGTGTTTTCTGGCATAGGATGTGTGAGTGAAATTATTAAATCTATATCGCTTAAAGCTGTTCCTAATGTGGTTTTTACTAGTTTACCGTCTGTTTGTGAAGAAGTAGTTCCTTATCAAATTATTCAAGCTGCTGAAAATACTGGATTTGCAGGAAGTGGCGTTTATTCTGGTAAAGGAGTAAATTCAACGGGTATTTTTTCTCCTTTTATTGCTGGTGTGGGTACGCATAGTATTACTTATACCTTTACAGGGAATAATGGGTGTTTAACCGAGAAAAAACAAGATATTATTGTTTATCCTACGCCTACAGCTGATGCAGGATTAGATCAAACTATTTTAATTGGCGGAGAAATAAAAATTAACGCCACAGCTTCAGGAAATACTTTAACTTATAAATGGTTGCCAGCAACAGGTTTAGATGGTGATGATATTTTAACACCAATTGCAAAGCCAATAGTAGATACAAAATACACCTTGTTGGTGACCAGTGCGGATGGATGTGTTTATGCTGACGAGGTCTTTATAAAAGTGTTACAATATCCAGAAATACCAAACACTTTTACACCCAATAATGATGGTGTAAATGATATTTGGGCAATAAAATATTTAGAAAGCTATCCTAGTTCGTCAATTAAAATATTTAACAGATACGGACAAGAAGTTTTTAAAGCAGATAATTATTTGAATCCTTGGGATGGTAGAGCAGCAGGAGTAGATTTACCACCAGGAATGTATTATTATATTATTACCGCAAACGCAGGTCAATTAAAATATTCTGGTTCGGTAATGTTAGTGAGGTAAAATAAAACTAAAAGGGCTTTTAAATGGTATATCATTAAAAATAACACTAGATTAAAAATTATAGTTAATCTATTGACTTTGAACAAAACAAACTACAAAATTAGTAAATGAAATGTATTGCTACTTTTCTGTTATTCTTTTTAATATCATTTATTAGGGTAAATGCGCAAAACATCTCTAATGAAGGTACTGAGTTTTGGCTGTGTTTCCCATCGCATGTGCCAGCTCAAGGGCAGGGGAATAGTATTGCATCGTTATCTGTTTTTGTAACTTCAAAAGATAATACAAGCGGGGTAGTTACTTGTGGTACTTTCTCGCAAAGTTTTACCGTATTGGCCAACACGGTAACAGAAGTGGTAGTTTCCAGGGCTGCTTCTTATATCAATGATGGTACAGGCATTTCTACAAATAAAGGAATTAAAGTAACAATAGATAATGGAAAACCTAAAGCGGTGGTTTATGCCCATGTGTTTGCAGGAGCCAGATCTGCGGCTACTTTAGTTTTGCCAGTATTGGCGTTAGGCCAAAAATATTACGGAATGTCTTTTGATCAGAATGATACCCGTAATATTGGTAATTCACAATTAAATATTGTTTGTGTAGAACCAAATACAGTTTTAAATATTACACCAAGAATTAGCGGAGTACCACAGCCAACTATTAGGGTTACTTTGGTAAATGTGGGTGATGTATATCAATACCAAAATGAAAACGATATTACTGGTACTTATGTTGAAGTAGACGCCAGCAGTTCGAGTTGTAAAAGATTTGCTGCTTTTTCTGGGAGCTCGGCAGTGGCAATATTAGCACCGGGTTGTACGCCTCCGGGAAGCGCTACAAATACAGGTCAAAATGCATCTTATGATCCTCTTTTTCAACAATTATATCCGTTAGAAAGCTGGGGAACTTCATTTCCCTTAATTCCTTTTTCAGAGCGTAATACTGGTTCTATTTTTAGAGTAATGGCTTCAGAGAACAATACCATTATAAACATAGCGGGTGTAACCAGAACTATAAACGCCGGAGAATTTTACCAAAGCCCACCCATTACCAGCGTATCTTTAATTACTGCTAATAAACCTGTAACCGTTGCTCAATTTGCGTTAACACAATATTGTGCCGATTCTCGTAATCGTACAAACGGAAGTATTCCTAGTGACCCAGATATGGTGATTGTGAATCCTTTAGAGTATAGCATCAAAAATGTAACCATGTATTCGTCAGATAAATTAGTGATCCGAGATCAATTTTTGAACGTGATGATTCCAAACGCTGGTGTTGCCTCTTTTAAAATAAATGGACAGGTTTCATCGAATATCTTTAGTGCCGTACCAGGCAATACTAATTATTCTTATGCACAAATTGATTTAAATAGAATTGGAGGCACTAATTTTAATCTCACCTCTGATGTAGGTTTTAATGCCATGGCTTATGGTTTTGGAGATTTTGAATCTTATGCTTATTCTGCAGGTACAAATTTAGCTTCTTCTGTATTTATTAATGCAGTAAGACCAGAAACTAATGAGATTATCACAAATGCTTGCCGAGATGAAGTTTTTGATTTTAGATTAGTGTTGCCCTACATCTCTAATAAGTTAGTTTGGACTTTAGATGTTGGAGAAACCCCTATTGTCCAAAACAATCTTACGCCAGTACAGATCACCATAAACGGTAAAGTGCTGTTTGAATATAGGCTTCCAGTAAATAAAATTTACAGCGTAACAGGTATAAAAAAAATAAAAGTTATTTCCACCATTCCTCCTGGTGCTAGTGGCTGTCCATCAGGAGATGAAACCCTTAATTTTGATTTTGAGGTTTATGATCCACCGCCAAATACAAGTTTTTTAGCTAAAAATAGTGCTTGTATTAATAATCCTGTCCAATATAATTTAAATGAAAGTAGTGGAGGAAGGCCTATTATAAGTTATTTCTGGGATTTTGGAGACGGAAGTACTTCTACAGAGAAAAATCCAATACATACATTTACCACTACAGGCATAAAATCAGTTTCTCTTTTTGTGAAAAATGATGTGGCTTGTGTTTCTAATGTGTTTACTTTACCTATAGAAATCTTAAATCAGCCTCAAGCAAATTTTTTGATCGAAGATTTGTCTTGTTCGCAACAGCCTATAAAATTTACTGATCAAAGTGATTTAGCCCAAAGTACAGCAATGAGCTATTTGTGGGATTTTGGTGATGGAACAACTTCTGCTGAACAAAATCCGGTTCATGCTTATAGTACTAGCGGAAATTACGTGGTTTCTTTAACAGTTAAAACGAGTGCAGATTGTGAAGTAACCATCACAAAAAGTAAAATTATTAATGGTGCCCCAACTATAGATTTTGATGATCCCGCATCATGCGTAACTGATTTAGTGACTTTTACGGTCAAAAATAAATCGGCAGATGTGGCGTCTTTTGATTGGGATTTTGGAGATGCGGTTAATGATGTATCACAAAGAAATAAAGAAAATCCTTCTCATAAGTATAACAATGCAGGTTTTTATAATGTGAAACTTACAGTAACCTCTGTTAATGGTTGTACAACAGAAGTAATCAAAAGCATTACTATTAGCGCAGCAAATCCTAAAGCGCAATTTGCAGTTTTAGATAACAATAATTTATGTAGTAATGTGCCTGTAAAGTTTAAAGATTTATCATCTATTTCTTTTGGAAACATCACTAAATTAGAATGGATTTTTAATTATTCCGCAACAGCTATAAATCAAAAACTAGTAGTTAATAACCCTGTTCCGCAAGATACCTACGAATTTAAATACCCGGCTTCAAAAGATAATCTTAATTATCAAGTAACGCTTAGAGCCTATTCCGGGAATTTATGTTTTCAAGATTTTGGTCCTGTTACGGTTACGGTAAAAGGTAGTCCTGATGTGAATTTTGCACCGTTACCTAACGTTTGTCTAAACATCAATAAGTTTAAATTTACAGAAGCTTCAGAATTAACAGGTATAGCAGGGAGTGGTTTTTATACAGGAACAGGAATAACAGACGATGGTTTTTTTGATCCTTTATTGTCGGGTGCAGGTACTTTTGAAATCAGCTACATTTTTAATGCAAATAATGGTTGCACAGATATCAAAAAGCAAAATATTACAGTTTATGAGTTGCCTGTAATTGTAACCGGGACAGAAGAATTGGTGATTCTTACAGGCGGGCAAATAACTTTAAATGCGGAAGCCACCGGAAACGGTTTAACTTATAAATGGCTGCCAGCTGATGGATTAAGTAGAGATGATATCCTAAATCCGATAGCATCACCCCAAGAAACTACTTTATATACTTTAACTGTCACATCTGCTGATGGTTGCATAGTTATTGCTAGGGTAAACGTTAATGTTGCTGATTTTCCAGATATACCTAATACATTTACACCAAATAATGATGCGGTTAACGATACCTGGAATATTAAATATTTAGATACCTATGTGAATGCAAAAGTGTCAATTTTTAATCGTTTTGGTAACGAGGTTTTTAGTTCTAACGGCTATCCAATACCATGGGACGGTAAATTAAAAGGAAAGGATGTGCCGGTTGGAGTGTATTATTATGTTATAGACCCAAGAAATGGAAATGATAAATTTTCAGGGTCAGTTACTGTTATTAGATGATTAAGTTTTATAAAATTCTCCTTTTTTTTATTTGTGTTTGTGCTAGTGTAAAAGCACAGCAAAAGCCTCAGTATACCCAATATATTCTAAATAATTATATCATAAATCCTGCAATTACAGGCATAGAAAATTATATTGATATAAAAGCAGCCACCCGGCAACAGTGGACTGGTTTGCAAAATGCACCTCAAACTTCTTATCTAACAGCACACATGCCATTAGGTAAAACAAATGATTGGCAAAGTTCTACATCTTTTGGTATGGTTGGAGAAAACCCTTTAGGGAGAAATTATAAATATGATTATGCTGCCGCAGAACCTCACCATGGAATTGGCGTAGTGGCAGTAGTAGATGAAACAGGCCCATTAAGTAATACCTCTTTTAATCTAACTTATGCTTATCACATTGGCTTAGCTCCAAAATTAAATTTATCAGTTGGTGTTGGCGCCGGGGTTTCTAAAATAAGCTTAAATACCAACGACATTACATTAGAGAATCCAAACGATGAAGCAATAACCAGAGGAGGCACCATTAATAAACTAAAGCCTGATATTAATGCTGGGGTTTGGTTATATTCTGTAGATTTTTTTGCCGGTGCTTCTGTTCAGCAATTATTACCACAAACTTTATCTTTCTCAGAGAATTCCACTTATAATACTGGCAAAACAGTGCCTCATTTTTTTGTAACCGGTGGTTATAGATTTTGGCTAAATGATGATATTACAGTAGTTCCATCAGTGATGTTAAAAGTGGTAAACCCAGCTCCTTTAGGGGTTGATGTTAACCTAAAAGTTTCTTTTAGAGACAAACTGTGGATTGGTGGAGCCTACAGGAAAGATGATTCTTTTTCTGGCTTAGTAGGTTTTAACGTGGGTTCTTTATTTAATTTGGGTTATTCTTATGACTTTACCACATCGGCATTGAATACCGTATCTAGAGGTTCTCATGAAATTGTTTTGGGTTTCTTATTAAACAACCGCTACAAAGTAACTTGCCCACAAAAACTTTGGTAATTAATTAAAACTCCTCTCAGGAGAATTTCATATAATAAAAACTGTAAATAAATTTCATAAAAGTTTTGCTTGGTGATTAATTTGTTTTTATGTTAGCTTATTAAGAAATTTATTTATAAGCCTTGATACATTCTGCCTTTAGCAACAATTTAACCTTGTGTAATTTTATATGAGGCTATTTCTTAAGATTACGCTAATCACTATTGGTCTCTTTTTTAGTTTTGATCATTTAAAAGCTCAAAGTATTTCTAATGAGGGAACAGAGTTTTGGGTTTGTTTTCCAGATCATGTTCCATCTGGAGGCTCTTTAGCATCTATGTCTATATTTATTACTTCTAAAAGTAATACAAGTGGTATTGTTTCTTGTGGCACCTTTTCTCAGCCTTATCAAGTCCAAGCTAATGCAGTAATAGAGGTTTTAGTACCGAGAACTATTTCTTTTTTAGGAAGTGGTTCTAAAATATCTAAAAATAAAGGGATTAAAGTAACTGTGGATGCAGGTAAACCTAAAGTGGTGGTTTATGCGCATGTTTTTGCCGGGTTTAGGTCTGCTGCTACGCTTGTTTTACCTTATCAGGCTTTAGGAAGTAAGCATTTTGCAATGTCTTATGATCAGAAACAACCTACCAATGCCGGCACTGGTTATTTTTCTCAGCTTAATGTTGTAGCTGCAGATGCTAATGTTAAGGTAAACATTAAGCCAATGGCTAAAGGAATACCGGGAACTCCTTTTTCTATTACTTTAGTTGATAAAGGCGATGTTTATCAATATCAAGATACGGTAGATATTACTGGTACCGTAATTGAAGTAGATTCTTTAACTTCTGGATGTAAAAAAATTGCAGCTTTTTCTGGGAGCACTGCGCTAGTTTTGGGTACAAATACCTGTAACGCTACTACAGGACAGATTTCTTTAGATCCATTATTACAACAACTCTATCCAATAGATAGTTGGGGAACCACTTTTCCATTAGTTCCGTTTTTTAATAGAAATACAGGAAGTATTTATAGAATTTTGGCATCAGAAGATAATACCACAGTATCAATTGATGGCGTATCTGTAAAATTGAATACCGGGCAATTTTATTCTTCTCAAGGAATAACTAATGTATCTATCATTAAATCTGATAAACCCATATCCGTCGCTCAGTTTGCATTATCACAATCCTGCAATGATAGTAGAAATATTACTAATCCAGGGAGTATAGTTGGAGATCCTGATATGGTGATTTTAAATCCCTTAGAATATAGTATTGATAAGATCACCCTTTATTCCTCAAACAAATTAGCAATTACAGAGCAATATTTAAACATCACTATACCTACCAAAAAGGTGAGTTCATTTAAAATTAACGGGATTAATTTTTCCGCCAGTTTTTTATCTGTTCCAAATTCAGCAGAATATTCTTACGCTCAAATCACTTTAAACACTATTGGAGGATCTAATTTTAGCTTATCAGCTGATACTGGTTTTAATGCAATAGCTTATGGCTTTGGTCCGGTAGAGTCATATGCTTATTCTGCAGGAACAAGTTTAGCATCAACTACTTTGGTTAATGCTATTAAAAGAGAAACCAACGAAATTATTAAGATTGCTTGTATTAATGAATCATACGATTTTAGAATAGTATTACCCTATGCGGCTACTAAACTTGTTTGGACATTAGATGCTAACAGTGCTCCAATTACCCAAAATAATCCTTCTTACACTATGATAAAAATAGGTAACAAGGATTTGTATGAATTTAAACTAATTGTTCAAAAGTCTTTTGCCAGTAGCGGGATTAAACCTATTCAAATACTCGCTTCATTACCTGTCAACTCGGGACTTTGCTCCACTTTAGATGAAGAAATCATAAATTTTGATTTTGAAGTAAGTGACCTGCCAGTTGCAGAATTTTCTTCTAATAATGAGGTTTGTGTTGGAGGAACGTTGCCTTTTACTTATGTAGAAAAAAATATTGGGGAACCTGTAAATAGTTGGCTTTGGGATTTTGGAGATGGTACAATTTCTACCCTAAAGAATCCGACTCATGTTTTCCCACTTTCTGGCGTTTACAAAGTGAAATTGACTATTAAAAGTAATATTGGTTGTGTTTCTGGGGTATTTGAAAAAAGTATCTCGGTGAAAAAATTGCCTGTAGCCTCTTTAGAAACTCAATCACCATTATGCGTAAATACAAATATTCAATTTGCTGATAAAAGCACATCTGCTGACGGAAACCTAACCTCTTGGTTATGGAGTTTTGGTGATGGCACAACCAGTACACAACAAAATCCCACTCATTTATTTACAAAAAGTGGTACTTATGTAGTAAGTATTACTTCTAGCACTCAGTTTGGTTGTTCAAACACTTTCTCTAAATCTGTTATCATTAATGATCCTGCCGAAATAGATTTTTTAGATCCCGGAGCTTGTATTAACGATGTTGTGAATTTTCAGCCTGTTATAAATAAAGGCAATGTAAGTTCTTGGTTATGGAATTTTGGAGACGGATCTAATGATGTTGTAGAAAAAGTTAAGCAACTTCCTAAACATAAATATTTAGCAACAGGCTCTTACAATGTAACTTTACAAACTACTTCTGCCGAAGGTTGTATTTCTTCAATTACAAAAACAATAACTATTAGTGGAGCCAACCCTCAAGTGAGTTTTGAGCTATTGGATAAAGATAATTTGTGTAGCAATAAAGCCGTCAATTTTAAAAACAACTCCACCATACTTTTTGGAAATATCACCAAAGTTGAAATTATTTATGAATACAGTGTTACCGGCAACAATGTAATTGAAACTGATATTACACCCACTAATGGCGAAATTTACGCACATAAATATCCAGCTTCTGCTATCAATAAAAATTATCAGGTAGTTTTTAGAGCCTACTCTGGTCAAGTTTGTTTTCAGCAATCTGCACCAACCACCATTACTGTTAATGGAAGTCCTAATGTGGTTTTTGGTGCCGTAAGCCCAGTTTGTTTAAATACGTCAAAATTCCTATTGTCATCAGCTAAAGAAACAACCGGTATTTTAGGCACAGCTACTTTGGTAGGTAAGGGAATAGTCGGAAACTTTTTTGATCCCGTAATAGCCGGTTTAGGATCTCATCTTATTACCTACACTTTTACGTCAAATAAAGGCTGTACAGAGCAGGTCTCTCAAACAATTTTAGTAAATCCCATACCAACTGTAGATGCAGGCGAAGATTTAGATATTTTATTGGCTGGAGAAAAACAAATAAAGGCAGCAGTAACAGGAAGTAATTTGAAATACAAGTGGACTCCATCATTAGGTTTAAGTGCTGATAGTATCTTAAATCCAATTGCAAGTCCAGCTGAAACAACAAAATACACTTTAACGGTTACCTCAAAAGATGGTTGTATAGTGGCAGATGAAGTAACAGTCACCGTACATATAGACCCATTTATTCCAAATGTTTTTAGTCCAAATAGTGATGGAATTAACGATACCTGGTCTATTAAATATTTAGAAACGTTTGTAAACGCAACCATTAGAATTTTTAATAGATACGGACAAGAGGTGTTTTACGCAAAACAGTACAATACACCTTGGGATGGGCGATTAAACAATGTAGATATGCCAGTTGGTGTTTACTATTTTATGATAGAACCCAACAATGGTAGAAATAGGTACACAGGCTCTGTAACTCTTCTACGATAATGAGAAAGGCCTTCCTATTCATCCTTATTAACTTATGTTGTTTTATGGGTTTTGCTCAGCAAAGACCACACTATACCCAGTATTTGCAAAATATGGAAATTATTAATCCAGCGTTTACAGGTATTTATAAGGCATTTACCATAAAGTCTGGTTTTAGAAATCAATGGGTTGGGATTCAGGATGCACCAAAAACAAGTTACTTTACCATTCATGCACCTGTTAATTTAGACAAAAGTATTTTGACAGCCGGCTCTGCAGATTACGGAATTGAAGATCCTGCTACTCGTTCAGATAAGGATGGTTACTATTCTTCTGATAATCATCACGGATTAGGTTTTACGGTTTTAAATGATAAAACTGGTCCAATTAATAGAAGCACTCTTAATCTTACTTACGCTTACCATATTATGATGGGAGATATAGCCAACTTATCATTTGGGGTGGGAGGCGGTGTTAGCCGGATAGGTTTAAATACAGATGTTTTGGTATTTGAAGATCCTAATGACCCATCTGTTGTTGGTGGGCAAAATATTACTTGGACACCAGATATTAATGCGGGTTTCTATTTTTATTCTTCTCAGTTTTATTTAGGAGGCTCTATTCAACAGGTGGTAAAAGAAAAGCTTTCTTTTAGTGAAAACTATGATAAAGGAGCCGAAGTGCCACATTATTTTTTAACCACAGGTTACAGGTTTTGGTTGGGTGAAGATATTTCTTTTACCCCATCAGTGATGCTAAAATTTGTTAAGCCAGCACCCAAAGCTTTTGATTTAAACTTGAAAATTAATTTCAGAAATAACTTTTGGGTAGGTGGTTCTTATAGAAAAAAGGATGCTTTTTCTGTGCTAGCTGGGTTTACAATTAGTAAAACATTAGATGCCGGCTATGCTTTTGATAACACCATTTCGCCATTAAAAACCATAAATACCGGCACACATGAGTTTGTCTTAGGAATAAAATTATAACTCTTTTCTTAACCTTGCTACCGGAATCCCCATTTGTTCTCTGTATTTAGCTACCGTTCTTCTGGCAATATTATATCCTTTTTCTTTAAGAATTTCGGTTAGTTTTTCATCGGCTAAAGGCCTAATTTTATCTTCTTTACCAATACATTCTTCTAAAATCTTTTTCACCTCTTTGTTAGAAACTTCCTCGCCACTTTCAGTCTGAATGGCTTCAGAGAAAAACGATTTTAATAAATAAGTTCCAAACTCTGTTTGCACATATTTAGAATTTGCAACCCTAGATACTGTAGATATGTCCATTCCAATTCTGTCGGCAATATCTTTCAAAATCATTGGTTTCAAATAGCGTTCATCACCATCAAATAAGAAATAATCATATTGATAATTCATAATCGCATTCATGGTTTTAAGCAAAGTTTGTTGTCTTTGCTTTATCGCATCTATAAACCATTTAGCCGAATCTAGCTTTTGCTTAACAAATTGAACGGCCTCTTTTAGCTTTTTGTCTTTGTCAGAAGTTTTTTCATAATGCTGAAACATTTCCTGATAAGATTTACTCACCCTTAGCTCCGGAGCATTTTTAGAGTTTAAAGTAAGAATTAAAATATCGTCATTTTTTGCGATATGAAAATCAGGAATAACCTGCATTTGCTTTACCGTAGATGCGCCAGAATCTCCAGGTTTTGGATTTAATTTTAAAATTTCGGCAACAATATCTTTCAATTCTTCAGAATTGATATTTAAAGATTTTTCTAATTTATCGTAATGTTTCTTGGTGAATTCATCTAAATGATGCTCTACTATTAGAATTGCTTTTTGAATGTTGATGTTATTTTGATCTTTTTTTCTTAGTTGAATCAATAAACATTCTTGCAAATCTCTGGCACCCATACCAGCGGGGTCAAAAGTTTGAATAACTTTTAACATTTCCTCCACTTCTTCTTCTTCGGCAAAAACATTTTGCGAGAAAGCAAGGTCGTCAATTAAAGAGGGTACATGCCTACGTAAATAGCCATCATCATCTAAACTCCCAATTAATTGTTGTGCAATTAAATACTCCTTATCACTTAAAGGAACTAAATCTAACTGCGCTTGCAGGTTTTCAAAAAAAGTACTGCTTACCGCTATAGGGAACTCTTTTTTATCTTCATCCTCTTCATTGCTATCATATTTACTCCCGTAATCATTTACATTATCGTCTTGTAAATATTCATCAACATTAAACTCATCAAAACTCTCTTCGCTATCTTCAGACTTATAATCATCAGGGTCTTTATCTGGATATTCTTCTACAGGATCATTCATATCTGCAAGACTAATATCTTCTAATGCCGGATTATCTTCTAACTCTTCTTTTATCCTGGTATCTAAAGAAACAGTAGGTACCTGCAACAATTTTATAAACTGTATTTGTTGTGGCGAGAGTTTTTGTAAAAGTTTTTGTTGAAGATTTTGTTTAAGCATAAACTAATTTTGAATCTCAAAGTTAAACAAAGTGATTTAATTACGTATCAATTTTTAATCTAAGTATACAATTTTAGTTTTAAGGTTTGAACATAACTTTTAATTAATTAATTTAGTTTAAATCAAACTTTAAAATATATTAAGATATGGGATTTGTTAAAGAATTTAAAGAATTTGCGCTAAAAGGAAACGTAATGGATTTAGCAATTGCAGTAATTATTGGTGCTGCCTTTGGTAAAATCATCAATTCATTTATTGAAGATATTATTACCCCTTTATTGCTTAAACCTGCGTTAGATGCGGCTAATCTTACTGATATTGGTCAATTAACGTTTTTAGAAACTGTAAAATACGGTAATTTTCTATCAGCAGTTATTAGTTTTTTAATTGTTGCTTTGGTTTTATTTATAATAATTAAAGCTATTAATGCCACTAAGAAGAAAAAAGAAGAACCAATTATTGCACCTGTAGGGCCATCTAAAGAAGAAGTTTTATTGGCAGAAATCAGAGATATTTTAAAAGCAAAATAGAGATTAATTGCACTATTTGTAACATTGGGTTCAATAAATAGATTATTTATTTGGGCGTTTTAACACGCTTTCCGCTGTATCTTTATCCCCGAAAAGGGGATAAAGGATGCCGCTTCAATCGTTAACGCAAAAAAAAGTAAGCCTAAACAATAATATACCACAAATATAAATTGCTTCAGTATTAAAATTTTGTGTTTTAACTTTGAATTTTAAAAAAACAAGCCTATATTTGCACTCCTTGTTTTAAAAGAGAGATTTATAATATAGCATCATGAAAAGAACATTCCAGCCTTCTCAAAGAAAAAGAAGAAATAAACACGGTTTCAGAGAAAGAATGTCTACCGCTAATGGTAGAAGAGTTTTAGCTTCTAGAAGAGCAAAAGGCAGAAAAAGATTAACAGTATCAGACGAACGTCGTCATAAAGCATAATTTTGTTTGTTCTAATTATCATTAATCGTGATAATTACCGATGTTTTAAATATGTTTAAGCCCTCGGTTAATGGCATCCAAAATAAATAGTTTCAAAAAAGAAGAACGGTTGTGTAGTAAAAAGTCTCTTACGGGGCTTTTTCAGAGCGGTTCTTCTTTTTTATTATACCCTTTTAGGGTAACTTGGTTGATTTCTCCAAACATCAATCAGCAATTTCCTGTACAAGTTGTAATTGCAGTTCCTAAAAAAAGATTTAAATCTGCTGTAGATAGAAATCTAATCAAAAGACGAATCAGAGAATCCTATCGTTTATCCAAAGAATTGCAACTCTATCCATCATTAAATTCTCAGAATATAAAAATATTGCTGGCATTAAGTTATGTTGGCAAAGAAATTCATGAGTTTGATTTTATTGATCAAAAGCTTTTAGCAATGGTTAAAATGCTTTTAAAGAATGTAGATAAATGATAAAATTTGTAAAAAGCATTTTAGGTTTTATTTTTCTGATCATCATTAAAATTTATCAATACATGATTTCGCCATTATTAGGGGCGTCATGCAGATATACGCCTACTTGTTCACAATATGGGGCAGAAGCTATTAAAAAGCATGGTCCATTTAAAGGTGGATGGCTTACTTTAAAAAGAATGGGTAGTTGTCATCCTTGGGGAAAGCATGGTTATGATCCAGTACCTTAATTAAATTATATTTTAATGGCTCTAATTTTACAAATTGAAACCGCTACCCAAACCTGTTCAGTTGCTTTAGCTGAAGATGGAAAACTTTTGCAACTGGTTGAGAAAACAGAAAGAAACATTCATGCAGCCGTAATTACTCTTTTTATTGAAGAGTTGATGTTAAAGGCGGGTAAAAAGTTTTCTGATTTGGATGCTGTAGCGGTAAGTATGGGGCCTGGTTCTTATACTGGTTTGCGAATAGGTGTTTCTACCGCCAAAGGTATTTGCTACGCTTTAGATATCCCTTTAATAGCTGTAAACACTTTAGAAGCCATGTCATCGGGGTTCTTAAATCATTGTTTTTCGGTAAATCAGCAAACGTTATTTTGCCCAATGATAGACGCCAAAAGAATGGAGGTTTACTGCGCTGTGTTTAATCATCAAAATTTAAGTGTTTCTGCAACCGAGGCAAAAATTATAGAAGATCAGGCTTTCGCTGATTTGTTTGATCAACACCTTATTTATTTTTTTGGAGATGGCGCTGCAAAATGTGCGGATATTTTGGGTGCAAATTTAAATGCGAGAGTTATGGATGATTTTGAAAATTCTGCAGCTCATTTAACTCAACTGGCTTATGATAAATATCTAGAAAATTCTTTTGAAGATGTTGCCTATTTTGAACCTTATTATTTAAAAGATTTTATAGTCGGTAAAAAGAAAGAAGCTTAATTGTTCCTTTTATTTGTTTTACTTCTTCTTTTTCCTATTTCTTTATTTTTCTTTTGAAGTTGTTTTCTTTCTTTAGGACTCAACCTTACTACAAAGCCAGTTTCTTGATCATTTAAGCCAGGTATTTCATCGGCGTTGCCCATACTTTGCATTTTCCTACCAAAATTTACATTTAGTCCCATATAAAAAGTGCCCTTTGTATTGTTTTTGCCAATATTTTCGTCCTTTTTTAAATATCCTTTAGCTAAATAATAAGATGGAAATAATGATTCGGAACCGATATAAAATTCGGAATTGGGAGATTTAATCAATAACTGCGATCCTAAATTTAATCCCGAATTGAAATCATAAATGGTGTTTAAACCAAAATTAAAGGCATTTTTTTGAAAATTGTTTAACAATCCAATTTGTCCGTCGCTTCTAAAAGTGCTTTTAGAAAACACAAAAACAGATTTGTAATTATTAAACGTTTTTGAGGCTGCTAAAACTATCTTGGTGTCTATTGTAGTATTAAATTTTTTATTGGTGAGGTTGTTATTAATGATACTTCCAAAAGCATTAGAGAATCTGTTAGCGGCATTTGCGCTATTGGCATTTGTGACGGTAATTTCATCATCAAATGTATAATTTGGGGTTGATTTATTCCAGTGGATAAAGCCTAAATCATTAATATTTAACGTTAAATACAATCCTTTTTTTGAGGTGTAAGAAACACCTCCGCTTATGGCGAGTCCAAGATTCTTTAAATTGGGTAATAATTTTTTATAAGTAAGACTATCGGTTCCAAAACTTGAAATGTAATTACCTTTAAAACTAGAAATAAAAGAATTTGAACTATTTATTTGTAGGCTAGAGTTACTGATATTCATTTTAGAATAAGTAGCGCCATTTAATAAGCTAAATTTACCACCAAAGCCCCATTTTTCGTCGTAATTTTCTCTATAGTTTACACTTAATTGCCAATAAGATTGATTATAAGCTTTATTATTAAATATGTTTAGATAAGAGGTTTTGTTAAAGTTTTTATAGCTATCAAATATGGCAAAGCTTTCATTAGAAATATTGGCTTTTCCATCTTGTTTAAATTGAAGAGCGAAACCTAATTCTCTATTATAGTTTACAGTTTTATAAATTCTATAAGTAAATAAATAGAAGCTGTTTTTTAAATAAAGTTGATTGCTGTTTCCTAAACCAATATCATTAAATGTAGAACCAGAAACCGTTCGGTTGAAAATAAGATTTTTAAATGCAGTTTCTGAGCCGCCTTTAAAGTTTAATAAAGCATTTAATGCAGGAAAAATAGTGATGGCATATTTTCTGCTGAGCTCTTTAGTAAAGCCAGTTTGCACAGGATTCTCAAAAGAATCATATTGAGTGCCGCTATGCGTAAGTGCAATATGCTGACTAAAAACACTAGTAGGGAAGAAGATGATTAAAGCTAAATACCAAATTTTCTTCATCCCTAAATTTATCAGTAAAAACTTAAAGAAAAGATTATTTTAAATTAAGTTTTATTGAACCAAAGAATCTACTAAAAGTGAGTCTACAGATGGTAAAAGATTCTGAGGTTCTGGTATTTTACTTAAGTATAAATTAGTAAAAAACTTGTCTTTATCTGCACTAAATTGAACAGATAAAGCATAAATATTTTTCCAATCAAAATCATCGCTCTTAAAATTTTCATGCGCTTTACCACTTAAAAAAGATTTTACAATAGCTTTAGCATTACTGTTGTGAATAAAATAAAAGATGTTCCCTTGATTAGATAAATATTGTTGAAAATCTATGTTTTTATCAGATCTGCTTAATAAATTTTGATTGGTGTAGTTTTTTTGAAAGTTACGCAGTGCTGTAGTATTGTTTGCTACAATTAAGTGGTTCTCAATAATGATGTAATAAGGGCGCTGAAAAGATTTAAAAGGATCACCTAAGTAAGAATATAGTAAATAAGAGTCATCAAAACGGCGTATGTTTTCTACAGCTTCTGAACTGATGGTTGATAACAGAAACGATAATCTATTGGTGTTTATAGTTTTTACAACACCTATTTTATCTCCAGAAGCTAACTGCATTACTCCAAATTCATTTCCCATTACCGGCATTAACTCTTTATCTATATTAATAGAATGAATTTGGGTAATGTTATCTAATTGTTTTTTTAGTTTTTCTGATTCTTTTCTGACCGCAAATAACTTGTTTAAACCTTGTTTAAATTTTTTGTAATCAGACACATAAAAGAAAGAATAAGAAGCAGCATCAAAAGGTAAAATGTTTTTAAGCGTGTTATTACCCGGTTCTTGATCTAAAAATAAGTTAAAATAATTATTAGCCTTTTCATTTACTTGAGTTACTCCACTAAACATAAATGCTCTACTTTGATAATTAATGTTGAGCGATGCAAAAGCATCCACATATTTTAAAGCAAATGTTTCTGAAGGATTTTTTCTGTCTGAAAAATTGTTTAGAAAATCGGGAATTTTAGAAAAATTGAGGTAAAGGTTGGCAATAGAGTTTTTATTTCTGGGGCTTTTAAAATCTATTTTAAAACTATTGCTTTCCTTACCAGATAATATGATTTCTTTAGCATTTTTCACCAATGTTTTCTCAAAACTACCAATCATTAAAGATTGATGAATAATGAAGTAAAAATTAGATTTATTATTAAACGATAGTTGATAAATAGGCTGATTTGCATCGGCATCACTTATTAATTTAAACTTAGTTTTTAAGCTGGCAATTATTTCATCAGTATCACCAGCTTCTTTAGAAAATGGAGCAATAATTAAAATATCAGCATTATTTCTTTGGTTTTGATGTAAGGAGAAAAATAAATTACTTTTTGCAAATGAAGGAGAAATGATGGCATCGTCTACAAAAACTTGTTTTAAAGCATTTAAATGTTCTAAATTATTTCGGCCTAAAAGATCGCCAAACAGGCTAAAATCTTTAAATATATCATAAAAAGAGTCTTCGTTTTTATATTCGAAAACCATAGCAGCATCTTTTGGGATAACTTTAAAAACGTTTTCATTAGAATATGCTGTGGCAGACAAGTTTTTAAAATAAAGCCAGGTTACGGCCGCTATTCCTAAAACAAGTATGCTTATGATGATGATAATTTTCTTCATTTTAAATAATCCTTAAGCACAAAAATAGATTTTTGTAACGAAGCCCGAAAATTGAATGCATCTTTATTAAATTAGCAGAACCTTCACAACAATTTAAATGAACAAAAGAATAATTATTACAGCCGCTATTTTTGGAACTTTAGCGGTAATGCTTGGTGCTTTTGGAGCGCATAGTTTAAAGAAAATGATTTCTGTAGAGCAATTAGATACTTGGCACACAGCCGTTCAATATCATTTTTACCACACTTTTGCACTTTTGTTTTTATCTACTTTTGGAAGGTTCAAAAATAAAATCGTTAATTTTTCTGCTTACTGTTTTACCATCGGAATTTTTCTTTTTAGTGGTTCATTATATTTTTTAGCCTTAAAAAATGTTTTAGGCTTTACCGCATTAAGTATTTTGGGTCCAATTACGCCTATTGGAGGGTTATTTTTTATTTTGGGTTGGTTAAGTTTGTTATTAGCCGCAGTTAGAGATAAATAAATGAAAGATTTTGAAGCCGCCGATCCAAACCACCAAACACTTTTTGTGGAGGTAATTTTGCCATTGGCAATTCCTAGAACTTACACTTACCGAGTGCCGGCAACATTAAATGATTTTGCCGAAAAAGGAAGAAGAGCAGTGGTGCAATTTGGTAAAAGCAAAATTTATACAGCCATTATTCATTCTGTTTCTAAGCAAGCGCCAGAAAAATATGAGGCAAAATATTTATTAGATATTATTGATCCTCAGCCAATAGTGCATTTGGTACAATTAGAATTTTGGCAATGGATAGCCGATTACTATTTATGTACACTAGGAGAGGTGATGGCCGCCGCTTTGCCTTCTGCGTTGAAGTTGGCTAGTGAAACTCGAATTGTTTTAAACCTAGAACACACCTTTGATAGGAATTTATTAAACGATAAAGAATTTCTGATTTTGGATGCTTTAGAACTACGACATGAATTAAGCATCAGCGAAATCACTAAAATATTAGCTCAAAAGTCCATTTTTCCCTTACTTAAAAGCCTTTTAGATAAGAAAATCATTTTCATTTCTGAGGAGATTAGCGAGAAATATCAGCCTAAAAAACTATCAATTATTACCCTGAATGATTTTTATGAGGATAGAGAAAATTTAAAGCAACTATTTTCTGTTTTAGAAAGAGCACCCAAACAGTTAGATGCTTTATTGGCTTACATGAAGCTAAAGAAAGAGTTTGGAGAAGTAAAAAAAGCCGCAATTATAGAAGAGGGCGGTGTAAATTCAGCAGCTATTAAAGCATTAATTGATAAAGATATTTTTATTCAAGTAGATAAAGTTGTCAGTCGGTTTTCTTCATTTGATAATTCTGTAGCATCTGATTTTATTTTAAGCGAAGATCAAAACCTAGCTTTTCAGCAGATTAAAGAATCTTTTATTGAAAAATCAACGGTACTGTTACACGGCATTACTTCATCGGGTAAAACCCAAATTTATATTCGCCTTATTGAAGAATATTTAGCCAAAGGAAATCAGGTTTTATATTTATTGCCAGAAATAGCCCTTACCGGGCAAATGATAGATCGCTTAAAAATCTATTTCGGCAATCAAATTATTGTTTATCACAGTAGGTTTAACGATAATGAACGAGCAGAAATTTGGCAAAAAGTTTTAACCAACGAGGTGAAAATTGTGTTAGGAGCGAGGTCATCAGTTTTCCTTCCTTTTTGTGATTTAGGTTTAATTATAGTTGATGAAGAGCATGAAGCCAGCTTTAAGCAATACGATCCTGCTCCGCGATATAATGCCAGAGATATTGCCATTATTTTAGGAAATATGGTAAAAGCTAAAGTGTTGTTGGGATCTGCTACGCCGGCTTTGGAAACTTATTTTAATGCTTTATCTAATAAATATGGTTTAGTAAAACTTTTAACAAGATATGGCGGTGTAAAATTGCCCGAGATTGAAGTGGTAAGTATTACAGAAGAAAAGGCTAGAAAACTCAATAAAGAAAATTTTAGTAGCGTTTTGCTCAATCAAATAGATCAAACTCTGGCTCAAAAAGAACAAGTTATTCTTTTTCAAAACAGACGAGGTTATGTGCCGGTATTAATTTGTAAAACTTGTGGTAACACGCCAAAGTGTATTAACTGTGATGTAAGTTTAACGTATCATAAAGCATCCGGAAAATTACATTGCCACTATTGCGGATATAAGGAAGAAAATATCACAGAGTGCCCTGCATGTGGCTCTAGGCATATAGAGTATAAAGGTTTAGGGACAGAGAAGGTAGAAGACGATTTAAAAGTGCTGTTGCCTGATGTGAAAATTGCCCGAATGGATTATGATACTACAAGAAATAAAAATGCGCATCAAATTATTTTAAATGATTTTGAAGATCGAAAAATTGATATTCTGGTGGGCACTCAAATGGTTGCTAAGGGTTTAGATTTTGATAATATCACGCTAATTGGAATTATAAATGCCGATAGCATGATTCAATTCCCTGATTTTAGAGCGTATGAAAGAAGTTTTCAGATGCTGTCTCAAGTAGCAGGAAGGGCAGGCAGAAGAAACAAACAGGGAAAAGTAATTATCCAAACTTATGATGTAAAGCACCGGGTAATTAAACAAATTGTGGCGAATGATTACGAGGGAATGTACCGGGAGGAGATGATTGAACGAAAGCAATTTAGGTATCCTCCTTTTTATAAAATCATTCAAATAGATATTAAACACAAAGATTTAGGCAAGCTTTTAATGATTGCAGAGCAATTTGCCAAAGAATTAAAACTCCATTTAGGCGATTTGGTTTTGGGGCCTCAATCTCCTTTAATAGGGCGGGTAAGGAATTATTATATCCAATGCATTATCATTAAAATAGATTGGAAAAATCAATCGGTAGTTAAAATAAAAAATCTGCTTAAAGAGAAAGTGATACTCTTTGAAGCAGATAAATTAAATAAAGGTGCTTTTGTTGTTGTTGATGTAGATCCGTATTAAAACTAGTTCTCTCCAAAATTAAATTGCAAACTCAACAAACCCAAAGGCTTAGTTATATATTGCCATCTTTTAAAATTATTAACAGATTGTACGGTGTTGCTAGTATTAGATTTTACTTCCTTATCATAAGAATATAAAAAATCTAATCCTGCTTCGGCACTTATTGTGATTACTTTCAGTGCGGTATATTTTAATCCAAAAAATGGGTAAATTAATGCTCCATTTTTTTCTAAATCGGCATTGTATAATGGTGCAGAAGTGCTTTTATCTTTTGATTGGCCAATAAAAGTGGTAGATCTGTAGCCCAAATCTATTCCGTAAAAAGGTTGTAATGCACTATAAGTCATACTTCTTTCAAAACCTAATTTTACATTAAGATCTGTGTATTTTCCGGTTACGGTTTCGCAAGTGCTACATTCATTGGTGAAAGAGTAATCATCATTTTTATAATTACTAATTTGAAAACGGTAGCTAATTTGGTTATCATTTACTTTTAAAACCAGCCCATTAAATTTTGGGTAATAAAAGTTACTACTGCTTTTTACCTCGTTTAACATTCTAGGTAATTCTTCTACAGACAATAACTTAAAACCAAAAGAATAATTAGAGTCGCTTTGAGATTGAGCATTTGCAAATAACACAGCAAACTGCAAGGATAAAATAGTAAGTATTCTTTTCATTTAATTTTTTTTTCGGGTCAAAAGTAGCCATTTATTTTCCTCTTCCTTGAAGAATAATCACAAATGTATAAATCATAATTTTAAAGTCTAAAGCTAAAGAACGGTTCTCTACATAAATAATATCAAAGGTTAATCTTTTAATCATTTGGTCTATATTTTCTGCATAACCAAATTTCACCTGACCCCAAGAAGTAATACCGGGTAAAACTTTTTGTAAGTAATGATAATGCGGAGCTTTTTTAATAATTTGATCAATGTAGAACTGTCTTTCGGGGCGTGGCCCAACAATTGCCATTTCTCCTTTTAATACATTAAAAAATTGAGGCAATTCATCTAGTCGTAATTTTCTAAGTAATAAACCAAATTTCGTAATCCTTTTATCGTCTTTTTTAGAAAGCTGAGGACCTGTTTTTTCAGAATCCAAGTACATGGTTCTAAACTTATAAATATGAAAAGGTTTGCCTCTTTTGCCTATTCTTTCTTGCGAGTAAATAATTGGACCTTTTGAGCTCAGCTTAATCACAGCAGAAATGATTAAAAAAACAGGGCTTAAAATGATTAAGACAAAAACACTTACCAAGTAGTCAATCAAAACTTTCAATATACGTTGCCAAATAGGCATTTTATCGCTGTGTAAAGTAATAAGTGGAATAGAAAATAAGTAGTTGATTTTAACAAATCCCGATACAATATCATACATATCCGGCACCATGTTAATAATCACTTCTGTTTGCTCTAACTCATCTAAAATTGCCTTCAATTTATGATGCTCAGAGGTTTCAATCGCTAAAATGACTTCCTCAATAGCGTTTTCTTTAATAATTTGAAGCAGATGATCAATATCTCCTAAATTTTTTAATGGAGGTTGAAAGTGTTTATTTTCTTTTTCCTCCAGAGCGATATATCCTTCAAACTTAAACCCTAAAGATTTTTTTAGGGAACTAATTTCTTCGTAAATCTGAATTGCTTTGGTGTTATTTCCTATCAATAATGTTTTAAAACCAATTCTGCGTTCCTGCAATAACCTTTTAATTCCGGTTAGATAAAAGAGTCTAAAAAAGTAAAGAATAAGGAAATGGTAAAACCCAATGTAAATTGTGCTAATAAAAGGCTCATCATTTAAATTGCTATTCTTAAATGAGTAGGTGTAAATAAAGTAAACTAAAATAATGATAATAGACTGATTGATAGTTCTAATAAGTTCTTTAAAACGAGATTTTCTGATAATTTGATTGTAAGAGCCAGTAAATCCGTAAAGAAAAGAAAGTAGGAGTCCTAATTTTATAATCGTTATCAAATTTAAAGCCTCATTAAAGTAATTTAAATAAGATAAAGTGTTTAAAAACAACAATCCCGCAAGAAAATTATAAAGAATATAAAAGATGGTTCGTTTTTTAATCATAAACAGGCAAAACCCTTAGGCACAGCAAATAGAAAAATAATAAGGCATAAAGCTAATAAAATAGCTAATAATTCCTTTTGAGATTCTATTTTTGCTAGCACATGGCGTATAAGTTTATTGATAATTATAGAGAAAAGGGTGCAAGAAAAAAATTAGTCATAGAGTTAGCTGATAAAGGTATTTCTGATAAAAATGTGCTTGCAGCTATTGGGAAAGTTAAACGTCATTATTTTTTTGATGAAACCTTTTGGGCGCAAGCTTATTCAGATAAGGCTTTCCCTATTGGCGAAGGTCAAACTATTTCTAACCCCTATACCGTTGCCTACCAAAGTGAGTTGTTGCATATCCAACCGGGAGATAAAGTTTTAGAGATAGGGACAGGTTGTGGTTACCAAACTTGTGTGCTTTTAGAACTTGGGGCCAAAGTTTATACCATAGAAAGACAAGAAAAACTTTACCACAGAACCATTCAAGTTTTACCACATATTGGTTATAAAGCTGATTTTTTCTTAGGAGATGGTTCTAAAGGAATTGCAGAACATGCTCCGTATGATAAAATAATTGTAACTGCAGGCGCACCTTTGGTTCCTCAAATATTATTAAAGCAATTAAAAATTGGAGGCATTTTAGTCATCCCGGTAGGGAATGAAAAAGAGCAAAAAATGGTAACAGTGATTAGAGTAGGAGAGAATGATTTTGATAAAATTGTTTTAGATACTTTTAGGTTTGTGCCGCTTTTAGGAGATCAAGCTTGGTAGCCCCTAAAGGGGAATGTGTGCCCCTTTAGGGGTTAGGGGTGTTATCTTTTCATTGCCATATCCATTTCTCTTTTTACATCACGTTCTTTTAAAGATTCTCGCTTATCAAAAGCTTTTTTACCTTGTGCTAATGCGATATCCATTTTTGCAAAACCTCTATCACTAATAAAAATCTTTAATGGAATAATGGTTAAACCTTTATCTTCTCCTTTTACCACTAACTTTTTTAATTCTTTTTTGGTAAGCAGGAGTTTTCGGTCTCGTTTAGCTTCATGATTATAGAAAGAACCATGTGAATATTCAGAAATATGGAGGTTTCTTACATACAATTCTTCATTAATAAAAGTACAAAAAGAGTCGCTAATGTTTGCTTTGCCCTCTCTTATAGATTTTATTTCTGTTCCAAGTAATTTAATTCCGGCAGTAAAAGTCTCCAGAATGTGGTATTCAAAACTTGCTTTTTTATTTCTAATATTAATATCCGATCCCATAAACACACAATTTCTCTGTAAATATCTGAAAGATAATTTTAATTATCTTCAAACCTACCATTAGTTTACCAATAAGCTCTTCGCAAATTTTAATGAAATATTGGTTTTAAATTCTTCATTTACCTCAATAACAAAGGAATCATCAAATGATATTTTTTCAATAACCTTAATTTTAGTGCCAATGTTAATATTCAACTTTTCAAGGTACTTCAAAAAAACGCTCGAAGTATCTTTAACTGCGGTAACTTTGTACAATGTACCAACGTCAGCAGCGGCTAATAAGGTGTTTTTAATTACAGGTATTTCTCCATTTGCCTTAGGTATAGGGTCTCCATGTGGATCAAATTCCGGAAAATTTAAAAATTCTTCCAGCTTATCAACCAGCTTTTCAGATTTAATATGCTCTAGTTGTTCGGCCACTTCATGTACTTCATCCCATGAAAAATCTAATTTTTTACTTAAAAAAGTCTCCCATAAACGGTGTTTTCTTAAAATAGCAAGAGCATTTTTTTTCCCTTCAGCGCTAAGCGTAATTTTACCGTATTTTTCATAATCTACTAAGCCTTTTTCTTTTAGTTTCTTTAGCATATCAGTGGCTGTAGCAGGTTTAACGCCTAAATTAGCCGCCATTTCATTGGTTCCAGCTTCATCTTTCCCCTCATTTTGAGTGCTAATTTTTAGCAGCGCCTTTAGATAATTTTCTTCGGTATGAGATAACATGTTGCAAATATAGAATAAATAAAAAAATACATTTGTTAGACTAGTCTAACTTTATTAGTTTTGTATATAATTAATAGCGTAGTTAGGCATGAAGAATTTTATATACATAGTCACATTTATTTTTATCAGCCTTTCTGCATCTGCGCAAACTGCAAAACTGTCGGGAATGGTAATTGCCGAAGGAAAATCTATAGAAAATGTGAGTATTAATTTAATAGAAACTAATTATGTGACTTTTACAGATAGTTTGGGTTATTACACAATAGATATCCCATACGGAACTTATAAATTGCAAGCGTTAGCTATTGGATTTAAAGCGGTAGTAAAAAACATCATTTTGAAAGATAATGAACCATTAGTGGTGAATTTTGATCTCACTAATTTTCAAAATGCTTTAAATGAAGTGGTCGTAACAGGGACTTTAAAAGAAGTTAATCGTTTAGAAAGTCCTGTCCCGGTGGAGGTTTACACCCCTGCATTTTTTCGAAAAAACCCGACTCCAAACATTTATGAAGCTTTACAAAATGTGAATGGCGTTAGGCCGCAGCTCAACTGTAATATTTGTAACACCGGCGATATCCATATTAATGGCTTAGAAGGGCCATACACTATGGTTTTAATTGATGGAATGCCAATTGTGAGTAGCTTATCAACGGTATATGGCCTATCAGGAATTCCAAATTCTTTGGTAGAACGTATTGAGGTGGTTAAAGGGCCAGCTTCTTCTTTATATGGGAGTGAGGCTGTTGGAGGATTAATAAATATCATCACAAAAAAACCACAAAATGCCGCTTTATTTTCTGCAGATATATTTGCAACAGGTTATGGCGAGTATAATACCGATATAGGTTTTAAGCTAAATGCAGGTAAAAAAGCTACTTTTTTAACAGGGATCAACTATTTTAAATTCGGAAACATTGTTGACAATAACAATGATAATTTTACGGATGTTACCTTACAGGATAGAATTTCCGTTTTCCAAAAATGGAATTTTGACAGAAAAGAAAATCGATTATTTAGTATTGCCGGCAGGTATAATTATGAAGATCGCTGGGGCGGAGAAAAACAGTGGACAAAGCAATATAGAGGCGGTGATGAAGTTTATGGCGAAAGTATTTATACCAGTCGATGGGAATTAATAGGAAATTATCAGCTTCCGGTAAAAGAGAAATTTTTCCTTTCCTTTTCTTTTAACAACCATCAACAAGATAGTAGGTATGGAACAACATCTTATATTGCTGATCAAAAAGTGGGTTTTTCACAGCTCACCTGGGATAAAAAAACAGCAAATCACGATTTACTTTTTGGAGCCGCCATCAGGTATACCTATTATGATGATAACACCCCTGCAACAGCATCAAACGGGAATGGAAGTTTATTAAATCAACCTCAAAAAACTTGGTTGCCGGGCATCTTTATTCAGGATGAAATTAAATTAGCCGAAAAACATACCTTTTTGGCTGGTTTTAGGTATGATTATAATTCCATACATGGCAGCATATACACACCAAGAGTAGCTTACAAATGGAGTTTAAACGATAAAAATATCATCAGGCTAAACGCTGGAACAGGTTTTAGAGTGGTTAATTTGTTTACCGAAGACCATGCAGCACTTACCGGAGCAAGAAATGTGGTGATTTCAAATGAGCTCAAACCCGAAAAAACGTATAACGTAAATCTTAACTACCTAAAAAAAATCTATGCCGAAGATGGAACTTTATTTAGTTTGGATTTATCGGCATTCTACACCTATTTCAACAACCGTATTATTGGTGATTTTGATACCAATCCTAACGAAATTATTTACGATAACCTTGATGGATATGCTGTAAGCCAAGGATTAACAGCAAATCTGGATATTTCATTTAATAGTGGTTTAAAAATAATTGGTGGCGCTACTTATCAAGATGTAGCTACTTTTACTAATGGTTTAAAGGCACAACAAATATTAACCGAAAAATTATCGGGCAATTGGGCTATCTCCTATAAAATAAGAAAAATGAATTTGGGGATAGATTATACAGGAAACATCTACAGTCCTATGCGCTTGCCTTTGGTGAGTGATACAGATCCTAGAAGTGCGTTTTCACCAGTTTGGAGCATTCAAAATATACAATTGACGTTTAGTGGGGCTAAAAATTTAGAGATTTACGCCGGTGTTAAAAACCTGTTGAATTTTACGCCTAATAAGAGCACCTCTTTTATTATCGCCAGAGCCAATGATCCCTTTGATAAAAATGTTCAATATGATGCGAATGGTCAGGTGGTGGCTACTGTCGATAATCCTTACAAACTCACCTTTGATCCTAATTATGTTTATGCCCCAAACCAAAATATCCGCGGATTTTTAGGGGTGAGATTAAATATACAAGGGCATAAAAACTAAATTATATGAAGCAGATTTTTAACTACAAATATGCCTTTTTACTAGGTTTAGGGATTTTGCAATCAGTAATCTGCGAGGCTCAAATAAAGACTATTAAGTTTGAACAAAATGATAGTTTACAAAGCATAAAAAACAAACCATTAGTGATATTTATACATACAGATTGGTGCCAATATTGCCAATCAATGGAAAATACCACCTTTAAGAATAAAGAAATTATAAAACTATTGAATGAAAAGTTTTACTTTATTAGTTTGAATGCCGAAGAGGAAAAAAATATTTGGTTTAATCAGCGTAATTTTAACTATCAACCTACGGGTTATAAAACCGGGATAAATGAGCTGGCAAAAGAATTGGCAACTCATAACGGACAGCTTTCTTATCCGGCTATATGTTTTCTAAATTCTAAAAATGAAATCATCTATCAGCATCATGGCTTTCTTTCTGCACCTCAATTTTTAAAGCTGCTTCATGCAATTTCAGGTTCTTAGTTTAGCGTTAATTAATAATCAATACCGGGATTTTAATTTTATGTCTAACAGCATCAACGGTAGTGCCAAATAATAGATCTTTAAAGCCTTTATGACCATGGGCGCCCATTACTAAAAAATCAATATGGGTTTCTTCTACTATTTTGGCTATAGCCGATGCTGTATTTCCGAAACCAATTTTATAATCAGCTTTATAGCCTAAATCTTCAAGATCTAACTGATATTTAATTAAATTCTTCTCATCTAAAAGGGTTTCTTGGTCCATCACATTTTTACCATGATACCTGGCCGCCGCAGTTTCCACCACATGAATAAAAGTATATTTCGCAGTCTTACCGCCTTGCATCATTGCATTTCTAATGATTTTTTGATCGTTGCCAGAGAAATCTATGGTGATACCCACATGCTTAAAATTAGCTAAATGTCCTTCTTTAAAATCTATAGCTTCGCCATGTGGCAGTTGTTTTTTAGTTTCATCTCCAGCGCTAAAAAATGGTTTAAAGAAAACATATAAAAGAAGACTAAAACAGGCCAGCGCTAGCGGAATTACCACACCGTAAATCACAATTTTATATTCACCAGAGGTTTGTGTCCAGGTAAAAATTTCATCTATCACCAAATGTAAATTAAGATAAACAATGATGGCAGCACTTAACCATGCTAAAATTTTCACCCATAATTTAATGGTAAATTCTTTCATAGTTTTTTTATCCGAATTAAAATGGATCAAGGGAATAATGGCAAAACCTAATTGTAAACTTAGTACCACTTGGCTGAGCACCAACAAACTACCCAATGCTTCGTCACCAAAGTATAGAATGGTAAAAAAAGCAGGTACAATGGCTAGTAATCTGGTAATTAATCTTCTTAACCAAGGCTGTATTCTTAAGTTTAAATGACCTTCCATTACAATTTGCCCTGCTAAAGTACCAGTAATGGTAGAGCTTTGGCCTGACGCAATTAATGCGATTGCAAACAAGGTTGGCGCCGATTTTCCAAAAATATTTTCTAGCAAAATATAAGCATCTTGTATTTCGGCAACCTCATGGTATCCATATACATAAAAGGCAGCTGCGGCTAATATTAAAATAGCAGAATTTACAAAAAAAGCTAAGTTTAAAGCAATGGCAGTATCTATAAAATTGAATTTGATGGCTTCTGTAATTCCTTTAATTGAGCGGTCAAATTTTCTGGTTTGCACCAACGAGGAGTGTAAATACAGGTTGTGAGGCATAACTGTTGCTCCAATAATTCCAATAGCAATATAAAGTGCATTTCCATTTAATGACGATGGCATAAAACCTTTCATTACATCGCTATAAACCGGAGTGACGATAAGCATCTCTACAAAAAAAGCAAGTCCAATAATAAATACCATAGAAACAATAAAGGTTTCCATGCTACGCATTCCTCTTTTTAAGAGAAATAAGAGCAAAAAAGTATCAAAAACGGTAATGCTAATTCCCCAAATTAAAGGCAAACCAAATAATAAGTTTAAACCGATGGCCATTCCTACAATTTCTGCCAAATCACAGGCTACAATGGCTACCTGAGCCAGTCCAAATAATGGAATATTAGCCCATTTTGGATAAGCGTTTTTAGAAGCCTGAGCTAAATCTAAACCTCTAACAATTCCTAATCTTGCACTTAATGATTGTAATAATAAAGCGATAAGGTTTGACATTAATAAAACCCAAATGAGCTTATAGCCAAACTGAGAACCACCGGCAATATCAGTAGCCCAATTTCCGGGGTCCATATAACCAACACTTACTAAATAAGCGGGACCTAAAAAAGCAAAAATTCTTTTCCAACCTGTTCGTTTATTGGTTTGAACAGAAGAATGTACCTCACTTAAAGAGTTTGGACTTGAATTTTCATTTTTCATAACGATATCAATATGTTTTTTGCTACTTCTCTGCTAATGGTTTGTTCTATTTGGTTAATTCCAACAACAACTGCTCCATCAAATGTAATTTTATCTATAATGTGAATCTCGCAGCCTAAAGTGAGCCCGGTTTTTTCTAGATATTGAAGAAAATCTTTAGAATGCTCTCTAACGCCACTAATTTTTCCGTGTTCGCCAATGTTCATTTTGGCAACAGTTATTAATTCCTGAGATTTTAAAATGCCGTTTTTATCAGGTATGGGGTCTCCGTGTGGATCTTTTTCTGGGAAATTCAAAAACTCATCTAACCTGTTAATCAAAATTTCTGAGTTAATGTGTTCTAATTCTTCGGCTAAATCATGCACTTCATCCCATTTAAAACTTAATTTATCAACTAAAAAAACTTCCCATAACCTATGTTTTCTAATAATGGTGATGGCTTTTTGTTTGCCAATTTCTGTTAAGGTTACGCCTTGATATTTGGCGTAATTAATTAATTCTTTATCCGCTAGCTTTTTAAGCATATCTGTAACCGATGCCGCTTTTGTATGCAATGATTCTGAAATGGCATTGGTACTTACGGTTCCATTTTCATCTGTATTTAAATGATAAATGGTTTTTAAATAATTCTCTTCTGTAAAAGATGTGGTCATGCTAAAAATTAATTAATACAAATCTAATATAATTTTTAGGCTTGTCTAAAAATAGGGAGTAAAAAAAATATTCAAAAATAAATGAAGCTTTTTGTAAAATATAATTTGGTATTAGAGGATTAAATATAAATTTGTACTATAAATCTGAAAAATGGAACTAGATAAAATAGACTTTAATATTCTTAAAATTTTACAAGAAAACGGTAGAATTACCAATTTACAGCTTTCTCAACATATTGGATTATCACCTGCACCAACATTAGAGCGAGTGAGGAAATTAGAAAATTCGGGCTATATTAAAAGTTACCATGCATTAGTAGATGAAGAAAAATTAGGCTTAGGGATTAAAACATTTATTCAGGTTTCTTTAGACTTTCATCAGCAAGATACCATTCAAACCTTTTTGAAAGAAATTAAGGAAATTAAAGAGATTACAGAATGTCACCATGTTACTGGGCAGTGTGATTTTTTGCTAAAAGCGTATGTAAAAGACATTAAAACTTACGAGCAGTTGATTATGCAAAAAATAAGCAGAATAACGGTGGTTAAAACTTTTCATACCATGATGATTATGAGCACCAGTAAAAAAGAACCTATTATTCCGTTGGAGTATTAATTTTATTTGAGTTTATTGCATTGAAAGAATTTTAATAAGCTGGATAGCAGTGTAAAGCCCACAACCCAATTTTTCATTGGGTGAGGACTTGCAACGAATAGCCAGGCTAGCTTAACCTATAGAAAACAGGAATTGCCCTTTCGAAAAAAAGATAATTTTTTAAAAATCTTAAATCTGCCAATTGATTTCTTCTTTTTCCAAGCTTTTTAAAATTTCGTTGGTTTTACTGAATGGTTTTGAACCAAAAAAACCTGTATAAGCAGAAAACGGCGATGGATGTGGTGATTTGATGATATGATGTTTGCTCGCATCAATAAGTCCTTCTTTTAACTGTGCAAACTTGCCCCAAAGAATAAAAATGATGTTTTCTTTTCTGTCGGATATGGTTTTAATCACTTCGTTAGTGAAATGTTCCCAACCTCTATCTTGATGTGAACCTGGCTGACCTGCATTTACTGTTAATGATGCATTTAATAATAAAACGCCTTGCTTTGCCCAAGTGCTTAAATCGCCATGACTGGGAGTAATAAAGCCGTTAATATCGGTAACTAATTCTTTAAAAATATTTTGTAAAGATGGTGGGTTTTTAACTCCTTTTTGAACCGAAAATGATAAGCCATGTGCCTGATTTTGGCCATGATAAGGATCTTGACCTATGATTACTACTTTAACTTGATTAAAAGGCGTGAGGGTAAAGGCGTTAAATATATCGTCACTTTTTGGATAAACTTGGTTTCCTTTTTTTTTCTCGTCTATCAAAAATTGCTTCAATTCTTTCATGTAATCTTTCTCAAACTCGTCTTTTAAAACTGCTAACCAAGAAGATTCTAATTTAACCGACATATTTTTTTTATTTTATTGATTAAAAGCACAAATAAGTGGATATTTGCAGCCACTAAAATAATACAATAATTACGCTGATATGCCAAATTTTATAAGAATCATCATTGCCGCTTTATTTTTAGGTGCCGCTGTAACCTTAATGGTTTTCTCTTTTTGGGGATGGGGTATTCTACTTATTTTCTTAGCTATTTTGGTGTTTGTTACTTTTATTTTTAACGAGAAAATGTTGCTGGCTCAATGGTATTTAAGAAAAGAGAACATGGAAAAAGCCGAAAGCACTTTAATGGGAATTAAAGATTATGAGAAGGAATTATACAAAGGGCAATGGGGTTATTACAACCTTTTAATTGGATTAATTGAGTCGAGAAAAGCACCTATGAAATCTGAAAAATACTTTAAAAAAGCTTTAGCGCTGGGTTTAACTATGGATCATAATATTGCTTTAGCTAATTTAAGTTTGGCAGGAGTAGAGATGGGTAAAAGAAATAAAATTCAAGCGCAACGTTTATTAAAGGAAGCCGAAAAGGCAGACAAAAACAAACTATTGGCCGAGCAAATTAAGATGATGAAAGGCCAAATGTCTATGTTAGATAAAACGCAACAGGTACGTGGCGGAAAAGGAAGTTACAGACAATACTAAAGCTTAACAGCTTCAAGATAATAAAAGGGAAAGTTTTGAAAAAGACTTTCCCTTTTTATTTTTCGCTTAAATGGTCAACATCTAAATCGTCATTATAACTTCTTCTGGCAATCATATCTTCTTCATCGTCAAAAATGCGTTTAAAAAAGGTTTGCTCACTTTGAATTCTTTTGAGCAAAGAATGGATAAACGATAAATCAAATTCGCTTTTGTCTAATTTGATCAGGTACTCTTGTTCTGTGATTTCTAATACCGAATTTCTCATGGTTGCTTATTTAATAATTATTGGATGTAGAAAATTTTATATTCATTAACCGTACCAATAGCTGTGGATTATAAAATTAAAAAAGGCCGGTCAACTTTATGTTAACCAGCCTTTAAGCTTTTATTAAGTTAAGGTCTTATTCTGGTTTATTTTTTTTTAATTGAAGATTAACATTTTTTAACATAAAAAATTTAAAATTAACTAATCTTGATTTATATCTTTAATAAAATACCTAATTATGAAAAACACTTACCTGAAATTTTTATTTTTTTGTGCATTTTTTATTTTTTCTAACCCAGTTAAAGCTCAAAATTACAACGTAAGTATTTTACCAGTTAGGTTAACTTATAATTTTGATAAACATGAATTTAGTGATGTTAGACCCCGTATAGAATTGTCACTATTATACAAATACGCCGAGATTGAACGCAAAATAAGTTCTAAATATTCTGTAAATCTTGGTATTGCCTTTTCGAAATTTAGATATGATTTTGGTCCATACGGTGAATTTAAAAGTAGGTCTATACTTATTGATCCTAGTATTAGATATTATATCAATAAAAAGGAAAGTATGAGTGGATTCTATTTAGGTTCTGGGTTTAATTTTATTAATTATTCATCATCAACGAAAGACTATATAAATGATAATACGAAAGCAATTGCAAATAATTATGACAGTAACGTACTAAATGCTAGTTTTTTTGGGGGCTATAAATTGGTTGTTATTCATAATCGGTTTTCAATCGATTTAAAACTTAATCAACAACTAAATTTACTCTGGCAAAGGAATACAAGAGTTTATTATGATGATGGCACTCAAACTAATGAGAGGAATACCTCTTTTTTCAAAACTCCAGAATTTTCCAATTTAGATTTAAAACTAGGGTATAGATTTGGTTTTAGAAAGTAAACTATCTTTTGGTTTAAGCTTTCTGCTAAAATCACATCACTAGTTTAAGTGTGCTGATAAGATTACTTAAATGTCTGTTGAAAACCGAAAACTCTTTCTGATAATGCCAGTGAAATTTTAATTGGCCTTAGATTTTTCAATTGCATCTTCAAAATCTTCCTTAATAAATACCCATTCTTTACCTCTTAAACATATTGGAGTTAAATCGTCATCGGCATCTGCAAAATTCAAAAAGTTCTCCATTATTAATTTCTCATCATGAGTCCATTCAAATCTTTGACGATGAAGATCAACCATTTTATTAATGTCATATTCATTTAATACTTCGTGTAAATCCCAAAAATCTTTCTTTCTTCCAACTCTCTGAATAATATCTACTTTCATGGCTATAATTTCTTCTAGGCTTGCCATTCTTATGCCATCTTCCTCCACAATATTTTGAAAAAACGGATCCATAGAATAGTAAACATCTAGTTTAACTACTTCTTCAGGAGATTTTCCGACAAGGTAGGACTTACCCATTCCCGGATTCCCACCGAAATCTCCAGTTACATATTCGAAATTATTTTTAATGAATTTATCAATTTCATCAAATTTGATGGAGCCATAGTAAGCATCAGTAAAAAGGTCAATATCAACAGAAATTCTATGACCAAGATGCAAACTCATTGCAGTACCTCCAACAAGCCTAAATTCTTTTAATTCTTCTGCTTGCGTTATAGTCAACAATGTTTCTTTTAGCAGTTTTTCAACAGTATTCCAGTAGAGCATTTTAATCTATTTTATTGTGCTGGAGGACTTTTATAGAGGCTAAAGAGCCTATAGCTTCTCTTATTTTCTTTTCACCATAAAATCTGATGAGCTCATTTTTTTCTATTTCATTTCCTCTTTCAAATACTCTTTTTATGATTGCTTTAGCTTGCCTACTCCAATTTATTGTCTCAATATTGGTATCCCAAAAAAGCGCTTTTCTCAATAAAGAAAGGTTTGGTAGCTGATCTGTTTTTAATTTTTCTTTTTCAATCTCATAATAAGCCTGCAAAACAAGCATCGTTCCCTCTTCAAGCTCCAAAGCCTCATCTATTTTTAGAGACAAAGCTGGTGTAATACCACGTCTGCCTTTAGTAATTTCATTTAAAGTTTGGGGATATTCTTTTAATGAGAGTGCAAAAGCCGCTTTTTTAAGCCTTCTTTTCTTTAATTCCCTTTCTAAAATAATTCCTGGATGTATGCCTTTATATTTTTCTATAGAGATTTGCATATTCAAATATAAACAAATTTGTTTATATTTTTGATGATTCTAAGATTTACAAAGTCAACTGATAGGTTACTTTAAATATTCTATGTGTTGTTGTCCTAGGAATTGTATTTGAACCAATTCAGTATCAATTTTTTAAATTATTAAAAAGCCTAAGTCTCCTGTGGCTTTTGCTAAAGCTCGGAAGTCTTTGGTTAGATGGGTTAACCAGTCTTTAAAGTTTTATTAAGTTGTAGGTTTTAAACTAGCTTGCAAACCAGCCCAGCCCATCACTTCATCTTTAACAATTTATAAGTGCAGTTTTTATTAATTCTTATAAATCCTTAATTTTCTTGAGTAAGAATTTAATGTTTTTTAAAGAAATAATGTTAATAAGTATTAATTTTTTGGCAAATTGATATTAATATATAGAAAATTAAATTAACATAGTTAATTATTGTAACATAAAATGATAATTAATTTTTAATAAAGAAATATTATAACTAATAATTTCTTTTAAAGGGTCTTATTTTCTTTGATGTGTTTGTTTTTGAAAAGTCAGTAACTTGTAAGAAAATAATTTTATTTATTGGGGGGGGGGGTAATTAAATTTATCACAGATTTGTTACCTCTGATCAGAACATCTAAATCTAGTGAAAAATATTGTTATGGCACTTGTAAAAGCATAACACGGGTTTGCGAAAAACGTAAAGAGTAGCGAAAAATTAAAAATTATCTAAAATGAAATTTGAACAAATTAAAAATCCAACAAAAAAGCTAGCAAAAGGGTTTGCAGGAATTTTTGTAATTAAATTGGTAATCCTTGCAATTATTTTAGTAGTTCAGTCTTGTCAAAAAGAAAGTTTACCTCAATCAAAAAATCAATTAATAGCAAAGCAGAATTTTCTTAATTCTATTAATGGTAGTTTAAAATCATTTGATAAATTAACCATTACAAGTAAGTCATCTTCTAGTGGAATTAAAGTAAATTCCGATGATTATTTTTATCAAAATGATTATGCTACAGTTTCTTTATATTCTGAGTCTGGTTATTCATCTAATAACTCTGAAATATTTTTTGGGAGCTTATTTGATATTCCTAATACTGATGTTGGGGTTATTTATAACGATGCTACCCAAAGTGGTAATATAACACCAGACCAAACATTAATAATTAGTTATGATATGCCTATTCAGGCCGCGGAACAATTAATGCAGCCAACTTTGATTGAAGCTAAAAACTATTTATATGCACAGGGTTATACTGAATCTGATATACAGGAAGTTTTAGCTGCCGATGAGGAAGGACCAGTTATGGAAGAATCAGCTTTAATACCTGCTGTCATGATTTTAGTTGCAGAACAAGAAAACTTATCAGGGTCTACAAATTTTAATATGATTACTATGTTTGGTTCAGAAGCAAGAGCCTCACAAATTGGTGATTGTGCTGGTGACGCTCTAGGTGTTTCTGCAGTTGCAATAGCTCTACAAAGTGGTTTAAATACTAGTACAGGAAAAGCGTTACTGAGTAAAGCTATTAGAAAAGTTGCCTCTAGATCTCTTGGTTGGATAGGTGCAGCAATTTTTGCTTATGAGTTTGGCGATTGCATGGGATGGTGGAATTAAAATAAATCTTATGTGGAATACTATAAAAATAATGTTGTGTGTTATTACGATTTGTTTTAACTCATATCTTTGGATTAAATATTACAAAAGCACAGAAAGAGTTAGCCGAGACAAAGAGGGCTGGAGTTCTTACTTTTTTGTTGTTACCATTCTAATATTAATGGTTCTATTCAACCTATTATAATAAATAAGGTGAGTTTTAGATTAAATTTTAAAACTCACCTTTTATTTGTAATTAATTTTAAATAAAACAAAAAAATGGATTTTTCAACACCTATGTTAGCTGTTTAATTTTTTAGTTATCAGTTCAATTATTACTTTTTTAATTGCCTCGGCAGTAATTTTATCTAAAAAGGGGGTTTCCTCATTAAAAAGATTTTTATTATTAGTATTAACTTGGTTTTTACCAATTATTGGAGGTTTATCTGCAATTTTATTCTTAGTGTTGCCAACTATAAAGCAATAAAAATTTAATTTTAAATATCTCAACGCTATTTTGCATAAAACAAAATTATAAAATATCTTCACCCACTATAAATCATATAGTGCCGTAAATCTTTATGTATTCCTATAACAGTTGCTACTAAAGATTCAGTAGTTGTGATATTTAGTGATTTAAAAAAAATAACTTATTAGAGCACATTAACAAAAGGAACAAATCCATTTGCTATAACTTAAACGATCCTATAAACCTTTTGAATTTTACTAATTGGGAAAAAACAATAATTGAAGACTCTAAAAAGCGATATGAAACTGAATACAATTTTGTGATTACTAGAGAAGATTATTTAAGAGCAAAGTAAAAAATCAAAAACCACGAAGCACTTAAACTTCGTGGTTTTTGTGATATTTCAATTCCTAGTTAAACCAGCCCATCACTTCATCTTTAGTAGGCATAGCAATTTCTAATTTTAACTTTTTACGCATCCCGCCTAAATCATTAAATACTTTATTTGGGTTGCCTGCTTTTAACTCATCTGGAGTATTAAAACCCATTTTATTCAATACCGGAACCCATTCTGCCGGTATCCCTAAAGCAACAAAATCATCAGTAGTCACCACTTTAGCTTTCTTTTCGGCTCTCATTTGAGGGAAAAACAATACCTCCTGAATGCTTTGTTGGTTGGTCATCATCATCACCAATCTATCAATACCAATACCTAAGCCTGATGTTGGCGGCATTCCGTATTCTAATGCTCTAATAAAGTCATCATCCATTGCCATGGCTTCATCATCACCACGGGCAGCTAATTTTAATTGATCTTCAAAACGTTCTTTTTGGTCAATGGCATCATTTAACTCAGTATAAGCATTGGCAATTTCTTTTCCGTTAACAAATAACTCAAAACGCTCTACCAAGCCTTCTTTGCTACGGTGTTTTTTAGCTAGCGGAGTCATTTCAATAGGGTAATCTGTAATATAAGTGGGCTGTATTAAATGCGCTTCTACTTTTGCTCCAAAAATTTCATCCACCAATTTCCCTTTTCCCATAGATGCATCAGTAGCAATACCCATTTCTTTACAAACGGCACTCAACGCTACTTCATCCATTTCAGAAACGTCAATTCCCGTATATTTCAAAATAGAATCATACATAGAAAGTTTCTCGTAAGGGCCTGCAAAATCTATGGTATGTTCGCCAACCGTTACCGTAGATTTACCATGTACAGCAATAGTCACTTTTTCTAAACATTCTTCTACCATCGCCATCATCCAGATGTAATCTTTATAGGCCACGTAAATTTCCATAGAAGTAAACTCAGGGTTATGGGTTCTATCCATTCCCTCGTTTCTAAACATTTTTCCAAACTCGTAAACACCATCAAAACCGGCAACAATCAATCTTTTTAGATACAATTCATTCGCAATACGCAAAAATAAAGGCATATCTAAGGTATTGTGATGCGTATTAAACGGACGAGCAGCAGCGCCACCATGTACGGCTTGCAAAATTGGCGTTTCCACTTCCATCCATCCGCAATCATCAAAGTAATTGCGCATGGTGCTAATCACTTTAGATCTAATTTTGAAAATTTCTTTAAACTCCGGGTTCACCGTTAAATCCACATAACGCATTCTATAACGCATTTCTGGGTCGGTAAAACCATCATAAGTATTTCCATCATCATCTCGCTTTACAATTGGTAGCGGTTTTAATGATTTAGAAAGTACTATGAATTCGCTAACATGAATAGAGATTTCGCCAGTTTGAGTGGTAAAAACATAACCCTTTACGCCAATAAAATCACCAATATCCAATAGTTTTTTAAAAACAATATTGTACATGGTTTTATCCTCATCAGGGCAAATATCATCTCTGCGAATGTAAGCTTGGATTCGACCAGTAGAGTCTTGTAACTCCACAAAAGAAGCATTTCCCATAATTCTACGGGTCATAATTCTTCCGGCTAAACTAATGGTTTTATAGGCGGTTTTATCCTTATCGTAATTGGCTAAAATATCTACCGCATTGGCATTAATATCAAACGCTTCGGCAGGGTAAGGATTAATTCCTAATTTTCTTAACTCATTTAAAGACTCGCGTCTTTGTATTTCCTGTTCTGAAAGTGCACTCATTAAATTTTCGAAATTTGGGCAAAAATAAGCTTTTAAATCTTTATGTTAAAGAATTAAAGCCAAGCATTGTTTTCGTTTTTAATTTAACTACTTAAATAAATCAGATTTTTTTTGAATTAAATATTTTTTGGGCGTTTCCACCTGCCGGAGGACAGGCGGGCAGGCTTTGCGTTCATACTGCTCAAGGCCTTATTCACAGGCGGGTATCCACTTCAATCCTTAACGCAAAACCTAGCAAATGCATAATTTTAATGTTTTTATTGCATTAAACGATTGTCCCAAAGGGATGGCTTTGGCAAAGCGGCATCCTTTTTTTGCTCCTTACTTAAATAAATCAGATTTTTTTTAATTGTAGGCATAATCCTCGGATTATACTTTTTAATAAATGAATTATCAGTAGAAATTTTTTGCGGATAACCCGAGGGTTATCCCTACAATATGTGGATGTTATTTTTCTTGTTCCAGCAGGGTCTCGCTTCAGCTAATCCTGCGATAATTATCTAGAAATTTGGACATTGTCTAAAACGTGAGTAGTTGTGGAGCTGAAGGACAATAAACAAATAATACAGCGATTGATAAATTGTAAAACTATTTAAAAGTGTTTCCACCCACATTCACTACCACACCAACGGTAAAAACAGAATTTCCGGCTTTTAAAAAATCACGATTTTTTAACCCAAAATTACTTCCGCTAGTGTATTGTAACTGTACTGCGTTGTTCAGTTTTAAACGGGTAAAAAACACAGGTTCTAAAAATGTATTGTCTTCTAAAGGTTGTGCAACATTATTTCTAACAAAATCTATCATGTTTACATGGCTTACTCTTAAAATGGTTCCATAATTTAATGGATAGCTTTTGCCAAACAGTTTTAATGATTTCTTTTCTTTAGAACTATAATTTACCTGAATAAAGGATTTCCTAAACCTCACATTTTGAACATCATCTGTGATGGTTCCATCGTTTTCAAAAGTTCTAAAAACACGGTCGGTATTGCCTTTTCCTAAACCGGCATAAATTTCTAAAATTCGGCTTTTGTCTGCTCCAAAAGTGGTGAAATAACCAGCGCCACCTTCTACCAAATCTTGTCTGAAATCTTTCTTGTTCTTTGTTTGGTTCATAAAAGAACCATTAAATAATACGCCCATGTGGTTTGATACGGCAAAAGCGGTATTCAAATTTACGTTTCCTCTTAAAGAAACATGACCAGATGCATGAACTTCTCCTTTAGCGCTTAACATGGGGCTATTGGGCACATTGGGCATATAAACGGAAGAACAAGAAGAGAATAGAAGCGTAAAAACAGTAGAGAAAATGAGAATTCTTTTGAAAATAAAAATTTGCATAGCCATTTTAACGCTAAAAAGAGCTGGTAATTTTATCTCCTTTTTAAAAATTATAAATTTAAAATACAGCAATGGTTAATTTATCCCATTAATTCTTGGTACAATTTATCAAAGGCAGCTTTTAACTCGCTATAATCTTGCTCTAATTTTGCTACTCTACTTTCTAATTCGTTTACAGATTTTCGGGCAGGTTCTTCTCTAATTTCATCTTCTTCAATTAAGGGTTCTCCGGCTAATAAATGTGCAAATCTTACTTCTTTTTGTCCTGATCGTTTTGGTAATTGTACAACGTAAGCAGGTGCTGATGTTGCCAATTTTTCAAGCGTTTGCAATACATCATCTAAAGATTCAAATTCATATAATCTACCAGAATTGGTGTTTAATTCACCTGGGGTTTGTGGGCCTCTTAATAATAACAAACAAATTAAAGCAACCTCTGAGGGGATTAAAGGAAAGACAATAGCAAAGTTATGTTTGTATTTTACTGCTCGGCTGCCACCTCCTGTTGCGGTAGATATTAAACCCTTCTTTTTTAAACTATCTAAAGTTAAAACCACCGTTTCTTCATCATATTCTACCACCGGTTTTCTTGATGATTTTTGATTACATGCCAAGGTTAATGCATTCAATGTCATGGGGTAATAATCAGGAGTGGTTTTGCTTTTCTCCATTAAAGAGCCCAAAACTCTTATCTCTTGTGCATTTAGAAGCGGTAAATTTTTAGCTGAATCCATGGGTTAAATATAATAATATCTCATTTCCATTATATATTTTAGGAGAATGATTTTATTTGTTTGATTGAATTTTAAACAGAATCTGTGAAATTGGAATGAGCATAAATCCCGAAAAGGCAAATAAAATAAAGGAAACCCTTAAGTTAAAGGCGTGTGAAAGATAGCCAATTAGCGGTGGGCCAACCAGCATTCCAAATATAGTGTAAGTGGCCACAATAGAAATAGCCATTCCAGGTGAATATTTGGTTGATTTTCCGGCTAAACCTAAAGTCATTGGGAAAATTGAGGCAGTACCCATCCCCACCATAGCAAAGCCAATTAAACCGGTATAAATATTAGGGAAAATGATGGCTAAAAGAATGCCTGTAATAATTAAACAAGCACTTAAAATATAGTTAGCGGCCATTCCAATTTTGTGAACAATAAAATCTGAAATAAACCTGAATGCGGCCATAAATACCACAAAAATTAAATATCCGTAAGTAAAAATTGGCGTTTTTAATACTTCTTTAAAATATATTCCGCTCCAATCAAACATGCCTCCTTCGCAAATTGCGGCAAAAAATGTTAAAAGACCGAGACAAACAATATAAGGATCGGGTTTACCTAAAATAAATTTATTTCCAGAAGCAGATCTGTCATCGGTTAAAAGATGCTCATAAGAAAAGTAGGCCATAATTAAGCCAAGAATGCCAACTATTAATAAATGGGTACCTATAGATATGTTAAAAGCAAGTAGCAAAGAAGTTAATCCGGCACCGGCTATGCCGCCCACACTCCATAAACCATGGAAACTTCCAATAATGGGTTTCTCATATAACTTTTGGAGATTTACAGATTGCGTATTAACTCCAATATTTAAAATCCTCATAGAGAAAGCAAACATAAATAGAGAAAAACCTAGTAAGATGATATTATTAGCATAACCAATTCCAATTAATGCTATTGCTTGAAAAATACAAGCCACAAGAATTGGAACTTTGGTGTTAAAACGAGAGATTAATACAGATGAAAATGGCAGCCCCAACAATGAGCTGATAGGAAGAATGAACAATAAGGTTCCTAATTGCGCATCATTAAGGTCTAATGATGTTTTAATTGTTGGTATTCTTGAAGCCCATGAAGCAAATAAAAAACCTGAAAGAAAGAAGAAAACTTTTAAAAAAATACGTTTTTTACCTAAAGAGCTCATGTTGAATATAAAGCTCAAATATCCCCTTTTTTGTAGGTATTTAGCAGATTAATTTTAAAATTAATCTGCTTCAGTTCCAACTAAATACATTTCTTCAATTGCTTCGGCGTATTTTTTCTCAATTACTTTTCTTTTTGGTTTCATAGTAGGAGTGATGTCTCCTTCTTCAATTGTAAATGGATTTCTTTTCACCTTAAAGTGTTTAATGCGTTCAAACTTTGCCAATTCATTGGAGTATTTCTTCACGTCTTCGGCAATCCAGTTAATGATTTGATCATCGTCAATAAAAGTATCGGGTAAATCAAAAAAAGCATCTTTTAAATGAAAAGTTTCTTGAAGTGTTTCTCTTCCTGGGGTGATAATAGCGGTGATATATTCTTTCTTATCACCAATTAAGAACACACTCTCAATTTTAGGACTTTTTAGATAGGTGTTTTCTACAGGGGTAGGATAAACGTTTTTGCCAAAAGCATTCACCAACATATTTTTAATACGATCTGTGATTTGCAAATTCCCTTTGAAAAATCGACCTATATCGCCGGTATGAAACCATCCATCAGCATCAATAACTTCTGCTGTTTCGGCAGGTTTGTTCCAATAGCCTTTCATTACGCAATGCCCTCTCACACAAATTTCACCTTCTTCGCATTCAAAATCTTCGTTAAAAGTATCGTGAGTTTGAATAGAAATGAATTTTTTAGTATCAACATCCTGAATGCCCACCTCTATTCCTGGTATCACACGCCCAACAGTTCCATAAACCTGACGATGATATTCTGTAACAGACATTACCGGCGAAGTTTCGGTTAAACCAAAACCTTCTAAAATTTTTATCCCAAGATTTCCAAAAAACTCACCCACATTTTTAGGTAATGCTGCCCCACCAGAAATCATAAATTTTAATCTTCCACCAGTTTTCTCTTTTATTTTGCTGAACACTAATTTTTCGGCAATGGCGTGTTTCATGGATAGAAAAACATTGGGTGTTTTTCCTGCTTCTTGTACTTCTCTATATTTTTGGCCTATTTCTAAAGCCCAAAGGAATATTTTTGCTTTTACACCGCCTGCGGCAGTCCCGCTTTTGATGGCTTTATCATGAATTTTCTCTAACAATCTGGGTACGCAAGACATCACGGTAGGTCTAACTTCGCCCATGTTTTTTGCTAGTAATTCTAAGCTTTGTGCAAAAGCTATTTTACAACCTTTTGCACAGCAAACATGGTAAGTTGCAGTCCGTTCAAAAACGTGACTTAAAGGTAAAAAAGATAGAAAAGTTTCATTTTTATCAATCACAGGTATTTGCTGTAAGCAAACTTTAACATTCTCTACAAAATTAGAATGGGTAAGCATTACTCCTTTTGGGATTCCGGTAGTGCCTGAGGTGTAAATCAATGCCGAAATATCACTTGGTAACACCTCTGCTCTTCTTTGGTTGATAAGGTTTTTGTAACGCTCTAAGTTTTGTTTACCTTCTGTGATCACTTGAGAAAGACTAATCACTCCTGCATTAAGTATTGTTTTTTCGGTGATTTTTTCATAATCAGAAAATACCGGAATAATTCTAATCAACTCGGGGCAATTATTAGCTATTTTAATGATCTTTTTTAATAAAAAATGAGTGCCAACCAAAATGGTTTTAGCTCCAGAATCATTTAATATATATTCAATTTCATGTTCAGAAAGCGTAGGGTAAATGGAGGTATTGATGGCTCCAATTTGTTGTAAAGCTTGGTCATAGTAAACATATTCTGGACAGTTTTCTATAATAAAACCACATCTATCACCTTTATTAATTCCTATTTCTAAGAAATAAGCAGAAATGGCATCGGCATTAGCCAAAGTTTCTTTATAAGAAATCTCTTCCCAATTATTCCCGACTTTTCTGAGTAAGAAAGTGTTTTCTTCGCTGTGAATGTTTTTCACAACGTTTCTCAATAAATTAGGTACAGTAGTTAATGCTGTGATCGAATTCATTTTAATAAATTAGGTTATAAATTGGTTTGGTTTAAAAAACAATATTAGGCTATTTCACCTTAAATACAAAAAGGGTACCTAATTAAAGATACCCTTTTAAAATATGATTAAATGAACTTAAACAGAGAAACTTTCTCCGCATCCACAAGTACGAGAAGCATTAGGATTAACAAAGTTAAATCCTTTGCCATTTAAGCCATCAGAAAAATCTAATTCGGTTCCTGCTAAGTAAAGGAAAGATTTCATGTCTAAAACAATTTTCAAACCTTTATCTTCAAAATCTTGATCTCCTTTTTGGGTTTCATTATCGAAATCCATATTGTAAGACAAGCCAGAGCAGCCACCACCTTTTACAGAAACACGCAGGAAATAAGAAGCATCTAACCCCGCATCTTTCATCAACTCTTCTATCTTGTATTTTGCTTTATCTGTTATTGTTACCATTATTTCTAGAATCAAGTAAATAGTATCAAGTATCAAGACTTATGAAATCGTACTTTACAGTCTCGATTCTTGATACTTAAATCTTGCTACTTTTTAGTGATGTGATTTCTCTAACTCAATTGCTGGCATACCGTTTTTAACACGATAGTCATTAATTGCAGATTTTATTGCGTCTTCTGCTAAAACAGAACAATGTATTTTAACTGGAGGTAAAGCCAATTCTTCCACAATATCCATGTTATCAATAGTTAAAGCATCATCAATAGATTTTCCTTTTAACCATTCTGTTGCTAAAGAAGAAGAAGCAATAGCAGAACCACAACCAAATGTTTTGAATTTGGCATCGGTAATAATGTTATTCTCGTCAACTTCTATTTGTAAACGCATTACATCACCACACTCTGGTGCGCCAACTAATCCTGTTCCAACACTTTTCTTTGATTTGTCTAGTGTTCCAACGTTTCTTGGATTGCTGTAATGATCAATTACTTTATCTGAATATGCCATGTCTTTTATCCTCCTGCCTCCCTAAAGGGAGATTAATTTATATTTTAATTTATTTATTTTTATTTGATATTCTCCCCTTTAAGGGTTGGGTGCTAATGTGCCGCCCACTCAATAGAATCAAGATCTATACCTTCTTTAAACATTTCCCAAAGTGGAGATAAATCTCTTAAATGGTTAACAGCTTTTTTAGTACTCTCTATGGTGAAATCAATTTCTTCTTCGGTTGTAAATCTTCCTAATCCAAAACGGATAGAAGAATGTGCTAAATCATCAGACAAACCTAAACTCTTTAATACATAAGATGGCTCTAAAGATGCTGATGTACATGCCGAACCAGATGATACCGCCATGTCTTTCATCGCCATCATTAATCCTTCTCCTTCAACATATTTAAAAGAGATATTTGCTGTATGAGGCAATCTATGTGCTGGGTTTCCATTCACATAAGATTCTTCTAATTCCGTTAAGCTTTTTTCTAATTTATCTCTTAAAGCAGAAAGTCTGATAGCTTCTTCTTCCATTTCGTTGAAGCAAAGTTCGCAGGCTTTACCTAAACCAACAATACCAGGAACGTTTAAAGTACCAGAACGCATTCCACGTTCATGTCCACCGCCATCCATTTGTGAAGTCACCTTAACTCTTGGGTTTTTTCTTCTTACATATAATGCGCCAACACCTTTTGGACCGTACATTTTATGTCCAGATAGTGCTAAAAGATCAATTCCATCTTCAATAACATTCACCTTTATTTTACCAACCGCTTGTACCGCATCTGTAAAAAATAAAGCGCCATGTTTATGAGCTATCGCAGATATTTCTTTCACTGGTTGAATTACTCCAATTTCATTATTAGCATACATGATAGCAACCAGAATGGTTTGATCTGTCATTGCAGCTTCTAATTTGTTTAAATCAACTAATCCATCAGATTCAACATCTAAGTAGGTAATGTTTGCACCTAATTTTTCTAAATGCTTGCAAGCATCTAATACTGCTTTATGTTCTGTAGTTAAGGTAATGATGTGATTACCTTTTTCTTTATACATTTCATAAACGCCTTTAATTGCTAAATTATCAGATTCTGTTGCACCAGAAGTAAAAATAATTTCCTTCTCTGTAGCGCCAATTAATTTGGCAACTTGCTCACGAGCATAATCTACGCCCTCTTCTGCAGCCCATCCAAAAGGATGATTTCTACTTGCTGCATTTCCAAATTTTTCTGTGAAATAAGGTAACATCGCTTCAAGAACCCTGGGATCCATTGGTGTTGTAGCGTTATTATCTAAGTATATAGGAGTTTTTAACATCTTATTTAGAATTGTTATAATTACAGACACAAATGTAATAAAAAAGTTTTGGAGCAGTCATAGTTTATCTTTATACAGCTATAGGTAAATTGGTCATTAAAATGCAATTTTGAACATGTTGAATAAGTTAGAACACGTAGGAATAGCGGTAAAAGATTTAGCGGTTGCCTCGCAGCTTTATCAATCTTTACTAGGAGTAGAAAGCTATAAACAAGAGGAGGTAGCTAGTGAAAACGTGATGACCGAGTTTTTTAAAGTCGGCGATACAAAAATAGAATTGTTGGCTGCTAGCAATGAAAAAAGCACAATTTTAAAGTTTATTGAAAAAAAAGGAGAAGGAATTCATCATTTAGCATTTGAAGTTGATGATATTTATGTAGAAATGGAACGCTTAAAAAAAGAAGGTTTTATTTTGTTAAATGATGAGCCAAAAAAAGGAGCTGATAATAAGCTCATTTGTTTTGTTCATCCAAGATCTTCAAACGGAGTTTTAATAGAACTTTGTCAAGAAATTACATAAAATGGATAAAAACGACAAAGAAGTAGAGCGATTAAAAGCGGTACACAAGTATCTTTTGTTTGATTTAAAAAAGGAAATACAATTAATAGCAAAGCTAGCTTCTTTTATTACCGGTACTCCAATTGCCTTAATTACTTTGTTAGACAGGGAAGAGCAAATTGTTTTAGCCAGTGAGGGAATTAAGCTGGATAAACTACCCAGAGATACTTCTTTTTGTAATCACGCTATAGAATCTGATGAGGTAATGGTGGTAGAAGATGCTAGTAAAGATGAAAGATTTCAAAATTTCCCATCAGTTACCGGCGAATTAAATATAAGATTTTACGCCAGTGCAAATCTTTCTTCTGATGATGGTTTTAAAATAGGAACCTTATGCATTTATGATGTTAAACCAAAGAAAATCACAGATTTTGAGAAAGAAAATTTGCAAATTTTAGCCATTCAAGTGAATCACATTTTAGAACTCGATAAACAATTTAGGTTATCGGTAGAGAAAAATAAGCTTTTAGCAAAAGTAGCTTTAATTCACTCTCATAAACTTAGTGGGCCATTATCTTCTATTTTAGAAATCACTAATTTAATTAAATTCGATAATTATAAATTTAATCCTCAATATTTATCGATACTAGAAAAATCAGCAAATCAACTAAATGATGAAATAAAAAAAATCACAGAGATAATAATTGATAATTAAAAGCTTAAACTCTTTTGTATATAATAATTTTTATTTAGTTTTGCAATTCTAAAATATTGGCGAAGAAAGGCACATAATAACATGAAAAAAGATTTGCACCCATCAAATTATAGATTAGTAGTTTTTAAAGACATGTCAAATGAATATGCTTTTATGACTAAATCTTGTATCAATACCAACGAAACTGTAAAGTGGGAAGATGGTAATGAATACCCATTAGTGAAATTAGAAATTTCTCACACTTCACACCCATTTTATACTGGTAAAATGAAGTTAGTAGATACAGCAGGACGTATTGACAAGTTCAAAACGCGTTACGCTAAAAAATAATTTTAATATTATTTACATTATTTGAAAGTCCCGACTTGTTAGTCGGGACTTTTTTTGTTTTTTTGTAGTATGACAATCATTTTTTTTGATGATCAATCAAGGGAAACGCTTTTTCCTTTAACCTTTACTCGTCCAGTTGCCGATTTACGAATTGGTATTTTAAAAATTTCTGAAAAGTGGTTACATCATTTTAAATCAGAATCATCTTACCTCACTGCAAAATACTTACAAGCTAAGTTTCCTTTTAATTTATCAACCCATAATATTTTTATTAATGGATCTATTTGTCCTGATCAAAATGTTTTAGCCGCAGTAGAAAAATTAAAAGAAGGAGAAGCATTGGTAAAGGGAGCAATTTGTGTAGCTGTTAAATCAAACGAAGTAAATTTTGATTTTAAAGAGCTTCATAAATTTGAAAAGGTAAATTTTGATACTGATTTACTAAAAATAAGTTTCCCCGAAGATATTTTTAAGCATAATGATAGTCAAATCAGATCGGATTTTGATTTACTTACCAATGGGAGAACTTCACAACCATTAAGTAGCACTAATACCATCATTGGGGATGATATTTTTGCTGAAGAAGGAGCTGAAGCTGAATGTTGCTCTTTCAACACCAAAAACGGTCCTATTTATTTAGGTAAAAACTCTCAGGTTTGGGAAGGTACACATGTAAGAGGTGCCTTAGCTTTGTGTAATGATAGCCAAATAAAAATGGGCGCAAAAATTTATGGAGCAACTACTATAGGACCTAATTCTAGAGTGGGTGGCGAGATAAATAACGCTGTAATTTGGGGTAACTCTTCTAAAGGGCATGATGGCTATTTAGGAAATGCAGTTTTAGGAGAATGGTGTAATATTGGCGCCGATTCTAATAACTCCAACCTCAAAAATAATTATGCCGAAGTGAGGTTGTGGGATTATAATACCGAAAGATTTAGAAAAACAGGCTTACAGTTTTGTGGCTTAATTATGGCCGATCATGCAAAATGCGGAATAAATACGATGTTTAATACGGGTACAGTAGTAGGAGTGGGGGCTAATGTTTTTGGTGCAGGTTTCCCCAGAAATTTTATTGCAGACTTTGCCTGGGGTGGAGCCCATGGTTTTGAAACTTACGCTCTAAACAAAATGTTTGAAACCGTAGAAAAAGTTTTTGAAAGAAGAAATAGGGTTTTTGACCAAACAGAGCAAGATATTTTAACACATCTATTTAATTATACAGAACAATACAGAAGATTTTAAAATAAGTTATGAGAAAGAAAATTGTAGCAGGAAACTGGAAAATGAATAAAAATTATACCGAAGGATTATCTTTATTCTCTGAGGTAATTAATATGGCAAAGGATGAATTGCATGGAGAGCAACAAGTGATAGTTTGTGCGCCATATATTCATCTACACAGTTTATCAGCTTTGGCTAAAGGATATGTACAAGTAAGTGTTGGCGCTCAAAATGCTCATCAAGAAGAAGCAGGAGCTTACACAGGAGAAATTTCTACAAGTATGTTAAAATCTGTAGGAGTAGAATATGTGATTTTAGGCCATTCAGAAAGAAGACAATATTTTGCTGAAGACAATGCGCTTTTAGCTAAAAAAACAGATATCGCTTTAAAAAATGATTTAAAACCAATTTTTTGCATCGGCGAAACCCTAACAGAAAGAGAAAGTGGAGAGCATTTTAATGTCATTAAATCTCAATTATCAGAAGGAACATTCCATTTATCAGCAGATGATTTTGCCAAACTAGTTATTGCTTATGAGCCAGTTTGGGCCATTGGTACAGGAGTTACGGCTTCTTCAGATCAAGCACAAGAAATACATGCATACATTAGAAAAGAAATTGCCTTAAAGTACGGGCAGGCTGTTGCCGATGAAACCTCTATTTTATATGGTGGAAGTTGTAATCCTAAAAATGCATCAGAATTGTTTGCTCAGGCAGATATTGACGGTGGTTTAATAGGCGGAGCATCTTTAAAGTCGAGAGATTTTATAGATATCGCAAAAGCGTTTAATAAATAGTTAGTTAGTTAGTTAGTTAGTTAGTTAGTTAGTTAGTGCAAGATGCTTCGACTCCGCTCAGCATGACAAAAAACCTGAGCTAAGTAGGATGTCACCCTGAGCGGAGTCGAAGGGTAAAAAATCAATAAGTATTAAAAAATCATGATGAATTATAAAGAGCTGGTATTTACTTTAATTTCTGATGAAGACTATCAGCAAGATTTATTGATAAATGAATTGGGAGAAATTGGGTTTGATACTTTTGAAGAAACCGACTTTGGGTTTAAAGCATACATTATTGGTTCAAAATACAATAAAGAAGAAATTGATTCGAGATTAAAACCTTTTCATGAATTGTTTACCTTTTCTTATGAAGTGAACATCATTCCGCATAAAAACTGGAACGAGGTTTGGGAAAGCAATTTTGAACCTATTCAAATTAGTGATCAGGTTTATGTGAGAGCAACTTTTCATCAGCCGCAGCCTAATTTTAAATATGAAATTGTGATTGATCCTAAAATGGCTTTTGGAACCGGGCATCACCAAACAACAGCCATGATTTTGGAATATCTATTAGAAACAGATGTAAAAGATAAAACCATTTTAGATATGGGCTGCGGGACCGGTATTTTAGCCATTTTAGCTAGCAAGCTTGGCGCTAAAACACTTACAGCAATAGATTATGATCAGCTTTGCTTTGATAGCACTTTAGAAAACACAGCCCTCAATAATATTAAAAATGTAGAAGTACTGTGTGGTTCAAAAGAAGCTATTCCTAATCAGCAATATGATATTATTTTAGCCAACATTAACAGGAATATTTTATTAGACCAAATGGAGCGCTACGCCGAAGTATTAAAACCAAACGGGATGATATTTTTTAGTGGATTTTATGAATCTCCAGATTTAGAGGTAATTACTGAAGAAGCTAGAAAATATGATTTAAAATACATTCAGCATAAGAAAAAAGACCTTTGGGTTGCTGCAAAATTTATTAAATAAACATACATAATTTGAGAGTTCACTTTATTGCTGTAGGTGGTGCCGCTATGCACAACCTGGCTATTGCATTGCATTTAAAAGGATTTAATGTTACCGGATCGGATGATGTGATTTACGAACCTTCTAAAACACGTTTAGGTAAGCATCAGTTATTACCAAAAGAAGAAGGCTGGCATCCAGAAAATATCACCACAGCTATTGATGCCATTATTTTAGGGATGCATGCAAGAATAGACAATCCCGAATTATTAAAAGCTCAAGAACTAGGAATACCTGTATATTCTTATCCCGAATATATTTACCAACAATCTAAAGATAAGAAGCGAATTGTAATTGGAGGTAGCCATGGTAAAACAACCATCACTTCCATGATTTTGCATGTGCTTAACTTTTATCAAAAAGATTTTGATTATTTGGTAGGCGCACAAATAGAAGGTTTTGAAAATATGGTGAAGCTTTCTGATGCACCATTAATTGTTATTGAGGGCGATGAATATTTAGCATCACCAATTGATCTTCGTCCAAAATTTCATCTTTATAAAGCACATGTTGGCATTATTAGCGGTGTAGCTTGGGATCACATCAATGTGTTTCCAACTTTTGATAACTATAAATTACAGTTCAGTTTGTTTATAGATACCATACAAGAAGGCGGTAAACTTATTTATTGCGAAGAAGATGAAGTTTTAAAAGAATTGGTAGCACAACATTTGTTTAAAAATAAGCTGAGTGTATTGCCATATCAAACACCAGATTATTCCATTATTAATGGGCAAACTTTTCTAGAAACAAGCACTCAAAATGTGCCTCTAAGTATTTTTGGTAGGCATAATTTAATGAATTTGAAAGCTGCACAGTTGGCTTGTGAAGAAGCTGGAATTTTGGAGGAAGAATTTTACCAAGCTATTGCTGATTTTAAAGGCGCCGCCAGGCGATTAGAAAAATTAGGTGAAACGGCAAATACAGTAGTTTATAAAGATTTTGCACATTCGCCATCAAAATTGAAAGCAACTATTGAAGCAGTTAAAGAACAGTTCCCCGACAGAAAATTAATTGCCTGTATGGAATTGCATACTTTTAGTAGCTTAAACGAAGATTTTTTAAACGAATACGCAAATACAATGAATGGCGCAGATTTTGCTATAGTGTTTATAGATGAAAAAACTTTTCTTCAAAAAAAAATGAAACCTTTTTCTCAGGAAAAAGTATTAACAGCATTTAATAATAAGAATTTAAAGTTTTTTAATCACCCCGAAAAAATAAAAAGTTATTTGCAAACGTTTCAATTTAGTAACACAAATCTTTTAATGATGAGTTCTGGTAATTTTGGAGGTATTGATTTAGTTACTTTAACAAAATTATTAATTAGTAATTGATAATTTCTCTAACTTTGTCATTAGTTAACTTTAGGTTAAGTGTTATTGGTTTGAAAATTTAGAATAGGTCGAAAATGAAGTTATTAGGAAAAAAAATTAGACTACTGAGACATCAAAAAGGATGGAGTCAGGAAGATGTTGCTAAGCAACTAGACATCTCAATCCCTGCTTTTTCTAAAATAGAAACAGGTATTACAGATATCAATTTGTCGAGATTAGAGCAGATATCTGCTTTATTTGAAATGACAGTTGTTCAATTACTCACTTACAATGATCCGGAGCAGGAAATTAAATATGCTTCAGATTTGGAAATAGTTACTAAAAAACTACAAGAGAGAGAAGTAGAAGTGATTGACCTGCAGAAAAAAGTGATTGAGCTTTACGAAGAAATCAGAAACGTAAAAACTTTCGTTTAAAAATAAAAAAAGCCCTTTAAAAGGGCTTTTTTTATTTTAAATTAGAATATATTCAATATTTCGAAAACTGCTTTCTTCAGTTTTGTGAACCTTAATTTTAATTTTTAAGCTTAAAATCAATTACTTATAATTAATTTTTTACTAATTATAGGTCCATTTAAAATCTGGATATTAATATTATAACTACCGGTAGGCAGTAAATTTATATTATATTTATCTTGCGATTTCCATATTGTTACTAAAGACCCCGAATTATTAAAAAGTTTAACATTTTCAATTTTTAACTTGCTAATTCCAGAGATTGAAAATGATTCTTTGGTAGGATTAGGAAAGATTAATAAATCCTCTATCACTTTAGTTGGTGAAGCTGATGCAATATTTGAAAAAGAAAAATGGCCATCAACATCTATCTGTTTAACACGATAATACACTGTCCCTAAAAAATCGGGTTCATCATAATAGATATACTGTTGCTTATTTGATTGATTTTTAGCTGGGATGTTAATTTTTGCATTTATCCAAGTAATTCCATCGATGCTTCTTTGTAGGTCAAAGTTCTTAACGTTAATTTCTTGCTCTGTTTGCCATTCAACTTTTACAGAAGTCTGAATCCTTGTAGCTTCTATCATTCTCCATTTTAAAGGTAAAGTACTCTCGTTTGCAAGAATTATTTCAGATAAATTCTGATTCATAATATTGCTGGAGGTGACAATATTACCAACTGTATTATTACTACTAGTTCCGGCTATCTCCCAAGAAGTGCCATTGTAAGCAAAAAGTTTTAACATGGATTCATTTAAGCCGTTAAGCTCAGCCTCATCATATTTGAATTTAATCTCACCGCTGAACAAAAAAGGCGTAGTAGTTAAATTATAAACCCTTCGTACATAGTTATCTGCAAAGCTATTACTTACGGTAGCACTTTTAAGTACATTAATGCCACTTAATGTTAAAGCGGTGGTTGGTTTAAATGTTAGGTTACCTGCAATTAATGAAGTTCCAGCAGCTATTCTTAATCTTGCGTTGGAAGCTATTTTTATTTGTTGAGCAGCTACTACGCTAATCATTAGTATTTTCACTATAAAAAGTGCAAATAGATTTTTCATAGTGAGCTATTTTTTTGTTGATGAAGGAATAAAATTGTAGCGTTTGTAAACTATGCCTCCGATAATTAGAGAAAGCAACACTAATACTAAGGGCCATGATATACTGGCTGTGTCTAAAAATGTGTGTTTTTCTAATATGTCTAATCTTTTTCTAAGTTCTAGGTTTTCTGTTATTAATTTATCGATATCATCTGATTGTTTTTTGGTACGCATTTCTAAAGCTTTTGTTGCTGCCATTAAGATTCCATCAGCATCTATGGTACCAATTGATTTTGTATCGGTTCCTAAATTAAAAGCTGCATGAAAATCCTGTGCAGTTGGTCCAATGTGACGTATGCTTTCATCCTCAAATTTATAACTCCACTCTTTAATATCTAAAGCTCTTAATTTTTGTAAAATTTCCTCATTAGATATTTTTTTAAATAGATGTTTCTTATTTACATCTGATGTATTTGTCCATACGCCACCAGTTGAAAGATATGCACCTGTGGATGTTGAAATCACTGCGTTTGATTGTCCCCAATTACTCACAGAGGCTCCTGATTGTATGGTTACACCAGTTGAAAGGTTAGAAGATGAAAATATGCGAAATCCTCCTGATACACGCCAATTTGCAGTATGATTAGCACTCGCTCTTATTGTATCAACTGTTGAGCGATCTGCAAAAACAAAAGATCCTTGTCTAGCATTAGTATGGGCATGGTAACCCATGGCTACTGATGCAGCTCCAGTGGCTGTGTTATCTTCTCCAACTGCAAAACTAGATTGTTGCGCTGCAACACATCTAAGCCCAAAAGCTGTAGCATGAGCTGCTGATGCTCTACAACCTTCACCTGCGGCAAATGAATAGTCGCCTATATTTGCGCTGTCCCATTGAGTTCCTGAAACTCCACCAACTCTAAAAGCAGCTTTCTGTGGATACCACATCAAACGTGTTCCTGCTCCATTTGCAACTATACCTGTTCCAAAAGCGTCACCGTCGTAAGTGCCGCCTAGTAGAAATCCACCATTAGTATGAACGCTCATTCGACTATTTAAGAGGTTATCTCTTACTGCTAAAAGAGTGTCGGGTGTTTGTGCGTTAGCGATGTTAGATACTAACAAAATCAAGCAAAGAATCTTGTTAAAAATTAAAATAGATAGTAAATTTTTTTTCATGACAATAAGTTTAGTTTATATAATTATAAGAATTTTTCAAATTTATAAAACTATATTAATCGCTCGGTACTAATTTTTAATTATTTACTTAATATTCTGAAAATATTATAAAATAAAATCACACCAAACTTAACCAATAAAAAAGCCCTTTTGAACATCAAAAGGGCTTTTATAAAATACAGGAATTTATTTACAAAGCTTCAGATACCACTTCTTTTACTTCGGGCACCATTCTTTGTAATAAGCTTTGAATACCAGATTTTAAGGTGATGGTTGATGATGGGCAGCCACTGCAAGAACCTCTTAGTTCTACCGTTACTATGCCTTCTTCAAAAGATTTATAACTTATGGCGCCACCATCTTGTTCAACAGCTGGTCTTACGTAATCATTTAGAATTTGTTGGATTTTTATTTCCGTTTCTGTTCCTTCAAAAACTAATTCTTCATCGCTTTTGTTTTCTTGAACAGCATACTCAGACTCTACCGCTCCTTTAACAAATTCTTTTAAGATAGGCTCAATATCTGCCCAAACGGCATCTTCTGTTTTGGTTACTGTTACAAAATTACTGGCGAAAAAAACACCGTTTACAAAGTTGAATTTGTAAAGCTCAGTAGCAAATTTAGAAGGCTCGGCACTTGCCTTGGTTGGAAAATCAACACTCCCGTTAATTAATAACTTATTTACAATGAATTTCATTGTAGCTGGGTTGGGTGTAGATTCTGTATATATTGAAATATTCATGATCTTTAAATTAGATTTCAAAAGTAGTCATCACAATAAGGAATGAAAGCATGTTTAAATAGTTTTTACCTCTTTATGACTTATTAAATCCCTGTGTAACTAGAAGGAGTGATGGCTAATAATTCTTGTTTTACTTCTTCGCTAATATTTAAACCTGCAATAAATTGCGCAATTACCTGGGCATTTATTTGTTGGTTGGTACGTGTTAAGTCTTTTAGTGCCTCGTAAGGATTAGGATAATTTTCTCTTCGTAAAATAGTTTGAAGTGCTTCGGCAACTACCGCCCAATTGTTGTCTAAATCTTTTTGAATTTCATCTTGATTTAATAAAAGCTTGTTCAATCCTTTTAAAGTAGATTGTAAAGCAATCATGGTGTGGGCAATAGGCACTCCAATGTTTCTGAGCACTGTAGAATCTGTTAAATCTCTTTGCAGCCTGCTTACGGGTAATTTAGCAGATAAATGCTCAAAAATGGCGTTGGCAATTCCAATATTTCCTTCCGAATTTTCAAAATCTATTGGGTTTACTTTATGAGGCATTGCAGATGAACCTATTTCTCCTTCTTTAATCTTCTGCTTAAAATAATTCATGGAAATGTAGGTCCAAAAATCTCTGTTTAAGTCTAAAATAATGGTGTTGATTCTTTTTAAACCATCAAACTGAGCGGCTAAATAATCATAATGTTCTATTTGTGTGGTGTGTTGAGATCTTTTTAATTTTAGGGTGTTTTCTACAAAAGTATTCCCAAAATTTTTCCAGTTAATCATAGGGTAAGCCACATGGTGTGCATTAAAGTTACCGGTTGCGCCACCAAATTTTGCCGCATAAGGAATGTCTTTTAATAATGCCAATTGGTTTTCTAAACGCTCTACAAAAACCATTAATTCTTTACCTAAACGGGTTGGCGAAGCTGGCTGACCATGCGTATGAGCTAACATAGGGACATGTTTCCAATCATTCACTAGGGTTTTTAAAGTGTTAATTAACTCCTGAAGTTTAGGATAGTAAACCAATAGCATTCCTGATTTAAAGGAATAAGGAATAGAAGTATTGTTAATATCCTGAGAGGTTAAGCCAAAATGAATAAACTCTTTGTATGCTGATAAACCTAAATCGTCAAATTTTTTCTTGATAAAATATTCTACCGCTTTAACATCATGATTGGTGGTTTTCTCAATCTCTTTTACTTCTAAAATATCAGTCTCTTTAAGTTCTTTTACCATGTTTCTTAAAGTTTCAAAATTGTCTTTATTGAAATTTTTAAGGCCAGGTAGGGGTATTTCACACAATGCGATAAAATATTCAACCTCTACAAAAATTCGGTAGGTAATTAAGGCAGCTTCAGAGAAGTATGAACTTAAGTTTTTGGTTTGCGAGTGATAACGCCCATCAATAGGAGAAACAGCGTAAATAGAAGAATTATTCATAGCATTTAAATTTTGTGCAAAAATACAAAAATGAGTGGCTTTATAATGAGGTTAGCCAATTTAAGAAATTTTACTTGTCCACACTTTATTTTATTAAGGGTAAAGAAATAATAATTTTACTGGAAACTTTGGATAATAAAAAAGTTTCCATAGTTTTGCCGCGGATTAAAAATTAAAATGGAAAACGTAGAAGAATATATTTTATCAGAAGCGAAAAAGCTTTTTATGAAATTTGGGATGAGGAGTGTAACCATGGACGACATTGCTAAGCATTTAGGAATGTCAAAAAAAACAATTTACGCTAATTTTAAGGATAAGAATGAGTTGGTGAATCAATTGTTTTCTAAAATATTACAACATGATAAATGTAACATGGAGCAGTGTTCCTATAAATCTGAAAATGCAATAGAAGAAGTTTTTTTAATGATGAATTTTTTCAAAGAAATGCTTGCCGGAATAAACCCCATTGTATTTTATGATTTAGAAAAGTACCATAATGAAGCTTATAAAGCCATGATGAATTTTCATCAAACTCATGTTTACAATTCTATTAAAACTGGATTAGAAAGGGGAATTAAAGAGAAAGTGTTTAGAGAAAATATCAATACAGATATTTTAGCTACCGCCAGAGTAGGGCAAATTAATTGGGTTTTTGAATCGGATTTAATAAGAAGCGGAAAATATAGCATTTATGATGTGATGAATGAATTGACCATGCATTACCTTTTTGGGATTTGCACCCTCAGCGGTCATATATTAATTAACAATTATCAAATTAAAAAGAACAATTAAATTATATAATGAAAACTAAGACCATGCTAATTACAGCAATGTTAAGTTTAACAATAGGAAGCGTGATGGCTCAACAAGAGACAGCCAAAAACAACTATTTTAACCTTAATGATTGTATAAACTATGCTTACGAGCATCAAACAAATATTTTAAATGCTGATTTAGATCGCAAAATTGCCGATGCTAAGGTGAAACAAACCATTGGAATTGGATTGCCGCAGGTAAATGCAAGTGCTGATTTTCAGGATTACTTAAAAAGACCCATCGTTTTATTTCCTGATTTTGTTGGTCCGGCAATTTATAATATCATCCAAGATGAAGACATTAGAGATGCTAACGGAAATACCATTGTACAACCTAATGGTGTAGGAGGGTTACAACCTGTTAATTTTCAACAAAAATACAACTCTAATGTAGGCTTATCTGTAAGTCAACTTCTTTTTGATGGTAGTTATATTGTGGGTTTACAAGCTTCTAAAACTTATAAGGAGTTGTCTCAAAGACTTTATACCAGATCAAGAATTGAAACCAACGTAGCGGTAACTAAAGCCTTTTACATGGTTTTGGTAAATAATGAACAAGTAGAATTGCTTAACACAAATATAGAGCAGCTTAAAAAGCAACTCGACCAAACCAAAGCATTGTACGATAATGGTTTTGCCGAAAAAATTGATGCCGATAGATTGACTGTTTTGTACAATAATTTGAATACCGAAAAGCAAAATATCCTACGTTCTTTAGAGCTAGGAGTTGGTTTATTAAAGTTTCAGATGGGAATGCCTGTTGAAGAACAGTTAGCCTTAAACGGTAAGATTAGCGAAATCAAATTTGACAAAATTGAAATTTTAAATGATACTGCGGCATACAACAACAGAATAGAATATTCTTTAGCACAAACGCAGTTGAAATTAAATGCCTTAGATCTAAAAAGGTATAAATCTCAATATTTACCAAGTTTAGCTGCATTTGGTAATGGTTCTTACCAATTTCAAAGCAATTCTTTTGGAGAGTTGTATAACAAAAGTTATCCAACAGTATTGATAGGTTTAAAATTAAATGTTCCAATTTTTAGTGGTGGACAAAGAATGCACCAAGTTAGGCAAGCCGAGTATACGGTCCAAAAATCTACCAATGATTTAAAAAACGCTAAAAATTCTATCAATCTTGATATTAGAAATAGCATTACCAACTATACAAATAGCATCACTTCGTTAGAAAATCAACAAAGAAATTTGGATTTGGCTAATGAGATATTAAGAGTTTCTAAAATTAAGTACGAACAAGGTGTGGGTTCTTCCATTGAAGTTACGCAGGCTCAAACTTCATTAAAAGAGGCCGAGAATAATTATATCAATGCTTTATATCAAGCATTAACCAGTAAAGTAGATACAGAAAAAGCAACAGGAGTTATTAAATAAAAGCAAACCGTAAATAAAGAAAAATCATGAAAAAAATAATTATAGCATCTGTTGTTTTGTTTTTGGCAGCATGTGGGAATGACCCAAAAGATAAAAAAGCAGAACTAGCGAAGCTAAAAAAAGAGCAAACAGATTTATCTGCTAAAATAACTAAGCTAGAGGAAGAGATTGGTACTAAGCAAGAAGAAATTGTAAAACAAGTAGCTGTTTTAGAAGTGCAAACTTCTACTTTCAAAAATTTTATTCAAATACAAGGTAAGGTAGATGCTGAAGAAAACCTTCAGGTAAGTCCGCAAGTACCCGGAGTATTAACTCAAGTTTTTGTTAACATAGGTCAAAATGTTTCAAAAGGACAAGTTTTAGCACAAATAGATGATGCTGTATTGAGACAAAATATAGCACAAGTTCAAACTCAGTTAGACTTAGCAAATATCCTTTTTAACAGGCAAAAAAATCTTTGGGATCAAAAAATAGGTACCGAAGTTCAGTATTTGAATGCTAAAACTCAAAAAGAAAGTTTAGAGAGACAAATTAGTGTGATTAGGCAACAAGCATCTATGTACAAAATTAAATCGCCAATTTCTGGTACTATAGATCAAATGGATTATAAAATTGGGCAAGCCGTTCAACCAGGTGCTCCTGGAATAAGAGTGGTAAATGCTAATAATTTAAAAGCTAAAGCTTTGGTTTCTGAAACTTATGCAGGTAGAATTAATCAAGGAGACGAAGTTTTAGTAATTATTCCGGATGCAACGGATTCTGTGAAAACTAAAATCTCTTTTGCTGCTAAAATCATCGATCCAATGTCTAGAAGTTTTAGTGTGGAAGTTAAGTTACCAAGCAAGAAAACTTACCGCCCTAATATGCTCACCATTTTAAAAATTGTTGATTACGTGAAGGAGAATGCAATTGTTATCCCTATTAAAGCTATTCAGAAATCAGAGAGTGGAGATTATTTGATGTTAGATGAGAATGGAAGAGCTAAAAAAGTGGCCATCACCATAGGTAATATTTACAATGGGAATGCAGAAATTTTGACCGGAATTAAAAAAGGAGACAAGGTAATTATGACTGGATTAAATGGCCTTAATGAAGGTGATGCAGTTAAATTGTAATCTTTTCTTTTAATAATTCAACAAATAAAACAGGATTTAGTATTTCAAAATCCATTAAAAAAATACACTAAATGAAAGATTTAGACAAAGAATTTAAACCATCTAGTTGGGCAATAGAAAATAGAACAGCTATTTATGTGCTCACGGTGTTATTACTCTTGGCCGGTTATTTTGCTTATAACAGTTTGCCTAAAGAGAATTTTCCGGAGATTTCTATCCCGAAAATATTTGTAAGAACCATATACCCAGGAACTTCTCCTGCAAATATGGAGAACTTGGTTACCAAGCAATTAGAAAAACAACTCAAATCAGCCCAGGGCTTAAAAAAGGTAACTTCTAATTCTTATCAGGATTTCTCTTTTATTACTGCCGAATTTAATGCCAATGTGGATATTAAAGATGCTAAACAAAGAATTAAGGATGCGGTAGATAAGGCAAAAACCGATTTGCCTAGTGATTTACCTGATGATCCTGAGGTGTTAGATATTAATTTATCTGACTTGCCTATCATGTACCTGAATATTTCAGGTGATTTTGATTTAAAAACCTTAAAGAAATACGCTGACGATTTGCAAGACAGAGTAGAATCATTACCAGAAATATCAGGAGTAGATATTGTTGGCGCTTTAGATCCTGAGGTTCAAATCAATGTAGATGTAAATAAAATGTCGGCAGCACAGCTTTCATTTTATGATATTCAGCAAGCTATCGGTACAGAAAACATCTCCGCATCTGGCGGAACGGTGCCAATTGATGGCGTTAGAAGAACTTTAAATATAAAAAAGGAATATGGCTCGGCCGAGGAGATTTCTAATACCATTATTAAAAGTCCAACAGGCTCATCTATATATTTAAGAGATATAGCAAATGTTGTTGATGGCTTTAAAGAGCAAGAATCTTATGCAAGGTTGAACGGAAAAAATGTGATCACATTAAATGTGAAGAAACGTTCTGGTCAAAATCTAATTGAAGCATCTGATAAAATCAGAGAAATTATTGCTGAAATGAAAGTGAAGCAGTTTCCAAAAGGATTGGAAATTGTAACTACTGGAGATCAGTCTGATAAAACAAGAGTAACCCTTCATGATTTAATCAACACCATTGTTATTGGGTTTATTTTAGTGACTTTAATCCTCATGTTTTTTATGGGAATTACCAACGCACTTTTTGTGGCGCTTTCTGTTCCATTATCTATGTGCGTGGCATTTTTAATTATGCCTACCATTGGGTTCACCATGAATATGATTGTGTTATTCTCCTTCTTACTCGCACTAGGTATTGTGGTTGATGATGCTATTGTGGTGATAGAAAACACGCATCGTATTTTTGATAATGGTAAAGTATCTATCAAACATGCTGCAAAAATGGCGGCAGGAGAGGTGTTTTTACCCGTATTTTCTGGTACGATGACCACATTGGCACCTTTTATTCCTTTGGCATTTTGGCCTGGCGTAATTGGTGAATTTATGTTCTTTTTACCCATCACTCTTATAATTACCTTATTGGCTTCTTTGGTGGTGGCTTATATTATCAATCCGGTGTTTGCCGTAGATTTTATGGAGTCTCATGCTGCTGATGAAGTTTATCAACCCACTTTTGATAAAAAAGTAAAAAAGACCTTAATGTATTTTGGTATAGCTGCTGTTTTGGGTTATTTGGTTGGTTTTGCAGTTGGAAATTTTGTGGTAATTATTGCACTTTTCTATTTATTGCAACACTTTGTTTTGGAGAAAGCCATCAGAAAATTCCAAAATCATACTTGGCCTAAGGCTCAAGAGAAATACACTAAATTCTTAATATGGACTTTACACAGACCGTATGCTATTTTAGGAAGTACTTTAGGATTATTAATTTTCTCTATTGTACTTACCGGGTTAATTCCACCAAGATTTGTGTTTTTTCCATCATCAGATCCAAACTTTGTATATGTGTACACTTCTTTACCTGTAGGTACAGATCAAGCTTATACCAATGAAGTCACCAAAAAAATAGAGCAAAAAGTTACCGCCGTTGTAGATAGTTTAGGAAAGCAAAATGTTTCTTCTATTATTTCTAACGTAACGGTAGGAGTTACAGATCCTCAAGATGAAGATCAAGGAAACTATCCAAATAAAAGTAAGGTAACTGTTTCTTTTGTGGAGTTTGGAGAGCGTACAGGTAAATCCTCTACTGATTACTTAACAGCTATTAGAAACTCGGTAAAAGGTATTGCAGGAACAGAAATATCAGTAACTCAAGAACAAGCTGGTCCGCCTACGGCAAAACCTGTGAGTATAGAAATTACTGGTGATGATTTAGATTCTTTAGTGAAAACATCTATAGTTCTGAAAAATTATTTGGTTGCTAAAAGAGTTGGAGGTTTAGAAGAATTGAAATCTGATTTCCAAAATAATAAACCCGAAATTATTTTTGATATCGATAGAGAAAGAGCCAATAGAGAAGGGGTGGCTACCAGAACCGCTGCTTTTAATTTAAGAACTGCTCTTTACGGAACCGAAGTTTCTAAGTTTAGAGATTTAGATGAAGATTATGAAATTAATGTAAGAGCACAAGAAGATCAAAGAAATAATTTAGAAGCATTACGTAATCTAAAAATGACTTTTAGAGATATGGGAATGGGAGGGCAAATAAGACAAGTTCCTTTATCGTCTTTTGCTAATATAGATTATGTAAATACTTACGGAGGTATTAAGCGTAAGCAGCAAAAAAGGATCATCATTTTATCTTCTAATGTGTTAAAAGATTTTAATGAGAATGAAGTTGTAAAAAACATTCAAACTGAGATTAATGATTTTAAAGCTCCAGATGGGGTATTGGTTAAAATGGCAGGGGCGCAAGAAGAACAAGCTGAGACCGCAAATTTCTTAGGTTTAGCTTTAGGAGTTGCCTTTTTCTTGATCTTAATTATTTTGGTTATTCAGTTTAACTCTATAGGAAAGCCACTTATTATTTTGAGTGAAATTGTATTCAGTATTATTGGGGTGTTGCTAGGAATTACCATATTTCAGATGGAAATGTCTATTGTAATGATGGGAATTGGAATTGTAGCATTAGCCGGTATTGTGGTAAGAAACGGAATATTATTGGTAGAGTTTGCCGATTTAATGATGGAGCAAGGTATGGAAGCTTATGAAGCTGTTTTAGAAGCTGGTAGAACCCGTATGACACCAGTTTTATTAACAGCCACCGCAACCATGTTAGGTTTAATACCTTTAGCTGTTGGTTTAAACTTAGATTTTGCAGCCTTATTAACTACCGGAAATCCTCATATTTATTTTGGTGGAGATAACGTAGCTTTTTGGGGTCCATTATCTTGGACAATGATTTTTGGGCTAAGTTTCGCTACCTTTTTAACATTGATTTTAGTACCCTCTATGTACCTAATAAGGGTAAAAATAAAGAATCGGTTATCTAAAAAGAACAAAACAACAGACCCTGTAACTACTTAACAGAAAAGGAGGCGAAAGCCTCCTTTTTTTTGTTTATAGCGTTTTAACAAACTAATTTTTAATAGCATTTCAGTTATAAAGTTCGTTGTTTAATTTTATCGAGTTCGTTTTGTAAAGCTGTAGTATTTATGTTTTTTTCTTTGGCCAGCTCTATGGCTTTAATTTGGTTTACTTCTGCTTCGGCATAAAAGTCTAAACGATACAGCAAATGCGCCAAGGTATCATAAAAGCCATAATTGGGTTCTAATTCAATAGATCTTTTGCTCCAACTTATTGCTTTGTTAATATAATTAGTGTTTTTAGTACCAGTTAAGAAAACAAAAAATGCAGCATTATTTAGCTCTACAGGTATTTGATTTGTTTGGTAAGATACCCTAAAACTTGTGGTAAAACTGGAGTCGGGGTTAATTCTTTTGGCTTGTTCAAAAGCCGCTTTTCTTGCTTCTTCTGTGTTTTTAGTATTTAATTTAGCGATAGAATCTTTACTGATATTCATATAGTGTTGATCATAAAAGTAAGATGCTTGTCTAAGATAGTTAGCCGTATCTTTTACTGCCCAATAATAATCAATCATTTTAAGGGAAGAATTCTTTTGTGCCAATCTGTAATCTGTAGCCCAAGAGGTTCTGGTGAAATTAGAAGCGGCAGTAGCCCACTGGATATTTTTCTTTGCAATAGCATAAGCCATGGTATTATTAATAATGGCATTATTAAATGTTTGTCTAACTGCTAATGGTTCAGTTTTAAAAATACTGTCAATTATTTTAGCATTTATATAGGCTAATCTATAGGCTTTTCCATAAGCTAATGGTCCGCCTTTTAAAATAAATAAAACTTGTTGATAATCGTTAAGATCAGCAACTCTTAAAAACTCCACATATTGGTCTAGTAACAAGGCATTATCTGTAATGCCAAAATTCATCCTTTTAGAAATGTAATTTTTCAGAAAATCGCCATCAAACCCCTTAGCTTTATATTCTTTATCGTAATCTACTAATGATTTTTCTTTAGATCTAGAAAGTGCTAGATCTGCCATAGTTATATATTTTTGGGCTTGCATAAAGTTTCCAAAATCTTTTAATAACAAGCCGCCTTTACTATCTAAGAAAATAAATGCAGGAAAACTGTTGACTTTATACCTACTAATAATTTTCATGGCAGCTGTATCTGCCCTGTCAATCTTAAAATTTATAAACTCTTTATTGAATTTATTAACTACTTCAGGGATAGAAATTTCTTTAGGAAACGTGATGTTTTGGGTTTGAGGCTGAATTGTGATTTGTATCAGTAAGGGTTTATTTAACTTTTCAGACTTGGCTTTTGCCGCATCTAATGTTTTTTCGTAGTTTATTTTTTGAGCCTTAACATTGCTCAAACCAAAAACTATAATGGTAATTGTGATTAGGAAGTTTTTCATATTATGGATTAATTTATTTCATTGCTAGATAGCAGCAAAGAATTTTAATTATCCAACAAAATAGAAATTATTTAATCAAGAATAAAATAATTTTTAGCCTATTCGAAATTTAAAGATTAAGGAGAAAATATTTTGGCTTAGGCCGATTTTTAATTAGAAAGAGTTGATTTTACAATTGTTTTACCTGCTCGTAATTTCTAAACCAGCTTCTGATTTTTAATTCTATTACGCCTAAAAAAGCTTCTCTAAAAATTTTAGTACTCATTTTAGAAGTGCCTTCTGTTCTGTCTGTAAATATGATGGGAACTTCCATAACATTAAAACCGTGTTTAATGGCAGTAAATTTCATTTCTATTTGGAAAGCATAGCCTACAAACTTTATTTTTTCAAAATTGATGGTTTCCAAAACTATTCTTCGGTAACATTTAAAGCCAGCCGTAGCATCCTGAATGTCAATACCTGTAATAAAACGCACATAAACCGAAGCAAAATAAGACATCAGCACTCGGCCCATAGGCCAGTTTACCACATTTACACCTTTTATATATCTAGATCCTATAGCTACATCGGCACCGTTTACGCAGGCTTGTCTTAGTTTAATTAAGTCATCCGGGTTATGAGAAAAATCGGCATCCATTTCAAAAATATAGTCGTATTTTTTTTGGATAGCCCAATTAAACCCATGAATATAAGCCGTACCTAAACCTAATTTCCCCTTACGTTCTTCTATAAATAACCTATCCTGATATTCATCCTGAAGGCTTTTTACAATTTGAGCAGTACCATCAGGAGAGCCATCATCAACTATTAAGATGTGGAAGGGGTGAGGAAGTGAGAAAACCTTTCTAATGATTTTCTCAATATTTTCTTTCTCGTTATATGTTGGAATAATGACTAAACTATCAGGCACTCTTTAAATTTTAATATTTGAAATTATGATATTGATTAGCTTTTGTTATCTTTCAAAGTCATGGTTTCTGCAGAAAAATCTTCGGCACCATGAGCTAATCTTTTCAGTGGCTTCAAAAATAACAAAATAAGTAAACCAAACAGGGTGCAAAATATAGCTATACCTGTAAAAATTTCTAACTCACCAGCAGATTGAGACCATTCGCCAACCCAACCAGCAACATAATTACCCATACCTGTTGCAGCAAAATAAGCACCCATCATTAATGAAGCATATTTTAGTGGAGCTAACTTAGTAACATAAGAAAGGGCTACTGGTGAAGCGCAAAGCTCTCCTACAGTATGAAACAAATAGGCTAAAACTAACCAATACATTGCTGAAGAACCATCAGCTTGGTATTGCATAGAAGCGGCACTCATAAATAAAAATCCCCATCCCATAATAATGATACCTAAAGCCATTTTTAAGATAGATGAAGCTTCTTTTCCTTTCTTTTTTCTTTTATACCAAAAAGCAGCAATTACAGTACCTAATGTGATAATAAAAAAGGAGTTTACAGATTGAAACCAAGGAGCCGGAACTTCAAAATTTAAGAAATCAATCATTCTGTTGGTTTTTTCATCGGCATATAAATTCATTAAACCACCAGCTTGTTCAAAAGCACCCCAAAACACAATAATCATTAAGAAAGACAAGAACATCACAATCATTCTGTCTTTTTCTATTTTGGTTAAAGGCTTATTCATCGCCAGTCTTTCGGCTTCTGGAAGTGCTTTGGTTGCTTCTCCAATTCCTACTAAGTATTTTTGTCCGAATAGAAAAACGATCTGACCAATAGCCATTCCTATACCTGCTAAGCCAAAGCCGTAATGCCAGCCATAAGTTACACCAACCGAACCTACAATTACACCCGCTAATAAAGCACCAACGTTAATGCCTATATAAAAAATGGTAAATCCTTTATCCCTTCTATCATCACCGGCTGGGTACAAACCACCTACCATGGTAGATATATTTGGTTTTAAACAGCCAACACCAGCAATTATTAATCCTATTCCAACATAAAAAGCCCATTCTGCTTGTACCGCTAAAATTCCATGTCCGGCTACTAACAGCCAGCCACCTAACATTACCGCTTTCTTTTGTCCTAACCATTTATCAGCTAAAATACCACCCGGTATAGATGAAATGTAAACCAAAGCGGTATAAATTCCATATAAACTTAATGCTTCTACTTTTGTCCAACCAAAACCCGGATTAACACCACTTGCTGATGCCACAAGAAATAACACCAAAAGTGCTCGCATACCGTAATAACTAAATCTTTCCCATAATTCAGTGAAAAATAAGATGTAGAGTCCGGCTGGATGTCCAAAAAGTTCTTTTTGATTTTTCATATAATTTCTAAATGGTGTTTATAAAGCTTAATTAAAATAGGGGTGAAAAGTCAAGTATAAATAAATTTTTTTACAGATTAAGAATTGAAGAAATATATTCTAATGGAACGGTCATGATTTTTGTAAAAATCAAAGAAAATATTAATTCTTAATTACCGGACTTGTGTTTTGGCTGTCTTTGGCAGGATCAATAAAAAAATCATCACTTTCTTCGGGTAAGTTTTTGAGTTTTAAGTTTTCTTGATAAATCCATTTCCCAAATTTAAACTTATAGCCGTCATAAGAAAGATCAGGAGCATAAAGTTCTGTTAATTGTTTTGATTGCTCATTTGAAGCTACTAAATGGTCAAAAACAATTAATTTATCATCCTTAGCATACTTTAACAACATAGAAGCTTCTTTTGTATAATTGAAGATAATGCGTTTAGAAAAGGAGTTAGATTTTGGTGCATTTTCTAAAACGGAAATCCCAAATTCGGGTTTACCATCTTTAAAACGAAGCGTTTCAATAATTTTAGAACTGGATTGCATATTTTTTCCTTTCCAGCCAAATAAAATATAGTAAGGATCTTTGATTCCTAAAACAGGTAAAATATGGTAATAAGCTGCTCCATACCATTGGTTGGTAGTTAGGGTAGTATCTGAAATTGAGCTGGCAGTTTTTAAACTTTGCGTATTATCTAACAGCGGGTAAAGTTCTAATTTAGTTGGGTTATTCATTTGTATGGCTCCAAAATAGCGATAAGAACCATCATCATTTTGTGTAAACCATGAAAATATTCTAAACTTATTATCTTCAGATTTTTTTATCGAAACAAAATCTAGAATAGACTGAAAAGGATAGTTAAAAGAGCTTTTCTCTTTTAAAGAATTGACTAAGATTTTAATGAAAGCGTAATTTGCCTGAGTCCGGTTTTCTTGAATAGTATCACTACTCAGTGTTAAACCTAAATTTTTTAGAGAGTCTTCAAAAATCATCATTTTGCTTTGTGCTAAACAAAATGATGATTTAATGAATAATAAGAAAAGCAATAAAGCTAGTTTCTTCATGAAATATGTTAACGTAAATTTTCTATAACAATTGCACTGGCACCGCCGCCACCGTTACAAATGCCTGCAACGCCTAATTTACCATTATTTTGATTTAAAGCATGAATAAGTGTTACCACAATTCTAGCACCTGAAGAACCCAGCGGATGACCTAATGATACTGCACCGCCATTTACATTTACCTTTTTTGCATCTAAATTTAATTCTTTGTTGTTGGCTAATGATACTACAGAAAAAGCCTCGTTAATTTCAAATAAATCAATATCGGTTGTTTTTAAACCCACTTTATTTAAAGCAATAGGAATGGCTTTAGCAGGAGCAGTGGTAAACCATTCTGGCGCTTGTTGAGCATCGGCGTAAGCCAAAACTTTAGCCAATGGTTTTATGCCTAATTCTTCTGCTTTTTCTTTACTCATCAAAACCAAAGCACAAGCACCATCATTTAAGCTAGATGCATTTGCTGCGGTAACCGTTCCGTCTTTTTTAAATACAGGTCTTAAACCCGCTATTTTATCAAACTTTACGTTTGCAGGTTCCTCATCTTGATCTATTAAAGTAGAGTTTCCTTTTTTGTCTTTAATTTCTAAAGCAGTAATTTCTGATTTGAATTTTCCATCAGCAATTGCTTTTTGAGATCTGTGGTATGATTCTATTGCGTAAGCATCTTGCTCTTCTCTAGAAATATGGCAATCAGTAGCGCAAAGTTCTGCTGCAGCGCCCATGTGGTAATCATTATAAACATCCCAAAGTCCGTCTTTTATTAAACCATCTGTTAGTTGCCCGTTACCTAATTTATAGCCATTTCTGACTTTATCTAAATAGTAAGGAACGTTACTCATGCTTTCCATTCCGCCGGCAACTACAATATCTTGGTCTCCTAAAGCAATGCTTTGTGCGGCCAACATAATGGCTTTCATACCAGATGCACAAACTTTATTAATGGTGGTATTGGGTACATCAGGTAAGCCAGCAAATTTTGCAGCTTGTGTAGCTGGCGCCTGCCCTAAGTTTGCAGATAGCACATTGCCCATGTAAACTTCTTGAACTTGCTGTGGCTTGATACCAGCTTTTTCTACCGCGGCTTTTATTGCAAAACCGCCTAGTTGTGTTGCTGTAAATGATGATAAACTACCTCCAAAACTACCAATAGGTGTTCTAATGGCAGAAACGATATAAACTTCTCTCATAAAATTTTTTTGAATAAATAATTGGTGCTGCAAAATTAGTTATTAAACACAACGTAAAAAAATAGGCTCTAGTTTAATTAGAGCCTATAACGATAATTTTACTTGTAGGAAAGCCAGCAATGGCTGTTTTAATTATAATGAACCTGTATTTACCACAGGAGTTACATTTCTTTCGCTGCAAAGCACCACTAATAAATTACAAACCATAGCGGCTTTTTTATCTTCATCTAATTTAACAATGTTTTCTTCGCTCAATCTTTTTAAAGCCAAGTTTACCATACCAACAGCACCTTCTACAATGAGTTTTCTGGCTGATATAATGGCTGATGCTTGTTGCCTTTGTAACATAGCGCTGGCAATTTCTGGCGCATACGCTAAATGAGAAATTCGGGCTTCAATAATTTCTATTCCTGCTCTTTCTAGTCGGTTGTTTAATTCTTCTTCTAGAATTTTGTTCACTTGGTCTGCTCCGTCTCTTAAAGTTATGCCTGTATGATCATCTTCCATGGTATCATAAGGGAAAGTATTGGCTAAATGCCTTACTGCGGCTTCGCTTTGGATGTTTACATATTGCATATAATCTTCTACGGCAAAAGCGGCTTTGGCTGTATCTTTTACTTGCCAAACAATTACGGCAGCAATTTCTATAGGGTTACCCAATAAATCATTTACTTTTAATTGTTGGCCGTTTAGGTTTCTTGCTTTTAATGAGATTTTTCTTTTTGTGGTTAAGGGATTAACCCAAAAAAAGCCGTCTTTTTTTACCGAACCAACATATTTACCAAATAGTACAAGCACTCGGGCATCATTTGGATTAATAATGATGAGGCCAGGCAACAATAAAATAAAATTAATGATGGAAAGGATTACACCAGCTGCAATTTGGTGAATAAAAAAAAGATAGACACTAACAGCTAATAAAACCAAGAATGTTACGAATGTTAAATAGCCTGACGGAGGATTAATTTCTTTTTCTGTGTGCATGTTTTTATGATTTTGATTGATCTTACTAAGATATTAAATATTATGATTGTACTGGTTTATCATTTTTTATTACCTTATCAATTTAGTTTAAGAACCTGATTTTGATTGATTTTTAATTGATTAGGTTTTACTTTTTTTATGAGCGTTAACGATGGAACGGCATCCTTTATCCCCCTTTTTGGGGATAAAGATAAAGCGGAAAGCGTGTTACCTTGCCTGCGGCAGGCAGGAAACGCCCAAATTATTATGAATAGAACTCAGATTAATTAAAAGATTTTTTAGTTTTTTAAGTGTGAATAGATTGATACAATAGGCTTATTTTCGGCAGGTAGAATATAGAAAATCTTTGCCCTATTCAATTTTCATCAAGATTAAAAGGTCTTAATCTATATTTCAGTTCTATTAATAATAGAACTGAGGTTTTATAAAAAACATATATTTGAATAAATAAGAATAAAGTGGCTAAAATAAGAAGAGACTCGGGCAAATTGATTTATAGAAAATATACCTCTATAATTAAGTATATTTTAATGGGTTTGAGTATCCTTATTATTACTGTAATTCTCCCAAAACAACCTCGCTTTAAGTATGAATTTGAAAAAGGTCATGTTTGGCTGCATGAAGATTTAGTTTCGCCTTATAATTTCTCTATCAGAAAAAATCCAGAGGAAATTAAAAGTGATAAAGAAAGCATACTAAAGTTTGTTTTACCTGTTTATGAAATTGATAACAAGGTTGTTGAGAATCAGATTAGCCAATATCAAGCAGATTTTGAAGTAAAATGGAAAAATGCCGGACTAAAAGATGGAAAAGAAAAGGAGCTGAATTTTAATTTAGGGACTAAAATTCTGAGAGATATATACGATAGAGGCGTAATTGGTTTAAATAAAAAATATCAAAGAGACGGAGATCAATATGTTATTTCTTTGCTTAAAAATGGGGTAGAAGAGCAATTAAGTACTTCAAGTTTATATACTCAGGTTTCTGCAACGGCAGCAGTTGCTGAGCTTATAGCTAAAGAAAAAGAGGCGGAAACCACTATTCTCTTATCGGTTATTAAAGACAGGATAACGCCTAATATTATTTATAATGAGCGATTTACCGAGAAACTAGAAAAGCAAGCGGTAGAAAATGTTTCTTCTACCAGAGGAATGGTGCAAAAAGGGGAATTGATTATAGCAAAAGGAAATTCTATAAATGAAGAATCTTTTCAAAAACTAGAATCTTTACGCATCAGCTATGAAGATGATGATAATATAAGCGGCGATAGGGATTTTGTATTAGGAGGCCAATTTTTATTAGTAGGAATGGTGATTTCTCTTTTAATGGTTTTTCTTTTTCTTTTTAGGAAAGACATTTTTGCAGATAACAGGAAAATTTCCTTGATTTTAATTGTAGTTACAGGGATGCTGGTTTTCCTTTCTTGGTCTATTAGAATTAAACTTCCAAGTCTTTACTATATTCCTTATTGTATTGTTCCTATCATCGTTAGGATTTTATTTGATACCCGTTTGGCAATGAATATCCATTTATTGGTGGTATTAATAGCCAGTTTCTTTTTGCCAAATAGTTTTGAGTTTGCTTTTTTGCAAATCACAGCAGGAATGGTAGCCATTTACAGTATTAAAAATTTAGTAAGAAGAGAGCAATTTTTGATTTCGGCTTTATTAATCTTATTAAATTATTTTGTGGCCTATTTAGGGATCTCACTCATCAGAGAAGGCTCTTTTGCATCAATAGAATGGATTAAGTTTATGCCATTTATATTTAGTGTGCTATTTTCTTTATTAGCTTATCCATTAATTTACCTGTTCGAAAAATTATTTGGTATCACATCAGATATCACTTTAATAGAATTAACCAATACCAATTCTACTTTACTAAGAGAACTCGCATTTAAAGCACCCGGAACTTTTCAGCATTCTTTACAAGTGGCTAATTTGGCAGAGTCGGCTATATTTAAAATAGGAGGGAATGCTTTATTGGTGAGGGCAGGTGCTTTATATCATGATATTGGTAAAATGGATAATCCTCAGTTTTTTATCGAAAACCAAAATAAGGGTTTAAATCCTCATGATAAATTACCTTATGAAGATAGCGCACAAATTATTATCAGACATGTGATAAACGGGATAGAAATGGCCCGAAGAAATAATTTGCCCGAGGTAATTATTGATTTTATAAGAACACACCATGGAAATACAAGGGTAGATTATTTTTATCAGTCGTTTTTAAAAAATTTTCCTGAAAAAATTGTTGATGAGAATACTTTCCGTTATCCGGGACCTATTCCTTTCACAAAAGAGACTGCGGTATTGATGTTGGCCGACTCGGTAGAGGCAGCATCACGTAGTTTGAAAGAGCCTGATGCTGAAAGTATTAATAAACTGGTGGAACGTATTATTGATTATAAATTAGAGCAAAATCAGTTGAATGATAGTAACATTACGCTCAAAGAAATTGAGACAATTAAACTGATTTTTAAGACCATGTTGATGGGTATTTATCACGTTAGAATAGATTACTTGAAGTAGAAGTGAAAATTCTTTTTGTAGATATGCAGGGATTACTATATTTGCACTCCCGTAAGGAAAAGAAAACATAAGTTTAAACGCTAATAATCTTAAAATTTAGCTTTAAATAACACAAAAGGAGAGATGCCTGAGTGGCCGAAAGGAACAGTTTGCTAAACTGTCGTACTGGCAACGGTACCGAGGGTTCGAATCCCTCTCTCTCCGCTGAAAACAACACCAAAATGATTCAAAAGCCTGTAAATCAAATGATTACAGGCTTTTTTAATTTTAGGAGTTTTTAAATGTTTGACCAATTTTGTAATCTTAGCAGGTAAAAGCGTTTCTTAATTTTATATATCTTTGTTTTGATGGGTAGGAAAGTTAACCTAATAAGTGTGATTAAAAGTTGCGAAATTCGATTCGGTCGCGGAGAGGCTGCAAGTTGGATACATAGTGATTTTATTGCCCTTAACCAAGATATACTACAAAGCACAAAAGTAAACATCAGCATCAACACCTTAAAAAGGATTTTTGGTAAACTTTCTGTCGAGGAGAAATATATCCCTCAAGAGGCAACCATTGAAGCGCTGCAAAAATATAGCGAAAATACCTTTCCTAAAAATAGCCAAATACTTGTTGAAGTTCAATCAGACGTTAAAAATGAATCATCTATAATCAAAAAGAGGTCTTTAATTTATTTTATTACCTTAATATTGATTGGTGTTATTGGCTTTATTGCTTGGTATATTCTTAACACTACTTCCTTTCTTACAGCAAGTATTAAATTAAAGAAATTGGAAGGCGTCTTACCATCTACAGCTGTGTTTGAACTTAAAATACCACAAACCAATGATAGTCTATTTGTGAATTTTGGAGATAAATCTCCTTTAGTCTATATTAATAAGGGACAAAAGCTCATCACGCATAATTATTTACTATCAGGAGTTTTTAGAATTGCTTTACTGGTGCAGAAATCTGTAATTGCAGAAACAAATATTAGCATAAGTTCTAATAAATGGATTGCAATTAGTTATCACGACCAGTTGCGTAACCACTTTTACCAAATTCCAGTGGTTAAAACTCCATCAGATAGTATCTTTAATTTTACTAACAGTCAATTAAACAAGGTTGGCTTAGATACTGCTCAACGTATTTTTACCAGACTTTATAATTACACTGCTGTAAATTACTCTAAAGATGATTTCACTTTCGAAACCACTTTTAAAAACCCATCTCGCAGAAACGGTATTTCTTGTAATAGCACACAGTTTCAAATATCGGGAATGAATAGCATGATACGTTTTAAATTTTCGAGTGAAGGATGTAGCTCAAGGGTGATTAATGTATTAAGTGAAAAAAAGTTTGATGGCGATAAGAATGATCTTTCTCAATTTGTTGTTGAACAGGAAAATTGGAATACAGTAAAATTAATTAACAAAAACAAGCAAGTCTGGTTGTTTGTGAATGGTAAATTACTGTACAAGGGAAGCTATCAAAAGCCATTAGGTGAAATAAAAGGATTGTTTATTGAGTTTGAAGGAAATGGCTTTGTAAAAACCTGCAACCTTACCGCCAAAAATGGTCGTAATCTTTATCAATTTTAGTCTCCATATCTTATTTTAATTAGCTGATTACCAAACAGATATTTCGTCCATATTTTGGATGGGCTTTGGGTAGCTAAATTAATCAGATAAAAAAATCTTCTCTCTATTTTCGGTAAATTAATGTCTTAATATAATTGGATTATTAAAGATTATTTGTTTACTAAGTTCTGATTTTTAGTATTTAAAAGGTGTCACTTGTTATTAATTGACTGTCATCCTAATATTAATTTTTGCAACCTCAATTGAATAAAAAAATCAACAATTATTTAACAGAAGATATTTTAAAAATGAAAAAACCTAATATTTCAATGATGAGAATTTTACTAATTATTACCGCCATTTTTTGCTCAACACTTGTTTTTGCGCAAAACAGCAAGGAGGATGTCAGAGTAAACCAACTTTTTAATTTTGAATGGAAATTTAAAGCTGGTGATGTTGCAAACGCTCAAAATAGTTCTTTTAATGATAGTGACTGGCGCAAGTTAGATTTACCACACGATTTTCAGTTTGAACAACCTTGGGATAAAACAGCTAGCAGAGGTCGTGGTTTTAAAGCAATGGGTGTAGGTTGGTATCGTAAAACATTTAAGGCAGAAGCTAACTGGAGGGGGAAAAAGATATTACTTGATTTTGAAGGCATTATGCTGCATGGTGAAGTATGGCTTAACGGAAAGAAAATTGGAGGGACAAATTATGGCTATCTTGGTTTTGAATCTGATATAGCAGATATGATCAAATATGATGCTGTAAATGTGGTTGCCGTTCGCTCTTCTACTGGCGAAATAGCTAATTCTCGTTGGTACACAGGTGGTGGGCTTTTTCGTGATGTACATTTAGTGGTAAAAGACAGTATTTCTATTGCCCGTCACGGTATTTTTATAACTACGCCTAGCATTTCAAATCAAAATGCAGAAGTAAGAGTACAAGTTGAAGTTGAGGGTATTAAAAACAAACAATATGAACTGGAGATTATTGCTAAGATATTTTCGCCAGATGGGAAACAAGTAGCTGAAACCAAAGCGTTAGCGCCTAAAAAGTCTCAGCTTGTAGCCGTAGAAGTTCCATTGCCTAAAGCAAATATTACTAATCCGCAGCTTTGGAGCTGCGAAACGCCTAATCTTTATACTGCCGAAGTAGAATTAGTGTTAAACGGTAAAGTGATTGATAAACTCATTAAAAGATTCGGAATTCGTACTGTTGAGTTCTCCAAAGAATTTGGACTCAAATTAAATGGTAAGAAGGTCTTTTTGAAAGGCGTTGCCAATCATCATGATTTGGGTGCGGTAGGTGCAGCTGCTCATAAAACTTCCATTGCCAGAATGATGGACCAATTGAAAGCATTTGGTTTTAATCATATTAGAACTTCACACAATCCTTATTCAGAGTCGTTTTTTGACCTTGCCGACGAAAAAGGAATTTTGGTTGTAGATGAATTGTATGACAAATGGGGCAGCTCAGTTGCTTGGGCAGGAAGTGCGCCATGGAATGATATATGGTATAACAATGTAAAGGAATGGATTAAACGTGATAGAAATCATCCATCGGTAATCATGTGGAGCTTTGGAAATGAGTTACAGTTTCAGGAAGAACGTTGGAATTTTCCAACAAGTGATTGGGGCGTAACAACTTACCGTATTATGGATGTGGTTGCAAAACGTTATGATCCTACCCGTAAAACAACCGTGGGTATGTATCCAGCCAGGGCAGGTGGTATCATTAGGGCCAACCCAGATTTCCGTATCAAAGAGAATATTGTTCCGCCCGAATTGGCAACAGTAACCGATGTTGCTAGTTTTAATTATACCTGGGAGGATTATCAGGAATATTTAAAGCATGCACCCAATATGATTATTTATCAAAGTGAGGCGGTAACTAACGAATTGGCAGCACCGTATTTTGGAATGGACAGAGATAAAATGGTTGGACTGGCTTATTGGGGAGGTATTGAATATTGGGGCGAATCTCAAGGTTGGCCAAGGAAGGGATGGAACTATTCTTTTTTCAATCATTCTATGGAACCTTTTCCACAAGCATGGTTAACAAAAAGCATTTTCACAGACGAACCATTGGTTCACATTGGCGTGGTGGATAGTGAAGGAGAAATGAAGATGTGGAATGATCAGATAGTGGGACAAAAGGTTATTTCATCACATTGGAACCGTATGGAAGGTGAAAAATATAGTCTTTATACTTATACCAATGCAGAAGAGGTTGAATTGCTGGTGAATGGAAAATCTATAGGAGTACAAAAAAATAGTATGGATACAAAAAAACGCAATACTATTTATTGGCAAAATATCCCTTATGCAGCCGGTAAAATTACGGCTATTGCCAGAAAAGGAGGTAAAGAAGTTGCTCGTCACGAATTAGAGACCGCCGGAAAAGCAGTCGCATTAAAAATGGAGACAGAAAATGAAAATTGGAAAGCTGATGGCATGGATCTTCAATATGTAAGAGTGTATGCTGTTGACAGTAAAGGACGTATAGTACCAACTGCCACCGGAGAAGTAACTTTTGACGTAAATGGCGTAGCAAGTATAATTGCGGTGGATAATGGCAATCATTCTAGCGATGATTTATTTGATGGAAATAAAAAAGTACTTCATAAAGGCTTTGCAATGGCTATTTTACGTTCAACACAAATAGCTGGTACTGTAAAGTTAAAAGTTACAGCAACAGGATTAAAAGGGATAGAAAAGACTTTAACAGTAAAATAATTTGAAGATGATGATTAAAGAGGCAGAGTTTATTGATGCTAAATAGGAATGGAAGTAGAGCTACGGAAACGCAAAGCCAATGCTTTTCCAATGGCTTTTAATAATTCATAGTTAATGTCATTTTGCTCTGCGTCTGAAATTAACCATTGATGACCTTGACGATAGAATTCAAAAGTTTGTCCTGCTAAGAAAATCTCTAATACAGTTTGATGGGAAGGTTTTTCAGTAAGAACCTTAAAAATATAATCTTGATCTTGATGTGTGATTCGTAAAAGCGTTGACATATGGTGACGAATATATTAAGGATATTGATATTTGGAATTTTTATTTATGAACAATTAACTGTTTATAACCGTTCATCAAACCAAACTTAACCAAACAACAAGGTCATTCAACTACTCATTAAAATCGAGTAAAACCAGATGAATGAATCTTTCCTCCTTAAACTATTATTCCCCTTTAAAATTGTTGTGCTCAAAAAATATACTCGTTGTATAAGAAGGGAAAGCAGATGAATAATAAAAGCATTAATATTTATACGATTTAGAAGAGATTAAAAAAAGATTGCAGCTTACCCAAAGAGCTATTAAAAAAAAATCCCATTATATTGTTTTAACTTTTACGAAAAATTAAAATAAACAACCTCAGAATAGTAGGAGCATTTAAAACGTATTCTTAAAGGGGGATTTTCCATTCAAAATCAGGGATAAAACGTTTCATTTCGCCATCAGGAGATAAATATTTGAAAGACTATTTCTAGGTTTACTTAACCAATAAACCAATTAATAAACTAATTAACTTAAGTATGAAATTTTCTACATTTTTACTGTTGCTTTTAGTTGCGTGTAAATTATCAGTTGCGCAGCAAAGCGTAATAACTGGTAAAGTAATTTCTGATGACGATAAACTACCGCTGCCAGGAGTGGGTGTTAAAGTTTACAAATCAGATTTGAGCACAACAACCAATCTCGATGGTACCTTCAAAATCTCCGCAAAACCCACTGACATTTTGATATTTTCTTTTCTAGGTTTTGAAACCAAGAATATCACCGTTGGAAATCAAAAAACAATAAACGTAAGCTTAATTGTTTCAAATACTCTTTTAGAAGAAGTAGCTATAGTAGGTTATGGGTCGCAAAAAAAGGTGAATCTTACGGGTTCTGTACAAACGTTAAGGCTAGATAGTGCGGTAAATACCCCTGTCACCAATACAGCTCAATTAATGTATGGTAAATTTTCTGGAGTTCAACTTACTCAAGGAAATGGTTTAGCAGGGCAGGATGGTTCTGATATCACCATTAGAGGCTTAGGTACATTTGGAAATGCATCACCATTAGTAGTGATAGACGGGATGCAATTTGATGGATTAAATGAATTTAACCGATTAGCTCCCTCAGATATTGAAACAATTACTGTTTTAAAAGATGCTTCTGCCGGTGCAATTTACGGAGCTAGGGGGGCAAACGGAGTAATTGTAATTACTACTAAACAAGGTAATGGCGACTCGTTTAAAATAGAATACAACAATTACGTAGGTACTCAAACACCAACAGTAGTACCTAGATTTTTAGATGCGCTTAATTATGCCAATTTAACAAACGAAAAATATAAAAACCTAGCTGATGGTAGGGCTTTTAATCCCAGATATACTGATCCTCAAATTCAATTAATTTTAACAGAAACATCTCCGTTTACTTTTGCAAATACCAATTGGGCAGAAGCATCATTACAGAAAGCGGTTACTCAAAATCATTTTGTTGCTTTATCTGGCGGAAAAGGTGAAACTAGATATAGAATTTCTTTAAGTTATTTAACACAAGATGCCATAGTAAAAGGTAATTATAATGTTGATAGATACAATTTTAGGGCAAACTTAAACTCCCAGCCTAAAAAGTGGTTAGCAATAGGAAATAATTTGACGTCTAATTACCAAAAAATTGATGCTCCAACAGGAGGATTAGGGTCTGTAAATGATATCATCAGCTCTTTTTCTAGAAATGCCCCAACAATACCTCTATATAATGCAACAGGCGGAGCCGGTTTTTCGGATGGAGCCATAGGAAATGCTAATGCTTCTTATCCTGTAGAATTTAATTTTGTAAGAACTGGTGTAACTGGAGAATATCGTTCAAATGATTTCCAATTTAGTAATAGATCCTTTTTTAGAGCCAATATTTTAAAGACCTTAAGTTTTGAATCTGCCATTACTTTAAGTGCCGATTTTATAAACAGATCAGATTTTAGACCGGTAAACGTTGATCAAGATGATTTAGTGGTTACAACAGCGGTGAATAGATTAGAAAATAACAGTATTTTTAATTACCGTATTTTAAATGAAAACTTGTTAAGATATAATACAAAATACAAGAAAAACAATTTCAATTTCTTGCTAGGTTACTCCACTGTTTATGCTAAAAACGACGGATTTAGTGCATCTCAATCAAAATTCCCTTCAAATGCCATTCAAGAGTTTGAAGGTGGTGCTTCTTTACCCCCAACAGTAGAGGGTAATGGTGCAAGTGAAAATGCCATTCAATCTGTATTTGGGCGTATGAATTATAATTTTAACGAGAAATATCTTTTTGAGGTAAATGTAAGAAGAGATGGTTCTTCTAAATTTAATCCATCAAATAGATATGGTGTTTTCCCTTCCGTTTCTGCCGGATGGAGAATTTCTCAAGAAAAATTCATGAGTAAAATATTAGAAGGTAACTTTTTAACCAATCTTAAATTAAGAGGGAGTTGGGGAAGAACTGGTAATAATGGAATTGGAAATTATATCTTTTCTCAGACCTATAATGCTGGTTTAGATTATGTTTTAGGGAATTCCATTGTTAGTGGTGTGGCTTTAACATCCTTAGCTAATCCAACTATTAAATGGGAAACCACAGAGCAGTATGATATAGGTTTAGACGCTTCTTTCTTCAAAAATAAATTATCCTTAGAAGCTGATTATTTTAACAGAAATAGTTACGATATTTTATATACTAATTTCCCCATCCCATTAACATTAGGCGTAAATAGTTTAGCTGCGCAAAATTCGGCAAGTATGGTTAATAAAGGTTTGGAGCTTAACTTAAACTACACCCATAAAAGTAAAAGATCTGTAAGTTATAACGTAGGTTTAAATGTTACCAAAAACGCTAAAAACAGGGTAACTGATTTAGGTAATGGTGTTCAAACTATCAATAATACTAATATTATTAGAGCAGGAGATCCATTTAATTCCTACTATGGACTTCGAATGATAGGTATTTTTCAAGATGCTGCTGAAGTAGCTGCTTCACCAGTACAATATGGTAACTCAAGAACTGCTGCAGGTGATATTAAATATGCAGATGTAAGTGGTCCTAATGGTGTTCCTGATGGTGTAATAGATGATAATGACCGTACAGTAATAGGCAATCCATACCCAATTTGGTTGTATGGTTTAAATTCTAGCTTGAATTATAAAGGGTTTAGTTTATCAGTTGCTGTACAAGGTGTTGCTAATGTAGATAGACTTTTAAAATTGGGTGGTGCAGAGCCTTTGGTAAGTGATAGAGATAATGCCTTAGATTACTGGAGAGGTAGATGGACGCCAGAAAGCCCAAGTACTACTTTACCTCGTTTGGGTGGTGTTAATAATGATAACACCTCTACCTTCTACATTCAAGATGCTTCTTATTTAAGATTAAGAAATGTAGAGCTTGGGTATGATTTACCTAAAAAATTAACCACCAAAATGAAAATTAGTGGTTTAAGGTTCTTTGTATCAGGGCAAAACTTATTAACCTTTACTGAAATGGAAAACTATGATCCAGAGCGAGCGGCCAATTCAAATGCCAGATTGGTGCCTCTATACAAGTCATTTACCGGAGGTTTAAACTTTACTTTATAATTGATAAAATTGTTATGAAAAAGATATATATATTAATATTGAGTGTAATTTTCTTTACAGGATGTAAAAAAGATTTCTTAGATAGATCTTCACTTACCCAATTAGCAGAAGATAATTTTTGGCTAAATGCTGCTGATGCCCAATTAGGTGTTAATGGAATTTATGATGTGCTGCAAGATAGAGTATTGTACAGTGGAAACCTGAATGGGCCAGCAGGCTTACCTAATTATGATGGCTTTACTGATAATGTTTACAACGGTTATAAATTTGAAGGACCAGGTTTTTATGTAGAAGGTAATATTTCGGTAGCAGTACAAAATTTTTTTAGAGATTTTTGGGCTTCAAATTATAGAGGTGTGGTAAGAAGTAATCAAGCTATTTTTAATATCGGAAAAATGGATGCGAGCAAAATTTCTGAAGCTACTAGACTAAACTTACTGGCCCAAGCACATTTTTTAAGAGCATTATTTTATTTTAATGTTGCTGTTTATTATGTAAATGCACCACTAATTACAACGCCTCAAAAACTAGAAGAAGCTTTTGTGCCAAAAAATACCCAGCAAGAAATTCTTAATCAAGTCATATTAGATTTAGAGTATGCAACAGCTAATTTACCCGCCACTGTTCCTGCAGAACAGTTTGGTTATGCAACCAAAGGTGCTGCATTTGGTTTATTGGCTCGTGTACAATTATTTAATAAAAAATATCCAGAAGCTGCTGCTGCTGCTAAATCTGTGATGGATTTAAACAGATATGATTTAAGTACACCCTACACCACCATATTTACCGAAGCTGGCGAGAATACCAAAGAGATTGTGTTTTCTGTAAGGTTTCAAGAAGCTGCTGGTTTTAATACTGGAGAAACATTTGCAAGTACTTTTTTGGGGCAACCAAAGGTTAACTGCCAGCCAATGCCAAATCTAATTAGAGAATATTATTCTACCACAGGTCAACCTGTTAACATACCAAATACTGCTCCTTCAGCAACTCAAAAATTAAATAGAGACCCTCGTTTAACGGCTTCTGTTTGGTTTTATGGTGATGTTTTTGCTGTAATGCCAAATGGGCAAAATGCGACATTTACGGCAAATAGCGCCTCTGGCCTTACAGGTTATGGTCAAAGAAAATATGTTCACACTAAAACTTCTCCTTTGGGTACTAATGCTGCAGGTGCACAATCTCAAGATTTTTATATCCTAAGATATGCCGATATTTTATTAATGAGAGCAGAGGCTTTAATAGAATCTGATCCTACAAACCCAGAAATATATTCACTTATTAACCAAGTAAGAGCGAGAGTAAGTATGCCAACTGTACAAGCTGTAGAAGGTGCTAACTTAAATCAAACTCAATTAACAAATGTTTTAAGACATGAAAGAAGAGTTGAAATGGCTTTTGAGGGCTTACGCTTTTTTGACTTAAAACGTTGGGGAAAAGTGCAAGAAGCTTATGCAAGAATGATTGCAGATAGAGATTTAGTGCCTAAATTAAGTGCATATAATCCAACATACAATGGGTTAAGGTCAGAAACCTTTCCTATTCCTACAGATGAACTAAATAGAAATAAAAATATTGGAGGTCAAAATGCCCCTTGGTAATAATAAATTCAATTAATTAACCAGTAAATCCGAAGCTTTTTAAGTTTCGGATTTATTGTTTTATCCCAAATAGCTATTTTATAAAATCTTTAAATGAAAAAAATACTCCATACTCTTTTCTTGTCATTAGTGTTTATACAAATCGTATCTGCACAAGAAATATCGCTTGTCAAAGAATCTAAACCAGAGTTTGAAAACCGCATGCAATGGTTTACTGATGCTAAATATGGCATGTTTATCCATTTTGGTTTATACAGCCAGCTAGGTGGCGTTTGGAAAGGAGAAAATATTCCTAAATATGCCGAGTGGATTCAAGCTAATGCCGATATTTCTCCTCAAGAATATGCTCTATTAGCACATTCTTTTAACCCCACAAATTTTAACGCTGATGCGATTGTAAAAACAGCAAAAAAAGCTGGGATGAAATACATTGTGATTACCACAAAACACCACGAAGGCTTTTGCCTTTGGGATAGTAAATACACTAGTTTTGATGTTGGCAGCACTCCTTTTAAAAGAGACATTTTAAAAGAATTGAGTGAAGCTTGTAAGAAAAACGGAATCAGATTCGGGACTTATTATAGCATTTTCGATTGGCATCATCCTTCTCAAGAAAGAAATGTAAATGGTAAAGATGCCGAAACACCTTGGGCTAATAACAAGATGAAAGAGGGTAAAAAAGCCGAATACGTAACTTATATGAAGAATCAGATTAAAGAATTGGTTGACCGCTACGATACTGATTTAATTTGGTTTGATGGTGATTGGGCAAATTGGTGGACTAATAATGATGGTATTGATTTGTATAACTACATCAGAGGATTAAAACCAAGTATCATTATTAATAACAGGGTTGCTAAAAGGAAATTATTTTTAAAAGATTATGGTACACCAGAGCAAACTCATTTTGACAAAGCAGTAGATTACAAATGGGAAGCGTGTTATACTTTAAATGATAATTGGGGTTTTAAAGCCGCTGATACCAATTGGAAGCAACCCGAAGAAGTTTATAATAAACTAAAAAGTATAAACAATACAGGAGGAAATCTTTTGCTAAATATTGGACCAGATGGAACCGGAAAAGTGCCTAAAGAAAGTGTGAGGATATTGTTGAAAGTTGGTGAAATGTTAAAGAATGATTAATTAAAATAATATGAAAAAAGCAATTCTAATTTTTGCATTTTTTAGTTTTTGCGGGCTCCAAATTATAGCTCAAGAAAATTTCAAAAAGCCCAATGTCATTTTCTTTTTAGTAGATGATTTAGGCTGGGCAGATACAGAACCTTATGGGAGTAAGTTTTACGAAACTCCAAATATTAAAAAATTGGCCCAAGAAGGGATGCTTTTTACACAAGCTTATGCGGCTAACCCAGTTTGTTCGCCTACCAGAGCAAGTATTATGAGTGGAAAATATCCCACCAGTTTACAAGCCACAAATTGGTTTGGCGCACCCCAACCTGATGAGGAATTAAAAAACGATAAAACAAAATCAACAAACCCATTATTATCTGCGGCATATCAAGAAAATTTACCTTTAGCAGAAACCACTTTAGCCGAGGCTTTAAAAAAGGGTGGTTATCAAACTTTTTTTGCTGGTAAATGGCATTTGGGCGAAACCGAAGAGTTTTGGCCAGAGCATCAAGGATTTAATATCAACAAAGGCGGATATTTTAGCGGTAGCCCCAAAAGCTATTTTTCACCTTATAAAAATCCTCGTTTAAGCGATGGGCCAGTAGGGGAGCATTTACCAGATAGGTTAGCCAATGAGACCAATCAATTTATGGAGGCTAATGTAAATGAACCTTTTTTTGCGATGTTATCTTTCTACTCTGTTCATAACCCTTTAGCAGGGAGAAAAGATTTGTTAGAGAAATATGAGGCAAAGCGAAAGGCTTTAAATTTAAAAGATGAGTTTGGTGTAGAAGGAAAATTTAAAGTAAGGTTAAATCAAAGCCATGCTACTTATGCTGCCGTGGTTGAAGGGATGGATTTAGCGGTGGGTAAAGTTCTTCAAAAACTAAAAGAGCTTAAAATAGATGATAATACCATCATTATTTTCTTTTCTGATAATGGCGGATTAGCCATAAATGAGGGCACACCGACATCAAATTTACCTTTAAGAGCAGGAAAAGGCTGGTTGTATGAAGGTGGAATAAGAGAACCTTTGTTAGTAAAATGGCCTAAAGTGATTAAAGCCGGAAGCATCAACCAAACGCCTGTAATTAGCAACGATTTTTACGCTACACTTTTATCGGCTGCAAAGCTCCCTTTCATTTCTAAACAACATACAGGAAGCGCCAATATTTTACCGCTTTTACAAGGCAAATCATTAAAAGAAAGAGCTTTGTTTTGGCATTATCCGCATTATAGTAACCAAGGCGGCAGCCCAGGTTCGGCCATTAGAAAAGGAGATTGGAAGTTGATTAGATGGTATGAAAGCGGAAAAGATGAGCTATTTAATTTAAAAAACGACATTGGTGAGCAAAAAAATCTGATAGAGCAAGAACCTAAAATTGCCAAAAGCTTAGCAAAGCAATTAGATAAATGGCTTAAAAATGAGCAAGCTTTATTTCCTGAGAAAAATCCTGCTTATGTGGCTAAGTAAAAAAGATTATTCTTACGTGAAATGAAAAATTCGCTATTCGAGATGTTAGCTTTAGCGCATCTCGAACTAACAAATAAAAAAGGATTTTAATCCGCTTAAACTAATCATAGGTGATCTTAAATGCCTAAGTGGATTACAAATTCACCTTATTAATAAGTTCAAAATGCAATCTATTGATATTTAACAGCGATATACAAAATATATTATGGAGTGCTAATTTCCTTTTTTTTTACCAAAAATTTCGCTGCAATATTTCTCTCTCCACCACTAATGGTAAGGATATAAATTTGATTGGACTCTAACTTACTAGCAGTATCTAGATTAACTAAATTCTTTCCGTTTTGTAGATTGACTTTATCTGTAAAGATTTTTTTTCCACTTAAATCAAAAACACTAGCAGTAACCGTCTCTTCATTACTCCAATCTAAACCAATTTGAGTTGCTTTAGAATCACTATATATTTTTAAATGATCGGCTAAATCTTCCAGTTTAAAATGCACTACAATAGGAGAAAAATTTTCTGATTTACCATCAAAATCTGTTTGAGAAAGTTGATAATAATTTACTCCGTTTGCAGGGAATCTATCCAAATAATTATAGCTGATTATTTTAGAAGAATTTCCCGAGCCATTAATTGTGGCAATCGGGCTAAAATCCTTTCCGTTTGAACTCCTATATAATATAAACTTTTCATTATTTACTTCACTACTGGTTTGCCAGTTAATTTTCACCCCATCGTTAACCGCATTTCCGGCAAAGGTTAATATGTTAATGGGTAAGGTACTTACCTCAACTAAAGAAACATCATCTAAATAAGCTATATCTGCTGTTTTAGTAAACCTTAATCTTATAGATGTTTGAGCTGCAGGTACAGTGTAAGTAGCAAAAAGTATAGTATTAGTTGATGATGTAGTTGTTAAAGGTGTAAACGTAGTAGCTGCGGAATTACTGCCATTTAAAATTTCGGCACTAAAAACTCCACCTCTTGTTGGTCCTGTGCTTCCACTTGGCCCTACAGCAGATTGTATTCTTGCTGTAAATTGCAATTGATAAGTTTTACCTGGTACTACAGTAATCGCATTTGATCTAATATTAGAGTTGCCATTTACATTAGTAAATCTTACAGTTGAATTAGTAATATTATTCGTAGTTTCCTTAGCAAAGTCTGCAGTACTTAATGTCCAACCATTAGTGTAAGAAGTAGCATCTTCAAAATCTCCGTTAAAAACCAAATTATCTGTAGAAGATACAATATTGGTTGATCTTGTATCTACAACGTTAGCAGTTAAACTAGCGGTAGATACATGGTCTTTATAAGTTTGCCCCACAGTAGTAAGAGTGCCATTTACCGCTGCAGGAAAATTAGTTTCAAAAAAATAGGCATATCGCTCTATTCTATTATCGCTTTCTAAATAAGGCAATGCTAATCTCATAAAAGCATCTTGTACAGCAGATGGCCTGTTTACATTGGCATTAAACTCAGTTATCCAAATTGGTTTTTTATAGAGAGCATATACTGCATTAATATAATTTTTAAACCTAGTTAATACTTGTTCAGGATCTGGGTTGGCATTTGTTGAAGATGACCAATTACCCCAATCATACCAATGTATGGCTACAAAATCTATTCTGGCATCATCAGCTGATGCAATTGTTGTAAAATCAGACAACCAATTGTTCCAATTTTCTTCTTTTGTTGCTGGTGAGCCCATCCTGTAACCTGTTCTTAATAAATTTTTATACACAGGTAATGCAACATTTACATCTGGAATATTCGCCTGTGAAGTACCATCAGGTTCATTAAAAGCTAATAAGGTATTAACATCTGTTCTGGTTGGGTAAGTATTTAAATTCAAAAAGTTATTAGCCAAATTTATATTCCAAGCCATAGGTACAAACTCTGTATTGGTTGTACTCACGTCTAAAGCTCCCCAATCATAAAACCAAGCCGGGTTTACATTTGCTATCACACTATTATCTTTAGCTCCCATTCCTTTCTTAGTGATATTACTTATGGGCATTACCCTTATAAAAGATACCCTATTTTGCAAAACAGCTACTAAATCAACCATTACGTTACTGGTAACAGCTATATAATTAAAGCTTTTTCCGGTTCCGTCTTCATTTTCAGCCAATGTGGCCATGTATCCCATATTTAGCTTTATAGATCTTATTTTGTTGTTAAGATCTCCGGGTATATTAGCACCTATATACAAACCACTTGCAGCACAAATTTGACTTGAACCTCCTTGACTGATGTTTTGATAAATTGTTAATTGAGCTTTTGCAAAATTGCAGATGATTAGAAATACAATTGCAACTGTTAGTTTTTTTATCATTTAGCTTATTTATTCTTTTGATAAACCCTCACATAATCTACCTGATAGGTAATAGGAAACTTTGAATCTTTAGGATTACCACCGTTTATACCGCCAATAGCTAAGTTTAGTAAAAAATAATGCTCTTGTTGAAAAGGATTTGTCCCATCAGGATTGAGGGTTTTAGCTGTTGATATTTCATTGATCAATTCATCATCGATATAAATTTTTATGGCTTCTTCATCCCAATCCATTCGCCATACATGAAATTTATCTAACCACTTAGGGTCTTTCTCTAAAAAATAAGTGAGTGCTTTTACTTTACTGTTCCATTTAGGTTTTAGGTTGCCACCGAGCCAAGCTGCATTGGCTAAAATACTTTGCTTCATATCTTTGATATAAAACTCCATAATATCAATCTCTCCATTTGCTGGCCATTGCCCAACGTTTCCTAAAGTCCAAATAGCTGGCCATGATCCTTTAGTAGAATCTATTTTAGCCCTGGTTTCAAACCTTCCGTATTTCCAAGATTTTATGCCTTTTGTATTGATACTTGCAGAAGTGTAATTGACAAATTTTCTATTCAATCTCCAGTCTTTACTACTGGCGTCAAAATTTGGATTATCAAATTTTTCTCTGTTTGCCATAATGGTTAAAACACCATCTTTACATTTTGCATTTTCTTCTTGATACCATTGTAACTCATTGTTTCGTTTAAAACCGTTTTCAGAAATCCAAAAGGCAGGGTTTGGTTTTCCTTTTTCGTTAAACTCATCATTCCAAACTAATTGATAACCTTTTATAGTTGTTGGAGCTGTAAAGTCTGGTTGTGTAGCTTTAACTTTTTGCCCATAAGAAAAATTGGCAGCTAATATTAAAATAGTGGTGCAATAAAGGTTAATTTTTAGCATTAATATGGGTTTTTAAGCAGTTTAACAAATACGTTTTGTTTTTTTATTTAGAATAGGGTAGGTGTTTTACCTTAGCCTGTTTCAAATTATTTTATTTTTATCTAGAAACTTTTAGGGTTTTTTGTTCGCCACCTGCTGTAAAGCTGATGATACCAATTTGCCCTTGTGATTTATCTACTGGAATGTTAAAAGTATTTAAGCCGCTTTTTACAGAAATATTTTGTTTGTATAAAATTCTTCCATCAATACCTAAATAAGAAATTACACCTTCTTTAGCTGTTGCTGATGAAATACTTACAGAAACTGATGATGCTGAAGTGCTTAATAAACTAAAATTATCTTCGGCTAAGCCAAATTTCACCGCTATAGGATTAAAAGTTTCAAACTTTCCATCTAAATCATACTGCTTCAATTGGTAATAATTTGTTCCCGTAATAGGGTTAAAATCAGCGAAAGAATAAAATTTTGGAGAATTAGAATTGCCAGTTCCTTTAATTTGAGCTAATACTTTAAATTCTTTTTTATCATCGGCTTTTAAAAGCTCAAAATATTGATTGTTTACTTCTTGTGCGGTTTGCCAGTTTAGTTTTACGCCATATTCTTTTACCTCGGCACTAAAATTTGTTAAGGTAATAGGAAGGGTTGTTGGTGGGAGTTTGATAATTTGAATTCTATCTAAGATTGGTGTTTCGGTAAATTCAATGCTGTTGTTTCCTATCGTTAATGGGATGGTAATATCTTGAAATCTGGCTGAAGCACCTTCAAAACAAAATTGTGAACCCGTTGAAGCCAATGAAACCACATTTGCAGTACCACCATTTATTTTATAAGTGATATTTTTAGCCGTATTAATTGAGTAATAATAAATCCTAAGCTTATAGTTGGTTGCATAAGGTGAAAAGATATTTTCAAAAGTTACTTTTTGTGTACTACCTGTTCTACCGGGTACAATTTTACCACCTGATGAAAAAGTACAATTTGAGGTAGTTGTAATTCCTGCCAAAGTAGCGTTTTCTGCTTCTAAAGAAAGTGTATCTGGTGCACCATCAAAATTGTTTTTAATTGCTAAAGAAGAAGCATTAAAATTACTATATGCGGTACCTACGGCAGTTAAATTTCCACTTATTGGATCAACTGGAGGTAAAGTAGGCGGAAAGAAATATGCATAACGCTCAATAAAAGGTTGTGCTTCTAACCATGGCAAAGCTAAATTAATGAAACCTACATGCGTTGCTGATGTAGTATTACGATTGGCATTAAATTCGGTAATCCAAATTGGTTTTTTATAGGTGTTATAAATGTTATTTACATAAGCTTTAAAGCGAGAGAATACATTCTGAGGATCTGGGCTTACATTTCCTGGAATTGTGCCTGACCACCCTCCCCAATCATACCAATGGATGGCCACATAATCTACTCTTATATTACTAGATTCGGCTAAATTCATAAAATTACCTAACCATCTACCAGTTTGTGCATTTTGCTCTTCAGTAGCTGGAGAGCCTAATCTATAACCTGTTGCCTCCAAATTTTTATGTAAAGGCACTGCATCTGCTACAGTTATGTTAGATTGAGCACTATTATCAGGCTCATTAAAGGAGAGTAAATGATTAATATCTGTTTTTGCAATATAATTGGTAACATTGGTTTGATTGGCGGCACCTGCGCCCCAAGCCATTAAAGCATATTCTCTAGTAGAAGTAGAAACATCATTTGGCCCCCAATCATATAGCCATGAAACATTTAATTGATCTACTACCGTATTATCATTTGGGGTCGCATCTGGAGATTTATAACCAGCACCTTTTTTTAAGGTATTTTGTAAAGGAAGTACCCTAATAAAAGAAACTTTATTATCTAAACTCGAATTTAAATCAATGTTTAAATCATTAGTAACCGCCATAAAAGGATAAGAATTTCCGCTGCCATCTGCATTTTCTGCTAGCGTAGCCATAAAACCTTTAGTCAATTTTATAGAGGTAATTTGATTATCTAAACTAGATGGAATAGAAGTTCCAGAATAGATTGTTCTAACAACACAAGTGGCAGATGTGCCAGTTTGTTGCGAACCTTGATAAATAGTTAATTGGGCACTTGACCTCTTAATATTTAAAAGTAGGGCAGTAATGATGATTAGAGAGCGAAATAGATATTTAAACGAAAGCCTTAAAGCCATAAATTAATTTGCTAATGGTTATATTTCTGATTGTATTAAAGAGAAAAGGGATAAGCGTTTAGCTTATCCCATTTTCATTAAATTTAATTTCAGTTTATCTAGAAATTTTTAAGCTTTTTTGTTCCCCACCAGATGAAAAACTAATCACACCAATAATTCCTGTTGATTTATCAACCGGAATGTTAAATGTATTTAAACCGCTTTCTACAGCAACTTGTTGTTTGTACAATACTCTTCCATCTACTCCTAAATAAGAAATTACTCCTTTTTTAGCTACAGATGATGAAATACTTACCGATACGGATGATTCTGAAGTGCTTAATATGCTGAAACTATCTTCTGCTAAACCAAACCTCACAGCAACTGGACCGAAAGAAGTTGATTTACCATCTACATCATATTGCTTAAGTTGGTAATAATTATTGCCATTAGCTGGGTTATTATCATCAAAGGAATAAGATTTAGAAGATGAAGAATTACCTGCACCATTTACTCTACCTACAGAAACAAAGTTTCTGTCTTCACCAGCTCTTAAAATCTCAAAATATTGGTTACTAATTTCACTTGCTGTAACCCAATTTAATCTTACACCGTTACCATTAGCTGCACCAGTGAAACTAGTTAAACTAATGGGTAATGTTGTTGGGTCTAAATTAATTGCGGTTGTACCTCCTGATGGATTAACAGTGCTAGCAGCTCCAAAAACACCATCTGGACTTGTTCTATCAGCTCCTGCAGTAGTACCATCAATATTGGTATATCTAATTACTCTAACACCGTTTGGTAAGGTATTAGGAATTACCGCACCCCAACCATTTGTATTTGCATCTACCAAATTGTACCATGTAGACCAAGCTAAACCTGTAGTGACATAATTAGAGGTGCCAGTTGTAGCAGTAGAAATATTTATGGCATCATCTTCGGTAAATGTAGTGTAAAGAGGCCTTCCGGTCGCACCATCATTATCATACAAGCTTACAAATTTTTCAGCTCCTACGTTTGAATCACCAACAAGAGCAGTTACACCTGCAGCATCTGTGGTATAATTTAATAATTTAATTTTATTAGTGGTTCTGAAAGAAAGAGCAGGTAAAAAAGGGAATACAGCTGGTGGACCAGGAGAAGTTGCAGAAGCAACCTGTACATAAAAGTAACCTTCTGATGTTCCTGTACCGTGATGAGTAGCACTCCCAGTAGGTATCGCCATAAACCATCCTGTGTAATTACCACTTGCATCTGTTGTAAACTGACCGTAGTAGTTGGTATTATTAGTTCCACCTGTTAAAAAGGCATTGGTTCCTACAATAGCACCATTTAACCCTTGACGGGTTGCATAGCCAATTAAAGCTGTTGAACTAACTGTATAAAAATGACCTGGAGCAAAAGTATCTGCAGTAGGATTTGCCGTGTTTTGTGGTGTTGTCGCTGAAGTTGATATTCCAGTAGAATATCTGTAGGTTGTACTGGCTGACAAGCCTGTTAAAGTTAACCTACAAGCATAGTGTAACCTAGCGTTTGAGGCAGCACCATAGTAAGCATATTGAGGTAATATTAACTCGTTACCAACAGGTATTAAAGTTTGTGCAATACTGCTTAAGCATAGCAAACAGCTTGTTAGAATTGAGAAGTAAAGTTTTTTCATGTTATTTATAATTTGGTTAATGTAAAAGTATGGATAACACTATTTTCAATTGGGGTTATTAAAGTCAAAATAGGGAGGTAAAACGCTCATGTTTAAACGATCTAGCTCCTTTTCTTACATGTGCTATTTTTTTAGTTCTACCAACACCACATCATCTGCGTAAGCAACATCTTTATTTTTACCAAAAACCAATTTGATAGCAGTAACGCCGGCTGCAGGGATCTTAAATTCTCCTGATACGGTTTTATTAGTTGCAGATGTGATTGATAAAACTGGAAATTTAGATGGGGAAGTTTTAGTACCATTCCAAATTAAAACGCTAAGCTTTAAAGCAGCATCTTCTGAGGTCTCCAAGGTACCAGAGGTGCCTGCGGTTTTATGAATTCTACCTGTAAATTTTAATCGGTAAGTTTTGCCAGGTTCTACAGTTATTGCATCAGAAGTAATGTAAGCAGCTGAGGTATTGGCCGTAAATCTTACAGAAGAGAGACCATTAATTTTAGTTGCAGATGTTTCCTTGGCAATATTTGAATAGGTGGGTGAATGGGTCCAGTTAGCAAAATTTTGTGGTGTTGCACCTACCGTTTCAAAATCTCCGTTAATCACCAAATTTTGCGCATTTAATAACATTGGGGCAATAATAATTGCAATAAAAAATAGCTTTTTCATTTTTATATTGGTTTAAATTTTTAATGTTTTTTATTAAATAATTACAACTATGCGATTGATAATTAATTTATTCTGGTGCCTTTGTTCTTGATGTTTTCTAATAAAGCTTGCATTTTTTTAACCTTTTTTGGGTATTGAGCCGCAATATTATTTTTCTCTTCTACATCATTCTTTAAATTAAAAAGCTGTACGTTTTTGCTTAAGCCAGATTCTACCTTTTTATCATTTAACCAAGTAGGTGTTGCCATGCTTACAGGGTGAATGTATTTCCAATCGCCTGATCTTAAGGCTAAAGTAAAAGCCTCTTCTAACATTACTTTTCTTCCACCTTTTTTGCGCTCTCCTAATAAAACTGGTAAAGCGTTAAAACTATCTTTTGCTTCGTTATCGTTCAATTTTACTCCTACCAACTCACTTAAAGAGTGAAACAAATCTACCTGAGAGAACAAAGCATTGCTAACTCCAGGCTTTATCTTAGATGGCCAATAAGTAATTGTGGGCACTCTGGTGCCACCTTCAAACGCACTGTATTTTCCGCCTTTAAAAGGTCCTGCTGGTTTGTGATCGCCCAGCATTTCTACTGATTTATCTGCATAACCATCATCTAAAACAGGTCCGTTATCACTACTAAAAATAATAAGTGTGTTTTCTGCAATACCTAAGCTGTCTAAAGTTTTCATTAGCTCTCCGGTACACCAATCCATTTGCGCAATAGCGTCTCCTCTTGGTCCCATGCTGCTTTTTCCTTCAAACATAGGGTTGGGTACTCTGGGTACGTGTATATCCTGAAAAGCGAAATACAAGAAAAACGGATTTTCTTTATTGGCAATCATGTAGTTTTTAGCCTTTTTGGTTAAAACAAAAGGAAAATCCTCGTCTTTCCACAAAGCAGTTTCTCCACCACTCATAAAACCTATTCTACTTACGCCATTAACAATGGTATTACTGTGTTGTAAATCGGCTTTCATTTTTAAAAGCTCCGGATTTTCAGTTCCTGTTGGTCTGTTGCCAACTTTACTTTGGTAACTTACTTTTATGGGGTCGTTAGGGTTTAAATTAACCACTCGTTGATTTTCGGTGTAAACCGTAGGAACTCTATCTCCGGTAGCGGGTATCAAGAAACTGTAGTCAAACCCAATCTCTTTTGGTCCCATGTTGATGTAGCCATTCCAATCTATATTTCCATTTCCTAGGCCTAAATGCCATTTACCAATTACACCAGTTTGGTAACCTGCTCTTTTTAACATATTGGCTACGGTAGGTATTTTTGGGGTAATTAATGCGGGGGCATCGCCAGGTAAAATAGACGCGTTATTTCTAAATGCGTAATTTCCTGTTAGCAAAGAAAAACGAGAGGGTGTACAGGTAGAAGCCGGACAGTGAGCATCTGTAAATAGCAATCCTTTGGATGCCATTTTATCTAAATTAGGAGTTTTTACTCCTTTAGCCCCGGTAACACCAAGATCTCCGTAACCTAAATCATCTACATAAATAATAACAATATTGGGTTTTTTGGTTTGAGCATGAGTTGCGTTTGGAAAGCATGAAAAAAATATCCAAACTAGGGAAAAACATAAAAAAGGTTTCATCATAATAACGATTGATAAACAGTTATAAAATAATTTAATACTTAGGTTTTGGTTTTTTAGGTTGAGCAGTTCTCACCTAATTATCATCTCAAAAGTAGATACTTGGATGATAAGTAATGGGTATGTATGTTTCAAAAGGCTGGCTCAAACAAGTCAATAATGGGTATTTGGGTTGTTTGGTGTTGTTGATGAAGTAATAAGGAAGTTTGAAGAGGTTAATTATTCCATGCTATGAGTAGAATAAATATATGCTTCCAGTTCTCTGTGACCTCTGTGTGCTTTGTGGTTAAAAATTTCACGCAAAGGTCGCAAAGAGTAAAATAGAATTAATATATGCTTCCTGTTCTCTGAAACCTCTGTGTGCTTTGTGGTTAAAAATTTCACGCAAAGGTCGCAAAGTTTAAACGCAAAGGTCGCAAAGAGTAAATATGTGCATCTAGTTCTCTGAGATCTCTGTGTGCTTTGTGGTAAAAAAAAATTCACGCAAAGGCAGCAAAGAGAAAAATAGAATAGGTGTCTGCTTCCAGTTCTCTGAGACCTCTGTGTGCTTTGTGGTTAAAAATTTCACGCAAAGGTCGCAAAGAGAAAAATAGAATAGGTGTATACTTCCAGTTCTCTGAGACCTCTGTGTGCTTTGTGGTTAAAAATTTCACGCAAAGGTCGCAAAGTTTTCACGCAAAGGTCCCAAAGAGAAAAATAGAATAGGTGTCTGCTTCCGGTTCTCTGTGAACTTCTGTGTGTTTTGTGGTTAAAAATTTCACGCAAAGGTCGCAAAGTTTAATCGCAAAGGCCGCAAAGAGAAAAATAGAATAGGTGTCTGCTTCCAGTTCTCTGAGACCTCTGTGTGCTTTGTGGTAAAAAAAATTTCACGCAAAGGTCGCAAAGTTTAAACGCAAAGGTCGCAAAGAGAAAAATAGAATAGGTGTCTGCTTCCGGTTCTCTGTGAACTTCTGTGTGTTTTGTGGTTAAAAATTTCACGCAAAGGTCGCAAAGTTTTCACGCAAAGGTCGCAAAGAGAAAAATAGAATAGGTGTCTGCTTCCAGTTCTCTGAGACCTCTGTGTGCTTTGTGGTTAAAAATTCACGCAAAGGTCGCAAAGTTTTCACGCAAAGGTCGCAAAGAGAAAAATAGATTAGGTGTATGCTTCTAGTTCTCTGAGACCTATGTGTGCTTTATGGTTAAAAATTTCACGCAAAGGTTGCAAAGTTTTCACGCAAAGGCCGCAAAGAGAAAAATAGAATAGGTGTCTGCTTCCAGTTCTCTGAGATCTCTGTGTGCTTTGTGGTTAAAAATTTCACGTAATAGATTTTGTCTTTTGAACCAATTATCCCCTCACATTGAATCAGAAACTGATGAGCAATTAATTCATTTGATTTACTTTTGAAGGTAAGCTAGTCAACCACAAATTGATTTTTAGTAGCACAAACCAATTATACTTTATAGAATAATTACATGAGAAAATTATTGATTGTATTGGCATTAATTTGCTGTTCTGTTTCTTTTGCAGAGGCGAAAAACTATTATTTTAATGCTAAAGACGGAAGTGATAGTAATAATGGCTCTGTAGCTTCAAGCCCTTTTAAAAGCTTTAAAAAGTTAAGTGAATTAAGTTTGAAAGCAGGAGATTCTGTTTTATTAGCTGGTGGTGTAACGTTTAATGAGTCGTTAATTTTAAAAGGTCTTAAGGGAACTTTACAAAATTCTATCGTAATTACCTCTTATTCAATGGGTAAAAACAATGAGCAAGCAAAAATAGATGCTAAGGGATTTGCAAATGGTGTTTTGATACAAAATTGCAGTTTTGTAGAGGTTAAAAATTTATCTATTACAGCAAATGGTGGTAAAACCGAACCTGTAAACGGTAAATTACCTGATATGAGATGCGGTGTTTTAGTAACGGCAAATTATGCTGGCAAATTCACAGATATTAACCTTATTAATTTAAAAATAAAAGATATTTATTATGAGGAAGTCGGTTTTATTAGAGGAAAAGATGAAGTTAAAACCGCAAACGGAACTCAAAAATATGGTTGGGGAATTCGTTTTATAAATGATACTGAAAACGCATTATTTGAAAACATTAAGGTTGAAGGGTGTGAAATTTCTAACGTAAGCCATACCGGTTTAAAACTGACCGGAAGAAAAGAAAGCATTCAAAATATTAAGCTTTTAAATAACAAAGTTATTGAAGTTGGGGGGCCGGGTATTCAAATGTCGGGTGTAAAAACCGGATTGGTGAGTGGAAACTACGTTAATGGCTCGGGCAATAAAAACGACAGTAGAAAATGGGGTAGGGGAAGCGGTTTATGGACTTGGGGCACTTCTGATGTTGTGATAGAAAAAAACTCGTTCCTGAATGCTAACGGACCTGGAGATTCTGCAGGTTGCCATATAGATTACAATTGTAATAACGTGATTATACAATATAATTTAAGTGCTAATAATGCGGGCGGCTTCTGCGAAATTTTAGGAAACAATTACAATTGCGCTTACAGATACAACATTAGCGTAAATGATGGCTACCGAGTTAAAGGAAAAAATGGCGCTTTCCAAGAAGGTAAAATATTTTGGTTAAGCGGATATGTTGGCGATAAGGTAAAACCTAAAGGACCTTTTAACAGCTACATTTATAACAACACCATTTACACTAAAAGTGAGATGACTGCTCAGGTAGCCGTAGCCACAAGTGCTGCTGGGGTTTTAGTGGCAAACAATATTTTTCATATAGAAGGCGACAGTAAATTTGTTGCCGGCGACCAGCTAAAAGCAGAAAGCCTTAACCAAGTAGAAATAGAAAATTGCTTTTTTGAAAACAATCTTTTCCTTAAAAAGTCGAGCTGGCCTAAAGATGTAATTATACAAGATGATAAACCTATTTATGGCGATGCTAAGTTTACAAACAAAGGTGGCTTTAAATTAGAAGATTACATTCCTACCAACACATCCTTAATAAAAGATAAAGGCATAACAATTAATAAAATCAATAATGATAATATAGGTTTGGTGATAGGCTTGAAAGTAGAATATGACATTTTAGGAAATAAAATTAAAGGCAAACCAGATATGGGTGCCATAGAAATTAAGTAAATAATACAATAAATATGATAAAATCAATTTACATCCTGCTATTTGTTGCAGCAGCAAGCGTAGGATGTCTTCAAGCACAATCAAAAGGAAATCAACCTAATGTGGTGGTTATTTTAGCTGATGATTTAGGCTATGCAGATGTAGGCTTTAATGGATCTAAGGATATTCCTACTCCTAATATTGATAAAATTGCTAAAAACGGAGTGATTTTTAAAAATGGCTATGTGAGTTTTGCCGTTTGCGGACCAAGTAGAGCAGGGTTAATTACTGGTAGATACCAAGATAGATTTGGCTTTTCAAGAAATCCATTATATGCGCCACAAGATGCTAGCATGGGTTTGCCTTTAACAGAAGAAACCATGGCCGATATCCTAAAACGAAATGGATATTATAGTATCGCAATTGGTAAATGGCATTTAGGTGCTCATCCCGATTTGCACCCTCAAAAAAGAGGATTTAATGAGTTTTTCGGCTTTTTAGAAGGTGGACATCATTATATGCCAGAAATGTGGACTTTACAAGACGACACCAAAGCTAAGTCACAAAACGATGGCTATAAAACTAAAATATTGAGAAACACCACCCCTATTGATGAGCAGGAATACCTTACTGATGCTTTATCAAGAGAGGCGGTTAGCTTTATAGATAAAAATGCTCAAAAACCATTTTTCATTTATTTGGCATATAACGCTCCACATACGCCTTTACAAGCTACTAGTAAGTATTTAGACCGTTTTAACAATATTCAAGACCCAAAGCGTAAAACCTATGCAGCTATGGTAAGCGCAATGGATGATGGCATTGGTACTGTTTTACAAAAACTAAAAGAAAAAGGGTTAGAAGAAAATACTATGGTTGTTTTCTTATCTGATAATGGCGGCCCTACAAATGACAATGGGTCTAACAATAGGCCTTTACGTGGCCAGAAATCAAATTTTTGGGATGGAGGCATTAAAGTTCCTTTCGCTATACAATGGCCTGCAAAAATTAAGTCTGGAAGCGTTTACGAAAAACCTATTATTTCTTTTGATATTTTAGCCACTGTAGTCGGAGAAATTAATGCACCAATTAACCCTAAAAAACCTTTAGACGGTGTTAATCTGATTCCTTTCTTATCAGGCAAAAACAACAAGGCTCCTCATGATTATTTATTTTGGAGAGGTTTTGATAGAAATATTATGGCCGTAAGAACAGAGTCTGACAAAATAGTGGTGATTCCGGATGCAAGCCAAGAGTTATTTAAAAGCATGAAAGATGTTTCTGAAAAGAATAACTTAATTGAGCAAGACAGAAAAACTTTTGATTTACTAATGGAAAGATGGAAAATTTGGAACAAAGAATTAATTGACCCTATATTTTTAGGTCTTTCACATGATAAAAAATACAATGAGTTAAACCCTAAACGCTTTGTGTTTGAGAAATAAATAAAGCTTCAAAAAAATAGGGATGTTTCTAAAAAGCATCCCTATTTTTTTTACTCATATTAAGGCTGGGTATCTCTCCAAAATATATTAAAAACCTGAGTTTGGCTTTATTAATACCTATTAAAGAAAATTTTAACTGTCAGCCAATTGCTTATCTTTTTCTATTTTTAAATACTCTGAAGGGGTCATGTTAAATTGTTTTGAGAAACATTTTCTAAAATGCTTGGCATCATTAAATCCCACTTCATAAGCTATTTGCTTAATGGTAAATTCTCCTGATTGAATCAGTTGTGCACTTCGTTCTATACGTATAAATCTTATAAATTCAGAGCCAGACATATCTGTAATAGCTTTCAATTTTCTATAAAATGTAGAACGACTCATATTCAATTCATCTGCCAAATCATCGGTTTGAAATTCGGAATTGGTAAGGTTTTCTTCTATTTTGGTGATAATCTTTTTAATAAACTCTCCTTCAAAAGGCGTAATTTGAATTGCACTCGGACCCAAATTTACCTTTTGCGTAAATAACTCTTTTAATTTTTTTCTTGATTCTAGTATGTTTTTAATGTGAGATTGAAGAACTTGAGGGTTAAATGGTTTTGATAAATACACATCGGCACCTTCATTAATACCTTTTATTTGTGCAGACGAATCAGATTGTGCAGTTAATAAAATTACAGGAATATGCGATGTTCTTTGGTCTGCCTTTAATTTATGGCAAAATTCATAGCCATCCATTTTCGGCATCATCACATCACTAATCACAATATCAGGGATGGTTTCAAAAGCTTTTACAAGGCCTTCATCACCATTAAAGGCACATATAGTTTGATAATTGGGTTTTAATATAGAAACTAAATAATCATTCACTTCCAAATTATCTTCTACTACCAGTACAATCAGTTTTTCGGTATCAGATAAATCGCTGTTTTCTATAGCTAATTCTTCTTCTGGCTCAATAAAAAGTTCGTCGGGTTTGGTAATGGCTTCAGTTGCGTTATTTATAATATAATTTGATTTTAGCGGTAACAGAATACAAAATTGGCTTCCTTTATTTTGTTCGCTTTCTACGGTGATGGTCCCTTTATGTAGTAAAACTAAATCTTTTGTAAAAGCAAGACCAATACCTGTACCAGCAAATTTACCAGCCTCGGCTTTAGCAACTTGATAATATCTGTCAAAAATTTTATCCATTTCGCTTTCGCTGATGCCTTTTCCAGTATCACTTACAATAAGCTTACAATAAGGTAATTCTTGATGTAAAACTGTTTCTACATTTAATTTAACAGTGCCACCTTTTGGTGAAAATTTAAAAGCGTTAGAAAGCAAATTATACAAAACAATAGTCATCTTTTCTTCATCAAAATCAATAGTAATTTGTTTGTCGGATGCACTAAAATGAAATTTGATATCTCTTCTTTTGGCTTCATTACTAAATGATGAAAAAATCTCTCTGCTAAAAGAAACAATGTTAGATTTAGTTTCATTTAGCGTTAATTGATCAGATTCTGCTTTTTGGAAATCAAGCAGTTGCGTCACTAAATTCAGCAATCGCTTTGCTTGGTCTTGTACATTTGTTACTGTTTTTTTTACGCCATTATTCAACTCCTGATTTCTGGATAAATCATCAAGAGGGCCAATCATAAGCGTTAATGGAGTACGAAATTCGTGAGAAATATTTGTAAACAGTTTAGATTTAATGTCTGTAATTTCTCTTTCTCGCTTTAGGCTGATATTAGCCATTTCTAACTTGTTTTTTAGCATTACCCTGCCTAAACCAATAGATCTGGATAGCCATAAAAGAAATAAGAAAATAGAAATGTAAATTAAATAGGCCCACCATGTTTTCCAAGGTGGTGGCAAAACTGTAATCTCTAATTGTGCCCCTTTACTGTTCCAAATATTATCACTGTTAGAAGCTTTTACTTCTAAAGTGTAATCTCCAGGAGGCAAATTGGTATAAGTTACACTTCTTCGGCGACCGGCATTTACCCAGTTATCTTCAAAGCCCTTTAAGCGGTAAGAATATTGATTTTTATCTGATGCATGATAATCAAGAGCCGCAAATGCAAGCGAAAGAAAATCTTGTTTATAATTAAGCGTAATATTTTTAGTGGCAAATAAGGCTTGAGTTAAAGGTGCGCTTCCTTTTACTTCTTCTCCCACACTTACTGAGTTGTTGTTGATGAGTATATTGGTGAAATAAACAGGTGGTAAAACCTTATTTATTTTAATACTATCAGGGTGGAAATAGGTAATTCCTTTAATCCCTCCAAAATAAAGCACACCTGATGGATCTGCGTAAGCTGCGTTTTCTGCAAAAGCATTAGACAATAAGCCGTCTCTTATATCATAATTCTTAAATTCTTCATTAATTGTATTAAGACAGGTAATTCCTTTATTAGTACTGATCCAAATTCTAGATTTTTTATCTGGTAAAATGGCATGTATATAATCGTTTGGAAAATTATCATTAGCAAAATAATTCTTAAAGGTGATTTTGCCGCTTTTTTCTATTATTTTATTTAAACCATTTGGTGTGCCTACCCAAATATCTCCTTTTTGATCTTGAGCAATACTAATCACTATACTATTACTAATAGATAAGGAATCGTTAATTTGATGTTTAAAACTAATAAAGCTGTCGTTTTTTCTATTGTAGAGGTGTAGGCCGTTAAAGGTTCCTATCCATAATTTTCCGCTTTTATCGTTAAAAATGGAGGTAATGCGTTCGCTTTGTAATTTTCCAGGTAAGGAAGAAAGAGGGTAACGTTTAAAAAGTGGATCTCCGTTTTCTTTATATCCTATCACTCTGTTTAAGCCGTTTTCTTGAGTTCCTAACCAAATTACCCCGTTTTTATCTTTAATAATACTGGTGATTTTATTCCCACTTAAGCTGGTTTCATTGTTAGTTGAAACAAAATGATTGGCTTTATCGGTTGGTTTTAAGCCATCAATAATAAATAGCCCGTTAACAGAACCAATCCATAATTTATTCTGATTTTGATAAACGGTATTGACTCTAAAAATATCATTACTAACAGAAGGCAGGTTTACTTTTTCAAAACTTTTTCCATCAGCAGAATACTCTAAACCACCATCTTTTGTGCCCACCCATAAAGCTTTGTTGCTGTCTTTTAAAATAGAAACAATGTGGGTATTAATTAAGCTTTTAGGGTTGTTATTTTGATTAGTAATGTTGTTAAATTTTTTCTTTTGAGGATTTATTCTGTAAATACCTCCTTCTGTACCAAACCAAATTACTCCCGAACGATCTTCTTCGATACTTAAAATAATTTTGTTAATATAATTCAGGTTATCTGCTGATGAAAATGAATAGCGTGTGAATTTTTGGGTAATAGGATTAAATTTATTTAAGCCACCACCCCAAGTACCTACCCATAAATTACCAGATTTATCAAATAAAACCCTGTAGGTGTTATTGATACTTAGGCTATTGTTGTTTTTTGAATCGTAAACAAAACGTTTAAAAGATTTATCAGCGTAATTAAATGCTATTAATCCTTTACCCCAAGTACCAACATATAAGGTGTTTTTTAATTTATCAATACTTAATGAGGTAAGCGTAACGACTTTAAAATCAAATTTTGTTTCAAAAATGAGCTTATTTAGAGAATTATAATGCCTTAAACCATCGGTGGTAGCAGTCCATATTCCACCTAAATCATCAGCAGCAATATCATTTACAATACTTTTATCTATTTGCTTAAATCCCTTATTTTTGTGATTTAAATAATAAAATCCTTTAGAAGTGCCTATATATACATCGCCATTAAAAGTTTCATAAAGTGAAAATACGTCTAACACCCCAACTACATTGGGTATAACATAACTGGTAATACTATCTTTAAGAAAATTATATTTATTTAAACCACCAGTTTTGGTTCCTATCCAAAGGCATTCTTTACCGGCAAACATGGCCTCTACTGCTTGGCTAGATAGGTTATTGGTAGAACTTGGCTTATTTCTTAACAGCTTTAAATTGTAGCCATCATATTTATTAAGTCCGCCTCTGGTTCCAAACCATAAAAAGCCATATTTATCTTGTTTAATTGTAGTTATTTCATTGTTTACTAGTCCATTATCTATAGATAAATAAGAATTAATATTTTCTTGCGCCCAAACTTTAGGAGCAAAAAATAACATGAATAAGTGTAAATAAAAGTAATAATGTATGTGTTTTAACATCATCTTTTAGATGGGTAATTTCTATTTAATTATTAAGGACTATAAAGAGTTACAAGGCGTAACCTCAGTTTGGTTTATTATTGGTTTATTTTAAAATAAATATAGTTAGAAATTTAGCTAGCTAAAATATTTATTTGCACTTTTTTATATCATAATTAAGAAAAGGAATATCGCTATTAATGCAATATAGATAGCGTACTCATATCGGTTTAGTTTCATTGTTTTTGCTTGTATTTTTTATAATCAATATTCTAAAAATCAAAATGATTAATTAGGATTCTAAAAATTTATTTCTTCAAATTTAGCGATATACTCAACATACTTTTCCTCACAATAAATGTATCAATAACTTATTAGTTGAATATGTAAAGCTAGTTCAAAATGGGGGGACAAATCATTCATAATAATGCTCATTTAGTTAATATTGGTTTATATAGACCCTTATTTTGAAATATTTAGACCTGTTTGTTTTAAATCTTATGTAGAACTTCAACTTTTAGAAATTATAACCTAAATAATGAAACTACAATATCGGATGCTGTATTTGTTGGGTTTACTGTTGTGCCTTAACATAACAACTATAAGAGCTCAAACCAAAGTTTTAAGTGAAGAGGAGTTACTTTTAAAAGAAGTAGAAATGAAATGGTTTAGAGATGCCAAATTTGGCATGTTTATTCATTGGGGTTTGTACTCTATAATTGGTCAGGGTGAATGGGCAATGTTTAATAAAAGGATAGACGTAGATGAATACGCTAAATTATCAGAACAGTTTAGCGCTCAAAAGTACAATGCTGATGCTTGGGCTGCCGTTGCCGAAGAAGCCGGGATGAAATATATGGTGATGGTGGCTAAACATCATGATGGTTTTGCGCTTTGGGATAGTAAAGCTAGTACCAATGGTTTTAATAGTGTAAATAGTGCGGCAAAAAAAGATTTTGTTGCTGAGTATGTTACTGCCGCTAAAAAAAGAAACCTTAAAGTTGGTCTATATTATTCGCCTTTAGATTGGCGCTTTCCTGGGTTTTTCTTTCCTGATATGTACAAGAAAAGTGCCGAGGAAATGAAAACTCAAACCTACGGACAAGTAAAAGAACTGCTAAGTAATTACGGACAAATAGATTTGCTTTGGTATGATGGTGGCGAAGATACTTGGTTAGGCCACGGAGGAATAGAATTTGGCGGTTCATCACCTAGTTGGCATGTTAGACCAAAAGATAAGCCTTATAAAGGAGCATTTTCTTGGGAACCACTTAAAATGAATAGCATCGTTAGAGAATTGCAACCTAAAATAGTGATTAACCCAAGAAACGGTTGGAAAGGCGATTTTGACACTCGTGAACAAGTAGATGGTGGAATGCAAACCGATAGACCATGGGAACGCTGCTACACTATTTCTAAAGGTGGTTGGGGTTGGAAACCTAATGCTGTAGTTTGGCCTTTAGACTCTTTGGTAAAGAAATTGGCTAAAGTGGTTTGTATGGATGGGAACTTACTTTTAAATGTTGGACCAAATGCAGCCGGAGAAATAGAGCCTGAACAAATAAGTCGTTTAAAGGAAATGGGAGCGTGGTTAAAAATTAATGGCGAGAGCATTTATGGAACTCGTGGTGGCCCAATAGCTTATAACGAGAATTGGGGCGGTGCAACTATAAAAGGTAATATTATGTATCTCCATGTGATGAAATGGCCTAAAAATGGAAATCTAGAAATATCTTACAAAGGACAAAAAATAGCTAAGGCAAGTTATTTGGCTTCAAGTGATAAGGTTAAATTTTCACAAGACCCAGAAAAAATTATAATTAATACACCTACTCAAATTCCTAATGGTATTGATACTGTTATTAAACTTCAATTAAAATGATAAAAAATATTTTTTACTGTTTATGCTTCCTTACATCATTTAGTACAAGCGCAATTGCTCAAAACATAACAGCAGCCAGCATTTTTGGCGATAATATGGTTTTGCAACAAGGTATAAATGCACCTATTTGGGGGACTTCTAAACCTAACCAAGATCTTACCTTATCTTTTGCAGGTAACACTCTAAAAACAAAGTCTAGTAAAGATGGGAAATGGATGGTAAAACTCCCAAAACTTAAAGCTGGCGGTCCGTTAAAGATGGTGATCACATCTGCTCAAGATTCGCTTGTTTTTAAATATGTTTTGGTGGGCGAAGTTTGGTTGGCATCAGGGCAATCAAATATGCAAATGAAAATGGCCGAAATTAACAATGCTCAAAAAGAGATCAATGAAGCTAAATTTAATAAAATCAGGTTTTTTAATGTGGCACTTAACATTAGTCATCAACCAATAGAGCAAGTTAAAGGAAGTTGGAAACTTTGTAATCCAGAAAACGCCAAGCAATTCTCGGCAGCAGCTTACTTTTTTGCCCGAGATTTGCATTTAGACCAAAATGTACCCGTAGGTATTATTTCTGCATCATGGGGAGCAACTCCTTCAGAAGCATGGACATCAAGCGAAAGCTTAATCAACCATCCCGATTTTAAAGATTCGGTAAAACGATACCAAAAATTAGAAGCAAACTGGGAATTGCTTTACAGCGATTTTTTGAAAACTAACGAAGCCAGAAAATCAGATAATACCATTAAAGCACCAGTAATGCCTGTACAAAAGAACTATCCAACGGCATTATATAATGCCATGATAGCTCCAATTGTGCCTTACGGCATTAAAGGTGTGATTTGGTATCAAGGAGAAAATAACTCAACCAGAGCTGTACAATACCGAAGCTTGTTTCCGCTATTGATAAACGATTGGCGAAATAAATGGAATGATGAAAAAATGCCATTCATTTTTGTACAGTTAGCCAACTTTAGAGTTAGAAATGAAGAGCCGATACCTACGGATAGTTGGACTATGTTGCGTGAAGCACAAACTATGGCATTAAAGTTACCATATACAGGTATGGCTGTGGCTATTGATATTGGCGATGCTAAAGATATTCATCCAAAAAACAAGCAGGATGTAGGGAAAAGACTCTACTTAGCTGCTAGTCATGTTGCTTATAATAAATCTGTTGTTTACTCTGGCCCCATTTACGATGGAATGATTGTCAATAAGGACAAAGCAGAGGTAAGTTTTAAACATGTTGGAAAAGGTTTAACTAGTAATGATGGACCGTTAACTGCATTTGAAATTGCTGGCGCAGATAAAAAGTTTTATTGGGCTGATGCCGAAATTGTTGGAGACAAAATAGTTTTGAGTAGTAAAGAAGTGAGCAAACCTGTAGCGGTACGTTATGCTTGGTCAACTAACCCAGCGGCTAGTTTATTTAATAAAGAAGGCTTACCGGCATCTCCATTTAGAACAGATGACTGGTAAATAAATGGGTTCAAAATCAATGATCGAATTAAGAATTTATTCATTACAAAACATCAAATTGTGAACAAAAACTATCCATATTTAACTGTTGTAATTATTGGTTTATTAGCTATTTCATCATGTAAACCAAAGCTAAAAGTTGCTGATAATAAGGTTAAACCCAATATTATTGTGATTTTGATAGACGATGCCGGTTATGCTGATTTTGGTTTTATGGGTTCAAAAGACCTCAAAACTCCCGAGATTGATCAATTAGCTAACAGCGGAGTTATTTTTACTGATGCGCATACCAGTTCTACAGTTTGTTCGCCATCTAGAGCGGGCTTAATTACAGGAAGGTATCAGCAACGTTTTGGTTTTGAGTGTAACGGAACTGGCGATAGTTTAGGTTTAGATGAAACTGAAATAACCATGGCTGCGGCTTTAAAAAATAAAGGCTATAAAACCATAGGCATTGGCAAATGGCATTTAGGTGATAAAGAACAATATCTACCAAATAACCGTGGTTTTGATGAGTTTTATGGCTTTTTAAGTGGTTCTCGGAATTATTTCCCAAGTCCTCAGCAAGATAATCCAAAGAACATTAGTGCGCTAAGGCACAATAATAAAGCAATAAATTTTGAAGGTTATTTAACCGATGTTTTAGGAGATGCTGCGGTAAATTACATAGAGCAATATAAGAAAGAGCCATTTTTTATGTATCTCTCATTTAACGCTGTGCATACGCCTTTGCAAGCAAAGCAAAAAGATTTAGATAAATTTAAAGGTCACCCAAGACAAATGTTAGCCGCCATGACATGGTCTTTAGATGAGAACGTGGGTAAAGTGATGAAGAAACTAGGAGATGAAAATTTGCTGGAAAATACCATCGTTTTTTTCTTGAGTGATAATGGTGGTGCAAACAACAATCAATCTACTGTTTTCCCTTTAAAAGGATGGAAAGGAAATGAATTTGAAGGTGGGCATAGGGTTCCGTTTGCGGTAAGTTGGAAAGGACATTTTCCTGCTGGAGTCAAGTCTGATAAGTTAGTCTCCTCTTTAGATATTTATGCTACTGCTTTGGCTTTAGCCGATACTAAAAACCCTAACAACAAACCCATTGACGGAAAAAGCTTGGTTCCTTTTACGGATATCAACAAATTAGCTAATACACACGAAACGCTTTTTTGGCGTAAAGATGAAGCTGCTGCTGCCCGTATTGGTGATTATAAATTGATTAGATTAAAGAATGAAGAAAGCGTATTGTATAATCTAAAATCAGATATTGGCGAAACCAAGGATTTATCTAAAATTGAAGTTAAAAAGCACCAAGAATTGCAAAAAGCTTTAGCTGATTGGGAGAGTAAAATGGTGAACCCTTTATGGATAGAAGAACCCGATTGGACAAAAATTACTTACGATATTCATAAAGCTTTAATGAATAACCAAAAACCTAAAAAGGTGCAACCTTGATGGTTTGATTGATCTGATAATTTTAATAATTTAAGTAACCCCATAATAATTTAAATATATGAAAAAGTACATTTTATCAATTGCTTTGCTGTTAGCTGTGGCTACAGGCACATTTGCACAACAAGTAGCATCTGCAGAAGAAAGAGCCAAATGGCTTACCGAAAACTCTACAAAAGGTATTACACTTACCCCAGAGCAAAAATCTAAGATTTATGCTATTGGTTTAGAAAGAGCAAATGCAGTAGATGCTTTAAGAGTTGAAGCAGGAGAAGGTAAGAAACCAGATGCAGTGAAAATGAAAGCAATAATTCAAAAATTTGATGCTGGTGTATCATCAATTTTAAGCGATGAGCAAAAAGCAACTTTAAAAGCTAAAGCTGAAGAAGCAAAAGCTAAAAAAGCTGCCGCTGGTAAATAAGCAAAGCGACAATCATTTTTGTGAAAAACACAAAATCCCCTTATCTTGATTTAAGTGATCCTGAAAAAGGATCACTTAAATCTTGTTTTCAAAAGGCATTTAAGTGACCCTTTCGGACCACTTAAACGAGTAGGGATTTGATTCAGCTTATTTTGAAGGATTAATATTATTTGGAAATATAGGTTCCTAATTTATATTTTATTGGTTTAAATTTCCATTTTGACTAATTTTAACTTATAATATTGAATAAGGTATTCACATGGTAGGATGGATGCTCAAAAAAGCAAATTTCAAACGTTGTTTGAACAAAATATTCAAACAACAAAATAAACAAGATTATGATAGCAATTCACCCACATTATATTACTGACAATACTGGTAAAAAAATATCCGCCGTTCTATCAATGAAAGAGTTTGAAACAATTATTGAAGAACTAGAAGAGTTGGAAGATATTAAATTGTACGACGAAAGTAAAAACGACAAAGATCCTGCGATAACTAAAAGTATAGCTATGGCTATGATTGAAGCAGAACGTAAAAAACTAGGCAAATAATGTACGATCTGCAATACAAGAAAAAAGCGATTAAAGCCTTAGCAAAAATTAATGAGCCTTATTACAGCAATATTATTGAAGCTATTGACAGCCTTGCAGAAAACCCTCGACCTTATGGTTATTAAAATTAACAGGCAGAGACGGTTACCGCATACGTGTGGGCACATACCGCATTATTTATGATGTTTTTGATACACAACTTATTATAGAAATTGTTAATGTCGGCGGCAGAGGAGATATTTATGAGGGTTAAAAAGCATGATTAAATTGAGCATTCGTCTGCTATCATGTTTATATTTTCTGCTCATGTTTTTATCTCTTTTAGTATTAGTTAAGAGTAATAAAATTCAGCTACATCCATTAAAACAGCATTTTTAATTTAATGATAAAAAAGCCATTCTGCAAAACAGAATGGCTTTTTTAGGATGTCTTGTCTTGAAATGAGTTGACAAAATTTCTGCAATTCATTTCTTCAAACACAAGAATACTAAAACGCATTTCTTTTGCTCGAAAAACTTACATTGATAGAGATTCTATTTATTACAAGCATCATATTCTTGCGCAATTCTTAAGTAAACTGGTACCCTGAAAATATCATTGGATATTAGGCCTACTTTATAACCATTTTCTTTATCTGCTATCTTTTTGGCTAACTCAGGACAAGCTTTTACTATTTCTGCCATTTTTTTATTAAATGGTGTTAGCTTTAAATCTCCCGTATCGTAAGCTACTTCTTCTCCTGTTACACCAATAAAATGAGTAGTGGTTACGGTATAATCTCCACCAACTACTATGGTAGGTTGGGTCTCATTTTTATAAACCTTTATAAAACTGCTACTTTGTGGGTTAAGCAATTGAGCAAATGTGTTGGGGTTACCCAAAGTTTTAATCTTTATAGCATGATATTGCTTCTCACCAACTATAAAAGACTTGGTATCATCATAATCAAACTTTTTCTCTGTACCATCTACCAATTTAATGCTTACCCTGCGTGGGCTAGATAGGGCGTAATATACAGTACCCGTTAATGTTTCTCCAGCATTGGTCACCACATTACCTTCGCCTTTGTAGTTAATGAATCCGCTTTGCGCAAAAGCAGTTGATGATAATCCGATTAGAATAAATAGATGAAATAATTTTTTCCTCATGTTGTTTTTGTTTTTTAGTATTTGTTAATGTTGATTTCTTTAAAAGGATTGTAATGTCATAATTTAACCGTTTTTAGTGGTTGCCAATCTGGCACAAATCTTAGTTTTCTAAGTTTTAACCAAGGCATGTATGGGCTTTATTTTTCAATAATTCTCGAGATTTTAATCGGTAAGCTTTTTTAAGATTAAAAAATAATTCAAAATAGAAAGCCATTATGAATTTCTCAAAATGGTCTTTCTATTTTACTGATTATCAATTGCTTTTAGCGTATAACTATAAGTGTATTTGTTCTCTAACAATCTATACTGTTTGTGAGGTAAAGCTCCCCAACTATTATCACCACCAACTCCTCGTTGCTTTAAATCAATGTTTAATACAATAGCTTTTGCTAAAGGCACATCTTTTGGGTGTTGATTCTTTTTTGTCAAGCCAGGATCGAGGTTTTCTGTGAGGTAGGGGATAGCACTAAAACTTAGAGGTTGCATACCATTAATTTGGATGCCTGCTCCGTCTTTGTTTTTTAAAGTAATCCATCTGGCATCGGTTTTATAACCATTCTCTTGTGGGCGAATGTAATTTGCCGTAAACTGATTTTCTACCTTATCTTGGTATAAACCTAAAAAAGAAGCGGTATTTCTATCGCTGTAATTTTCCCAAGGGCCACGACCGTAAAATGTTAAATCATTATAAGCTAAAGGCAATTGCATACGCATACCAAACCGAGGTAATTCTGGTAATTTCTTACCATTCATATCAATACTTGATTCTATTTTAATAGCTCCATCATTTAAAATAGTATAGTTTATGGTGTAAACGGCGTCTACATCATTTAATTGATAAACCACTTTTATAGGTAAACCTTGGCTGTTTTTTTCGGATACTTCTACCTTTTTAACTGCTTTATTCAAATGTGCAGTTCGCCAAATGCTACTGATGTTGTACATTTTATTACCGAAATCATTATCAGTTGGTGCTCTCCAAAAATATGGCTCGGGATAAACTTCTAATACCAATTTTCCGTTGATTGCGTAATTGGTTAACATTCCGGTATTGGTATTAAATGAACCAGAAATTTCCCCTGAAGTAAACTTTAAAAGTGCTCCTGATTTTTCGGTTTTTAATTCGCCTGATGCTATATTGCTTTTTGCGAAATAGTTTACCGCATCATAACCAAATTGCTCTCTGGCCATTTCAAAATTTGCTGGAATTAAAGCTGTTGCAGTTTTTGTATGAGCATAAACGTTTAATAAATATTCGTTACCATCATTAAAATCAATAGCGGGTAAGTTTATGGTAATTTGTTTTTCTTGTTGTGCTTCAACTTCGGTAATAAAATTCCCTGATTTAAAAGCTGCTCCGTTTTTAATGATGGTCCATTTAAATTGAAAGGCTGTTAGGTTTTTAAAGCTAAACAGGTTTTGAACGGTTATTATACCTTTTTTCCAATCCTTATTTTTAAATAAAATATCTTGATAAACCTTTTTTACTTCGTATAAACCTGGGTGTGGAGTTCTATCTGCAGCTACTAATCCATTTGCACAAAAGTTTTCATCGTTTTGAAGGTTTAAACCACCTAAATCCCCGCCGTAAGCCCAAAAAGTTTTACCATTGGCATCAGTTGTTTTAATCCCTTGATCAACCCAATCCCAAATAAAACCACCTTGCATGTGCTTGCTGCTCATAATAATATCCCAATAACGTTGAAAATTTCCACTGCTATTTCCCATTGCATGGGCATATTCACACATAATATAAGGACGAGTTTTAGTTTGATCTGCAGCATAAGACTCCATGTAGGAAATGCTAGGATACATTGGACTCACAATATCAGTATTAGATTCTTCCATTGCTTGTTCAAATAGCACTGGTCTGCTGGCATCATTAGTTTTTAACCATTTGTAAGCATCAAAAAATACTTGTCCGTTTCCACACTCGTTACCCATACTCCAAATAATTATGGATGGATAATTTTTGTCTCTTTCAAACATTCTTTCAATCCTATCTTGAATAGAAGGAGCCCAAGATTTTAAATAAGCAGGATGATTAGTTTTATCAAAATTCCCTGGTAAAACTCCCATACCGTGTATTTCTACATTGGCTTCATCAATGATATAAAAACCATATTCATCGGCTAATTTATATAGCATTGGGTCGTTTGGGTAATGCGCTAATCTTATGGCATTGATGTTATTTTGTTTCATCAATTGCATATCCTTAATAATCATTTCTTTATTAGGTACATGGCCATTTACTTCATCATGCTCATGGCGGTTAACACCATGAACGAGCACTTTTTTACCATTTACTAAAAGTTGAGCATCTTTAATTTCTACTTTTCTGAAACCAACTTTACTACTAGTAGCTTCAATTAATTTACCCGCTTTATCTTTTAATGAAATTACTAAAGTGTAAAGGTTTGGCGTTTCGGCAGTCCATTTTAATGGAGATTTAATTTTAGCACTAAAAGCTGAAGTTTTTACAGCGTCAGTAATGTTTTTTGATTGTTCAATTACTAACTTATTATTAGTATCAAACAGTTGAATAGAGGCTTTGTAGCTATTATTCAGCTCCTTTTTAAGGTTAGAAAATTCTACATTAACTTGTAGCAAACCATCATTGTAGGTATTATCTAAATCTGCTTTAGCAAAAAAATCAGCTACACTAAAATCATTTTTAGCAAACAAATAAACATCTCTTTCTATACCTGTTAAACGCCAAAAATCTTGGTCTTCCAGGTAACTGCCATCATGCCATCTATAAACTTGGGCAGCTATCTCATTTTTTCCTTTTTTAAGATATTTGGTGATATTAAATTCTATAGCGGTTTTGCTGGCTTTACTTAAACCAACTTCTTCCCCGTTAATGTACAAATACATGGCACCAGTTACCGATCCAAAATGGATATAGGTTTCTTTACCATCCCAATTTTCTGGTACGGTAAAATCTTTTCGGTAAGTACCTACTGGGTTAAAAGCATGATCTATAAAAGGAGGGTTTTTTGGGAACGGATAAACAATATTGGTATAAATTGGAATTCCAAAACCATTCACTTCCCAATTTCCAGGTACTTTAATATCCTTCCATTTACTATCGTCAAAATTGGTTTGGTAAAAATTTGTTGGACGTTTTTCTGGTTGGTCAACATGGTTAAACTTCCAATCGCCGTTTAATAATTTGTAATTATTTGATGCAGAAAAATCATCCTTTTGCGCATCAGCAATAGTTTGGTAAGTGGTAAAAGTAGCATGAGGTTTTTCTAAATTAATGTTGATAATTTTTTCATCTTCCCATTCTTGATAAGTGAATTTTTTAGGTTGAGCTAATAAATTTTTAAATAGAAACGGCGTAACTACTATGAATAGCAGTAGAATTTTTTTGGTCATTATATTTAGGATATAAGGTGATAAGTACTTGTACAAACATAATAGTGAATGTTTTGTAAAAGGGAGAAAATAGGTTCAATGTGGAGGGGTTAATTAATCAATTACTTCGTTTTTGTAAAATTAAGTCATCATTTAAGCTATTTAAGATTAATTTCGTCACTCATCAAAATCAAAAAAATATTTGATTGGTTACGTCAAAAATATGATCAAAAAAATTAAAAAGGTTATTCTTTTATTTTTCGTTTTAAGTTTATCCACTTCACTTTTTGCACAAACATCATCTATAGAAGGGGTGGTTGTGGATAGTAAAAATCAACTTCCGGTAGATTTTGCAAACATTTCCATTTACACCGTTAAAGATTCGGTTTTACTTAACGGAACCATTGCCAACCAAGAAGGTAAATTTATTTTAAAGAATTTAAAGGCTGGTAATTACTATATAAAAGTTCAGTTTTTAGGGTATCAATCAAAATTAATTTCTGATTTAAACCTTGCTGCAAATCAGAAATTAAATTTAGGTAAAATCAATATCGCTTTAAATCAGCAGTTTTTAAATGAAGTAAAAGTTGTTGGTCAGCAGGTGCAAAGTGTAAATAAGATAGATAAGCAAGTTTATAAGGCAGATCAGTTTGTGGCTGCAAAAGGCGGTACAGCGGTTGATGTAATCAAAAATATGCCTTCGGTATCGGTAGACGGGCAAGGCGAGATTTCGGTAAGAGGTTCTAAAGGTTTTTTGGTATTAATTAACGGGAAGCCGGTTCAAACAGATGCGCAAACCATTTTAAGTCAGTTACCGGCAAATATGGTAGAGAATATAGAGCTGGTTACCGCACCATCGGCAAAATATGATCCGGATGGAAAAGGAGGAATCATCAATATCACTACCAAAAAAGGAGCTGATGACGGGGTGTTTTTTGGGGTAAATTTACAGGGAGGATTGCCTAGTGTAAGAACTTATGGGAATAAAGAAAGTCAGCAGCGTTTTGGTGGCGATGTTACTTTTAGTTACAAGAAAGCCAAATGGGAATTATCTGCCAGTGCCAATTATCTTAGAAATGATAATGCAGGTTACAGAGAAGGCGATGTTTTTACTATTATCAATAACATTAAAACCACTTTTCCATCAAACGGAGAACGCAGTTTTGACAAGTATAATTACGGTGGGAGGTTTAATATCGGGTTTAACCCTGATAAAAACAATGCTTTTTCTATAGGTTTTTTTGCTGGATATAAGTTTCAAGATAGGTTAGCAGATATTGATTACGATAACACCAAAACAAATTTAAGTAACGGACAAGTTATAGGTAGAAAGCAGTATTTTAATTCCAATTTACAAAATAAACAAGGTGATTTTGTGCTAGGAAACTTTGATTATGCACATACTTTTAGCAATAAATCTCAATTGAGTTTTAGTACGCTTTATGAGTTTGCCAACCTTAACGGATCAACAAAAAACAGAAATATTGAAGGGGCAACTATTTTCCAAAACACGTTAAACACCTATAAAAACCCATTAAATGGTTTTAGAACCAAGCTAGATTATGCCATTAACATTGGTAAAGGGAAATTAGAAAGTGGTTATCAATACCGTTTAGATAAACAAGATGGTGATTTTATTTATTCAGAAGCAAATACATCAGGCAATTTTGTAGTAATTCCGGCATTTTCTGGCGAAGTTAAAGCAACCAACCAAATACACTCTGTTTATAGCCAATATGCTGGTAAAAGTGGCAAATTAGAATACATAAGCGGATTAAGATATGAATATGCCAACAGAGATTTAACTATTTCTAGCGATCCTAATCCTCATGTTTTAACTTTTAATAACTTGTTTCCGTCTGCAAATATTCTTTACGGATTAAATAAAGGATGGAAATTTAAGGCAGGAGTAAGCAGAAGAGTACAAAGAACCAATAATTTTGAGTTAAACCCCATTCCAGAAAGAGAACATTCTGAAACCTTGGAGCAAGGTGATGCCGATTTATTGCCCGAATTTATTTACCTGGCCGAAACCGGATTTACAAAGTCGTTTAATAAAGGCTCATTTTTTTCGACACTTTATTTTCAGGATATAAAAAACCCTATACAAAGGGTAAATAGTGTATATGCCGATACCATTTTAAACAGGGTTTTTACCAATGCCGGCAGGGCAAAAAGAGTTGGTTTAGAGGTAGGCACCAATTTAGAACCTACTAAATGGTGGTCTTTTTATGCGGGTGCAAATTTGTATAATTATAATATTGAGGGTACTATTTTTAATAATTCTGTGGAGGTAAGAAATGAAGCTTGGGTTTATTCTATTAATTTAAATACAAATTTTATGCTTTCATCCAGCTTAAGTTTACAAGGTAATTTAAATTATTTATCAAACAGGCCAACGGCGCAAGGTGAAGATTCTAGATTTTTATCGCCCAATACCTCTATAAAGAAAACTTTTTTAAAAGGAAGATTATCTGCATTGCTGCAATGGCAAAACATGGATATGGGTTTTATCAACAGCAACAAACAACGGATAACCACCTTTGGATCTGATTTTTACACCACAACCAATTATATTTACGAAACCGATGTTTTTATGCTTAACCTTAGTTTTAATTTAAATAAACTGACTAAAAAAATAAAATTACCAGGTAGTGAATTTGGCGAGAAAGAATTTTAAAATTTTTAAAATGATTAAAAATAAAATAAGTGTTTTATTGATTGCTTTTGCAGCAATAGCCTGTAATCAGGATAAAAAAACAACATCCAGTTTAGATACTAATGAAGTAATCACTGATAAAACTGTAAACATTGCTTTTAGTGGTGATACCTCAACCACAGGAATGGTTTACATAAAAGCCGGTACATTTATGATGGGGGCAGATAATGCCCAGGCAGATAAAGACGAGTACCCTAAACATAAAGTAAGTTTAGATGGCTTTTGGATGGATGAACATGAAGTAACCAATGCCCAGTTTGCAAAATTTGTAGCAGCCACCAATTATATTACCACAGCCGAGCAAAAACCAGATTGGGAAGAACTAAAAAAACAATTGCCGCCCAATACGCCAAAACCAGATGAAAGTCAGTTAGTACCCTCGTCTTTGGTGTTTACGCCGCCCAATCAGCCGGTAAATTTAAATGATTATTCGCAATGGTGGAGCTGGGTAGAAGGTGCAAATTGGAAACATCCAAAAGGAAAAGGAAGTGATATTGAAGGAAAAGAGAATTACCCAGTAGTACATATCAGTTGGGATGATGCGATGGCTTATTGCAAATGGGCAGGGAAAAGATTACCAACCGAAGCCGAATGGGAATACGCAGCCAGAGGAGGCTTACAAGATAAAATCTATCCATGGGGAAATGAGCATATCAATATTGGAAAAGCTAAAGCCAATTCGTGGGAGGGAAGTTTCCCAGATAAAAACACCGGTTTTGATGGTTTTAAAGAACTGGCGCCAGTAAAATCATTTTCAAAAAATGGCTATCAATTATATGATATGGCAGGAAACGTATGGGAATGGTGTGCAGATTGGTATAGAAATGATTATTACCAGAGTGTGAATAAACCGGATGGCGTTAAAAACCCAAAAGGCCCATCGGATAGTTATGATCCAGACGAGCCTTATACGCCAAAAAAAGTTGCCCGAGGCGGTTCTTATATGTGTAATGATAGTTATTGCTCTGGTTACCGGGTAGCCCGAAGAATGAAAAGTTCTTATGATTCTGGAATGAGTAATATGGGTTTTAGGTGTGTAAGATAGTTTTTTGAGGCACATCAGTTAAACCATGCTTAAAACGAGGAGGAGGATATTAGTAATATAATGAATGTCGTTTTACAAGGAATTAACAACAGTGGTGATTCGGAGATTTATAAAATAGGGATGGATATTTATAATAAATATAAAATAAATACAGTAACCATTCCATCTGGATTAGATAATAATCAAAGTAAGAAGGTTTCAGTGCCAAAATTAAAGGAGTAAGATTAGATGAAGAATTTTGTTTTGTTTCTTATTATAATAATGTTTTTTGGATCATGCTCCAATAAGTCAAAGATTGATGGCCCCATCCTGGTTTAAGTGTTCCTTTTTCAGGATCACTTAAATCTTGCTATGAAAACCGAGGACTGTGTCCGGGAATTGAAGAAAATATTTACTTTTATCTATGGCAACACGCTACCGCTTTGGAGACAATGAAAACGCACACTTTGTAACATTTGCCGTTATTAACTGGATTGATGTTTTTAGCAGAGAAACTTATAAAGAAATTTTACTAGATAGCTTAAAGTTTTGTATCCAACAAAAGGGATTAAATCTTCATGCTTGGGTAATCATGACAAATCATGTTCACTTAATTATTTCATGTAAAGAAGGATTTAAGCAAGCTGATGTGTTAAGAGATTTAAAGAAATTTACCGCTAAAACAATCATAAAAACTATTGAAGAAAATCAGCAAGAAAGTAGAAAAGAATGGATGATATGGATGTTTAAACGAGCAGGCTTAAAAAATGTAAATAACAAAATATATCAGTTTTGGCAACAAGATAATCATCCAATAGAATTAACTACTTTAGAAATGATGCAACAAAAGATGGATTATATTCATGAAAACCCAATGAGAGCAGGGATAGTATTTGAACCTCAACAATATAAATATAGTAGTGCTTTATCTTATTTTGAAGATATAGAAGGTTTTTTGCCGTTGGAAAGAATGTGGTAATACTATTTCCGGACGCAGTCCTCGGTTTTCATAAAGCATTTAAGTGACCCTATCGGAACACTTAAACGAGGAGGGGCAGTCCTCGGTTTTCATAAAGCATTTAAGTGACCCTATCGGAACACTTAAACGAGGAGGGGACATAAAAAATAAAGAAACTTATAATAAAAGGGGTAGATCATTTTCTAAAATTGGAAAGTATAAACAGGCCATTGAAGATTATAATATGGCCTTAGCTATTGATTCTAATTATGCTATTGTCTACAACAATAAAGGTATTGTTTATGAACAAATAGGTAAATATAAAGATGCTATTGATTGTTATAATAAATCTATAAAAAAAGACAGTTTAGATCCTCGCTTCTATTTCAATAGGGGAGTATCATATTTATATTTAGACCAACCTATATCAGCTATAGATGATTTTGATTTAGCCATACAAAAGAATTCCAGAGAGCCTATCTTTTATTTAAATAGAGGAATGGCATATTTTATTTTAAACCGTCTTAAATTTGCTTGTGAAGATTGGGAGAAAGCATCGAAACTAGGAAGTAATGAAGCAAAAGTGTATTTAAAAGAAAAATGTCAGAATAATGACCTGAATTTGGTTGAAATGTGACTCAGTATGATTTTTTCTTGTTTTTTAGCTCCTTTATTAAAAGCTCAGGATTGAAGTGAGATATTCCTTTTCCTAATAAAATACTCTTATTATTATAATGGAAATATAAAAGTAATTCGTTTCTATCATAAATTCTAAAACCATTTATGCCCCAATAGGTGTTCGTTTTTTCAGATATTATTTTTAGATTTTGAATGTTTTTTAGTGAATAACTATGTGATATATACAAACCCATAAAATGCTTTCTTATTATTAATTGTTCTGTGTTTATAAATAGAGAAAGTTTTCCAGTTAACGACCATATACTTTTATATGTAAAAAAGATGGTCATTAATATTGCTATAGATTGTAGTATGATTTCTTCAAATCCTAAATCCGTTATTGGCCTTTTGTCTTTAAGGTAGTAAATGGAGGTAATTATAATCCATAATACTGAAAATAAAAGAGTAGGTATGTCTTTATGACTTTTAAAATGTATTGCTTTATCGTTTAAATTAATTGGATCCATATTTACAGCGCATTAAGTTTAGCCGCTTTGATGAGCCCATCCAAAGCATAGAAAATATGTTCTTTGTCGTTATCGGGAAGCTTTTCAATATCCTCCAGACGTTTAATGGTCTTTTTATCCAGTTCAAGATCAGACTTACCAACCAAGAAATCCAAAGAGACCTCCAAAGCATCCGCCATCCTTACCACCACTTCAATAGAAGGTTTCACCTCATCGCGTTCGTACCTGCCGATGATGTCACCGGAAGTTTCCACCAGCTTGCCAAGGTCAGCCTGAGAAAGTCCTTTTTTCTTGCGTAAAGTTGTGATCTGTTGCCCTAAAGTCATACCTAAAAGTAGTTAAAACGTCATCAAAAAGGGATGATGTGCAAAAATAGCTGATATAAATAGCATATCAAAGAAAGATAAGTCTGGTATATTTCTGATATATCTTTTATATTTGTGACAGATAAGTCAGAAAAAAATAAATCAAAATAAAATTCCACATGTCCAACTTCAACACCGAAAACCTGTCCTGGTTTAAGTCTTAGCGGGCAAAGGCAAAAAGAGATGGGTTGACTTAAATCTTAATAGCAGCACAAGCGTAGAAAAAACGAGAGAGCTTAGTCCTAATAAACTAGGCTTTTTTTATAACAAAAAATAACAGCAAAAAATATAAAGAAGTGCGAAGCTTCGCACTGTTTGGCGCATGTTATAGGCAAGCTAGCCTTCTTATTACTTAAGGAATTCGGCAACCGGAAGAGCAAGATCCAACAAGAGTTTGAGAGCGGTAAGCACAAAGCCTAAAATAAACAACCAGAAAAAAGCAGGATGGTTCTTTGCCCATTTGATGATGCGGTCAACTCGGGTTGTTTCGTCCTGATAGCCTCCTTTTTCAAAGAATATCTTTCCCTGCCCGGTAACGGTAATGTCTCAAATATGTTGGTGATTACCTAAGTAATTGATAATCAGTATTAATAATATTTTAAAATTAAAATAATCAGTAAAAAAGGGTGATATAACTATATTACCCTTTTTTATTGGGTGAAAATTAGAGACTTAAAATGTTAAATACCAGTGTAGGTGTATCAAAATTGTGGGTATGGTAAAATGTAAAACCTGCAACCAAAAAGCAATAGGATGGGGAAAAGTAAAAACCATAAAGAGGTTTTATTGTAAATGCTGTAAAACAACATTTTTAGAACATTATGAATATAAAGCTTACGAAATGGGCATCAATAAAATGATTGTTAATTTAACCAAAGAAGGGTGTGGGATAAGGAGTATTAGTAGGTTGCTAAATATTTCTACCCAAACTGTTATTTCAAGAATAAAAACCATAGCAAATGGTCTCAAAGCTCCAATTATTAGCCTTTACAAAACCTATGAAGTGGATGAATTAAAAACATTTGTAGGCAGCAAAACCAACGAACAATGGTTAATTTATAGTTTAGAAAGAGAAAGTAGGCGAGTGGTTAATTTTAAAATTGGTAAAAGAACAAAGAAAAATATTCAGGTCGTTACAGATAGTTTATTATTAGCAAAGCCGCTTAAGATATACACAGATGGTTTAGGGATATATAAAAGCATACTTCCACAAGAAATTCATAGGCATGCATTTCATCAAATTAATTATATAGAGCGTAAAAACTTAAGTTTAAGAACTCACCTTAAAAGATTGAGTAGAAAAAGTATTTCATTATTCCACTGGTCTAATAAGGCCAAAATACCTACAAAAAATAGTTCCCTTCAAATGATGTTTTTTAAGTAATTATCAAAAAAAAGATTTTATGATGGGAGTTTTAAGATTTATTCGGTCTTAATACCAATAGCTTGCTCATTTGTGAGTAAAAACCAATAATAAAGTCAAACATGAAAATATTTAAAAAGCAGAAGTTAAGAGCTGTAATTTTATGCTCATTAGTTATTTTGATAAGTATATCCTGGATAAAAAAAGAAGATGATTTTGTAAAAAAAAGCTTTCAAACAGCAGCGCCATTATATACCCAATTGTTAAAGGTAACTAATGGCAATTTTAAATATTATCCTCATTCTTTATTAGAGAATGGCAGCATTAAGTACTATAATATTGATGAATGGACTGGTGGTTTTTGGCCCGGTAGTTTATGGTATATGTATGAATACACCAAAGATCAAAAATGGAAAGATGCAGCATTGGCTTGGACAAATTCTTTAGAAACTAATCAATTCAATACCAACCATCATGATATTGGTTTTATGATGTATTGTAGTTATGGAAATGCATTAAGATTTGATCAAAATCCAAAATACCAAGAAATTTTAGTGCAATCGGCTAAATCATTAACTAAAAGATATTCTCCTATAGTAGGAAGCATTCAATCATGGAATGAAAGAAAATCTAAAGGAGATATTAATACTTGGGAATATCCAGTAATTATGGATAATATGATGAATTTAGAATTGCTGTTTTATGCATCTAAAGTAACCAAAGATCCAACCTATAAAGAAATAGGCATTAAACACGCAGAGCAAACCATGAAAAACCACTTAAGAGAAGATTACAGCTCTTACCATGTGGTAAATTATGATCCAAAAACTGGTAAAGTATTGCATAAACAAACACTTCAGGGCTTTTCAGATGAATCTACATGGGCCAGAGGGCAGGCTTGGGGCATTTATGGTTTTACTACCGTTTATAGAGAAACTAAAGACAAACGTTTTTTAAATACAGCTATTAAAATGGCCGATTTCTTTTTAGATCATCCTAATTTACCTGCTGATAAAATTCCTAATTGGGATTTTAATGTGGGAGAAGCTGGTTTTAAGCCTGATTGGGATTTTAACCCTTCCAAATTTAAGGAAACGCCCAGAGATGCATCGGCGGCGGCCATCACCAGTTCTGCATTATTAGAATTGAGCACTTTTGTAAAAGGAGCTAAAAGGAAAAAATATAATAATGCAGCTGTAGCGATTTTAAAATCTTTAAGTTCTGATGCCTATTTAAATACAGATAAAGCTAATCCGTATTTTTTACTAAAACACAGTACTGGTAATTTACCAAGCAACAGAGAAATTGATGTGCCTTTAATTTATGCAGATTATTATTTTTTAGAGGCATTAGTGAGGTATCAGCGTAAGCAAACCAAATAAATATGAAGATTTTTTTAGTAACGTTTATGCTTTTTTTCTTGTTATTTAGCTGTAAAGTGAACAAGAATATCACACCATTTAAGGCAATAAAAACTTTAAAAGTGATGTCTTATAATATACATCATGCCAACCCTCCGGCGTACCAAGAAAGTGGCGAAATAGATATTAATGCAATTATTGAGGTAATTAATAAAGAGCAGCCAGATGTGGTGGCTCTACAAGAGGTTGATGTAAATACAAAACGTAGCGGAAAAATTAATGAGGCGCAAATTATTGCTGATAAATTGGGCATGCAAGTGTTTTTTGCTAAAGCTATAGATTATGATGAAGGCGCATACGGACTGGCTATTTTATCTAAATATCCAATTACAGATCAAGCTATTTATAAATTGTCTTTAAAAGCTGATGCCAAAGCCGAGCCTCGTATTTTACAAACTGCAATAATCAATCTCCCTAACAACCAAAAAATAAGGTTTGCCAATACGCATTTAGATGTTTTAAATACCGGGAATAGAGAATTGCAGGCTAAAGAAATTACCACTATAGCCAAAGCAGAACAATTCCCATTTTTAATTGCCGGAGATTGGAATGCTAATGTTGGGAGTGCTACGCTTCATATTATGGATGAAGTTTTTAGTAGAACTTGTGAAACTTGCCCCATCACTTGTCCCGAAGATGGGGAGCAAGGCGCTATAGATTTTATTGCTTTTACGCACAATTCGCCTTTTAAAACCATAAATTATAAAGTGCATCAAAAGGTTAAAGTATCAGATCATTACCCAATTACAGCCAAACTTAGCTTGTAGTTTTGTTTAAGTATCAATTTACATGAGAGTAAAAAATAAGGGCGTTTAATACATGAAAAAAAATTAAAAAGATTTTACTAAACATAGCGTTGTATAATTCAAAATATTCGATAAATTTGATTTAGCCCTGTATGTTTAAATCAAAAGACGATAAAGAAGCAGATAAGTTGTTGTTGCAACAAATAAAAGACGATAGTACTTTGGCTTTTGATGCGCTTTATGATAAATATTGGGAGCAGGTTTACAATGCAGCCTATAAGCGATTAAAAGACGCAGATTATGCTAAAGATATCACTCAAGATATTTTTCTTCAACTTTGGTCTAAAAGAAAAGACCTTCAAATAGATCATTTTGCACCCTATCTTTTTACCGCCGTTAGAAACAATGTTTTTAAATGGATGGAAAAGGAGCAAAAATTTACTCCAGTACCAGAGTTACTCGCACATTTAGAACGCTCAAGAGATCAGGCTGATGCCGAGGTTTTAAGAAAAGAGTTTATGGTAAAATACGAAGCGCTTGTAAATAGCTTAACCCCGGCGCAACAAGAAATATTCAGGCTTCGTTTTCACGATGATCTTTCTACCAAAGAAATTGCCGAAAAATTGAATATCAGCCGTAAAACAGTACAAAATCAACTAGGTAAAAGTGTAACTCAATTAAGAGAATCTTTAGACTTATTGTACTTTGTAGTGCTTATTCACCTCTATAATTAAAAATATTTTATTTTCTTGTGGGACTTTTTATCTTTTGGCGGTCTATCTATTAAAGGCCTTAATTGAGCCATAATTATAATGGATAAAAAAGAGTTTTTAAAGCTTCTAAATAAATATAATCAAGGTAAAGCCAATGCAGAAGAAATTGCATTTCTAAAAGCTTATTACAATCTTTTTGAGCAAAGTGAAGAAGTACTGCTAAAGGTAAATCAATCAGATAAAAATATTTTAAAGCAAAGCATCTCATCAGAAATAAAGAAAAAAATGCTTTTGATGGAAGAGGAAGAAGAAACGCAACTAGTTCCTTTCTTTACCAAATGGAGATGGCTTGCTGCAGCATCAGTTTTTGTAGCTGTTTGCACCCTTGGTTTTTTACTTTTAAAGCCAGCGCCAAAACCTCAAATGGCTAAACTTAAATCAAAAGTTACCTTACAAGATATTGCGCCTGGCAGTAACCAAGCCGTATTAACCTTAGCTAACGGAGAATCTATTACTTTAAATGATAAAGAAAATGGGGTTTTAGCAAAGCAAGCAGGTGTAGTAATTAACAAAAGCAGAGATGGTTTATTGCAATATGTAATTACTGCTGATGCTGAACCAGCTATTAATACCATTAGTACGCCAAGAGGAGGGCAATATCAGTTGATTTTAGCTGATGGAACTAAGGTTTGGTTAAACGCTGCTTCCTCTATTACTTTTCCAACCAAGTTTAATGGCGACGAAAGAAAGGTTAAAATTGAAGGTGAAGCCTATTTTGAAGTGGTTAAAAATGCAAAAAAACCTTTTAGGGTAGTATCTAAAAATCAAGTGATTGAGGTGTTGGGTACCCATTTTAATGTGAATACTTATGATGATGAGTTTACAAATAAAACTACTTTATTAGAAGGAAGCGTGAGGGTGAGTAAGTTAGATGAAAACGGAAAAATACAATTGGTTTCTGCCAAAGTTTTAAAGCCAGGAGAGCAAGCTAGCTTAGCCGCAAATCAGAATAATATTTTAGTTTCTATAGCTGATGAAGAAGAAGCCATAGCTTGGAAAAATGGATATTTTAAGTTTAATAAAGCTGATATACAAACCATGATGAGACAAGTTTCTAGATGGTATAATGTTGATGTGGTATTTAAAGGAGAAATCAGTAAAGATTTATTTGTAGGTAAAATTAACAGAAGCGAACATGTATCTGGCGTATTAAGAATCTTAGAATTGAGTAAAATTAATGTGGAGATTAACGGAAGAACAATAATTATTTCAAACTAAATAAACTAAACTATATAAACCTAAACCCCAAAAAATATGAAGACTTAAGTACAACTGTTAAAGTCTAATCCATAAAAAAAACCGGAGTGCTACCAACACAACCGGTTTTCATTTCCATTTTGGAAATCGTTTGGATTAAAACCTAAAAAAAATCTGTGTAAGGAATCTAGATCAATTAACCCAAACTTTACAAAAGTATGCAATTAAATTTTTATGGTAAAATCCAGAATTTAACTGGATCTATCCCCTCAAAACTGTTTCTAAGAATGAAACTAACAGTTATTTTAATGATTATAGGCTGCTTGCAAATTAATGCAAAAAGCTTCTCTCAAAGCATCAATCTAACAGGGAAAAACATTACGCTAGAGAAAGCTTTAACCGAAATTGGCGAACAAAGCGGTTATTTCTTTTTCTATAAATACAATGAAATAAAGCAAGCTAAGCCTGTAACGCTAAACCTAAAAGGCGTAAGTTTAGAAAAGGCTTTGCAAGAAAGCTTCAAAAATCAACCTTTTACTTATGCTATTGATCATAAAACTATAGTAGTTACCCAAGCATTGGCTAAGTCGGCCATTGTTTTGCCGGTAAATGTTAAAGGAAAAGTAGTAGATGAAAAAGGCTTACCATTGCCTGGTGCATCTATTAAGGTTAAAAATGTAAATAAAGTTACCCAAACAGATATTAACGGGAACTTTAGCTTTAGCGATTTAGCAAACGATGCTGTTTTAGAAATTAGTTATACTGGTTTTGCACCACAAGAAGTGGCTGTTAATGGCAGAGAAAGCTTAACTATTACCTTAAAAGAAAGCAGTTTAAATTTAGAAACTGTAGTATTTGTTGGTTATGGTACTCAACAGAAAAAAGATGTTACTGGTGCGGTAAGTTCTATCGGCGCAAAGCAAATTAAAGATCAGTCTGTAGTAAGTTTAGATAATGCAATGGCTGCTCAAATGGCAGGTGTGCAGGTTACTCAAGCATCTGGTGCGCCAGGTGGTGGTTCTACCGTTAGAATTAGAGGAGCAGGTTCTTTAAGTGCCGGAAACGAGCCATTATATGTAGTAGATGGTTTTCCGGTTACTAATGATTTTAACCAAAGAAACAATCCCTTAAATACCATTAACCCAGCTGATATTGAGAATATTCAGGTTTTAAAAGATGCTTCTGCAACTGCAATTTATGGTTCTAGAGGGTCTAACGGGGTAGTTATTATCACCACAAAATCTGGCAAATCTGGTGTTTCTAAAATGGATTTCAGTGTAAACACAGGAATACAACAGGTTGAAAAAACTTTAGATGTTTTAAATGCTACAGAATTTGCTAATTACATCAATGAAGCCAGAAATAATGCTTGGATAAATTCGGGCGTAGGTCGTTTAGCTACTGATCCTAACTCTGCCCGTTTAAACAATGTGATGTATTTGTTGCCCGCAGTTTTAAGTGATCCTAGTGCTTTAGGCGAAGGAACTAATTGGCAAGATGAGATTTTTAGAACAGCCATGACTAGTAATTACCAATTGAATTTCTCAGGCGGTAATGATAAAACTAAATTCTTTGTTTCTGGTGGTTACTTAAGCCAAGAAGGAGTAATTTTAAAATCAGATTTAAAGCGTTATTCTTTCCGTTTAAACGTAGAATCTCAAGTAAATAAAAGAGTAAAGGTAGGCGCTAATCTTACGCCAACATATACTTTCTCTAACCAAACTTTAGCAGAAGGTAATTGGCAAGGTGGTGGAATTATCCAATCAGCAATAACTGCTGCGCCATATTTAAGTCCTTATGATGCTAACGGAAATTACACTAAAATTACTGGACAAGGTATTGGAACAAGTGAGGTAGATAACCCAGTAAAAATTGCTAATGAGTATTTTCATCAACAAGGAAATTTAAGATTATTAGGAACTGCCTTTGCAGAGTTTAATTTAGCTAAAGATTTAAACTTTAAAACTTTAGTAGGTGCTGATGTAAGAAACTTTGGGGAAGATATTTTTAATCCATCGGTAATTAACCCTAATAGTGTAAATGCAACCAAACTATCAACGGCTACCAATAATTTAGTAGAGAATAGAAACTGGTTATCAGAGTTTACTTTAAACTATGCTAAAAAAGTTAAAAAGCATTCATTTGAAGGTTTATTAGGTTATACCATCCAAAAGGAAAACATCAATGTTAGCGCTATTAATGCTACTAACTTTCCTAATGATGAGATTAAAACTATTAATGCGGCAGGCTTAATTACCAGCGCATTATCTAGAAAAGAAGAGTGGTCTTTATTATCATACTTAGCCCGTTTAAACTACAGCTTTAATGATAAGTATTTATTAACAGCCACTTTCAGAACCGATGGTTCATCTCGTTTTGGAGCGGATAACAGATGGGGAACTTTTCCTTCAGTTTCATTAGGATGGAGAGTTTCTGAAGAAGATTTCTTAAAAAGTGTAAACTGGTTATCTGAGTTAAGAGTAAGAACCAGTTATGGTTTAACCGGGAATAACTTTATCACCAATTATGGCGCTATTGGCTTAACCGGAGCAGATAATTATGTGTTTGGTGGTGCAGGTGGCGTTTTAAATAACGGAATAAGATTAACTAATATTCCAAATAGCAAATTAGGTTGGGAGCGTAACAAACAATTAGACTTAGGTTTAGAGTTAGGCTTATTAAAAAACCGTTTTGCAATGTCTTTTGATTATTATAACAAAAGAACTTCTGATTTATTGTTAAACGTACCAGTTCCAACTTTAACAGGTTATACTACCGCATTACAAAACATCGGAGAAATAAAAAATCAAGGTTTCGAATTTACTTTAACCAGCAGAAATATGGTTAAAGCTTTTAAATGGACTACTGATTTAAATTTTTCTACCAATAATGTAGAGGTTTTAGCTTTAGGTCCTGATGGATCACCAATACTAGCCAGACAATCAACTTTTGCAGCAGGTTCAACACATATTACAGAAATTGGCGCTGCACCAGGTTCATACTTTGGCTATAAAGTAATTGGAGTTTACCAAAACGCAGCTGATGTAGCAAACAGTGCTACTTTTAAAAATGCGGCAGGTGTGCCAACTGTAAAACCTGGTGAATTAAAATTTGCAGATATCAATGGCGATGGTGTTTTAACTGCTGCCGATAGAACAAATTTAGGTAGCCCATTCCCTGATTTTACTTACGGAATGACCAATACTTTCAATTACAAAAACCTTGATTTTGCTTTCACTTTACAAGGTGTACAAGGTTTTGAAGTATTAAACGCCGCAAGAAGATTTTACGGTAATTACGCAGGTTCTTACAACGTATTGTCTAGTACGGCAAACGGATGGAAATCAGAAACTGATCCAGGCGATGGTGTAAGCCCACAAATTGATAGAAACTTTAACGGTTATGCAGCAACTTCTGTAATCAATAACGTTACCTCTCAATTTGTTGAAGATGGCTCCTTCTTAAGAATTAGAAACATCACTTTAGGTTATAACTTGCCACAACCGGTGCTTAAAACTTTAAAAGTGGCTAACGCAAGATTAAGCTTTACCGTTCAAAACGCTTACACTTTCACAAAGTATGAAGGTTACAACCCAGAGGTGAGTGTAGAAGGAGCAAATCCTTTGGTTCCTGGTGTTGATTCTGGCGGTTATCCTTTAGCCCGCACATTTATGTTTGGTTTAAATTTTGGATTTTAATACAATGATGGTTATGAGAAATATTAAAACATTATTTGCAGCAGGTGTAATTGTATTACTATCTGCAAGCAGTTGCAATAAAGATTTTTTAGAACTTGCGCCTGTATCTCAACAAAACGGTAGTAATTTCTATAAAACTTCTGAAGATATAAAAAATGCACTTTCAGCAGCTTATGGTGGTTTGCAATACGGAGGATTATACTATTCTTCTATGCATATTATTGGAGATTTAAGATCTGATAATACAGAGATTACTAATCCAAATGCCGGTGCAGACCAACAGGCCGTTGATAACTTTACCAACTTACCTACAAACTCTATCAGCAGTACCACTTGGGCAGGGCATTATCAAGCTATTCAATCTGCCAACATCGTGATAGAAAAAATAGAAGCTGTTAGCATGGATGCAACTTTAAAAGCAAGATATACTGGCGAAGCAAAATTCTTAAGAGCTTTAATGTATTTTAACTTGGTCCGTATTTTTGGTGATGTTCCTTTGGTTACCAAAGTAATTAATAATCCGGAAGAAGGTTATGATTATGGAAGAGAAACAGTAGCCAATGTTTATGTGCAAATTACTGCTGATTTAACTGCGGCCGAGGCTTCTTTACCTTTTGAATATACTGGTGCTGATATTGGCAGAGCTACAAAAGGAGCGGCCATGTCTTTATTAGGTAAAGTGTACTTAACTCAAAAAAACTGGAGTTTAGCAGCTTCTAAGTTGAAAGAAGTGATAGACCAAACTGCAAGTAATAAGTATCTATTGTTACCCACTTATGCAGGTGTATTTGGGGTAGCTAATGAGAATAACAGAGAATCTATTTTTGAAGTTCAATTTAAAAGAGCAGCAACCGGAGAAGGTAGCCCATTTACCAATCAGTTTGCACCCATCGGTTCAGGTACAGCGGTAGTTTCTATTGGTAATCCATTGGGGCAAAATATTCCTACTGCAAACATGAATAGTGCTTATGAAGCAAATGATGCCAGAAAAGCAGTTTCTCTGCGTACAAGTTATGTTTTAGGTGCAAATACGGTAAACCATAATTATGTAGTTAAATACGCCGGAACACCTGCCGCTAATTTAGATAGCGATAACAATTGGATTGTTTTAAGATATGCCGATGTGTTATTAATGTATGCCGAAGCTTTAAATGAGCAAGGTTACGTAGCTGATGGGCCAGCGTTTATTTATTTAAATCAAATAAGAACCAGGGCAGGTTTACCCATCAAAACCAGCAACAACGCTAATGCAGCTTTACGAGTGGCAGACCAAGCTGCTTTTAAATTAGCTGTTGAACAAGAAAGACGAGTGGAATTAGCTTTTGAAGGTCACCGTTGGTTTGATTTGGTACGTACTGATAGAGCTTTAACTGTATTAGGTGCAAACGGAATGCAGGCGCATCATACTGTTTTCCCTATTCCACAAACACAAATAGATATCAATCCGGGTAAGATTACCCAGAATCCAGATTACAATTAATAAAAAAGGGACAAAGGTTGGTTAAGTAAAAAAGAGTAGGCTTTTCATGTGTAAAAGCATGAATGCCTACAATTTTTGTCCCTTTTATACAATTTTTAAATCGTGTTCTAAAAGAGGCGACTAGCTACGCTTTTGCTCCTATTTAACTGCAAACTAATTCATGAAAAAACTGATATTTCCTTTATTACTAAGCCTTTTAGGTATTCAAAACTTAAATGCACAGCAAGTTCAAACCCTTAATATAAAAGACACGGGGTATAGAGGCATTTGGTACAGTAATGAGCCTTCAAAAGATGAATATGTTTATAAATACAGCGGCGGTTTAGGTACCTATCCGGCAAACCATTATCCCTTTTCTATTTATGTAAAAGAACAAAACAAAACTTTTTTTTGCTACGGCGGTGCCGATTTGGAAGGAAAAACTTTGCTCCATGCCGTTTCTTATTTTGATCATAAAACAGGTAAAGTACCCAAGCCTACCATTGTTTTAGATAAGAAAACCAACAATGCGCATGATAACCCTGTAATGAACATTGATAAGGATGGATACATCTGGATATTTTCTACCGCACATGGCACAAACAGCCCATCATACATTCATAAAAGCTTAAAACCTTATGATATTGACGCTTTTGAAGAAGTAAAAGCCACCAAAATTGTTGATGGAAAAGAAGCTCCTTTAAATAATTTCTCTTACCTACAAAGTTGGTATCAGCCACAAAATGGTTTTATCAATTTATTTACCCATTATGATAGGCAGGTTATCCCAAACCAACCTTCAAAACCTAGAAGAACAATCAGCTACATGACCAGTAAAGATGGGGTGCATTATTCGGAGTGGAAAGATTTATCAACCATACAGGAAGGGCATTACCAAACTAGTGGACAGTATCAAAACAAATTGGCAAGTTCTTTCAACTTTCATCCTATAAAAGTTGGTGAAAACGGATTGAACTATCGCTCTAACTTATACTATATCCAAACACAAGATTTTGGAGAAACTTGGCAAACTGCAAACGGAAAAGATGTGCAGGTCCCACTTAAAGAAATTGATAATCCTGCTTTGGTGAAAGATTATTTTTCATCAGGATTAAATGTATATATCAATGATTTGGCTTTTGATGCCAAAGGAAACCCAGTGATATTATACTTAACAGGTAAAGGTTATGAAGCTGGCCCAGAGAAAGGCCCAAGAACATGGCATACCGCCAGATATACCGGTACAAATTGGGAGATTTTGCCCTTAACACAGTCGGATAATAATTACGACATGGGCTCACTATATATTGATGAAAAAGGGATTTGGCGAGTGGTTGGCCCAACTACAACTGGTCCGCAGGCTTACAATACAGGCGGCGAAATGGTGTTGTGGACAAGCAAAAATCAAGGGAAAACTTGGAAGAGTAAAGCCATGACCGCCAATAGCGAATTAAACCATTCTTATGCCCGTCGTCCAGTAAATGTTCATCATGATTTTTACGCCTTTTGGGCTGATGGACATGGCAGACAACGCTCTGTTTCTCATCTCTATTTTTCTGATAAAAAAGGAAATGTTTATCAGTTACCAGCGCAAATGGATGCTGATTTTGTAAAGCCTATCAAATTGAAAAAGCCTAAAAAATAAGTTGATGAAGAACCTTCTTTTAATTTTTTCTCTAGCTATTATCTTATTGTCTTGTAAACAGCAAGCTCAAAAATCTTTGGAGCTGTTAGATCATATCGCGTTAGCAAAAAGTACTTTAAAAGTGGAGGTTTTAGCTCAAGATTTAGATGTTCCTTGGGATTTGGCTTACGCCGATGATGGATTTTTATGGGTTGCAGAACAAGGAGGAACGGTTTCAAGAATTGAATTATCAACAGGAGAACGAAAACAAGTTTTAAAAATTGAGGAAGTATGGCGTCAACGCACCTCAGGTTTATTAGGGATGGCTGTTCATCCAAATTTTAAACGTAACCCTTATGTGTTTGTAAATTATACCGCAAAAAGAGATAGCTTAATGGTAAGCCGTTTGGTACGCTATACTTTTAAAAATGATAGCTTATATGATGCTCAATTATTGTTAGAAATTGATGGAAACACTGCTCACAATGGTTCTAGGATAGCTTTTTCAGCAAACGGAAAGTTACTTTGGGCAACTGGCGATGCGCATCATTTTGAAAATGCGCAAAATGATAAAAGTTTAAATGGTAAAATATTAAGGTTAAATACCGATGGTTCTATTCCACAAGATAACCCAAACCCTAAAAGCTATGTTTGGGCTAAAGGTTTTAGAAATATACAAGGTTTAGCCGTTTCTAATAAAGGCTTGGTTTACACATCAGAACATGGCGATGCCATTGAAGATGAAGTAAATTTAATTGATAAAGCGGCTAATTATGGCTGGCCATTTATAGAAGGCAAACATGATTTAGCAAACGAAAAAGCCTTTGCAATCGCAAATAATACAACAGAACCTATCCGCTCATGGACGCCAGTAATTGCGCCATCTGGTTTAACTTATTATGGTGGTAAGGTTATCCCCGAATGGCAAAATAGCTTGTTGCTTACCACTTTAAAAGCCAGAAGTTTACGGGTTTTGAAACTGAATGATGATGGTAAATCTATAGAGAGCGAAGAGATTTTCTTTGCTAATTATTATGGCCGTTTACGTGATGTTTGTGTAGATAACAATGGTGCCGTTTACATCAGCACCAGTAATAAAGACTGGAATCCTAGTCCGGGTTTTCCTTTAGCAGCCGATGATAAAATCTTAAGAATCAGTTTAACTCAAAAAGTAACTCAAAAAGTTTTAAGAGGTGTAAAAGCTGAAAATGCGCTCCCTAAAAACGGACAACAATTGTATCAGGTTTATTGCGGCTCTTGCCATAAAGAAGATGGAAAAGGGGTTTCTGGAGTTTTTCCTGCATTGGCTGGTTCGGCAAAAGTAAACGGAACGCCAAATTCATTAATTCAAATCTTGTTAAAAGGAATTAATCAAAATCCGAGTCAGCAAATGCCAGCTTTTAACTTCTTAAAAGACCAGGAAGCTGCTCAGATTTTAACCTATATGAGAAAAAGTTGGGGAAATAATAGTGCTGAAATTGACGCAAACCAAATCAAACTTAACCGATAAGCATGAGTTCAAAAACATCAAAAAATAAATTAATACAAGCTTTAATGGGTTTAGGCCCAGGTATAATTACGGCGGCTTTGGTTTTTGGTCCTAGTAAAATGACTATTACTTCCAAATTAGGTGCCGAGTATGGTTATGCCATGCTTTGGGTGGTGGTGGTAGCCATTTTCTTCATGCTCATTTTTACCAATATGGGCGCAAGAATTGGTTTAAGCAGCTCGACCAGTTTGCTCAGTCATATCAGAAATCAGTGGGGAAAAAGTGCTGGAATTGTGATTGGAATTGGTGTTTTTTTGGTTACCACATCTTTTCAAGCGGGTAACTCTATTGGCGTTGGTATTGCCATTGCCGAGGCTACAGGTACTAAGCCTTGGATTTGGGTTTTGGTATTTAATATTTTAGGCATGAGCTTACTCTTTTTTAGAAGCTTTTATAAAACCTTAGAAAAGCTAATGATTGCGTTGGTTGGCTTAATGCTTATCTCTTTTTTAACCACTCTTTTTTTGAGTAAACCATCTTTAAATGGTATAGCAAGTGGTTTTATTCCGTCTATTCCATTGGGTTCTACTGGATTACTTATTGCATTTATGGCTTCATGTTTTTCAATTGTTGGGGCTTTTTATCAATCGTATTTAGTACAAGAAAACAAAAAAGAGGGAGATGAAGCAAGCGGACAAAACAGAAGTTTTACAGGGATTTTAATTCTTGGTTTAATGAGTGCCGTAGTTATTATTTGCGCTGCCGCAGTTTTACATCCTCAAGGTATTAAGGTAAATAGTGCATCAGAAATGTCTAAAGCTTTAGAGCCTTTATTTGGTACTTATGCAGCACAATTATTTTTAGCAGGCTTATTTGGAGCATCTTTTTCATCATTAGTAGGTAACGCAACTGTGGGTGGCAGTTTATTGGGCGATGCGTTGGGATTTGGTAATAAACTGAGTGCAAAAGCAGTAAGAGGCTTTATTGCTTTGGTAATGATTTGTGGAGCAAGCATCTCCCTAATTTTCGGAAAACTGCCTTTAGAGCTCATCATTTTTGCGCAAAGTGTCACCATATTTTTAGTTCCATTTATCGGTTTAGCCATGTATGCAATAGCCAATGACGCAAAAATTATGGGTAAGCACATTAATAAGCGACTTTCTAAAGTAGTAGGCGCTTTAGGATTGCTTTTACTAACTGGCTTAGCCATTTGGAATTTCTACGAACTATTCATCAAATAAGACAACAACATCATATTTTAAAATTTTAGATTATAAATGAAAGATTTACAAACGTTAGAGCAGGAGTTAACCAAACCATCTTTGGCTTTAATAGAAGATATAAAAAAGATAGATGGCGATATTATTATGCTAGGAATTGGCGGTAAAATGGGCCCAAGCATGGGTAAATTAGCTGTTGATGCCATTAAAGCAGCCGGAATTTCTAAAAGAGTGATTGGGGTTTCTCGTTTTTCTGATGAAAAATCCAAACTTGCTTTAGAAGCATTAGGAATAGAAACTATTACTTGTGATTTGTTAAACGATGTTGAGTTACAAGCCTTACCAGATGCTAAAAACATCATTTACTTAGCCGGAAATAAGTTTGGCACTACTGGTAAAGAAGGTTTTACTTGGGCTATGAATGCTTATTTGCCAGGCCGAGTGGCTGAGAAATACAAAAACTCAAACATCGTAGCTTTTTCATCGGGCAATGTATTGCCTTTTGTACCCGTAACTTCTGGCGGAGTATCAGAAGAAACTACGCCAGAACCTATTGGCGAGTATGCGCAATCTTGCTTAGGCCGTGAGCGTGTTTTCGAATATTTCGCTCAAAAAAATCAAACGCCAACTTTAATTTATCGCTTAAATTATGCGGTTGATTTTAGATATGGAGTGGTAATGGAGCTAGCTAAATCTGTTTTAAACGGAAAAGAAATTGACTTAAGAACCGAGAATGTGAACGTAATATGGCAAAGCGATGCCAATGAAATTGCCATTCGCTCTTTATTGCATTGCCAAGCTCCAGCAAAAATATTAAACGTAACCGGTCCCGAGATTTTATCTATCAAATGGATTGCAAACCAGTTTGGCAGCATCTTCAATAAAGAACCAAAATTTATTTACGAAGCTACGGGTACAGCCTTGCTCAATAACGCTTCAGAATGTCACCGCATTTTCGGTTACCCAAAAGTAACTATCCGAGAAATTATTGAAATCACGGCCACTTGGCTACAACAAGGCGGCGACGAATTTGGGAAAGCCACACATTTTCAAGAAAGAGGAGGAAAGTTTTAATGAAAAAATTAAGCGCATCTTTAAAAGCACATTTAATGGCAGGTACTGTATTTCCTGCACATCCTTTGGCTTTAAAAGCCGATAGAACAATTGATGAAGCAAAGCAAAGGCAACTGAGCAGGTATTACATGGCTAGTGGTGCTGGAGGAATTGCGGTTGGCGTTCATTCTACTCAGTTTGAAATTCGTGATCCAAAAATCAACCTATTAGAAACCGTTTTAAAATTAGCTGCTGAAGAAGTTGAAAAAGCAGGATTAAATCGTCCGTTTATAAAAATAGCGGGTATTTGTGGTCCTACTGCACAGGCAAAAGCCGAGGCAGAATTGGCTTTAAAATATGGTTATGACATGGGTTTGTTAAGCATGGGCGGCCTACAAAACTGGACCGAAGAACAAATTTTAGATAGGGTACGTGAAGTTGCTGCCATTATTCCTGTTTTTGGTTTTTATCTACAACCATCAGTTGGTGGACGAATTTTTAGCTACGATTTTTGGTTGCAATTTGCCGAAATAGAAAACGTAGAAGCCATTAAATGCGCTTCATTTAACAGGTACCAAACTTTAGATGTGATGAGGGCCGTTGCGCATAGCAGCCGTAACAAGCAAATTGCCATGTACACCGGTAATGATGACAATATTATAGCCGATTTATTATCTACTTATCGATTCAACATTAACGGAAAAATAGTTAAAAAGCAATTTATTGGTGGACTCTTAGGGCACTGGGCCGTTTGGACAAATAAAGCAGTAGCGCTTTTAGCCGAGGTGAAAGACTATAAAGCAAATCCAGATCAGGCTGCTGCCGATGCTTTATTAACCAAAGGAATTGAGATTACAGATGTAAACGCAGCCATGTTTGATCCCGCCAATCATTTCCATGGATGTATCCCCGGTATTCACGAAATTTTAAGACGTCAAGGTTTACTCAGCGGCATTTGGTGTTTAAATCCTGATGAGCAATTATCTGCTGGACAGGCAGAAGAAATAACCAGGGTTTACGATGCTTATCCTCATTTAAATGATGATGATTTTGTAAGTCAATTTTTAAGTCAAGACCAAATTAATTAACATAAACATGAAAAGAATAGGCTTAATCATCTTCTTAATTCTTACTTCGCTTTTTAGTTTAAAAGCTCAAGAAACAATTGGAAAGTTTACCAATCTTGGTCCGCAATTAACAGCTTCTATGATACAGGGAAGCGTTTTTTTGACTGATAAAAGTGGAAACGAATTGGTTTATACAGTGGTAAGAGGAGAGCCTGCTCATCTTTTAGGTTTCGATATTAAAACAAAGAAATTAGTACTTGATAAAGAGTTACCTAAAGCTGACGGCGTTTGGGATATGGCGCAATCTACTGATGGTACATTATACATTCCCGGCGCAAACGGAAGTCTTTTTAAACATATTCCGGGTACACAAGAGGTGGAAGATTTAGGAATTGTTTTAGCAGGAGAAACCTATTTATGGAATTTAACAGCAGGTAATGATGGAGAGGTTTTTGGCGCTACTTACCCAGGTTGTAGGGTCTTTAGGTATCATCCAAATGATGGTTTTTCTGATGTAGGCAAAGGTCCGTTGGTAGCCACCGAAAATTATGTGCGAAGTTTAGCATTTCATAAAGCAACTGGCTTTTTGTACGCAGGAGTGGGTTCTCATGCTCATTTAATTAAATTGAATCCTAAAACAGGAGAAAAAACGGAAATCCTTCCTGAAAAATACCAAGACAGAGAGTTTGTTTATGGTTTAGAAATAGTTGAAGGTAAAAACGGCAACGATAGGTTATTAGCTTTATTAACTACCGGAAATATCACTTTGGTTTATAACCTAAAAACTCAAAAAGTTGAACAAGAAATAGAAGATATGGATATGAAATCTGTAATTTCTAAATCAAAAAAGCAGGAGGTTTATTATACTTCTAAAGGAAGCTTAAAACGTTTTAAAGCGGCAAAATCAGAGAAATTAAGTCAAGAATTAGCTGCAAATGTGGGTAGCGCCAATGCTTTTTATTGGGCTAAGGATAAAAATTTATACTTTTTAACATCAGCTACAAATCTGGTTCAATACAACTTAAAAACTAAGGAAACTAAAAGTACTTTACTACAAATTCCGGCTCAGCCAATTCCTATAAATGCCATAATGGTTGGGCCTGATGGTAAAATTTGGACAGGTGGTTACTTAGCAGGCGGACACGCAACTTATGATCCTAAAACTCAAAAAAACACCAAGCTTTTAGGTTTAGACCAAACCGAAGGGATGACTGTTTTAGGGAATAACATTTACTTCGGGATTTACCCAAAAGGAAGATTCTATAAATATGAAACCACGCAAAGTTGGGATCCAAAAAACAATAGTCCAAAGAAGATAGGAGAGATTGAAGGTCAAAGTAGATCATTTGCTGTGTTAAGTATCCCAAATAAAAAGAGATTATTTTTTGGGATGATTCCCGAGTACGGCAAATTGGGTGGCGCTTTCTTAAGCTATGATGAAACTAAAGATGAGCTGAAATCTTTTGGGACAATTATCCCTCAGCAAGCCATTGCAAGTTTGGTTTATCATCAAAAAACGGTAATAGCGGGTACAACCATTTCTGGCGGTTTGGGGGTTAAACCCGATACTAAAGAAGCTGTTTTATTTGGATGGGATGCTGATAAAAATGAAAAAACTTTTGAGTTGGTTCCGGTAAAAGGAGCGGCTGCAATTACTTCATTAATAGCCGGACCTGATGGTTTACTTTGGGGCATTGCCGATGGAGTTTTATTTGTTTTTGATGCCCAGCAACAAAAAGTAATTTCTACCCATAAATTGTATGATTATCCGCCTTTTGGAAGCCACATTTGGCGAAGTGCTTTCTTGGTTTTGCATCCAAACGGAAATATTTACGGAACCGATAACAATCAATTATTTCAAATAAATCCTAAAACCAGAGCAGTAAGCGTTTTAGCTAAAGATGCTGCCTTATTAGTGATGGATAAGCAGGGTGTTTTATACTTTAAAAGAGGTACGCAATTGTGGTCTTATCAACCTTAATAAATATTTAAGATGAAAAAAGCGATTATATTTCTAATAGTATTATTTTCTCAAATCACTAAGATTTATGCTCAAGATTTAGCGAGTAATCTAAGCATCAGTTGGGAATTAAAGGAGAATAATTATGAAGGTAAATCGCAGTTTTTAGCTTCGTTTATCATCAGTAATAGAGGTGAAAAATCAGTTGATTTACAACAAGCAAAACTTTATTTCTCTTACCCACGAACGGTTGTTTCTGTCGCTACAAATAATGCCAAATTCGAAAATTTAAGTGGTGAATTTTGCCGTATTTCTTTTGGCGATGCTTTTAAAGCATTAGCGCCCAAAGCTAGCATCACCATTACCTATTTAGCAAATGGGAAATCCATGAATTATACCGATGCACCATCGGGTTTGTACCTCGTTTTTAATCAAAATTTAAGCAAAACTTATCCAATTAAAAATTTCAAGGTAAATGCAATTCCTGCTCAAGAAAAAGCAAGTTTAAAGTTATCTCCCGAAAAGGTTTTTGATAAAAATAAAGCAATTGCTGATATTCCATTAACGCAATTGCAACCCATTTTACCTGCTCCAAATGTTTACCAAGCAAAAACAGGTTTCTTTAAATTAAATGGTTTGGTCAGTTTAAATTTTGATGCAGATTTTGAGCAAGAGGCAACCTTTTTTAATCAAGAAATTAACCAGCTTTTAGGTAAATCATTAGCCATAAACAATCAAAATGGCGAAGCACAAATTGTCTTCAAAAAGATAGTAGGTTTAGCAGAAGAAGCCTATCAAATCAAAGTAGAGGCACAGCAAATTATTTTATCGGCTACAAATCCAAAAGGGATATTTTACGCCGTTCAGTCGTTAAAAATGATGTTTCCGGTAAATAGCTGGGCAAAAAAGCAAAATGAAATTGTAATTCCTTGTGCTGATGTTGTTGATGCGCCAAGGTTTGCTTACCGCTCTTTTATGTTAGATGTTGCCAGAAATTTTCAAACCAAACAACAGGTTTTAAAAATTTTAGATTTACTGGCACTCTACAAAATTAACACGCTACATTTTCATTTAAATGATGATGAAGGTTGGCGACTAGAGATTCCGGGTTTACCCGAATTAACCGAGGTAAGTGCTAAAAGAGGTCATACTTTAAATGATAAAGAAAATCTTCATCCATCTTATGGTTCAGGCGGAGAAGTTGATCAATTCCCCGGAAGTGGTTTTTATAGCAAAGCAGACTTTATCGAGATTTTAAAATACGCTAAAGCTCGTCACATCCAAGTCATTCCAGAAATTGAAACCCCTGGACATGCCAGAGCAGCCATAAAAGCAATGGATGCAAGGTTTGAAAAATTTAAAATCGCCGGAAATTTAATAGAAGCGAATCGTTATTTATTAAGAGATACGTTAGATCAATCCATTTATAAATCGGTACAAGGTTACCGAGACAATGTGATGAATATTGCGTTGCCATCAACCTATAATTTTATAGAAAAGGTAATTGATGAGGTAGCAGAAATGTATAAAACTGCAGAGGCTCCCATCAAAACCATTCATTTAGGTGGTGACGAAGTACCAGCCGGTGTTTGGCAAAAATCTCCTGCTATCCAAAGCCTCATGCTCAAAGAAAACATCAAAAATTATGATGATTTATGGTATTACTATCTGGCGAAAGCCAATGAAATTGTAAAAAGTAAAGGTTTTTATCTATCAGGATGGGAAGAAGTGGCTATGCGTAAAACCAAACTAGATGGAAAAGCGATTTATATCGCCAATCCTGATTTTACCACCCAAAATTTTCATGCTTATGTATGGAATAACGTTTGGGGATGGGGACAAGAAGATTTAGCTTATCGTTTAGCAAATGCTGGTTATAAAGTTGTTTTAGCGCCAGTTACTAATTTTTATTTCGATTTAGCTTACCAAAAAGATGCTGATGAACCAGGTTTGTATTGGGGTTCTTTTGTGGATATAGATAAACCTTTTGATTACAATCCTTTAGATCATTACAAAACCGCTAAAGAAGATGTGCAGGGCAACCCTTTAGATACCAATATTTTTAAAGGAAAAGAGCGTTTAATAGATTTTGGAGCTAGCAATATTGTGGGTTTACAAAGTCAAATTTGGTCAGAAAAGATTAGAGGTCCGCAAGAATTGGAGTACATGTTGTTGCCAAAACTATTGGGTTTTGCGCAAAGGGCTTGGTCTAAAACGCCAGAATGGGTATTAACAGAAAATAAAGTAGAGGCTGATACAGCTTATCAAAAAGATTGGAGTTGGTTTGTAAATATCCTTGGAAAAAGAGAATTACCAAGGTTAAGTCATTATGCCGGAGGCTTTAATTATCGTATTCCTACGGCTGGTGCTCAAATTATTGACGGAAAAGTTGTCGCAAATATTCAGTTTCCAGGTTTAAAAATGATGTACACCACAAATGGCGTTGAGCCAAATTTAAAAAGTGAAATTTATACTGCACCAATTGCAGCAAAAGGGATAATCAAATTCAAAGTTTTTAATGCAGAAGGCAGAGCTGGTAGAACGGTAGAAATCATTAATCCTTAAAGTTAAAGATGAACCTAAACCGAAGAAAATTTATAAAAACAGCAAGCATTGCCAGCTTGGGGATTTATTTATCTCCGCTTTTGGCAAACGCAAAACCTGCTTTAGGGAAGCGAATTGGGATTATAGGTTTAGATACCAGCCACAGCTTAGCTTTTACCAAACTTTTATTCGAGTCGGCGGCAAACGAGTTTGATGCTTACAAAGTAGTAGCGGCTTACCCTTACGGAAGTAAAGATTTAGAATTAAGTAAACAACGAATTCCGATTCAAACTGAAGAAATTCAAAAATATAATGTTGAAATAGTAGATAGTATAGCCGCTCTTTTGCAAAAAGTAGATGTGGTTTTGTTAGAGACAAACGATGGCAGATTACATTTAGAACAAGCTTTAGAAGTAATAAAAGCCAAAAAAACTTTATTTATTGATAAACCTATGGCAGCCTCTTTGGCCGATGCTGTTAAAATCTTTAAAGCAGCCGAAGCTTATCAAGTCCCTGTTTTTTCATCATCATCATTAAGATATGTGGAGGCTGTTCGAGCTGTAAAAGCAGGTAAATTCGGAAAAGTGATAGGAGCAGAAACATACAGTCCTGCAACTATTGAAAAAACTCACCCCGATTTATTTTGGTACGGCATACACGGTGTAGAAACTTTGTTTGCGGTAATGGGCGCAAATTGTCAAACTGTTACACGCTTTTATTCTGCTGATACAGATGAAGTAGTGGGTACTTGGGATGATGGGCGAATTGGCACTTTTAGAGGTTTAAGAAAAGGTAAAACTGATTTCGGTGGGACTGCTTTTTGTGAGAAAAGTATTGTAAACTTAGGTCCATACTTAGGCTATCAACCTTTACTTAAAGAAATTATTCAGTTTTTTAAGACAGGAGTTTCTCCGGTTTCGGCTGATGAAACTTTGGCCATTTTAGCCTTTATGGAAGCTGCGGATGAAAGCAAGAGAAAAAACGGTAAAGCCGTTAAAATTGCATCCATCATGAAAAAATCAGGATTATAAATTCAAATATTCAATCAAAAAATCAATCATAAAAATGGCTCGTTTAAATTTATTGGAAGAAACAAGGTTTGAAAAGCTGCCTGTTACCGTTTATCCCAATCAACACATTGCATCAGCTAAAGTAGCTCGCATTATTGCCAACCTTATTTTAGAAAAGCAAAAAGCAGGTTTGCCAGCGGTTTTAGGTTTAGCAACAGGAGCAACACCTGTGGGTGTTTACAAAGAACTTATCCGTTTGCATAAAGAAGAAGCTTTGAGCTTTAAAAATGTTATTACATTCAATTTGGATGAGTATTATCCTATGAAGCCAACCTCGGTACAAAGCTATGTGGCTTTTATGAACGAGAATTTGTTTAATCATATCGATATTGATAAAAATAATATCCATATCCCTGATGGCACTTTAGCTTTAGAAGATATTGCGGCTTTTTGTATGGCTTATGAAACCAAAATTTCTGATTTAGGTGGTTTAGATCTGCAACTTTTAGGGATTGGTAGAACCGGACACATCGGTTTTAACGAACCAGGTTCGGCACCAAACTCAGGTACCCGCTTGGTTACTTTAGATGATTTGACCAGAAGTGATGCTTCCAGAGATTTTGGCGGTAAAGGTAATGTCCCAGTTAAAGCCATTACGATGGGAATTGGAACAATTTTTAAAGCTCGTCAAATCATATTAATGGCTTGGAGCCAGAAAAAAGCATCTATCATCAAAAAAGCGGTAGAAGGAGAAATTTCTGCCGAGGTTCCGTCTACTTATTTGCAATTATCAGATCATGTGGAGTTTGTTTTAGATGAAGATGCAGCTTCTTTTTTAACCAGATTTGATACCCCTTGGTTAGTTAAAGATTGTGTTTGGGATGACAAATTGATTAAAAAAGCGGTGATTTGGTTGGCTAATGAGCTTAAGAAACCAATTTTAAAATTAACCGAAGAAGATTATAACAACAACGGCATGGCTCAATTAGCTGTGGAGCGTGGGCCAGTTTATAACATTAATATTGCCATTTTTAATAAGCTACAAGCTACCATTACTGGTTGGCCCGGAGGTAAACCAAACGAAGACGATAGCCAAAGGCCAGAAAGAGCGGTTCCTGCAAAGAAAAGGTCTTTAATTTTTTCTCCACATCCAGATGATGATGTGATTTCTATGGGCGGCACTTTTATCAGATTGGTTGATCAAGGGCATGAAGTGCATGTGGCGTATCAAACATCAGGAAATACTGCCGTTTGGGATGATGATGTGCTACGTTATGTAGAGTTTTCTATCGATTTTAATAAAAGTTTAGGTAAGGATACCAGCGATTTAGAACGTGTTTATAAGCAAATGACACAGTTTTTGGAAACCAAGCAACCAAACGAAATTGATACCTTAGAAATTAGAAATGTGAAGGGTTACATCCGTAAATCCGAAGCTATTGCAGGTGCAAGGTATGCTGGTTTAAAAGACGAACGCATTCATTTTATGGCATTACCATTTTATGAAAGCGGTAAAACCACTAAAAACTCGGTGAGTGATTTAGACATTAACCAAACCATAGCACTTTTACAAGAAATTAAGCCGCATCAAATTTTTGCAGCTGGTGATTTTGCAGATCCTCATGGAACACACATTGTTTGTTTTAAAATCATTTTAGAAGCTTTAAAACGATTAAAAGAAACCGAAAGTTGGGTACAGGATTGTTGGCTATGGATGTACAGAGGCGCTTGGCATGAGTTTGAATCACATGAAATAGAAATGGCTGTTCCGCTTTCGCCGAATGAGGTAGAGCGAAAACGACAAGCTATTTTTAAGCATCAATCTCAAAAAGACAAACCAGTTTTCCCTGGTGATGATAACCGAGAATTTTGGGTAAGAGCAGCAGAGCGAAACAGAGAAACGGCTAAAAAATACGACCAGCTAGGTTTAGCAGATTATGAAGCCATGGAAGCTTTTGTCAGGTATAAATTCTAATACAGTATCGCTCAATTAAAATCTTGGTGAACAATCATCAAAAAAATTTAAACATTAATCCCTCATCATGACTAATTTTTCATTATCCAACCAAAATTTAGCTTCAAAAAGTGCCAAACCCATTATGATTATTGGTGCTTTATTCTTTGTTTTTGGCTTTGTTACTTGGTTAAACTCGGTTTTAATCCCATACCTAAAAATCGCTTGCGAGCTTAATAACTTCGAGTCTTATTTAGTCGCTTTTTCATTCTACATTTCTTATTTGGTAATGGCCATTCCATCATCATGGATATTGAAAGTTACAGGTTTTAAAAAAGGAATGGCTTTAGGTTTGGTGATTATGGCGGTGGGCGCATTGTTGTTTATTCCGGCTGCACTAAGCAGAACTTACGAACTTTTTTTATTGGGTTTATTTATCCAAGGAACAGGATTAGCAGTTTTACAAACAGCATCAAACCCATACATTACCATTTTAGGTCCGGCAGAAAGTGCTGCAAAAAGAATAAGTATTATGGGTATTTGCAATAAAGTGGCGGGTGCAATTGCGCCCATTGCTTTGGGCGCAGTTACTTTAAAAGATGCGGATGCTTTAACCGAAAGATTGAAGCTAATGGACAATTTTCAAAAAGCAGAAGCTTTGGATCAGTTGGCTTCTAGAGTAATTACCCCATACATCTTAATCATTTTGGTGTTGATGATTTTAGCAGTTCTTATTTATTTATCGGCTTTGCCAGAAGTGGATACTGATAAAGAAGATGAAACCGTAGCGGCATCTAACAGTAATAAAACCAGTGTTTTTCAGTTTCCTCATTTGCTTTTAGGTGTAGTTACCATGTTTTTATATGTAGGAGCAGAGGTTATTGCAGGCGATACCATTATCAGTTATGGCGCATCGCAAGGAATTGCACTCTCTACTGCAAAATTTTTCACCTCATTTACATTAGTCGCCATGATTACTGGTTACATCATCGGTATTGTGGCTATCCCAAAATATTTCTCGCAAGATAATGCGCTTAAATTCTCGGCAGTTTTGGGCGTAATTTTAGTGTTGATAGCGGTATTTACCACAGGTTATACATCAGTTGCTTGTATTGCTTTGTTAGGTTTAGCAAATTCTTTAATGTGGCCTTCTATTTTTCCGTTAGCTATTGCTGGCTTGGGTAGGTTTACTAAAATTGGTTCGTCTTTATTAATTATGGGCATTGCCGGAGGGGCAGTTTTACCACTTTTTTACGGATACTTAGCCGATTTTTATTCCCCATCAAAAGCTTACTGGTTATTATTACCTTGCTATTTATTTATAGGTTATTATGCCATTTACGGCAGTAAAATAAGAACAAATAAGTAATCAATTATTTTAGATTTTGATTAAACAGTTTAACACATATTCATGCAAACAGAATTAGAAAATCCATCAAACCATAGTTTAGATCATGCAAAAAAGACCAAGCTTTTGAACGCCGCAGTTATTGTAGCTTCCTTAGGTTATTTTGTGGATGTGTATGATTTATTATTGTTCAGCATTGTGCGAGTGCCGAGCCTACAATCTTTAGGTTTTATTGGGCAAGAACTTACCGATAATGGCATATTTCTATTAAATATCCAAATGATAGGCTTATTAGTTGGAGGTGTTTTTTGGGGTGTTTTAGGCGATAAAAAAGGAAGATTATCCGTTTTATTTGGGTCAATTTTTATTTATTCTGTTGCTAATATTGCCAACGGATTTGCTAATTCTATAGAAAGTTATGCCATTTGGCGATTTATTGCAGGCTTTGGTTTAGCTGGCGAATTGGGTGCAGGTATTACTTTGGTTGCCGAGTTAATGCCTAAAGAAAAAAGAGGCTACGCCACTACCATTGTTGCTTCTGTAGGAGTGAGTGGGGCAGTAGCAGCCTATTTTATTGCTCAATATTTTGATTGGCGAACTTCTTATTTTATTGGAGGTGGTTTAGGAATTGGACTTTTATTTTTAAGAGTTGGCGTTTCCGAATCAGGGATGTTTGCTAAAGCGAAGGTGGCAGAAGTAGCCAAAGGCAATTTTTTCTCCTTATTTACTAGTAAAAAGAAGTTTTATAAATATTTACAGTGTATAGTTATTGGTATTCCTTTATGGTTTGTGGTAGGTATTTTAATTACGCTTTCGCCCGAGTTTGGTAAAGTTTTAGGGGTAAAAGGCGAAGTTAGCGCTGGTGCTGCAGTAGCTTTTTGTTACGGAGGCTTAGTTTTGGGCGATGTTGCCAGTGGCTTTTTAAGTCAGCTTTTAAAAAGCAGAATAAAAGTAGTTTACACTTATTTATTCCTTTCTTTGATCGCCATTAGTACTTATTTTTTAGCTGCGGATATTAGTTTGTCTTTATTCTATGTCATCTGTTTATTTTTAGGTTTTTCGGTAGGTTATTGGGTAATTTTTATGACTATTGCAACAGAACAATTTGGCACTAACATTAGGGCAACGGTAACAACAACAGTACCCAATTTTGTTAGGGGCGCAGTAGTTCCGCTTTCTTTATTGTTTCAATATTTTAAAACTTTATTTGATGGCTCATTTATATCGGCAGGTATTGCGGTGGCTGTAATTAGTTTAAGTTTGGCATTTTGGGCGCTAAGTAAAATGGAAGATACTTTTTACAAAGACCTTAACTACACAGAAGAATAATTTTTTATTGATTTAAATCCGCTATGAAAAAGCAGCAGCTTTCTGTTTTCGATATTTTAAAAATTGGCGTTGGTCCGTCAAGCTCACATACCTTGGGGCCATGGCGGGCAGCTCAAAGTTTTATAGCACACTTAAAAATAGTACATGATTTATCGTCCCTAGCCGATTTAAAAGTCTTTTTATACGGTTCTTTAGCTAAAACAGGGCATGGCCATGGTACAGATATTGCCTTATTATTAGGTTTATCAGGGCAAGATCCTGTAGAAATGCCCATTAAAGAAATTCCATTGATTATTGATGAGATTAAAGGGCAGCAAATTTTAAATGTAGACGGAAAGTTTAAGTTGTCTTTTAATCCTGCAAAAGCAATTGTTTTTAATAAGCAAGAAGCTTTACCTTACCATCCAAACGGGTTAACTTTTTGTGCTGTTTTACATAATGGCTCCATCTTTCAAGAAACGTATTTCTCTGTTGGAGGAGGTTTTATCCAAATAGAAGGAGAACAAAAATCTGCTAGTAAATCAATTAAATTAACCTATAAAATTGATACCGCCGAACAGCTTTTGGCAGCCTGTAATAAAAAAGAAAAAAGCATTAGCGACATTATTTTAGAAAATGAAAAATGTTGGAATGATAGCGAAATTGTAAAGCAAAAGATGCTTAATATTTGGCGAGTGATGAGGGATTGTATAGAAAGTGGTTGCCAAACAGATGGTATTTTACCCGGCGGATTAAATGTAAAAAGAAGAGCTGCTGAACTGAATAAAAAGTTGTTAGCAGATAAGAAATATCAAAATCAAGACGAGTGGCTTACCGCCATCCGTGAAAACGGAAACGGTTTTAACTACACCTTAAATTGGGTAAGTTGTTTTGCTTTAGCTGTAAATGAAGAGAATGCTGCTTTTGGTCGAGTGGTTACCGCACCTACAAATGGTTCGGCAGGGGTAATTCCGGCAGTCTTAATGTATTATATTTTATTTTGCGCTGGGCAAAATGAAGATAAAATCATTCGGTTTTTAATGAATGCAGCGCAAATAGGCATCATTTTTAAAAACGGAGCCACGCTTTCTGCCGCAATGGGTGGTTGCCAGGCAGAAATTGGTGTGAGTGCGGCTATGGCAGCATCGGGTTTAACCGAAGTTTTAGGAGGCTCACCAGCGCAATGTTTAATGGCGGCAGAAATTGCAATGGAACATCATTTAGGTTTAACTTGTGATCCCATTGGTGGTTTAGTGCAAATTCCTTGCATAGAAAGAAATACCATGGGTGCAATAAAAGCCATCACAGCGGCTCAATTAGCACTTAACAGCGAACCAAAACAAGCAAAGGTTTCTTTAGATGCAGTAGTAAAAACCATGTGGGAAACAGCTTTAGATATGAATGCGAAATACAAAGAAACATCAGAAGGTGGCTTAGCTGTTAATATCCCAATTAGTTTGAGCGATTGTTAGCATCCATTTTTAAGTTCCTTTTTAAAAAGAAAGTCCTCCATCAAATTAATTAATGGAGGACTAAAATCAAAATTTTAAGCTTTTATTTCTTCATTTTATTAATCCAAATTAACGTACCAGTAACGGGTAAACTGGTTGCAATTAAGCAGGATATAAAATAAATAATTTTAGAAAACATGCCGTAAACATCACCTAAGTGTAACGCTTTTACAGAGCCTGAAAGTCGTTCATTAAATGGTTTATCTTTAAAAACTTCCTTTTTTAATACGCTGGCGCTATACTGGTCTAGTGTCAATTTATCGGCTGCAGCCGGCGCAAAAAAGCCAATTTTATTTTTAGTGATATTTACCGTAGCAACAGAATCTGCGGGGAGTGTAACCGTATAATCTCCACTATAAGCTAATTCTTTATCAGCAGCAGCTAGGTAATCATTAATATTTAGTTGAGCAAAATTTCCCTTTAAACTGAAGTTAGAAATAGGCTCTTCTGGTTTTGGTGCATCAACCGCTTGATAAGTTCCTAAGCTTTTTCTCAAACCATCTCTATACCACGAGAAGGAGAAAAACGGACCGGTTAAACCCATTACTAATAAAATGATACAAGTGTAGAAACCCAAGCTGTTGTGTAAATCGTGGTTAATACGTTTCCAATTAGAGCTCCATTTAACTTTTAAGCCGTTTTTCCAGCTTTTTACTTTTCTGGGAATCCAAATGATGATTCCTGTAATCACCCCAAAAGTAAATAGGATAGTGGCAATCCCGGTGATGTAGCTACCTAGTTTTCTGTTTTCTAATTCGCCAAAAATAGGTTCTTCAATTTTATCTAATAATAACCATCTGTGTAAACTAAATAGGGTTTTCATAAACTCGGTAGAAAATGTTTTGGCGCTTTGTAAATCGCCTAAAACCTCTCCGGTATAAGGGTTTACCATATAAGCTGTTCCTCGGTTACCACCTTGTGGACCTTCTTTTTCGCCTTTTTTCTCTTTTCCTTTTTCTGGGCCACCTTCACCTCTTTTTTCTCTTCCCTCTGGTTTTTTTTCACCTCGTTTTTCATCAGAACGTTTTTCTACGCCTTTTTCAGGGGCAGCTTCTTCGGGCTTTTTAATGGTGATGGTGTAAGTTCTATCAGCTTGTGATGGTATTTTTACCGAAACTACTTTACCGCCAACCTCGGCAGCAACTTTTTTCATCAAAGTTTCTATGGGTAACTTTTTAGCGCCATCGGCAACCTCCACTTTATACAAATGTGGCGTAGCCATTTCTTTTACTTCCGTATTAAAAACGTAGATGGTGCCGCTTAGGCAAACCATAAAAATGATAATGCCGCTGATAAGGCCAAGCCATAAGTGAACATCGTTAAAAAACTTTCGGGCTTTTGGCCAAGCACTTTTTTCTTTTGTCATTTTGTATAAAGGTTGTAAAATTAACAAACAGGTGATGTTATCCAACACCTGTTTGTTTGTTTGTTCTAAATATTAAATATAATGTTAGTAAGTACCAATGTATTGCCCACCAACTTCGTTAGCTAATTTTGCACCTACTGTCATTTGTCCGGTGATGCGGTTAAATATATAAATATTTCCATCTCCACCAATTGGGGCAACTGCAATAAAAACCTCATCGCCTTCTACGGTAATATTCTGTATTTGACCGAAATCTAAAGTCGCTTCATTTGGGATAGTGTATTTAGTTGCAGTTTTATCGTTTAAGTTGATCTTAGCAATATAACCACCTTGTCCGCCAACATTATAAATCACAAAACCAATCCCATTTCCAACATATTTCCAAGTTTCAATGTAAGAATTAGTTACTCCTAATGCCGCATCAAGGCTAAATACATAGCTGTTATCGTAATTGTTTGTAGTAGAACTTATTCTAAGAATTTTTGAACCTCCTGTACCCGCTAACTCACCAGAAGTTGCTTGGTAAACATTTCCATCTGTACCAATATATTGCATGGTGCTACGGTAGCCATTGGTATTACCTCTGGTTTGGTTAGAAGTAATTATTTGTGAGTTTAAAAGGCTTGGATAATCTAATACTAAAGTTTTTGCCCAGCTTTTAATGCTATTATCAGTAGCAAATACTGGTAAACCATCGGCACTAATGGTGAAAGATGTAGTATTATGCTTGCTGATGGCAGCACCAATAAAAACTTTGTTCCCAGCCTTATTAATTACCGGAACATCTATACGGCTTACATAATATCCCGCTGCTATTTCTTGTGGAGAAAGCGCTAAATCAAAAGAAGTTGTTTTGGTAATTCTTGGGTCGTTCAAATCTAAAGTAATGGCATCTGTTTTTGCTGTTCTTTGTTTGAAAACAAAATTTGGGTTTGTTCCCTCAAATTCAACAGCGTTTGCGGCTGCTCTAACTGCCACTCCAACACCTTCTGCTGCTTTTAGCCAACGTGGCGAAGTACTTACATAAGTTGCTGTTTCAACCTCTGGTCCTTCAGCTCTAAAATCTTTACCTCCGTAAACTCTGTATTTGTTAAAAATACCGCCATCATCGCCAGTATATTGAATGTTGTATAGGTAATTTCCATCAGCGGAAGCTTGAAGACGAGCTGTACGAGAAGATTTTACTGCTAAACCATTTTTAAATGCATCAATAGTTACGTTAGGGTTTTTAGCATCTGCAACAGAAACACTGTAAATCATAGTTCCTGCATTTCCATCACCTACGGTGATATTACTTGGGTCGTCTATAGCTGCGGATAAAGTGATCCAACGGGTATCATTTTCTGATGGATTGGTTTCATTATCGTCTTTTTTGCAACTGCTTAAAACTACAGCGGTTGATATTGCGCTAAATAAAGCGATTTTTAATACATTCATTTTCATCTTCTTACTAATTAAAATTTGTTGATTATATAATTTAACTTAAGGTAAATAGCTCTTCCGGGTTTTTGAACACCAAAATTGTCGTAGATCTCTGCGTTCAAAATATTCTTTATATCTAGGCTTGCAATAATTTTACGATTTGGAAAAGAATAACTGGTGCCTATATTCTGAGCGTATTGAGTGGGTGTGATAAAGTTTTCTGACTCTGGCCAAACTGTTTTAAATGAGCCAACATATCCGAAAGTGTAAAAAAGATTTAACTCAGATTTTTTCTGTAAAACATTATCTATGCGGTAATGCACATTGGCATTCATGGTAAAAAAAGGTTCGTTTGGTAATTGCGTATTGTAATATTTAGAGCCTTTTTGCTTTAACAGCGAATTAAATTTTGAGAAATTAAACATCATGGTGAGCTTTTTATTGTAGATATAAGAAAGCTCTCCTTCTACACCAATTGATTGTGCCGAACTGATGTTGATAAATTGGGTTTCTTCTATTTCTTGATTATTCAGCAACTCATTAGCCTGTGGCATAATTCTATTTTTAATGTTACGGCCAAATACATTGCTGTAAAAAGATATTTTGTGCTTGTCAAAATCAAAAGTGCCTAAACGGAAACCTATATTGTAGTTATCGCTCATTTCTGGTTTTAAAGAACGATTAGAAATCACGTTCCTCTCTGGGCTGCCAAATATCTCATCATCATCCGGCATTCTTACTGCTTTTTCTGCCGAAGTAATGAGGTTAACTTTAGGAGATATTTTGTAAGACACAGCCAAACCATAACCGTTCTCTATCCTGTTATCTTTTAAAACTTCTTGTGTAAGTACACCAGCGTTTACTTTATAGCTGGTAGACCCAACAGATTGTTGGTAAATTTTAGTGAATAAATTGGTGGTTAGTTTATTCTCAAATGTTTCGGCTTCGTAATTAAATGATATTACGTTTTTAGAAAAATCAGCAAAACTTCTTATGCCATTAGCTGTAATCGGGTTCAACAAATTCTTATCCTGTCTATCAACCCCATAAAAAACTTCGTTTATTGAAACTTTATGTCCAGTAGCAATATCGTAGCTTAGATTAGACCTAATATTTGTAATTTTTCTAGTAATATCATCAATCATAGGAGCACCTTGTTGCGCACCTTCTAATGTGCGGATAGGATTTCCGTTAAGGTCTGTTCTGATATTTCCATCCCAATTATAAGCCCAAGGCACCGTATCTTGTACCAAAGTACTTCTTAAACTATGCGCTGCGTTTAGGTTAAAATCAAGTCCTTTAATTAGTAGATCCCTTTTTTTATAGTTGAGCCCTAAAACATGAGCTTGAGTTTTAGAAGTACGCCCCATGTAAGGTGTACCCATAGTTTGCCCGTGTTGTATTTCCTTATATGCATCAGAAAAATTGTAGCCCAATAAAAATACATCTGCCCATTTTACATTGCTGTAGCCAGCCTCTGCTCTAATACCCGTAGTTTCATAGGCATCAAAAAAGCGCTTGGTTCTAAAGTTTCTGGTCACTCTGCCATCCGGAGCTATAAATTTTGAAAACCTGCCCCATTGTTCGTAATTATTATCGGTTGAAGTATAAAAACCAGAAAGCCTAGTGGTAAAGCCATTTTTAGCATTGCGATAATTTGCGCTTAAATCTGTTTGTAAGGTGTTAAAAGAACCATAAGAAACAGAGGTGCTGATGTTGTTAGCGGCTGTACCTTCTTTTAAAACGATGTTGATAGCGCCGCCTAATAAATCGCCAGATAAATGAGCTGGCAAAACGCCTTTGTAAACCTCAATACGCTCTATTAAAGCTGGTGGAATGTTATTTAAATTGAAGGAAGAACCATAAGTAGAAATCTCTAAACCATCAATAAAAATTCCAACTGCTCGGCCTGTCATTCCGTTTAAATTGTACTCTACTTGAGAACCTAAACCTCCACTCTGTCTCACTCTTACACCAACCGTTCTGTCTAGTAACTCGTTAGTTTGAATGTTTCTGCTGGCTGCTTCTTTAGTATTCACTACATTAACTGCAAAGCCCGAGGTTTCAATTTTCCTTTTCTCTGTCATGCCTACCACATGTACCTCTTTTAAGGATCTATTACCTATTTCGCTTACAGTAATATCAATATTGTTTTCAAAAGCATCAACATTGATCTCTATAGTTTTAAGTTCTATTTCTAGAGAATTTATCTCTAAAATGTACTTTCCGTAAGGTATTTTTGTAAATTGATAGAATCCTTTTTCATTGGTCATTCCATACTTATTTAAACTTTTAATAAATACTGTGGCACCTATTACTGGTTCTTTAGACGAGGTAATAATTTTACCAAATATTTTTCCCGTTTGTTCTTGTGCAAAAAGACAACCAGTAGATATAAGGATGATAAAAAGTAAACGATATTTCATTTTTTTTGTAAAAGCAGTAATTATTCTTTAGAATAAGTCTAAATAAACTTAACTTGCGAGCAAAGGTATATTTTACAGATTTTTATAAATGACAGCATACGGAGAATTAGTAACGCAAAAGGAAAATTTTTCGCCGGTTTACCTTTTAATTCCTGCTCAACAGCAAGAAAACAGCGTTATTGCTGTCGCTCAAGACAATATTTCTGATGCCACACAACAAGTTTGGGAGCAATTGAACGAAGCTGAGTTTGCTTTAGTTTTTCAAGATTTTTTTGTGAAGCGTACAACACATCAAAATTTATTAAATACAGAAAAGACTTTTAGGGCAGTAAATCGCATTGCTATTATGCAATTTTGTTTGGAGGGAAACTGCGAATGTCAACTAGATTTTCTTAAACAAAAAGTGAAAATTTTAGACGGAGAGCATAATATTTTTTGCCTTCCGACTGATGAAGTCTTTCATTTTTCTAACTCTGCAAATTTTAATTCTATTACCATTTACCTTGATCACCTGTTTTTGTTAAAATACATTCCGGTAAATCATTTTTTGATAGAGAAAATGGAATCGGCGCAAAGCAATAGCTTGTACGATAGAAATTTAGCTATTAAGCCTAAAATGCAAAGTGTGCTTAACGATATTATTAATTGTGAGTTTGATGGGCATTTAAGAAAACTATACCTACAAGCTAAAATTATAGAACTTTTTAGCTTACAGCTCTCGCAATATGAAAAGAGTGAAGATGATGATAAAGTACATTTAAAAGAATCTGACAGAGAAAAAATGTTATTGGTGAAAAATTTAATCAGTAATAATTTTGAAGAAAGCTATTCATTAAGTCATTTAGCCCGATTAGTAGGTACCAATGAGCAATATTTGAAAAAGCATTTTAAAATAATGTTTGGACAAACAGTTTTTGGATACATTTTATCTTGCAAAATGGAAAAAGCGAAGCAAATGCTTTTAACCGGAGAGTATAAAATTGTTGAAATAGCGGCTTTTGTAGGTTATAAACACGCTACCCATTTTACTACTGCTTTCAAGAAGTTTTTTGGTTATCCTCCTCAAAAAATAAAGGGAGAGTAGATTATCGCTTTAGGTAAAGCACCAAATACCTTTTAACAGAGGATTAAGCTGGTATAAAAAAAAGCCGCTTTTGGGCGGCATTTCTTCTACATCTATTTCAATATTTAAGGTAAAACTATATAGTTTTAAACGATAAATTAATTCCTTGTAATTTTAATTCCAACTCAGCTAATTCTTTTAAAAACTGCTCAGATAAATCTTTTTTCATACTCAGCATGGTTGGTAATAAATTTCGGTAATAGCTAATTCCGTTTTGTAATTGATCTTTAAAGCTGTTGTAATATTTCTCTTTCTTGGCGCTCATATCCAAAATATTAATGCTGATATCCTTTTTTAAATAATCTAAATACAATTTTAGCTCATTGATAAAAACATGCGAACGATTAACACCTTCTAAAAGGTTGAGTTTACCATAAATATGTTTTACCATCTCATCTAAAGAATAAGTGCCAGAAAAATAAGCCAAATTTGGGCCTGGGCAAATGGTTACCGCTTTACTTTCTTTGGCTTTTAGCATATTGTTTTTTAAATAGAAAGAACTTACCAAGCCTTCGCAAAGGCAAACTTTTTCTGTGATTTGGTCAAACTTTTCTTGGTACTCTTTTTCTGCTAAGCCTTTTTGCTTTAACTCTTTAATTTTTAGGTTTTGATATTCTCTAGAAGCCAGGCAAATAGGTTTTGCGGTAAATTCTGTATTAGAAACCAAGAATTTTTTAGTGCAGGGGCTACCAGGGCGGTTTTTTGCAATTCTTTCTAAACGCTGTTTTTCGCCAGTACTTTTTCTAAAATTATTAAATGGAATTCCTAGTGGAGAGGAAGCGCTTATGTAGAAATCATCTGAGGTGGCAGTAGTTAAATCATGTAAAGTATTTTCATCAACAGCGGTAGCTTCGGGCACTAATAAAAATGGGCTTCCCCAGCCTGTGGCATCTAAGTGGTAATTTTGTAATAAGAATTGGTTTTCTTCGGCAGTTCCAATGCCGCCTTGTACGCTAATTTTTGTTAGTGGTGGGCTGCTAATACTTAAACCTTTATTTTGGATTGCATTTTGGTACATCACAAAAAGCTCAGCAATCATATCCAATTTTTTGGTTTTAAATTCCTCTAAAATTGGTCCCAACAAATAACCTTCGGTAGCAAAAGCATGGCCGCCACAGTTTAAGCCAGATTCTATTCTGAATTCTGAAACCCAAACTCCTTTTTTTGCTAAAAACTTAGCTTGTATGAGTGCTGATCTAAAATCAGAAACTTTTAAAATTACTTTCTTTTTAATTTCATGATTTTCATCAGGAAGGAAATCTTTAAAAATCTCTAAATAGCTATACAACCGAGGATTCATCCCGGCAGAAAGGATAACGGAGGTATGTAAATTGCTCATTGCAAAGCCTCTTAAAGCGGCAAGTGCATCGGTATAAATATCATCTAAATTTTCGCCTTCACTATTACAGTTCATTTTATCAACTTTAGACATAATATTTACATCTATAGCACCTTTTTGTAAGCTATTGCGTAATTCTTGTTGCAAGTTATTTTTTAAGTTAACATCATCAACGGTTAACATTTTATCATAAAGTAATCTAAGGTCGGCGTTTTGGGGTAATAGCTCAAAATAGCGGGTAATTTCAGAACCAGGTTCAAAAGCTGTTAGTTTTAATGCCTCAAATTGCTGGTTTACCAAAGTATCCATCATATTTAAATAAACTGTAATTCTTTTTGCCCTACTATCATGTTCATTTGCCGAGATAGGAATAAAAATTTCGTTATTTTTTTCGGTGTAAAATTGTCTGATTCTTTCTACTGCCACATCATCTACAATAGAAGAAACCGATGAAATACCGTAGCGAGCCACCTTTAAAGGAGTGTCTATAGAATAAGCAAGACCAAGTACTGGGATGTGAAATGTATGATTCATAATATTTTTTTCCTTCTCGAAGTAAGCGGAATTTAGGGGAATAAAATATGACAGAGATCATTATTTAAAATAGTAGAAATCAGAAAACGTTAAAAAATTTGCTTTTTTGTAGTCGATAAAAATACGTGTCTATGGTCATTTTTATAAATGATGGCAGACACATCAAATCGTATAAATTTTATTCAATTTAGCGGGAATATTAATTTGTGGGGATGCTTTTTAACAGATACATCTCCATTTAATTAATTAAAATCAAACCATTAAATATTTTAATACATGAAGAAAATGTTGTTTTCTGGAGTAATAGCTGGTATGTTATTATTCTTTATCAGTTACGGAGGATTATTTTTAGCGATCAAATTTTTTCCAAATCTTTTTGCAGACTATAATAACCCTCTCTTTAATTCAGACGGCGACAGAGATTTTCTTTTTTACACCCACGCTTTTGTTATTAGTATGGCTTTATCATGGTTTTGGGAACGTTTTAAAGGATTGTTTAAAGGTGTTTTTATTATTAGAGGATTAGAATTTGGCTTTGTTTACGCAATGGTAGCCTTGGTGCCTGTAATGTGGATCACTTTTAGCGCCCTAGATGTTACCGTTTTAATGGTATTAACCTGGCTTATTTATGGTTTTGTACAAGCCGTTATTGCAGGAATTATTTTTGCAATTATGAATCCTTAATTAAAAAAAGATTTGACAACTCTCTTGCCAGTCTTATGAGAGAGTTGACAAATCTGAAAACAAGCCATTTCAAATCGTATTTCAATCTAAAAATTTCCTATTTAGGTAAGAATGTGGGAAAGATTTGACAACTCTCTTGCCAGTCTTATGAGAGAGTTGACAAATCTGAAAACAAGCCATTTTAAATCGTATTTCAATCTAAAAATTTCCTATTTAGGTAAGAATGTGGGAAAGATTTGACAACTCTCTTGCTAGCCTTATGAGAGAGTTGTCAAATCTGAAAACAAGCTATTTCAACCAAGATTTCTATTTTAAATCTGATAACCAAGCATTCTAAGCAGGTTTCAAATCAAAATATGAGTAAGATTCTTCACAAAAAGTTTATCATGTAAGATTTTGTTTCATCTTTAATCTAAAAGGTTTTTAATCCTTACAGGCTATTTTAAGAATAATAGGAGAGGGTTTGGTAGAATCATCAGAAATTTTAACAGCTTAAGGAAAAGCTAATAATTAAGGTTTTTCAGTTGAAGATGAAATTCAATATTCAGCAAATTGTTTGTTTGTATCATACCTCCTAATTTTCTTGGCGGTACAAGGTTAAAATCTGTAAAATTCACATTTCTATTTCCTATTAAGTGAATTATTTGTTGAGCATCTTTGTAAATTTTATAATCTACTTGTATGAGCTTAGTTTTATTGGCCAATTCTATTTCTACCCAACCTTTAATTAATTCATGATGCGTTAATAATACTGGCAATCTACTTAGGTTAATAAAACGGATGTACAACTTAGGGAATTCTTTTGCTTTTAATGTTTTACGTAAATCGGCAGTCATCATAGGGTGGTGGCAGTCAAAATTTTGAACATTTAAGCCTATTTCTCCATTTAAAGAAATAGAAGTATCGCTAGGTTTTATTTTTACTACGGTAATGGTATCAGGGGTAGCGTAGTTTGAGATTACGCAACTAAAAGTATTTACGTTGGTGCTTCCTTTTACCTGTAAAGATCCATTTTTAGAAATCACCCATCTGGTTACCTTTGGGGCATCTAAAAAAGAGAGGGAAAATAATCCTGATAAAGAAATCATCAAAATCATCACTAAAAAAATCTTTTTACAGGGCATTATCTGTGGCGTTTATACAGTAAAAAGTCGGGTTGCTATTATAGCAACCCGACTTTTAAATTAATCACTAAAATCCTACTACGGCTTGTATTACGTAGCCATTAAATTTACCACCACTTCTGTAATCAGCGTTAGCAAAGTCTTTGTATTTTTGGTTTACAATTTCTGCTTTTAATAAAACATTTCTAGTTACAAACCAACCTCCAGCAAAGGTTACTCTATCAATAGTGACATCATTTGTTACACCAGCTAAGGCAGAAGTAACGGTGTTGTATTTAGCACCTAAGAATAAGTTTTCTTCTTTACCAAAACGGTAAACACCATCTATTGCAAATTGAGATGCTTTTCTTTCGTTAGTTTCTGTTTTGCTTCTACCTTCGGCAGCTTCGTAAGTACCAAATAATTCAAAACCAGATACTTTAATGAAAGCATTTAATTGAATAGTACTTATTTTTTTAGTAAAACCTGGGTTAAAACGTCCTGAAAATGCATTTGCAGCATAAGTTCCGCCAGCTTTTTCCATAGCCATAAAGTAGTTAGAGCCGGTACGGTCGCCACCAAATAAAGTGTTTGAGCCAGAGCTTTTGTTAGTGTAGTAAGAAGCAGCAAGACGAAATCTTACAAGATCATTAATTTGTTTGTCATAAGCGCCTTTCAAATAAATTGAAGGAGATTTATGAGTATTAGCATCTTGAGCAGTGGCTACCAAACTATCAATATTCCCTTTAATCATTCCATTAGAAGCACCAATCATTCCTGTAAAACCATTTTTGCGGATATAAATTTCACCACCAATTTCTGTTGTAAATTCATCCATAATGTTGTTTTCTACAAAAGGATTGTAAAGTGTATGGCCACCGTCTGAACGTCTTAAATGAGCATCGCCATAGTTAATTTCCATGTGTCCAACTTTAATGGTAGTAATTTTCATTAAATCTTCCCAAAATGCGCCTTTAAATGGAAGTTTATCAAATTGGATATAACCACCTTTTACCCAAGTTTCATTATGGTGACGAGAAGATAGGTAACTGGTTAAGTTTAAGCGAATACCATCTGCCAATTGCACATCCATAAAAAGATTTGCATTTGCAGTATTAAAACCCGGAGAGATAGCATAAAGCTTGTTGGCCGGTAATGTTGAAGTATTAGAATGTTCTAAATTTTGAAAAGACTGAGTAAATCCTGCTCCAAAACGAACTGCAAGTCCGTTAAAAGTGGCATCTGTATCTTTTGGCGCCTCAAACACGTTAATGCCTGATTTGTCATAAGGACGCAAATTTGCTATTTTGGTTTTTGTAGTGTCTTGAGCTTGAATAAGCATTGGGCACAACATTGTGCTTAATATTATAGCACTTTTAAAAAAGGTAGTAATTTGAGTTTTCATGATCTTGTGATTTAATTTATGTATTGTTAAGGTTTAATCTTTGAATTTTAAATTGAAATTGATACTTACATCATCAGCTACTTTTAAAGCACCTAACATAAAGCTTGGAGGTTTTACCCCGTAATCGCTCATTTTTAATTTTTCTGTACCGGTACAGCTAATGGTTTTATCTGCATTTTGTACTGCATTAGCTAGCAACATTACATCTTTAGTTACACCGGCAATTTGTAACTTACCGTAAGCTTTTATTTGATAGTTATTGCCTTGTGTAGGGGCAACAGTAGCCGAAGTCATTTTAAAAGAAATGGTGGTGTACTTTTCAGCATTTAAAGCTTTATGAGCCCTAGTGTTTAAAAGTTCTTCGTCACTTTTAAGATCTTTCACTTGCATGGTAAAAGAAAATCCGCTTAAATCATTAAGTTTTCCATCTTTAAAAGTAAAAGCTGCCTGAGAAGATAATTTCTCATTACTCATATTCCATTTGTGAATGTTTGAATTTCCTAAAACCTTAACAGTTGAGGTTTGTGGGATAGACTGGTAACTGGTTTTTTGTGCATTTGCACTTAAAGAAGTTAAGCTTGCTGCAAAAAAAGAGGCAGCTACTAATATTTTTTTAGAATGATTTAAAACTGTTGTTGGATAATATTTTGAGGTTTTCATTTCTTTTTGAATTAATTAAATACTGTTTTATTTATACATCAAAAGTATAGTCTGGTGTAGAGTTAGAAAATGATAGCGCACCACATAAAAAGTGACTTGAAGCAGTATTTTTAGTTTAGATAGAGCGAACTGAATTTTACGTACCTGTTTTAGAGTTTAAAGGCAATAAATGATGATTTTAGGAGCATTAAGTTTAAGTCTTATGAATTAAAATCACTTTGCTGTCTTTAAGTAAAATTAATTGAGATAAATTAGCAGCAATGGAAAGACAAGCACTGTTAAAGGCTATTGTAGAAAATGCGATAGACGGAATTATCACCATTGATTCTAGCGGATTAATTGAATCTATTAATCCATCAGGATGCGAATTATTTGGCTATACTCCTGATGAACTTTTAGGTAGAAACATTTCGTTTTTAATGCCAGAGCCAGATCATTCCAAACATGATGCTTATTTAAAAAGATACCAGGCAACCAGAGAGCCACATATTATAGGTACCGGAAGAGAAGTAAAAGGGAAAAAGAAAAACGGTTCTGTTTTTCCTTTTAGGCTGGCGGTTAGTGAAGTGCAATATGACGGGCGTATTATTTATACAGGCTTTATTCATGATCTTACCCGAGAAAAAGACGCCGAAGAACAACTTAAACAATACACCAATAAATTAGAACAATTGGTGCAGGATAGAACGCAGGAATTAGAATCTCTCATTCTTCTTATTCAAGAAGCTAAAGAAGAAGTAAGTATTTCTTTAGAAAAAGAAAAAGAGTTAAACCAAATGAAAAGTAGGTTTGTTTCTATGGCTTCGCATGAATTTAGAACTCCACTAAGTTCTATTCAACTTTCGGCTTCGTTAATTAGTAAATATGCCGAAGATTATCAGCATCCAGGGATAAGTAAGCATGTCAATAAAATAAAAAACTCTATTGGCAACCTCACCACCATACTTAATGATTTTTTATCATTAGAAAGATTAGAGGCCGGTGTAATTACTTCACAATTTGCAATTTTTGATTTAGTAAAGTTTTCTGAAGAAATAACAGAAGAAATGCAAATGGTGGCCAAGCAAAATCAAAACATCATTTATCAGCATACTGGTACTACCAGCGTGGTTAATAATGATGCGGGTTTGCTAAAAAACTGTATCATTAATTTAATTTCTAATGCTATAAAATACTCGGGAGAAAATACCTTTATAGAGTTTAGTACAGAAATTAACGAGAATAATTTTTTAATCACTATTAAAGATAATGGAATTGGGATTCCTTTAAGCGAGCAAAAACAGCTTTTCGAACCGTTTTTTAGAGCTCATAATACAGGCAGTATTCCCGGCACAGGTTTAGGCCTTAATATTGTAAACCGATATATGAAACTAATGGCTGGTGAAATTGAATTTGAAAGTGCAGAAAATAATGGAACAAAATTTACTTTAATCTTTAACCTATAAATATGAATAGCAAAATACTAATTATAGAAGATAACGAAGATATTAGAGAAAGTACTGCCGAAATTTTAGGCTTAGCAGGATATGATGTGATTACTGCCGAGAACGGGAAAATAGGAGTAGAGTTGGCGCAGCAGCAATTACCCAATTTAATTATTTGTGATATCATGATGTCTGAGTTAGACGGTTATGGCGTACTTTATCTTTTAAGTAAAAATCCCGAAACAGCAATTATTCCTTTTATATTTTTAACTGCCAAAGCAGAGCGAATAGACATGCGAAAAGGAATGGAAATGGGTGCCGATGATTATTTAACAAAGCCTTTTGATGATATTGAGCTATTAAATTCTATAGAAAGCCGATTAAATAAAAAAAATAAGCAAAAAGATTTTTACTCTAAAGGCTTAAAACACCTTGACGAGTTGGTTAATAAAACAGACGGATCTGAAGCGCTTAGAAACTTAGTGGCCCTTAAAAAAGTAAGGAATGTAAAAAAAGGTCAAATTATATATTATGATGGTGATGCTGCCCAAGGTTTATACCTGGTATTAAGCGGTAAAATTAAAGTGGCTAAGTTAAGTGAAGACGGACGAGAATTTTTAACAGGCATTTATCATGAAGATGAATATTTTGGTATTCATGATGCATTAGTAAGTAAAATGCATACCGAAAGTGCCGCAGCAATGGAAGATAGCAGCATTTGTTTATTACACAAAGATCAGGTTGATGATATTTTGAACAAACATGCAGTTTTAGCTATGCAATTTATTCACCTGCTTTCTACCAATTTAAAAGAAAAAGAAGAGCAGCTGGTACAGTTGGCCTATCATTCTGTACGTAAACGATTGGCCGAAACTTTAATTCGAATTAAAGAAATTAACAATCATCATGTTTTTAAAATCTCCCGAGATGATTTGGCCGCAATGGCTGGCATGGCAACAGAAACCGTAAGCCGTACTTTAAGTGATTTTAAAGAAGAAAACCTGATAGAAAAGAAGGGGAGTGAAATACACATTATTAATGCTGAAAAATTGACGAATATGAAAAACTGACATGTATCACTTTTCTGACTGATAAACCTCACTTGAATTTTAAGCTTTCCACAATAGTTTTGTTGAGATTAAAGCTTAAGAAAACATGAAAGTAGTGGAGTACAGCACCCGGCCTTTTGAAAAGGAATCGTTAGCAAAAGCTAATCATAAAAAGCATGATATCACTTTGATATCTAATTCATTATCAGAAGAAACAACTTTTTATGCCCAAGGTAAAGATGCCGTTATTGTTTCTGTTAGAGATACTGTATCGGCACCTGTAATTAATAAATTAGCCAGCTACGGCGTAAAATACATCACCACCAGATCTTACTCTACCGCTCATATTGATACCGTTGCAGCCAAAGCAGCTCATATTAAAATTGCACATCTTCCAGAAAACTATCTTTATGGCATTGTAGAACATGCTTTATCTTTAGTAATAGCCTTAAATACCAAATTTATTTTATCTCCAGATTCTTTAAAAATATCGGATAACTCGCCCGAAAAAAATATTTTTGAATCTGTAGTGGGCATCATTGGAATGGGCGATTTTGGACAGGTAACAGCCAATGTCTTTGAATCCTTCGGTTATAAAGTCATCTATCATGATATTCAAAATAGTTCCTCAATAAGTTTAGATCAACTTTATGCTACCGCAGATATTATTTCCCTACATATTCCTCTTAATGAGCAAACTAAACACATCATCAATAGTGATAGTTTAGCCAAAATGAAAGATGGCGTAATGCTAATTAATACTTCTAAAGGTGATTTGGTACAACTTACTGATGTATTGGCGGCGCTTAATAAAGGGAAATTAGGCTTTTTAGGAATGGATGTTTACGATAGAGAATTTCCTAAAGCTCAGGATAAATACGATGCCGAAACTTTAAAGAATCCGGTTTTACAAGAATTAATGGTCCATCCACATGCTCTCATTATTCCTTACCAAGAGTTTTTAACGTCAGAAATATTACAGGAAATTGCCGAAGAAACCATTCATAATTTAGATCAATGGCAGGTAAATAAGTGCTTAGGCAAGGCTTGCAGTTGCGCTAAAGATTGCAAGGTAGAAAATGTAGCTCCTGTAAATAGTCAAGAAAAAAAGTTGTGAATTATATCGAAATCATCAAAAAATATACAGTTCCAGTTCCCAGATACACCAGTTATCCTACCGTTCCGTATTGGGAGAGTAAAGATTTTAGTGTAGCCAAATGGACAATTGCAGTAAGTAGTGCTTTTGAAGAAAGTAACCAAAATAGCGGTATAAGCTTATACATCCATTTACCTTATTGTGAGAGCCTTTGTACTTATTGCGGCTGCAATACTCGAATTACTAAAAATCACGAGGTAGAGAAGCCTTATATTAAAGCAGTAGCCAAAGAATGGCAGCTTTATAAAAAACTGTTTAAAAGCACTCCAAAAATAAAAGAACTGCATTTAGGAGGAGGAACACCCACGTTTTTTAGTCCGGCACATTTAAAAGCTTTAATTGAAGATATTTTAGAAGGGTGTGAATTACACCCTGATGCCGAGTTTAGTTTTGAAGCGCACCCAGGCAACACCTCCAAAGAGCATCTAGTTACTTTATACCAATTAGGTTTTAAACGTTTGAGTTTAGGTATTCAAGATTTTGATATTAAAGTACAGCAAATTATTAACCGCATACAAAGCGAAGAAGAGGTACTAACGGTAACCAACCAAGCCCGAGCTTTAGGTTACCATTCTATAAATTACGATCTCATTTATGGTTTGCCTTTACAAACGGTTGAAGGTTTAGTGGCTACAATGAATAAAGTAATTGCTTTGCAGCCAGATAGAATAGCTTTTTATAATTACGCCCATGTGCCTTGGGTAAAACCAGGTCAGCGGATGTTTACCGAGCAAGATTTACCAAATGCAGAAGCTAAGCAGTTGTTATATGAAGTGGGTAGAAACTTATTAATTGCCCACGGATACAAAGAAATTGGGATGGATCATTTTGCATTAATAGCTGATAGTTTATATAAAGCGCAAATTGAAGGCAATTTACATCGTAATTTTATGGGCTATACCCATCAATACACCCAATTAATGATTGGTTTAGGCGTTTCTTCCATAAGCGATACTTGGTTTGCTTTTGCACAAAATGTTAAAAAGGTAGAAGAATACTTGGCATTAATTGATAAAGGAGAATTACCTGTTTTTAGAGGTCATTTTTTAAATGAGGATGATTTAATCATCAGAAAGCATATTCTTAACATCATGTGTAAAGGAGAAACAAGTTGGGATAAACTGGATTTACTGAATGATGATTTTAAAGAAGGATTACAGCGTTTAGAGGAATTAGAAAAAGATAAATTAATTATTCGTGGAGATTATTCCTTAAAAGTAACTGCCGCCGGAGAACGTTTTCTAAGAAATATTTGCGCTGCATTTGATGCCAGATTATGGGCTAAAGAACCAGAAAAACAGGTTTTTAGTATGGGGTAATCAGTTGTTAGTTAGTTAGTTAGTTAGTTAGTTAGTTAGTTAGTTAGTTAGTTAGTTAGTTAGTTAGTTAGTTAGTTAGTTAGTTAGTTAGTTAGTTAGTTAGTTAGTTAGTTTTATTTGGGCATTTTAACACGCTTTCCGCTAAATCTTTTGGCAGAAAAGCCAAAAGGATATCGCTTCAATCGTTAATGCTTTAAAAGTCAGAAGCTTTTTAAGCTGCCACCAATAACTGCGGTATTCGGTCATCGGACAGCCGACTCCTAGCCAACAATACAAGTAACCACCCAAACTACGGTCATCGGTCATCGGACTTAAAAATTCCTAGCCAACAATACAAGTAGCCACCAATAACTGCGGACTAAAAACTGCCGACTTCTAATGACAAATCACCCCAGCATCAGCTATAGCTGGACTTAAAAAAGGAATTCCTAAATTTAATCCTCTAAAAATAAACCAAACGCCTAAAAAGATGGTGAGAATAGGTAATATTCTGTTGATTTGATAGCGTACCGATGGTTTTGCGAAATTGAAACCTACCATTGCCGCCAACATTAAAGGCATGGTGCCTAAACCAAAAAAGAACATAAATAAAGAAGATTGCAACGCACTACTGGTATTTACTGCAGTAGCTAAGCCTAAATACACAAAGCCGCAAGGTAAAAAACCGTTTAAAAGCCCTACATAAAAATGACCAGCTTTATTGGCAATGGCTTTTGATAGCAATTTGTTAACGCCATTCACTAAAAATTTGGGGCTGTATATTTCTAGTTTAAATAGGGGTAAAAGCCTTGGTAAAGTGGCTATAATAATTAATATTCCGCTTAAAATGCTAATGCCTTGTTGCAAGCCGGCAATCCATAATTGTTTGCCTATCAAACCAATTAATAATCCTAAAAAGGCATAAGAAATTGCCCTGCCCAAATTGTAAGTTAGTTTTTGGATAATCATTTGCAACTTACTTTGGCTTTTATCTTCTAAGGCAAAGGCCAAAGGCCCACACATGCCCACGCAGTGCAAACTACCTAAAAGACCTAATATGAAAGCAAGTTGCAGGTGGTTCATTGTAAAAATATACTTTTTTCGTAGAGGTAAATTTTTTGGTTATTATTCCATTTTAAAATCATTTTCCATTCCCCGTTTAGCAATTCTTTTCTGTTTATATTAACCTCATTACCAGTAAAATTAATTACTTTATCTTCTTTTTTACTCGAAGGTCTTTTAAAGTTAATTTGCCCAGTTTCGGCAGCTTTAAAAGTAATGCTCAGCACTTCATCATTATAAGAAATGGTGGGCTCGACTTTGTCTGTTATTACTTGTTGCTTTTGCTGATAATCTATATCATAAGCCAAACCTTTTTCGTAATAATCTTTATCAAAACTATCTTCGGCACTTCTAAACATAAGCACCACTAAAATGGTAATAAAGCTCATAAACAATACTAAACCTATTACTAAACCTTTTCCCCAATTCATAAAGTTAATTTACGGGTCCTAAAAAATTTGTTTTCATTTGGTTAATCACTTTCCCGTTTTGTTTCACCAAAAGGGTAATGTTTGTTTTACTTTGTTTAATAGATTTTGCTGGTAGTAAAACGAAGAAAGTCACTTTTACAGTACTCTCTTTTTCTATTTTATTTACAGGTTGTATCCAATTAATTTTAGCCTCTTTGTTATCAGGCACAATATCAATTTTAATTGGATAAGCGGTTTTGTTAATCAGTTCGGCAGTGTATAAATTGCTTACATAACCTCCAGGTTGTTCTTGGTAAAGCATACCGCCAGCTCTTAATAAGGTAATATCAACATCTTTTCTTTGAATTAAGAAATAGGTGAGAATGGCCACCATTAACACAATGATAAGGCTATAAGCTTTCATTCTTACTGTAAATGAAGGCTTAATTTGATGCTTAATCATCTCGTCAGAGTAAAAGCCAATCAAATTTCTAGGTTTATGGATTTTATCCATCACTTGGTCACAAGCATCAATGCAGGCGGTGCAATTCACGCATTCTAGTTGTGTTCCTTTCCTTATATCAATCCCGGTAGGGCAAACAGCCACACATAAATTACAATCTACACAATCGCCTAAATTTTGCTCATTAGCTTTTTTAATTTTTCCTCGGGGCTCGCCACGTAAATAATTATAGGCCACTACTAAAGAGTGTTTATCTAACATTACGCCCTGCAAACGGCCGTATGGGCAGGCAACAATACAAACCAGCTCTCTCATTTGGCTAAAAACCAGGTAAAAAGCTAGCGTGAAAAAGAAAATCCCAATGAAACCTACAATATGTAAAGTAATGGGCTCGGTAATGATTTTAAAAACCTCATCACTTCCAATAATGTAGGCTAAAAAGGTATTAGAAATAAACAAAGAAATAATAACGTATAAGCTATGTTTAAAGGTCTTTTTAATAATTTTATCTTGAGTCCAGGGGCTTTCATCCAGTTTTTTACGGGCTAAAGGTTCGCCTTCTATCCAAACTTCAATTTTTCTGAAAACCATTTCTAAAAAAATAGTTTGCGGACAAATCCATCCACAAAAAATACGTCCAAAAGCAATAGTAAAAAGCACAATACTTATTAAAACTGTAAGCATGGCCAGCACAAATATGAAAAAATCTTGAGGCCAAAATACCTGTCCAAATAAAATGAACTTACGTTCAATAATATTAAACAGCATAAATTGGTGACCGTTTATTTTAATATGCGGAGCAGCAAAAAGGAATATTAAAAGGAAATAACTTACATAGCTGCGATATTTATAAAATGCACCCTTACGCAAAAGCGGGTACAGCCATCTTCTTTTTCCGCTGGCTTCTACAGTACTATGATAGGTGATATCTTCCAAAATATAATAATTAAATGAATGATTTTATCTAAAGTATAATTTAAAATAAAAAATATAAATATCTGATTATTATATATTTAAATTAAAATTTACTGCTCTAATAATTTGAATAAAACCAAGTTATTAGAGCAGAATTTGAAGATGTTAATTATCCTTTAAATTTAATAAGCAATAGGTCTCATCATAAGATGATTAAGATTCTTTATCTCCTTGCGGAGCCTTTGGACTTGGTGGGTTTGTACCTTTTAAAGATTTAATGTAGTTGGCCACATCAGCAATTTGCTTTGGCGAAAGTTGCTTTTCCCAGCTAATCATCCCTTTCTCGGGCACACCATATTTTACCACTTTAAATAAATCGCCTATTTTAGAACCATGTAGCCAATATTCATCTGTAAGGTTTGGACCTACAATTCCTTGACCCTTATCGCCGTGGCAGGCCACACAATTTTGAAGATATATGGCTCCCCCCAATTTTAATTCTTCAGGATCTGTAGATAGTTTTACGCTGTTTTCATCAACTCTATTCGCAGATTTTGCTAAGAACGCTTTCTTATCTACTTCGGCCTGTTTCATTTCTACTACATATTCTTCGTCTTGTAGTTTTCCTAATTTAAAAACGTGGTAGTTTAATAAATAAGTAAAGGCAAATATCACCGAAATATAAAATAACCACATAAACCAAGCAGGAGTAGGGTTATCTAATTCTCTAATCCCATCATACTCATGGTCTATCAACATGTCTTTCTCTTCATGCAATGGTCTTAAAGAAAGTAGTTTCTCCATTAAAGTAACTTTTGGTTTTGAAGGCTCTAAAACATACTCATGTTCGATTAAAGTAACAGTTTCTGTTTCTTTAGGTAATAATAAGGAAGCCAGTACTTTAAAAGTATTTAGTAAAGTGAAGCAAACAATTGCAATTAAAATTAACATCACTAAAATTGCAATAAGTGCAACGTTATTCATGAGTTCTCCATTGCCGGCATAACTTACCTGAGTGCTACCAGCCAATAATATTGCGATGATTAATGTTTTACGTGTTTTCATGCTGGTTAATTAATTATGGTCTTCAAATTCTGTATTTAAAGGAATGCTGCTCATGTAGTTTACATGGGTTTTCTTCATCCTAATTAATACAACTGTAGCTACTATAAAAAACACAAAGAAGATGAGCAAAGAGAATAGCATGTAAACTTCATTGCCATTTAAATTATTTATAAACTGCTTAAACATGGTGTGCTCTATTTATTTGTTCTTAATATCTGTTCCTAATCTTTGTAAATAAGCTATTATCGCAATAATCTCTTTATCACTAGATACTTTAATTTTATCAATAGCTAAGTTTGCTGCAATGGCTTTAGACTGCTCATCTACATCGCGGTTGGCTATTGCTGCATAACCGTTTGGATAAGGAACACCTAAGGTTTGCATGGCTCTAATTTTTGCGCCTGTAGTAGTGGTATCTAATTTTTGATCCATTAACCAATCATAAGCTGGCATAATACTTCCCGGCGACATGGTTCTTGGGTCCATCATGTGGTTATAATGCCAAGCATTGCTGTATTTACCACCTTGACGGTGCAAATCTGGTCCGGTACGTTTAGAACCCCACAAAAAAGGGTGATCATAAACAAATTCACCGGCTTTACTGTAATCGCCATAACGTTCAGTTTCTGAGCGGAAAGGTCTCACCGTTTGCGAGTGGCAATTCACACAACCTTCGCGGATGTATAAATCTCTACCATGTAACTCTAGCGGAGAATAAGGTTTAACACTGGCAATGGTAGGCACATTAGAGCTGATAAAGAAAGTAGGAACCATTTCAACCAAGCCTCCAATTAAAATTACAATTAAGCTCAACACCAATAAAGTCATTGGTTTACGCTCTAATCTTCTGTGCCAAAATTCTTTAGGCTCGTCTTTTCCTAATTTCACCAATGGTAAAGCTTCGGCAGCTTCATTACTTACCAATTTACCGGCTTTCATGGTTTTAATCAGGTTATAAGCCATTGCAATTACCCCAATTAAGTACATAGTACCGCCAATAGAGCGCATCACATACATGGGCAAAATTCTTAAAACAGTTTCTAAAAAGTTAGGGTATTTTAATAATCCGTCTTGTGTAAATTCTTTCCACATTAAGCCTTGTGTAAAACCAGCCCAGTATAGCGGAATGGCATAAAACAAGATACCTAAAGTGCCAATCCAAAAGTGAAAGCCAGCCAGTTTTTTAGAGTATAATTCGGTTTTGTAAATTCTTGGAATTAACCAATACAAAACACCAAAAGTTAAAAATCCGTTCCAACCTAAAGCGCCAACATGTACGTGGGCTACAATCCAATCTGTAAAGTGACCAATAGCATTTACTCCTTTTAAAGATAATAAAGGACCTTCAAAAGTAGCCATACCATAAGCGGTTAAGGCAACCACCATAAACTTTAAGGTTACATCATCTCTAACCTTATCCCAAGCGCCACGTAAGGTTAACAAGCCGTTAATCATACCGCCCCAACTTGGTGCAATTAGCATAATAGAAAATGCTACACCTAAAGATTGCGCCCAATCTGGTAAAGAAGTGTACAATAAATGGTGAGGGCCAGCCCATATATAAATGAATATTAAAGCCCAAAAATGCAGTATACTTAACCTGTAAGAATAAATTGGGCGGTTAGCCATTTTAGGTAAAAAGTAATACATCATCCCTAAATAAGGCGTGGTTAAGAAAAACGCAACCGCATTATGCCCATACCACCACTGTACCAAAGCATCTTGTACACCGGCATATAAATAATAACTTTTAAAAGCAGATATGGGTAATTGAAAAGAGTTTACAATATGTAAAACCGCAATGGTAACAAACGTGGCAATGTAAAACCAAATGGCAACATACAAATGGCGTTCTCTTCTTTTAATAATGGCGCCAAACATGTTAATGCCAAAAACCACCCAAATTATAGTAATGGCAATATCTATAGGCCACTCTAATTCAGCGTATTCATGTGAGGTAGTTAAGCCTAAAGGCAAAGTAATTACTGCCGAAACAATAATAAGCTGCCAACCCCAAAAATGTATTTTACTTAATACATCACTATACATACGGGCTTTTACCAGCCTTTGTAAAGAGTAGTAAACCCCCATAAAAATGGCGTTACCTACAAAGGCAAAAATTACCGCGTTGGTGTGTAGCGGTCTTATTCTTCCGTAAGATGTAAATTGATTGCCCAAGTTCATAGAAGGACTAAAAAGCTGTGTGGCTATTAATAAACCCACAGTCATTCCAATAATTCCCCAAACAATGGTGGCAATGGCAAAGTTTCTTACAATTTTGTTGTCGTAATAAAATTTATCAGGCTGCATAATGTTGTGTTAATCCTTTTTTATTTGCCGTAAAAGTATTCCAACTCCCGTGACAATAGAATGACCCAAGGTAGTGTAAAAAGTGACGCATATCACAAAATAGAAAATGAAGAGGATTATAAATTGCTATTTGGAAGTTCCCCAAGCTTGCAGCAAGGGGGCGGGCTTTGCGCTGTATCTTTTTTTGTCACCCTGAGCGGAGTCGAAAGTGTCACCCTGAGCGGAGTCGAAAGTGTCACCCTGAGCGGAGTCGAAAGTGTCACCCTGAGCGGAGTCGAAGGGCGCACAAAAAAAGCCTGCCCGTCCGGTTTAGGCGGGGATGCCGCTTCAATCCCTAACCCAAAACCTAAAATGAGGACTGAAAGTAGTATTTATTAATTGAAATGATTATCTATGTAAGGTGAAAGCAAATTTCTACCCTTTTGCTTTGAAAACGAAAAATTTACAATAAAACATAATTGAAATATATGCGCTAAAGGTAGCGTATAGCAAATAGTTAGCACCAATACTATGACGACAAATTCTATAATTAAAATAACTGCTATTTTGTGTTTATATATAATTTCTTCGTGTACTGAACAACAGAAAAAAATTGAAGAAGCTGAACAAATTCAAGAATTGAAACCTGTTATAAATTTATTGTATGATTCTATTAAATTGAATAGTTTCAAATATTCCGATTTAGTAAAATTCTCAACAGACAGTATTGAATGGGAGAAAAGAAAGGGATTTTATACCAGACTAGACAGTTTAGAATTCTTTCAAGTTTATCAGGACACTAGTGAAAGGTATCTTGCACAAAGCGATAGAAGTATTGATCTTGATTTTTATTATTCAAAACAAAAAAGTAAAAGAAATCTAATTGAAAGAACTTTTTTACAACAAAGGGAATCTGAATATTGTGACAGAATCTTATATCATCTTTACGACTTAAATGGAAAGCTAATAAATAAATTTATTGTTGCAAGTCATTGTGGAGATGGTGGTTATTATGAAAATTCAGAAGGAAAGTTCATAAATGACAGCACTTATGTGCTTTTAACCGAAGACAATTATAAAACTGAAGATACAGTAAAGCAAAATACTATAACTTATACCAAAACGACAACCATAATAAAAAGGAATGGAGAGATAAATCAGAATAAAGAATTAATTAACACCAAAATTGAATAAAGTACTGGTGCTAACCACAAATTTGTATTATAATGGCTGAACTGCTTTACGTTATTTCATCGCAATTAACTAAGTTTATACGGGGCAGACAAGTTTTTGCTTTCTAAGCCATTACAACACAAATTCCCCAACTGGCGCAAGTCTTCCGAGCGTGAGAGAAGAGGGTGAGGGGACTTGTGCTTTACTGTTATTGACAATGAGTACAATAGATGTATTGCAGTAAAAATGAAGGCACAAGTCAGGCCTTGGCTCAAATCCATTTCACTAAGACTTGCGCTAGTGGGGAGCTTTATTAGAATGGAGTTCAATTTTTTATGAGCGTTAACGATGGGAACGGCATCCTTTTTGGTTTTTTCCAAAAAGATATAGTGGACAGCGTGTTAAAACGCCCAAACTATTATTATTAATCGAATTCAGCTTTTTAACCCTTTACTATTAACTCCTCCCACTGTTAAACATCCGTATTCTAAATTCCATTCAGTTTTAAAATAAAGTAAAACAGCTATCTTTAAAACGAAATCTGTTGTACAGTTTTATTCCAAATCATAAAAAATAACCTTAAAAATGATCAATAAAGAACGCCTTCACAACATCATATTTGAGAATGACACCAAAGCAGGAAGGCAATTTGATTTAATTTTGCTTTGGGCCATTTTATTTAGCATCTCACCTAGTTAAAGTGTTCCTTTTGTAGGATCACTTAAATCTTGCTACGAAAACCGAGGACTGTGTCCGAGAATTGAAGAAAATATTTACTTTTATTTATGGCAACACTCTATCGTTTTGGAGATTACACAAACGCATTCTGCACAAATTTGCAAACCGTTAGCGCCATTCTAAAACCGACTACATGAAAAGAAAAGGTTGCCTAATTCCTTTGGTAATTGGTATTTTATTGATTATACTACTTATCTACGGAATATTTACTTCGTTCGATCCAGTATACAGCAGTACGAAAATAAAACAGAAAATAGGTGGAGTATTAATCTGTAATACGATTTATAATGCTGACCATCATACATGGCAATATGACGTTAATTATAAGTACCAAGCATCCAACGACAGCGTATATGAAATCGGACAAGGGACCTATTATAGTAGAGAATGGAATCAAGATGAACAATTAATTAAGTATGGCAAGTGGATTATTCTAAAAACAGGAAACTGGGCTGGAAGTGACAAAATCATAGTTGGAAACCTGAAATCAAAAGAATGGACTGAATATAAATTCACTCCTGAAAACATTGAGAAAAGTAATATTTGGACTTCATCGCAAACCCATTCACTTTTAAATTATTGTTGTGCTGAATCCTACATAACAAAAATAAATAACGGAGAAATCATTGTTCAATATAAATTTAGGATAGACGAAAATAACACTGACCTAATGGGAACACGAAATATAAAATATCAAATCGACACTGCATCAGGAGATCCTAATATGACTGGAATAACAGTTGACAAATAGAAACGGCTGCTTACGCCGTGTTTAAATTATAACTGTCTGACGCGATTCTTTAAGTTTTCAGCTTTTTAACTCTAAACTCATTAAATCCTCCCACTGTTAAACATCCATCTCCTAAATTCCAATCAGTTTTAAAGCAAAGTAAAACCGCTATCTTTAAAACGAAATCTACTGTACAATTTATCACAGCTTCCAAAAAAAAAATATCTTAAAAATGATCAATAAAGAACGCCTTCACAACATCATATTTGAGAATGATACCAAAGCAGGAAGGCAATTTGATTTAATTTTGCTTTGGGCTATTTTATTTAGCATCACCATAGCAATTCTGGATAGTGTGCCAGATTTTCACGAAAAATTTCAAGCGGAGTTTTATTACATCGAATGGTTTTTTACCATTTTGTTTACCATAGAGTATATTTTAAGGGTTTATGTAAGTAGAAAGCCAACAGGTTTTATTTTTAGCTTTTGGGGCTTTGTAGATTTGTTTTCTATTTTACCCACTTATTTAAGCTTGTTGTTTTACGGTTACCAGTATTTATTAGTCGTTAGAATTTTTAGATTACTTAGGGTATTTAGAATACTAAGATTAGTGCGTTTTAACAAAGAAGCGGCCATGTTAACCAATGCTTTAAGGGCAAGTTCTTATAAAATCGGCATTTTTTTATCGGCCATTACCGCATTTGCAGTGCTTTTAGGTACGGTATTATATGTGGTAGAAGGTGGGGAACATGGCTTTACCAGCATTCCACAAAGCATATATTGGGCAATTATTACCATTACTACAGTGGGCTACGGAGATATTGTGCCTCATTCTACCTTAGGTAAATTTATTTCTTCTTTTGCCATGATTATTGGTTACGCCATTATTGCCGTACCCACCGGAATTGTAACCGTAGAAATGGCTAAATTAAACGATAACAAGTCTAAATGCCTCAATTGTGGCCATTCTACTTCAGATTATGCAAACTATTGCAGTAATTGCGGTGCCAAGATAAACCGTAGCAAAGAACCAGAACAACTAAGTTGAAAATTACCAGAAACAGGTCTACACTTTATTTTCGTCAGGTTTATTAGGCCTCAAAAGCAATAGCTTTATAAGGTTTTCTATAGGTGATGGATAATTTATATTTAAACATTTTAGGCTTTTTGGCTTGTGCCTTAGTCATTATTTATAGTGGTGCAAAACTGTCTTTTTATGGAGATAAAATTGCCAATCTCACCGGCATGGGAAAGGCTTGGATAGGTCTTATTTTAATGTCATCAGTAACTTCTTTACCCGAATTAATAACAGGCATTAGTTCTGTAGCCATTGTTAAAGCTCCTAATTTAGCTGCTGGAGATGTTTTTGGGAGTTGTGTTTTTAATTTATTGATACTTTCTTTTTTGGATGCCCGAATAAAGCAACCTATTCTTTCGATGGTAAAATCAAGCCACATGGTAGCGGCAATTTTCGGAATTATTTCACTTACCGTAGCAGGATTAGCTATTTATTTGGCTGATGAAGCGCCCACCATATTATGGATTAGTAGTTTTTCTTTTGTTTTATTTGCGGTTTACCTGATTGCTGTTTGGAGTATTTTTAAATACGAACATAGCGCTTTAACCGAAGCGTGGCCAGTAGAAATTCCTCAAACTGCTGCTAATGCGGCAGATCTAAAAAAAACCATTGGCGAATTTTTACTTCATGCCTTAATTGTAGTTTGTGCAGCTATATTTCTACCTTATTTTGGTCAGCAAATAGCTTTATATACAGGCTTGGGAAATTCTTTTTTCGGCACTTTATTTTTAGCGGCAGCTACTTCTTTGCCAGAGTTGGTGGTTTCTTTAGCAGCTTTAAAAATAGGTTCTTTAGATATGGCAGTGGGTAATTTATTAGGCAGTAATGTGTTTAATATGTTTGTTTTAGGTTTAGATGATGTTTTTTACAAAGAGGGCTCTTTATTTAAAGAAATATCGCCCTCGCATTTACTGTCTGTATTTGTAACCATTATTATGACAGCTATTATAGGTTTAGGACTACTTTTTAAACCTCAAAAAAAGCAATTATGGCTTTTAAGTCTCGATACTTTTTTAATTATAGTGCTTTATGTAATGCTCATGATTTACTTGTTCTTAAATACTTAAAAGGATGATGAAGATCATCATTTTTATAGGAGAATTAGATTAACTTTCGTTTAACTAAATTGTAAAAACATGCAAGCCAGATCAGAAACGCACAAAAGATTGTACCAAAGTATAGGGAAATTATGTTATGCAATTGCCGCAATTGATAGGAGCGTAAAAGAGCAAGAAATAGATGCCCTGAAGCAAATTGTGCGGAAAGAATGGCTCTCTGTAGATGATTTTGAAGATGAATTTGGTACAGATGCGGCCTACCAAATGGAGGTTGTTTTTGATTGGTTATTAGAGCATTCTCCTAGCGCTACTAATTGTTTCAAAGATTTTGAAGACTTTAAAATGGAACACCAACAATTATTTAAACCAAAATTAAGTCAACTGATTATGAAAACTGCCGAATCAATTGCCGCCGCTTTTGCCAATAAAAACAAATCAGAATTGGTTTTATTAAGTGAACTACAGCTTTTGTTAGATAAAAAGCATCCTAATTAGGAACCCTTATTGAGTTGGTGTTTTTTAAAAGCTTTGTCCAAATGTAAGTAAGTTGTTATCTGGATCAAGTAATGAAAACTCTTTTTGTTCCCAAGGTTTTAATTCTAAATGCCCATTTGGGTGGATGTTAGTTTTTTTATTTAACAATTGCTGATAAAAGGTGTCAATATCATTTGTTCTGATATATACTTGTCCGTAGTTTTCTTTTGGATTAAGTGTTTTGAACTCAAAAAAATGGATTTCGATATTGTCCTTTTGCAGCATGAGGTAGCCGTCAAAATCAGCACTGCCAAACTCTTTAAAATCTAATATATTAACATAGAAATCTTTGGTTGCAGCTTTATCTCGCATTGGTAACTTGGGATGAATATTTGTTAGCATAGTTTAAATATTTAGTTCTGTTTTAGTTCCTTATATCAAATTATTTTTCTGATGTAAAAGTCCAGCCATATTTTTCCATAAAGCTGTCTATCTCTTCAGAGAATGTATTTACAGAATGGTGTGTTTCCTGATTATGGATATATTTCCTAACTGCTTCAAGATGACTTTCGCTTACGCCTACAGCCCAATAGTCATCCTGCCAAACAAATTTCTCACTTGTTAACTTATTCTGATTGATCCAAAAAGACGATTCTCCTTTTATTAGTTGGGCAACTTTGCTTATTGTTTGCTCTTTCCCTAGTGAAATTAAGCAATGAGCATGATCTTGATATCCATTAATACAATCAAGCCAAATACCTTTTTCCTCCGCATTTTTCTTGATGTGCTGGAAAATAGTTTTTCTTATTGCTGATGAATTTAAAAAGGGTTCTCTGTTTTTTGTAGAGAATACTAAGTGTAAATAAACTCTTACCCAACTCATATTTTTTGTTTTATGTGGCTAAAGCCAATTGATTTTTTATCTTATTGCAGTTGCTTAAAAGCAACTGCAATAAATACTTAGATAATTCAATATGATTTTTTTCTATGATAAGTACTTAAAAGCAACTGCAATAAATGCATGTCTAATTTATCATCATTTTTTTCTCCATAATCAGTTGCTTAAATCAACAGCAATAAGTGCTTTGTCTATTAATTATCCATTGCAGTTTGGCTTTAGCCAACTGAAAGCTAAAGCATTTCTATATTGCTTTAGCATCATTTGTTTTTTATGTGGCTAAAGCCAATTGATTTTTATTTCTTAATCAGTTGCTTAAAAGCAACAGCAATAAATGCTTGTCTAATTTATCATCATTTTTTTCTCCATAATCAGTTGCTCAAAGCAATAGCAATAAGTGCTTTGTCTATTAATTATCTGTTGCAGTTTGGCTTTAGCCAACTGAAAGCTAAAGCATTTCTATATTGCTTTAGCATCATTTGTTTTTTATGTGGCTAAAGCCAATTGATTTTTATTTCTTAATCAGTTGCTTAAAAGCAACAGCAATAAATGCTTGTCTAATTTATCATCATTTTTTTTCTCAATAATCAGCTGCTCAAAGCAATAGCAATAAGTGCTTTATATATTAATTATCTATTGCAGTTTGGCTTTAGCTAACTGATAAAGAAAAGTATTTCTATTTTGCTTTAGCATCATTTGTTTTTTATGTGGCTAAAGCCAATTGATTTTTATTTCTTAATCAGTTGCTTAAAAGCAACAGCAATAAATGCTTGTCTAATTTATCATCATTTTTTTCTCCATAATCAGCTGCTCACAGCAACAGCAATAAGTGCTTTGTATATTAATTATTTATTGCAGTTTGGCTTTAGCCAACTGAAAGATAAAGCATTTCTATATTGCTTTAGCATCATTTGTTTTTTATATAGATAAAGCCAATTGCTTTTTATTACTCAATCAGAAAAAAAAGGAAAGCCTTAAAAAAGAAGAATTATTTTTTTGGAACTTCAGGGTCTTCTATAGTGCCATCATCATCTAATAAAATTCTTACTGATGGGGTGTATAAATCATCATTTTGCCCATTATGATGTGACCAAAAAAAGGCCAATAAAAATATTAAGGCTAGCACTACGCTGCATCCAATTAAAAAGAATATGGTACTCATGATATTAATTGATGTTTTTTAGCAGCTAAATGGGTAGCTATGCTGGTGAATGAAATAATAGTTACGGTACTTAATGGCATAATAATGGCCGCAATAAGGGGAGAAAGTTGCCCCGTCATGGCGATGCTGATACCCACTAAGTTATAGCTTAAGGAGATGAAAAAAGAATAGTGGATGACTTTTACTGCCGATTTTGAAAAGCGTAAAAATTTTGGCAACAAATGTAAAGATGCTCCATCTAAAATGGCATCGCTACCGGGGGTAAAGTTGTTAATATGATCTGTTACGGCAATGCCGGCATCGCTTTGTTTTAATGCTCCGGCATCGTTTAAACCATCGCCAATCATCATAATTCTGGTGTTGTTTTGCTGTTTTTTATAAATAAAGTCGAGCTTGTTTTGTGGCGACTGCTTAAATAGTAAATTCTCTTTTTTGAAAACTTTGCTTAAAGCTTCCGCATCTTGATCGGTATCGCCTGATAGTAAATAGGTTTGATAATTTTGATCAATATCTGTCAGGATTTTATCCAAATCGGGTCTAAATTTTTGACGAATGGCAAAATAACCTACGTAGCGTTCTCCTATTTTAACATGCACTTCTGGAAATTGCGCATTTGTTTTAGTTTGCCCAGTAACAAAGAAACAACTGCCAATGCCTACCAATTCTTTACCCACAAGTGCGGTCATTCCTGCTCCCGGAATTTCACAATATTCTTCTATTTTAATTGCTTTTTGCGAACCAAGAAAGCTGCTTATTTTTTGACTTAATGGATGGGTGGAGTTTTTACAAATGTTAAATATGATTTCTTTATCACCATTGTTTAAATCATTAGAAAATGTAACGCCATTTTCTCCGGCAATGGTTACGGTGCCAGTTTTATCAAATACAATGCTGTTTATAGCGGCTAATTGTTCTACCACATCGGTATTTTTAAGGTAGAATTTATTTTTATCAAATACACTTAAAGCAGCTGCCATTGTAAAAGGTGTACTTAAAGCCAATGCACAAGGGCAAGCCACAATAAGAATGGCTGTAAACGCATTTAAACCTAGTTGCCAGTTTTGTGGTAGCCAGTATAATAAAGTACCTACAGATATAATGATAAGGGCTATGCTAAATATTTTACTCACCCTGCTTGAAAAGGTTTTGATTTTATCTTGTTTGGGTTTTACAAAAGCTTCGTTATTCCACAAGCCAGTTAAATAACTTTGCGAAACAGGTTTAATTACCTCTAATTCTATAGCGCTACCCGTTTGCTTGCCTCCGGCGTAAATAATTTCTCCAACAACTTTGCGTACAGGTTCAGATTCGCCGGTAACAAAACTAAAATCTATAGCCGCATCTCCTTTTAATAAAATGGCATCAGCCGGAATAATTTCTTGGTTTTTTACCAAAATTCTGTCGCCTTGTTTTAGTTTTTCTAAGGGGACAGAAATTTCTTTAAGCTCATCGGTAATTACTTGAACAGCAACTGGAAAAAAAGATCGGTAATCTCTTTCAAAAGAAAGATGGTAATAGGTTTTTTTCTGGATAAACTTTCCTATCAAAAGGAAAAAGATTAATCCTGTTAAGCTATCGGCAAAACCTTCTCCTAAATCAAAAACATAAGCAGAAAGGGTTCTTAAAAACATTACTAAAATACCCAAGGCTAAAGGGAAATCAATGTTTAAAACGCCATTTTTAAGGTTGTGGTAAGCTTGTTTAAAATAGTCTATTCCGGAGTATAATACAACCGGAATGCAAAATAAAATGCTTAATAAACTAAAGAATGTTCCAAAATGCTTGTCGGCTGCTGATAATCCAAAGTAAGCCGGGAAACTGAGTAACATCACATTTCCGAAGCAAAAACCTGCAACAGCAATTTTAGGGAGTAAGTTGTCTTTTGCCTGATGATTTTGTTTCACCACATCTTGCAAGCTAATAAGTGGTTCATAACCTATACTTTGTAATAAAGTAGCCACTTCACTTAAGCTAATTTGCTGTTGGTTAAACTGAATATCGACCTGTTTTTTTAAAAAGTCGACTCTGTTTTCTATAATACCAGGGTTAATGGTGTTGAGCCTTTCTAAAAGCCAAATGCAAGAGCTGCAATGAATGGCTGGTATGTAGAAAGAAACAATGGTTTTACGGTTGTCTTTATAGCTAATAAGCTGAGCTTCAATCTCTGGCTCATCTAAATAGGAAAACTTTTTATCGGCAATTTTTCTGGTGTCGCCAGGGTGTGGGTTAAGTTTGTAATAGTTGCCTAATTTGCTGTTTATCAGAATGCTGTAAACCTGATAACACCCATTACAACAGAAGCTCTTATCATCTTGCTTAATTTCTTCTGTAATACAAATATCTCCACAATGGAAACAATGGGTTTTGGTAAGCGTAGCCATATTTCAAATGTGGTAAAATAATGGGCAGAAATAAATGATTTGCAAACTTTGTAAAAGTGACTTAGATCATAAAAATAGGTTTAAATGACGAGATTTATACTCTAAAATAGTTTTTTTTTATTGCTACCGAGTGGATTTTTTTTAAGTTTTTTAATCAGCTTTAATGCTTCTAAAAACCAAAAACCAAGGCTAGAAATGGTAAAAGTGAAGAGTAATTCTTTAATGCTTAAAGGGCTAATATGAAATATGTTGTTTAAAAAAGGAATGTAAATAATTGCGAGCTGTAAAATAATTGTAAAAACAACTGCACCCAGCAAATATTTGTTGGTAAAAATTCCAATTTTAAACAAGCTTTCATGCTCACTTCTAATGCCCATTACATTCCATAACTGTCCAAAGCATAATAGGGTGAAAATTATAGTTTGCCAATGCTTTACTTCTTCCCTAATTAAAAAATACTGACTGCCTACTATAATAATGGCTAAAAAGCCACCCAGCATAAATATATTTTTCCCTAAGTTACCTGAGAAAACACCTTCTTTAGGGTTTCTTGGAGGTCTTTTCATAAGGTTTTTCTCTGCTGGTTCTGCAGTAAGTGCTAAAGCTGGCAAGCCATCAGAAACTAAATTTATCCATAAAATTTGAATAGGAATTAAGGGCAGCGGCAAGCCAATTAAGGGTGCTATCAGAATACACAACAATTCAGTTGCATTACCAGATAGGATATAGAAAATGAATTTTCTGATGTTATCATAAATTCTTCTTCCTTGTTTTATGGCTTTTACAATGGTGGTAAAATTATCATCCAATAAAATCATTTGAGCAGCTTCTTTGGTGACATCTGTACCGGTAATGCCCATGGCAATGCCAATGTTAGACATTTTTACCGATGGAGCATCATTTACTCCATCGCCAGACATGGCTATAAAATGCCCCTTCTTTTGTAGCGCTTTTACAATTCTAAGTTTTTGACCGGGCGATACACTCGCATAAACCCTTATTTTTTCTATTTTATTTTCTAGTTCTTTTTGCGGCATAGCTTCTAGTTCATTACCTGATACAAAAAGCTCTTTTTTTTGGTCTAGAATACCTAACTCTCCAGCAATATATGCGGCCGTTGCCGGATGATCTCCCGTAAGCATAACGGTAACAATTCCCGCCGTTTTACATTCTTCAATAGCTTGTTTTGCTTCTTTTCTGATGGGATCTATTAAGCCGGCTAAACCTAAAAATTGCATTCCTTTTTCAATGGTAGCAGGGCTTATTTCATTGGGTAATTTTGATAGTTTGTTAAATGCGTATGCAATGACCCTTAGCCCTTTTTCGGTCATTTTTTTTATCTGTAATTCTAATTCTTTATTCCCAATAATATCAGGGCAAATGGCTGTAACGCTAGCCACAGATCCCTTTGTAACCACCAAATGGAGTTGATCATCATGGTGAATGGTGGTCATCAATTTCCTTTCAGAATTAAAAGGAATTTCATCTGTTCTTTTGTGTTTTTTTGACCATTCAGGATCAAAATTGTCATGTTCTCTCACGTATAGAAGGAGGGCAACTTCTGTGGGATCTCCAAATAAATCATTCTCTTTTTCTTCTACATCATGATTTAGATACATAGCTTTTAAAAATGAATGTTGATGTTTCCCTTCTTCTGGAACCCAAATTTCGGCCACTTTCATTTTGTTTTGGGTTAAAGTCCCTGTTTTATCTGTACAGATATAGGAAACAGACCCTAAAGTTTCTACCGCAAATAATCTCCTAATGAGTGCGTTATCTTTAACCAGGTTTTTTGCGCCCAAAGAAAGTGAAATGGTAATTACACTTGGTAGCGCTTCTGGTATGGCTGCAACAGCCACAGAAAGAGAAAGCAGCAACATTTCCATTGCTGTTTTACCTTGCAAAAAGCCAGTAATAAATAAGATTAAGCAAATAAATACAATAATAAAGGTGAGTTTTTGGCTAAAATCTATCATCTTTAATTGTAAAGGAGTTAACGGCTCTTTTTCTTGCAGCATTCCGGCTATTTTACCCAATTCTGTTGCCATTCCGGTAGCGGTAACTACACCTTTTCCTCGCCCATAGCTTACCAATGTGCCGCCAAAAGCCATGTTATTGTAATCTAATAATGAAAAATTATTACCTTTTAATGCTGTATTTATTTTTTCTGAGGGGAATGACTCGCCTGTTAAACTCGCCTCGTCAATGCTAAGAGAATGACTTTCAATCAAACGCATATCAGCCGGAATTTTTGTTCCTGCTTCTAATAAAACAAGATCACCGGGTACTAATTTAGATGAATTTACTTTATGGGTTAATCCATTTCTAAAAACCAAACTAGTAGGATTAGCTAGTTTTTTTAACTTTTCCATCGCCTTTTCGGCTCTATATTCCTGCACAAATCCAGTAATAGCATTTAAAACAACAATAATCAATATCACTATTGCATTGGTGTACTCTTTTAGGATGAAGGAAATGGCTACCCCAAACAGCAAAACCAGCATCATCACATTAATAAACTGTTTAAAAAATATTTTTAAGGCGTTATTTTTATGGGTAGCTATTAAATCATTTGTGCCATATTTCAAAAGTCTTTTGGCAGACTCTTGTTCATTTAATCCCTTTTCAGAGGATTTTAGGTTTTCCAAAACCGCTTTTACAGATAATAGATGCCAGTTCATAAATTATTGTATCAGCAAAATGATTTTATGTTTTTCTTCTTCATAAATATTAAAGCACATGATTATCCAAGAAAATAAATGATTTTAAAATTTTTATTTGGGCATTTTAACACGCTTTCCACTAAATCTTTATCCCAAAAAGGGAATAAAGGATACCGCTTCAATCGTTAATGCACTTATATAATCAGCTAACTTTAATCATTTAAATATTTGCCACAGCTTAAAATAATACGCTTAAAGTTCATTTTAAAACAGCAATGTTCTTTTGATAATTGTCAAAGGTGAAGATGATGTCTATCAATCTCCATTAATCATTAAAAATTCATGCTTAATATTAAAAAGCACTAATGGTTTTAGGGCCTAAATCTTTTAAATTATAATTGGAAGGGTAGTGCGAAAAATAATAATTGGTTCAATCAATCTATCATTAGATCATGCTTTCCCGTTTCTATCCAATAAAAAATATAAGGCCTTCCATTCAGGAATATTCTTTGCTATTATTTTTAAAATGGCCACAAAGGGAATAAACAAAATCATACCAGCAACACCCCAAATAATGCCTCCTGCAATAATTGCCACCAAAGTTGCCCAAGTACTCACATTTAACTGTTTACCCACTACTTTTGGAAAAATAATATTAGCTTCAAGGTATTGAACAAAAGTAAAAACACCAATTACACCCAACGGATACCAAATAGAATCTTTAGTAATAAAGGCAATAGATATTGGCAGCAAAGCACTAATTACGATGCCTATATATGGAATAATGGTCATAATGGCTGTAAGCATGCCAAACAGAACAGCATGTTTAATCCCTAAAGCCAGCAACCCCACACTATTTAAAACGCCAACAATAATATAAATCATCATCATACCTTTTACGTAATTAGAAAACGTGTAAATGGTTTCTTGTAAAATAGTTTGGAGCTTTATTTTATGCTGTAAGCCAAATATCATTTCAACAAAGTGAACAAAAACAGATCGGTGAAAAAGAAACAATGCAATATATGCAGGGATGAGGAAAAGCATGAAAATGACCCCCGCTGTCGCATTAAATACATTACTAAGAATGCCACTCACCTTATCACCACTGTTGTAAGCCATGTTATGAAGCCATTCATCTTGCATTTTTATAGTGATAGAAAAATTTTGCTGTAAAAAGGCTCTCCATTCAATCAATACAGGTTTAAATTTTTCTACAATAAAGGGAATATCTTCTTTAAACAATTGAAATTGCCAAAACAACATGCCTACAAGTAACAAGAGCAAAAGAAAAACAACGATTAAGCAAGTGGTAATAGCTAAATATTTAGAGAATCCTTTTTTTTCTAACCATAAACAAAGTGGGTACATTACAAAAGCAATCAACAAACTAAATAACATGGGTTCAAATAATAACCTTCCAAAGTACAATAAAATTGTACTTAAAGAAATGATTAGCAGCCACTTTAGAAAACTGTCCACATAAGAATCCAACATTCTGTTTTGCTTTTGTGATAGAAAAATGTTTGAGATTTAAATTTCTTCAACCAGAATTATTTATTGGAGGGCAAGAAACATTGATCCAATACAAATATGTTCAATTCTTTTTCCTAATAGGTTGATTAAAATCATGTAATACAATGATTTTATGTTTTTTAGGATGAGGATAACAGTATAGAAAACCTTGGATTTGATGCTTGGAATTATTTTGTAGAATCTCTTTTTATTAGTGTAGAACTTATAGTGATGTCTTTCATTTGCTCTGTTTCTTTCTCCTCAATTTGATCAATTAATAAATTGGCGATAGTTTGACCAATTTCAAATGCAGGCTGAGAGATAGTTGATAAAGAAGGATTTAAATGTCTTGCCACCTTAAGGTTAGAGAAAGTGATAATTTTGATTTCATCAGGTATTTTAATATTCACTTTTTGGCAAACATCATAGCAAGCAATCGCTAAATTTTCTACAGTACAAAAAATAGCGTCAGGTTTTATATTTTGTATAATATCTTCCAACTCATTTAAATTAAGCTCTTCCGATGGATTAAAAGTTCTTACTAATGAGTCATTAAAATCAATATTATATTTTTTTAATGCAGCTTGATAGCCTTTTAGTCTATTTTGCATGGTAGAAAGATTTTCTCCAGCTTTTAAAAATAATATTTTTTTACAACCTCGTTTAATCAAATGTTCGGTAGCCTCAAGTGAACTTTCAAAATCGTTACTAGCAACTTTTACCACATTCATGTCTTCAATCACGCGGTCAAACATCACTAGATTTATTTTTCTTTCAATTAACGTTTTTAGGTGATCAGTTTGTTGAGTTTCTGCCGAAACAGAAATTAAAACGCCATCCACTCTTCCGCCAATTAGGTGGTTTGTAATTCTAACTTCCTTAGCGAAATTTTCATGAGATTCATAAATTAGAACATAATAGTCTTTCTCTTGGCAAATAGACTCAACCCCTTTAATTACTAAAGAAAAAAAGTTATTTGAAATCTCAGGAATAATTAATGCTATGGTTTTACTTTTATGCTTTCTTAAAAATGAAGCAAACGGATTAGGTTGATAGTTTAATTCTTTAGCAAGTTTTTGAACTCTTTTTTTTGTTTCTATATTAATTTCATAACTATCCGTCAGAGCCCTAGATACTGTAGATACAGAAAGGCCTAATTGATGAGCTAATTGTTTTAGTGTAATATTATTCATTGATTAAATGAAAACGTAGGGCATTCAATAAAATTAAATAATTAATGCAATTTTATTCAATTAAAAATAAACTATAAGTCTTTTTTTAAATTTTTTAAGAAAATAAAATAATCTAAATAGGTAAGTTGTTGTAAAACAAATGGTTTTGATACTAATTAATCATTTGTTTTTTTGGCATCAAAAATAGTTTAACTTTTTATTCAAAAAAGTTTGCATCCCTAAAGAAAAAAGCTACTTTTGCATTCCCAATAACAAAACTCGGGATGTAGCGTAGCCCGGTATCGCGCCTGCTTTGGGAGCAGGAGGCCGCAGGTTCGAATCCTGCCATCCCGACTGAGACACAGTCTAAATGAGTTCAAAACCCTCTAAATATCATAATTTAGGGGGTTTTCTGTTTTTTAACAGTCTATAATAATCCTTTTCAATCCATCTGTCGTGAGAACTAAAAGGTGACCTAAATTAATTTCTATATTAGGTCACTGGAAAGCGTTCAAGTATTTGATATACAATTATTTATATCATTATATGAGAACTCATTTAGATTCAAATGAACTGCTTTTTGGTTTTTAAATAAATCCTGTTTTGAGAAATAATTCAAATCAGTTTATAAATCATTTAAAAACAAAAATCATGAGAACATCAAACAGTTTCGGGATTCACTTTATCCTGAGGATGAACAAACAGAAAAATGGAAGTGCTCCCGTTTATGCCAGAATATCGGTCAACGGAGAAAGAATTGAAATGTCTTTAAGAAAATCAGTAAAGATTACAGATTGGAATTTGGTGAAAGGACTCGCAAAGCCAAAGACCATAGATCTGAAAACATTAAATAACAACCTAGAACAGACCAGAGGGATGCTTTCGGGGATTTATCAAGAACTTTGCTTGACCAGCGAACTGATTACGCCTAATTTGATTAAAAATAAATTTCTTGGGGTTGTAGAACATAGGCATACTTTGAATAGTCTGATGGACTATCATAATCTCCAAATGATTGAAGTTTTGGCTCCTGGCACAATGAAGAACTATTATACCACTCAAAAGTATTTAAGAGAGTTTGTCGCCAAGCAGTTCAAAAAAGAGGACTTATATCTTACAGAATTGAATTATGAGTTCATTACCCTTTTTGAATACTTTTTAAGAAAACATCAGCCCGTAGATCATCAGAAAGGAATGACCAATAATGGAGTGATGAAACACTTGGAGAGACTTCGTAAAGTGATAAGATTGGGTGTAAAAATGGAATGGTTAGACAAAGATCCGTTTGCCATGTTCAAGTTGAAGATGAATAAAGTTGAAAGGGGATTTCTAACAAAAGAAGAATTGTTCGCAATTGAAGATAAACAAATCAAAATCCCACGGGTTCAATTTGCCAGGGATGTCTTTGTGTTTAGTTGCTATACTGGTATGGCATATATCGACGTGATGCAACTGAATCCACAGAACATCATTAAAGGTATTGATGGAAACCAATGGATAAAAACGTTTAGGGAGAAAACAGATACAGCAGTAAATGTTCCCCTTTTGCCCAAAGCATTGTCCATCGTAGAAATCTATAAAAATCATCCGCGTTCCATTGCTCATGGAACTATTTTCCCTGTAATCTCAAATCAAAAATTGAATAGCTATTTAAAAGAAATTGGAGATATATGTGGCATCCAAAAGAACTTGACCTTTCATTTAGCTCGCCACACTTTTGCCACCTCTGTTACACTTTCCAATGGAGTGCCTATTGAAACCGTAAGCAAAATGCTCGGACATACTTCCATAAGAACAACGCAGATTTACGCAAAGGTGGTGGAACATAAAGTGAGCTTTGATATGGACGTATTAAAGAACAAACTCGAAGTTGAGAAACAAGAAAACTTAAGGAGGGCACTATAATGAAAGAGTTAAAAACAGATAAATTATTCAATGCGGTAAAGAATCTCATTGAAGAATCAAGAAGATCCATTGCGAGGCAAGTAAATACCGCAATGGTATTTACCTATTATCATATTGGTAAAATGATTGTTGAGGATGAACAGGGTGGTGAAGAACGAGCGACTTATGCTAAGCAAACCCTGAAATTATTGAGTTCTAGCTTAACAAACGAATTTGGAAGAGGCTTCTCAGTAGATAATCTGGAATCGATGAGGCTATTTTATATTGAATACGGAAATTCCGAGACGGTGTCTCGGATTTCTGAGTTTCCATTTAGTTTGAGTTGGTCCCACTATGTACAACTTTTGAAAATTAAGGATAAGCAAGAAAGAAATTTCTATGAAACTGAAAGCTTCCAAAATAATTGGTCGGTAAGAGAACTTAAAAGACAATATGACTCTTCTTTGTTTGAAAGATTAGCATTAAGTAAAGATCATAACGAAATCATCGCAAATTCACAGAAAGGTAGAATTTTAGAAAATCCCATAGACACTTTGAAATCTCCTTTCGTATTGGAATTCTTAAGTTTAAAAGAAGACCACCATTATTCTGAAAGTGATCTAGAAAGGGCAATCATCGATAAACTTGAACAGTTTATGCTGGAATTGGGAAAAGGATTTTTGTTTGAGAGCAGACAGAAAAGAATCACTTTGGATGGTGATCATTTTTATATTGACCTTTCCTTTTACAACCGTTTATTAAAATGTTTCGTCCTGATAGATTTAAAAATCGGAAAATTGACTCATCAAGACATTGGTCAGATGCAGATGTACGTAAATTATCACGATCGAAAAATTAAATCCTCTGATGAAAACCCAACCATTGGAATAATTCTTTGCAAACAAGAAAGCAAAACTGTGGTTGAATTTACGCTACCGGAAAGTAATGAACAGATTTTTGCAAGGGAATATAAGTTGTATTTACCGAGTAAGGAGGAATTAAAGGGAGTTCTATAAATGTTAAATTATCTTAATATTTACAAGACGTCCTGAGCGCTTACTTCTCTAACCACTCGGTTAGAATAGATTTGTTTAATCAATGTTTGATTTCTTTTCCTAACCAAACACCATATTTTTTCCATTCCTGATAATGTACGCACCATTCTGGAATCCAAGAAACCATATCTACAAGCGACACAGTTTTAAATAATGGCATATCAATTTTAGGGTGATATAAGCAAAGGCTAAGATCAGAATAAACGTGAATTGCAGAATTAAATTTTATTCCCGCATTTCTTAAGAATATTCTATCGAACCTGTATTCATAAAATGGCGAATAAGTGATGGATACATTATAACTTTTACCAAACATTTCTAATGTTCCATCCGCAATAAGTAGTTTATTTTTGACAACGACTTTAAGCCATGGGAAGTAAGATTCTACCAGGGCTTTCTGGACAAATAGAAATTCCTGGTAGTTCTTTCTGCATTCAGTGATAACGTTAGTGATCCCCATGATTATGATGTGGTTTGTTATCATAGCCATTATTCTTCTGAATCTGACCCGTCTTGCTCGTATGTACTATGCCAGTTAAAATTAGCGAATTGGCCTGAGTAATTTTTGATTCTGAGAATTTCGACAAAACTGTAATCTGATCTTGAAGAGATTTTTTGTAAATACCTTCGTCAAAAAGCTCTACATAGGCTTTTCCACTCTGTTCGAAACTAGATTTCAATTGTATCCATTTACCATGAAAATCCTCTATGAATCTATAAAAATGATCATAATGTGCATCCGTCCAGCTATCTGTAAAGTACTCGCTTGTTAAAGCAGGATTTTGTATTGTAAACTTTCTCCCTTTTCCTATGGCTTCAGTATATAGCGACCGTATTCTATTTATTGCATTGTCAATCGTCTCATAAATTGAATTTTCACCTTGATAATTAAGCCCCATCAATGTTGTGATAACAATGCTTGAAGTGCAATAGGTATCGTCTTTAGCAAAAAAGATGTCTCTATATCTTTTTACTAGCTGAACGGCTCTTTGAAGTGGTTTTTTTAAATAATAGCTATCATTAGGAAGCTCTTGTACTTCAGCTTTAAGTTCCACAAAAAGATTTTTATAGTAACTTTCAAGAACTGGTTGACTATTAGTTGCATTAGCTCTCATAAGAAACCAATCTGCAAAACCTTTTGGATCACTTGTAGCCCAATCTTCCAATAATCTGTCTGGAATTTTAAGAGTGGTTTCACCATATACAATTATGCAACCAGGTAGGATATCCATATGAAAATCATCTGCATATTTAATTCTAATACAACGATTCTTTTTTTCAATTTTATCACGATATCTGCCGTCATTTTCCAGTTTTTTCAAAAGTGCTTGGTAGATTTCTGCTGGAGTGAATTTTGAATATAATTCGTTTATTTGTAGAACAATATCTAAATCAAACTCAGACCCTAAATAAGGTTTTACCGTTGTGCCTGTAAGTACAGAACCTTGAGGATATACATCAATATCCATATCTCGGAAAAATCCTTGATCTAAATCTATCAATTCCGAGATAGCCTTATAGGCTTGTTCCATTCTAGACTTTCTGGTATCATCAAGTTGAAGGTTTTCTGCAATTCTAGCGAGAAGCTCTTCGCGCTGAAGTTCATAGTTAAGAAAAATGTCTTGCATGCTGTTAAAATTTTTGATTAATAATAAGTTTTGTATGATGTCCTATTTTAGCTAATTGGTGATTGTCTTCACAATATCTGAGCTGTTCAATTTGATCGCACTCAACAATTGCATAGCCATTCGCAAGATTATTAGGGATTTTGTTTAAATCCTTAAGTGCCAGTGCTTGCTCTTGAGATGGTAGAAATTCAAAAATGTCATAAATCAATATTTCATAGCAGTTATGATATTCGCTCCAAACCAAATTCTTAGAAAATCGTTTAAGGTGTTTGTAGTTGATATTTTTGAAAATATGTTCATCTAAGATTTTAGTGTTGATTAATTCTTCATCAAATTCACGGTTAATACTTATTTCTCTTTCTTTCCCTTCTTCAAACCATTTTATGGCTTTCACGGCATGCTTTCCAGGAATTCTAAACCTTAAATCTTGATTGCTGATAGTATCTGTGCCTAGACCTTTTTTAAAAGTATCTGGTCGATAATCCCAAGAGTTAAAAAGTCTATCATCACCATGACGTTTGTATACACCCCCAACCGGTTGTAATTGTTTATCAATCCTTCTATTAAGGACTAATAAGTATTTATCCGTTTCCGGAATTTGAATTTTTATTAGATAGCTCAGTGAGAATCGGATTTCTTTATCTTTATACTTTCCGAATGTTGTTTTCAAATATAGTTGGACAAATCCTCGATTTTCCCATAATACTGATGTACCTTTTGTAAATGCTTGTTTTAAGATTAAAGCGAATATTGCCCCCATGTTTTTAAAAATTTCTTGCATAGTCTTTCCATTATGCCCTATTAAAACACATTAAATACTGTTTGATAAAAAATTATAGGAAGCTTTAGTAAAAGAGATATATTTGTTTTCCAGAACAATCTAAAGCGACTATATAATCTTTGTTATTATTGGTTGTCAGCCGGAACTTCGGTTCCGGCTATAGATTAAGTCTTTGTTTATCTTTCTTCATTTCATTTATAAATTCAAAATATTCTTTATTGTTAACAGTTACTTGGTTAAATTCATCAAGTGTTGATGTGCGGACTTGAAGTTTATTTGCAAAATCTCTTATTAATATTTCTTCCTCATCTACTATTAGAATAGCGTTATTTGTTTTGCACAGATAAAAAATCTCCAATAATGCGCTACCTGCAGCTGCAAACTCTTTTCGATTGCTTAAAACAAATTCATATCCTTCATCATCAAGTTCTTTGATTACAATTAATCCTTTATCCCCTAAATCATTAATCTTGTAAATGGTGTTGTTGTTATGATATTTCAATTTACCTTTTGCAACCAAAATTGGTACATTGAGGCTTGGCAGCACCTTCGTAAGTTGCAGCAATAATAAATCGGTCATATCATAGAATACAAACATAATCCTCTAAATCAAACTAAATCGATCATTACCAAATCGACGATCAACGTCTTCCATTTTCAAGTCTAACATTTCAACTACTTTCTCTTTTGAAATCCTCTTTTCCATGTAGCCTCTTGTTACAAGCCTATCAAAGCGCTGAGGTATCTCTTTACTCTTTGTGTAAGTTCCAAAAACTTTTCCCTCGGCATACCATTGTTCGTAAAGTAAATTCCATTTTTTACAAATAGCATCATCTATTAATCCGACATCATTTGCACGAAAAATTATACTTCTTACCGATGCACCATAAATTTCCTTTAAACTTTTTAATTCATCCAATGAAATGTTTGTGCGATTTCTGCCCAAATATTCGATAAGAGCCTCTCCAGGAACTAAAAATGCAGAAGCAAATCTGTTACAAAGTTTTTCTTCAAACTCTTTGGTTACAGTCTCGCAGAATTTTAGAATTAGATGGGCACATTCATGCAAAATTGTAAATCGCTTACGTGTTGTTTCGCGAGTATGTTCATGTTTTGTATTTAAGATGATAAACGGAATTCTTTTTGTGCCATTTTTCATAAAACCGCACAATCCAGGAGATTCAGTTTCACGTTCGAAACTTATGATTTTAAAACCTTTTCCTTCCAAAAGAGCGCAAACATCATCAATAGGGTTATTAGCCAACTTCCATTTTTTTCTTACACGAAATGCAGCTTTTTCTACATCAGCATAACTTTGTATCAATAAATCATCAAGCGGATTTTCAAACTCTATTTCAGTCCCGAGAATATGTTCCAATTCTAAATAGATAGTAGAATAATCAATTACCAGATCATGAATTTTTTTCTTTTCAATTTCACTATCAAGTAATTTTTCGCCATGACGAAATTCTGCAAGCTCTAATTCACTCTCGCTAATGTGGAGCAAACTCCAAACATCAACATTCAAAGCATCTGCTACAGCTATAAGGGCTCTATTACTAGGTCTGATTGTCCCTTCTTCATATTGCTGAATAGTTGGTTTGGCCAATCCAGCTAAATCTGCGAGTTGTTGCAGTGAAAGGCTTTTCTTAATTCGAAATTGTTTAATTTTATCTCCGATACTCATATTATTAGTTTCGTATAGTCAAATATAAAAAACTAAATATCACTATACGAATTTAGTTTTCCACATAAGAGTTTTTATTCTTAATAGTCATTAGTAACAAGATCGATATTACTTCGTCTCTGTAAATAGACGTATTCACTTGAATATTATAAAACCTTCTATTATACTTCTTAAAAAACTCACAACTTAGGTTGAGGTTGTGAAGTTTTTATTTGCAATCTCATCTCCTTTGCTGCTGAACAAAACATCAAAATTATGTCAGTAACTAGCAAACAAACTAAAGGAGTTAGAATCTTAATTCCTACTTCCGACCAACTTCTTACTCAAGGTGATTTAGTTGATTTCAAAAATGAAATGCTCAACGAATTTAAACGCATCATCAAAGAGAGTATGGGCGATCCGGGGAAGCGTTGGTTGAAATCTTGCGAAGTCAAAAAGATGCTTGGAATTTCTCATGGTTTTCTCCAAACTTTGAGAGACAACGGGACTTTGCCATTTACTAAAATCGGTGGCTCCATTTATTACGATTTTGAAGATATCACAAAAATGATGGCATCCAATAAATCCAGTTCAGGGTATATAAAAAGTACTCTGGCAAACTGAGGGTTATAGAAGTGATTTGGGCGTTTTGACATGCTATCCGCTATATCTTTTTTCCTTTCATAAAAAAAGGATGCCGCTACTATCACTAACGCAAATTGCATGAAGATTTAATCAATCAACAAACTATGGCTATTAAAAATGAAGACTCTCCAACACTAAAAGAAGTAAAGATATATTTCGACCAGAAAGGCTTCGAGGAAGAAGATGCCGAATCTTTTTTCAAAGAATTCCAGAAAAAGAATTGGCAGAATTCCAAAGGAAAGCCATTGGTGAACTGGCGGGCAAAAGCCAATGAGAGGATGTGGCTGAAACAAAAAGACAATTCATATTTAAGAAGTAAAGCGACTTTAATGTTTAACTAATAAAAGCGAAGTTGGAAAGCTGTGGACCGCCTCGTTGAAGCAGTCAGCAAGATGTACGTTTGGCAGCCAAACGGATCTTGCCCTACCTTCCGGAGTCAGTCGGGGCATTGCTAAAAATCCTCCAAAGTCGGATTTTATAAAGATAAATTGAAAGACAATGACAGATGAAAATCGAATCATAAGAGTTACAATCCGATTCAAAAAATCAGAATTTGAAAAGATTGAAGCCAAATACAAACGGACTGCTTTTAGACACTTAAATGAATACTTGAGAAATGTAATTCTAGATAAGAAAATAACAAATCTCTACAGAAACCAATCGATGGATGAGTTAATGGAAGGGCTGATTTTGCTACGGCAAGAACTTAATTACGTTGGTCATAATTTCAATCAAGCTGTCAAAAAACTCAACAGTTTTGCAGAAATGCCAGACGCTCACTATTGGAAAAAAGCGATGGATATTTCAAGAAATGAATTGGAACCCTGCATTAAAAATATAAAAGATAAGATGAATAATTATGCTGATTTATGGTCGCAAAAATTATTAGCGGAAAAAGTTTAAGAGGCGCATTACTTTATAATGAAAATAAGGTGGCGAAAAATATGGCTAAGCTAATTGGTGGAAATGGTTTTCATAAGGATTTAAAGCATTTGAATTTTAATAATAAGCTGATGCGATTGCAAGATTTAGCTACAAAAAATGAGCGAGTAAAAACCAACACTTTACATATTTCTTTAAATTTTGCCAATGGAGAAAAGCTTATTACAGAAAAACTCAATGCAATAGCCAAAGATTATATGGCTAGAATAGGGTTCGGTAAACAACCTTATTTAGTCTATCAGCATCAAGATGCTGGACATCCACATGTTCATATTGTAACTACAAATATCCAGTCATCAGGAGAAAGGATCAGTCTGCATAATTTAGGGAAAACCAAATCTGAGGAAGCAAGAAAAATCATTGAAAAGGAATATGATTTAATTCCTGCGAGTAAATTTTCTAAAGAGCCAGGTTTCAACTTAACTAAAGTGGAATACGGTAAATGTGAAACCAAACGAGCCATTACAAACGTGGTAAAAGGAATCATTTCATCTTATCAATTCACTAACCTACCAGCATTTAATGCAGTTCTGAAAAATTATAACGTGGTTGCAGATCGTGGTGCTAAAGAATCACGGATGTATAATAAAAATGGATTAATGTATTGGGCATTAGATGCCAAAGGAAATAAGATTGGTGTGCCTATTAAAGCGAGTAGCATTTATGGAAGTCCAACATTAAAAAAACTAGAATCCTACTTTGAGAAAAATAAAGAAACAAGGAAACCTTATAAAGAACAGCTTAAGACAAAAATTAATGCAGTTCTAACTACGAATGCTTCTCAAGCCGGCTTCAAGCAAGCTTTACAATCAAAGGGTATTGAAGTTGTATTCAACCGAAATGAAACTGGAAAATTATATGGAGTTACTTTTATCGACCAACAAAGTAAAACGGTGTTTAAAGGAAGTGATATAGGTAAGGGATACTCTGCAATCGCTTTGGAAAGCTATTTTATTAGAAATGAAATTTCTAAACCATTAAAATCAACTGACTTCAAGTTGAATCTTAAAGGAAATAGTGTTCCATCAAATATTTCTTTTTCAAATAAATCTACGCTTATAGACTCTTTGTTTGGAGCTGAATTACAAGATGCTCCGAGTTTTGAAAATGCACAAAGAAAGCACCGTAAAAAGAGAAGAAAAAATCAAATACAATAAAAAACTAAATTATGGGAACAGGAGAAAATGAGCAAGGTTTGCGCAAAATTATTGATTTTACAAGATTGCTATCAATTGGAATTTTAATCATTCATTTCTATATCAGTTGTTATTCCTTTTTTAAGAATAAGGGGATTTCTAGCAACATAACAGATAGAATTTTGTTTAACATCTCAAAACTTTCCATATTCAATACACCATTTTCCGCAAAGCTTTTTGCTTTCGGATTTTTGCTCATTTACCTATTTGCAAATAAAAGTAGAAAGCGTCTAAATGGGAATGCTTTCCATCTAATATTATCCTTTTTTATCGGAATTTTTATTTTGTTTGGTAGTCATCCAGCTCTAAAAAGTTTAGGATTTTATACCATGTTGAGCTATATGGTCTTAACATCATTTGGTTATTTGTTAGTACTTTATAGCGGTAGCAAGCTTTCAGGAATTGTTAAATCAAATTTGATGGATGATATCTTTAATAGAGAAAATGAAACCTTTCCACAAGAAGAAAGAAAATTAGAGAATGAATATTCCATAAATCTACCTGCAAATTATCGTTTTAAAGGCCATAATTGTAAAAGTTGGATAAACATTATCAATCCTTTTAGAGGGACTTTAATTATGGGAACGCCTGGTTCTGGTAAATCTTATTTTGCGATTAGACATATCATTACTCAGCATATTGATAAGGGCTTCAGTATGTTTCTTTATGATTTTAAATACGATGATTTAAGCAAAATAGCATATAACAGTTTGCTCAATAAAACTGGCAATAAAGCAAAATTCTTCGTGATTAATTTTGATGATTTAAATAAGACACACCGTTGCAATCCATTAGACCCAGAAAATATGTTGGATATTGTTGATGCAACTGAAGCTGCAAGAACCATCATGTTGGGTTTAAATAAAGAATGGATTAAAAAGCAAGGTGACTTTTTTGTGGAATCTCCAATCAATTTTTTAACAGCTATTATTTGGTATCTGAAAAAACACCAAAATGGTTTATACTGTACTCTACCTCATGCCATAGAATTGATGCAGCAAGATTACAAACAGCTTTTTGCACTACTTAATGAAGAACCGGAGATTGAAGTTTTAATTAATCCATTTATTTCTGCTTGGAAAAATGAAGCTTTTGATCAGTTAGAAGGTCAAATTGCAAGTGCAAAAATTAGCTTGGCAAGATTAGTTTCACCATCTCTTTATTATGTGCTTTCAGGGAACGATTTTACACTGGATTTGAACAATCCTAAAGAACCCAAAGTAATTTGTTTAGGCAATAATCCTCAAAAGCAACAAGTTTATGGAGCGGTATTAAGCCTGTATATTTCAAGAATGTTAAAATTGGTGAATCAAAAAGATAAGTTAAAAAGCAGTTTGATTTTTGATGAATTTCCAACCATTTACCTAAATAATATTGATAGTTTGATAGCCACCGCCCGATCTAATAAAGTTGCTACTACATTAGCCATTCAAGATTTTAGCCAATTACGAAAAGATTATGGGAAAGAGCAGGCAGATGTAATTTTGAATATAGTTGGGAATATTATTTCAGGACAAGTGAGTGGTGATTCTGCGAAATTTTTAGCCGAACGTTTTGGTAAAATCAAACAGAAAAAGCAAAGCATAACCACCAATAAAGCAGATACTAGTATTAACGATTCAACTCAACTAGATTTTGCTATTCCCGTATCTAAAATTTCATCTCTTTCTTCGGGCGAATTTGTGGGTGTGGTTGCAGATGATCCTACAAATAAAATCGATCTAAAACTATTTCACAACAACATTATAAATAACCATAATCAACTAAAAAAAGAAGAGGAAAACTATAAAGAAATTCCAGCCATAAGATGTGTAAACGAAGAAATGGTGAGACAAAACTATTTTCAAATTAAACAAGATATTCAAGAAATATTAGCCCATCAATTCGACTTAAATCCTGTAAAACAAGATTTTAACAAAGAAAAAGAAATAGTTAAAGAAATGGATTTTTAATGTTTACCATACCATTTTTAATACATTGAGAGTTAATTTATAAACTAATTGGCACTATTTTGGAGATAATTTCGTTACAATTACAAACTTTTTAACCTCATCTATCTACCATGATTAATGCCAGTTACGAAGACAAATACTTAATTGTCGATATACTAACTAAATCATTCGACACTAATAAAAGTGTCAATTATATTGTTAAACAAGATCAAAAGCGAATCGCAAGAATCAGATCTTTGATGGATTATTCTTTCGAAATGTGCTATCATTATGGCGATGTATATTTAACAAACGACAAAAAAGGATGTGCACTCGTTCTTTATCCTCATAAAAAAGAAAGCTCTTTAAAAAGTATTTTGTTAGATGTAAAATTGATTTTGAGATGCATCGGCATTGAAAATATCGGCAAAGCCATGAAAAGAGAAAGTGCCATTAAGCAATTGCAACCTAAAATACCCATGTATTATTTATGGTTTATTGGGGTAGATGCAAAGCATCAAAATAACGGCATTGGTTCTCAATTATTAGAATTTGTAATTGCAGATAGTGAAGAAAAACAACTTCCAGTTTTTTTAGAAACTTCTACTCTAAAAAATCTTCCTTGGTATCAAAAGTTTGGATTCAAAATCTATAATGAACTACAATTAAGCTATAAACTATTTTTTCTAAAAAGGGAATTTAAAGTATAGTTATGACAGTCTTCGGTACAGAAATGCATATTGTAACGTTCAATTTCGTTGTAATAGAAATTGTGATGTTTCTCTATCAGTTGCAATATTATTTATATCGTCCGCAGGATAAGCAACGTTCCTGGTTTTTGGTGCTGTTACTTTTATTGATATTTTATAACATCACAGGTGGTTTATTTCCAGATCCCAACATTCCAATTCCAATAGTTTTACAGAATATCTTAGCCTATGCGGGTGGATTTGCGGTTGCTTCTTATGTCCCTTATTATTTTTATAAAGGATTTGAGTTGGATGATATTAGGTTTCATGCACTTTACGGAGTTCCGCTTTTCTTATTACTACCCTTCTTTATTTTTTTTGTAGTCATTTATGCAATAGATCAAAATTTGGATAAAGCTATTGATTATGGCGTAATAATTCCGTTTTTCTATTCTTTCGTCATCTTAGTGGCGATAGCAAAAGCTATTTGGAAGAAATATAGAAAGCGCACCCAACAAAATAACATCGTTGAAATTATTGCTTTGTATGCCGCAATTCTCCCTTGGGTTTCCATGACTATCATTGCCTATTTTCATCTGAGCCAATTGCTGGAAGTATTGTTGACCAATGGAGGTTTTATATTTATCTCTATCCTCTTTTTTACAAGATATATTTCAAAAGCCAGAAGAGAATACGAACAGTTAATCGGTGCTAACAATCAATCCAATATTTATTTTCATGAGAACTGCAAGGTTTACCAATTAACTTCCAGAGAAATTGAAATTGTTGAGCTGATTAAAGCAGGAAATAAATACAGAGAAATCGCAGAAATTCTTTTCATTTCAGAAAGAACGGTAACTACACACGTTCAAAACATCTACCAAAAAATAAACGTTTCCAGCAAAGTTGCATTAATCCAAAAATTAGAACAGAAAGTTCATTTAAGCCTATATGAGGGGTAAATACGTTATTTTACGTATGCAATTAGTCTGTTTAGCGTATGGTTAAATAGTTTCATTACCTCGAATTTTGTTTCCATAAAGATATCTTCCTTTTTGGAAAAACCTTAATGAAAGAATTGTACTATGAAAGAATGCGCTCAACGTATCTACAATGCTCTAGAACAACAGCTATATTTAGTTTCTGTTAAACCTCTAACCGAATGCGAGAAATTAAAGCTGACCATTATTACTTGCAAAAAAGCTTTAAATATTTTGAAACGGCTTCTCGCTGATTACTTCTTCGAAAATTGCGATGATGAGATTTTCTTTTTTAAAGAAATTAAACCTCAATTTTATAGTAAGTACATCTACTACGTTTCCATCTATAAACACTTGATAAAAAAGCCTTCAGGAAATCCGAAATTGATAGAAGAATACATTGATAAGGATTTAGAAGGATTGGAGAAATTCTATGAGCAAAACCAAGCATTTTTTCTTTACTATAGAACTGGAGCTACCCATTTAGATCATCTGTATTTTACCCGTGGAGCATGTGATATTTATGCCGAGTTGGATGATTATCATGGGGATGAAATGTTCTCCACTTCACATGATTACCGACTTTCAAAATTGATAGCGAATGAAGAATTTCAGCAATTTCTATTTCAGCAAAAATCTAACTTAGAAAATGGAATTTCAGTAGAATGTAAACCGCCAATTGTTTGGACTGGCAACCAAACCGAATTGGTAGAACTCATTTATGCTTTAGCAGAATGTGGTGCTTTAAACAATGGCAACGTTGAAATTAAAACAGCTATAGAATATTTTCAAACCATGCTTAAGGTGGATTTAAAACATTATTACCACAAGTTTAGAGATATTACCAACCGTAAAAAAGAAAGAGCTGTGTTTTTGGATAAATTGAAGGTTAGTTTGGATAGGAAAATTGAAAGTAGGCTTGAGTTAGAAAGATAAGATTAAATTTTTTTTGAAAATGATTTGTAGTATTAAATATTAATCGTAATATTGCAATGTAATTATGGGATTAACTAAAACAGAAATATTCACCGAAGAACAAAACAGACTAGCTACGCTTTTGAAAGCTTTAGCACATCCTGCTCGTATCGCTATTTTACAACGAATTATGGTGGTGAATACTTGTATATGTGGAGATTTAGTCGGCGAATTGGGTTTAGCACAAGCAACAATTTCGCAACATTTAAGAGAACTGAAAAATGTTGGCTTAATTCAAGGAACCATAGAAGGTGTGAGCGTTTGCTATTGCATTCATCCAGAAAACTGGAAATTATTAGAGCTTCATTTCGGGGAATTTATAAGAACCTATAAAGGACCAGCAAAATGCTGTTAAAAAAAATTGAAATAATCAATCGTAAAATTGCAATGTTATGAACAATATAGAAAGTATGAATTGGAAGGCTTTTAAAGAAGCTTTACTAGCAAATCCTGAATTGGATTTGCAATTTCAGTATGCGGCTAATCACTGGGTTGATGCGTCTTATCACATTACAGAAATTAAACAAGCACCTATTGTATCGGTAGATTGTGGTGGAGTAATGAATAGTTGGACAGAAGTAATTGTACAGCTTTGGGAACCTACAGATCAGAAACAATTGAGATCAATGAAAGTAAAAAAAGCACTTTCAATTATCGATTTGGTAGAGAAATCCTTACCGCTTAATCCCTTAGCAATTGTAAAAATTGAATTCGGAAATTCAGAATTCGATACCAGACAAATGTTCCCAAATTCTTTTAGTGCAGATGGTGATAATTTCATCATTGATCTTCGTCCGGATGCAACGCAATGTAAAGCCATTAACCGAGGCGGAAGCTGCGGAACTACAGATCAGGGAGAAGAATGTTGCACCCCATCATCAGCAGAAAAACCTAAAATAGAAATGAAGAATTTGGCTTCAGAAAATAGCTGTACGCCAGGTTCGGGATGTTGTTAATTTAAAAGATTAAAGAAATGAATGTATTGGTATTATGTACGGGAAATAGTTGCCGTAGTCAGTTAGCCGAAGGTTATTTAACATATTTTGCAGGCGATAAAGCAACAATTTATAGTGCCGGAATTGAAACTCATGGCGTAAATCCACGAGCAATTAAAGTGATGCAAGAAGATGGAATTGATATTTCAAAACATACTTCTAACCATGTTGATGAATATGCAGATATCGAATTCGATTATTTAATCACCGTTTGCGATCATGCAAAAGAGGCTTGTCCTTATTTCCCAACCAAAGCTGTAAAATTGCACCATAATTTTCCTGATCCGGCAAAAGCAAAAGGATCAGAAGAAGAAATAATGGATGAATTTAGAGCGGTACGCGAAATGATAAAAACTTACGCTAGTGATTTTGTGAATGAATACATCAATAAAAAATAAGCCATGTCTGTAAATCATTGCGCTCCGGTAGTGGAGAGAAAAAAGCTGAGTTTTTTAGATCGCTTTCTTACCCTTTGGATATTTTTAGCCATGGCTATTGGTGTAGCTATTGGTTTTTTTATGCCTTCTTCATCAGGATTTATCAATTCTTTTTCTAGCGGTACTACTAATATTCCTTTGGCAATTGGATTAATTTTAATGATGTATCCTCCATTAGCAAAAGTGAAGTACGAGAAAATGGGCGAAGTTTTTAAGGATACTAAAGTACTCAGCGTGTCGCTAGTTTTAAACTGGGTAATTGGTCCAGTTTTGATGTTTTTTCTAGCGGTTATTTTTTTGAAAGATTACCCAGAATATATGGTTGGTCTAATTTTAATCGGGTTAGCCAGATGTATTGCCATGGTGGTAGTTTGGAATGAATTGGCTGAGGGAAACCGTGAATATGCCGCAGGTTTAATTGCCTTGAACAGTATTTTTCAAGTGTTATTTTACAGTATTTTTGCTTATTTTTTCATTACTGTACTTCCGCCTTATTTCGGATTACAATCATTAGCAATAAATATTACTATTTCAGAAATTGCTAAAAGCGTAGGGATTTATTTAGGAATTCCTTTTGCGATGGGTTTAATTACTAGATATGGTTTAATCAGTTTAAAAGGAGAGGCTTGGTTTCAGAATAAGTTTATACCCAAAATATCTCCAATCACCTTAATTGCTTTGCTTTTCACCATTTTAATCATGTTCAGTTTAAAAGGAGAACTAATCATTCAAATCCCGATAGATGTAATCAGAATTGCTGTTCCTCTAGTAATATATTTTTCCATTATGTTTGTAGTGAGTTTTTTTGCTGGACGATACTTTGGAGCAGATTATTCTAAAAGCACTTCAATAGCCTTTACCGCTACTGGAAATAATTTTGAACTGGCAATTGCCGTTGCCATTGGTGTTTTTGGCATCAACTCCGGACAAGCTTTCGCTGGTGTAATTGGGCCTTTGGTAGAAGTACCCGCTTTAATAGCCTTGGTAAATCTTGCTTTTTGGTTCAGGAAAAAATATTTTATGGCAGAACCATTAAAATCATAATCCCACTCATGACCATAGCTTTATTTTCAGATGTACATGCAAATTTCCCCGCATTTGAAGCTTTTTTAAAAGATTTAGATGCTCGTAAAATAGATGCCGTTTATTGTTTGGGAGACCTTATCGGCTATCACATCTCGCCTAATGAAATTATTGAGGAAGTGAGAAAACGTAAAATTGTAAGCATTGCCGGTAATCATGATTTAAAAGTAAAAAAGCACACTGATCATAATCAAGAAAACGACATTAAAAACTATGCGTATCATTTAGTTTCTGAGAATAATCGACAATACCTAAACGCCCTGCCTTCAACTATAAAATCAGCGTATAGATTTGATCAAAAAAGTTTAAATTTAGTTTTGGCACATGGAAGTCCTCGAAGTGTGAACGAATATATCTTAGAAGATTTGGAAGAGAATTATCTTCTAGAAATGATGGAAGAAGTAGATGCGGATGTGCTTTGTGTTGGGCATTCTCACAAACCTTTTCATCGTATCATTCAAAATCAAGAAAATAAATTTAAACATATCATTAATATTGGATCTGTAGGCAAACCAAAAGATGGAAATCCGGAAGGTTGTTACGCTTTATTGACTATCAATTCAGCAACAGAAGCTTCAAACCATAGTGCAATAAAAGTTGAATTTATAAGATTTAGTTATGATATAGCAAAAGCTGTTAAAGAAATTGAAAATAGCCCATTACCTAATGAATTGGCCGACCGCTTAAGAAATGCCTATTAATTTTTATAAAAAACTTCACAACTTAGGTTGAGGTTGTGAAGTTTCCATTTTAATCCCCTGCAAATTTGCCTTCATCATAGCAATATCGCTATGTGTAAAATGAAGGATTATGTTTACATCAATTTCATGGCAAGCGTACCTAATTGCTTTATTAGGTATCACTACAATTTATTACCTCAGTGTCCTGCTTTGGTTGTATGGTAAAGATTTGTTCGCATTCATCAATGGCAAGCAAATGTCATCCACAGAAGATTCTGAAAATCATTCATCCGATTCAATTATGGGAGCAGCTAAAGAAGAAGACTCTTTTAGCGCTGTCAATGCTGATGAATTACAATTCAGCGTGAATGAAGAAGATTCAGAAAGTGTTCACCCTTTAACCCACACTACAGATGAAGATTAGAATTAGAAGAAACTTTAATAGAACAAAGGTGACTAAGACCATTTTGCTTTGCTCAACTCTTATTATAATCAGCTTTGCAGTAATGGCACAAGATGGTAATGCCGGAATTACCGAAGCAACCAATAAAGTCAGAAGCTACTTTATTACCGGAACCAATTTAATGTATGCGATAGGCTCTATTGTGGGTTTAGTAGGCGCTATTAAGGTCTTCCAGAAATGGAACGCAGGAGATGAAGACACTTCTAAAGTAGCATCTGCATGGTTTGCCAGTTGTGTTTTCTTGGTCATTGTGGCTACTGTTTTACAATCATTTTTCGGGATATAATTATGGCAACAGTATATCAAATAAACAAGGGCATTAATAAACCCATTGAGTTTAAAGGCTTGAAAGCCCAATACATCATGTATTTAGGGATTGGCTTAGTGGTGTTATTACTGCTGTTTGCCATTATGTATATGTTGGGAGTTCATCTATTGATCTGCTTAATGATCGCTGGAATTCTAGGTTCTGCATTATTCTTACTGACCTTCCGCTTAAGTCATCAATATGGTGAACATGGTTTATTAAAGTTTTTGGCTAAAAGGAAAATTCCAACATTCTTAAAATCAAGTTCAAGGCAGTTATTTATTCAGCTCACTAGAAAGGAGGTTTGTAATGTCAAATCCAATTGATTTGAAAAAAATATTTCCTATTTATAAAGTAGAGAATGATACTATCATTTCTCGTACAGGAGATTTGACCGTTGCTTTTGAGGTTTCTTTACCAGAGATTTTCAGTCTTTCAAACGAGAATTATGAAGCTTTTCATCAAAGCTGGGTGAAAGCCATTCGAGTATTGCCTAAACATAGTTGTTTCCATAAACAAGACTGGTTTACAAAATCTTCATTTTCTGGAATGACCAATAAAGATGGAAGTTTCTTATCCGAGGCAAGTAATCAATTCTTTGATAAAAGAGGGTTTCTAAAACATCAATGCTATGTGTTCTTAACCAAAAAATCAGCGAATGGGAAAAGTGTTAGTTCTGCTACTTCTGGTTTGTTTTATAAATCACCTATTCCAGTTCAAACTTTGAAAGCCAGCTTTATCAATGATTTTTATGATAAAGCCAATCAGTTTGAAAGGATTTTGGAAGACAGTGGCTTTGTTGAATTAAAGCGATTGACTAATAATGAGCTAACAGGAACAAAACAAGGTTCAGGCCTTTTAGAGCAATACACTTTTCTTTCCAAGCCCAGTGAAAAACTGGTTAAGGACATTCATTTAAAAGATGAGCTAAAAATTGGTGATAATTATTGCCAGTTATTCAGTTTGTCTGATGCTGAAAATCTTCCCGCTTTCTGTGCTTCAAGAATCAATTATGATAAATACAGTACAGATAAAACCAAATTCAGTATTGGTTTTGCTTCTCCTTTGGGTTTACTGCTAAACTGCAACCACATTTTTAACCAATATATTTTTATTGGAGATGGAGCTAAAACTTTAAAAAAGCTAGAATCTAAAAGATTGAGGTTACAATCGCTTTCAGCTTATTCCAGAGAGAACCTTATCAGTAGAAATGCCACACAGGATTTTTTAAACGAGGCTATTTCTCAACAAAGGCAACCTGTAAAAGCGCATTTCAATGTAATAACCTGGGATAGCGATAGAGAAAATTTAAAATCAATCAAAACTCAGGTTTCGGCAGCACTCGCTCAATTGGATGCAACCCCGAAATTAGAAACTGATGGTGCAGCCCAAATTTGGTGGGCGGGTTTACCTGGCAATGAGGCACAATTTCCAATGAATGATTCTTTTGATACGTTTACTGAACAAGCTTCTTGCTTTTTAAATCTTGAAAGCAATTATAAAGTCGCCGAAAGCCAGTTTGGTTTACGTCTGGGGGACCGATTAACAGGAAAACCCGTGTTGGTGGATATATCTGATGAACCCATTGCTAAAGGAATTTGCACCAATCGAAATAAGTTTATTCTCGGTCCTTCTGGATCGGGTAAATCCTTTTTCACTAACCACATGGTTAGGAGTTATTACGACCAAGGCACACATGTTTTATTGGTGGATGTGGGGCATAGCTATAAAGGTTTATGCGAAATGGTGAATGGCTATTATTTCACTTATGAAGAGGAAAAACCTATCAGTTTCAATCCCTTTTACTTGAGTGACGGAGCGGTTTTAGATACAGAGAAAAAGGAAAGTCTTAAAAGTTTGATTTTAGCACTTTGGAAAAAGCAGGATGAAGTACTGGAACGCCCGGAATATGTGGCATTATCCAACTCTTTACAAGGTTATTACGAAAAGTTGAATCGAGATAAATCTATTTTCCCTTGTTTCAATTCTTTTTATGATTACCTCAAAAATGATTTTGCTACAGAGCTAAAAAATGAAAAGCTCAAAGACAAGTATTTCGATTTAGATAACCTTCTTTATGTTTTAAAGCCATTTTACAAAAATGGAGAGTTTGGTTTTCTACTCAATGCCACAGAAAATCTGGATTTATTAAAACAAAGGTTTATTGTTTTTGAATTGGATAATATCAAAGATCATCCTATTCTTTTCCCAGTAGTCACGCTGATTATTATGGAAACTTTTATCAGTAAAATGAGAAAGTTGAGAGGTATCCGTAAAATGATATTGATTGAAGAAGCCTGGAAAGCAATTGCCAAAGAAGGAATGGCAGAATACATCAAATATCTCTTTAAAACCGTTCGCAAATTTTATGGGGAAGCAATTGTGGTTACGCAGGAGGTGGAAGACATCATCAGTTCTCCAATAGTAAAAGAAACCATTATTAATAACTCGGACTGTAAAATCTTGCTGGATCAATCAAAGTATCAAAACAAGTTTGATGACATCCAAAATCTTTTAGGACTCACGGAAAAGGAGAAAGTACAGATTCTCTCTGTGAATAAAGCCAACGATCCCAATCGGAAATACAAGGAAGTGTTTATCAGTTTAGGCGGGCAAGTCAGTAAAGTTTACCGAACAGAAGTGAGTCCAGAAGAATATCTGACTTATACTACCGAAGAAAGAGAGAAGCTAAAAGTGCAGGAATACACCAAAAAGTATGGTAGTATCCAAAAAGGAATAAGTGCAATCGTTCACAAAAAAAATAAAGATTCATGAAAAAATTTATGTTTTTAATGCCAGCCAGCATGATTGTGCTGATGGTATCTATGCCTTCGCAACAGGCTAATGCTCAAGTTGCAGTTTTAGAAGTAATTAAAGCAGGCGTAAAAAAAGTCATCAAGGCAGTCGATCTCAAGATACAGCGGATGCAGAACGAAACTATTTGGCTACAAAATGCCCAAAAGGTAATGGAGAATCAACTCTCCAAATTAAAGCTGAATGAGATCTCAAACTGGTCTGAAAAGCAGCGGGAGTTGTACAGTAAATACTATACAGATTTATGGAAAGTAAAAGCTGCAATTTCTTATTACCAGCGCATAAAAGACATTACTAAAAAGCAGGTTTTTTTAGTCGAGGAATATCGGAATGCTTGGTCAATGACTCAAAAAGATACTCATTTTACACCGAAAGAACTAGAATACATTTACAATGTATATGCTGGTGTTTTGAAAGAGAGTGCTAAAAACATCGACCAATTATTATTGATTATTAATTCTTTTAAAACACAAATGACTGATGCGCAAAGGCTGGAATTGATCAATGAAGCAGCTGATCGGATTGACCAAAACTATGCTGATTTGAAAAAGTTCAATAGCCAAAATATATTGCTGAGTCTGCAACGCTCAAAAAACCAACAAGAGATAAGAAGTGTCCAGAATCTTTACGGAATTGATTTACCTAATTAATATGAAAAGTTTAATTATCATGATGCTTTGCTGCTTCACCATGAAGCTTAAAGCACAAACTTGGGACGAAATATTCAGACAAAAGAAAACGCAAAAGGAATATTTGTTGAAACAACTGATTGCATTGAAAAGCTATGGAAACTTCTTGCAAAAGGGATATGAAATAGTTGGAGGCGGTTTAAAAACAATCAAAGATTTGAAGAATGGAGAATTTGATTTACATCAAGATTTTTTCAATTCTTTAAAAAGCATAAACCCAGCGGTAGCCAATAACCCTCAAATTGCAGCAATTGTTAATCTTGAAAAAGGGATTTACAATTCATTTAAAACACTTATGTATTCTCGTTTATCAACAGCAGAAATTGATTATATCAATAGTGTTAAAAAGAAAGTTTTGGAAGAATCCAATCAAGATTTGGAAAGTCTATCTGCCATTCTTAAACCTGATCATTTGGAAATGCAAGATAACCAACGCATTCAAAGAATTAATGAATTATATCAAAGCATGGTTTCTAAATATCAATTCACTAAAACATTTATTTCAGGAATTATCCTCCTTCAAAATCAAAAAGAAAAGGAAAAACAGGAAATTAAATGGTCTGAACTCATGTTGAACCCCTCAAATTAAAGGATATGAAATATTTATGGACAGTATTGCTAATATTTGGCTTCAATCTCACTAGCCAAGCACAATCCAATGAAATACAACAACTATTACTCAATGTAGAGAAATTAACGCAATTGAAAAGCATCTTATCAGATATGAAGAAAGGCTATCAAATAGTGAGCAAGGGCTATAATTCTGTGAAGCAAATAACGGAAGGTAATTTCAGTTTACACGATGCTTTTCTAAGCAGATTAATTGCGGTAAATCCTGCAATCAAAAATTATAAGCGAGTGGCAGATATTATCAGCTATCAAAAAGATATAGTTAAAGAATATCAGCAAGCTTTTAACCGGTTTAACAGCAGTCAAGTTTTTAATAAAAATGAGCTTCAATATCTGGAACAAGTTTATAAGGGTTTATTCCATCAAAGTTTGCAAAATATTGATGATTTGACAACAATCATTACTGCCACTAAACTCCGTATGGGCGATGACGAGAGATTAAAAATCATCGACCGTATTTATGAAGATACGACGGATAAACTCCAATTTTTAAAGTCTTTTAACCGCAAAACGTATGTTTTGATGCAACAAAGAAATCGAGAAAAAGATGAAATGAAGCAACTCCAAAATCTTTATCAATTAAATAAATAGCTATGAAAAAAATTAAGTTTTTAACCATCATTTTGGTGGTTACAGGGATGGTTTTGCCCCAGATATCTTTTGCACAAGGCATTTCTGGAAGTGCGCAAGGGTTGCAGAAAGTACTGGATCATGTTTACCAAGAAATGATTCCTTTATGTAGCAAACTCATTGATGTTGCCCGTGGAATTGCAGGTTTTGCAGCTTTGTGGTATATCGCTTCACGAGTGTGGCGACATATTGCAGCGGCAGAATCCATAGATTTCTATCCACTACTCCGACCATTCGCCATTGGCATAACCATTATACTTTTTCCTTCGGTAATAGCCATCCTTAACGGAATATTAAATCCTATTGTATTGGCAACAAATGGAATGGTTACAGATTCCAATAAAGCTATTGCGGTTTTATTGAAAAAGAAAGAAGAGGCGGCTAAGAATTCCAAATCATGGCAAATTTATGTGGGCGATGATGGTAATGGTGATCGTGAGCAGTGGTATAAATATACCCATCCAAGTGGCGATACCGGTGTAGAAGAAGGTGTTTTAGATGGATTGACAAATGATATGAAATTTTGGATGGATAAGCAATCATATAATTTCAGAAATACCATTAAACAATGGATGAGCGAAGTTTTACAGGTGCTATATGAAGCTGCTGCATTGTGTATCAATACCATTCGGACTTTCTATTTAATCGTTCTAGCCATTCTAGGCCCATTGGTTTTTGGCTTTGCAGTTTTTGATGGTTTTCAACATACACTCACGGTTTGGCTAGCCAGATATATCAATGTTTTTCTTTGGCTACCAGTAGCAAATATTTTCAGTGCTATTCTTGGGAAAATTCAAGAGAATATGTTGCAATTAGATATTTCTCAAGTGCAAAGTTCGGGTGATACTTTTTTTAGCCCAACTGATACCGCATACCTCATTTTCATGCTGATTGGCATTATCGGATATTTTACTGTCCCAGGTGTAGCCAGTTACATTGTTCATGCTGGTGGTGGAAATGCTCTTTTGAATAAAGTCACAAACATTGCAGGTCGCTCTTCTAATTCAGCAGCTTCAACGGCAGGCGCAGGTTTAGGGATGGCAGCAGATGCTTTAGGAAATCAGTGGCAAAAGGTCTCTCAAAGTATGTCGAGAAATGGCGTCAATTCCGATTACTTTAAAGATAAAGGAGACCAATCTTCTAGTTATCAAAAAGATAAGTTATCAGGTAAATAAACCCTTAAAATTTTAAAATATGTTTCAGCAATTAAAAAATATAGACACCGCTTTTAGGCATATCAAATTGTTTAGCGTGATTTTAATATTGGTATGTTTAATCATTACTGGATTGGTGCTTTTCAAAAGCTATCAAGCCATTGATGTAGCCAATGACAGAATTTACATTCTGTCAAACGGTAAAGCATTAGAAGCATTTTCTGCAACTAGAAAAGACAATGTCAAAGTAGAAGCAAAAGATCATATCGCAACATTTCATCAATATTTCTTTTCGCTAGATCCTGATGATAAAGTGATTCAATCCAATATCAGCAAAGCTTTGTACCTAGCAGATGAATCGGCTAAAAATCAATACGATAATTTGAAAGAAGAAGGATATTATACCAATCTGATTTCAGCGAATATCAGTCAGAAAATCAGCATAGATAGCATCCAAATAGATTTAGAGCAAACCCCCTATTATTTCCGATGTTTTGCAACTCAGCAATTAATCAGATCATCATCAACCGCTACCAGAAGCCTAATTACAGAAGGATATTTAAGAAACGTCAGCCGTTCGGATAATAACTCCCATGGTTTTCTGATAGAAAAATGGAAAATCATCAGTAATCAAAATTTAAGTAAACCATAATCTTTATGAAAGCTAATCAAAAGCAACATTGGAACTCTGGAATTAAACGGCATATCACAAAATTTAAAAGACAGTTAGCTGATCGTTTAAACCGAAAATTCTCAGAGTTCAGTTCCAATCAGAATAAAATGTTTCTGGCTGCAATCTGCCTAATCTTTAGCTCAGTTTGCACATACCTCATTTTAAAAGCAATTATTTAACCTCAATTTAATTTAACATGAAAACACAGTCATCCGCGGAAACGCAAAAAAGAAAAAGACTTTTACTCTTTTTACCCTTGTTAATTCTTCCATTTACCACCATGGCTTTTTGGGCTTTAGGCGGAGGAAAAGGAAATGTAAAACCTACTGATTCCATTCAAAAAGGTTTCAACACCAATTTGCCAAATGCCAAATTTGATGATACGCAGAAACAAGACAAGCTGAGCATTTATGAGTCGTTTGCTCAAACACAGCGAAGTAAAGAATTATCAGACACCGATTTTCAAAATATTCCTTTTGAAAATCAAAACGATGCAGCAGACAACGAAATTCAACAAAAGTTGGCTCAGCTTACCTCTGCTTTAAATCAGCCCGAAAATCAACCGCAATTTAGTCCATCAAAATCAGTTCGGCCAAAAACTACTGGAGGAATGGATAAAGATGTCAATCGTTTAGAATCCTTAATGAAAAATATGGATAACAAAGGTGATGATCCCGAAATGCAACAGCTCAATGGCATTTTAGAAAAAATTATGGATATACAGCATCCCGGAAGAACACAAGAACGAATGGAAAATCAACGGAAAGATAATCCAGGAGCTTTAACAGTGCATACACTAAACGGCAAGAATAGTCAGATTTATCAATTAGCACAAAGTCTCAAACCTGATTTACTCGACCCAAATACTAATACCATAAAGGCGGTAATTCATCAAACGCAAGAGGTCGTTTCAGGTTCAGTTGTCAAATTAAGGCTATTAGATTCCATTATTATCAATGGTACACTCATTCCTAAAAATCAAATGATTTACGGTTTGGCACATGTAAATAATGAAAGGTTAGAAATCAACCTTAAAACATTGCGCTATAAAAATTCCATACTCCCAGTTTCATTATCAGCATATGATTTAGATGGATTAGAAGGCTTGTTTATTCCCGGAGCAATAAGTAGGGACGCATCAAAAGAAGGTGTTGACGATGCTTTACAAAACCTTCAGATTATGACGATGGATCCATCCATAGGAGCACAAGCCGCCAGTGCAGGTGTTCAAGCAGCAAAAGGACTTTTTAGGAAAAAAGTAAAGCAGATAAGAGTACAGTTAAAAGCTGGATATCAGCTTTTATTAAGAGATAATAACCAATAAAACCATATAAAATGAGAACATTAAAATTAATTGCCATAGGCTTTTTGTGGAGTATTAAGGTACTTTATGCAAACGATAGTCTTAAAGTAGATCATCTGATTCAGAAAATAGCAAACACCCATTTGAGTCAAATACAAAGCGATGCTAATGGAAAAGTAAACGGCCAGCTAAGTAAAGTTTTAATTGTAGGCGATAGCTTATTTTTTAAACTCCAAATCGCTAATCGTTCAAATCTCAACTATCAAATAGACTTTATCAGGTTCTATGTTCGAGATTTAAAAACCAGTAAAAGAACCGTCACGCAAGAGCAGGAACTTTATCCAATTGTATCATCAGTTAATCAGAATAATGCTTTAAAAGCAGGTGCGAGTTTAAATGAGGTATTTGTTTTAAAACAATTCCCCATATCTAAAACCAGTGCGCTTTTTATAGAGGTTTATGAAAAAAGTGGCAGCCGACATCTTTACCTCAAGGTGAAGCAAAAGCACATTTTAAAAGCAAAAGCAATTTCTTCAATTTTTAATCAAAAATAAATAACCATGAACACACAAAATTTAGATTATTTAAAGTCGAATTTAAAGTATTTTGGATTTGGCGAAAGAATGAATGATGAACTTGAAAAGAGCATCAAATCACAAAAAAAAGATTTCAAACTGAATTGTGAAATCCCACATTTTAATAGTAAAATGAATTATACGCTGTACTTTAAAAAGTCGGACAATACAGATATGTATTTCTTCAATAAGTATGATGCTTTTTTAGAAAATGGTAAACTGGAATTGAGTAAAGAACAAGCTTTTTACATCAATAAATCAAACGGAATTACAGCCAAAGAAGCTTTTAATTTATTAGAAGGTCGTTCTGTTCATAAAGAACTCGCCAATAAAAATGGAGAGAAATATAAAGCTTGGATAAAAGTCGATTTTAATTCCCCTGATGAAAAAGGTGGTTATAAGCTGCAACAGTTTAGCGAAAAATATGGTTATGATTTGGAGAAGACTTTATCAAAATATCCTATCAAAGAGCTAAATGATCCTGAACAAAAGAAGCACTTATTAAGTTCTTTAGAAAAGGGAAATGTGCAACAAGTAGTCATTAACAAAGACGGAAAAGAGGGTAAATATTTTATTGAAGCTGTTCCACAATATAAAAACATCAATGTTTACGACCATAAAATGCACACTGTTAAAAGGCAGCAAATAGAATCGGGAAATAACCAAAATGAAACCGATAAAAAGGAGAAAAGCACTAAGCAAACGGAAACAAATGCAGAAACTGAAGAACCTAAAAAGACCACAGGTAGAAAGAAAAAGTTAAGTGTATAATAAAGGAAAGCCCGAAAGGGCTTTTTTTATTCGCTTTAATATGAAACATAATTTATAGTCGTTAAATATTTACAGCTAACCAAAACATTCAAATCATGAAAAATCTATGTTATCTATTCATTTCAATCACTTTATTTACTGCTTGTAGTTCTAAAGATTTAGACAAAGAAACCGCCTTGAAATTGCTTCAAGAACAAAAGGACTATCCCAAAACTATTGAAACTGACATTTACGTTGCTGACCCAGTAGATGCTACAAAACTTTTTAAATCTGACTTAGAAAAAGAAGGTTATGTAAATATTGCCCATACCCAAAAACTGGCTGATGTCGGCAAACCCATTATTACTTTTACCGATAAAGCAAAACCATATTTAATTCCACAAACAACTGAGGATAAAAAGAATAATATTCAGCGAGTGAAAGTGGCAGAAGAATTTATAATGGAGATTTTGAATGTTAAAATGGATGATGATGGGAAATCTGCATTGGTTGAGTATAGTAGTTTGTTGAAGAGGAAAACTCCGTTTTATGCGGTTTCAGGGATTGGTGTAAATGTTGAAAAAGTTATTAAGAAAGTAAAATTTATTCGAAATAAAACTGAATGGTCATTTAGGTTTTAGTATTATTATTGCATGATAGACAGTATCTTAATAATTTTCTTCATAAAACTAACTTTGAAGATATAGTAGTTTATAGATTGAATATGCCTTTAAATATCTTATTTAGAAAAAAGTTTAATATTTTAAACTTACTATTCAAATCAATTGTCTTACTTTTTCTTTATAGTCAATATATTCTTTACCGAGTTCTTTGGTTAAGAATTCTTCCTCAAGTCTGATTTGAATTTGAATTAAGACATAACCTAAAATCATAAATATTAAGGTCAATGCGTTTGGAGTAACTAAAAAAAGTCCAACTAAACTTAAAATCATTCCAAGAAATATTGGATTTCTAGAAAAACTAAAAACACCCGATTTTACTAAGTCTGTTTTTATTTCATTATCTATTCCAATACGCCAAGAATCTTTCATGTGACTTTGCGCAATAATTGTCCAAACGAGTGAAAATGCTAGACATATAAAGCCTACATACTTTACAATTTGGTAATCAATAGATGGAATAACTAAAAAATATTTATGCAAAATTGGAAATAAAGCATAAGCAAAAACATAAATGAACATTGCAATTAATGTCAATTTAAAATAAAATCCAATAAGACCGTAAGCACTATCATCATTAGGCAAAACAAGAGGATTTTTTCCAATTCTTTTAGCTACTATAAGTGTTTTAAGTACAAATGCAATCCCAAAATAAATAATAAAATATAGAGGTAGTATTATCTTGATTAAATCGTCCATGTTCTAAAATTAATAATTAGTTCTTACTTAATAAGCTTCAGTTGGGGTCTTATAAGTATTATTGCGTTTCCCCAGTTTCATTTACTTCAATTTTCCAAATATAATTTTCAAAAAAAATCACTACATTTAATGCGTGAAAATTCTATCAATTCTTTTAATGTCCTACTTTTTGATGCTGTCAAGTATTTCTTGTGCTGATAAAAAGGATTTTTCACAAGATCAAGTCAAAATTGAAAAAACATCTAGTCAAGATCATCCACAAACTGACTTTGATTTATGTTCTCCATTTTGTTCATGTTCATGCTGTGTTGGATTTACCAAGCCAATTGAACATCTAGTTGATTTCAAACTATCTAAAACTCCAAATTCTAAATCTATCTATTTAGAAAAATATTACTTCACAAATAAAATCCCACTTTACCTTCCTCCAAAATATAGTTAACACAAAACTTTCTAAGAATATTTTTGATGCGTTTACGCATCTGTGTTTTACTATACTTTAATTTTATGTTAAATAAAATCATTCAATTTTCTATCAAGAATAAGTTGATTATTTGCTTGATGGTATTAATTCTGATAGGCTGGGGAGCTTATTCAGTTAAACAATTACCCATAGACGCAGTACCAGATATTACCAATAATCAAGTTCAAATTATAACATCTTCTCCTAGTAATGGAGCCGAAGATATTGAACGCTTTGTGACCTATCCTGTAGAGCAAACCATGTCTACTATTCCTGGTATTGAAGAGATTCGCTCTTTTAGTCGCTTTGGTTTATCTGTTGTAACTGTTGTATTTAAAGAGGATGTAGAAATATATTGGGCAAGGCAACAAGTTAATGAAAGATTAAATCAAGCTACAGAATCTATTCCTAAAGGAATGGGTAAGCCTGAATTAGCGCCTTTAACAACAGGTTTAGGAGAAATTTATCAGTATGTTATCCACACCAAAAAAGGCTTCGAAAATAAATACAATGCTACAGAATTAAGAACCATCCAAGATTGGATTGTACGACGACAGTTATTGGGTGTTGAAGGAGTTGCTGATGTAAGCAGTTTTGGAGGTTATCTGAAACAGTATGAAATTGCTATCAATCCTGATAAGTTAAAAAGTATGAACATCAGTATCAATGATGTTTTTACTGCTCTTGAAAAGAACAACCAAAATACTGGAGGTTCATATATCGACAAAAAACCTAACGCCTATTTTATAAGAAGTGAAGGCTTAATTAAAAGCATCAAGGATATTGAAAACATCGTTGTCAAAACCAATGAAAATAGCATTCCTGTTTTAATAGGAAATGTTGCAGAAGTAAGAATTGGTGCTGCTACCAGATATGGTGCAATGACAAGAAATGACGAAGGAGAAGTAGTTGGTGCTATAGTGATGATGTTAAAGGGAGCCAATTCTTCAAAAGTTATTGAGAATGTTAAAGAAAGAATGCTTCAAATAGAGAAAACACTACCCAAAGGGGTAGTAATTGAGCCCTTTCTTGATAGAACCAAATTGGTTAATAATGCCATAAGTACAGTTACTAAAAACTTAGCAGAAGGAGCTTTAATTGTAATTTTTGTTTTGGTTTTACTGCTTGGAAATTTAAGAGCTGGCTTAATAGTCGCATCTGTGATTCCTTTAGCCATGCTATTCGCTATTTCTTTAATGAATCTATTTGGTGTTAGCGGAAACTTAATGAGTTTAGGCGCAATAGACTTTGGTTTGATTGTGGATGGGGCAGTTATTATTGTTGAAGCTACATTACATCATTTGGGATTACGGAAAAATCAAAACACCCTTTCTCAATCACAGATGGATGAAGAAGTTTACCAATCATCATCAAAAATCAGAAATAGTGCAGCATTCGGAGAAATTATTATTTTGATTGTTTACTTACCTATTTTAGCCTTAGTTGGAGTTGAAGGTAAGATGTTTAAACCAATGGCTCAAACGGTGAGTTTTGCCATTTTAGGTGCTTTTATTCTTTCATTGACCTATGTACCAATGATGAGTGCTCTCTTTTTGAGTAAAACAATTAATCATCGTAAAAATATTTCAGATAAAATTATTGGCTTTTTTCAAAGAATCTATACGCCAGCACTCAATTTTGCATTAAAAGCGAGAGTAGTGATTGTTGCTATTGCCGTAGGTTTATTATTAATCAGCTTGGTAATATTTAGCTTTTTAGGATCGGAATTTATTCCAACATTGGAAGAAGGCGATTTTGCTGTAGAAACCAGAGTATTAACAGGAAGTAGTTTATCTCAAACCATTGATGCGGCAACAAAATCTGCAAAAGTGCTAAAAGCTAATTTTCCAGAAGTTAAAGAAGTGATAGGAAAGATTGGTTCTAGCGAAATCCCAACCGACCCAATGCCTGTTGAAGCATGCGATTTGATGATTATTTTAAAAGATAAGGGCGAGTGGACAAGTGCATCAACTAGGGATGAACTTGCTGAAAAAATGCAAGAAGTTTTAGAGAAAAATATCCCTGGTGTTTCCTACGGTTTTCAACAGCCTATACAAATGAGATTTAATGAGCTGATGACAGGCGCCAGACAAGATGTAGTAGTTAAAGTTTACGGAGAGGATTTGAATAAACTAAGCAAATACGCTAAACAAATTGGACGCATTGCTAACCAAATTGAAGGAGCTCAAGATGTTTATGTTGAACAGGTTTCTGGGTTACCACAAGTGGTTATCAAATTTAATAGAGATAAGATTGCTCAATTTGGTTTAAATGTAGAGGATGTAAACACTGCAATAAGAAGTGGTTTTGCAGGTGAAGTAGCGGGCTTAGTTTTTGAAGGTGAGAAAAGGTTTGATATGGTTGTTAGATTAGAGAAAGAAAATAGACAATCATTAGATGATATTAAGAATCTTTTTATCACTGCGCCAAATGGAAATCAAGTCCCTTTAACCCAATTAGCTGATATTGCTTTTGAGCAAGGTCCAAACCAAATACAAAGAGATGATGCTAAACGAAGAATTATTGTAGGCTTTAATATCAGAGGACGTGATGTAGAAAGCATCGTTAAAGAAATTCAAGCTAAAATAGAAAGCAATGTAAATTTTGAAGCTGGTTATTACCCTACTTATGGAGGTACTTTTGAAAACTTACAAGCTGCAAATGCTCGTTTAAGCATTGCTGTACCCATAGCATTATTGCTTATTTTCTTTTTACTTTATTTAACCTTCTCATCAGTGAAACATGCATTGCTCATTTTCACGGCTATTCCGCTATCAGCTATTGGCGGCATTTTAGCTTTATGGCTTCGTGGAATGCCTTTCAGTATTTCAGCAGGTGTTGGCTTTATCGCTTTGTTTGGAGTAGCTGTTTTAAATGGAATTGTATTGATAAGTGAATTTAATAGACTTAAAAAAGAAGGAATGACAGATATTATAGAAATAATAAAAACAGGTACAGCTATCAGATTGAGACCTGTAATTATGACTGCTTTAGTTGCCTCTTTAGGTTTTTTACCTATGGCATTATCAAATGGTAGCGGAGCTGAAGTTCAAAAGCCTTTAGCTACTGTTGTAATTGGCGGTTTGCTAAGCGCAACCTTACTAACACTTTTGGTTTTACCTACTTTATACATTTGGTTTGAGAGAATCAAAATTAAAAAAGTTAAGCCTGTAATTAGTGTTTTGATTTTATTCTTTCTATTTGGAGGATCTGCAAACGCTCAGGTAAAAACCATTTCATTAGCTGATGCTAAACAACTCGCTTTGCAAAACAATCAGCAAATAGTTTCCAGTAGTTTAGAAATTAATTTTCAAAAAGCTTTAAAGAAAGGAGCTACAGAAATTCCTAAAACTGATGTTTCATTACTTTATGGACAAACTAATAGTATTATTAAAAACGATAATAATATTGGTATCTCTCAAACCATTCCTTTTCCTACAGTATTTGCTGCTAATTCAATTTTAGCTGATGCTCAAATTAAGGGAGCTCAATTGAGAACAGAAAAAGCAAAAAGTGAACTAGTTTATGAGGTGGTTCAAACCTACACTAATTTGCAATATTTAATGAGTAAAGCCAAGCTACTATTACAGCAGGATAGTATTTATCAAGGCTTTTTAAATTCTGCTAGTTTACGTTATAAAACTGGAGAAAGTAGCTTATTAGAGAAAGCAACTGCTGAAAATGAATTGTTTGAAGTAAAAAATCAGTTGAAACAAAATGAAGCTGATATTGCAATTTACACTTCTCAATTACAAATATTAACAGGAGTAGATCAACAACTTGTTTTAACAGATATTGATTTAAAAGTTAATCCTATCGAATTTTCGATAGACAGTAGTGCTTCAAATCAGAACGCTAGTTTGAAGTCAATTCAACAAGAGATTGAAATTGCACAAAAAGAACAAGAAGTATTATCAGCTAAAAGCTTACCAGATATTACTTTAGGCTATTTTAATCAATCATTAATTGGTAATCAAAATATTAATGGACAAGAAGTTTATTTTGGTGGTTCTAAAAGGTTTCAAGGTGTTCAATTAGGATTAGCCATTCCTTTATTTTATGGCTCCTACAAATCAAAAATTAAAGCTGCTGGCATTACTCAGCAAATTAGTGAAGCCAATGCTAAACTTTATGAAAACAAATTGATGGGTGCTTATCAGCAAGCAATAAGAGAATACTCAAAAAACAAAGAAACCCTTGAATATTTTCAAATATCGGCTTTGCCAAATGCAACTTTGATTTTAAAAAATAGTCAATTGGCTTATCAAGGTGGAGATATGAGTTATGCAGAGTACTTGCTTAATCTAAAAAAGGTCAATAGTATTCGTGAAAATTATTTAACGGCAATTTTAAAGCTGAATCAATCTATTAACACATTGGCATTCTTAAACGGAAACCAATAATCAAAAATTAGAAATATGAAATCGATATATAAATTATTAATCACGTTAGTTATTGCATTGATCATTCAAAGTTGCAATCAAGCATCTGAAAAAAAGGAGGAAATAGTGCCAGTAGAAAACAATCATGGTAATGAAGCAGTGCTTACGCCTGAACAATTTAAAACTGCACAAATAGAATTGGGTAGCATTGAAATGAAAGCGTTAAGTGGTACCATTAAAGTAAATGGGATGCTTGATTTACCTCCTCAAAGTCTCGTTTCAATCTCCACTCCCTTTGAGGGCATTGTAAAAAGTACAGAAATGCTTCAAGGTATGAAAGTAAGAAAGGGACAAGCTGTGGTAGTCTTGCAACATCCTGATTTTGTTCAAATTCAACAAGATTACCTAGACTTTAGCAGCTCATTAGAGTATTTAAAGTTAGAATATGAAAGACAGCAAGAATTATCAGCCGACAATGTAAACGCTAAAAAAACGGTACAAAAAGCTAAGAGCGAATATCAAAGTATGTTAGCTAGGGTTAGAGGTCTAAAAGTTAAGCTTAAGCTAATGAATGTGAATATTATCTCTTTAGAAAAAGGAAATATTCAGAGTACGCTTACACTTTATTCTCCGATTAATGGATATGTTACTGAAGTAAATACAAATATAGGCGCAACTGCTTCCCCTTCTGATATTTTGTTTGAAATAGCAGATACAGAGCATTTACATGCCGAGCTAACTGTTTTTGAAAAAGATGTCCCTCAATTAAAAATTGGGCAAAAGGTAAGGTTTACCCTAGCGAATGAAAATAAAGAAAGAATGGCAACTGTTTATTTGATTGGTAGAGAAATAAGCAAGGAAAGAACTGTAAATATCCATTGCCACTTAGATGAAGAAGATGGGCAACTTTTACCCGGAATGTATCTGCAAGCTTTGGTTGAAAATGGGAGTCAAGATGTAGCAGCATTACCAGAAAAGGCAATTGTAGAGTTTGAAGGCAGCAAGTATATTTTTATTGAAGGTTCAGAAAAAAATAAGGAACTGAGACATTTTGAAATGATTGAAATAATTGTGGGTGTTACTGAACTTGGTTTTACACAAGTGAGTGCGGTAAACAAAATAGATTTAACAAAAGAGAGAATTGTATTGAATGGCGCTTATGATCTATTAAGCAAAATCAAAAATAGTGAAGAAGGAGAAGAACATTAAAAAACTAATATTATGATTGAAAATAAAAATATAGACCATCATCACGAAGATGATGGTCATAATCACGGTTCAACCGAGAATGAAACATGGTTAAGTCATTGGCCATTATTAACTGCCTTACTCATTTTGGTGGTTATGCAGGTTTTAGAATTTGGCTTTTCTATAAGTTTTACGCTAATTATATCACTCATCATTTATATCACTGCTTATCTTTTAGCAGGTTATAATGTGCTGAACTTAGCTTGGCGTAAAGCTATTCGATTAGACTTTTTTAACGAGTTCTTTTTAATGAGTGTAGCCACTATTGGTGCCTTTGCCATTGGTTCTTTTAGCGAAGGAGTAGCCGTTATGGTTTTTTATTCTATCGGAGAATGGTTTCAAGATTCGGCAGTTAATAAAGCTAAATCAAGTATCAAAGCTTTATTGGATATACGACCAGACACGGTTGATGTCATAAGAAACGAAAAGATAGAAACAGTAAAACCATCTGATGTTAAAATTGGCGAGATTATTCAAGTTAAAGCTGGTGAGAAAGTTGCATTAGATGGTGTATTGTTATCTGAAAAAGCAACTTTTAACACTGCTGCACTTACAGGTGAAAGTAAGCCAGATAATAAGTCAAAAGGAGAAAATGTATTTGCAGGTATGATAAATCTGCAATCAGTCGCAGAGATTAAAGTTCTTTCAGAATTTAAAGACAGTAAGCTAAGCAAGATTTTAGAAATGGTACAGGATGCTACCGCTCGAAAATCTCAAACCCAATTATTTATATCTCGTTTTGCTAAGGTTTACACGCCTATAGTTTTTGCATTGGCTGTTTTATTGGTTGTACTACCTTACTTTTTTGTAAACGATTATGATTTTAATAATTGGTTATATAGATCATTGGTCTTTTTGGTAATTAGTTGTCCTTGTGCGCTCGTGGTTTCTATCCCGCTTGGTTATTTTGGCGGTATAGGTCTAGCATCCAAAAACGGTATTCTGTTTAAAGGTGGGAACTTTTTAGATGTGATGACTAAAATCAATACTGTGGTTATGGATAAAACTGGGACTTTAACTAAAGGTGTTTTTAAAGTTCAAGAAGTAAAAACCAACAATTATAATGAGAAGGATTTCATAAAATTAACCGCTGCAATAGAGAGTAAATCTACTCATCCAATTGCTTTAGCTGTTACTGAATTTGCTGGACCTGTATTAGACGGTGTTACTATTAAAGATGTTGAAGAAATTGCAGGACATGGTTTAAAAGGTATAATAGATGGAAAAGAAGTTTTAGCTGGAAATACCAAACTACTCAAAAAGTTCAATATCAGTTATGATAATGCTATTGATAATATTGTAGAAACTATTGTAGTGGTTGCAATTGATAAAGTTTATGCTGGTTATATCACTATTGCCGATGAGATTAAAGAAGATGCAAAACAAGCGATTGAAGATTTACATCAATTGAATATTGAAACCGTAATGCTTAGTGGCGATAAGCAAAGTGTAGTAAATAGTGTAGCTAAATTTCTAAGTATTGATAAAGCTTTTGGTGATTTATTACCGGAACATAAAGTCGAAAAAGTTCAAGCCCTAAAAGATTTGGGTAGACAAATTGCATTTATAGGTGATGGTGTAAATGATGCTCCTGTAGTTGCCTTAGCAGATGCAGGAATTGCTATGGGCGGTTTAGGTAGTGATGCGACTATTGAAACAGCAGATATTGTTATTCAAAATGACCAACCTTCTAAAATTGTAGCTGCTATTAAAATTGGTAAACTAACTAGAAACATCGTTTGGCAAAACATCATTTTAGCTATGACAGTTAAAGTCATCGTTTTAGGATTAGGTGCAGGTGGCATAGCTACTTTATGGGAAGCTGTAATAGCTGATGTTGGTGTGGCTTTATTGGCTATTTTAAATGCTGTAAGGATTCAGAAAATGAAAATTTAATTTTAAAAAAAGTGATAAGTGCTAAAAATTAACACTTATCACTTTTTTTTAGAACTTATGGAGATAAACGTTATACGTTTCATGATTATAAATTTAAGTTTAAAATTAATTAATGCTCAAATGTGCTTTTATAAGTAAAGTAGTATAAAATAATTTAACTGTTGAGGGCGCAAGTTGGCGTTAGAATAGCTAGAAGAAATTCCTAAATTAAAACAATAAAAGAATTCATCTCTTCGTGGGAAGAGAGCAACCATTTTTGATAATATGATAAGCTTTAAAAACGTCAGTAAAAATTCCGATTAATTGTTAGATCAACTCTCATGTAAATAGAACGATATTTTCATTTCTTTAATACTGCGTCCTTATGTGTAATTCCTTACACATAAATGGCATTCAAGTATTTGCTTAAAACACTTATAGAAACAACTAAATTAGAAAACCCCAACCAAAACCATTCATCCCTTTTCGTACCTCAAATAGATGAATGCCCTTCGGGTGCTCCGTTCCGCTCCGCTGCGGAAATGGCAGTTTTTGTTGTGCTTTTATAAAGCGAAAGAACCAATAGCTTCCATTGCATTCCAGCTATCCATTCTTTTTAAAAGAAATCCAAACCGAAAGCTTTTTAAAGCGATTATTCCTAAAGATTCTTCTTGGCTTTTTTGCAGAGGCAAATTTAAACCTCTTCGGCAATCAAGACCATGCCCTTCGGGTTTGGACAAATAAATCTCCACGCCTCCGCTACGCTCCGGGTAGTATTTTTTTGCCTCAAAGTCTTGACTTGCCCGCCCACCACACAATTTTTTAGCCTCTATCAAAAAGCCAATGGAGGCGCAAGCCGAAATGGGATGAACAGATTTTTTAACCATTTAATTTTTATTCAAAATGAAAACAGCAGAAAAAACAAACGGAGCAGTTCAAGGAACGAGCAACAAATTAGCAGAAATCAAACCTGCTATCAAGAACCCTAATCTTTCCCACAATGGAGAAACAAAAAAGGATGAGCAAAAAGAAAAACCAAAACAAGAAGAGCAAAAACAACTAGTTCCAAATTTAGAATCCACTTTAAAAGTGGTGGCAGATTTACACCAAAGAAGCATCCACCGTGAGCGATTATTAAAAAGAATCACAGAATTAGACCAGTTTGAAATCACCCTAAAAAGTGAAAGTGAAGAATTGGAAAGCAACCATTTTCAGGGTTGCCAATTAATGATTGCCGACGACAAAGGCAGGAACTTCGCCACCAAAACCTCGGGTTTAATCACTTTGGTAACTTCTTTTATTCGCCAAGCTTGTATGGAAAAGTTAGCGGAAATTGAAGCAAACATTGTTTTTCCAAAACATTAAACCATTTAGTCCCGGTGTAATGCCGGGACTTATTTCAAAGCATTTTAACAGCAATTACCATGATAGAGTTATTTATAGAATTTACCGACCAAATATTTTGGGAAGGTTATGCAGAAGATTTAGCAGAAAGCAATCCACAACGTTACACCGCAGAATTTAACGATTTTTTAAACATCTATAATTTTTAGCCATGCAGGAAATAATGTATTTAACAATCCAAGCGAGATTGAAAACAGAACTGACCAACCGTGAACAAATCATTAAAGAAGTAGAGAAAGAAGCGGTAGTCATCGTTTCCGATACAAAACATGTTCAGTTCATAGAAACTAAAATCATCATTAGCAATATTCAGAACCCTAAAAAATAAAACTATGGCACATCACATCAATTATAACGAACAGACCCAAAAGCATAGTTTTTTTTCAGTGAAAGAAAAAGCATGGCATGGCTTAGGGCAAATTGTTTCAGATTATCCCACCAGTGCAGAAGCTTTAAAATTTGCAGGACTAGATTTTGAGGTTTTAAAACTCCCCAATCTACACCTTTTGCCCGATGGAAAGGAAATCATTTCCGAAAATTCCTATTTCACATATCGAACAGACAACCAAGAAATTTTGGGCGATAAACTAGGAAGTGATTATGAAGTGGTACAAAACAAAGATGCTTTTACTTTTTTTGATGCCATTGTTAACCATCAAGACGGTATCTTATACGAAACCGCAGGCGCATTAGGCAAAGGCGAACGCATTTTTATTACCGCAAAACTTCCTGATTATATCAGAGTGGGCTTTGATGATTTGATTGAGAAATATTTATTCTTAACCACTTCACACGATGGTTCGGGCAGTATAACCGCAGCTTTTACACCCATACGGGTAGTTTGTAACAATACCTTAAATGCAGCATTAAAAAATAATAGCAATGGAATTAAAATAAAGCATACCAATAATGCCAAAGACAGGTTACAGCAGGCGCACCAATTAATGGGCATTAGTAATGCTTTAGCAAACGAATTGGAACAGGTTTTTAACCATTGGTCGAAAGTTAGAATTACAGACCAAGAGGTTTTGAAATTAGTTCAACAAGCTATATCACCATCAAAAGAGGTATTGAGAAATGTTTTAGAAAAGAGAGAGGATGAAAATTCCACGCATTTTAAAAATATTTGCAACAACGTTTTGGAATATGCTTTTTCTAATGAAACCCAGCAAACCCTAACCACTAAAGGAACTTTGTTTGGTGCATATAATGCCGTCACGGGTTATTATCAAAATGTAAAATCACATAAAAATGAAGAACAGAAATTGAAATCCATTCATTTCGGAACAGGATTGCAAAGAACACAACAAGCTTTTAAACTTTGCGAAGCTTTCGCCAAAAATAAAGCTGAATTACCATTTTTTGTTTAAGAAAAGGGCGAAAGCCCTTTTTTTATTCGTCCGAAGCCCCGCATTTTCTCGCTATTAATAATGATGATTAAAGCGAGAAAATACGGGGCTGTTCATTGATGAGGAGGTTTAAAAGAGGGATTTTAAAAAGCGAATCAGACTTCATCGATTAAATTATCGCACAAAGATAGCCTCATTTAGGGATACAGGTTCGCTACGCCAAGGTCGTATTTGAAAAATGGGTATCCACTCTGGCGGAACCTCCACATTTTTAAAATCTCCACCTTGCCCTTAATCCCAATACAAGGCAGATGAAGCACCATAATTCATTCATTAAAAATTTAAAAAAGAAGATTATGGAAAAGTTTCAAGAACCAGCAATAAACACACAAATCTCATTGTTTCAAGTTTCAGAAATCAGCGTAAGCTATAAACCGAAATTCAAGACTTCCGAAAGACCAAAAGTGATGACCTCAAAACAGGTTTATGACATTTTACAAAGTCATTGGGATAAAGATGTTTTAGAACTGAAAGAACAATTCAAAATCATGTTATTGAATAGAGCCAATAGAGTAATTGGTATTTATGAAGTTTCAAATGGTGGAATGAGCGGCACTATTGCAGACCCCAAACTCATTTTCTCCACCGCATTAAAGACATGTGCAAGTAGCATCATTTTGAGTCATAATCATCCGTCAGGCAACTTAAAACCAAGTGATGCCGATAAAAGCATGACTCGAAAAATCAAAGCTGGAGGAGAATTATTAGATATTACAGTTTTAGACCATGTAATTATTACTGCTGAAGGATATTTTTCTTTTGCAGATGAAGGGATTTTATGATCCCTTCATCGTCTTTAAAAAATATATAATACAACCAATCCATAATTTTTATAAACCTTTATATTAGGAGAATACGCTCTACGGGTTACCCGAAATCGACACCTCAATATGATTTAAAAAGTATAGCAATCAATAAAATCGAGCGCCATATGAATAATTAAGCCAATAGCCACAATACGGGCTTTGGGAAAATATAGCAGTATAAAATATATTATTATAGCTATGTAAGAATGTAGAGGATGAAACCCAATGCTACATCTATTAGGGTCATATATTGGGGTGGCAATCAAATGGTCCAAATCCACCATCATCGTCGCTATCATAATAAGCCATGCTTTTGTGGCCATGTGCCGATAAAAAAAGAAAGAAAAAAGGGCTGGTACTATAAAGTGGAGTAATATATGGATCATATTGATCTTCTCAATTTATTTTTCAGGAAATAAAAGGATATAATCTCAAAAGAAAGACATAATAACACTCAAATAATTAGGTGCTATTATGTCTTTGCTCCAATTTCATTCTATTTGTATAACCTCACATGGTTACGAACGCATACCTAACAGAATTAATTTAAATAAGACTTCCTTATTAAATGTTTACTTTTTGAATTTGGCTAATAAGTAAAAGTCAATCCTCCGCCATAACCCATATCACTATCGTAATGGGTAGATAAGGAGAAATACTTAGTCACAATGTACCTCAAACCTCCCATGTATTCCTTGTCTGTGTTTCCCATTAAATTCATTCTTAATCTGCTTGTAAGTGGTATATCTTCCCGCATCAGTTGAAAACGTACTTTGCCTTTACTATCCAACCTTGCTTCTGCGGTAACCATCATAGGTAATATATACTGGAAACCTGCAACAAATGCTTTTCTGTTAGCCTGATTGCTAAGTTGCCCAAAAAGATTTTTTTCTGTTTCATCACGTACGCTGTTATAGTGATAATCAAATCCCACAAATGGGAACAACCACTGCATTTTGCCAATATAACGCCCGAAATAAGTTTCACTTTCATTACCATGGTGGCTTTTTAAACCTAAACGCCACTCGGTAGATAATCTATAACGGGTGTTGGCGAGCATCAACTCTCCATCACTACCATTGCTTTCCAATCCAACTGAGCCCATCAGATGAAACATGCGGTCATCACTGTTTAATTTTCTCTGGGCCAATTTGGGGTTTGGTATTTCTGGATTCGGCGGAGAATTTTCATAGCTGAATACCCTGCCCATTCCGCTCATCATGTGGTAAAGAATGTGGCAATGAAAAAACCAATCGCCACTTTCTGTTGCGGCAAATTCAATGGTGTCTCGTTCCATCGGCATAATATCCAATACGTTTTTCATCGGAGCATTTTCGCCTTCGCTATTTATTACCCTAAAATCATGCCCATGCAAATGCATCGGGTGGCGCATCATACTGTTGTTGTACATAATTATGCGCAGGTTCTCCCCTTTTTTGATCAAAATTTTATCAGATTCTGAAACTGTTTTATTATCCAAAGTCCACACATAACGGTTCATGTTGCCGGTAAGGTCGAATTTTAATTCTTTCCAAGGACCTTCGGGTAAAGTAGTTTTATTGGGGTCACGCAACATGTTATAATTCAACGTTACAATATCTGGACTTTCAGGAGCCATATTCATCCCTGCCATGCTATTGGTGTTTGGCATTTGCATCCCAGACTTACTTTTTTTATGATTCATGTGCATACCAGACATGATTTTACCTTCTCCAGAGTTTTTAATTTCTTCTGCACCAGTTATTTCAGGATACATCACCGTGTTCATATCCATGATCTGGTTCTGCATTTTCATCCCTTCCATCTCTATCATATTTCCCTGCATGTCCATCATCTCGTTCATCATCTTCATCCCTGCAAAATACTTTAGCCGTGGCATTGCCCCCGCAGCCACTTTTTCGCCTGCTCCCAACCATAAAGAAGCGGATTTGGTCCGGTCTTCTGGGGTTACCAAAAACTCGTAACTTTTGTTTTCGGGAATGGTGACCACCACATCATAAGTTTCTGAAACGGCTATAATTAAACGGTCAACTTCTACGGGTTCTACATCATTACCATCTGTAGCTACAACAGTTATTTTACCGCCTGCATATTTTAGCCAAAAATAATCTGATGCGCCTGCATTGGCAATACGCAACCTAACTTTATCACCAGCTTTAAACTGTGGCTGTTCATTTTGGTTTTTTCCGTTAAGCAGGAATGCATCATAATAAACATCACTCACATCCATAGCAGTCATGCGTTTCCATTCGTTGGCCACTTTGGTTTTAAAATGCCCGCCTTTGATGGCTTCAATATAACTTTGTGTTGCCCCTTTTTGGATAGCAAACCAGTCTGTGGCAGCATGAAGGCTACGGTCAACTTCTTTTGGGTTCATATTGGTCCATTCACTAATGATAAGAGGTAGCGTAGGGATATCCCATTCTGCTCTTTTATTCATGATAAATGCACCGTACATTCCAATCTGTTCTTGTAAACCAGAATGGCTATGGTACCAATGGGTGCCATGTTGGATAATGGGAAAGTTATAAATATAGGTTTCTCCGGCTTTAATAGGCATTTGCGTAAGAAAAGGAACCCCATCTTCTTTGTTAGGTAAAAATAGCCCATGCCAGTGTAAAGATGTTTCTTCTTTTAATTTATTGTGTACATAAATCAAAGCGGTATCGCCCTCTGTAAAAGTTAGGGTGGGCATCGGGATTTGTCCATTTACAGCAATAGCCCTTTTCGACTTACCACCGAAGGTTACCGTGGTATCTGCAACATATAAATCATAGCGTACGGTACGTGGAGAAAATTTGCTGGTCTTGTATTTAATACTCCCCAGATTTGCTTTTGCTATTTTTATGTTTTCTGCATTGTTCCCGTCCATTTGCATGCCATCCATATTCATCATGCTTTTTGAATGTTCGGTTTGATCATCCATGGGCATTTTCATATCCCCTGAATGCGCTGGCATTTTAGCATCCGCTTTTTTCATAGGCATTTTCATCTTTTCTTTTGTGTCTGATGCCTTGGACTTTTGCGTTGGCATGTCCATGCCGTCCATTTTCATACCGTCCGTTTTAGGAGCCGGTTTTTTGGTTGGCATTTTTATTTTTTCCTTAGAGGTAGCAGGCTTTACCTTTGTTTTTTCAACTACCAGTTTCATCCCGCATTTTGGGCAATTGCCGGGTTTACTTGCGTGAATTTCTGGATGCATTGGGCAGGTATAGCTTACTTCCTTTTTTTGTGTTTCGGTGGGTTTGGTATTCCCATTTTGCTGTGCAAACGAGACCTGCACCATGCAGATCATCAACATCATTATAATTGTTTTTTTCATTTTTCTAGTTCCTTAATTCCAAACTGTCTTTAATAGTGTTGGCCCAATTTTTTATGCTCATTTTATCTTCTTTAGAAAGGATAGCTTCTTTATGTATCAGCGTGTAAGATGATAGTGGCATAGTACCGTTATTTATACTATTAACTATAGATTTCAACTTACTTTGTTGCCGTCTATTAGAGTAGCTAGCAAACTCATCAAAATTCAGTCCGTTTTTACCTTCCTTGATATGCGATGCCATCCACCAACTTCCAGGTTGGATATTTGCGTACCACGGATAACGAGTATTGTTGCTATGGCAATCATAACACGCAACACTCAATATCATCTGTACCTTTTTTGGCACCGAATATATTTTAGTGATAGAATTTTGATTAACCTGCCCGCTTTGGTTGCGGGCAGGTTGAATAAACTGAATAGCTATTATAATAATAAACAGGACTAATATTATAATCTTAACCCGTTTCATATTTTGTTTAGTTAAGTTCTTCTTTAACAGCACCACAAGTTTCCATCGACATTCCTAAATAAGGATTGTGGATATCCTTGGTTTCGCTTAACCAACTAGCACCTTTATTGTTGTTATACATTGGGCAATTAGAATAATATAGTTTCTCGCCCGCTCCAGTAACTTTTACTAAGTCGTAAACGTCTTTGCTAAGTGTCTCAAAATGCTCACGTTGATGTCCAATATTGCCAGCATTGCTTCCTATATGTTCCGCGTGTTCTCTTGCGTCTGTTTGTATATCAGCAAAAATTTTTGCTTGGTCTGCGGTTAAACTTGATTTATCAAAACCGTCAAAAACTTTTACCAAGCCATTTCCCGCATCTGCTGCTCCTTTGTCATCATCCTTTGCTAAAGCATTCTTCAGATTTAAATAGCCAGTTACAATACCTTTTAAAGGGTTGTCGGCTGTTGCTGCAGTTTCATTCATTGCCATATCCGTAGTTTCAGACGTTGCTTGTTTTGTGCCGTTACTGTTACAGGCTGCAAAGAATATAGTTGATAATGCGATGCTAAAAATTAAAGCTTTCATTTTGTATAATTTAAGATTTGAATTAAAAATTGTTGATTAATTATCTGCAGCATTTTTTTATAAAAAGGATTTTAAAAATCTTTTTTAATACTGCTTTTACATTTGTCATGATATTTTGGATTTCAAAAATCATTAGGGCAACAAATTTCGCCCCGATGATTTTATTTTAAGGTTTCCACTACTTTTCCGCATGTGAGCATGGCGTTACCGTAGTAAGGGTTTTTTACGGATGAACTGCTACTTAACCAGTTTGCCTTTTTCATAGGACAATACATTTGGTAAATGGGTTCAGTTGATAATTGGAAGTTCTTTGCCAAGGCTACCATAGATTCAGAAAGATCAGCGAAATTTGCTCTTTGACTTTTCAGGTCTTTACTTTCTGCTATTTTTCCGGCGTATTTTAAGAGTTCATCTCCGCTATTGCCAACTATTGCTTTTGCTTCGGGAGTATTTAACGCTGTAAGCAGTTCATTTGCTTTTGAGGAAGCAAGGTTTGCGTTGCCGCTTACCAAAGCATCTTTTATATTGTAATACAAAGGAAGTAAGGCAGTTGTCTCGGTCTTATGATTTGCGTGGTCATGTTGTGCAAACGCGGCTTGCGCCAAGGTGGTTGTAAATATAGCAACCATTAAAAATATCTTTTTCATTGTTATTGATTTAAATTGAATAATTATTTTGTCGGGTTAGAAGTTACTAAACCGAAAATAGTTAAAACAAAAAAATCAAATCTGAAAACTTTGGATGGCTATACGAATGTCTGGTATGGGAGGATGGTGTCCTAAGACAAAGAATTTATTTGTAAAAACATTTGAACCAGCATCTAATATATTAAGACTGAAGAGGCCGGTTAAAATAGCAGGAAAAAAAACTGGATTTATTTCTGTGTAGGATGTTTGTGGAGATAATTTATCTGCCTTCGCAAATTTTACGGCTTCATCTTTACAGCAACTATCTGCGTCATTTTCATGATGCTCTACTTCTTTTTCGTGATGATGATTAGAAGATTTTGAAGTTTTATTTTCATGATGGTGTATTTCCTCTTCGTGATGATGACTCGCGGAACTTGCCGTTTTTTCTTGATGATGGCTTGAATTAAACTCCATGTCCATACCCAAAGAACAAGCAAATACCACCATCGTATTCAAAAGAAACACAAATAGCAATAAGCTCGTTTTAATCTGTATGGACAATTGATTTTTCAATGTGCAATCGAAAGTTATTTAAATCAAATATATAACTTCTTTCTTTAATGTTTGTTATATAATTTGAGGAATATGTTGCAAAATTTCGTTGATTATGGATGATCATGATTACAAATTGCGTGTTTTAGGTTAAAAAAGCTTTGAAGGAGATTCATCATTCTACATTTCATAATACTGAAAGGATTGTGCCTAATTCAGTTCATGTCGGTTTTGATTGTCGGTTAAATTAATTCGCATTGTCAAATAAAATAGTTGCAAAAAATCTTTTACTTCATATTATTTAATGATTAAGTTTGATGTTTAAATAAATATGGTCTTAAAACACTTGTTGTCAGCTTGTTTTGTATTTATAACAATTGAATCTTTTGCTCAAAACAAGAACTCAACTGTTAACGAGGCCGTAAAAAAAAGAAAAAACGGATTTGCCATGACCACGGGATTAGCCGTGTTTTCACTTGCTGATGATGGTTTTAGCAGTTATTCTACCAATGCCGCAGGAGAGAATGGTTTGTATTATAGGAGAGATTTCGGCAAGAGTTGGTATTTACAGACTGAACTGAATTTTCAGCGAAAATTTACGGATGTGCCTGTGCAAAACGAGAGTAATAAAATAAGGGTAATGGAACAGTTAGTGCAATTTCCAATTTCTGTTTTTGTAGGAAACCCAACTAAATATAACGCTAGTGCTATAAATTATTCATTTGGAGTAGGTGTATATGTTAGTAAGCCCACTAAACAGGAATACAGGTATGAGGCAGATTTTTCTAACCCAAACTTATACACATCGCAAACAAATTATTACAAAGCCGGATTTTTATTTGACACAACAGTGCTATTTAATGCAACTGAAAAAGCAACGGTAAATATCGGTTTTCGGTCAACATTTGATAGTTTTGACATTAAACCATCTAGCCTTAATAACACTTATTTATTTAGATCTTATCTTATTTATATCGGTTCGGCATTTAGGTGGTAAGGTCTCATACTAAAATATACTATACTATCCCTCTAAATCGACGAACCACTCCTCTGCCTGTTTAATTCCTTCTTTCAAAGCATCCTCTCTAGAAAGACTTTTTTCCGTTAATAATTTGCCTGCAATTTCCAATGCTTTTTCTTTAACGGCTGGTTTTAGATCGCTTAATTTGAGTTTAAATTCATCAAATATTTCTTTTCATCATTCAAATATTTTTACAGCCGAAATTCCCGACTGCGAGTTTAAAAATTATTCTTTCTCGCAAAGTTACGTATAAGGATGTGGCGTTGCTATCTTAACGGCGACTATATAAATAAGCAATGGCAAAATCATGAACTGCAGAACCGGAGAAAGTCCAACATTTACAACAGAGATTATTGGCATACTTTCGGCATAGCTCCAAGTGCCAATTGATAAATGCCTAGTTTCTGCCAGGACTGCACCTATTCCGCCTGCCAGAACCAAAAAAGCAATTCTGCTTGGGTTTAAGTTTTGGATCCAAAGCGCATTTTTATAAATCATACCAAATCCAAAATAAATCAGCAATACCATTATGGCATCAGCTACCGAAGCTAATAAGCAAAAAAGAATGTGGCTCCATATATATACCCCTTCTAAATACAAAGGAATCTGCAAAATCTCCCAGACAGCATTCAGCAGAAATGCAGCTAATATTATGGTAAGCACATAGCGTTTAAAAATCTTTTTTTGAGTAGTCTTTCGCAGTAAAATAACATAAAACAGAATGCTAAGTGATATAGCTATCAAAGGAATCACGACGATTGAAAATGACGAACTCTGCATATACTGGGAGGTTTAAAGTTAGTTGGGGAACAAAAGATGATTGTCTGCAAGGAAAAAGCAGACAATCATCATCAAGCATTTTAAGCAGCTTTTGCTATTTGTTCGCAAGCCTCGGCACATCTGCGACAAGCTTCAGCGCACTCTTTACAATGTTCCATACCCATTTCGGCGTGTTTTTCGCACTCATCCGCACAGGTATTACAAGCATCGGCACAAATTTTACACAGTACTTTACTGTAGTTACTGCCCAAACTCATCAATTCGGCAGCAGAACGACATAAGGCAGCACATTCCATATCTGATTGGATGCACTTAGCCATCATTTTAACATTGTCTTCTTTTAAACATTCTGTTGCACAGTGATTACACGCCATCATACAGGCCAAACAGGCATCAATACATTCTTTGATTTTTTGATTTGTCATAATTTTACTTGTTTAAAATAGTTAAATATTTATTTATGTTATTTGAAATAACCAATTATATGCTCCGACGATAGCAGGTTGCCCTAATAATCGGAGAAAAAAATTATACTTTATCCAAAGGTTTACGTTTATTAACTTCTGTAGCCTTAAATTCTCTCGGAGATTGCCCAGTAACTGCTTTAAACTGATTAGAAAGGTGCGAATTACTACTATAGCCCATTTTCCAAGCAATTTCATTAAGGTTGAGTTCTCCGTATTGAAGCAGTTCTTTTACTTTTTCAATTTTTTGCTGGATAATAAATTTTTCTACGGTAATGCCTTCACTATCCGAAAACAGACGACTCAAATAGCTGTAGTCTTTATGCAATTGCTCGGTAAGCGCCTGGCTAAAGTTGACATGAAGTTCTGGCGATTCTGAATGATGTATAAGTTCTATAATTACATTACGCATACGCTCAATTAGCTTGTCTTTATCCTTTTCAATCAACTCAAATCCGAGTATGTTGAGAGAAGAAGCAATTTCACTTAACTTACTTTCTGAAGGATCAGGAGAAACAACTGCCGTACCCAAAGAAATTTCTGCAACTTGTAAATCCATGTGCTCTAATTGTTGCTTAACAACCAGAATGCAACGATCACAAACCATGTTTTTTATATTTAATAACATTTTATTTTAAGATAATTAGCGTAAAATAAGCAAGGATAAAAACAACCTAATCAATTTTTTATGTCGAAAACGCACCGTTCGCAAGCATAGTCTAATTTATAGGAAAATCGTTTAAACAAAGCAAACATCAAGCCGAATGCCGACCTGATGTTTGCTGGAAAAATGGGTTTAACTATAGCGTTTCTGCCGTATAGCCCGCACCTTTAAGGGTGTCAATAACCTTTTGACCTTCTAGACCAGTCCCACTCTCTACGGTCAATACCTTATCTGGATTTTGGGTGTCAACTTCCCACTTATCCACACCAGAAAGATTATTTAAGTGGGGAGTTACTGCATTGATGCATCCACCGCATTTAATGTTGGTTTTAAATTTTAATGTTTCCATGATTTTTTGTTTTATTGATTGTTAAATTAATTTGTAAAATTTTAATCGAAGACTGTTGCTTACTACAGATACAGAACTTAGCGCCATCGCCGCTCCGGCAATCATCGGGTTCAGTAAAAACCCATTTATCGGATACAAAATTCCCGCTGCAATAGGGATACCGATTAGGTTATAAATAAATGCCCAAAATAGGTTTTGCCTGATGGTACGCACTGTCAGTCGGGATAAGCGTATCGCTTTTGGCACCTGAATCAAATCTGAAGACACCAATGTGATTTTGGCTACATCAATTGCTATATCAGAACCTTTTCCCATCGCAATGGAAACATCAGCCTGTGCCAATGCTTGGCTGTCGTTAATTCCATCTCCAATCATGGCAACAACTTTTCCTTGCTTTTGTAGCTCTTGAACAAAATCAGCCTTGTCGGATGGCAAAACTTCTGCTTTGAACTCCGCAATTCCTACTTGCTTAGCAACCGCAGCTGCAGTTTGCTGATTGTCGCCGGTAAGCATATACACCGCAATGCCTTGGTGTAATAATTCTTGTACCGCTTTTGCAGAACCTTCCTTAATTTGATCTGCGATGGCAACAATGGCGATCATTTGGGTTTTATCTGTAAAATAGATAACCGTTTTAGCCTGTTGCTGTAACGCATTAACTTTGTTTTGTAGATCCTCGGGTACAATAATTTCCAGGTCTTTCAAAATTTTATGACTGCCTGCCCAATAAGTTTGGCCATCAAAAACGGCTTTCACACCTTTGCCAGTCAAACTTTCAAACTCGCTTACTTGTAGCGTAGCATTGCTTTCAGCCTTCAAATGTTTAACAATAGCTTCCGCAAGCGGATGTTCGGATTGCTGTTCCAAGCTGAAAAATATCTTTGTCAGGATTTGCTGGTTATTTTGCGAATCTCCCAACCAGATCAGTTCAGTTACTTCGGGCGTACCTTTAGTCAACGTTCCTGTTTTATCCAGTACCACTGCATTTACTTTATGTCCAGATTCTAATGCTTCCGCGTCTTTAATTAGGATTCCGTTTTCTGCACCTTTGCCAATACCCACCATAATAGCTGTGGGCGTTGCAAGTCCTAAGGCACATGGGCAGGCAATTACCAATACGGTTACCATAGCAAGCAAACCATGCGTAAAGGCATTTTCTCCACCAACCAGCACCCAAGTCAACAGTGTAAGCAAAGCAATAGCCATCACGATAGGAACAAATATCCCAGCAATTTTATCCACCAGTTTTTGTACGGGAGCTTTTGAGCCTTGCGCATCCTGCACCATTTTAATAATCTGTGCAAGCATCGTTTCTCCGCCTACTTTTTCGGCAGTAAAACGGAAGCTTCCTTTTTGATTGATGGTACCTGCAAAAACTTTGTCGCCCTTGTTTTTTGCGACAGCCACAGGCTCTCCGGAAATCATGCTTTCATCCACGTAAGAACTGCCCTGATAAACCTCTCCATCAACCGGGATTTTTTCTCCGGAGCGTACCAATAGCTGGTCGTTGATATGCACATCTGAAATGGGTATTTCTTTTTCGCCAGCTTCAGTAATTACCAGCACCGTTTTAGGTTGCAGGCCAATCAGCTTTTTTATGGCAGAAGAGGTGTTGGATTTTGCCCGCTCTTCCAATAGTTTGCCCAGCATAATAAAAACGATTACCACGGCAGCAGCTTCAAAATAAACATGTGGATGCAAACCACGGCGATGCCAAAACTCAGGGTTTAAGGTATTAAACACACTAAATAAATAGGCAATGCCCGTACTTAAGGCAACCAATGTGTCCATATTAGCCCTGCTGTGGTGGGCTTGCTTAAAAGCACCAATAAAGAAGCTTTTCCCGAATACAAACAAAACGGGTGTGGTTAAAGCCCACATATAATAGTTCCCCCATTTCATATCCATGAAAAACATACCTATGATGACTACTGGTAAAGTTAAAATCGCTGCTGCGATGATTCGCTTTTTGAGCGTCTGGTAATTGCTGCGTTGTGCTTCTTCCTGTTTTTCTTTACCGCTTTCAGCGTCAAGTATCAGATCATAACCGATAGCCTGAAGCGCCTCTTGAAAATCAGATGGCTGGATTTGGTCAGGGTAATAAGAAATTTTAACGGACTGGGTGGCGTAATTTACCGCTGCACTGTCAACTCCACTTTGTGAAGAAATCATACTTTCCACACTGGCTGCACAGGCAGCACAGGTCATCCCTAATACCGGGAGCGAAAGGGTGGCTATATTTTTTTCTTTGTTCATTTTAATCTTTTTGATAAACAAAGATAGTTGAGACGGCTGCCTGCATTCTTACAGGATTTCGATAAAAATATGTATGATTTTGTATATTATTTCCCTAACAAAGGTTTTGTTTTGGCGTAATTATTGTTTTTTTTTATCCAAACGGATATTAGGCTAAGCCATAAAATGGAAATTACATTTCGAGATTTGCACAGCCCATAATCCCATTTCCGATAGCATTCGTTTAGACGGACTTGAAACACCGATAAAGAATACCGTTTAAACACCACTTACATTTTAGGTAAAATTTGGTGTTTCTGGTAACTAGGATGGTGATTACGGTTGGGGAGCGGGTTTAAGAATTATTTATTAAATATATTATCAAACATAAAGTATAAAATCATGGAGAATAATCATTCAAACACAGAAAAAAAGGCATGGGCTACCGAAAATTTGCCTTAACCATGGGTATTTCATTTATAGTGATGTACTTTATCATGTTCATCAACATTGTGGATATCAATCATTTTTATATCAGCCTTAACCGTATTTATATGGCTCTCTTAATGGTAAGCCCAATGGCTATTATTATGCTTTTGATGATGGGTGAAATGTATCCGAATAAGAAGATGAATAAAGCCATTATTATAGGAAGTATAGTGGTTTTCGGAGTAGTGCTTACAGCTTTAAGAACCCAAACGACTGTTGGAGATGAACAGTATATGAAAGCCATGATACCTCACCATTCATCGGCTATAATGACCAGTCAAAACGCCAATATTAAAGACCCAGAAGTAAGGAAATTGGCGGATGATATCATTAAAGCACAAAAGAAAGAAATTGCGGAGATGAAAGCCATACTGGCAAGGATGAAATAAATTGACTTTAGATTAACGGTAAGAACGAAAAAAAAGTTAAAGCAAACTTAATAGACATTAATTATAATAACACATATCACTTTTAAAAGTGATATGTGTTATTATTTTTCATCTAATTTAAATCATCTTTGAAAACAGGATTTTTATTTAATGAAAGTGCTTTTTCCATTGGAATGGATAAAGTGGACGGTGACCAATAATAATGCACTAAAAATATTAAACCTTAAAGATCTTTAATTTTAACACTATAGAAAATAGTATTCATAATCAAATAAACAATGGATCACTCCAATATGGATCACAGTAAAATGGATCATTCCAAAATGGATCATGATGCCATCCCAATGGGAATGGCTGGTCATGATCATCACAAAATGATGATTGCAGACTTTAAAAAACGATTCTGGCTGACTTTGGTTCTTACAGGACCAATCCTGTTGATTTCGCCAATGATACAGGATTTTTTCAATTATAAGTTTTTGCTTCCGGGCAATCCCTACTTTCTTTTTGGTCTATCCAGCATCTTATATTTTTATGGTGGCTGGCCTTTTTTAAAAGGTTTATGGTCTGAAGTTAAAAAAGCTTCGCCGGGGATGATGACCTTAATTGCCATGGCTATTAGTGTCGCCTATTTTTATAGTTCGGCAACGGTTTTCGGTTTGCCCGGAGTAGATTTCTTTTGGGAACTGGCCACGCTGATTGCGATTATGCTTTTAGGTCATTGGATAGAAATGAAAAGTGTGCTGGGCGCTTCAAAAGCGTTGCAACTGTTAGTGAGTATGATGCCTGCGGAAGCACACCGAGTAAAGGGAGAAAGTGTAGAAGATATTAAGTTGGAAGATTTAATGAAAGATGATATCATCTTGGTAAAGCCCGGTGAAAAAGTGCCAGCTGATGGTATCATTACTGAAGGGAGTAGCTACTTAAACGAGTCTATGCTTACGGGCGAATCAAAACCAGTAAAGAAAGAGCTCAATGAAAAAGTAATTGGCGGGTCGATTAACGGTAACGGCGTATTAAGGGTCAAGGTAGAACACACTGGTAAAGACAGTTACCTTAATAAGGTAATCAAAATGGTGGAAGATGCTCAAAAAACCAAATCCAAAATGCAGAATCTTTCAGACCGGGCTGCAAAATGGCTTACGTATGTTGCCTTAGTTGTAGGTTTTGGTACACTAGCTGTCTGGCTGATATTAGGTTTCCCTTTTGTGTATGCTTTAGAACGAATGGTTACGGTTATGGTTATTGCCTGTCCTCACGCCTTAGGCTTGGCTATACCTTTGGTAGTCGCAATCTCTACCGCAGTATCTGCACAAAACGGTTTATTGATACGCAATAGAACTGCGTTTGAAGAGTCACGTAAAATTTCCGTGTTGTTGTTTGATAAAACCGGAACACTTACAAAAGGAGATTTTGGGGTAACACGAATACAATCTGTGGATAAGAGCTATTCTGATCAAGAAATCCTTCGTTTAGCCAGTGCTTTAGAGCAAAGCTCTGAGCACCCTATTGCTGTGGGGATTTTAAAGAAAGTTAAAGATGAAAAAATTACCATACCACAACTTCAAAAATTTAACGCAATTACTGGTAAAGGGGTTGAGGCCAGCGTGGAAGGGAAAGATATAAAAGTGGTAAGCCCAGGATATTTAAGAGACGAGAAAATCAGCATTCCAGAAGATGCTTTTAGTGATGCCGCAGAAACGGTTGTATTTGTTTTAGTTGAGGGAAAGCTTGCCGGATATATTGCCTTGGCAGATGAAATCAGACCTGAATCTGCGGAAGCAATTAAAATATTTAAAAAGAATAATATTAAAGTCTTGATGGCAACTGGCGACAATGAAAAAACCGCAAAGGCTGTTAGCGATAAGCTTGGATTAGATGGATATTTTGCAGAAGTGCTTCCTCACAAAAAAGTGGAGATTGTAAAAGAACTACAAAGCAAAGGAGAGTTTGTTGCGATGACTGGTGACGGCGTTAATGATGCTCCAGCATTGGCGCAGGCTAATGTTGGAATTGCTGTGGGCTCCGGAACAGATGTAGCTGCCGAAACAGCAGATATTATTTTAGTAAATAGCAACCCGCAGGACATTGCAAACCTAATTCTTTTCGGAAAAGCGACCTATCAAAAAATGATTCAGAATTTGATTTGGGCAACTGGCTACAACATAATCGCCATTCCGCTTGCAGCAGGAGCACTTTATTCTTCAGGGTTTGTTTTAGGCCCTGCGATAGGAGCAGTATTCATGAGTTTAAGCACAATTATAGTGGCTATTAATGCACAGTTATTGAAAAGAAAAATTAGTAAAAAAGCATGACATAATTGAATAATTACCGAGTACATTTTTTATGTACAGGTCGCGGTGATCATAATTTTGTAGAAGGTAGATTCAAGTAATAAATAAAGTGATTAAAAGATCATCTCAGCATCTCTTTGGTAATGAATAGTTATTAAATGTATTGTTAAATGGGATCATTAATAGTATCTTTGGAACAACAAATAGGATGAGAACCAAAAGGTTACCCGTATTTGGATTGAAGCTTTAACGAGCTGAAATAAAGATATTTAGAGATAAGGATACAAATCCTGCCATCCCGACTGACAACAGTCAAAATAGTTTAAAAACCCGAAAATCTTAAATATTTTCGGGTTTTTTGTTTTTAGTCTTACCAAGAAATGCTGCCTTTTAGAAATCAAATATGTTTCAAACTGCTTATTGCGTAAAAAAATCTAAAAGAGGATGTAAATTCTTTTTATAACTTTATTTCGATGAAAAAAAATATTGAGACTGAGCTTGTAGGAGTTAAAGAAATAGCCAGAAGGGCAGAGGTGGCTATTGCAACAGTAGATCGTGTTTTAAATAATCGAAAAGGCGTTTCTGCTAAAACGAAAGAAAAAATTCTAGGAATTATTAAAGAATTAGATTACAAGCCAAATATAATGGCTCGTAGACTTGCCTCAAATAAAACATTAAAATTTGCGGTGCTAATACCAAAGGTATCAGAAGAGACAGATTATTGGAAAGCCCCTTTAGAAGGTGTTAAAAATGCTGCAAGTGAAATAAAGGATTATGGGATTATTGTAGATATCTATTTTTTTGATCAAAATAATAAACTTACGTTTAGTACAGAAGCTGTCAAAATTCTAGAAAAGGACTATCAGGGTGTAATTTTAGCTCCAATGTTTGAAGAGGAATCAATCTCATTTATCCAAAAGTGCTACATTAAAAATATTCCGTATGTTTTTATCAATTCTGATATAGATGAACAAAATAGTTTATGTTATATAGGTCCTAATCTATATCAAAGTGGTTATTTAGCAGGGCATCTTATTAGTTATTTGATTAGTGAAAAGCAAAAAATACTTTTAGTAAATATTTCTAAAGAAATAGATCCTCACCATCACTTGCTTAGAAAAGAAGAAGGATTTAGGGCGTATTTTAATGTAAATCATAAGGAGAATGATTTGATAAAAATTGATATAAAGGAAACAGATTATCTTTCTGTTAAGCAAAAAATTGCCGAAGTACTAACTCAAACTTCTATTGATATTATTTTTGTAACTAATTCTAGGGTTTCTTCAGTAGCTAGATATTTAGAAGAAACTGGACAAAGCCATATTAAATTAATTGGCTATGATTTTTTAGAAGAAAATATCAATTATCTAAAAAAAAATGTAATCGACTTTTTGATTTGTCAGAAACCACAAGAACAGGGGTACAAAGGTATTATGGCTCTATATAATTTTCTTGTTAATTCCTCAGCTGTTGACAAGCAAAATTATATGCCAATTGATATTATTACCAAAGAAAATTATAAATTCTATAAAAACTAGAGTTATTTAGTGATAATTTAATGATTTTTATGGTATTTTGTTGTGATTTAAGGTTTTTATATTGGCGTTAGGTCTAGTTTGTTATAACATATTCTTTTCTTTGTAAAAAAAAACATGGTTTATCTGGTTTTTTGATAGATAAATCTAGTTATAATATAAAAACTCAAAAAATATTTGGTTTATAAAAAAAAGATATTTACTTTCGGTTACGTAACCGTTAAAATAGACAGAGAAGTAATCAATTTTGATACTTCGTTTTTTTTGATTTAAAGCGGTTACGTTACCGTTTATGTTTAATAGAATTTAATATTTAAAATAAAACAGATATAATATGATGATTAAAAAGAGACTAATTGTACTGCTTTCTTTAATATTGGTAACAACATTTTCTTTTAACTTGAAGGCTCAAAACGTTTCTTCAGGTATTGTTAATGGAAAAGTTGTGGACGAATTGACAGGTGAGTTGCTTCCTGGTGTGTCTGTTTCTCTTTTGTCAACTGGTAAAGGAGTAATGACAGATAAGGATGGGAAATTTAGAATTCAGATTGAGGGTAAAAATCCTGTATTGGTTTTTAATTATCTAGGGTTTAAAAAAACTTCTGTTAATATTACTGGTCAAACAGATATTGAGGTAAAATTAAGTCAGGATCTTATAAAATTAAGTGAAGTTACTGTAGTTGTGGGTTATGGTACTCAAAAAAAGAGAGAGGTAACTGGAGCTATAGGGTCTGTTTCTGGAGATCAAATGGAAACTCATCCTTTGGGTGATATTAATACAAGTTTACAAGGTAAAATAGCTGGCTTGCAAATTACGTCTAATTCAGGGGAGCCTGGTGCTGGAGCTACCGTTAGAATTAGAGGTGCTTCTTCTGTAAATGGTAGCAGTCAACCATTGTATATAGTAGATGGAGTTCCAATTAACACAGAGATATATTCTGGAGGGAGAGTAAATGATGCGTCTACTTTTAGTCCACTTGCAGATATAAATCCTTCTGATATTGAATCGGTAGAGGTTCTTAAAGATGGAACAGCGTCCATTTATGGGTCTAGGGCTTCCAACGGGGTAATTATTATTACTACAAAAACAGGTAAAAATCTTAAAAAACCAGTTTTGGCATTCTCAGCTAATACGAGTATGACGGAGCTAGGAAGAACAGTTGGTATATTAAATGCGCCACAATGGAGAAGCGCCTATATAGATGCTATTTATAATAGTACGGGTCAAATGACAACAAAAGTGTCAGTAATAGATTCTCTTCATCCCTATTATTCTAAATCAATTGATTGGCATGACATCATGTACAGACAAGCTTTACAGTATAAAGCTGATGTTAATATTAGTGGAGGATCAAAGGATAATACTATAAATTACTATTTAAGTGCCGGGTATAAAAATTTAGATCCAATTATTAGAGAAACCAAATATAAACAAGGTACTGCTACAGCTAAGGTTTATTATACTTTTAATAAAAGCATTTCAGGGAGTTCTGCTTTCAATTTATCAACTACAGATTATACTCGTATTCTTTCTGGACTTAGTGGTCAAAGTGTAGTTTATCAAGCATTAAGTACAATGCCGGTATATAATCCTTATGATCCTTTAACGGGTAATATTATTCCATTATTTGAGGGAAGTAAACCTAATCCTTTAGCAATTGCTCAATTAGCGGCTAATGGGATAAAAAGATCTCGGGTTTTTGGAAATCAAGATTTTAAAATTTGGCTTACTAAAAATTTAAGGTTTACAACAAGTTTTGGTATTGACTATGAGGTAGGTGAGATGACAAATTTCACTCCATTAAGTCTTTTGCCACAAGGACAATTAAGTCGTACATCTTTACAAAACACCAATTCAGGTTCATATATTAACGAGAATTTGTTGACATACAAGCTAACGCTTAATAAAAGCCACAATTTCAACTTTCTTTTAGGGCAATCCTATCAAAAATATAATAACAATGCTATTGAACTTGAAGGAACAGGCTTGGCAGATGCTCAGATTACTACAATAGGGGCTTCTTCTGTACTTTCTTATTACAATCAAAGTATTGCAGAGCACTCATTATTGTCTTTTTTTACCAGAGCAAATTATGATTATAAAGGAAAATACCTGATTTCATTGGTGATGAGGCAAGATGGCTCATCTCGTTTTGGTCCAGATAATAAATATGGCTATTTTCCTTCTGTTTCTGGAGGTTGGAGGTTTACAGAAGAGGAGTGGATTAAAAAATTAAACTTATTTACGGAGGGTAAATTAAGGGGAAGCTTTGGAGTTACAGGAAATCAATCTATTGGTAACTATTCTGCACAAGGAGGATTCAATAGTAACGGAACTTATCTAGGTCAATCAGCTATTATTCTTAATGGAGTTCCTAACGGATCTTTAAAATGGGAAAATACACAGCAAGGTAATATTGGTTTAGATGTTTCATTTTTAAAAGATCGTGTTTTATTTACAGCTGATGCTTATCACAAGAAAACAACTGACCTACTATTTGATGTAACTGTTCCGGAGTCAACAGGTGTTAGCACAGTTCCGGGTAATTTTGGCTCTTTACAAAATAATGGGCTGGAGTTTACTTTAAATACTGTTAATATAGTTGCTCCTTTTAAATGGGTTTCCACTTTTACTCTTGCACTAAACAAGAATAAAATTCTTGAACTCCCAGGAAATCAAGATTATAGACCAAATATATATAATATGGCTAGAGTAGGGCAGCCAGTTGGTGTGTTTTATGGGCTTAAAGCTTTGGGAATATACTCAAGAGATGAAGATAATATATTTATTAAAAATGAAACTACTGGCGAGGTTTTACCTTACAAACAAGGTTCGGCAAATGGAAAGGTTTATAAAGGAGGAGATGTAATATGGGAAGATTTAAACGGAGATGGAATTATTAATGATGATGATTTACAAATAATTGGTAATCCGAATCCTGATTTTATTGGAGGATTTCAGAATGAGGTTACGTACAAAAACTTTAGTTTAAATGCATTATTCACTTATAGCTTTGGTGCAGATGTTTTTAATGAATTAAAAAGAAATTTAGACTCTTCACCAATAGATCAAAACTTTTCAACAGATCAACTTAGAAGATGGAGAAAACAAGGAGACATTACTGATATTCCTATTCTTGTTAAAACAGATCCTATGCTAAATAATGCTGTATCAAGCAGGTTTGTAGAAGACGCATCTTTTATAAGATTGCAAAATATAGCTTTAAATTACAAATTACCTGTAGGCTTAGTATCCCGTCTTAAATTAACTGGAGCTACAATAGGCTTAAGTGCGTCAAATTTATTTACTTGGGGTGCTTACACCGGTTATGATCCAGAAGTAAGTTCTTCTGCCAATTCATTAGCTGCAGGAGTAGATAGGGGGTCATTTCCAAGATCAAAATCATACAACTTTTCATTAAACATTAAACTGTAAATAAAATGAAGTTTAACAGAACCATAAACGGCCTACTTTCATTGCTTTTGGTGTTAGGTTTTAGTGCTTGTAAAAAAGCTTTGGAATTTAATCCTACTACCGAATATTCTAATGCTAATTTTTGGAAAGAGACTTCGCAGGCTACTGCGGCATTAAACGGGGCTTATACATTATTACAATCTGCTTTAGGTCCAGAGGGTGTTTATTACGGAGAAGCTAGAGCTGATAATATTGCTTTAAATCTTATTTCATTAAACACCGAATCTCTAAATCTTTTAACAAATAATGTTAATTCCAGTTTAAGAATATCAAATTGGAATCAATTGTATGCTGTTGTTAATCAAGCTAATTTGGTAATTAAGAATACTAAAATCATGAAAGATAATGGTATTTACAGCAATAAGCTTTCAGAGTATAATCAAGTAACCGGACAAGCTTATGCATTAAGAGCCCTTTGCTATTTTAATATGACACGCTTATGGGGCGATTTACCCTTGGTAACAGAGCCTTTAAAAGATGCAACAGATGATTATTATATCCCAAGATCCGATACTTCCCAAGTTTATATTCAAATCGAGTCTGATTTAGATTCAGCATCAAATCGTTTAGTAGCAACTTATTCTCCATCAATTTATACAAAGGCGCAATTTACATTAGGGGGAGTTAATGCGATTTACACTGATCTTTACATGTGGAGACACCAATATGATAAGGCAATTGTATCCTCGCAAAAAATTATAACCAATACCGCAAATTATAGTTTAACATCTTTGACTGATGCTTCCGTTTTAGACAATACTTCTTATGCTAAAATGTTTACTACGGGAATTTCTTCTGAAAGTATTTTTGAAATAGATTATAATTTTTCTGAAAGAGGTAAGAGATCATTTTACATACAGGTATATGGCGATTTAGGTTTTCAACCTGCATTTCAAGTTAGTGAACAATTAATGACAAAATTTTCTCCTAATGATTTAAGAGCAAAAATTGCATTTGATGATAGGAGGGCAATAAATAAGTTTTTTGAGAAAACAAATTTTAATAGAAGCCAAATGGATGATAAGAATGTAATCATTTACAGACTTTCAGATATTCTACTGCTAAGAGCCGAAGCGTTAAATAAGAAAAAACGTGTTCCTGAAGCTATCGCTATCGTTAACCAGATGAAAGTAAGAGCTGGAGAAGTTGCTTTACTACCTGCCTATTATAATACACTTACAGAAAATCAAATCGAGAATTTAATCTTAGATGAACGCTCAAAAGAGTTATGTTTTGAAGGTAAAAGATGGTTTGATTTAGTAAGAACAGGAAAAGCAATAGAAGTTATGCAACCAATTAATGGTCTTAGTGATCCTCAAAATTATTTGTGGCCTATATATCTGAATGAAATCAGGCTGAATCCTTTATTAAAACAAAATTCATATTATCAATAAATATAAAGCTATGTACATGAAATTAGTTTACAGAAGTATTATTGTTGCAGCATTCCTTTTACTAAATATGAGCTGCGGTAAATTAGAGCTTTTAAAGAATGCGCAATTAGAAGCCGTAAATGCTGGAAAGGATCTAAAGAATATGACTATTTCAGATTTTCTTTCAGTAGATCATTCAAATGATTTAACGAAACTTAGCCTATATGCTGAAGCGATAAAACATGCCGGATTAATGGAGTTTTTTGATCAACCTGGCGATTACACACTATTGTTTTTATCTGATCAGGCTGTAACAATAATGGTAAATAGCCTTGGTTACAAAACAATATCTGATATTCCACCAGTAGTATTAAAAAATATTTTGTCTGATAATATTTTTAAGGGACGTTTACATTCTTTTGATTTAGCTTTAAATGAAACCAAGAAATTTGAGACTATTAATGGGAGTTTTATCTATTTTACAAGAAGCAATACTTCTTCTGATGAATATGTTTTAACCGCTAATAAATCATCAGATTTAAGTTCTCCCTCTGCGATAATAAGAACTCAGAACCTTGAATTTAGTAACGGAATTGCCCATGTTACAGACCAGTTTACATTTTACAAATTAATTGATGCAGTACCTGATGCACCATCTGGTACTGTGGGAGAAAAAACGGACACCTCTTATGTAAGTAAAGATTTATTTATACAAAATGGAACTGCTAATAGGGACAAGAATTTTAATAATACCACAAGTATTGATATGAAAAATTCTAATGGTAAAGACGTTTCTGTCGATAGAATGGGATTATTTCAGTTCCCATTGCAAGTGCCGTCTTTTGGAAATAAAATAGGTTTGGCTAAGCTTAATTTTTACGTTTATTTTACGGGTATAGCGTCTACTTTATCTGTTTATAAAGGAAGCGATGTTGATTTTAATGAAGCCTTAGTTACTTTTACAACCGCTCCGACTTATGATAGGGTAAGTATTGGAAATACTTCTTTAAAAGCTTCGTTTTCAGGTTGGGTTTCTGTAGATGTTACTTCTACGGTAAACCAACTTTATGGAAATAGTAAAAGCTTTATCAACGTTTTAATGAATCATAACACTGATAATTTTGTTAAGATTTATCCAAGAGAGTTTTCATCAGGCAAATACAAATCTTATTTAACCATAACCAGCCCGCCAAAATCTATTCTAACAATTATTAATCTAAATACAGTTAACGCAAATGGCGTAACGGGAATTACTGTTTTAAATGGTAATCAGCTAAAAATGGGGGGAACAGATGATAAAAATATCACTTACAATATCACTAAAATACCTTCTAATGGGTTTTTAGTGAAATATGGAATTCCATTGTCTTTAAATTCAAGTTTCTCACAAACAGATTTAGATAAAGGTGCAATAAAATATTTATATGCTGGAACAGGTACAGCTGATGAGTTAGAATTAGAAGCTAAAGATCAGAATGGTGGTTATTATGCAGGCTCTTTAAAACTTAATTTTAATATTCAATAATTTATGAAAAAGAAAACAGTATTGTTTCTTGTTTGCATGTTTAATTTAACGGTTTATTCTACAACATCATGCAAAAAAAGTGCTGAAACAGTAGCACAAAACAATAATAGAAAAGGAAGTAATTTTTATGTGGATTCAGAAAACGGGAACGACTCTTATTCAGGAAAAACGACGAGTAAAGCTTGGAAAACATTAAATAAAGTAAATAATTATTTGTTTACCCCCGGAGATTCTATCCTTTTAAAATCTGGAGGGATATGGAACGGACAATTAATAGCTAAAGGCTCTGGTTCATCTGGCTATCCTATTGTGGTTTCAAGCTATGGAGGAAATACTAAGCCATTATTGGATGGCAAAGGTTTGGTGGAGCAAGTTGTGAAATTAGAAGATGTAGATTATTGGGAACTACATCACTTAGAAATTACTAATAATGCCACTTCTATTGGGAAAAGATTAGGGGTATTGATAAAAGATAACGGTAAAGAAAGGAAACACTTTCATCTTAAAAACCTCTACATCCATGATATAATGGGTGATTATTCTTTTGAAATGCAAGGAAAGAATACTGGTGGAATTGGAATTATAGGTAACGCAGCAACAAAATTTGATGATATACTTATTGAAGATTGTGAAATAGCAAACGTAACAAGAGTAGGTATTTACTCTAACCTTACAGACGGAAAAGCAGCAGTAAAAGGTAATAGGCCAATTACCAATTTTGTGATCAGGAGAAATAAAATTCACCATTGTGCAGGTGATGGAGTAATAGTTAGGTATGCATACCAACCTTTAATAGAATACAATGAAGTTTGGGAAAACCATAATGCTTCAGAAGATTTGGTTAAATATGGCGTGGCGTTATGGTGTAGAAGTACAGATGAGGCAACTTTTCAATATAATGAAGTTTATAATACCAGGGGCGGTAAAGACGGGCAAGCTTTTGATGCTGATGAAGACGCTTACCGAACAATTATTCAAAACAACTATTCTCATGATAATGAAGGTGGTTTTGTACTTATCACCAGTACATCCGAAGACGCAATTGTTCGTAATAATATTAGCGTAAACGATGGGATTAAAGGATTACATATTTTTGATTTTCCAGTTTGGGCAAACCATATTAGAGGAACCGGAATTTTTCATAATAACACAATAGTATTAGGCAAAAGTCATGAAACAGTTGTGGTGGTAGATGAAGCTCTTAATACAGCTAAATTTTATAATAACATCTTCTATCATGCAGGAGAAGGAGAGCTTTATATAAAATCAGGAGGGATGACCGCTATCTTTAATAGTAATTCTTATTTCGGATATGATCCATTTGTGATTAACGATGTAAAATCAATTGTTGCAAACCCGATGCTTTTAGATCCATTGAATTATAAAATTGGAAAAAATTTCACAAATGGATTTAAGATTAATGCTTTAAGCCCAGTTAAAGGCAAAGGGATTAACATATTGCAAATGGAAGGTAATTATTGGCTTCCAAATCTTGGCTTGAAAGATTTCTTTGGAAATTCATTCAATAGCCAAAACATTTCTTTAGGAGCTAATCAAATAAATTAATTTTTTAATAAAAAAAGGTAACGTACCCATTAATAAAAAAAAACATGAAAAGAAATTTTACTATTACAGGAGTACTTTTATTGTTGTTTACAACCGTAAATGCTCAAAAAAATTATTGGACAGATGCAGGAGTATGGGAAGGCAAGGAGAATTATTGGAATTATAGTCTTTTAAAAAAAACCGGTGATGCCGGTGATAAATTTGAAAGTAAGGAAACGGCAGTAACCTCTATTTCATCTACATCTACTCCAGGTTTTCTTCCTTATCCTTCTTCAGGATTTGCAATGGTTTCATCGGCAGCAGCAGCTGGCGGAGCGTTTAAAATAGAACGTAAAGAAGATAATGCAACATTAATATTAGATGCTTCTGTAGCTGGCGGAGCTAATAAATTTACTGTTTATGACATTGCAAAAGCGTCGGCAGTATCCAGTATGTTTTTTTCTATGTCATTTAATGAAAACAATCCAACAAATGGATCTATAGTGATGGCGCTAGGAAGTGTTAGAGGAAATAATATTTTTAAAAATGCCGTTACATTAACCGGAGCAGATGCTTCAGGTATATTTGCCGGGTTAAGATGGGAATTTAGTACAAACAATTCCGTCTTTTTATCTTATCGTACACTTGTAGATGGTTCGTATGGCTATAAGGGTATTAATAATAGTTCTTTTACTAAAACCGGGCAGCATCAGGTAGAATTATACTCCAATAATGCTACTATTGAGAAGAAATATATCAGAGGAGGTCAAACTTACTCTATTCAACCCTCAACATTTAATATATGGGTTAATGGGAAATTATTATCTAACAATACTGGATCGGCTTTCTCTTCATCAGGTGAATTAGCACCTGAGTCTTTAATTAATAGTTTCTTATTTCAAGGCTATCACAGTAAAGCACCGTTTCCAAATGCTTTATCTGTCACGTTATCAAATCTTCAGGTTAATTCTATTAAATAATATTTTAAAGCTTTTTATATGAAAACTAAATACTTATCAATTATCATCCTTTTATTCACCATTAATAATGTAATGGCTCAAGGAACATGGACAGGTGAAAGTAATTTACCTTTTAATTATGATTTTAATGCAGGTACAGGAAGTGGAACAACATATACCGCCGGAGCTTCTTCAAAGTCTTCTGTATCTTCACAATCTACGCCTGGTTTCTTGTCTTATCCAGCGTCGGGGTTTGCAAGGGTATATACGGCAGCTACTGGTGGCGGTGGTTTTAGTGTAGGTTCTAGTCCTGCATCTTTAACAATAACGGCTAGTAATGCTGCGGCAGGAAATAAATTTTCTATTTATAATGTTGCAAGTTTATCTGCTGTAACCAGTACTTTTTTTAATTTGTCTTTTAATAATACTGATGCAACTACCGGAGCTCTGATTTACGTTTTTGGAAACAGCGCTACTAGTACAGAAGGAGATAATATATTTAATAACGGCACTTCTTTAGGCAGTTCTACCACTGCAGGTATTTTTAATTTTTTAAGGTGGGATTTGAGTGCTACGAATGGGATAACCTTATCTTATCGTAATACTGGTGGCACAGCTTTTACAACAATTAATAGCAGTACGTTTACAAAAACTGGAGGTACATATGCTGTAGAGTTGTATGCTAATAACTCTGCAAATAGTCAAATTTATACTCGTAATGCTGTTGAATATACCCTCCCTTCAGGAACTTTTAATATATGGGTAAATAGCGCCAGAATCACAGGATCAGCTTCTTTAGTGAATTTTCCGGCAACTGGAGAACTGGCAATTGGGCAACTTCTTAACAGTGCTATGATGCAAGCTTCAAGAAGTACTACAGGCACACTTTTACCAGCAACTATTGGTAATATTTCTATGAAATATATTAGTCAAAGTACTCTTCCAATAAGTTTAAGTTCTTTTAACGTAAAATCAAATGAGATGTCAGCTTTGTTGAGTTGGACAACCGCTTCAGAGAAAGATAATGCTTATTTTGACATTATGAGAGCTACAGGAAAGAGCGCTGATTTCACAAAAATAGGTCGTGTTAGCGGGAATGGAACTAGCCAAAAATTAAATTACTATTCATTTACAGATTTTAATCCACTTGCCGGAACAAATTATTATATGTTAAAACAAATGGATGTTGACGGCAAATCTTCTGATAGTGATGTTAGATATGTAACTATTACAGGTAATGAGGTTTTTAGCATTTTAAAATTAGATGGAAAGCTTAACTTATCAGTTTCATCTGAAAAAGAAGAAATTGGGAAAATTGTAATTATGGACTTATCAGGCAAAAAGGTGCTAGATAGAAGTTTAAGCCTTAATGTTGGTATAAATACATTTGATTATGACAGCTCAAACTTAAAAGAAGGAATTTATTTAGCATTTGTAACTAGAAACGGAGCAACAAAAAGTATGAAGTTTATTTATTAAACACTAAACTTTAATAACGTAATAACAATTATAAATGAGGTATAAATATTTTATAAGAACAATATTCTTATTGCTGTTTGTTGTAAATAGCCTGAAAGCGCAAGATTTAGTAGTAGAAGATCCAATAAAGATTAGAGGCTTTCATCTTGATCTTAGAATTCAGGTAATGAAAATGCCAGCCCTTAAAGATTTCGCTTTAAAGCTTAGTCAGAATGGTATTAATACTTTGGTAATGGAGTGGGAAGGAACATATCCTTTCAAAAATCAACCTTTAATTCCTAATAGGTTTGCTTATTCAAGGGAAGAGATCAAGTCTTTTATATCTTATTGCAATTCTTTAAATATTGATGTTATTCCTTTACAGCAAAGCTTTGGGCATGTAGAGTATATTCTTAGGCATTATCGCTATAAAGATTTAAGAGAAGATCAAAAAGATTATTCACAAGTAAATCCGTTAAAAGAGAGCTTAAATAAAGAGCTATTTACTGATTTATATAAAGATTTAATTTCTACTCACACGTCAGAATATATACATATTGGAGGTGATGAAACCTATTTATTAGGGCATTCAGAAGAATCTAAGCAGAAAGTGTTAAAAGTAGGCAAAGGTCGTCTTTATGGGGATTATATTAAATTACTTTGTGATATTGTTATAGGTTTAGGTAAAAAGCCGGTTTTATGGGCAGATATAGCCTTAAAATACCCCGAAGTATTAACGCTTTTACCTAAAGAAACCATTTTTATTGATTGGAATTATGGTTGGGACATTAATATGTTTGGTGATCATAAAAAATTGATGGAGAGTGGTTTTAATATTTGGGGATCTCCATCAATTAGAAGTCATCCAGACAATTATTTTCTCAGCCAATGGGAAAAACACTTCCAAAATATTCAGAGTTTCATTCCAACTGCTAGGGATTTAGGATATAAAGGAATTGTAATGACTTCATGGTCTACTTCTGGTCTTTATTCTCCCGTTTTTGAAACTACTAAAGACATTGTTGATTTATATGCAATTAGAAGAGTTTATCCAATAACAGGCTTCAATATGCTTATAGAAGCCTATTTTGAGAGCTTAAAATCTTCTAAACCTTTAGCAACAGCAGATTTTGTTTCACGCTATAGTCAAAAAAAATACGGTTTTAACAAAACACAGTCAAGTGTTTTTTGGAATGCTTTAAAAGCAGCTCCTTATGAAATTAATCAGGGAAAAATTAGTAATCCATCTGTAAATATAAATCAGCTTTTAGATAGTGCAAAAACAAGTGCTAAAGTTTTAAAGGAGCTAAAGCCACTTAGTAATAAGGCTGAATTTGAACATTATAGATTAATGGCTGATATAAGGACACAATACCTAACCTATATGTTGCTGGAGATGAAAACTAACTCGCCTTCTTTTACTCAGGATATGATTCCAGAGGTTCTTCATTCTTTAAAAGCATTAAACACCAAAAAAATCGACAAAAAATTCATTAAGCTTAATAAAAGTGCGCTTTATAAAGCAGAGCTAGAGCAAGAGAATGAGTTAAGAAACAGCAAAATAAATTTACTGTACAAAAGATTGTCGGGTAATAAAAACTCCAATTAATATGAAATCTTTAATAAGTGCTTTAATTTTATTGTTCGTTGTAAACAGTGGGATTTGCCAAAATAAAAGAGTTACTAATAACTCACAATTAAGTATCAGTTGGCAACCTATAGAAAACAATTATCTTGGAAAAGAACAGGCACTTTCTGTTTTTGAAATAACAAATAATGGAAATACTGTTTTACCTGCAAACGGATGGAAACTATATTTCAATTTTGTTAGAATAATAACGCCTAAAACAGAAGGAGATAAGTTAAATGTAAAACATTTAAATGGTGATCTTTTTTTTATCAGCCCAGCTAAAAACTTTACTTTTTTAAAACCAGGGGAGAGTATTCGCTTTGAAATAATCTCTAATTCTTGGTTGGTTAATCAATCAGATGCGCCACAAGGTTTTTATGTGGTGTGGGATAATCCAGAAAAAAATATAGAACTGGTTAATCAGGTTAAAATATTACCTCCACTAGATCAAAGAAAATTTTACAGGTTTGGTGGCGATAAAGAAACTACGCCTGAGATGTTATATGATCAGAATAAAATGATTATTGATATTCCAGAATCTAAATTGACTAAAATTTTTCCCTCACCGTCTGTTTATAAAGAATTACAAGGTCTTTTTATTATTAATTCAAAAACAAATATTGTTTATGATGAAGAATTTGAAAAAGAGGCAATGTTACTTGGTTCTACTCTTTTTGAGTTAACAGGTAGAGAATTAATCTTAAAAAAAGCAGTTGGAGATATAAAATTCGCAATAAATTTAAAGAAAGATAACCTTACAGGCGAAGCATATAAATTGAATGTTTCTTCAACTGGTATTTCAATAGAAGCAGGTACCACCGCAGGTGTTTTTTATGCTATACAATCTTTAAAAACGTTAATTAACCCTTCTGTTTATTCAAAGAAGAATAATAGTACAATTGAAATTCCATGTGTGGATGTAGAAGATTATCCAAGATTTGGATATCGGGCAGTTATGCTTGATGTGGCCAGAAATTTTCAGCCAAAAGCTCAAATTCTCAAAATTTTGGATTTAATGGCTCTCTACAAATTAAATACTTTGCATTTCCATTTAAATGATGATGAAGGTTGGCGAATAGAAATACCAGCTTTACCAGAACTCACAGAAGTATCAAGCAAAAGAGCTCATTTAAATGAGGGAGAAAATCCCACACTTCCTCCTTCTTATGGTTCAGGTCCTTTAGAAAATAAATCATCAGGTAGTGGGTACTACAGCAAAGCCGATTTTATAGAAATTTTACGTTACGCCGCAGCAAGGCATATTCAAGTTATTCCAGAAATTGAAACTCCAGGACATGCAAGATCGGCCATAAAAGCTATGGATGCTCGTTATGGCCGATTTTTAAAGGAAGGCAAAACAGAAGAAGCTAAAAAATACCTTTTACATGATTTTAATGATGAGTCTGTTTACCGCTCTGTACAAAAATGGGATGATAATGTGATGGATGTTTCCATGCCTTCGGTCTATAGTTTTTTGGAATTGGTTACAGATGAAGTAATTGCCATTTACAAAGAAGCAGGCGTTTCTTTAAAGACCATTCATTTTGGTGGAGATGAAGTTCCTAATGGCGTTTGGGAAAAATCTCCTTCTTATGTCAGTTTAAAAACTAATGAAAAAGGTATTAAAGAAACTCAAGATTTGTGGTTTTATTTTTTCGATAAGTTGGATGTAATGTTGAAGGAAAGAGGGCTTTACTTATCAGGTTGGGAAGAAGTTGCACTGCGTAAAACAATGCTTGACGGAAAAAAGAGATGGCTTCCAAATCCTACTTTTAGCCAACGTAATTTCCATGTAAATGTATGGAATAACCTTTTGGGTAATGAAGATTTGGCCTATAGGCTGGCAAATTCTGGTTATAAAGTTATCCTGTCTTTTGTAACCAATTTTTATTTTGACTTGGCGTATCATAAAAATTTTAACGAGAAAGGTTTTTATTGGGGAGGATTTACAGAATTAGATAAACCATACAGCTTTATTCCTTTTGATTATTTGAAAAACCAACGAAATAATTATTTAGGCAGACCATTAAGCCAAAAAACATTATTAAGTGCTGAAAGACTAACAGATTATGGAAAAGATAATATTGTTGGAATACAGGGATTGTTATGGTCAGAAACGATTAAAAATGCAGATCAAATGGAGTATTTATTACTGCCAAGATTATTGAGTTTGGCTGAACAGGCTTGGGCTAAAAGTCCTGCTTGGGCAGAAGAAACAGATTCTGTAAAGGCTGCGCAAACGTACAATAAAGAATTAGCTGGATTTTTTAATCTTCTTGGTAAAAGAGAACTTAAAAGGTTAGATTATTATGCTGGAGGCTTTAATTATCGTATTCCAACGCCTGGGATAAATAATTTAGATGGTATCATTAGCGCTAATGTGCAATTGCCAGGTTTAGTAATCAGGTACACAACAGATGGAAGTATACCTACCCTAAAGAGTTTGATTTATGAGACTCCTCTTAAAGCCAATAAAAATCTTGTTTTCAGAACTTTTAATAATGAAGGAAGAGGAAGTGCTGTTTCAAAAGTTCAATAGTTGTAGTAAAAAGATAAATGAAAGAAAAGCAAATAGGAGTTCAGGTATCATCATTAAGTAAGAAAGACACAACAATATCTATATTAATTATAGGCTTGCTGTTTTTTATTTTTGGCTTTGTAACCTGGATAAACGCTATTCTAATTCCTTACTTTAAAATTGCTTGCGAGCTAAATAATTTCCAATCTTATTTGGTAACATTCGCTTTTTACATTGCCTATTTGGTGATGTCACTGCCGGCAGCTCAACTACTTAAAAAAGTAGGATTTAAAAAGGGAATGATGATTGGCTTTTGGGTAATGGCCGTTGGTGCAATGATATTTGTTCCGGCCGGTTTAACAAGAACTTATGGTGTTTTTCTTACCGGTTTATTCACTATAGGAATGGGCCTTGCAATATTACAAACGGCAGCTAATCCTTACATCACCATACTGGGAGCAAAAAATAGGGCAGCGCAACGCTTCAGTATCATGGGGATATGTAATAAGTTAGCCGGAATTATTGCGCCATTATTATTTGCCGCAGTAATTTTAAGATCTACAGATAATGACTTGTTTAAAGAAATAGGGCAATTACAAGGTTTAGCAAAGGAAATTGCACTTGATGAACTTATAAAAAGAGTAGTAATTCCTTATGCAGTTGTAGCTTTGGCCTTAACCGCACTTGGTTTTTTTGTTAGATATTCTCCTTTGCCAGAAATAGATACAGAAACAGAAAGTGAAGAAGTATCTGCTTCCAATTCAAATAAAAAAAGCATTCTAGATTTTCCTCACCTTATTTTAGGTGCAATAGCTATTTTCTTTCATGTAGGTTCACAAGTAATTGCTGTTGATAGTATTATCAATTATGCATCAAGCAATGGAATGCCCTTTTTAGAAGCAAAAGTATTTCCATCTTATACGCTTACAGCAACTATTGTAGGTTATTTATTGGGCATTACTTTTATACCAAAATTCCTGTCTCAGCTTACCGCATTAAAAATTTGTACTGTACTTGGGGCTTTCCTAAGCTGCATGGTAATATACACCCATGGCGAAGTCAATATCCTTGGCCACAAAACAGATGTTTCCGTATGGTTTGTGGTGCTTTTAGGGTTTGCCAACTCCATGATTTGGGCTGGCGTATGGCCTCTTGCACTTGATAACTTAGGTCGCTTTATAAAAACGGGTGCTTCGCTACTTATAATGGGTTTATGTGGTAATGCCATAATGCCTTTAATTTATGGTCATTTAGCCGATAATCATAGTTTGAGAGAAGGATATTGGATATTGTTGCCATGTTATGGCTATCTAATTTTTTATGCTTTTCGTGGCTATAGATTAAAAACCTGGAGTTTTAAGAATTAACAAAAAACTTATGAATTATATAAAAATATACAACGGTACTATTATCACGCCACACCGTACCATTAAAAATGGATGTATTATTATTGGTGACGGAAAAATTTTAGAAGTAACTGATAAAAATAGGCAAGTGGCTGGGGCGCTAGAAATAAATGCTCAAGGAAAATACATTGCTCCTGGATTTATAGATATGCATGTGCATGGTGGTGGAGGGCATGATTTTATGGACAATACCTTAGATGCTTTTCTTGGAATAGCTAAAGCACATGCTTCTTATGGTACAACAGCATTAATGCCAACCACTTTAAGCTGCGAAAAGCAGGATTTGCTAGATACTTTGGCTTTATATGATGAAGCTGATGGATTGAATGATGTTGGTGCCCAATTTATAGGATTACATATAGAAGGGCCTTATTTTTCAATGACACAAAAAGGAGCTCAAGATCCTCGTTATATCCGTAATCCTGATCCTAAAGAATACAAAGAAATATTGTCTGCATCATCCTCCATAAAAAGATGGAGTGCAGCTCCTGAATTACCCGGAGCTTTAGCGTTTGGTGAATATTTAATGAGTAAGAATATTTTGCCAGCCATTGCTCATACAGATGCTATTTATGAAGAAGTGTTAGAAGCCTATGAAAAAGGCTTTACACATGCTACTCATTTTTATTCATGTATGTCAGGCGTATCAAGAAGAAATGCTTACAGATATGCAGGAGTTATAGAAAGTGCCTACTTAATAGACGCAATGACAGTAGAAATAATTGCCGATGGCGTTCATTTGCCTCCATCTTTATTGAAACTAGTATACAAAATTAAAGGTCCAGATAGAATTGCCTTAATAACCGACGCCATGAGAGCATCAGGTATGCCTGAAGGCGATAGTATTTTGGGTAGTCTTAAAGATGGGATTAAAGTTTTGGTTGAAAATGGTGTTGCTAAACTACCAGATCGCTCTGCATTTGCTGGTAGTGTTGCTACCGCAAACAGTTTGGTGCGTAACATGGTGAATCTTGCAGATATCCCGCTTCAAGATGCCGTTAGAATGATTAGTGAAACACCTGCCTCCATCCTAAAAATACAAGATAAGAAAGGGTCACTCATAAAAGGAAAAGATGCAGATATCGTAATTTTTGATAATCAAATAAATATAGACACCACTATAGTTAAAGGCAATGTTGTGTACAAGGCTAAAGACTTATCAAGCATATTTTATTCATAAAAATAGTAGATGATACAAGAATTTAAAGTTCAAGAATTAACAGTAAAAGTTTATAAAGACCGAAAAGAAATGGGGGAAGCTGCTGCCGAAATTGCGGCAGCAATTATCCGTAGGTTATTAGCGCACAAAGAAGAAATTAATATCGTTTTTGCGGCGGCGCCATCTCAAAATGAATTTCTTGATAGTTTGAAAACAAAGCAAGGTATTGGCTGGGATAAAATAAATGCATTTCATATGGATGAATATATCAATTTGGATATTGCAGCTCCACAAGGTTTTGGTAATTTTCTTAAACAAAGAATTTTTGATTCATTACCATTTCTATCTGTGAATTACCTAAATGGCAATGCTAAAGATGCAGATTTGGAATGTAATAGGTATAGTAGCCTACTGGAAAAACACCCTGCTGATATTGTATTTATGGGTATTGGAGAGAATGGACATTTGGCTTTTAATGATCCTCCGGTGGCCGACTTTAATGATCAGCAAAAAGTGAAAATTGTTGAGCTTGATGAAATTTGCAGGCAACAACAAGTTAACGATGGATGCTTTATCAGCTTATCAGAAGTGCCAACTCATGCCTTAACGTTAACAATACCTGTTTTAGTTGGGGCTACTTACATTTGCTGTATGGTGCCAGGTTTTTCAAAAGCAAACGCTGTTAAGGATACCATTACTCAAGAAATAAAAGAACAATTTCCTGCTACCATCTTGCGAAGGCAAAATGAAGCCATTTTATTTCTAGATGCGCATAGCAGCAGTTTGCTAGATAATCAAACCATATAATATGGAAAAACTGCAAATTCCATTTATAGAAATAGCTGGTATTCCTTCATCAAATGATGTTGCTTTATGTCTAAATCAATTGCATCCGATAGAAATAGGTCATAATCCATGGCCTCAATTTTCTAATTCGGTTAAAGCAAATTATACAATTGCCCATAACGGAAATGCCATATTTCTTAAGTATCAAATTGAAGAAGGCTATGTTTTAGCAAATGCAACTACTAATCAGAATGTACATAATGATAGCTGTGTAGAATTTTTTATTGCTTTTGGAGAGGATGAAAACTACTATAATCTTGAATTTAATTGTTTAGGTTGGAGCAAAATAGGATATGGATTTAATCGTAAAAACAGGTATTTATTGCCTTCCTGTATAGTAGAAACTATATCCTCTTTTACAAGAATAGAAGCAGCGGCAGTAAATGCGGTGAAATTATTTGACTGGGAAATAACAGTTGTAATTCCGCTTTCTGTTTTTAGCTTTCATAATTTTAATTCATTTAAATCTTTGAAAGCAAGAGGTAATTTTTATAAATGCGGTACTAAAATGCCCGAACCTCATTATTTAACTTGGAATTTGGTTAAATCTTTAGAGCCAGATTTTCATAGAAAAGAAGACTTTGCATTAATGGAGTTTTCTTAATTATAAACTGTTTTTATTAATATAAGGGTGGCACTAATTTGAAATATCAATCACAAGAATACTAATTAAAGCAAGTAATAAAAGAAGATTATAATTTTTAAAGAAATGTTCTAATCTTCTTTTACGGTTAAATTATGGTATTTAACCAATCCTTCAATAGGGCTTTTTATAATATTGCCAATTTTCATATCAAATTCTTGAGCCACCTCATTTAATAAGGGTAAAAAATTAAAGGCTATTGAACCTATGCAGTTAAAAGTATACTTGCTGTAATCAGGATAATAAGTTACAATATTTTTAAAAAAGTCTCTAAAAGAAGCTTTTACAAGCTCTATGATAAATGGATGATTAACATGGTTATTAATGAATTTGCAAAAGCCAGCACAAAATCTATTAGGCATTCTTGAAGTATAAATTTCACTTATAATGTCACTTGGAGTCAATTCATAGGTTTTCCAAAAACTTCTTTTTAAATCTTCGGGAAGAAACCCTCTAGAATAGGCAATTAATAATTGTTTCCCCAAATAAGCACCACTACCTTCATCTCCAATGATAAAGCCAAGAGAATCTATTTGGTGGGTTATCTTTTTGCCATCATATAAGCAACTATTTGTTCCTGTCCCCAAAATGCCAACAAATCCAGAACTATGGCCTAATACTGACCTTGCTGCCGCTAATAAATCTAACTCGACACTAATAGTTGCTTTGGGAAAAATATTTCTGAGCGCTTCTTCTACAATAACAACTTTATCTTCGCTGCAACCAGCCCCATAAAAATTAACTTCTGATATGAGTTCTTTCTGAATATGATTAGGTAATGAGGACGTAATGGATTGGACTATATAACTGCTATCTAAATAATAAGGATTATATCCTTCTGTATCAAAGTAAATATCATTATTATTTGAGCTTTTTAAACACCAACTTGTCTTGGTTGAGCCACTATCAGCCACAAGAATCATAAATTTCAAAAATTAAAACTGCTTTTAAATATTAAAATACTTAGAAAGTGTATCTTTGAATCAAAAATAGAAAAAGAAATTAAAACTTTTATAAATAATTAAAAAGATTTTCATGAATCCTTATTTCAGTTTTATTGAAGGAATCAACCTCAGTTTTAATTAAAATAGCAAAGAAAAAATATTTTTCAAAGGCAATTTTAACCTGCAAATTATAATTATGATATGTTTTTTAAATGAAAAAATTATATTGTTATGCTTTTTAACTTAGTGAATGCTTAAACGGCTATTTTTTATTATGAGAATATGAATAGGCCAATCATTTCTGTTGATTATACATAGTTTAAATAATTTATTTCTACCCAATGAACAAAGCTTTTAACTAACCTAAAAACATATTTTAATAGACACCTATATGTTTAGTGCAAACAAAAAAAATTCAACGCTTTATTTTGAAATAATTAAGCAACTCTACTATGGAAAATCTTTGTCTTGTGCAGATTTAAGCATAAAAATAGATAAAAGTATTCCATTGGTTACCAAAGCAATCAATTACCTTATTGAAAAAGGTTTTGTTATTGAACAAGGCTATGCTGCATCTACAGGAGGCAGAAGGCCATTAACATATTCTATGAAGGAGGCTAAAATTAATATTTTAGCCGTTGCTATGGATCAGTTATCTACTCGAATTGTTATAGTAGATATGTTTAATAATTATGTAACGCCAATAGAAATTGTTGGATTAAAGTTGCAGAATAATCCACATTCTTTAGAAGAACTAACCGCCTTAATATCAGCTTACATTCATAAGTCGGGGATAAAAAAAGATAAACTTATTGGGATTGGAATTGGGATGCCTGGATTTGTAAATACTCATGAAGGCATTAATTATACCTATTTAAAATCTGATAAAAAAAGCTTGACTAAGCATATTTCTGACGAATTAAATTTGCCCGTTTTTATAGATAATGACTCAAGTTTAATTGCACTTTCAGAATTAAAATTTGGGATTGCTAAGACTATTAAAGATGTAATGGTTATTAATTTAAGCTGGGGAATTGGTCTTGGAATGATTCTTAACGGACAACTTTTTAGAGGGCATAGTGGATTTGCAGGAGAATTTAGTCATATTCCAATTTCTGAAGAAGGAGTATTATGTGCATGTGGTAAGCAAGGGTGTTTAGAGGCCGAAGCTTCTTTATTAGCTGTTGCAGAGAAAGCAATTGATGGGATTGAAGCCGGCAGAAAAACAAGCCTGCAATATAATTCTGAAACTTCTAAATTAGCTATTGGAGATGCTTTAATGGAGGTTGCAAATAAGGGAGATCAGTTTGCGATAGAGCTTCTTTCTGAGGCTGCCTATAAAATAGGAAGAGGCTTATCTATTCTTATTCATATAATTAATCCTAAAGCTATCATTTTAAGTGGAAGAGGAGTTAAAGTTGGGAGATTGCTTCTTGCGCCTATTCAGCAAGCTTTAAATAAGTATTGCATTCCACGGTTGGCGGTTGAAACCCAAATATATATATCTGAAATTGGTTTTGATGCAGAGCTAATTGGAGCTGCAATATTAGTGATGGAAAATTTCAACAAAGGTAAAGAATAGCCAATCATTCTATCCAACAAAACAAAGTGTGGGCATGCTAAATCTGGTTTTTTTTCTTTCTTTTTCTGTTTGATTGAAGCGTATCTAGCTTCTTTTGTCTTCCAACATCATATTATTGAATAATGTAATGTCCTTTAGGGTAAAAATCTAATGGCTTACATCTTTTATTGCTAAAATAAATATTCATTAAAACTTAATAATTTTTTTAAAAAGATTTTAATATTTAAGTAAAATTTAATTAAGTTTGGATAGTGAATGTCAATCTTTAATTAAAATATACAATATGTCGCGTTTAAACCTTTTAGAAGAAACCCGTTTTGAGAAATTACCTGTAAAAGTATATCCAAATCAGGATATAGCGTCAAAAAAAGTAGCTGAAAGAATAGCCACTCTAATTAAAGCAAAGCAAAAGCTAGGAGAAAAAACAATATTGGGTCTTGCTACCGGAGCAACTCCGGTTGGTGTTTATAAAGAGTTAATAAGATTTCATAAAGAAGAAGGATTAAGTTTTGAAAACGTAATTACCTTTAATTTGGATGAATATTACCCAATGAAACCTAATGCCGCTCAAAGTTATGTTGCCTTTATGAATGAACAATTGTTTAATCATATCAACATAAAAAGAGAGAATATCAATATCCCAAATGGTACATTAAGAGAGAATGAAGTTGCTGATTTCTGTTTAGAATATGAACGTAAAATTAGTTTATATGGAGGATTAGACCTTCAAATTTTAGGAATAGGAAGAACAGGGCACATTGGTTTTAACGAACCAGGTTCGGCACCAAACTCCGGCACAAGATTAGTAACGCTTGATGATTTAACAAGAAGAGATGCTTCTAGAGATTTTGGCGGGAAAGAAAATGTGCCAACCAAGGCAATTACAATGGGAGTAGGGACCATTTTTAAAGCTCGTGAAATTATTCTAATGGCTTGGAATCAGAAGAAAGCTGCAATTGTAAAAAAAGCAGTGGAAGGAGAAATATCTTCTAGCGTTCCGGCAACTTTCCTCCAATTATCTGATCATGTAGAATTTATATTAGATGAAGATGCCGCTTCAGAGCTCACACGTTTTGATACGCCATGGTTAGTTAGAGACTGTTTATGGAGCCCCAAGATTATTAAAAAAGCAGTGATTTGGCTAGCCGAAAAATGCGATAAACCCATTTTAAAACTTACTGAAGAAGATTACAATAATAATGGGATGGCACAACTTGCCACAGAAAAAGGACCAGTATATAATTTGAACATTGATGTTTTTAACAAACTTCAGCACACCATTACTGGATGGCCAGGCGGTAAACCCAATTCCGACGATAGCCAAAGGCCTGAAAGGGCAAATCCTTCTAAAAAAAGTTCTATTATATTTTCTCCACATCCAGATGATGATGTAATTTCTATGGGAGGTACTTTTATTAGATTGGCAGATCAAGGCCATGATGTACATGTAGCTTACCAAACTTCTGGAAATACGGCTGTTTGGGACGAAGAAGCATTACGTTTTATGGAGTTTAACATAGATTTTGCAAAAGCGCTACAGCAAGATTCTTCTAAATTAGAAGCAACTTATGAGCAAATGAAAAAATTTCTGCAAACTAAATCTCCAAATCAACCAGATATTCCAGAATTACTAACTGTAAAAGGACTCATAAGAAAAGGAGAGGCCACCGCAGGAGCAAGATTTGCCGGTTTAGACGATAAAAATATCCATTTTATGGCTTTACCTTTTTACGATAGGTTAAAATTGAGTAGTAAAGTTGAATTTGAAGATGATATAGTTCAAACTATGGAATTGCTACAAAAGGTAAAACCTCATCAGGTATTTGCAGCTGGAGATTTTGAAGACCCTCATGGTACACATAAAGTATGTTTCAATATTATTTTAAATGCTTTACAGAGATTAAAAGAAACAGAAGAATGGGTAAAAGATTGTTGGTTATGGTTATACAGAGGCGCTTGGCATGAATTTGAAATTCATGAAATACAAATGGCCGTTCCGCTTTCTCCACAAGAAGTAAAAAGAAAACGATTGGCAATATTTAAACACCAATCTCAAAAAGATCTACCAGTTTTTCCTGGTGATGATGCTAGAGAGTTTTGGGTTAGAGCAGAAGAAAGAACAAGTGAAACAGCAAGAGCTTATGATAAACTAGGTTTGGCAGAGTATGAGGCCATGGAAGCATTTGTGAGATGGGAATTTTAATCAAGTAATTTTAACCAAACCAAAAACAAATGATTTCATCAATATCCTCAAAAGAGGTTGTTCCTACAAAATCAGGTTTAAATCCTATCATAATTATTGGAGCACTATTTTTCATCTTTGGTTTTGTAACCTGGATGAATTCTGTACTCATACCATATTTAAAAATAGCTTGCGAACTCAATAATTTAGAATCTTATTTAGTTGCATTTTCATTTTATATCTCCTATTTGGTAATGGCTATACCTTCTTCTGTAATTCTTAAAAAAACAGGTTTTAAAAATGGGATGGCATTAGGGCTCGTTATCATGTCAATAGGGGCTTTGTTATTTATTCCAGCTGCAATAGGTAGAACGTATTTGTTGTTTTTAATTGGTTTGTTTATTCAAGGAACAGGTTTAGCTGTGTTACAAACAGCTGCAAATCCCTACATCACCATTTTAGGTCCTCCAGAAAGCGCAGCCAAGAGAATTAGTATCATGGGAATTTGCAATAAAGTGGCAGGAGCAATAGCTCCTATTATTTTAGGGGCTATTGCGTTAAAAAACGTAGATGAAATAAATGATAAATTGATCAATATAGATTTTGTTCAAAAAGCTATTGAATTAGATAAGTTGGCTTCTAGGGTAATTATTCCTTATATCGTTATCATTATTGTATTGTTAATATTAGCATTTCTGGTCTACATATCTAGCTTACCAGAAATAGATACTGATACTGAAGATGAGGCTTTGGCGGTTGCTAATACCAACAAAAAAAGTATTTTTCAATTTACACATTTGTTAATTGGCGTGTTTACTATGTTTATTTATGTAGGTGTAGAAGTTATTGCAGGAGATACCATTATTCTGTATGGTTCCTCACAGGGAATTGCACTTTCAACCGCTAAATTTTTCACAACCTTTACCTTAATGGGTATGATAATAGGCTATATTATTGGTATAATATGCATCCCTAAGTATTTTAGCCAAAATAAGGCCTTAAAAGTTTCGGCTGTTTTAGGAGTATTTTTATCTATATCTGCTATTTATACTGATGGATATATTTCTGTTTTATCTATTGCCTTATTAGGGTTTGCAAATTCACTGATGTGGCCAGCCTTATGGCCTTTGGCTCTGGCTGGTTTGGGTAGATTCACTAAAATTGGATCTTCATTTTTGATTATGGGTATCTCAGGAGGAGCAATACTTCCATTAATTTACGGGAGTATGGCCGATAAATTTAATCCTCAACAAGCTTATTGGCTTTTAGTCCCTTGCTACTTTATAATATGGTTTTATGCTGTTAAGGGAAATAAGATCAGGTAAATTATTATTTGAGTAAAAAATTACTTGAAATATAATGAGTAGCCTATTCTGAAATTTTATTAGCCACATCTATTGCGGTGTTAATCATGTTTTCTTTAAGTTTTTCATTATATCTAAATGAAGGCATATAAATACTAAAACTAGCTATTACTTTGTCTTTTTTATAAATAGGGCAAGCAATTCCAACAATTTGACCGGTGTCTTCAATTAAAGCGTAGCCTTGTTTTTTTATTAATGAAATTTGCTCTAAAAATTTTGTTTGATTATCTGCCCCAGGCCATACATTTTTAGAAGGAAAGCCATATCTTTTAATATATAATTGTAAATCCTTATCAGGCAGCAAAGCAATTAATAGTCTTCCGGTAGAAGAATCATAAGCATTTTTTTCATCCGCAGTAAGGGCTTGTACCATTTGAGTCGAATTTTTTCTTTGTAAAACAATTCTTTGGTTCTTTTTTAAAATAGCAATTAGGTTGTTTTCATTTAAAACATGTAAAGCTTTTTCCATTTCATTTGTGGCCTTATTTAAAAGATCTTTAAAGCCAAAAGAGCCATTCGCTATTTCTGTAAGTCCATTATCTAAAACATATCCTTTTTCATGGTCGGCTTTTTTTATCAAACCTCTATTCACTAGGGTTTTCATAATATTTGCACAAGTAGCAGTATTTAAGTTTAAATCTATAGCAATATGTCCCATTAATTTTGGACGTTCCACATCGTTAGAAATGTACTCTAAAATATCTATAGCTCTATTAATAACTTGAATCATGTTATGAAAATTTAAAACAAATGTCCAAAAAAAATATCAATTTGTTTTATAATATAAAATTTTAATTTTATATAGATATAATTATCTATTTTCACATTATAATTCAACCAGATTATATCTTAAACTAAAAATGAGTACTAACAAAACTTCAACGAGGTTCGCTTTTATTATGATTACTTCCCTTTTTTTTCTTTGGGGATTTGTGCATAATCTAGATCCTATTCTAATTCCACATCTAAAGAAAGCATTCAGTTTAACCACTTTGCAAGCTTCATTAGTAGACTCGGCTGTTTTTATAGCCTATTTTGTAATGGCATTACCGGCTGGTTTTTTAATGAAAAAATATGGTTATAAAGCGGGTATTATCTTAGGTCTTTTGTTGTTTGCAATAGGTTCTTATTTATTTATTCCATCTGCAAATACTCAATCTTATGTATTTTTCTTAGTTGCTTTATTTGTTATTGCTTGCGGCTTAACCATATTAGAAACAGCCGCAAATCCCTATGCATCTTTATTAGGTCCGCCAGAAAAGGCAACTCAAAGACTAAATCTGGCGCAATCATTTAATGGCTTAGCGGCAACTTTAGCACCCATTATTGGGGCTAAAATTATCTTAACCGAAGGTTACACCACAGAGGCTTTAGATAAGATGACACCAGTAGCCAAAGAAATAGCTTTAGCAGCAGAGGCCTCTACGGTAAAAGCACCTTATTTTATATTGGGAAGCGTGATTTTAATCATTGCCGTTATATTTTTCTTTATGAAACTGCCAGAGATTCAAGAGCCTGAAGCCGAGTCAGAAAAATCAAGTGTATTTCATGCTTTTAAGCACCGTCATTTATCATGGGCAATTGCAGCACAGTTTTTTTATGTAGGAGCTCAAGTTTGTGTATTTAGTTTCTTCATTTTGTATGCTACCAAATCAGCCGGAATATCAGAAATGCAAGCTGCTCAATATGCTGGTTTTGGCGTTGGAATGGCTTTTATGGTGGGGCGTTTTGTAGGTACTTTCTTTATGAAATATATAGAGCCGGTGAAGTTGCTAGCGTTATATGCAGCTATTTGTACGCTATTGTGCATTGTAGCTATATTTTCTGCCGGAATGATTACAATTTATACAATTATAGGTATTGCCTTTTTTATGTCTATCATGTTTCCAACCATTTTCTCATTAGGAATTAAAGAATTAGGCAGCGATACCAAATTTGGCAGCAGTTTAATTATTATGTCTATTGTTGGTGGGGCAATTCTTCCACCTTTGTTTGGATACATAGCTGATACTTATGATAACATTCAGTTTGGATACGTAGTTCCAATGGGAAGCTTTTTGGTTATTTTAGGTTTTGCACTCAATGGTCATAAAATAAGTACAACAAAATAAGAAAATGATAAGATATTGCTTAACACTTGATTTAATAGATGATGCTACGCTTATTGCAGAATATGAAAAATGGCATTTAAAAGTATGGCCGGCAGTTACCCATAGTATTGTTTCTTCGGGGATTAAAAACATGGAAATCTACAGGGTAAGCAATCGCTTATTTATGATGATGGAAGTAAATAATTCATTCTCTTTTGAAAATAAAGCTAAAGCAGATGCAGCTAATGTGAAAGTACAAGAATGGGAAGAATTGATGTGGAAATTCCAACAACCTTTATCCTTTGCAAAACCAGGAGAAAAGTGGGTTATAATGGACAAAATTTTTGATTTAAATAATTTGTAATGGCATTAGATAATAATTTTTTACAGTTGGATATTCATGACAATGTTTTAGTTGCCTTACAAGATTTGCCTCAAGGAACAGAGATAAATTTTTCCGAAAAAACCATAATACTCCAAAATAAGGTAAAAGCAAAGCACAAATTTTTTATCAATGATATGGAATCTGGTGATGAAGTAAAAATGTATGGCGTTTTGGTAGGAAAAAGACGAATTATAATTAATAAAGATGTTTAGTTTAAAAGATAAAACAGCAGTAATAACAGGCGGCGGCAGCGGTATTGGGAAAGCTATATCGCTTTTATTTGCCAAACAAGGTGCCACCGTTCACATTATAGAATTGAATGAAGAATCTGCAGCACAAACCGTAGCAGAAATTAATACTTACGGAACCGCCTTTTCTTACGCCTGTGATGTAAGCCAGCAGCAGCAAGTGTTAGCTGTATTTCAAAAGATTAAAAAAATTGATATTCTGGTAAATAACGCCGGTATTGCACACATAGGAAAAGCTCATACCACAGAAGAAACAGATTTTGACAGCGTTTATCAAGTAAATGTTAAGGGGGCGTATAATTGTTTGTATGCTGCATTACCTTTAATGCAAGCCAACGGAGGCGGAGCAATTCTAAATACTGCATCTATTGCGTCTTTAGTAGGTATTTCAGATCGTTTTGCTTATTCAATGAGTAAGGGCGCTATTTTTTCGATGAGCATGTCTGTAGCCCGAGATTATATCGGAGATCATATTCGTTGTAATAGCATTTCTCCAGCCAGAATTCATACACCATTTGTAGATGGATTTATAGCTAAAAACTATCCTGACAACCAAGAGGAAATTTTTGATAAACTTTCTAAAAGTCAGCCCATTGGCAGAATGGGGAAACCCGAAGAAGTAGCTGCCTTAGCACTTTACCTTTGCTCAGATGAAGCTGGCTTTATTACCGGTTGCGATTATCCAATAGACGGAGGATTTATTAAATTAAACAACTAATCATCAATAGATAAAAAATGAAATTAATAAGATACGGCAGTTTTGGTAAAGAAAAAACAGGGGTAATCATTAATGATGTTAAATATGATACATCGGCTTTTGGCCAGGATTATAACGAAGCTTTTTTTGAAAATAATGGTTTAGAAAAATTGGCTGCATTTATTGCAATAAACGAAGGAACTTTACCCCTTATTGATGCTTCAGAAAGGTTAGGATCACCAGTGGCTAGGCCTTCTAAAATTGTTTGCATAGGTTTAAACTACGCAAAACATGCAAAAGAAACCAATGCACCAATTCCGGTTGAGCCTATCATATTCTTTAAATCTACTACCGCTTTGGTTGGTCCAAATGATGATATCACGATTCCAAAAAACTCTGTTAAAACAGATTGGGAAGTAGAATTAGCCTTTGTTATTGGCAAAAAAGCAAGCTATGTTTCTGAAGAAGAAGCGTTAGATTATGTAGCCGGTTACTGTTTACATAATGATGTAAGTGAGCGTGAGTTTCAGTTAGAAAGAGGGGGCACTTGGGATAAAGGAAAAGGTTGCGATACTTTTGCGCCAATAGGTCCATGGTTGGCTACAGCCGATGAAATTACCGATGTCAATAATCTCCGTTTGTGGCTAAAAGTGAACGATAAAATGATGCAAGATGGTAATACTGATGACCTTATTTTTGGTATCCCAAAATTAGTGAGTTACATCAGTCAGTTTATGACCTTGTTGCCAGGCGATATCATTTCTACAGGTACACCACAAGGTGTTGGGTTAGGTTTTAAACCTCCAATTTATTTAAAAGACGGCGATGTAGTGGAGCTAGGTATTGATGGATTGGGATCATCAAAACAAAAAGTTAAAAATTATTCAAAATGATTGATGCACACCAGCATTTTTGGAAGTTTAATAGCTTAAAACAAGCCTGGATTACTGATGAAATGGCGGCCTTAAAAACCGATTCTCTGCCTCATCATTTGATGCCTTTATTAAAAGAACAAGGTATAAAAGGCTGTGTTGCTGTACAAGCGGATGAAAGTGAAGAAGAAAATGAGTTTTTATTAAACTTAGCACAAGAAAATTCTTTTATAAAAGGAGTGGTGGGTTGGCTTGATTTTTTGAGTGAAGATATTAGCGATAGATTGGATTATTATAGCCAATTTAAATTGATGAAAGGCTTTAGATACATCCTTCAAGGGCAACAGCAAAGAGATATCATGCTAAGTGATGCTTTTAAAAATAATATTCAATTGCTGAGTAAGCATCAATTTACTTATGATATTTTAATTTTTCCTGATCAGCTAAAATATGTAACAAAGCTGGTTGCAGCATTTCCAAACCAGCCTTTTATATTAGATCATATTGCAAAGCCTTTTATTAAATCAGGTGAGATTAATGAATGGAAAAATGATATTTCTGAATTAGTTAAACATGAAAATGTATATTGTAAAGTATCAGGATTAATAACCGAAGCCGATTGGCAAAATTGGAAATACGAAGATTTTTTACCCTACCTTGATATCGTATTTGAGGTATTTGGAGCCAATAGACTACTTTTTGGGTCAGATTGGCCGGTATGCAATGTAGCAGGTGCTTACCAAAAAATGATCAGTATTGTTCAGCAATACACCTCTTCTTTAACAAAAGCAGAACAAGCTGCTTTTTGGGGAGATAACGCAGTAAAATTCTATCATTTAGCATAAAATAAAATGAATTTAAATTTAAAAGACAAAGTAATTATTGTTACCGGCGGCGCAAAAGGAATAGGGCTAGGCATTGTAGAAGTATTAGCCGCTGAAGGAGCTATCCCGGTAATTATAGGTCGAAAAAAAGAAGATAATCAACTAGCAGTTGCACAGGTTGTAGCAGCAGGTTATCAGGCTTTTGGTGTAGAAGCCGAATTAAATTTACCTGACCAATGCGAGCAGGCCATCCAAAAAGTAATCCATCAATTTGGAAGGATAGATGGTTTGGTAAATAATGCTGGTTTAAATGATGGCGTGGGTTTAGAAAACGGTAGTTATGATGGTTTTATGCAAAGCCTGCATCGTAATTTAGTTCATTATTATTTAATGGCGCATTATGCCTTACCTGAGCTTAAAAAATCAAAAGGAGCCATTGTAAATATATCTTCAAAAACAGCCGAAACTGGTCAGGGAAATACCTCTGGTTATGCAGCCGCAAACGGAGGTAGAAATGCCTTAACCAGAGAATGGGCCGTAGAAATGTTGAAATATGGGATAAGGGTAAATGCTGTTATTGTTGCCGAGTGTTGGACTCCACAATACGCTAATTGGATTAAAACCTTGACTAATCCAGAAGAAAAACTAGCAGAGATCACAGCTTTTATTCCTTTAGAAAACAGAATGACCACCGCAGAAGAAATAGGCAATAATGTTGCTTTTTTACTGAGTGATAAATCTAGCCACACCACCGGTCAAATTTTACATGTTGATGGTGGTTATGTGCATTTAGACAGGGCTTTAGCAAACGCTTATTAAGGGTTGCGATATGAAAATTTTATACTGTAACCAACCCGGAGCGTTCTCTTACGCAGAAAAAGCTTTGCCAGAAATTAAACCAGGTGAGGCTTTAATAAAAATAAAGCGAATAGGAATTTGTGGAACAGATTATCATGCTTTTGGTGGTTCTCAACCTTTTTTTACCTATCCACGTGTTTTAGGGCATGAATTAGCTGGAGAATTGATCGATTTTTCTGATGCTCCAGGTTTTAAAAAAGGAGAAGCAGTTACCATTATTCCATATTTTAATTGCAAAACTTGTATCGCTTGTCGTACTGGAAAACCAAATTGTTGCCAAAAAATTAATGTTTTTGGAGTACATATAGATGGTGGCATGGCCGAGTATGTGGTGGTTCCTTCTTACAGTTTGGTGCATAGCCAAGGCTTAAGTTTTGATGATTTAGCTTTGGTAGAGCCATTAGCCATTGGTGCTCATGGAATTAAAAGGGCTCAGGTTCAAGCTGGTGAATTTATCTTGGTTATTGGCGCTGGTCCTATTGGTTTAGGGACTATGGAATTTGCAAAAGTGGCAGGTGCAAAGGTAATTGCTATGGATACCAATACGATGCGTTTAGATTTTTGCAAACACCAATTAGGAGTAGAGTTTACGGTGAATCCGGCAACAGAAAATGCCATAGAAAAATTACTAAATATTACCAATGGAGATATGCCTACTGCTATTTTTGATGCTACAGGTAATTTAAAAGCCATTAATAATGGGATTAATTATTTAGCCCATGGTGGTAGGTATGTATTAATAGGGTTACAAAAAGAAGCATTTTCTTTTAGTCATCCCGAGTTTCACAAAAGAGAAAGCACTTTAATGAGTAGCCGCAATGCCACCAGAGAAGATTTTGAACATGTTATTTCTTCCATAAAAAAAGGGTTGGTAAATTCTAAAACCTATATCACTCATCGTTTAAGTTTTGACGAAGTAAAAGATCAATTTGAAATGTTGCTAAAGCCAGAAAGTGGTGTAATTAAAGCAATGATCAACTTTTTTTAAATAAATACAAAGCCTTCAAAATTTATTAAACCCATTTTTGGGTTTAATAAATTGATATTTTAGACGTTTTTATTCTGATAAAATTGGGATGGCTAAGCTGTAGATATATTTTTATTTAAAGTTTTTTCAACCCCTTTTTTCAACTCCTTTTGCCTACTTCCCAGAGCGCTGATAAATTTAAAAGACAAAAAAATAAAATCAATCGGTTTAAATATCATCCATTTTATTTTTAAAAATATTAAATTAGAAATCTAATATTTCAATATGAAACTAAAAACTAGCTTTTTCTTATTCTTTATTGCATTTGCTCAATTTGTTATTGCGCAAAGTAAAAGTAATCTCATTCAGGTAACAGATATGCTCCAAATAAAGCAAATAGGCGCTACAACCTTGTCTCCTGATGGAAAATTAGTAGCATTTACAGTAAATAGTATTCTTAATGATGATGAAATTAAAGACGAATATCAATACAGGTCGCAAATTTATTTAGCCAATACAGAAGGCGAACCAAATCCTCGTCAATTAACAACCGCAATAGCAGGCGCAAGTCAGCCCGCTTGGTCTCCTGATGGAAAATCAATTTCATTTGTGAGAGCTGTAAAAGGGCGTACACAAATATTTGTATTGTCATTAAATGGAGGGGAGCCGCTTCAAATCACCGATTTTAAGTACGCTGTTTCTTCTCCAAAATGGTCTCCAGATGGGCAAAAGATTTTATTTTCTGCGGCTATTTCTTTTAGTGAATTGCTTAAGGATTCCCTGCTAAACCCAGAATTCACAAAACCTGTTTGGCCATTAGAAAAACCTGGGTTCATGAATAATGCACAACTAAAAAATGCACAAAAGGCAAATCCTAATGGAAATCTTGATCAAATAAGGGCTTATCTCAGTAAAAATGAAGTTGATAAAAAGGCTAAAGTGTTTACCAGACTTAATTTTCAGGGAGAAGCAGCCACAAACCCCGAGTTTAGTTTTAACCATTATTTTATGGTAGATGCGGTTGTAAAAGCAACGCCCAAACCTTTAACTCATGGGTTTTATTCTTTTAGCAATGCAGATTTTTTTAAGGATGGTAAAACACTCATCATCACCTCAACTATAGATAGTTTACAATTATTAGATCGTAATGATGGTAGTGAAATTTATACGCTATCCCTATTAAACGGTGTATTGACTAAAATTTTATCTCAACCAAAAACCGATTTTAATAGTCCTGTTGTTTCTCCATCAGGTAAATTTTTGGCTTATCAGGTTTCTCCTGTAGATGGTATTAATATTCCGCAGTTGGCTATACTTAATCTTCAAAATCCATCAGCGCAGCCAATAATAATTCCATTTGATAGAAATAAAAGTCAGGTAACTTGGTCATTTGATGAACGTTATTTGTATTTCACTTCTCCGTCTAACGGAGGAACACCTGTTTACAAAGCAAATATCAAAACTCAAAATGTAGTGCAATTGAGCGACTTTACTGCCGGAATTAGCGGTTTAAGTGTTGGAAAAGATAAGCTAGTTTATGTAAAAACTGAGGTAGCCAATCCTTATGAATTGTATGTTTCTGATCTTTCAAATAAAGACATAAAAGCACTAAGCACCTTTAACAGTAGCTGGCTCAGCAATAAAACTTTATCCTATCCCGAAAAGAAAATTTATACCAACAGTAAAGGCGTTAAGGTAGAATATTGGATTATAAAACCCACAAATTTTAGTCCTGATAAAAAATACCCCATCATGTTGCAAATTCATGGCGGTCCAACTGCTATGTGGGGGCCTGGAGAGGCTAGTATGTGGCATGAATTTCAATTTTTTGCAGCCAATGGTTATGGCGTAGTTTACGCTAACCCAAGAGGATCTGGTGGTTACGGACAAGATTTTTTAAGAGAAAATTATCAAGATTGGGGAACTGGCCCAACAGAAGATGTATTAGGTGCTTTAGATGGTGCCATATCACAAGGGTGGGTTGATACAAAAAAGCAAGTAGTTACCGGCGGCTCTTATGCAGGTTATTTAACAGCTTGGATAATTGCGCATGATAAGCGTTTTTCTGCGGCTTCGGCACAGCGTGGGGTGTATGATTTACCTACGTTTTTTGGGGAAGGAAACGCTTGGCGATTGGTGCCTAATTATTTTGGCGGCTATCCTTGGGATGATAAAATTGAACCTATTTTAAAACGAGAATCTCCGTTTAATTATGTAGATAAAATTACTACGCCATTTTTAATTTTTCATGGCGAGAGTGATTTAAGAACCGGGGTAATACAAAGCGAAATGATGTACAAGGCTTTAAAAGTTTTAAACCGACCAGTAGAATATGTGAGACATCCGGGTGGTACACATGAACTTTCTCGTTCTGGTAATGTGCGCCAGCGTTTAGATCAAATGCTTCGTATTTACGAGTTCTTTGAAAGGTATAACGTGAAGTAAGTATTAAATTTTAATGAGTCTTAGCATTTTTTTATGATTTGAAGACTTGTGCCAATTTTGGAATAATAAATTTGGTAGGGGAGTTAGATTTGAAGAAAGGTCGCTTATAGGTTAGAATATAACGTTCCGCCGCTTGGCGAGGTTGCGAACTTCGTAACCGAGTTCTTTCGGCTAAGATAATATTTCTTGCGAAACGTAGACTTGAATTTACTACAAAATTCGCAATCTTGCCAAACGCCTGTTAGGTGCTGACGTTCTATTTTTTTGTGGATAAAACAAATCTAACCACTTATTTCTATATGAAGCATCGTGAGCAGCAGAAGAGCCTTTCCGAAATTGATTCTTGTTTTTATATTTTTTTGCTTCTAATTCGCAAAGCTCGTATGTCCAATAACCATTTGGCTTTTTAATTTCTTTAAAATTTTCTTGTATAAGTTTTAGCCAACTATTTTTTAAAGCAGCACCATATGCCGAAGAAGATTTTTTTTGAAATTCTATGTACGTAGAATATTGTTTTGCTTCATCAAGACACATTTCTAAATTCCAAAAGTTATTTGGCTTTTTTATTTCTACCATATGACCACAAATTTCATTTAACCAATTGTTTTTTTCTGCTTTACTATAAGCAGCAGATGAATGATTTCTAAAATCTACTTTTGAATTGTATTTATTTGCTTCCTCAATACATCTTTATTTCGACCAAAAACCGTGTGGTTTTTTTGGTTGAAACATATAAGCACAAATCTCATTTAACCAGCCTTTTTTGTGAGCCGTTGAATAGCTTAAAGATTTTTGATATTCGCCTCTTGTTTTATATTCTAAGGCCTCAATTTTACATTTTTCTTTTGTCCACTTTAGTGTTGAACCGCCAATTCCACCACCTTTATCAATATTTAAAACTTTATATCCTTTATCAATGTGTTCTTTTATTAATTTTATTTCGATTTTTTGTGCCATTTCTGTCGGCACTAAATTAGGCGTTATTAATTTAAATTGAGGCTCTTCATTAGTGATTTGAACATGTTTGTAAACCTTACTTGATATGTCAGTTTTATGGTCAATAATTCTTCTTTTGTAATCATTTGTTAATCCAAAATAAATGCTACCATCGGAAAAAGTAAATGAGTAAACATATCTAAGCATTTCACTTCCTTGAAATGTCATATGATTACATATTTCGTCTAACCAATTATTTTTTTGAGCTGAGCCATAAGCACTATTAGAAAGATTAGAAAAATCATTACGATGTTTGTATTTTAAAGCTTCATTGGCACATCTTTCTTTTGTCCAATATTTATGTGGTTTTTTGACTTCTGTCATATGACAGCAAATCTGTTCCAACCAGTTATTCTTCGATGCTATTTGAAAAGCAATATTAGAGTTTGATAGAAACTCTTTTTTTAGCGAATATTTTTTTGCTTCTTTTTCACATTCTTCAAATGTCCATTTATAGTTGTATGGCTTAGGCTTAGCCATATGCCCACAAATTTCATCTAACCAACCATATCTATATGCTGCTTTATACGCAGGTGAATTTTTTTGAAATGCAGTTCGATAAGAATACTTTAATGCTTCTTCTCTACATATCTTTAAAGTCCATTTGGTTTTGCTATTAGAAGATTCAATCATTGGATTGGTTAAGAATGAATTTAATGTTTTGAAGATTTCGTTTTTTTACGCTTGCACCTAACGTTTGGCGAATTTGTGTTGTAATGGCTTAGAAAGCACAATCTTGTCTGCCAATATAAATTTAGTTAATTGCGATGAAGTAACGTAAAGCAGTTCAGCCATTATAATACAAATTTGTGGTTAGCAGACGTTATTTTTAGTAATTAATAAATTCAGATTAAGTCCATGAAAATCTTCAAGGTCGAGCTTTATTTTTAAAAATTTGTCACTCCAAACAATTTCATTTTGATTGTCTTGAATGGGTAAACCAAATGATTTTGTAAAATATTCTTTTAAAATCTCAAACTCCCTTTTTGCCTTGGATCGGCTTGAAATACTATATTCCAGTTCTTTAAAGGTCGAGGTAGAATTAATAAAAAATGTTCTTAAATTAATTTCGGAGTCTTTGATAAGTGTGTCTTCGCCCAAATAGGAATAAAAACCAATTTGGCTTTTTTCTACAACAAGATTATTTTCAGATGTAAAACTTTCAATTTTATCATCCCATTTCAGCATTAAGTCAGAATTTTCAAAATAGATTCCTTCAGGAGTTGCTTTCATTTAAGTAGTCATTTATAATGCCTGCTAACTAGTTGCTATACGCTACATATAGCGTATATATTTCATATATATTAGTTGATTTTAGATAAATATTAATAGATTTCTAAACATAGTGAAAATAAATTAAGCTACACTAAATAAATTATTTCATTTTGCACAAAAAAAAGAGCGATAGAAAAATATCCATCGCTCTTTTTAGCTCTAAAAAAACGTTTAGCGGCTTTAAGAAGTTGGGGATTTGTAAGCCCGAAACTTTCGATTAAGTACCGAACTTTAAAAATACAAAACAAACTTTAAATTAAGACCGAAAACCCAATCTCTTAAAACCGCTGGTGTAGGTAGTTTTTCTATTTATTAAAAAAGTCCTCAATTTTATTAATCCATTCAGGTTTTGGTATTCCGTCAATTCTACAGTAATTTTTGCAAATTTCTTTTTTATACTTGTCAATAAATTCAACGATTTTATCTTTTTCTTTTGATGGATTACCTTCAAAAAAAGCTGTAGTGTCTGGATAAATAATTGAATTATCACCTTTAATAAAACTATTTAATGACTCATCATCATATTTAAATTTATTAAATATTTCTTTAATGGAATCATTATCAGAATCTTCAATTGTCATTTTTAATGATTCATAAAATGCTTTTGAATTTAAAGCTTCTTCTATTTCGGTTGGATATTTAATATCAGTGTCTATTTTATGTAATTCAATTTTTGAATTTTCCATAATTTGTAATCTACGCATTTTTAGTAAACCATTATTATGGTCATCTAAAAAATCTTTAGTCCCAACACCTTGAAAATCAGTATCTATTAAGCAAAATATTTTGCCATTTAGCTCTTTTTTCTCGGATTTTTGTGAAATTGGTGTGTAAAGATAGTTATATAATAGTTTCACTATTGCACAACCGCCAACAGGAAGTATTTTTAAGCTTTTTTCTAATGAAATGTGTTTAAGAATATAATTTTTATCTTCTTCGCTTTCTACAATTAACCAGTTGGTTTCCTGAATTCTTAGAGAACTAATTACTGCTGAAGCTAAATCAAAAAAACTTTTGAATTGTATATCACTAGGATTATTTCCTGATTCTTCAAAATAGTTTCTAAATGAGTATTGATTTATTTTTATTTCTTCATCCTCCGAATCAATATGATATAAATTGCCTCTGTCAATAATTGGCAAAGAACCGTACCAATGTGAAGTTACAAGTAATTGAATATTAAATTTAGAAGACAATTCTTCTAATCTGCTGAATTGGTCATAACACATCGAAATATGTAATGAAGACTCCGGTTCATCTATTGCAAGGATTATTTGACGATCTTTGTTCTTTTCTTGAATTAAAAAAGAATAAGCTATATCAATTAATGCTTTTTTCCTTTCACCTGCTGAAAGATACTTTATTTGTTTTCCGTTCTTTTTTAATTTTCTTTTTGAAAAGAAAGTTTCAATCATAACATCTGATAAATGATTTGCCGTAAGGTTTGTTTTAGCTTTAAATTCTTTATCAAAATCATATTCTTTATCAATTTCTTGTATTGTGCTTTCAACTTCTTTAACAAAATCTTCTAAATCATTATTAATAATTTCAAGAATACTTTTTTTTTGTGTTCTTCCTTCTTTTATTGGTAGTTTTTCATTTAATGTTTTTTCAATTCTTTTTTTTACGTCTTCACTCATTAGGTCTTGCATACCTTTAGACTCCAATCTAAGAAAATCATCGATTGATGTTTCAACAGGAATATATAAAAATGAATAATTTTTAATGATGTCACTTTTAAATTTCAAGATAGCTGAATAATAATTTTTATCATCACTAAAATCATCAATCTCTTGAATTTTCTTTTTAATAATATTATCAAAAGTTATAAAATATTGATTGCTATTATCAGTTTGTGGCCAAAAAGCGTTCGTGAAAATATAGTGAGTATCTTTTATTTCTTTTAAAAATTTTTGTTGTTCAAAAAAACTTTCATAAGGCTTAAAATTTGTTGATGACGTAAATGACAGGTTTAATAAAACATCCGAAATTATGGGAATAATTTGTTGAACCTTTTTATCATAATTACTTAAATCTTCTTTTTTAATTAAAAAAAGCGGTGAAACGAATGCTTCGGATCTCTTTTCATTAGAATGATAAATAAATTCAGAATTATTAAAATAACAATTTAAAGCTTCAAGAATTGAACTCTTACCAGCACCATTTTGACCAATAAAGAGATTAAACATTTCTTTTTGGTTTGTACCAAAAGGAATATATTTTGCTCCTTTATATATTTTGAAATGCCTTTGAAATAGTCCAATTATCATTTTTACGTTTTTTTTAAAATTACCTACAACTAGTTGCAACACGCTACCTATAGCGTATATATTTCCTATATATTAGTTGATTTTAGATAAATAGTAATAGAATATCTAAACATAGTGAAAATAAATTAAGCTACACTAAATAAATTATTTCATTTTACACAAAAAAAGAGTGATAGAAAATTCCATCACTCTTTTTTTAGCATTAAAAAACTGCTTAAATATATCTATTTATTAAGTTTTCTAAATATTCTTGCTTTCCGCTAATGGTTTTAGGTTCTCCGTTTGCAATGGCAAAAGCTCTTAAATCTTCTAAACTTAATTGGCCATTTTCAAACTCTTTTCCTTTGCCACCATCAAAAGAAGCATATCTTTCGGCTCTTATTTTTTTGTATTCAGATTTGTTCAAGATTTTATCAGCAGTGATAAAAGCTCTGGCAAATAAATCCATTCCACCTATGTGGGCATAAAATAAATCGGCAGCATCGGTAGAGTTTCTTCTAATTTTAGCATCAAAATTAATTCCACCGCCTTTTAAACCATTAGCTTCCTGTATAATTAACATAGATTCTACCAGCTCATTAATATCGTTTGGAAACTGATCCGTATCCCATCCGTTTTGGTAATCGCCTCTGTTGGCATCAATAGAACCTAACATTCCGGCATCAGCGGCCACTTGTAATTCATGTTGAAAAGTATGACCAGCTAAAGTAGCGTGGTTAACCTCTAAATTCAGTTTAAAGTCGCCCAGCAAATCATATTTCTGCAAAAAGCCTAACACCGTTGCTGCATCATAATCATACTGGTGTTTGGTAGGTTCGCAAGGTTTTGGTTCAATAAAAAATGTTCCTTTAAAGCCATTGCTTCGGGCGTAATCTTTTGCGGTGTGTAAAAAGCGAGCCAAGTGTTCTTGTTCTCTTTTCATGTTGGTGTTTAGTAAAGACATATAACCTTCTCTGCCTCCCCAAAACACATAATTTTCTCCACCTAATTCAATAGTAGCGTCTAAAGCCGCTTTTACTTGTGCTGCACCATGCGCCAGCACATGAAAATCAGGATTGGTTGATGCGCCATTCATGTACCTTTTATGAGAGAAAAGATTAGCCGTTCCCCAAAGTAATTTTACGCCGGTTGCTGCTTGTTTTGCTTTAGCATAATCAACCATAGTTTGCAATCTTTTATCGTTATCTAACACGTCGTCTCCATAATCCACTATATCAACATCGTGAAAACAATAGTAAGGAAGCTTAAGTTTAACTAAAAATTCAAACGCAGCATCCATTTTATCTTTTGCTCTGGCTATTGGATCTGATTTTGTTGCCCATGGAAATAGGTGAGTAGGCTCGCCAAAAGGATCAGCACCGTTACCGCAGAATGAATGCCAGTAAGCACCAGCAAATCTGAGGTGATCTTTTAAGGTTTTACCTGCAATTACTAATTCTGGATTGTACCATCTAAATGCTAATGGATTATCACTTTCTGGACCTTCATAATTAATGGTCCCTATTTCTTTGAAAAATTCCTTATCAGAAGCTGACATGTTGTATGGGTTTATTTAAAATTTTAAATTTTTTATAATGTGCTCAATTGTTGAGCTAATAATTCTTTCCAGCTATGGTAAGGCTGTTCTAAGCTTTGCCCATCAGGCTCAATCAATTTTAAAGGTTTTTTATTAATGAAAGCATCATTGGCCGAGCTGTAAATTTTTGCGCCAATACCAGCACCAATGGCAGCACCATAGCTTCCATCACTCTCATAAAGCTCAACTGCAACACCCGTAATGTTTACAAAACTTTGAGTAAAAACATCACTCAAAAACAGATTTGATTCACCGGCTCTAATAATATTAGGTTGCATTCCGTTTTCCTTTAAAATATCAAAGCCGTACCTAAATGCAAAAGCTATACCTTCTTGTACAGCCCTAAATAAATGAGCTTGGGTATGTAAATTAAGATCAATTCCGTTGAAATTTGCACTTAGCATTTTATTATTGAGCATTCTTTCGGCACCGTTTCCAAAAGGTAAAACCAATAATCCATCACTACCTGGAGCTATTTTTTGAGCAGATTGATTCATGGATTTGTAATCTATAGCTGTACCAAAAATATTTTTTGTCCAGCGGTTCATGCTGCCAGTACCGTTAATGCATAGTAAAACTCCTAAACTTTGATTTTGTAAAGTATGATTTACGTGGGCAAAAGTATTTACTCTTGATTGTTGATCATATAATAAATGATTGGTAACCCCGTAAATTACGCCAGACGTTCCAGCTGTAGCGGCAACTTCACCGGGTTGGGTTACATTTAAAGATAAAGCGTTATTGGGTTGGTCGCCTGCCTTATATGTTACCGGAATACCTACTTTTAAACCTAATTTTTGAGCAACGGCATGGGTAAGATAACCGTGATCAGAAAATACTGGTTTTATTTCAGGAATAAGACTATGTTCAAATCCAAAATAAGTCATAATTTCTTCAGAAATACATTGGTTTTCAAAATCCCAAAAAATGCCCTCTGATAAAGCCGAAATAGAAGTGGTAATTTGTTGGGTAAACTTCATGGCAATATAATCTCCAGGAAGCATAATATGAGCTATTTTAGCATATACTTCAGGCTCATTTTGTTTTACCCAAGCTAATTTAGATGCAGTAAAATTCCCAGGCGAATTTAAAAGATGACTTAAGCAATAATCAGCACCTATAGTTTCAAAGGCTTTATCTCCAATTTCTACCGCTCGGCTATCGCACCAAATAATACTGTTTCTTAAGCTATTTTGCTGTTCATCTACCAATACCAAACCATGCATTTGGTAAGCTATGCCTATAGCTCCAATATCTTGTGGATTATATTTTTGTTGTTGGTTGCAAAGTAAAATAGCTTTTTGAACATGCTCCCACCACATATCTGCAGATTGCTCTGCCCATCCATATTTTGGAGAAATAATTTCCGACTCTGAATCTGGGTATTGCTTGTTGGCAATGATATTACCAGACTGTGCGTCAATAACAGAAACTTTTACAGATGATGTGCCTACATCAATACCTAATAATAACATGTTAAAATTTAAGTGAATTGGATACACGAAAATAATCAAATATTTTATTTTAGCAATCGATTGCTTTAAAAATATTTTACAATATTTACTCAGTGTATGAAAACTCCAAAAAGGACCACCATTTATGATATTGCTAAAAAGCTGAACCTTAACGCTTCATCTGTTTCTAGAGCATTAAACAACAGTGGTAATGTAAGCGAAGTAACCAAAAAGTTGATTTTAAAAACGGCTAAAGAACTTAACTATAAGCAAAATAGTTTAGCTTCTAACTTAAGAAAAGGCCATAATCAAACTATTGGTGTTATTGTACCGCGGGTAAATCAAAATTTCTTTGCCAATGTAATTGCTGGTTTAGAAGAAGTAACCTACCAAAAAGGGTATAATTTAATTATTTGCCAATCTAATGAATCTCATGCCAGAGAAGTAAAGTGCGTAAACACATTAATTAATCAACATGTAAGTTGCATCATTATATCTGTAAGTGCCGATTTTGAGGATGACACCCATCTTAGAAATATTCAAGAAAACGGAATTCAATTGATTCAATTTGATAGGGTAGATGATAATTTAGAAACTTTTAAGGTTTTAAATGATAATAAACAAGCTTCTGAAGATGCTGTAACTCATTTAATAGCACAAGGATATCAAAGAATTGCTTTGTTAGAAGGACCTCAAAATCTAAATATTTTTAAGGAAAGAAAAGAGGGCTATCTGTCTGCATTAAGAAAGCATAATTATCCTATTCTGCCCGAATTAATGAAAGAAAATGCTTGGACTAAAGAGCTGAGTGCTGCAGCTACCAAAAAATTATTGAATATGGCTCATCCGCCAGATGCCATTTTTGCTTCCACGTCAGATTTCTCTGCCTTGGGCGTATTAGAAGTAGCCACTAATATGGGCATTAAAGTGCCAGCAGAATTAGGGATTTGTGGCTATTCTAATGAAGCTTTTACTGAAATTACCAGTCCATCTATTACTACCGTAGATCAATACAGCGTTAGCATGGGTAAAACTATTGCTAACCTTTATTTTCAAGAAATTAAATCTGATAATAAAGATGCTATTCCTAAAATAGTAAGCATTAAGCCCAAGTTAATTATTCGCTCCTCAACACTAAGGAATAAAGATGAACAGCGTATTTAATCGATTTTTTAAACGCCCAAACCATAAGTGAATTATTATGATTTGGGCGTTTTAACATGCTTTCCATTGTATCTTTTTTTATTTCCCCCAACTCAAAAGATCTATAACGCTCAAAAAAAGGATGCCATTTCAATCATTAACGCACCTATAAATTTCACAAAACTTATCTTATTATTTAAAAAAAAACACGTCTCTTTAATCTATTTTATGAGCTCTTCTTAAGCCATATTCTAAACCTCTTAACTCGGCTAAGCCTTTCATTCTGCCAATAACAGAATAACCAGGATAAGTATTTCTTTTAAAATCATCTAATATTTTGTGTCCATGATCTGGCCTCATAGGAATGGCAATATCTAATCTTCCTTCTGCAACTCTTCTTTGTTGTTCTTCAATTACATTATTCATAATAGCAGCCATGTCATTGTCTCCATTTAAATGTTCTGCTTCAAAAAAACTTCCATCAGCTTCTCTTTTTACATTTCTTAAATGAAGAAAATGAATATGCGGCCCTAAGTTTTTAGCCATTTCCGGTAAATTATTTACCGGGTTTGCACCTAAAGAACCCGTACAAAACGTAATGCCATTACTTGGAGATGGGCAAGCATTAACAACATCAAAAAGGTCTTTTTCATTACAAACCACTCTTGGTAAACCTAAAATAGGGAAGGGAGGGTCATCAGGATGGATACACATTTTCACGCCTTCTTTTTCTGCTGCCGGAATGATTGCTTTTAAAAAGTAAGCTAAATTTTCTTTAAGTTTTGTAGCATCTATGTCTTGATATTTTTTTAAATGCACCATAAATTCTTCAGGTGTAAAAACCTCATCAGTACCAGGTAAGCCAGCCATAATGGTGTTTTTTAAAGTTTCTTTTTCTTCAGCAGAAAGTTGTAGAAAATATTTTTCGGCTTTTTCTTTTTGGGTATCGGTAAACTCTTTTTCTACACCTTCTCTTTTTAAAATAAAAAGTTCAAAGGCAGCCAAAGCAACGGCATCATAACGTAAAGCACTTGCATTATCTTTTAATCTAAAATCTAAATGCGTCCTAGTCCAGTCTAAAACAGGCATAAAATTATAGCATATAATTTTTAAACCTTGCGAAGAAACATTTTTTATAGATTCAATGTATTTCTCAATCCAAAAATCACGGTCGGCGGCTCCAGTTTTTATAGATTCATGAATGTTAATACTCTCAATCACACTCCATTCCAATCCTGCATCTTCAATGATCTTTTTTCTTTCAATAATTTCATCTAATTCCCAAACTTCGCCGCAAGTAATATGGTGTAAAGCGGTTACAATACCAGTTGCGCCAGTTTGTTTAATATCAGCTAAGGTGACTTCATCTTGAGGGCCAAACCATCTAAAAGTTTGCGCTAGTTTTTGCATTTTATAAAATTTTAGATTTAACAATCGATTGCTAAATTAACACTTTATTGAAATTTTACCTAAAAACTTAATAAAGTGGTGTTGTTTGGGAGGTTTTAATTGTTTTTAGAAAGCTGCTCTAAGGTTTTATATAAGTTGCCTAAATCAAACGGTTTAGATAAATAAGCATCAGCTTGGGCATCTGTAGCTAATTTTTTTATATCTGCATGTGCGCTAAACAAAACTATAGGAATATGCTGTAATTCCTTTTGCTTTTTAATGTTTTTAATGGCATTTACTCCTCCAATATCTGGAATATTGTAATCCATTATAATGATGCAAGGCATTATAGAAGTGACTTTTTCAATAGCATTATTGCTTTGGTTTGAAATAAATACTTTCCACCCTTTATCTTCTAAAACATATTCCATAATGTCTAAAATGGTAACATCATCATCAAAAATGAGTATTCTTTTCTCCATATATTTATTTTAAATTTTAAAATAAATTTTAAAATTACTGCCTTGCCCTACTTTACTTTCTACCTCAATTTTCCCTCCTGATGTATCTATAATTTTTTTGATCAAATAAAGTCCAATTCCTTGACCTTCTAAATCATCATTTACTCTTTGGTACATTTTAAAAACAAAATCTAATCGGTCAGCATTAATTCCAATACCATTGTCTTTCATTGATAACATAATAAACTGATCAACTTTTTCTGTCTTAATTGATATTTCAGGTGTTCTATCAGGATCACTAAATTTAATGGCATTAGTTAATAAATTTAACATAATACTTCTTAAATGCTTTTTCGGGAATTTTATTTCCTCCTCATAAAAGTGGGTGGTAATTTTAGCCTGAGCATGTTTTATTCTTTCGGATATCAAGTCTTTGATCTCTTTAAAAATATCAGTAAAACTCTCAATTTCACATTCTTCTTGCATCTCAGCCTCAATTCTACCCACCTTTGCTAAATCTGTAATTACCTCTTTAAAATTAGTGATAGACGATTTAATGATATTTGTTAATTTAATCACATTAGGGTCTTTCATATCTATTTTAGAATTTAAAATAGTTAAAACCGATTCTATATTAAGAATTGGTGATTTTAGATCATGAGAGGCGCTGTAAACAAAATTATCAAGATCAGCATTAATTCTTAGTAAGCTTTTGTTGCTGGCATCTAATTCTTGCATCAATTTTTTAAGATCGGTGATGTCATAAAAGCTAATTACTGCTCCATCTGCTTTTTTGCTGTCTTTTTTGAGGTAAGGCATCGTCATCACCTGATATATTTTTCCATCAGTTGCTTCTACCTCTTTAACAATAGTTTTATCGTTGTGTATTACTTGTTTTATATCTTCAATAAAGGTTTCAAATTTAATATTGGTGGTAATATTACTTAAAGGGCGGCCAATATCGCTTTCGCGGATATTAATATGCTTTACCGCAGCAGGGGAGTATTTTTTTAGCAGGAGTGAATTATCAACAAATAACTGTCCGTTTGTGTTACTTCTAAAATAATTATTGAGGTCATCATTTAGTTCGGTAAGGGCAATATTAGTTACCTGGTGTTCTTTATTAATGGTTTGAAGTTCTTCATTTACAGATTGAAGCTCTTCATTGGCACTTTGCATTTCCTCATTTGCCGATAACAATTCCTCATTAAATGATTGCAAATTTTCATTAGAAGATTCTATACGCTGATAAGCTACTTCTAGCTGATGTTTAGTTTCTGTAAGCTCTTTTTCTAAATGAATTAAATGTTCTTTGGTAAGTTTATCTATGTCTTTAATTTTGGTGGTTTTTGCTGTTGTTGATTTATGACTATCTATAAATATAACCAATAGCAATTTTTCAGTTGATTCGGTGCCATTATAAGGCTTAATAATAAGATTAACTAAATGATTTTTATCATGATCGCTCATCCCAAAATCTAAACCATTAAGCATAACTTTTTGGTTTAATTGTAATGCTTTGTAAGCAGCGGCCTTAAATGGGATAACAATATGATCTGGCAGTAGATCATTTAAGTTAAAATTGAAAATTTCATTTTTTAGATATGCCGATGGATTACCAAAGGTTTGAATGACTGTAAAATTCTCATTAATACAAATCAGGCTTAGGCCCGATTCTTCTAAAATAGACAAGTTTACTTCATCAGCTAAGGTAAGTTTAGATGGAAGAACCTCGGTTTTTTTACTCACCTCTACAGTTGTAGTTTTAAAACCCTCAATCACCGGAGAAGAAAAAGTATCAAATCTAACCATTCGGCCTGTTTTTTTACTTTTTAAAATTTTCCATTTATTGCTTATTTCAATAAAATCTGAAATTAAAATAGTAGCGCTTTCACTCGGTCCCAGAAAAAGAAAGCCATCTTTTTTCAATCCAAAATGCATCATACAAAGCACTTTCTTTTGCAAAACGGCATTTAGGTAAATCAATAAATTTCTGCAACTAATAAAATCTATATTGCAATAAGGTGCATTTTTTATCAAATCATGTTGTGCAAAAATGAGCATCTTTCTGATTTCGTGGTTTATTTTATAAACCGAGCCATTTTTGGTAAAAAAGTTCTGTAGTCTTTCTTTAGAAACTGTTTTTTCTATATGATTGTTATAAATTCCTTTTGAAGCAATATCTAAAGCAGCTTTATTAATGTCGGTTGCAAAAATTTTAACACCTAAATTTAAGTTCTTTTTGTTTAAATGTTCTTTTACTAATATGGCTAAGGAATAAGCTTCTTCTCCAGTAGCACAGCCTGCTACCCAAATTTTTAAAACATCATTTCCCTGTTTACTAGCTACAATTTCTGGAATCACCTTTTTTTCAATAATTTTAAAGGCTTCAGGGTCTCTAAAAAAAGAAGTTACTCCTATTAAAAAGTCATTAGCTAAGAGTTCTATTTCTTTACTATTGTTTATCAAATAATCATAATAGGCAGAAATTTTAGTAAAATTATTTTGTGCCATTCTCCTTTTTATCCTTCTTAAAATGGTAGGGCGCTTATAATCTGTAAAATCAAGTGGTAAATTTCCTTTAATTAGCTTAATGATAGGGGCTAAATCTTTTTCACTAATGGTGTCAGTTTTTTCATCACTAAGCAAATCTAAAATACCATCTTTTACATAGCTTTCTATCACTTGCGGCATTGCCTGAGGTGATAATACTAAGTCTACTACATTGGTTTTTATAGCAGAAATAGGCATTCCGTCAAAACTTGCAGTAACGGGATCTTGTACAAGTATAATACCTCCAGCTTTTTTAATATCAGTAACCCCTTTAGAGCCATCAGCACCTGTCCCTGATAAAATAATACCTATAGCTTTGTTGCCTCTTTCCTTCGCTAAAGAAGAAAAGAAATAGTCTATAGTTAAATGAGGAGGCGTTTTTATTTTTTTATCAGTTAATACTAAACGACCATTTTTTATGATCATGTATTTGGTACTGGGTATAAGGTATACTTTATTACACTCTACCTCTATATTATCCTCAGCTTCAATAATGTTTAAATCTGTATGGCGGTCAAGTATTTTAGACATTTGACTCTTAAAATCGGCAGAGAGATGCTGTATTACAACATAAGAAACACCATCAAGAGGGGTATAATCAAAAAAATCTGAGATAGCTTCTAATCCACCTGCAGATGCTCCAATAGCTATGATATATTGCTTTTTATCAATCTTAGCCATAGTTTTTATTGATTTTTAGATTTCTAAAATTATGAGGTGAATTCAAATATACTTAATAAGTATATCCGATTTTATAATTATTTTTTTGTTTTGGCTTTAACCTTTTATTTTCTGATTTTTCTTTAGCATATAGCGATTCTATTTTTTCATAGAAGTTAACAAACTTGTATAATTATAAATAATTATTACATTGCATGATGTTAAAAGCATTGATATTCAGCCTGGTACTTATTAGTGCCGTATCTAATAATTTAATAGCACAAACGGCTTCCAAAGATTCTATAATAAAGATTGCGCAGGCTGATGTGAAATATTTTAAATTAAGTGGTGATGATTTTACAACATTCAGAAAAAACAAAGGAAATTATACCTCTGATTTTTTTAAACCTAAATTGGGAGCTGTAAGCGATACACTTTTATTAAAAGATTCTGTTTATGTGAAGGCATATAGGCAAGCAGCGTATAATAAAAGTTTAAAAAAACGGACTGTTGGTCATTATATGCTTGTTGGAGGCGCAGTTTATGTTGGGGTAACAGTAGTAGTGGCTATTGTTGCGCTTTTTATTGTGTTGAGTAAATTAGGTTAAAATTAATAGAAATTTCTTGTTAAATCTGTTTTGTAAAAACATAAAAAAAGCCATTTGAATATTTCAAATGGCTTTTTTATTCATTATTAAGGTTTAAACCAGTTCTGTTTCTTTAGTATTGATAAAAACAAATTTTTGATCAAAAACATCTAATTTAATTTTACTTTCTCGATCTACCGTTCCGGCTAAAATTTGTTTAGAAAGTTCGTTCAAAATTCTTTTCTGAATCACTCTCTTTAACGGACGAGCACCAAACTGGGGATCGTAACCTAATTGAGCCAACCAATCTAATGCTTCTTCGGTTGCTTCTATAGAAACGCCCATTTCTTCTAGTGAATGTTTTACTCCTTTAAATTGCAAACGTACAATGTCTCTAATTTCATCACGGTTTAAAGGCGTAAACATGATAATTTCATCAATACGGTTTAAAAACTCTGGCCTTACAGATTTTTTTAGCAATTCAAAAACCTCGTTTTTGGTTTTAGCAATAATTTCTTCTTTGTTTTCATCTCCAAGGGCACTAAAATTCTCTTGTATTAAATGAGAGCCAATATTAGAAGTCATGATGATGATGGTATTTTTAAAATTCACCATTCGGCCTTTATTATCCGTTAAACGGCCATCATCTAACACTTGTAATAAAATATTAAACACATCTGGATGCGCTTTTTCTATCTCATCCAACAAAATAACAGAATAAGGTTTTCTGCGTACAGCTTCTGTCAATTGTCCGCCTTCATCATAACCCACATAACCCGGCGGCGCACCAATTAACCTGCTTACCGAATGTCTTTCTTGATATTCACTCATATCAATACGCACCATTGCGGCCTCATCATTAAATAAGAATTCGGCTAAAGCCTTTGCTAATTCTGTTTTTCCAACCCCAGTTGTGCCTAAAAATATAAAAGAACCAATTGGTTTTTTCTGATCAGATAAACCAGCTCTAGATCTTCTAATGGCATCAGAAATAGCTTCAATCGCTTCATTTTGGCCAGCCACTCTTTCATGTAACTTTGCTTCTAAGTGCAATAGCTTTTCTCTTTCGCTAGCAATTAATTTAGTAACGGGAATGCCTGTCCAGCGGGCAACTACACCTGCAATATCATCAGAAGTGACTTCTTCTTTAAGCATTCGGCTATCCTTGGTTTTATTCTCCAATTCTTGCTTTAGCTTTTCTACTTCAACTTGGGTGTCTTTTATTCGTCCGTATCTAATTTCGGCTACTTTTCCATAGTCGCCAGCTCTTTCTGCTTGTTCAGCTTCTAATTTAAGGTTTTCAATTTCTTGGATTTTGTTGTTTAAACTATCAACTAAATCTTTTTCTCCCTGCCATTTTGCTTTTAATTCATCTCTTTCAGAAGTTAAATCGGCAATTTCTTTAGAAAGATCACTTACTTTTCGTTCGTCGTTTTCCCTTTTAATGGCCTCACGTTCAATTTCTAATTGCATAATTTTACGGTCCAACTCATCAACTACCTCTGGTACCGAATCCATCTCCATTCTTAATTTAGAAGCAGCTTCATCCATTAAATCAATGGCTTTATCTGGTAAAAACCGATCAGAAATATAGCGTTGAGAAAGCTCTACGGCAGATATAATGGCTTCATCTTTTATTCTTACTTTATGGTGTGTTTCATACCGTTCTTTTAAACCACGTAAAATAGAAATAGCATCTTGAGTGCTGGGCTCATCAACCATCACCTTTTGGAAACGACGTTCTAAGGCTTTATCTTTTTCTAAATATTTTTGATATTCATTTAAAGTGGTTGCTCCAATAGCTCTTAATTCGCCACGAGCCAAAGCTGGTTTTAAAATATTTGCGGCATCCATAGCGCCTTCGCCACCACCTGCACCTACTAAAGTGTGAATCTCATCTATAAATAAAATAGTTTCGCCGTCACTTTCTGTTACTTCTTTAATTACTGCTTTTAAGCGCTCTTCAAATTCTCCTTTATATTTTGCCCCCGCAATTAATGAACCCATATCTAAAGAGTAAACCACTTTAGTTTTAAGGTTTTCGGGTACATCTCCTTTTATAATTCTAAAAGCTATTCCTTCTGCAATGGCAGTTTTACCAACGCCAGGTTCGCCAATTAGAATAGGATTATTTTTTGTTCGTCTGGATAAAATTTGAATTACTCTTCTAATCTCTTCATCCCTACCAATTACAGGATCTAATTTACCTGATTCGGCATATTCATTTAAATTACGGGCATATTTATTTAAAGCCTGATAAGTAGCTTCCGCATTTTGATCGGTTACTTTAGCATCACCACGTAAATCTTTAATCGCTTTTTTCAAGTCTTTTTCAATAACTCCCTGGTCTTTTAATAAACCTGCAGTTTTATCATTAGCGGCTAAAATTCCAAGCAAAATATGTTCAACAGAAATAAACTCATCTTTAAATTCTTTAAGATAAGATTGTGCTTTTAACAAAGTGCTGTTGGCGGCATTAGATAAATAGATATTGCTTCCAGATACTTTTGGGAAAGCATTAATTTGATCATCTAAAGCTTCGTTTAAACGATTGATGTTTACGTTTAATTTTTTTAAAACATAGCCAACTACGTTTTCATCAACAGATAAAAGACCTTTTAGGATATGTGCATTCTCAATAGCTTGCTGCTGAAAACCTTGAGTAATGTCTGAAGCTTTTTGTACAGCTTCTTGTGCTTTTATAGTATAATTATTAAAATTCATGGTGTTTGTCCTCCAAAAGAAGTCAGCAAAAACAGCACCAATAGCATTTAATTTTTTAAAGCAGAAATTATGTCTTAAACAATTGGTTGATAGAGACTTTTTGTCTTAAAAAGAAATTTTTTACTGTTAAAATTTCCGAATTATTAATGGTTTAGATTAATAACCTACATAAAATCGATAAAAGCATTGAGGTAAATTTTAATCACAGAGGGCTCAAAGTTCACAGAGCTGAATGTTTAAAAAAAAATCTAATAATGAAATCTACAAGCTATAATTAGTAAAGTGTGATGATCAAATGAATATAATAGTCTATGCTCGCCATCTATTCTTCTAGACCAATAACCTTGTAAATCGTGTTTTAAAGGTTCTGGATTTCCAATACCTTTGAAAGGATCTCTCAACGTATTCTTTATTAACTCATTAATTCTTTTTAGTTTTTGTTTATCTGTTACTTGCCAAAAAATATAATCTTCCCAAGCAGTTTTAGTCCAAGTGATTTTCACTCTTCAATAATTTGCTTTTCTAATATTTGACCTTCTTTTGCTTCTTTTAAAGATTGAATTAAAACATCCCTATTTTTTCCGGAAAGCAAATAACTAGTTTCTTTTAAAGAATTGTATTCATCTAAAGAAATAAGAACTAGGTCTTTATTATTGTTTCTTTTAATGATCAATTCTTCTACATCATTGACTACTAAGTCCATCCACTTTTTTAGATTTAGTCTTAGGTCTGTATAATTAACTACTTTCATAATTTAAATTTCACAAATTTACTAATAAAGTACGTTTTTAAGTACGTATTAAAAATTTAATTTTTGAAACACAGGGAGAATTATTGTTGATTTAACTTGTTATACCAATATGCAGAAAGTGAATATCTCATCACTTCTAAAAGGAGTAATAAATAAAACCAATTGTTTTGAAAGTTGGCAGTTGAGATTTCAAATTTAAAACCTAAGTAATAGGCTAAATAACTAAAAACATCTACACTAAAATAGAGATAGATAAACCTGAATGGGATTTGAATACAACTAAAAATGAGTCCTGATTTTTTCTGTTGAAATAATAATATTCCAGAAAGTAAAAAGGATAACAGGACTATTATTTCCCAAATTGCGATGGCTTTTTGGGGTATATAAAACTGCATTTCACCAAATGCAGTTAATAAATAGAGGGTTTTAGCTTTAACGAATAAGAGGAAAGTGATGATATCAAAACAGCCAAAGAGCCGCAATCCCCATTTCATTAATTAAACTAATTCTTTTTGCAGAGCAGCAGTTTGGTGATCAACAAGTTTTTGAAGCGGACCGCTGGCTAGCATTTTCATCATCATGTTTAAATCTGCTGAAACTGTTAAAGTTGCAGTAGTTTGGTCTCCGTTTTCAATAATCAACCATTTCATTTCTACTGCAAAAGGAGCTTCCTCTGAAGGGATTATCAATATTTCTTTGTTTTCTGTACGAGAAGATACTTTTAAAGCCAATTTAGCCATATTTTGAATGGTAAACTTAGCTTCATCAGTAGTACTGCTCCAATTATAAATATTCTCGGGCATCAGTTTTTCATGATTATTTAAATCACTTAAAAAGCTATAAACTTGGTTTACAGGTCTATTAATTTGTACTGAGCTTTCAAAATTAGTCATGATGTTTTTTTAGATGGTTTTTTCAATTTGTTGTCCCCATTGAGATGGGTTTCTTCTCCATTCGTTTAGCAAATCTATGTCGTTTTTTTGAACAAAATGATGTTCAGCCGCATAATCTATTAGCGCATTATAATTAGAAAGGGTAGAGAAACGGCATTTAGCTTCGGCAAAATTTTCTTGGGCAATATCAAAACCGTAAGAGAAAATGGCTACTAAACCAGCTACTTCATAACCGGCATCACGTAAAGCATGAACAGCTTGAATACTACTTTTACCAGTAGAAATTAAATCCTCAACAATTACTACTCTTTGGCCTGGGTTAATTTCGCCTTCAATTAAACTTTGAGTGCCATGCTCTTTAGCTTTAGCTCTAACATAAATGAATGGTAAACCTAATTCTTGTGCTACTAATGCACCTTGTGGAATTCCAGCTGTTGCTACGCCTGCAATTACACTTACAGAGCCAAATTCTTCTTGTATTAATTCAGAAAGTTTTTGTCTGATATAAGTTCTGATTGATGGATGAGAGAGCGTAATTCTATTGTCGCAATAAATAGGAGATTTCCAACCGGAAGCCCATGTAAAAGGATTAGTAGGTTGTAATTTAATTGCTTTTATTTGCATCAAAAATTCAGCAATTTTCTGTTGAATCTCATTTTTATTGTACATGGCACAAAAATACAATATTTATATCAACGAAAAATCACTAATTGTAGTTAATTCTATCCCTGAGGGAACAACTAATTATCAACAAATTGATGTTCAGGACTTTGATTTTGTAAAATTCTATAAGACTTTAGCAAATAACCCCAGAGCCTTATTTTATTTGGTTACACCCGATGTTAAAAGCGCATTTCTTCATATCAAGGAAAGCGTAAGAGTGATTGAAGCTGCTGGCGGATTGGTAAAAAATGAAGACAGTAAGTATTTGTTTATCAAGAGAAACGGTAAATGGGATTTACCAAAAGGAAAGCTAGAAGTCAATGAAAAAAAGAAAGATGCTGCCGTACGAGAAGTAGAGGAGGAGTGTGGCATTAGGATTAAAACTTTAGGCGAAAAACTTTTAAAAACTTACCATGTGTATGAAATTAAGGGTAAAGTGGTTTTAAAAGTTTCGCATTGGTATGCTATGGAAGCTAAATCTAAACAAAAATTAGTCCCACAAATAGAAGAAGGTATTACAGAGGTGAAGTGGTTTGATAAAAAAAACTGGAATGTGATTAGAGCTAATACTTATGCTAATATTTTAGATGTGATTAATGGGCATGACGATTAACCAGAGTAAAATAAACGGGGGTGAAGCGACAGCTCCCAATTCCGGTTTTTTCGGATTGGGACTATAGCGTAAAACCCGACTGGCGGAAGTTTGAAAGACGGAACTTGCTTTTCAAAGAAAAATTATTTTAAAAAAGGGAGAGCAGCAGAGGGTACAAACTGGGTTACATCGCCACCAAAACGTAAAATATCTCTTACAATAGTTGAGCTGATAGAAGAATAACCGGGTTTACTTACAATAAAAATAGATTCAATTTCGGGAATTAAAGCATGGTTCATTTGAGCTATTGCTTTTTCGTACTCAAAATCTGATACCGTTCTAATGCCTCTAATCATGTGTGAGGCCCCAATTTTTTGGCAAAAATTAACGGTTAAACCCTCGTAAGTAACCATCTCTAATTTAGGCTCGTCTTTAAAAACGGCAGTAATCATTTCTAGTCTTTTATCTGCACTTATTAAAGATTGTTTACTGCTATTTACGCCAATGCCCACATAAATTTTGTCGAAAAGTGAAAGTGAGCGTTTTAAAATATCAACGTGTGCTTTGGTTATGGGATCAAAAGAACCAGGAAAAAGTGCTATTTTCATTAGATTTTGCTTGTTTTTAAAAGTGATATTTAATTAACGAAAAAACTAAAAGCCGAATAACCATATTTCCTTTTTTCTTTAAAATTTGGATGATTGTGTAAATCTTGCCTGCTTTGGTGTTCTATAATAAGGATGCCGTTTTTATTTAATAATTTTTTTTCAAAAATGATACTGGCAATCTCGGGAATGCGAGGAATATCATAAGGTGGATCGGCAAAAATTAAATCAAAAGTCTCCGTTTCTTGGTTTAAATACTTAAACACATCAGCTTTAACTGTTTTAATTTGCGTTAATTGATGCTCTGTACTGATGCTTTTTAAATAATTAACGCAACCAAAATTTTGATCTACAGCTGTTATTTCCAAAGCTTCTCTTGATGCAAATTCTAAACTAATACTACCAGTACCACTAAAAAGGTCTAAGATTTTAATATTGTCAAAATCTACCTGATTTTGCAGGATATTGAATAAGGCTTCTTTTGCCATATCTGTAGTAGGCCTTACCGGTAAATTTTTGGGTGGGTTAAACCTTAATCCTTTTAATTTACCGCCAATTATTCGCATAAATGTAAACTTAGTAAAGAGAAAAAACGCGGCATAACGGCTTCATTTAAACCTAAATAGGTGAGTGGTAAACTGTCTAAATCTGTAACCTCAGTATGGTTAAACTGTGCCTTAATTTTTTGAAAAACAGCACCATTGGTATCTATATTTCCACTCACTTTTACCATTACTTGAGCAGGCTTTAACTTGTTTTGTTGCGTTGCTAAAAGCATAAAATACAGTAATTCGTCTTCATTTGTATATTCAAATGCGTTATAAAACTGAAATTTATGTTGATTAAAAATGATAATTTCTATCACATCCGACTTAAAGTTGGCGAAAAGTTGAGGATAACTAATTTGACTAAAAGCATATTCTACGCCGGTAAAAAACGGAATAAATTGAGGATAGATAGCGGCTTCTGGGAAATATTTTTCAATTTTATCTAGCAGGTGTTTTTCAAAAGCAAAAATAACTGTAATACCCGATTTTTCTAATGATTTCACAAAAACAGCTTCGTTTTCTGATAGATTAAGATATTTACTGTAAACCTCCAAATCTTTTTCATGATAAACCTCAGTAGGTATAAAAGTGAATTTTTTTGTGGTTAAACTAATTTTGGTTTTCGCAAAATGTGTTTGCAATAAATTGCCTTCAATATCATTAAAAATGGTAGTTTGGGCTGCTGAAATTACTTTAACGGTTTGGTTTTTAACATCTACCAAAGCATAGCTGTAATCATTATTACCTAATTCTACGCATAATTCATTTTGAGTTGCATTAGCAGGTTCAAAATTTGGAACGGTAAGATGTGTTTTGTCATTCATGCTCAACAAAAGTAAAAATTTATCCGAAAGCGTTTATAATTTTAACGAAATTTGAAATAATGACCGTAGCCCATGATCTTGCAAAACTATTTCCGCACCTAGCCAATCCTCAACAGCTTTATTTGTTTGATAAATTACAACAATTTATTGCTAATGAAGATCATCAGTCTTGTTTTATTTTAAAAGGCTATGCGGGTACAGGTAAAACTACGGTGATTAGTACCTTAATAAAATTGTTGCCTAAGTATAAAATTAAATCGGTTTTACTGGCACCAACTGGTCGGGCTGCAAAAGTTTTAAGTCAGTATTCGGCTAAAGGAGCATCTACCATTCATCGAAAAATTTATCGTAAAAAATCGGCTTTTTCACCAGAAATGCACTTTGGTTTGGCTTCAAATATGCATCAGGATACTTTATTTATTATAGATGAAGCTTCTATGATTATTGATGAGCCTACAGATTATAGCGGCAGCAGTTTATTACAAGACGTAATTTCTTTTGTTTATAATGATAAAAATAACCGCATTATTTTTATTGGAGATACCGCACAATTACCACCAGTAGGTTCAACAGAAAGCCCTGCTTTGGTGGCTAATCATGTTAAAAAGTTTGGTTTAGCTGTTGATGAAATAGAATTAACACAGGTGGTAAGGCAAGAGAAAGAATCGGGTATTTTGTTTAATGCTACCGCAATAAGAGAGTTGATTAGGACAGAGGAAACCAGCTTTCCATCATTAAGAACAAAAGGTTTTAAAGATGTTTTTAGAATGATGGGCGATAAAATTATTGAAGGTTTAAACTACGCTTACAGTAAGTACGATTTAGAAAACTCGCTGGTGATTTGCAGGTCTAATAAAAGTGCAAATCTGTATAATCAACACATCAGAAATCAAATTTTGGGGAGAGAGGATGAGCTTACTGGAGGCGATTTAATTATGGTAGTGAAGAATAATTATTTTTGGCTGCCTGATGAAAAAGGTGGTTTTATTGCCAATGGCGATATCGGACAAATTACCCGGGTAAAAAATATACAGGAAATGTATGGTTTTAGATTTGCCGAGGTTCAAATTTTATTTGCTGATATAGACCAAGAGCCCATCACCTGTAAAGTAATGTTAGATACTTTATATACTGAAACTCCAAACCTGCCTTATGAACAGCAAAAAAAGCTTTTTGAAGAAGTGATGAAAGATTATGAGCACATTCCTAACAAAAGATTAAGAATGGAAGAGCTGCGTACTAATCCATATTTTAACGCTTTACAAATTAAATTTGCCTATGCTGTTACTTGTCATAAGGCACAAGGAGGGCAATGGGAAGCTGTTTTTATTGATCAAGGTTATTTAACCGAAGAAATGTTAAATATTGATTTACTAAGATGGCTGTACACAGCTACCACCAGAGCTTCAAAAGAGCTATTTTATGTAAATTTTAATGAGCAGTTTTTTCCTGATTAAATATTTGAAAGAAATGCCTTAGATATTTTTGTGGATTTAATGATTCAAATAAATTCACCTTGTTTCTTGAAATATCAGAGATCAAATTTGAATTTGGAAACAATAAACGCTTAGTTTTAATATAATATTTGTGGTTAGAAAAGGCTAAAGCAATCATCACTATCACTAAAGCAATCACAAAACCCATACTAAACATTTTAAATTGGTTACGAAACTGCTGAATAGATTGTTTAGCCTGTGTTTCTTTATATTTTTGAACGGAATTTAGTTTTTCGAAAATAGCGGTCACTTTTTCCATTAAATTTGCGCCAAATCTACTCTTAATAAGCATCACAGATTTACTCCCATTTCCCTGTTTTTGAAGGCTTATAGTTTGTGTCATGTCCGATATTTTTTTGGTAATTAATCGGTCTATCTCCTTTAATTCGGCTGCATTTGTTTGATTTAAACCATAACTGTTTACTAATTGAGAAAATCTTTCACGTTCTAAATTTAAACGGTAAATGGCATTGTTATAAGGTTCAAGGTATCTTTCATCAGAAGTAATTAAATAACCTCGCTGATTAGATTCGGCATCCTTTAGGTTATCCAATAAGGAATGAGAGCTTTCTAAAAAGTCGTACTTGTTATCACTAACTTTCATGCTATTGCTAATGTTATTATAAATAAACAGGAATGAATAACAGTAAGATAATAGAATAGTGCAGGCAATTGCAATAAGGCTGTAAATAAGGATTGGTCTTTTCATAAATAAGGTTTCTTTAAGGCTACAGCAAATTAAAGTGCATTAAGTTTTGATTTGTTTAAAAATAACTCAAATAAGTTAAACAAAACTTAAATTTTTAGAAAAAAAATATTTTTTCTTATTAGGAATTTGAAGCTTAAGTAGTTTAGTTATAAAAATATTTTTTTAACTAAATGATGATTTTTTTACAAAATACCCTTGAATAAGGCTATTGATATTTGACTGTTTATTAAGAAGCTAAGTTGTTTTTTTGATCAACAGGTAGGTTAATTGTGAATTTTGTACCCACATTTACTTCACTTTCAACAGAAATTTCACCTTTTAAATTTGTTACTATCTTTTTAACAAGATGTAATCCTACACCTTTACTGTCTTTGTGATGATGAAAAGTCTTATAGATTTCAAAAAGATGAGCTTGATGCTTTTTTAAATCAATGCCCAAGCCATTATCTGCAACTATAATTTCAATCTTGTTTTTCTCTTTATTTAAGGTAGTTTTAATTTGAATAAGAGGCTCACGAGATCTATCCCTGTATTTTAATGCATTAGAAATTAAATTTTGCATAATACTTTCTATAAAAGTACCAGAGCCATTAAATATAATGTCTTTATTTAAATCTAAAATAATTTTTGCTTTGGTGTGTAATATCTCTGTTTGAAGCTGTTGAATCACGCTTTCAATAATCTTATCTAAATGGTAGCTGTCTTGGGTTGTTGTTTTTTGATGCAATTTTTTAAGTTCCTCAATCAGTTGGTGCATTTTTGATTTTAAATTTTCAGATTGATTTTTGATCATCATAAATACCGTCTTCTTTTCCTCTTCCTCGTTTTCTAATTCATAAAGACTGAGTAAAGAGTCGAAATTTTGAATTGGAGATCTTAAATCATGAGAAAGAATATGGGTGTATTTTAGCAAAATGTCATTTTGATCTTGAAGGTTATTTGCCATTAAATTCAAATCATCCTTTTGTTTAATTACATTTTTTAACAAATTGGCTATTTTTTGATCTCTATTTTTTAACCTGAGAATGAGAATAATAAAAGTAGAAACAATTAAAACATTAAAAATAAACATGAAAAATTTAATATTTGCTTGTTGTTGAGCTAGTTGTCCTTTTAATAATTTAACCTGTTGCGCCATTAGCTTGTTGGCATCTCTAATTAAAAACCTAATATACTCCATGGACATTAAACCTTTATTGGTTTTAACAATGTTTATTGCCTTTGTGGTTTCTTGGTTTTCTACCAATATAATGATGGTATTTAATTCGTTTATTTTAATTGTTATCGCTTTCTCTAATTGAGAAAGAAATTGTTTGTTTATAAAAGCAAAGGTTTTTACCTGATTTAAATAAAGTTGTTTACGGGTAATAATATTACTTTTTGCGGCAAAAAAAGGTTTAAGATAGGTAGTGTCTTGCGTAATTAAATAGCCTTTTTGCCCGGTTTCTGCATCTTTTATAGATGATAATAAATCGGAGCCATATTTTGACGATTCGGATATTTTTTGGATTTCTTCTAGCTCTATAGCTGTATGATTTATATAATTGAAAACAAAATAAGTGTTACAAAAAATTAAAACAATACAAATAGAGATAATAAAATAGATGGCATTAATTTTTTTCATAACAGGCAAGCCAAATATAGTATTTAATTATGTGTTAAATAATTGTATTTGAAAATTATTTATAAAAAAGATGTTGTAACGGCTAAAATAATAGATTTTTTACAAACCTCTAAATTAGTGAGCGTATTTAATTGAGATTTTTTAATAATAGATTGGGAAACAAAAGAAGGATCAAGCGTAAAAGTTGGGGACTAGCTTAGGCATAAATTTTAGATAATCGGAACAGGAAGAATTTAACATTTCTCACCCCTCTAAATTGAGATCTAAGAGCCTTTATTTTTGCATTAAATGATTCTGCTGATGCATTTGTGCTTTTATTATCAAAGTAATTCAATATGGTTTCATAATTGTTTTGAATGGTTCTTGCTATGGTATTAAAGGATTTGTAGCCTAATCTCTCTATTTTATTATACCATATTGCTAATTTTTTAAAAGCGACTAATCTATCTTTTGAATGGCTCAATATG